>NZ_CP043650.1:0-3328375 GCF_014217665.1 Frigoribacterium sp. NBH87
ATGACCCCCGAGCAGGCGACCTGGTTCTCCGACATCTTCGGCCGCCTCGTGGCCAACGTCGACCAGGTCCTCCTCGGCAAGTCGTTCGTCGTCAGGCTCTCCTTCACCGCCCTGCTCAGCGAGGGCCACCTCCTCCTCGAGGACTTCCCGGGCACGGGGAAGACCTCGCTGGCCCGGGCGGTCGCGCAGACCGTGCAGGGCACGAGCAGCCGGGTCCAGTTCACGCCCGACCTCCTGCCCGGCGACATCACCGGCGTCAGCATCTACGACCAGAAGAAGGGCGAGTTTGAGTTCCACCGCGGGCCCGTCTTCGCCAACATCGTGCTCGCCGACGAGATCAACCGGGCGAGCCCGAAGACGCAGTCGGCCCTGCTCGAGGTCATGGAGGAGTCGCGGGTCACCGTCGACGGGATCAGCCACGACGTCGGTTCGCCCTTCATGGTCATCGCGACCCAGAACCCCGTCGAGCAGGCGGGCACCTACCGCCTCCCGGAGGCGCAGCTCGACCGCTTCGTCATGAAGACCTCGATCGGCTACCCCGACCACGCGGCCACCGTCCGGATCCTCGAGGGCTCCGCGACTCGGGTCCACGAGGGGTCGATCTCGCCCGTGGTCCAGGCCGGCGTCGTCGTCGAGATGGCCCGTCTCGCCCGCACGGTGCACGTCGAGTCGACCATCAACGACTACGTCGCCCGCCTCGTCGAGGCGACCCGCACGGCGCAGGAGGTGCGGCTGGGCGTCAGCGTCCGCGGCGCGCTGTCGCTCGTGCGCTGCGCGAAGACCTACGCAGCCTCGCTCGGCCGGCACTACGTGACGCCCGACGACGTCAAGGTGCTCGCCGAGCCCGTCCTGGCCCACCGCCTCGTGCTCGACCCGGAGGCGGAGTTCGACGGCGTCACGGCGTCGAGCGTCGTCAGCCAGCTCCTCATCGAGACGCCCCCGCCCGCGGAGAGGGTCGCCGTGTGAACGAGGACGCAGCGGGACCCGTCGGGGCCTCGCGCGGGTCCGTCGCCGCGCGGGAGCGCAGCCGCACCCGGGGCGGCCAGGTCGCCCGAGGGGGCGTCGACGCGTCGTTCGCCACCGGCACGCGCGGGCTGACGAACGCCCGCACCCGGCTCGTCGGCGACCGCACCGGCCCCGTGGCCGACGGCCTCGTGCTGGTCGTCCGGGTCGCCGGCGGCGTGCGCCGCGTGACCTCGCGCGGGGTCACCGTCGTCTCGGGCGTCGTCACGCCCGTCGGCTGGGCGATGCTCGTCGCCGCGCCCGTCGGCCTGGCGGCCGGCCTCGTGCTCGGCTGGCAGGAGCTCCTGGTGATCGGCTGGGCCGCGGTCGTCATGCTCCTCGTCGCGGCGGTGTACCTGATCGGGAGGAACGCCTTCACGGTCGAGCTCCACCTCCCGCACGAGCGGGTGGCCGTCGGTGACGACGCGTCGGGGTCGGTCACGGTGCAGAACCCCACCCGCCGGCGGCTCCTCGGCGTGTCCGTCGAGGTGCCCGTCGGCGTGGGCCTCGCCGAGCTGGGCCTGCCCGGGCTGCGGGCGGGGGAGTCGCTCACCGAGACGTTCTCCGTGCCGACGACGCGTCGCGGGGTCGTCCGGGTCGGCCCCGTCCGCACGGTCCGGGGCGACGCCGTGGGCCTCGTGCGGCGCGAGCTGGAGTGGACGGGCGTGACCGAGCTCTTCGTGCACCCGCGGACGATCGGCATCGCGAGCTCGAGCACCGGCCTCATCCGTGACCTCGAGGGGAACCCCACGAGGGACCTCAGCCCGAGCGACATCTCGTTCCACGCCCTGCGGGAGTACCAGCCGGGCGACGAGCGACGGAACATCCACTGGCGGTCGACCGCCAAGACCGGCACCTACATGGTCCGCCAGTTCGAGGAGAGCCGTCGGAGCCACGTCGTCATCGCCCTCAGCGTCGCCCGCGACGACTTCGCCGGCGACGACGAGTTCGAGCTGGCCGTCAGCGTCACCGGCTCCCTGGGGGTCCGGGCGATCCGCGACGCCCGCGAGGTCAGCGTGGTGGTGGGGGAGCGCACGCCGGAGTTCGCCAAGCGCAAGGTCCTCGCCGTGCGGGAGCTCAGCACGCTGACCCGCAACCGCCTCCTCGACGACCTCGCCGTCGTGGAGCGTGACGAGTCGGCGCTGCGGATCGACGACGTGGCACGCGTGTCGAGCACCCAGGTGCCGGGCGTGAGCGTCGCCTTCCTCGTGGTGGGGTCGAGCACGACGCTGACCGCGATGCGGGCCGCCGCCCTGCAGTTCCCGCTCGGCGTCGAGGCCGTCGCCGTCGTCTGCGACCCGGAGTCGGTCCCGGGCATGGTGCGGGTCGCCGACCTGACGGTGCTGACGGTGGGTTACCTCGACGACCTGGCGCTCTCCCTCGCCCGGGCGGCCGCGACGTGACGGCGGTCGACCTGGGGGAGCGCCGGCGGGCCGGCGACCTGCGGGTGCGCGTCCGCCGGCCGCGGCTCCGCGCCTCCTTCGTCTCCCTCGCGTGCGTGCTGCTCGGGCTGGCCACCCTCGTCGCCGTGCTGCCGTTCTGGCCCGTCTACCAGGGCGCGGAGTTCATCGTCACCGTCGTGGCGACGGTGCTCGTCGGCACGCTGGTCGGCGTCGCCGGAGCCGTCCTGCGCCTCTCCAGCTTCGCGGTCCTCCTGGTCACGGTGGCGGCGTACCTCGTGCTCGGCGTCCCCCTCGCCGTTCCCTCCGGGGCGCTCTGGGGCGTCCTGCCCACCCTCGACGGCCTCCGCCAGCTGGTCGTCGGCACCGCCCTCGGCTGGAAGCAGCTGCTGACGATCTCGTTGCCCGTGGGCAGCTACGAGGCGCTGCTCGTGCCGCTGTTCGTGCTGCTGCTCGTCGTCTCGGTCGTCGGGACCTCCGTGGCGCTCCGCACCCGACCCGGCGAGCTCGCGATCGCGGGCCCCGTCGTCGTCCACCTGGCCGGCATCGTGCTGGGGCCGCAGGACGCGTTCCTGCCGCGGGTGTCCGGGCTCGCGCTGCTGGCGACGTGCGTGGCCTGGTTCGTCTGGTGGCGCCTCCGCCGTCGTCGCCTGGCCGTCGACGCCCTCGCGGGGAGCCGCCCGGCGAGCTCGGCGGGCCACGGGCACGGGACCGTCGCAGGCCGCGCCGTCGCCGGCACCGTCCTGACCCTCGTCGTCGCCGCCTCCACCGCCGTCGGGGCCGTGGCCCTCCTGCCGTCCCCGAGCGACCGGGTGGTGGCCCGCTCGCTCGTGGCCCAGCCGTTCGACCCCCGCGACGAGGTGAGCCCCCTGACGCGGTTCCGTGCCTACGAGCAGGAGCCGCTCGTCGACGACGAGGTCTTCCGCGTCAGGGGCCTGGCGACCGGGCAGCTGCTGCGCCTCGCGACCCTCGACACCTACGACGGCGTCTCGTACACGGTCGGCAGCGGCTCGGTGTCGAGCGCGTCCGGCACCTTCGACCTCGTCCCGTCCACCGTCGACCAGTCCGCCGTCGTGGGCGCGCCGACCAGCGTGTCGGTCGACGTCGGCTCCTACGACGGCATCTGGCTGCCGACCGTGGGGGCGCTCCGCGACGTCGCCTTCTCGGGTCCGACCGCCGCCGCACGACGGGAGCGGTTCTACTACAACGACGTGACGAGCACGGCCGCCGTCGTCGGGGGAGTCTCCGAGGGCGACGCCTACAGCCTCCAGGCCGTCCTGCCCCGGCAGCCGTCCGGGGGAGACCTCGACGGCCTGACGCCCGGCACCGACGCCGTCCCGGCGCCCCGGGCCGTCCCCGACGAGCTGAGCACGGCCCTGGACGGCTACGTCGAGGGAGTCACGGGGCCGGGCGCCCAGCTCCGGGCCGCCCTCGAGGGCCTCCGGACGCAGGGCTACGTGAGCCACGGCGTGTCCGCCGACGAGCCGGCCAGCCGGTCGGGCCACGGGGCGGACCGCATCGCCCAGCTCTTCACGGACCCGGTCATGGTCGGCGACGGTGAGCAGTACGCGACCGCGGCCGCCCTGATGGCCGACCAGCTCGGCTTCCCGGCCCGCGTGGTCATGGGCTTCGTGCCCAGCGAGGAGGCGCCCGTCGACGACCGGGGAGCGGTCACGGTGACCGGCGGCGACGTCACGGCCTGGATCGAGGTCGACACCGCCCAGTTCGGCTGGGTCGCCCTCGACCCGAACCCGGAGGAGCGCCCCGTCCCCGAGGAGCAGCTGCAGGACCCGAGCCAGGTCTCCCGCCCGGAGTCGGTCGTGCAGCCGCCGCCGCAGGACCCGCAGGTCCGCGACGACCAGGCCCCGCCCCAGACGGCGCAGGAGGACGCCGACACGCCCCCGGAGTGGCTCGCGGCGCTCCTCGTCGTCGTCACGGTCGCCGGGTGGCTCGCCGTCGTCGCGGGGATCGTGGCGGCGCCGTTCCTGGCCGTGGTCGCGCTGAAGGTCCGCCGTCGTCGACGTCGCCGGAGGGCGGCGTCGGCCGCGGCCCGGATCACCGGCGGCTGGCGGGAGTTCGAGGACGCCGTGGTCGACCACGGCGTCGACACGCCGCCGGCGGCGACCCGCAGCGAGGTCGCTGCCCGGGTGGGGGGAGCGCGGACGGCGGTGCTGGCCCGCGTGGCCGACCGCGCGGTCTTCGGTCCGTCCGCCCCGCCCGAGGAGGACGCCGACCGCGTCTGGGCCGTCGTCGAGCACCTCCGCCGGTCGCTCGGCGAGGGCCTCACCCGGTGGCAGCGGGTCAAGGCGGCGGTCTCGCTCCGCTCGCTCCGTCGATACCATGGCGGGACACGTCCCGAGCGCTAGAGGAACCTCCACGATGCACTGCCCCACCTGCGCAAGCCCCCTCCCCGTCGGAGCCATGTTCTGCGGCGAGTGCGGTCGGGCCGTCACGAGTGCGGACGTGCAGGCGGCCCGCCGGGCGGAGGAGGCCGAGGCCGCGCGTCGTGCCGCCGAGGCGGGGCCGACGCCGGACGCCGAGACGCCGTCCTGGCGGCTCGAGCAGCCCGACCGTCCGCTCCCGGGCGAGCAGGAGCCCTGGTGGGTGCGCGAGCGCCGGGCTCCGACCGTGCCGCCGGCGTGGTCCGGGCAGCCCGTCCGGCCCCTCCCGACCGCAGCCGAGGCGGGCCCTCCCGTGACCGCCGAGCCCGACGACGCCCGCGGGGAGCCCGATGCAGGGCGTGCGGAGGCTGCCGCACCGACCCCGCCGGTCGTCCCCGCCCCGGCGCCTGCCCCCGTGCCGGCCCCCGCCGTCCGGCCTGCGCCGCTGCGCGTCCCCGGTGCCGACGACGACGACGCGCCCCGCCCCACGTCGGCACCGCTCTGGACGGCGTCCCTGGCTCCCGTGCCGGAGGCCGCGGGGGAGCCGGACGGCGTCCGTGACGACGTCGCCGACGACCCCCGCCCCGTCGAGCAGGAGTCGCGTCCGAGCTCGGAGGCGGAGGCCGGGGAGGCCGAGCCCACCGCCGATGGCGCCCTCTCACCGGACGCCGTCGACGCGGAGCCGGGCGACGGCGAGGTCGTCGAGACCGACGACGCGTCCGGGGTCGACGAGGCCTCCGAGGCCGATGAGGTCTCCGAGACCGACCGCGCCTCCGGGGCCGACGCGCACCCGCTCGACGCGCCCGGCCCGTCGACGCCCGACGCCGGCACCGGCACCGGCACCGGCACCGGCACCGACACCGGAACCGACGGCGCCGACGGTACGTCGGACCAGGGCGACCCTGCCGAGCTCGACCAGGGCGTCGACGTGACGCCCGGGGCCGCCGACGGCGCGTCGGCCGCCGAGCCCGAGCCGGCGTCGACGCCCGTCCCCCTCCGTGAGCCCGTCCCGTTCGCCCCCGTGGCGGGCGACACGGCACCCGTCGCCCCCGTGCCCCTGGTCGAGCCGGGGCGCTCGGCCGTCGTCGAGCACTGCACCCACTGCGGCGCGGCCCTCCACGAGGACGACATCTTCTGCCCCGAGTGCGGCGCCGTCGTGCAGTCCGTCGCCCTGTCGTTCACCGGGCCGATCGTGCCCCTGCCGCCCAGCTGGACGCCGCCGACGACGGCGGCGTCCGACGCGCGGGTCGGGCCGGCGCCCGTCGAGCCCGTGCCCCGCGACCCTGAGCCCCGCGGACCTGAGCCCGTCGAGCCGGCCGTGGAGCAGCCCTCGCCCCGTCCGGTGACGCCCCCCTCGGTCCCCGCCCCCGTCGTGCCCCCGGCCCCGCCCTCGCCCGAGGCCTCGCCGTGGCGGCCCTCGCCCCTGCCTCCCCAGCTCCGGCCGTCCGACGACGACGACGTCGACGCCACCCGGCTCGTGCGGCGGGGCCCCGCCGGCACCCCCTACCTCTTCCAGTTCAGCACCGGTGAGAGCGTGACCGTCGACGGCTCGGGCCTGCTCGGCCGCTCGCCCTCGCCGCAGCCGGGAGAGCGCTTCGACCAGCTGGTGCGCATCGTCGACCCCGGCAAGTCCGTCTCCAAGACGCACCTGGAGTTCGGGCAGGAGTTCGGGGCGCTGTGGATCAGCGACCGGTGGTCGGGCAACGGCACCGTCGTCCGGCCGCTCGACCAGCCCGCCCGTCGGGTGGAGCCCGGCACGCGCGTGCGCGTCGCCCGGGGCACGCGCGTCGAGATCGGCGAGCAGTTCTTCGTGGTCAGCTGAGCTCCCTCCCCAGCTGACGGCGCGCCCGTCCGTCCCCCGGCGTCGGCGTGCGCCTCCTGTGATGGCGGCGCGACGTGGTCTCCTCGACCATGTCCCCGCCTCCCCGTGCTCCCCAGGCCCTGGCCCCCGACGTCCCGTCGCCCGGGGAGCCGCGGGCGCCCCGCGCCGCCCTCTGCCGGGACGCCGCCCTGGTCGCCGCCGGGGTGGCGGCGGTCGTGCTGACCACCGGCGGGGCGCGGTCCTGGAGCGTCGCCGCCGCCGCCGCGGCCGCCTCCTGGGTCGGCACGACGGCGCCGGGGGCCCTCCGAGGCAGGAGTCCACGGTCACGTCGAGCCGCGCGGGAGCACGAGGAGGCGCTGGTCGCGGTCACGAGACAGCTCGCGGTCGTGGCCGACGACCTCTCGGCCGAGTTCCCGGACTCGGCGGCGCTCGCGGAGCTCGTGCGTCGTCGCGGAGGCCTCCGGTCTCTCGCGCCCCGGGGCCCCCGCGGCGCGGCCTGGCTCGTCCTCGGCACGGGGGAGGTCGACGCGAGTGTGGCGGTGCTCGGCGACGACCCGGTCACCGCGGGGCGACGTGCCCCGGCTCGGGGAGCCGCGACGATCGCCCGAGGCCCGCTCTGCGTCGACGCCCGAGGCGGCGTCGACGTCCACGGCCCCGCCGTGCTCGTCCGCGGGGTCGCCGCGGGCTTCCGGCTGCAGCTCCGAGCCCAGGGCAGCCCGGTCGACGCGGTGACCGTCGTCGGCGAGGGCGCCCCGGGCCGGGCACCGGCCGCCTGCGTGCTGGTCGTCGCTCGGGACGGCACGGCGACGGTGACGCGCCGGGACGGGCGCGCGTGCGACGTCCCCGTCCACGTGTCGAGCATCTCCGTGCACGACGACGTGGACCCGGGGCGGCGGTGACGGTGCCCGAGTCGAGCCGTTCGCGGGGGGCTGGGGCGTCGTCAGCGCCCCGCGGCGACGAGCTCGGGGCTCACCTCGATGCCGCCGACGACGACGCCTCCGCCGAGGACGGGCTCCAGGGTCGCGTCGACGACGCGACGTGCCGCGTCGGCGTCCACCGCGCCCTCGGCGACGAGGAGGTGCAGCGCGACGAGCGTCCCCGCGCGCACGTTGCCGTCCAGCACCTTGACGGCGACGCCCACGCCGTCCGGCGTGCCCATCACCATGACGCCCTCGGCCCCGAGCTTCGCGAAGACGCCGAGCTCGTCGACCGTGACGGTGTTGGCGCGGCCGGGGCCGTCGATGGCCCAGGCGTCGGCGAACACGGCGTCGACGAGCCGAGCGGCCTCGGGGTCGCCCGCCCGGCGGCCGGGCGACACCGAGCCGGCGACCCGGGCGACGGAGCGCGCGAGCCCCGTCACGGTCGTCGCGAACACCGGGGCGCCGCAGCCGTCGACGCCCGCGTGGTCGACGACCTCGCCGGTGTACTCGGCCACGGTCTCCCGCACGGCACGCTGCAGCGGGTGGTCCAGGTCGACGTAGGTCGCTGGGTCCCAGCCGTTCTCGGCACAGGCGAGGAGGAACGAGGCGTGCTTGCCCGAGCAGTTCATGGCGAGCCGTCGGCTGCCGTCGGCGCGCCGGGCGCTCGCCCGGTCGCCGGGCCAGTCGGGCGGGCAGAGCAGGTCGTCCTCGCCGCTGGCGGAGCGGGCGAGCACGCTCGCGGCCAGGGCGAGGTGCTCCGGGGTGCCGGCGTGGCTCGCCGTCGCGATCGCCGCCTGGGAGCCCGGCAGCTCGACGCCCGACCGCAGCACGGTGAGCGCCTGCAGGGGCTTGAGGCACGAGCGCGGGTAGATCGAGGCGCCGCCGTCGCCCACCTCCCGGAGCACGGCGCCGTCGTGGTCGACGACGACGGCCGCGCCGAGGTGCCGGCTCTCCTCCAGCCCGGAGCGCACGAGCACGGCCAGCTCGCGGCTGCCCGCCGCCGTGAGCGGGTGGCGGGGGGCGGAGACGGGCGCGGGGGCACGGAGGTCGGTCATGATGGGGAGCATACCGACGCCCCCGGCCACCGACGGGGGCGTGCCCGCCACCGATCCCCGGAGGTCCCCGTGCTCGACCACCACTACGCCGTCGACCTCACGTGGACGGGCGACCGCGGCGTCGGCACCACGTCGTACCGCAGCTACGGGCGCGACGCGCTGATCTCCGCCGCGGGCAAGCGGCACGACGTCGAGGGCTCCGCCGACCGGACCTTCCACGGCGACGCCGACCGCTGGAACCCGGAGGAGCTCCTGCTCGCCGCGCTGGCCGAGTGCCACCTGCTCAGCTACCTCCACGTCGCGGCCGCCGCGGGCGTCGTCGTCGTCGCCTACTCAGACGCCGCGGAGGGCAGCATGACGCAGACCGCCGACGGGGGAGGCCGCTTCACCTCGGCGACCCTGCGGCCCCGCGTGACCGTGGCGGACGAGAGCATGGTCGAGGCCGCGACCCGGCTGCACGCGGAGGCCTCCCGCAAGTGCTTCATCGCCGCCTCCGTCGCGTTCCCGGTCGGGCACGAGCCCACCACCCTCGTCCGCGCCTCCTGACCCCGGGCACGACGCCCAGCAGACACCTCGACGTCGTGCGGCACAATGGTCTGCGCCGAGCGTCGTCGACGACCGGCCCCCACCGCCTCGACCGAGAGATCACCATGCGCCGCTCCCTGTCCCTCCTGGCCGTCCCCGCCCTCGTGCTCGCGCTCGCCGCGTGCGCCGGCGACGACGGGGCCGCCCCCGCCGACACGTCCTCGCCGTCGAGCTCGTCGAGCTCCGGCGCGAGCGACGTCCCCCAGCGCGCCACGGGCGCCGACCAGGAGCCCACCCCGGGCTTCCCGACCGTCGAGCTCGACGCCGACGGCCGGCCGACCGTCACGATCCCCGACACGACGGCGCCCACCGAGACGCAGGTCGAGGTGCTCAAGAAGGGCGACGGCGCGGTCGTCGCCGACGGCGACACCGTCACGGTCCAGTACCAGGGCGTCAACTGGACGACCGGCGAGGTCTTCGACGAGAGCTGGTCGCGCGGTGCCCCGGCGACCTTCGCCACCACGCAGGTCATCACGGGCTTCGCCCAGGGCATGGTGGGGCAGACCGTCGGCTCCCAGACGGTCGTCGTGATCCCCCCGGCCGACGGCTACGGCGCGTCCGGCCAGCCGCAGGCCGGCATCGGCGGCACGGACGACCTCGTCTTCGTCATCGACATCCTCGCCGTCGGCTGACGTGACCCACGTGCGCCGTCTCCCGCGCCTCCTCGCGGCCGCCGTCCTGCCGCTCGTCGCGGCGGGGCTCGTCGGCTGCACGGGCGGCGGCGAACCGGCGCCGTCCAACGGCACGGCCTCCGGCACGGCGACCGCGGCGGCCCGTGACTGCCTGCCGTCGGGCTCGGCGTCCGAGTCGGTCCAGGTGTCGGGCGACGTCGGCACGCAGCCGACCATCGCCCTGAGCGGGCCGGTCGACGTCTCGACCAGCCAGCAGACGGTCGTCACGGAGGGCACCGGGGAGCGCACGGGCACGGGCGACGTCGTCCGCGTGGCGATCACGGTGTTCGACGCCACGACCGGCGACCTCGTCAACTCGGCCGGCTACGAGAGCGGCACCGGCGAGCAGCTCACCATCAGCGCCGACTACTACGTGCCGGGGCTCGAGGGTGCCCTGCTCTGTGCGCAGGCCGGGGGCCGCACGGTCACCGTCGCCTCCGCGGCCGACATGCAGCCGAGCACCGAGGGCACCGACCCGCCCAACGCCGCCGCCGTCATCGTGGTCGACACCTTCGCGGTCGTCCCGACCCGGGCGACGGGCGCCGACCAGGAGGCGCAGCCCGGCTTCCCCACGGTCGAGCTCGCCGACGACGGCCGCCCGACGGTCACCCTCCCCGACGGCGACCCGCCCACGGACCTGCAGGTGGAGGTCCTCAAGGTCGGCGACGGCCCGGTCGTGCCCGACCCGGCCAACGTCACCGTCCAGTACCAGGGCGTGAACTGGCGCACCGGCGAGGTCTTCGACGAGAGCTGGGGGAGCGGGACCCTCGCGACGTTCTCGACCCAGCAGGTCGTCAGCGGGTTCGCCTCCGCGATGATCGGCCAGACCGTCGGGTCGCAGGTGCTCGTCGTCGTGCCGCCGGCGGAGGGCTACGGGGAGGCCGGCCAGGCCTCGGCCGGCATCGAGCCCGGCGACACGCTCGTCTTCGTCATCGACGTGCTCGCGGTCGCGTAGCCCGCCTCGAGCCGACGCCCGGCGGCGGGCCGGGCCGGGCCGCGCCGCGCCCGTGCCCGTGCCCGCGCCCGCCCGCGCCCGCCCGCGCCCGCCCGCGGGCCCTAGGCTGCTGGCATGCGTCGCGTCACGATCCTCGGCTCCACCGGCTCCATCGGCGTCCAGGCGCTCGACGTGGTCCGGGCCAACCCCGACCTCTTCGAGGTGGTGGGGCTGTCGGCCGGCAGCAACCGCGAGCTGGTCGAGCGGCAGGCGGCCGAGTTCGGGGTCGAGCACGTCGCGCTCGGCACCGACGAGTCCGTGTCGCTCGTCCGCGACGTCGCGACGGACGTCGTCCTCAACGGCATCACCGGCAGCGTCGGCCTCGGCCCCACCCTCGCGGCCCTCGAGTCGGGCGCGACCCTCGCCCTGGCCAACAAGGAGAGCCTCATCGTCGGCGGCGACCTCGTGCGGGAGCGCGCCCGGCCGGGCCAGATCGTGCCCGTCGACTCCGAGCACTCGGCCATCGCGCAGGCGCTCCGGTCGGGGGCGGAGCGCGAGGTCCGACGCCTCGTGCTCACCGCCTCCGGCGGCCCGTTCCGGGGTCGCACCCGGGCCGAGCTCGCCGACGTCACCCCCCGTGAGGCCCTCGCGCACCCCACCTGGGACATGGGCCTCGTGGTCACCACGAACTCCTCGACCCTGGTCAACAAGGGGCTCGAGGTCATCGAGGCGCACCTCCTCTTCGACGTCGACTACGACCGGATCGACGTCACCGTCCACCCACAGTCGATCGTGCACTCCATGGTCGAGTTCGTCGACGGCTCCACGATCGCCCAGGCGTCGCCGCCCGACATGCGCCTGCCCATCTCGCTCGGCCTCGCGTGGCCCGACCGGGTGCCGGGGGTGGGGCGTCCGCTGGACTGGACCACCGCCTCCACCTGGACCTTCGAGCCGCTCGACACCGAGGCCTTCCCGTCGGTCGACCTCGCGAAGCAGGTCGGCCGGGCCGGCGGCACGGTACCGGCCGTCTTCAACGCCGCCAACGAGCAGGCCGTCCTGGCCTTCCACGAGGGCCGGGTGGGCTACCTCGGCATCCTCGACACGGTCCGCGAGGTCGTCGACCGCCACGACTCCGGCGCCGCGACGCTCGAGGGAGTCCTCGAGGCGGAGCGCTGGGCCCGCGCGGAGGCCGACGCGCTGCTCGCCGGCTGACGCGGCCCCGCCGTCGGCGACCGCGGTCGGGCGCCCGCCCCCAGACCTGGGGTGACGGCCCCCGCCGGCCCGGCGTTCCCAGCGTCGCCAGAGCCGGGGCGCACCTCGCCCCCTGGTCCGGGCAGCTACCCTGAGCCGGTGGAAACGATCCTGCTGTACGTGCTCGGCATCCTGATCATGGTGATCGGGCTCGGCGCGTCGATCGCGCTGCACGAGGTGGGCCACCTCGTGCCGGCGAAGAAGTTCGGGGTCAAGGTCGGCCAGTACATGATCGGCTTCGGGCCCACGATCTTCTCCCGTCGTCGCGGCGAGACCGAGTACGGCCTCAAGGCGCTGCCGCTCGGCGGCTACATCTCGATGTCGGGCATGTACCCGCCGAGCGCCGCCGGCGGCTCGCGCACGGCGAGCACCGGCTTCTTCCAGACCCTCGTCCAGGACGCCCGCACCGCCAGCGCCGAGACGATCGACGAGGGGGAGGAGCAGCGCACCTTCTACCGCCTCCCCGTCTACAAGCGGATCATCATCATGCTGGGCGGCCCGCTGATGAACCTCCTCATCGCCGTCGCCCTGTTCGCCGTCCTGCTCTGCGGCTTCGGCACGGCCCAGTCGAGCTCGACCGTGGGCTTCGTGAACGAGTGCGTCCTGCCGGCGGGCTCGACCGAGACCAGCTGCCCCGCGGGGGCGACCCCGGCTCCCGCCTACGCCGCGGGGATGCAGAACGGCGACCGGATCGTGTCGATCGACGGCGTCGCCATGACCGACGGCGACCAGGTCACGAGCACCCTGCGCGCCGCGCCCGACCAGACCCTCGACGTCGTGGTCGAGCGCGACGGGGCCGAGCAGACCCTCCAGGTCACCCCGGTGCTCACCGAGCGCGAGGTCACCGACGACGCCGGAGCCGTCGTCACGGACGCCGACGGCGCCCCGCGCACGCAGGAGGTGGGGTTCGTCGGCATCGGCTTCGCCACCGAGAACGTGCGCCAGCCCGTCACGGCCGTCCTGCCCGCGGTCGGCGACACCGTCGCCCGGGTGGCCAACGTCGTCCTGCACCTCCCGCAGCGGATGGTCGACGTCGCCCAGGCAGCCTTCGGCGGCGGCGAGCGCGACGCGAACGGCCCGGTCAGCGTCGTCGGGGTCGGCCGCATGGCCGGCGAGATCGTCAGCCTCGACAGCATCCCCGTCGTCGACCGGGCGGCCTACCTCGTCAGCCTGCTCGCGAGCCTCAACGTCGCCCTCTTCGTCTTCAACCTGGTGCCCCTGATGCCGCTCGACGGCGGCCACGTCGCCGGGGCCCTCATCGAGGCCGTCCGCCGGGCCGCCGCGAAGCTCCTCCGCCGGCCCGACCCGGGCCCCGTCGACACGGCGAAGGTGATCCCGCTGACCTTCGCGGTCGTCATCGTGCTGGGCGGCATGAGCCTGCTGCTCACCTACGCCGACATCGTCAACCCCATCAAGCTGTTCGGCTGACGGCGGGTCCACTCGGCGCTCAGCCCGCGGGGCTAGCATGTGGTCCGTGCCTGCAGTCAATCTCGGAATGCCGAAGGTCCCAGAGACCCTTGCCCCGCGACGCAAGTCGCGGCAGATCAAGGTCGGCAAGGTCCTCGTCGGAGGAGACGCTCCCGTCAGCGTCCAGTCGATGACGACCACGCCCACCCCGAACATCAACGCGACCCTCCAGCAGATCGCCGAGCTCACCGCCTCCGGCTGCGACATCGTCCGGGTGGCCGTGCCCAGTCGCGACGACGCCGAGGCGCTGCCGATCATCGCCAAGAAGAGCCAGATCCCGGTGATCGCCGACATCCACTTCCAGCCGAACTACGTGTTCCAGGCGATCGACGCCGGCTGCGCGGCCGTCCGGGTCAACCCCGGCAACATCCGCAAGTTCGACGATCAGGTCGGCAAGATCGCGGCGGCCGCCAAGGCCGCGGGCGTCTCGATCCGCATCGGCGTCAACGCCGGGTCGCTCGAGCCCAGCCTGCTCCAGAAGTACGGCAAGGCCACGCCGGAGGCGCTCGTCGAGTCCGCCGTCTGGGAGGCTTCGCTGTTCGAGGAGCACGACTTCCACGACTTCAAGATCTCGGTCAAGCACAACGACCCGGTCATCATGGTCAAGGCCTACCGCCAGCTCGCCGAGCGCGGCGACTGGCCGCTGCACCTCGGCGTCACCGAGGCCGGCCCCGAGTTCCAGGGCACCATCAAGTCGGCGACCGCCTTCGGCATCCTCCTCGGCGAGGGCATCGGCGACACGATCCGCGTCAGCCTGAGCGCCCCGCCCGCGCAGGAGGTCAAGGTCGGCCTGCAGATCCTCCAGTCGCTGAACCTGCGCGAGCGCAAGCTCGAGATCGTCAGCTGCCCGAGCTGCGGCCGCGCCCAGGTCGACGTCTACAAGCTCGCGAACGACGTCACCGACGGCCTCGAGGGCATGACCGTGCCCCTGCGCGTCGCCGTCATGGGCTGCGTCGTGAACGGCCCCGGCGAGGCCCGCGAGGCCGACCTCGGCGTCGCCTCCGGCAACGGCAAGGGCCAGATCTTCGTCAAGGGCGAGGTCATCAAGACCGTCCCCGAGGCCGAGATCGTCCAGACCCTGATCGAGGAGGCCAACCGCCTCGCCGCCGAGATGCCCCCGGGCGAGGTGGGCTCGCCCCAGGTCCTGACGGTCTGACGACCGCCCGGCGGCCGAGGCCGCCACACCCGCGGGAGGCGCGGTGCGAGTGACAGCTCGCACCGCGCCTCCCGCATGTCCGGCCCGGGCGCCGCGACGCATGTGTCGTCGTGTGACGCGCCCGCGCGCCCCCGCTCCGCGCAGCCTCCACCATGGAGGGGACGCCCGAGCGAGCGCCGACCCGGGTCGGCCACCGCAGTCGGCTCGTCGCCGCAGAGAACACCGAGGAGACACATGTCCAGCGCCACGCCCCTGATCGACGCCCCGAAGAAGGGCCCCGGTCGACTCATCGCGATCATCGTCGTCGCCGTCGTCGTGATCGCCGCCGCGATCGGGATCGGCGTGGCCGTCGCCGGCCGAGGCGGCTCCGGCGCCGCGGGGGAGACCGTGCGCATCGGGGTCGTCGGCGCGAGCGACCCGTACTGGAAGACCTTCACCGACGCCGCGGCGGAGGAGGGCATCACGGTCGACCTGGTCGACTTCTCCAGCTACGAGCAGCCCAACCCGGCGCTCACCGAGGGCGAGCTCGACCTCAACCAGTTCCAGCACATCGTCTACCTGGCCCAGTACGACGTCGCGGCCGACGCGGACCTCGTGCCGATCGGCTCGACGGCGATCTACCCGCTGCCCCTGTACTCGCAGGAGTACACGTCGGTGGACGACTTCCAGCCGGGCGACACCGTCGCCGTCCCCGACGACGCCAGCAACCTCGCCCGGTCGCTGCTCGTGCTCCAGTCGAACGGCCTCATCACGCTGAAAGACGGCGGCGACATCTTCTCCGGGGTGGACGACATCGACGAGTCGAAGTCCACCGTCAAGGTCACGACGGTCGCCGCCGACCTCGCCGCGACGTCGCTGCCCGACTTCGCCGGGGCGATCATCAACAACGAGTACGCGACGAAGGCCGGCCTGTCGACCGACGACGTGATCGCTCAGGACGACCCGAGCGACCCCGCCGCGCTGCCCTACGTCAACGTGTTCGCGACCCGTGCCGACGACGCCGACGACCCGACGCTGAAGAAGCTCGTGCAGATCTACCAGGACACCAAGGCCGTGACCGACGGCGTCGTCGAGAACTCGGGCGGCACCGCCGTCACCGTCAAGGTGCCGGTCGCCGACCTCGAGTCGTCGCTGGACGAGACGAAGGAGCTCGTCGAGCAGAACGGCTGACGCCCGGCCCGACCTGCCCCGCCCGACCCGTGTGCCACCCTGGTGCACGGGTCGGGCCGTCCCGCCCCTGACGAGGAGAACCATGCCCGCCATCACCCTGACCGACGTCGTGAAGACCTACCCGCCCCGAGAGAAGGGCGGCGCGCCGCTCACCGCCGTCGACGGCGTGAGCCTCGAGATCGCGGACGGCGAGATCTTCGGCATCATCGGCTACTCCGGGGCCGGCAAGAGCACGTTGGTCCGACTGATCAACGCCCTCGAGCTGACGACCAGCGGGCGCATCGAGATCGACGGGGCACCCGTCACCGGGCTCCCCGAGCGCGAGCTGCGCCGGGTGCGGGCCGGCATCGGCATGATCTTCCAGCAGTTCAACCTCTTCTCGTCCAAGACGGTCTGGGGCAACGTGGAGTTCCCGCTGCGGGCCGCCGGGGTGCCGAAGGCCGAGCACCAGCGGCGGATCAGCGACCTGCTGCACTTCGTCGGCCTCGCCGACAAGGCCCACGTCAGGCCCGACCAGCTCTCCGGCGGGCAGAAGCAGCGCGTGGGCATCGCCCGGGCCCTCGCGACGTCGCCGCGCATCCTCCTCGCCGACGAGGCGACGAGCGCCCTCGACCCCGAGACGACGCAGGAGGTGCTGGGGCTCCTCCGGCGGGTCAACGCCGAGCTCGGCATCACGATCGTCGTCATCACCCACGAGATGGACGTCATCAAGTCCATCGCCGACCGGGTGGCCGTGATGGACTCCGGCAAGGTGGTCGAGCTGGGCCCCACCTTCCAGGTCTTCAGCGAGCCCCGCGAGGCCTCCACCCGCCGCTTCGTGTCGACGGTCGTCGCGGGCAGCCCCGAGGGCGACGAGCTCGCGGCACTCCGCCGACGCCACCCCGGTCGGCTCGTGACCGTCAGGGTCTCCGAGGGCGGGGTCGACCAGCAGCACGTGTTCGGGGTCCTGGCCCGGCACGGCGTCGCCTTCGAGATCGTCTTCGGCGGCATCGACGAGATCGCCGGCCGGACCTTCGGCACCCTGACCCTCGCCCTGGCGGGCGACGACGGGGCCGTGGAGGCCGCCGTCCGTGAGCTCGGCCCCGCGGCCACGGAGCTCCTCCCGCCCGCCGCCGTCACGACGCAGAAGGGCCTCTGACCCGTGGACTCCCTCCTCCAGCTCCAGCCGCTGCTCTGGCAGGCGGCCTACGAGACCGTCTACATCGTCGCCCTCACCCTCCTGCTGGGCGGCCTGGGCGGCCTCCTCCTCGGGCTCGCGCTGTACCTCACGCGGGCCGGGGCCCTCTTCGCCAACCGGCCCGTCTTAAGCGTGCTGAACGTCGTCGTCAACGTGTTCCGGCCGATCCCGTTCATCATCTTCCTCGCGGCGGCCCAGCCCCTCGCCCGGGCCGTGCTCGGCACCGGCGTCGGCAACACGGCGATCATCTTCACGCTCTCGCTCGCGGCGTCGTTCGCCATCTCCCGCATCGTCGAGCAGAACCTGCTGACCGTGCAGCCCGGCGTGGTCGAGGCCGCGAGGGCCGCGGGCGCCGGGCCGTTCCGCATCATCGGCAGCGTCATCCTGCCGGAGGCGCTGGGGCCGTTGATCCTGGGCTACACGTTCGTCTTCGTCGCGCTGGTCGACATGTCGGCGGTCGCCGGCTACGTGGGAGGCGGCGGGCTCGGGGCCTTCGCCCTCCTCTACGGCTACCGACAGTTCGACCCGGTCGTGACCTGGGCGGCCGTGCTGCTGATCATCGTCCTGGTGCAGCTCGTCCAGTTCGCCGGCAACGCCCTCGCCCGTCGCGCGCTGCGACGCTGACGGGGGGTCCCGGCGGGGTCTGCCCTGACGGACGTCCGGTCTACAGTGGAGCGCGTGACCGACACGACGACGACTCCCCAGCCCGCCGCGGCGGCAGCCGGTCCGATCAGCCCGGCCGAGATGGAGCGCGCGCACCGGGTGCTCGGCACGGTCTCCGAGGCCTTCTCCCGCAAGGTCGTCGGCCAGACGGCCCTGCGCGACACCCTGCTGATCGCCCTGATCACGGGCGGGCACGTCCTGCTCGAGAGCGTCCCGGGGCTCGCGAAGACCACGGCGGCGCAGACCCTGTCGTCGGCGGTCCAGGCCAGCTTCACGCGCATCCAGTGCACGCCCGACCTGCTGCCGAGCGACATCACGGGCACGCAGATCTACGACGCCCAGAAGTCGACGTTCGTGACCCAGCTGGGCCCCGTGCACAGCAACTTCGTCCTGCTCGACGAGATCAACCGCTCGAGCGCCAAGACCCAGAGCGCCATGCTCGAGGCGATGCAGGAGCGCCAGACGAGCATCGGCGGCCGCGTCTACGCGCTGCCCCGCCCCTTCCTCGTCCTGGCGACGCAGAACCCGATCGAGCAGGAGGGCACCTACCAGCTGCCCGAGGCGCAGCTCGACCGGTTCCTCCTGAAGGAGGTGCTCGACTACCCGAGCCCCGCCGAGGAGGCGGAGGTCATCCGCCGCATCGAGGCCGGCGTCTACGACGAGGGCCGGGCCGACGAGCCGACCGGGGTGACGCTCGACGACGTCGTCTTCCTGCAGGAGCTGGCGAAGCGGGTCTACGTCGACGCGTCGATCGTCAACTACGTCGTCCAGCTCGTCTACGTCACGCGTCACCCGCAGCAGTACCTGCCGGCCGGGCTGGCCGACTACGTCGAGTTCGGCGCCAGCCCGCGGGCCAGCATCGCGTTCGTCCAGGGCGCGCGCGCCCTCGCCCTCCTCCACGGCCGCGACTACGTCATCCCGGAAGACGTCAAGCACCTGCGCCACGGCGTGCTGCGCCACCGGGTCATCCTCGGCTACGAGGCCGCCGCCGACGACGTGCGGCCCGAGACCGTCATCGACGCCGTCTTCGGCGCCGTGCAGACCCCCTGACGCCGTGCCGGGCCTGCTGCTCCGGGTGCGCACGAAGATGTCGCTGTTCGCCCACCGACGCACCCTCGACCTGCTCGAGGGCGGCTACGCCTCGGTGCACCACGGGCGCAGCCACGACTTCGACGACCTGCGGGCGTACGTCCCGGGCGACGAGGTGCGCGACATCGACTGGAAGGCCACCGCGCGCCACGGCGAGCCCCTCGTCAAGCGCTACATCGCGAGCCGTCGCCGTCACCTGGTGCTGGTCGTCGACACGGGTCGCAACATGGCCGCCACCGCGGCCGGCGGCGAGACCAAGAAAGACATCGCGGTGATGGCGGCCGGGGCCCTGGGCTACATCGCGGCGCAGCACGGCGACGTCGTCAGCCTCGTCGCGGGCGACGAGTCGGGCACGCGGGCCCACCCCGCCGGGTCCACCGACGCCCACCTCGAGATGCTGCTGCGGCGCGTCGACGAGCGGGTGAGCCTCGAGGCGCCCCGCAGCGACCTGCACGGGGTCCTCTCCTGGGTCGCGCGGGGCGTGCGTCGGCGGTCGATGCTGCTCGTGGTCGCCGACGACGTCGTGGTCGACGAGGCGCTCGAGAAGCTCCTGCGCCGGCTCCGTGCGCAGCACGAGATCCTCTGGCTCACCGTCGGCGACGCCGACCTGATGAGCCGCACGGGCCACGCGCGCGACCTCTACGACGTCCAGGAGGCGTCGGGGCTGCCCGCGTACCTCCGCGAGAACGGAGCCCTGCGGGTCGCCTTCGACGCCTCGTCCGAGCGGCGGGTCGGCGACGCCGAGCGGCAGCTGCAGGCCCTCGGCATCAGCAGCGTGCGCCTCACCGCCCAGTCGCAGGTCGTCCCCGGTCTCTCCGCCCTGATCGAGAAGCACCGCCGTGCTCGACGATGACGGCTTCTTCGGCCCCTACCAGTACCAGTGGTGGGGGCTCTGGCTCGCGCTCGGCCTCCTGCTCCTGGCGCTGGTCGTCGGGTGGTGGGTGTTCGTGGTGCGGTTCTCGGCACGACGCCTCCCGTCGGCCGAGCGTGCCGCCCGCCGGGCGGCCGCCGTCGACCTCCCGAGCGTCCGGGCCCGGTACCTCGGCCTGGTCGACGAGGTCGAGGCCGCGGCCGCGGCGGGCAGGCTCGACGACCGTGCCGTGCACGGCCGGCTGAGCCTCCTGCTGCGCTCCTTCGCCCACGAGACCGCCGGGGTCGACACCCACGTGATGACGCTGGCCGACCTGCGCGAGTCCGACCTCCCGCAGCTCACCGGAGCGGTCGAGGAGTACTACCCGCCCGCCTTCCGGCCGGCGCACCCGGGCGACGCGCGTCACGCCGTCGCCACGGCACGGGAGGTGATCACCTCGTGGGCCTGATCTTCTGGTGGGTGCCCCTCGTGGCCCTCGTCGTCGCGGGAGTCGCGGTCTGGCTCACCGTGCGTCGCCTCCGTCGCGAGCGGGGTCGCCTCCGTCGCCTCGGCACGCCCGTCGCGCACAGCGAGCGCCTCACCGAGCTGCCGGTGTACCGACGGCTGGTGCGCCGGTACCGCGCGCTGCTCGTGGCCGCGCTCGTCGTCCTGGTCGCCCTGGGCGGCGTCGGCGCGCTGCTCGCCGCACGCCCCTCGTCGACCCAGGTGGTCGAGCCGCCGTCCTACAAGCGCGACATCGTGCTGTGCCTCGACGTCTCCGGCTCCATGACCGAGGTCGACGCCCAGATCGTCGAGACGTTCGCCCAGCTGGCCCAGGGGCTCGACGGCGAGCGCATCGGCCTGACCCTCTTCGACAGCTCTGCCGTCACGGCCTTCCCGCTCACCGACGACTACGACTTCGTGACCGAGCAGCTCCGGCGCTACGGCGCCTCCTTCGACTCCCTCGGCGAGGACGGCACGCGGTACTGGTCGGGCACCGACCTCGGCGAGGGGGCCTCGCTGATCGGCGACGGCCTCGCGTCGTGCGTGCTGGGCTTCGACGGCGGCAGCGAGAGCACCCGGCCCAAGTCGGTCGTGCTGGCCACCGACAACTACGTCAACGGCCAGGCCCTGGTGACCCTCGCCGAGGCCGGTGAGCTCGCCACCGAGCGCGACGTGCGCGTCTACGCGCTGAACCCGGCCGACTACTCGTCCGACGCCGTCGCCGACGAGGTGGCGGGGGAGCTCGAGCAGGTGGCCGTCGACACCGGCGGGGCCTACTACGCCCTGAGCGACGACGACACGGTCTCCGCGGTGATCGACGCCATCGACGAGCGGGAGGCCGGGCTGTTCACGGGCACGCGCCGGCTCGTCGTCACCGACCAGCCCCAGGGGCTCGTCATCGCGGCCCTGCTGGGCGTCGCGGGCGCGTTCCTCCTGCTCTGGCGGGTGCGGCTGTGAGCGCGGTCGGCACGGGGGAGTCGCTGGTCACCGCCTCGACGGGGGTCGCCCGGGCCGTCGTCCTCCAGCCCGTGCTGCCCTGGTGGCTGCTCGCCGTCGTCGGCGTCGCCCTGCTCGGCTTCACCGCCTGGCGGCTCGTCGCGGAGCGGTCGAACCGGCGGCTCGCCCGGGCCTGGGCTCGGCGCCTCGGCGTCGTGGCGCTGCTCCTCGTCGTGGCCGCCCGGCCCGGCCTGCCGGGAGGCTCGGCCGAGGCGTCGGTCGCCCAGGTCAACGTCTTCTTCGTCGTCGACACCACCTCCAGCATCGCGGCGGAGGACTGGGGCGACGGCGAGCCGCGGCTGACGGGGGTCCGCGCCGACGTGGCCGCCGTCGCGGAGCAGCTCGCCGGGGCGAGGTTCTCGCTGATCAGCTTCGACAGCACCGCGGTGCTGCGCACGCCCCTGACCGACGACGCGGCAGCCGTGGTGTCGGCGGCCGAGGTCATGAACCAGGAGATCACGACGTACTCCCGGGGCAGCTCGATCAGCGAGGCGAACCAGCTGCTCGCCGAGCGCCTGGCCGAGGCCCGCGACGCCGACCCGGCACGGGCGAACGTCGTCTACTACCTGGGCGACGGCGAGCAGACCTCGGGCGACGAGCCCGAGTCGTTCGCCGAGGCGGCCGGCGACGTCGACGGGGGAGCCGTGCTCGGCTACGGCACCGCCGCCGGCGGGCCGATGAAGGTGTTCGACGGGTACGGCGACCAGTACAGCAGCGACGAGTACATCCTCGACCGGACCCGGGCGGGGGAGCCCGAGGCGATCTCGCGCATCGACGAGGACGCGCTCCGCACCGTCGCCGACCAGCTCGGCGTGCCGTACGAGCACCGCTCGGCGGGCACGAGCGTCGACTCCGTCGTCGCCGACGTGCGCTCGGGCAGCGTCGCCTCGGACGCGACCCGGTCCGAGACCGTGACCGACCTGTACTGGATCGCCGCGGTGCCGCTCTTCCTGCTCGTGCTCGTCGACGCCCTCCAGGTCGCCCGCGCCCTGGCGGAGGTCAGGCCCGCCCGGCCTCCCCGGCCCGGGGGCGCCGGCGGCTCCGATCGGCCGCCCCGCGCCTCCGACGCCCGCCGACCCACGACCGGAGCCCGTCCGTGACCGACACCCTGCCCCCGCCCCCCGTCGACGAGGTCGCGCGTGCCCGCGTCGCCGTCCCGGCCCTGACGGTCGAGGGGTACCGGCGCCGTCTGCGTCGTCGCCTCCTCCTGTGGTCGGCCCCGGTCGCCCTGGTCGTCCTCCTCGTCGCGGTCAAGCTGCTGTCGCTCCCGATCGCCGCCGCGCTCACGCAGCAGGCCTACGGTGCCCGTGACTTCGAGCGGGCCGCGTCGCTGACCGGGCCGCTGGGCGTCGCCAACGTCGTCGAGCCCTGGGTGCACCACTTCGACCGGGGCACGGCGTACGCGCAGATCGGCGTGCTGGACGTGGCGCGTCAGGAGTTCGTCACCGCCCTCGACCTCGCCCCCGACGACGACACGGTCTCCTGCGTGATCCGCACCGACCTCGTGCTGACCATCGAGGCGCAGGGCGACGCCGCGCTCCTGGAGCTGCGCTACGCGGACGCCGAGGCGCTCTACGCACTGGGCCTGACGACCATCGAGGAGGCGCCCGAGGGCTGCTTCCGGCCCCCGGAGGACCCGCAGCAGCCCGACACCTCCGAGCCGCTCGACCAGGCGGAGGGACGCCTCGGCGAGAAGGAGCAGCAGGCCCAGGGCGAGCCGGGCGACGGCGACCCGGGCGGAGGCGACGGGAGCGAGCCCGCGCCCGACGACGGGGAGGAGGGCGAGGGCGGAGCCGGCGGCCAGACGCCCCTGGAGCAGCTGCAGGATCAGGGCGAGCAGAGCCGGCAGGAGCAGCAGCGCGACCAGGACCGCGAGCGGTACTACGAGCAGAACCCGGGGGACTACGACGGCCAGCCGTGGTGAGGGGCCGCCGCGCCCCTAAGCTGGTCGGGTGTCCACGCGCCTCTCCCAGCTCTTCGTCCGCACCCTCCGAGAAGACCCCTCCGACGCGGAGGTGACCAGCCACCGCCTCCTCGTGCGGGCCGGCTACATCCGCCGCCAGGCGCCGGGCGTGTTCGCCTGGCTGCCGCTCGGCCTCCGCGTCAAGGCCCGGATCGAGGCCGTCTTCCGCGACGAGATGGCCGCCGCCGGCGCCCAGGAGGTGCACTTCCCGGCCCTGCTGCCGCGGGAGCCCTACGAGGCGACCGGCCGCTGGACGGAGTACGGCGAGGGCATGTTCCGCCTGAAGGACCGCAAGGACGCCGACTACCTCCTGGCGCCCACGCACGAGGAGGTCTTCACGCTCCTCGTCAAGGACCTCTACTCGTCGTACAAGGACCTCCCCCTCACCCTGTTCCAGATCCAGGACAAGTACCGCGACGAGGCACGGCCCCGGGCCGGCCTCCTGCGCGGCCGTGAGTTCACGATGAAGGACGCCTACTCGTTCGACGTCCGCGACGAGGGCCTCGAGCTCAGCTACCAGGCCCAGCGCGACGCCTACGAGCGGATCTTCACGCGCCTCGGCCTGGAGTACGTCATCGTCCAGGCCGACGCCGGGGCCATGGGCGGCTCCCGCTCCGAGGAGTTCCTGCACCCCACCGAGGTCGGCGAAGACACGTTCGTCCGCTCGGCGGGCGGCTACGCGGCGAACGTCGAGGCGTTCACCACCACCGTGCCCGCCACCGTGCCGATCGAGGGCCAGCCCGCCGCCGTGATGCTCGACAAGGCCGACACGCCCACCATCGCCTCGCTCGTCGAGCAGCTCGAGGCCGCGCACCCGCGCGCCGACGGCCGGCCCTGGACGGCCGCCGACACCCTCAAGAACGTCGTGGTCGCGCTCACGCACCTCGACGGCACGCGCGAGCTCGTCGTCGTCGGCCTGCCCGGCGACCGCGACGTCGACATGAAGCGGCTCGAGGTCGCGTTCGCCCCGGCCGAGGTCGACGCCGCCGGCGACGCGGACTTCGCGAAGGCGCCCGGCCTCGTGAAGGGCTACATCGGGCCCGGCGGTGCGGGCTGGGGAGCCGGCATCCGCTACGTCGTCGACCCCCGCGTCGTCGAGGGCAGCTCGTGGGTCACCGGGGCCAACATCCCCGGCGTCCACGTCGCGGGTCTCGTCGCCGGTCGCGACTTCGAGCACGACGGCGTCGTCGAGGCGGCCCAGGTGCGCGAGGGCGACCCCGCCCCCGACGGCTCCGGCCCCATCGAGACCGCTCGCGGCATGGAGATCGGCCACGTCTTCCAGCTGGGCCGCAAGTACGCCGAGGCCCTGGGCCTCAAGGTGCTCGACGAGAACGGCAAGCAGGTCACCGTCACGATGGGCTCGTACGGCATCGGCGTGACCCGCATCCTCGCCGTCATCGCCGAGGCCAACAACGACGAGAAGGGCCTCGTCTGGCCCGAGAACGTGGCGCCCTTCGACGTGCACGTCGTGGCCACCGGCAAGGACCCCGTCGTCTTCGAGGTGGCCGAGGCCCTGACCGCCGAGCTCGAGCAGCACCGCCTCGACGTCCTGTACGACGACCGCCCCAAGGTCTCGCCCGGCGTGAAGTTCGGCGACGCCGAGCTCCTGGGCGTGCCGCGCATCGTCGTCGTGGGCCGCTCGGCCGGCGAGGGCGTCGTGGAGCTCTGGGACCGCCGCACGGGCGAGCGCACCCCCGTCACCGTCACCGAGGCCGTGGCGGCCCTCTCGGCACCGCGCGCCTCCTGACCACCGGCACCGCGCCTCCCCGTCGTCGTGACGAGGAGGCGCGGTGTCGTGCGTCCGGGAGGTGCGTCCCCCCGCCCGCACTCGGGTACCGTAGGGGGATGCTGTGTGCGCCACCGCGCGCGCAGCCTGCAGATCTGAACAGTGGAGGCCCTCAGTGGACATCGACCTGAGTGTGTTGCGCCTCATGGAGCGCGAACGCGAGATCCCCTTCGAGGAGCTCGTCGGCATCATCGAGCAGGCCATCCTCACGGCCTACCTCAAGCACACCAACCAGCCCGAGAGCCGCGTGCCCGCGGCCCGTGTCGAGCTCGACCGCAAGACGGGCCACGTGTCCGTCTTCGCCATCGAGCGCGACGAGGAGGGCGCCGTCGTCGGCGAGGCCGTCGACAGCCCGAGCGACTTCGGTCGCATCGCCGCCTTCGCCGCGAAGCAGGTGATCAACCAGCGCCTGCGCGACATCGGCGACGACAAGGTCCTCGGCCAGTTCAAGGGCCGCGAGGGCGACATCGTCGCCGGCGTCATCCAGCAGGGGCCGAACCCCCGCATGGTGCACGTCGACCTCGGCACCGTCGAGGCGATCCTGCCCCCGGAGGAGCAGGTGCCCGGCGAGAAGTACGCGCACGGCTCGCGCATCCGCGTGTACGTGACGGGCGTCAGCAAGGGCACGAAGGGGCCGCAGATCACGGTCTCGCGCACCCACCCCTCGCTCGTGCGCAAGCTCTTCGCGCTCGAGGTGCCCGAGATCGCCAGCGGCGTCGTCGAGATCGTGTCGCTCGCCCGCGAGGCCGGCCACCGCACCAAGATCGCCGTCCGGGCCACGGAGGCGGGCGTCAACGCCAAGGGCGCCTGCATCGGCGAGATGGGCCAGCGGGTCCGCGCCGTCACGACCGAGCTGAACGACGAGAAGATCGACATCGTCGACTACTCCAGCGACCTGCCGACCTTCGTCGCGAGCGCCCTGTCGCCCGCGAAGGTGTCGTCGGCGTTCGTCATCGACAAGTCGACCAAGGCCGTCCGCGCCCTCGTGCCCGACTACCAGCTGTCGCTCGCCATCGGCAAGGAGGGCCAGAACGCCCGCCTCGCCGCGAAGCTGACGGGCGCGCGGATCGACATCCAGCCCGACTCGATCCTCGAGGACGACTGAGCTGGATCGTCGACCACGGCGCCGGGGGCGGGCGGCGCACCACGCCGTTCGCCCCCGGCGTCTCCCGTCCCGCGACCCGAGGGGGTAAGGTGGAACCCGTCAGAACGTGCATCGGCACTCGAACGCGCGCTCCGCGGTCCTCACTCGTGAGGATCGTCGTCCGAGACGGACGCCTGGTGGTCGACGAGACCGCCTCGCTCCCCGGGCGGGGTGCGTGGTTGACGCCTTCGATGGAGGCGTTCGAGTCAGCAGTGAAACGCAGGGCTTTCCGCCGTGCGTTCCGCCTCGACTCGGACCCCGACTCGCAGGAGCTCCGCGACCACCTCGTGGCACGGACCACTCCCGATGCACCACCCCGAGTTCCACCACGACCACTAGCCCAGACAGAACAGGCTGACAGGCACATGGACAACTAATGAGCGGCTCGAAATGAGACCCGTCCAGAACTGACGGCTCCACCCTGATCGGGCGGGGCCCGAGACAGGAGAACTGTGGCTAAACCACGCGTACACGAGATCGCCAGCGAGCTGGGGATCGACAGCAAGACCGCACTAGAGAAGCTCAAGGAGATGGGCGAGTTCGTCAAGGGCCCGTCCTCCAGCGTCGAGCCCCCCGTCGCCCGCAAGCTGCGCCAGGCGTTCGCCGGTGCTGCTTCGGCGTCGCCCGCCCCGAAGGCACCCGCCAAGCCCGCCACCGCGGCGTCGTCCTCGGCTCCCAAGCCGGGCACGCCCCGTCCCGCGGCGCCCACCCCCAGGCCCCCGGTCGCCGAGCAGCCCGCTGCTCCGGAGCCCGCTCCCGTCGCCGCCGAGCCCGAGGCGGAGGCGGCACCCGCCCCCGTCGCGCCGCTCACCGTCGCCGAGCGTCAGGCCCAGGCAGAGGCGCAGCGCGCCGCCGCCGCCGCCGAGGCCGCCTCCGCCCCCGCGGCGGACGCCGTCAAGCCCGGTGCCGCCGGCCCCAAGCCCGGTGGCCCCCGCCCCGGTGCCCCGCGCCCCGGCAACAACCCCTTCGCCAGCAACCAGGGCATGGGTCGCCCCAGCGCGCCCCGTCCCGGAGGCTCCGGCGCCGCGAGCAGCATGCCGCGTCCCGGCGGCGCCGCGGGCCCCCGCCCGATGGCTCCCCGTCCCGGTGCTCCCCGTCCGGGCGCTCCGCGCCCCGGCGTGGGCGCAGGCCCCCGCCCCAACGGCTTCGGACAGCGTCCGGCCGGTGCCGGTGCTCGTCCCGGCGGTGCCGGCGGCGGGTTCCAGCGCCCCGGCGGCGGCGCCCCCGGTGCCGCGGGCGGCTTCCGCCCCGGCTTCGGCGCTCCCCGCCCCGCGGGCGGCGGCGGCGGCCGTGGTCGTGGCCCCGGCGGCGGCACGGCCGGCGCGTTCGGCCGCGGTGGCGGCAAGAGCAAGGCACGCAAGTCGAAGCGGACGAAGAGGGCCGAGTTCGAGATGCGGTCGGCGCCGTCCCTGGGCGGCGTCAGCGTCCCCCGCGGCGACGGCAGCACGATCGTCCGTCTCCGTCGCGGTGCGTCCATCAGCGACTTCGCCGACAAGATCGACGCCAGCCCCGGCAACCTCGTGACCGTGCTCTTCCACCTCGGTGAGATGGCCACGGCGACGGAGTCCCTCGACGAGGCCACCTTCCAGGTGCTCGGCGAGGAGCTCGGCTACAACATCCAGGTCGTCTCGCCCGAGGACGAAGACAAGGAGCTCCTCGAGGGCTTCGACATCGACCTCGAGCAGGAGCTCGAGGACGAGGACGAGTCCGTCCTGCAGATCCGTCCCCCCGTCGTGACCGTCATGGGCCACGTCGACCACGGAAAGACGCGACTCCTCGACGCGATCCGCAACGCCAACGTCGTGGCCGGTGAGGCGGGTGGCATCACTCAGCACATCGGTGCCTACCAGGTGTGGGCCCCGCACGAGGGCGTCGAGCGCGCCATCACCTTCATCGACACCCCGGGCCACGAGGCGTTCACCGCCATGCGTGCCCGTGGTGCGCAGGTCACCGACATCGCGATCCTCGTGGTCGCCGCCGACGACGGCATCATGCCGCAGACGGTGGAGGCCCTGAACCACGCCCAGGCGGCCAACGTGCCGATCGTGGTCGCGGTCAACAAGATCGACAAGGAGGGCGCGAACCCGGCGAAGGTCCGGCAGCAGCTCACCGAGTACGGTCTCGTCGCCGAGGAGTACGGCGGAGACGTCATGTTCGTCGACGTGTCGGCCCGTGACAACAAGAACATCGACGCGCTCCTCGAGGCCGTCCTGCTCACGGCCGACGCGGGCCTCGACCTGCGGGCGAACCCCGACAAGGACGCCCGAGGCGTCGCGATCGAGGCTCGACTCGACAAGGGTCGCGGTGCCGTCGCGACGGTGCTCATCCAGTCGGGAACGCTCCGCGTCGGAGACGCCATCGTCGCCGGCACGGCCTACGGCCGTGTCCGTGCGATGGTCGACGAGAACGGCGACGCCGTCGACGAGGCCTACCCGAGCCGGCCCGTGCTGGTCCAGGGCCTGTCGAGCGTCCCCCGCGCCGGCGACACCTTCCTCGTCACCGAGGAGGACCGCACGGCCCGTCAGATCGCCGAGAAGCGCGAGGCCGTCGAGCGCAACGCGTCGCTGGCCAAGGCCCGCAAGCGCATCTCGCTCGAAGACTTCACCCGTGCTCTCGAGGAGGGCAAGGTCGAGGCGCTCAACATCATCATCAAGGGCGACGTGTCCGGTGCCGTCGAGGCGCTGGAGGAGTCGCTGCTCAAGATCGAGGTGGACGACAGCGTGCAGCTGCGCATCATCCACCGCGGCGTGGGCGCCGTCACCGAGAGCGACGTCAACCTCGCCACGGTCGACAACGCGGTGATCATCGGGTTCAACGTGCGCCCCGACACGAAGGCCCGGGAGCGCGCTGCTCGCGAGGGTGTCGACGTCCGCTTCTACTCGGTCATCTACGCGGCCCTCGAGGACATCGAGAACTCGCTCAAGGGCATGCTCAAGCCCGAGTTCGAGGAGAAGCAGTCCGGTGTGGCCGAGATCCGCGAGATCTTCCGCTCGTCGAAGGTCGGCAACATCGCCGGTGTCATCGTGCGATCGGGAACGATCACCCGGAACGCCCGTGCTCGGGTCATCCGCGAGGGCGTCGTCGTCGGCGACAACCTGGCGATCGACTCGCTGCGTCGCTTCAAGGACGACGTCACCGAGGTGCGGACGGACTTCGAGGCCGGCATCGGTCTCGGCAAGTTCAACGACATCCAGATCGGCGACGAGATCGAGACCATCGAGATGGTCGAGAAGCCGCGGGTCTGACCCCGGCGTCACAGCACTGAACGAGGCCCCGCCCCGACTCCGGTCGGGGCGGGGCCTCACCCCTCACCGCTCGCCCTGAGCGGACCAGCAGAAGGAGCCCGACATGGCTGACCCGCAGCGCGCCCGCAAGATGGCCGACCGCATCAAGGAGATCGTCGCTCGACGCCTCGACAAGGGCATCAAGGACCCGCGTCTCGGCTTCGTCACGATCACCGACGTCAAGGTGACGGGCGACCTCCAGCACGCCTCGATCTTCTACACGGTCTACGGCACCGACGAGGAGCGCCGCGACACCGGCGCCGCCCTCAAGTCCGCCACCGGCATGCTCCGCAGCGAGGTGGGCAAGAACATCACCGCGCGCCTCACCCCGAGCATCGAGTTCATCCTCGACGCCCTGCCGGAGAACGCGGCGTCCATCGACCGCCTCCTGCAGGAGGCGCGCCAGCGTGACCAGGAGAGCCAGACCATCGCCGCCACGGCCGAGTACGCCGGCGACGCCGACCCGTACGTGAAGCCCCGTGACGAGGACGACTACGACGACGAGGAAGACGACGACGACGACGCTCTCGGGGTCGACGACGTCGAGCCCGCGCCCTCGGCCGACGCCCCCGCGGGCGACGCACCGCTCGGCGACGGCTTCGTCGAGCCGGACGGCGGCACCCGCTGACCTGAGGCGGCGGCGCCTCGCGTCGTCAGCTCGGCAGTTCCCAGCCCTCGTCGGCGCTGCCCGTGACCAACCCGTCACGGAGCAGGCCGGCGAGGGCTCTGTCGCGCTGGGCGGCGTCGGGCCACACCGTCGCGATCTCCGCGGCGGTGACGGGCACGTCGCTCGCCCGCAGCTCCGCCATGACGAGCCCGCGCACCTGGCGGTCCGATCCCTCGAACTTCGCCTGGGTGCGGAGGCGCGGCCCGACGTGCGCCGGGCGTCCGGCGAGCACCCACGCGCACTCCGCGATCAGGGGGCACTCGTCGCAGCGGGGCGAGCGGGCGGTGCAGACCAGGGCACCCAGCTCCATCACTCCTGCGCTGACGACCCGCGCCTCCTCTCGGTCGAGGGGCAGGTGTGCCTCCATCAGCGGCAGGTCACGACGGGCCGACGGGGCCCAGGGCTCCGCCAGGCCCTCGACGGCGCGGGCCAGGACGCGACGCACGTTCGTGTCGACGACGGGGTGCCGGTGCCCGTACGCGAAGACGGCGACGGCCCGGGCCGTGTAGTCGCCGACCCCGGGCAGCGCCAGGAGGTCGGGCACCTCCTCGGGGACGACTCCGCCGTGCCGTTCGGTGATCGCCACGGCGGCGGCGTGGAGCGCGAGGGCGCGACGGGGGTAGCCCAGGCGGTCCCAGGCGCGGACGGCGTCGGAGGCGGGGGAGGCGGACAGGTCGGCGGGCGTGGGCCAGCGCTCGAGCCACTGCTGGAGGCGCGGGACGACTCGGACGACCGGCGTCTGCTGGAGCATCACCTCGCTGACGAGCGTTCCCCACGCGGTGAAGCCGGGCCGGCGCCAGGGCAGGTCGCGCCCGTTCTCGCGGAACCAGGCGGCGACGGGGGAGGCGAGGGGCACTGGTCGATCCTAGGCTGCGCGCCCTCGGCTGAGGCTCGCCCTCCCCAGGCGCGATGCCCCGGTCATCGTCCCCAGCATCGGCCGCCGGGTGGCGACAGAACGGTACATGTGGAATGTTGGTCAGCAGCCCGCCGACCACCGTGAGACAGGACCCACCATGACGAGACCCCGCTGCCTTCGGACCCTCCGCGACGAGGCGTCGTGAGCGTCGCGGGCGATCTGTCGAAGCCCCGGGTCACGGGCGATCCGACACGGGTTCTGGCGCTGGCCGTGCGGTGGGGGGCGACGGCCGAGCTGATCTGGTCGGCGGCCGAGTCGCTGCGCACCCTGGACGCCGGGGGGGCGCAGAGCGACGCGATCGAGGCCTTCCTCGCGTCGGCGGGCGAGGTCGAGCAGCAGCTGCGGAGCGTGCACGGTCGCTACCAGGGCGCGGGGGAGGCGCTGCGGGCCTACGCCGCCGCCCTGGAGGAGGCACAGGCGGCCTCGGGGCCCGCCCTCCGGGAGCACGGCCTCGCGGTCGACGACCACGACGCGGCTCGACGGCTGGTGGAGAAGTACGAGGGCATGGCCCTGGTCGCGGTCGGCGAGGAGGCGCGGGCCGACTACGAGGAGCTCGCTCGTGTGCAGCGTCGGCGCCTCGCCGAGGCTGCCGAGCGTGTCGTGCTCCACGGCGGCCGTGTGGACGCCGCGCACGCCGCGGTCGACGCCGCCGCGACGACCGCGATCGCGCGCCTGGACGACCTCGAGGCCGACGGGCCCCGCGACTCGTTCTGGGACGACGTGAGCGGCGCCGCGGGCGTGGCCTTCGACGGCTTCCAGCAGTGGATGGAGGACAACGACCACTGGATCGACGGCCTCGTCACAGTCGCAGGCTTCGTGGGCATGGCGCTGGCCGTCGCGGCTCTCTTCATCCCGGGCGTCAACGTCTTCGCGTTCGCCCTCATGGTCGGCGTCCTGGCCGTCACGACCGCTCAAGCCGCCGTCGGGACTGGCGAGTGGTCGGACGTCGCCTTCGCTGCCCTGTCCCTCGCCACCTTCGGCACCGGATCGGTCCTCGTCGCTGGTGCCAAGACCGCTGCGAAGGGCATCGCAGTGAACCGGGTCAACGGCTTGGTCGCGTCGGGCCAGTCGCGGTCGCTGGCGACGGCATGGGTGAAGGCGACGTGGGACCGAGCCGCCCCTGGCCTCCTCAGCAAGTCCCTCCGGCAGAACCTGGGGGACGTCGACATGGCTCAGATACGACGGTTCTTGCGAAGTGACCGACCCGGAGCAGAATTCGACGACGCCGTCACCGTCGCCGGTGCGCTCCGCGATCTGCGGCACGCTCGCATCTTGTCCGGTAGCGACTTCGCGGTGAGTGGGTTGCGAGTTCTGGATCCTCACGGCCGGCTGCAGCGGGCGGGAGTCACCAAGTGAGCGCGAGAGCCCCGTCCACGAACAGAGGCCGGAGGTCGAGCGGTGCTTCTGATCCGATCTCGGCAGGGTTCTGGGTCGTCGCCTACTACGGCAGTCTGGTTCCGGTACTCGTCATTCAGAGCTTCAACATCGTGCTGGTGATCATCGCCGTGCGCTGGGAGGCGGATGGCCGCCGGTCATCCGAGATCGAGACGGTCTTCGAGTCGTCACCCGGTTGGCCTCCGGTCGATATGCCGGGCCTCGTGTTCGTCGGCATGGGGATCGGCATCGTGCCCATGGCCGTGGAGATGGTGGTTCGCCGCGGAAGAACGCCCAGTGGCAGCCGGCCGGGGCTGATGAGCTTCGTGTGGGCTGCTGACGGCCTGCTCTGCCTGAACCACTGGTGGGCCTTCGATGCGGCGCCGGTCTGGGCTGCTCCCGCGGGGCTCGCGGGCTTCGCGATGCTCGCCTCAGCGGGCGTGGCGTTCGTCGTGTACCTGATCCGTGGCGTGCGTCGACTGCTAGCACGTCGCCGGGGCGACCCGGCTGCCGACGAGCCGGTCGAGTCGCTCGACCCTGTGCGGGCTCGGTTGCTCCGCGGAACGGGGATCGACCGATGACCGCGCCACGGTGGGTGCGGCGGGGGCCGGGTGTCGTCGGCGTGGGCTACGTGGTGATGGTGCCGCGGGGCTGGGTGCAGATCCCGGGTCAGCTGCGGCCGGAGATGGCCTTCGACGCCGTGGTCGACCAGCTCGGCAGCGTCCTCGGCGGGGAGGTGCCGCCGGAGTTCGCGCAGCGGGTCGGCAGCGGGCTGATCGAGGCCCGCGCCGCCGACGTCGACGGCCACGTGCTCGACTCCTACGTGACCGCCGGTCCGCTGCCCGACACCGGCACGAGCGCGAGCATCGTGGTCACGGTGGTACCGGTCGTCGCACGGTCGACGGACGACCTCGACCGGGTGCTGCTGGGGCGGGTCGGCCGCGGCGCGACAGCCCTGGGCGTGGGAGGTGAACCGGCGGTCGTGTGGAGCGAGACCGGCGATCGGCGGCCGGCCCGCGACTCCCCGGGTCGGGTGGTCCGCCGGCGCACGACGCTCACCAGGGTGACCGGGCAGCTCGACCGTCTCGTGTCGGCGACGCTGACCGTGCTCGAGACCCACGAGCGCACCACCGACACGGAGGCCGCGAGCGACGCGGTGGCGGACGCACTGGTCGAGCTGTTCGACGCGATGCTCACCACCGTGCGCTGGCTCGACGCGGAGGGCCGGGTGATCACCGGCCGCTGAGCCGCCGCGCGGCACCGCGGCCTAGGGTGACCTCATGACCACCCGTTGGGCCCCCGCCAAGAAAGACACGCTCCGTGCACTCGCGACCGAGATCCTGCACAACTACTCGAGGGGCCGCGCCTTCGTCGCCGTCGACGGCCTGCCCGGTGCCGGCCAGGCCGCGTTCGCCGACGACCTCGCCGACGCCCTCCGCGAGCTCGGGCACGCGGCCTTCCGCGCCTCCGTCGAGGACTTCGTCGTCCCCGTCGACACGGGCTCGTCGCCCGACATCGGCGCCGCCGACCCGGCCTTCGCGCCCGAGCTCTTCCGCCGCGTCCTCATCGAGCCCTTCCGCCTCGGCGGCAGCACCGGGTGGGTCGAGGCGGCCTATGACCGCGAGGCCCGCCGCGCCGCCGAGCCGCGCTGGGTCACCGGACCCGCCGACGCGATCCTCCTCGTCGACGGCGCCGGGCTCAACGAGCCCGAGCTCGCCGGCCTCTGGAACTACAGCGTCTGGGTCACGGCCGACGCCCACCGCGGCGGCCTCCGTGCCCGGGCGACCTCCGTCGTCGACGTCAGCGACCCGGAGCACCCGCGCCGCGTGTTCGACGACGCGTGCTGAGGCCCGCCCCTCGCCGGTGCGGTAGCGTCGTCGCGTGAACAGCGGCATCCTCCTCGTCGACAAGCCGCAGGGCATCACCAGCCACGACGTCGTGTCGCGCGTGCGCCGGGCCGCCGGCACCCGCAAGGTCGGCCACGCCGGCACCCTCGACCCGCTGGCCACCGGGCTCCTCGTGCTCGGCCTGAACTCGTCGACGCGCCTCCTGACCTTCCTCGTCGGCCTCGACAAGACCTACGAGGCGACCATCCGCCTCGGCGTGGCCACGACGACCGACGACTCCGAGGGCGAGACGACCGCCACGCACGACGCCTCCGCCGTCGCCGACGAGGCGATCGACGCCGGGGTGCGGGCCCTCAGCGGCCCGATCAGCCAGGTGCCCACGACCGTGAGCGCCATCAAGGTGAACGGCCGTCGCGCGTACGACCTCGCCCGCGAGGGCGTCGAGGTCGAGCTCAAGGCCCGCGACGTCACGATCTCCGAGTTCTCCGTCCACGACCGGCGCACCGCCGAGGTCGTCGACGAGGCCGGGCGCACCGTGACCGTCCGCGACCTCGACGTCCGGGTGCGCTGCTCCTCCGGCACCTACGTGCGGGCGCTGGCCCGCGACCTGGGCGCCGGGCTCGGCGTCGGCGGGCACCTCACGGCCCTGCGCCGCACGACCGTCGGCCCCTTCGACGTCGCCGACGCCGCCGTCCTCGAGAGCATCGACGTCGCGCCCGCCCTCCTGCCCCCCACCGCGGTGGCGGAGCGCCTCTTCCCCGTCTGGCGGATGACCGCCGACGAGACGGTCGACCTCGGCCACGGTAAGCGCGTCACCGTCGGCATCGACGACACCACCGGGCCCGTCGCCGCCGTGACGCCCTCCGGCGACCTCGCCGGGCTGGTCGAGGTGCGGCGGGGGCAGGCCGTCCCCATCGTCAACTTCCCGAGCGACGAGGTGTCGGCATGATCGAGTGGTTCACCTGGGTGCAGGTCGTCGTGGCCTGCGTCGCCGGCCTCGTCTGCGTCGTCGCCGGGTTCGCCCGCAAGCTGCCGAACGACATCACCGTCGGGGCGACGGCCCTCGTGCTCGTGCTGCTGCTCGTCCAGCTCGTCGTCGCGATCGCGGCCCCATTCGTCGGCAACCCGCCCACCGGCAACGTCGTCGAGTTCTACATCTACCTGGTGTCGGCCATCCTCCTCCCGCCCCTGGCGGTGGTCTGGGCGCTCGTCGACCGGACCCGGTGGAGCAACCTCGTGCTCGCGGCGTCGGTGTTCGCGGTCGCCGTGATGGTCTACCGCATGCTGCAGATCTGGACGGTGCAGGTCGCGTGACGCCGTCGTCGAGCCGCATCCCGTCGACCCTGCCGCCCGTGTCGGCGCGCACGGCGACCGCGACCTATCCTGGTCGATGATGGTCACTCAGAAGTCAACGCGCGCGGTCGGCCTCGGCCGGGTCCTCGTCGCGGTCTACGCCCTCCTCGCCCTGGCGGCCACCGGCCGCTCCGTCTTCCAGATCGCCGAGCAGTTCTCGGAGGCGCCGCTCGCCTACACGCTGAGCGCCCTCTCGGCGGTCGTCTACATCGTCGCGACCGTGGCCCTCGTCAAGCGGGGCACCACCTCCTACGCCGTCGCCTGGGCGACCATCTCGTTCGAGCTCGCCGGCGTCCTGATCGTCGGGCTGGTGACCGCGCTCGACCCGGCCCTCTTCCCCGACGACACCGTCTGGTCGTTCTTCGGCCGCGGCTACGGCTTCGTGCCGCTCCTGCTGCCCGTGCTGGGCATGCTCTGGCTCGCGCGCACCCGACCGACCGCCGCCGAGCGCGCGCACGACGGCGAGCCGGAGTCCGTCACCGGCCTGCCCGAGTAGGCGACGTGCAGTTCTTCGAGACCGTCGCCTCCGTCCCGGCCGACTTCGGGCCGAGCGCCGTCACCATCGGCAAGTTCGACGGGGTCCACGTCGGCCACCGGGCCGTCATCGACCTCCTCGAGCAGGTGGCCGCCGACGAGGGCCTCGTGAGCACCGTCGTCACCTTCGACCGGCACCCGCTCGCCGTGCTGCGACCGGGCGACGTGCCTCGCGCCCTGGTCAGCAACAGCCAGAAGCGCGAGCTGCTCGAGCAGGCGGGCGTCGCCGCGACGCTCATGCTCACCTTCGACGACGAGCTCCGCGCCCTCGCTCCCGAGGAGTTCGTCGACAGGATCCTCGTGGGCGCCCTCCACGCGCGGGTCGTCTTCGTCGGCGACGACTTCCGCTTCGGCGTCCGGGGCAGCGGCACCGTCGACACGCTCCGCGAGCTCGGGGCGACCCGCGGGCTCCGGGTGGTCTCGATCGACGACGTCCGCCCCGGGGGCGCGCGCCGCGCCTCCTCGACCTGGATCCGCGAGCTGCTCGACGGGGGCCGCGTCCGCGAGGCCGCCGAGCTGCTCGGCCGGGAGCCGGCGGTGCGGGGCGTCGTCGTCCAGGGCGAGCAGCGCGGCCGCGAGCTGGGGTTCCCGACCGCCAACCTCGAGCCGCACAGCGAGGGCTTCGTGCCGGCCGACGGCGTCTACGCGGCCCGGGTGCTCGTCGGCGACACCCTGTACCCGGCGGCCGTCTCCGTCGGCAACAACCCGACCTTCGAGGGCGTGCCCGAGAAGCAGGTCGAGGCCCACCTCCTCGATGTGACGCTCGACCTCTACGGGCAGGAGATCACCGTGCACTTCGTCGACTGGGTGCGGGGCAACGTCGCCTTCGAGGGGCTCGACGCGCTGATCGCCCACATCCGGGCCGACGTCGTGCGGTGCCGTGAGATCCTCGGGGCGCCCGCGCCCTGATCCCGCACCGTGCGGCCTCCGCCCGCGCCGGCCGGACGAGCCCGCGCCGCGACGGCCCGGTCGCACGGACGCCGGGACGCCATGAGGCCCGCACGACGATCGTCGTGAGGGCCTCCTGCTCTGTCGCGGCGTCGGCCGGGGGTCCCCGGCGTCAGCTCAGTACGACGTCGCGTCGTCCCCGGCGCCGGAGGCGCTGCCGGTCTCGAGCCGGTGCGCGAGGTCGTCGAGGATGGTGCCGCTGGCGCTGGTGCCGAAGCGGGTCACGCCGAGGTCGAGCATCTCGAGGACGGTGTCGAGGCCGCGCACGCCGCCCGAGGCCTTGACCTGGACGGCCTCGCCGACCGCGTCGCGCATGAGGCGCAGGTGGGGGAGGGTCGCGCCGCCGCCGGCGAACCCGGTGGAGGTCTTGACGAAGGCCGCGCCGGCCCGCTCGGCCGCCTTCGAGCCCGCGACGATCTCGTCGTCGCTGAGGAAGGCGGTCTCGAGGATGACCTTGACGACGAGGTCGCCCGCGGCCTCGACCACGGCGCGGACGTCGGCCTCGACGTCGTCGAGCAGGCCGCTGCGCAGCCGGCCGACGTTGACGACCATGTCGAGCTCGACGGCGCCGTCGGCGACGGCCTGACGGGACTCGGCGACCTTGGCCTCGGTCGAGGTCGTGCCGTGGGGGAAGCCGATGACGGTGCCGACGAGGACGCCGGTGCCCTCGAGGCGGTCGACGGCGTGGGCGACGTCGGAGGGGCGGACGCACACGCTGAAGACGTGGTGCGCCGCGGCCGTGTCGAGCGCCTCGTCGACGTCGGCACGGGTCAGTTCGGGCTTGAGGATCGCGTGGTCGATCATGCCGGCGACGGCGGCGACCGTGGGGAGCTGCTGGGTAGTCATGATGCTGCCATCGTAGCTTGGGCACATGGCCACCGACCCCGTCCCGTCCGACCCCCGCCCCGCCGCCGACCCCGTCGTGCGCGAGAACGACGGCGCGGTCGCGCGGCGCCGTGTCCTCGTCACCGGCTCGACCGGCTACATCGGCGGGCGTCTGACGCCGCGCCTGGTGGCGGCCGGCGTCGACGTGCGCGTCCTGGTGCGGAGCCCCGGCAAGCTCGTCGATGTCCCGTGGGCCGGTGACGTGGAGGTCGTCGAGGGCGACCTCACCGACGCCTCCACCGTCCGCCCCGCCATGGAGGGCGTCGACGTCGTCTACTACCTCGCCCACGCGATGGGCGGTCGCGGCGACTTCGAGGCGGCGGAGGCGGAGGCCGCCCACACCGTCGCCGACGCCGCCCGTGAGGCAGGCGTCGGCCGCATCGTCTACCTCGGCGGCCTGCACCCCGAGGGCGAGCTCTCGAAGCACCTCCAGTCGCGCAAGGAGGTCGGCGACATCCTGCTGGCGAGCGGGGTCCCGACGGTCGCCCTCCAGGCGGGCGTGGTCATCGGCTCGGGCTCGGCGTCGTTCGAGATGATCCGCCACCTCACCGACGTGCTGCCCTACATGCCCGCGCCGAAGTGGGTCCGCAACCAGATCCAGCCGATCGCCGTCCGCGACGTGCTGCACTACCTCCTCGGCGCCGCCGACGTGCCCGCCGACGTCAACCGCACCTTCGACATCGGGGGCCCCGACGTCCTCCGCTACGGCCAGATGATGAACGGCTACGCCCTGGAGGCGGGGCTGAAGCAGCGCCCCATCGCCTCGCTGCCGGTCTTCACGCCGTGGCTGGCCTCGCAGTGGGTCAACCTCGTCACACCCGTGCCGCGCGCCCTCGCCGTGCCGATCATCGCGTCGCTCCAGTACGACTGCGTCGTGCACGAGCACGACATCGACCAGTACGTGCCGGCGCCGGCCGAGGGACTGCTGCGCTACCGCCAGGCCGTGCGCCTCGCGCTGCAGCGGGAGAAGGACGGCGAGGTCGAGACGAGCTGGCAGGACAGCTCGGTGTCGGGAGCGCCCAGCGACCTCCTGCCCAGCGACCCCGACTGGTCGGGCCACATCGTCTACACCGATGACCGGGAGACCGACTCGACCGCGCCTCCGGAGGAGCTCTGGAAGGTCGTCGAGAGCATCGGCGGCGAGAACGGCTGGTACTCCTTTCCGCTGGCCTGGGCCGCGCGGGGCTGGATGGACCGGCTCGTCGGGGGAGTGGGGCTGCAGCGCGGCCGTCGGAGCCGCAGCACGCTCCGTGCGGGCGACGCCCTCGACTGGTGGCGCGTCGAGAAGATCGAGCGCGGCCACCTGCTGCGGCTCCGGGCCGAGATGAAGGTGCCGGGCGGCGCGTGGCTGGAGATGACGGTCACGCCCCGTGAGGGCGGCGGCTCCCACTACCGCCAGCGCGCGGTCTTCTTCCCGCAGGGGCTCGGCGGGCGCCTGTACTGGTTCGCGATCCTGCCCTTCCACGGGGTGATCTTCTCCGGCATGCTCGAGCGCATCACCGCCACCGCCGAGCGGGACGCGGCCGCCGCCTCCCACGGTGACGACGTGCCCGCGGGGCGAGGAACTCAGGAGGCGCGGGTCACCGCCGACGACGCCCCCGGCAGCAGCGCGGCCGGGTCGTGACGCCGCTGCTCGCCGCCCCGCTGCTGGCCCCGCTGCTGCGGGCGTCGACGACGTTGACGCCGACCCCGTCGCCGTTCGGCCCCGGGGGCGACGGCCCCGCCTCGCCCGTGCCGCTGTGGCTGGGCGTGACCCTCGGGATCGTCGTCGTGGTCGCGTCGTTCGTCGTGCTGCTGCCCGGCGTGCGACGGGGCCTCGACCGCATCTCGTCCCATCGACCTCGACGCTTCCGCGACTGACGCGGTAGCGTCGAACCACCCCGCGACCGGTGGAGCCGCCCTCGGGCAGCACGGCCGGTCGCGAACACGACGACAGGAGGCCCCCATGGCGCACGGCGAGAAACTCGTCTTCGTCGGAGACAGCATCACGGCAGGCGGCGACTGGACCGCCTGGTTCCCCGACGACGACGTCGTCGAGCTCGGCGTCGACGGCGACACCACCACCAGCCTGGCCGAGCGCCTCGACGACGTCGTGGCGGCCCAGCCCGACTCGGTCGTGCTGCTGATCGGCACGAACGACTTCGGCCAGCGACGCACCGTCGAGCAGGTCGTGCGCGGCGTCGAGTCGATCATGGTGACGATGCGGCGCGAGCTGCCCGGCACCCGGCTGCTGCTCCAGTCGATCATGCCGCGGGGCGCCGACTACGCCCCGCGCATCAAGGACGCCAACCGGCACCTCCGCCAGTTCTCCTCGACCGTCCGGGCGCAGTACCTCGACCTGTGGCCCGCGCTGGCCGACGAGTCGGGCGACGCGATCCGCCCCGAGTTCAGCGACGACCAGCTGCACCTCACGGCCGCGGGCTACGAGGCGTGGCTCGCCGAGCTCGTGCCCGGGCTGGCGCGGCTCCGCGACGAGCCGCCGATGAGCGCCCCGCTGCGCGTGCTCAACGTCCCCTACGACATCGACTGAGCCCGAGGCGTCGGGGCGCCCGTGGCGTCGGGGGGGCGTCGGGGGCGTCGGGGGCGCCCAGGGTGCCCCCGATAGGCTCGTCAGCGCCGCGCCCGCGGCCTGACGAGAGGTCGCAAGCCCGTGCCCACGCCCACCGCTCCCGCCTTCCTGCGACCCGCCCTGGCGCCCGGTCTGCTCGGGGCGATCGTGCTGACGGTCGGGGCGTTCCTGCTCGACTCGCCGACCTTCACGATCGTGCGCTTCGCGGTGGCGATCCTCGCGCTGATCATGCTCGTCTTCGCCTGGCGCGGCCGGACCTGGTGGGCGCTGCCCGTCCTCGCGGCGATCGCGGTGATCTGGAACCCCGTGGCCGTCGTGCCGCTCTCCGGTCAGCCGTGGGCCGCCCTGCAGTTCGCCGGCGCGGTCGCGTTCGTGGTCGCGGGGGTCCTCGTGAAGGTGCCGACGGAGCAGGCGACGGGCGACGCCCGCCCCTCTCGACGTCGCTGACCGGGGCGACGAGCTCCGGCGTTCACGAGAACCCGCTTCCACCAGCTAAAATCAGTTCGTTCTAGAGTGCGGCGGCCGTCCCGAGGCCCCCACGGGAAGTTGAGTCTGAATGGTCACCGAGATCACCGGTACGACAGAGAGTCCTCTGCTGACGCCTCGTCCCCGACCCGGTGGTCTGGACCGCGACGACGTGGTGGTGCGCAAGGGGCAGTTCACGCTCCTGAACGGCCACCTCACGCCTCAGCAGTCGATGATCGAGGACCTCCTCTTCATCCGTCGCGTCCTCGACGAGGCGGCCATCCCCTTCCTCCTCGTCCGCGGCAACGACGTGCGCCCCGTGCTGGCGGTCGACGTCGTCCACCGCCGTGCCTTCATCGACGCGATGATCGCGGCGTCGGGCTCCGAGCCGTTCTACGCCAAGCCCCGCAAGGGCCAGGCCGTCCTCGTCGCCGAGGGGGGCCTCGAGTCCGAGACCGAGCGGGCCTTCAAGGTGTACCGCCCCCGCGTCGAGCCCATCGGTCGCCTCCGCTACGGCGCCGGCACGGCCGTCCAGGTCGAGTTCTGGATCCTCACCGACGACGAGGTCCTCGTGCCCGTCGAGAACTCCCTGATGCGCTACTCGCTGCCCCGCGAGGAGGCCGTCGAGACGACCGTCGAGCGCTACGGCCTCGAGTGGCCGACCCTCGAGCACATGTTCGACGACCACGCCACCGACATCACCTTCGACATCGACATCGTCTTCTCCTGGGTCGACGGCAACTCGGTCGAGTACCAGCGCGCCCGTGCCGCGCAGGCGAAGCGCCACGTCGTGGGCGAGGGCGACGACGCCCCGGCCCGGTTCCGCCAGATCGACGAGCTCAAGTACGCCCTCCGCAGCGTGTACATGTTCGCCCCGTGGGTCCGAAACATCTACATCGCGACCGACTCGCCGGTGCCCGAGTGGCTGGGCGACCACCCGCGCGTGCGCGTCGTGCGGAGCGAGGAGTTCTTCTCCGACCTGTCGTTCCTCCCCACGCACAACTCGCAGGCCGTCGAGTCGCAGCTGCACCACATCGAGGGGCTCAGCGAGCACTTCCTCTACTCGAACGACGACATGTTCTTCGGGCGCCCGGTCGCGCCGTCGATGTTCTTCTCGCCGGGCTCGGTGACGAAGTTCATCGAGGCCGAGACGCGCATCGGGCTCGGCGTCAACAACACCGAGCGCAGCGGCTTCGAGAACGCGGCCCGGGTGAACCGGCGCCTCCTGCAGCAGCGCTTCGGCAGGGTCACCACCCGTCATCTCGAGCACACCGCGGCGCCCCTGCGCCGCAGCGTCATGTCGGAGATGGAGCACGAGTTCGCGGACGAGTTCCGCGCGACCGCGTCGAGCCCGTTCCGGGCGAAGGAGAACGTCTCCGTGACGAACTCGCTCTACCACTACTACTCGCTGATGACGGGGCGCGCGATCGTGCAGGAGGCCGCCCGGGTCCGCTACGTCGACACGACGACGGTCGCCGACCTCGCCTCGCTCTCCGACCTGCTGAAGAAGCGCTCGTACGACTTCTTCTGCCTCAACGACGGCAGCTTCCCCGAGGTCACGGACGAGGAGCGCACGTCGACGGTCACCGACTTCCTCGAGCGGTACTACCCGTTCGCGGCCCCGTGGGAGAAGGCCGAGATGGAGCGCGTCGAGCGCGAGACGGCCGAGCAGCGTCGCCGCGTCCGCCGTGCGGGCGGCGACCAGGACCAGATCGAGGCGTAGCCCCGGGGAGGCGCGGGCCGGCACCCGCCGGCACCGCGCCTCCCGCAGGTGGTCACGCCGGGTGCTCGCCCCGCCGCACCTCGCCCGCCACGACGAACTGCGTGCTCGGGTCGCCCGACAGCGCGGCGTCGACGCGAGCACGCATGTCGGCGGTCATCGGCGGCAGGTCGCCGCGGGGGAACCACCGGGCCTCGGTGTTCTCACCGTCGGCCGGCGCGGGGTCGCCGCTCTGCCAGCGCATCAGGAACGTGTGGTCGAGGTAGCTCGCCTGGTCGCCGTTGCCGTAGACGATGCCCTCGGTCACCCCGAGGGCGGCGAGCCGCACGGGCACGACGTGGAGGTCGGCCTCCTCGAGCACCTCGCGCACCGCGGCGTCGGCGGGGTGCTCGCCCGGGTCGATGATCCCGGTGACGGGCGTCCACTCGCCCGTGTCGGAGCGGCGGACCATGAGCAGGTCGTCGCCCCGCTCGACGACGGCGGTGACGCCGGAGAGCCAGAGCGGCGCGGTGCCGATCGACTCGCGGAGGGTGAGGATGAAGTCGGGGACGGCCATGCCGCGAGCCTAGCGAGCACGTCGTCGAGGAGCCTGCCCGTGCCTCGCCGCGCGTAGGCTGACGGGATGACGGGCGACGACGTGCGGTGGGGGGCCGACGTGCGCTCGATCTCCGACATGGCGGGGGAGTCGCTGCTGCTCGGCGGCGGCGGCCGGGCCATCCTGCTGCAGCTCGCGAACCCGGCCGTGGGGCACGGGGTGGCCGACCACAGCGACTTCGTCGACCGGCCGCTCGCCCGCCTGGACGGCACGATGACCTACCTCTACGCCATCGTCTTCGGCACGCCCGACGAGGTCGCCTTCGTGCGGGCGCTCGTGGACCGGGCCCACCAGCCCGTCCGGAGCACCGCCTCCTCGCCGGTCGCCTACGACGCGGTCGACCCGCAGCTGCAGCTCTGGGTGGCGGCGACGCTCTACGACTCGGCGATCACGCTCTACGAACGCGTCCACGGGGCGCTGTCGCCCGAGGCGGCGGAGGCCGTCTACCGCGACTACGTGGTGGTCGGCTCGGCTCTCCAGATGCCGCCGGGGCTGTGGCCGGCGACCCGGGCCGAGTTCCGCACCTGGTGGGACGCCCAGCTCGCCGGGCTGTCCGTCGACGAAGTCACCCGCGACGTCGCGCACCAGCTGCTGCACCCGGTGAACGTGCCCGTGGCGCTCCGCCTGGCCATGCCGCTCGCGCGCCTCGTGACGGCGGGGCTGCTGCCGGCGACGGTGAGGGAGGCGTTCGGCCTGCCCTGGGGAGCGGTGCGGCAGGGCCTCTTCGACGTCGTCGTGGGCGTGAGCCGGGTCGTCGTGCCGCGGCTGCCCGCGCGGGTCAGGCACGTGCTGCGGGACCACTACCTGCGGCGGCTGCGGCGCTACATGGCGCAGCGGGGCACGGAGCAGGCCGGCTAGGGAGCCACACCGCGGGTCGCCTCGTCGTCCGTCGCTGCGTGGTGCCCCCTCGGCGTCGGTCGTGCCCGGCCCCGGCTCGTCGCCGCCGTCTGTCGCGGTGATGTCTCAGATCCCGAACGCCGAACGCCGAACGCCGAACGCCGAACTCCGAACTCCGAACTCCGAACTCTGAACGCCGAACTCTGAACGCCGAACTCTGAACGCCGAACTCTGAACTCTGAACGCCCGAATTCTGAACGCCGAACGCCGAACGCCGACCGCCGAACTCTGAACTCTGAACTCTGAACTCTGAACTCTGAACTCTGAACTCTGAACTCTGAACTCTGAACTCTGAACTCTGAACTCTGAACTCTGAACTCTGAACTCTGAACTCTGAACTCTGAACTCTGAACTCTGAACTCTGAAGTCTGAACGCCGAACGCCGAACGCCGAACGCCGAACGCCGAACGCCGAACGCCGAACGCCGAACGCCGAACGCCGAACCCCGAACCCCGAACCCCGAACGCCGGACGCCGGACGCCGAACCCCGGACGCCGAACTTGAACACGGAACGCCGAACGCCGAACGCCTAACGCCGGCATGAGGGCACGATCTGCCGCGTGACACGACCGCCGGGCGCACCGACCGTCGACAACTCCTGCGCGAGGTCGCCGGCGCGGCGACGGCAGCGGCGAGCTGGCCAGGGCGCAGGAGTTGCCGACGGGGCGCGCGTGAGCACGGCGCAGGGCCGTCGAGCCCGAGCGAGCAGGCGTGGGTCGGGAGGCGGAGCCGGGGGCCCGGGCGCGCCGACCGTCGACAACTCCTGCGCGACGTCGCCGGAGCGGCGACGGCAGCGGCGAGCCGGCCAGGGCGCAGGAGTTGCCGACGGGGCGCGCGTGAGCCCGGCGCAGGGCCGTCCGGCCCGAGCGAGGAGGCGCGGGTGCGGAGACGGAGCTGGAGACCCGAGCGGGACGTGTCGACAACTCCTGCGCGACGTCGCCGGAGCGACGAGGGCAGCGGCGAGTCGGCCAGGGCGCAGGAGTTGCCGACGGGGCCGACCCGACCGGCGGCGGCCGGCCGGCTCGCGTCAGAGGGTGTCGATGGGGCCGGTCAGCGCGAGGTCGCGCGTCACCACGGGCACCGGGGCGGTGTCGGTCCGGCGGTGCCGGGGCGCGGCCGGCGCGATGCGCACGCCCGCGAGGGCGAGGCGCTCCGCCGTCGACGACGGCGAGACGTACTCGCCGACCGTGTCGTACGAGCCGATCGGCACGACCGAGTGCACGACCGTGTCGGCGTACACGTGCACCAGGTTGTACGACTGCGCGCCGTCGCGGCCGCGCGTGCCGCCGACCGCGAGGTCCTGCGTGTAGCAGGTGGCCGAGGCCACCGAGACGGGGACGCCCGCGAACATCGCCGTGGTCGAGTAGTGCAGGTGCCCGGCGATGATCGACCGGACGTCGCTGCCCTCGACGACCTCGGCCAGCGAGGCCTGGTCGCGCAGCTCGACCAGCACGCTGAGGTCCTGCACGCTGGGCACCGGCGGGTGGTGCATGGCGATGACCGTGCCGTGCTCCGCGGGCGTCGAGAGCTCTTCGGCGAGCCAGTCGAGCTGGTCGCCGGTGAGCGCGCCGTGGTGGTGGCCCGGCACCGACGTGTCGAGGGTGATGATGCGCAGGCCGTTCACGTCGTAGACGAAGTCGACGGGCCGGTCGGAGGGCATCTGCCCGAAGAGCTGCTCGCGGAAGGCGCCGCGCTCGTCGTGGTTGCCCATCGCCCAGATGATCTGGGCTCCGAGGCGCGCCGCGACCGGCTCGAGCAGCGCCCGGAGCTTGCGGTAGGCCGCGGGCTCGCCCTTGTCGGCGAGGTCGCCGGTGAGGACGATCGCCTCCGGCCGCATGCCGGAGGCCTCGATCCCGGCGAGGATCTGGGCGAGGCGACCTTCGCTGTCGACGTCGCCGTAGAGGTCGGCGTCACCGCCGACGAGGTGGGTGTCGCTGAGGTGCAGGATGAAGTGGTCGGGCCTCGGGTGCTCGGCCGTCCGGAGATCCATGGTTCTCTCATTCACGTGTCGCCGACGACGGCCCCAGGACGAGGCCCTCGTTGTTCCTTCGTCACCAGTCCACCATTCGTTTGCTCCACGGCCGGTGAACGTCGGTGCGTGTTCGGGTGAACGGTCAGCGAACTGATCGGACACGTCGACGCCCCGCGACGCTACCGACGTGCGGAGGGCCCCGCCAAGCCCCAGGACGGGGCGGAGCGGGGCCCGGCGGTGACCCGGGGGAGTCGCGCTACGGCTTGAGCACCACCTTGATGCAGCCGTCCTCCTTCTTCTTGAACAGCTCGTACATCTCCGGCGCGCGGTCGAGGGGCACCGGGTGCGTGGTGAGGTCCTCCGTGCCGAGCGGGTCGGTCGGGTCCTCGACGAGGGGCATCAGGGTGTCCATCCACTGGTGGACGTTGCACTGGCCCATCTTGATGGTGATCTGCTTGTCGAAGAGGGTGAGGAAGGGAGTCGGGTCGGCCGTTCCGCCGTAGACGCCCGACAGCGAGACGGTGCCGCCGCGGCGGACGACCTCGAAGGCGAGGTGCATGGCGCTGAGGCTGTCGACTCCGGCCTTCTGCATGAGCGCCTGGCCGACCTTGTCGGGCAGCGCCGCGGCGAACTTCTGCACCATGCTGACGCCGCCGTGGTCGTGGGCCTCCATGCCGACGGCGTCGACGACGGAGTCGGGGCCGCGGTCGTCCGTCATGCCCTTGATGACGTCGGCGACGTCCTTCGTGAGGTCGAGCACCTCGACGCCGTGGCGCTCGGCCATGGCGCGGCGCTCGGGGACGGGGTCGACGCCGATCACCCGGAAGCCCTTGTGCACGCCGATGCGGGCCGCGAACTGACCGACCGGACCGAGCCCCAGGACGACCAGCGTGCCTCCCTCGGGCACCTGGGCGTACTCGACGCCCTGCCACGCCGTGGGGAGGATGTCGCTGAGGAAGAGGTAGCGCTCGTCGGGGAGGTCGTGCCCGACCTTGACGAGGTTGGCGTCGGCGCGCTGGATGCGCAGCTGCTCGGCCTGCCCGCCGGGCACCTGGCCGTAGAGCTTGGTGTAGCCGTAGAGGGTCGCGCCCGAGCCGTACTCGGTGACCTGCGTGGTCTCGCACTGCGAGAAGAGGCCGCGCTCGCACATGAAGCACTCACGGCAGGCGATGACGAAGGGGACGACGACGCGGTCGCCGACCTGGATGCGCGAGACGGCGGAGCCGACGGCGGTGACGACGCCCATGGTCTCGTGGCCGAGGACGTCGCCCTTGTCGAGGTAGGGGTCGAAGACGTCGTACAGGTGCAGGTCGCTGCCACAGATCGCGGCGGAGGTGACCTTGATCACCGCGTCGGTGGGCTCCGTGATCGTGGGGTCGGGCACCTCGGTGACGGCGACGTCGGCGATGGACTGGTAGGTGAGAGCCTTCATGCACCCCGTCTACGCCCGGCGGCAGGGAGCGGGCTGGCCCCGTGGGGTACAGGTGTCGCGGAGACGACGGAGGCGGCCGCCCCGACAGGGGACGACCGCCTCAGCTGTGCCGCAGGTGCGGCCAGGGGGTGCTACGCGTCGACGCGCACGGCGGAGGCGACGATGTTGACGACCTTGCGGCCGCCCTTGGTGCCGAACTCGACCGCGCCGGGGGCGAGGGCGAACAGCGTGTCGTCGCCGCCACGGCCGACGTTGGCGCCGGGGTGGAAGTGGGTGCCGCGCTGGCGGACGAGGATCTCGCCGGCGAGGACGACCTGGCCGCCGAAGCGCTTCACGCCGAGGCGCTGAGCGTTCGAGTCACGACCGTTGCGGGTGGACGATGCGCCCTTCTTGTGTGCCATGTGTGCTCAGCTCCCTTTACTTGGAGATCTTGGTGATCTTGACGCGCGTGAGGTCGGCACGGAAGCCCATGCGACGCTTGTAGCCGGTCTTGTTCTTGTAGTTCTGGATGACGATCTTCGGGCCGCGGAGGTCGTTGAGGACCTCGCCCTCGACCGTGACCGAGGCCAGGTCGTCGCCCGAGAGGACGGTGTCGCCGTCGACGTGCAGGACGGGGACGAACGAGACGGTGTCGGACGTGTTCGCCTTGAGACGGTCGACGGTCAGGATCGTCCCGACCTCGACCTTCTCCTGACGACCGCCGGCACGCACGATTGCGAAAGCCATGGGATCTCCTTGGTGCAGCTAAGTGTGAGGTGCCCGCGTTCGGGCAACTTGGATAGTCTTTCACAGATGTCACGACCGATCAAACTTCAGCGCCCGCCGCGGTTCACCGCGGAGATCGTCGCCGACGCCCGACAGCGGCTGCTCGACCTGCTCGACGACCTCGACGGCCTCACCTCCGAGCACGCCGACGACATCGAGGTGTGGGGCTCGGCCGTCACGACCGCCGGGTGGGAGATCGCGACGCTCGGCCAGTGGCTGGGGCTGGAGGGCGAGGCGGTGCTGCTGCTCGGCGGCGCCTCCTACCCCGAGATCGCCGAGCACCAGGGCACCAGCGCCTCCGCCGTGTACGCCCGCGTCGGCCGCTCGCTGACGCTCGCCCCCTACGCCCACGCCTCGGGGGCGGACGGCGGCACCACGAGGGTGTCGGCCGACGACCTCGAGCAGGCGCGGTCGGACTACCGCGCCGACCGCGCGGGCGCCGAGGGGGAGGACGTCGAGGAGGCGGGGGTCGGCTCGGGCGCGTCGCTCGCCGACCGCATCCCCGAGGTCCTCCGCGCGGGGCCGCTGTCGACGACCGCGCTCGTGGCCGCGCTGCCGGGCTACCGCCGCAGCAGCGTGCTCTCGACCCTCAGCGTGCTGACACGCCAGGGGAGGCTCGAGCGGGTCGGGCACGGCGTGTACGCGGTCGCCGGGGCGGCCGCGGCCCCGCAGGCTGAGCACGGCCCCGGCGAGGCCGGTGCCAGCGGGCCGGGCACCGGCGAGCCCGGCCCCGCCACGAGCTAGCGCGCGCAGTCGATGCAGAGCCGCGCCGTCGGGCGGGCCGTGAGCCGTGCCTCGCCGATCCGGGCCGAGCACCGCTCGCAGCGGCCGAACGTCCCGTCGGCGAGCCGCCGCAGTGCAGAGTCGGCGTCGGCGACCCGCTCGAGGGCCGACCGGCGCACCGCGTCGAGCTGCGACCGCTCGTAGGCGATCGTCGACCCCTCTGGGTCGTGCTCGTCGTCGACGTTGGCTCCCTCGCGGGCCGCGGCCACCGCCTCCATGTCCTGTCCGAGGCGCGCGGCCAGGGCGAGCGCGTCGTCGCGGGTGGCGCGCAGCTGGTCGCCCGGGTCGGTCACGCGACGAGCGGCGGCACCTGCTCGCCCTCGCGCGGCGGGGGCGGCGGGGTGCCGTCGCCGAAGGGCCGGCCGCCGAGCTCCTCGCGCCCGTGGGCGGTCAGCCAGCCCGACGGGTCGGGGCCGGCGGGCACGATGCCGGTCGGGTTGATGTCGCTGTGCACGACGTAGTAGTGCGCCTTGATCTGCGCGAAGTCGATCGTGTCGCCGAACCCGGGGGTCTGGAACAGATCTCGGGCGTAGGCCCAGAGCACCGGCATCTCGGTGAGCTTCGAGCGGTTGCACTTGAAGTGCCCGTGGTACACCGCGTCGAAGCGGGCGAGGGTGGTGAAGAGGCGGATGTCGGCCTCGGTGATCGTGTCGCCGACGAGGAACCGCTGACCCTCCAGGCGCTCGGACAGCCAGTCGAGGCGGGCGAACAGCGTGTCGTACGCCCGCTCGTAGCTCTTCTGCGACCCGGCGAACCCCGCGCGGTAGACGCCGTTGTTGACGTCGCGGAACACGACCGCGTTCACCTCGTCGATCTCGGCCCGGAGGTGCTCGGGGTAGAGGTCGGGCGCGCCCTCGCGGTGGTGCTCGCGCCACTCGGTCGCGAAGTCGAGCGTGATCTGCGGGAAGTCGTTGGTGACGACCTTGCCGCTCGGCACGTCGACGACCGCGGGCACGGTGATGCCGCGGGCGTAGTCGGGCGTGCGGGCGAAGAAGGCCTCCTGCAGGCGCTCGATGCCGAGCACGGGGTCGCGGCCGTCGGGGTCGAGGTCGAAGGTCCAGCTGCGGGCGTCGTGGGTGGGGCCGGGCAGGCCGAGCGAGATGACGTCCTCGAGGCCGAGGAGGCGGCGCGAGATGACGGTGCGGTTGGCCCAGGGGCAGGCGCGGGCGGCGACCAGGCGGTAGCGGCCCGCCTCGACGGGCCAGCCGTCGACGGCGTCGCGCGTGATCCTGTCCTCGATGTAGTTCGTGTCGCGGGTGTACTCCTGGCCGGGCTCGACGTACGTGCCCTTCGCCTGCTGGTCGTCGCTCATGCCCGCCACCCTACGCAGGGGCGTCCGAGAGGTCTGGCAGCTCGGCGCCCCCCGGCCCGGAGGCGGCCGAGGCGCGGCTCGCCTGCCAGTCGCGCCACATCGCCTTCAGGTCCCAGGCGTTCTCCGCCTCCAGCGAGATGCCCTTCTCCCCGGTGCGCCGGGTGCGCCCCTGGATCAGCATGAGCTTGGTGCCGAAGAGCAGCGAGCCCGCCCGCGACTGGGCCTCCTCGAAGAAGGTCGCGTCGGCGCAGCCGGTGCCGTCGTCGAGGCTGATGAAGACGACCCGCTTGCCGCTGCGCATGGGCGGCGTCTGCGTGGCGATGCGGATGCCCGCGACGAGCACGGTCGTGCCGTTCCAGTGGTCGCGCAGGTCGGCGGCCCGCGTGACCCCGAGGTCGTCGAGCATGGGCCGGTAGCTCTCGACGACGTGCTCGCTGACCTCCATCGAGAGGATGTCGAGCTCGTCGCTGACCCGGTCGCGGAGGCTGACGTCGGGGGTGCCGGTCGGCACCTCGGCCGAGTCGTCGACGCTGAAGTCGAGCTGGTTCTCGACGTCGGAGGCGCGGGGCCGGGCGGTGCGCTGGGTCAGCGACCGCACACGGGCCAGCACGTCGCCCCGGGTGCGGCCCGGGCCGGCCAGCGAGTCGAGCGCCCCGACCTGCGCGAGGCGCTCCACCAGCCGCCGTGACGGCGTCGCTCGCTGCCAGAAGTCGGTGATGGAGTCGTAGGGCCGGCCCACGACGATCCGCGCGAGCTCGGCGTCGGTGATGCCGTGCACGTCGGCGAGCGAGAGCCGGATGCCGAGGTCGCCGGGGCGGCTCGGGGCGATCGGGGTCGCGGGGGCGCGCACGCGCTCGACGCTGTAGACGTCGGTCGACTGGTTGACGTCGAGCGGCAGCACGGGCACCCCCATGCGTCGTGCCTCGGTGAGCAGCAGCCGCTTCGGGTACATGCCGGGGTCGTGGGTGAGCAGCCCCGCGAGGAACTCCGCGGGGTAGTGGGTCTTCAGCCAGGCGCTCTGGTAGGTGGGCAGGGCGAATGCCGCTCCGTGCGCCTTGCAGAAGCCGAACGAGCCGAACCCCTTGAGCACCGCCCAGATCCGGTCGACCTGCGCGTCGGTGAAGCGCCTCCTGCCCCGCTCGTCGACGTTGGCCCGCGTGCGGCGCCGGAACTCCACCTCGAGGTCGTCGTCGGCGCCCTTGCCCATGTGCCGGCGGAGCTCGTCGGCCTCGGCGAGCGACACCTCCATCGTCGCCTCGAGGATCCGCAGGACGTGCTCGTGGTAGATCACGACCCCGTAGCTGTCGTCGAGGAACGACGCGAAGCTCGGGTGCAGGTAGTCGGGCTGCTGGAAGCCGTGCTTGGTGTCGAGGAAGGGCGCGACCATGTTGCCCTTCATCGGCCCGGGGCGGAACAGCGAGATGTCGGCGATCAGGTCGCTGTAGCGGTCGGGCTGCATCTTGCCGATCAGCTCGCGCTGGCCCGGGCTCTCGATCTGGAACATGCCGAGCGTGTGCGTGGTGCGGATGGCCTCGAAGGTGGGCTCGTCGTCGTGGGGGATCTCGTCGAGCTCGACCCGCCCCTCGCGGTTCACGTAGGGGACGTCGACCGAGAGGCCGCCCGCGACGGCCGCCCGGGAGCCGTTGACCCGCTCGATCTCGTCGAGGGCGTAGGCCATCGAGCTCTGCATCCGGACGCCGAGCACGTCGAGCTTGAGGAGGCCGGCGTCGTTCATGTCGTGCTTGTCGAACTGACTCATCGGCAGGCCGATGCCGCTCGGCTGCACGGGCGTCGTGCTGAGCAGGTCGGAGTCGCCGAGGATCACGCCGCACGGGTGCATCGAGATGTGCCGGGGGAGCCGGTCGAGCCGCTCGGTCAGGTCGACGAGGAGGTCGATCTGGCCGTTCTGCCGCGCGAGGTCGGCGATGGCGCGCAGCTCGGGCTTCTCCGCCATGGCGGTGCGGAGGTCACGGGCGTTGGACCGCCAGACGTTGTTGGCGACCATGTCGATCTGCTCGTCGTCGAGGCCGAGCGCCTGGCCCGCGTCACGGACGGCCCCCCGGCCCCGGTAGGTCGACTGCATCGACATGAGGGTGACCCGGTTGCTGCCGTAGCGGTCGAAGATCGCCCGGTAGATCTCGTGCCGCCGGGCCGACTCCACGTCGATGTCGATGTCGGGCAGGGTCTCCCGCTTGTTGCCGAGGAACCGCTCGAAGAGCAGGTCGTGCTCGATCGGGTCGACGTTCGAGATGCGCAGCAGGTAGGTGACGAGGCTGCCCGCGCCCGACCCCCGGGCGGCGTTCCTCACCCTCATGTCGCGCATCAGCTGCGAGACGTCGGCGACGGTGAGGAAGTAGCCCGCGAAGCCGAAGCCCGAGATGATGCCCAGCTCGTAGCGCATGCGCTCCTCGACGGTGCGGCGGAGGCCCTGGCCCGCGTGCCCGAAGCGGGCCGTGACCCCCGCCTCCGCCCGGCGGAGCAGCACCTGATCGGGGTCGCCCTCGACGCCGATCGCGCTCAGCTCGGGCACCTTGGGCTGCCGCCAGCGGAGGTCGGCGTCGGGGTCGAGCCGGCAGCGGTCGGCCAGCCGCTCCGTCGCGGCGAGCATCTCCTCCGCCGCCCGGCGCGACAGCGACGAGGCGTCGGCGACGAGGTGGGCGATCGCCCGCATCGCCGCGCCCTTCTTCAGGGTCGCCTGCGCGTTGGGCTGCGGCGTGAACGAGCCGAGCGGTGCCAGGTGGCCCGCCGAGTCGAGCACGTCGGCCGTCACCGCGCCGTCGGCGTCGAGGTAGCGGACCGCGTTGGTCAGCACCGCCGGCACCCCCACGTGCTCGGCGAGCTCGAGCATCCGGGCCGCGTGCCGCACGCTCCGGCTCTCGCCGGGCTCGGTGAGGTGGCAGACGACCTCGACGACGACGCCCCCGGGCAGCTCGCGGGCCCAGTCGGCGAGGGAGGCGGCGGCCGCGGTGCTGCGCCCCTCGCGCACCAGCCGGCCCACGTCGGAGTCGGGGCCCAGCAGCACGGTGGCGGAGGCGCCCTCCTCGCCCCGCAGGAACGCCCGCAGCCGGGAGCGCCCGATGGTCGCCGTGCTGTTGGCGCTGCCCGCCGCCCGGCGCGTGGCCCGGCCGTGCGCGGCGCTGATCAGGCGGCAGAGCGACGCCCAGCCCTCCCCGGCCCGGCCCTCGCCGGAGCCGTGGGCGAGCACGACGACCCGGTCGACCGGGGCCGCGGCGGAGGCGGCCGTCCGGCTGCCGGCCGCCGTGGTCGTCGACGCCTCGGCCCGGTCGTCGGCACAGCCCAGCTCCACCCCGACGATCGGATCGATGCCCGCCGCCGTGGTCGTCGACGCCTCGGCCCGGTCGTCGGCACAGCCCAGCTCCACCCCGACGATCGGATCGATGCCCGCCGCCCGGCAGGCCCCGATGTGCCGGATCGCGCCGTAGAGCCCGTCGCGGTCGGTGATCGCGAGGGCGTCGGCCTCGTCGGCCGCCGCCCGCTCGACCAGCTGGGCCGGCGGGGTCGTGCCGTGGTGAGCGCTGAACGAAGAGGCCACGTGGAGGTGGGTGAAGCGCATGGTCGTGCTCCGAGTCGGGACCCCGGCCAGGTCTGGTCGAACGTGTGTTCGATCAGTGTACGTCCTCGGCCGGGCCGCGCCGCCGCCGGGCTGTCATCATCGGTGCATGCCCGATCGACGCCCGAGCGGCTCCCGCCCCGACGTCCGGGCCGACGTCCGCACCGCCTCGCGGTGGGCGCGCGTCCTGCTCGGCCAGCCGCGCCTCCTGCTGGCCGTGAAGGCGGCGCTCGCCGCGGCCCTCGCCTACTGGCTGGCGCCCCACGTGCCCGGCGTGGCGGCCGAGTACCCGTACTACGCCCCGCTCGGCGCGGTGATCGCGATGTACCCGACCATCAAGGCGTCGCTCCGCCAGGGGGTGCAGACCCTGCTCGGCCTCGTCGTGGGCATCGTGCTGGCCACGGTCGTCTTCTCGCTCCAGGAGGGGCAGCCCGGCGTGCTCGCCGTCGCGGCGGTCGTCGGCGTGGGGACGCTGCTCGCGGGCATCCGCCGGCTCGGCGCCGGGCGGGACTGGGTGCTCACGGCCGGGCTCTTCGTGCTGCTGCTCGGCGGCAGCGCGACCACGGAGGGCGACCAGGCCGACTACTCGACGGGCTACGTCATCCAGGTCGCGGTCGGCGTGGTGGTCGGGCTCACGGTCAACTACCTGCTCGTGCCGCCGCTCTACGCCGGGCGGGCCGACGAGCGGCTGCGCTCGCTGCAGGCATCGCTCGCCGACCGCACCGACGACGTCGCCGCGGTCTTCGAGGCCCGCTGGCCGCTGGAGGGCGACGACTGGGAGCGCCGCGTGGCCGAGCTGCCCGGCACCCTCCGCCGGGTCCGCGACGCCGTGCAGTACGCCGACGAGTCCCGCCGGCTCAACCCGCGCTGGAAGCTCCGGCGCCGCGACCTCGGCCAGGAGTACGCCGACCTCGTCGTCTTCGAGCGCGTGGGGTTCCACCTCCAGGACATGGCCGAGGTCTCCGGCATCCTGGGGCGCCGCATCGGCCGCCAGATCGGGATCGTCGAGGAGCTCGCGCCGGTCGTCGCCCGCGCCGCGCACGCCGTCGCCGAGGTCGTCCGGCTCCGGGGCGGCGACGACGTCGACGCGTTCGTCGAGGCCCGGCGCCGGGTCGCCGACCTCTGGGAGGCGATCGACGAGCACCGGCACCTGCCCACCACCGAGACCAGCGGGGGCGTCTCGATCGCCGTGTCGATGGGCCGGATCATCGCCGCGCTCGACCCCGACGACACCACGGCGCCCCGACCCGACGACGACGAGGGGGAGGCCGACGAGGGCGGGGGAGGCGCGGGGAGCGACGCCGAGGGCGGCACCGGCCCCGCCGACGGCCGCGCGGGCGAGGAGCCCACCGAGGGCGGCACCGACAGCACCGGCCCCGTCGACGACCCCACCGCGCCCCGCGACACCGAGCCCCGCCGGTGAACGTGCTCCCCGCGGGAGCAGTACGGTTGACCGGGCACCGGCGCCCGAGCGCGACGCGCTGCCCTCCCCGGGCGGCCCCGCGGGGGCCGGGAATGGTCCGCCGCCCGTCGCGTTGACCCACCGGGGCCCCCAGCACACCGGCGCGGACGCGCTCGTCGTCCGCAGCTCTCGGCCCGCCATCGAGGAAGGACGACCATGACTACCGACACCACGTCCCCGTCGGCGGCTGCCTCCGGGCAGTTCACCATCGGAGGCGACCTCCCCGTCACCCGCCTCGGGTACGGCACCATGCAGCTCACCGGCGAGGGGGTCTGGGGCCAGCCCCGCGACCACGACGAGGCCGTCCGGGTCATCCGCCGGGCCGTCGAGCTCGGCGTGACCTTCTTCGACACCGCCGACTCCTACGGCCCCGACGTGGCCGAGCCGCTGCTGCGCGAGGCCCTGCACCCCTACGGCGACGACGTCGTCATCGCCACCAAGGCCGGCCTCACCCGCCCGGGCCCCGGCGACTGGCGGCCCGTCGGCCGCCCCGAGTACCTCCGCCAGCAGGTGGAGATGAGCCTCCGCATCCTGGGGCTCGACCGCATCGACCTCTTCCAGCTGCACCGCATCGACCCGGCCGTGCCCCTCGCCGACCAGGTCGGCGAGCTCGCCGCCCTGCAGCAGGAGGGCAAGATCCGCCACATCGGCCTCTCCGAGGTCTCCGTGGACGAGCTCAAGGAGGCGCAGCAGACCGCGACCATCGCCTCCGTCCAGAACCTCTACAACCTCGCCTCCCGCGACGCCGAGGCCCTGCTCGACCACAGCGAGGCCGAGGGCATCGCCTTCATCCCGTGGTTCCCGCTCGCCACCGGCGCGCTCGCCGCACCGGGCGGGCCGCTCGACGCCCTCGCGACCGAGCACGACGCCACCCCCTCGCAGCTCGCCCTCGCGTGGCTGCTCCGGCGCTCGCCGGTCATGCTCCCCATCCCCGGCACGTCCAGCGTCTCGCACCTGGAGGACAACGTCGCCGCCGCCCAGATCGACCTCAGCGACGACGAGTTCGCCGCCCTCACGAAAGCTGCACAGTGACCGACACCACCACCCTCATCATCCTCGGAGCCTCGGGCGACCTCACCGAGCGACTCCTGCTGCCCGGCCTCGCCAGCCTCCTGAAGAGCGACCGCGGCGTCGACGTCCAGCTCATCGGCACCGGCCGCAGCGAGCGCACCCCCGAGGAGTGGGACGGCGTCGTCAAGACGGCCTTCAACGGCGACGCCGGCAGCGACCTCGCGAAGAAGACCCTCGCCTCCAGCCGCTACATGCAGGGCGACCCCACCACCGTCGAGCACCTCAAGGCCCTCTTCGAGGCCTCCGAGGGCACCCCGGTGATGTACTTCGCGCTGCCCCCGGCGATCAGCACTCGCGTGATCCAGGCGCTCGCCGAGATCGACCTGCCCGACGGCCTGCGCCTCGCCCTCGAGAAGCCTTTCGGCTCCGACGAGGAGAGCGCGCGCGAGCTGAACGCCGAGCTGCTGAAGATCGTCCCGGAGGAGCGCATCCACCGGACCGACCACTTCCTCGGCCGCGCCACCGTCCTCAACATGATCGGCCTCCGCTTCGCGAACCGCCTCTTCGAGCCGGTCTGGAACGGCGAGAACATCGAGAAGGTCGAGATCTTCTACGACGAGGTCCTCGGCCTCGAGGGCCGTGCGCAGTACTACGACAAGGCCGGCGCCCTCGTCGACATGATCCAGAGCCACCTCCTGCAGGTGCTCGCCGTCATCGCGATGGACGCGCCGTCGAGCATCGACTCGGTCGAGCTGCGCAGCGAGATCGCGCGCGTGCTGCGCGCGACGTGGGTCAAGGGCGGCGACCCCGTCGCCTCGAGCCGCCGGGCGCAGTACACGGCCGGCACGATCGACGGCAAGGACGTCCCGTCGTACTCCGACGAGGAGGGCGTCGACAACGACCGCCAGACCGAGACCCTCGCCGAGGTCGAGTTCGAGGTCAAGACCCGTCGCTGGGCCGGCGTGCCCTTCATCCTGCGCTCCGGCAAGGGCATGACGAAGATCCGCAAGGAGGTGCTGATCACCTTCAAGCCCGTCCCCGCGCTGCCCGAGGGCCTGAACGGATCGTCGACCCCCGACACGCTCCGCATCGAGATCAGCCCCGAGACGATGGAGCTCGGCGTCACCACCAACGGCAAGGGCAACCCCTTCCACCTGGAGCAGTCCACCTTCCAGGTCACGCTGGGCAAGCCCGAGCTCACGCCCTACGGCGAGGTGCTCAGCGGGATCTTCCACGACGACCCGACCCTGTCGATCCGCGGCGACGTCGCGGAGCGCTGCTGGGCCATCGTGGCGCCCGTCGTCGACGCATGGACGGCCGGCGACGTGCCGCTCGACACCTACGCGGCCGGCTCGACCGGCCCCGCGGACTGGCCCGCCTGATCGGCGCCGACCGCCCGGCGGCGCCCTGAGCGCCGCCCCACGACGAGGCCGCCCTGCCCACCGGCAGGGCGGCCTCGTCGTGTCCGCCGCGACCGGCGGACGACGCCGTCTCGACGGACGGCGCCGCCGTCAGCGCCGTGCGTCGAGTGCGGCGCCGATCGCGTCGGCGGCGCGCACGAGGGCGAGGTGCGAGAGCGCCTGCGGGGTGTTGCCGACGTGGCGGCCGGTGGCCACCTCGATCTCCTCCGAGAGCATGCCGACGTCGTTGCACCAGCCGACGAGACGGTCCATCAGCGTCACCGCGTCGTCCACGCCCCCCGACCGGGCGTACTGCTCCGCCAGCCAGAACGAGCAGGTGAGGAAGGGGTGCTCCGTGCCCTCGAGGCCGTCGACGCCCGACTCGGTGCGGTAGCGCAGCAGCAGGCCGTCCTGCAGCAGGTCGTGCTCGATCGCGGCGACCGTGCCGAGCATGCGAGGGTCGTCGGGGGCGACGAAGCCCACCTGGGCGAGCTGCAGCAGCGAGGCGTCGACCTCGGCCGAGCCGTAGTGCTGGGTGTACGTGCCCCGGTCGGCGTCCCAGCCCTGCTCCTCGACCTCGGCACGGACCTCGTCGCGGAGGCTCCGCCACCGGTCGACGGGCCCGTCGAGCCCGAACTGCTCGACGCCCTGGACGGCGCGGTCGAGGGCGGCCCAGATCATGACGCGCGAGTGGGTGAAGTGCTGCGGTTCGCCGCGGATCTCCCAGATGCCGTTGTCAGGGCGGGTCCAGTTGTCCTCGACGTACTGCATCAGGGCGCGCTGCAGCGGCCACGAGTACTCGGACTCGGCGACGCCGAGCTGTCGGGCCTCGTGCAGCGCGACCATGACCTCGCCGAAGATGTCGCCCTGGTACTGCGTGAACGCGGCGTTGCCGAGCCGCACGGGGGAGGCGCCCTCGTAGCCCGGCAGGTGCTCCAGCTCGCTCTCGTGCAGGTACCGCTCGCCGGCGAGCCCGTACATGATCTGCACGTCGGCGGGGTCGCCGGCGATCGCCCGGAGCAGCCAGCCGCGCCACTTCTCGGCCTCCTCCGCGAAGCCGTGCAGGATGAGCGCCTGCAGGGTCATCGACGCGTCGCGCAGCCACACGTAGCGGTAGTCCCAGTTCCGTGAGCCGCCGAACGACTCCGGCAGGCTCGTCGTCGCGGCCGCGACGATGCCGCCCGTGTCCTCGTTCGTGAGGGCCCGGAGGATCAGCAGCGAGCGGCGCACCTCGCGGTCGTAGGCGGAGGGCTCCTGCGAGCGGGCGGCCCAGGCCTGCCACCAGCGGACGGTGTCGGCCAGCACGGCGTCGACGTCAGGAGCGGTCGGCGGCTCGCGGTGCGAGGGGTACCAGGTGAAGGTCATGTCGACGGTCTCGCCGGCCGCCACGTCGAACTCGGCGGCGTGGGTGTGGTCGGCCGCCGTGAGGTGGGGACCGCGGACCACGACCGCGTCAGGGCCGGCGATGGCCACGAGGGCGGTCTCGTCGCCCTCGGGCAGCTGGCGCACCCAGGGCAGCGCAGCGGCGTAGCCGAACCGGATCCGCAGGTCCTCCTGCATCCGCACCGTGCCCTCGACGCCGGTCACACGACGCACGACGTCCGCCCGCCGGTCGCCGACCGGCATGAGGTCGGTGACCTCGACGACGCCGGTCGACGTCGTCCAGCGCGTCACGAGCACGAACGTGTCGTCGACGTAGCGGCGAGTCGCCGTCGCCCCTGCCTCCGCCGGGGCGACGAGCCAGCGGCCGTGGTCGCGGTCGCCCAGCAGGGCGCCGAAGACGGAGGCGGAGTCGAAGCGCGGCAGGCACGACCAGTCGATGCTGCCGTCGGTGCCGACGAGGCACCCCGTGTGCAGATCGCCGATCAGGGCGTAGTTCTCGATGGGCAGGGGCATGGCGCCATCGAACCAGACGGGGTGGTGAGCACGCCGGGGGAGGCGCCCCCTCAGCCCGCGGTCAGCGGCGCTGGAGCGTGGGGTCGGGCCACTGGGTCTCGACCAGCGGCTTCTGCCTCCTGGCCCGGGCCCAGACGAAGAACCCGGCGAGCGTGAAGGCGCCGTAGAAGACGTACATCAGCCCGGAGGCGTAATAGCCGGCGCTGAAGAGCAGGGGCGTGCCGACGAGGTCGACCGCGACCCAGATCAGCCAGAACTCCACCCAGCCCTTCGCCATGCCCCAGGTGGCCAGCAGCGAGCCGGTGAAGATCCAGGCGTCGGCCCAGACCGGCTCGTAGGAGCCCAGGGCGCTGAACACCGGCGTGAGCACGGCGGTGCCGCCGACCAGGCCCACGACGAGCAGGACGCGGTTGCGGGCACCGGCCCAGCGCGGCTCGACCGCGGTGCCCGCGTCGCCGCCGCGGCTCTGGTGCCAGCGCCACCAGCCCCAGATCGACACGGTGATGAACATGACCTGCCGACCGGCCTGGCCGAGGAGGTTGACCGGGTTGGGCGTGTCGAAGACCGCCCCGAGGAAGACGGTGAAGAGGAGGGCGTTGCCCACGATGCCGACCGGCCAGGCCCACACCTTCCGGCGCATCCCGCCGAGGGCGCTGAGCAGCCCGAACACGTTGCCGACGATCTCGCGCCAGAGGATCGTCTGGTCGCCGATCACCAGCTGTGCGTCGAACAACCACCGGATGACGGTCATGGGCACCTCCCTGTCTGCCGAGGCCCAGCGGGAGAACGGCTCCGGCGGGCCGGGCATTCCCGCCGCGCTCGCCGGTGCCCGGGCGCTCGTCGGGCGTCGACGCCCCTCAGGCGAAGAGCTGCTGCTCGACGGTGTCGTCGTAGACGCCGAGCAGCAGCCAGGTGCCGCCCTCCGCCGGGTCGAGCGCGAGGTCGAAGGTGCCGTCGATGCGGTGCGCCCCGTCGGTGAGCGGCAGGGCGTCGACGCGCCACACCGGCAGCTCGAGCAGCTCCGCCCCGAGGCCCCGGGGCGCCCGGGGCGCCGAGCGCCACCACTCCCGACGGGTCATCCACATCTCCGGGGCGCTGACGACGCCGTAGACCACCCCGCGCCAGACGAAGCGGAGGGGCGCCCCGCCCTCCGTGGTCTCGACCGGCACCTGTTCGTCGACCTTCACGTCGCCTCCTCGTTCGAATGTACGTTCGACCAGGAGTGTACGAAGTCCCACCGACATCGGCCAGGGGGAGTCACCAGCGGGGCAGCGACTCCTCGACGTGGCCCACGACGCGGCCGGGGACGCCCGCCTCGTCGGCGAAGCTCCGCCAGCGCGCCACCGCGTCGCGCACCTCGTCGACGACGTCGGAGGCGCCCGGCACGAGGTGCCGGTCGGCCAGCCTCATGACGTCGGCCCGTGCGACGTCGCGGAAGACGCCGTCCACCCCCATCAGGTGCTGGTACGTCCACCGGCCGGTCGGGTTGTGCGCGAACGTGACGTCGTAGGCGGGGGAGAGCTCCCACGGCGCCGTCGGCGACCTCAGCAGGAACGACGCGTTCTTCGTGTGGTCGTCGTTGTTGGCCGCGAGCACGTTGAAGACCATCCGCCGGAACACCTGCTCCCGCGCCTCGGGCCCGCCGCCGAGCCGAGCCACGGCGTCGAAGAGCTGCCCGTAGTCGTGGGCCTGGCGCTGCCGGTAGTCGAGGTGGGCCGTCCCGCAGAGGGTGACCGAGTGCACCTTGCCCTCCGGCGACCGGTCGAACCGCCGCGTCATGAAGTGCGCCCGGCCCCCCTCCTCGAGCAGCCGGCACTCGCTCATCTCGATGCCCGCCGCCCTCGCCATCAGCGAGTACGCGTACTCGACCCTGCCCGTGGCCGAGCCCTGGCCGAGCTCGACGTCGGCCCCGAGGCCGTCCAGCTTCAGCAGCCAGTGCTCGAACCCCTCGGGAGCCGGGAGCTGGCCCGACCGCACCTCGCCCGTCGCCCTGTCCCAGGCGACGACGGCCTTGGCCCGGGCCCCGCCCGCCGAGGTCCCCACCTGGATCAGCGACCGGATCGCCGACTCCGCCCCCTCGTCGTCCGCGAAGCTCCCGTCGAGCACGCTCCGGGCCCCCTCGACCAGGGCGCTCAGCTCGACCGCGCTCGTCGTGCGGTGCCGCGGGCCCCGCGAGGGCCGGAACTCGAGGGCGCCCATCGCACGGTCGGCCATGTAGGCCAGCCGGTCCAGCGGCGTCACCGCCGCCCGCGAGACGCCCTGCCGGGCCAGCCAGGCGTCGATCACCGCGTTGCCGAAGTCGTCCGGCAGCGCGTCGGCCAGCAGGGCGGGGAGGCGGTGGAACGTCGCCTCCGGCAGCTGCGGGAAGACGTGGCGCCGCACCCGGGTGGGCATCGTCAGCGGCGCGAGCTCGATGCCACGCTCGACCCAGTCGGGCCAGTACTCGAACACGTACGCCCCGAGCCGGGGGTCGGGCGCGACCGCGCCGACGCGCATGCCCCAGGCGCTCACCTCGACGGCGGGCACCGGCAACCAGCTCACTCGCCGGCTCCTCCGGACGGGCGCTCGCCGCGTCGCCCCGCGTCGTCGCGCACGACGCGGCTGGCGCGGGGGCCCCGGGGGCGGTAGACGCGACGGCGGGGGGCCGCCGGCGCCGAGCGCAGCACGTCGAGCGGGCTCACGTCGCTGTGCGGGGCGATGGTGTCGAGGGCCGACTCCGCGCCGAGCGCCCGCAGCACCCGCACGAGGCTGCGCACGGTGCTCCCTCGGCCGTTCTCCAGCGACTGGAGGGTGCTGGTCGACACGTCGGCGAGGCGCGCGAGCGAGATCTGGTCGAGGCCCTGGTCGAGGCGTCGGGCACGCACCTGGGCGCCGATCCGCGCCTCCCACTCCTGGGTGGAGCGGGCAGCGTCGGGCTGGTCGGTGATCTCAGTCATGTCGCTCCTGTACCTGATCTTCTGATGATAGGACACGAGAACGCCTCCCATGACGGGATTTCCCTGTATCAGAGGCGGGTGTCTCCCGAGCGGGGGACGACGTCGGTGTCGACGAGCTGCTCCCACAGCCCGGCGCCGTCCGGGGCGGAGACCCACACGGCGTCGCTGCCCTGCGCGTGCTCGGAGCGCGAGCGCCCGCCGGCCAGGACGGCCTCGCTGGGCGACAGCTGGCGGATCGCGACGGCGGCGACGTTCTCCGGGTGGTCGCGGAGGAACCGCCCGTAGAGCTCCTCGTCGTGCTGCCCGTCGTCGCCGACCAGCAGCCACCGCATGTCGGGGAACTCCTCGGCGAGACGGTCGAGCGAGCCCTGCTTGTGCAGGCGGCCGCTGCGGAACCACCGGTCGTGGGTCGGCCCCCAGTCCGTGAGCAGCAACGGGCCGCTCGGGTACAGGTTGCGCGACAGGAAGCGCGACAGCGTCGGCGCGACGTTCCAGGCGCCGGTCGACAGGTAGATCACGGGGCAGCCGCCCGCGGCCGTGTGCAGCCGCTCGTAGAGGACGGCCATCCCGGGCACCGGGCGCCGGGCGTGCTCGTTGAGGACGAAGGTGTTCCACGCCGCGAGGAAGGGGCGGGGGAGCGAGGTGACCATGACCGTGTCGTCGATGTCCGAGACGATGCCGAAGCGGGCGTCGGCGTCGATCACGACCACGGGGGCCTCGATCGGCGGCGAGCCCTCGGTGCTCAGGGTGACGAGGTGCCACCCCGGCTCGAGGTCGACCTCGAGCCGGGCGTCGAGCACCCCGCCGCGGTCGGTGGTGACCTGGACGGTGCGGCCGCCGACCGTCACGTCGACGACGGCCCGCTCGACCGGCACGCTGGTGAAGCTCCGCCAGCCGCGCACGTTGAGGCGGTCGGTGCCCTCGAGCGACCCCGTGCGCGTGAGCAGCACGCGCGACAGCACCCGCACCCACCCGGCCGAGCCGTAGCCGGAGTACGGGACGATCGTCGGGAGCAGCCCCCGCTTGCGGGCCCGCTTCTCGCGGAACCGGTGGACCGAGTTCTCGAGTCGGGCGGCGCGGTGCAGGAGGGGCTCGACGGCGGACGACGTCACCGTTCGGGGGTCGGGCATGCGGTCATCCTCCCACGCCGCCACGCGCTGACGGGTCAGACCGGGTCGACCAGCGACGGCGAGTCGACGCCGACGCGGCCGACCTCGGGCGACACCTCGTGCACCTGCAGCCGGGCGGCGATCTCGTCGACGAGCCCCGAGACCCCCTGCAGCAGGTCGTCGTCGCCCTCGGTCTCCGGGTCGAGCCAGTCGTCCATGACGTCGGCCCCGACCAGCACGGGCATGCGGTCGTGCACCTCGGCGAAGGGCCCCGAGGAGGCGCGGGTCAGCACCGCCGTCGAGAGCAGCCACCGAGACGGCGACCCCACGGCGGCCGCCGGGTCGCGCCACCACTCGTACAGGGCGGCGAAGAGCATCACCTCGTCGTCGGGCAGGCTCACGTAGACCGGGCGCTTGCTGCCGTCCGGCCGGACCTGCCACTCGTACCAGCCGTTGGCGGGCACGAGCCCGCGTCGGGAGGCGACGGCCTCACGGAACGTGGGCTTCTCGGCCGCGGTCTCGACCCGGGCGTTGAACAGGGGGGCGCCGACGGGGCCGGGGGAGCCCGCCGCGACGAAGCCCCACCGGGCCGACGCGAGCCGTCGCACCGGGGGGCCGCCCGCGTCGTCGCCCCGGGGAGCGGCGTCGACGAGCAGCGACACCGGGCGGGTCGGAGCGATGTTCCAGGAAGGGTCTGGGAGAGTGTCACCCGATACATCAACGTCGAACAGGGCCACCAGGTCGCTCGAGGCGCGCGCCATCACGAATCGTCCGCACATGCGTCCATTCTCGGGGCAGCGACCGACAGTGGCCGACACCCGGTCGCCGGAGCCCCCGACGGGGGCGCCGCGAGACCGGCCTGATGGGCCTGCGCGCCGCCGTCGACCGACGGCCGGCCCCGACGTCCAGCACCGTGCCCGGCACCCGCCGGCACCGCACCAAGGAGGAACGTTGCTCGTCACCGACGTCAATGAAGCACTGCCCGGGGGATCGTCACTGCTCAGGAACGAGCCGGTCCAGGCGCGCAGCACCGCGCGCCTCACGGGCCTGCTCGACGCCGCGGCCTCGATCATCGACGAGATCGGCTACGAGCGGCTCACGACCGCCATGGTCGCCGAGCGCGCCGGCGCCTCCATCGGCACGGTGTACCGCTACTTCCCCGACCGCATCGCGGTCGTCGACGCCCTGGCGCTCCGCTGCACCCAGCGCCTCGTCGCCGGGGTGGCGGCGGCCGTCGCCGCCGACGGCGTCGACGACTGGCGCCGGGCCCTCGACGCCGTCATCGACACGGAGGTCGAGATGTACCGCTCCGAGCCGGGCTTCCGGTCCGTGAGCTTCAGCGACGCCCCCGAGCTGGGCGCCGACGGGGGAGCGCCGGCCGTGCACCCCCTGGCCGAGAGCCTCTCCGCCCTCCTCGCCGACCGCTTCGGCGTCGTCCGCGACGACGCGAGCGACCTGGCCGTCCAGGTCGTCGTCGAGATCGGCGACGCGCTCCTGGCACGGGCGTTCGTCGCGGGCGGCGACGGCGACCCCCGCTTCGTCGAGGAGTGCCGTCGCGCCGTGCGCGGCTACCTCGAGCCCGTCCTCACGGTGGCCTGACCCGCCTCCTCGTCGTCCCTCCGCGGCTCGGCCGCCGTCGTCCGCCCAGCGCGGCGTCGGCGGCCGTTCTGCGTCACGACTCGGCCACGGAGGCGGCGACGAGGTGCCCCCGACGGGGGAGTGTGGTTGGGTGGTGCCCCCGGCAAGTGTCGATCCGTGCTGCCCACGAGGAATGAGCCACCCATGATCGAGTTCCGCTCGGTGAGCAAGCAGTACCCCGACGGCACCCGCGCCGTGGACGACTTCAGCCTCGTCATCCCCTCCCGCAAGACCACGGTCTTCGTCGGGTCGAGCGGCTGCGGCAAGACGACCATCCTGCGGATGATCAACCGGATGGTCGACGCCACCTCCGGCACCATCGAGATCGACGGCGAGTCGATCGCCGGCCTCGAGCCCGTGGCCCTGCGCCGCAGCATCGGCTACGTGATGCAGAACTCCGGCCTGCTCCCGCACCGCAAGGTCGTCGACAACATCGCCACCGTGCCCGTGCTCAAGGGCGTCGGCAAGAAGGAGGCCCGCGAGCGTGCGCTGGAGCTGATGGACACCGTCGGCCTCGACCGCTCGCTGGCCGACCGCTACCCGAGCCAGCTCTCGGGCGGGCAGCAGCAGCGCGTGGGCGTGGCCCGCGGCCTCGCCGTCGACCCGAACATCCTCCTGATGGACGAGCCGTTCGGGGCGGTCGACCCCCTGGTCCGCTCCGACCTCCAGCAGGAGCTCATCCGGCTGCAGCGCGAGCTCGACAAGACCGTCGTCTTCGTGACCCACGACATCGACGAGGCCTTCTACCTCGGCGACCAGGTCGTCATCCTCGAGAAGGGCGGCCGGGTCGCCCAGCAGGGCACGCCCGCCGAGATCCTCTCCGACCCGGCGAGCGACTTCGTCGCCGACTTCGTCGGGTCGAACCGCGGCAAGCGCGCGCTGCACATCGAGCAGACCGCGACGGGCCAGGTCGTGGTCGACGAGTCCGGCCGCACGACGGGCGTCCTCACGCAGCCCGTGCCCGTGCTCCAGGCAGAGGCCGGTGCCCCCAGGGGGCCGGGTGCTCCGGCGCAGGGTGGGCACGCGTCGTGAACTGGATCTGGTCGAACACCGACTACATCTGGGACAAGACGCTGGTCCACCTCGGGCTGAGCGTGCCGCCCGTGATCCTGGCCTTCGTGATCTCGCTGCCGATCGGGTGGCTGGCCAACCGCTTCCCGGTCGTCCGCGGGGTGCTGCTCACCGCCTCCGGCCTCATCTACGCCGTGCCGTCGTTCGCCCTGCTCGTGGCGCTGCCCGGCATCATCGGCCTCTACCCGCTGCGGAGCAACACCAACCTCATCGTGGCGCTGACCCTGTACGGCGTGGCTCTCATGGTGCGCTCGACCGCCGACGGCCTGCGGGCCGTCGAGCCCGACGTGCTGCAGTCGGCCACGGCGATGGGGTACTCCGGCTGGCAGCGCTTCTGGCGCGTCGAGTTCCCGCTCGCCGGCCCCGTCCTGCTCGCCGGTCTCCGCGTGGTCGTCGTCAGCACCGTCAGCCTCGCGACCGTCGGCGGCATCCTCGGCATCAACGGTCTCGGCCTGCTCTTCAACGACGGCCTGCAGCGCAGCATCCTCGCCGAGATCGGCACGGGCATCGTGCTGACGATCGTCATGGCCCTCGTGCTCGACGGCCTGCTCGTCCTCCTCGGTCGCGCCCTGATGCCCTGGGCCGACCAGGGGGCGCGCGACCGGCGCCCCGTCCGCCAGGCCGCGGAGGTGACCGCGTGAACGCCTTCCTCGACGCCCTCGCGTGGCTCGGTGACCCGGTCCACCTCACGGGGGCGAACGGCGTGCCGGCCCGACTCGGGCAGCACGTCACCTACTCGGTGATCGCCGTGCTCATCGCGGCCGTGGTCGCGATCCCGCTCGGGTTCCTGATCGGGCACACCGGCAGGGGTCGCACGGTGGCGGTCGCGCTCACCGGCGGGGTCCGGGCCCTGCCCACCGTCGGCATCGTCTTCCTCCTCGCGCTCCTGCTCGGCATCGGCATCAGCGCGCCGATGATCGCGTTCGTGGTGCTCGCGATCCCGTCCATCCTCGCCGGGGCGTACTCCGGCTTCGAGGCCGTCGACCGCGCGACGATCGACGCGGCCCGCGCGGTCGGCATGACGGAGTGGCAGATCGTCACGCGCGTGGAGCTCCCGCTCGGCCTGCCCCTCCTCATCGGCGGGCTCCGCTCCGCCCTGCTGCAGGTCGTCGCCACGACCACCATCGCGGCCACCGTGGGCGCCGGCGGCCTCGGCATCTACATCTTCACGGGCCTCCGGTCGAACGACTACACGCAGATGTTCGCGGGGTCGATCGTCGTGATCTCCCTCGCCGTCGTGCTCGAGGTCGTCTTCTCGGTGCTCCAGCGACTCGTCGTCCCGGCCGGCGTCACCGCCGCGGGCCGCCCCCTCGACACCCGCGTGACGACCTCCCGGTCGGCCGCGGCGAAGGCAACATCCCTCCAGGAAGGAACACAGTGATCAACACAGCGAAGAAAGGCCGGCTCACCGTTCTCGGTGCGGTCGCGATCGGGGCCATGGTGGCCCTGGCAGGGTGCGCGTCGAGCGACCCCCTGAGCGACGGAGGAGGAGATGCCTCGGCGTCGTCCGACACCATCGTCGTCGGCTCGCAGCAGTACTACTCGAACGAGATCATCGCCGAGCTCTACGCCCAGGCCCTCGAGGACGGCGGCTACACCGTCCAGCGCGAGTACCAGATCGGTCAGCGCGAGGTCTACCTCCCCGAGCTCGAGTCCGGCGACATCGACGTCTTCCCCGAGTACACCGGCAACCTCCTGCAGTACTACGACAAGGAGTCGACGGCGAAGTCGCCCGAGGAGGTCGAGGCCGCCCTGGCCGACGCGCTCCCCGAGGGCCTGACCGCGCTCACCGCCTCCGAGGCGTCCGACCAGGACAGCTACACCGTGACCAAGGAGTTCTCCGAGGAGAACGACATCACGAGCCTGGCCGACCTCAAGGACTACGACGGCACCCTCGCCGTCGGTGCGCCGCCCGAGAACGCCGAGCGCCCGTACGGCCCTCCCGGGCTCAAGAGCATCTACGGCGTCGACGTCACCTCGACCCCGATCGACGACGGAGGCGGTCCCCTCACGGTCAAGGCCCTCCTCGACGGCAGCGTCCAGCTCGCCGACGTCTACACGGCCAGCCCGCTGATCGCCGAGAACGACCTGGTCACCCTCGACGACCCGGAGAACATGATCCTGCCGCAGAACGTGGTGCCGATCGTCTCCGACAAGGTCGACCAGGGCGCGCAGGACATCATCGACGCCGTCGACGCCGCCCTGTCGGCGAAGGACCTGCAGGAGCTCAACGCGAAGAGCCAGACCGACCAGGAGTCGTCGGCCACCATCGCGAAGGACTACCTGACGTCGAAGGACCTCATCGGCTGATCGTCGGTCCACACCACCGGAGGGGCCGGGCGCGTACAGCGCCCGGCCCCTCCGTCGTGCCGGGGCAGTCCCGGGTGCGCGCGCCGGGGGCGGGCGTCTCGGCTCACGGGCGGCCGTCGTCCTCCGGGGGGCGACCGTCACCGTGCTGCCCCATGTGCCGCGCCTCCCGCCGGTGGACGACCTTCTTCACCACCAGCACGAGCACCAGGAACGCGGCGACGATGCCGACGAAGACGTAGCCGGCCTGGTGCAGCTGGTCGGCGAGCTCGCGGTAGCTCCCGGCGGCCGCCGCGCCGACCGACACGTACGCCGTGGCCCAGAGCAGGCAGGCCGGGGTCGTCCAGGTGAGGAAGGTCCGGTAGCGCATCGGGCTCGTGCCCACCGTGAGGGGGATCAGCGAGTGCAGCACGGGCAAGAAGCGGGAGATGAAGACGGCGATGCCGCCCCGCCGCGCCAGGTAGGCCTCGGCACGGGCCCAGTTCGCCTCGCCGAGCCTCCGGCCGAGCCTGCTGTGCCGGATCGCGGGGCCGAAGTGCCGGCCGAGCGCGAAGCCGACGCTCTCGCCCACCAGCGAGCCGACCACGAGCGCGGCGACGAGCAGCACTCCCTCGAGCGGTGACGCGACGGCGGTCGCCGACACGATGGCGACGGTGTCGCCGGGCACGACGAGGCCGAGCAGCACGGAGGTCTCGAGCACCATCGCGAGCCCCGCGAGGAGCGTCCGGAGGAGCGGGTCGACCGACTGCACGAGGTCGAGGAGGCCGGTCAGCACGTCGTTCACCCGGCTGATCCTATTCACAGGCAGCCGTGAGGCGGCCGCCCCCCTATGCAACAGGTGTCGCCTATCGTTCGTCCTACGCTGAGATCGTCCCGCCGACGTGACGCCCTCCGTCCCCCTCGAGGAAGAAGACGACAGTGCTCTCGACCCTCACCGCCCGCGGGCCGGGCCGCTCATGACCGAGCTGCTCGACCCGCTGCTGCTCTCCCGCTGGCAGTTCGGCCTCACGACCATCTACCACTTCCTGTTCGTGCCGCTCACGATCGGCATGGCGTTCACCGTCGCCGTCTTCCAGACCGCGTGGGTGCGCACCGGCCGGGTGCACTACCTCCAGCTGACGCAGTTCTTCGGCAAGATCTTCCTGATCAACTTCGCCATGGGCGTCGTGACCGGCATCGTCCAGGAGTTCCAGTTCGGCATGAACTGGTCCGACTACTCGCGCTTCGTCGGCGACGTCTTCGGCGCGCCCCTGGCGCTCGAGGGCCTCCTGGCGTTCTTCCTCGAGGCGACCTTCATCGGCGTCTGGATCTTCGGCTGGGACAAGGTGCCCGCGAAGCTCCACCTCGCGAGCATCTGGGGCGCGACGGTCGGGAGCGTCCTGTCGGCGTACTTCATCATCGCGGCGAACGCGTTCATGCAGAACCCCGTCGGCTTCGACATCAACGAGGAGAAGGGCCGGGCCGAGCTCACCGACATCGTCGCGGTGCTGACCAACAAGGTGGCCCTGGCGGCCTTCCCGCACACGATCTTCGCCTGCTTCATGGTCTCCGCCGCCGTCATCGTCGCGGTGGCCAGCTGGCACCTGAGCCGCAACCAGAACCTCGAGACCATGCGCCCCGCGCTGCGCTTCGGCCTCTGGACGATGGTCGTCGCCGGCGGCCTGACCGTGCTGACGGGCGACCAGCTCGGCCTCGCCATGGTCGAGACGCAGCCGATGAAGATGGCGGCGGCCGAGGCCCTGTACAAGACCTCGACGGGGGCCGACGCCTCCTTCTCGATCTTCACGCTCGGCACGCCCGACGGCGTCCACGAGCTGTTCAGCGTGCGCGTGCCGTACCTGCTCTCGTTCCTCTCCACCCACACCCTCGACGGCACCGTCGAGGGCATCAACGACCTCCAGGCCCAGTACGTGCAGCTCTACGGCCCGGGCGACTACACCCCGATCATCTGGGTCACCTACTGGTCGTTCCGCTGGATGATGGGCCTCGGCATGGTCGCGGTCATGGTCTCGGTCGTCGGCCTCTGGGTCACGCGCCGGGGGCGCCTGCCCGAGAACCGCTGGGTCTGGCGGGCCGCGGTGTGGACCTTCCCGCTGCCGCTCCTGGCCATGGTCGTCGGCTGGGTCTTCACCGAGATGGGCCGCCAGCCCTGGCTCGTGTTCGGCCTGCTCAAGACGGCCGACGGCGTCTCGCCGAACGTCACGGGACTCGAGGTGCTGATCTCCCTGCTCGCCTTCACGGCCATCTACGGGACCCTCGCGGTGGTCGAGTTCCGGCTCATCCTCCGTGCCGCCCAGAAGGGCCCGGCCGGGCCCCCCGCGGTCGACGCCGAGACCGGCGCCGTCACCCACGAAGCGACCGTCTACTGATGGAAGGCGCACTCTGACATGGACCTCCCCACCCTCTGGTTCGGCATCATCGCCTTCCTCTTCGTCGGCTACTTCGTGCTCGACGGGTTCGACTTCGGCGTAGGCATGTCGCTGCCCTTCCTGGGCCGTGACGACACCGACCGCCGCGTCCTGATCAACACCATCGGCCCGGTCTGGGACCTCAACGAGACCTGGGTCATCGTGGCCGGGGCCGCGCTCTTCGCGGCCTTCCCCGAGTGGTACGCGACGATGTTCAGCGGCTTCTACCTGGCCCTCCTGCTCATCCTGCTCGCGCTCATCGCCCGCGGGGTCTCGTTCGAGTACCGCCACCAGCGGCCGGAGGCGCGGTGGAAGCGCCGCTTCGACCTCATGATCACGGTGGGCTCGGCCGTGCCCGCCTTCCTCTGGGGCGTGGCGTTCGCCAACGTCGTCCGGGGCGTGCCGCTCGACGCCGGCTTCAACTACACGGGCACCTTCCTCGACCTGCTGAACCCCTACGCCCTGCTCGGCGGACTCACGACCCTGCTGCTCTTCTTCACCCACGGCGTCGTCTTCGTCTCGCTGAAGACCGACGGCGAGATCCGGGAGCGCGCCCGTCGGCTCGCCGTCCGGTCGGGCGCGGCGACGATCCTGGTCGCCGCGGGCTTCCTCGCGATCACGTCGCTGATGCACGGCACGCTGGCGTCGACGGTCCTCTCCGTCGCGGCGGCCGGCACGCTGGTGGCCTCGTTCGTCGCGAACCTCCGCGGCCGCGAGGGCGTCGCGTTCGCCACGATGGCCGTGACGATCGGCCTCGCCGTCGTCAGCCTGTTCGCGGCGCTCTTCCCCGCGGTGATGCCCGCGAGCAACGACCCGGCGAACAGCCTCACCATCGCGAACGCGGCGAGCTCGACATACACCCTCACCGTCATGAGCTGGGTGGCGCTCGTCTTCGTGCCGCTGATCCTCGCCTACCAGGGCTTCACGTACTGGATCTTCCGCAAGCGCGTGACGCGGGCCGCGATCCCCGTCGCGGCGCACTGACGGGAGGGCCGTGAAGCCTCTCGATCCGCGCCTCCTGCGGTACGCCTCCGCCGCCCGGGCGTTCGTCGTGCTCGGGGCCCTGCTGGGCGTGCTGCAGACCGTGAGCGTCGTCGGGGTCGCCTGGGGCGCCACCCACGCGGTCGTGAGCGTCGTCGAGGGCGCCGGGGCGGGCGCGACCGGCGACGCGCTCGTCGTGCTCGCCCTCTCCGTCGTCGCACGGTCGGCCACGTCGTGGGCGCTCGAGGCCGTGGCCGCCCGCACCGCGGCGACGGTCAAGAGCCAGCTCCGGGCGCGGGTCCTCGCGGCGGTGTCCGCGCGCGGCCGCGAGTGGGTCGCCGAGCGGGGCTCGGCCCGTCTCACGACCCTCGTCGGCCCCGGCCTCGACGCCCTCGACGAGTACTTCTCCCGCTATCTGCCCCAGCTCGTCCTCACCGCCCTCGCGACGCCGCTGATCGTCGGGGTGATGCTGGTCGGCGACTGGCTGTCCGCGGTGATCGTGCTGGTGACGCTGCCGCTCATCCCGCTCTTCATGGTGCTGATCGGCTGGACGACCCGGGCCGCCCAGGATCGCCAGTGGGAGCGCCTGCAGGCCCTCGCCGCCTCCTTCCTCGACGCGGTGGAGGGGCTCTCCACCCTCAAGGTCTTCGGCCGGGAGCGTCGACAGGTCGAGCGGATCGGGCGGCTCACGGACGACCACCGGCGGCACACCATGGCCGTGCTGCGCGTCTCGTTCCTCAGCGGCTTCGCCCTCGAGCTCGCGGCGTCGCTGTCGGTCGCCCTCGTGGCGGTCTCGGTCGGCATCCGGCTGGTCGACGGGTCGCTCGCCCTGTCGGTCGGGCTGTTCGTGCTGCTGCTGGCGCCCGAGGCGTTCCTGCCGCTCCGTCAGGTGGGGGCGGCGTTCCACGCGGCCTCCGACGGCGTCGCGGTGGCCGAGGGCGTCTTCGTCGTCCTGGAGGAGGGGCCGGTCGGCGGCCGGGCGTCGTCGGCCGGCCCGACGCCCCCGCGGGCGTCGGTCGCCCCCGTCGGGGCGGGCGACGCCCTCGTCGTCTCGGCGGTGTCGGTCGAGCGCGGCGGCGTCGTCTCGCTGGCTCCCACGTCGTTCGTCGCGGAGACGGGCCGGGTCACCGCCGTCACCGGGCCGAGCGGCGTCGGCAAGTCGACCCTGCTCGCGGCGGTCAGGGGGGAGGCGCCCCACGGCGGCGAGGTCCGCTGGCGCGACGCCGACCGCGGCTGCGTCGTCGGCGACGTCGCCTGGTCGGGCCAGCGCCCCGGCCTCGTCTCGGGCACCGTGGCCGAGAACGTGGCCCTGGGCGACGAGGTCGACCCGCCCGCGGTGTCGGCCGCCCTCCGCGCCGCGGGGGCCGCCGACGTCGACCCGGGCCTCGTGCTCGGCGCGGGCGGCGGCGGCCTCTCGGGCGGGCAGGCCCAGCGGGTCGCCCTCGCCCGGGCGCTGTACCGGGTCGAGCGTCGCGGTGCCCGGCTGCTGCTCGTCGACGAGCCGTCGTCGGCCCTCGACGCGGTCACCGAGGCCGCCGTCGTCGCGGGGCTCCGGCGCGCGGCGGCCCGCGGAGTCGCCGTCGTGGTCGTGACGCACCGCGCGGCCGTGCGCGACGCGGCGGACGACGTCGTCGTGCTCGCCCCCGCCACCGCCCCGGCCACGGCCTCCGAGGAGACGCTCGCATGACCGTCACCCGCACCGACGTCGCCCCCGGCCCGTCCCTCCTCCGCACGGCGCAGCCTCCGCTCCGGCGCTCGGCCCCGGGCATCGCGGCCGGCTCGCTCAGCGCGCTCTCGGCCGTCGCCCTGCTCGCCGCCTCCGCGTACCTCATCACGCGGGCGGCCGAGCAGCCGCCCATCCTCTACCTCACGATGGCCATGGTCGGGGTGCGGGCCTTCGCCCTCGCCCGGGCGGCGTTCCGCTACCTCGAGCGGCTCTCCAGCCACGACGCGTCGTTCCGGCAGCTGGCGGTCGTCCGCACCGAGCTCTACCGCAGGCTGTCGCGCGTCGCGCCGGCCGGGCTCGGCCGCACCGACCGCGGCGACCTGCTCGCCCGGGTGGTCTCCGACGTCGACGCGCTCCAGGACCTGCCCCTCCGCGTCGTCCAGCCCCTCGTCGTCTCCGGCGTGACCGGGGTCGCCGCCGTCGCGGGCGTCGCGGTCGTCTCGCCCCGCGCGGCGCTGGTGCTGGCCGGCGGCCTCGTCGTCGCTCTCGTCGTCGGCGTCGTGCTCGCCGACCGGCTCGCGACGGGCACGGAGTCCGCGCTGGCCGCCCGCCGCGGCGCCCTCTCCGGCGCCGTGCTCGACACGGTGCAGTCGCTCGACGTGCTCGTCGCGTTCGACGCCCTCGAGGGCCAGCTGCGCCGGGTCGCGGCCCTCGACGACGACCTTCGCCGCGCCTCCCGACGGCGCGCCACGACCGCGGGGCTCGTCGCGGCGCTCCTGTCGCTCGTCTCCGGCGCCACGGTGGTCGGCGTGGTGCTCGCGACCGCGGGCGACGTCGCCGCGGGTCAGCTCCGCGGGCCCGCCTTCGCGCTGGTGGCCCTCGTGCCGATCGCCGTGCTCGAGGTCGTGGGGGCCGTGCCCACCGCGGTGGTCGCGTGGCGTCGCGTGCGCGCCAGCGGTGCCCGGGTCGAGTCGGCCGCCCCGCTCGTCGCCCCGGCGGAGGTGGTGGTCGACGAGCTGGGCGAGGTCGAGGGCGACGAGCGCGTCGGGGGCGACGGTCCGGCCGCCCTCCCGGCCGACCTGCCGGTGCTCAGCCTGGAGCACGTCTCGGCGCGCTGGCCCGGCGCCGCCGCCGACTCCCTCGTCGACGCGACGCTCGAGGTCCGTGCCGGCGACCGCGTCGTCGTCGAGGGCCCGAGCGGGGCCGGCAAGAGCACGCTCGCGGCCGTCCTCGTGCGCTTCCTCGAGCACCGCGGGCGCTACGAGGTCGGCGGCACGTCGGTCCGCTCCCTCGGCGCGGAGCGCGTCCGGGGCACGGTCGGGCTGATCGAGCAGTCGCCGTGGCTGTTCGACGAGTCGATCCGGCAGAACCTCCTCTTCGCCCGCGACACCGCGACCGACGACGACCTGCTCGCCGTGCTCGACCGGGTGGACCTCGGCGCCTGGGTGCGCGAGCGGGGCGGCCTCGACGCCCGCCCGGGGGAGCGCGGGGCGCTCGTCTCCGGGGGGCAGGCCCAGCGGCTGTCGCTCGCCCGCGCCCTGCTCCGCGGCTTCCCCGTGCTCGTGCTCGACGAGCCGACGGCCGGCCTCGACGCCGAGCTGGCCGACCGCCTCGTGACCGACCTCCTCGAGGCGGCGCGCGACGACGGCACCACGGTGGTGCTGATCTCGCACGTCCCCGTGCCCGCGGCCCTGGTCACCCGCCGGGTGCGCGTCGAGGGGGGCGTGCTGCGCGAGGTCGGCTGACGCGGGGTCGCGGGCTGCCCGGCCCCTCGCCGGGTGCCGGCGTCGTCGCGGCCAGGCGGGCCTGCGCGGTCAGGCGGTGCGGTGAGGCGGTGAGGTGAGGCGGTCAGGCGGTGAGGTGGTCAGGCGGCCGGCAGCGGTCGGCGCAGCGCGTCGAGCCGTCGCTGCCAGGTCGCGAGGCGGCCGGGCTCCTCGGCCGTCGTCGGGCCGTCGACCCACCGCGTGGCTATCCGCACGCCGTGCAGGGCGCTCAGCGACCAGATCTCGAAGCCGTCGAGCTGCTCCGGCGTCACCCGCTCGTGCAGCACGTCGACGCCGAGCACGGCCGCGAGGGTGAGCACCGTCCGCACCGTGACGCCGGGCAGCCTCGGGAGGTCGTCCGCGGGCATGCAGAGGGCGTCGCCGCGCCACCAGAGCAGAGAGCTCCACGCGCCCTCGACGACCCAGCCGTCGGCGTCGAGCAGCACGGCCTCCTCGGCGCCGCGGGTCGCGACCTCCCGGCGCAGCGCGCCCAGCGCCTCCAGGTCCGGCCCCTTCACGAGCGGCTCGGTGCGGGGGTCGGAGGAGGCGGTGGCCAGCACGACCGACCGTCGCGCCTCCGGGGCCGGCCGGAGCTGCAGGCGGAGGTCGTCGCCGAGCAGCTCCGCGCGCGGGAACCACCGGCCCTCGCGGGGCAGGGCCGCGACGGCGGCCGACCAGAAGCCGTCGACGTCGAGCCCCGGCGCGGCCTCCCGGACGGAGCCGGCGAAGCGGTCGCGGTGCACGTCGAGGGCCCGGACGGCACCGTCGACGACGAGCCAGGAGTCGGCCACGCGGGTCGGGCCGCGGCGCGCCTCCGAGGCACCGGCGTCACGGGAGGCGTGACCGTCTCCGCCGCCCCCCTCGCCGACCTCGTCGTCCACGAGTCGTCCGTCGTGCCAGCGGAGGGTCGTCGCGAGGCTCATGCCCCCAGGCTAAGCGCCGCACGGGAGCCGGCCCGACCCAGGGCGCCCGGGGCTCCTACACTCGGTCCATGCGCCCGACGGTCCTCCGCCGCCCCCTGCCCTGGGCCGACCCGGAGGCCGTCGTCGCCGCCCTCGCCCCCGACGGCGACGTCGTGTGGCTCGACGCCGGGCACGGGGCCGTCACCGGCCGGTCCGTCCTGCTGTGGGGCGACCGGGTCACCGCGTCCGCGCGGCACGGCGAGCTCGGCCGGCTCTGGGCCCTGCTCCGCGACGACCTCGCCGACGGCCGCGACGACGCCGCGCCGCTCGGCTGGGCCGGCTGGCTCGGCTACGGGGCGGGGACGTGGCTGCTCGACCGCGACGCGACCGTGGGGCCGGGGCGCGGGAGCCCGCCGTCGGTGACCGCGGGCCTCCCCGTCGACGAGGCCGCGCCTCCCGACGTCGCCCTGCTCCGCACCGACCGCGCTCTCGTCTTCGACCACGCCGCCCGCGAGGTCGAGCTGGTCGCCCTCGCGGCCGACGACTGGGCGCGGTCGGTGGCCGAGGCCTGGCCCGGCGTCGTCCCGCTCGGCGAGCCCGGGGAGCCGGAGGCGCGGCGCGGCCCCGGCGCCGTCCGCCGCCGTCACGGCGACGACGAGTACCTCGCCCTCGTCGCGCGCTGCCAGGCCGCCATCGCGGCGGGCGACGCGTACGTGCTCTGCCCGACGACGTCGTACGAGGTCGCGGGGCCGGTGGACGCCTTCGAGACCTACCGCCGCCTCCGTCGGTCGTCGCCGTCGCCGCGGTCGTCGTTCGTCCGCATCGGCGGGACCGCCGTCGCGGGCGCCTCGCCCGAGTCGTTCCTCGAGGTCTCGCGGGGCGGCGTCGTGAGCTCGTCGCCCATCAAGGGCACCCGGCCGCGCTCCGCCGACCCGGTCGCCGACGCGGCCCTCGCCGCGGAGCTCGCGACGAGCGAGAAGGAGCTCGCCGAGAACCTGATGATCGTCGACCTGGTGCGCAACGACCTCACCCGCGTCGCCCGCCTCGGCAGCGTCGTCGTCGACGAGCTGTTCGCCGTGCGCTCCTACCCGGCCGTGCACCAGCTGGTCAGCACGGTCACGGCCCGGCTCGCCCCGGGCCTCGGGGCGCTGGACGCGCTCGAGGCGACCTTCCCCGCGGGCTCGATGACGGGTGCCCCGAAGCGACGCGCCGTCGAGCTGCTCGCCGAGGGGGAGGGCGCGCCCCGCGGCGTCTACTCCGGCGCCGTCGGCGTGCTCGGCCTCGACGGCAGCGCCTCCTGGGCGATGGCCATCCGCTCGGTCGTGGTCACCGACGGCGGGGCGACCGTCGGGGTCGGCGGGGGAGTGACGTCGTCGTCGGTGCCGCGGGAGGAGCTGGCGGAGGTGGCCTGGAAGGCGACCGCGCTGCTGCGCGCGCTGGGGGCCCCCGCGGGAGGCGCCTCCTCGTGACCTGCCCCGGTGCGGTCGGCGCCCCGTGCGGACCACGTGCGGCGGGCCGCTACCCTGGACGACGGGCCGCCGCGTGCCCGCACCTCGTCGTGCCGTCCGCCGGTCGCCTCCACCCCGTGAGCGAATGAGAGTCCCGTGGCACACGAGCACGACAACACCCCCGCCGAGGAGCGCGAGTACGACGTCGCGCGCCTGCAGCGCAAGTGGCAGCAGGTGTGGGAGGTCGCGAAGCCCTTCGCGGTCGACCCCGACGACAAGCGCCCGCGCAAGTACATCCTCGACATGTTCCCGTACCCGTCGGGCGACCTCCACATGGGCCACGCCGAGGGCTACGCGCTCGGCGACGTGATCGCGCGCTACTGGCGCCAGCAGGGCTTCAACGTGCTCCACCCCATCGGCTGGGACAGCTTCGGCCTGCCCGCCGAGAACGCCGCCATCAAGCGCGGCGTCGACCCGCGCGAGTGGACCTACGCCAACATCGCCCAGCAGGCGCAGAGCATGAAGCTCTACGCGCCCTCCTTCGACTGGGACCGCGTCCTCCACACGAGCGACCCCGAGTACTACAAGTGGAACCAGTGGCTGTTCCTCAAGATGTACGAGAAGGGGCTCGCCTACCGGAAGGACAGCTGGGTCAACTGGGACCCGGTCGACCAGACCGTCCTCGCCAACGAGCAGGTGCTCGCCGACGGCACCTCCGAGCGCTCGGGCGCCGTCGTCGTCAAGAAGAAGCTGACGCAGTGGTACTTCGGCATCACCGAGTACGCCGACCGCCTGCTCGACGACCTCAACCAGCTCGAGGGCCGCTGGCCGACCAAGGTGCTGAACATGCAGCGCAACTGGATCGGCCGGTCGATCGGCGCCGACGTGCACTTCGAGATCGAGGGCCGCGACGAGCGCGTCACGGTCTTCACGACGCGCCCCGACACCCTCTACGGGGCGACCTTCATGGTCGTCGCGCCCGACAGCGACCTCGCCGCCGAGCTCGTGGCCGAGGCCACCGACGACGTCAAGGCCGCCTTCGCGGAGTACCTGGTGCAGGTGCAGAAGTCGACCGAGATCGAGCGCCAGACGGCCGACCGGCCCAAGACCGGCGTGCCCCTCGGCCGCGTCGCGGTCAACCCGCTCACCGGCGCCCCGATGCCCGTCTGGGCCGCCGACTACGTGCTCGCCGACTACGGCCACGGCGCGGTGATGGCCGTGCCCGCGCACGACCAGCGCGACCTCGACTTCGCTCGCAAGTTCGACCTGCCCGTGCGGGTCGTCGTCGACACGAACGCCCCCGTGACGGGCGTGATCCCGAAGCTCGAGCTCGACGAGGACGGCCAGGCGATCCTGCCGGAGGACCTGCCCGAGCTCGACCCCGCGAAGACCGGCGTGGCCCTGACGGGCGACGGCCGCCTGATGAACTCGGGCCCGCTGACCGGCCTCAGCAAGTCGAACGCGATCAAGCGCGTCGTCGAGCTGCTCGAGGAGAAGGGCGCCGGGAAGGCCGCGAAGACCTACCGCCTGCGCGACTGGCTGATCTCGCGCCAGCGCTTCTGGGGCACGCCCATCCCGATCGTCCACGCCGCCGACGGCACCGAGGTGCCGGTGCCGGAGGACCAGCTGCCCGTGCTGCTGCCGTCGACCGAGGGCCTCGACCTCAAGCCGAAGGGCAGCTCGCCGCTCGGCGCCGCCACCGACTGGGTGACCGTGCCGAACCCGGTCGACGGCACGCCGGCCCGGCGCGACGCCGACACGATGGACACCTTCGTCGACAGCTCGTGGTACTTCCTGCGCTTCCTCAGCCCGAACGACGCCGAGAAGGCGTTCGACCCCTCCGTCGTCAACCGCTGGGCGCCGGTCGACCAGTACGTGGGCGGCGTCGAGCACGCCATCCTGCACCTGCTCTACGCCCGCTTCATCACCAAGGTGCTGTTCGACCTCGGCTACGTCGACTTCACCGAGCCCTTCAGCGCGCTGCTCAACCAGGGCATGGTGCTGCAGGACGGCGCGAAGATGAGCAAGAGCAAGGGCAACCTCGTCACCCTGTCGGAGGAGGTCGAGAAGCACGGCGTCGACGCCATCCGCCTCACGATGGCCTTCGCCGGCCCGCCGGAGGACGACATCGACTGGGCCGACGTCTCGCCGGCCGGGTCGGCGAAGTTCCTCGCCCGCGCCTTCCGCCTCTCGTCCGACGTCGCCAGCCCGGTCGACGCGGTCTGGGCGGACGGCGACCAGGCCCTGCGCCGCCAGACGCACCGGTTCCTCGCCGAGGCGCCCGGGCTGACGGAGGCGTTCAAGTTCAACGTCGTCGTCGCGCGCCTGATGGAGCTGGTCAACGCGGTGCGCAAGACGATCGACTCGGGTGCGGGCGCGGCCGACCCCGCGGTGCGCGAGGCGACCGAGACGGTGGCCCTGGCCCTGTCGCTCTTCGCCCCGTACACCGCCAGCGAGATGTGGGAGAAGCTGGGGCACGACGGCGTCTCGGTCGCCTCGGCCGGATGGCGCAAGGCCGACCCGACCCTGCTCGTCGAGACCAGCGTCACGGCCGTCGTGCAGGTGAACGGCAAGGTGCGCGACCGCCTCGAGGTCTCGCCGAAGATCAGCTCGGAGGAGCTCGAGGCCCTGGCCCGCGACTCCGCCGCGGTGCAGCGCGCCGTCGGCGAGAAGGAGATCGTGAACGTGGTCGTCCGGGCGCCCCGCCTCGTGGCGATCGCCGTGAAGTAGGGCCCCTCCGTCCCTCCCCGGTCACCGACGGCCGCCCTGGCTCCCCAGGGCGGCCGTCGTCGTCGTCGGGGGCACCACGGCGGCACCTAGCGTCACGGGATGGTCGTCACCTTCCGCAGCGCGCCCGACCCGGCGAGGCCGGGCGGCCCGCGCTGGCGCCTCGGCCTCGGCGCGGCCGTCGTGGTGCTGCTGGTGCTCGCCGTGGGGTCGGTCGTCGCCACGGCGGTGGCCACGGGAGGGGGAGCAGGGGGAGGCGCGGGCGAGACCGCGATCACGACGGCGTCGTCGCCGGGCGGCCCGTTCGACGACGAGGCGGGAGCGGCGGCGACCGGCGCGGGGGCCGGGTCGGGCACCGCGGGGTCGGTGTTCGTCCACGTGCACGGCCACGTCGCCCGCCCCGGCCTCTACGAGGTGCCGGCGGGAGCCCGCGTCGTCGACGTCGTCGCCGCGGCCGGGGGCTTCGCGGAGGGGGCGGACGAGGCGGGGGTCAACCTCGCCCGGCCGGTGGTCGACGGCGAGCAGCTGCGGGTGCCGGCGGTGGGCGAGGTCGTGGACGGGAGCGGTGCGGGCGGTGCCGTCGGGGGCGGGGCGAGCGGTGGCGGCGGGGGCGGTGCCGTCGGGGGCGGGGCGTCGGGTGCGGGGGGCGGCGCGGGCGGCGGCCTGGTCGACCTGAACCGCGCCGACGCCACGGCTCTCCAGGCGCTGCCCGGGGTCGGCCCGGCGACCTCGGCCGCCATCGTCGAGTGGCGGGAGGGCTCGGGCGGGTTCCGGTCCGTGGACGACCTGCTCGAGGTGCCGGGCATCGGCGAGAAGACCCTCGAGTCGCTCCGGCCGCTGGTCACGGTGTGACCGTCGGCGACGGCCAGGCGGCTCCGCCCGTCGACGTCCGCCTGGCGGTCCCGGCGGGCGTGGCCTGGGCGGTGCTCGTCGTCGCGCTGCCGTGGTCGGCGGGGCGGCAGCTGGTCGTGCTGGCGGGCCTCGCGGTGGTCCTGCTGGCGGCCGGGGCGGTGGCCGCCGTCGCGGGGAGGGGCGGCCGGGGCGTCGGCCCGCCGGGTGCGGCGGGGACGGGTGCGGAGGCGTGGGCGGAGGCGGGAGCGGGGGCGTGGGCGGGGGCGTGCGTCGGGGCGTCGACCGGGCCGCTGTCCCCGTCGGGCCCCCTCAGGAGGCCGCGGGCCTCCCGTGCGACCGCGGTCGCGACCCTCGTGCTGGTGACGGCGGGGCTGGCCGGGCTCCTGCTCGGTGCGGCCGCGGCGCGGGCGGACGCCCGATGGCCGCCCGCCGTCCTCGACCTGCAGGGCAGGGTGGTGACGATCGAGGGCACCGCGACGGCCCGGATCGTCCCGGGCAGCACCACCGCGGAGCTCGACGTGGGTCTCGTCGAGGTGGGCGGTCGGGCGGTCTGGCGAGGTGACTCCTCGCTGTTCCTGCTGGGGCCCCGGGTCTCGGGGCCGGCCGTGGAGATCGGCCAGGCCGTCCGGGTCCGCGTCTCGCTGCTGCCCGTGGAGCGCGGCGATCCGCACCCGTGGGCGGCGGCGTCGCGGGGGCCGCTGCGGGCCGGAGCCGAGGCGGAGGGCGTCGAGGCCGCGGCGAACGGGCTCCGGGGGGCATTCGGCGACGTCGTGGCCGAGCTGCCGGGCGACGGCGGCGCCCTGCTTCCCGGCCTCGCGCTGGGCGACACGTCGGCGGTGCCCGACGACCTGCGGGATGCGATGGAGACGGCCTCGCTGACCCACCTGACCGCCGTGTCGGGCTCGAACTGCGCCGTCCTCGTCGCGCTCGTGATGCTCGTGGGCGGGGCGCTCCGGGTGCCCCGCGTGGTCCGCATCGGGGTCTCCTGCGTCGTCCTGCTGGCCTTCCTCGTGCTGGTGACGCCCGACGCGAGCATCCTGAGGGCCACGGTCATGGCGCTCGTGGTGCTGGTCCACCTCGCGGCCGCCCGGCCCGTGTCGGGCCTCCCGGTCGTCGCCCTGGCCGTGACGGGGCTGCTCCTCGTCGACCCCTGGCTGGCGCGCGACGTCGGCTTCGCCCTGTCCGTCCTGGCCACGGCGGGGCTCGTCGTGCTGGCGCGACCGCTGGCTGCCGAGCTCGCCCGCGTGCTGCCCACGCCGATCGCGCTGGGGCTCGCGGTCCCGGCGGCGGCTCAGCTCGCGTGCCAGCCCGTGCTGCTGCTGCTCGAGCCGAGCCTCCCGGTGCACGGGGTCGTGGCGAACGTCCTGGCCGAGCCCGCGGCTCCCGTCGCCACCGTGGCCGGCCTCCTGGTCTGCGTGACGGCGCCGTGGGCGCCCGGCCTGGCCGAGCTCGTGGCACGCGTGGCGTGGGTGCCGGCGAGCTGGGTCGGCGCGGTCGCCCGCACCGTCGCGGCGTGGCCGGGGGCTCGTCTCGCGTGGTCCGACGGGCCGGCGGGCGTGGCCGTGCTGGTCGTCGCGTCCGCACTGGTGGCGGCCGTCGTCCTGACGCCGCGCGGGCTGCGGGCCCGACGGCTGCTCGGCGTCGCGCTCGTGGCGGCCCTCGTGGTCCCGGCCGGCGCGGCCGTGGGCGCCCGCCTCGGGGAGCGCGCGGGCGTGCCCGACGACTGGGTGGTCGTGCAGTGCGACGTCGGTCAGGGCGACGCCGTGCTCGTCCGGAGCGCCGGGCGCGTGGCCCTGATCGACGTGGGCGACGACGAGGAGGCGCTGGCCGGCTGCCTGCACCGCTTCGGGGTCGACGAGGTCGACCTGCTCGTCCTCACCCACTTCGACACGGACCACGTCGGGGCGGTCGAGGTGGTGGCGGGCAGCGTCGGCTCGGTGCTCGTCGGTGCCCCGGGGCGGCCGGCCGACGTCGCCGTGCTCGACGTCCTCCGGGCCGGAGGCGCCGAGGTCGTCCCCGTGACGGCCGGCGCCCGCGGGGTGCTCGGCGACCTGGCCTGGTCGGTGCTCTGGCCGGTCGACCCCGAGGCCTCGGGCAACGACGCCAGCGTCGTCACCGCGTGGCGCCCGACGGCCGGGTGCGTCACCGGCTGCGCGTCGCTGCTCGCGCTCGGCGACCTCGGCGAGACCGCCCAGCGGAGGCTCCTGTCGTCGCCGGCCGGCGAGGAGGCCGTGGGGCCGGTGGACGTCGTCAAGGTGTCGCACCACGGCTCCGCCGACCAGCACGCGGAGCTCTACCGTCGCGCTCCCGCCCGGGTGGCGATGATCGGCGTCGGGCGGGAGAACGGCTACGGGCACCCGACCGACGACGCCCTCGCGCTCGTCGGCGGGGCCGTCGTCGCCCGCACCGACCTCGACGGCGACGCAGCGGTGACCGTCCGCGGAGCACCCCGTGACGACGGCGCCGCGGCGGAGCTGCGCCTCTGGCGGCGGCGTCGTGGGTGACGGAGGGGTCCGTTACGCTGGTCACCGGCTGCCCGGGGCGGCCGCACCTGGAGGAGGACCGTGGCCGCGAAGACGACCGGCAAGACCGTCAAGAAGGCGTCGGTCAGCGTCGACCAGGTCGCGTGGCACCAGATCCGGCCGGCCCCCGTCGTGCTCGTGAGCGGGCCGGAGCAGTTCCTCGCCGACCGGGCCGTCAGGCAGCTGCGCGACCAGCTCACGGCGGAGGACCCGAGCCTCGAGGTCAACGACCTCGAGGCCGACCACTACCAGCCGGGCGAGCTCATCTCGCTCGCGAGCCCCTCCCTGTTCGCCGAGCCGCGCCTCATCCGGGTCTCCTCCGTCGAGAAGTGCACCGACGCGTTCCTCACCGAGACCCTCCGGTACCTCGAGTCGCCCGCCGACGACACGTACCTCGTGCTCCGGCACGGCGGCGGCGTGAGGGGCAAGAAGCTCCTCGACGCGCTCCGGTCCGGGCTCGGCGGCGGCTTCGAGGTCGTCTGCGCCGAGCTCAAGAAAGAGACCGAGAAGCTCGACTTCGCCGCCGCCGAGTTCCGGGCCGAGCGTCGTCGGGTCACGTCGGGGGCCCTCCGCGCCCTCGTGACGGCCTTCAACGACGACCTCGCCGAGCTGGCCAGCGCGTGCCAGCAGCTGATCTCCGACGCGGCGGACGAGATCACGGAGGCGACGGTCGAGAAGTACTACGCCGGCCGTGTCGAGACGAACGCCTTCAAGGTGGCCGACATGGCGATCGCGGGTCGGCAGGGCGAGGCCCTGGTGCTCCTCCGGCACGCGCTGTCGTCCGGGGCGGATCCGGTGCCCGTGGTGGCCGCGTTCGCGATGAAGGTCCGCACGATGGCGAAGGTGCAGGGCTCGTACGGGCCGTCGGGCCAGCTGGCCTCGCGCTTCGGCATGGCGCCGTGGCAGGTCGAGCGGGCACAGCGCGACGTGCGTGGCTGGAGCGAGGACGGCCTCGGGCGGTGCATCGAGCTCATCGCCGAGACCGACGCCGCCGTCAAGGGCGCCGAGCGCGACGCGATCTACGCCCTCGAGCGCATGGTGACCGCCGTCGCCACCCGCGGCTCCCTCGCCCGCTGACCCGCGCCTCCCCGGCCCCCGCGCGGCGACTTCCTCGCCCACCGACCCGCGCCTCCCCGGGCCCCGCCCGGCCCCGCGACTTCCTCGCCCGCTGACCCGCGCCTCCCCGGGCCGCCCCGCCCCGCGACTCCCCGGCCTTCTGACCCGCGCCTCCCCGGTCCCCGCCCCGCCCCGCGACTCTTCGGGCCGCCCCGCTCCGCGCCCTCGCGCCCGCCCGAAGACGGGCCGTCCTGCGTCCGTCGCGCGCCCGCGACGGTCGGCAACTCCTGCTCACGGTCGCGCGCGCGGCGGGTCGCCCGCCCCGGCGAGCACCCCGCAGGAGTTGTCAACGGTCCGCGGAGTAGGCGCGGTGCCCGTGCCGTGGCTGCCCAGCACGCTCGGCGGAGCACGACGTGCGTCGGCAATTCCTGCTCCTGGTAGCGCGAGCCGCGTGGGGGGACGACCCGGCGGGCATCCCGCAGGAGTTGTCGACGGTCCGCGGGGGAGGCGCGGTGCCGGTTCGGCCGTTCCGCGGGCGCTCGTCGCCGTGGAGCGTGCGCGTCGGCAACTCCTGCTCCGTGTCGCGGGAGCGGCGTGGGGGCCGACCCGGCGGGCATCCCGCAGGAGTTGCCGACGGTCCGCGGGGGAGGCGCGGTGCCGGCTGGGCCGTTCCGCGGACGCTCGTCGCCGTGGAGCGTGCGCGTCGGCAACTCCTGCTCCGTGTCGCGGGAGCGGCGTGGGGGCCGTTCCGGCGCGCAGGCCGCAGGAGTTGCCGACGGTCCGCGGGGGAGGCGCGGTGCCGGTTCGGCCGTTCCGCGGGCGCTCGTCGCCGTGGAGCGTGCGCGTCGGCAACTCCTGCTCCGTGTCGCGGGAGCGGCGTGGGGGCCGACCCGGCGGGCATCCCGCAGGAGTTGTCGACGGGCCGCGGGGGAGGCGCAGTGCCGGTTCGGCCGTGCCGCGGACGCTCGTCGCCGTGGAGCGTGCGCGTCGGCAACTCCTGCTCCGTGTCGCGGGAGCGGCGTGGGGGCCGCCCCGGCGGGCACGCCGCAGGAGTTGCCGACAGGGCCCGCCCGCAGCCGCGGCCGCCGGCCGCGGGCACGACGAAGGCCCCGTCTCCGAGGAGACGGGGCCTTCGTCGTCGACGACCAGGTCGTCGGGGATGCTGCGTCAGCGACGCCTCACCGGGGGTCGGCTCAGAGAGCGCTGACCTGCTTGGCGATGGCCGACTTGCGGTTCGCGGCCTGGTTCTTGTGGATGACGCCCTTGCTGGCGGCCTTGTCGAGCTTCTTCGCCGCGAGGGCGAGGGTGCTGGTGGCCTTGTCCTTGTCGCCCGAGACGATGGCCTCTCGCGTGGCGCGGATCGCGGTCTTGAGCTCGCTCTTGACGGCCTTGTTGCGGTCCTGGGCCTTCTTGTTGGTGCCGATGCGCTTGATCTGCGACTTGATGTTTGCCACGTTCGCTACTTCCTTGGTTTCTGTGTCTGGACGAGTGATGCGCCAGCCGACCGGAGGACGGTGCGTCCTGCCCGGGCTGCCGCCGGTGCTGCCACCGGAGCGGCTCACGGCTGGGATCGCGTTCCGTCAGTTCAGACGTAACGCGCAAGCCAACAGGCAACGTTACCAGTCGCGTCCGTCATCCTCAACGACCGAGGGGCCGGAGGCGCGGCGTGTCGCCCGTAGTACCGTTCAGCATGCCTTCGCTCGCCCCGCACGTCGTGTCCGTCCCCACCTCCGGCATCCGACGCATCTTCGAGATCGCGGCGAAGCTGGACGACGTCGCGATGCTCGTCGTGGGGGAGCCCGACGTGCCCGTGCCGCACCACGTCGCCGACGCGGCGAGGCGCGCCTGGGCCGACGACCGCACGAACTATACGCCGAACGGCGGCGTCCCGGCGCTCCGCGAGGCCCTCGTGGCGAAGCTCGCCCGCGAGAACGACGTCCACGTCGACGTCGAGCAGGTCTGGGTGACGGTCGGCGCCACGCAGGCCCTGCACCAGACGATGGGCCTGCTGCTGGCCGCGGGCGACGAGGTCCTCGTGCCCGACCCCGGCTACACGACCTTCACGATGAACGCGCGGATGCTCGACGCCGTCCCCGTGCCCTACGCGCTGTCGCCCCAGCGCGGCTTCGTGCCGCACGTCGACGACCTCGAGAAGCTCGTCACGCCGCGCACCCGGGTGATCATCGTCAACTCGCCGTCGAACCCCCTCGGCGTCGTCTACGAGCGGGAGGTGCTCCAGTCGCTCCTCGACTTCGCGGCGCGCCACGACCTCTGGGTGATCAGCGACGAGGTCTACGAGTACTTCACCTACGGCACGCCCCACGTCAGCCTCGCGAGCCTCGACGCCGACGACCGCGTCTTCAGCGTCTTCTCGACGAGCAAGACGTACGCGATGACCGGGGTCCGGGTCGGCTACCTCGTGACGCCGCGCGGCCTCGCCGACACGATGCGCACGGTGCAGGAGGCCGCGATCAGCTGCGTCGCCGAGCCCGACCAGCTGGCGGCCCTCGCGGCCGTGCTCGGCGACCACTCGCCGGTCTCCGAGGCCCGCGAGCACTACCGCAGCAACCTCGAGCTGGCGAAGGGCCTGCTCGACGAGCGGGGCATCCGCTACCTCGACCCGCAGGGCGCCTTCTACCTCTGGATCGACGTCGGCCACGCCTCGCAGGGCGACGTCGCCGCCTGGGCGGAGGACCTCTTGTTCCAGCACCGCGTCGCCGTCGCGCCGGGCAGCGCGTTCGGCCGCTCCGGCGAGGGCTGGATCCGCGTCTGCCTCGCCTCGTCGCCCGAGGTGATCACGCGGGGCCTGGCCGCGCTGCCCGCTCCCGGCGACCCGCGACGCCCGCTCGGCCGCGCCTCCGTCGTGTCGTCCGACTGAGCGTCGCGTCACTCGGCTGACCCGTCCGGTGTCTTCGGCACCCCGTCCTGCGTCTCAGGCACCCCGGGCGAGGGCGGGCCCCCGGCCGTTTCCGGGGGTCAGCCCCCGAGGAGTCGCGGGTCGATTTTCCTAGCCTCGGTGCATGACCTCGACCACCACCGCCCCCGCCCCGTCCCCCTCCGTCGCCGCCCCCGCCGCCGCCTCCGCGCCCCTCAGCATCACGAGCCTCGTGCTCGGCCTGGTCTCCGTCGCCGCGGGCTTCACCCTCGTCGTGCCGATCGTCGGCCTCGTGCTCGGCGTCCTCGCGCGCCGTCGCGAGCCCGAGGCGCGCACGTTCTCGACGATCGGCATCGTCGCCAACGCCGTCATGCTCGCGGGCGCGGCGATCGTGCTGGGCCTCGGCCTGGCCGTGGGCGTCCCGCTCGGCGTCGCGCACCTCCTCGGCGGCCTCGGCTAGGCGGCCCGGGCCGACCCGCCGGGGGCGCGGGTCGGCGCTGCCGGGCCCTCGCCGCGTCGCCGGCGTGGGAGAATGCTCGGACCCCCGCCCGCCACCCCAGAGGACCGTGTGAGCCCCCAAGCACTCCGAGCACTCGAGCCGGCCCAGACCGCGCCCGAGCAACTCCGCAACTTCTGCATCATCGCGCACATCGACCACGGCAAGTCGACGCTGGCCGACCGCATGCTCGGCATCACCGGCGTCGTCGAGAGCCGCGCCATGCGCGCCCAGTACCTCGACCGCATGGACATCGAGCGCGAGCGCGGCATCACGATCAAGAGCCAGGCCGTCCGCATGCCGTGGGAGCGCGACGGGGCGACCTACGCGCTGAACATGATCGACACCCCCGGGCACGTCGACTTCAGCTACGAGGTCTCCCGATCGCTCGCCGCCTGCGAGGGCGCGATCCTCCTCGTCGACGCCGCGCAGGGCATCGAGGCCCAGACGCTGGCGAACCTCTACCTGGCGCTCGAGAACGACCTCGAGATCATCCCGGTGCTCAACAAGATCGACCTGCCCGCGGCCGACCCCGACAAGTACGCGGCCGAGCTCGCGAGCCTGATCGGCGGCGACCCCGCCGACGTCCTCCGCGTCAGCGGCAAGACCGGCATGGGCGTCGAGGAGCTCCTCGACCGTGTGGTCGACCGCATCCCGTCGCCGGTCGGCGTCGCCGACGCGCCGCCGCGAGCGATGATCTTCGACTCGGTCTACGACAGCTACCGCGGCGTCGTCACCTACATCCGCATGATCGACGGCACGCTGCACCCTCGCGAGAAGGTGCAGATGATGTCGACGAAGTCGACGCACGAGATCCTCGAGATCGGCGTCTCGTCGCCGGAGCCGGTGCCGAGCGCGGGGCTCAGCGTCGGCGAGGTCGGGTACCTCATCACCGGCGTGAAGGACGTCCGGCAGTCGAAGGTCGGCGACACCGTCACGACCCACGCGAAGCCGGCCACCGAGGCGCTGCCGGGCTACACCGAGCCGCTCCCGATGGTGTTCTCGGGCCTGTACCCGATCGACGGCAGCGACTACCCCGACCTCCGGGAGGCGCTCGACAAGCTGAAGCTCTCCGACGCGGCGCTGGTCTACGAGCCCGAGACGTCGGTGGCCCTCGGCTTCGGCTTCCGCTGCGGGTTCCTCGGCCTGCTGCACCTCGAGATCATCACCGAGCGGCTCGAGCGCGAGTTCGGCCTCGACCTGATCACGACGGCGCCGAGCGTGGTCTACGAGGTCACGGCGGAGGACGGCAAGACCGTCACCGTGACCAACCCCAGCGAGTTCCCCGGCGGCAAGATCGCCAGCGTCCGCGAGCCGATGGTGAAGGCCGCCATCCTCGCCCCGAAGGACTACGTCGGCGTGATCATGGAGCTGTGCCAGCAGCGCCGCGGGTCGCTGCTCGGCATGGAGTACCTCGGCGAGGACCGCGTCGAGATCCGCTACGCGATGCCGCTCGGCGAGATCGTCTTCGACTTCTTCGACAGCCTCAAGTCGAAGACGGCCGGCTACGCGAGCCTCGACTACGAGCCCACCGGCGAGCAGGAGGCCGACCTGGTCAAGGTCGACATCCTGCTGCAGGGCGAGCAGGTCGACGCCTTCAGCGCCATCGTCCACCGCGACAAGGCCTACGCCTACGGCGTGCTGATGACCGGGCGCCTCCGCGAGCTCATCCCGCGCCAGCAGTTCGAGGTGCCCATCCAGGCCGCGATCGGCGCGCGGATCATCGCGCGCGAGAGCATCCGCGCGATGCGCAAGGACGTCCTCGCCAAGTGCTACGGCGGCGACATCACCCGCAAGCGCAAGCTGCTCGAGAAGCAGAAGGAGGGCAAGAAGCGCATGAAGACCATCGGTCGCGTGGAGGTCCCCCAGGAGGCGTTCATCGCCGCCCTCTCCGGCGACACGGAGAAGAAGGACAAGAAGTAGCCCCATGCGCCGAGCCACCCACACCGAGACCCGGACCACCTACGGCGAGGTCGGGGCCACCCAGGCCGCCGACCTGATGCAGTACCCGCCGGTCGGCTTCACCCCGGTCGAGTACCGCACCCGGGTGGGCCACGGCGACGCGCGCTTCGAGGCGGCCTGCATCGCCGCCCTGACCTGGAAGATCCAGGAGCGCAGCGGCATCACGGTGCGCGTCGACGACGTGCCGCCCGCCGACGACACCGGCTACGTGCCGGTGACGTTCGACGAGTCGGGCGAGCCGGTCGACCCGGCGCACTGGAGCGAGGAGCGCCCCGACGAGTCGCGCTACGCGCCCGACGGCACGCCCTTCCTCACGGCCGGCACGACCGCGACGCTCGTCATCTCTGCCTGGGGCCGCCAGGTGGAGGCGCCGGTGCGGGTCGTCTACGTCGTCGACGAGCCGAAGCGCAAGGGCTTCGCCTACGGCACGCTCGAGGGCCACCCCGAGAGCGGAGAAGAGAGCTGGATCGTCGACCAGACCGACGACGGCTCGGTGTGGCTGACGATCCGTGCCTTCTCGCGCCCGAGCACGTGGCGCTGGCGCCTCGTGTCGCCGTTCATGAAGCGCACGCAGACCCTCTACACGAAGCGCTACCTCCAGGCCCTGAGCCAGAACGACGAGACCGGCGACGCGAGCGAGACCGTGCCGAGCGTCGACGACGTCGACCTCGCGGCCGCCGCCGAGGCCGCGGCGGACGACGAGGAGTCGCGCCGTCACGGTCCCGACGAGGTCCGCGACGTGCGTCCGGGCCACTGACGGTGCCCGGAGCCCTCCCCGTCGCCGACCCGGCCCCCGCCGACGGAGCCCTGCCCGCCTCCGTGGTCGAGGGCGTCGCCGACCGCGACCTCGGCGTCTACCTCCACGTCCCGTTCTGCCGTGTCCGCTGCGGCTACTGCGACTTCAACACCTACACGGGCGACGAGCTGCGCGGGGCCCGTCGAGACGACTACGCCTCGCAGGCGGTGGCCGAGGTCGCCCAGGCCGGCCGTGTGCTCGAGCGGGCGGGCCTGCCGCCGCGCCGCGCCTCCACCGTGTTCTTCGGCGGTGGCACCCCGACGATGCTGCCGCACACCGACCTCGCGACGATGCTGCACGCCGTCGTCGACACCTGGGGGCTGGAGGCGGGGGCCGAGGTCACGACGGAGGCCAACCCGGACAGCGTCGACGCGGAGTACCTGCGCGCCCTCGCGGCCGCCGGCTTCACCCGGGTCAGCTTCGGCATGCAGTCGGCCGTGCCGAGCGTGCTGGCGACGCTCGAGCGCACCCACGACCCCGAGCGGATCCCGCTCGTCGTGGCCTGGGCGCGGGAGGCCGGCCTCGACGTCAGCCTCGACCTCATCTACGGCACGCCGGGCGAGACCCTCGACGACTGGACGCGGTCGCTCGACGTCGCGCTCGCGCAGGAGCCCGACCACCTCTCGGCCTACGCCCTGATCGTCGAGGACGGCACGAAGCTCGCCCGGCAGATCCGTCGCGGCGAGGTCGCGCAGCCCGACGACGACACGGCCGCCGACATGTACGAGCTGGCCGACGCCCGCCTGGCCGAGGCCGGCTACGACTGGTACGAGGTGAGCAACTGGTCGAGGGGCGTCGAGCACCGGTCGCGCCACAACCTGTCGTACTGGACGGGCCAGGACTGGTGGGGCGTCGGGCCCGGTGCGCACAGCCACGTGGGCGGCGTCCGCTGGTGGAACGTCAAGCACCCGGCCGCCTACGCCCAGCGGATGACCGCGGGGGAGTCGCCCGGGGCGGGGCGGGAGACCCTCGACGACGAGACGCGCCGGGTCGAGCGCGTGCTGCTCGCCGTCCGCACCCGGGACGGCCTGCCGACGAGCGACCTCGACGCGACGGGCCGGGCGGCGGTCGCCGGGCTCATCGCGGACGGCTGGATCGACGGCCGCGCCGCCCTAGCAGGCCGTGTCGAGCTGACGCGCACCGGGCGCCTGATGGCCGACGCCGTCGTCAGCCGGCTGCTCCCGGCGTGACGCGAGGCGCGCCTCCCCGGGGGAGACGCGCCTCGGTGGGTGCGGCGACGCCGTCGCCTCGGCGGGCTACGCCTTGATGAACTCGATCGTCAGCGGGTACTTGTAGTACTCGCCCTTGTTCGCGGCCAGGGCCGCGAGGATGCTGAAGACGAGGATGACGATGGCGACGGCGGCCGAGATCAGGTAGCCGACGAGCACGATCCAGAGCAGGGCACCGACCACGCTCGCGATCGTCATCGTGATCTGGAAGTTGAGCGCCTGACGCGTGTGCTCCCGGATGAACGGACCGCGGTCCTTCAGCACGAGGTAGCCGACGAGCGCCGGGATGAACCCGAACAGGATCCCGCCGACGTGGATCAGCGTCGACCAGAGCTTCTCATCCTCGGGGCGGAGGGGCTGGCCGGCCTGCTGGTAGCCGGCACCGCCGCCCGGGGCCTGCTGGCCCCAGGGCTGCTGCTGGCCGTAGGGCTGCGGGCCGCCCTGCGGCGCCTGCTGGCCCGATGCCTGCTGGCCGTACGGCGGCGGGCCGGGCTGGCCGGCCGGGCCGCCCTGGCCGGGCTGCTTGGCATAGGGGTCGTGCGGCTCTGCGGGCGGGGTGTCGGTCATCTGCTCACCTGGTTCGTCGTGGTCGGAGGTGACGGCCTCCCGCCCCGGAGGGGCCGGTGCCCGAGGGCGTCGACCGGACCGCGCGGTCCGGTGTCCGTCACGCCGAGCATAGGACAGGGAGGCGCGGCGCGAGTAGGTGCCGCCAGGCCGGTGGCGTAGCATTGGCAGTCTGGTACGGCGAGTGCCAGCCGGTCCGTGTCGACGCCCCCGGGGCGCACCGGGCCCGTGGTGCGATGAGGAGGTGTGCGGTGGTCTCGGAACGAGGGCTCGAGGTGCTGCGCGTCATCGTGCACGACTACGTCGCCTCCCGCGAGCCCGTGGGCTCGAAGTCCATCGTCGAGCGGCACCAGTTCGGCGTCTCCGCCGCGACGATCCGCAACGACATGGCCCTCCTCGAGGAGGAGGAGCTCATCGCGGCCCCGCACACCTCGAGCGGCCGCGTCCCCACCGACAAGGGGTACCGCCTCTTCGTCGACCAGCTCGCCGACCTCCGCCCGCTCAGCGCCGCGCAGCGCCAGGCGATCGAGACCTTCCTCGGCGACTCCACCGACCTCGACGAGGTCCTCGGCCGCACCGTCCGCCTGCTCAGCCAGCTGACGAACCAGGTCGCCCTCGTCCAGTACCCCTCCTTCTCGCGGGCCCGCGTCCGCCACGTCGAGCTCGTCAGCCTCGCCGAGCGCCGGGTCATGACGGTGCTCATCACCGACACGGGCCAGGTCGAGCAGCGGGTCGTCGAGCTCCCCGCGCCGGTCGACGAGTCCTTCCTCGGCGAGCTGCGCTCCTCGCTCAACGCCCTCGTCGGCGGGGCTGCCCTGAGCGCCGCCGCGACCGCGCTGGCCGACCTGCCGGCACAGCACCCGCCCGAGCGCGCGGCCACCGTCGGGCTCCTCGTGGCGAGCCTCGTCGAGCAGCTCGCCACCGGCCGCCAGGACCGCCTGGTCATGGCGGGCGCGGCGAACCTCGTCCGCATCGGCGACGACTTCAGCGGCAACCTCTACCCCGTCCTCGAGGCCATCGAGGAGCAGGTGGCGCTGCTCCGGCTCTTCGGCGAGATGCAGCTCGACGCCGTCGACGTCGCCGCCAGCATCGGCCGCGAGAACGAGTCGTTCGGGCTCTCGCAGGCGTCCGTCCTCGCGAGCGGCTACTCGTCGTCGGGCAGCGAGATCGCCCGCCTGGGCGTGCTCGGCCCGATGCGCATGGACTACTCCACCAACATGGCGGCGGTCCGGGCGGTCGCCCGCTACCTCTCGTCCCTGCTCTCCGAGCGCTGACGAGGGCCGGCGCCGGCCTGCGGCCCCGACCACCGACTCCACCCCCAGACACGACACACGACCAGCAGACATCCCACCCAGACATCCGCTCCGCGGCCCCCGCGGAGCGCAGACGCACACCAGAGGCAGACGAGGACCAGTGGCAGATCATTACGACGTGCTCGGAGTCGACCGCTCGGCGACCCCGGAGGAGATCAAGAAGGCGTACCGCCGGCTCGCCCGCGAGCTGCACCCCGACGTGAACCCCAGCCCGGAGGCGTCCGAGCGGTTCAAGGACGTCACCCACGCCTACGACGTCCTCAGCGACCCCCAGCAGCGGGAGCGCTACGACCTCGGCCCCCAGACCGGCTTCGGCGGGGGCGGCGGCGCCGCGGGCTTCGGCGACATCTTCGACGCCTTCTTCGGCGGCGGGGGAGGCGGCGGCCAGCGCCAGGGGCCGAGGTCGCGTCGCGAGCGCGGCCAGGACGCCCTGCTCCGCCTCGAGGTCGACCTGGAAGAGATCGTCTTCGGCACGCAGCGCGACATCGAGGTCGACACCGCAGTTCTCTGCGAGACCTGCTCCGGGTCCTGCTGCGCGCCCGGCACCTCGCCCCAGACCTGCGACATCTGCCACGGCTCGGGCCAGATCCAGCGTCAGGTCCGCTCGCTGCTCGGCAACGTCATGACCTCCAGCCCCTGCGGCACCTGCCGCGGCTACGGCACCGTCATCCCGAACCCGTGCCCGACCTGCCAGGGCCAGGGCCGCGTCCGCGCCCGCCGCACCATCCCCATCGACATCCCCGCGGGCGTCGACACCGGCCTCCGCCTCCAGCTGCCCGGGCAGGGCGAGGTCGGCCAGGCCGGCGGCCCCAACGGCGACCTCTACCTCGAGGTCAAGGTCCGCCACCACGAGACGTACAGCCGCAACGGCGACGACCTGCTGGCGACGCTCGAGGTGCAGATGTCCGACGCGATCCTCGGCACCGAGACGACCCTCGACGGCCTCGACGGCGCGGTGGAGATCGAGCTCAAGCCGGGCACCCAGAGCGGCGACGTGCTGACCGTCCGCGACCGCGGGGTCACGAAGCTCCGCGGCACGGGCCGCGGCGACCTCAAGATCGGCGTGCAGGTGGTGACGCCGACCAAGCTCAGCCACAAGGAGCGCGAGCTGATCGAGAAGTTCGCCGCCGGCCGTCGCGAGCAGGCGCCCGAGCTGTCGCAGTTCCAGCAGGGCCTGTTCGGCAAGCTGCGCGACCGGTTCCTCAACTTCTGATCGTGGCGCACTTCTACCTGGTCGACGACCTGACGGAGGCGGTGGCCGGCTCGACCGTCACGGTCACCGGCGCCGAGGCACGGCACGCCGTCACCGTCAGCCGGGTGCGGGTCGGCGAGCAGCTCACGCTCGGCGACGGCCGCGGCACGGTCGTGCGCGGCGAGGTGACCGAGGCGACCGGCGACCGGCTGTCGCTGATGGCGGCGACCGTCACCGCGCATCCCCGGCCCGGGGTCCGGATCGCGCTGGCCCAGGCCCTCGCCAAGGGCGACCGCGACGAGCTGGCCGTCCAGGCCGCGACGGAGCTCGGCGTCGACGAGGTCGTCCCCTGGTCGGCGTCGCGGTCGGTGTCGCGCTGGGAGGGCGCCAAGGTCGCGAAGGGCACGAGCCGCTGGCGGGCGATCACCCGCGAGGCGACGAAGCAGGCGATCCGGCCCTGGGCGCCCGAGGTGCTCGACCTCGCGACGACGAAGCAGCTCGCGGCCCGCACGGTGCTCGGCCCGGTGCTCGTGCTGGAGCCGACGGCCGACCTCGCGCTCTCCGCGGTCGACCTCCCGCCCGAGGGAGGCGCGGGCTCGGTCGTCACGGTGGTGGTCGGCCCCGAGGGCGGCGTCTCGCCCGCCGAGCTCGCCCTCTTCGTCGACGCGGGCGCCACGCTCGCGAGGCTCGGCGACAGCGTGCTGCGGACCTCGACGGCGGGCCCGGCGGCCCTGGCCGTCCTCAGCGTGCGGCTCGGTCGCTGGTAGGCGGCCCCGTCGTCGACGTCGGGCCGGTGTCACCGGCCGCCGGTACGATGAGCGGCATGTCCGACGACCAGACCAGCCAGGCCCCCGGCGGCTCCGACCAGCCGTCCGTCTTCAGCCGCATCGTCGCGCGCGAGATCCCGGCCGACATCGTCTTCGAGAACGAGCGGGTCATCGCGTTCCGCGACGTCGAGCCCAAGGCTCCCGTCCATCTGCTCGTCGTCCCCAAGACCGAGCGGTGGCACGACGTCGCCGAGCTGGCCGCGGGCGACCCCGCGCTGCTCGCCGAGATCGTGGCGACGGCCTCGGCCCTGTCGGCCGACCCGGCCGTCTTCCGCTCCGACGACGGCACCGACCTCTCGGTCGGCCGCGGCGAGTTCCGGCTCGTCTTCAACACCGGCCCCTCGGCCGGCCAGACCGTGTTCCACGTGCACGCCCACGTGCTCGGGGGACTCCTCCAGGAAGGCACCCTTGCCCACTAGCGACACTCCGTCCACCGGCTCCGACGCCCGCGCCGAGGGCGCGACCCGGGTCGACATCACCGTCGACGGCGTCGCGATGGTCCAGCTGCTCGGTCCCCACGACCGGCTCCTCAAGACCGTCGAGAAGCAGTACCCCGACGTCCGCGTGCTCGTGCGGGGCAACGAGGTCGGACTCGAGGGGCCGGCGGCGTCGGTCGCCCGGGCCCGGGGGCTCGTCGACGAGCTCGTCTCGCTGGTGCGCAACGGTCACGACCTCGTCCCGGCCGAGGTCGAGACCAGCGCGAAGCTGCTCGACTCCGGGCAGGCCGCGCCCGCGGACGTCTTCGGCCAGCCGATCGTCTCGAGCCGCGGCAAGTCCGTCCGGGCGAAGACGCTCGGCCAGGCCCGCTACGTCGAGGCGATCGACCAGCACACCATCACGTTCGGCATCGGCCCCGCGGGCACCGGCAAGACCTACCTCGCCATGGCGAAGGCGGTCCAGGCCCTGCAGCGGCGCGAGGTGCAGCGCATCATCCTCACGCGCCCCGCCGTCGAGGCGGGGGAGCGCCTGGGCTTCCTCCCCGGCACCCTCACCGACAAGATCGACCCGTACCTCCGCCCGCTGTACGACGCGCTCAACGAGATGATGGACCCGGAGATCGTGCCCAAGCTGCTCGCGGCCGGCACCGTCGAGGTCGCCCCGCTCGCCTACATGCGCGGCCGGACGCTGAACGACGCCTTCGTCGTGCTCGACGAGGCGCAGAACACGACGCCCGAGCAGATGAAGATGTTCCTCACCCGGCTCGGCTTCGGCTCCCGCATGGTCGTGACGGGCGACGTCACCCAGATCGACCTGCCGACCGGCGCGAGCGGGCTCCAGCTCGTGACCCGCGTGCTCGACGGCATCGACGACATCCACTTCGCCCGCCTGACGAGCGACGACGTCGTCCGGCACACCCTCGTCGGCCGGATCGTCGACGCCTACACGACGTACGACGCCGAGCGGCAGGCGCAGCGCGCCCACCGAGAAGAGCAGGCGGCGGCCGCGCGGCCCTCGTCCGCCGACGGGGCGTCGCGGTCGACGGGAGGCAGCCGATGAGCATCGAGGTCAACAACGAGTCGAGCATCGAGGTCGACGAGGCCGCGCTGCAGCGGCTCGCGACCTTCGCCCTCGACCAGATGCACGTGCACCCCGAGGCCGAGCTGGCGATCGTGCTCGTCGACGAGGCCGCCATGGAGCAGCTGCACGTCCAGTGGATGGACGAGCCGGGCCCGACCGACGTGCTCAGCTTCCCCATGGACGAGCTGCGCCCCGGCACGGAAGACGACCCCACCCCGGCCGGTCTGCTCGGCGACATCGTGGTCTGCCCGCAGGTCGCGGTCTCGCAGGCGGCGACGGCAGGCCACTCGCCCCTCGACGAGATGCTGCTGCTCACCTGCCACGGCGTCCTGCACCTGCTCGGCTTCGACCACGCCGAGCCGGAGGAGGAGCGCGAGATGTTCGGGCTGCAGCGCGAGATCCTGGCCGCCTTCGCGGCCGCCGACGAGAGACGGTGACGCCGTGATGGTCACCGTGTTCGTCATCGTGGCCGTCGTGCTCGTCGTCCTCGGAGGGCTGCTCGCGGCCGTCGACTCGGCCCTGGGCGTCCTCAGCCGGGGCGACCTGCACGAGGAGGCCGAGGCCTCCCCGCGCAGCCGGTCGGCCCTGCTCGCCGTCGCCGACGACGTCGGCGCCCACGTCAACGCCGTCAACTTCATGCGCATCGTCGCCGAGACGTCGGCGGCCGTGCTCGTCACGCTCTCGTTCGCGACGGCCGTCGACCAGTGGTGGCTGGCCCTGCTGCTGTCGGCGCTCATCATGACCGTCGTGTCGTTCGTGCTGGTGGGCTCGAGCCCCCGCAGCGTCGGCCGTGCCCACGCCCGCGGGCTCGTGGTCGTCACGGCCGGGCTAGTCCGGGCCCTGCGGCTCGTGCTCGGCCCCCTGGCCGACGCCCTGGTCGCCGTCGGCAACCGGGTCACCCCGGGGCGGCCGCGCACCGCGTCCTTCTCGTCGGAGGAACAGCTGCTCAGCATGGTCGACGAGGCCACCGAGCTCGACGTGCTCGAGGAGGACGACCGGGAGCTCATCCACTCGATCTTCGAGTTCAGCGACACCGTCGTCCGCGAGGTCATGGTGCCCCGCACCGACATGGTGACCGTCGAGGCGACGGCGACCGTCGGCTCGGCCATGAGCCTCTTCCTCGGCCGGGGCGTGTCCCGCGTGCCGGTCGTCGGCCGCGACAGCGACGACGTCGTCGGGGTGGTCTACCTCCGTGACCTCGCCCGGCGCCTGCACGAGCACGTCGGCGACGACTCGGCGCCGGTCGTGGCGCTCGCCCGCCCCGCCCTCTTCGTCCCCGAGTCGAAGAAGGCCGACGACACCCTCCGCCAGATGCAGGTCGACAAGAACCACCTCGCGATGGTCGTCGACGAGTACGGCGGCATCGCCGGGCTCGTCACCCTGGAGGACCTCATCGAGGAGCTCGTCGGAGACATCAGCGACGAGTACGACCGCACGGTCGCCGCCCACCGTGAGGTCAGCCCCGGGGTCTTCCGCGTCAGCGCGCGCATGCCCGTCGACGAGCTCGGCGACCTGTTCGGCCTCGAGCTCGACGACGACGACGTCGACTCCGTCGGCGGCCTCCTCACCAAGGCCCTCGGCAGGCTGCCCGAGAAGGGCTCGGTCGTGACCGTGTCCGGTCTCGTGCTGACCGCCGACCGGACCGAGGGCCGCCGGCACGACCTCCAGACCGTGCTCGTCGAGCGCAGTCCCGACCTGACGGCCGCCGAGGCCGACCCCGCACCCGCCACGACGAGAGAAGCACCATGACGAACACCGACGACGCCGACCGCACCTCCGCCGCGCCTCCGGCGGGGTCCACCTACCGCGCGGGCTTCGTCTCGTTCGTCGGCCGCCCGAACGTCGGCAAGTCCACGCTGACGAACGCCCTCGTCGGCGAGAAGGTGGCGATCACGTCGTCGAAGCCGCAGACGACGCGCCGCGCCATCCGCGGCATCGTCCACCGCGAGGTCGGTCAGCTCGTCGTCGTCGACACCCCGGGCATGCACCGCCCCCGCACCCTCCTCGGCGAACGCCTCAACAGCGTCGTCCAGACGACGCTCGGCGACGTCGACGTCATCGGCTTCTGCGTGCCGGCCGACGAGAAGATCGGCCCCGGCGACAAGTTCATCAACGAGCAGCTCGACGCCTTCCCCCGGGCGAAGAAGGTCGCCATCGTGACGAAGACCGACACGATCTCGCGGCCCGCCGTGGCGGAGCAGCTGCTCGCCGTGAGCAAGCTGCGCGACTGGGAGGCGATCATCCCGCTCTCCGCCGTCGAGGGCGTGCAGCTCGACGTGCTCACCACCGAGCTGATCAAGCTGATGCCGGTCTCGCAGCCGCTCTACCCGGCCGACGCCGTCACGGAGGAGGTCGTGCAGGACAGGATCGCCGAGTTCATCCGCGAGGCCGCCCTCGAGGGCGTGGAGGACGAGCTGCCCCACTCGCTGGCCGTCACGATCGACGACATGATCGAGCGCGACGACCGCGACCTGCTCGAGATCTACGCGAACCTCTTCGTCGAGCGCGACAGCCAGAAGGGCATCGTCATCGGGGGAGGCGGCGCTCGCCTCCGTGAGGTCGGCGCCCGCGCCCGCGCACAGATCGAGCCGCTCGTCGGCAAGCAGGTCTTCCTGTCGATCCGGGTCAAGGTCGCGAAGGACTGGCAGCGCGACCCGAAGCTGCTCGGCCGCCTCGGCTTCTGACCAGGGCGGTGTCCCTCCACAGGATGATCCCCGTCGTCCTCTCGTCGTCCGGGGTGCCGTCGGTGTCGTCGGGCGGGGTCGCGGGCCGTACGGTGGTGCGGTGATCTTCCGACGACTCGCCCCGTACCAGGTGGTCGTCGACGTGTCGGCCGCGGTCGTCCTCGGGGTCGTCGCGCTGGGGCTCAGCGCGGGAGGCACGGCGGCCGGGCTGGTGATCGCGGGCATGACGGCGACTCTCGCCGTCCGGCGGCTCGCCCCGGGCCCGTCGCTCGCGCTCGCCTGGGTGGTGGCGATCGGCGAGATGCTCTCGCAGACCAGCCCCGGCGTGAGCAACCTGGCGATCTGCGCGGTGCTCTACACGGTCGCCGCCTACGGCACCGAGGCGACGAAGTGGGCGGGGCTCGTCTCCACGGTCGTCGGGGCCGCCGTGGGCACCTTCTACGTGACGAGCGTGCAGACCACGCTCTTCGGCATCGACTACACGGTCTACGGCCTGCAGGACGTCGTGCGGATCCTGCTCCAGCTGGGCATCACCTTCCTCGGTTTCCTCGCCCTCCTCGGCCTGCCGTGGGCGGGCGGCCTGCTGGCGCGGGCACGGTCGTCCGAGCGCCTCAGCCGTGAGGCGCAGCTCATCGCCGAGCGCGAGACGGCCCGGGCGGAGGGCGAGGTCGCCCGCATCGAGCGGGAGGCCGCCCGGGCCGAGCGCGACGTGGCGGTCGAGCAGGAGCGCAACCGCATCGCCCGCGACATGCACGACGTCGTCGCGCACTCCCTGGCCGTCGTCATCGCCCAGGCCGACGGCGCGCGGTACGCGGCAAGGGTCGACGCCGGGTCGGTCGACGACGCCCTCGTCACCATCGCGACCACGGCCCGGGAGGCGCTGGGCGACGTCCGCGTGCTGCTCGGGCAGCTCCGCCACAGCCAGGGGGAGGCGCCCCAGCCGGCCCTCGGCGACCTCGACCGGCTGCTGGAGCAGATGCGCGCCTCCGGCCTGGTCATCGAGCACCGGGTGCAGGGCGAGGCGCAGGTGCTGGGCACCAACCGGCAGCTCGCGGTCTTCCGGATCGTGCAGGAGTCGCTGACGAACGTGCTGCGCCACGGCGCCGCGGGCGCGCCCGTCGACCTCCTCTTCGACTGGCGCTACGAGGCCCTCCACCTGGTCGTCACGAACGTCGTCCGGCCCGCCACCCAGCCCGTCGACACCCGCCCCGGCGGAGACGACCGCCGCGGCGGCGGGCACGGCCTCGACGGGATGCGCGAGCGCGCGACCCTCGCCGGGGGCTCGCTGACCACGCAGGACGCCGACGGCCGCTTCGTCGTGCACGCCGTCGTGCCCACCCTCGCCCTCACCCAAGAAGTAGGAATCCGCCGATGAGCCCCACCACGCCCGCCACCGCCGTCCGAGTCGCGCTCGTCGACGACCAGGCCCTCTTCCGGGCCGGCATCAAGATGCTCGTCAGCTCGCAGCCCGACCTCGAGTTCGTCGGCGAGGCCAGCAACGGGGAGGAGGGCGTCGCCATGGTCGCGGCGACCCGCCCCGACGTGGTGCTGATGGACATCCGCATGCCCGTCATGGACGGCATCGCCGCGACGACGGCCGTCCTCGCCCAGGCGCAGGCCGCCTCCCGCAAGCCGCCACGCGTCATCGTGCTCACGACCTTCGACCTCGACGAGGCCGCGACCCGGGCCATCCGAGGCGGGGCCAGCGGGTTCGTCCTCAAGGACGCCGACCCCGAGTTCCTGCTCGCGGCGATCCGGACCGTGCACGCCGGCAACGCCGTCATCGCCGCCTCCGCCACCCGCGAGCTCTTCGAGCACTTCGACGGGCGGTCGGCGCGGGCCGCCGCGGTGCCCGTCGCGTTCGGCACGCTCACCACGCGCGAGCGCGACATCTTCGACCTCGCCGCCCGCGGGCTCAGCAACTCCGAGATCGCCGGGCGGGAGTACCTCAGCGAGGCCACGGTCAAGACGCACATCAGCCGCGTGCTGTCGAAGCTGTCGCTGCGCGACCGGGTGCAGCTGGTCGTCTACGCGTACGAGCACGGGCTGGCGGAGTAGGCGGGCGCCTGCGTCGTCACGGTCCTGCGGGCCGTCGGGGTCGGTGCTAGCCTCGGCACGTGCTCACCTGTGTGCTCCTCCTCCTTCGCCGCCGCGACGAGTCCTGACCCTGGCCTCCCTCGTCGCGGAGTTCGCCGTCGGCCGACCCACACGCGAAGACAGCCCCTCGCGGGGCGAGAGAGACCTGAGACCATGAAGAACGCACAGCAGCCCTCGGCCATGCCGATCCACAAGTACCGCCCGTTCCACGAGCAGATCGTCGTCGACCTGCCCGACAGGACGTGGCCCGCCAAGCGGATCGAGCAGGCCCCGCGCTGGTGCGCCGTCGACCTCCGCGACGGCAACCAGGCGCTGATCGACCCGATGAGCCCCGAGCGCAAGCGCATCATGTTCGACCTGCTGGTCGGCATGGGCTACAAGGAGATCGAGGTCGGCTTCCCGAGCGCCTCGCAGACCGACTTCGACTTCGTCCGCAGCCTCATCGACGAGGGCGCCATCCCCGACGACGTGACGATCCAGGTGCTGACGCAGGCGCGAGAGCACCTCATCGCACGCACGTACGAGTCGATCGCGGGGGCGAAGCAGGCGATCGTCCACCTGTACAACAGCACGAGCGTCCTCCAGCGTGACGTCGTCTTCCGCACCGACCGCCAGGGCATCGTCGACATCGCCCTGGAGGGCGTCCGGCTCTGCCGCGAGCACGAGGCGACGATCCCCGAGACGACCGTGTTCTACGAGTACTCGCCCGAGAGCTACACCGGCACCGAGCTGGAGTTCGCGCGCGACATCTGCAACCAGGTGATCGAGGCCTTCGACGCGACTCCTGACCGCCCCGTGATCATCAACCTGCCGGCCACCGTCGAGATGGCGACGCCGAACGTGTACGCCGACTCGATCGAGTGGATGCACCGCAACCTGGCGCGTCGCGACAGCGTCATCCTGTCGCTGCACCCCCACAACGACCGCGGCACCGGCATCGCCGCCGCCGAGCTGGGCTACCTGGCCGGCGCCGACCGCATCGAGGGCTGCCTCTTCGGCAACGGCGAGCGGACGGGCAACGTCGACCTCGTCGCCCTGGGCATCAACCTGTTCACGCAGGGCATCGACCCGCAGATCGACTTCAGCGACCTCGACATGGTCAAGCGCACCGCGGAGCACTGCAACCAGCTGCCCGTCCACGAGCGCAGCCCCTGGGCGGGTGACCTGGTCTACACGGCCTTCTCCGGCTCGCACCAGGACGCCATCAAGAAGGGCTTCGAGGCGATGGCCGCGACCGCCGCCGAGCGGGGCGTCGACGTCGACCAGCTCGAGTGGGCCGTGCCCTACCTGCCGGTCGACCCGAAGGACCTCGGCCGCAGCTACGAGGCCGTCATCCGCGTCAACTCGCAGTCCGGCAAGGGCGGCGTGGCCTACCTGCTCAAGGCCGACCACGCGATCGACCTGCCCCGCAAGCTGCAGATCGAGTTCAGCGGCGTCGTGCAGTCGCGCACCGACGCCGAGGGCGGCGAGATGACGAGCGCGCACATCTGGTCGATCTTCCAGGACGAGTACCTGCCCGCCGACGACGCCGACGAGAAGTGGGGCCGCTTCGAGCTGACCCGCACGGGCACGTCGAGCGACATGAGCGGCGAGACCAGCCTCGACGTCGAGCTGCGCGTCGGCGACGAGCGTCAGCTGACGACGGGTCGCGGCACCGGTCCGATCGCGGCGTTCCTCTCCGTGCTCAGCGAGCAGGGCGTCTCGGTGAAGCTGTACGACTTCGTCGAGCACACGCTCAGCGCGAGCGGCGACGCGCAGGCCGCGGCGTACGTCGACCTCGACGTCGACGGCACGCGCCTCTGGGGCGTCGGGATCGACGCCGACAGCTCCACCGCGTCGCTCAAGGCGATCGTCTCGGCCGTCAACCGGGCCATCCGCCAGACGTCGGAGACGCGCGAGCTCGCCGCCGTCTAGCCCTCGTGGCCGGGGCTCGAGCCCGTGGCCTCTGCCGTGGCCGTGGCTCGAGGCGGTGGCCTCTGCCGTGGCCGTAGCTGCAGCCGCAGCCGCAGCCTCGGCTTCTGGCCGGCCTCGTCGGCTCGTCACGCGCATCCCCCCCGGTCGGCAACTCCTGCACACCGTCGTCCAGAGCGACGCTGGAGCCGCTGGCGCGCCACGGGGCAGGAGTTGCCGACCGGGCTGTCGCGGGGGCCCGGCGAGCGGGGGCCCGGCGCGAGCGGGGGCAGCGGCCCGCGACCGCGAGGAGGCGCGGGCCGGCTCAGCGGGGCCGGCGCCAGCGGGGCAGGCGGCTGAGCGAGCGTTGCTCGGGCAGCGTCCAGCCGAAGCGCACGGCCAGCAGCCGGATCACCAGCGTCACTGACGTGCCGATCACGGCGGCGGCCGCCGCGGGCACGCCGAGGGAGACGAGGCTGACGAGCACCACGGTGCCGCCCGCGGCCGCGACGGCGTAGAGCGACCCCACGTGCATCATCGCGATCGTGAGGTTCATGAGGACGTCGCGGAGCACCGAACCGCCCACGGCGGAGATCACCCCCACGAAGATCGCCGGGATCTCCGGCAGCCCGAGCGACAGCGCCTTCGTCGAGCCGATCGCGCCGAAGAGCCCGATCGTCAGGGCGTCGAGGGCCGTGATGACGCTGGCGAGCCGGTGGAAGAGGCGCTGCAGCGCCATTCCGACGAGCGCGGCGGCGACCGCGACCAGCAGGTACCAGTTGCTCGCCATCATGCGCGGCACCTGCCCGAGCAGGACGTCGCGGAGGATGCCGCCGCCGAGCCCGGTCGCGATGCCGATGATGGCGACGCCGAGCAGGTCGAGGCGGCGGTCCTTGAACTCGGAGGCGAACATCGCGCCCTGGAGGCTCCCCACGCCGACGGCCAGGAGATCAGCCCAGAGGGGGATGGCGAAGGCCGTGGCGTGCATCCGACGTTTGTACCACGCGTGGGATCATGGGTCGGTGCCCGTCTACCGTGATGAATGCGTCGTGCTGCGCACCCACAAGCTGGGTGAGGCCGACCGCATCGTCACCATGCTCAGCCGCCAGCACGGCAAGATCCGAGCCGTCGCCAAGGGCGTCCGTCGCACCGCGTCGAAGTTCGGGGCCCGCCTCGAGCCGATGATGGTCGCCGACCTGCAGCTCTACGAGGGCCGCTCGCTCGACATCGTTCAGCAGGCGGAGTCCCTCGGCTCGTACGGCGCCCTCATCGCGAGCGACTACGCCAGCTACACCGCCGGCAGCGTCATGGTCGAGACGGCCGACAAGCTGACGGAGGCGGAGGCCGGCCTCCAGCAGTACCTCCTGCTGGTGGGGGCGCTGCGGTCGCTCTCGCGGCACGAGCACGCGCCGCAGCTGACGCTCGACTCGTACCTCCTCCGGGCCCTCAGCGTCGCCGGGTGGTCACCCAGCTTCGGGGACTGCGCCGTCACGGGTGCACCCGGGCCGCACTCGGCGTTCGTCGTCCAGCTGGGCGGTGTCGTCGCGGACTCGCACGCGCCTCCCGGGGCTCCTCGCCTGTCGCGCGAGGCGCTCGGCCTCCTCGCCGCACTGCTCACCGGCGACTGGGCCACCGCGGAGGCGGCGAGCGAGGCGACGCGCAACCAGGCCAGTGGCGTCGTCGCGGCCTACACGCAGTGGCACCTCGAGCGTGGCCTCCGGTCGATGCAGCACCTCGACCGCGAGCCGGGGCGACCGCAGCTCTCGCCCGGCGTCCGCGCGACGGCCGCGGCCGAGGCGGCAGCACTCGCGGCCACCGTCGTGCCCGTGCCCGTGCCCGCGGTCCATCCGACCACCCCGACCCTGCACGCCCCCGGAGGGACCCCGTGAAGAAGACCCACCGCGACGCCGTCGACTTCCGCCCCCTCGACTGGACGGGCCTCTACCCGCCCGAGCTGCCCGCCGCGGCCGTGCCCGAGCACGTCGCCATCGTGATGGACGGCAACGGAAGGTGGGCCAACGGTCGCGGCCTGACGAGGGTGGAGGGCCACAAGGCCGGCGAGGCGAGCCTGCTCGACGTCGTCGCGGGCGCGATCCAGCTGGGCGTCAAGCACCTCAGCGTCTACGCCTTCTCGACCGAGAACTGGAAGCGCTCGCCCGACGAGGTGCGCTTCCTGATGGGCTTCAACCGCGAGGTGCTGCACCGTCGACGCGACCAGCTCAACGCCTGGGGCGTCCGGGTGCGCTGGGCGGGCCGGAAGCCGCGGCTGTGGGGCTCCGTCATCAAGGAGCTGCAGTTCGCCGAGCAGCTCACGCGCGACAACGACGTGCTGACCCTCACGATGTGCGTCAACTACGGCGGCCGCACCGAGATCGCCGACGCCGTCCGCGAGATCGCCGAGGGGGTCGCGGCCGGGCGCATCAAGCCGTCGGGGGTCAGCGAGAAGCTGATCCAGAAGCACCTCTACACGGCCGACCTCCCTGACGTCGACCTCTTCGTCCGCAGCTCGGGCGAGCAGCGGACGAGCAACTTCCTGCTGTGGCAGTCGGCCTACGCCGAGATGGTCTTCCTCGACACGCTCTGGCCCGACTTCACCCGCGAGGACCTCTGGGGAGCCGTCACCACCTACGCCCGTCGGGCGCGCCGGTTCGGCGGGGCCGTCGACGCTCCCGGCCATGGCGCCTGAGCCTCAGAACTGGACGTTGGCCCCGAGGAAGATGCGCTCGGCGGGCCAGAGGAACTGCAGCGTCAACGGCCCGTCGGCCTGACGGTGGAACCAGGCGTTGCCGAACACGACCTGCTCGCCGGGCAGCAGGTACCACGACGTCGCGTCGGCGGGGAACTGCGTCGCCAGCTCGGTCGACCAGCCCTGGCTCGTGATGAGGTCCTGCCCGGCGAAGGTGTCCTGCTGGGCGAGGTCGTTGCCGTACGACGAGTAGTCGGCCGAGAGGTCGGTGAGGTCGAGCCGGCGCTGCGAGGCGTTCGACAGCACGTAGACGGTCGCCTCGACCGTCGTGCCGGCCGGGTAGGGGTCGGTGCCGTCCGGCCGCGCGAAGATCGACGGTTCGGTGGTCGTGAGCTCACCGACGCCGTAGACGTAGATCGTGAGGTCCTTGTAGTTGACCTGGTTCAGCAGCGCGCCGCCGGGCACGAGGTCGTCGGCGGCCGAGCCGCCACCGGTGCCGGGCGCCCCGGTCACCTGGGGCTGCGGGACGCCGGAGGAGCCCTGCCCGGGGTCGGACCCCGACGCCCCGGACGAGCCGTCGGCGGGGCGCAGGGTGTCGAGGTCGGCGTAGCACCCGGTCAGCCCCAGGAGGGCCGCGGAGAGCAGGGCGGCGGAGGCGAGGGTTCTTCTCGACACGGGGCAGGCACCTCTCGGGCGGGAGGCCGGGCGGGCGGCACGGCGGGCGGATCGCCAGCCTAGCCGGGCCCCCCGACGCCGACGCGGGAGGCGGGGGCCGGAGCGGCCTCGGGCCCCACGACGCCCCGGAGCCCGTGCACCGCGGGATCGACCGCGTGCAGGGCCTCGGCCAGCAGCCGCACGCTCGGCACCCGTCGGGCCCCGCGTCGGTGGACCACGGAGATGACGCGGGCCATCCCGCGGGGCAGCGGCACGACCCGCACGCCGTCCGACACCGCCGCGGCCTGCAACGAGAGCCCCGGCAGGAGGGCGACGCCGAGCCCCGACGCGACGAGCCCGAGCACCGCGAGGGCGTTGTCGGTCTCGAGCACGATCTCGGGCTCGAAGCCCGCCGACGCGCACGACGCGAGCAGGTGACCCCGACAGCGCGGGCACCCGCCGATCCAGCGCTCCGCCGCGAGCGAGGCGAAGTCGTCGCCGGGCTGGAACCCGTGCGCGCGCGGCACCACGAGCACGGTCTCGTCGACGAACGCGGGGTGCTCCCGCAGGGAGTCCGGCAGCGGGGCCGGCGAGGGCGCGCCCGCCCCGGCGTGCCCGAAGACCAGGGCCACGTCGGCGAGGCCGTCCCTGACCAGGGCCAGCGCCTCCGGCGGCTCGGCCTCGACGTAGTCCACCCGCAGCCCGGGGCGGCTCCGGTGCAGGGCGGAGAGGACCTCGGGCACGAGGGTCGAGGAGGCGCTGGGGAAGCCCGCCAGGCGGACCCGGCCGGACGTCGCCCCGCCCAGGTGGTCGAGCTCCTGCCGCGCGGCGTCGAGCGCGGCCTGCACGTGCACGGCGTGCTCGGCGAGACGTCGGCCGGCCTCGGTGAGGGCGACCCCGCGGCCCGACCGCAGGACGAGCGGGTGGCCGACCCGCGCCTCCGCGCGTCGCAGGTGCTGGCTGACGGCGGGCTGGCTGTAGCCCAGGCGGGCGGCCGCCGCGGTGATGGTGCCCGTCTCGGCCAGGGCCCTCACGACCCGGAGGGTCTGCAGGTCGACGTCGTCGCTCATGGTTCGACCATAACCCCGGGTTATGGATGACGAGCAGAGCTGGCGGTTGTCGTGACGGAGGCGGGTCGTCACCCTGGAGGCATGACCGCACCCGCCCGCACCCTCCCGGCCCCGACCGGCGCCCCGCTCTCCGTCGCGGACCTCGCGGGGCAGTTCGCCCGCGGCACCGGCTACCTCGCGGCCTGCACCATGGGGCTGCCGCTGGCCGCGACGCTGGAGGCGCAGCAGCGTGACCAGGAGGCCTGGCGGACGGGGCGCCGGTCGCCCGTCGACTACGGGGCGATCGTCGAGGAGTCGCGGGCCGCGTGGGCCCGGTCGGTCGGCGTCCCGACGTCGGCCGTCGCGATCGGCTCCCAGACGTCGGTGATGGTGTCGGTGGTCGCCGCGGCCGTCCCCGACGGCGCCGAGGTGCTCTGCGTCGACGGCGACTTCAGCTCGATGGTGTTCCCGTTCGTGGCGCAGGCGCACCGGGGCGTCACGGTGAGGAGCGTGCCGCTGGCCGAGCTCGCGGAGAGCGTGGGGGAGCGCACCGCCGTGGTGGCCTGGTCGGCCGTGCAGTCGGCCACGGGGGAGGTCGCCGACCACGCCGCGGTGGTGGCGGCGGCGGCCCGGCACGGCAGCCTCACCGTCTGCGACCTGACCCAGGCCGCCGGCGTGCTGCCGGTCGACGCCGCGACCGTCGACGTGACGGTCTGCCACGCCTACAAGTGGCTCTGCAGCCCGCGCGGCGCGGCCCTCGCGACGTTCTCGGCGCGGGCCCTCGCCGAGCTCCGGCCCGTCCAGGCCGGGTGGTACGCGGGGGAGTCCGTGTGGTCGTCCTGCTACGGGCCGGAGATGCACCTCGCGACGGACGCCCGGGCGTTCGACGTGTCGCCGGCCTGGCAGGCGTGGGCCGGCGCCCTGCCCGCCCTCGACGCCTTCTCCCGGCTCGACGTCGCGGAGGCCTGGGCCCACGCCAGCGGGCTCGGTGACGAGCTGTGCCGACGCCTCGGCATCGCCGAGCAGGGGCAGGCGATCGTCACCTGGCCCGACGCGGAGGCCCGCGACGTCGCGGCGATGACCGCGGCGGGCCTGACCGTCTCGGGCCGTGCGGGGCGGGCGCGCGTGGCCTTCCACCTCTGGAACGACGGCGACGACGTCGAGGCCGTCGTGCGGGCCCTCCGGACGTGACGCCGGGCCTCCGGCCCTGACGCCGGCCGGGGCCCCGGACGTGACGCCGGCCCGGACCCCGGCCCTGGCGTGGCGACCTCGGCGGCTAGAGTTGCCGGGTACCTCGACCCACCGGGCACCCAGCTCGGCCTGACTCTCTGGAGCATCACACGTGGCAGCACCCAACCGTCTCGATTCCGTCATCGCCCTGGCCAAGCGCCGAGGGTTCGTCTTCCAGTCGGGAGAGATCTACGGCGGATCGCGGTCGGCGTGGGACTACGGCCCCCTCGGCGTGGCCCTGAAGGAGAACATCAAGCGCCAGTGGTGGCAGACCATGGTGCAGGGCCGCGACGACGTGGTCGGGCTCGACTCGGCGGTCATCCTGCCCCGTCAGGTGTGGGAGGCCTCCGGCCACGTCGAGGTCTTCAGCGACCCGCTGGTCGAGTCGCTGCACACCCACAAGCGCTACCGCGCCGACCACCTGCTCGAGGCGTACGAGGCCAAGCACGGCCACCCGCCGGAGAACGGCCTCGCCGACGTGCGCGACCCCGAGACCGGCCAGCCCGGCTCGTGGACGGAGCCGCAGAACTTCTCCGGCCTGCTGAAGACCTTCCTCGGCCCGGTCGACAACGAGCAGGGCATGGCGTACCTGCGCCCCGAGACGGCCCAGGGCATCTTCACCAACTTCGACAACATCCTGCAGTCGTCGCGCATCAAGCCCCCGTTCGGCATCGGCCAGATCGGCAAGAGCTTCCGCAACGAGATCACGCCCGGCAACTTCATCTTCCGCACCCGCGAGTTCGAGCAGATGGAGATGGAGTTCTTCGTCGAGCCCGGCACCGACGAAGAGTGGCACCAGTACTGGATCGACCAGCGCTTCCAGTGGTACGTCGACCTCGGCATCGACCCCGACAACCTCCGCCTCTACGAGCACGCGGCCGAGAAGCTGTCGCACTACTCGAAGCGCACCGTCGACATCGAGTACCGGTTCCGCTTCGCGGGCGGCGAGTTCGGCGAGCTCGAGGGCGTCGCGAACCGCACCGACTACGACCTCAAGACGCACGCCGCCGCCTCCGGCAAGGACTTGTCGTACTTCGACCAGGCGAAGAACGAGCGCTGGACGCCCTACGTCATCGAGCCCGCGGCGGGCCTCACCCGCTCGCTGATGGCCTTCCTCGTCGACGCCTACACGGAGGACGAGGCGCCGAACGCGAAGGGCGGCGTCGACAAGCGCACCGTCCTGAAGCTCGACCGCCGCCTGGCGCCCATCAAGGTGGCCGTGCTGCCCCTGAGCCGCAACGAGCAGCTGTCGCCGCTCGCCCGGGGCCTGGCTGCCGACCTCCGCAAGTACTGGAACATCGACTTCGACGACGCCGGCGCGATCGGGCGTCGCTACCGCCGCCAGGACGAGATCGGCACGCCGTTCTGCGTCACGGTCGACTTCGACTCCCTCGACGACGACGCGGTCACCGTGCGCGAGCGCGACACCATGGCCCAGGAGCGCATGCCGCTCTCGGCCCTCCGCGGCTACCTGGCGGAGCAGCTGCTCGGCGCCTAGGCGCCCGGCACGCCGAGAGGGCCCCGACAGCGCGTGCTGTCGGGGCCCTCTCTCCGTCCAGGTCTGCGCCCGCGCCGCGTCCTGGCCTGGGACGCGCCCCGGAGTCCGAGCCTGCGGCCTGCACGCGCGGTGCCGTCGCTCGCGACGGCCCCGGAGTCCGTGCAGGGCGCCGCCCTCGTCCCGGCCCGCAGCGCGTCCTCCGCGCGTGGTCGGCAACTCCTGCTCGCTGTCACTCCGCGGCGGCCCAGCCCCTCCCCACGTGCAGCGTGCAGGACGAGCCGACCGCCGCGTAGCGCAACCGGCACCGGACCGTCGACGCCGGGCTGGAGGCGGCAGGGTCCTCCGCCGCGCCCGCGCCTCCGCCTGGTGGTGCTGGGCGCTGACGCCCGCGTCCGCCTGGTGGTGCTGGGCGTCGACCCGCGCCTCCGCCTGGTGGTGCTGGGCAGCGACCCCCGCCTCCCACCCTGGGCGTCTCCCCACCGCTCGCCGCCGGTGCCCCCGGGTGCTCAGGTCGGGAACTCCTGAACGGTGTCTCCGGCGCGCGCTCCGCGGCTCGGGCCGCGACAGCGGGCAGGAGTTGCCGACCGGTCCCAGGGAGGTGGGGGCCTCCGGGCGTGGCGGAGGGGCTGCCCGCGTCGGCTCGGCCGTGGTCGGCAACTCCTGTCGGGTGTCGTCACGGCGCGCTCGGCGGCTCCGCCCACGACAGCGCGCAGGAGTTGCCGACCGGCCCCGGAGCGACGCGGGCTGAGGCGGTGCCGTCACCGGCTGTGCGACCGGCGTCGGCGCCGTCGGCAACTCCTGCCGGTCGTCGTCGGCGGGGGCGTCGAGGCGCGTCCCGCCGCAGGGAGCAGGAGTTGCCGACGGTGGGCGGGTGACCGGGTGGGGTGGGGGAGAGCGGGAGAGCGAGACGACGAGACGGCGAGAGGGGGACGCGGGGGCGCGTGCGCGGGAGGCGCGGGGAGCGCGTGCGGGGGAGGTGCGGGGAGCGCGTGAGGGACGGGAGGCGCGGTGGGGGAGGTGAGCCGGTGCGGGACGCGTCCTCCCCAGCGGCCGCAGGGGGATCCCTGTCCACGGGAGGGCGGGCGGCGTCGGGGGCCTGCCCTCGCGGAGCGCCAGGATCGGCCCATGACGACGATCCGAGAGCTGGTGCACGACGCCGGGGGACTGCTGCACAAGCGCGACCTGGTCGCGCACGGCGCGTCCGACCGGCACCTCACCGCTGCCGTCCGCCACGGGGGAGTGCTGCGGCCCCGCCGGGGGTGGTACTCGACGTGGAGTCCGACCGATCCGCGCTTCGTCGCCGTCGGCGTCGGGGGCCGCCTCGCGGGGGCGTCCGCGCTGGCCCTGCAGGGAGCCTGGGCATGGCGGCCACCGTCGCAGGTCGTCGTCTCCGTGCCCCGCACGGCGTCACGGCTCCGCCGCCGGCCGGGCACGAGGGTGGTGTGGGACGGCCGGGCCGTGTCGGCCCGAGGCACGACGGCCGTCGTCCACGTGCACGACGCCCTGGCGCGAGCCGTGGTCGAGGCCGACTCGTTCGAGGACGCCGTCGCCCTCGCCGACTGGGCCCGACGGGCCGCAGTGGTCGACCGGGTCGACGTCGAGCCCGTGCTCGGAGCTCACCGGAGCGACGCGGCGGGCCTGGCGGCCTGGAGCGACGACGGCGCCCAGAGCATCCTCGAGAGCGTGGCGGGCACCCGCCTCCGCCTCCGTGGTCGCCGGGTGGCTCGGCAGGTGGTCGTGGGCCCCCTGGGGGAGGCGGTCGACCTGACCGTCGACGGGCTCGTCGGTCTCGAGACGGACGGCCGAGAGCACCACGAGGGCCGGTTCGAGCGCGACAGGTGGAAGGACGGCCTGACGGCCCGGGCCGGGTACCTGCCGCTCCGGGCGAGCTTCCTCGCCGTGCGCCACCGATGGGCCGAGACCGAGGCCGCCGTCGACGCGATGATCAGCACCGCCGGCGGTCCTGCCCCCGGCCGACGGCCCGGGCCGGGGCTCCCGCGGCTCCTGGCTGCTCGGGGCGGGCGGTCCTGGAGGCTGTCCCGGGAATGCCGGGGGCGTGGCCGGACTTGGCTCCAGGCGTGACCGACTCGACCCCCGCCTCCACCGTCCCCTCTCCCCGCGACCCCGTCGTCGTCGACGTGTGGAGCGACATCGCCTGCCCGTGGTGCTTCATCGGCAAGCGCAAGTTCGAGGCCGCGGTCGAGAGGTTCGAGGGCGACGTCACCGTCGAGTACCACTCGTTCGAGCTCTCGCCCGACACCCCGGTGGACTTCGAGGGCGACGAGATCGACTTCCTGTCGAAGCACAAGGGCATGCCGGCCGACCAGGTGCAGGGCATGCTCGACAACGTCGCCGGGATCGCGGCCGAGGTCGGGCTCGCCTACGACTTCGACGCCCTGAAGCACACCAACACCGTCAAGGCGCACCAGCTGCTGCACTTCGCGAAGGCCCGGGGTCGCCAGCTCGACATGAAGGAGCGCCTCCTCTCGGCCTACTTCGAGGAGGGGCGGCACGTCGGTCGGGTGCAGGACCTCGCCGACCTGGCCGCCGAGATCGGGCTCGATCGCGACGAGGTCGTGGCGGCCCTCGAGTCGGACGCCCACCTCGCCGACGTCCGGGACGACCAGCGGCAGGCCCAGGCGTACGGCATCTCGGGGGTGCCCTTCTTCGTCCTCGAGGGCAAGTACGGCATCAGCGGCGCCCAGGCGCCGGAGACCTTCCTCGGGGCGCTGCAGCAGGTCGTCGCCGAGCGCAGCGCGGCTGCGGCGGCTCCCGCCGTCGGGGTCGACCGATGAGCGCCGCCTTCACGATGCTGGGCGACGCGGACGCGCTGGCCTGCGAGGGCGATTCGTGCCTCCTGCCGGCCGTCGTCGCCGACGTGCACGCAGCGACCGCCAGCGGTCGGGCGCCCGCCCGGGCCGTCGTCGAGGCGCTCGACGAGGGCCGCCAGATCTGACGCGACGTCCGTCGTGCCCGACGACGACGGCGTCCTCCGCCGTCGTCGTCCACCTCGCGACGGCGGGGATCGGGCTCAGTCGCTGATGTCCGCCACCGTCGCCGAGAGACCCTCGACGAGCGCGTCGGCGTCGACGAGGGCGCTCCGGCCGTGGACCCCGGCCCCGAGGGCGACGCGGAGGCCGAGGACGCGCTCGTCGGCGAACACCGGCCACGCCGTAGAGCTGCCCAGCGGGGTGATCGTGCCGCGCTCGTAGCCGGTGGCCTCGAAGGCCACCTCGGCCGAGGGCATCGACAGCTTGTTGACGCCGACCACGGAACGCAGCTTGCTCCACGAGATCTGTCGGTCTCCCGGCACGAGCGCGAAGAGGAACGTCCCGTCGTGCCGCTTCACGACGAGGCTCTTCACCACCGACGAGGCGTCGAGTCCGAGCAGGGCCGCGGCCTCCTCGAGGCTCTCCGCGGCGGGCCGCTCGACGACCTCGACGGCGAGGCCCAGCCGGTCGGCCGCGACCGACACCCGGTCGGCGCCGGGAGCTGCGGGGGAGCCCCCGTCGCCCCGTCCCTCCCCGACTCCCCGCTCCTCCGACTCGTCCACACCCGCTGCCGACCCGACTGTCGCGCCCTCGTCGCTCATGGGAGAATCGTACCGATGTCCACCACCACCCTTCCTTCCCCCGGCCTCTCGATCGGACCGATCGACGTGGCCTCGCCCGTCGTCCTCGCCCCGATGGCCGGCATCACGAACACGGCCTACCGCCGCCTCTGCCGCGAGTACGGCGCCGGTCTCTACGTGAGCGAGATGATCACGAGCCGTGCGCTGGTCGAGCGCACCCCCGAGTCGATGAGGCTCATCCAGCACCACGAGAGCGAGACCCTCCGCAGCATCCAGCTCTACGGGGTCGAGCCCAACACCGTCGCCGAGGCGGTCACCATGCTCGTGGCGGAGGACCGCGCCGACCACATCGACCTCAACTTCGGCTGCCCGGTGGCGAAGGTGACGCGTCGGGGCGGGGGAGCAGCCCTCCCCTGGAAGCTCGGCCTGTTCCGCGAGATCGTCGAGCGGGCCGTGCGCGCCGCCGGTGACGTCCCGGTCACGGTGAAGATGCGGAAGGGCATCGACGCCGACCACCTGACCTACCTCGAGGCCGGCCGAGCGGCCGAGGGCGCGGGCGTCGCGAGCATCGCGCTCCACGCGCGCACCGCCTCCGAGTTCTACTCCGGCACGGCCGACTGGTCGGCCATCGCCACCCTGAAGGAGACCATCAGCAGCGTGCCCGTGCTGGGCAACGGCGACATCTGGTCCGCGGCGGACGCCCTGCGCATGGTCGACGAGACCGGCTGCGACGGCGTCGTCGTCGGCCGGGGGTGCCTCGGGCGACCGTGGCTCTTCGGCGACCTCGCGGCGGCCTTCCGCGGCGAGGACGCCAAGGCCGAGCCCACGCTCGGCGAGGTCGCCGCCGCCTTCCGGCGTCACGCCGAGCTGCTCGTCGAGTTCTACGACGGCGACGAGCCGCACGCGTGCCGCGACATCCGCAAGCACGTCGCCTGGTACTTCAAGGGGTACCCCGTCGGCGGCGAGACCCGTGCCAGCCTGGCGGCGGTCGAGTCCCTGCAGCAGATGGACGACCTGCTGTCGACCCTCGACGGCTCGCAGGAGTACCCGGGCGAGGCCGCCGAGGGCCCCCGGGGCCGCGCCGGCAGCCCGAAGCGCCCGTCCCTTCCCGACCGCTGGCTCGAGAGCCGCGAGCTCGACGTCGCCTTCAAGGCCGAGCTGGCCGCGGCCGAGCTGCACCACAGCGGCGGCTGAGGCGTGTCGATCCGCGTCGCCCCGCACCTGCCGGCCCGCACCCGTCCCGTCGTGCCCGCCCGCGACTCCGCCCGCCTTCCTGCCTGCCCCGAACCGAGAGGTGACCGGTGACCGCTGCGTCCCCGCACGCCGTGAGCGTCGCCTACGACCCCGCCGACTCCGAGCGGTGGCTGCCCGAGCAGCACTCGAACCGACGCAGCGACTTCGCCCGAGACCGCGCTCGGCTGCTGCACTCGAGCGCGCTCCGTCGCCTCGCGGCCAAGACGCAGGTGCTGAGCCCCACCGCGGGCCTCGACTTCGCGCGCAACCGGCTCACGCACTCGCTCGAGGTCGCGCAGGTCGGCCGGGAGCTCGCGACGAGCCTCGGCCTCGACCCCGACGTCGTCGACACGGCGTGCCTGGCCCACGACCTCGGGCACCCGCCCTTCGGCCACAACGGCGAGCGGGCCCTCAACGAGTGGTCGCGCGACATCGGCGGCTTCGAGGGCAACGCGCAGACGCTGCGCCTGCTCACGCGCATCGAGCCCAAGGTCATCGACGCGACCGGTCGCAGCTTCGGCCTCAACCTGACGCGGGCCAGCCTCGACGCCAGCTGCAAGTACCCGTGGCCGGCCGCGCAGGGCGTGCCCGACCCCGGTGGTCGCATGAAGTTCGGCTTCTACGACGATGACACGGCCGCGTTCGAGTGGCTGCGCGCCGGGGCACCTCGCCGCCGTCGCTGCATCGAGGCCCAGGTGATGGACCTCTCCGACGACATCGCCTACTCGGTGCACGACTTCGAGGACGCCGTGGTCAACGGCTACGTCGACGTCTCGAGCCTCGGCTCGCTCGACGGCCACGACGACCTCGTGACGGCCATGCACGCCTGGGTCGGCGGCGAGCTCAGCCGTGACGAGCTGGTGGAGGCGTTCGAGCGGCTGCGCCGCCAGCCCTTCTGGCTGCGGTCGTACGACGGGGGCCGGCTCGACCAGGCCCGGCTGAAGAACCTCACCAGCCAGCTCATCGGCCGCTTCGCGGGGTCGGCCACGCAGTCGACCCGGGAGTCGTACGCGGAGGAGTCGCTCATCCGGTTCCGCGCGAGCATGGTCATCTCGCCCGACGTCATCGGCGAGATCGCGGTGCTCAAGGGGATCACCGCGGCGTTCGTGATGACCCAGGGTGCACGCCAGCCCATCTACGAGCGTCAGCGCGAGGTGCTGACGACCCTCGCCGAGTCCCTCTGGCAGCGGGGCGACTCCGAGCTCGACGCGGGCTTCGCGGCCGACTGGGCCAGCGCCTCCGACGACGCCGCCCGCCGCCGCGTGGTCGTCGACCAGGTCGCGTCGCTGACCGACCAGAGCGCCATGGCCTGGCACGACCGCCTCGTCGGCTCCCGGTGACGCGCCCGAGCGACACCGCACCCGTGCACACGGGCCTCCGGGGCACAGCTCCCGTGTCGGCCCCCCGACCTAGGATCGACCCGTGGCAGGGCTGATCAAGCGGGACGACATCGACGAGGTGCGCTCGCGCACCAACATCGCCGACGTCGTCGGCGACCACGTCACGCTCAAGGGCGCCGGCGTCGGCAGCCTCAAGGGCCTCTGCCCGTTCCACGACGAGCGCAGCCCGAGCTTCCACGTGCGGCCGCAGGTCGGCCGGTACCACTGCTTCGGCTGCGGCGAGGACGGCGACGTCTACAGCTTCGTCATGAAGATGGACCACACCACCTTCCAGGAGGCGGTGGAGCGCCTCGCCGGCCGCATCGGCTTCGCCCTGCATTACGAGGACGGCGGCCAGGCGAGCGACCACGGCAACCGGGCGCGTCTCCTGGCGGCCAACGAGGCGGCTCGCGAGTTCTTCGTCGAGCACCTCACGGCGGCCGACGCCGACCCGGCCCGACGCTTCCTCGGCGAGAGGGGCTTCGACCCGGCAGCCGCCGAGCGCTTCGGGGTCGGCTTCGCGCCGAAGTCGTTCGACGCCCTCCGCTCGCACCTCAAGGGCCTGCGCTTCACCGACGAGGAGCTCGTGACGGCGGGCCTGCTCAGCCAGGGCGACCGCAGCCCCTACGACAGGTTCCGGGGCCGTCTGCTCTGGCCGATCCGCGACGTCACCGGCTCGACGATCGGCTTCGGCGCGCGCCGCCTGCTCGACGACGACAAGGGCCCGAAGTACCTCAACACGCCCGAGACTCCCGTCTACCACAAGTCGCAGGTGCTCTACGGGCTCGACCTCGCCCGACGCGACATCGCCAAGGGCAAGCAGGTCGTCATCGTCGAGGGCTACACCGACGTCATGGCGTGCCACCTCGCGGGCGTCACGACGGCCGTCGCCACCTGCGGCACGTCGTTCGGCGTCGACCACATCAAGCTGCTGCGCCCGATGCTCGGCGACGTCGGCGGGGCCGACACGTCGACGGCCGGTGAGGTCGTCTTCACCTTCGACCCCGACGAGGCCGGACAGCGGGCCGCCTCCCGGGCCTTCGCCGAAGAGAGCCGCTTCTCGGCACAGACCTTCGTGGCCGTCGCGCCCGACGGGCTCGACCCGTGCGACCTGCGGCTCAACCGCGGCGACGACGCGGTCCGCCGCCTCGTCGACACGAAGCGGCCGATGTTCGAGTTCATGATCCGCCGCGTGCTCGACGCCCACGACCTGGAGACGGTGGAGGGGCGGGTCGCCGCCCTGCGCGCCGCGGCTCCCGTCGTGGCCGGCATCCGCGACCGGTCGATGACCCAGGGCTACGTCCGCTCGCTCGCGGGCTGGCTGGGGCTCGACCCGGGGGAGGTCGCGACCAGCGTCGAGGAGGCGCGCCGCGCCTCCGGTGCCGTGGCCGCCCTCGAGCGGGCCCAGCCGAAGAGCGTCTCCGACGGGCGTCAGTCCATCACCAGCCTGCCGCCGCTGCCCGAGGAGCCCGCGGGGCCCAGCCTGATGACGCTGCCCGGCGACCTGACCACCACGACAGAAGCATTCGCGTTGATGGCCATGCTGCAGCACCCCGACGCGGTCGGTTTCGAGCTCATGCGTCAAGCTGTCTCAGTGCGTCTAGAGACGACCTCGCTGGCGGTAGTGCGAGACGCCATCGGGGCGAGCCTCGATCGGTTCGGAGACACAGCCTGGCTGGACGTGGTCTTAGGACAGACTCCGTCACCATTCGACGCCCTCGCCAAGGAGTTGGCGGTTGCGCCGATCCCCGAGCGGCCAGGTCGCGAGATCACGACGTACTGCAGAGGCATCGTCGTGTCGATCGTGGAACGTGACTTGATCAGGAGAAAGTCGGAAGCGATGGGACGCTCCTTCAGGACTGATGTCAAGACCGACCCCCAGGCGTGGCGCGAGATCCAGGTCGAGCTAGCGGCCCTGGAGGCCGAGCGCCGGGCACTCACCAGCGAGTGAATCGCACCTCGAGACGACCAGACCACGTGGCAAGGTTCGTTGCCGTCTTGTTAACGATCCGGCCTGGGCTACGACCCGAGGCCGGGCGTGTGTTACCAATGAGCACTCCCAGAAACGGCCGCACCTCACAGCAGCGGTGTCGGGAGCCCCTCGTACCCAGAGAAAGAGGCAACCGGATATGACAACGTCCGACATCAGGCTCGGCCGTCGCGTCCTCGCGATCACCGGTGGCGTCGCCGCCACCGCCCTCGTCCTCGCCGGCTGCGCGTCCGGAGGCGGCGACGCCGCCGACGACGCGCTGAACGGCATCAGCGTCGGCACCACCGACGTCATCACCTCGCTCGACCCGGCCGGCTCGTACGACAACGGCTCGTTCGCCGTGCAGAACCAGGTCTTCGGCTTCCTGATGAACTCGCCGTACGGCAGCCCCGACGTCGAGCCCGACCTCGCGGCCTCCGCCGAGTTCACCGACCCGACGACCTACACGGTCACCCTCAAGGACGGACTGACCTTCGCGAACGGCAACGCGCTCACCTCGAGCGACGTCAAGTTCACGTTCGACCGCCAGCTCGCCATCGCCGACGACAACGGCCCCTCGTCGCTGCTCGCGAACCTCGACAGCACCGACGCGCCCGACGACACGACGGTCGTCTTCCACCTCAAGGGCGCCGACCAGACCTGGCCGCAGATCCTCTCGAGCCCCGCCGGCCCCATCGTCGACGAGGACGTCTTCTCGGCCACGAGCCTGACCGCCCCGGCCGACATCGTCTCGGGCGACGCCTTCTCGGGCCAGTACTCGATCACCGACTACAAGGAGAACGAGGCGATCCAGTACGAGGCCAACGACTCGTACGACGGCGTCCTCGGCGCTCCGAAGGCCTCCTCGATCACGGCCACGTACTACACCAAGGAGACCGACCTCAAGCTCGCCGTGCAGGAGGGCGACGTCGACGTCGCCAACCGCAGCCTCAGCCCGACCGACCTCGCCGACCTGGCGAAGGACGACTCGCTGACGGTGCACAACGGCCCCGGCGGCGAGATCCGCTACATGGTCTTCAACCTGAACACCCAGCCCTTCGGCGCCACGCAGCCCGACGCCGACCCGGCCAAGGCCCTGGCCGTCCGCCAGGCCGTCGCCGACAGCGTCGACCGCGCGGCCCTCGCCAAGGACGTCTACAACGACACCTACACGCCCCTCTACTCGGTCGTCCCCGACGGCCTGACCGGCGCGACCGAGCCCCTCAAGGAGCTCTACGGCGACGGCGACGGCGGAGCAGACGTGGCGAAGGCCACCGAGGCCCTCTCGGCCGCCGGCGTCTCGACGCCCGTGTCGATCGACCTGCAGTACAGCCCCGACCACTACGGCGCCTCGAGCGACGAGGAGTACGCGCTGATCAAGACGCAGCTCGAGGCCACCGGCCTCTTCACCGTCAACCTGCAGTCGACCCTCTGGGACACCTACTCGAGCGAGCGCCGCGAGGACGCCTACCCCGTGTACCAGCTCGGCTGGTTCCCCGACTTCTCGGACGCCGACAACTACCTGTCGCCGTTCTTCGTGAAGGACAACTTCGTCGGCAACCACTACGACGACGCCGAGGTGCAGGGCCTGCTCACGCAGGAGATCGCCGAGTCCGACGAGACCGCCCGCACGGCGCTCATCGGCCAGATCCAGGACGCGGTCGCCGCCGACCTGCCGACGCTGCCGCTGCTCCAGGGCACGCAGGTCGTCGTCTCGGCCTCCGACATCCAGGGAGTCGACGACACGCTCGACGCGTCGTTCAAGTTCCGCTACGGCGCCCTGAGCCGCTGACGGCCGCACCGCTGACCCGCCACGAGCGGGTCGGCACCGACCGAGACACCGCGTGACGCGGAGGGGGTGTCCCGCCCACGGGCGGGACGCCCCCTTCCCGCGTCCGCTCCGCACCACCACGAAAGGCACAGTGACGTGACAGTGCTCACCGGGAGCGCCACAGCTCCCGCGACGCCCCCGACGACCACCGAGAAGAGGCGGAAGTCCGCCGGCGGCGGCCTCGGCCGCTACCTCGTGGTCAGGGCCCTCCTGATCATCCCGACCGTCTTCATCCTGGTCACCCTGGTCTTCTTCCTGATGCGGGTCGTCGGGAACCCGATCACCGCCTCCGTCGGGGGCCGCCTCACCGAGGCGCAGCTGCAGGAGCGTCTGCACGCCGCGGGCTACGACCGGCCGATCATCGTCCAGTACCTCGAGTACCTGGGCCAGATCGTCCGCCTCGACTTCGGCACGACCGCGACCGACAACCGCCAGATCAGCGAGGTCATCGTCACGTACGGCGCGGCCACGGTCGAGCTCGTCTTCTACGCCCTGATCGTCGCCCTCGTCATCGGCATCCCGCTCGGCATGCTCGCCGCCTACGTGCGCGACCGCTGGCCGGACGCCGTGCTGCGCATCCTCGCGATCCTCGCCTACGCGACCCCCGTCTTCTTCGCGGGCCTGCTGCTCAAGCTCGTCTTCTCGGTCTGGCTGGGCTGGCTGCCGCTCAGCGGCCGCGCCGACACGAGGGTGGGCATCGCCCTGGGGCGGATCGAGAACCCCACCGGCATCTACATCATCGACGCCCTGCGCATCGGCAACGCGACCATCACGACGAACGTGCTGAGCCACGCCGTGCTGCCCGCCCTGACCCTCGGCCTCCTCACGGCCGGCATCTTCCTGCGCCTGGTGCGCACGAACGTCATCGGCACCCTCGGCTCCGAGTACGTCGACGCCGCCCGCTCGCGCGGGGTCTCGGAGTTCCGCCTCGTCCGCAAGCACGCGCTGAAGCCCGCCCTCATCCCGATCATCACCGTCATGGGCCTGCAGATCGCCATGCTGCTCGGCGGCTCGGTGCTGACCGAGACGACCTTCGGCTGGCGCGGCCTCGGCTTCGAGCTGCAGCAGTACCTGTCGGCGCGCGACTTCGTCGCCGTGCAGGGCATCGTGGCCGTGCTGGCGGTGATCGTCGCCGTGACCAACTTCGTCGTCGACGTGATCGCGGCTCTCATCGACCCGCGAGTGAGGTACTGACATGTCCACCGTCCCCACCGCCGTCCTCGCCGACCGCCGCGAGCCGCTCTGGAAGCGCCTCCCGGTCGTCTCGCACCTCCGCCGCTCGGTCGGGCTCCAGCGCGCCATGCTCGTCGCGGGCCTCGTGCTCTGCGTCGTCTTCATCGTCCTGGCCCTCTTCGCCCCCCTCATCGCGCCCTACGGCTTCGGCCAGCTGAGCGACGCCGACGGCAACTTCGCCCGTCAGGCCGCCCCCTCCGCCATGCACCTCTGGGGCACGACGGTGGGCGGCTACGACGTCTTCAGCCGGGTCGTCTGGGGCACCCGGACGGCGATCGCCGTGATCGTCGTCGCCGTGGTCCTCTCGATCACGATCGGCGTCGTGCTCGGCCTCGTCTCGGGCTACCTCGGCGGCTGGCTCGACCGCGTGCTCGTGGTCGTCGCCGACGCCGTCTACGCCTTCCCGTCGCTGCTGCTCGCGATCGTCATCTCGATCGTCATCAGCGGGGGGCAGTCGAGCCTGTGGGGCGGCATCCTCTCCGCCGGCATCTCGATCACGGTGGTCTACGTGCCGCAGTACTTCCGCGTGGTCCGCGCCGAGGCCGTCCGCCTCAAGGCCGAGGCCTTCGTCGAGTCGGCGAAGGTCGTCGGCAGCAGCACCCCGCGCATCATGTTCCGGCACGTGCTGCGGAACGCCACGCGGAGCCTGCCGCTCATCCTCACCCTCAACGCGTCCGAGGCGATCCTCACCCTGGCCGCCCTCGGGTTCCTCGGCTTCGGCATCGGCCCGACCTCGGCCGCGGAGTGGGGCTACGACCTCAACCGGGCGCTCAGCGACACGGCGAGCGGCATCTGGTGGACGGGCGTGTTCCCGGGCTCGGCGATCGTGCTGATGGTGCTCGGCATCACCCTCGTGGGCGAGAGCCTCAACGACCTGGCCGACCCGCGCCTCCGGACGCGTCGTCGTGCGGGGCGCAAGAAGACGACGGCCGCGGCGCAGGCACCGGCCGAGACGACGGAGGTCCCCGCATGAGCGACGACACCAGCACCACGGCCGGCGGCACGACGAGTGCGGGAGGCGCGGTGGCGGTCCGCCACGCCTCGCACGTCCTGCCCCGTGACCAGCGCGACGTCGCGGTCGGCATCACCGACCTGCGCGTCACGTTCGCGACCGACGGCGGCGACGTGCCGGCCGTCCAGGGCGTGACCCTCGACGTCCGCGCCGGCGAGGTCCTCGCGATCGTGGGGGAGTCGGGGAGCGGCAAATCCGTGACGGCCAAGACGATCCTGGGGCTGCTGCCCGAGACCGCGACCGCGAGCGGCGCCGTGGTGCTGAGCGGGAGTGACGTGCTCTCGGTCGGCGCCGGCAAGGTGCGCGAGCTGCGCGGCACCGAGGTCGCCATGGTCTTCCAGGAGCCCTCGACCGCGCTCAACCCCGTCTACACGGTGGGCTGGCAGATCGCCGAGGGCATCCGGGCCCACGGCAAGGTCAGCCGGAAGGACGCGAAGGCCCGCGCCGTCGACATCCTGCGCCGCGTGGGCATCCCCGACCCGGAGACGCGGGTCGACCACTACCCCCACCAGTTCTCGGGCGGGCAGAAGCAGCGCGTCGTCATCGCGATGGCGCTCGTGCTGAACCCGTCGGTCATCGTCGCCGACGAGCCGACCACCGCCCTCGACGTGACGGTGCAGGCCGAGATCCTCGACCTGCTGCGCGACCTGCGCGACGAGTTCGGCACGGCCATCGTGCTCATCACCCACAACATGGGCGTCGTCGCCGACCTGGCCGACCGCGTCGCGGTGATGTACCTCGGCCGCGTCGTCGAGCAGGCGTCCGCCACGGACCTCTTCGCGGCGCCGCAGGACGACTACACGAAGCGCCTGCTGGCCTCCGTGCCCAAGCTGGAGGCGCGGGGCGCGCAGGTGCAGGCGGCGGAGGCCGACCGCGAGGTCGTCGTGCGCGCCACGGGGCTCGAGATCGAGTACCCGGGCCGCTTCGGCCGCAGCGGCTTCCGTGCCGTCAAGGGCGTCGACTTCTCCATCGCGAAGGGGGAGGTGCTGGGCCTCGTCGGCGAGAGCGGCTCGGGCAAGACGACCATCGGCCGGGCCATCGCCGGGTTGACCAAGGTCACCGGCGGGTCGCTCGAGGTGCTGGGCGTCGAGATGAACGGCGTGCACGAGCGGGACTTCAAGCCCCGCCGCGCCGACATCGGCTTCGTCTTCCAGGACCCGGCCTCCAGCTTCAACCCCCTGTTGACGATCGCCGAGTGCGTCGCCGAGCCCCTGGTGGTGCACGGTCGTGCCCCGCACGCCCGTGCGGCGCGGAAGCGCGTCGACGAGCTGCTCGAGGCCGTGCAGCTGCCCCGGGCGTTCGGCGACCGGTACCCGCACGAGCTCAGCGGCGGCCAGCGTCAGCGTGCGAGCCTGGCCCGGTCGCTCGCCCTCGAGCCGACCCTGCTGATCGCCGACGAGCCGACCAGCGCGCTCGACGTGTCGGTCCAGGCGCGGGTGCTCGAGCTGTTCCGCGAGCTGCAGTCCGACCTCGGGTTCGCCGCCCTGTTCATCAGCCACGACCTCGCCGTCGTCAACATGCTCGCCGACCGCATCGGCGTGCTCTACCACGGCGACATGGTCGAGATGGGGCCGAACGACCAGGTGCTCGGCGCCCCCGAGCACCTGTACACGCAGCGGCTGCTGGCCTCGCTGCCCGTGCCCGACCCGGCCGAGCAGGCGGCGAGGCGGCAGCACCTCGCTGAGCTCGACCGCGTGGCGGCCGAGGGCGCGGCCTGACCGTGGCGGGGCTCGACCTCGACCTGTCGCGACCGGTCGTGACCGACGACCTCTCGCTCGAGTACCCGGCGCGTGCCGGCTGCCCCGCCCTGCGCGCGGTCGACGGCGTCACGCTCTCGGTGGCGCCCGGTGAGATCATCGCCGTGCTGGGCGAGAGCGGGTCGGGCAAGTCGACCCTGGCCCTCGCCCTGGCGGGCCTCGTCGGCCGCGGCCGGGCGCCCGAGGGGCGGCCCCGCATCGTCGGCGGCGCCGCCCGCGTCTTCGGCCAGGACCTCCTGCGGGCGTCGCCGCGTCGTCGCGACCGGCTCACGGCCGTGGTCGGCTACCTCGCGCAGGACGACGGCGAGGCGCTCAGCCCCGACCTCACCGTGGGGGAGGCCATCGCCGAGCCGATCTACCTCCGCGACAAGCGGTTCGACCGACGGGAGGCCGGTCGTCTGACGTCGACGCTCGTCGACGCGGTGCACCTGCCGCTCAGCGTCATGCTCAAGCAGACGTGGGAGCTCAGCTCGGGCCAACGGCAGCGCGTGGCGCTCGCGAGGTCGCTCGTGCTCGAGCCGAGCCTGCTCGTCGCCGACGAGCCCGCCCGCGGGGTCGACGTGCTGGTGCGGCAGGCCGTGCTCGACGTGATCAAGAACCTGCACGAGGACCGCCAGTTCTCGGCCGTCGTCGTCACCTCGTCGGTGGCCGAGGCGCGCGCCGTGACCGACCGCGTCGCGGTGATGCGCGGGGGCCGTCTCGTGGGCCACGGCCAGATCGACGAGGTGCTGCGTGACGGGGTCGACCCGTACGTGAAGGTGCTCGCGCAGACGTCGCCGATCGACGTCATCCGACGGGGGTCGAGCGGCGCGGTCGGCTCGGCCGGCCCGCTCGGCGAGGCCGAGGGCGACGCCGACGGCGATGCCGGGCAGATCGCCGGGGGAGACCTGCGATGACCGGGGGCGCTGACGTTCCGGTCGCCCGCGGGCACCGCTCCACCGACGTGGTCGCCGCCCTGCCCGCCGACCGCCGACCCCGCCCGGGCGCCGTCACCGTCGCGCCGCGGGAGTCCCCGGTCTTCGTGGCCGCGGTCGAGGAGGCCGGGGGCACGCTCGTCCCGCTCGGCCCCGACACGCGCGGCCTGATCTGGCTGTCGTACCGTGACGTCGCCGGCCTCGACGCGGCTCTCGCCGCCCATCCCGGCATCGAGTGGGTCCAGCTGCCCTGGGCCGGCGTCGACGCCTTCTCCGACGTGCTGGCCCGGCACGCCGACGCCCCCCGGCCCCTCTGGACGAGCGCGAAGGGCGCGTACTCCGAGCCGGTCGCCGAGCACGCCCTGATGCTCGTCCTCTCGCTGCTCCGGGTCGTGCCCTCGCGCGTCCAGGCCACCTCGTGGCAGACCGAGCAGCGCGGCGTCTCGCTGTACGGCCGACGGGTCGTCGTCGTGGGCGCCGGAGGGATCGCGCGCGAGCTGCTGCGGCTGCTCGCGCCCTTCGAGTGCCGCGTGACGGTGGTCCGCCGGTCGGCCGAGCCCGTGGCGGGCGCCGAGCGCACGGTCACCGTCGAGCAGCTCGACGAGGTGCTCCCCGACGCCGACGTCGTCGTGCTCGCGGCGGCCTCGACCGCCGAGACGGCGCGCCTCGTCGACGCCCGGCGGCTCGCGCTGCTCCCTCCGCGGGCCGTCCTGGTCAACGTCGCGCGCGGTGACCTCGTCGACACGGAGGCGCTGGTCGCCGCCCTGGACGACGAGCGTCTCTGGGGCGCCGGCCTCGACGTGACGTCGCCGGAGCCCCTGCCCGACGGGCACCCGCTCTGGGGCCACCCCCGGGCGATCGTGACGCCGCACCAGGCCGACACCCCCGAGATGACGGCGCCGCTGCTCGCTGGCCGCATCCGCCACAACGTGCGCGCCCTGGCCGGCGACGGCGACTTCGCGGGGGTCGTCGACCCGCGCGCCGGCTACTGAGGTCCGGTCCCACGGCCGCCCGCGGGCGGTGGGGGCAGGGGCCGCGGCGCGACGCGCCCGGCGCGCGCCCGGTGTTCATCCGGAGGTCAGATGTGCGCTACAGTTGGACCCGCTGTTGAGAACTCAGGTTCGCAGCAGTTGCCATTCCTCGATAGCTCAATTGGCAGAGCAGCCGGCTGTTAACCGGCAGGTTCTTGGTTCGAGTCCAAGTCGGGGAGCGAAGGCCCAGCGGCTCCACCCGCTGGGCCTTTTCACGTTCCTGGGGGAGTGTCGAGGCTCGTGGCCCCTCCGGCCTGGCTGGTGCGCGGCGGGCCTGCGGAAGCCAGCCCGCGACTCCCCGGGGTCAGCACCGCGTCGCGGGCCGGCCCCGGCGTGCCGTCGTATGAGGACGACGCCGATCAGTCGTCGAGGTGGTCGACGCCCGGCAGCCAGGTCTTGCCGGGCACGCCCCAGCTCGCGCGCTTCACGGCCTTGACGGCCGCCTTGTGGAACGGGTGCTCGAGACGGTCGGCGTAGAGCACGCCGTCGAGGTGGTCGTACTCGTGCTGGAAGATGCGGGCGAGCCAGCCGACCGCCTCGATCTCGAACGGCCGCCCGTCGAGGTCGGTGGCCCGGAGCAGCACGCTGTCGGCGCGGCGCAGCGGGAAGCGCTCGCCCGGGATCGACAGGCAGCCCTCCGACTCGCCCTCGTCGTCGAGCGGCTCGATCGTCAGCGGGCTCTGCCACAGGGTCGGGTTGATCGCGACGCCGCGCTGGTCGCCGCCGTCGTCGTCGATCCACGACCAGACGAAGAGGCGCAGGCCCACGCCCACCTGCGGGCTGGCGAGGCCGACCCCGGGAGCGGCGTCCATGGTCTCGAACATGTCGGCGACGAGCGTGCGCAGCTCGTCGTCGATGTCGAGCACCTCGGAGGCGCGGTGGTGGAGGACGGGATCACCCGTGATCGAGATGGGACGTACGGCCATTCGTCCAGACTATCGACGACACGCCCGCTACCGTGGTCGCGTGAGCGCTGACCTCGGGGACCTGACCGCCCAGGTCTCGCTGACCCCGTACCAGGCGCTCGGCATCCCGCTCGCCCTCGTCGGCGCCGTCTTCCTGTCCATCGGCGCGCAGCTGCAGAGCCGGGGCGTCGCGAAGGTCGAGCACCGGCTCGGCGCGGCGCACAGCGGAATGTCGGTGCGCCAGGTGCTCGCCCTGCTCGGGCGGCCCTCGTGGGTGATGGGAACGGCCATGCTGGGCCTCGCCATCGTTTTCCAGCTCACCAGCCTGAAGATCGCGCCCCTCCTCGTCGTGCAGCCGCTCGGCGCCGTCGCGCTCGTCGTCACGGCCCTCGTCAACGCCAGGGTGACGGGGCGTCGGCTGACCGGCAGGGTCAAGCGCTCGATCGCGATCTGCGTGGGCGGCATCGGGCTGTTCGCGACCGTCGCCGCCTTCACCGCCACGGAGAGCCCGATCACGACCCCGCAGCTCGTCACGGTGCTCGTGCTGCTGCTCGTCGTGGGGGCCCTGCTCGGTGGGGCGTTCGTGCTCCTGCGCCGTCGCCGCAGCGCGCTGTTCTACATCATCGGGGCCGGGGTGCTCTACGGCTTCGTGGCGACGCTCGCCAAGGTCGTCCTGAACAGGATCACGGCGGGGGAGTTCGACTGGCTCAGCGTGGTCTGCCTCGTGATGCTCCTCGCCGCCGGGGCCCTGGGCGGGTACTTCGTGCAGAACGCCTACTCGTCGGGCTCGCCCGACCTCGTCATCGCCGGCCTCACGGTGGTCGACCCGATCATCGCCGTCACGATCGGCATCGTCGTGCTGGGGGAGGCCGCGACCGCGCCCGCCGTCGCCGTCGTGCTCTTCCTGTTCGCCGGCGCGGTCGCCGTCTACGGCGTGTTCCAGCTGGCCAAATACCAGCCCGTGAAGAAGACCTGAGCTAGCGTGGCCACGCCGCGTCGGGAGCGGGCCGCCCACCGGGCGCGCCTCCTCGGCACGACCCGCGCCTCCTCGGCCTGACCCGCGCCTCACCTGACCACCGTTCGACCTGACCACCGAGCCTCACGAAGGACGCCCGAGACGTGACCGACGCCCCCGATCCCGCCGCGCCGACCCGCCCGGAGGCCGACTCCGACGCCCGCCTCACCGTGCTGATCGCCGCCGACACCTTCCCGCCCGATGTCAACGGCGCCGCCAACTTCGCCGAGCGCCTCGCCGTCGGGCTCGCCGACCGCGGCCACGACGTGCACGTGCTCGCCCCGGCGGCCACCCGTCGCCACGGCACGTTCCTCGAGCAGCACGCCGGCACGACCCTCACTGTCCACCGCCTGTACTCCACGCGCTGGCCGCTGCACGACTGGCTGCGCTTCGCGACCCCGTGGCGGGCGCAGCGCAACGCCGAGCGCGTCATCGCGCAGGTGAAGCCCGATGTCGTGCACATCCAGTCGCACATCGTCGTCGGGCGCGCGGTCGTCCGCGTCGCCAACCGCCTCGGCATCCGGGCCGTCGCGACGAACCACTTCATGCCCGAGAACCTGCTCGAGCACACCGGGCTGCCCCAGGGGCTGCGGGCCACCGCCGTCGCGCTGGCGTGGAAGGACGCGAGCTCGACCTTCCGCCGCGTCGAGGCGATCACGACGCCGACCCAGGCCGCCGCGGACTTCCTCGAGCAGGCCGTCGACGTGCACGGGGTGCTCGCCGTCTCGTGCGGCATCGACGCGGCCGACTACACCGCCAGGACCGACCGCCCGGCCGAGAACCGCATCGTGTTCGTCGGCCGGGTCACCGCCGAGAAGCAGATCGACGTGCTGCTGCGGGCCGTGACGCAGCTCGACCCCGCCCTCGGCGCCACGCTGACGATCGTCGGCGGGGGCGACCTCATGAAGCAGCTGCAGCAGCTGACCGTCGACCTGGGCCTCTCCGACCGGGTGACGTTCGCGGGGTACCTCTCCGACCACGACCTGCGGCAGACGCTCACCGACGCCACGATGTTCGCGATGCCCTCGATCGCCGAGCTGCAGAGCATCGCCAGCCTCGAGGCGATGGCGTCGGGCCTGCCGATCGTCGTCGCCGACGCGATGGCGCTGCCGCACCTCGTGACGGAGGGCGTCAACGGGCACCTCTTCCGGCCCGGCGACAGCCGAGACCTCGCGGCGAAGCTGACCCGGGTGCTGACCCTCCCCGACGACGAGTACCTCGCGATGCGGAGGGCCAGCCTGCGGGTCATCCAGGGGCACGACATCCAGCGCACGCTGAGCGTGTTCGAGGGGCTGTATCGTGGTCAGCCGGTGGCACCCACCACCGAGGTCGACCCGGCCTGACGCCTCGGCGGCCCGACGGGTCGGCGGGGGGCGGTAGCTCAGCCGGTTAGAGCAGTCGACTCATAATCGATCGGTCACGGGTTCAAGTCCCGTCCGCCCTACTGGTGTCGATGCGGGGGCGTCGTCGCGCGCTAGGTCGCGTCTCGCGTCTTGCGCCTCGCGCCTCGCGCCTCGCGCTGAGGTGCCTGTGGCACGATGTGCGCATGTTCACGAGGCGACCGCGCGACCTGCAGTCCGACGACGACGGCCCCGCGGCCGGCCCGGCCCGCATGGGCATCGGGGCGCAGGTGTACGTGCTCGACTCCGACGAGGACGCCGCGTCGCCCTTCCCCTACGGCCCGACCGGCGTCGTGCTCCGGGCCGGCGGCTCGGCCTGGCAGGGAGTCTCCGCCATCGGCGGGTCCGCCCGCACCTGGTGGGTCGAGTTCGACTCGCCGCAGATCGACCGTGACGGCGACGGCCCCGTCGAGCGTGCCCAGGTCGCCGAGCGCTTCCTCCGCCTCGCGCCCCCGCTGGCCTGACCCGCTCCTCCTTCTCCTCGTCCTGCTCGGGCGCCCCGTCCGCGCCGGAGGGCGGCGTCCTTCCCTCCACGACCTCTGGGCCCCCGACCGGACCCCTCGTCCGCGACCCTCCTCGTCCGCGACCCTCCTCGGCCGCGACCCTCCTCGGCCGCGACCCTCCTCGTCCGCGACCCTCCTCGTCCGAGCGCCCGCCTCCCGTCTCGTCCGCCGCCCTCGGGCCTGTCGGCAACTCCTGCTCCGTGCCCCGGAGCGGCCCCGTCGGCCGGAACGGGCGCGCCTGAGCAGGAGTTGCCGACACACCTGAGCCGATCGAGTGGGCCCCGGTGCGTCGGGTGCGCGACGGGGCACGCCTCCGTCCACCGCGACTCCTCGCTTGTCTCGGGATCGCCGCGCTCGGTCGGCAACTCCTGCGCTGTGGTGCGCGGAGCGGGTGGAGTCGCGGTGTCGGACGCAGGGAGCAGGAGTTGCCGACAGGGCGGGCCGTGGAGGGCGTGCCCGGCGATGACGAGGTGGCCGGACACGGCTGGCGCGGGGGCTCGTCCGTGGGTGCTCTGGGGCCCCTCGTGCTCGGTCGGCAACTCCTGACTCGTGGTGCGCGGAGCGGGGGAGTCGCGGTGTCGGAGGCAGGGAGCAGGAGTTGCCGACACGAGGGGACGGAGCAGGGAGCGGGAGTTGCCGACAGGAGGGTGGGAGCAGGGAGCAGGAGTTGCCGACACGAGGGGTGGGAGCGGGGAGCGGGAGTTTCCGACAAGGGGGCGCCGGGCGCGGGGCGGGAGCCGGCGACGCGGTCGAGAGAGAGAGAGAGAGAGAGAGAGAGGACCCGCGGGGCGGGAATGCCGAGGGGGAGGCGCGCGTTCGGACAACTACATGCACACGCATGCAGTTGAGCTAGGGTGGACACCATGCAGCTAGGGATCTTCAGCGTCGGCGACATCACGACCGACCCGACCACGGGGCGGACCCCGACCGAGCACGAGCGCCTCGAGGCGATGGTCACCATCGCCAAGAAGGCGGAGGAGGTCGGCCTCGACGTCTACGCCGCCGGCGAGCACCACAACCCGCCCTTCGTGAACTCCAGCCCGACGACCCTCCTCGCCTGGATCGCCGCGCAGACCGAGACGATCACCCTCAGCACCTCGACCACGCTCATCACGACCAACGACCCGGTCAAGATCGCGGAGGACTTCGCGACCCTCCAGCACCTCACGAACGGCCGCGTCGACCTGACCCTCGGCCGCGGCAACACCGGCCCGGTCTACCCCTGGTTCGGCAAGGACATCCGCCAGGGCATCAACCTCGCGATCGAGAACTACGCGCTGCTGCGCCGGCTCTGGACGGAGGACGTGGTCGACTGGAAGGGGCACTTCCGGACGCCCCTGCAGGGCTTCACCGCGACTCCCCGGCCCCTCGACGGCGTCGCGCCGTTCGTGTGGCACGGCTCCATCCGCAGCCCCGAGATCGCCGAGCAGGCCGCGTACTACGGCGACGGCTTCTTCGCCAACCACATCTTCTGGCCCGCCTCGCACACGAAGCAGATGGTCGAGCTGTACCGCACCCGCTTCGAGCACCACGGCCACGGCCGCGCCGACCAGGCGATCGTGGGCCTCGGCGGCCAGGTCTTCCTGGGGAAGAACTCGCAGGACGCCAAGGCCGCGTTCCGCCCCTACTTCGACCAGGCCCCCGTCTACGGCCACGGGCCGAGCCTCGAGGACTTCACCCGGCAGACGCCCCTCACGGTCGGCAGCCCGCAGGAGGTCATCGACCGTACCCTCGGCTTCCGCGACTACGTCGGCGACTACCAGCGCCAGCTGTTCCTGATGGACCACGCGGGGCTGCCGCTGAAGACCGTGCTCGAGCAGCTCGACATCCTCGGCGAGGAGGTCGTCCCGGTGCTGCGCGCCGAGTTCGACGCCCGGCGGGCCCCCGGCGTGCCCGAGGCGCCCACCCACGCCTCGCGGGTGGCCGCGGCCGACGCCGCCGCGCTCGACGCGCAGGCGCTCCGTGAGGCCGACCCCGTCGCCACCGCGCGCTGAGCGCCGGCCGGAGCCCCGGCACGCACCAGCACCAGCACGCACCAGCACCAGCACCAGCACCATCACCAGCACCAGCACCCCAGACAGGAGCACCACCCCGTGAGCACCAAGACCGTCGTCGTCGTCAGCGCCGGGCTCAGCCAGCCCTCCTCCACGCGTCTGCTCGCCGACCGCCTCGCCGAGGCGACCGCCCGCGAGCTGCTCGCCGGCGGGACGCCCGCGCGCGTCGAGGTCGTCGAGCTGCGCGACCTGGCGCACGAGATCACCGACGCCCTGCTCACGGGGTTCGCTCCGGAGGCGCTGGCCGCGGCCCTGGAGCAGGTCTCGCGGGCAGACGGCCTGATCGCCGTCACTCCCGTGTTCACCGCGTCGTACAGCGGCCTGTTCAAGTCGTTCTTCGACGTGCTCGACAAGGACGCCCTGAGCGGGACACCGGTGCTGCTCGGGGCGACCGCGGGCACGGCCCGCCACTCGCTCGTGCTCGACCACGCGCTCCGGCCCTTGTTCTCGTACCTGCGCGCGGTCGTGTCGCCGACGGCCGTCTTCGCCGCCTCGGAGGACTGGGGCGGGGGAGACGAGACGACGACCGGCCTGCCCGAGCGCGTCAGCCGCGCCGCCGGTGAGTTCGCGGCCCTCGTCGCCCGCCACGACACCGAGCGCGACGACCCGTTCGCCGACGTCGTGCCGTTCGCCGAGCAGCTGCGCCGCCTCGGCGGCGACACGACGCCGTAGCCCGCCGCGCCGCGGCACGGTCCTCCGCACCACGCCGCGGGGCATGATCGGACGCCCCGCGAGGTTCACCCCGACAGACCCAGGAGGACCCATGGCCGACACCACGCCCCGCACCCCCGACGCCGCGCCCCGCACGCCCGACGCCGTGCCCCGCACGCCCGACACCGCGCCCCGCACGCCCGACTCCCCGTCGGCGGCCGCCGAGCTCGAGCGCTTCCGCGCCCTCCGGCACGCCCACGTCGTCGGCGCCCGCGGCCCGCTCGCCCTCGTGAACACGCAGTGGGTCGACTCGCCCCAGCCGATCTGGGGCGTGCCGGGCACGTGGGAGCCGACCCCCGCGGGCGTCTCCGGCCTGCGGGTGACGGCCGCCGCCTCCGACGGGATCGTGGTCGACGGCGACCTCGTCGACGGATCGGTGCTGGTCTCGGGGGACGACGCGATCACCCCGAGCAGCGTGCGGTTCTCCGACACGGTCACCGGCACCGTGGTCGCGAACGACGACCGCACGAGCTGGGCGCTCCGCATCTGGGACGCCGCGTCGCCCGACATCGGCCGCTTCGGCGAGATCGACGCCTTCCCCCACGACCCGGCCTGGGTCGTCACCGCCGAGTTCGTCCGCAGCGAGGAGGGGGCCCAGGTCGACATCCGCCACCAGGCCGACCTCGAGCTGAGCCGGCCGAAGCCGCTGCCCGGCGTCATCCGCGTCACCCTGGGCGGCGTCGACCACGAGCTCGTCGCGTTCCCGGCCGGGCAGGGCGACCGCCTCCAGCTCGTCTTCTCCGACGGCACGACCGGCGACAGCACCTACTCCGTCGGCCGCTTCCTCTTCCCGACGCCGTCCGACGACGGCACGATCGTGCTCGACTTCAACCGGGCGGTGCTGCCGCCCTGCGCCTTCAGCTACGCGTTCAACTGCCCGGTGCCGCCGCCGCAGAACCGGCTCACGGTCGCGGTCGAGGCGGGCGAGAAGACCGTGCTCGACACGGCCGGGGCCCCGCTGCACGGGTAGCGCGGGGCGCGGCCGGGCGGGCCCCCGCCAGGTGGCAAGATCGACGGGTGTTCATCCTCGTCCGCCGTCTCGACGACGGCGACGTCGAGCTGACCCCGTGGAGCCGCGAGGCCCCGGGCGCCGCGCTCGCCCCCGGCCCCTCCCGCACGATCGCCGACGGCGAGCTCGCCGAGGTGGTCAGGAGGCGCGAGGCCGACCCCGAGGTCGCGTCGCGGCCCCGCTGGGTGTGGGACGACACCCCGCGGTGGTACCCGCGCCTCCTCGAGGCCGGCGTCCGCGTCGCCCGCTGCGTCGACCTGCGCCTGTGCCACGCCCTGCTGCGGGCCTCGGCCGCCACCGTCGGCTCCGAGCTGCACGGAGCCCCTCGGGGGCCGTGGGACGTGCCCCAGGCGAGCGAGTCCCCGCGCGACGGGCTCTTCGACGTCCTGCCCGAGTCCCTCCCCGACCCCGCGGCCGAGTTCGCCCGCCAGCGCGCGGCGATCGAAGCCGCCGAGGGGCGGGGCAGGCTCGAGCTGCTGTCGGCCGCCGAGTCGACGGGGGCCCTGATCGCGGTCGAGATGCGCCACCGCGGCGTGCCCTGGTCGCCCGTCGTGCACGACCGGCTGCTGACCGAGATCCTCGGGCCGAGGCCCACGCCGGGCGAGCGCCCGAGCCGCATGCGCGCCGACCTCGCCGAGGTGCGCGAGGCGCTCGGGGCGCCCGACCTCAACCCCGACTCGCCCGCCGAGCTCGTCCGGGCGCTGCACGGCGCCGGCGTCATGGCCGCGTCGACGAGCAAGTGGGAGCTCGAGCGGCACGACCACCCCGTCGTCGAGCCCCTGCTGCGGTACAAGAAGAAGCAGCGGCTGCTCGTCGCGAACGGCTGGGCCTGGCTCGACGCGTGGGTGCGCGACGGCCGCTTCCGCCCCGACTACGTGCCGGGCGGCGTCGTCACCGGTCGCTGGGCGACGAGCGGGGGAGGCGCGCTGCAGCTGCCGAGGGCGGTCCGCGCCGCCGTCGTGGCCGACCCGGGCTGGTCGCTCGTCGTGGCCGACGCCTCGCAGCTCGAGCCGCGCATCCTCACCGGCCTCAGCGGCGACCGGGCGATGGCCGCCGCGGGGGAGGGCGACCTCTACGAGGGCATCGTCGCGAGCGGCGCCGTCGCGAGCCGCGCCGAGGCGAAGGTCGCGATGCTCGGCGCCATGTACGGTGCGACCCAGGGCGAGAGCGGGCGCCTCGTGCCCCGGCTGGCACGGAGGTTCCCCCAGGCGATGCAGTTCGTCGAGGACGCGGCGCGGACGGGCGAGGCGGGCGGCGTGGTCAGCACGCTCCTCGGCCGCACCTCGCCCTCGCCGGCCGACGCCGCCGACGAGCTGCCGCCCGAGATGCCCCGCGCCGCGGTCGACCGCGACGCGCGCTCGTGGGGCCGCTTCACGCGCAACTTCGTCGTCCAGGGCACGGCTGCGGAGTGGGCCCTGTGCTGGATGGGCGCGCTGCGCTCCCGGGTGCACGACCGCTGGGGCCACCTCGGCGACGGCGCTCCCCACCTCGTCTTCTTCCTCCACGACGAGGTCGTGCTGCAGGCCCCGCGGGAGGCGGCGGCGGAGGTCGCCGAGATCGTCACCGAGGCCGCGGCGGAGGCCGGGCGCCTCCTCTTCGGGTCGGCCCCGGTGCGCTTCCCGCTGACGGTGGCCGTCGTCGACGACTACTCGCAGGCCAAGTGACGGGCCGGCCCGCCGGGTGCGCCTTGTCCGCCCACGCCGACGCGCCAGGGCGCACAGCTGTTACACGGTTGTGATGCACGGGCGGCATCTGCGATGATCTCCCCAGCGGGCTCGCCCGCGCACAACTGAACACGCACGAGAGCAACGATCGCAGCCGCGCTGCACCGTTCGAGAGGTCGATGGGGAAGTCGCACCTGACCGAATGGAGGAATCGTGGCTGCTGCAATGGCTCGGGGAGTGCTCTACGTGCATTCATCCCCTCGTGCACTGTGCCCACACGTGGAGTGGGCCGTCGGCCGTGCCCTCGGGCACGCCGTCAACTTCGCGTGGGTCGACCAGCCCGTGCTGAAGGGCTCCCAGCGCACCGAGTTCTCCTGGCAGGGAGACGAGGGCGCGGGTGCCCGCATCGCCTCTGCCCTCCGGGGCTGGGAGCACCTCCGCTACGAGGTGACCGAAGACCCGGGCGCCGAGAACGACGGCGGGCGGTGGATGCACTCGCCCGACCTCGGCGTGTTCTTCGCCCAGACCGACACCGCGGGCAACACGGTCGTCCCCGAGGACCGCATCCGGTACGCCATGGACATCGCAGGCTCGAACGCCCTCGAGCTGCACCGCGAGCTCCGGCTCGCGCTCGGGCAGGCGTGGGACGACGAGCTCGAGCCGTTCCGCCACAGCGGCGAGGGGAACCCCGTCGTGTGGCTGCACAAGGTGGGCTGACCGCTCGGCCGACCCGCGCCTCCCGGGTCGCGTGACGAAGGCCGGCACCCTCGCGGGTGCCGGCCTTCGTCGTGGTCGCCGCGACGCGTCGCGACGCGTCGCGGCGCGTCGCGCCGGGGTCAGACCGAGCGGAACGCGATGACCGCGTTGTGGCCGCCGAAGCCGAACGAGTTGCTGATCGCGACGATCTGGCCGTCGGGGAGGCGACGCGGCTCGCCGAGCACGACGTCGAGGTCGATCTCGTCGTCCATCTGCGTGACGTTGATCGTCGGGGGAGCGATCTTCTCCTGCAGCGCCTTGACGGTGAAGACCGCCTCGATCGCGCCGGCCCCGCCGAGCAGGTGACCGGTCGCGGCCTTCGTGGCCGACACGACGAGCTTCGAGGTGTGGTCGCCGAAGACGCGCTTGATGGCGCGGTACTCGGCGATGTCGCCCACCGGCGTGCTCGTGGCGTGGGCGTTGACGTGCACGACCTGCTCGCGCTCGACGCCGGCGGCCTCGAGCGTGGCGACGACGGCACGCGCCGCGCCGGAGCCCTCGGGGTCGGGCGCGGTGATGTGGTACGAGTCACTGGTCACGTCGCCGCCGATCAGCTCGGCGTAGATCTTCGCGCCGCGGGCGAGCGCGTGCTCCTCGGTCTCGAGGACGAGCGCGGCGCCTCCCTCGCCCAGGACGAAGCCGTCGCGGGTGACGTCGTACGGGCGCGAGGCGGTCGCCGGGTCGTCGTTGCGCTTCGACAGGGCCTGCATGGCCGCGAACGACGCGAGCGGCATGGGGTGGATCGCCGCCTCGGAGCCGCCGGCGATGATGATGTCGGCGAGGCCCTGCTGGAGGTGCGAGTACGCGTTGGCGATGGACTCGGTGCTGGAGGCGCAGGCCGACACGACGGTGCGGGCGCCGGCACGGGCGCCGAGGCCCATGGAGATGGCCGCGGCGGGGCCGTTGGGCATGAGCATCGGGACGGTCATGGGCAGGACCCGGCGGGGGCCCTTCTCCCGGAGGGTGTCCCAGGCGTCGAGGAGGGTCCAGACGCCGCCGATGCCGGTGGCCCAGTCGACGCCGAAGCGCTCGGGGACGACCTCGGGGGAGCCCGCGTCGGCCCAGGCCTCGCGCGCGGCCGTGAGCGCGAACTGGCTGGAGGGGTCGAGCCGCTTCGTCTCGCGGCGGTCGAGCACGTCGGCCGAGGGCGTCCGCGCCTGGCCGGCGATGGTGACGGGCAGCTCGTACTTGGCGACCCAGTCCTGCTCGAGGGTCGTGATGCCGGACTGGCCGGCGAGGAGGTTGGCCCAGCTGTCGACGGCGGTGCCGCCGAGGGGCGAGGTCGCACCGATGCCGGTGACGACGATCTTCTTGGTCATGACGGTTCTCCCTGGAGTGGCGCTGTCGCCCGGCCGTGCAGGGGCGCGACGGAGAGCGGCGGAACGGGTGCGCCCGGCCGGCCCCTGGGGGCCGGGCCGGGCCGCGACGTCGTTAGTCCTGCGCCTTGGTGATGAAGGTGACGGCGTCGCCGACGGTCTTGAGGTTCTTGACCTCTTCGTCGGGGATCTTCACGTCGAACTTCTCTTCTGCGTTGACGACGATCGTCATCATCGAGATGGAGTCGATGTCCAGGTCGTCGGTGAACGACTTGTCCATCTCGACGGTGTCGGTCGCGATGCCCGTCTCGTCGTTGACGAGCTCGGCCAGGCCGGCGAGGACTTCTTCGGTGGACAGTGCCATGGTGTTGTTCTCCTTGAGGGGGTGTCGTGGTGACCGAGGTAGAGCCTATACAGGCGGGGGCGAGGGGGAGGCGCGGCGCGCTACGGCAGGACGACGACCTGGGCGCCGAACACGAGGCCCGCGCCGAAGCCGATCTGCAGCGACAGGCCGCCGCTGAGCTCGGGGTTCTCCTCGAGCAGGCGGTGCGTCGCGAGCGGGATGCTGGCGGCCGAGGTGTTTCCGGTGGTCGCGATGTCGCGGCCGATCACGACGGTGTCGGGCAGCCCGAGCTGCTTGGCGAACTCGTCGATGATGCGCATGTTGGCCTGGTGCGGCACGAAGGCGGCGAGCTGGTCACTCGTGACGCCGGCTCGTTCGAGGGCGAGCTTCGCGACCTTGACCATCTCCCAGACGGCCCAGCGGAACACCGTGGGGCCCTCCTGGCGGAGCGTCGGCCAGGCGACCTCGCCGGCGCCCTCGCGGTACTCCTGCATGGTCGACGTCATGCCGATCGCGTCCCACTTGCTGCCGTCGGAGCCCCAGACCGTCGGTGAGATGCCGACCGTGTCGCTCGGGCCGACGATCGCCGCGCCCGCGCCGTCGGCGAGGAGGAACGAGATGGTGCGGTCGGTCGGGTCGATGATGTCGCTGAGCTTCTCGGCGCCGACGACGAGCACGTGCTCGGCGAGGCCGCTGCGCACGAACGAGTCGGCCTGGGCGATGCCGTAGGCGTAGCCGGCGCAGGCGGCGCTGATGTCGTACGCCGCGGCGGGGTTCGCGCCGATGCGCTCGGCGAGCAGGGTGGCGACGGAGGGCGTCGCCACGCCGCCGCTGACGGTCGAGACGAGCACGACCCCGATCTGGTCGGGGCGGATGCCGGCGCGCTCGATCGCCTGGCGGGCGGCCGTCTCGGCGAGGTCGACGACGTGGACGTCCTTCGAGGCGCGGACCCGGGTGATCACGCCGGTGCGCTGCTGGATCCACTCGTCGGAGGAGTTGATCGGCTCGATGATGTCGGCGTTGGGCACGACGTTCTCGCCGCGGGCGGCGCCGAGCGAGAGGATGCGCGTGTACGCCGCACCGGTGGTCTGGTTCATCTGGGGGGTGGTCATGCTGCTCCCTCGAGGAGGTCGACGGCGGCCTGGAGGTCGTCGGGGGTCTTGACGGCGACGCTGGGGACGCCGCGGAGGGCACGCTTGGCGAGCCCGGTGAGGGCGCCGGCCGGGGCGAGCTCGACGATGCCGGTCACGCCCTCCGCCGCGAACGACTCCATCGTGGCGTCCCAGCGGACAGGTGAGGCCACCTGGCCCACCAGCAGCTCGACGAAGCGCGGGCCCGAGGTGACGACGGTGCCGTCGTGGTTGGTCCAGAGGCGGAGCGTCGGGTCGGCGGGCGTCACCGAGGAGGCGGCGGTGCGGAGGGCCTCGACGGCCGGCTCCATGAAGCGCGTGTGGAACGCGCCGGCCACCTGCAGCGGGACGACCCGGGCCTTGGCGGGGGGCTGCTCGGCGAGGGCCGCGAGGCCGGCGAGCTCACCGGCGACGACGATCTGTCCGCCGCCGTTGTAGTTGGCGGGCGACAGGCCCAGCTCGGCGAGGCGGGCGGTGAGCTCGTCGGCGTCGCCGCCGAGCACGGCGCTCATGCCGGTCTCGACCTGGGCCGCGGCGGCGGCCATGGCGCGCCCGCGCTCGGCGACGAGGCGGACGGCCTCCTCGTCGGTGAGGACGCCGCTGACGGCTGCGGCGGTGAACTCGCCCACGGAGTGGCCGGCGACGCCGCCGACCCGGCCGCGGTCGACGCGGGCGAAGAGAGCGTGCGCTGTCAGCAGGCCGGCGGCGACGATGAGCGGCTGCGCCACCGCGGTGTCGCGGATGGTGTCGGCGTCGGAGGTCGTGCCGTGCGCGACCAGGTCGAGGCCGGAGGCGGTGCTCAGCGTCTCGAGGAGGCCGCGGCTCTCCGGGTCGGCGAGCCAGGGGGCGAGGAAGCCGGGGGACTGGGAGCCCTGCCCGGGCGCTACGACAACGATCACTGCTCCATCATGCCCTCGACACCGTGGGCCGTGGTGTAGCAACTCGACCAAAGATCGTGACGAGCCTTGTCGATCTCCACGAGGCGCCGCCTCCGGCACGCGTCAGCGGCGACGCGTGACCGGGGCGTCGTGGTCGGCGATGGAGCCGAGGATGAGCGCGCTCTGGAGGATGAGGGCCTCCCGGGCGCCGGTGGCGTCCCAGCCGATGACGTCGGAGACGCGCTTGAGGCGGTAGCGCACGGTGTTCGGGTGCACGAAGAGCTCGCGGGCCGTCGCCTCGAGCGAGCGCCCGTTGTCGAGGTAGCACCAGAGGGTGGTCAGGAGCTCGGTGGAGTGGTTCTTGAGCGGCTTGTAGACGCGGTTGACGAGGGTCGACCGGGCGACGGGGTCGCCGGCGAGGGCCCGCTCGGGCAGGAGGTCGTCGGCCAGGACGGGTCGGGGCGCGGCTCGCCACGACCGCGCGACCGCGAAGCCGGCGAGGGCCGCCTTGGCGCTCTTGGACGCGTCGACGAGGCTCGGCACCTCGTGGCCGAGGACGAGGTGCCCGTCGCCGAAGCCGGGCTCGAGGGCCGAGGCGATGTCCGTGAACGACGTCCGGCGGTCGGGGGCGGCCGTCTCGCCGTCCGCGTCGGAGACCACCTGCTCGGCACGGCCGATGACGAGGACGAGCCTGCTGCCCTGCACGCCGATGAGCACGTCGGCCTCGAGGTGCCGGGCCGTGCGTCGGAGCATGTCGACGTCGAGCATCCGTGGGGCGGTGCCGACGAGGACGGAGACCTCGCCGTGCCCGTGCCAGCCGAGCGCGGCGATCCGGCTCGGCAGCTCGTCGTCGTACTCGCCGCTGAGGATCGAGTCGACGACGAGGGCCTCGAGCCGGGCGTCCCAGAGGCCGCGTGCCTCCGCGGCCCGCGCGTAGACGTCCGCCGAGGCGAACGCGATCTCGCGTGAGTAGAGCAGGATCGCCTCGCGGAGGGAGTCGTCGCCGTCCTTGACCCGCTCCTCCACGACCTCGACCGTCACGCGGATCAGCTGCAGGGTCTGCTGCAGGCTGACGCTCCGGAGCAGCTCGCGCGGAGCTGCCCCGAAGACGTCGGCGGCGATCCAGGGCGTCGACTGGGGGTTGTCGAACCAGCTGATGAACGACGTGATGCCGGCCTGCGCGACGAGCCCCACGGCGGAGCGCCGCCCGGGCGGCATGTCGCCGTACCAGGGCAGCGTCTCCTCCAGGCGTTTGATCGTCGCCGTCGACAGTTCGCCCGAGACCGTCCGCAGCCACGCGAGCGTGCGCTCCTTCGTGGCGGCGGACGGTTCCATGGGCGAGTGCGACACCCGCTCAGCGCTCACGTCGCGGTCAGCTCTCCCCGCCGGCGCTGCCGCTGGTGCCGGCCGTCACGTCGTGCAGCCGGTAGCGGTCGATCGCCTGCTGGACGACGCTCGGGTCGACCTCGCCGCGGCGGGCCAGGGCCTGCAGCGTGCGGACGACCATCGACGGGCCGTCGATCTTGAAGAACCGACGGGCCGCGGCGCGCGTGTCGGAGAAGCCGAAGCCGTCCGCACCGAGCGTCAGGTAGTCGCCGGGCACGAACTCGCGGATCTGGTCGGGCACGGCGGCCATGAAGTCGCTGGTCGCGATGAACGGGCCCTCGCTGCCCCGGAGCTTCTCCGTGACGTAGGGGGTGCGCTGCTCGGCGCCGGGGTTGAGGAAGTTGTGCTCCTCGGCCGCGAGGCCCTCGCGGCGCAGCTCGTTCCAGGAGGTGACGCTCCAGACGTCGGCCGCGACGTTCCAGTCGTCGGCCAGCAGCTGCTGCGCCTCCAGGGCCCACGGCACGCCGACGCCGGACGCGAGCAGCTGGGCGCGCGGGCCCAGGTTGTCGGCGCCCTTGAGCTTGTAGATGCCGTGCAGCAGCCCGTCGACGTCGAGGTCGTCGGGCTCGGCGGGCTGGGCCATCGGCTCGTTGTAGACGGTGATGTAGTACATGACGTTCGGGTCGGAGTGGGCCGGCGAGCCGTCCTCCGTCGTGCCGTACATGCGGTCCATGCCCGCCTTGACGATGTGGCCGAGCTCGTAGCCGAACGCGGGGTCGTACGAGACGACGGCCGGGTTCGTCGAGGCGAGCAGGAGCGAGTGGCCGTCCGCGTGCTGCAGGCCCTCGCCGGTCAGCGTCGTGCGGCCCGCGGTGGCGCCGATGATGAAGCCGCGTGCCATCTGGTCGCCGGCGGCCCACATCGCATCGCCGGTGCGCTGGAACCCGAACATCGAGTAGAAGACGTACACCGGGATGAGCGGCTCGCCCTGGGTCGAGTACGAGGTGCCGACGGCCGTGAAGGCGGCGAACGCGCCGGCCTCGTTGATGCCGACGTGCAGCAGCTGGCCCTGGGGGCTCTCCTTGTAGGCGAGGAGGAGCTCACGGTCGACCGACGTGTAGTGCTGGCCGTTCGGGTTGTAGATCTTGGACGTCGGGAAGTAGGCGTCCATTCCGAAGGTGCGCGCTTCGTCCGGGATGATCGGGACGATGCGGTGGCCGAAGTCGGGCGAGCGCAGCAGGTCCTTCAGGAGGCGCGCGAAGGCCATCGTCGTGGCGACCTCCTGCTTGCCGGAGCCCTTCTTGACGACGTCGTACGACTTCTGCTCGGGCACGGCGACCTGGGTGTACTTCGAGCGGCGCTCGGGCACGTAGCCGCCGAGCGCGCGACGGCGCTCGTGGAGGTACTGGATGGCCTCGTCGCCGTCGCCGGGGTGGTAGTACGGCGGCTGGTAGGGGTTCTCGTCGAGCTGCGCGTCGGAGACCGGGATGCGCATCTCGTCACGGAACTGCTTGAGGTTGTCGAGCGTCAGCTTCTTCATCTGGTGGGTCGCGTTGCGCCCCTCGAACGACGGGCCGAGGCCGTAGCCCTTGACCGTCTTCGCCAGGATGACGGTCGGCTGGCCCTTGTGCTCGGAGGCAGCCTTGAACGCCGCGTAGACCTTGCGGTAGTCGTGGCCGCCGCGCTTGAGGTTCCAGACCTGGTCGTCGGTGAAGTCCTTGATGAGCTCCAGCGCGCGGGGGTCTCGGCCGAAGAAGTTCTCTCGGACGTAGGCGCCGCTCTCGGCCTTGTACGTCTGGAAGTCGCCGTCGGGCGTCGTGTTCATGAGGTTGAGCAGGGCGCCCTCGGTGTCGCGGGCGAGCAGGTCGTCCCACTCGCGGCCCCAGACGACCTTGATGACGTTCCAGCCGGCACCGCGGAAGAAGCTCTCGAGCTCCTGGATGATCTTGCCGTTGCCGCGGACGGGGCCGTCGAGGCGCTGCAGGTTGCAGTTGATGACGAAGTTGAGGTTGTCGAGCCCCTCGTTCGCGGCGACCTGGAGCTGGCCGCGGCTCTCGACCTCGTCCATCTCGCCGTCGCCGAGGAAGGCCCAGACCTGCTGGTCGGAGGCGTCCTTGACGCCGCGGTTGGTGAGGTACTTGGCGACCTGGGCCTGGTAGATCGCGTTGATCGGGCCGAGGCCCATCGACACGGTCGGGAACTGCCAGAACGAGGGCATGAGGCGAGGGTGCGGGTAGGAGCTGAGGCCGCCGGTGTGGTGCGACTTCTCTTGACGGAAGCCGTCGAGCTGCTCCGTGCCGAGGCGCCCCTCGAGGTAGGCGCGGGCGTACATGCCGGGGGAGGCGTGGCCCTGGAAGAAGATCTGGTCGCCGCCGCCGGGGGCGTCCTGACCGCGGAAGAAGTGGTTGTAGCCGACCTCGTACAGCGCGGCGGAGGAGGCGTAGGTGGAGATGTGGCCGCCGACGGAGATGCCGGGGCGCTGGGCACGGTGCACGGTGACGGCGGCGTTCCAGCGGATCCAGCGACGGTACCGGCGCTCGAGGTCCTCGTCGCCGGGGAACTCGGGCTCGTCCTCCGGGGCGATCGTGTTGACGTAGTCCGTCTTCGGGACCATCGGGACGCCGAGGTGCAGCTCGCTCGACCGCGTCAGCAGGCTCTTCATGATCTCTCGCGCGCGCTCGTGGCCCTGCGTCGCGACGAGGGAGTCGAGCGACTCCCGCCACTCGGCGGTCTCTTCCGGATCGCGATCGGCCTTGTCGACCGTGTACGGATCCTGGTCGTTTACCGTCACCCTTGACCTCTATCACTCGTGGTTGACATCAGCTGCCACCCGTCTCGGGCAGGCAGACGCCAGGGCTGACACGGCCGGGTAACGGCAGTCGTCGGCGTCTGACTGGTCGAGTCTAGTTGCCTCCGCCGACGGAGGCTCGGCAGCCGCTGGGAGGCGTCGGGATCCGGCCGTCGGCACGCCGCGGGCGAACGGCCTTGCGGCCACGCGCCTCCGGCGTAGTATCGACGATCGTGTCATCGCCGGCCGACCGTGCCGACGAGGGAGGAACGCGCAATGGCTCTGGAGAACGACATCCAGGCACCTGACTTCGACCTGCCGAACCAGTTCGGCGAGCACGTCCGGCTCTCGGACTTCCGGGGCGTCAAGCCCGTGGCGCTGGTCTTCTTCCCGCTCGCCTTCTCGAGCACCTGCACCGCTGAGCTGTGCACGCTGCGCGACAACCTGTCGATGTTCCAGGACCACCGCGTCGAGCTGATCGGCATCTCCGTCGACTCGAAGGCGACGCTGCGCGCGTTCGCCGAGGACGAGGGCTACGACTTCACGATGCTCGCCGACTTCTGGCCGCACGGCGAGGTCTCGAAGGAGTACGGCGTGTTCCTCGACCACAAGGGCTTCGCGACGCGCGCCACCTTCCTCATCGACGTCGACGGCGTGATCCGCGAGCACTTCGTCACCGAGCCCGGCCAGGCCCGCTCGATCGACGACTACCGCACGGCACTCGACGCGCTGGTTCCCGTCCCCGCCTGACGCGACGGGGCCCGGCCTCGGCCGCGGTAGCATCGTCCCGCCGCGCACCCGCGGTGCAGGGGCCTTTAGCTCAGTTGGTAGAGCGCCACGTTTACACCGTGGATGTCATCGGTTCGAGCCCGGTAGGGCCCACCCTCGAAAGTCCTGATCAGGAGAATTTTGACACGCCCCAGGTGCTCTGCGGCTACCTAGGCCGGCGTTCCGTGTCGGTGTGGTGTTGGTGGAGCCCCACCGCAGTCCGTAAGCATAGGCCGCGGGCGACTGTGCCCGGAGGATCGGGGCGAGGCCGTGGGGATTTGGTTCGGCCAGCGCTCAAGCCCCTGAGCCCGCGCGGATCGCTGAGCGTCAGTCGGTGACGGAGAACTGAACCACTTAAACTTCTCCTGCCCGAATGCCGGTGTTGGCGGCTACGTAAATCATGCGTGGGCGGGGCAGCCTTGGATCGACGAGGTGATCTCCCGCCGGGCTTCGTATCGTGGCCGCCCGCAAGGCGGTCGTTCATCGGGACACCTTCTGGGGCCGCTCTCGGTCGGGTGGGGTCAAGTGGCGCCTGGCCTGCGGATTCGCGTATGCCTGTCCCGCAAAATTGCCCGGTGATGGGGGTCTGAACGCTACAGTCGCCTCATGCTCATCGGATACGCCCGCGTCTCGACGTCCGGACAGGATCTCGCAGCACAACGTGATGGTCTTAAGGCACTTGGTGTTGACGATGATCACGTGCATGTTGACCACGGGCTCTCGGGGACGACTCGAGCCCGGCCGGGCCTCCGCGAGGCGTTGGCCGCGTGCCGTGCCGGCGACGTCCTGGTCGTCACCAAGCTCGACCGGCTCGCCCGTTCGCTGCGCGACGCGACCGACATCGCGGACGAGCTGACGAAGAAGGGCGTTGCCCTGAATCTCGGGGGAGCGGTCTACGACCCCACCGACCCGGTCGGCCGACTCTTGTTCAACGTCCTCGGCATGGTGGCCGAGTTCGAGGCTGACCTCATCCGTGCCCGCACTCGGGAGGGCATGGCGATCGCCAAGGCTGCCGGCAAGCTCCGCGGCCGCAAGCCCAAGCTCACCGCCTCCCAGGAGAAGCACCTCGTGCAGCTGCACCGCACCGGCGCCCACACGACAAGCGAGATCGCGGAGCTTTTCAAGGTGGCCCGTTCGACGGTCTATCGAGCGATCCAAAGAGCCGAGCAGGCCTAGGTGGCACCCGGAAAGACGGAGCCTCCCCGCCGAGAGCGCCTGAGGAACGGCCGCCGCCGTCCGGCGCCACCGCGGACACGCGCTGAATGGCGACGGGATCGCGCCAACAGTGGAGCTCCTGCCTGGTGGCCTCGACCGTCATTGTGGCTGTGGAGGTGGTTTGTCCGGCCCGTCCTGCGGTTCTGTGAGCGCGTCCTGCGCTTCGTGTTCGACGGCCTGTAGGACCCAACACCAGTCCATTAGCCCACGGCATACCAGGGCTCAGCGAGGCCTGTTTCCAAGCAGCGCAGCGACGAACGCAGCATCTTCTGGAGCTGGCCGAGTTCCTGCGAGCTCCATCTGTTCAGCGCATCCGAGCGGCTGTCATCGGTGAGGTACGGGAACTGTCGTTCGACCAATTTGTCGTAGACGGCTTGCACTGCTCTGGATCGAGACCGGGGGAGGTGCAGTGAGTGGCGGACATCGTCGGCCAAGTTCACGCAGGTGAGGGCCGCCTCCTCGTCGAGCGTGTTCACCTTGCGATCCAGGTAGTCCTTGACCCCACGCACGTCGACGATGCTGAGGGCCTCCGGCGGGCCGCTCGGCCAGGACTGCTGCTCCGCATGGCGACGTGCCGCGTCTTCGGTGGGAAAGGTCTCGACGAGCGTGCCCTGGGTCGCGATGGCATCTCGTGTCTCGTCGTCGACGTCCTGTCCCCACCAGATGAAGCGGGGCCGAGGGCCGAGATCGACCCGGACAGGCCGCCCGTCATCTATGCGCATGTCTTTGGTCTACAGGTGTTGAGATAGCGCTGCCTACTGCTGCAGGGAGGTGTTTGTGCATCTTCGTAGAGGAAAGAGGAGCGCCTCGGCTTCCGCAGAGTGTCGTTGTCTCGATAGGCGATCGCCCCTCGGGCAGTCAGAAACGATCGTTTCCGAGCGACAGCACCCAGCCTGCCGGTTGGGTGCTGGCGTAGAACTCGAGCCCAGGGGTCTATGCGGACGGTTCGGCGCTGCCCGCCACTACTTGCCAACGACCCTCGATGATCGACCAAAAGCGGCGGTACATCATGCGAGCCTCCATGCGGTGGCCTTTATCGAATACGACGATGTCCACGAGCGACGATGTCCGGCCATGACCATCTTGTTCCAGAGTTGACCGATGAAGCTCGGACAGCTTGTCGAATCGTGTTGCTCCCGAGGCATGAGCATCGAGATCAGCTGCACGGCCGATCACTGACCCGCCCGGCAACTCGAAGGTCAGGCGCTCGTAAAACAACTCACGAAGATGGCTTACGTCGCCACCGCGCATGGCTTGGTGAAGAGCATCTTGGGCTTGGTCGATGGAGCGTCCGTGATCGTCCCGCGTCGTCATGTGACGAGGCTAGTGTGCGGTTTCCGCAGACTGCGATTGACCACAAAACGATCGTTTCTGCATGCCCGGTAGACGACCCCTCACCGAGAGGGATTCCGGGCCGACCTACAGAGACGATCCGCGTTCTGCAACTACGGGAGAGTGGCCGGCGCCTTCGAGTGTCCCGCGACCGATCGACTTCTTCGCGGCCAGGCGGAGGTCACCGTCCGAACAGGCGCGAGAAGAAACTGCCCTCGCTCTTTTCCTTCACGTGGCCAGGGCATCGGTCCGCCCGTCGCACGCCGGCCATCACCTGGTCGACATGCTGGCCACAGCCAGCCCAACTTGCCTTGCCGCACACCTTGCAGGTCACCTGTCGGCACATGGGGAGTCCTCTCGTTCAACGGTCGCCGTCGACTGACGGCACTAGACAAACGTATACCCCCCGGGGTATCGTGGCAAACATGAGAACGATCATCATCGGAGGTGTCGCCGGCGGTATGTCCGCGGCGACTCGACTGCGTCGCCTGGACGAGAGTCGCGACATCCTGGTCTTCGAGCGGGGCGCGTACGTGTCCTTCGCCAACTGTGGCCTGCCCTACCACGTGGGCGGCATCATCCCGGATCGCTCGTCGCTGCTGCTGCAGACGCCCGAGTCCTTGTCCGCGCGCTTCGCGCTCGACGTCCGCGTCCGCCACGAGGTCACCGCGATCGATCCCGCCGCCAAGACCGTGGAAGTCGTGGACCTCGCGACCGGGCGACGCTCAGTCGAACCGTACGACGACCTCGTGCTCGCTGCGGGCGCTGGAGCCTCGGCCGGCGTGACGGCAGGCGTCATCCCGACGCACACCCTGCGCAGCGTCGATGACGTCGACCACGTCAACGCCGTTCTCGACGGAGCCCCCGGGCAGGCCGACGTCCTCGTGATCGGGGCAGGATTCATCGGCCTCGAAGCCGTCGAGAATCTCCTTGCCCGCCATGCACGGGTCACCCTCGTGCAGCGTGGAGCGCACGTCCTCTCTCCTCTCGACCCCGAGATGGCCGCTCCGGTGCACGACGCGCTCGTCGCCGCCGGCGTCGACGTCCGCACGGGCACGACGGTGACGGGGACATCCGGTGGCCTGGTGGAACTCAGCGACGGAACGACCGTCGCCGCTGATCTCGTGATCGAGGCAAGCGGTGTCCAGCCCGAGAGCCGCCTTGCCCGGGAGGCGGGACTCGTCATCGGGCCCACCGGAGGAATTGCCGTCGACGCTCACCAGCGGACCAGCGACCCGTCGATCTGGGCGGTCGGAGACGGCGTCGAGAAGATCGACCACCTCGACGCTGAACCGACCCTCGTGACCATGGCAGGGCTCGCCAACAGGCACGGCCGGGCTGCGGCGGACGACATCGCCGGCGCCTCCTCGACCGCAGCCCGGCCCGCCCTCGGGACGTCGATCCTCGGCGTCCTCGGACTGACCGTCGCGTTGGTCGGGTGGAACGAGAAGCGTCTCCGCGCGGCAGGACGTGACGTCCGGGTCGTGCACACCCACCCGTCCTCGCACGCCGGCTACTACCCAGGAGCACAGCAGATGGCGATCAAGTTGATGGTCGACCCGGTGACCGACCAAATTCTCGGCGCCCAGATCGTGGGGCGTGACGGCGTCGACAAACGCATCGACGTAATCGCCGTTGCGATGACCGCCGGCCTCACCGGCAGTGCCCTCTCCGAGCTCGAGCTCGCCTACGCACCCCAGTACGGCTCGGCGAAGGACGCGATCAACATGCTCGGCTACGTCGCCGAGAACACTGCAAGAGGTGCGACGCGCACAGCGCAGTGGCACGAACTCGACGCGCTGATGGCGTCCGGGGCGACCCTGATCGACGTCCGTTCAGCGGCTGAGCACGAGGCAGGTTCCATCCCCGGTGCCATCTCGCTTCCCCTGGACGATCTCCGGGCTCGGCACACCGAACTGCCGGCCGGGCCGCTCGTGGTCCACTGCCAGGTGGGTCAGCGTGGCCACACGGCCGCCAGACTCCTCACCCAGCTCGGCCACGACGCCCGTAACCTCGACGGCGGCTGGCTCACCTGGCGCGCCGGCATCGCAGCCCACCGCTCTGCCACAGCAACAGCCTGACCCCACGACACTCGCAGAATCGCCGATCCGAAAAACTCCACGAAAGAGAACCCATGAACCAGATCACCGTCGACCAGCTCGCCGCCCTTGAGGACCCCGTCGTCATCGATGTCCGCGAGGCAGACGAATACGCCAGCGGCCACGTCCCCGGCGCCCGCAACCTCCACCTGTCCCAGCTCGAGGATCGCCTGGGCGACGTGCCCACGGGCACCCCGGTGCACATCATCTGCCAGTCCGGAGGCCGAAGCGCCCGCGCGACCGCCACACTCACCGCCCACGGCTACGACGCCGTCAACGTGGAAGGCGGCACCTCCGCATGGATCGCCGCCGGCAACCCGGTCGACCGCGCATGACCGACACCGCCCCCACTGACGGCGCCCTGCACGACCCCGCCGCGATCCGCAAGGTCGCCAACCGTCTCAAGCGCGCCCAAGGACAGCTCGCCGCCGTTATCACGGCGATCGAGAACGGGGGCGACTGCCGCGACGTCGTCACCCAACTCGCCGCCGTAAGCAGCGCCCTCGACCGCGCTGGCTTCGCTATCGTCTCGACCGCGATGCGCGAATGTCTCATCGCCGACGAGGACACGAAGCCCGTCGACGGCATCGCGGCGGGGCGCAAGCTCACGGTCGACGAGATCGAGAAGCTCTTCCTCACCCTCGCCTGAGCGCACCATGGAAGTGTCCGTCAGGCAATCGGCTGTCGCGACAGTGTTGGGGCACTGGTGTTGGTGGTCAGTTTCCCGGGGTGGTGAGTTCTCCTGTCGTGTACTGGGCGCGGCCGAAGCCGAACGACCAGTCGGCGGGGCCGTTCTCGACGAAGCCGATCACCAGGTCCTCGCCGGCGACCCCCGCCGCGGCCAGGTTCTCGGCCAGGGTGCGGAAAAACTCCTGCTTCTCGTCGGTGCTGCGCCCGGCCTGCGTGAAGATCTGGATGATGACGACCTGCTCGGAGCGCTCGATGCCGAGCCCCACGTCGAGGGCGGTGAGACGGCCGGGGGCGTGCTCGGTGACGATCTGGAAGCGGTCGCGCTCGGGCAGGCCGTACACGTCGACGAGGGTCCGCATGAGGGTGTCGCCGATCGCGGCGATCTACTCGTCCGAGCGGCCCTCCACGAGGTCGATCCTGATGAGGGGCATCCGTGTCTCCTGTCGTCGTGGCGGGGCGGGAGCTGCAGCTCCGGCACCAGCTGTACTCGGGCCGCCTGGGTCACGGCCCCGAGCTGGACGCGGGCTCACCCGTGCGGTCGACCGTGACGATTTTGACGGGCCAGCCCCGTTCGGCGAGCGACCTGGTCGGGGGGCCGCCGGCGAGGACCGCGGTGGCGAGTACGTCCGCGGTCATCAGGTCGTCAGCGATCACGGTCACCTGCCGGTAGGTGCTCTCCGGATCGGTCCGCCAGACGTGCTCGCCGCGCTGGCTCGTGCCCGAGGTCGCGACAGCTCGTCGCGCGCCGTGGAGCGACACCACCCGCAGCACGTGCTGCGGGTGGTCGGGGTCTGCCAGCGCGACGTTCCACGGGTGCGCGGGTGTGCCTCCTCGGGTCAGGATGTCGCCCCCGGCGTTGAGGCACCAGCGCTCGTGGCCGGTGGCGTCGAGGACGTCGCCGGCGGCCTCGGTCGCGGCTGCCTTGATCGTGCCCGCGAGGTCGACCGTGCCGTCGGGGCGGTGTGGCGTGAACGCCCCTGCGGTGTCGGCACGCCAGCGGACGGCTTCGGCGTAGCACTCCCTGTGAGCGTCCGACGAGCGCAGGAGCGACAGCCGGCCGTCGGCGATCCGCGACGCGGGGGAGTCGGGGCGCCAGCGGCTGAACTCGCGGTCGAGGTCGTCGAACACCGCCTCGACCGCGTCGAGGGTCGCCGTGTCGGGAGCGCCGCCGTCGACGAGGACCGACACGACGGTGCCCATGGCGCGGAAGACGTGGGTCACCGTGTCACCGGGCCTGGTCGAGGGCGGACTGCAGCGACTGGAGGTACCCGTCCGAGGTGTACGTCGCACCCGAGACGGTGTCGATCGACGCGGACTGGGCCGCGACGGCCTCCTGAGCCAGGACGGGCGCGGCGCGGGCGCTGATCTGGACGCTGCGCCCGTCGTCGTCGGTGAGGTGCAGCGCGGTGACGTCGCCGAAGGTCCCGCCGCTGATCGTCACCTGCACCTGGACGGTGCCGTAGCGGGTGGAGACGGCCGTGCCGGTGTACGTGCCGTCTGTGAGGCCGGTCGTGGCGGCGGGACTGCTGCCCGAGGTGTCCGACGACGACGGGCTCGACGACGGGGCCGCACCGGCGGTGCCCGAGGTGCCTTCGGTGCCGGTGCCGCCCGACGACGGAGCCGCTCCGGCCAGTGGCTGCACGAGCGAGGTGGTGGCGGACAGCTGGGTCACGGTCGACTCGACGCCGACGGCGAGGATGCCGGCGGAGACGAGGAGGCCGCCGATCACGATGCGTGCTCTCACCAGTCGAACCTCTCCCTGTGCAGCTGGTCGGCCGGCAGCCCGGCTGCGGCGGCGTCCTGCTCGACGAGGTCGCTCCAACGTCCGGGGCCGCAGACGTACAGGTCGGAGTGGGCGAGGTCGGGGAACACGCTCGCGGCCGTGACGCCACGCGAGGTGTCGCCCTCGGCCAGCCAGGACGCGGGCCCCCTGCCCCGGGGGCCGACGCTGACGGCGACCTGGTGACCGCGGGCGTGCGCCCAGGCGACGATCTCGTGCCAGAGGAACGTCTCGCGCTCGGACCGGGCGCGGAGCAAGATCGTCACGGCCCCGGGGGGTGCGTCGAGGCGCTCGAGGAACGCCCGGACCGGGGTGACGCCGATGCCGGAGGCGGCGACCGCGACCCTCGTTGAGGTGCGGACGGCCTCGGTGAAGATCCCGTAGGGGCCGGCGAACGAGACACGGGTGCCGGGGCGGAGGGACGCCAGGGAGGCGCTGCCCCGGCCCAGGGCGCGGACCGTGAGGCGCATGCCCGTCGCGGTCGGCGCGGCGGAGAGCGAGATCGGGTGGGCGTGCCACCAGAGCCCGGGCGCCCAGAACCGCCACACGAAGAACTGGCCGCCGACCGCGCCGAGGCGGTCGAGGTCACGGCCGTGCAGGTGGACGGAGACGACGTCGTCGGCGATGCGCTCGACGCCCGTCACGACCACGCCGTGCCGCAGGGACCTGAAGGCGGGGAGCGCGAACCGGAACACGGCCACCGAACCGAGTGCCACCACGTACAGGGCGATCCAGTACGCGCGCTCCCAGCTGCCCTGCGCGAGCATCTGCCCCTGTGAGAGCTGGTGGGGGATCGCGACGGCGACGGCCGCGTACGAGAGCAGGTGGATGGCGTGCCACCCCTCGTAGGGGAGCACTCTGCGGACCGCGACGATCGAGGTCCACACCACGGCGACGAGGCCTCCCAGGCCGAAGAACGCCAGCAGCACGTCGGGGGTGTTCCACAGGCCGACTGTCTCGGCCACGACGCTGTCGCCTGCCTCGACCGCGTAGCCGCCGATGAGCAGGCCCGCGTGCGTCAGCAGCAGGTACAGGGCCGGCTTGCCGAGCTTGCCGTGATGGGCCATCGCGGCGTCGTGACCGACCAGCCGGTCGATGACGGGCAGGCGCGCGGCGAGGACGAGCATGACCAGGATCAGGTCGGTGCCCACTAGGCCGGTGACGATGCCGGCGGAGATCAGGACTTGCCCGGGGCCGGAGACGTCGACGCTGCCCGAGGTCAGCCAGAGGGTGACCGCCATCGCCGCAGAGGCCCACACGGCGATCCCCAGCAGGTCGACTGCTGCCCGGCGACGGCGTGCCTTGGCGGCAAGGGGACGGACGGCCGTGAGGTCGCGTCGTGAGGTCGACCGAGTGGGTGGGGAGGGCGGAGCCGGTGGGGTGTGGTGCAACGTCGCGGTCATGGTGTGTCCGTTCGGGAGCGGCCTGCCGAGCCTGCGGGTCTCACCGGAGAGGTGGACAACACCGATCAGAACGCGTGAACCTATGGGCCACCTATGACAAAACCCGGGTCAGGCCATGGGTTCTTGATGCTCTCGGCAAGTTCCCGAGATGGGGGTTTTCTGAGTCGGTATGTGCTGTCGGGGAGGCCGGCTCAGGCGATCCCGGCGGTGCCGAGCAGGGTGCCGACGAGGTAGGTCGCCGCCAGGGCGAGCGCGCCGCCGACGACGACGCGGAGGGTCGCGCGTCCGACGGCACCCTGGCCCAGGCGTGCGCCGAGTGCGCCGGTCGCGGCGAGGGCGAGGAGCACGACCAGGACGGTGACCGGCACGCGCAGCCTGGCAGGCGTCAGCAGGATGGCCAGCAGCGGCAAGATTGCACCGGCGAGGAACGCGATGGCGGACGAGAGGGCGGCGTGCCAGGGGTTGGCGACGTCGGCCTCGTCGATGTGCAGCTCGGCCGACAGGTGCGCTGCGAGGGCGTCGCGCTCGGTGAGCTCGGCGGCGACGCGGGCGGCGGTGTCGTCGCTGAGTCCCTGGGCGCGCCAGAGTGCGGTCAGCTCCTCGAGTTCTGCCTCGGGGTCGGCGGCCAGCTCAGCGCGCTCTTTCTCGATGAGTGCTCGTTGGCTGTCGGTCTGGCTGCTGACCGAGACGTACTCACCGAGGGCCATCGAGATCGCGCCGCCGACCAGGGCGGCGATGCCGGCGGTGGCGATGGCCGGGGTCGATGTTGTCGCCCCGGCAACACCGACGACGACTGCGGCGACGGAGACGATTCCGTCGTTTGCGCCGAGGACGCCGGCACGGAGCCAGTTGAGGCGCCCGGCCAGGCTCCCGGCGTGGGGCTCGTCGGGATGGGTGGGGAGAGGTGACGCGTCAGTCATGACGCCATCACAGCACCCGAGGGGTTCGGCTGCCACGCAGCGGAGCCTGCCCTCACCATCTCGGGTGTCATCCCTCGCTCGAGTCCGACCAGACGGCCTCCGCGCCGGAGTGACCGATCCGGACCGTCGTGACGATCCCCCCGATGCTCGTCCCCACGGCCAGCACGATCAGCAGGGCGCCGACGATCAGTCGTGCGCTGCCACGGACCGCAGGACGAGGCCGCTGCTCTTCCGGGGTCAGCACCCAGTGTTGCCAGGCCCACTGCGCCACAGCGACGATGAACGCCGCGATTGCCCAAGGAAGCAGGGTGTCGCCCAGCTCCGTGTGGGTTTCGAGCAGTGCGCTGCCGCCGACCCGCTCTTCCAGCGATTCACCCGACGACGTCGCGAGGGGCACGGCGATCAGCGAGACCAGGGCGATCAGTGGGGTGATGATGCCGAGTCGTCGTCGAAGCGCGGGCCAGAATGCCCCGACCAGGATCAGCAGGGACGCTGTCGGGAACGCGACGGTGACGAGGTGGACGATGAGCGGGTGCAGGGGGAGGCCGTTGAGCTGCCAGTCCATGGATGGTCTTCTCTTTCTCGCAGTTCACGGCGATCAAGTCGCGATTAATGCCCAGGGTGAGGCTGAGGGAAACCCCGTAGTGACTTTCGCGCGTCAGCTCCAGAATTCCCCCAGAAACTCGCTGGGCAGCGGCGGCCCGGGTGCTGACGAGCCCGCGAGTACGTCTGGGCGGTTTCTGGGACGGCCGGGCGGAGCCTGCGTGCATGACCGTCCTGCACCGTCCGCCCTCGTCGGCGCTCCCTCGCGGCCGCACCGCGCCTCCTCTGTTCCCCGCCGTCCGAGCGGTCGTCCACGACCGGGCGTGGGCGGCGTGGGGCGCGACCGGCGTCGCTGGCGTCGTCGTCGCCGGGCTGCTGACCACCTGGGGCGCGGGCGGCGTGAGCGAGGTCGACCTCGACCTCGTGCAGCGCGCGAGCCGTGCGCACGTTCCGGTGCTCGACGAGGCCTCCTTGCTCGTGGATCGCCTGCTCGCGCCGCAGCTGGGCGCGGCCCTCGTGCTGCTGCTGGTCGTGGCGGTGTGGGTCGTGAGCCGTCGCGCGGCTGCCGCCCTCACGGTGCTCGGCGTCGCGGTCGGGCCATGGGCCGCGGCCGAGCTGGTCAAGCTCGTCGTGCAACGCGACCGACCCGACCCAGGGCTCCTCGTCGACCCCCTCATCATCGAGCCGCACTCCTTCTCGTTCCCGAGTGGCCACACCGCCCTCGCGACAGGGCTCGCACTCGCACTGGTCCTGATCGCCTGGGGGCATCGCCGCACAGGGGTCGTCGTCGCCATGTGCGGGGCGGCGGTGGCGGTCGTCGGGCTGTCGCGCGTCTGGGTGGGCGTGCACTACCCGAGCGACACGCTCGCCTCGGTCGTGCTCGGCTGCTCGGTGGTGGCGCTGGCCCTGCCGCCGTGGCTGCGCCTCCTCGACCGGATCGAGCAGCGCTCGGTGTCGGCCCACCCCCTCGGGCCGTCGGCGCCGAACCCCTCCGCGACCACCGACCCAGGACGGACCCGCTCATGAGCATCCTCGACCCCCAGACCCTCCTCGCCGGCATGGGCCCGTGGGCCCTCGGCGGCCTGTCGCTGATGATCTTCGTCGAGTCGGGCCTGCTCTTCCCCTTCTTGCCCGGCGACTCTCTGTTGGTGACCGCGGGCCTGCTGCACCAGAGCCTCGGGCTGAGCGTCACCGTGATCGCCCTCTGTGCGTTCCTCGCGGCGGCGGCCGGCGACCAGGTGGGGTTCTTCCTCGGCCACCGGTTCGGGCGTCGCTGGTTCCGCCCCGACGCTCGCGTGCTCAAGACGGCACACCTCGAGCAGGCCCAGGCGTTCTTCGAGCGGCACGGCGGCAAAGCGCTCGTGCTCGGCCGGTTCGTCCCCGTCGTCCGCACCTTCGTGCCCCTCGCCGCCGGCACCAGCGGCTACCCGTACCGCCGGTTCATCGTGTGGAACCTCACCGGTGCGTTCCTCTGGGCCGTCGGCATGACGGTGCTCGGATCACTGCTCGGTGGCCTACCGTTCGTGGCAGACCACATCGACCTGCTCGCCGTCGGGCTCGTCGTCGTGTCGGTGCTGCCGATCGTGGTCACCGCCCTGCGGCGTTCGCACGCCGCCCGGGCCTCGAACGACACCGAGCCGACGACGACGACGAGAGACGAGGAGGCGGTGGGTGACCGGTCCTGACACGCGCCCGCGCCTCCTGCTGGTCGAGGACGACCCTGGACTCGGGCCCATCGTGGCCGACGTGCTCGGCGAGGCCTGGCAGGTCGACCTCGTGGCCGACGGCCGGCGGGGGCTCGAGGCCGCACGAGCTGGTGGGTACGCCGTGCTGGTCGTCGACCGGCGCCTCCCGGGGCTCGAGGGCACCGAGCTCGTCGCGACCCTCCGTCGTGAGCACGTGACGACGCCGGTGCTCATGTTGACCGCACTCGGCACGACCGCCGACCGCGTCGCGGGGCTCGACGGCGGGGCTGACGACTACCTCGTCAAGCCGTTCGAGTTCGACGAGCTGTTCGCCCGGCTGCGCGCCCTGACGCGGTCGTTCGCCGCCGAGGAGCGCTGGCTCGACGTGGGCGAGGCACGCCTCTACCCCGAGAGCCGCATCTTCGTCACGCCGTGGTCGAGCCGCGTCGTGCTGAGCGAGCGGGAGAGCGCACTGCTCGCCGAGCTGGCGCGGTGCCCCGACCACACCTTCGACCGGGCGGACCTGCTCTCCCGCGTGTTCCCGCACGGCGAGCAGCTCGGCACCGTCGACACCTACGTCAGCTACCTGCGCCGCAAGATCGACCGCGACGTCGTGCTGACGGTGCGGGGGAGCGGCTACCGGGTGGGCGCCCTGTGAGACGGCAACGAGGGACCGAAGTAGACCGAGTCGCCGACGACGCAGCACTACGGACCGCCGCGCGATCCATCGGCCTGCAGATCATGCTCGTCTCGGCCCTCGTCGTCGTGGGTGCACTCGCCCTAACGATCGCGTGGGTGCTGCACCAGACCGTCCCCAAGGAGCGACTTGAACAGGTCGCCGCCGCTGGCCAGGGCGAGGTCTTCGTCTCAGCAATCGACGTCGTGGCCGGCCTCATTGTGCTCGGTATCGGAGGCGTCGTCTTCGCCGGGCTCGTGACTCTGGTCATTGCCCGACGTGCCGTCCGGCCACTCGGCGACGCGCTCCGCGTGCAACGACAGTTTGTCGCCGACGCCAGCCACGAGCTCCGCACGCCCCTCGCCGTCCTGGACGCCCGCCTCCAGGCGCTGCAACGCAAAATCGCTGGCGGCGCAGCGACAGCCGACGACAAGGTCACCGCTGACCTAGCGAGACTCCGTGACGACTCGCGGGCCCTGATCGACATCGTCGGTGACCTGCTCGAAGCAGCGGGAGGAGACTCTTCCGCTGCTTCGACCATGTCCCACCCCGTGCATCTCAACGACGTGGTCGAGGACGTCCTTCGGTCAATGTCGGTGCTCGCTGACAAGCGCGATGTAGCCCTGCGGTACGACACTGTTGGCTCCGCACACGTCGACGCGCCGACTGCGAGCCTCCGCCGCGCGGTACTTGCCTTAGTCGACAACGCCATTGGCCACGCCCCCTCGGGATCAACCGTGACCGTGTCGACCCGCCTCGAGCGTGACTCGGCCATCATCACGGTAACGGACGAGGGACGAGGCATAACGGGTATCAAACCAACCCGGGTCTTCGACCGGTTCGCCCGCTCAGACCCGGCACCCGAAACCACTGGGACGAACGCACACGCCAGCCGTCCCAGCTTCGGCATCGGCCTCGCACTCGTCAGAGAGGTTGCTCTTCGTCACGGCGGCAGTGTCCGGGTAGCCGCAACTTCCCCCACCGGGACGACGCTTGAGCTGGTCCTACCGGCCTCAAATCAGGGGACCTGACACCAGTGACCCAGGCGCCCGATAGGAGAGCCTTCACCGAGATACGTTTCGGACTGACCTATCGAGACGGCAAGGTCAGCGCACTTCCGGAGGAGTGGTTGAGGTGCGGACGCGTTCGGTGACCGATCCGCCACCGAGAGCGATTTCGGACCGATTTATCGAGACGATCTGGGCCCCGCAACTAAGAGGGAGTGGTCGCAGCCAACGAGCGTCCGGTGACCGACCGCCTAACGGGCGTCTCGTTCGGAGGTGCTCAGGTGTCTAGCCGAGCCAACGCGACCGTGGATCCCTGCAAGCGGATTTCTACACTCGTGATCTTCAGGCTGGGAATAGCCGTCGACGCAGACAGATCTGCGGCACGCGAGCCAGCTGCGTCCCACGTCGCGACGGTAAGCGTGGTGTTGTCCGTTTGTGTGACCACGAGCTCGTATCGGGAGTTGTCTGGCGCATCCGCGCCGTAGTCGCAGTTCCAATCGAGCCTCGTGCCCCAAGATTTCTCCTCGATCTGCAGACCGGCAGTAAGGGTGGTGGAGTCAGTTCCGGGGTCCATGGGCTGGAACGTCATTTGGGCCGTCGCTGGGCCGACGTCGTTTCTTGCGCCCACGGCGAGCCCCCCGAAGACGGCGGCAGCAACAGCAGCGGCAACTGCGAGAGCCATGACTCCTCGGCGGCGGCGTTGACTCTTGCGGAAGCGGTGGGCCATCAGCGACAACGTTTCTGATGGCGCCTGAGTTTCATCCATACCCAGAGGTGAATGGATGGCAAGGGCCTCTTCCGGCGAGATTCGGCTCAGGATGCCTGGGAGACCCGCAAGTTCCGTCACCGCTTCACGGCAGTTGGCGCAGGTACTGAGGTGCTGCTCGTATTCGCGACGTTCATCGGTGGGGAGCGCTCCGAGGACGTAGGACGCGTCCCAGTCTTGGTAACGGTCCTCGTTAGCTTGAAGATCGGGATGCTCAGTCATCGTGTGACGCCCCTTTCTTGGAGGGCTAGCCTCAGCCCGCGTAACCCATAGTGGAGCCGCGATTTCGCGGTTCCTTCTGGGATGCCAAGCCGTCTCGAAATTTCAGGAATGCTCTGACCAGCGAAGTACGCATCGATGACGATCTGACGGTGGTGGTCGGAGAGCGACGCCAGCGCGTCCGCAACGATGATGCTGTCCAGGACGGCATCAGTGCGATCGAGAGCAGTGCCTTCTACCTCGCCAAGGGCTGCCACTTCTCGTCGACTCCGGGCAGATCGTGCGTCGTCGATGACGAGGCGCCGAGCGACCGTGAACAGCCACGCTTGAGCCGCATCCTTGTCGAGCTCCAGCACCTTAGGACGCTGCCATGCTCTCAGCATCGTCTCTTGAACGATGTCCTCGGTCAGCGCCGCGTTCCGAGTGAGGCTGTGTGTGTAACGGCGAAGCGCCCCGCCGTGGCACTCGAACAATGTCGACAAAAGCTCGTCACTGGCTCGGGCCATGACCTTCACCGCCTCGCGCCAGTGAAGTCCGGCTAGTGCCTGATCCAGGACCGCCTCTTGTCGTGCCTGTATCGAGCGCACCGAGGAACGCCGATGCGCACCAGTGATCGAACCTCATGCCATCGACCAGGCCAGGACATGGGTTCACCGTCTGAGCGGAAGCAGTCGACGTATTCGCACCCACTGTCTCTGCCTTGATGTCGATGAGCACTGCCTTGTGGCTCCTTTGCTCGGGTGGGGTTGTGGAGCTGCGAGGGCCTGCAACCCGGAGAGTTCTGTCCGGCAGGCACGCGCGCGATCAGGAGGCTGGGGTCGCTGCGCCCTCAGTGGCTGCTTCCATGTTGATCGTGCCGTCCGGCTGGAGGACGTACCAGGCATCCTTCACGCCCTGTCCGTTGACCTGTCCAGGTTCGGTGTCCTTCGCGAACCGGTACACCGGCCAGCCGTCGACGGTCAGCTGGGTTGTCCCGTCCGTGCGGGTGAGGGAACCGATCTCGCCCGTGATGCCTTCTGGGGAGGACGTGTCGGAGGCTTCAACTGCCGGCCAGGTCGTGGCGCATTCGTCGTAGCAGTTGCTGGTGCCCGAGTCCTGCTCGTCCATCTTGAACGTGTAGATCGTGTACCCGGCGTCGTCGGTGATGATCTCGCCCAGGGGAGACGTTGCGGTGCCGAGGACTGCCGCTGCCGCGGTGGTCTCGGCGGGGGCCGGCTCGGTGGAGTCGGTCGTCGTGGATGATTCGGCAGATGTGGTGCACCCGGAGAGAGCGGCCGCCGCCAAAACGGCCGTCGTGAGGGTGATGGTCATTCGCTTGTGCATGATTCCTCCTGCTGGTACGCCGGCCCAGGTAGCCCGCTTACTACGAACACGATGCAGCTCATCCAGAAGTTCATCCGTGGCCGAAAAAGATTGGCGGTCGCAGGCAGCCGTCCTCACTCCCGGCGAAACGGGTGGCAGACGCGAGTGGCAACCCTGCACCGAGGGCACCGCTGTCACACATCATCACTCTGGGCCACTGTTCGCAGCTGCGGCGTCACGCCCTGCTGGACGACGTGACTATCCATGTTCACGACGTGATCTGGTCTCGAAACATCCCCCGGGACCGGATTACGGCGATCTCAGACGTCGGCCAGGTCGAGTACAAGGACGCCCGCGGCTACAGCAGCATGGTCGCCTTGGTCAACTTCCACGGCTCATTGGGCTTGACGGTCGCCAGTGTCGCCGGGCTGGTCCTGTCAGCCGAGCGTGATGGCGACGAGGCCACCGATGCCGACCGCGTAGAGCACGAGCACGACGAACGAGTCCACGCCCATGCCCGCGATGCGTCGTCGCGGCCGAAAGAGCAGGCCGACGGCGTAGACGAGCGTGAGGAGCGCGGCGAGGGCGGTCAGGTAGACGTCGCTGGTGTTCGACTGGGGCAGGATCGCCTGCCCGGAGATGACCGTGGCGACGAGGAAGAGCACGGGCAGGAAGGCGTTGCCGCCGAAGATATCGCTCATGGCCAGGTTGTCGTCGCCCTGCTTGACGGCCTGCAACCCGGTCGAGATCTCGGGCAGGCTCGTCGCCAGGGCCAGGACTGTCGCGCCGAACAGCACACCCGACAAGCCGATCTGCGACGCGGCCGCGTCGCCCGCGCGTTCGAGCACGACGCCGGCGACGAGCGTGGCGAGGGCCGACAGGCCGAAGACGACCGCGGCCTTCTTCGTGCTCATGGTCGTCGGCGACGGGTTCGAGCGCGTCCGGTGTCCGCGCGGTCGCGGCGTCGACGTGTCAGGTGCCGCTCCGGCCTCGTGCCACGGCAGGCCCTTGCCGGCACGCCGGACGAGGAACAGGCCCACGAGCCAGATGACGGCGATGAGGACGACGTCCGGCGTCAGGCGCGCCACTGTGAGCGAGGACGGCAGCTGGGTTCCGGCGATGACGACGGCGAGGACCGCCACCACGACCAGTGCCTCGAGCAGCAGCCCTAGGGAGGCCGCGCGATAGGTGAGGGGGTGGACACCCTTGCCGCGTTTCCCGAGGGCGTCCAGGACGACGAGGACGACCGTCTGAAGGGCGATGCCGCCGAGGATGTTGCCCGCGGCCACCTCGAGCGAGCCCGAGAGGGCGGCGCTGACCGTGATGGCGATCTCGGGCAGGTTGGTCGCCACCGCGAGGACGATGAGTCCGCCGAGCGCGCTACCGAGGTGGAGTCGGGAGTCGAGGACGTCGGTCGTTTTTCGACAGCTGGATGCCGGCGACCCAGATGACGGCGGCGCCGGCGACGAAGATGGCGGCTAACAGCCAGAGGGGAAGGGTGTCCATGCGTGCTATGCAACTCCTCGGGGTGCGCCTCTCGACGCGGGGCGATCGTCGAGACGGATGCCGGCGGCCCCCGGCCGGTCCAGGCGCCTTGCACTCGTCGGCAGCCGTCGCGGGCTGGGAATCGATCAACCGCCTCATCGACCCCAGGCCGATCGCGAATCCCTGGCTGCTGGTCGCCGCTGGGCTCATCGGCTTTGCAGACAACGAACTCGTCGCGATCTACCGCATCCGCGTCGGGCGACGGATCGGATCGGCAGCCCTCGTCGCTGACGGGGTCCACGCCCGCCTGGACGGCTTCACGTCCCTGTCTGTCGTGCTGGGCGCCATCGGGGTCCTCGCCGGGTTCCCGCTCGCGGACCCCATCATCGGCCTGCTCATCGCAGCCTCGATCATGGTCCTGCCCTGGGGGACGGTGAAATCCATCGGCCGACGGCTGATGGACGGCATCGACCCCGACCTCCACAAGCGAGCCGAACACGCCCTGGAACACGCCCTGGGCGTGCGGGGCGTCCACGATCTTTATCTCCGGTGGATCGGGCACCGTCTCACCGGCTCCGCAACCATCGAGGTCGACGCCGAAGACCTCCTGACGGCGTCCCAGACCGCCGACCAGGCCGAGGCGCATCTGCGCGCTGCGCTCGGCAACCTCGACGCGTTCACCGTTACACCGATACCACCGGTGCCGGCTCAGAGGCTCTCATCAGCCGTATGCGGCACGATACCTCCGGGGGGTATATTTTTTTCGATTCTGATCCTGGAAGAACGACCATGAACCGCACCGCCACCATCTTCATCAGCGCAACTGCGACCATTGCTGCCCTCGCCCTCGCGGGGTGCGCCGAGGCGTCGTCGTCCGCAGGCGACACGTCGTCCGCGTCGTCGTCCCAGGCTGCTGCCTTCAACGATCAAGACGTCATGTTCGCCCAGATGATGCTCCCGCACCACACCCAGGCCGTCGAGATGAGCGACATGCTCCTCGCGAAAGACGGTATCGACGGGGACGTGATCACCCTTGCCGAGACGATCAAGGCCGAGCAGGCCCCGGAGATTGATCAGCTCACGACATGGCTCAAGGCTTGGGGGCAGGACACTGAGGCGTCCATGGATCACTCCATGGACGGCATGATGAGCGACTCCGACATGGACGCCCTCGAGAATGCTGACGGAACCGACGCGGCGCGGCTGTTCCTGGAACAGATGACGACACACCACGAGGGGGCTGTCGAGATGGCGCAGACCGAGATCGAGGGTGGGCAGAACCCGGACGCGGTCCAGCTGGCGACAGCGATCGTCTCCTCTCAGACTGACCAGATCGACACGATGGAAGACCTCCTCGCGGTAATCAAGTAGCCGTCCTCGTCGCAGGCCAGCGTGCCCCAAGACGGTCACCAGAATCTCGGTCTTGGTAATGCAGTCCCGGGATGGCTCGGGGAGCCACAAGCAGCGGAATTTTGGTCGCCACCTGGGGTGGCAGCGATACCGGTCGCCGGCCTCGTGGTCGACGTCGCTCCCGCAGTCCTGCTGGTGAGGATGTGACCCGTGCTGAAAACGTCCGCCTAGCAATCGGTCACCGGTTGAGGCAGCCCCAGGCATCATGAGGGGCATGAGAGCGGGGACAGCGACCTACGGGAAGACCCTCGCTGGTGTCTTGGCTGTTCTCAGCGATGTCGATCCGTATGGTCTCGAGCCTGGTCAGCCGGACGGTGCTCCGTCAGATGAGTGCGAGATGGAGGCGGTCGACCTGGTTCGCATTCTCCTCAGGGCCGATGCCGTCACGATCCTTGATGTCGAGGCGGTGTGGATGCGCTGGTTCTCGGAGTCGCTCGTCCTTCGACTCGGACCGCCCCGAATGGCGCAACTGGTTGATCGCTTGAACGCACTCGTGGACGGTGCCCGATAGAGGATCGCCCACTGGATCACTTGCTGTGGGGCGAGTGCACTCGGAGCGGACGCCGTCTTGGTCGTTCCGCGTCGTCGGTGAGCGTGGGCGGAAATGGTCCTCGACGTCGTAGCGTCTAGGGATGCAGCAGCCGAGGGGCCTCGATCAGCTCGTGTCGGAATGGCGGAGCTCCGGACCAGACCGTGCGCGCTTCGTGCCGGGCTTCGACCCATCAGGTGGAGGAGCAGCGGCGACAGTTCTCGTGCTGATGGAATCACCCGGTCCTGCCACGATCAGGCAGGGCGAGGACGCGATCAGCAGTGAGGACAACCCGGGGCCGACGGCGTCTGCGTTCAAGCGAGCACGGATCGAGTCGGGTCTGGGCAGGAACGTCTACCTGCGATGGAACATCGTCCCGTGGGCCCTTGGTCGGGCGCCGACCGTCACCGATCTCGACGAGGCACGCCCTGCCCTGGCTCAGCTGCTCGATTCTCTGCCGCAGCTGCGGGCGATCGTGACCTTCGGAACTCCGGCCCTGACGGGCGTGATGAGGTACTTCACCCTGGAACCGCGTGCGAGGGTCGTGCCCGTGCTCGCGGCACCCCATCTGTCGCCGGCGAACGCCACCCGCGCCGGCGAGAAGCACCTGCGGGCCGTCACGGCCCTACGGCACGCTTCGCTTCTCTGATCATCTCGGCGAGGAGTCGGGGCTGTGCTGCAACGCGGCGATCACGGCCAGGAGATCCTGCGCCCCGGCGCTCAGACCGGCCGACCACACGGCGCGGAACGGGCGCCTCAGGTCGACGGCTGCCGGGACGGTGACGAGGCGCCCGGCACGGAGGTCGTCCTCGACCAGCAACGAGCTGATGACTCCCGGACCCACACCGCCGGCGATGGCCGCCCGGATGGCGCCCGTCGACGACAACTGCGCAGCGGGTTCTGCCATCAGGGCAGGGTCGATCCCCAGGGCGAGCTCGAGGGTCCGGCGGGTGCCCGAGCCCGACTCCCGAGACACGAGCGGTGTGGATGCGAGATCCGCTGCCGTCACGGGTTCGGACTTCGATGCCCATGCGTGCCTCGGCGAGACGACGACGAGCAGTTCGTCGACACCCAGGACGGTCGTGGCGAGCCCGTCGGCCTCATCAGGGGTCTCCGTGAACCCGAGGTGCGCGCGCCCCGAACGGACCTCGTCGACGACCCAGTCGCTGTTGCCCGATTCCAGGCGTACCCGGACACGATCCGCTGCCGCTGTCATCCAGCGTGGCATCAGCGCCTCTGACACCGTCTGACTCGCCGCGACGAGGAGAGCGTCGGAGGCGCCGGTCATCAGGGTGTGCAGCGATCGTTCGAAGGTGGTCGCCGCCTCGAGCAGGGGTCGGCCCCACTCGCACACCAGGAGTCCGTGCTCGGTCAGCGCCGAGCCCGCCCGAGAGCGGACGAGCAACGTACGACCCAGCCGCCGCTCGGCGCCCGTGATGCGAGACGACGCCGCCTGCTGGCTGATGCCCACCGATGTCGCGGCCCGGCCCAGACTGCCCGATCTCGAGATCGCCTCCAGCAGTCGGAGCGTCTCGAGATCAACAGGGAGTCCGGTCACAAGGATCGATTGTGACACCACAAGCATCCGCCCGTATCGGCAGCCGGACGCACGTACGAAGATCGAGGCATGCCTGCCGCGATCACACCGACTGTCGCCCCTCCCCGCACGCACGGTCTGTTCCGCCAGCTCGAGCACCGCGGGCAGATCGTGTCGAACCTGACCCCGAACTGGTTCGCGTCGATCATGGGGACCGGCATCGTCGCCAACGCCGCGGCGACCCTGCCGTTGCAGTTCCCGGGGCTGCGCCCTGCCGCGACCATCGTCTGGGCACTGGCCAGCGTGTTGTTGGTCGCTCTCAGCACGGCGACCGTCATGCACTGGGTGCGTTACCGAGCCACCGCGCGGGGGCATCGACTCAATCCGGTGATGGCGCACTTCTACGGGGCACCGCCCATGGCGCTGCTGACCGTCGGCGCGGGCACCCTGCTCTTGGGCAGAGACGTCCTCGGTACGCCCCTGGCGGTCGGCATCGACTGGGTGTTGTGGACCATCGGTACGGTGCTCGGCCTCGTCAGCGCGATCGCGGTCCCGTACCTGACGTTCACCCGGCACGACACGGCCCCCGACAGTGCGTTCGGCGGCTGGCTCATGCCCGTGGTTCCCCCGATGGTGTCTGCCTCGACCGGTGCGCTGCTGCTGCCCTTCCTGCCCGCGGGGCAGGCCAGGCAGAACATGCTCTGGGGGTGCTACGCGATGTTCGGGTTGTCGTTGCTGGCGTCGATCGTGATCATCACGCTGATCTGGTCACGCCTGGCCCAGCACAAGATCGGCCCGGCCGGCATGGTCCCGACCCTCTGGATCGTCCTCGGTCCCCTGGGGCAGTCGATCACCGCGGCCAACCTGCTCGGTGGCAACGCCCACCTCGCCGTCGACCAGGGAACCTCGCACGCCCTGTTCGTCTTCGGGCTCGTCTACGGTGTGCCCACTCTGGGATTCGCCCTGATGTGGGCGGCACTGGCATCGGCCATCACCCGCCGCACCATCCGCCAGGGGCTCCCGTTCTCACTCACCTGGTGGTCGTTCACCTTCCCCGTCGGCACCTGCGTGACAGGCCTGAACGGTCTGGCCCTGCACACGGGACTCGTCGCGCTGCAGGTACTGGCGGTCGTGTTCTACATCGGGCTCGTCGGGGCCTGGGTCACGGTCGCCGTGCGCACCTTCCACGGCAGCGTCATACGCGGAACGCTCCTCGCGCCTCCCCGTCCCCTGCCCTGACCGCGGACGACGAGGGTGCGTGGGGGAGTGGCTCAGATCGAACAGGCGTCGTTCCAGTCACGGCGATAGGCCTCGGGGTCACTGACGTCGACGATGGCCGAGGCGGCGCCCTTGGGCTCGTCACGCGACCGGTAGCTCTCGAACGCCACCGCACTGCGGTCGTTGCTCGCCGGATCACGCACCCCGGAGGCTTCGACCCACAGAGTCCAGTTCCACCGCGTCCGGACGCCAGGCTGCAACGCGCCTTCGCCGACGACCAACAGCACGTCCGTGCCGGCGGGTGAAGACTCGAAGTCTGCGCCCGTGAATGATCGGACCGACGACGTGAGGCCTCTCGCGCTGATCTCCCGAGCTAACTGACTGCCCATGTCCGAGAGATGCTCGCCAGCATCGCCATCCACAGCCACGATGCCTCCACCGGACGGAAGCTGACTCAGCATCTCGGAAACCAAGTCATGGATGACGGTGTTGCTCATGATGCTTTCTCCTGCTCACTCGTTCGTCGAAACGGAAAAGGGAGTCGGCGGCCGCCGACTGATGCGGCTGCACGAAGCGGTCGCGAACCTGATGCAACCACGAGCATGCGCCGACGTTCAGCCCTGTAGAAGCGCGTGCTTGGAGCGCCCGATAGGGGATCGTTCACCGAGATCAGTTTCGGACTGACCTATCGAGACAGCTGGCGCCCCGTAGCTGCGGGGGAGTGGCTAGCGTCCGTCGGTGGTCGGTGATCGATCGTCTATCGAGACAGTTGAAGTACATCGACCGCAATGGATATCATCGGCTCGTGCCGATCATCGAAGAACTGACTGCAGCGGTCTCGCTGTTCCATTCGCTGGCAGACCCGAGTCGTCTGCTCATCCTGCGCCGACTCAGCCAGAGCGAAGCGCGTGTCCGGGATCTCACTGACGAACTCGGTTTAGCTCAGTCCACCGTTTCTGAGCATGTTGCCTGCCTTCGAGACTGCGGCCTTGTCACCGCTCGCGCTGAGGGGCGGCAAAACTTCTACTCAGTGGCCACACCGGAAGTCCTCGACGTCCTCGAATCCGCCGAGCAGCTCCTTGCCTCTACCGGGCACAAGGTCGACTTGTGCACGACTTACGGAAGGCAGACCCGATGATCGGCACCATCGTCGCCGCGGTCGGTCTTTTCGCGGCCACCAACATCGACGACCTCGTCGTCTTGACCGTTCTCTTCGTTGCCTCGGCGCGAGGCGCTCTGCCCGGGTGGAAGGTCGTTGCCGGCCAATACGCCGGGTTCGTGACCCTCGTCGCTATCAGCGTGGTGGCCGCGGCGGGGCTCACCATCGTTCCGGATAAATGGGTCGGCTTGCTAGGCCTCATTCCGCTTGCCATCGGCATCTACGGCCTCGTTCGCACCCTTCGGCGCCGAGGCGATGACGACGACGACGACGACGACGACGCGCTTTCCGCAGTTGGTCTCCTCGGAGTTGCCGGAATCACAATCGCCAACGGTGCCGACAACATCTCGCTCTACACGCCCGTGTTCCGGACAAACCCCGTGCAGGACACAGTCGTCACAATCATTGTGTTCCTTGTCCTGGTGGCGGTGTGGTGCCTCATCGCCCGCTTCATCGGAACAAGCAAAACCGTCAGTGAGCTGCTCGAAAGAGTCGAGCACTGGCTCGTGCCCGCAGTCTTCATTGGCCTCGGGCTCTACATCCTGATCGAGTCCGGCGTGCTCAATCGGCTCGTCGAGGCCCTGTCGTGACGGCCAGAGGGCGGGTCACCAGTGCAGTCGTGATCACTGCGGCTGCGTTCGTTCTCGATCAGGTGTCGAAGGCGTGGGCGCTGTCGTATCTCGGCGCAGAGCGTCAAATCAATCTAGGACTCGGCGCAAGTCTCCGGCTCGTGTTCAACCCCGGTGTCGCGTTTGGTCTCGGGGGCGAGTTCGGCCCAGCCCTGACCGTTGGCATCATCGGGATCGTTGCGGCCCTCGCTGCCTGGGTCCTTGTTCGGGCAGTGAAGGAGAGAGGGACGTTTGCGACGTTCCTTCTCGCCGTCGTTCTCGGCGGAGCCATGGGAAATGTTTGGGACCGCATCTCGCGAGCGGACAAAGGCCCCTTGTCTGGTGAGGTCGTCGACTTCATCGCGATCGACTGGTTTGCCATCTTCAATGTCGCCGACATCTTCACAACAGTCGGTCTCATCAGCTTCGCGGTTGTATCCGTGGCGTCCGGTTCAAAGCCCACCTCTCATCGAGCGTCTGACACACCTCCGACGGTCTAGGAGGCAGGCGAGCACACGCCGACCATCTGCAATGCGCAAAGAGCAGCACGAGTCGCCAGGCGAGGTGTGGTCGCACCTATGCGTCAGCCTTGGCATCCAGGCGTCGCTGTACCGATCGGGTACCTCCCCTTGTGCCAGGTGCCAAATGCTGCCAGGGCCAGGGCGAACCTCGGAGACTGCCACCAAGAGTTTCAACGCTTCCAGGTTTCCCGAAGCAGGAAGCACACGACTTGTAAACTCGCGAACGACCTAACCTCAGGAGATCGCATGCCCGCCGTCCACGCCCGATCCCCGCTGGGTCTTGGGCGTTTGGGCATGGCTGTCCTCTTGATTCTTGTGCTCATCGGTAGCGCATTACTGATGCATACGCTCGCGGGCCCTGCCGAGGGGTGCCCTCCTTCCATGGCCGGCCATCACACCGAGACCGAGAGCGCGCATACTGCTTATGCAGAAGCTGTCCCCGTCGCTTCCTCTGCGATGCAGGACGACTGCGCGATGCTCTGCGCAATCATGGGCATGGCCTGCCTCGTGGTCCTCGTCCTGTTCGCTTGGTCAGCAACCTGGCGACGTCAGACACGTGCGTTGTTCACCCTGTCCAGGACCCTCAACACACGCCCGATTGCCCCGTCCTTCACGCTTCCACGTCTAACACCAGACTTGACACAGCTGAACATTCTCCGCATCTAAACGACCCTTGGGGATCGCTCCCCGCATGAGACCCGCGATCGCGTCACCGCGTCGTCACTTTTCTCACCCCAAGGGACAACTATGAACCGCACCAAAACTCTGCTCATCAGCGCCACGGCGCTCGTCGCCACCCTCACTCTGGCTGGTTGCGCCGACACTGCCGGCAACACTTCCTCCGACAGCTCTGCGTCGTCAGAGTCAGCGGTCTTTAACGACCAGGACGTCACCTTCGCCCAGATGATGCTCCCCCACCACGAGCAGGCCGTGGAGATGAGCGACATGTTCATTGCCAAGGGCGACAGCGTCGACTCCGACGTTGTTGCTTTGGCGGAAACCATCAAGGACGAGCAAGGCCCCGAGATCGACCAGCTCACCACGTGGCTAGATGACTGGGGTCAGGACACCTCCGCGTCGATGGATGACTCCATGGACGGCATGATGAGCGAATCCGACATGGCAGCCCTGGACGACGCCGAGGGCGCTGAGGCGTCACGGCTGTTCCTGGAGCAGATGACCGAGCACCACAAGGGCGCCGTGGACATGGCGCAGCAGGAAGTCGACGGCGGGGAGAACCCCGACGCAGTCGAGATGGCGAAGAACATCGTCGAGTCCCAGACGGCGCAGATCGATCAGATGGATGCCCTCCTCAGCTCTCGTTAAAGCCGGCAAAAAAGGCGCACTAGGCGACTCACATTGCGACCGCATAGGTGGCTTACGAGCCTCCGAGAAGCGGTTCGTTGACCTTGTTCCGGTTTGACGGAGCCCTCATTTGGCCGTGCCTTGGCGCGTGATCTTTGAGGCACCCCTAATTCTCACCCCCTTACAGAAAGACCTTTAGTCATGAATGGTGACATGTCCTCTATGGATCCTCTTTTCCCCGCCTGGGTGACACCCGTTTCCTGGTTCTTCGTTGGCCTCGGGGTGATCAGCGCAGCCGTTGTGCTGCTGCAGATCATCACCCGAGGGCGCCACCAGCAAAAGCAAGACCTAGCCATGAACGTCGTCTGGCCGGTAGCTGCTCTGTTCTTGGGCCCAGTTGCAATCTGGGCCTATAACCGATGGGGTACGACCAACCCTGCGCGGCCGAACTCAGGGCCGAGCGATGACCAGGAGGCCGCACAGACGATTGCAGGTAGCGCACCTGGGGGAGCAGCAGCAACTGTCGGTCACTTCATTGGCGTGCCACTTGTGGTCGCTAGCGGCCTCACCATTGCCGGCACCAACCTCTGGGTGCTCATCATCGTCATCGCCGCCCTAGCGATCGGCCTCCTCTTCGTTTTCGAATACGCCGCTAGCTCCAGTGCTTCCGGAGGAGCCGGGAAGAGAAACATCGGCGTCATGGTGATCACCGCCACCCTCACCGTTTTGGCATTCGACATCGGAATGGGGGGATGGATGCTTTTCATGCACTTCGGAAACTTCATGCCTTCTCCGACCGACGTCCGGTTCTTTTTCCTCATGCAGGTCGGTTTGATCCTCGGACTTGTCACCGCCTACCCAATGGTCAAAGCGCTCCTCCGTCGACGGGCGGCAGCCACCTCATAACTCCGGGACGGAACTGACGGCCCACCAGGAGCTGTCACAGGAAACGCAACCGTTGCTCACGGATAAACACCTTGGTGTGTTTAGGGCACGTTTCTGTGGCAGCTCCGCGAGGTCAAGCGCGGTCTATGGAGCACGAGAAACGCGCCGATAAGTGACCCAAAGCCCAGAACGGCAAGAGCCGTTTCGATTTCTCCACCCCAGCGTGCGGCGGGTGTTACCGAGTTTGCAAGCGGCACGTCAGCGATGAGGGTGCCAGGAGCGTGCCACGGCAACTCTTTCGAGATTGACCCGTCGGGAGCGATCACCGCGCTGCGCCCGACGGTGGAGATGTTGACGACACTCCGCCCCAGTTCGATGGCCCGAATCCTGGCGATGGCGAGCTGTTGGGCGCTCTGGTCGGAGCGCCCGAAGTCGGCGTTGTTGGACGACGAGAACAGCACCTGGGCCCCTTCTGTGATGGACTGACGGAGTACGTCGTCGTCGACGATGTCGAAGCAAATGCTGATGCCCACTGGGACCCCGGAGATGTCGAAGATGGGGTCAGTTGTCCCTGGGGTGTAGTCGCGAGCGACCATGTCAACCAGGTCAGGTGCTAGGGATCGCCAGAACGCGCGGTCGGGGACATACTCACCGAATGGGACGGGGTGCTTCTTGTCGTAGAAGTCGACAGGGCCACGGCCTGGCTCCCACTGGATCTCCGTGTTGTAGGTCCGTCCGTCCCGTTCCGTGATGGCCCACCCGATGAGGGGCGCCGCCGTCGCCCGAGCGATCGAGTCAAACGTTGCCGCCGTGTCGTCGTCAGTAAGGGGACTTCGATCCGTGGCGCCTTCGGGCCAGAGAACAGCATCGAGACGTTCATCGAGAAGGGGCGTGGTGGCGTCTACCTGGGCCTGGGTGAGGTCGCCGGGGCCGCTGTCGTCGAAGTAGCCCGCTGGGCCATTCCCTTGTACAGCGCCCACCCGCATCGTCCCTGTCTGCGCGACGGGCCACGCCGGCAGACCCACGAGCAGTGTCGCGGCGGCCACGGGTGCAATCCACCGGCTGGGGTGTCGAAGTGTTCTGGTGCTGACGATCTGCAAAATCATCGCGACAACGAGGACCATGACGAACCCGACACCAGATATCCCGAGCCACGCGAAGGACTCTCGGAGAGGGCTGGTGGATTGTGACATCGCGGCCCGGCCCCAGGAGAACCCGCCGTACGGCCAAGTGCTCGACACCGCCTCACGCGCGCACCACACTGCCGCCACCACGGCCGGGACCCCGAGGCAGGATCCCCACGGGCCTGGCCACAGCTGGGGGAGCCACCGATACGCCAGGGTGATTGCCGTGCATCCCGCCGCGAACAGCAACGCCTGCAAGAGAACTAGCGCTGCGATCGGGACTGGCCCGAGGAAGAGCGCTACCCACTGAATGTGGAAACCGTAGAACGAAACGCCCGCGACAAGCCCGACAGCGAACGCTGCCCCTGCGCGTCGTCCGGGGAGGGCCGCCAGGATCAAGCCGATCCCCAGGAAGGCTAATGGCCACCAGTTCTTGTCGGGAAAGGCGCCATCGAGAATGGCTCCACCTGCTGCCGCGGCCGCAAGAGCAGCAGGCAGCGGTATGACCGCGGGACCCGTCGATACCTCGGCTGGCGGCCTCATGTGCCGTCGAGGTTTTCTGGCGCTTCGCCACGTTGGTGGGCGGCCCGCTCGCGCTCTTCCTTGTCGATTGCGGCGTAGGCCTGCCGTTCGTTGCGGTCCGCGCGCACGAGTGCCCGGACGACGAACCAGAAGATGAGCCCCACAACCAGGCTCGGGACAACGGAGAAGATAGCTGAGCCCCAGAACGATTCAGGCATGAGTGGCGTCCTTCGTTGCGACGGGTGGCTGAGGGAGACCTGTGGCCCGTGCCGGTGGTCGACGTGTCCTAGTCATTTCGGCCGCCATGGTTGATGTTCCTGAGGTAGGCGTTGTAGTCGTCGAGTTCGGTGTCGCCTTCGACGTCGGCACGCCTCGCCGCTCTTGCGGCTTTTCGGGTGTCCTGTCGCTGCCAGCGGGCGAGGCTGACGAGGAGGATCACCACGACGGGGAGTTCCCCGTACGTCCACACCAGGGCACCGGCGAGCTGCTGATCGCGGAGGGCATCGATGCCAAGGCGGGGTGAAGGGGAGCTGAAGGCTGCAACGAGAGGGGCGCTGCTGAAGATCAGGGTGAGGCCGAACGCGGCGTGAATCTGCATCTCGAGGAACGCGTCGAAGACCCGAATGACGTAGGACGTCTGTCGAGGCAGCGGGTCTGTGGACACCAGGGGCACCATGACCACCACCCCCACAGCGACGAAGCCGATTTGCAGGGCCGCTCGTCCTGTTTCCGTGGCAAGGAGCGCGTCGATGGCGCCGGTCAGGTAGAGCCCGAACAGCGGAACCAGCAGCAGAGGGAACACGGCGATCGGGTTCACGACTGCACGGGCGAAGCTCGATCGGAGCGCCCCGACAGCTGCCCGAAGTGCGATAAGTCCTACGCCGTGCCGGCGCAGGCCCCGCAGCAGCACCGTTCCTGGTCGTCCGAGGATGAGCAGCGGCGGCACGATCATCAGCAGCGTCAGCTGCTGGAACATGAACGCCGAGAACAGCTCCCGGCTGTACGTCTGCACCCCCGTTGCCGTGACCAGAACGATGAGTACGCAACCCAGAACGAACACCGTCGCCCGCCCGACCCCAGGGCCACACCGGCCAGGAGCAAGGGCCCGGTCTCGGCGTCGCGCCCGGCGAAACAGGAGCACGTAGCCGGCTGCCAACAGGGCGGCGCCGATCGCGACAGGGGACACCGGCCCCTGGGCCCAGCCCAACAGAACGGCGAGGTCAAGTGCCGGCATCTCAGGCGCCCTCCTTCGAGCGGGTCACCGTGGCCAGGGCTGCTGCGAGTTCGTCAGGGTGCCGGGTGGACACGAGCCAGTACGGTGCCGGGTCCGTCTCGTCGAGAAGCTCGATCTTCACCACGGGATGCACCCACCCCCGGAACAGCGTCCACGCACGAGCATCCAGGCGAGGCCCGCGTTGTTGTGTGGCGTCCCCGCCGGTGTAGGTGGTGACTGTCCCGATCTCGTCAGGTGTGAGGCGGGCGGCGCCGGCGAAGAACCCGTCAGGGGTGACCTGGACGACGGGCGAGGTGCCGATGAAGGCGGCGACAGAGCCGAGGTAGAGCACGGCGGCGACGATGATGCCCGCGGCGACATTGATGGGCAGGAACACCAGGAAGGTGGCAGGGATCACCAGGATCGTCGCGATGTAGACGGCCGGGGTGGGGGTAAGTCGTTCGCGGTGCAGAGGAAGGGAAGTCATGAGCTCCTGGTCGGTCAGAGGGGAAGGACGAAGCCGTTGATGAGGCCTTGGAGTTGGTAGATGAGTGCGGTCCAGATACCTGTGGCCATGGCGGCACCGACGGCGATGAGGACTGCGCCGCCGGCGAGGTTGATGGTGCGGATGTGCCGTTTGACGAACGCGACGGAGCCAGTCACCCAAGACAGACCCAGGGCGACGAGAACGAATGGCAACCCGAGACCTAGGCAGTAGGCGAGCCCGAGGAGGGCGCCGCGTTCTGCGGAGCCGCTGCTGAGGCTGAGGGCCGAGATGGCGGCAAGGGTTGGCCCGAAGCAGGGCGTCCAGCCCAGCCCGAAGACGACACCCAGCAAGGGCGCCCCAGCAAGTCCTGTCACGGGACGCCACCTCGGAGTCAAGGAGCGTTGCAGGAAGCTGACCTGCCCGATGAACACCAGCCCCATCAGGATCACGACGATTCCGAGGATCCGCGTGACAAGGCCTTGCCACTGGATGAGCCAGACGCTCAGCGCACCGAAGACAGCTCCGTAAGCGATGAACACGGCGGCGAAGCCTGCGACGAATAGGCCCACTCCGATGAGGAGGCGCCGTTTTCCCGTTCGAGCGGTGGGATCGGCGAGACCTCCGACGTAGCCGAGGTACCCCGGGACGAGCGGAAGCACACACGGGCTGACAAAGGACACCAGGCCGGCCAACACGGCGATCGGGATGGCGATGAGGAGTTGCCCGCTGAAGACGGTGTCAGCGAGGTTCACGGTGTCTCGTCGAGGACGGTCGTGATGAGTGATTCCAGGATGGATTTCTCGGCTCGACCGGTGACGCGGGCCGCGGTTCGTCCTTCCCTGTCGACGACGATTGTGGTCGGGACGGCGTTCGGGGGTACTTGGCCGGCGAAGGCGAGCTGCATCGCGCTGTCGGTGATGTCGATGGCGGAGGGGTAGGTGACCCCGAACTTTTCCGCGAATGTCACTGCGGTGCTGGCTTGATCGCGGACGTTCACCCCGATGAAGGACACCCCTTGGTCTTTGTACTGCTGGTGGAGGGCTTCAAGGTCGGGGGCCTCGGCACGGCACGGAGGGCACGCGGCGTACCAGAAGTTGACCACCATCACGTCGCCGTCGTAGTCCGTGGACTCCAATGGCTCACCGAGTTCCGTGGTGCTGCTAAACGTCACGGCTTCCCCGCGGTTGGCGGGCGGGATCTCAACGACTGTGCCGTCTCCGGCGATGTAGTTCTTGGTGGACCCGTCTGCGTACTGGTCAGCGACGGAGTCGCTCGAGGAGCAGCCGGCCGTTGTAACGGCCAGCACCACGGCGACGGCCGCGGCAAGGAGGGGGCGTAGGGGACGTCTCATGCGGGTGAGTCCTTCGGGTGGGTGGGCGTACTCCCGGCTGTGCCCCCGGGGGCGAGGGCGCGGGCAGTGGCGAGGAGTGCGACAGCTGCGGTGATGGCCGCGCTGGCGAAGAGGGTGATGCTGCTGAGCCGTTGATCGGCGTCGGCGGCAGGGTGGCCTCCGGGGTTCATGGTCTTGAACCAGTCGAGCATCAGAGTCGGACCCAACAGCGTCAGCGCGACGCCGGCCAGAGCGACGGCGGTGATGATGCCGATCAGGACGACGTCGGCCGGCCGCCGCTTGGTGACGGCTGCTCTGACGGTGTGCCCCAGAACCGTTCCGGTAACCAGCACCGCGGCAAGGACGACGAGACGCCCGAGGGGCTCCGTCACGGCCCACCTCATCCCCACGGATGCCATGGCAAGGCCCAGGACCACCAGAACTGTCAGCCCAGCACTGAGAGGGCTGCCCGTCACAACACGGGTGGGGGCGGTGAGAATGGCGCCGGCCCACTCCCTGGCACCCTTTGTTCCGTCGGTTCGAGGTGCAGATGTTGCCCTGGCCAGGAGGAGGGGGCGCCCTTGGGCAAGGCACGCACCGGCGAGAAGCAGCGCGACGATCGTGATCGTGTAGGCGCTGAGGAAGTAGGTGGCGTAGATGGACAAGGGGCCACACGTCACCCAGAGCGTCAGCACGATCCCGGCCATGAACGCTGCTGTGCGCTGCCATGGCCATGTGCGTCCCCGACTGCGAAGAGTTCGCACGCTGAGGCAGTACGAGGCGGCGGCGAAGATGACGAGGAGCAGCCAGAACGGATCGGGTTGTCCATCGAACAGGGTTCGCCATGTCGGCGGCGCGGGGAACGGTGACCCGGTCAGGGACTCCGCGGGCGTCACCGGTCCGGTTTCATAGATCTCCTGCTCAGCTCCGGGAGGCGCAGTGCGGGCGAGGACCCCAGCCAGGCCTGACGCAAGCCCCATGAAGATCACCTCAGCGCCGACCAGAGCCCAAAACAGCCGAGTCCTGCCGGAGGTCACTTGCGGCAGCAGCCACCGGCGGTAGATGACGCCGAGCGCACCGATCAGCACGAGCACAGTGATTTTGCCGAGCACGATGAGCCCGTATGAGGTGGTGAGGAGTGTGCCGGGGTCGGTGAGGCGGATGCTGGCGCTGACAAGCCCGGACAGGGCCACCGCAATGAATGCCGCGAACGCGATCGCGGAGTAGCGACGAAGGACAGCCGGGAATTCCGCTCCGGGAAGCGTGCGTCTCAGCCACACCAGGGCCACCAGTCCGCCGACCCAGATCGAGGCGAACAGGACGTGCATCAGGATCGACACGACGGCCAGGTTGTGGGACGCCGACCCTGCAGCGTGCCCCTGCTGGGCGAGAGGAATTAGTGCCAGGGCCCCGAGGGTCGTGAGGGCAGCGGCGTGACCGGCGGAGCGGGCGAGGGTGCTCCACACGGCGCTCAGGGCTGCCGCGGCGATGGTGATGGTCCACGCGCGTCCGAGTTCGATGCCGGTGCTGTAGAACGCGAACTGCGCCCAGAAGGCGGCCGTTCCGGCCTCAGATAGGGGAACTCCGCTGATATTGGCGAAGGTGAAGATGCTGGCAGCGAGCCCCGAGACCGCCCACAGGGCCGCGGCGCCACGGAGGAGCCGAAACAAGCTCTGCTGCGAGGGCGCATGACGAGGGACAGCGACCGCGGCAAGGAACGCTGTTCCAAGAGTGATCGCCGCAGCACTGTTGCTGACCGTCTTGCTGACGGTGTAGCCGGATCGGACCACCTCGCCGGGGTCCACGATCAGCACGATCTCCGATGCCTTCGAAGCTGTCAGGACGAAGGCCACGGTTGCCAGTGCGGCGACAGCCGCCACGATGAGCGTGGCGCGGGATCGAGGCGGACCTGCTGTTCCTGGTGGGCGTGCCGGTGCGCTCACTCCTCGATGCCCTCAGTGTCCTCGGGCCCGGCCGCTTCGGCCCTCCGGCGGCGTCGAGCTCGGAGAACCCGGACAACGATCAGGGGAATCAGCATGAGAGCGACGAAGGCCGTCACTCCTGCAATCCAGGGCACGACGTTGCTTGTGGGTTCTTCGGTCGGGGAGTGCGTCGGGGCCGATGATGCAGGCTCTGTCGCCTCGGCCGACGGAGCGACTGCAGCGGGGACGGTCGCTGTGGGCGCAGGTTCCGGTGCGGCCAGGGGGCCGGCATAGGAGAAGGCATACGTGCCGGAGATGGTGTGACCGTCGCTGGAGACGCTCTGCCAGGTGACGGTGTGCTGTCCCTGCTCGGTGATCTCGACGGGAACCGTCAACGTCGTCCCGTCCGCCGTGGGGTCGCCGGTGGTGACGGAGGCCCCGGTGGGCCCTGTGACATTCAGGGCGATCGCGTTCGCGAACTCCGCCAGGGGGGTCTCGGAGAAGGTCAACGTCACAGCCGCGAGCTCGCTCGTCACAGTCTCATCAGCGGCAGGAACGGCCAGGGCGAGAGCGTCGTGGGCGGCAGCGGGCCGGGCGCCAGTTAAAGCAAGCCCTGCTCCGAGGAGCGTGACGAGGGCGAGGGGGAGCAGCAGGCGGTGCAGAGGGGTGAGGGTCATGGTTTTTCAGTTCTCGGGGCAGGTGAAGGTGCCGAATGCGCTGTCGTGGACGCCGGGGCCGAGCTCGGCGCAGACACCGGTCTGGCCGGCGAAGACGGCTTGGAAGTAGAGGACTCCGCCGATGAAGGCGGCCGTGGTGGCAAGCCCGACAACCATCCCGACAATGGCGACGGTGCTTTTGTCACCAGCGCGACGGGACCGGATGAAAGCCACGACGCTGATGACGAACCCGACGGGCCCGGTCACGCACGCCAACAGCAACCCGAGGACCGCGAGGGATCGAACGTTGGGCGGTGTAGCCGTCGGCGCGGGGGCCTGGCCGGTGCGCTTGCGGTTCCTAGCCACCAGCGATCGCGCTTTCTACGGCCTTGTCGAGGTCGTCGACGGCAGTGAGTTCGATCATCTGTCCGTCGACGAAGAACGTCGGGGTACCCGTGACATCAAGGGCTGTTCCTTCGGCTCTGTCCGCCACCACCCGCTCCAAGGTCGCGGGGTCCGCCACGGCCTTATCGAAGGAAGCCATGTCGAGGCCCAGGTCCTCCGCGAACGTGCGGAACAGGGCCGCTTCCGATTCCTGCTTTTCGCCCCACTCCGTCTGGGTCTCGTACATCCGGGCGTACATCGCCTCGAGCTGCCCCTGTTCGGCGGCAGCCTCCACCGCCACTGCCGCGTTCTCCGAGTTCCGGTGAGACGGGATGGGGAAGTACCTCACCGCGACGTTGATCTCGCCGGCGTACTTTTCCCGGACCTGCTCCACGTAGGGGTACATCGCCGCGCACGACTCGCATTCGAAGTCGAGGAACTCCACCACCGTGATGGCGTCCGGGCCGACCTGATCGAGGTAGCGGGTGTCCTCACGAATGACTTCGGCGCTGGAGGGCGCGATCGTCGGGTCAGCAGCAAGCGGCTGGGCGGTGTCGGTTCGGGTCCCGTTGTAGAACACAACCGCCACCACGACGGCGGCGATGACGAGAAGGGCGATGACGGCGACAAAGAACTGTTTTCTGACCATGGTCAGACTCCCTTGGTTCGGAGGTAGGCGATGGGGTCGGTCGCTGCGCCGCCTTGGCGCAGCTCGAAGTGCAGGTGGCAGCCCGTGGACTGGCCGGCGTTGCCGACTACGGCGATCTGCTGTCCCGCGGCGACTTGCTGGCCGACGGAGACTTGGACTCCTGCGGTGTACATGTGGGCGTAGTTGGTGGACACGCCTCCGGCTGAGGTGACGGTGATGAGGTTGCCGTAGCCGCCGTACGCGCCGGCGTAGGTCACCGTTCCTGCGGTGGCGGCATAGATCGCGTTTCCGCACGAGGCACCGAAGTCGGCGCCCGCGTGCAGTTTCGGGTAGCGCAGGATCGGATGGATGCGCATGCCGTAGGCCTGATAGCTCGAATAGGACGTGATCGGCATCGTCCATCCCGCGGGTGAGACTGCTGACGAAGTGGGCGCAGCCGGTCTCGAAGCAGATGCAGCCGCGGCCGCTGCTGCGGCCCGTGCTGCGGCTGCTCGAGCTGCCGCCTCTGCCTCGGCTTTCTTCCGGGCAGCCTCCGCTTCGGCGTAACCCTGCTCCGCGGTCGCGGTCTCTTGCTTCAACACGGCCAACTGCGCCTCGAGCTCGAAACTTCGCGTCTCCTGCTCTTGGACTGCCGCTTGCGCGGCTGCTGCCGCTTCAATGGCGGCGTCCCGAGCCGCGAGGGCGATGCCGGCGAGGCGGTCGCGTTCGGTGGTGGCGACCTCAGCTTGGTCTCGGAGGCTGCCGACGGTGTTCGACGTGGCTGTGGCATCAGCCAGCATTCGGTTCGAGGTCAGGGACAGTTGCGACGCCGTCCCCAGCCGGGAGAGGAGGTCCTCTGAGCCGGCGCCGGAGACGGCGATGTTCGTCGTCAGATCGGTGCCGCCGGTCCGGGCGAGGGACGCAGCCCACTGCCCGATCTGCCGCTCGGCGTCTGCAGCGTCCTGCTCGGCGCGCTCGACGTCGTCGGTCAGACCACGAAGTACCTCTGTCGATGCGTCGGCCTCATCCTGGGCCTCTTGGAGCTCAACCCCGCGCTCCTCAGCTGCGGCCGACAGATCGGCAGATTGCTGCCGGAGGCCCTCGAGGAGACCTGTCAGTTCGGTGATCTTTTGGGCCGTGGCCGCTTCATTGGAGCGTGCGGCGATCACGTCATCCCAGGTGGGGTACGTCACCGCCTGGGCGGGTGCGGCAGTAAGGAAGGTGGCAGCGAGAACGGCGACAAGGGCCGGTGCTGTCACCCTGACAATGCGAAGCATCTAAGGGTGTCCTCGGTCTCGAAGGAACACGCCGAACGTGGTGGCAAGCCGCCACCGCTCGTCGACGCGCAGGTCGCGATCGGGGTGTGCCTAGATGCGGGAGATGCCCAGAACGGTCAAGCTCACGCCGTCAGGACGCAACCACGCCGAAGCCCACAGAGGCACTGGTGCCGGTCCTGCAAGAGGATCAAGAGCCCGAGCCGCCGCAGCGCGCATTCGCACGAGAGTAACGGCGAGCGTGACCACGCACAGCAGTGCCAGAAGGGTGCAGGCAAGCGCGCCGCCAGCTCCTGACAAGCCCGTGACTGCTTCATCGCCAACCGAGAGAGGCAGGCTTGCTCCCTGAACGCTCTGGGGCTCATCAGCCTGAGCGACCTGCGCGACGCTAGACGTGGCGGGAACACCGCTCGATAGGGCGTTATCGCCGAGGGAGTGGATCCCGAGAACTGCAGCCAGGGTCGCTGCCGTCAGCGACAGCATCAAAGCCCAGATGCCGACCGACCAGCGTGAACCCGCAGAAGAAGACGCGCGATGGAACATCGTGTCTCCTCTCCAACGGTCAGGGGCGATCACAGGGTAATCAGCCCACGGGCCGACCGCCTGATGAACCGCCCCAAGACGCTAGACATCAAACCACCTGCATGTGAGTATCTTCGCATGCACGAAGATACTCAGCAAGGGGACCTGCACCCCGACGATGCTTTCGTCGAGCTCGCCGTTGAGGTTTTCTCCATGCTCGCGGACGCCACCCGTGTCCGCATGATCCTTGCTCTCCGGGACGAGGAGCTCTCCGTGAACCATCTGGCTGACATTGTCGATAAGTCGCCCACTGCCGTGTCCCAACACCTCGCCAAGCTCCGCATGGCCCGGATGGTCTCCACCCGGCAGGCCGGCAACCGTGTCTTCTACCGACTCGTCAACGACCACGCCAGCAAGCTCGTCCAAGACGCCATCTTCCAAGCCGAGCATTCCGTCGGCGCCTCCTACCGCCACCACCACCACGAAGGACACTGACATGGGCGCAGGCCACGACCACGCCGCAGCAGCCGGCCCCGATCACCGCCGGCGACTCGCCATCGCCTTCAGCATCACGACCTCGATCCTCGTCGTCGAAGTCATCGGCTCGATCATCACGGGAAGCCTGTCGCTCCTCGTTGACGCAGCCCACATGCTTACTGACGCCGGAGGCCTGTTCATGGCCCTCCTAGCTGCGACGCTCATGAAACGAGCGGCAACGTCGAAACGGACGTGGGGGTTTCAGCGAGCTGAAGTTCTCGCCGCCACAGCCCAAGCGACCGTCCTTCTCGCGGTGGGCCTCTTCGCGCTCGTGGAAGGCATCCGGCGTCTATTCGAGCCCCCAGCCGTCCCGTCCTCTGAGCTGCTGATCTTCGGCATCATCGGACTCGTCGGGAACATCGTCTCGATCACCGTCCTCACGGCCGGGCGTTCAGCCAACATGAACATGCGGGCCGCGTTCCTCGAGGTCGTCAACGACGCCCTCGGCTCAGTCGCTGTCATCGTCAGCGCCGTCATCATCATGACCACCGGGTGGGGTCAGGCGGACGCCCTGGCCGGGATGCTCATCGCCATCTTGATCATCCCCCGCACCCTCAAGCTCCTCCGCGAGACCACAGGGGTGCTGATGGAGTCGACCCCCACGGGCCTTGACCTCGATGACGTCCGGGCGCACATGCTCGAGCTCCCACACGTCACCGAGGTCCACGATCTTCACGCCTCACTTGTCGCCACGGGCCTGCCGATTCTCAGCGCGCACGTCACTGTCGAGGACTCCTGCTTCCGGGACGGACACGCGCCTCAGATCCTCGATGATCTACAGAGGTGCGTTGCGGAACACTTCTCCATCAAGGTCGAGCACTCCACCTTCCAAATCGAACCCGCCCAACACGCCCAGCACGAGCACCACACCCACGTCTGACCTGCAGCTCAGCAGCAGTCGCAGGCCTCGACCTCACGCTCGCCCGTCAGGGCAGACACCGGTGTCTTGCAAGCATCGCCGCGCCACGCCTCGAGGCCCTCGCGGATGGCGAAGACCACGATGACGAGCCCCGCCACAGGGTCGGCCCAGGCCCACCCGAACGCCAGGTTGAGGACAAGGCCCAGGAGGACAGCCGCCGAGAGGTAGGAGCAGATGAGGGTCTGCTTGGAGTCGGCGATGGCGGACGCAGAGCCCAGCTCCTTGCCTGTGCGCCGCTCCACCAGACTGAGAAACGGCATGATCGCCAGGCTCACTGCGGCGAGGACGATGCCGACGGGAGAGTGATCGGGCTCGCGGATACCAGTGAGTGCAAGCGCGGCGTCGATGGACACGTAGGCGGCCAGGCCGAAGAACGAGATGGCGATGACGCGCAGCGCGACCCGTTCCCGCTTCTCCGGGTCGGGGGCCGCGAACTGCCACGCAATCGCGGCGGCCGACAGCACCTCCACGATCGAGTCCAGGCCGAACCCGATCAGGGCGGTCGAGGAGGCGACCGTGCCGGCGGCGATCGCCACGATCGCCTCGATCACGTTGTAGGTGATCGTGATGGCGACGATGATCCGAATGCGGCGCTGCAGGAGGAGCCGGCGGGCCGGGGCGAGCAGGGCAGGAAGCGCGGCCGCGGTCATGCGCCGGTTCCGCAGCAGAGGGGGACGTCGCAGCTGTCGTCAGTGCAGGGCTCTCCGTCATCGACGGCAAGCACGACGTCGACCAGTGCGGTGAGCGCCCGTGTGAGGTGGGCGTCAGCGATCTCGTAGCGGGTCGACCGGCCCTCGGGGACTGCGACGACGATGCCGCAGCCGCGGAGGCACGAGAGGTGGTTGGAGACGTTGGACCGTGTGAGGTCGAGCTGCTCTGCCAGGGCGCTGGGGTAGCCGGGCTGGTTGAGGAGGTGAAGCAGGATGCGCGATCGGGTGGGATCGGCCATGGCCCGCCCGAGGCGGTTCATGACGTCGAGACGCGAGGAAAGAGTCAGCATGTGCTGACTATACAGTCAGAGCTGACGTGACGCGCCTGATCGAGACACGGACACGAGTGACTCGTTTCTCGACGTCAGTATGGTTCGCCATATGACCACTCATCAGGCCTCTGTCGTTTTCGTCTGTCAGAAGAACGGGGGCAAGTCGCAAATGGCCGCAGCTCTAATGCGCGACCTCGCGGGCGACGAGGTCACCGTGCTCTCTGCCGGCACAAAGCCCGGGGCTGCCCTGAACGCCCAATCCGTCCAGTCTCTTCAAGAGCTGGGCATCGACATGGGCGACGAGCACCCGAAGGCCCTCACCGCAGACATGATCGCTACGGCAGACGTCATCGTGACCCTCGGTGCCGAGGCGAAAGTTGAAGAGGTTCCGGGAGTCCGGTTCGAGACGTGGATCACAGACGAACCTTCCGAGCGGGGCATCGAAGGCATGGAGCGCATGCGCCTTGTCCGAGACGACATTCGCTCGCGAGTCGCAGACCTACGCAACCGGCTCTGAATCGTTCCGCACGAGGCTTGGGACGAGGCGGACGAAGATCACCATGCCGATGAGTTCGACGAGGGTTTGGGTGACGACGACGACCGGAGCGAGCGACAGCGACGCTGGCAGGGCGAGTGCGAGCGGCAAGACCACGAGCGAGTTCCTGGTCGCACCGCTGAACACCAGGGCCCTTGTTGCTGGCGCGTCGAGATGGAAGATGCGGCCGGCGCCGATGCCGAGCGCTGCCATGACGACGAGGAACGCAGCGTAGATCGGCGCCAGCACGAGGAGCTGACCCAGGGAGTCTCCAACGGCGCCGGCTTGCGAGGCCACGACGGTGAACAGGGTCGCCATCATTAGCGGCACCATCAAGCCCAGCATCGTCCGCTCGATCACGACACCGGATCGGTGTCGCCGGGCGAGGGCCTGCACGAGGGCGGCCGCGGTGAGCGGGATGACGATCAGGAGAAGGAAAGCTCGGGCGAAGGGGCCGACCTCGACCACGGCGACGCCCTCGGGGCCGATGAACAGAAGCAGGTACAGCGGCAGGAGGAGGATCTGCGCCAGCATCAGCAGCGGTGCCGCAGCGAGGAGCCGTTCTGATGCGCCGCCGGCAAGGCCGGCGAACACGATCACGTAGTCGATGCACGGGGTCAGCAGCACGAGCAGAACCCCGAACAGCAGCGCTGGCTCGTCCGCGACGAACCGGGACAGCCCGTACGCGACGAGGGGGACGACGACGAAGTTCAGCACGCCGACCGCGGCGAGGAATCGTCCGTCTCGGAGGGACTGCCCGATCGCGGCGAACGGGACGCCGAGGAACGTCGCGAAGAGCAGCAGCGCGAGCACGGGCTCGATCGTTGCCTCTAGATGATGTGCTCCCGGCACGGTGAGGCCGACGACGCCGGCAACCAGGATAGCCGCCAGGTAGAGGCCGATCTGACGGTGTTCGAGCCAGGAAACGACCGCGTTCACGGTAGGACAGGTGTGGGGGAAGAGGGCACGTCAGTGACCGTAGAGGTTCGAGCCGCTTGAAGGTCAAGCGGCAGCGGCGACTCTAGGGTCGCGGTGTGCGAATCTCCGAGGTCAGTAAACGCAGCGGTGTCTCCGCGACGGCGCTCCGGTACTACGAGTCCATCGGGCTCTTGACCCCTGCCAGGGCCCACAACGGGTACCGCGACTACAGCCCGGACGTGCTCAGCCGCCTCGACCTGATCGAGGCCAGCAAGGAACTCGGGTTGCCTCTTGATCAGATCGGCGCGCACCTCAGCGCCATGGAGTCGACGTCCTGCACCGACGTCCGGGAGGCGCTGCGCCCACTCCTGGCCGAGCAGGTGCGTCAGATCGAGGAGAAGCAGGCTCGCCTCGACCGGCTCCGGTCGCGCCTTGCTCGTGCCGAGCACGACCTGGCCGAGTGCCCTGACCGGTCTGAGCGGTGCTCGACCGAGTGCGTCTTCCGCATCAGCGCCTAGGAGGGTCGGTGGGTGAGCGTCGTTCGATCAGAACGGTGTCGCGCCACACGCCGGCATAAGGGCCTGCTTCGGAGCGTGCGATCCGTTCCCGCGTCCCGATCCGGCGAAACCCCGCCCGGTCATGGAGGGCCAAGCTCGCCCCGTTCTCGGGGAAAATCGTTGACTGAACGGTCCAGATGCCCCCGGAATCGACTGAGGCGAGGAACGAACTCAGCAGTTCACGCCCGATACCTCGTCCCTGGGCCGAGGCGGCGATGTAGACGGAGTGCTCGACGACACCGGCATAGGCCGGCCTGGCCGACGTGGCGGACGCCGCCACCCAGCCGAGGACCGCGCCCGTGGTGTCGTCGACGGCGACGAACCGGTGCGCGGCGAGCTTGCCAGCATCGAACGCCTCCCAGGTGGGGGTGTGGGTCTCGAAGGTGGCGTTACCGGTATCGATGCCCTCTTGATAGATCCGCTCGACAGCAGGCCAGTCGCCCGGAGTCATCGCCCGGATGGCGACGCTCACGAGCAGCACCCACCTGCTGCCGGCCCGTCAACGGCGCACCCGAAGGCGTCCGGGAGGTTCGTCGAGCAGACACCCGTCTCAGGGAGTTCGAGCTGAACCAGACGGGCGGCTTCGTGGTTGCCGGCGAGTTCGTCCGCGATGGAGCGGACCTGCTCGTAGCCAGTGAGGAGCAGGAACGTCGGGGCACGGCCGTAGGACTTCATGCCGGCGATGTACAAGTTCGGCTCTGGGTGCCCGAGCTCTGCGACCCCGTGCGGGTAGACGGTGCCGCAAGAGTGCAGGTTCGGGTCGATCAGTGGTGCGAGCTGCCGGGGTGCTTCGACGATCTCGTCCAGGGACACCCGGACCTCACGGAGCATGTCGAGATCGGGGCGGAACCCGGTCGCATTCACCACGATGTCCGCAGCGACCGCCAGGGGCTCGCCGCGGCGACGCCCGACGAGCTGCACGCCGTCAGCGGTCCTGGTCACGTCGTCGACCTCGAACCGGTCGACGAAGGCGATTGCGCCGGCACGGACGAGGTCGCGGACGGCGCCGCCGAGGTCGCCGCGGCCTTCGAGCTGGTCGGCTGCGGACCCGTAGACCCGGGCGGGGGTGCTGCTGCGAATCGCCCACGTGATCGTCGTCCCGGGTGCATCTTTGGCGAGGGTGGCGAGCTTGATGAGGGTGTTCGCGGCTGAGTGGCCGGCGCCGACGACGACCGTGTGCCGGCCGGCGAACCGTTCCCGGTCCTGGCCGAGGACGTCGGGCAGTGCGTGGCTGATGCTGCCAGCGACGTCGTCGCCGTGAGAGAGGCCGACCCCGGAGGAGTTGAGGGTGTTGGGGGTCGTGTAGGTGCCGGAGGTGTCGATGACGGCGCGGGCGAGTTCGTCGCGCACCTCGCCGTCGTGGTCGAGGCGCAGCAGGAACGGCGTTTCGGCCCGTCCGGTGGAGCGGGTTCGGTCCATGCCCTGTCGGGACACCGCAGCGACCCGGTGCCCGTACCGGATGCGGCCCGACAGCTCAGGGGTGGCGGCAAGGGGTTCGAGGTAGTCGCGGACGAAGTCTGAGCCGTAGGGGAGCTTCTTCGCTGCCGGGGCCTCCCAGTCGGTGGTGTCGAGGAGGCGCGCGGCGGCCGGGTCGACGAGGTGCTCCCACGCGGTGAACAGGCGCGTGTGACCCCACGCGCGGACTGCCGTCGCGGCACTCGGGCCGGCTTCGTAGATCACGACGTCGACACCGCGTTCGAGGAGCTGCGCGGCAGCGGCGAGGCCGACAGGGCCGGCGCCGATGACGGCGACGGGGAGGCCGGCGAGGGTGGGGGCGTCGGTGCGGGGCGGGACAGAGAGGGTGAGGCTCATGCGGGGAGGCCCTTCGATTCGATGCCGAGTTCGGTCAGGAGCGATTCGACGAGCTTCCGGACGTCGTCACGGATGAGGCGCACCTTCTCGAGGGGGAGACCTGCGGGGTCGGTGAGGTGCCAGTCGCGGTAGATCTTGCTGGGGTAGATCGGGCACGCGTCGCCACAGCCCATCGTGATCACGACGTCGGCTGCCTGCACGACGTCGTCGGTCAGCGGCTTGGGGAACGCCTCGTCGAGGTCCAGGCCCAGTTCCCTCATTGCTTCCGCGACAACGGGGTGGAGGTCCCGGGCGGGCAGGGACCCGGCGGAGCGGACGTGGACGGCACCGCCGGAGAGGACGTTGGTGAACACGGCTGCCATCTGGGAGCGTCCGGCGTTCTGCTCGCAGACGAACAGCACCTCCGGCACCGTCCGCTCGATCGCCCCGGTGGCCTGCCCGAGGGCGGTCAGCCGGTCGATGGCGAACCGGGTCGCGTTGGTGGTCAGGTGCGCTCGGACTTGCGCTGTGCGAAGGAGCGCCGTGTAGGACTCGAGCACGTACCGCTCGATCGTCTCCGGTCCGAAGACGCCCTCGAACCGGGTGGCGAGGTCGCCCGCGGCACGCTTGAGTGCGTCCTCGGGGAAGGCAAGACCCGGCAGGCCGCGCCTCGTGGTCAGGTCCGTCATCGTCGTCTCCTCACAGCTCAAGGGTTAGGCGGTCGCGGGTGCGATCTCGGCCAGGAGGGCCTGGATGCGGCCCTTGATGTCGTCGCGGATGGGGCGGACGTCCTCAATGCCGCGGCCGGCGGGGTCGGTCAGCTCCCAGTCCTCGTAGCGCTTGCCGGGGAAGATCGGGCACGCGTCGCCGCAGCCCATCGTGATCACGACGTCGCTGTCCCGGACGGCCTCGGAGGTGAGGACCTTGGGCTGGTTCCCGGCGATGTCGATGCCTTCCTCGGCCATGGCCTGGATCGCGATCGGGTTGATCTGGTCCTTGGGCTCACTGCCGGCGGAGAGGACGTCGACGCGGTCGCCGGCGAGGGCCTGCATGTAGCCGGCGGCCATCTGGGAGCGGCCGGCGTTGTGGACGCAGACGAACAGGACGGTGGGCTTGGTGCTCATGACGGGTTCCTTCGGGTAGGGGGTCAGACTCGTTCAGCGACGCGCGCTGCCGGGGTCGGGGAGGGGAACAGGCGTGGCCGGAGCCACAGAGACAGGTACACCAGCGCCACGAGCGCCGGGACCTCGATCAGGGGGCCAACGATCCCCGCGAGGGCCTGGCCGGAGGTCGCCCCGAACGTGCCGACCGCGACCGCGATCGCCAGCTCGAAGTTGTTCCCCGCAGCCGTGAACGCCAGCGTCGCCGTCCGCTCATAAGCCAGGCCAATCGCCCGGCCTGTGAAGAACGCGACGAGGAACGTGACGGCGAAGTACACAAGCAGCGGCACGGCGATGCGGACGACGTCGAGGGGCCGGTCGACGACCTGCTGGCCTTGGAGGGCGAACAGCATCACGATCGTGAACAGCAGCCCGTAGAGGGCGAAGGGGCCGATCTTCGGCAGGAACCGTGTCTCGTACCAGGTGCGCCCCCTGGTCGATTCCCCGATGCGGCGGGACAGGTAGCCGGCGAGGAGGGGGATGCCGAGGAACACCAGGACGCTGAGGGTGATCGACCAGATGCTGAACGACGCGCTCGTGACGGGCAGCCCTAGCCAGGCGGGGAGGATCTGGAGGTAGAACCAGCCGAGACCGGCGAACGCGACGACCTGGAACACCGAGTTCAGCGCCACGAGGAACGCAGCCGCTTCCCGGTCCCCGCAGGCGAGGTCGTTCCAGATCAGCACCATGGCGATGCACCGGGCGAGCCCCACGATGATCAGGCCCGTGCGGTACTCCGGCAGGTCGGGCAGGAACACCCATGCCAGGGCGAACATCAGGGCAGGCCCGACGACCCAGTTCGTCACCAGCGACGACACCAGGAGGCGACGGTCGCCGGATATGGCGCGGGTGTCGGAGTAGCGGACCTTTGCCAGCACCGGGTACATCATCACCAGCAGGCCGACCGCGATCGGGACGCTCACCTGCCCCACCTGGAACGAGTGCAGCAGCTCACCGAACGCCGGCACGAACACCGCCAGCAGCAGCCCCGCACCCATGGCGGCGAGAATCCACACGGGGAGGAAGCGGTCAGCGGTCCCGAGCCGGGCAGGCGCGGTGGTGGTGGTCGTCATGCAGCTCCGTAGATCGATGAGTGTCGATGTATTGAGCCTGCCCCAACCCATCGACGGCTGTCAATCTGTGTGGAAGAGTGTTCACATGCCTGTTGCCGAACTCCTGCCCCTCACGGACGTGACCGCGTGCTGCGCACCGCTGGCCCGTGAGGCGATGGACGCGGAGAACGCCGAGAAGCTGGCCCGCAGCCTGAAAGCGATCGCTGACCCGGCAAGGCTTCGGCTTATCTCGATGGTCGCCGCGCACGACGGGGCTGAGGCGTGCGTTTGCGACCTCACCGAACCCCTTGGGCTCAGCCAGCCCACTGTCTCGCACCACTTGAAGGTGCTCGTCGACGCCGGCATCCTTACTCGCGACAAGCGCGGGATCTGGGCGTACTACGCCCTGGTCCCCGGGGCCCTCGACTCTCTCGGGAAGCTCCTCGTCACCGCGTAGGTCCTTAAAGCCCCGCGCGTCCGGTAGCTGATCGTCTGACGGACGCCCGGGGCACGCAGAACGACGACATAGGCTCACTTCCATGGCAGCGCGGCGTCGATGGTGGCACACCCTCCAATCCTCAAAGGCTGAGGTGTTGTTGGCCGTTGACCTCTACAACCGGTCCGGCAATGAACGACAGCTAGAGGCCTTCATCGTCCACATGAATTTGGGTTGGATGAAGCTCCTTCAGGCACGGACTGAGCAGGCCGGCGGGGATTTGATCGTCAAGGATGAACGCGGCTGGCGAAAGAAGCACCCCGAGGGTGGCTACTTGTACAAGCCTCTGCGGACTTTGCTCGCAGAACAGCTTGTCGAGACTGACCCGCGACGGAGCAACATCGTCTTCTTTCTGGGGCTCCGCAACCAGATCGAGCACCGGCATGAAGCTAAAATCGCGGCCCTTGTCGCGGGCCGAACGCAAGCCCTTCTCATCAACTATGAGCAGACACTCGTCGAGTGGTTTGGCCAGGCCGAGGCGCTTGGATCAGAGCTTCGCTTTCCCCTGTTCGTTTCCACGATTACCGGAGACGCGGCTGAGGCGGTCAAGTTGGTGAGAGCACAGGTGCCGAAGGGAGTCCTTGATTGGGTGCAGGACTTCGACGCAAGCCTCGATCCCGGCCTCAGCGCAGATCAGCGCTTCGACTTCCGCGTCTACCTCATTTCCCACACTGGTCCTAAGAGTGAAGCTGACGCGTCGATGACGTTCATTCGCGAGGAAAACCTGACGGACGAACAGCGAGCGTCCGTGGAGCAAGTGCGGACCATCATCCGAGAGAAGCACGTCCCGGTCGAGGACCTCGATCGCTACAAGGCCAGCGAGGTAGTGGAGCAAGTAGCGGAGCGGCTCGACGCGGAGTTCAACAGCTACATGCACTCCCAAGCCTGGAAGGCGTTTGGTGTGCGACCGGCTCCTGGTGCCAGCGATCCTGCTCAAACCAAACCCCAGTTTTGCGTCTACAACGCCACGTTCAAGCAGTACAGCTACACGTCGGCTTGGGTTGAATACCTCGTCCGGCACCTGTCCAACGCTGCCGAGTACGACATGGTGCGGGCGTGGCGCGCCCCTGTGGCTGACGATGATGGGGAGATGCCGGCCTCCGCCCCTTCCCCTTCCCCTTCCCCTTCCCCTGCGCCCGTGCCAGCCGCTCCTGTCTCCTGAGATCAGCAGCAGAGGAATGACGGAGGGGCCCCATATTCTTCCGCCGTGGGCGTTCGGGGAGCAGGAGAAACGGCGGCAAAAATTCTGCGCCGGCCGATCCCGACCCACCCGTTCGCGGTGCCGCCGGCACCGGGACAGTTCGGTGTCTGGCAAGTCCGTCGGGTGCGCTCTGCACCCGTCGGGTACGTGCTCTCCCGACACGAGCTCGGCCGCATCGTCTACCACTGCTACGCCCACGGCCGAGACGACGCCGGCGGCCGGCCCTGGCTCCGTCGGTCCGACAGCCTCAACAGCGCCGTGGCCTGGATGATCCAGCACGAAGGGGAGTTGTCGGCCCTGACTGGTCGCTTGCATCCAGAGCCCGACGAGTGGCCCTCATGACGACGGGGAGCGCCGCGAGATGAGCTGGTTCGTCAGGCACCGCCCCGAGGGCGACACGAGCGCCGAGCCCGTGGCCGTGGAGGTCACCGCGCCGACGCCGGCCGCCGCGATCGACCAGGTGCGCGCCACGCTCCCTGAAGGTCACATCGTGACCTCTGTAGCCCCGTACTAGCAGGAATCGACCGCCCCAGAGGCGCGTGTAATTTGTCGCGCCCCGCAGGTGCGCCGCCGCCTTATCTCCTGGTGAAGGGTCGACGCAACCCCCTGCGCCGCCCTCGCCGGCCTCGTTAGCGTCGATGGCGTGCCGGGGTCCCCGGCGGTGGCTACGGCCAGCCGGTCGGCACAGGTCGCCCCACACGGATCAGCGTGTGGGGCGACCACCCCTTGTCGCTGCGCTCCAGGTCGCTACCGCTCCCCAGGGAAGCCACTCCGCGGCCCTCTTCCCTGAGCCCTTCGGGCATTTCGGCCGTGGCGCTTGCGCAGGATACGGGTCGGGGTTCCGGCGTCAAGCCGTCGTCCGGATTGGCCAAAAAACTGGCTCCCCCGCTGCGCTCCTCCGCAACTTTTTTGACCAATCCCTCCTTGGGGCGTGACCCCGAAACCCTCTCCCCAGCGGTGATGAATCACCGCCACGGCCAAAAAACGTGGGGGAGAGAGGAACACAGAACATGGCTCAGCAGATCACCACCGTCACGACGTTGGTCCCCGTGGTCACCGAGGAGGCGCTTAACCGCCAGCTGCGGAAGTTGGGAGAGCGCGACAGCGACCTCGCTCAGTACGCGAGCAACGGTTGGGCCCTCGTCCACACCCACGCGATCGCGGGCGTCGACTACACGACCTTCGTCGACACCCTCACCCGCAGCGAGTGACAGGACGGGAGGGACCTATTCGAACTAGGTCCCTCCCGCTCCCTCATCATCTCGGATCGACCACAGGAGCAGAACCCCATGACCACCACCACCGCCCCCACCACGCTCTACGTCACCAACGCCTGCCAGTTCTGTGGTGCCGCCAGCACCGTCGAGCTCACCGCGGCCGAGGTCGCCGCGTGGATCACAGGCGCCCCGATCCAGGACGCCATGCCCGACCGCCCCGCCCCAAGCCGCGAGCTCGTACGCAACGGCACCCACCCCGAGTGCTGGACGGCCATGTTCGGCTCGGCCGAGTGACAATGACCCAAGGGGGAACCGCCATGATCACCGTCTACAGCAAGCCCAGCTGCGTGCAGTGCACCGCCACCTACCGCAGCCTCGACGCCAAGGGCCTCGAATACCTGGTCGTCGACGTCACCACCAACAACAACGCGCTCGAGTACGTGAAGGGCGAGCTCGGCTACCTCGGCGGCCCCGTGGTCGTCGTCTCCGAGCACGACCACTGGACCGGATTCCGGCCCGACCACATCGACCGCGTCGCCCGAGGCGGCGCCACCGACAACGAAGGAGTCACCTCATGAGCGACACCACCAATCCCCAGCCCGCAGCCGAGGGGGCCGGACCCGTTCGGGACGAGCACGGGCGGTTCATCTATGACGCTACCTACGACCCCGCGGACGGCGACAAGTATGACGACGACACCCACCTGCAAGGCCTCGGCGACAACGACTAGCCAGGAGGGTCCATGGATTACGACACCTGGGCCGAGGAGGAGGTGCCCCCACCACTCACCGACGACGACGCGCCCCTCGACGAGCCCGAGGAGGAGGTCTATCCCTGGGAGCTGACCGACGTCGAACGCCGCATCTACGAAGCAGGCTTCATGGCCGGCTACGCCTCCCGCGACGCCGAAGTCGCCCAGCTCAACCACGAAGCCGACCGCCTCTACGACAAAGCCTTCAACCAGCCCGGACGCACCCGCCGTTAGACGTAGGCCTACAAAACCACTCACCGCGGCCAACGTGCATGCCACAGCCGTCCCGCATGGGATCCGGGGTGGGATTTACAGTGACCTCGACTAAGCTGCCGGTATGAGTCTTCTGACCCCCGGTCTCCCGGCCTACGAAACAGCGATGCGCTCCAGCACCGCAGATCTGGTGACGGCGCTGCGCGAACTTCTTGGTGCGAAGCTCGTGGCCTACGTCGGATCCGTGGCGGAGACCCGCGCGGTTCGACAGTGGGCCGAAGGACAACGGCACCCCTCCGCGGCCGTGGAGCGCCGGCTTCGCCTGACGTTCCAGGTCGCTGGCCTTCTCGCCGAACGAGACGACCCCCGGGTCATCCAGTCCTGGTTCCAGGGCATGAACCCGCAGCTCGAGGATGACTCCCCAGCACGGATGCTCCGCGACGACGACCTCGACACCGCCGGACCTCGCGTCCTAGCTGCAGCACGATCCTTCGCCGCAGTCGGCTAGTGAAATCCCACCCCAGCCTGTCGACAATCCCCGCGCCGGCGGTGCTGTGGCGGGTCGGCTACGCCCCCACCCCCTGGAACTGGACTGACTGGGCGTACGCCGACCAGGGCCGCTTCACCGGCCGCTGGGATTCCCCCGACGGCTCTTACCGCACCCTCTATGCCGGCACCACCTTGAGGGCATGCCTCGTCGAGGTCCTCGCACCCTTCCGGCCATCGCCCGCGGTTGCGGCGGGCGTCGACGCCATCGAGGAGGACGAAGCCGATCGGGCCCTTCACCCGACGGCCGAGGCCGGCCTCATCTCGGAAAGCTGGTTCTCACGCCGACGCGTCGCCACAGCCACGGCCGACGGCACTTTCTGCAACGTCCTGGCCTCGCTAAGCATCGCCGCCCTCTGGCCGAGCTTCCACGACCTCAGCCGCGACCAGTTCCACCTGGCCGACTTCGACGCCTCAACTCTGCTGATGAGCGCACCCCGACAGCTCACCCAGCAGGTCGGACGCCACATCTACAGCCACACCCCGACCCTCGACGGGATCCGCTTCTTGTCTCGACACGGCGTCGACTACGAACTTTGGGCCCTCTTCGAACGCTCCGGAGACGGCGAAACGAGCGGCCGGCTCCATGACCTTGAAGACGGCCCCGTCGAGGCGTACGAGGACGATGTCGACGCGATCTGCGAGCTCTTCGGCCTCCACCGCGACTGACTCCGTCGCCGTGCTCGAGGGCTAGCGCCGCCGTTCAGGGTCTGGCCGCGGCCAGACATATGGGGCGTTACCAGCGGTCAGGCCTCGCGTTCTACGAAACAGTGGTGCCCTGCGCTGACCCTCAGGCGGGTAGCTGAAGCTGACAGATTTGAGGGGTCGTCGTCATCGCAGATGTTCTTGCTCTGGCATGATTCGTGCATGGAAGAGCCTCGGAATCTGCCGACTGACGAACTCCGACTTCGCCTCAAGGCCTTTGCCCAGTGGCGGCATTCTCAGCTTCGCGGTGACGAAAAGGGAGAGGCACAGGTCTTCCTAGATCATCTATTCGTCGCTCTTGGATGGAGCGGCGTCTTTGAAGCTGGGGCTGTTCTAGAGGAGCGAATTAAGAAGACTGACGGTGGGACATCGTTTGCAGACCTGCTCTGGAAGCCCCGCGTCCTGATCGAGATGAAGAAAGCCAAGACAGACCTACGACTGCATTTTCGGCAGGCCTTCGATTACTGGGTTCGGGCCGTACCGGACCGTCCTCGCTATGTGATCTTGTGCAACTTCGACGAATTTTGGATCTACGACTTCGACAACCAGCTAGACGAACCCGTTGAACGGATACCGCTCGCTCAACTGTTCGAGCGCTGGGAGTCCATTGGTTTTATGCTCCCCCGGGAAGTGGCACCTGTTTTTGGTAACGATCTAATCGCAGTCACTCGCGAGGCGGCTGTCAATGTAGCCAAAGTCTTTCTGTCGTTACAAGCTCGAGGTGTCGCCAGAGAGGTGGCCCAACGTTTCGTGCTCCAATGTGTCATGGCCATGTTCAGCGAAGACATTGGGCTACTGCCTGGGCACTTTTTTACAAAAGCCATCACAGATGCCCAAGATGGCGTGGAGGCGTACGACCTCGTCGGTGGGCTCTTTCAGGAAATGAATACTCCAGGCAGGACACCCGGGGGACGTTTTGCCGAAACGCCATATTTCAACGGTGGTCTCTTCGCTGAAGTCGAGCGTCTCGAGCTCTCGACGGAGGAGCTGCACCTCCTTCGGGAAGCGGCGGGCACGGAGTGGTCCAGCGTTCGACCAGAAATTTTTGGAACACTTTTTGAAGGTTCCATGGATGCCGACGAGCGGCATGCAAGCGGGGCCCACTTCACATCCCAAGCGGATATCGCTCGAATAGTCGGTCCCGTCATTGTCCAGCCTTGGCAGGAACGCATCGACGCCGCCACCTCAATACCCCAGCTGAAATCCGTCCTGGAAGACATGGCGCAGTTTCGCGTTCTCGACCCTTCCGTCGGGTCTGGAAACTTCCTTTATGTTGCGTATCGAGAATTGCGGCGCCTTGAACGCCAGGCAATTGAAAAGATTCGCAGCCGACGCTTGTCGGAAAATATTGCTGGCCAAGAGTCGTTTGGCTACGTCTCTCCTGAACAGTTTTTCGGAATGGACATCAATCCATTTGCTGTTGAAGTTGCGAAGGTGACGATGCTTCTCGGCAAGAAGCTTGCCGACGATGAGATGAATGAAGTGGGACAGACCCTGCCTCTCAACAATCTGGACAAAAACATCGTTGCCAAGGACGCACTCTTCAACCCCTGGCCGCCAGCTGACGCCATTATTGGCAACCCTCCGTACCTTGGCCGGCGCAAGATGGTGAAAGAGCTCGGAGCCTCGTACAACTCTCGCCTCAATGAGCATTTCGGGCCAAGGGGCGTATCCGACTTCGTCACGTACTGGATTCCCCTTGCTCACGATCGTCTTCCTAAGGGCGGTCGGGCGGGTTTTGTCGCCACAAAGTCCGTAAAGCAGGGTGACGGTCGCCGGGTATCGCTCGACTACGTCGTCGAGCATGACGGCGTCATAATCGACGCCGTATCGTCCATGCCTTGGTCGGGAGTCGCCAACGTGCACGTTTCGATTGTCAATTGGCAAAAAGGCGGCACGCCTCCCAAAGACAAGATTCTGTGGATGAACGTACGTGAAGAGCCTCTCGTCCTCACCGAGATCACGGCCGCGCTGTCGCCGGCTGTAGATCTGAAATCCGCCGTCACATTGAAGGGCAGCGTAGCTCTGTCCTTCCAGGGTCAGACCAACCTTGTCAAGAACGCATTCGAGCCGAATCGATTCACGGCTCGATTGCTTGCCAAATCTGAAGGCGCTGTTATACATCCGCTTCTGGGTGGTCGATCGCTGCTCCACTCAACGAGAGCGGATGAGTGGATTATTGATATACCCGAAACGGATGCGAGTTTGGCTTGGCAGGCGCACCCTCAAGTCATGAAGCATCTGGAACGAGAGGCGCTTCCCATCCTCGAAGATCGAGCTGAGCAACAGCGCATCGCCAACATTGAAGCGAGAAAGAGCAACCCAAGAGCTCGGATCAACACCCACCACCAAGGATTTCTCGATCGATGGTGGACATTGGGGTGGCGCAGAGGTAACTACCTCAAAGCGGTTGCAGGTATGAAGCGCTACATCGCGGTCAACAGGGCGGCAACTGTGGACAGGCTGCCCGTTTTCACGTTCGTCGATGGGAAATTCCACGTCAACGATTCCGTCATCGCATTTCCGTTTGACGATGATTATTCGCTTGGGATTTTGCAGTCGTCTGTCCACGAAGCTTGGTTCCGGGCTCGTGGGGGAGCGACTCTAGGAACAGCACCGCGGTATGGCAGCAACGTCTTCCCCTCGTTCCCATGGCCCCAGCATGCGACCCGCGAGCAAGAGGAAGCAGTTGTCAGGGCAGCTATCGCGCTGGTGGAACACACAAGCAAAGCATTCGCCAACGGTTACTCGCTCGGCTCCCAGTTCGATGTCTTGCGTCGTCCCGGTAAATCGGTGCTGCGAGACCTGAAGCTTGACCTGGACGGTGCCGTTCTCGATATCTACGGGTTTGACCAATCAGAAGATCTACTGACGCAAATCTTGGAGCTGAATTTGCTGGTAGCTCAGAAGGAGCGTGAGGGGTTGCAAGTCGACGGTCCTGGGCCGCGATTTACGCACGCAGAACCGTCGGTTTGGTCGTGGCCTGCGCCTGCCCCCCTTGTTGAGTAGGCAGGCAGGCACGGACGTACAGGGCAGTCCTTCGAGAGAGACCAAGTTCGTATACCCTGATGAGCCGCCCCAACTGTTTATTGACATAATCAATAATATCGGCCACGTAGGTACCGATGAACTATTGCTTCTGCCTGATCCTCAGATGCCGATGAACTGTCGCTTCTGCCTGATCCTCACATGTTCGTTTCTGAGTAAATCCGGGGCGCTAGTGGTGGTGCCTGGGTCTTCAGCGCCGCGACCTCTACGAAACTCGCGGTCGAGATGAAAACCAACGAACCCTGGGTCTAAGCCCTTCAGGCACGCCTCGGTGAGCTGACACGACTTGTCGGGGGCTCAATACTTTGTCTGGTGTGGGGGTGTTCGAGCTCTACGCTGACCCCTTCGTCGGCGTCGACGAAGCGGTGCGTAGACGCGTAGTCAGCAACTGCGGCATCGGAGCCCACGAGGGGCGGGAACCAGACAGGCCCTACGTCGAACCGTTGGTCGGCCACGCCACAGGCCGGATGTTAGAGGCCGAGTACGTGCGTTCTGCCTTTGCCGACGTCTGAGACGCGACGCCCCCGGGCTGTCGGCACTGAAGCCGCGGCGCTCTGCGACCGGCTGACACCAGGTCATCCGGACGTGGTCGTCGCCGCCACGGAAGGCAAGAGCGACACGGTCGCGGCCGAGATACTTGTCGCGCCCTTGTCAGTCCTGCCCCATGTGTCTCGCGCGATGACAAATGTGCAGGCCCGCGACCGGACGCAGCTCGTGGCCTTCGCATACCGGGGTGGGCTCGTCCGGTAACGAGGAGACCCCCGGGTGCTCTCCGTCAGAAGCACTCGGTTCCTAAGTACCGAGTTCCCGAGCCTTCCGAACTCGCTCGATGGCAGCTGTGTCGGCGTCCGAGCCCATGTGGTGGCTGTATGTGTCGAGGGTGAGCTGCGTCGTTGCGTGACCGAGCCAGGCAGACACCGTCTTGATGTCCACGTTGTCTTGCAGCCAGGAAGTTGCAGCGGTGTGGCGCAGGTCGTACTCGCGGTGCCCGTGGGCGGTAGCAGCCCAGTCGAGGGCGCGCTTGAAGTTGCCGTTGTTCAGCTGGGCGCCCGTGGGGGTGGTGAACAGCCTCTCGCTGCGCTTGCGACCTTTGCCGTACTGCGCGGCGATGGCCGGAGCGTTCCCCAGCAGAGGAACGCGTCGGATTCTCCCGCTCTTGGTCTGCTTCTCTGCGTAACCGTCGGACTGTGAGCGGCGGACGATGATGGCGTCGAAGGGTTCCGTGACGACGTCGCCAACTCGGAGAGCCACGAGTTCTCCCCATCGAAGGCCCGTCTCGCGGAGAAACTCGACGTAGTCGGCGTATCTCGGGTGGGTCTCTCGCTGGGCGGCGAGCATCGACTCGAACTCGTCAGGTGTGAAGGGTCGAATGGCTTGGTCAGCGCGCCCGTCGCCTCGAGGCATGCGTGCGTTCTTAACTGGGTTGTGGGGGACGTAGCCCATGTCGACCGCGTAGTTGAAGAGCGACATGGTGCTGTCCCGGATGCGCTTCACGGTGGCGTGTGAGCGGCGCTTGGAAAGAGAGGAGTACAGGGCCACGAGATCAGATGACTGCACGGACCGGATGGGTCTGCGCGCAAGCTTCTCCGGGACGTGGAGCCGCAGGTTGGCCTCGTCCGTGTCGACGGTCTTCGCGGAGATGGTGCCGGCCCGCGACTCGTTGAACTCCAGAATGACGGCGGCAACGGTGATGTTCCCGGCCTTGTCGTCCTGCCAGTCGTTCGTGACCAGGGCCAGCTTCTGCTTCCCCTCCCACTTCTGGGCGTCCTCCCTCCTGTCGAAGGTCGCCATCGATATCTGCTTGCCCTTGAAGTAGATGCGGGCCCGCCACTTGTTCGACTTGTCGTCCTTCTTCAGCATCAGACGTTCGTTCCGCTGGTCGGCAAGCCGTCGAACCAGGCATCAACTGCTGCCCGGCTGAAGCGCACCGAGCGCCCGACCTTGCGGCCGACCGGCCCGTCACCCTTTTTCCGCAGGTGATGGATAGTGCGCACGGGTATCTGGATGTAGGCGCTCAACTGCTGCAGCGTCAAGTACTCGTTGTGCGACATGGAGTCGAGCTGTTCTTCGGTCATCGTGATGGTCATGCACGACCCATGCGCGGCACCTCGGTGAACAGAACTCGCTGGCCTGCGCGACCTGTGGCCTGGTCTTAAGCGCATCACAAGTGGAGTGGCGTCAACTCGCGCGCGTCCCATTAGGTGGGGCTCCTCACCGACCTATTTGCACGTGCCAAATCTGGGGACGCGCACCAATGTCGGGTCACTAGGTTGCCGTAGGGGCGGCTCTCAACGGTGCCGCCAGGCGCGCTGAGATGGCCTGTCAGCTGGCCTCGACTTAGAGTCCACGGCACGTCACCGCGCGCAGATTACGGGACGAGATTTGCGCGCGTTCCTTGGTCACACTCAGTGAGCTGAGCGAGAGGAGTATCGCCCACAGCGCCGCTCATCGCTGGCGCCGTTCCACCTGCACTTTCAACTGCTTCGCACTTGACCCTCGTTCCGGCGCCCTCTTCCGGTCCACTCCGCTCCCGTCAGACTTCCCGCTGCGCGAGAAGCGTCTCCGCCCCGCCGAACGCTGGCGCGCCCGTCACGGCTGCGATTCCCTCAGCTCACTCGTTCGCTACTGGAACCCACCTGCCGGTGGGCGGGGACTTCACTGCCGTGTGCAGCTCAGGGGCTGGTTGACGCTGTGAGCGTCTGCCTCGCCTGGCACGCCACACCACTTCGTGATGCGTCGGGAACCGCCCTCCTTCTGCGCGCAGCCTGCGTGCTCGTCGTCACCCCTGCCGGGGGCCTCTCCGATGGCTGGTTCATGCGCACCGGGCCTGCTTCTTCCGGGACCGGTCCGTCACCCGCCTCGCTCCACCGCACCGGCGGCCGGACCGCAGCCTGTCCGCACTCACCCGGCCATGAGGAAGCCCCCGGCAGGGAGCCACCTCGACACCGGTTCGATACCCGGACCGCCCCGCCGTCCCGGTGACCGAGACGACACGAAGCTCCGGCAGGTGCGGCACCGGTACGCACAGGCCAGACGCCCCGGATGACGGAGCGGGAGGCGTACCGGTGAACGCCTCAGGGAGACGAGATGCCAGACGTGCGGGTGCACGGACCGAGAGACGAACTGCGACACCCCACCCGTGTGAGGCCGCCGGCAGGCAAGGTGCGTCAGCACCTTCGATCAGGCATCCGCCCTGGGGAGACGAACGGGGTGACGAGCAAGGGACGAGCCGCTGCCACGCGTGCCGTGCACACGGTGGACGAGATGGTGGACGAGCAGGTCATCGTGACCGGCCGGGAGTGGAGCTGATGCAAGGAGAGGGTCGCGAAGCGACCCGGATGGGACGTGTGGGGAGAGCGCGCGAAGCGCGCGGTGTGCGGCGCCGGCGCGGAGCGCCAGGCGTGCCGCGTCGTTGTCGAGGTGGCTGAGTCATGCGTGCGGGTCACGTTCTCGAGATGGCCGGGTGAGGTGGGCTGCGGTGTCGAGGTGGTGGCGTGAGGAGGTCAGACGAGAAGGGTGCCTCATCGCGGTTGACGTGTGGCTGTTCGTGAGGGGGAACGGGGGAGGGAGCGCCAGCGACCGACCCTCTCTTCTAATCGGGCTGCCCTCATATCTAATGGCCTCCACTCGTCAGACCGGTGTCGCCAGTTGGCCGTCAGGTTCGGCGAACGCCGGGCTCGCACGGGTCGTGCTCGCGGCGGTGGGGCTGGTGGTCGGCGACCGCCGTCGGGTGGCGCGCGACCGCGCATCGGCATGGACGCCAGGTGGAGGTCGTGGACGTGACGCTGAGCTGGTCAAGTTCTCGCACGTCGCTGCCGGTTGGGCTTCAAGTTCCATCAACGCGCGGACGCAGGCGAGGACTGCCCTTCTATCTGATGTCGGCCAACCCAGGGTCTCCAGCGATTGCTGCCGGTCCCATAACTCGGTGAAGAGCTCAGATGGGTGGGTTCGGAAACCGTTGCAGCCCTGAGGTTGCACCTTGTCCTGGTCGCCGTCGGGTCGGCAACCCGATCCCCGTTGAGTGCTGCCAGGTCGTCCTAATTCCAAAAGTCGGCCGGCGAGCAGCAAAGCTCCTGCATGAACTAGCGGGAGGTGATGCCATCCACGCGGGCTCACAGGTTTTAGGGCGCCACCATGGGGGCACGGGCTGTTCTGTTTAGTTGGGCTGTCACCGGTGCGGCCTCGGTTCGTCTCCGCCTATTGGCGCGCGAGGTAGCCCTGCAAGGTCACGGCGCTGTCAAGGTACCCGCTTGGTTTGCGAGGCCTACAACGTCCTCCGTGCCGCCCTGTCTAAGCGCTTCCGCGGGGGAGTGGCCGCCCAGCTCAGGGCGGGGCTCACGTAACCAGATCGCGTCACCCCACGAATCAATGTGGCGCGGGTCGAGGGCGGCAAGGACTAGAGCGAGGTCCGGCAGCGGTGTGAGGCCCGGGCCAAAGAACTGGAACGCAGGATAGAGGTGGTCGCCATCGCTTGTGATCAAGCAGATAATTTCCCCGTCTCGGACCATGTCTTCAACCGACTGGGTTCGAAGCTCCACCAGCAGACCCAAGGTGGAGGCGTCGTAGAACGGGCCGAGATTCTCATACGCGGCCGCACCCCGGTTTCCAGTCACCGGTTCCTCCTCGCTCGGTCAGGTCGTGGGCGGCCTGTCATGGTTAAAAGAGTCAGAAACGATTTTGTCAGGGCGAGTAAAAGTGGTGCCGAGTCGGGCCGGGCTGTGTTGATCCCACAGCTTGCCCCCGATCGAACCAACGCAACCACTCGAGGCGGTGCGAGAGGACAGAAGAGGCCTTCAGCCTTTAATGAATCTGACCAGTTCCGTCTAGCCTTTTGCTGGGCATCTCGTGCTTCGGGACACGTCCTTGTGCAGAGCGGCCTGGGGACTGGGCACTGGGGACTGGATTAGCTGATCATTCAGCTTTGCATCAGAATTGTTCAGGACGCCAGCCGTCGAGATACTTTTCCGCAAGCTCGAACACCTCGTCCTCCCCGAGCTTTTGCCGAACGCTGTTCACGGCCTCTCTGACCGCATCCTCGGAGGGAAACAAACCAACCACGAGGTCCCATGCAAGGCGGTCTTCCCTTTTGACCCGTCGCGAGCCCATGGACTGCGACCGAGCCGTCGAGCGAGTCGATCTGAGAATCGAACGGATGATCACGGGGTCGGATTCGGCGGTTAGCGGCGACTCGCCAGTCGATTCCCGTAGAGCGTCGTAGATACGCCATGCGTCCCACTCGCGCTCGGGTTCTGCGGGTGGGCTTTCCGCGAGATGCTCCACGAGCTCGTCCTGTAGCTGCTGAGAGAACGACTTACTGACGAGTTTAAGACCAGAGCCTTCGCGGTGCCCCACGCTGTAGATGAAGTCAAGCCTGGAAGAGTACGTTTCGATACCCGCCAAGATCTCGGCCACTAAGGCCTCCCGAACAGCTTCGTCCTCGACTTTGCGAAGCATGCGAAGCACCACTCGTCCCACCGTCAAATCCGGGCGACTGAGACCGAACATTCCACCGTTCTCATTGAGCGGGATTTTGTCGATGAAGTTTAGGAGCGTTCTCGACCCGGGGACGATCATCTCCGCGGTGAATTTACTCTCGTATCCCGTCAGACCCTCGAGAATCGGTTCCAGGTCCCTCGGTTCCTGTTCAGACAGGTAAGACTTCAGTGCTTCGGCGTCGCCGAGCACAGCGAATGCGCCCTCGGTGCTTCTGAAGGCGACCAGGGCATCTGGGGCGACGCGGTCAAAGTACAGATTGAGATAGTCGATATGTGCCATTCGGTGCGCCGTGCGCCAGACGCCGAGCCAGTCCGAGCCATAGCTGTTGTTCTCGACATACTGGAGCGCGACCGGGAAGAGCCGGTTGAACAAAGCCTTTATCAGCGTCGTGTCTTCGGGGAAGTCGGCTAGCAGAGCATCGATGGCCTTCTGCGCGTCAACGTCTTTGCGTGACGAGGAGCTGCGAGTGTTGGTCACTTCCGACCGTAGCGTCGCGAGACGCTGCATAAGGTCAGGGCGGAAAACGCGAACTGCTTCCATCGCCAAGAGGTCGACGAGATCGACCTCATCGCCTAGATTCTTGATCGTAGACTTCGAAGAGATGGCGTAGCGAGTCACGTCTCGCATGTTCGAGAGCAGCGGATCGATAATTTCAAAGTAGGCATCTGCCCAGCGGTCTTCATCGAGTTCCACGGCCGCGACCGGTGCGATCACACGGTTCAGCTCGTCGAAGACCTGTGATCGAAGGAGCATCTCGGGTGCCTGCGGCACGTCGAAGCTCAACTGAACTATCTTCTCCAGATAGGCGCGGCCCGGGACACCGTCTTCTGTGAGCGCCTTCTCTACCCGCACTCGGTCAAACGCCAGCAGATAGATGATGTTTGGAAAGCTCGCGGTCAGGCGGACCAGTTTGAAGATTTCGCGTACTTCAGGTGTTGTGAGCCGATCAATGTCGTCGACTACCACCACGACGGGTTCGGTCAGCGCCGCCAGCTCCTGCGTAATCTTCTCCCGCACCTTCTTCGCGCTTAGGTTCGCGTCCGTCGTGTCGGCAATTCCGGCGATGATGGCCGACGCCGCCTCTCCGGCGATACCGGCCCCAGGAATAGGCACCACCTGTGAGACGGGCTTGAGGATGCCGGCATATTTTGCCAACCAGTCTGCAGCCTGACCAAACTTGCTCCTGCTTTTGACGTCGAGCTCGGCGCCGATCTCAGTCAGGAAGAAGTTGACAAGCTGGTTCGACCCGGAAAACATCCACGGGTTGAAATCAATGACCGTCAGCTTCGGTTCTCTCTCAAACTGTTCACGCATGAGATTTATGAACGAGCTCTTGCCATGACCCCAAGGTCCAACTACTCCGACGACCATCCCCTCGCCGGCGTCGAGTTCCCGTATGGACTCGGCAAAATGTTGAGCGACCGGAGCCCGGCCAAGTTTGTCGTCTGCCGACGATCTGATGGGGGCGTCCATCGGTGGCTTCTCGGGGGGCTGGTCTGTCTCGCTCATCTGTCCCTGCTTAGGCGCCGTTGTTCTTCTCTTGCCAGAGTCTCGCTCGTATGAGCCCCTGCGGACCCCCGGGAGCGGTGCCGCTGCAGCCTGACTTGACGGGCGTGCTGGCCAAGCGTGAATTAGTTTGGATGATCCTGGGTCCGATGTCGACTGGCGTCAACCTTACAGTTGGCGTCCGCGCAGGTCGCAGAGGCGTCCGGGACTCGTGACGAGGCCGAGGCCGAGGCGCTGTTCGGTTTCTGCAAACGATGCGGGCTGCCCATGCACATCCATCAGCGACACCTTAAAGACCTTGAGCAGCTCAGTCGTGGTGGGCCTAATCTGCGGCTTGATTTCCTTGGCGGCGCGCGAGGGTGGGGGTTCGCGCAATGAACGTTCCGGTGCTATCGTGCTCTCCCAACTTGCGGATGTCGGACGCCGTTCCTGTTCGTACGCGCCCTGTTTAGAAGGGCTACCGGCGGTCATGACGCTATGCGTCCGACGCTGTCGGGCCACCCTGACTGCCACCGGTTGTGGTGATAAACGGGGAAATCACCGGTAAAACGCCACGCCTTGAAGTGACGACCACGAAGTAGACACGGCGTGCGCAGCCATCAGGAAGTTGGTTGCCGTACACCCGGATGGGACCCGGGACGACTTGAGCATGGCCAAGTTTCGCGACACCGGCGCGGCCTGAAGTCGACGAACGTCGCGAACTCAGTTTCTTAGGCGTCCGGTCGCACAAGGATGAGGTGGAAGAGGAGCTCGCCCCATCCGGAGAGTCTTTACATCCCGCCGACGAGGCACGATAACCAAGCCTCCCAAGACTTATCTCGGGCCTAGAGCGGACCAAAACACCCCATGAGCAGGTATTTCTCTGAGTCGTAACCAAAACACCAGAGAACCACTCCGGATCACATGCCTAGGGATGGGGACTTGGGGGAGGGGGAGGGGAAGCAAGGCTTGAACCCCCTATCTATCTATCTCTAACTAAATCTTGGTTTTTTGGTTATTAGTAGGTAAAGGGGCCTCAGATCCCCTACAAATCAAGGGTCTTGTCTCCCAGAAGTGTCTGGGAGCGTTGGTTATCCGTGGTTCAGCTGACGCACGTCCCAGCCGTCCTCGTTTAGCCCGCACAGAGGAGGTATGACCACCTCACCCCTCGTCCACTCCTGGGCCGCCGATGCCCACTCCTGGCTCACCGCCTCGACCGCCTCTGTCGCATCCCACGTAGCGCCCCTCGTCGCTCGTGCTCGCGGCTACCGGGCCGTCACTGACCAAGACGCGAAGACCTTCGCCCGCGAAGAGAGGGTCGGCAACGCGAACTCTCACCGGTACCAGCAGATGAGCGCGCGGCTGCGGGCCGACGACCTGCTCGTCGTTCCTGCCTTCCTGGCAATCGCAGTCGCCAACACGCCATTCGGCGGCCGCCCACCGGCGCCGTCGTGCCTGTTCGGACTGACGGATGCTACGCGCCTTGAGATGCCGCCCCTGTTCCTCACCGGGAATGCCGTCGACCTCGACTGCCACCCTGCGCTCCCGCAGCACGCATTCACTGGAACGCCCATCCTCGTCGTCTCCAGCATCCTGACCAGCGACGCGATTCTGACCGCCCAGCTCCTTCACGCCGGTGTCCACCGCCACGAGCTCGAAGTGACGGCAGACGAAACCATCACCGCCGCGCGAGACCGCCTGCGCGACCTCATCACCGAGCACGTGCCTCAAGAGGACCTCGTTCTCGTGGTCACGGCCCCCGCCGGGACCAACCTGTCGCAGACGTACACCTGGGACCGCTTCGCGGAGCCCTCCCGCCCCGTCATCATCGGACTGGAGAGCGACCGCGGTGACGACTGGGCGACCTGGCACGCGCGAAACACGCTCCGGGGCACCATCAGCGCGGCCGGCATGAACCCAGAGAACCTGAACGCCGGACCGGGCGCAGGCGTCACAGACCACACCGTTCTGGACGACCTCATGACGGTGGGATGGACGCAGCTGCGCAACGACGCCACAGACGCTTTCCCTCCCCAGCCGATGCGTCCCCGGACCGCGATGACCGTCGGCACCCGCCTGGTCGCCGACGACGGCTACAGCGTTGAAGTCCTCGTCGAGGACCCCACCGACGCGTACGGCCGGCCTGGAGCGCGTCGATGGGAGACGGAGACCCGCATCGGAGGCAGGGTCATCAAAACGGAGACCTATCGTGCCCCGACATATCTCGAGCGCGAGACGGGAATCCTGGACCCGGCGAACGAGGTCGGCGACAACAGCCGCGTGACCATCGAAACCTCCTGGCTCTCTGCCGACGGAAGCCCCCGAGTCGAGTACGTAACTGGGCCCCTTAAGGTGCTGAACTACCCGCCGAACCGATGGGATGCAGACGGTCACGCCTCCTTCTCCCGGGCGCTAGGCCTCCTGCAGCACCCCGAGTGGCCGCCCGTCAAGCATGGACGGGAGTGGCTCTCTGCCGTCAAAGCCAACGATGCCGCGAGCTGCACCCAAGCGACGCGGTGGACCGCCATGGGCTGGGTCCCGACGCCCGGCACGGACGTCTGCTCCTACATCTCCGGCGGCACCGTCATCACGCACCGGCCCTCAGATGCCGCCCGAGTCCTTTCGGGCGTCACCGAGGACCGCCTCCACGGCGCCGGGCTCTTCACCCTGCCCGAGGCCGACAGCGCCCCCTTCAGCGAGCCCTGGAAGGCCAGCGTTCGCGAAGACCTGGACACGCTCGTCGAGCACTACATCGACCTCGCGCCTTGGAAGGACCGAGGCATCGCCGGCACGGTCCTCGCCGCCGGGCTCCGCTCCTCCAACCCCCTCCCCACCACCGTGGTCCTCTACGCCCAGGGGCCATCCGGCACGGGGAAGAGCTGGACGGCCTCCCACATCATGGGCTTCCACCAGGCACGCAAAATCTGGACCGGGAAGCACCTCCCCGGCAACCTCACCGACACGCCGACCGCAACCGAGCTTGCTCTTTCGCACGCGCCCATTTGGGTGCTCGATGACCTCGCACCCTCTGCCAGTTCGCAGGAAAGCACCCGGCAGCAGGCCGCCATCGGCGACATCATCCGGAACGTCCACAACCAGACCGCCAAGCGCCGTTCGAGCTACGACCTTAAGGCGCAGCAGACCTTCACCCCTCAGGCGTTGCTCATCGTCACGGCGGAGAACGCAGCCACGGTTGCCTCCGTGCGTGACCGGACGCTCGTTCTCAACTTCGACGTCGGCAGCCTGAATTCCGCCGCCGTCGACGCGATGGACGAGTTCCGAGACAAGAACCTGGCTGCACCCCGCCTCCTCGTGGCAGCTGTGCAGATGATGCAGCAGCGCGCGTCGGAACTCGGATGGGCCGGACTTGTCGCGGAGCTCGAAGTCGCGCGAACGGAGGCGAAGGCAGTCGTACGGCGCCGAACGGCCACACTCAAGCTCGGGGACAAGTCGCCGGAGCGTCACGTGGAGATGACAGCGGACCTGCTCCTGGGCCTCGTGCCGCTTCGCCAGCTCGCCGAACGAGTCGGACACACCCGCATGCTGGAGCTCCTGGCCCCGGGCACCCCAGGCAGCTTCGTCGATGGTGTCATCAGCGTCGGCACCCAGTCGCTGGCAGAGATGGCCGAACAGAGCCCCGGAGCCATCGCGCTCGAGAGCATCATCTCCGTCATCCGCCAGGGCAAGGCCCACCTCGAACTCGAAGACACCCCCGGAGACAAGCCCCTGCCCAACGGGTCCGGCGCAGCCAACCGGGCCCTCGGATGGAGCGCCGACGCCAACGGCAAGCTCCGCCCCCTCGGCATCCGCATCGGCATCCTCACCTACCGTCGGAAGGGCGGCCCGAACGACCTGGTCTACATCGACCACAACGCCGCCTTCGAAGTCCTCAAGTCCACCTTCCGCGACACCTTCCCCCACGGGTCCACCGCGAGGGGAACTCTCGGGCAGCTGGGAAGCGAGGGGTACTGGTACCCGGGCATCAACGTCACCAGCTGGAACATCAAGCTGCGCCCGGGGAAGGCTGACCGCGGAATTCCGCTCACCGTCCAAACGGTCCTCGGGGAAGAGATGCAGCAGGTCGAACGCTGACAGACGCGACGGCAAGCAAGCCGCCGCACACGTAGGACGCATGACAACTAACCAGCAGCCACGAAACCGTGCCGGACGCTTTAGGGCCACTGCCCACACGCTGCCTGAAATGCGGCTTACCTTCGAGGCAACCGAGTACGTAGGCCCGGGCGACCGGCAGGACTACCGCATCTACGGGGAGGCCGCGAACGCAGACGGACCGGGTGTCTTCGCGGCGTTCGCTGAAGCATCCGTGCGCTTCGACTGGACAGCCGCCATGAGTCCCATGGACCCCTGACGGCCGCCTCCTAGTCAGGAACGCTGATCAGCGCTGGCGAACAAGTCGGCCATGACAAGGCCATGGGCGTAGAAGACTTCGGCCACGAGGTTCTTCACCTGCTGTCGAGTGTCGTCAGTTGCCTGGTTCCAGGACTCAGGGGTGCGCCCGTCCTGAACGCGTTGCTCAGTCCACTTCTCGGCGGTTGGCTCGACCTGCTGCCCCATCATGGGCGGCAGTACGGACTCCCACCAATTCGCGTCTTGGTTCATCTCTGTTCCTCTCATGTGCCTCTACTTGTCCGTGCCGCGGATGCGGTGGATCTGCTGAACGGGCGTAGTCAGCCAGCGCGTGGGTGGAGCATCGATACCTCGGTCGACCAGCAGACGCAGAGGTCGCCCGAGCGTGCACTCGTCCAGCTCCAGAATCAGAAGCAGTTCGTCGTCTCCGTCCTGATCGGCCTCGTCGACACGAGCAGTACGCATCGCAAGGCCCACACCGAGATAGATCGCGAAGAACGCTTCACGAGTCGTGATCATGAAGTCGCCTCGGGCGTTGTCCATCAACGTGACAGGCCACTCGTCTTCGGCCAGTCCTGACTCGCCCGATCGCACTGGGACCTCCCTAGCTGTCGCTACGCCTCGCTCAGCAACAAGACGGTATTGCGGCTGACCGTCGAAAACCTCCCGTGCTTACAAGCAAGCAAGCAAGCGCGCGTTGCACTGATCTGACGTGCCTGCCGCGCATGGACCATCCGGGCCAGGACGCCGTGTCCGCCCGGAGACGGATGCGATGGAAAACCTCGGAGCGGGGGAGAACCTTCCGCGAGAGCACGAGGAAGTCGCGCGCGCACTGCTAGACCGCGGAGACACTGCTTCCTGGCACTACTTTCTTGCCGACGCGAGCTACGAGGCGACACCGGATGCTGACGCCGACACCCGAGAACGTCGTTGGGCTGCGCGCATTCGCGAGCTGGAACGCTTCACGGCTGCCCATGGTCGCTGGCCACGAGACAAGGCACGCGATCAACCGAGAACAGACGAGACCCGGCTCGCTGACTGGGTCCGTTCTGAGCGAAAGAAGTTCGCTCGAGAAGGCGCGGACGATGCTTGGGGCCCTTCCGGCGTCGAGTACGCGCGTTACCGCCTGGCTTCCATCCCCGGCTTCCGCCGCAGTCCCGTCGATGACCAATGGGCCACAACCTGGACGGCCTGGAAAGACTTCGTCGGACAGGACTCGACGCGTGCCCGGATACCGCGCCGAGATGCGGGAGGTGCGGAGGCGCAACTTGCTTCCTGGGCTGACCACCAGCGCCGGCTCTACCGCGCACGAGCGCTTAGACCAGATCGATTGGCGCAGTTGCGAGACTTCCACGTCCGGCTGCTCCCACCAGACGCGAGCCATGGTTGATTCGGCCATCGCGGAGTCCCTCGAGGGACCGGCCAAGGCCAGTCATCGGCGTTCGACTGGAGAAGCGGTGCAGCCAACGCCTCACGGCACAACACAAGTGAGCTCGCTGGCGAGCGGCAGGCGTCAAGCCGCACGGGATCCAGTCGTTCACGTTCCCGGCTCAACTCGTCGCCCTCGATTGACACGATTGCAGTCGTGGGAGTGTCCGTCACGTCGAGGCCGAGCTACAGCGCCCAGTCAGCCCGACTTCGCCTCATCGGACCTACCACCAAGAAGTGCGTCTAAGTCATCGCTCGTAAGTGTGGTGATGAGGAACTGATGTGCCAGGCCGAGGACTGCTTCGTCGTTCGAGACAATCACCCATTCGTCACCGAAGAGGCCCTCGTCGGCTTCTCGAACGGCGTCGAGGGCACAGGCGACGAGCATGGGGTCGGCGTTTCCCTGTCCGCTGTACAGGTTCACCAGCCGGACGTCGTCGACACGGACGCGCTCCATGACCAGCTGAAGTTGGCGCAGCACGCCTCCGGTGGTCCGGTACTCGAGTTCGGCGAGGACGTCCGCGTCCGGGAGGAAGCGGGCTTCGTGTAGCACCTCCGAGGGGATACGACAGTGCTCTTGGACGAACGGCATCGAACGCTGCTCTGGCGTGAGTCGCGCAAGCACGTTGTTGTCCAGGAGGTACCGGTGGCCCATCATCCGAGAGCCTTACGGAAGTCCCCGATCTGGTGCGGCTTGATCTTGTTCGCGCACACAGCACGGCAGAAGTCACCGGGCGAAACCTTGCCTACGTCAAGTGCCTGGATCATCCGGGCCGAGAATTCCCTACCGTTGTACGTGCGGATCCCGTTGACCGGCTTGGGCTGTTGCGCTCGACTCGGTGGCCGGGCGGCGAACTCCTGGCTGAGTGCGTTGAGATGTGACGAGGCGGAGGTTGAGGTCACAAGACGGAGCCGCTGAGCTCTGACAACTAGGGCGCTCGGCGTGACCTTGAACCTGTCCGCGGCAGTCTTCAGGTCCTCGAGCGTCTGTAAGTCGAGGCTACGCATGGCAGCCTCCGGCATGAGGATCTCCCCGACGACGTCGTACTCCCTGCCTGGCCCGACCGTCGGACTGCGGCCGTCGTACGTCACAGGAGCGAAGATGCCTCGCGCGACGAGAACCGCGAGCAGGGTCAATGTGAAGAGCTGCCGCCCCTCTGGCTCTTGGTCGTCACCGTGGTCCCCCCGCGCGAGGAAGATGTACGGGACCTTCTTGTCCTTAATGGTGAGCCCGCTGAACTTCACCTGGATGAGCTGCGGCATGAAGCCGCGGACGCTGAGCGACACAAGAACCTGCCGTGCTTCCAGATGCTCGATGAGAATCTCGAGCGCGCGCTTCTTCGTCCGTGCCTGGGTGAGGGTGTCGCGCTCGAGCCCGAGGGCATCGAGGAGCATTTCAGCGTCTTGCGACGCGGTGCCCCGCGTCTTCTTGAGCAGCCCTACGATCCGGTTGTCTTCGAGATCCGGGTCGTGCTTTCGGAGGAGCATCTGCTTCCGGATGAGATCCTTCACGATGAGCTCAACGTCCTTCACGGCGATGGTCGTTCGGGAGTTGAGCGCGAACGTCTCCTTGCTCAGCCCCTGAAGTAGTTTCGATGTCTTGGTCGCGATCTGTGCGCGGACGTGGTCGTACTGAGCGAAGAACAACGGGTAGGGGATGTCCGCCTTCCGGGATAGCTCTACGAGGTCGTTGAACGCAACCTCAGAGCGCTCGAGCGCCTGTCGGTACGGAGCGCGGCCGCTGACGACCGAGTTCTCGAAGAGGTCCTCGAACACACGTCGGTCGATCATCGTCCGTGAGCCCTGGAGCACTACGGCGATCCTGGGACCCGAACCGCAGTGCTCGGCAGGCGCATCTTCAGTTCCCACAAGTCGACCATCGCTCAACGCTGCATCGTCCGCGATCCCTCGTTCGAGTTACAAACCAGACCATCGGACGGGCTAGGCCCCCAATATGACTCACGAAGGTGATCAAGAACAGGGCGGAAACCGACTGCGCAAATGTGACTCACTGTCTCGCCCCCGATCGCGCGCTACCTTGGTCCTGCTGAGACCCAGGCCTCTCCACCCCGCATGCTTCGTGGGCAGTCCGAGCCCCGTGTTCGTGTTGGTGACGGGCTGCGCACCACTGCTTCCTCTTGCACGCCGTTGCACTCCTCGCCCCAGAAAACCGGCAGTTCTGCGCAACTGGCGGCAAGAACGTATGCCCCGCTACACGTTTACACCGTGGATGTCGTCGGTTCGAGCCCGGCAGGGCCCACCGTCAGGCACTTCATCGGATCGATGAGGGCGTACGGCGTCACGGTCGCCACCGAGCTCGGTGCTCTCGTGCATGCCCTCACCGCTCGCTCCTCCGGGCTGATCCACGCGTTCGCTTGCGTGAGGCCTCCCCTCACTCGCCAGCTGTCAGGTCGACGCGGCAGGCTGGCCGTGGATCGACGACCAGGGGGCTGAGCGATGACGCAGGACGATGACGGAAGGGCCCGTCCGACCGATCGGGGAGTGACCACTCGCCCCGTCGCCGCCCGTGCCGTGGCGTTCGCCGTGCCGTCACGGTGGTCGGGTCGGGCCGTCCGCAGGGTCCGCCACGATGCGTTGTGGCCGGACGGCCGGGTCGAGTACGACGTCAGCCTCGTCGACGCGATGTACCGCGGAGCGCCGGCCGACTACTCGGCGGTTGCCCACGCCGTCGCCGACCGCTGCCCCGAGCTCGGGCCGGGCCCCTGGATCGACGAGTGGGCCCTCGAGGTCGACGGCCCGGGCCTGCCGGCGGGGCGAGCGGTCGACGCGACCGAGGGCGCTCGACGGGAGTTCAGGCCGCTGCCGATCACGCCCTGGCGATCGCACCCTCGCCGGTGGCGCTTCGTGGTCGGATCCCTCCTCCTCGCGGCGGGGACCACCGGCTTGGCCGTCGGAGGAGCCGTGGGGCCCGCGGGGTTCCTCTCGTTCCTGCCGACCGTCTCCGGGCTGGCTCTGCTCGGGAGTCTCATCGGGCGGCACCCTCGCCGGTAGGGCGACGGCCGCCGTGCGGGGGAGGTGTCAGGCCGGGACGCCCGGGAGCGCCAGCAGCGCCACCGCCAGCGCGGCCGCCACCGCACCCAGCACGATGATCACGATGCCCGGGGCCGGGCTGCCGCCGCCCCGCCGCGCGACGATGAGGGCGCCTCCGACGACGCCGACGAGACCGAGGACGAGGAGGGTGATCGCGAACAGCATGGGGGCCTTCAGGTCGGAGGGGACAGGGGGCGAGCGACGAGGTGCGCGACGCGAGGCCAGCCGGGTCTCGGCGCGCAGTGCCCGAGTCCCGAGCCTAGGGTCGAGCGATGATCGTCGTCACGGTGACCCGCTTCCTGGCCGGTGCGTTCCTCGCGAACGCCGTCCCGCACGGGGCGGCGGCGCTGCGCGGGCGTGATTTCCCCAGCCCGTTCGCGACGCCCCCGGGGGTGGGCCTCTCGTCGCCCCGCGAGAACGCCGCGTGGTCGTCGACGAACCTCGTGGTCGGCACGGCCCTCCTGCTCGCCGTCCGCCGGCGCCCCGGGTCGCCCGCAGGGGCGGCCGCCGGGGCGACGCTCATGGGCGGCTTCCTCGGGTGGTGGTTCGCGCCCGCGCGGCGGGCGGCGCGCCTCGCCGCCGTCCGGCTCGACCGGTAGCTCGTCGGGGCACCGAGCGGCACCCGGAGCACCTCAGCCGGAGGCGCCCGTCACGGTGCTGGCCCGCACGACGAGCTCGGGAGCGAAGACGACGCGCCGTGGCTCGCGCGTCGGGTCGTCGATCTCCTCCTGCAGGATCTCCATCGCCGTCTGGCCGATCAGGCCGCTGGGCTGGCGCACCGACGTCAGGGGCACCACGGCGGCCCGGGCGAAGTCGATGTCGTCGTAGCCCACGAGGGCGACGTCGTCGGGCACCCGCAGGTCGCCGAGCATCACCAGCGACTGGAGCACGCCCATCGCCACGAGGTCGTTCGCCGCGAAGACGCCGTCCGGTCGCTCGGCCACCGGCCGGGCCATGAGGGCCGCCGCCGCCGCTCGGCCGTGCTCGACGGTGAGGCCCGGGACCTCGACCACCTCGAGGGTGACCTCCGGGCCCGCGGCGCGCACCGCCTCCCGGGCCCCCGCGACGCGGTCGGCGACCTGCTGCAGGTCGAGCGGGCCGCCGACGACCACCAGGCGACGACGACCGATCGAGACGAGGTGCTCGACGGCGAGCTGGCCGCCGCGCACGTCGTCGACGGAGACGGAGGAGAAGTCGGTGAGGTCGGCCCGCCGGTCGACGAGCACGGCCGGCGTGCCTCGACGACGGAGACGGGCCAACCTCGCGGTGACGTCGCCGACGGGGGAGATGAGGATGCCGAGCACGCGGTGCTGCTCGAAGAGGTCGAGGTAGTGGGCCTCGCGCTCGACCTGCTGGTCGCTGTTGCCGAGCAGGACGACGCGGCCCGCGCGCTCCGCCGCGGTCTCGGCGCCCCGGGCGACGTCGGAGAAGAACGGGTTCGCCCCGTCGAGGATCACCAGGCCGACGGCCCGGCTGGCCCCGGCGCGCAGCTGGCGCGCCGCGTCGTTGCGCACGAAGCCGAGCTCGTCGATGGCGGCGTGCACGCGCTCGACGGTGGCGGGGCTGACCTTGTCGGGGTGGTTCAGCACGTTGCTGACGGTGCCGACCGACACGCCCGCGGTGGTCGCGACGTCGCGGATGCTGACCGACTCCACCGGGGCCCCCTCCGTCGTCGGCGCCCGGGCAGGCGACGGTCGACGTCCGTCCGCCGACGCTGACGAGTGTAGGCCGACGGGTGGCTCCGGGCGGGGCGGGCCGCGCCTCCCGCGTGGCGACGACGCGGCCCGCGGCACGCCGTGCTTGACGTCGGACCCGCCCGCCCCTACTGTCGTCCCCACGAGCTGTTGAAACGATTCATTTCTCGATGAGGAGAACGATCGATGACGATCGACCCCCCGGCCTCCGGCTACTCGCCGACGGCCCCCGTCCTGGAGCTGCGGCACGCCCGCAAGACCTTCGGAGCGGTCGTGGCCCTCGCCAGCGGCAGCGTGCAGCTGCGGGCCGGCGAGATCAACGCGCTCGTCGGCGAGAACGGCGCTGGCAAGTCCACGATGGTGAAGATCCTCGCCGGAGTGCACCAGCCCGACTCCGGCGAGTTCCTCTTCGACGGCCACCCGATCGTCTTCCGCACGCCGGCGGAGAGCAAGGCGGCGGGCGTCAGCGTCATCTACCAGGAGCCCACGCTCTTCCCCGACCTGACCGTCGCCGAGAACATCTTCGTCGGCCGTCAGCCCACCTCGCGCCTCGGGTTCATCGACCGCGCCAAGATGCGGGCCGACGCCCGGGCCCTGTTCGAGCGCCTCGGCGTCCCGATCGACCCCGACCGCGTCGCCGAGGGCCTCTCGATCGCCGACCAGCAGATCATCGAGATCGCCAAGGCCATCTCGCTCGACGCCAAGGTGCTGATCATGGACGAGCCGACGGCGGCGCTCAGCGGCGTCGAGGTCGATCGCCTCTTCGGCGTCGCCCGGGCCCTCCGCGACCGCGGCAGCGCCATCATGTTCATCTCGCACCGCTTCGACGAGGTCTTCGGGCTCAGCGACCGCATCACGGTCATGCGCGACGGCGCCTTCATCTCCGAGCACGCCACCGGCGACGTCACGACGGCCGAGGTCGTCCGCGCGATGGTCGGCCGCGACGTCGACCAGCTGTTCCCCAAGCAGGAGGCGCGGATCGGCGAGCCCGTCGTGACCGTCCAGGGGCTGACGCGGCAGGGCGTCTTCCACGACGTGTCGTTCGAGGTGCGGGCCGGCGAGATCGTGGGCCTGGCGGGGCTCGTCGGGGCGGGCCGGACGGAGGTCGCCCGCGCCCTGTTCGGCGTCGACCGCTACGACGCCGGCAGCGTCACCGTGAACGGGAAGCCCCTCGCGCGGCGGAGCCCGCTGGCCGCCATCACGGCCGGCATCGGCTTCGTGCCCGAGGACCGCCGCAGGCAGGGTCTCGTGATGGACATGTCGGTGAGCCGCAACACCACGCTCACCCTGCGCAGGACGCTCAGCCGGGCAGGCCTGGTGAGCGCGCGCCGCGAGCGCGAGGCGGCGGCCGAGTGGTCACGGCGCCTGCAGGTCAAGACCGGCAGCCAGGAGCTCCCCGTCTCGACCCTGTCGGGCGGCAACCAGCAGAAGGTCGTGCTGGCGAAGTGGCTGGCGACCGACCCGACCTTCCTGATCGTGGACGAGCCGACCCGCGGCATCGACGTCGGCACCAAGAGCGAGGTGCACCGGCTGATCAGCGACCTGGCGGGCCGTGGCATCGCGGTGCTGATGATCTCGTCCGAGCTGCCCGAGGTGCTCGGCATGGCCGACCGGGTGCTCGTCATGCACGAGGGGCGCCTGACCGCGACCCTCGACCGCGCCGAGGCCACGGCGGAGCGCGTGATGCACGCCGCGACCGGGTCGGGCGCGGCGGACCCGACCGCGACCGGGGCGCCCGCCGAGCCCGCGCCTCCGGCCCCGTCCCCGTCCATGCCCCCGACCGCAGAGGCCACCCGATGACCACGTCCCACGCCCTCGCCCCCGCCGCCACGTCAGGGCGCAGCCCCCTCGCCTCGCTGCTCCGTCAGCGCGAGGTGCCCGTCGCCTCGGCCCTCGTCGTGCTGGTGATCGTCACGACGATCGCCAACCCGCTCTTCGTCTCGGCCCAGGGCGTCAAGGACCTCATGCTCAACGCGACGATCACGGTCATCATGGCCGTCGGCCTCGGCGCGGTCATCATCACGAACAACATCGACCTCTCGGTGGGCTCGATCCTCGGCCTCGTCGCGTTCGCGACCGGCACGGTGTTCGCGGCCGCGCCGGAGATCCCGATCGTCGTCGTCTTCCTCCTCGGCCTCGCGATCGGCGCGGTGCTCGGCGCGGTCAACGGGTTCCTGGTCACGGTGGCCCGGGTGCCGTCGCTCGTCATCACCCTCGGCATGCTCTACATCTACCGCGGCCTCAACAACGCGTGGGCCGGAGGCCAGCAGTACTTCGCGGGGGACCGCCCCGCCGCCTTCGGCCGCCTGTCGGTGGACACGGTGCTCGGCGTCCCGATCATCACGGTCATCGCCGTCGTGGTCGTCGTGCTGGTCGCGGTGTTCCTCGCCCGCACCCGGCCCGGTCGCGACCTGTACGCCATCGGCTCCGACGAGCAGGCGGCACGCCTCTTCGGCATCCCGGTGAGCCGGCGCGTCGTGACGGCGTTCGTGCTCAACGGCACCCTGACGGGCCTGGCGGGCGTGCTCTACGCCAGCCGGTTCAACTCGGTCGGCGCGACGACGGGCACCGGGCTCGAGCTCGACATCGTGGCCGCGGCCGTCGTCGGCGGCATCGCGATCTTCGGCGGCTCCGGCAGCGTCGTCGGCGCGGCCATCGGTGCCGTGCTGCTGACCACCATCACGAGCAGCCTCACCGCCCTCGGCGTCGACAAGTTCTGGCAGCAGGCCATCGTCGGCGTCCTCATCCTGACCGCCATCCTCGTCGAGCGGATCGCCTCGATCCGCAAGGCCCGACGACTGCGCACGAGCGAGGCCACCAATGCCTGACCAGACCGTCACCCGCGCCCCCCAGGCCCCCGCCTCGCCGTCGGGCGGCGCCGCCCGCGACCCCGGGCAGCGCGCCGAACGGGCGCTGCGCCGCCGCCGCCTCCTCACCGGTCGCGGAGCGATCATGGTCTGGGCGCTGCTCGCGACCCTGCTCGTCTGCGCCCTGACGGTGCCGCGCTTCGCCAGCGTCCAGACCACCGGGTTCCTGCTCCTCGACGCGATCCCGATCCTGATGATCGCCATGCCGATGGCGCTGGTCGTCATCACCGGCGAGATCGACCTCTCGGTCGCCAGCACCGCGGGCCTCACGAGCGCGACGATGGGCGTCCTCTGGGCCGCCGGCTGGGGCATCCCCGAGATCTTCGTCGTCTGCGTGCTGATCGGCGTCGTCTGCGGTGCGCTCAACGGCGCGCTCGTCACGACGGTCGGGCTGCCGAGCCTCGCGGTCACCATCGGCACCCTGGCGCTCTACCGCGGTCTCGCACTCGTCGTCATCGGTGACGACGCGGTGGCGAACTTCCCTCCCGGCCTCACGTCGTTCTTCACCTCGAAGATCGGCGGCACGGGAGTCCCGACGGTGATGGTCGGCGTCGTCGTCGTCATCCTCTTCTTCGGGGTCCTCCTGCACCTCAGCTCGTTCGGCCGGGCCCTGCCCGCGATCGGCTTCAGCAAGGAGGCCGCGAGCTTCGTCGGCGTGCACGTCGGCCGCGCCAAGTTCTGGATGTTCGTCGCCACCGGGGTCGTCTCGGCCCTGGTCGGCATCTACTGGACGCTCCGCTACTCGAGCGCCCGCAGCGACAACGCGACCGGCATCGAGCTGGCCGTCATCGCCGCCGTGCTGCTCGGCGGCGTCTCGATCTTCGGCGGCCGGGGCTCGATCCCCGGTGTCGTCGCCGGCGTGCTGATCATCTCGAGCATCAGCTACGCGCTGCGGCTCGGCGGCATCAGCGACGTCGTGCTCAACGTCGTCACCGGGCTGCTGCTCGTCGGCAGCGTGGTCACCCCGAGCCTGATCGCGGTCGTCCGCGAGAGGGCCCGGGCGAGGCGGGCCGCGAGGGCCGTCCTCGACGGCTCCGCCGATCCCGCCTGACCTCCCCGATCCCCCCCGACCCCCTCGCCCCACCCCGGCACCACCCCACCCCACAGCAAAGGACAGAACGATGGAGTTCCCCACCTTCCCCCGCGGCCGCGCCCTCCGGCGAGGCCTCGCCGCCGCCGCGACCGTCGCCGCCGTCTCGCTCGTCGCCTCCGGCTGCGCCCTGACGGCCGGCGACGACGCCGGCTCGGGCTCCGGCTCGGGCGGCGGCTCGTCGTCGATCGCCTTCGTGCCGAAGCAGCTCAACAACCCGTACACCGACGTCGTCCTCGGCGGCGGCGAGGCCGCGTCGAAGGACATCGGCTACGACTACAGCGTCGTCGGCCCGCTCGAGGCGAGCGCGTCGTCACAGGTCACCTTCCTCAACACCCTCACCCAGCAGGGCACGAACGTCATCGTCATCGCCGCGAACGACCCCGACGCGGTCGGGCCCGCCCTGAAGGAGGCGCGCGACGGCGGAGCGAAGATCGTCGCGTTCGACTCCGACACGAACCCCGACTACCGCGACGTGTTCGTCAGCCAGGTCGAGGCGAAGGACGTCGCGCTCATCCAGATCCGCCAGATGAGCGAGCAGATCGGCGGGGAGGGCGACATCGCCATCCTGTCGGCCACGGCGAACGCCACGAACCAGAACGAGTGGATCAAGTACATCCAGGAGGAGGTCGAGACGAACCCGGACTACGCGGGCATCTCGATCGTCTCCACCGTCTACGGCGACGACGACGACGCGAAGTCGTTCCAGGAGGCCCAGGGCCTGCTGCAGGCGAACCCCGACCTCAAGGGCATCATCTCGCCCACCACGGTCGGCATCGCGGCCACCGCCCGCTACCTCTCGACCTCGGAGTACAAGGGCAAGGTCGCGCTCACCGGGCTCGGCCTGCCCAACGAGATGCGCGAGTTCGTCAAGGACGGCACCGTGACGGCCTTCGCCCTCTGGGACCCGGCGCAGCTGGGCGAGGTTGCGGCCTACGCGGGCCAGGCGCTGGTCGACGGCACCATCACCGGCGCCGAGGGCGACACGTTCACCGCCGGCGACCTCGGTGAGCGCACCGTCGGCGCCGACGGGATCATCATCGTCGGCCCGCCGACCGAGTTCGACGCCGACAACATCGACGACTACGACTTCTAGTCGTCGTCCGTGACGGGGGCGGCGGCCCAGCCGGCCGCCTCCGTCACCGCCCCGCGGTGCTCCCGTGCCGCCCCTGCCCGCCCTCATCCCTCGCGACGGAGCGACCCCCATGAGCGCCACGCCCCCGCCGGCCACCGACCTGCTGCCCCCGATCCGCCGTCGCCCCACCCGCGTCGGGCTGGTGGCGGGCGGGCTCGGCACCTACTGGCCGCAGTTCCCCGGCCTGCTGCCCCAGCTGCAGGAGTCCACCCGCTACGTCGTCGACCGCTTCGGCGGGCTCGACGCCGAGGTCGTCGACACGGGCTTCATCTCGGACGCGAGGGAGGCGCGGGTCGCGGCCGAGACGCTGCGCACGGCGGACTGCGACCTGGTCGTGGTCTTCCTCACGACGTACCTGACCTCGTCGATGGTGCTGCCGATCGCGCAGCGGGCGGGCGTGCCCGTGCTCGTCATCGACCTCCAGCCCAGCGAGGCGATGGACCACGCGACCTTCGACACCGGGCTGTGGCTCGCGTACTGCGGCCAGTGCCCGGTGCCCGAGGTGGCGAACGTCTTCCGGCGAGCCGGGGTCGAGTTCCGGTCGGTGACCGGTCACCTCCGCAGCGAGCGGGCCTGGGCCCGCATCGAGCGGTGGGTGCACGCGGCCGGGGTCCGCGCCCGGCTGAGGGAGGCGCGGCACGGCCTGATGGGGCACCTGTACCCGGGCATGCTCGACGTGTCGACCGACCTCACCCTCGTCTCGACGCACTTCGGCTCGCACGTCGAGGTGCTCGAGCTCGACGATCTCCGGGTGCGGGTCGACGACGTGACCGCCGCGCAGGTGCGGGACCGCTCGGCGCTCGCCCGCCGGGTCTTCGACGTCCACCCGTCGGTCGACGAGGACGACCTCGACTGGGGAGCGCGCGTCTCCGTCGCCCTCGACCGCCTCGTCGACGACTTCGACCTCGACTCGCTGGCCTACTACCACCGCGGGCTCGACGGCGAGCTGCACGAGCGGATCGGCGCCGGCATGATCCTGGGCGCCTCGCTGCTCAACGCCCGCGGCCTGCCGGCCGTGGGGGAGTACGAGCTCCGGACCTCGGTCGCGATGCTGGCGGCGCAGTCGCTCGGCGTCGGCGGCTCGTTCACGGAGATCCAGGCGATCCACTTCGGGGACGGCGTCGTCGAGATGGGCCACGACGGGCCGGGGCACCTGGCGCTGTCGTCGGCGAGGCCCGTGCTGCGCGGCCTCGGCGTGTTCCACGGCAAGCGCGGGCACGGCGTCAGCGTCGAGTTCGACGTGCAGCCGGGCCCGGTCACGACCTTCGGCCTCGGGCAGGACCGCGACGGCGGCCTCTCGTTCGTGACGAGCGAGGGGGCCGTCGTGCCCGGGCCGCACCTGTCGATCGGCAACACGACCTCCCGTGTCGACTTCGGGGGAGACCCCGGCGAGTGGGTCGACGAGTGGTCCCGGACGGGCATCGGCCACCACTGGGGTCTCTGCACCGGGCACGTGGCCCGCGACGTCGCCGCCGCCGCTTCCCTCCTCGGCATCGAGCACCGCCACGTCTCGGCGCCGTTCGACGACGCCGACGGCTTCGCCCGGAGCATCGGCCGCACGACGCCCTGACCTGCTCGACACCGCGTGCCCCCCGGGATACGCTCAGCACATTGAAACGATTCAACGACGAACCGGAGATCTCCTGATGACCGCCGACGAGCACGAGCGCTACGCGTTCCGGCTGCAGGTCGCCCCCGACCGACTCGACGACTACGCCCGGCGCCACGCCGCGGTCTGGCCCGAGATGCTGCAGGCCCTCCACGACAGCGGCTGGCACGGCTACTCGCTCTTCGCGGCGACCGACGGCCTGCTCGTCGGCTACGTCGAGGCCGAGTCGTTGGTCGCCGCCCAGGCCGCCATGGCCGAGACCGAGGTCAACGCCCGCTGGCAGGCCTCGATGGCCGAGTTCTTCACCTCGCTCGACGGCACCCCGCCCGACGAGGGCCTCGAGCTGCTGACGCAGGTCTTCAACCTCGAGCGTCAGCTCGGCCTGCCCGGCGGCGGCCGCCGCCCGGCCGCCGAGCCGACCCCCACGACCCCCACGACCTCCACGACCCCGGCGTCGACGACGACGTCCGGAACGACGACCACGGAAGAGACCTCATGACCACCTTCGAGTCCATCGTCCCCGTGCTCGAGCGGCAGGCCATCGAGCTGCCCAGCTGGGCGTTCGGCAACTCCGGCACGCGGTTCAAGGTGTTCGGCACGCCGGGCACGCCCCGCACGCCCGAGGAGAAGATCGCCGACGCCGCCACGGTGCACCGCGTCACGGGCCTCGCCCCGAGCGTCGCCCTGCACATCCCGTGGGACGAGGTCGACGACTTCGGCGCCCTGCGCTCGTTCGCCGCCGAGCAGGGCGTCGCCCTCGGCACCGTCAACTCGAACACCTTCCAGGACGAGGCCTACAAGTTCGGCAGCCTGGCCCACAGCGACGCGGCCGTCCGCCGCAAGGCCGTCGACCACCACCTGCGCTGCCTCGAGATCATGCACGAGACCGGGTCGCGCGACCTCAAGATCTGGCTCGCCGACGGCACCAACTACCCCGGCCAGGACTCCCTGCGCCAGCGCCAGGACCACCTCGCGGAGTCGCTGGCGGAGATCTACGCGGGCCTGGGCGCCGAGCAGCGCCTCGTGCTCGAGTACAAGTTCTTCGAGCCGGCGTTCTACCACACCGACGTCCCCGACTGGGGAACGAGCTACGCGCAGGTGACCGCCCTCGGCGACCGGGCGCTGACCTGCCTCGACACCGGTCACCACGCCCCGGGCACGAACATCGAGTTCATCGTCATGCAGCTGCTGCGGCTCGGCAAGCTCGGCTCGTTCGACTTCAACTCGCGCTTCTACGCCGACGACGACCTGATCGTCGGGGCGGCCGACCCGTTCCAGCTGTTCCGCATCCTGTTCGAGGTCGCCGACGGCGGCGGGCTCGACGAGGGCTCGCCCGTGCAGTTCATGCTCGACCAGTGCCACAACGTCGAGGACAAGATCCCCGGGCAGATCCGCAGCGTGCTGAACGTGCAGGAGATGACGGCGCGCGCCCTGCTCGTCGACCGCCCGGCGCTCGACGCGGCCCGCGCCTCCCACGACGTCCTCGGCGCCCACGCCGTGCTGATGGACGCGTTCTACACCGACGTGCGCCCGGCCCTGGCCGACTGGCGCGAGGGCCGCGGCCTGCCGCGCGACCCGATGGCCGCCTACCTCACGAGCGGCACGCCCGAGCGCCTGGCCGCCGAGCGAGCGGGCGGCACGCAGCTCAGCTGGACCTGACCCGCTCACCCCGACCCGCGCCTCCCGCGCCCCTCGACCCGCCCCTCTCCACCTCGAACGGACCCCACCTCGTGACCAGCACCACGCCCACCCCCGCCGCCGACCTCGTCGCGCGCAGCAACCGCCTCGGCGCCGACCCGGCCAACACGAACTACGCCGGCGGGAACACCTCGGCCAAGGGCACCGCGACCGACCCCGCGACGGGCGAGCCGGTCGAGCTGCTCTGGGTCAAGGGCAGCGGCGGAGACCTCGGCACCCTCACCGAGGGCGGCCTCGCGGTGCTCCGCCTCGACCGGCTGCGCGGCCTCGCGAGCGTGTACCGCGGCGTCGAGCACGAGGACGAGATGGTGGCCGCGTTCGACTACGCCCTGCACGGCACGGGCGGGGCCGCGCCGTCGATCGACACGGCCATGCACGGCCTGGTCGACGCCGCGCACGTCGACCACCTGCACCCCGACGCCGGCATCGCGATCGCGACGGCGGCCGACGGCGAGCGGCTGACGGCCGAGATCTTCGGCGGCGCCGTCGTCTGGGTGCCGTGGCGCCGACCGGGCTGGCAGCTCGGCCTCGACATCGCCGCCATCAAGGCGGAGCACCCGGAGGCGCGGGGCACGATCCTGGGCGGGCACGGCATCACCGCGTGGGGCGACACCAGCGAGGAGGCGGAGGCGGCCTCGCGCTGGATCATCGAGACCGCGCAGGCCTGGCTCGACGAGCACTCGCGGCCCGAGCCGTTCGGGCCCCCGCTCGCCGGGTACGCGGCCCTGCCCGCCGAGGAACGCCGCGCGAAGGCCGCGGCCCTCGCGCCGGTCATCCGTGGCATCGCGTCGCACGACCGGCCGCAGGTCGGCGCGTTCACCGACAGCGACGTCGTCCTCGACTTCCTCGCGAGCACCGAGCACCCGCGGCTCGCGGCGCTGGGTACGAGCTGCCCCGACCACTTCCTCCGCACGAAGGTGCGGCCGCTGGTGCTCGACCTGCCGGCCGACGCGACCGTCGAGGAGTCGGTCGGGCGCCTCCGCGAGCTGCACGAGCAGTACCGCCTCGACTACCAGGCGTACTACGACCGGCACGCGACGCCCGACAGCCCGGCGATCCGCGGCGCCGACCCGCTGATCGTGCTCGTGCCGGGCGTCGGCATGTTCTCGTACGGGGCCGACGCCCAGACGGCGCGCGTCGCCGGCGAGTTCTACGTGAACGCGATCAACGTGATGCGCGGCGCCGAGGGCGTCTCGAGCTACGCGCCGATCGACGAGGCCGAGAAGTTCCGCATCGAGTACTGGGCCCTCGAGGAGGCCAAGCTGCAGCGCCGGCCCGCGCCGAAGCGGCTGGCCACGAGGATCGCCCTCGTCACGGGTGCCGCCTCGGGCATCGGCAAGGCCATCGCGACGCGCCTCGCCGCCGAGGGCGCGTGCGTCGTGGTCGCCGACCTCGACCTCGCCAAGGCGCAGGCCGCGGCGGCCGAGATCGGCGGGCCGGACGTCGCCCGCGGCGTCGCCGCCGACGTCAGCGACGAGGCCGCGGTGAAGGCGGCGATCGCCGAGGTGCTTCTCGCGTTCGGCGGGCTCGACCTCGTCGTCAACAACGCGGGCCTCAGCCTCTCGAAGTCGCTGTTCGACACCACCGAGGCCGACTGGGACCTGCAGCACGACGTGATGGCGAAGGGCTCGTTCCTCGTCGCGAAGAACGCGGCGCGCGTGCTCGTCGACCAGGGCCTCGGCGGTGACATCGTCTACATCTCGTCGAAGAACTCGGTCTTCGCCGGCCCGAACAACATCGCCTACAGCGCGACGAAGGCCGACCAGGCCCATCAGGTCAGGCTGCTCGCGGCGGAGCTCGGCGAGCACGGCATCCGCGTCAACGGCATCAACCCCGACGGCGTCGTGCGCGGCTCGGGCATCTTCGCCAGCGGCTGGGGCGCCAATCGAGCCGCGACCTACGGGGTCGACGAGAAGGACCTCGGCGCCTTCTACGCCCAGCGCACCATCCTCAAGCGCGAGGTCGTGCCCGAGAACGTCGCCGCCGCCGTCGCCGCGATCTGCACGAGCGACTTCTCGCACACCACCGGGCTGCACGTGCCGGTCGACGCGGGCGTCGCCGCCGCCTTCCTCCGGTGAGCCGGCGATGAGCACCGTTCGCGCGACCGGCGGAGCCGTCGCCGCGGTCGACCTGGGGGCGACGAGCGGCCGCGTCGTGGTCGGCCGGGTCGACCGTGACGGCGTGCGCCTGCAGCACGTCGCGCGCTTCGCGAACGAGCCCGTCGCCGTGCCCGAGGGGGAGCCGGGGGGAGTCGCGGGCCGCGTCGGCCTGCACTGGGACGCCCTCGGGCTCTGGCGGTCGGTCACCGCGGGGCTGACCCAGGCCCTCCGCGACGAGCCCGCCATCGCGTCGATCGGGGTCGACTCCTGGGCCGTGGACTACGGGCTGCTGCGGGACGGCCGCCTCCTCGGCCCGCCGTACCACTACCGCGACGAGCGGTCGGCGGCCGGGGTCGACGCCGTGCACGCGGTCGTGCCGCCCGAGGAGCTCTTCGCCCGGACCGGCCTCCAGCACCTGCCCTTCAACACCGTCTTCCAGCTCGCCGCCGACCGGGCGACGGGAGTCCTCTCGCCCGCCGACCGAGCCCTGCTCGTGCCCGACCTCTTCTCGTGGTGGCTCACCGGCACGGCGGCGACCGAGCGCACCAACGCCTCGACGACCGGCCTGCTGTCGCCCGTGACAGGGGAGTGGGACGCCGAGCTCGTCCGGCGGCTCGGCCTCGACCCCGGCCTGTTCGCGCCGCTCGTCGACCCGGGGACGTCGCTCGGACCGCTGCGGCCGTCGGTCGCCGCCGCGGTCGGCGCTCCGCCCTCGCTCGAGGTCACGGCGGTCGGTTCGCACGACACCGCGTCGGCCGTCGTCGCCGTCCCGATGACGGGCGACGACGCCGCCTACGTGTCGAGCGGCACGTGGTCCCTCGTCGGCCTCGAGCTGTCGTCTCCGCTGCTCGGCGGCGACGTGCGGGCGGCGGGGTTCACGAACGAGGGCGGCGTCGACGGCCGCGTGCGGTTCCTCAAGAACGTCTCCGGTCTGTGGCTGCTCAGCGAGTCGATGCGCGCCTGGAGCCGCTCGGGCACCTCGGCCGCCGAGCGCAGCAGCGACCTGGCGACCCTCCTGGGCGAGGCGGCCGCCGTGACGCGGCCGGTCTCCCTCTTCGACGCGACCGACGAGCGGTTCACCCCGCCGGGCGACATGCCCGCGCGCATCGAGGCGTGGTGCACCGAGCACGACGTCGAGCCCCCGCGCGGCCGCGCCGAGACGGTGCGGAGCATCCTCGAGTCCCTGGCGGCCGCCTACGCGGCGACCCTCCGCGACGCCGAGCGGCTCTCGGGCCGCGTCGTCCGCACGGTCCACGTCGTCGGGGGCGGCTCGCAGAACGAGCTGCTCTGCCAGCTCACGGCCGACCGCACCGGCTGCACGGTGCTGGCCGGGCCGGTCGAGGCGACCGCCCTCGGCAACGTGCTCGTCCAGGCCAGGGCGGCCGGGCTCGTCGACCGCAAGTCGTCGCTCGAGTCGCTGCGCGCCCTCGTCGCCGCGTCGCACGCCCCGGTGGCCTACCGACCGCGGACGTCGTCGTCCACGGCCCCCGCCCGCGCCTCCTGACCTCCCCACCCCGACCCGGAAGGACCAACCCCATGGTCGACCGTCGCATCCCGAAGTTCCACGACCTCGCGCCGCTGATGCAGTTCAAGAAGCCCACCTTCGACCTCAAGGCGAAGCGCCTGCGCGAGGCGCTCACCATCGAGGACCTGCGGAGGATCGCCAAGCGGCGGACCCCCACCGCGGCCTTCGACTACACCGACGGCTCGGCGGAGGCGGAGATCTCGCTGCGCCGTGCCCGCCAGGCCTTCCGGGACGTGCAGTTCAACCCGGCGATCCTGCACGACGTCGCCACCGTCGACACGGGCTGGGACGTGCTCGGGAAGCGGGTCGAGCAGCCGTTCGGCATCGCCCCGACCGGCTTCACCCGCATGATGCAGACCGAGGGGGAGAAGGCGGGAGCTGCCGCGGCGGCGGCGGCGGGCATCCCGTTCAGCCTGTCGACGATGGGGACGGCGTCGGTCGAGGACGTCGCGGAGGCGGCGCCCGGCGGCCGGAACTGGTTCCAGCTCTACATGTGGAAGGACCGCGACCGGTCGATGGCCCTCGTCGACCGTGCGGCCGCGGCGGGCTTCGACACCCTGCTGGTGACGGTGGACGTGCCGGTCGCCGGCGCGCGCCTCCGCGATTCCCGGAACGGGATGACCATCCCGCCGTCGCTGACGCCCCGCACGATCGTCGACGCCCTGCCCCGCCCGTGGTGGTGGATCGACTTCCTCACCACCGAGCCCCTGGCCTTCGCGTCGCTCGACCGCTGGTCGGGCACCGTCGCCGAGCTGCTCAACACCATGTTCGACCCGACGGTGACGTACGACGACCTCGCGTGGATCAAGTCGCAGTGGCCGGGGAAGCTCGTCGTCAAGGGCGTGCAGACCGTCGAGGACGCGCGGCGCGTGACGAACCTCGGCGTCGACGCCCTCATCCTCTCGAACCACGGTGGACGACAGCTCGACCGGGCACCGATCCCGTTCCACCTGCTGCCCGACGTCGTGAAGGAGGTCGGCGCCGACACCGAGGTGCACCTCGACACGGGCATCATGTCGGGGGCCGACATCGTCGCGGCGGTCGCGCTCGGGGCGCGCTTCACGCTGATCGGCCGCGCCTACCTCTACGGCCTCATGGCCGGCGGGCGCGAGGGCGTCGACCGGGCGATCGAGATCCTCTCGGTCGAGATCGCGCGCACGATGCGCCTGCTCGGCGTGAACTCGCTCGAGGAGCTGGAGCCGCGCCACGTCACGCAGCTCGAGCGGCTGGTGCCCCGCGCACGCAGCTGACGCGACGGGGCGGCGGCGGCGGAGGGCCCGCGGCCGCACGCCGGCCCGCGGCCCCGGACCCCTGCGGGACCGGTCAGGCGCTGTCGCGCCACACGATGTCGGTCGGCAGCAGGACGCCGACGGCGCGGTCGGTGCCCCCGAGCTGGTCGAGCACCTGCTGGGCGGCCCGGCGGCCGAGGTCCTCCGCCGGCTGCCGCACGGTCGAGAGCGCCGGCGTGCAGCGCAGCGCCCACGAGCTGTCGTCGAAGCCGACGATGCCGACCTGCCCCGGCACGTCGACGCCCCGCCGGTGCAGCACGTCGAGGGCCCCGGCCGCGACGGCGTCCGACGCGGCGAAGACGCCGTCGACGGTGGGGTCGCGTCGCAGCAGCTCCGTCATGCCGTCGACGCCGGCGGTGTAGCTGTAGAACGGGTTCCGGACGACGAGGTCGGGGTCGAAGAGGTCGCCGAGGGCGGCCCGGAAGCCCGCGAGGCGGTCCTGGCCCGAGTCGCGGTCCAGGCCGGAGGCGAGCATGCCGACCCGGCGCCGGCCGGTGCCGAGCAGGCGACGCACGATCGCCTCGGCCGCCGCGGCGTTGTCGATGCCGATGTAGGGGATGTCGGGGGCGTCGAGCGGGTGGCCGACGAACGACGCGGGGAGGCGCAGCTCGGCGACCGCCTGCGAGATCGGGTCGCCGGTGCGGGCCGACAGGATGATCGCGCCGTCGACGAAGCCGCCCCGGAGGTACTCGACGACGCGGTCGCTGTCGCGGCGGGAGTCGATCATCAGGGTGACGAGCTGGTGGTCGGCCTGCGAGAGCACCGCGTTCGTGCCGATCAGGATGTTGCCGATGTTGGGGTCGTCGAGGACCACCGAGTGCGGCTCGTGCACGATCAGCGCGACGGCCCGCGACCGCTGCGTGACGAGGTTGCGCGCGGCCGCGTTGCGGACGTAGCCGACCTTCGCCACCGCGGCCTCCACGGCCTCCCGGGCCTGCGCCGACACGTAGGGCTCGTCGTTGAGCACCCTCGAGACGGTGCCTCGTGAGATGCCCGCCTCGGCGGCGACGTCGTGGATCGTGGCCCGGCGCCGGGGGGCTGGCTGACCAGGCATGGGAGTCACCTTAGCCGACCCTGGACGGCCGGGGCCGGCATCTCGGGGCCCGTCGTGTTGACAAACCGGGGAGCCTGGGTTTTACTCTGTGAACGTTCCCAGAAAGACTCGCCCCGGCCCTCGTCGGCGGTGTGTGGGAACGATCACAGAAACTGTGTGTGAACCTTCACAGACGAAGGGCTCCGGCCTGGCGTCGGCGGGGGAGAACCCGACGACGAAGCCGAGGCCCCCGTGCTGACCCAGACCCTCCCGCAGCGCACCGCGCTCGACCTCGGGCTCGACGGCCTCGTCTTCGGCTGCGACTACAACCCCGAGCAGTGGTCGCGCGAGACCTGGGTCGAGGACGTGGCGCTGATGCGCGAGGCCGGGGTCAACCTGGTCGCGATCAACATCTTCGGCTGGTCGCACGTGGAGCCCGAGCCCGGGCGCTTCCGGTTCGACGACCTCGACACGGTCATCGAGCTGCTGCACGAGGCCGGCATCGGCGTCAACCTCGGCACCGGCACGTCGTCCCCGCCGCCGTGGCTCACCACGCGCCACCCCGAGGTGCTGCCGGTCGCGGCCGACGGCACGACGCGCTGGCCGGGCGGCCGCCAGGCCTACTGCCCCAGCTCGCCGGTCTTCCGCGAGCGCGCCCTCGACCTCGTGCGGGCGACCGCCGAGCGCTACGGTTCGCACCCGGCCCTGAAGCTCTGGCACGTCTCGAACGAGCTCGGCTGCCACAACGCACTCTGCTACTGCGACGAGTCGGCCCTCGCCTTCCGGGCCTGGCTGGAGGCGCGCCACGGCACCGTGGACGCGCTGAACGACGCGTGGGGCACGGCCTTCTGGAGCCAGCGCTACTCGTCGTTCACCGAGGTGCTGCCCCCGCGGGCGACGCTGTCGTTCGTCAACCCGGCGCAGACCATCGACTTCCACCGCTTCAGCTCCGACGCGCTGCTCGAGCACTACCGGGCCGAGGCCGAGGTCATCCGGCTCGCCAGTGCGGTGCCGATCACGACCAACTTCATGGTGGCCGCGCACATCAGGAACCAGGACTACTGGACCTGGGCGGGCGACATGGCCGTGATCGCCAACGACCACTACCTCGACCACCGCCTCGAGCGCCCCGAGGTCGAGCTCTCGTTCGCCGCCGACACCACCCGGGGCCTCGCCGGCGGCGCGCCGTGGATCTTGATGGAGCACTCGACGGGAGCCGTCAACTGGCAGCCCCGCAACCTCACGAAGGCGCCGGGCGAGATGCTCCGGAACACCGCCTCCCACGTGGCCCGCGGCGCCGACGGCATCTGCTTCTTCCAGTGGCGCGCCTCCGTCAAGGGCACCGAGAAGTTCCACTCGGCGCTCCTGCCGCACGCCGGCACCTCGTCGCGCACCTGGCGGGACTCCGTCGAGCTCGGCGCCCTCGCCGGCCGGCTCGGCGAGCTGCGCGGCTCGCGGGTCGTCGCCGACGTCGCCCTCGTCTTCAGCTGGGAGAACTGGTGGGCGGCCGACCTGGAGGCGCACCCCACAGCCGACTTCTCGTACATCGAGCAGGTCCACCGCCTCTACGGCGCCCTCTGGGAGCTCGGCGTGACGGTCGACGTGGTCGCGCCCGGCGCCTCCCTCGACGGCTACGCGCTCGTCGTGGTGCCGAGCCTCTACCTCGTCCGCGACGAGCACGCGGCCGTGGTCGACGAGTTCGTCGCGGCCGGCGGCTCGGCCCTCGTCACGTTCTTCAGCGGCGTCGTCGACGAGACCGACGCGGTGCGCGTCGGCGGCTACCCCGGGGCGTTCCGCGACCTGCTGGGCGTGCGGGTCGACGAGTTCTCCCCGCTGCCGGTCGGCGGCCGGGTCGAGATCTCGGGCGGGCCCGTCGGCGCCACCGGGTCGCTCTGGTCGGAGCCCGTGGAGCTCGTCGGCGCCGAGGCCGTCCTGGGCTACGCCTCCGGCACGCTCGCCGGTCGCCCCGCCGTGACGCGGAACGCGCACGGCCGAGGCCTCGGCTGGTACGTCTCGACCGAGCTCGACGCCGCGACGCTCCGCCACGTCGTGGCCCGCGCCGTCGACGAGGCCGGGGTCGCCCCCCGCAGCGAGGTCGCCGGCCGCGCCGGGGTCGAGGTCGTCCGCCGCGTCGGCGACCAGCACGAGTGGGTCTTCGTCCTCAACCACTCCGACGACGTCGTCGTCCACGAGTTCTCCGGCTACGACCTGGTCTCCGAGCAGCACGTCTCGGGGCCCGTCGAGCTCGCCGCGGGCGGCTCGCACATCATCCGCCAGGACAGGAAGGCATCATGACCGTCACCTCCGCCCGCTCGCGAGGTCGCCGCGCGACCGACGAGGCCCCGCGACCCGAGGCCCCCGGCCGCAGGAGGGGGTTCCGCTACCGCAAGGCGATCGCGATCTTCGTCCTCCCGTTCGGCGTGCTCTTCGCGGCCTTCTACCTCACGCCCATCCTCTACGCGGTCTGGCAGTCGCTCCAGAAGATCGAGCGCGAGGGCACCTTCGGCGCCCCCACCCAGGTCTTCGGCGGCCTGGCGCAGTACGCGCTGGTGTTCCAGAACGGCGAGTTCTGGTCGTCCATCCTCCGGGTGCTGCTCTTCGGCGTCGTGCAGGTGCCGGTCATGCTCTTCCTGGCCCTGCTCTTCGCCCTGCTCCTCGACTCGCCCCTCCTCCGCGGCAAGCGCTTCTTACGCCTCGCCTTCTTCGCCCCGTACGCCGTCCCCGGCGTGATCGCGGCCATCATGTGGGGCTACCTCTACTCGCCGAGCCTCTCGCCGTTCTCCGCGGTGACCTCGAGCGTGGGCCTGCTCGACGGCGGCACGGTGCTGTGGGCCATCGCCAACGTCGTCACCTGGGTCTTCGTCGGCTACAACATGCTGATCATCTACTCGTCGCTGCTCGCCATCCCCACCGAGATCTACGAGGCCGCGCGCCTGGACGGCGCCTCGCAGTGGCGCATCGCCGTCGCCATCAAGATCCCGCTCGTCATCCCGGCGATCGTGCTCACCGCGGTGTTCTCGGTGATCGGCACCCTGCAGCTGCTGACCGAGCCGCTGGTGTTCCGCCAGTTCACGTCGACGATCTCGTCGACCTTCACGCCGAACATGCTCGTCTACTCGACGTCGTCGGTGCCCAACTTCAACCTCGCCGCCGCGTTCAGCGTCGTCCTCGCGGTCGCGACGTTCATCCTCTCGATCGGCTTCCTCCGGTTGACCCAGCGGAAGGCCGACCAGTGACCGTCGACGCACCCACCCGTCCCGCCCAGTCGTTCGACGACGCCAGCACGCCGGCGCCGAAGCGCGGCCGCGGCCCCCGCGAGAGCGTCATGTCGCGCTCCGCCGCGATGATCATCATGGGCGCCTTCACGCTCTACTTCCTCATCCCGATCTTCTGGCTGTTCGTCTCGTCGACCAAGACGCTCGACAACTTCAACAGCGGGCCGGCGCTCTGGTTCTCGGCGACGTCGCTGCAGGACTTCGTCGGCAACATCGGGCAGCTCTTCACCTACAACGACGGCATCTTCCCGCGGTGGATGCTGAACAGCATCGTGTACGCCACGGTCGCCGGCGGGCTCGGCACGATCCTCTCCGCCATGTGCGGCTACGCCCTGGCGAAGTACCGCTTCCGCGGTCGCGAGGCCCTGTTCAACGTCTTCCTCGGCGGCGTCCTGGTGCCCGCGACGGCGCTCGCGCTCCCGCTCTTCCTGATCTTCAGCCAGGTGCAGCTGACCGACACCTTCTGGGCGGTCTTCCTGCCGAGCATCGTCAGCCCGTTCGGCGTCTACCTGAGCCGGATCTACGCGGCGTCGAGCGTGCCCGACGAGATCATCGAGGCGGCCCGCATCGACGGCTCGAGCGAGCTCCGCACCTTCTTCACCGTCGCGATCCGCCTCATGTCGCCCGCCCTGGTGACGGTGTTCCTCTTCCAGTTCGTCGCGATCTGGAACAACTTTTTCCTGCCCCTCGTGATGCTGCGGTCGCAGGAGCTCTTCCCCGTGACCCTCGGCCTCTACACCTGGAACTCCAACGTGAGCCAGTACCCCGAGCTGCGCACCCTGGTGCTCGTGGGGGCGTTCGTCTCGATCATCCCCCTCCTGGTCGCCTTCCTCAGCCTGCAGCGCTTCTGGCGCAGCGGCCTGGGCGCCGGCGGGCTCAAGTGAGCCGGCCCGGCCCGCTCGACCCGCACCGCGCCTCCTCGACTTCCCTTCCCCACGGCAACAGCGTCGTTCCCACCCGTGACCGGGCACCCCGGTCACGCACCTCGATAGGAATCAGCATGAACAGATCCCGCGTCCTCACGATCGCGGCAGCCGCCGTGGTCTCGACCATCGCCCTCGCCGGCTGCAGCTCCGGCAGCGGCTCGGACAGCGCCTCCGGCGACTCCGCCTCGTGCGAGGCCTCCTCCGGCACGGTCACCCTGAACTTCACGACCTGGGTGCCGAACATGGACAAGGTCGTCGCCCTCTGGAACGAGGAGAACCCCGACATCCAGGTCAAGGTCTCGATCGTGCCGAACGGCAACAGCGGCACCTACCAGAACTTCTTCAACCAGCTGAAGGCCGACAACGCCCCCGACATCGGTCAGGTCGAGTACGACACGCTGCCCGCGTTCCGCGTGCAGGACGGCCTCGCGAACATCGCCTCGTGCGAGGGCGTCTCCGACGCCGAGGCCGACTTCTCCGACGGACTCTGGAACCAGGTCACCTTCGGCGAGGACGACTCCGTCTACGCGATCCCGCAGGACTCCGGCCCCATGGCGCTGTACTACCGCAAGGACCTCTTCGAGCAGGCCGGCCTCGACGTGCCCACCACGTGGGAGCAGTACGCCGAGGACGCCGTGACGATCAAGGAGATGGGCGGCAGCATCACCAACTTCGCCAAGGGCGACGTCAACCAGTTCGCCGGGCTCGTCTCGCAGGCCGGCGGCCAGTGGTTCGACACGAGCGACGGCACCTGGAGCGTCGACATGACCGACGAGGCCTCCACCAAGGTCGCCGACTACTGGCAGGACCTCATCTCGAAGGGGCTCGTCAGCACGCTGCCGAGCTTCACCGACGAGTGGAACAACGCGTACAACACCGACCAGGACTGGACCTGGGTCTCGGCCGTCTGGGGCGCCAACACCATCTCGAGCGGCGCGCCCGACACGTCGGGCAAGTGGGCCGTCGCGCCCATGCCGCAGTGGGAGGAGGGCGAGAGCGCCTCGGCCGCCTGGGGCGGATCGTCGAACGTCGTCTTCAAGGGCAGCGAGCACCCCGCCGAGGCGTCGAAGTTCCTGATCTGGCTGAACACCTCCACGGAGGCGCTGGACGCCCTCAACAAGGAGGCCAACCTGTACCCGGCCTCGACCACCGGCGCCGACCTGCCGGCCCTGACCGCCGGCGTCGAGTTCTACGGCGACCAGCCCATCTACGAGGACTTCGCGAAGGCCGCCGAGAACATCCAGCCCTTCACCTGGGGCCCCACGATGACGCAGACCTACAGCGACATCTCGGACGGCTTCGGCACCGCGGCCTCCGGCGACGGCACCCTGCTCGACGCGCTCAAGGACGGCCAGGAAAAGACGATCGCGGCCCTCGAGGCGCAGTCGATCGCGGTGAAGTAGCACCGCAGCACCGCAGCACCGCAGCACCGCGACACGACGACGCCCGTGCCGGAGGACCTCCTCCGGCACGGGCGTCGTCGTGTCGCGGGTCGCCCCGCGCGGGCCTCAGGCCATGGTCGCCGTGTCGATGACGAAGCGGTAGCGCACGTCGGACGCCAGGACGCGCTCGTAGGCCTCGTTGATCTGGTCGGCGCTGATCAGCTCCGTCTCGGGCAGGATGCCGTGCTCGGCGCAGAAGTCGAGCATCTCCTGCGTCTCGCGGATGCCGCCGATGGCCGAGCCGGCCCAGCTGCGACGCGCGGGGATGAGAGCGAACGCCGGCACCTCGAGGGGCTCCGACGGGGCGCCCACGTTGACGAGCGTCCCGTCGACCCTCAGGAGGCTGAGGTACGCGCCCATGTCGATCTTCGCCGACACGGTGTTGACGATCAGGTCGAACGAGTTCGCCAGGTCGGTGAAGGTCTGCTCGTCGCTGGTCGCGTAGTGCGCCTTCGCGCCGAACCGGAGCGAGTCCTCCTCCTTCGAGGTCGTCTGCGAGAGCACGGTGACCTCGGCGCCGAGCGCCGCGGCGATCTTGACGCCCATGTGGCCGAGGCCGCCCATGCCCACGATGGCGACCTTGGTGCCCTCGGTCACGCCCCAGTGGTGCAGCGGCGAGTAGAGGGTGATGCCGGCGCAGAGCAGCGGCGCGACCTTGTCGTAGTCGAGCGACTCCGGCACGCGGAGGACGAAGTCCTCGGTCACGACGACGGCCTGCGAGTAGCCGCCCTGCGTGATGGTGCCGTCGGCGGGGTCGACGCCGGTGTACGTGCCGACGTTGCCCTTCGCGCAGTACTGCTCGTCGCCGCGCAGGCAGTACTCGCACTCGCCGCACGAGTTCACCATGCAGCCGACGCCGACGCGGTCGCCGACCTGGTGCTTCGTCACCTCCGAGCCGACCTCGGAGACGGTGCCGACGATCTCGTGGCCGACGACCTGCGGGTACTGGATCTCGCCCCACTCGCCGCGGACGGTGTGGATGTCGCTGTGGCAGATGCCGGCGTAGGCGATCTCGATCATGACGTCCTTCGGGCCGACGTCGCGGCGCTCGATGGTCGTCTTCACGAGGGGCTCGGTGGCCGACGGGGCGGCGTAGGCGGTGACGGTGCGCATGGGGGTGCTCCAAGGGTGGTGGTGAGGGGGAGGCGCGGAGCCCGACACGAGGTCGCTCCGGTCGCCTCCCACCACGCTACGCGCGGCACCTCCGTGGAGGCAGGCCCCGTCAGTGCCCCCTCCGCGCCCCCTCCGCGCCCGCTCCCGGCGGGAGGCGCGTCGTCAGCCGTGCCAGGCGGAGACGAGCACCTTGCCGCTGGCCGAGGAGTCCTTCGCGACCTCGAAGGCGCGGACGGCCTCGGCGGCCGGCAGCCGGTGGGTGACGACCGCCTCCAGCGACGGGTCGTCGGTGAGCAGGCGCACGGCCTCGTCGATCTCGTCGTCGAAGCGGAACACCCCGACGACCGTGAGCTCCTTCGAGATGGCCGGTGCGAGGTTCACGGGTCGGGGCTGGTCGGGCACCATGCCGATCTGCGCGACGACGCCCCGACGACGCGCGGCGACGAACGCGGCGCTGATCGCGGGGGAGGCGCCCGAGCACTCGAGCACGACGTCGAAGGCCTCGGCGGGCACCTCGTCGACGCCGAGGCGCAGGACGACGTCGGCCCCGACCGCCGTGGCCCGGGCGAGGGGCTCGGGCAGGAGGTCGACCACGGTCACGTGGGCGGCTCCGCGGGCGCGGGCTGCCGCGGCGGCGAGCAGGCCGATCGGCCCGGCCCCCGACACGAGCACGCGCGCCCCGGTGACGTCGCCCGCCCGGCCGACGCCGTGGAGGGCGACGGCGAGGGGCTCGGCGAGGGCGGCCCGGTCGAGGGGCAGCCCTTCGGGCAGCACCCGCACCATGCCGGCGTCGACGACGAGGTGCTCGCTGAGGGCCCCCTGCGTGTGCGGTCGGGTGGACGCGCTGCCGAGGTAGGAGCCGCCGGGCCAGAGGTGCGGGGCGTCCTCGACGCCGGGCGCCGGCGTGCCCCGACGGGCCGGGTGGACCGTCACGGGGGTGCCGGGCGCGAGGCGGCCGCTGGGGTCGAGGTCGACGCGGCCCGAGAGCTCGTGCCCGGGGGTCAGGGGCTCCTCGACGACGAAGGCCCCGTTGGCGCCCTCGAAGTAGTAGTGCAGGTCGGAGCCGCAGATGCCGACCCACTCGACGCGGATGCGCACCTCGCCCTCCGTGGGCTCGGGCAGGGGGACGTCGCGCTCGGCCAGGCTGAGGGCTCCGTCGATCTGGATGGTCTTCATGGTCGTGTCCTCCACTGCTCTAGACGACGCTCGTCATGCCGCCGTCGACGAAGATGTTCTGCCCCGAGACGAAGTCGCTCGCCGCCGAGGCGAGGTAGATGAGGGTGCCCTGCAGCTCCTCCACCCGGCCCCAGCGCTGGGCGGGGGTGCGCTGCCGCAGCCAGGCGTCGAAGGTCTCGTCCTGCCAGAGGTCGGTGTTCATCTCGGTCGCGAAGTAGCCGGGCGACAGGGTGTTGACCTGCACGTTGTGCCGCGCCAGGTCGGCGGCCATGCCGCGGCTCAGCTGCGCGACGCCGGCCTTGGTCGCCGAGTAGGGCGCGATCGTCTGCCGCGCGAGCATCGACTGCACGCTCGCGATGTTGACGATCTTGCCCGAGCCGCGCTCGACCATCCCCGGGGCCACGAAGCGCGAGACGTAGAACACGCTCGAGAGGTTCGTCCTGACCACCGCGTCCCAGTCCTCGACCGGGAACTCGGTGAAGGGCGCCCGACGCTGCACGCCGGCGTTGTTCACCAGGACGTCGGGCACGCCGTGCTCCGCCACGAGGTCCGCGACGGCGGACTCGACGGCCGCGGCGTCGGTGACGTCGAAGAGCGTCGCGGCGGGGCGACGGCCGGTCGCGCGCTCGATCTCGTCGCGCGTCTCCTCCAGGGCCGCGGCGTCGCGACCGTGCACGACGACCCGGGCCCCCGCCTCCGCCAGGGCCGTCGCCAGGGTGCGGCCGAGGCCGCGGGAGGAGCCGGTCACCAGGGCCAGCCGGTCGGTCAGGTCGAACAGGTCGTTCACGATGTTCCTCTCGAGGGGCCCTGCCGGCGGACGGCGGGCAGGGGCGGGGCGGTGCAGGGCCGTGCCGGGGCGGGGCGGGGGAGGGCTAGAGCAACGCGCCCACGCCGAAGACCAGGAGGGCGGCGGCGAAGCCGAGCACCGACTCCACGGCCTGCTGCACGGTCCAGACACGGAGCGTCGTCTTGACGTCCATGCCCATGAGGCGGCCGACGAGCCAGAAGCCCGAGTCGTTGACGTGACCGGCGAAGACCGAGCCCGCGGCGGTGGCGAGCACGGCGGCGGCGAGCTGGACGGGGTTGAGGTCGGCCAGGGCGACGGCGGGGGCGATCAGGCCGGCGGCCGTCACGAGGGCGACGGTGGCCGAGCCCTGGGCGAGGCGCAGGATGGCGGCGATCAGCCAGGCGGCCACGATGACGGGCAGGCCGAGGTCGCCGAGGACGTCGGCGAGGGCGTCGCCGATGCCCGAGGCGCGGAGCACGCCGCCGAACATGCCGCCGGCGCCGGTGATGAGCACGACGGAGCAGATCGGGCCGAGGGCGCTCTCGAGCACCTTCTCGAGGGCGCTGCCGCTCACGCCGCGGGCACGGCCGAGGACGACGGCGGCGACGAGCACCGAGATGAGCAGCGCGATGCCGCTGGTGCCGACGAGCACGAGGGCCTGGACCCAGGTGGCGTCGCCGTCGACGACGCCGACGGACGAGAGGGAAGTGAGGCCGGTGTTGAGGAGGATCAGCACGAGCGGCACGGCGAGGACGGCGATGACCGTGCTGGCCTTCGGCGGGTTGCCGGCCTGCACGTCGTCCTTCTCGTCGCCGAAGAGCGAGAGCACGGGGAGGGGGATGCGCGCGTTGACGTACTTGGCCCACAGGTAGCCCGAGACGTACCAGAGCGGGAAGACGATGACGAGGCCGGCGAGCAGGACGATGCCGAGGTCGGCGCCGAGCAGCTCGGTCGCCGAGACGGGGCCCGGGTGCGGGGGCAGGAAGACGTGCATGACCGAGAAGGCGGCGGCGGCGCTGATGCCGTAGAGCAGCATCGACTTGCCGCCCATGCGGCGGGCCACGGCGAAGACGATCGGCAGCATGACGATCAGGCCGGCGTCGAAGAAGATCGGGAAGCCCATGATGAGCGAGGCGAGGCCGAGCGCGAACGGCGCCCGCTTCTCGCCGAAGACGTCGACCATCCGGTCGGCGAGCACCCGGGCGCCGCCCGACGACTCGACGAGGCGGCCGAGCATCGCGCCGAGGCCGACCAGCAGGGCGACGGAGCCGAGCGTGGTGCCGAAGCTCGTCACGAGCAGCTCGGCGATGGCACCGGTCGGGACGCCGGCGACGAGCGCCGTCAGCGCCGCGACGATGACGAGGGTCAGGAAGGCGTGCAGCTTGAACTTGATGACCAGCAGCAGGATGAGCGCGATGGCCCCCGCCGCGATGGCGAGGAGCGGCCCCGCCTCCAGAGTCTGTGTCCAGTCGTCCATGTCGATCTTCTCCGTTGAATTCGTCGGGCGAGGTGCGCCGTCCCACGCCGGAGCCCGGTGCGGGCCCTGCGTCCGGGTCAGGGTGCCATGAAAAGTAGGACTTTTGCAAACGGACTGACCCGGACACGGCGGCGGGCACGACGCACCCTCGCCTCGACGAGCGTCAGAGCGGTCGCGACTCGCGCAGGATCTCGGCGAGCTCGGTCATGTGCTCGGCCTGCGAGCGGTAGTCGAGGGCGGCGCCCGACCAGCCGTCGTGCACCTGCCCCGCGGCGAGGGCGGGGTGCGACGCGAAGGTGGGCTGCGCCTCCAGGTCCGCGGTCTGGAAGCCCTCGTTGTTGACCAGCAGCACGTCGCCGGTCATCATCTGGCTCGCGTTCTCCCAGCTGAAGATGTCCCAGTAGTAGTACCCGTCCGGGTGGAGGTCCGTGTACCGGACGCCGAGGCTGCGGTACAGCTCGGTCTCGGGCTCGTCGGCGGGCTTCGTCACGTAGACGCCGTCGGCGTCGGCGTACATCGCGGTCACCTCGACGTCGCTCTCGTCGGCCGCCGCCGTGAGGTCGGCCGCGGCGGCGTCGAACTCGGTCTTCGCGTCGGCGATCGTCGCGTCGTCCACGCCGAGCGCCGAGGCGAGCCGGTTGACGCTGTCGATGACGTCGAGGCCCGAGCCGCCGACCTCGATCGCGACGACCGGGGCGATCTTCTCGAGCTGGGCCTGCTGCTCGGCGTCGGCGAAGCCGTAGTACGGCGCCTCGAGGTCGAGGGTGCCCTCGCGGTCGGTGGGGTAGATGCCCGTCACGATCAGGTCGGGGGCGGCCTCGGCGAGGGCCTCGAGGTCGATCTCGCCGTAGGAGTTCCCGACGATCGCGGTGTCGTCGAGGTCGGCGCCCTCGAGGCGCGCGTCGCTCGCGACGTCGTAGCGGCCGAACAGGGCCACCGGCTCGACGCCGTAGCTCATCAGGCCGATCGCGTAGTCGGTGAAGCTCGCGACGCGCTCGGGGCGGTGGTCGAGCTCGACCGTCGTGCCGGTGTCGTCGGTGAAGCTCCAGGCGCCGGTGTCGGCGCCGTCGGCGGCGGGGGAGTCGCCCCCCGCGTCGGTCGAGCAGCCGGAGAGCACGAGGGCGAGGGCCGCGACGGGCGCGAGGAGGCGGAAGGGGCGGAGGGGGCGGCGCACGGCCGTCGAGATGGTCACGAAGAGTAAGGGTAGCCTGCCCTTACCTCGTGGCGCCACCGGCGTCCGCGAGGCCGGGCTCGCCGGCGGGGTCCACGGCGGGGCGCAGGTCGGGGTCGCGCGGCACCACGAGCGGAGCACCGCTCGTCGGGTCTGTCAGCACCACGGCGTCGAGGTCGAACGCCTCCCGCAGCAGCTCCGGCGTCAGGACCTCCCACGGCGTCCCGTCCGCCAGCACTCGCCCGGCGCCCACGACCACGAGCCGGTCGGAGTACCGGGCGGCGAGGGTGAGGTCGTGCAGCACCATCACCACCGTGGTGCCGCGCCGCCGGTTGATCGACCGCACCAGCCGCAGGATCTCGAGCTGGTGGGCCAGGTCGAGGAAGGTGGTCGGCTCGTCGAGCAGGAGCACGTCGGCCTGCTGCGCGAGGACGAGCGCGAGCCACGCGCGCTGCAGCTGCCCGCCGGAGAGCGACCCGACATCGCGCCCCGCGAGGTCGCGGAGACCCGTCGCGTCGAGGGCGTCGTCGATCGCCGCCGCGTCGGCGGGCGTCCACGGGCGCAGCAGGCTCTGGTGCGGGTGTCGACCGCGTGACACGAGGTCGCGGACGGTCGTCGCCGACGGGGTGAGGGGCTTCTGCGGCAGGACCGCCAGCCGTCGCGCCACGGCCTTGCCGGGCAGCGAGCGGAGGGGCTGGCCGTCGAGCTCGACCGCGCCCGCGACCGGCGCCAGCAGCCTGCCGAGCGCGCTCAGCACCGTCGACTTCCCGCTGCCGTTCGCGCCGATCAGGGTCGTGACGGTGCCGCGCTCGATCGACAGGTCGAGCCCGTCGACGACGATCCGCCGGTCGTAGCCGAGCGTCACCCCCCGGGCGCGGAGCGCGGGGCCGGGGGAGTCGCGGGCAGGGGAGGCAGGGGAGGCGGGGGAGTCGCGGGTGGGGTCGGTCATGCGGGTCGGTCCTCTCGACGGTGGCGGACGAGCAGCCAGATCAGGTACGGGGCGCCGACCACGGCGGTGACGATGCCCACGGGCACCTCGCCGGGCAGCAGCGTCCGGGTGGCGAGGTCGGCGGCGACGACGACGAGCGCCCCGAACGTCGCCGAGGCGGCGAGGGGCGGGCGGCCCGTGCCGGCGACGCGCCGGGCGAGCTGCGGCGCGACGAACGCGACGAACTCGAGCGGCCCCCCGGCCGACACCGCGGCGGCGGTCAGCAGCACGGCGCAGGCGAGCACGACGAGCCGGTGGCGCTGCACGGCGACGCCGAGCCCCCGCGACAGGTCGTCGCCCAGCTGGCTGACGTCGAGCGCCCTCGTCTGCGACGCCGCCAGCGGGGCGACGACGGCGAACACGACCAGGGCGGGCCAGACGCTCGCCCACGAGATGCCCGAGACGCTGCCCACGAGCCACTGGCTGGCCGCCGCGGCGTCGGTGATCCGGGCGCGGGCGACGAGCCAGCTCGTGAGCCCGCCGAGGGCGGCGGTCGCGCCGATGCCGACGAGCACGAGCCGGTAGCCGTCGACGCCGCCCCGCCACGACAGCGCGTACACCGCCACGGCGGCCACGAGGGCCCCGACGACCGCGGCCGCCGGGACGCCGACGCTGAGCAGCCCTCCCGTCACGGAGTACCCGCCGCCGGCCAGCACGATCGCCGCGACGGCGCCGAGGCCGGCGCCCGGGGTGACGCCGAGGATGTCGGAGGTCGCCAGCGGGTTGCGCGCGAAGGTCTGCGTGAGGGCGCCGGCCAGGCCGAGGCACGCTCCGACCACGAGCGCCCCGGCGACCCGGGGCAGGCGCAGGTCGAGCACGATGAGCTCCTGGGCGGGCGTGCCGCCTCCGGCGAGGGTGCGGACCACGTCGGCGACCCCGAGCGACGACGACCCCGCGGCGAGCCCCACCAGGGCGAGGGCGACGACGACCAGCAGCGAGCCCGCCGTCGCGGCGGCCGCGCGGGGCCCGCCGACGGCGCGAGGCCGTGCCGGTGCCCGAGTCCCGGCCTCGGTCCCGGCCGCGACCTCGGCCCCGGCCGCGACCCGGTCGGCGGGCGCCGTCGGCGTGGTCGCGGGGCCGCCCCCGCCGGCGGGCGTGCGGGCGTCGAGCCGGCTCACAGCGCGGCCGCCGTCCCGCGGCGGACGATCGCGACGAAGGCCGCCCCGCCGAGCACCGTGAGCACCACCCCGACCGACAGCTCCGACGTGCCGCCGACCAGTCGGCCGACGACGTCGCAGGCGAGCAGGACCACCGCGCCGACGAGCGCCGAGGCCGGCAGCAGCCGGGCGTGCCCGCCCCCGACGAGCGCGCGGGCCAGGTGCGGGGCCGTGAGCCCGACGAAGCCGATCGGCCCGCTGACGGCGACCGCGGCGGCCGTCAGCAGGGTGATGGCGCCGAGCCCGACCAGCCGCGCCCGGAGGAGGCTCTCGCCGAGGCCCCGGGCGAGCTCGGCGCCGAGGGCGAGCGTGTCGAGCGACCGGGCGTTGACCGCCGCCAGGGCCGCTCCGGCGAGGGCGACGGCGACGGCGGGCCCCGCCCCGTCGAGCGAGCGGCCGGAGAGCGAGCCGACGACCCAGATGCGGTACGCGGCGAGCGTCGTCTCGTCGGAGAGGACGAGGAACGACGTCAGCGCCACGAGGAGGGCCGAGACCGCCGACCCCGCGACCGCCAGCGGCACGGGGCTCGCGAGCCCCCGCCCGAGGGCGGCGACCGAGAAGACGACGACGCTCGCGACGACGGCGCCGACGAGCGCGAGCCAGAGCGTCGCGACGACCGAGCTCGTGCCGAGCACGTACACGCCGACGACGACGGCGAGGCTCGCCCCGGCCGAGACGCCGAAGAGCCCCGGGTCGGCCAGGGGGTTGCGCGTCTGGCCCTGCATCACGGCGCCCGCGAGGCCGAGGGAGGCGCCCGCCAGCAGCCCGAGGACGGTCCGCGGCACGCGGGAGCCCCAGACCACGGCCCCGACGTCGCGGGCCGGGTCGAGGAGGGCGCCGACGACGGCGGCCGGCGAGAGGACGGCGCTGCCGAGGGCGAGGCTCGCCGCGACGACGACGACCAGGCCGGCGAGGAGGAGAACGCCCCGGGGGGCGGCCCGCCGGGCAGCACCCAGGCCGGAGGTGGTGAGGGGAGGAGCGGACGAGGTCACCAGGTGAGGTTAGCCTACCCTCACCACGAGGTCAGGCCGACTGCCCCGTCGCCGCGCGCGTCGTCCGTGCCCAGCCCCCGCCGCGGCGCTCGATCGCCCCGGCCTCCTCGAAGGCGGCGAGCCACCCCTCCATGGGCCAGCTGCCCCAGCGCTCGGCGAACACCCGCCCGTTGCGGAGGATGTCGTCGAGGTGCTGCCACGGCGGCGAGGAGGTCGGGTGCCACTGGTGGTAGGCGTGCGCGCCGCCCACCCAGACGAGCGGCACCTCCGCCGCGTGCGCCGCGAACGCGAAGTCGGTGTCCTCCCCGCCGTAGCCCTCGTACTCCGCCGAGAAGCCGCCGACGCGGGCCCAGGTGTCGACGTCGAGCGCGAAGGAGAGCGACCAGAACAGCCGGTGGTCGCCGTCGCGGGCGACGACGGTGCGGCCGGCGGGAGGCGCGGGCCGGGCCGCGTGCGGGCGCGTCAGCCCCGCGGGGTCACGGTCGAGCTCGGCGAGGCTCGCGCCCTCGGGCAGGTACGTGACGGGGCCGCAGAGCAGCGCGCCGGGGTGCCGGGCCGCCGCGGCCTCGTAGCCGGGGACGAGGTCGGGCCCGGGCACGCAGTCCGCGTCGAGGAACACGAGCAGGCTCGCCCCGAGCGCCCGGGCCGCCGCGGCGCCGCGGTTCCGGCCCTCGGCCAGCCGCAGGCCGTCCGGCCCCGGCGGGACGTGCACGACGACGGCGTCCTCCAGCCCCGCGCCCTTCGGGGCCGGGGACTCGTTGAGCCACACGACGACGTGGGGCACCGGAGGCGCCAGCCGGCCCAGGCGGACCCGCTGGGCCCGCAGATGGCCGAGCCGCGCCTCCGAGCACAGCGTCACGGCGACCGTCAGCGCTGCCACGAGGCCACCTCCGCGACGACGGCGGCGGCCCGGGCGGGCGCGCCCTCGACCTGCCAGGTCGACCAGTCGGGCGTCGTCGCCAGCGCCCGGTCGAGGAGGGCGGGCCACGCCTCGTCGGCCGGCCACCCGTCGACCACGACGGCGAGGCCGCGGTCGGCCAGCAGGCGCGACGTCGCGCCCTGCTCGTCGAAGGGGCGGCCCTGCGGCACGACGACGGCGCGGGCGCCGGCGGCGGCGAGGTCGGCCACGCTGTTCTGGCCGGCCGCCGTCACGACGACGTCGGCCGTCGACAGGAGCTCCCAGGGGTCGTCCACCCACGCGCCCGCCTCGCCGCCCAGCAGGGTCCACGAGGCGCCGGGGGTGACCGCCGCGGCGCGCGCGACGTCGTCGGCGAGGCGACCCGCGCCTCCGTCGCCCCCTCCCGGGAGCACCAGCACCCGCGGGCCCGCCGAGGCCGTGGGGCGCACCGCGCGGGGTCGACCGGCGAAGCGGGAGATGCCCCCCACCGTCCGGACGCGGTCGGCGGCGACGTCGAGGGCGGGGGAGGCGTGGAGGCCCGGCGCCCAGGGCGCGAGGACCCGCTCGGCGGCGCGGAAGGCGAGGAGGTGGGGCTCGTCGGAGCGGTCGCCCGGCTGGGTGACGACGACGGGCGGCACGCCGAGGAGGCGCACGAGCAGCGCGACCTCGACCGAGACGTCGACGACGAACGCCGCGGGCCGGTGCTCGCCGACCCAGCCGGCGATCGCGGCCAGCCGTGCGGAGTGGCCCGGGTGGTGCAGCGGCGCCCAGTGGAGCAGGCCCCGCACCGTCGGGGAGGCGTCGCGGGGGTCGAGGTCGGCGCCGTCGCCCGAGCGGGACGCGGCGGGCCCGTCGTCGCGGGGCAGGAGCACCCACTCGGTGTCGGCGGGGAGGCCGGCGGGGGCGGGCAGGCTGCTGAACACGACCACCCGCGCGGCGAGGTGCGGGCGGACGGCCGTGAAGCGCGTGACGTGGCCGGCCCCGTGGTGGTGGACGTACCAGCCGACGAGCGGCCGGGCGTCGCTCACGCGTCGGCCCGCGCGCCGGCGTCGGTCACGTCGAGGGAGTCGAGCGTGTCGACCGTGCCCGTGTCGACCGTGCTCGTGTCGACCGGGGAGGGCGACGACGTCGACGAGACGCCTCGGCGGGTCTCGACGAGCGACCGGTAGAGGCCCTCGAGCACGCCCGCGCGGTGCCGCAGCGACAGCCGGTCGACGGCGTCCTCGCGGATGCGCGCCCGGAACCCGGGGGTGCTCTGCGACTGCGCGGCGAGCCCCTCCGCGACGTGGGCCAGCGCGTCGGCGTCGCCCATGGCGACGAGGCCCGCTCCGGCCGACGAGCCGACGACCTCCGAGACGCCGCCGGTGTCGAAGGCCGCCACCGGCGTCCCGACGGCGAGCGCCTCGGCGATGACGAGGCCGAACGGCTCCTCCCACACGGGCGTGACGAGCGCGCAGGCGCTGCGGCCGACGAGGTCGGCCAGGCTGCGCTGGTCGAGCTCGCCGACGTAGCGGACCCGGTCGCCGAGGTGCGGCTCGACGGCCTCCTCGAACCAGGCCGCGTCGCCGACGCGGCCGGCGAGCACGAGGCGCCGACCGGTCCGCCGGGCGGCTGCGATCGCCAGGTCGGCGCCCTTCTCGGGCACGAGCCGCCCCGACCAGACGAGGTCGTCGCCGCCCGGCCCGAGCGGCCACAGGTCGGTGTCGACGCCGTTCGGCAGCACGAGCGACTCGACGCCCGCCGCCCGCCACTCCCGCGCCGTGTGGTCGCTGACGGCGAGGAAGGCGCTGCGCGGCTCGGGCCCGCGGGCGTGGTGCTCGAGCAGGTCGGGCAGCGTCGGCGTGTGCAGCGTCGACACGACGGGCACGCCGAGTCGGCCCGCCCACGAGAGGGGCAGGCCGTGCAGGCTGTGGTTCTCGACGACGTCGAACTGGCCGGCGTGCTCGGCGACCCAGGCCAGGGCCCGGTCGAGGGCGGGGAGCGCCCGCTCGAGGTAGCCGGCCGGGTACGTCGTGTCGGTCGCCTCGGCGGGATCGTCCCACACCACGGGCGGCAGGGTGAACTCGGTCGGCCCGCCCTCCAGGAAGTCGCTGCCCTCGGGGGCGCAGAGCACGACGTGGTGGCCGCGGGCACGGAGCGTCCGCACCTGGTTCCAGACCGACGACTCGAGCCCGCCGGCGTGCGGCTGGCGGATGGGGTACCGGAGCGGTGCGACGACGGCGATGCGGAGGGGCTCCCCGTCGCGGCAGGAGGCGTCGCCCGGCTCGGCGGCGTCCGCCCGGCCGCGCGGCTCCGGCGCGGAGGCGCCCGAGCGGTCGGCCGCCGAGCGGAGCGCGGCGGCGTAGGCCTCGTCGTGCGTCGCGGCCACCGTGCGCCGCTGCACCCGGCGCACGAGGCGCCGGCGCGCGACGAGCTCGGCCCGGGCGGCGCTGCCGGGACGGCCTCCCCGGCCGTCGGTCAGGGTGCGGAGGGCCTCGGCGAGCGTGGCGGGGTCGCCGGCGTCGAACGCTGCGAAGGAGTCCGGGTGCTGCTCGGCCGCGTAGCCGACGCGGGGGCCGGCGACGGGGACGCCGAGGTCCCAGCAGAGCTCGACCCAGCCGGAGTGGGTGCCGTGCCGGTAGGGGAGCACGGCCACGTCGAGGTCGGCGAGCGACGCGGCGAGCTCGTCGTCGGAGAGGCGGGGGTGCACGTCGAGGACGGCGTGGGGGTCCGACGCGACCAGCGCGGCCACGCGGGCCCGCGCCTCCTCGTCCCGCACGCGCTCGTTGAGGTCGACGCGGACGACGACGTCGGTGCCGTCGCGGCGCAGCAGCTCGGCCGCGGCCAGCAGCGTCTCGACGGCGCGGACGGCGTCGATGTTCGGCCGCAGGTCGCGGAGCGCCGCGCCGACGACCAGCGCGTCGGACGCCCGGCCGGAGGGCGCCTCGGCGTCGAGGGGCAGCAGGTCGGGGTGCGCGACGACGACGGCCTCGCGCCCCCAGCGCCGGGCCACCTCGGCGGCGGCTCCGGGCGTGAGGGTCAGGACGACGTCCGCGGCGGGCACCAGGAGGTCGAGCTGGGCGGCGTGGTCGCCCTGGTCGACGAGCTGGGGGTTCTCGAGGTCGTGGACGGTGTAGACGAGCGGCTTGCCGACCTCGCGCAGCGCGGCGACGACGCCCGCGAGGTGCTCGAGGGTGAACGACTCCGTGCCGAAGTGGACGTGCAGGAGGTCGAACTCGTCGGCGTGCGCCCGGACCCAGCCGGCGTCGACCATCACGGGGGGCCACCACTGGCCGGGGCCGGCGCCGGCCGGGGCCGGGTCGGCGAGGCGGACGACCGTGGCGGAGCGGTCCGCCGCGTCGAGCGCGCGCACGTAGGGGTGGGCGGCGGGGACGGACGCGACCCGGAGCAGCGGCTGCGGGGGAGCGACCCGGTCGTTCAGGGGATCGATGATCGTGCCTCCTCGGCGTGTCGTCTGGGGCGGGGCGGACGAGTCCGCAGGACCCTGCTGACGTCCGGGGGCCGGTCGGTGTCGAGGAGGGGGTGAGCCGATGGGAGCGGCCTCCACGGACGCTAGTCCTCGGGAGGCTCTCAGGCCCTGTGTGCGTGTACCCCTCTGATCCGCGCCGGGCGGGAGGGCCCCGGACCCGGCAAGCTGGAGCTGCCCGCCACGACCGTCGCCGGCAGGAAGGCGACCCCATCGTGACCACCACCCCCGTCGTCGACGGCCGCACGCGCCACTACGGCGACTTCTACGGGCTCAGCGAGCCCGAGGGCGACGGCGCCGTCGCCCTCGTCGTCGGCAACTGCCAGGCGGAGTCGCTCCGCATCGCCCTCGAGGGAGGCGGCCTGCGGACGGTGAGGACGCCCGCGGTCCACGAGCTGGTCGCCACGGACCTCCCGCACCTCGCGCGCTGGCTCGCCCGGGCGGAGCTGCTGGTCTCGCAGCCCGTCCGCGACGACTACCACGGCCTGCCCCTCGGGACGGCGCAGCTCGCGGCGGCGCTGCCGGCGCGGGCCCGGGTCGTGCGGGTGCCCGTCATCCGGTTCGCGGGCCTCTACCCGGCCCACGCCATCGTCCGGCCGCCGAGCGACGCGTCGCTGGTGCCGCCCGTCGTCGAGTACCACGACCTGCGGCTCGTCGTGCGGGCCGCGGCGCGGGGCGGCGCCGTCGACGCGCCCTCGCCGCTGCCCCCGCTCCGGCCCGAGTCCGTGCGGGCGGTCGCCGAGCTCTCCCGGGGCGAGCTGCGCCGGCGCGAGGAGGCCCACGACGCCGTCGTCGTCTCCGACCTCTTCGACCGCCCCTCCTTCGCCCAGATGCGCACGCTCAACCACCCCGGCAACCCCGTCTGGCGCTCGCTGGCCGAGCGGGTCCGTCGTCGGCTCGCCCTGCCCGAGCACGAGGTCGACCCGGGGCGCCCCCTGCTCGACAGCGTGCACGCGCCCCGGGAGGCCGTCGTCGTCGAGGCGTTCGGCCTCGACGAGGCGCCGACCGACCACTGGGTCGTCGGCGGCCGCCGCGTCGAGGCGGCCGAGGTCGAGGAGGCGCACCTCGGCTGGTACGCCGACCACCCCGAGGTCGTGACGGCGGCGCTCGCCCGCCACGCCGACGCGCTGCGCCTGCTGGGGCTGTCGTGAGCGGCCCGGTGCCGGCGCCCTCGGCGCCCGGCTCCGCCGGCCTGCCGGCCCTCGTCGTCACCGACGACCCGCAGCACGGGGTCTCGACGTACGCCCGTCGCGTCGCCGAGGCCGTGGCGGCCCTGGTCGGGCGGGACCTCGCGGTCGGGCCCGACGCGCTCACCGGCACCGCGCCTCCGGCCCGGTCCCACCTCCACTTCACCGACCGGCTCTGGGGAGGGTCCCCCGAGGAGGCGGCCGACCGCGTCGAGGACCTCGCGCGCCGGACGTCGCTCACGGTCACCCTGCACGACCTCCCGCAGCCCTCCGACGGCGAGCGCAACCTCCCGCGGCGCGCCGAGTGCTACCGGCGCGTGGTCGAGGCGGCCGCGGGCGTCGTCTGCAACAGCCGGCACGAGGCGCTGCTGCTCGACGAGCACGTCCTCGCCGGGGCGGGCGCCCGGGCGGCCGTCCTGCCCCTGGCCGTCGACCCCGTCGGGCCGGCGCCCGCGCCCGGGCAGCGCCCGCGGCCGGACGGGACGGCAGCCGTCATCGGCTTCTTCTACCCCGGCAAGGGCCACGCCGAGCTCGTCGACGCCGTCGTCGAGCTGCGGGCCGCCGGGTCGGCCCTGCGGGTCGCGGCCCTGGGGCGCGCGTCGACGGGCCACGAGGCCGAGCTCGCGGAGCTCGTCGCCGGCGCCGCCTCCCGCGGAGTGTCGCTGGAGGTCACGGGCTACCTCGACGACGACGAGCTGCTCGAGCGCTGCCGCCGGGCCGCGGTGCCCGTCGCCGCCCACCGCCACGTCTCGGCCTCCGGATCGATCGCGACCTGGATCGCGGCCGGGCGGCGCCCCCTGGTGCCCGACACGAGGTACTCCCGCGAGATGGCCGAGCTGCGGCCGGGCACCCTGACCCTCGTCGACCCCGACGACCTCGTGACGGCGTTGGCGGCGGCCCTCGCCGACCCCGCCTCGACCTGGCTCGGGCCGTCGGCGGTGACGGCGCCCGGCCTCGCCGACGTCGCGGCGGCCTCGGTGCGCTGGTGGGCCGACGAGGTGGCCTGGTGACGGCGCGGCCGCCGTGGGGGCGGGGCCTGCCCGGCAACCGCTGGGACCTGCTCGACGGCGACCTCCCCGCGGAGCCGCCCCGCGTGAGCGTCGTCGTGCCCCACTACCGTCAGCAGGCCGAGCTCGACCGGACGCTCGCGGCCCTCGCCCGGCAGACGCACCCCGCCGACCGCCTCGAGGTCGTGGTCGTCGACGACGGATCGCCCGAGGCGCCCGTCGTGCCGCCCGGCGTCGTGCTCGTGCGGCAGCGCGACGAGGGCTTCCGGCTGGCCGCCGCGCGCAACCTCGGCGTGCGGACCGCGACCGGCGACGTGCTCGTCTTCCTCGACGCCGACACGGCGCCCGAGCCGGGCTACGTCGCCGCGGTGACCCGGCTGCCGGCCCTCGCGCCCGAGGTGGTGGCCGTGGGGCGCCGCCGGCACGCCGACTTCGGCGGCGTCCCGGTCGACGCACCGGTCGAGGTCGCGGGGCCGGCCGCCGAGCTCCCGTCGCCCGCGTGGCTCGACGACGCCCACCGGGCCAGCCGCGACCTGCTCGACGCCGACGACCGGTCGTACCGCCACGTCATCGGGGCCGTCACGGCCTGCAGCCGGTGGCTCGTCGAGGAGGTCGGCGGCTGGGACGAGGGCTTCACCGAGTACGGGGGAGAGGACTGGGAGTGGGTCCACCGCGCCTGGCGGGGCGGGGCCGTGCTCGCGCACGTCCGCGACGCGGTCGCCTGGCACGACGGCCCGGACTGGGCCGGTCGCTCCGGCGACGACGAGGCCCGGCAGCGGCGTCAGAACGCGGAGACGATCACGCTCAGCAGGCTGGTGGCCGTGTCCGGCTCCCGCCCCCGAGCGCTGCGGGGGGGCGACGGGCCGGTCGACGTCGTCGTCCGCCTCGGCCGCGCCCTGTCGCCGGGGCGTGCATTCCTCACGGCGGACTCCGTCCTGGCGGTGCTGCCGGAGGCGCGGGTCGTCGTCCCGAGCGAGGTCGCGTCGGCCGTCGGCGGCGACCCGCGCGTCGTCTCCGCGGCGACGGTCGCCGAGCGGCCCGAGATCGTGACGGGTGCCCGGGTGACGGTCGACCTGCCTGGTGAGGTGAGGGTCCGGGACGGCGTGGCCCTCGTCCGGGCCGTGGCCGAGGTCGGCGTCGGCGAGCTGGGCACCGTCGAGCTGTGCGCCGTGGAGCCTGAGGACGGGGGGCGGCAGGGCGGCAGGGCCGACGAGGCCGACGGAGCCGCGCCCGTCGTCGTCGCCCGCGTCACGTCCCGGCGGGCCGAGCTGCGGCGGGCGCGCTGGGAGCGCGACGACCTCTTCCGGACGGAGCGCCGCGCGGCCGACGGCCTCGAGCCCCTCGTCGGCGAGCCCTCCCTCGCGGCGTGGCTCGGCGGGTGGGGCTGAGGGGCAGGCACCGCACGGGCCTGCCGACGGCCCCGCGACTCCGTCGTTCCTGCTGGTCACACCGGCGAGCCTCCCCGGCCCGGCGTGCCGCCCGAGGTACCGTCCCGCCATGACCGACAGCGTGCGGACGGCCGAGGGCGACACCATCGTGGTGCCCGAGGCCGACGACGCGCCCCAGCGGCACCGCTCGACCTTCGTCGAGCCGGTGCCCCGCACGTCGCCCGAGGCGGAGGCCACCGCCCCGCCCGAGGCGACCGACCAGGAGCTCCGCCCCGTGACACCCACCCTGACGCCCGAGGCCCCCGCCGACCTGGAGCAGTCGCCCGTCGACCCCGAGCCGTCGCCCGCCGACCTCGACCCGACGGCGGTCGTCGAGCCGAGCGCCCCGGTGCGCGAGCCGCGTCCCGTCTCCGTCCCGTCGCACCGGGCCGACGTGCCCGCCGACGTCGTGCCGACCGACGCCGCCGAGCCCCGCCCCGCGAGCGTCGCGCGCCACTCCCTCGACACGTCGAGCATCACCCTCCCCGTCTTCGCCGAGCCCGTCGACCCGTCGCTGCCGCAGCCGCCCGAGCGCATCTCGCTCGACGACGACGTCCTCGTCCGCATGGTCGAGCGACGCCTCGACGACACGGCGACCGTCGACCTGATGGCCGTCGTCCAGGCCCAGATGGAGGCGCGCCGCCAGGAGGCCGCCCGCTTCGCCCGCTGGGCCGACGAGGTCGGCCGCATCGGCACCGACGAGGCCGCCGAGGCCCTCGAGCGCACCCGCCTCCGCTTCACCGGCGTCATCGACGTCGTCCTGCCCCTGACGCTCGCTCCGCGCGACGAGGTCGCCGTCGCCCCGGAGGTCTCGTCCGAGGCCGCCGAGCCCGCCGTCCTCGACGTCGCTCCTGCCCCCGAGGGCCCGCAGGTCGTCGGGGAGGCGCCCGCCGGGTCCCCGGCACCGGTCACGACCGCCGCCGCCGAGGTCGCCCGCGCCGAGCCGGCTCCCGTGCCCTCCGACGTCGTCGCCGGGACCTCGGCCGCTGACGCCCCGGTCGTCCCCGTCGCCGTGGCGGCGCCCTGGCGACGCCCCCTCGCCCTGGCCGGCCTGGCCGGCCTGGCCGTCGGCGTCCTCGTCGTCCTCGCCGCCGTGGTGCTCACGCTCGTCGACGCCGGTCTCCTGGTCTCGGCCGTCGTGGCGACCCTCGCGGTGCCGGTCGTCGGGGGCCTCGTGGCCACCGCGGCGCTCCGCGTCGCCTCGCAGCGCCGCCCGGGCGACGCCCGGCTCGAGACCCGGGGCCCGATCGCCGTCGTGGCCGCCGTCGTGCTCTCCGCCGTCGTCGGCCTCGGCCTGCTGGCCCCCTCGTCGGAGGCCCTCTCGTGGCAGGGCTACCTGCTCGGCGGCGCCCCGCTCGAGCCGGTCGTCGGCCTGCTCGTCGCCCTGGTCGCCGCGGCCCTCGTCGCGGTGGTCGTGGTCGCGTCCGTCGCCCTCGTCCGCCCGGCGGCCCGCGACTAGGCTGACGGGGTGTCCTCCCTCGCAGCCCTCTCCGCCGCCGTCGAGCGCCTCTGGCCCCTCGCGGGCGCCGAGTCGTGGGATTCTCCGGGCCTCGTGCTCGGCGACCCCGAGCAGCCCGTCCGGCACGTGCACCTGGCGGTCGACGCGGTGCTCGACACCGTCGACGAGGCCGTCGCCCTGGGCGCCGACCTCCTCCTGACGCACCACCCCCTGCTCTTCCGCGGCGTGACGACGCTGGCGGGCGACACGACCAAGGGCGCCGTCGTGGCCCGGCTGCAGCGGGCCGGGTGCGCCCTCCTCGCGGCGCACACCAACGCCGACGTCGTGCCCACCGGCACCTCGCGGGTGCTGGCCCACCAGCTCGGCCTCGTCGACCAGTCGCCGATCACGGCGGGCGCCCTCCCGGGCACCGGGCTCGGCGTCGTCGGGCGCCTCCCGCGCCCGACCAGCCTCGTCGCGCTCGCCCGCCAGCTCGGCGACGTGCTGCCGCCCACGGCCTCCGGAGTCCGGGTGGCCGGAGACGCCGACCGCGTCGTCGAGACCGTGGCGCTCTGCGCGGGCGCCGGCGACTCGCTGCTCGACCACCCCGCCGTGCGGGCCGCCGACGTCTACGTCACGAGCGACCTCCGGCACCACCCCGCCTCCGACGCCCGCGACCTGATGCGCCTCGGCCACGGGCCCGCCCTCGTCGACGTGTCGCACTGGGCGAGCGAGTGGCTCTGGCTCGACACCGCCGCCGAGCAGCTCCGACGCGAGCTCGACGACGTCGAGGTCACCCTGAGCGACCTCCGCACCGACCCCTGGGACTTCGCGGTCGTGCAGTAGCCGCCGCCGACCCGCCCGGGCGCCCCGCCGCCCGCCCCGTTCCGCCCCTGACGAAAGAAGTCCCCGTGCCGTTGCAAGCCAGCCCTGCCGACCAGGCCCTGCTGCTCGACCTCCAGAAGCTCGACACCACCCTGCAGCAGCTCGCGCACCGTGCCGCGAACCTCCCCGAGATCGCCGTCCTCGCGACGGTCGACGGCGACGCCCACCGCCTCCGCAGCCGCATGGCGTCGGAGCAGGGCGCCTGGGAGGACGCGCAGGCCGAGCTCCGCCGCGTCGAGTCCGACGTGGCGGTCGTCGAGGCCCGCGTCGCCCGCGACCGGCAGCGGCTCGCGAGCACCTCGTCCGTCAAGGACGTCCAGGCGCTCGAGGCGGAGCTAGCCGCCCTCGCGAAGCGGGGCTCCGACCTGGAGGACATGCAGCTCGAGGTGATGGAGCGCGTCGAGAGCCTCGGCGCCGTCGCCACGGTCACCCACGAGGAGCTCGACCAGCTCGAGGTCCGCCGGGCCGACGCCCGGAGCACGCGCGACGCCAAGCTCGGCGAGCTCGAGATCGAGCGCCGTCAGGTCGAGGCCGACCGCGCCACGCTCGCCGAGAAGGTGCCGGCCGACCTGCTCGACCTCTACGAGACGCAGCGTCGCCGGTACGGCATCGGTGCCTCCCTCCTGCGCGGCGGCGTCTCGAGCGCCAGCGGGGTCACCCTGACCGGCAGCGACCTGGCCGCCGTGCGCTCCGCCAGCGCGTACGACGTCGTGCTCTGCCCCGACAGCAACGCCGTCCTCGTGCGCACGAACGAGTCCGGGATCTAGGCCTCTCCGGGGCACGGGGGCCGGCACCGGCTCGGCGCCCCGCCGGCGCGCGCTACAGTGGCAGGGCGGATGGGTCGGCAAGACGGTCGCGTCGGTCGGGGGCTCGCTCCCGACCGCCGAGGAACGTCCGGGCTCCACAGAGCAGGGCGGTGGGCAACACCCACCCGGGGCGACCCGCGAGACAGTGCAACAGAGAGCAGACCGCCTCGGTCACGTCGTGAGACGGGGCCGCGGTGAGGGTGAAACGGTGGTGTAAGAGACCACCAGCGGTTCGGGTGACCGACCGGCTAGGCAAACCTCGCCCGGAGCAAGGTCAGACAGAGGACGTCGAGGTGGCTCGCCGAGTCCTCGGGTAGACCGCTGGAGGGCTGCGGCAACGTAGTCCCGAGATAGATGGCCGTCCATGGTGCCTCGGCACCGGGACAGAACCCGGCGTATCAGCCGGCCCATCCGCCCCAGACCGACAGGAGGCCCGGGTGCAGGAGGCACGCCTCCCGCACCCGGGCCTCCGTCACGTCGTGACGACGGTCGGCCCGGGCGGTCGCCGCCCCGGGCCGTCGTCGGCTCAGACCGTGGTCGTGGGCCGCGACGACGCCGCGAGGGCCGCCGCGCCGAGGATGCCCGCGTTGTTGCGGAGCACGGCCGGCACGATCTCGGCCCGCAGGTCGAGCAGGGGGAGGAACTCCTGGTGGTGCTTCGAGACGCCGCCGCCGACGATGATGAGCCGCGGGTAGAGCAGGGCCTCGAGGTGCGAGTAGTACTTCTGCAGGCGCTTGGCCCAGTGCTTCCAGCTCAGCTCGTCGCGTTCCTTGGCGGCGAACGAGGCCTTCGTCTCGTAGTCCTTGCCGCCGATCTCGAGGTGGCCGAGCTCGGCGTTGACGATGAGGACGCCGTCGTTGATGAGCGCGGTGCCGATCCCGGTGCCCAGCGTCGTCATGACCACCAGCCCCGGGACCCCCTTCGCCGCGCCGTAGCGCGTCTCGGCGTAGCCCGCCGCGTCGGCGTCGTTGACGAAGTGGATGTCGCGCCCGAGGGTGGTCTCGAAGAGGCGCTCGGCCTCGAAGTCGATCCACTTCTTCGACACGTTCGCGGCCGACAGCGTCTTGCCGTCCATGATCGCGGCGGGGAAGCAGACGCCGACGGGCACGTCGAGGTCGTCGACGCCGAGCTCCTCGACGATCTGCTTCACGACGGCCACGATGTCGTCGGGCTCGCCGCCGGCCGGGGTCGGCTTCTTGAGGCGGTCGGTGAGCAGCTCGCCCGACTCGACGTCGACGATCGCCCCCTTGATGCCGGTGCCGCCGATGTCGATGCCCACTGCCTTCTGTGCCACGGGTGGAACCTTCCTAGGGGAGTGTGTCGGAGTTGGGGTCAGCTGAGGGTGAGCACGTCGGCGCCGCGCTCGGTGACGACGAGGGTGTGCTCGAACTGCGCCGTGAGCGACCGGTCGCGGGTCGTGACCGTCCAGTCGTCGGGCCAGATGTCGGCCTCGACGCCGCCGAGCGTCAGCATCGGCTCGATGGTGAAGACCATGCCGGGGGTCATGACGTCGTCGTACTGCGGGGCGTCGTAGTGCGGGATGACCAGGCCGGAGTGGAACGCACGGCCCACGCCGTGGCCGGTGTAGTCGCGGACGACGCCGTAGCCGAAGCGCGCGGCGTAGGACTCGATCGCGCGGCCGATGACGTTCACCTGCCGGCCCGGCGCGACGGCCTTGATTCCCCGACGCAGGGCCTCTCGCGTCCGGTCGACGAGGTCGACCGTGGCCTGGGGCGCCTCGCCGACGATCATCGTGCGGTTGAGGTCGCCGTGGACGCCGTCCTTGAACGCGGTGACGTCGACGTTGAGCAGGTCGCCCTCGACGAGGGTCGTGTCGTCGGGGATGCCGTGGCAGATCACCTCGTTGAGCGAGGTGCAGATCGACTTCGGGAAGCCGCGGTAGCCCAGGGTCGAGGGGTAGGCGCCGTGGGCGACGAGGAACTCGTGGGCGACGCGGTCGAGCTCGTCGGTGGTGACGCCGGGGCGGAGGGCCGCCTCGACGGCGTCGATGGCCTGCGAGGCGATCCGGCCGCTCTCGCGGATGAGCTCGACGGTCGGGGCGTCGTACACGTCGCCGCCCGTGTAGGGCGCAGGACCGGCCTTGCCCACGTACTCCGGTCGAGGGATCGACGCGGGGACCGGACGCTGCGCTGAGATCCGGCCCGGGGTCAGGTGTCCGTGGGAGTCCCGAGGCATGTCGTCCACCTTAGGGGGAGACGTCGTCCGCGGGGCGCACCCGGTGGGCGCCCGGCGGCCCCGGGGCCGGGCCCCGGAGGTAGCCTGCTGCCATGGCACCCGAGTACTGGTACAACATCACCACCCACGAGGTCGAGGAGGGCAAGGTCTCGCCGGCCGTCGACCGCGCCGGCCCCTACGCCACCCGTGAGGAGGCGGAGCGCGCGATCCAGACCATCAGGGAGCGCAACGCCCGCCTCGACGCCGAGGACGCCGCCGACGACTGACCGGGCCCGCGCCCCCGCGGCGCACGTCCCGTCCACTAGCCTGGTCGTCGAGCAGAAAGGCCGTGAATGGACAAGCAGACAGACTTCGTTCTTCGGACCATCGAAGAGCGGGGCATCAAGTTCATCCGCCTCTGGTTCACCGACGTGATCGGCACCCTCAAGTCGGTAGCCATCGCGCCGGCCGAGGTCGAGGGGGCGTTCGCCGAGGGGATCGGCTTCGACGGCTCGGCGATCGAGGGGCTGACCCGCTCCTACGAGGCCGACGTCCTGGCGCAGCCCGACCCGACGACGTTCCAGATCCTGCCCTGGCGGGGCGAGATCGACCCGACGGCCCGCATGTTCTGCGACATCACGACGCCCGACGGGCAGCCGGCCGTCGCCGACCCCCGCAACGTGCTGAAGCGCACGCTCGCCCGCGCCGGCGACCGGGGCTTCACCTTCTACACGCACCCCGAGGTCGAGTTCTACCTCCTCAAGAGCGCCCAGCACGGCCCGGAGGGCCCCCAGCCGGTCGACTCCGCCGGCTACTTCGACAACGTGCCCGGCGGCACCGCCCACGACTTCCGTCGTCGCTCGGTGCGCATGCTCGAAGACCTGGGCATCTCGGTGGAGTTCAGCCACCACGAGGCCGGCCCCGGCCAGAACGAGATCGACCTCCGCTACGCCGACGCGCTGACGACGGCCGACAACATCATGACCTTCCGCACGGTCATCAAGGAGGTGGCCATCGAGCAGGGCGTCTACGCGACGTTCATGCCGAAGCCCTTCAGCCAGCACCCCGGCTCGGGCATGCACACCCACATGTCGCTCTTCGAGGGCGACTCGAACGCCTTCTACGAGGCGGGCGCGGAGTACCAGCTCTCCCGCATCGGGCGTCAGTTCATCGCCGGCCTGCTCAAGCACGCCCCCGAGATCACGGCCGTCACGAACCAGTTCGTGAACAGCTACAAGCGCCTCTGGGGCGGCGACGAGGCCCCGAGCTTCGTCACGTGGGGCCACAACAACCGCAGCGCCCTCGTGCGCGTGCCGCTCTACAAGCCGAACAAGGGCAACTCGAGCCGCGTCGAGTACCGCGCGATCGACTCGGCGGCGAACCCGTACCTCGCCTTCTCGCTCATGCTGGCCGCCGGCCTCAAGGGCATCGAGGAGGGCTACGAGCTGCCGACCGAGGCGGAGGACAACGTCTGGGGCATGAGCGACGCCGAGCGCCGTGCGCTGGGCTACAAGCAGCTCCCCGCCAGCCTCGACCACGCCCTCTCGATCATGGAGGACAGCGAGCTCGTCGCCGAGACGCTGGGCGAGCAGGTCTTCAACTACGTGCTGCTCAACAAGCGCCAGGAGTGGAAGGCCTACCGGGCCCAGGTCACCCCCTACGAACTGCGCTCGAACCTCGAGATCCTCTAGCCGGCGCCGCACCGCGCGCGCCCGACCGTCATGACCCGTCCGAGCACCGGCCTGTCCGAGCTCGCCCGGCTGGGCTTCGCGGAGCTGCGGGAGGCCCGCGACCGCATCGAGCGGCTGGTCGCCGAGGAGCCCCGGGCGGAGTCGCTGATCGCGTCGTTCGCCCGCGCTCCCGACCCCGACGCGGCGCTCCGGCACCTTGAGCGGCTGGTGGAGCGCGACGCGGACGCCGTCTCCCGGCTCCTCGACGGCGGAGCAGGCCCCCGCCTGGTGCGCGTCCTCGGGGCGTCGTCGGGCCTCGCGGAGTTCCTGACGCGACGACCGGACGAACTCGCGGGCCTCCTCGTTCCCCTCACCGCGCCTCCCTCACCGGAGGAGTACGTCGGCGACCTCCTCGCCGTCGTCGCGGGGCTGGTGGGCGACGACGCCGCGGTCGCGCTCCGTCGCCGGTACCGCCACCACCTCCTGCGGCTGTCGGCCTGGGACCTCGAGTCGGCCGACCCGGTCGCCGTCCTGCCCGAGGTGGCCGCCGCCCTCGCCGACCTCGCCGGCGCCGCCCTCGAGGCCGCCGTCGACGTCGCCCGGCGCGAGGTGCCCTTCCCCGCCGACGACGTGGCCCGCACGCGCTTCACCGTCATCGGCATGGGCAAGACGGGCGCCCGCGAGCTCAACTACCTCAGCGACGTCGACGTCGTGTACGTCGCTGAGGGCGCCGACGGGCTCGAGCCGGGCCGGGCCGTCGAGATCGCCACCCGCCTCGCGGTCCACGCCGTGCGCGTGGTCTCCGATCTGTCGATCGAGCCCGAGCTCTGGGAGGTCGACGCGAACCTCCGCCCCGAGGGCAAGGACGGTGCGCTCGTCCGCACGCTCGACTCGCACGTGGCGTACTACGACCGCTGGGCACGCGGGTGGGAGTTCCAGGCCCTGCTGAAGGCCCGGCCGATCGCGGGCGACCGCGAGCTGGGTGAGCGCTACGTCGAGCGCATCGCGCCCTTCGTGTGGTCGGCGGCCTCGCGCGAGGCCTTCGTCGAGTCGGTGCAGCGGATGCGCGAGCGCGTCACCGACCTCATCCCCGCCGACGAGGTCGACCGTCAGCTCAAGCTCGGCCCCGGGGGCCTCCGCGACGTCGAGTTCACGATCCAGCTGCTCCAGCTCGTGCACGGCCAGGCCGACGACGGCGTCCGGGAGCGGTCGACCCTCGCGGCCCTGTCGGCCCTCGCCCGCCGGGGCTACGTCGGGCGGGCCGAGGCGGCCGAGTTCGACCGCGACTACCGCGTCCTCCGGCTGCTCGAGCACCGCATCCAGCTCTCCCGCCTGCGCCGCACGCACCTCATGCCGACCGACGACGACGACCTCCGCGCCCTCGCCCGCGGCACCGGCCTGGCCGGCTCGGCGCGCGAGCTCGTCGAGGCGTGGCAGGGCGTCAAGCGACGGGTGCGCACCCTCCACGAGCGCCTCTTCTACCGCCCGCTGCTCTCCGCCGTCGCGGCGCGGCCGGAGGAGGAGCTCGCGCTCAGCACCGACCAGGCCGCCGCGAGGCTCGCGGCCATCGGCTTCGCCGACCCGCGGGGAGCGCTGGGGCACATCGCGGCCCTCACGGGCGGCGTCTCCCGCCGCGCGAGCATCCAGCGCCACCTCCTGCCGGCGATGCTGCAGTGGTTCGCCGACGGGACCGACCCCGACCTGGGCCTCCTCGCCTTCCGTCGCCTCAGCGACGGGCTGGGGGAGTCCTACTGGTTCCTCCGCATGCTCCGCGACTCGTCCGGGGCGGCGCACCGGCTCACCACCGTCCTGTCGACGTCGCGCTTCGTGGCGGACCTCCTCGAGCGCACCCCCGAGGCCGCGGTCTGGTTCGAGAACGACGACGAGCTGCGCCCGCGCAGCCTCCCCAGCCTGCTCGACGAGACGCACGCGACCCTGGCCCGCCACGACACCCCGGAGGCGGGGGCCGCGGTCCTGAGGAACGCCCGCCGACGCGAGGTCCTCCGCCTCGCCATCGGCGGCATCCTCGGCCTGATGACGATCGACGAGCTGGCGGCCGGCCTCACCGACGTGACCACGGCCGCCATCACGGGCGCGCTCGCCCTCGCGCGGCGCGACGCGGGCGACATCGAGTTCGCCGTCGTGGCCATGGGGCGCTACGGAGGCCGGGAGCTCGGCTTCGGCTCGGACGCGGACGTGCTCTACGTCTACCGGGCCCCGGACGGCGACGAGACCGCGCACCGCCGGGCCGTCCGCGTCGTGGCGGAGCTGAACCGCCTGACCGCCGACTCCCTCGTGCCCCTCGACCTCGACGCCGGCCTGCGCCCGGAGGGCAGCAGCGGGCCCGTGGTGCGGTCGTTGACCTCCTACCGGGCCTACTACGACCGGTGGTCGCTCACGTGGGAGGCGCAGTCGCTGCTGCGGGCCCGCGCCGTGGCCGGCGACGAGGCGCTGCGCCGTGACTTCACGGCCGTCGCCGACACGGTGAGGTACCCCGCGGAGCTCTCCGAGCAGGAGGTGCGGGAGGTCAAGCGCATCAAGGCGCGCGTCGAGGCCGAGAGGCTGCCCCGCGGCGCCGAGCCGTCCCGGCACCTCAAGCTCGGGCGGGGGTCGCTGAGCGACGTCGAGTGGTTCGTGCAGCTGCTCCAGCTGCAGCACGCCCACGCCGTGCCCGCCCTCCGCACGACCTCGACGCTCGACGCCCTGGCGGCGGCGGAGGAGGCCGGGCTGGTCTCGGCGGAGGACGCCCGCAAGCTGCACGACGCCTGGGTGATCGCCTCCCGCGCGCGCTCGGCCGGCGTCCTCTGGACGTCGCGGACGTCCGACGTCCTGCCGACCGACCGTCGTCAGCTCGAGGGCGTGGCGCGGCTGATGGAGTACCCGCCCGGCTCGGCGACTCGGCTCGAGGAGGACTACCTCGCCGCCACCCGACGAGCCCGGGCCGTCTTCGAGCGGGGCTTCTACGGCCTCGACGAGGCTCCCACCCCCACGGGCTGAGGCACGACACGCCCGGGATGCAGATCTCGGCGGGTGAGGCACGAATTCGTCGCGGGTGATCGCTGCGTACCCCGATATCACCCGATGTACCCCGACCGAGATGACCGGCGTGTTTCGGGCTCGTGGCCGACAGGAGCACGGCCTGTGTCTGACAGGTCCTTCTCAGGTTCACGGGTGCTCGCTCTCGGTGCTTCAGTCCACCCGGTAGAAAACCCTGTCCAGGGGGCTTGTCGCCGATCGTGAGGCGGGCTCTCATCGAGCCCTGAGGGAGGCGACGGCCGTCGTTCAGGGGGCACCAGCCGTGTCGCTGACCGGTGTCGGCATTTCGCCTGACACCAGAGGGAGGACAAGTGCCGTACCCCACGGGGTGAGAGCACGCCCCCGAAGAGGTGACGGCTTGTGAGCACCCGCAGGGTGACTGAAGATTGCCTCACCCGACACCCAGGTTCCCCGACGACGCGGACGCCACCCCCTGTTCCCCCATCTTCCGAGGCGGCCATCGTGTTGACTTTCATCCTTCAGATCCGTTCCATGGCGGGCGGCTACCCCGAGGTCTACCTGTTCGCGGTGTACTCGGCCCTCATCTGGGTCCTGTGGATCGTCAAGGTTGTCCTCTCCCGCCGCTACCGCCCCTCGACGGGCGAGTTCACCGGGACGACCAGCGTCGTCGTCCCCGTGGTCGACGAGCCCCTCGACCTCTTCCGCGACGTCATCGGCCGCATGGTCGAGCAGGCGCCCGGCGAGATCATCGTCGTCATCAACGGCGCCCCGAACCCCGACCTCGCCGCGGTCTGCGACGAGTACGCGCCCCTCGTGCGGTGGGTGCACACGCCGATCCCCGGCAAGCGCAACGCCGTCATGATCGGCACCGAGCTGAGCCGCGGCGACATCACGGTGCTCGTCGACTCCGACACGGTGTGGACGCCGGGCACGCTCTCCGAGCTCGTCCGCCCCTTCTCCGAGGCCAACGTCGGCGGCGTCACCACCCGTCAGCGCATCCTCGAGCCCGAGCGCAGCTGGATCACCCGCTGGGCGGACTGGCTCGAGAACTCGCGGGCCCTGTACTCGATGCCCGCCCAGAGCGTGCTCGGCCAGATCGGCTGCCTCCCCGGCCGCACCATCGCCTTCCGCCGCGTCATCCTCGAGCGGGTCATGGACAAGTTCATGACCGAGAAGTTCATGGGCGTCTTCCTCGAGGTGAGCGACGACCGCACCCTGACGAACCTCACGCTCAAGGAGGGCTACCGCACCGTCTACCAGCACACGAGCCTCGTCTACACCGACGCGCCCCTCCAGGTGAAGAAGCTCTTCAAGCAGCAGCTCCGCTGGGCCCGCGGCAGCCAGTACAACACCTTCCGGATGATGCCGTGGATGCTCGGCCACGCCCCGATGCTCGCCTTCTTCTTCGCGATGGACATCATCCTGCCGTTCATGCTCATGGGCGTCATCGGCGGCTGGGTCTACCGCGGCATCACCGGCCAGGGCGTCAACCTCTACCGCGGCATCCTCGCCGAGTACGGCGTCTCGACCGGGCTCATCAGCATCATCGTGCTGATGGTGCTCTCCTCCGTGCTGAGCATGGCGATCCGCCAGATGCGCCACCTCGCCGAGAAGCCCTCGGACTTCTTCCGCCTGCCCGTCTTCATCATCGTGTCGACGTTCTTCCTGATGCCCATCCGCGTCATCGGCTTCTTCCGCATGGGCCACGCGAGCGGCTGGGGCACCCGTGCCGGTGCCTACGGGGGAGGCGCGGCGGACGACGCCGTGCAGGCCCAGGTCCAGTCCGTGGGGGCCGACGACTCCCTCGACGTGCTGGAGCGCGAGTTCCGGGGCGAGGCCGACCCCGGCGTCGACACCCTGTTCGACTTCGGACCGTCCACCTCGACGGCCGGCCCGACCGGCGACTCCACCACGGTGCGCGACGGTGACCGCGGCGCGGTCATGGTGCGCAGCCACCGCGCGGAGACGGCCGTGGACGCCCGCCCCGGCGACGCCGTCACGACCAGCACGGCGACCGCGCTGGCGGAGGCGACCTCCCCGGCCCGCGTGGCCGCGCCTCCCCGTCGTCGCCTCAACCCCAAAGCCGGCTTCCCGTACCTGATCGGTGCCGTCATCCTCGCCCTGGAGGTGCTCTTCATTGTCTGAGTCCGCACAGAAGTTCGTCGCCCCGGCGCACGTGCAGTCGGGAGCCTGGTGGGCGCAGTCCCACGGCAACGCCCGCCGCACGGGCCTCGGCGCCACCGCCGTCGTCGTCCTGCTCGCCATGATCTCGTGGCTGATCTGGATATCCCCGTCCGACAACGCCGTGCGCAGCGCGGTGCAGACCGCCGTGGGCGCCTCGCCGTCCGACGTCGCCGAGCTGAAGGCCGACCGGTCGGCCTTGCTCGACCAGCTGGTGAGCGCGAAGGCGCAGCTGGCCGACAGCAAGACGGCCCTGGCCGACGTGCAGCAGCAGGCCTGGACCTCCGAGGGGCAGCTGACCGCGGCGCAGGCGAAGCTCGCCTCGGCGCAGAGCGCCCTCGACCAGGCGCAGGCCGCGGCCGACGGCGGATCGACGGCCGCAGGGTCGGCAGCCGGCGGGTCCGGCGGCGCCGCCGCCTTCTCGGGCGCCAAGGGCGCCACGGGATCGGGGGGCAAGGGCTCCGGCAACGGCAGCGGCTCGGGCTCCGGCACCGGCAGCGGGACCCCGGCGGCCCCCCCAGCCCGTCACGGCGCCGTCGCTGGCGAGCATCATCCAGCCCGAGTCGCGCTACTTCGGCCTCTACACGACGCAGTCGCCCTTCAGCTGGTCCGAGTTCGACGACGTCAGCAGCAAGGTCGGCGCTCAGCCGAACATGGCGGGGTACTTCCAGGGCTGGGACCAGGACTTCGACCCGAACGCGGTCACCCGGGCGTGGGCCAAGGGCGACCTGCCCTTCCTCACCTGGGAGTCGCGCCCGCTGAAGGCGGCCAACGACCAGGTCGTCGACCCCGACTACGAGCTCGGCAAGATCATCGACGGCGAGTTCGACGCGTACCTGACGAAGTACGCCCAGGACATCAAGACCACCGGGCTGCCCCTCGCCATCCGTCTCGACCACGAGATGAACGGCAACTGGTACCCGTGGGACGAGGGCGTCAACAACAACACTCCCGGCCAGTACCGAGAGATGTGGCGCCACGTGCACGACGTCTTCGAGCGCGAGGGGGCGAACGACCTCGTCGCCTGGGTCTGGGCTCCCACCCGCGTGGAGGGCGTGCCGACCAAGAACCGCACGCTCGAGTACACCGCGAGCCTGTACCCCGGCGACGACTACGTCGACTGGGTCGGCATGACCGGCTACCTCCGCAGCAACGCCGAGACGCCGCAGACCGGCGACTTCGACGGCACCTTCGGCAAGACCCTCGGCTACCTGCGGGCCATCACCGACAAGCCGATCGTCCTCGCCGAGATCGGCGCGGCCGAGCTGGGCACGACGAAGGCCGCCCAGAAGCCGCGCTGGATCGACTCGCTGTTCGACACCCTGGCCGACCCGACGAACGACGACATCGTCGGCTTCGCCTGGTTCAACCTCACGGCGACCACCGTCGCGTCCGGGTCGTACCTGACCAACGACTGGCGGATCGTCTCCCGACAGGACTCGATCACGGCCTTCCGTGAGGGCATCGCCCGGCGCGACACGGGCTTCGACCTCCGGACCCTCCCGTGACCGGCCCCGCCCGTCCCTCCTCCCTCCCTGCAGCCCCCACCATCCTCAGGAGCGCATCATGACCGACGACCTCACCCCCTTCGACAGCGACGCCCCCGTCACCTCCGCCGACTCGGCCCGGCCGCGCATCAGCGTCATCGGCACCGGCTACCTCGGCGCCACCCACGCGGCCGCCATGGCGGAGATGGGCTTCGACGTGATCGGCGTCGACACCGACCCTTCGAAGGTGGAGGCGCTGGCCCAGGGGCGCGTCCCGTTCTTCGAGCCCGGCCTGCCCGAGCTGATCGTCAAGCACGTCGACTCCGGCCGGCTGGTGTTCACGACCGACCTCGCCGAGGCCGTCGCCCTCAGCGACGTCCACTTCATCTGCGTGGGCACGCCCCAGCGGCGGGGGAGCCACGCGGCGAACCTGACCTACGTGGAGGAGGCGACCCGGGCCGTGGCCCGCTCGCTGAGCCACGACGGCCTCATCGTCGGCAAGTCGACCGTGCCCGTGGGCACGGCGGCGCGGCTCCGAGAGATCGTCGCGGGCGTCCTGCCCGCCGGCATCTCGGCCGACGTCGTCTGGAACCCCGAGTTCCTCCGCGAGGGCCACGCCGTCGAGGACACCCTGCGCCCCGACCGCATCGTCTTCGGGGGCACCGACAGCCGCTCGGAGGCCGTGCTGCGGGCCGTCTACGCCGAGCCCATCTCGACCGGCACGCCGGTCATCTCGTGCGACCTGCCGACGGCCGAGCTGGTGAAGGTCAGCGCCAACGCCTTCCTCGCGACGAAGATCTCGTTCATCAACGCGATCTCCGAGCTCTGCGAGGCCGCCGGCGCCGACGTGTCGACGCTCGCCGACGCGCTGGGCTTCGACGACCGCATCGGCCGCAAGTTCCTCAACGCCGGCCTCGGCTTCGGCGGGGGCTGCTTGCCCAAGGACATCCGCGCCCTCATGTTCCGGGCCAACGAGCTCGGCGCCCATCGCGCGGTGGGTCTGATGCAGCAGGTCGACGAGATCAACATGGCCCAGCGCCAGCGCGTCATCGACCAGGCCATCGACGCCTGCGGCGGCTCCGTGCTCAACCGCCGGATCGCCGTCCTCGGCGCGGCCTTCAAGCCGCACACCGACGACGTCCGCGACTCGCCCGCCCTCAACGTCGCCGCGGCGCTGCACCTGCGCGGTGCGCAGGTGCTCGTCGTCGACCCCGAGGCGACGCAGACGGCCCAGCGCAGCTTCCCCACGCTGTCGTTCGCGGACAGCATCGAGGAGGCGGTGACCGACGCCGACGCCGTCCTCCTGCTGACCGAGTGGCCCGAGTTCGTCGGGGCCGAGCCGCTGCCCCTCGCGCAGCTGGCCGCCAACCCCGTCGTGATCGACGCCCGGAACGCGCTCGACGCCGGGGTCTGGGCGAGCGCCGGCTGGGAGGTGCGGCCGCTCGGCAGCCGTCGTGTCCCCGCGCGTCGCCAGGCGCTGTCGCCGGTGGCGATCCCGGCCTGAGCCAGCCGCCGCACGGCGATCACGGGCCGTCCTCCTCCGGGAGGGCGGCCCGTCCGCGTGCGCGCAGCCGGTGCGCCGGGCGGCGACACGGGCTGGGGAACGACGGGAGGCCCGCACCCCAGGGGGTGCGGGCCTCCGCGGAGAACGCTCGTGAGCTAGACGCCGAAGTACATCTCGAACTCGAACGGGTGGGGACGCTGCGCCATGGGCAGGATCTCCTTGTCGCGCTTGTACGCGATCCAGGTCTCGATGAGGTCCTCGGTGAACACGTTGCCCTTGGTGAGGAACTCGTGGTCGGCCTCGAGCGCGAGCAGGGCCGCGTCGAGCGAGGCGGGCACCTGGGGGATGTTCTTGGCCTCCTCCGGGGGCAGCTCGTAGAGGTCCTTGTCGACGGGCTCGTGCGGCTCGATCCGGTTCTGGATGCCGTCGAGGCCCGCCATCAGCTGGGCGGCGAACGCGAGGTACGGGTTCGAGGCCGCGTCGGGGACGCGGAACTCGATGCGCTTGGCCTTCGGGTTCGTGCCCGTGATCGGGATGCGGATCGCCGCGGACCGGTTGCCGGCCGAGTAGACCAGGTTGACGGGGGCCTCGAAGCCGGGGATCAGGCGGTGGTAAGAGTTGATCGACGGGTTGGTGAAGGCGAGCACCGCCGGAGCGTGCTTGAGTAGGCCGCCGATGTACCAGCGCGCGACGTCGGAGAGACCGCCGTAGCCGTTCTCGTCGTAGAAGAGGGGCTTGCCGTCGCTCCAGAGCGACTGGTGGGTGTGCATGCCCGACCCGTTGTCGCCGAAGAGCGGCTTGGGCATGAAGGTCGCGACCTTGCCCCACTGCTCGGCGGTGTTCTTGACGATGTACTTGAACTTCAGGATGTCGTCCGCCGCGTGGACCATCGTGTCGAACTTGTAGTTGATCTCCTGCTGGCCGCCCGTGCCCACCTCGTGGTGCGCGCGCTCGAGCTCGAGGCCGGAGTCGATCAGCTTGAGGCTGATGTCGTCGCGGAGGTCGGCCGTCTTGTCGACGGGGCTGACGGGGAAGTAGCCGCCCTTGTAGGCCGTCTTGTTGGCGAGGTTGCCGCCCTCCTCGACGCGACCGGTGTTCCAGGCGCCCTCCTCGGAGTCGACGCTGTAGAAGCTCGCGTTCTGCGTGACCTCGTAGCGGACGTCGTCGAAGATGTAGAACTCGGCCTCGGGCGCGAAGAACGCCGTGTCGGCGATGCCGGTCGAGGCGAGGTACTTCTCGGCCTTCTTGGCGACCTGGCGGGGGTCGCGGCTGTAGAGCTCGCCGTTCCGCGGGTTGAAGATGTCGAAGACCAGGATGAGCGTGCGCTCGGCCCGGAAGGGGTCCACGTAGCCGGTCGTGACGTCGGGGATGAGCTGCATGTCCGACTCGTGGATCGAGGCGAAGCCACGGATGGACGATCCGTCGAAGAGCTGCCCGACGGAGAAGAACTCCTCGTCGACCGTGGAGGCGGGGATGTTGAAGTGCTGCTGGACGCCGGGGAGGTCGGTGAACCGGATGTCGAGGAACTTGACGTCGGTGTCCTTGATGAACTTCAGCACCTCGGAAGAATCAGTGAACATCTAGATGTCTCTCCAATGGTGTGGAACGGATCGGCCAGCGGGACGCAGCCACTGACGACGGTATGGGCGAGGGGTTTCGCTGCGGTGTCCCTCGTGTTTCCGGCATGTTACGCATGTGCCGGTCGGTAGGCTCGACGCCATGCCCGACTCCATCCGCCGACCTCCGTCCGAGCCCGCCGCGCCCTCCGGCCAGGGCGGCTCCGACGGCCGCCAGGAGTGGCCGGGCCAGCGTCTCGGCCTGCCGCGCGAGGGGCCGCGGTCGATCGCGCGCCTCGGGCGCCGGGTGGGCGGCCTCGTGATCGACTGGGCCCTCGCCTCGGTCGTCGCGTACGCGTTCTTCGGCGGTGAGGGCCTCGCCATCACGGCCGTCTTCGTCGTCGTGCAGGTGCTCTTCCTCGTCACCCTCGGGGGCACGCCGGGCCACCTCGCCCTGGGCATGCGCCTCATGCCGATGCGAGGGGGAGCGGTCGGCCTCTGGCGCCCGCTGGTCCGCACGCTCCTGGTCGCCCTCGTCGTCCCCGCCGTGGTGTGGGACCTCGACCAGCGCGGCCTCCACGACCGCATCGCCGGCACGGTGCTCGTCCGCGTCTGACGCCGACCGCGCGGGCCCGCCCGGTCCGGTGGGTCCAGCTCGACACGACGACGGCGCCGCCCCCGAGGGGAGCGGCGCCGTCGTCGTGCGGGGCGGTCGGTCAGCGCAGTCGGTCAGCGCGGTCGGCCGGAGCGGACCTTGAACGGGTCGACGCCCTTGGGGATGGGCAGGCCGTTCTTGCCGAGCGACTGGAGGCGGTTGCTGACCGCCAGCACCTCGTTGCGGTTCAGGGTCGACTTGACCTTGTTCATGCGACCGGCGAGCTTGTGCAGCGGGACGGCGTCGGCGTCGGGGCCGACGTGCAGCACGGTCACGGCGACGTTCGGGAGGATGCGGGCTACCTTGCGGCGCTCCTCGTCGACGAGCTTCTTGGTCTGGGCCGCGGCGCCCTCGGCGATCAGGACGACGCCGCCCTTGCCCACGGCCCGGTAGACCGCGGCCTGGGTGCGGCCCTGCACGGCGACGGGCATCTCGGCTGCACGCCACGAGCGGCGGAGGCCGCTCTTCATGACGGCGCCGACGGCGCCCGGCTGGCCCTCGATCTGCGAGTACGCGGCCTTCTCGGCACGTCGCCCGAGGACGATGAGCAGCAGGAGGACGCCGAGCATGAGCCCGACGATGATGTACAGCACGAGCGCGAGCACGTTGCCGCCCGAGAGCAGCAGGGCCGCGACGACGCCGAGCACCACCGGCACGAGCAGCGCCGCGAGCATCAGCGGCAGCGCCTGGGAGTCGTAGCGGCGGGTCATCTGGAAGACCTGCCACATCTGCTTGAACCGACCCGGTTCCTTGGGCGGCTTGGGGGTCGGGTTCTCGGAGCGTCGTGCCATGTCGACCAGGATACGGGACGGGCGTGCGCACGGCGGCCCGGTCGGCCCTCCCGGCCTCCGCCCGGGGCGGGCCCGTCCACAGGGCACCCCGGGGAGTCGCGGTGCCGGGCCCGGCACCGGGCACGCTCTCCGGGTGAGCAGCTCCCGCACCGGCCCCTACGACGTCCACGCCCGAGACGAGCACGACGGCCTCGAGGTCCTCCGCGCGACGGGGCCGGACGGGCTGCCGGTCGTCCTCCTGCGGCCGGCGCAGGCCGGCCCGCACGGAGCGCGCGTGCAGGCAGAGCTCGCCCGGGCCGCCCCGGTGCGGCACGCCCACCTGCTGCCCGCCGTCGACGTCCTGCACGAGCCCGACGGGCGCCTGGTGGTGGTCGTGCCCGACGGCGACCTCGTCCCCCTCCCGTCGTGGCTCGCGGGCCGGGGGCCCCTGGCGCCGGGGGAGCTGGTCACCCTGGCGGTGCCTCTCCTCGCGGTGCTGGAGCGCGCGGCCGCGACGGGTCTGCTCGTCGGCCGCCCCGACCTCGGCGACGTGGTCCTCGACGACCGCGGCGCACCGCTGCTGCGGCGCCTGCGCACGGCGGGTGCGACGACGGACGTCGCGACGGCCCGTGCGTCGGCGGCCGCCGCCTCGCGGGGTCTCGTCGAGCTCGTGGCGGGGCACCTCGAGGAGGGCTCGTCGCCCCTGCTCACGGCCCTGACGGCAGCGGACGACCTCGACGCCGTCGTGGAGGCCGTGCACGACCTCGCGGCCCCGCTGCCGCTGCCGTCGGCGGCGGTGGCGGAGACGGACGACGCGACCCGGGGCGACGAGGTCGACTGGTCCGCCCTGGCGGGTCCGCCGCGCCCCGCGTGGGCGGCCGCGCTGCCGGAGGCGGCCGTGGTCGACGCGGCCCTCGACTGGCTCGCCGCCCGTCGCGAGACCTCCGTCCGGGCGCGCGTCGCGGCGGTGAGGCCCCGGTTCTGGCTCCTGGGCGGCGTCGTGGCGGCGTCGGTCGTGATCGCCCTCCTGCTCTCGGCACCGGGAGGGTCCGTCGACGGCGGCACCGCCGTCGCGACGGACGGCGGGGGCGCGGCCGGCCCCTCCCCGACACCCGCCCCGGCAGCGGACGCCGGTGATGGCGGTGATGCCGGTGCGACGTCTCCTCCCGGGCAGCCGCCGACGACCTCCCGGGGTGGCGAGCGGCCGACCCCGGGCGACGACGACGTCGTGACCACGGGGGAGGACGCCGTCGCCGCGGCCCGGGTGCTCCTTGAGGCTCGGGAACGCTGTCTCGCCGATGTCACGCCCTCGTGCCTCGCGGCCGTCGACCAGCCGGGCTCACCGGTCGCGGCGCGAGACGCGCAGCTGCTGGACGACCCCGGGGCGGCGGGAGGGGCACTCGTCCCGACGGCGGTCGACGGCGAGGTGCAGCGACTGGGCGAGACGGTGCTCCTCGACGCCCGCGGGGCCGACGACGAACCGGCCTCGGTCCTGGTGGTCAGGACCGAGGCCGGTTGGCGGCTCCGCGAGGTGGTCGCCCGCCGGTGACGGGCGACCGGGCTAGATGCCGAGCACGGAGGCGAAGTCGCCCGCCTCGAGGCGGTCCTTGACCGCGACGAGGAAGCGGGCGGCGTCAGCGCCGTCGACGATGCGGTGGTCGTAGGACAGGGCGAGGTACACCATGGAGCGGACCGCGATGGCCTCGCCCCCGGCGGCCTTGACGACGACGGGGCGCTTGACCACGATGCCGGTGCCGAGGATGGCGACCTGCGGCAGGAACACCACCGGGGTGTCGAACAGCGCGCCGCGCGACCCCGTGTTCGTGACCGTGAAGGTGCCGCCGGCGAGCTCGTCGGGCTTCAGCTTGTTGTCGCGCGTCCGCTGGGCGAGGTCGGCGATCTGGGCGGCGATGCCGGCCAGGTCGAGCTCCGAGGCGTTCTTGATGACGGGCGTGAGCAGGCCGCGCTCCGTGTCGACGGCCATGCTGACGTTCTCGTGGTCCGGGTAGACGATCGAGTCGCCGTCGACGGTCGCGTTGAGCTTCGGGTGGGCCTTGAGGGCCTCCGCCGCCGCGAGGGTGAAGAACGGGAGGAACGACAGCTTGTTGCCGGTCTTCTCCAGGAACTCGGCCTTGTGGGCGTCCCGGAAGGAGGCCACGGCGGTCACGTCGACCTCGACCACGCTGGTGAGCTGGGCCATCGCCTGCATCGACTGGACGGCGCGCTCGGCGACGACCTTGCGGAGGCGGGTCATCGGGACGGTCGTGCCGCGGAGCGGCGAGACCTCGACGGGGGCGGGAGCCGCGGCGCCCGACGACGCCGGGGCCGACGCCGCGGCCGCGGCCGAGGCGGCCTCGGCGGCGGCGAGCACGTCCTCCTTGCGGATGCGTCCGCCGACGCCGCTGCCGCTGAGCGTGCTGATGTCGACGCCCTTCTCGTTGGCGAGCTTGCGCACGAGGGGGGTGACGTAGCCCGTCGGAGCGGAGCTGCTCGAGGCCGAGGCCGAGGCGGACTCGGCGGCGGGAGCGGCCGACGGGGCGGCGGCCGGCGCGGGGCTGGCCGCCGGCGCTGCCGGAGCCGGGGCGGCGGCGGGCACCGCGGCCGGCACGGCGGCGGGAGCGGCCACCGGGGCGGAGGGTGCGGGGACGGGAGCCGACGCATCGGTCGCCCCCGGCTGGGCGGGCGCGTCGTCCGACGCGGCGGGCGCCGGGTCGACCTCGTCCGCCGGGGCGAGGGGAGCCGCGGGGGCCTCCTCGCCAGGAGCGGGAGCGTTCGACGACGAGACGACGGTCTCCTCCGTCTCCGACTCGGGCTCGGGCTGCTGCTCGGCCTCGGCGGGCGCCGACTCGGGGGCGGAGCCGCCGTCGGAGGAGCCGCTGCCGTCACCGATGCGCACCAGCGCCGTGCCGACCTCGACCGTCTCGTCCTCCTGGACGAGGATCTCCTCGACGACGCCGGCGACCGGCGACGGGATCTCGGTGTCGACCTTGTCGGTCGAGACCTCGAGCAGGGGCTCGTCGACCTCGACCCGGTCGCCGACGTTCTTCAACCATCGGGTGACCGTGCCCTCGGTGACACTCTCCCCGAGTGCCGGGAGGTTGACGGATTCGCTCATGCGTGGAACTCCTTTGACGACATCATGTGCCTGTGTGTGCGGTGCGGTGCGGTGCAGTGGTGGGTGGTGCTACATCGCGTGGAGGGGCTTGCCCGCCAGGGCCAGCATGGCCTCGCCGAGCGCCTCGTTCTGGGTGGGGTGGGCGTGGACCAGGGGAGCGACGTCCTCCGGGTAGGCCTCCCAGTTGACCGTCAGCTGGGCCTCGCCGATGAGCTCGCCGACGCGGGCGCCGATCATGTGGACGCCGACGACGGGGCCGTCGACGACGCGGACGACCTTCACCGAGCCGCTCGTGCCGATGATGTGGCTCTTGCCGTTGCCCGCGAGGTTGTAGTCGTAGGTCGCCACGGCGTCACGGCCGTGCTTCTCGACGGCCTTGGCCTCGGAGAGGCCGACGGAGGCGACCTCGGGGTCGGAGTAGGTGACCTTGGGGATGTTCACGTCGTCGATGACCTGGGGCGAGAGCCCCGCGATCTCCTCCGCGACGAAGATCCCGTGCTGGAAGCTGCGGTGGGCGAGCTGGAGGCCGGGGACGATGTCGCCGACGGCGTAGACGCCGGGGACGCTCGTCGCGAGGCGCTCGTTCGTGATGACGAAGCCGCGGTCCATGGTCAGGCCCACCTCCTCGTAGCCGAGGCCCGCGGTCGAGGGGCCGCGGCCCACGGCGACCAGCAGGATGTCGGCCTCGAAGGTCTTGCCGTCCTCCAGGGTGACGACGACGCCGTCGTCGCTCTGGGTGACGCTCTGGAAGCGGACCCCGAGCGAGAAGCCGATGCCGCGCTTCCGGAAGGCGCGCTCGAACTGCTTCGAGATCGACTCCTCCTCGTTCGGGACGAGGTGCGGCAGGGCCTCGATGATGTCGACCTCGGCGCCGAACGACTTCCAGACGCTCGCGAACTCGACGCCGATCACCCCGCCGCCCAGGATGGCGACGCGCGACGGGACGTGGTCGAGGGCGAGCGCCTGCTCGCTGGTGATGACACGGCCGCCGATCTCGAGGCCGGGCAGGCTCCGTGAGTACGACCCGGTCGCCAGCACGACGTTCTTGCCCGTGAGGGTCACGTCGCCGACCTGGACGGTGGTGGGCGAGGTGAGGCGCCCCTCGCCCTCGACGGTCGTGATCTTGCGGGCCTTGAGCAGGCCCTGCAGGCCCTTGTACTTGCTGGCCACGACGCCCTCCCGGTAGGAGGTCACGGCGGCGATGTCGATGCCGTGGAAGTCGGTGTGCACGCCGTACTTCTCCGACTCGCGCGTGACGTCGGCCACCTCGGCGGAGTGCAGCAGGGCCTTGGTCGGGATGCAGCCCCGGTGGAGGCAGGTGCCGCCGACCTTGTCCTTCTCGACGAGCGCGACGCTCAGCCCCAGCTCGGTCGCCCGCAGCGCGGCGGCGTAGCCGCCGCTGCCGCCGCCGAGCACCACCAGGTCAAAATTCTGTTCCGACACCCAGCAACTCCCTCGTGCGTTCGGAGGTACCCCGCGGGGCTGAGGTGCTGCGGCGTCGCGGTGACGGCGTCGTCGCACCCGCCAGCGTCTGCTCCATCAGGAGCTGCGCCCGGCAGGTGCTCTGCAGGGCGCGGGGCTGGTGTCGCCCGGGGGACCGATCTCGGCGGGTTTCTCCCGCCTCCCCGACCCTACTACGCGACCGAAAAGACGGCTGCCAGCTCCAGCAGGGTGCGGACGGAGACGCCGGTCGAGCCCTTGGCCGTGAAGCCGTAGCCGCCTCCCTTGTTGTTCGACGGCCCCGCGATGTCGAGGTGGACCCACGGGAGGACGCTGCCGTCCTCGCGGCGCCCGACGAACTCCTGGAGGAACACGCCGGCGAGGAGCATGCCGGCGGCGGTGTTGCCCGGGGTCGCGTTGACGAGGTCCGCGACGTCGGAGTCGAGACGGGCGCGCAGCTCGCCGGGCAGCGGCATCCGCCAGAACGTCTCGCCGACACGGCCCGCGAGGCCGACGACCTCGTCGGCCAGCGCGTCGTTGCCCATCACCCCGACCGTGCGCGTGCCCAGGGCCACGACCTGGGCGCCCGTGAGCGTGGCGACGTCGACGACCGCGTCGGGCATCTCCTCGCTCGCGGCGACCAGGCCGTCGGCCATGACGAGGCGGCCCTCCGCGTCGGTGTTGGTCACCTCGACGGTGGTGCCGCCGCGGATCGTCAGGACGTCGTCCGGGCGGATCGACGTGCCGCTGACCATGTTCTCGGCGATGCAGAGCCACGCCGTGAGCCGGACGGGGAGGGCGAGGCGAGCGGCCGCGACGGTGACGGCGAGCACCGTGGCCGCGCCCGTCATGTCGTCCTTCATCCCGAGCATGCTGCCGGCCGGCTTGAGCGAGAGCCCGCCGGTGTCGTAGGTGATGCCCTTGCCCACGAGGGCGAGGTGCTTGGCGGCGCCCTCGGGCGCGTACTCGACCTTGACCAGGCGAGGCCCGCGCGACGACCCCTGCCCGACCCCGAGGATGCCGCCGTAGCCGCCGGCGCGCAGCTCGTCCTCCGCGAGGACGGTGACGGTCAGGGGCAGGCCCTCGGCCCGGGCGACGGCCACGTCGGCCAGCGCCTGCGGGAACATCTGCTGCGGCGGGGTCATGGCGAGGTCACGGACGGTGTGGACGGCCTCCGCGACGACCGCGGCGCGCGTCACCAGCGACTCCTCGAGGTCACGGTCGGCGACCAGCACCAGCTCGCGCGCGTGCCGCCGCGACTCGCCGGCCGAGGCCGAGCGGAAGGAGTCGAACTCCCAGGAGGCGATGGCCGCGCCCTCGAGGACGGCCGCGGCCTGGTCGTCGTCGGCCACGGGGAGGGCGAGGGCGACGCGGTCGACGCCGGTGAGCTGGCGGACCGCCGAGCCGGCGGCGTAGCGCAGGGACTCCGCGTCGACGACGTCGCCGAGGCCCACGAGGGCGACGACCGTCGCGGCCACGCCCACGGCGGGCACGCGGACGAGCTGGTCACGGGCACCGGTCACGCCGAGGACTGCGAGGTCGGTCGGCAGGCCCTCGAGCTCCACGGTCACGGTGGGGCCGTCGGCTCCCTTGAGGACGCCCACGACGAGGACGTCGGCGGTGGTCTCGGCGGGGGAGGTGCGGACGGCGGACAGGCTGAGCTCGGTCATGACGTCGATGCTACCGACGGCGCTGTTCGCTCTCGGCACGCGCCGGCGGCCGGGGAGGCGACCCCGGGGTGTCTAGGCTCGATCACATGCACGACCCCGCCGGCCTCTACGACCTCGCCCCCGACTCCCACGACGTGCCCGAGGGCCTGCCGCTCGTCGCGGGGCTCACCGGCTTCGCCGACGCGGGCTCCGCCGTCAGCCAGCTCGGGCAGTACGTGCTCGACACCCTCGACCACACCCTCGTCGCGACCTTCGACCCCGACGAGCTCCTCGACTACCGGGCCCGCCGTCCGGTGTTCACCTTCGACCAGGACCACGTCGCCGAGATCACGACCTCCCCGCTGTCGCTGCACCTCGTGCAGGACGACGTGGGGCAGCCGTTCCTCTTCCTCTCCGGGTTCGAGCCCGACTTCCAGTGGCAGCGCTTCACGGCGGCGGTGGTGGGCCTGGTCGAGCGGTACCGCGTGTCGACGACGACGTGGGTGCACTCGATCCCCATGCCCGTGCCGCACACCCGCCCGCTCGGGGTCACGGTCAGCGGCAACCGGGCCGACCTCATCGAGACCCTCTCCGTCTGGAAGCCCGTGACGCAGGCGCCCGCCAACGCCCTCCACCTGATCGAGAAGCGGCTGCACGACGACGGCCACCCGACGGCGGGCTTCGTCCTCCTGGTGCCGCACTACCTGGCCGACACCGAGTTCCCCGACGCGGCCGTGACCGCGCTCTCGAGCATCAGCGCGGCCACCGGACTGATCTTCCCGACCGACCGCCTCCGCACCGAGGGGCGCGACTTCCTCGTGTAGGTCGACGAGCAGGTGCACGGCAACCAGGAGCTGTCGCGGCTCGTGACGACCCTGGAGGAGCGCCACGACACGTACATGGAGGGCAACCCCCTGCCGTCGCCCCTCACCGACCAGGACGGCCAGGTCCCGTCGGCCGACGCCCTGGCGGCCGAGCTCGAGAAGTTCCTCGCGACGCGCCGCCCCGACGACGAGGGCTGACGCCCGCTCCGTGCCGGGGGAGGAGCGGGTCGGGTAGGTTCGTCGGGTGAACTCCGCGCGTGCCTGGCTGGTCTGGGGCACCGCCGTCCTCGCGTACGTGGTCGCCGTGCTCCAGCGGTCCTCCCTCGGTGTCTCGGGCGTCGAGGCCCAGCAGCTCTTCGGCATCTCTGCCGCAACCCTGTCCACGCTCGCCGTCGTGCAGCTCGCGGTCTACGCCGGGCTGCAGATCCCGGTCGGCGTCATGCTCGACCGCGTCGGGCCCAAGGCCCTGATCGTGACGGGCGGCGTCCTCCTGGCAGTGGGGCAGGGCGTGGTCGCCCTGTCGCCGCCCGTGATCGGCGTGGCCGTGGTCGGTCGGGTGCTGGTGGGGGCCGGCGACGCGATGACGTTCATCTCGGTGATGCGGCTCCTGCCGGCCTGGTTCCGCGGGCCGATCCTGCCGCAGGTCTCACAGTGGACGGGCAACATCGGCCAGGCCGGGCAGGTGCTCTCGGCCCTGCCCCTGTCGCTCGTGCTGCACTCCGCGGGCTGGTCGCCCGCCTTCCTCAGCGCCGCGGCGCTCTCCGTGCTCGCGGTCGTCCTCGTCGTCGCCGTCGTCAGCGAGTCCCCGGAGGGCCGCGACCGCGACCGCGCCGTGCTCACCTGGCGCGAGGCGGGCCGGCAGCTCGGCGAGAGCGTGAAGCGGCCGGGCACCCGCCTCGGCTTCTGGTCGCACTTCGTGACGCAGTCGTCGGGCACGGTCTTCTCCCTCCTCTGGGGCGTGCCCTTCCTCGTGGGCGGGCTCGGCTTCACGAGCGGACAGGCCTCGGGCCTCCTCACCGTGCTCGTCGTGTCGGGCGTCGTGGCCGGGCCGGTGCTCGGCGTCCTGATGGCGCGCTTCCCGTTGCGCCGCTCGGCGCTCGTGCTGGGCATCGTCACCGTGCTCGGCGTCGTCTGGACGGTGCTGCTGGCCTGGCCCGGGGTGCCCCCGCAGTGGCTGGCGGTCGTCCTGGTCGTGGCCCTCGGCGTGGGAGGGCCCGGCTCGATCATCGGCTTCGACTTCGCCCGGACGTTCAACCCCCTGCGCAGCCTCGGCGTCGCGAACGGGGTGGTCAACGTCGGGGGCTTCCTCGCGAGCTTCGTCATGATGTTCCTCATCGGCGTCGTCCTCGACCAGATGGACGCCGCACGGGTGGCGTCCGGGCAGCCGAGCGACCTCTTCGCGTTCGAGTCCTTCCGGGTGGCCTTCCTGGTGCAGTACGTGGTCGTGGGCGGCGGGGTGGTCGGCCTCCTCCTCGCCCGCCGCGGCACGCGTCGTCGCCTGCACCTCGAGGAGGGGATCCAGGTCGCTCCGCTCTGGGTCGCGCTCGACCGCCGCTGGCGCGAGGCGCGGCGTCGGCGGCGAGGCGGCGCCTGACGCACGGGCGTCCGCCGAGGGCGCACCGCGGGGGCGCCTGCGTGTCGAACGGCTCGCCCGGGCCGTGCAATAATGGTCGAAGGACCCGTTCGTGTCCTCGCACACCGTCCGCCGTGAGGCGCGTCACCGCGAGGACTTGACATGGGTCCTCGTACTGCCCGAAATCCTGCACCATCTCCCGCGCGCCCCGTGGCGTGCGAGACCACAGCGACATCGGCCCGCCACCAGGGCCGATCCGGTCGGCCCGCCCCGCGGGCCGTCCGCCCAGAAGCAAGGCCGACCGACGTCAGGGCGCCGGTCGACACGTCGAGACGCCGCGCCGCAGCCTCCCCGACGCAACCGACGATCGAAAGGTGTTCGCATGGCTACTCGCAGCAAGGCGACCACGGCCGCCCCGGCCGTGTCCGACGAGGGGACCGAGCTCGTGTCCCCGGCCACGGAGGCGGCCGAGACCGCCGCCGCGGCCCCCGCCAAGAAGGCCCCGGCCCGTAAGGCCCCCGCGAAGAAGGCCCCGGCCAAGAAGGCTCCGGCGAAGTCGACGAAGGCGGCGGCCGGCGACGACGCCCCCGACGACGAGGCCGAGGTCGAGCCCGTCGAGGTGCCCGCCGACACCGAGGCCGACGCCGCCGACGAGACCGAGGGCGACGCCCCCGCGAAGGCTCCTGAGGTGCTGCCCACCGGTGCCCTCGTCATCTCGCAGGACGACGACGACGAGATGCCGGTCTACTCGACCACCATCACCGGTGCGACGGCCGACCCCGTCAAGGACTACCTGAAGCAGATCGGCAAGGTCGCCCTCCTCAACGCCGCCGAGGAGGTCGAGCTGGCGATGCGCATCGAGGCCGGCCTCTTCGCGGAGGACAAGCTCTCGCACAGCACGGGCCTCAGCAAGGAGCTCGAGCGCGAGCTCCGCTGGGTCGCCCGCGACGGGCAGCGGGCCAAGAGCCACCTGCTCGGCGCGAACCTCCGCCTCGTCGTGAGCCTCGCCAAGCGCTACACCGGTCGCGGCATGCAGTTCCTCGACCTCATCCAGGAGGGCAACCTGGGCCTGATCCGTGCCGTCGAGAAATTCGACTACACGAAGGGCTTCAAGTTCAGCACCTACGCGACGTGGTGGATCCGCCAGGCCATCACCCGCGCCATGGCCGACCAGGCCCGCACCATCCGCATCCCCGTCCACATGGTCGAGGTCATCAACAAGCTGGCCCGCGTGCAGCGGCAGATGCTGCAGGACCTCGGTCGCGAGCCCACGCCCGAGGAGCTCTCCCGTGAGCTGGACATGACGCCCGAGAAGGTCGTCGAGGTCCAGAAGTACGGCCGCGAGCCCATCTCGCTGCACACGCCCCTCGGCGAGGACGGCGACAGCGAGTTCGGCGACCTCATCGAGGACACCGAGGCGGTCGTCCCGGCCGACGCGGTCGGCTTCACCATGCTGCAGAAGCAGCTGGAGTCGCTGCTCGACAGCCTCTCCGAGCGCGAGGCGGGCGTCATCCGCATGCGCTTCGGCCTCGGCGACGGGATGCCGAAGACGCTCGACCAGATCGGCGACACCTTCGGCGTGACGCGCGAGCGCATCCGCCAGATCGAGTCGAAGACGATGGCCAAGCTCCGCCACCCGTCCCGGTCGCAGTCGCTCCGCGACTACCTCGAGTAGACCCGTGAAGTACGTCATCCCCGTCCTGGCCGGGCGCCTGGTCCGTGCCGCGGCCCGGCTCCGCGGCGGCGGCTCGGCCTACCCGGGCCGCACCGTCCTGACGCTGGCACCGGACTTCCTCAGCCACGTCGCGTCGCAGTTCGAGCAGGGCGTCGTCTTCGTGCTCGGCTCCAACGGCAAGTCGACGACGACGATGATGCTGACGGAGACGCTGCGGGCCCACGGCCTCTCGGTCTTCACCAACCCGACCGGGGCCAACCTGCCCCAGGGCATCGCGTCGGCCTTCCTGCGCGAGGTGACGGTGACCGGCCGTGTCAAGCACGACATCGGCGTGATCGAGGTCGACGAGGCCTTCGCGGTCGAGCTGACCCGGTCGCTGCACCCCTCGACGGTGCTGATGCTCAACGTCCAGGTCGACCAGCTCTACCGCTTCTTCGAGACGGAGCGCGTCGGCACGATGATGACCGACACGGCCGCGCTGGCGACGACCGCCGTGGTCACGAACCGCGACGACCAGCACCTCGCGCCCTACGAGGCACGCCCGGGTCAGATCGTCACCCGCTTCGGCGCGGCCCCCGACGTCGTCGAGGCGTCGCCCAACGGCCTGCAGAACGCCCACGACTTCAGCCGCGAGGCCGACGGCGGGCGGTCGGCCGACAGCGAGGTCCTCTCGCTCTCCGGCGACCGAGCCACCATCTCGGTCGGCGGCACCACGGTCGAGGTCAGGCTGCCCGCCCGTGGCCTGCACTACGCCGTCGACGCCGCGGCGGCGCTGCAGACCGCCTCGGTCGTCCTCGGCCGACCCGTCGACCCGGCCGCCGTCAGCCGGGCGTTCGAGTCGATGAAGCCTGCTTACGGGCGGGGCGAGCGCATGTCGCTCGGCGCCGACGAGGCGGAGTTCATCATGTTCAAGAACGCCGCGAGCCTCCAGCTGAACCTCGACGCCCTGCCGCAGGACGTCGAGCAGGTCATGCTGGCGATCGACGAGGGCACCCCCGACATCTCGTGGATCTACGACATCGACTTCTCGCACCTCGACCACGTCGACGTGCTGGCCGGTGCCAAGGCCTGGCAGCTCGCGCTCCGTCTCGAGCACGACGGCATCCCCGTGCACGTCATCGAGGAGGACATCTCGAAGGCCATCCGGCTCATGCGCCGGCTGCCCTCGCCGAGCGACCACACGAAGCACTTCGTGACGAACTACGAGCAGATGATGCTGGCCCGTCGCATCCTCGGCCACCCCGACCTGGAGAAGACCGCGTGAGCAGCGACACCCTCCGCCTCGTCCACCTCTACCCCGAGCAGCTCGGCGTCAGCGGCGACCGGGGCAACGTGACGGCCCTCGTCGAGCGCGCCCGCCGGGCCGGCATCGAGAGCGAGGTCCTCGAGTACCGGGTCGGCGACGCGGTCCCCACGGTCGCCGACGTCGTGCTCGTCGGCCACGGCCCGCTCTCGGGCGTCCGCGCCGTCAGCGAGGACGCACAGCGCCTCCGCGACGCGCTGGAGGGCTTCGCCGCGTCCGGCGTCCCCGTCGTCGGGGTGGGCGGCGGCATGGAGCTCCTCAGCCACGGCGTGCAGACGACGGAGGGCGAGACGGTGGCCGGCATCGGCTTCCTCCCCGGCACCGTCCGTCGGGGCGCGCCGCGCCGCACGAACTACTTCCAGGTCACGACCGAGCACCTCGGCGACACGCTGACGCTCTTCGGCTTCGAGGACCACGCGGCGCACGTCGAGCTCGACGCCGACGCGGAGGCGTTCGCCACCGTCGTCCACGGCGGCGGCAACGGTGACGGTCGCTCCGAGGGGATCCGGCGGGGCGCCTCCTTCGGCACGCAGCTCAAGGGCCCCCTGCTCCCGCTCAACCCGGCCCTGAGCGACCGCCTGCTGCGGGCAGCGCTCACGCGCCGGAGCATCTCGTACCACCCGTCGGCCGCGCACGCGAAGCTCGACGAGTACGCCGCGGCCTCACAGCGCGTCATCCGCGACAACCTGGAGCGCTCGTTCAAGGCGATGTGACCCGAGCGCGGGCGACCGTACGACGAAGGGCCCGTGCCGGGTGGCACGGGCCCTTCGTCGTCACGGGCCGGGGCGTGCCCGGCCGGGAGTCGTGGGTGGTCAGCTCGCCGTGAGCTTGGCGCTCTCGTCGAGCCACTCGACGGCGTCGGGCTGCAGCTTGTCCTTGAACTTCGCGCCGTGGTGGGCGCAGAAGAGCAGTTCGCCGCTGGCCATGGTCGCGCGGACGTAGGCCTGGGCTCCGCAGCTGTCGCAGCGGTCTGCGGCGCTGAGCTGGTACCGGGAGCCGAGCTCGTCGACGGCGGTGGTGTCGGTGGCCATCTGAGTCATGGGGTGCTCCTCCTGACGGTGGTGCTGTGGGTGGGTGACACTCATCAAAACACGCGCGCGGCGAGCACGGAGCACATTGCGCGGGATTTCGCTCCGCGCGTAGCGGAACGGCCCCGGACGGGGGCCTCGCGGGTGTCGACCCGGCCGTGTCGGGGGCTCTCGTTAAGATGGTCCGAGCCCACCGCCTCCGGATCCCCCGGTCGACGCGGTCGGCTCAGCGTCAGGAGATCCCCGTTGGCCACGTCTGATTACTCGGCTCGACACCTTTCCGTCCTCGAGGGGCTCGAGGCGGTGCGCAAGCGACCCGGCATGTACATCGGGTCGACCGACTCCCGCGGGCTGATGCACTGCCTGTGGGAGATCATCGACAACTCCGTCGACGAGGCGCTCGGCGGCCACGGCGACGCCATCGACGTCGTCCTGCACGCCGACGACAGCGTCACCGTCCGCGACACCGCGCGCGGCATCCCCGTCGACATCGAGCCCAAGACCGGCCTCACGGGGGTCGAGGTGGTCTTCACCAAGCTGCACGCCGGCGGCAAGTTCGGCGGTGGCTCGTACGCCTCCTCGGGCGGCCTGCACGGCGTCGGCGCCTCCGTCGTGAACGCCCTCTCGGAGCGGCTCGACGTCGAGGTCGACCGCGACGGCGTCACCTGGGCGATGTCGTTCCGCCGCGGGGAGCCCGGCACGTTCGACGACTCCGGCGAGCCGACGCCCGACGCGCCCTTCACGCCGTTCGTCTCCGGCAGCGTGCTGCGCCGGGTCGGGAAGGTGAAGAAGGGCGTGACGGGCACGCGCATCCGCTACTGGGCCGACCGCCAGATCTTCACCCGCGGCGCGAGCTTCCAGCCCGACGAGCTGTTCGGGCGGGCCCGCCAGACGGCGTTCCTCATCCCCGGCCTGTCGCTGCGCATCCGTGACGAGCGGCCCGGCTCGCTGACCGACGGCGGCTTCCCCTCCGAGAGCACCTTCCGCTTCGACGGCGGCATCAGCGAGTTCGTCGAGTTCCTGGCTCCCGACACGGCCGTGACCGACACCTGGCGCATGACGGGCCGGGGGAGCTACACCGAGACCGTCCCCGTGCTGACCGAGGGCGGTGCCATGGTCGCCACCGAGCTCGAGCGCGAGTGCGAGGTCGACATCGCGCTGCGCTGGGGCAGCGGCTACGAGACGGTCTTCCGCAGCTACGTCAACATCATCGCGACGCCCAAGGGCGGCTCGCACCAGGCCGGCTTCGAGGCGGGACTGCTGAAGTTCCTCCGGCAGCAGGTCGAGGCGAACGCCCGTCGGCTCAAGGTCGGCACCGACAAGGTCGAGAAGGACGACGTGCTGGCGGGGCTCACCGCGGTGCTCACCGTGCGCCTCCCCGAGCCGCAGTTCGAGGGCCAGACGAAGGAGATCCTCGGCACCCCCGCCGTGCGGGCGATCGTCGCCGGCGTCGTGGCCGACCAGTTCGGCGAGCTCTTCGGCTCGTCGCGCCGGGAGGACAAGGCGCAGACGGCGCTCGTGCTCGACAAGGTCGTCGCCGAGATGAAGTCCCGCATCGCCGCTCGGGCCCACAAGGAGACGCAGCGGCGCAAGAACGCGCTCGAGAACAGCTCGCTGCCCGCCAAGCTGGTCGACTGCCGGTCCAACGACGTCGCGAACAGCGAGCTCTTCATCGTCGAGGGCGACTCGGCCCTCGGCACGGCCAAGCTGGCCCGCGACAGCGAGTTCCAGGCGCTGCTGCCCATCCGCGGCAAGATCCTCAACGTGCAGAAGGCCTCGGTCAGCGACATGCTCTCCAACGTCGAGTGCGCGTCGATCATCCAGGTGCTCGGGGCGGGGTCGGGGCGGTCGTTCGACCTCGACGCGGCGCGCTACGGCAAGGTCATCATCATGAGCGACGCCGACGTCGACGGGGCCCACATCCGGACGCTGCTGCTCACGCTCTTCTTCCGGTACATGCGCCCGATGATCGAGCAGGGGCGCGTCTTCGCGGCCGTGCCTCCCCTCCACCGGGTCGTGGCCATCAACGCCGGCAGCAAGCCGAACCAGACCATCTACACGTACTCCGAGCAGGAGCTGAAGGGGGTGCTGGCGGGTCTCCGCCGGAGCGGCAAGCGCTACCAGGACCCGATCCAGCGCTACAAGGGCCTCGGCGAGATGGACGCCGAGCAGCTGGCGACCACCACGATGGACCGCAAGGGGCGCATGCTGCGCCGGGTCAGGGTCGACGACGCGGAGAACGCGGCGCGGGTCTTCGAGCTGCTGATGGGCAACGACGTGGCCCCCCGCAAGGAGTTCATCATCGACGGGGCCGGCCTCAGCCGCGACCGCATCGACGTCTGACGCCGCCGCCGGGGTCGGCCCGACCGCTCGCCGCGGGGGAGCCCCGCCGGCCTGGCCGGGCCGGTGGCTGCCCGTCGTCGGTCAGTCGACCGGCTCGGCCCCGGCCTCGGCCCCCGTGGCCGAGTCGGTGACGTGCGCGACCGAGGCCCCCACCGACGCGACGACGGCCGGGAGCGGTGCCCCCGAGGCGTCGCGCCGCACGAGCTCCTCGGGCAGCGAGCGCACGGCGCCGTCCGCCGCGACCGCCCGGGCGGGTCCCGGCCCCACCCAGGCGAGCGAGAGGCCGCCTTCCCCCTTGAGGAGGGCGTGGGCGCGGACGCCGCCGGTCGAGCGGCCCTTGGCCGGGAACTCGTCGAAGGCGCTGAGCTTCGCGCGGCCGGGGTCGACGCCGTCGATCGAGGCCGCACTGGTCGACACCGTCGCGACCACCGCCTCCTGCCCCTCCGGCACGGCCCCGAAGAAGAGGACGCGGGCGCTGTCGGGCAGGCTGACCCCGGCCACGCCGCCGCCGGCCGGTCCCTGGGGCCGGACGGACGCTGCGGGGAACCGGAGCAGCTGGGCGGCCGACGTGACGAAGACGAACTCGTCGTCGTCGGTGCCCTGCGCCACGCCGACCACCGAGTCGCCCGGCTTGAGCGTGACGACCGGGAACTCGGGCTTGGCCGGCCACTGGCCGGGGGCGACCCGCTTGACGACGCCGCGTGCCGTGCCGAGGGCGACCGGGCGGTCGGCGGTGAGGGAGACGAGCGCCAGCACCTTCTCGGTGGCGTCCGGCAGCCCGAGGTACTCGCGCACCGGAACGCCGGCCCCGAGCTGGACCGAGGTGGGCGGGACGGAGGGCAGGTCCACCGGCGTGAACCGGATGAGGCGACCGGTCGACGTCACGGCGCCGACCTCGCTCCGCGTGGAGGTGTCGATCGACGAGAGCACCGCGTCGTGGCTCGTGCGTCGGGCCGGGGGAGTCGGGGCCGCGGAGCCCGGCTCGGGGTGGTCGACCCTGAGGAGGCGCCCGGTCGTCGAGAGGAACACCCGCGTGGGCGTGTCCGCGATCTCCAGCACGGGCGCCTTGCGTCCACGCCCGGCCGTCGCGACGCTCGGGGCGGCCTCGGTGAGCAGGGTGCGTCGCGGGGTGCCGAACTGCTCCGCGATCTCCGCGAGCTCGGACGACACCAGCGCGCGCAGCCGGGCCGGGTCGGCCAGGAGGGCGCGGAGCTCCTCGATGGCGGCGACGAGCTCGTCGCGCTCCGACTCGAGCTCGATGCGGCTGAACTTCGTGAGCCGGCCGAGGCGCAGGTCGAGGATGTACTCGGCCTGGATCTCGCTGAGGTCGAAGACCTCCCGGAGCCGGGCCCGTGCGGCGGCCGAGTCGTCGCTCGTGCGGATGACCTGGATCACCTCGTCGATGTCGAGGATGGCGACGAGGAGGCCCTCGACCAGGTGGAGGCGGTCCTCCTTCTTGCCCAGGCGGTGGCGGCTGCGGCGCGTGACGACCTCGAGGCGGTGCCCCACGTAGACCTGCAGCATCTCCTTGAGGCCCAGCGTCCGGGGCTGGCCCTCCACCAGGGCGACGGCGTTGATGCTGAAGCCGTCCTCCAGGGGCGTGTAGCGGTAGAGCTGCTCGAGCACCGCCTCCGGGCTGAACCCGGTCTTGATGCCGATGACGAGCCGGAGCCCGTGCGTGCGGTCGGTGAGGTCGGTGACGTCGGTGATGCCCGTCAGCTTCTTCGCCTGGACGCCGTCCTTGATCTTCTCGATGACCTTCTCCGGGCCGACGAGGTAGGGGAGCTCCGTGACGACGAGCCCGGACTTGCGGGCGGTGATGCTCTCGACCTGGACCTTGGCCCGCGTCTTGAACGAGCCCCGCCCGGTCGCGTACGCGTCGCGCACCCCGGCGAGCCCGGAGATCGTGCCGCCGGTGGGGAGGTCGGGGCCCGGCACGAAGGCCATGAGGTCGTCGAGGCTGGCCCCGGGGTGGTCGATGAGGTGCCGGGCGGCACCGACGACCTCGACGAGGTTGTGGGGCGCCATGTTGGTCGCCATGCCGACGGCGATGCCGCTCGCGCCGTTGACGAGCAGGTTGGGGAAGGCCGCGGGCAGCACCTCGGGCTGCATCAGCTGGTTGTCGTAGTTCGGGACGAAGTCCACGACGTCCTCGTCGAGGCCCCGGGTCATGGCCAGGGAGGCCTCCGCCAGCCGGGCCTCGGTGTAGCGCGGGGCGGCGGGGCCGTCGTCGAGGGAGCCGAAGTTGCCGTGGCCGTCGATCAGCGGCACGCGCATGGTGAACGACTGGGCCTGGCGCACCATGGCGTCGTAGATCGCCGTGTCGCCGTGGGGGTGCAGCTTGCCCATCACCTCGCCGACGACGCGGGCGCTCTTGACGTGCCCGCGGTCGGGGCGGAGCCCCATCTCCGACATCTGGTACAGGATGCGGCGCTGGACCGGCTTGAGGCCGTCGCGGGCGTCGGGCAGGGCCCGCGAGTAGATCACGGAGTACGCGTACTCGAGGAACGACCCCTGCATCTCGAGGGAGACGTCGATGTCCTCGATCCGCTCACCGTCGCTGGCGCTGCTCATGTCGTTCGTCGTCGTGGTCATGCACTTCTCGCGGGAAGGAGGCGCGGGGCGCCTCGGCGGGGCCGGCACCCGGCTGCGGGGCGGCGGGACCGGCCAGACGGCGCTGTGCCAGACTGGTGCCGATGACGACCATCGTACCGGCGCGCCCGACCGGAGCCGTGAGCCTGGCCGACGTCCTGGAGTCGTCCGTCGCCGCCCTCACGGGCCAGGTCGGCGCCCTCCCCCTCCCCCCCGCCCGCTCGGCGGTCGTCCTCCTCGTCGACGGCCTCGGCTCGGCCTCCCTGGGGGCCCGCGCGGGCCACGCGCGCACCCTCACGGGCCGGAAGGGCAGCATCTGGTCGGGCTTCCCGACCACGACGGCCGCCGCCCTCGCGACGCTCACGACGGGTGCGCTCCCCGGCGAGCACGGGCTCGTCGGCTGGTCCGTCCTCGACGCGGAGAACGACCGGGTCGTCAAGCAGCTCTCCGGCTGGGACGACCGGATGCGCCCGAGCACCTGGCAGCGCCGGTCGACCGTCTTCGAGCGCGGCTCCGCGGTCGGGGTCCGCAGCTTCGCGGTCGGGCCTCGTCGCTACGCCACCTCCGGGCTCACCGAGGCGATCCTCTCCGGCGCCGACTACGTCACCGCCGAGACCGTGGCCGAGCGCTTCGCCACCGCGCGCTCCCTCGTGGCCGCGCCCGGCGCCTCCCTCGTGTACCTCTACGTGCCCGAGCTCGACATGATCGCCCACCGGGCCGGGTGGGAGTCGGACGAGTGGACGGCGGCCCTGGAGGAGCTCGACGGAGAGGTGCGGCGCCTGGACGAGGCGCTCGGCGCCGACGAGGGGCTGCTCGTCACGGCCGACCACGGCGTGCTCGACGTGGCCGAGAAGGGCCGCGTCGTCTTCGGCGGCCAGGCCGCGCTCGTCGACGGGGTGCGCCACGTGGCGGGGGAGCCGCGCTGCCTCCAGCTGCACTTCGAGCCCGACGCGAGCGACGCCCTGCGGGCCGCGACCGTCGCGGCCTGGCGCGAGGCGGAGTCGCACCGTTCCTGGGTCGTCACCCGCGAGGAGGCGGTGGAGGCCGGCTGGTTCGGCCCGGTCGACGAGGCGGTGCTGCCTCGCATCGGCGACCTGCTCGTCGCCGCCCGCAAGGGGGTCGTCTACTACGACGGCCGCTCCACCGGCGGTGCCGCGGGCAGCATGATCGGCCAGCACGGGTCCTGGTCGAGCGAGGAGACGCAGGTGCCCCTGCGCCGGTTCGGGGCCTTCGCCCGCTGAGTCAGGCGGGGCCCTCGTCGTCCGTCCGGGCACCGAACACGATCTCGTCCCAGCTCGGCATCGACGCGCGCCCCCTGCCCTTCTTCGGCGGGGTGGTCGTGGCGGAGGTCGGGATCGGGTCGCGACCGCGGCCTCGACGGGCCGAGCCGATGGACCGGGGCTCGGCCGGGGCGGGGGCCGGCGGGTCGACCTTCTCGGTCTCGTCGTCCCGGGGGGCGGGAGGGGCGCCCTCGGGCAGGCCGAAGTCGGTCAGGGGGACGTCGATGACCCGCATCGACCCCGTGGACGGGTGCGCCGAGCGCTCGTCGTCCGTGAAGCGGGCGGCCTCGCGCTCGCCCCGACGGCGGCGCAGGGCCTCGAGCAGGTCGGCCGTCTGGGCCTGCGACGACGGGGAGGTCGGGGCGGAGTCGCGGTTCGTGGCGGCCAGGGAGGCGGCGGACCGCGGGTCGACGCGGGGGCGCTCGGCGGCCGGGGACTCGACGACGGTGTCGTCGACGACGTCGGAGCGGTCGGGGGCGATCTCGAAGGCGCCGGTGTCGAAGCGGCCGCCGGCGTCCGAGTCGGCGTCGGACGAGTGGCCCACCGCGCGGAGGCGCGGGACGAGGGGGCCCGGGTCGGCGGAGTGGCGGGACAGCACGTGGGCGTCGCCCGAGTGGGGCGCCAGGGCGGTGCGCTTGGGGTCGAAGCGCCAGACGGCGTCGCGGGCGACCTCCTGGGTGACGTAGGAGACCCGCACGACCCAGCCGTGCTCGCCGTCCTTGTAGCTCGTCCACTCGCGGTCGGTCGCGTCGGCGGCGTCGAGGCGGGACTCGATGACCGCGCCGAAGGTGCCGGAGCCCGTGGAGGGAGCCACCTCGGTGGCGACGGAGACGGCCACGCGGAGGGCCGTCTCGAGGACGAAGGCGCGCTCCGCGAGGACGGGGCCCTCGAAGCGGTGGACGAACTCGACGTCGGCGCCGGTGAGCGCGGCGACCTCGGCCGACGAGAGCCCGGAGCGCACGAGCGACTGGATCTCGCGCGGCGGGGCTTTGCGCGTCGTGGCGGGCGTCTCGCCGCTCGCCGTGCGCAGCTGCGCGCGCAGCGAGTGCGTGACGGGGAGGCGGTACTCGACACCGGCGTCGGTGGTCAGGAGGAGCGCTCCGTCCTCGACTCCGTTGACCCTCAGATCCTGCATGTGGCACGCCTTTCGCCGTCGTGTTCCCGGGAGAAGAATCGCACGTCAGAGGCCGTCTGCCGGGAATGCGACGGGCGTGCCGCGGGTTCCACCGAGGCGGCCGAGAGGCCCCCCGCGGCGGGTTTGCTATTCGACAACGAGTGATGCAAACTGTGCCCGCCGAATCGGGCAACGATCAACACGAAGACTGGATGGGCATGGCCACCGACTACGACGCACCTCGCAAGAACGACGACGACTCGGAGTCGATCGAGGGCCTCAAGGAGCGCACCCCTGACAAGACGACCGGCGTCATCGACGACGACGCCGACAACCCCGGCTCGTTCGAGCTGGCCGGGCAGGACCTCTCCGACCTCGACCTCGACGTCGTCGTCCTCCCTCCCCAGGTCGACGAGTTCACCTGCGTGGAGTGCTTCCTCGTGAAGCACCGCTCGCAGCTCGACCACGAGACCAAGCTGGGCGCTATCTGCCGGGAGTGCGCCGCCTGAGCTCCTCCACCCGGCGCACGACCTCGTCAGGTCGTCGCGTCGACACCAACCAGTAAGGAGCGGGGTCGGACTCGTCGGTCAGCGTGATCTTCACGACCGGCCCCACCCAGCCCCGGAATAGGGTCCAGGCTCGCGCGTCGAGCCCGGGCCCTCTCTGCGTGGTGGCGGCGGAGCCCGTGAACCCCGTCACCTCGCCGATCTCGTCGGGGTGCAGCCGGGCCCGGCCGGCGTGGAACCCCTCGTCGTCCACACGGACGACCGGCGAGCTGACCACGAGCGCCACGACCGCGGCCGCGTAGAACAGCACGGCCACCACGACGCCCACGACGGGGTCGATGGGCAGGAAGACCAGCAGGGTCGCGGGCACCAGGAGCGCCGAGGCGAGGAAGACGGTGAGCGGCGGCAGCAGCCGTTCGCGGTAGGGGTTCATGGGTCCATTCGACCAGACTTCTGCAGTACCCTCGACACGTGACCCAGAGCCTCGACGTCCCCCTCACGGCCCGGAGGTCGCCCGCCGACCCGTCCACGGGCACGGCCGCCGTCGACCACACGCCGCGGTACGCCCACCCGGGCGACGCCGGCGCAGACCTCCTCGCGAGCGAGTCCGTCGTGCTCCTGCCCGGCCGTCGTGCCCTGGTCGGCACGGGGGTCTCGATCGCGCTGCCCGAGGGCCACGCGGCCTTCGTCATGCCCCGCAGCGGGCTCGCGGCCAAGCACGGCGTGACCGTCGTCAACAGCCCGGGCACCGTCGACGCGGGCTACCGTGGTGAGATCAAGGTCGCGTTGTTGAACACCGACCTCGAGGCCGAGCACCACGTCGCCGTCGGCGACAAGATCGCCCAGCTCGTCGTCATGCCCGTCGTCCGGGCCGAGTTCCTCCCCGTCGACGCCCTCCCCGAGAGCGTCCGCGGCGAGGGGGGCTTCGGCTCCACGGGCTACGCACACACCACCGGAGGCACCGCATCATGAGGAAGTCGAAGCGCGAAGCGCAGCAGCTGGCCACGACCGAGGTCGAGGTCGAGACCGCTGACCTCGACGACGTCGAGGTCAGCATCGAGTCCCTGGAGGACGCGGAGGTCGAGGTCTTCGACGACTCCAAGTCCGCTCCTGCCGACCGTGCCGACACGGGCCCGCTCGACGAGACCGAGGCCAGCCCCGTCCGCCCGTACGTCGACCTGGGCGGCGTGAAGATCCTGCCGCGCGACGGCCTGCACCTTCGCCTCGAGGTCGAGGAGGGCAGCAAGCGCGTCGTCGCCGTCGGGCTCGACTTCGCGAAGTCCACGCTCCAGGTGCAGCCGTTCGCCGCCCCCCGCAGCACGGGCCTGTGGAACGAGATCCGCGAGCAGATCACCGAGCAGATCCAGCGACAGGGCGGCACCACGGCCGAGGTCGACGGCCCGTTCGGCCCCGAGGTCAGGGCCGAGATCCCCGTGATGGGCGGCGACGCCAGCACGACCCGCCGAGCCCGCTTCATCGGCGTCGACGGCCCCCGCTGGTTCCTCCGCGGCGTCATCGCCGGCGAGGCGGCGGTCGACCCGGAGGCCGCGGAGAAGATCGAGGAGCTCTTCCGGAGCGTCGTCGTCGTCCGCGGCAGCACCCCGATGGCCCCGCGTGACCTCATCCCGCTGACCATGCCGAAGGCCGGCCCGACCGACGCCCCCAGCACGACGCCCTCGCGCGTCTGACGCGACCGAGCCCGTGAGCACGCCCGGCCTCGGCGACGCCGACGACCTCCGCGCGACCGGCACGCCCGTCGGCGACGGCGAGGCGTCGCCTCTCGACGACCCTCGCGTCTCGCTCTCGGCCCAGCTCCTCTCGGCGGCGCAGCGTGCCGGCATCGGGCAGGTCGCGCCCGGCGAGGTGCCCACGGCGTCGGCGCTCCTCTCGGCGATCGGCGGCGTCCGCGGCCTCGTCGAGTCGATCGTCCCCGGCCTGGGCTTCGTCGTCGTCTACGCCGTGACGCGCGACGTGCTCCCGTCGGTGCTGATCCCGGTCGTCGTGGCCTTGGCCTTCGTCGTCGCCCGCGCCGTGCAGCGGGGCCCCGTGGCCCAGGCCCTGGCCGGCGTCCTGGGCATCGCGATCTCCGCCGCGATCGCCCTGCTCAGCGGTCGCGCCGAGGGAAACTTCGTGCCCGGGCTCGTCATCAACGCCGTGTCGCTGCTCGCCCTCCTCGCGAGCGTCGTGGTCCGCTGGCCGCTGATCGGCGTCGTCGTCGGCCTCCTGACCAACGAGGGCTCCGCCTGGCGCGGCGACCGCGCCAAGCGTCGCGTCCTCACCCTCGCGACCGTCCTGTGGGCGGGGCTCTTCGCCGCCCGGCTGGCGGTCCAGCTCCCGCTCTTCTTCGCGGGCCAGATCACCGCCCTCGCGACCCTGAAGCTGATCATGGGCGTGCCCCTCTACGCGGGCCTGCTCTGGGTCACGTGGCTGCTCGTGCGGACGGTCTACCGCGGCCGAGCCGAGGCCGAGGTCGGCGACGCGGCCGCCGAGGGCGATCCGCAGCGCTCCTGACCGCTGTTCCGCGACTCCTGGTGGTACCGTTGTCTCGACATCGAGATACATCGACGGCCACGGCCGCTCGCGGTCGATCGACTTAGGCTGGCCTCGCTGGTGCGGCTCCGGGTCGGGCGACCATGATGAGGGCGTAGTCAGCAAGGGAGACGGCACGTGTCTGCAATCAACAGCTTCAGCTCGAAGGACAGCCTGACGGTCGGCGCGACCGAGTACGAGGTCTACCGCATCGACGCGGTCGACGGCTCGGCCAGGCTCCCGTTCAGCCTCAAGGTCCTCCTCGAGAACCTCCTCCGCACCGAGGACGGCGCCAACGTCACTCGCGATCAGATCACGGCCCTGGGGGAGTGGCAGCCCACGGCCGACCCCGACACCGAGATCCAGTTCACCCCGGCGCGCGTCGTCATGCAGGACTTCACGGGCGTGCCGTGCATCGTCGACCTCGCCACCATGCGCGAGGCCGTGTCGGCCCTCGGCGGCGACCCGACGAAGATCAACCCCCTCGCCCCCGCCGAGCTGGTCATCGACCACTCGGTCATCGCCGACCTCTTCGGCAGCGAGAACGCGCTCGAGCGCAACGTCGAGATCGAGTACGAGCGCAACGGCGAGCGGTACCAGTTCCTCCGCTGGGGCCAGACGGCCTTCCAGGACTTCAAGGTGGTGCCGCCCGGCACGGGCATCGTCCACCAGGTCAACATCGAGTACCTGGCCCGGGTCACGTACAGCCGCGACGTCGCGGTCGAGGGCGGCGGCACGGTCCTGCAGGCCTACCCCGACACCCTCGTCGGCACCGACTCGCACACCACCATGGTCAACGGCCTCGGCGTGCTGGGCTGGGGCGTCGGCGGCATCGAGGCGGAGGCCGCGATGCTCGGCCAGCCCGTGTCGATGCTGATCCCCAAGGTCGTCGGCTTCAAGCTCCGCGGCTCGATCCCCACCGGGGTCACCGCCACCGACGTCGTCCTGACGATCACGCAGCAGCTCCGGGCCCACGGCGTCGTCGGCAAGTTCGTCGAGTTCTACGGCGAGGGCGTCGCCGAGGTCCCCCTCGCGAACCGCGCCACGATCGGCAACATGAGCCCCGAGTTCGGCTCGACCGCCGCGATCTTCCCGATCGACGACGTGACCCTCGACTACCTCCGCCTCACCGGGCGCTCCGACGAGCAGATCGAGCTCGTCGAGAAGTACTCCAAGCTCCAGGGCCTCTGGCACGACCCGTCGGTCGAGCCGGTCTTCAGCGAGTACCTCGAGCTCGACCTGGCCACCGTCGTGCCCTCGATCGCCGGGCCGAAGCGCCCGCAGGACCGCATCGAGCTCACCGCGGCCAAGAGCCAGTTCGAGGTCGACCTCGAGAACTACGCGAAGACCGACCACTCGCACGTCGACGCCGCGGTCGAGGGCACCTTCCCGGCCTCCGACCCCATCGGCTTCACCGCCGAGGACGACGACGAGGCGCAGCCGCACAGCATCTCGCACACGTCGCACGCCCCGGCGAAGGTCTCGAAGCCGACGTCGGTCGAGCTGGGCGACGGCTCCACCTTCACCCTCGACCACGGCGCCGTCGCGATCGCGGCGATCACCTCGTGCACCAACACCTCGAACCCGTCGGTGATGCTCGCCGCGGGCCTGCTGGCCCGCAACGCCAGCCAGAAGGGCCTCAAGGCCAAGCCGTGGGTCAAGACCACCCTCGCGCCCGGCTCGAAGGTCGTCACCGACTACTACGAGAAGGCCGGCCTCACGACCTACCTCGAAGACCTCGGCTTCTACACCGTGGGCTACGGCTGCACGACCTGCATCGGCAACTCGGGCCCGCTCCTCGACGAGATCTCGTCGGCCGTGCAGGAGAACGACCTCGCCGTCACGGCGGTCCTCTCGGGCAACCGGAACTTCGAGGGCCGCATCAACCCCGACGTCAAGATGAACTACCTGGCGAGCCCCCCGCTCGTCATCGCCTACGCGCTGGCCGGCTCGATGAACTTCGACTTCGAGTCCGACCCCCTGGGCACGACGCCGGAGGGCGACGACGTCTACCTCCGCGACATCTGGCCCGACGCGGCCGAGGTCCAGTCGACCATCGACTCGTCGATCGACACGGGCATGTTCACCCACGAGTACGCGGGCGTCTTCGACGGCGACGAGCGCTGGAGGTCGCTGCCGACGCCCACCGGCGCCACCTTCGAGTGGGACTCCGAGTCGACGTACGTGCGGAAGCCCCCGTACTTCGAGGGCATGACCCTCGAGACGACGCCGGTCCGCGACATCAGCGGGGCACGGGTGCTCGCGAAGCTCGGCGACTCGGTCACCACCGACCACATCAGCCCGGCGGGCTCGATCAAGGTCGACAGCCCCGCGGGCCGGTACCTCGACGAGCACGGCGTCGACCGCAAGGACTTCAACTCCTACGGGTCGCGACGCGGCAACCACGAGGTCATGATCCGCGGCACGTTCGCGAACATCCGCCTGCGCAACCAGCTCCTCGACGGGGTCGAGGGCGGCTACACCCGCGACTTCACGCAGCCCGACGCGCCGCAGTCGTTCATCTACGACGCGAGCGCGCGCTACCAGGAGCAGGGCACGCCCCTGGTCATCCTGGGCGGCAAGGAGTACGGCTCCGGCTCGTCCCGCGACTGGGCGGCCAAGGGCACGAGCCTGCTCGGCGTCGCGGCGGTCATCACGGAGAGCTTCGAGCGGATCCACCGCTCGAACCTGATCGGCATGGGCGTCGTGCCGCTGCAGTTCCCCGCGGGCGAGAGCTGGGAGTCGCTCGGGCTCGACGGCACCGAGTCGATCAGCATCTCCGGCCTCGAGCAGCTGAACGAGGGCGTGACGCCGAAGACGGTCCGTGTCGTCGCCGAGCCGACCGAGCACTCCGCCGCCGGCGCTCAGACGATCGAGTTCGACGCCGTCGTTCGGATCGACACCCCCGGTGAGGCCGACTACTACCGCAACGGCGGCATCCTGCAGTACGTGCTGCGCAGCCTGGTCTAGCCCGCACGAGGAGCCCCCACCCGCGTCGCCGACGCCCGGTGGGGGCTTCCGGCGTTCTCGCCGGGTCGACGCATAAACTGAGCCCGGCTGCCTCCGGGTAGGCGGAAAGGAAGCCGGCATGAGCATTCTCGAGACGATCAGCGGTCCGCGTGACCTCCTCGCGTTGACCGACCAGCAGATGGTCGACCTCGCGACGGAGATCCGGGCGTTCCTCGTGGCGGAGGTCAGCAAGACCGGCGGCCACCTCGGGCCGAACCTCGGGGTCGTCGAGCTGACGTTGGCCATGCACCGCGTGTTCCGCTCGCCGCACGACGCGTTCGTCTTCGACACGGGCCACCAGTCGTACGTGCACAAGCTCGTGACGGGCCGACAGGACTTCAGCGGTCTCCGCCTCCGGGGCGGACTCGCGGGCTACCCGCAGCGCAGCGAGTCGGAGCACGACATCGTCGAGAGCTCGCACGCCTCCAGCAGCCTCTCGTGGGCCGACGGCATCTCGCGCGGCTTCGGCCTCACCGGCCAGTCCGACCGCCACGTCGTCGCCGTCGTCGGCGACGGCGCGCTGACCGGCGGCATGACGTGGGAGGCGCTGAACAACATCAGCGACGACAACGACCGCCGCCTGATCATCGTCGTGAACGACAACGGTCGGTCGTACGCCCCCACCATCGGCGGCATGGCGCGCTTCCTCAACACGGTGCGCACGCGGAGCACCTACCGCGAGATGCACATGGGCAGCGAGGCCATGTTCGACCGGCTCGGCCACCCGGGTCGCGCGTTCTACCGCGGCGTGCGGGGCGGGCTGCACGGCTTCCTCAGCCGCTTCACCAACAACGAGGCGCTCTACTCGAACCTCGACATCAAGTACATCGGCCCCGTCGACGGCCACGACCAGGTCGCGATGGAGGAGGCCCTCCACCAGGCCAAGAACTACGGGGCGCCGGTCATCGTCCACGCCATCACGGAGAAGGGGCGCGGCTACGACCCCGCCCGCGCCGACGTGGCCGACCAGTTCCACGCGGTCGGCCAGATCGACCCCGAGACCGGCGAGCCGCTCGAGACGACCGCCGCGCCCTCGTACACGAGCGTCTTCGCGGACGAGATGGTCGCCGTCGCCGCCGAGGACGAGACCGTCGTCGGCATCACCGCCGCGATGCTGCGGCCGGTCGGGCTGCACAAGATGGCCGAGCGGTTCCCCGAGCGGGTGCTCGACGTCGGCATCGCCGAGCAGCACGCGGTCACCTCCGCCGCGGGGCTGGCCTACGCCGGGCTCCACCCGGTCGTCGCCCTGTACGCCACCTTCGTCAACCGCGCCTTCGACCAGGTCCTGATGGACGTCGGCCTGCACCGGGCGGGCGTGACCTTCGTGCTCGACCGGGCGGGCGTCACCGGGCCGGACGGCCCGAGCCACCACGGCATCTGGGACTTGGCGCTGCTCCAGATCGTCCCGCACATCCGGCTCGCCGCGCCCCGCGACGCCACGCGCCTCCGGGAGGAGCTCCGCGAGGCCGTCGCCGTCACCGACGCCCCGACGGTCGTGCGCTTCTCGAAGGGCACGGTCGGCACCGAGCACGAGGCCGAGCGCCGGCTCGACGACGGCGTCGACGTCCTCTCGAGCGACGAGCGCCGCGACGTGCTGCTCGTCTGCGTGGGGCCGATGGCCTCCGTGGGGCTCGAGGTGGCCGAGCGCCTCGCCGCACAGGGCATCGGCGCCACCGTGGTCGACCCGCGCTGGGTCGTGCCCGTGGCCCGGTCGATCGTCGACCTCGCCGCCGACCACCGCCTCGTCGTCACGATCGAGGACGGCGTCCGGGTGGGGGGCATCGGCACCCGGGTCCGACAAGACCTCCGACAGGCGGGCGTCGACACGGCCGTGACCGAGCTGGGCCTGCCCGACGAGTTCCTCGAGCACGGCTCACGGGCCGAGATCCTCGAGGAGGCGGGCCTCACCCCCCAGCACATCGCGCGGGACGTCGTGGCGCAGGTCCTCGGGAGCAAGATCCCCGTGGCCCGCCCGCTCGACGACGCCGACGAGCGTCGGGTGGACGCCCAGCACGACTGACCGACACCGGCGTCCGCGCCGGCTCGGCTCTCCTTGGCGCCCGTCCGGCCTCGGCGGGCCGCGCCGACAGCGTCGGAGGGCCCGCCACGACCGTCGTCGTGGCGGGCCCTCCGATCGCCGTGCCCCGTGGCGTCAGGCGTCGACGTGCTCCGGCCCGACGATCATCGGGTCGTGGAATGTCGTGCCACGCACGCGGCGGGTCGCCCCCACACGGTCGAGGTACGGCGTCACCCCGCCCATCTGGAACGGGTACCCGGCGCCCAGGATGAGGCAGAGGTCGATGTCCTCCGCCGCCGACACCACGCCGTCGTCGAGCATCCGGCCCACCTCGTCGGCGAGGCCGTCCTCGATCCGGCGACGCAGCTCCTCGTCCGTCATCGCGGTGCCGGGCCCCGCGGCGAGGGCGACCGCCTTCTTGTCGAAGCCCTTGCGGCGGCCCTTGGAGTCCCGCTCGAAGATCGTTCCGTGCTCGGCGAGGCGGTGCAGGCCGTCGCTGGCGAAGAAGCGGTCGGGGAAGGCCGCGTGGTGCGTGTCGAGCACGTGGGCGCCGACCGTGAGGCCGACGAGCTCCAGGAGCTCGAACGGGGTCATCGGGAGGCCGAACGGGGCCGTCGCGCGGTCGACGACCTCGAACGGGGTGCCCGTCTCCACCGCGTGCATGGCCTCACCGAGCAGCTTCGCCAGGATCCGGTTCACCACGAACCCGGGGGTGTCGGCCGTGATGACCGCGTTCTTCCGGAGGGCGGCCGCCGTCACCATGGCGGTGCTGAGGGTGGCCTCGTCGGTGGCGGGCGTGCGCACCACCTCGACCAGGGGCATCACGGCCACCGGGTTGAAGAAGTGGAAGCCGACCAGCCGCTCGGGGTGGCGGAGGCGGGCCCCGATCGCCTCCACGCTGAGCGACGAGGTGTTCGTGGCGAGCACGGCGCCCTCCGCGACCACCGCCTCCACCCGCTCGAAGACGTCCTGCTTCACGCCGAGCTCCTCGAAGACGGCCTCGATCACCCAGTCGCAGTCGGCGAAGTCGGAGAGGTCGGTCGTGCCGGTCACGAGCGCGGAGAGCCGGTTCGACTCGTCGCCCGAGATGCGGCCCTTCGCCGCGAGCTCGACGATCTCGCCGCGGATCCGCTCGACGCCGGCGTCGACCCGGGCCTGGTCGAGGTCGGTGATGACGACGGGCACCTGGAGACGACGGACGAAGAGCAGGGCGAACTGGCTGGCCATCAGGCCCGCGCCGACGACGCCGACCTTGGTCACGGGCTTCGCCAGGTCGCGCGGGGGAGCGCCGGCCGGCTTCTTGGCCCGCTTCTGGACGAGGTCGAACGAGTACATGCTCGCGGCGAACTGGTCGCCCGCGACGAGCCCGGCGAGGGCCTCGTCCTCCGCGGCGAAGCCCGTGGCCCGGTCGGTCGACCGGGCGGCCTTCAGCAGCTCCAGGGCCGCGTAGGGCGAGCGCGCCACCGTGCCGATCTTGCCCTCGAGCGACTTCCGGGCGATCGAGACGGCGGCGTCCCACTTCACCGCACGCTCCAGGCGTCCGGGCACGTGGGGGCGGGCGACCTTCGTCGTGCCGGCCACGACGCCGTCCGCCCAGCGGATCGAGTCCTCGAGGAAGGCCGCCGGGCCGAACGCCACGTCGACGATGCCGAGCTCCAGGGCCTGCGCCGGCTTCAGCGTCCGGTTGTTCTTGAGCGGGTTCTCGATGACCACCCGGAGGGCGGCCTCGATGCCGATGAGGTTCGGCAGCAGCCACGCGCCTCCCCAGCCGGGGACGATGCCGAGGAAGACCTCGGGCAGCGCGAGGGCGGCGGCGGACGTGTCGACGGTGCGGTAGTCGGCGTGCAGGGCGATCTCGAGGCCGCCCCCGAGCGCGAGCCCGTTCACGAAGACGAAGGTCGGCACGCCGGCGTCGTGCAGCTTGCCGAGGGTGGAGTGGCCGAGTCGAGCGAGCTCGCGGGCGACCTCGCGGCTGGGGATCTGGCTGACCTTGCTGAGGTCGGCCCCGGCGGCGAGGAAGTAGGGCTTGCCCGTGACGGCGATCGCGGCGACCTCGCCGCGCGACGCACGCGCCCGGAGCTCGTCGAGCGTCGCGCCGAACTCGAGCAGCGTCGCCGGCCCGAGGGTGCTCGGCCGGGTGTGGTCCCGGCCGTTGTCGAGGGTCACGAGCGCGAGGACCCCGCCGGAGGGGAGGGGCACGTCGCGGACGTGGCTGTGGGTCACGACCTCGTCGTGGCTGAGCTCGGTGAGGGCCTCGAGGGGGGCGTTCGTGGTCGTGCTCATGCTCGTGCGGCCTTCCGGTCGAAGTGCGGGTTCTCCCAGATGACGCTGCCGCCCTGGCCGAGGCCGACGCACATCGCGGTGAGGCCGTAGCGGACCTCCGGGTGCTGCTCGAACTGGCGGGCGAGCTGGATCATCAGCCGCACGCCGGACGAGGCGAGCGGGTGGCCGACGGCGATGGCGCCTCCCCACGGGTTGACCCGCGGGTCGTCGTCGTCGACGCCGAAGTGGTCGAGCAGCGACAGCACCTGTACGGCGAACGCCTCGTTCAGCTCGAAGAGCCCGATGTCGTCGATCGTGAGCCCCGCCTTGCGGAGCGCCTTCTCGGTGGAGGGCACGGGGCCGATGCCCATGATCTCCGGCTCGACCCCGGCGTAGGCGAAGCTGACGAGACGCATCTTCGGGGCGAGGCCGTACTCGCGCGCGGCGTCCGTCGAGGCGAGCAGGCTGACGGTCGCGCCGTCGTTCAGCCCCGACGAGTTGCCCGCGGTGACCCGCCCGTGGGGGCGGAAGGGCGTCCGCAGGCCGGCCAGCGCCTCCATCGTGGTCTCCGGGCGCGGTGCCTCGTCCCGGGTCACGAGGCCCCAGCCCTCGGCCGACGGCACGGCGACCGGCACGAGGTCGGGCTGGATGTGCCCGGCGTCGTAGGCGGCCGCGAGCTTCTGCTGCGACCGCATCGCGAAGCGGTCGGAGCGCTCCTTCGTCAGCTGCGGGAAGCGGTCGTGGATGCGCTCCGCCGTCGACCCCATGTTGAGGGCGTCGCCGCTGACGAGCTTCTCGGTGAGGAACCTCGGGTTGGGGTCGGCGGCGAAGCCCATCGGGTGGCGGCCCATGTGCTCGACGCCCCCGGCGACGGCGACGTCGTAGGCGCCGAAGGCGATGCCGCCCGCGAGGGTCGTCACGCTCGTCATCGCGCCGGCGCACATCCGGTCGATCGCGAAGCCGGGCACCGACCGGGGGAGGCCCGCGAGGAGCGCCGTCGTGCGCCCCAGGGTCAGCCCCTGGTCGCCCTGCTGCGTGGTCGCCGCGACCGCGACGTCGTCGACGCGGTCGAGGGGGAGGGAGGGGTTCCGCTCCAGCAGCCCCTTCATGGCCTTGACCACGAGGTCGTCCGCCCGGGTGCCCCAGTAGACGCCCTTCTCCCCTGCCCGGCCGAACGGGGTGCGGACCCCGTCGACGAAGACGACTTCTGTTCTCTCGGCCACGTTGCCTCCAGTGCTCGGAACTGGTCCGATCCTAGGGAGGCGGCGGGGGCGGGCAGAATCCTTCGCGGATTGCTACGAAGGCTCGGCGGGCTGCGTCTCGGGCTCTTGGTGGGCGTCGACAAAGGCGTCGGCGAGGGGCCCGGCGACGGCCTCGACCTGCCAGGCGCGCGCCCCGAGCTCGGTGAGGGCCGCGGCGAGGGCCTCGGGCTCGAAGGGGATCGGCGGCTCCCAGCAGACCCGGCGGAGGAGCTCCGGCGTGAGGAGGTTCTCGACCGGCAGGTCGAGGCGCTCGGCGATCGCCGCCACGACGGGGCGGGCGTGCCGGTACCGGGCGTCCGCCATCGGCGACTTGTCGGCCCAGCTGCGCGGCGGGGGCAGCGTGTCGCCGGCCGGCCCGCGGTGCGAGGGCAGGTCGGCGGTCGCCTGGCCGCGCTCGACGGCGGCCCACCACCGGTCGAGCTCGCTCCGGCTCGCGCGGCCGACGAACTCGCGGAGGCCCGCCAGGGCGCGCTTGTCGGCCGGCAGCGCCTTCGCGGCGGCGACCAGGGAGGAGTCCGGCACGAGCCGGCCCGCGGCGGTGTCGACCTGCCGGGCGTAGTCGTCGCGCGCGGTCCAGAGTTCACGGGCGACGGCGAGGCCCCGCGACCCGCGCACGGTGTGCAGCCCGGTGAGGCGACGCCAGGGCTCGGCCTTGGCCGGCTTGACCTCGCGGGCGACCGTCGCCGCGAACTCCTGCCGGGCGATGTCGAGCTTGCCGTCACGCTCGAGCAGCTCGGCCATCGCGTCCCGGAGGTCGACGAGCAGCTCGACGTCGAGGGCCGCGTAGACCAGCCAGCTCTGGGGGAGGGGCCGGGTCGACCAGTCGGCCGCGGAGTGCTCCTTGGCGAGGTGGACGCCGAGGAGCTGCTCGACGACCGCCCCGAGGCCCACCTTCGGCAGCCCGGCGAGGCGGGCGCCGAGCTCGGTGTCGAACACGAGGTCGGGGTCGAGGCCGACCTCGCGCAGGCACGCCAGGTCTTGGCTGGCGGCGTGCAGCACCCACTCCTCGTGGCCGATGACTGCCTGGAGCTCGTCGAAGCGGCCGATGGCCGGCGGGTCGAAGAGGAAGACGCCCGAGCCGCGGCGGAACACCTGGATGAGGTACGCGCGCTGCGAGTAGCGGTAGCCGGAGGCGCGCTCCGCGTCGATCGAGATCGGCCCCGTCCCGGCGGCGATCGCCTCGACCGCGGCCAGGTAGCCGTCGCGGTCGTCGATGACGTCCACGTGCCCGTGGGCGGAGTCCGCCGTGGCGACGACGGGGGCCACGGTCACTCGGGGAGCGGCGGCGGCCTCGGGCGAGGGCGTCTCGCTCGGGTCGGGGGTGACGGTGTCCATGTCTCGGCGGTCCTGTTCTCGGCTCGGAGGTGTCGCGGTGGGCGACGGGTCAGTCGCGCCCGACGCGGCGCGACGCGAGGAGGGTGACGCCCTCGACGGTCGGCGGCAGGCCCGCGAGGGTGCAGATCAGTTCGCTCCAGGCCTCGAGGTGCGGTGCGAGGTCGGTGCTCGTCGGCGTCCAGGAGGCGCGCAGCTCGAGCTGCGCCCCCTCGCCCTGGTCGGCGAGGTCGCCGTAGCCGGTCGAGAGGACCTTCGTGGCGGTGCCGGAGGCGGAGTGGTGGGAGGCCCCGCCGGCGGCGAGGGAGTCGACGAGCCACGACCAGGCGACGTCGGCGACGAAGGGGTCGAGCGCGAGGTCGGCCTCGAGCGGCGCCTGGGCGAAGCAGACGACGCGGAAGACGCCGCCCCAGGCCTCCGGGGCCGACTCGTCGTACAGCAGGACGAAGCGGCCCGTGCCGAGGTCGGGGTCGGCGCGGCCCGAGGCGCCCACGACGTCGCCGGCGAGGGCGAGGGCGTGCGGCGCGAGGCCGCCCGGAGCGGGGATCTCGCTCACGGCGAGGTCGTCGCGGGCGACGGCTCGGCGCACGGACTCGACCGCTGCGGCGAACGCGGACGGGGTCGTCGGCGTCGAGGGGGTGTCGGACACCCCAGCAGACTAGGCTCCCAGCTGATCCCGAGGTGGGCGGCACGCCGCGTCCGCCCGCCGCCCCGTCGATCGGAGCTCCCGTGACCCGCCCCTCGACTCCGTCCCCCGACCTCGGCGCGCGTCGCGCCCGGGGCGTCGGCCTCGTGCTCTCGGCCTCCGTCGTCGCCACGGCCGTCGTCTCGGCGGCGGCCGTCGTCTCCGGCGCCCTGGTCATGGCCGACAAGGTCGTGACGCCGGCCCGGCGTCGCGCCGACGGCGTCCGGGTGCTCGGGCACGACCCGGCCGTCCCCTCGGTCACGCTCAGCTCCGACCCCGACACCCGCCTGCCCGGCCGCTACAGCTTCTGGTTCGACCACGGCCGGGGCCACGCCCGCGTCGGAGAGGTGCTGAGCGACGACGGCCATCGGGTGGTCCGGTCGGTCGAGGCCGTCGACGCGGGCGACCTCGCGTCGGCCCGGCGGGGGCGACTGGGGGGCTGGCTGTGGCGCACGCCGGCCGACGCCGGCCTCCCCGTCGTCGACGTCGAGGTCGGCACCCCGGTCGGGCCCGCCCCCGCCTGGCTCGTCCCCGCTCCCGGCGGCACCGACGGGCCGTGGCTGATCAGCGTTCACGGCCGGGGCGTCACGCGGGCCGAGACCATCCGCGCCGCGCCGGCCGCGCACCGCGCGGGCTGGACGTCGCTCCTCGTCTCGTACCGCAACGACGGGGAGGCGCCCCCGTCTCCCGACGGCCGCTACGCCCTCGGCGACCAGGAGTGGCGCGACGTGGAGGCCGCGATGGAGCACGCGGTCTCCTCCGGCGCGACCGCCCTCGTGCTCATGGGCTGGTCGATGGGCGGCGCGACCGTCCTGCAGGCCGTCACGCGCGCGAAGCACGGCGACCGCGTCGTGGGCGTGGCCCTCGAGTCGCCCGTCGTCGACTGGCGGACGACGCTGCGCTTCCAGGGGCGGGCCATGCACGTCCCGCGCCTCGTGCAGGAACTCGCGCTGCGCCTCCTGCAGTCGCCCGCGGCGGCGCGGCTCGGCCGCCGCGACGGGCCGATCGACCTCGACCGTCTCGACCTCGTGGCACGGGCCGACCAGCTCGACGTGCCGGTGCTCCTGCTGCACAGCGACGACGACGGGTTCGTCCCGTCGACCGCGTCGCACGCGCTGGCCGAGGCGCGGCCCGACCTCGTGCAGCTGGAGGTCTTCGCCGTGGCGCGCCACACGAAGATCTGGAACTACGACCCAGAGCGCTTCGAGCGGGTCATCGGCGAGTGGCTGGGCCGTCTGCCACGAGCCAGCGCGCGTACAGCGCGTCGTGGTCGTCCTTCAGCAGCTGCCTGAGCGAGAGGCGCGCGGGGTCGAACCTCTCGCGGCCGAAGACGGGCAGGCCGCTGCCGATCGCGACGGGGGAGGTGCTGAGGCAGAGCTCGTCGACGAGGCCGTCGCGGAGGAACTGCCCGGCCAGCGACGGCCCGCCCTCGCAGACGAGCGAGAGGAGGCGGTGGTCACGCAGCCGCCGGAGCACCGTCGCGGGGTCGAGACGCCCGTCCACGTCGTCGACCACCAGGACGGTCGCCGCCTCGGCGACCGCCGGCCCCAGGCTCGCGGCCACGGCGTCGGTCGCGCCGGCGGGGCACACGACGACGACGCGCTCGGCCTCCGCGGGGTCCATCCGGTGGCCCGACAGGTCGCCGGACGACGTGACGACGACGAGCCGGGAGGTCTTGGGCACCCGGTAGCCCTCGGCGCGGACGCTGGCGGCGCCGACCACCACGCCGTCCGCGAGGTCACGGACGACCGCGAGCACCGCCCGGTCGACCGCGTTGCTGAGGGTGTCGGAGGTGCCGTCCTCGCCGGCGGCGTCGCCGCTCACCGCCGCGATGAGGTTGAGGCGCAGCCAGGTCTCGGCCGGGGGAGCGTAGAGGCCCCGGAGGGTCTCGCGCCCCCCGTCGCCGTCGCCCTCCACCGGGACGAGGTCGCCCGCCGACGCGAGGGAGGCCGGGGCGGCGGTGTGCAGGACCCGGAGGCTCACGCGCCCGAGGCCCCCGGGGCGCCGGCGGTGTCGGCCTGCGCCGTCTTCTCGGCGATCTGGCGCTTGGCCCGCCCGAGGAGGGCGGTCATGCCCCGGACCCGCAGCGGGCTGACGGCCTCGACCAGGCCGATCGTCTGGGGGTAGTCGTCCGGCACGTCCCGGAGGACCTGCTGGGCGGTCAGGCCCGTGAGGCCCTGCGCCAGGATCGACGCGAAGCCGCGCGTCGTCGGCGCCTCACGGGGGGCCGTGGCGTGCATCGCGACGACGCCGTCGACGACCTCGACGAAGATGAAGACCGGCGACTGGCACTCCTCGACGCGCTCGAGCAGGTCGGGATGGCCCTCGTACTCGGCGGGCAGCGCCGGCAGCTCGTTCGAGAACTCGAGCAGCAGCTGGAGGCGGTCCCGCACCTCGAGGGCGAGGAACTCGTCGCGGATCTCGGCGAGCGAGGCGGGCAGGTCGCCCGCGCCGGCCGCGGTGTCGGCCACGGCCGTCATCGAGCCGGGACGGCGCCGGGCTCGGTGCCCTGCACGATCGGGACGCGCACGGCGCTGCCCCACTCGGTCCACGAGCCGTCGTAGTTCCGGACGTCCTCGAAGCCCATCAGGTGGTGCAGCACGAACCAGGTGTGGCTCGACCGCTCGCCGATGCGGCAGTAGGCCACGACGGAGTCCCCGTCGGCGAGGCCGGCGCCGTCGCGGTAGATCGCGTCGAGCTCCGCGCGCCCGCGGAAGCGGCCGTCGTCGGCCGCGGCCTTGCCCCACGGCACGTTCTGGGCGCTGGGGATGTGGCCGGCGCGCAGGGCGCCCTCCTCCGGGTAGGCGGGGGCGGTGGTGCGCTGGCCCGAGTACTCCTCGGGGGAGCGCACGTCGATGAGGGGCCGGCCGAGGTGGGCGAGCACGTCGTCCTTGTAGGCACGGATCACGGTGTCGTCGCGCTCGACCACGGGGTAGTCGGTCGGCTCCGGGCTCGGGGCCTGGGTGGTGTACTCACGGCCCTCCGCCTCCCACGCGGCGCGGCCGCCGTCGAGCAGGCGCACGTCCTCGTGGCCGAAGAGCGAGAACACCCAGAGGGCGTAGGCCGCCCACCAGTTGTTCTTGTCGCCGTAGACGACGATCGTCGAGTCGCGCGTGACGCCGCTGCGCGACATGAGCGCCGCGAAGGCCTCGCCGTCGACGTAGTCGCGCTGCACGGGGTCGTTGAGGTCGAGGTGCCAGTCGATCTTGACGGCGCCGGCGATGTGCCCGGTCTCGTAGAGCAGCACGTCCTCGTCGGACTCGACGACGACGAGCCCCGGCGTGCCGAGGTGCTCCTGCAGCCAGTCGGTGCTGACGAGGCGCTCGGGGTGCGCGAACTCCTGGAACTTCGGTGCTGCGTCGTGCTCGACGACCATGGGTGCCTCCTGCTGTGTCTCTCCGTCGCGGGGACGGAGCGCCGCCGGCGACGGCGGACGATCTCGGGTGCAGCGCGGCGGGCGCTGCGGTCGGGCGCCGGTGCCCGGTGGCTAGACTCGGGCCCGGGTCACCGTCGAGGCTACGCACACGGCGTGAGCGTCGTCCGGGCGCCCCTCAGACTCTGACACAGATCGCCCCGACGCACACCGCGGCCAGGCCCCCGACGTGCGTCGCCCCCTGGTCCCCTGCCTGCGAGGTCGCCCGATGTCACCCGATCCCCTCACCGCCCGCGTCGCGCTGACCGAGCGCGCCCCCACGATCACGGGCGCCGAGATCGTCGCCGAGCTCGTCCCGCCCCGGCAGTTCGACGGGGCGTCGCTCGAGAACTACGTGCCCGACGCGGCCTTCCCGTCGCAGGCGGAGGCGGTGGAGGCGGTGGCCGGCTTCGGCGGCGCCGCCGAGCGTCCCGCACGACGCGGCCTGTTCCGCCGACGCGCGGACTCTCCCGACGTGCTCCCCGGCCTCTACCTCGACGGCGGCTTCGGCGTCGGCAAGACCCACCTGCTCGCCGCCCTCTTCAACCGGACCACGGGGCGCCGCTACTTCGGGACGTTCATCGAGTACACGGCCCTGGTCGGCGCCGTCGGGTACGCGGGCGCCGCTCGCCAGCTGGAGGGCGCCTCCCTGGTCTGCATCGACGAGTTCGAGCTCGACGACCCGGGCGACACGATGATGATGACGCGGCTGCTCGGCGACCTCGCCGAGGGCGGGACGCGGATCGCCGCGACCTCGAACACGCCGCCGGCGGCCCTCGGCGAGGGCCGGTTCGCGGCGGCGGACTTCCTCCGCGAGATCCAGGGGCTCTCCGACCGCTTCCGCACCCTCCGCATCGACGGTGACGACTACCGCCGTCGGGAGGTCGAGGCGAAGGCCCACACGGTCGACGACCTGGACGCCGCGGTGGCCTCCCTGCCGGGCACGGTGTCGGTGGACGACTTCGCGGCCGTCGTCGCGCACCTCTCGTCGGTGCACCCGAGCCGGTACGTCAAGCTCATCGACGGCCTCGACGGGGTCGCCCTGCGCGACGTCCGGCCGTTCACGAGCCAGACGGACGCGCTCCGCTTCGTGGCCTTCGTCGACCGGCTGTACGACGCGCAGGTGCGCGTCGTCGCGTCCGGCGCACCGCTCGACACGGTGTTCAGCGACGAGATGCTGGCCGGCGGCTACCGGAAGAAGTACCTGCGGGCCACCTCGAGGCTCGTGGCGCTCACGTCGGCGCACTGACGTCGGGGGCGCGCGGCGACGTCGCCCCCTGGGCCCCGACCTCGGAGGCCTTCCCGAGGCGGGCGAAACACGTTGTTCACAGTCGCGCGATACGTGTTACATCCCCGAAACACGACGGCACACGACCCGAAACACCTCGTCGAGACACTGAGGGCGGCACCACCCGCATCGTCCCGCACAGCCCGTGGCACCCCCACGGTCGGGGCGGCCGGTGCCTCCCTGGCTTGTCAGAACTCGAGAGGTGACACACACATGGATCAAGGCAACACCGCCTTCATGCTGATCTGCGCGGCACTCGTGCTGCTCATGACGCCCGGCCTGGCGTTCTTCTACGGCGGCCTCGTCAAGGCCAAGAGCGTGATCAGCATGATGATGCTGAGCTTCGGGGCCATGGGCCTGATCGGCGTCCTCTGGGTGCTCTTCGGCTACTCCATCGCGTTCTCGAACGGCCCCCAGGGCCCCGCGGGCACCGACACCTACATCGGGTGGGACGGCGTCTTCGGCTTCGACCCGTCGATGTTCAGCCTCGACTCGCTCTTCCAGGAGAGCGCGGCGCCGGTCGGTGACTACCCGACCATCGCCTTCGCCGCCTTCCAGGCGACGTTCGCGATCATCACCGTCGCCCTCATCTCGGGCGCCATCGCCGACCGCGCCAAGTTCGGCGCGTGGATGATCTTCGCCGGCGTCTGGGCCACGGTCGTGTACTTCCCCGTCGCGAGCTGGGTCTTCAACTTCACCCTCGGCGAGGACGGCTCGGTCGTCGACGGCGGCTGGATCGCCAGCATGGGCGTCATCGACTTCGCCGGCGGCACGGCCGTCCACATCAACGCGGGCGCCGCCGCCCTGGCCCTCGCCCTGGTGCTCGGCAAGCGCGTCGGCTTCGCCAAGGGCGCCGACAAGCCCCACAACCCGCCCTTCGTGCTGCTGGGCGCCGGCCTCCTCTGGTTCGGCTGGTTCGGGTTCAACGCCGGCTCGGAGCTCGCCGCCGACGGCGTCGCCGCCCTCGCCTTCCTCAACACGATCGCCGCCCCCGCGGCCGCCATCCTCGGCTGGCTCGTCGTCGAGAAGGTCAAGGACGGCAAGGCCACCTCGGTCGGCGCAGCCTCGGGTGCCGTCGCCGGCCTCGTCGCGATCACGCCGGCCTGTGCCGCCCTGTCGCCGTTCTGGGCCATCGTGCTCGGCGTCGTCGCCGGCGCCGTCTGCGCCCTGGCGATCGACCTCAAGTTCAAGCTCGGCTTCGACGACTCCCTCGACGTCGTGGGCATCCACCTCGTCGGCGGCCTCCTCGGCACGCTGTACCTCGGCTTCTTCGCCAACGGCTCGGGCCTGATCTTCTCCGGCTCGTTCCGCCAGCTGGGCATCCAGGCGCTCTCCGCCCTCGCCGTCATGGCCTACTCGTTCGTGCTCGCTTTCCTGATCGGCCTGGCCATCGAGAAGACGATCGGCTTCCGCGTCAAGAACGAGGACGAGGTCGCGGGCATCGACCTCGCGCTGCACGGCGAAGAGGGCTACGTGCTCGAGAACTCGCGCGCCTAGCTCGTCACCGCTGCTCCACCAGGACGGCCCCGGTCACCACGACCGGGGCCGTCCTTCGTCTGTGGGTGGGGGAGCCCCGAGCCGCGCAGGCGGGCTGCTGCGCCCCGGAGGAACGCCGGGAGGCGCGCGAGGCCACCCGAGGGCGTTCGGTACGACGAGACATGCGGCGGACACGGCTGAGGCGGCTGAGGCGGACGGTGCCCTCGGGGGAGGACGGAACGCTCCTCGGAGGCCGACAGCCCATGAGATCGAGGAAAGCCCTCGGGAACGAACCAACCCCCGGGAACGACGAAAGCCCCCGGCGAACCGGGGGCTTTCTCTGTGTGAGCGATACTGGGATCGAACCAGCGACCTCTTCCGTGTCAGGGAAGCGCGCTACCGCTGCGCCAATCGCTCATGCATGTCGCCGAGGCGACGTATTCAGTTGATCACGACATCATAGACCGGAGTCTTGACGACATGGAGGTGGAGACGGGATTTGAACCCGCGTGAACGGCTTTGCAGGCCGGTGCCTCGCCTCTCGGCCACTCCACCATACGAGCAGCTCCCAGAGGGGGAGCCACCAGTCGGTGGACCACCCTCTGGTGAGCATTACACTCGAGCGGATGACGAGATTCGAACTCGCGACCCTCACCTTGGCAAGGTGATGCGCTACCACTGCGCCACATCCGCATTTCGCTTTGCATTTCTGCGTGCAAAAGAACAATACCCAGACCCGGGGCAGAATACAAATTGAGGCATGTTCGTGTCTTGGGGGCCCTGATCAGCAGGGTCGGACCTGCCCGCGCCGGGGCCTCGAATGGCGCCGGGCCGCCCCGATGCACTAGCATCGACGAGTCCCACAGGGGCGATTGGCGCAGTTGGTAGCGCGCTTCCTTCACACGGAAGAGGTCATCGGTTCGAGCCCGGTATCGCCCACACAGAACACCTCTCGACAGAGCATGTCGACAGAACCCCGGTCCGCCGGGGTTTTTTCATGCCCTCACCCGACATCACGGCCAGCCGCCCGTCACGGCGTGGGCGACTGCGGCGCCAGGAAGACGTCGGTCGACCGATCGGCCCCGTACGTGACCGAGATCGGCACCGCCTCCGCCGCGCTCCGCACGAGCGGGACGGGCACGTACTGCCCCGCCCACCACCAGCGCTGGTGCGACGCCGTCTCGACGCCCACCGTGTAGCGACCGCTCGGCACGATGAACTGAGCCACCTTGCGGGGGGAGCTCGTCGCGTCGAGGGCCTGCGTCATGACGGCCCCGGTCGCCGTGTCGGTGATGGTCACGACGGCGCCGTCGAGGTCCGGGCCCGGGGCGTTCACCGGGTCGGGCTCGTCGACGACGACCTGGAGGTCGTACGTCGTGTGGACGTACCGGGGAGCCGCGGCGACGTGGCTCGCCGGCGTCGTGGCGGTCTCGGCCTCGACGTCCTGGCGCCACACGGTCGGCACCGCACCCGGGGCGGCGACGACCGTGGCCGTGTAGAGGTCGGTGGGCATGCCGGAGAAGAAGTAGCGCCCCTCGGCGTCGGTGACGGAGGTGAGGGAGGTGCCGGTCCGGTTGCCGTAGACCTCGACCGTGAGCCCGGCCGGCGGCGTGGGCCACGGGCCGACCAGCCGGCCGCCGAGGGTGCCCCCGACGGGGAGCGTCACGTCGACCGCCGTCGGTGCGTCGGCCCGGACGGTGAGGTCGGTCGTCATCACCGGTGTCCGGCGACCGTGACCGGCGGTCGGCGGCGGGGTCACGGAGAGCCAGTAGCGCGAGCCCACGGGCACGTCGGCGAAGGTCAGGGCCCCGGTGGAGTCGGTGGTCGCGTCCCGCTCGAAGGGCCAGGCGCCGACGAGGCGGACCGCAGCCCCGGGAAGGCCGAGCGCCGTGCCCGACGACCGCAGCAGCCTCACGGAGACCGTGCCCGTCGCCGTCGTGGCCGGCACCGCGGCGGCCGACGACACGAGAGGCGGAGGCGCGGCCTGGGCCGAGGCCGGGGCGAGAGCTCCGAGGCCGACCGCGGCCACGAGCGAGAGCGAGACGACGAACCTGTCCACGGGGACCCCCTGTGCGTGCACCGGCCCGGCACGGTGCCGAGCCCGCCGGGTCCGGGCCTCCGGTGGCAGGAGCCTAGGCCCGCGGTGCCTCCGCCGCACCCGTCGTGGTCACCACGGCTCGACAGCGTCCACCGGGCGGGCCGACGTCGGCGCTCAGCCCTCCTTCGCGGCCCGCCGTCGCCGGATCGCCAGCACGGTCCGCACGCCGTAGACCACGGCGATGACCGCCCCGACGACGATGGTCACCCACGAGCCGTCGGGGGAGAGCAGCGCCTCCGCCGCGAAGACGAGGCCGAGGAAGGCGATGCCGGCGGTGATGGCCAACGACGCGGTGGTGGGGGCGGGAGGGGGCGTGTCGCTCATCCCGTGACCGTACCGTCACCCGCTCCGGGGGAGCAGCATCGGAGCATGCCCGCCGCCCCGCCGCTGCCGCACCGCCCCGTCACCCAGCACGACTGGCGCGACGTCGTCGGCCTGCACTGGGCGGTCGACCCCGCCCTCGCGGCGCCGCTGGTGCCCCGGGGCACGAGGCCCGACCTGCACGACGGGGCGGCCTGGGCGAGCCTCGCCGCCTACCGCTTCGTCGACAGCACCGTGCCGCCGCTGCCGCGCCTGGGGCGGCTCGGTACCATGACCGAGATCGTCGTCCAGCTCGCGACCGTCGACGACGAGGGCCGTCGGGGCATCGCGTACCGCTCGATCGACACCCAGCACGCGCCCGCCGTGGTCGCGGCTCGGCTGATCGGCCTGCCCTACGTCTGGGCCCGGGCCGGGAGCCGGGTGCGTGACGACGACGTCGCCCACCGCACGCAGCGCCGGGCAGGAGGCGCGGGCTCGGTCGTCCGGGTCGCCCTCGTCCCCGAGACGGTCGCCCCGCGCACGGCCGACGCCGACGAGACGACGAGGTTCCTCTCCGACCGCTGGGGGGTCCACACCGCACGCCGCGGAGTCACCGGCTGGTGGCGTCGCGCGCACGAGCCGTGGACCTTCCGCACGGGCACGGTCACGCGCCTCGACGACGGGCTCCTGGCCGCGGCGGGCCTGCCCGGCCTCGCCGAGCGCGAGCCCGACCGCGTGACGGTGTCACCGGGCGTCGTCGTCCGCTACTCGCGGGGCTGAGGGCGGCCCGCTCGGACGGCCACCCGGCGTCCACCGTCCCGTCACCGGGGCGCCGCCTCCTCGTCGTCCTCGCTCCCTACGGTGCTCGCGGGCCGGTCAGCACGACCGGCCGCACGACCGGCGGCCGCCCGCGGCCCCGCACCTGGAGGACACCGTGACCCCGACCCGCCCCCTCGCCGCCGCCGCGGCGCTCACCGTCCTCGCCCTCGGCCTCGCGGGCTGCACAGCCGCCGACGCCGCGGGCGACGACGCCGCCTCCGGCACCGCCGCGACCGCCACCAGCGCGGAGGACCTCGGGGGCATGGACGCCCTCGTCGCGGCCGCCGAGGCCGAGGGCGAGCTCAACGTGATCGCCCTGCCCGACACCTGGGCCAACTACGGGAAGATCATCGACGCCTTCGAAGCCGAGTACGACATCACGGTCAACAGCGACAGCCCCGACGTCTCGAGCGCGGAAGAGATCACGGCGGCGAAGAACCTCGCCGGGCAGGACACCGCGCCCGACGTCTTCGACCTGGGCTCGGCCGTGACGCTCGCGAACCTCGACCAGTTCGCGAAGTACAAGGTCGCGACGTGGGACGACATCGCCGACGACCACAAGGACGCGGACGGCGCCTGGGTCTACGACTACACCGGCCTGATGTCCGTCGGCTACGACGCGGACGCCGTGCCCGAGCCGGAGACCCTCGACGACCTGCTGGGCTCCGAGTACAGGGGGAAGGTCGCGATCAACGGCGACCCGACCCAGGCCGGCGCGGCCGCGGCGGCCGTCCAGTGGGCGGCGCTCCAGGACGGCGGCAGCGCCGACGACGTCAGCGCCGGGGTCAGCTGGTTCGGCGAGCTCGCCGACGCGGGCAACTTCCTGCCCACCGACCCGACCCCCGCCACGATCGCCTCGGGCGAGACGCCCGTCGTCTTCGACTGGAGCTACAACAACCTCGCGGCCGCGGCCGACGCGGGAGGGCGCGACTGGAGGACGGCCGTGCTGCCCGGGACGGCGCTCGGCAGCTACTACAACCAGGCCGTCAACGTCGACGCACCCCACCCCGCCGCCGCGCGCCTGTGGCAGGAGTTCATCATGAGCGACGAGGCCCAGAACCTGTACCTCGCCGCCGGGGCGTACCCCGTGCGCCTGGCCGCGATGACCGAGGCCGGCACCGTCGACCAGGACGCCCTCGACGCCGTCGGCGAGCAGCCGGCCGACACCGTGCAGCTGACGACCGAGCAGACCGAGGCCGCCTCCGCGCTGCTCGCCGGCACCTGGGCGCAGGCGATCGGCTGATCGTGGTCGCGCTCGTCGAGGGGAGGCCCCCCGCGGCCGACCGCGACCGCGTCGACGGCGCCCGGCCCCCTCGGGCCCGGCGCCGTCCGGCGGCGTGGTGGGCCCTGACCCCGTTCGCGGTCTACGTCCTGCTCTTCCTCGCCGTGCCCTGCGTCGTCGCGCTGGGCACCGGCTTCGTGACGGGCGACGGCCGACCCAGCCTCTCGGCGCTCACCGCCCTCGGCGAGCCCCTCGTGCTCCGCGCCTTCGGGAGCTCCGCGCTCGTGTCGGGGATCACCGCCGTCGTCGGCGCGGTCGTCGGCGCCGTCGTCTGCTGGGGACTCACCGCCCTCCGCCCGGACGGCCTCGTCCGCAGCCTCGTCGACTCGGCCGCGAGCGTCCTCGCGCAGTTCGGCGGCGTCATGCTCGCCTTCGCCTTCACGGCCACCATCGGGATCCAGGGCGTCGTCACCCAGCTGCTGCTCACCCGGCTGGGCGTCGACGTCTTCGCCGGCGGCGTCTGGTTCTACCAGGTGCCCGGGCTGCTGCTGCCCTACGTCTACTTCCAGGTGCCGCTCATGGTCATCACCTTCATGCCGGCCGTCACGGGGCTCAAGCCCCAGTGGCAGGAGGCGGTGGCCACCCTGGGCGGGACGCGGCGCGAGCACCTGCTCCGCGTCGTCGTGCCCGTGCTCGCACCGGCCTTCGTCGGCAGCGTGCTGCTGCTCTTCGCGAACGCCTTCTCCTCGTACGCGACCGCCGCAGCGCTGATCAGCCAGGGCGCCCAGATCGTGCCCCTGCAGATCCGCGCGGCGCTGGTCAGCGAGACGGTGCTGGGCCGCGAGAACGTCGCCGGCGTGCTCGCGCTCGGCATGGTCGTCGTCATGGTCGTGCTCATGACGCTCTACTCGCTGCTCCAGCGCCGCACGGAGCGGTGGCAGCGGTGACCCGCCGACGCGGGGAACCCGGGACGGCGCTGCGGAAGGCCGTCCTCGCCGTGGTCGGCGCCGTCTTCGCCGTCCCGATCGCGGCCATGGTCGCGTTCTCCCTCCGCTCGGCGGACGGGACGGGCCACGACCTGGGGCACTGGACCGCCCTCGCCGCCCCCGAGAACGAGAGGGCGTACCGCTCCCTCGTCGAGGGCGTCACGAACAGCCTCGTCCTCGCGGCGGTGACGGCCGTGCTCGTGCTCGTGCTGCTCGTGCCGACGATGGTCGTCGTGCACCTGCGGTACCCGGCGCTGGTGCGGCCCCTCGAGTTCGTCTGCCTCGTGCCCGTCACGGTGCCGGCGATCGTGCTCGTCGTCGGGCTGGCCCCGGTGTACTCGGTCGTCTCGCGGGTCGCCGGCTCGGGGGCCTGGACCCTCGCGCTGGCCTACGGGGTCACCGTCCTGCCCTACGCGCACCGCGCCGTCCAGGCCGACCTGGCCGCCACCGACCTCCGCACCCTCACCGAGGCGGCCCGGACCCTCGGCTCCGGCGGCGTCGCGACCCTCCTCCGTGTGGTGGTGCCGTCGCTCCGTCGCGGGCTCCTGGCCGCGGCGTTCATCACGGTGGCCGTCGTCCTGGGCGAGTACACGATCGCCAGCCTGCTGAACCGGGTGACGCTGCAGACGTCGCTCGTCCAGGTCTCGCGCAGCGACCCCTTCGCGGCCGTCATCCTCGCCCTGCTCGCCCTCCTGCTCGCGTTCCTGCTGCTCGCCGTCGTCGGCAGGGTCGGCTCCGCCGGCGCGGGCCGCCCCGTCCTCCCCGGCCGCGACGTCGCGGCCCCCGCCCCAGCTCCCGCCCGGAAGGCCCTCCCGTGACCGCCACCGCCCCCGTCGACCCGACCACCGCCTCCTCGGCCCCGTCACCGACCGGTCGAGGCTCCGCGGCCGCGGGCGCCCGGACGACGTCGACCGCGGGCGCCGCGGTCGCCCTCCGCGGCGTGGTCAAGGAGTACGCGGGCCACGTCGCGCTCCGCGGCGTCGACCTCGACCTCGCGCCGGGGGAGCTCGTCGCCCTCCTCGGCCCCTCGGGCTGCGGCAAGACGACGGCACTGCGCACCCTCGCGGGGCTCGAGACGGTCACCGAGGGCCGCATCACGGTGGACGGGCGCGACGTCGTCGACGTGCCGACGCACCGCCGGGACGTCGGCATGGTCTTCCAGGCGTACTCGCTCTTCCCGCACCTGACGGTGCAGCAGAACGTCGAGTTCGGGCTCCGCACGCGGCGCGTGGCGCGGGCCGAGCGGGCGACCCGCGCCGCCGAGATGCTCGACCTGGTGGGCCTCGGGGAGCTGGGCGGCCGGTTCTCTCACCAGCTCTCGGGCGGCCAGCAGCAGCGCGTCGCCCTCGCCCGGGCGCTCGTCACGCGGCCCCGCGTGCTGCTGCTCGACGAGCCGCTCAGCGCGCTCGACGCGCAGGTGCGGGTGCAGCTGCGCGAGGAGATCCGTCGTCTGCAGCGCGAGCTCGCCATCACGACCCTCTTCGTGACGCACGACCAGGAGGAGGCCCTGGCCGTCGCCGACCGGGTCGCCGTGATGCGGGCCGGCGCGATCGAGCAGATCGGCACGCCCGAGCAGCTGTACTCGGCGCCGGCGACGCGGTTCGTCGCGGAGTTCGTCGGGTCGAGCAACCGGCTGCGGGCCGAGGTCGTCGACGGGCGGGTGCGGCTGCCCGGGCAGGAGGTCGCCGCCGTCGGCTCCCCGGACGACGGGGAGGCGTGGGCCTACGTGCGCCCGGAGGACGTCACGTTCGCCGACCGCGGGGTCGCGGGCGTCGTCGAGTCGGTGTCGTTCCTCGGCGCGGTCTGCCGCACGAAGGTCCGGACGTCGCCCGACGACGTCGTCGTGCTCGACCACCGCGCGCACGAGCGGCGCGAGGTCGGCGAGTCCGTCCACGTGGCGTTCACGCCGCGGGCCGTCGCCGTCGTGCCGTTCGGCTGACGGCGCCGGCGGCCCCCGGGGTCAGGAGGAGGACGAGGGCTCGGTCGAGCCCGTGCCCTTCTTCGCCGCGATGGCGTCGCGCTCGCCCCGCAGCGAGCGCACGGTCTCGGGGTCGAGGAAGTCGACGAACGGGTTCGGCTGACCGGTCTTGTCGGCCACGACCAGCGTGTACTCGGCGGCCGCCTGGCGCACGCGCTCGGTGGCGCGCCCCGCTTTCTTCGCCGAGAGCGGCCGGTCTCCCATCACCTCGCCGTGGTGCTCGAGGGCCTTGACCAGGGTCTTGAGGGCTGCATCGATCTTCTTGCTCACGGGGGCATGGTGGCACACCGAGGTGAACGGGCGAGCCCGGGGCGCAGGAGCGGTCGTCCGCCGGGAGGACCACGGTGGTCCTCCGGGCCGATCCGGGGCGGGCGTCGCCGCCCGTAGCGTCGCCGACATGCCCGCCACGCCCGCCTCCGGCCCCCTGCCCGCCGGCTCCCCGACCGCGGGTCGCCGAGCGCCGTCCCGCGACCGGGCCGTCGAGGCCCTCCGCGACCTCGTCGCCTTCGCGGTGCAGCAGGCCCTCTCCTGCGCCTTCGCCGTCGCCGTGCTCGTCGGCCTCGCCGTCACCTCGGTCGTCGACGTGGGGATCCCGCGGTACGACGCGATGCTCGTCTGGTGCGTCGCCGTGCAGGCGGCCTTCGTCGTCGGGCGGCTCGAGAGCCGCCGCGAACTGCTCGTGATCTGCGCCTTCCACCTCCTGGGCCTCGGCCTCGAGGTGGTCAAGGTCGCCGTCGGCTCGTGGTCCTACCCCGACGAGGGGGTCCTCCGCGTGGCCGACGTGCCGCTCTACAGCGGCTTCATGTACGCGGCCGTCGGGAGCTACGTCTGCCAGGCCTGGCGGCGCCTCGACCTCCGGGTCGACCGCGTGCGGACGGGCCCGGCGCTGGCCCTCGCGGCCGCCTTCTACCTGAACTTCCTCACGAACCACTGGCTGCCCGACGTCCGGTGGCCGCTGATGGCGGTGGCCGTCCTCCTCCTCGGCCGGCACCGGGTCGCCTTCACCGTCCGGGGGAGGGTCCGTCGCATGCCGCTCCTCGTCTCGTTCGCGCTCATCGCCGTCTTCATCTGGCTCGCGGAGAACGCGGCGACCCTCGTCGGGGCCTGGGCCTACGCCTCCCAGGCCGACGGCTGGTCGATCGTGCACCCGTCGAAGATCGGCTCGTGGACGGTGCTCGTCGTCTTCAGCGTGGTGCTGGTCATCTGGCTGCACCAGCGCGCCGACGACGCCGCGGCACGGGCGGCCGCCTCAGGCGACGCCGCCACCGGCGAGGCCGAGGCGCCCCGTCGCGAGGACGGCGTCGAGCACGAGGTGCGCCACCTCGTCCTTCGTCCCGGCCAGGCGGCCGGCCTCCTCGCCCCCGGCGCCCAGCACGACGACGTCGGAGTCGTCGGTGCCGAACCCGGTCGACCAGCCGACCGGGTTGAGCACCAGCAGGTCGCAGCCCTTGCGGGCGAGCTTCCGCCGCCCGAGGTCGAGCAGCTCCTCGGGCGACGTGGCCGTCTCGGCCGCGAAGCCGACGACGACCTGGTCGGCCGGGCGTGAGGCGCTGAGGGCCGCGAGCACGTCGGTCGTCCTGACCAGGCGGAGCGTCAGCTCGTCGCCCCGGTCGTCCTTGCGGATCTTCGACGCGGCCACCTCGACGGGGCGGTAGTCGGCGACCGCCGCCGCCATGACGACGACGTCGGCCCCGATCGAGGAGGCGGTGGTCGCGTCGAGCAGCTCGCTCGCGGTGCCCGCCGCCACGACCTCGACGCCGGGGAGGAGCGCCGCCGCCCGGGCGACGTCGTCGTCCAGGTGCGCGGCCACGAGGGTCACGGCCGCCCCGCGGGACGCAGCGGCCCGGGCCAGGGCGAGCCCCTGTCGACCGCTCGAGCGGTTGCCGAGGAACCTCACGGGGTCGAGGGGCTCGCGGGTGCCGCCGGCCGTCACGACGACGCGGCGACCGGACAGGTCGCGGGGGCGCGCCTCCGCGACGACGGCCTGGGCGACGGCCGCGAGCGCGGCCTCGACGATCACGTCCGGCTCGCTGAGACGACCCGGCCCGCTGTCGCCGCCGGTGAGCGGCCCGTCGTCGGGGCCGACCACGACCACGCCCCGCGAGCGCAGCAGCTCGACGTTCGCGACGGTGGCGGCGTTCCGCCACATCTCGGTGTGCATGGCCGGGGCGACGACCAGGGGAGCCGTGCTCGCGAGGATCGTCGTGCCGAGGAGGTCGTCGGCGAGCCCGTGCGCGATCGCCGCGAGGGTGTGGGCCGTCGCCGGCGCGACGACGACGAGGTCCGCCGCCTGGCCGAGCGCGACGTGGCGCACCTGGGCGACGTCGTCGAAGACGGAGGTGTGCACCGGGTTGCGGCTGATGGCCTCGAAGGTGGGCAGGCCCACGAACCGCAGGGCCGCCTCCGTCGGGACGACGTGGACGTCGTGGCCCCGGACGACGAGGCCGCGGACGACGCTGACCGCCTTGTACGCGGCGATCCCGCCCGAGACGCCGACCACGACCGTGAGGCGCCGGGCGCCCTCGCCGTCGTCGTCTCGTCGGTGCTGGCCACGGTCGGTCTGTCCGGTCACGGTTCCCCTGACGTCGGGGGCCGTCGGGGAAGCGCCGGCGGCCCGGTAGCGTTGCTGCCTCCACGATGCCCCATCCCGGGGTGGTCGCGCCCCCGACCCGGCCGAGGAGCCTCCCCGTGTGCACAGTCGTCGTCTCCGTCGCCCCGTCCGGCCCCTGGCCCGTGGTGTTCCTCGGCCTCCGCGACGAGGCCGCCGACCGCCCGTGGGATCCTCCGGCCGCCTGGTGGCCCGAGCTCGGCGAGCGGGTGCAGGGCGTCCACGACCGGGAGGCCGGCGGTGCCTGGCTGGCCACGGCGACGGGCCCGGCCCGCGCCTCCGTCGTCCTCAACCGGCACGAACGGCCCCCGGAGCCGGAGGGCGGGTGGGAGACCCGGGGGGTCCTGCCGCTCCGCGCGGCGGCCGACGGCGACCTGCCCGTCGGCCGCCCGCGCCAGCGTCCCTTCACGCTCCTCACGGCGGACCGGGAGGGGGCGTCGGTGACCTCGTGGGACGGCTCCGCCCTCAGGGCCGAGCGGCTCGCCCCGGGAGTGCACGTGCTCACGCACGGAGCGGTCGACGACGCGGCGGTGCCGCGCGTGGCTCGCTGGGCCCCGTCGTTCCGCGCGGCGGAGGCGCCCACGGGGCCGCCGCCCGCCGAGGGCCGGGCGGACGGGCTCGGCGGTCTCGACGCCCTCGCCGACGCGGGCTCCTCGTGGGGGCCGTGGCTCGACGTGCTCCGCGAGAGCACGGCGCTCGACGAGCGCGACCCGGAGGCCCTGGTGCGCTCCGACCTGCTCGACGGCCGCTGGCTCGGGTCGCTGTCGCTCTCCCTCGTCGCGGTCGCCGACGACGACGTCCGGCACGTGCACGTGAGGCTCGACGACGAGACGCGGCGTCATCGGGAATCAGCGGGGGCGACGCGCGGTTAGTGTCGGGAGCCACGCCCGACCCGGGCGCAGGAGCACCCCCGACCAGGAAGTCCGACGTGAAGATCACCGCGCCCCGCACCCGCCTCGCCCGCACCGTCGCCCTCACCGGCGTCGTCGCCGCCTCCGTGCTCGGCCTCAGCGCCTGCGCCCCCGCGTCGACCGACGGCGTCGTCAGCGCGCCGACCGGCAGCAGCAGCGCCGCGGCGGGGGAGGGCACGACCCTTGCCGACGTGCAGGACGCCGGGAAGCTCGTCGTCGGCACCGAGGGCACCTACAAGCCGTTCACCTTCCACGAGGACGGCTCCGGCGAGCTCACCGGCTACGACGTCGAGGTCGTCACCGCCGTCGCCGAGAAGCTGGGAGTCACGCCCGAGTTCCAGGAGACCCAGTGGGACGCGATCTTCGCGGGCCTCGACGCGGGCCGCTTCGACCTCATCGCCAACCAGGTCTCGATCACCGACGAGCGCGAGGCCAAGTACGACTTCTCGGCCCCGTACACGGTGAGCCGCGGCGTGGTCATCGTGCCGGCCGACGACACCTCGATCACGTCGCTCGCCGACCTCGACGGCAAGACCACCGCGCAGTCGCAGTCGAGCAACTGGTACACCACCGCCAAGGACGCCGGCGCCGACGTCGAGGTCGTCGAGGGCTGGGCGCAGTCGATCGCCCTCCTCGAGCAGGGGCGCATCGACGCCACGGTCAACGACGAGCTGACCTTCCTCGACTACCAGCAGACCGACCCGACGGCCGCGGCCGCGGTCAAGGTCGGCGCCACCACCGACGACGTCTCCGAGAGCGCCTTCGTGGTCGCGAAGGGGTCCGACGACCTCGTCGCCGCGATCGACGACGCCCTCGACGAGCTGCGCGCCGACGGCACGCTCGCCTCGATCTCCGAGAAGTACTTCGGCAGCGACGTCAGCGAGTAGCCCGTGCCGTCGTCCGACCTCTTCTGGCGGTCGCTCTGGCCGATCGTGTCGGGCGCCCTCGTGGCCTCGATCCCGCTGGCCCTCGCCTCGATGGCCATCGGGCTCGTCATCGCCCTGGTGGTCGCCCTCATGCGGCTGTCGCCCACGCGGTGGCTGCGGTGGCCGGCCCGCGTCTTCGTCTCGGTCATCCGGGGCACGCCGCTCCTCGTGCAGCTGTTCGTGGTCTTCTACGGGCTGCCGTCGATCGGCGTGCGCCTCGACCCCTGGCCGAGCGCGATCATCGCGTTCTCGCTCAACGTGGGCGGCTACGGCGCCGAGGTGATCCGGGCGGCGATCCAGTCGGTGCCGCGCGGCCAGTGGGAGGCGGCGCACACGATCGGCATGTCGCGCTCGCTCGCGCTGCGGCGCGTCGTGCTGCCGCAGGCGGCGCGCGTCTCCGTGCCCCCGCTCTCGAACACGTTCATCTCGCTCGTCAAGGACACCTCGCTCGCCTCGCTGATCCTCGTCACCGAGCTCTTCCGGCAGGCACAGCAGATCGCGACGGTCTCGAACGAGTTCATGCTGCTGTACCTCGAGGCCGCCCTGGTCTACTGGGTCATCTGCCTCGCCCTGTCGACCGGCCAGGGCGCCCTCGAGAAGAAGCTGGACCGCCATGTCGCCCGCTGACGCCTCCGCCGCCGGCCCCGCCCGCGCCTCCTCGTCCGCCCCCGCCGTGCTGACCGTGACCGGGCTCACGAAGTCGTTCGGGGGCACGGCCGTGCTTAAGGGCATCGACCTCTCCGTCCGCCGTGGCAAGGTGGTCGCGATCATCGGGCCCTCCGGCTCGGGCAAGACCACGGTGCTGCGGTCGCTCAACAGCCTCGAGGTGCCCGACGGCGGCACCGTCGCCCTCTCGACCGGGCAGGTGCTCGACTTCGGGGCGGGGGCGTCGAAGCGCGAGCTGCTCGCCCTCCGCGACCGGTCGTCGATGGTGTTCCAGCACTTCAACCTCTTCCCGCACATGACCGTGCTGCAGAACGTCGTCGAGGGGCCGATCCGCGTCCAGGGGCGCGACCCGAAGGAGGCGCGGAGCGAGGCCCGGGGGCTGCTCGCGCGCGTGGGCCTCGGCGGCCGCGAGGATGCCTACCCCGTCGAGCTCTCCGGCGGGCAGCAGCAGCGCGTGGGCATCGTGCGCGCGCTGGCGCTCCGGCCCGAGCTGCTGCTCTTCGACGAGCCGACCTCCGCCCTCGACCCCGAGCTCGTCGGCGACGTGCTCACCGTCGTGAAGGAACTGGCGGAGGAGGGCTGGACGATGATCGTCGTCACGCACGAGCTCGAGTTCGCCCGGCGGGTGGCCGACGAGGTCGTCTTCATGGACGACGGCGTCGTGGTCGAGCGCGGCACGCCGGCCGACGTCCTCAACCGCCCGCGCGAGGCGCGCACGCAGCAGTTCCTGCGACGGGTGCTGCGGCCGCTCGACGACTGACGCCGACCGCGGCGTGCGCGGGCCGGGCGGCCTCCGGGAACACACGGCGCCCCCGCGTCGTTGCACGACGGTGCCGTGGTCGAGCCTCGGTACGATCGGCGAGAAGGGACACCGTGACCACCACCTCTACGACCGCCGGCCCCCGGGCCGCCGCGACGACCGCCTCCCCGGGGCCGCTCTCCGACGACGAGGCCGCGCGCCTCCGCGCCGACTTCCCGCTCCTCGCGCAGGAGGTCTCGGGCGAGCCGCTGGCGTACCTCGACTCCGGCGCGACCGCGCAGCGGCCCCGTGCCGTGCTCGACGCGGAGCGCGCCTTCCTCGAGACGACCAACTCGGCCGTGCACCGCGGCGCGCACACGCTCGCCGCCCTGGCGACCGAGGCCTTCGAGGAGGCGCGGGAGACCGTGGCCGGCCTGCTCGGCGCCTCCGCAGACGAGGTCGTCTGGACGGCGAACGCCACGGACGCCCTGAACCTCGTGGCCTACGGAATGGCGAACGCGACCCACGGCCGCGGCGGCGAGCCCGCCCGGAGGTTCGCCCTCCGGCCCGGCGACGAGATCGTCGTCACCGAGGCGGAGCACCACGCCAACCTCGTCCCCTGGCAAGAGCTAGCGGCCGTGACGGGAGCGGTGCTCCGTGCCGTCGCGGTCGACGACGACGGCGTGTGGACGGCCGCCGACGCCGCGGCCGTGATCGGGCCCCGGACGCGCGTCGTCGCCGTCGCCCACGTCTCGAACGTCACCGGGCTGGTCGCCCCCGTCGACGAGGTCGTCGCGCTCGCACACGCGGTCGGGGCCCTCGTCGTGCTCGACGCCTGCCAGTCGGTGCCCCACCGCCCCGTCGACGTCCGCGCCCTCGACGTCGACTTCCTCGCGTTCTCGGGCCACAAGATGCTCGGGCCCACCGGCATCGGGGTGCTCTGGGGGAGGGCCGAGCTGCTGGGCGCGCTGCCGCCCTTCCGCACGGGCGGGTCGATGATCACCACCGTCACGCTCGACTCGGCCGAGTACCTGCCCGCCCCGCAGCGCTTCGAGGCCGGCACGCAGCCGGTCTCGCAGGCCGTCGCCCTCGCCGAGGCCGTCCGGTACCTCCGGGCCGTCGGGCTCGACCGCGTCCAGCAGCACGAGGAGGCGCTGGCCGAGTCGCTCGTCAGGGGCCTCTCCGCGATCCCCGGCGTCCGTGTCGTCGGGCCGCCGGCGGGCGTGGCCCGCTCGGGCCTCGCCAGCTTCGTCGTGGACGGCGTCCACGCCCACGACGTCGGGCAGTACCTCGACGCCCAGGGCGTCGCGGTGCGCGTCGGGCACCACTGCGCCCAGCCGCTGCACCGCCGGCTCGGCGTCACCGCGACCACACGGGCCAGCACGTACCTGTACACGACCACGGAGGACGTGGCGCGGCTGCTGGCCGGGGTCGCCGGGGTCCGCGCGTACTTCGGCGCGGACGACGGCGTGGCGGCCCCGGCCGGGGAGGGAGACCGATGAGCGGCGCCCTCGACTCCCTGTACCAGCAGGTGATCCTCGACCACGCCAAGGCGCGGCACGGCGACGGCGACCTGCCCGGGGCCGGCGCGGAGCACTACGAACGGAACCCCACCTGCGGCGACGAGATCACCGTGCGCGTCGCGCTCGTCCCCGGCACGGACCGCGTCGAGTCGCTGCGCTGGCAGGGCGCCGGCTGCAGCATCTCGATGGCGTCGGCGTCCGTCCTCGCCGACCTCGCTCCGGGCCTGACGCTCGACGAGCTCCGGGGCCGGGTGGGGGCGTTCCGCGACATGATGCGGTCCCGCGGGGCGGGCGAGCCCGACGACGAGCTGCTCGGCGACGCCGTCGCCTTCCACGGCGTCTCGAAGTTCGTCATGCGCGTGAAGTGCGGCATGCTCGCCTGGGTGGCGGCGGAGGCCTGCGCCGTCGAGCTCGCCGCGTAGCGGGGAGGGGCGTCGCCCGCCGCTAAACTGGCCGCCGTCCCCCGAACGTCAAGGAGCACACGACCGTGTCTGACCAGCCTGCCCCCGACGCCAGCGTCACCCCCGACAGCGGCGCCACCGCCCGCCCGGAGACGGTCGAGGTGACGCAGACGACGACCGGCCTCGAGCTGTTCACCGACAAGGCCGTCGTGGCGATCCGCGTGGCGGGCGAGCTCCGCGACCTCGCGTCCGAGGTGCACGCCGGCGACGTCGTCGAGCCGGTCCTGATCGACTCGCCCGACGGGCTCTCGATCCTGCGGCACTCGGCGGCCCACGTCATGGCCCAGGCGGTGCAGGCGATCAACCCCGAGGCCAAGCTCGGCATCGGGCCGCCCGTCACCGACGGCTTCTACTACGACTTCGACGTCGCCGAGCCGTTCACGCCCGACGACCTCAAGGCGATCGAGAAGGGCATGGAGCGGATCATCCGCCAGGGCCAGCGCTTTCGCCGTCGCGTCGTGACCGAGGCGGAGGCCCGGGAGCTCCTGGCCGACGAGCCCTACAAGCTCGAGCTCGTGGGGCTGAAGGGCGGCACCGACGGCGTCGGCGACGACGGCGAGTCCGTCGAGGTCGGAGGGGCGGAGCTCACCGTCTACGACAACGTCGACCCGAAGACCGGCGACGTGGTCTGGTACGACCTCTGCCGCGGTCCGCACCTGCCGAGCACGCGACTCCTCGGCAACGCCACGAAGCTGATGCGCGTGGCCGCCGCCTACTGGCGCGGCTCGGAGAAGAACCCCCAGCTGCAGCGCATCTACGGGACGGCCTGGCCCACGAAGGACGAGCTGCGGGCCTACCAGGCCCGCCTCGAGGAGGCCGCGAAGCGCGACCACCGCAAGCTCGGCGTCGAGCTCGACCTGTTCTCGTTCCCGGACGAGATCGGCTCCGGGCTCGCGATCTTCCACCCGAAGGGCGGCATCATCCGTCGCGAGATGGAGGACTACTCGCGCCGGCGGCACGAGGCGGCCGGCTACGACTTCGTCTACACGCCGCACATCACCAAGGCCAGCCTGTTCGAGACCTCCGGCCACCTCGGCTGGTACAAGGACGGCATGTTCCCGGCGATGAAGCTCGACGAGGCACGCAACGACGAGGGCGAGGTCACGCGCCAGGGCGCCGACTACTACCTCAAGCCCATGAACTGCCCGATGCACATCCTCGCGTACCGGTCGCAGCCTCGCTCCTACCGCGACCTGCCGCTCCGGCTCTTCGAGTTCGGCACGGTCTACCGCAACGAGAAGTCCGGCGTCATCCACGGCCTCACGCGCGTCCGCGGCATGACCCAGGACGACGCCCACATCTTCACGACCCGCGAGAAGATGAAGGAAGAGCTGACCGGCACGCTCGCCTTCGTGCTGTCGCTGCTCCGCGACTACGGCCTCACCGACTTCTACCTCGAGCTCAGCACGAAGGACCCGGAGAAGTACGTCGGCGACGACGACATCTGGGAGACCGCGACGTCGACCCTGCGCGAGGTCGCGGAGGAGTCCGGCCTCGAGCTGGTGCCCGACCCGGGCGGGGCCGCGTTCTACGGCCCGAAGATCTCCGTCCAGGCCCGCGACGCCATCGGCCGCACCTGGCAGATGTCGACGGTGCAGCTGGACTTCAACCTGCCCGAGCGGTTCGAGCTGGAGTACGCGGCCGCCGACGGCACGCGCCAGCGCCCGGTCATGATCCACCGGGCCCTCTTCGGCACCATCGAGCGGTTCTTCGGCGTGCTCACGGAGCACTACGCCGGGGCCTTCCCGGTCTGGCTCTCGCCCGTGCAGGTCGTCGCGATCCCAGTGGCCGACGAGTACGGCGACTACCTCGACGGCGTCGTTGCGCAGCTGAAGGAGAAGGGCGTACGCGCCCAGGTCGACCACGGCGACGACAGGTTCCCGAAGAAGATCCGCACGCACACGAAGTCCAAGGTGCCGTTCCAGCTCATCGCCGGCGAGGAGGACCGCGCCGCGGGGGCCGTCAGCTTCCGCTACCGCGACGGCTCCCAGGAGAACGGCGTGCCCGTCGCCGACGCCGTCGCGAAGATCCTCGAGGCCATCGAGACGAAGGCCCAGGTCTGAGGGTGACGGCGAGCACGCCCGCCGGCTCCGGGGGAGAGGGCGCGACGCCCGCCCCCGGGGAGTCGGCGGGCGACTTCGCGGGCGTGCCCGACGCCTTCCAGCGACTCTGGACTCCGCACCGCGCCGTGTACGTCGCCGGCGGGCAGGGCGCGCACGACGACGACTCGTGCCCGTTCTGCCGTGCGCCGTCGCAGGCCGACGAGGAGGCGCTGGTCGTCGCCCGCGGCCGCCACGCCTACGTCCTCCTGAACCTGTTCCCGTACAACCCGGGTCACCTGCTGGTCTGCCCGTACCGGCACGTCTCCACCTACGACCTCGCGACTCCCGAGGAGGTCGCGGAGATCGGGGCGCTGACGCAGACGGCCATGCGCGTGCTCACCGAGGTGTCCCACGCGCAGGGGTTCAACCTGGGCATGAACCAGGGAGCCGTGGGCGGCGCGGGGATCGCGGCGCACCTCCACCAGCACGTCGTGCCGCGCTACGCGGGCGACTCGAACTTCTTCCCCATCGTGGCGGGCACGAAGGCGATCACGCAGCTGCTCGGCGACGTCCGCACCGCGGTCGCCGAGGCGTGGCCGCACGACGAGGCCACTTCGGCACCGGCGGCGTCACCGGGGCCCGCAGCCTGACGAGTGCGCCTAAACTAGGCGCATCATGAGCGACAGCACCCCGACCTCCGTCCCCACCTCCGCCTCCTCGTCGACCGCCGCCGGCACGACCGGCTCCGACCGGGTCAAGCGCGGCCTCGCAGAGATGCTGAAGGGCGGCGTGATCATGGACGTCGTCGACGTCGAGCAGGCGAAGATCGCGGAGGAGGCCGGCGCCGTCGCCGTCATGGCCCTGGAGCGCGTGCCCGCCGACATCCGCTCGCAGGGCGGCGTCGCCCGCATGAGCGACCCCGACATGATCGACGAGATCATCGCCGCCGTCTCCATCCCCGTCATGGCCAAGGCCCGCATCGGCCACTTCGTCGAGGCGCAGGTCCTGCAGACCCTCGGCGTCGACTACATCGACGAGTCCGAGGTCCTGAGCCCGGCCGACTACGTCAACCACATCGACAAGTGGAACTTCACCGTCCCCTTCGTCTGCGGCGCGACGAACCTCGGCGAGGCCCTCCGCCGCATCACCGAGGGCGCGGCCATGATCCGCTCGAAGGGCGAGGCCGGCACGGGCGACGTCTCCGAGGCGACCAAGCACATCCGCACCATCTCGAAGGAGATCGCGCAGCTCAAGGGCCTCGCGAAGGACGAGCTCTACGTCGCCGCGAAGGAGCTCCAGGCTCCGTACGAGCTCGTCGCCGAGATCGCCGCGACGGGCAAGCTGCCCGTCGTCCTCTTCACTGCCGGCGGCGTCGCGACCCCGGCCGACGCCGCGCTCATGATGCAGCTCGGCGCCGACGGCGTCTTCGTCGGCTCCGGCATCTTCAAGTCCGGCAACCCGCGTGAGCGGGCGGCCGCCATCGTCAAGGCGACCACGTTCTTCGACGACCCGCAGGTCGTGGCCGACGCGTCCCGTGGCCTGGGCGAGGCCATGGTCGGCATCAACGTGCCCGACCTGCCGGCGCCCCACCGCCTCGCCGAGCGTGGCTGGTAGCCCCTCGACGGAGGCGCGGGCCCCCCGGGTGGGGGTCCTCGCCCTCCAGGGCGACTTCCGCGAGCACCTCGCGGTGCTCACGGCCCTCGGTGCCGAAGCCGTGCCCGTCCGTCGCCCCGACGAGCTGGCCTCGGTCTCCGGCCTCGTCATCCCCGGCGGGGAGTCCACCGTGATGGACAAGCTCTCCCGGACCTTCGGCATGGCCGAGCCCCTCCGTGCCGCGGTGGACGGCGGCCTGCCCGTCTACGGCACCTGTGCGGGCCTCATCATGCTGGCCGACCACGTCGTCGACGGCACCCCCGGGCAGCGCACCATCGGGGGGCTCGACGTCTCCGTCCGCCGCAACGCGTTCGGCGGCCAGACCGACTCCTTCGAGACCGACCTCGACGTGCCCGTGATCGGCGGCCCTCCCGTGCACGCGGTCTTCATCCGCGCCCCCGTCGTCGACAGGGTCGGGTCGCTGGCCACCGCGGTGGGCGTGCTCGACGACGGCCGCGTGGTCGCGGTCGAGCAGGGCTCCCTGCTCGGCACCGCGTTCCACCCCGAGGTCACGGCCGACTACCGGTTCCACGCCCGGTTCCTCGACAAGGCCCGCGCCTTCGCCTCCCGCTGACCTCTCCGGCGGCGACGGCCGGTACACTGATCCGGATCATCTGCCGTAGGTAAGGAGCACCGTGTCCGGGCATTCCAAGTGGGCCACGACCAAGCACAAGAAGGCCGTCATCGACAGCCGTCGCGCGAAGTCGTTCGCCAAGCTCATCAAGAACATCGAGGTCGCCGCCAAGCAGGGCGGTGCCGACATGTCGGGCAACCCGACCCTGGTCGACGCGGTGCAGAAGGCCAAGAAGACCTCGGTGCCGAACGACAACATCGACCGCGCGATCAAGCGCGGCGCCGGCCTCAGCGGCGAGGTCGTCGACTACCAGACCATCATGTACGAGGGCTACGGCCCGAACGGCGTCGCCCTGTTGATCGAGTGCCTCACCGACAACAAGAACCGGGCCGCCGCCAACGTCCGCACGGTCATGTCGCGCAACGGCGGCACCATGGCCGACCCCGGCAGCGTGGCGTACAACTTCAGCCGCAAGGGCGTCATCGCGGTCATGAAGACCGACGAGCTGACGGAGGACGACGTCCTCGCCGCCGTCCTCGACGCAGGCGCCGAGGAGGTCACCGACCGCGGTGAGGGCTTCGAGATCGTGACGGAGCCGTCCGACCTCGTCCCCACCCGCACCGCGCTCCAGGACGCCGGCATCGACTACGACTCCGCCGACGTGGAGTTCGTGCCCGGCCTCAAGATCGAGGTCGACCTCGAGACGGCCCGCAAGGTGTTCCGGCTCGTCGACGCGCTCGACGACGACGACGACGTCCAGAACGTCTACGCCAACTTCGACGTTCCCGCCGACGTGCAGGCCGCGCTCGACGACGACGACGAAGACTGACGAGGCCGTGCCGCTGCGGGTGCTCGGCATCGACCCCGGCCTGACGCGCTGCGGCGTCGGCGTGGTCGAGGTCGACGCCCAGCGGCGCGCCACCCTCGTCGCCGTGACGGTCGTCCGGTCGGGCGTCGACGAGCCTCTCGAGCAGCGGCTCATGACGATCGGCCGGGGCATCGAGGCCCTCGTCGACGAGCACCGGCCCGACGCGATGGCGATCGAGCGCGTCTTCGCGCAGGACAACCTGCGCACCGTCATGGGCACCGCGCAGGTCAGCGGGCTCGCGCTGCGTGCCGCCGCCGAGCGGTCGATCCCCGTGGCGCTGCACACCCCCTCCGAGGTGAAGGCCGCCGTCACCGGCTACGGGTCCGCCGACAAGGCCCAGGTCGCCGCCATGGTGGCCCGGCTGCTCGGCCTCGCCGAGCCGCCCCGTCCGGCGGACGCCGCCGACGCCCTCGCCATCGCGATCTGCCACGCCTGGCGTCGCGACGGTCGCACGACCACCGTGCCGTCCGGCTCGTCCTCGGCGTCGGGCGGCACCGGAACGGCCGCCGGGCTGACGCCCGCCCAGCGGGCGTGGCGCGACGCGGAGAAGCGCCAGCGGGCTCCTAGGCTGGGGGCATGATCTCGTCCGTCCGGGGAACCGTGCTGTCCGCCTCCGGGACGACCGTCGTCGTCGAGGTCGGGGGAGTGGGCCTCCGCGTCGGCGTCACGGCCCAGCTGGCCCTGACCCTCCGGCCCGGCGAGACGGCGATGCTCCACACTGCCCTCGTCGTCCGGGAAGACGACCTCTCCCTCTTCGGCTTCGCCGACCGCGAGGAGCTCGAGGTCTTCGACCTGCTCCGCAGCGTGACGGGCGTCGGCCCGAAGAGCGCCCAGGGAGTGCTCGGGCACCTCAGCCCGTCGCAGGTCGCCCACGCCGTCGCCGACGACGACGACGCGGCGTTCCGTCGCGTCTCGGGCATCGGCCCGAAGACGGCGAAGCTGATCGTCCTGTCGCTGGCCGGCAAGCTCGACGTCGCGGCGTCCGCGCCCAGCGTCACCGCCGCCTCCAGCACGGCCGCCGACGTCCTCGTCGCGCTCGTCGGCCTCGGCTGGTCGGAGCGCGAGGCCCAGGCGGCGATCGACTCCGTCGTGGCCGCCCGGGGCGACGACGTCGCCGCGGCCGTGCCGCAGCTGCTCCGGGCGGCGCTCGGCCACCTCGGGCCGCAGAAGTCGCTCGGCGCCCGCTCGTGACCGACGCCGACCTGACCCGGCCCACCGTCGAGTCGGAGGCGGAGCTCGCCTTCGAGGGCGCGCTCCGTCCGACCTCGCTCGGCGAGTTCGTCGGGCAGGCGAAGGTCCGTGGGCAGCTGGAGCTGCTCCTCAAGGCCGCCGCGATGCAGGGGCGGTCGCCCGACCACATCCTGCTGGCCGGTCCGCCCGGGCTGGGCAAGACGACCCTGGCGATGATCGTGGCCCACGAGAGCGGCCGCCCCCTGCGCATGTCGTCCGGGCCGGCCATCCAGCACGCCGGCGACCTCGCCGCCGTGCTCTCGGCCCTGGTGCCGGGCGAGGTCCTCTTCATCGACGAGATCCACCGCATGGCGCGCTCCGCGGAGGAGATGCTCTACCTCGCCATGGAGGACTACCGGATCGACATCATGGTCGGCAAGGGCGCGGGGGCCACGAGCATCCCCCTCGAGCTCTCGCCCTTCACCCTGGTGGGGGCGACGACCCGCAGCGGGATGCTGCCGAACCCGCTCCGCGACCGCTTCGGCTTCACGGCCCACCTCGAGTTCTACGACGAGGCGGAGCTCGCCGAGGTGCTGCGACGCGCCGCCTCGCTCCTCGGCATCGCCGTCGACGGAGAGGCCCTGGCCGAGATCGCGGGCCGGTGCCGCGGCACGCCGCGCATCGCTAACCGCCTGCTGCGCCGGGTGCGCGACTACGCCCTCGTCCACGGCCGTGACGCCGACCTCGCGACGGTGCGCGCGGCGCTGGAGCTCTACGACGTCGACGACCTGGGGCTCGACCGCCTCGACCGGGAGGTCGTGAAGACCATCCTCACCCGGTTCGACGGGGGGCCCGTCGGGCTCGGCACCCTCGCGGTCTCCGTGGGGGAGGAGGCCGACACCATCGAGTCGGTCGTCGAGCCCTTCCTCGTCCGGGTGGGCCTCCTGGTCCGGACCCCGCGCGGGCGGGTGGCCACCGCGACGGCGTGGCGGCACTTCGGCCTGTCGCGCGGCTCAGGGGCGCTGTTCGGCGATGAACTATGATCTCCGGAGGTCGGTGAGGCCAGGGGCCCCCGCAGCACCGCCGCCGACGACAACCTCCTAGCTCCGAAAGGCAGTTCCTCATGGACGCCACATCGCTCATCATGGTCCTCCTCCTGGTGGTCCTCGTCTTCTTCATGTTCCGCAACAAGAAGAAGCGCGACCGCCAGCAGGCCGAGCTGCAGACAGCGCTCGTCCCCGGGGTCGAGGTCATGCTGACCTTCGGCGTCTACGGCACCATCGTCTCGATCGACGACGAGACCACCACGGCCGAGGTCGAGGTCGCCCCGGGCACCGTCCTGAAGGTGCACCGCCAGACCCTCGGCCGGGTCGTGACGCCCCCGGTCGCCGCCGACGACGAGACCGTCGTCGACGAGGCCGACGACGTCGACGGCCGTCCCGCCGCCGCACCGGTCGACCTGACCAAGCCCGCCTTCGGCGAGCGTGCCCCGGGCGACCGGGTCGACACCTCGGCCTCCGACGACGAGAACCCCCGCACCGTCTAGACCGCCGTCGCGGGGCCACGACGTGGCCTCGCTCGACCACCGGCGCGCGCTCCTCACCAGGGCGCGCGCTCCCATGAGAAAGCAGACTCCTCCGTGGCACGCTCGACGCCGGTCAAGAAGGCCCTTCGTTCCCTGACCTGGTTGTTGGTCATCATCGCGGGGCTGACCGCCCTCAACGGCACCGCCACCCTGCTGAACGGCAAGGCCGACTGGGCCGCCGGAGCCAGCTGGGTGCCCGAGCTCGCGCTCGACCTGCAGGGCGGCACGCAGATCACCCTCGCGGCACAGCTCGCGAGCGGCGAGTCCGTCTCGAGCCAGCAGCTCGACCAGGCCGTGACGATCATCCGCCAGCGCATCGACTCGGCCGGGGTCTCCGAGTCGGAGATCACCCGCCAGGGCTCGCAGAACATCGTCGTCTCCATCCCCGGCCGGCCCGACAACGCGACCCTCGAGCGCATCGAGGCCTCGGCGCGCCTGACCTTCCGCCCCGTCCTGTACACGGAGGCCGTGAGCACGGCCGCCGTCGGGGGCGACGACACCGACGGCGCGTCGGCGAGCCCGTCCGCCACGCCCTACACGCCGAACCCCGAGCTCAACTCGACCCCCACCGCCTCGCCGACCAACGCCTCCGACCTGGCGTGGATCACCGAGCAGCTGGCCGACGAGTACACGAACTACCAGTGCGCCGCCGACAACGACCTCGCCACCGCGCCGGACGACGAGCCGCTCGTCACCTGCTCGACCGACGGCACGTCGAAGTTCATCCTCGGCCCGGTCGAGGTGCAGGGCAGCGACATCAGCGACGCCACCAACGGCCTCGCCACCGACTCGCAGGGCAACTCGACGAACACCTGGGCCGTGAACCTCGAGTTCAACGGCCAGGGCTCGCGCGAGTTCAGCGACGTCACCTCCCGCCTCGTGACCCTGCAGGCGCCGCAGAACCAGTTCGCGGTCACGCTCGACAACCAGGTGATCACCGCCCCGTCCGCCAACGCCGCGATCACCGACGGCAAGGCGCAGATCACCGGCTCGTTCACGCAGGACACCTCGAAGACCCTCGCCGACCAGCTCAAGTTCGGCGCGCTGCCGATCAGCTTCACGGTGCAGAGCAACGAGAACATCACGGCGACGCTCGGCCAGACCCAGCTCGTCAGCGGCCTCATCGCCGGCCTGATCGGCCTCATCCTCGTCGTCATCTACTCGCTCGTGCAGTACCGGGCGCTGGCCTTCGTCACGATCCTGTCGCTGGTGATCGCGGCGACCCTGACCTACCTCGTCATCGCGATCCTCTCGTGGCGGGAGGGCTACCGGCTCTCGCTCGCCGGCGTGACGGGGTTGATCGTGGCCATCGGCATCACCGCCGACTCGTTCATCGTGTACTTCGAGCGCATCCGCGACGAGCTCCGTGACGGGCGCATCCTCGAGTCCGCCGTCGAGTCGGGCTGGCGTCGGGCCATCCGGACGATCATCGCGTCGGACACGGTCAACTTCCTCGCCGCCATCACGCTCTTCATCCTCGCGGTGGGCAACGTGAAGGGCTTCGCGCTCACGCTCGGCATCACGACGGTCATCGACCTGATCGTCGTGGCACTGTTCACGCACCCGATGCTCCAGCTGATCGCCCGCACGCGCTTCTTCGGCGAGGGCAACCCCCTCAGCGGGCTCGACCCCAAGGCCCTCGGCGCGGTCTACCGCGGCCGGGCACAGTTCCGCACCCCGGCACCCGTCGGGGCTCGCAAGGGCGCCGGTGGCCGCGAGGCCGCCAAGCGCCAGACCATCGCGGAGCGCAAGGCCGCCGAGAAGAACGGCGACCGTGTCGACGACACGACGCGCACTGACGGGAAGGACTCCTGATGGCCAGTTTCTCGAAGTTCGGGAACGACCTCTACACGGGGGCTCGCTCCTACGACATCGTCGGACGACGCCGTACCTGGTACATCGTCGCCGTCGTCGTCCTCATCCTGTCGGCCACGGTGCCCTTCCTCCGCGGCGGCTTCCACTTCGGCATCGAGTTCACCGGCGGGTCCGAGTTCCAGGTGGCCCAGCCCGCCTCCCTCGACCAGGACGTCGCGACCGAGACCGTCGAGGCGGCGGCGCCCGGCTCGACCCCCCGCGTGACGCAGGTCGGCTCCGACACCATCCGCGTGCAGACCTCGCAGCTGGAGCCGGCGCAGACGAACGACGTCGCCGACGCCCTGGCCGAGGCCTACGACGTCCCCGCCGACCGGGTCACGTCGTCGTTCATCGGGGCCTCGTGGGGCGCCGACATCACGGGCCAGGCCATCAAGGGCCTCGTGATCTTCCTCATCCTCGCCGCGATCGGCATGACGCTCTACTTCCGGACGTGGAAGATGTCGCTGGCCGCCATGGCGGCCCTGCTGCACGACCTCGTCCTGACGGCCGGCATCTACGGCATCGTCGGCTTCGAGGTCACCCCCGCGGCCGTCATCGGCTTCCTCACCATCCTGGGCTACTCGCTCTACGACACGGTGGTGGTCTTCGACAAGATCCGCGAGAACACCACGGAGGACGGCGAGAGCTCGAGGCGGACCTTCGCGCAGTCGGTCAACCTCGCCGTCAACCAGACGCTCGTGCGGTCGATCAACACGTCCGTGGTGGCCCTGCTGCCCGTCGCGGCGATCCTGTTCATCGGCGCGTTCGTCCTCGGGGCCGGCACGCTGCGCGACATCTCGCTCGCCCTGTTCATCGGCATCCTCGTGGGCACCTACTCGACGATCTTCATCGCGTCGCCGCTCTACGCGACGCTGCGGATGCGCGAACCGGCCCTGGCCGACCGCGACGCGAAGAAGTCGGCGGCCTCCGCCCCCGTCACCGCCGACGAGCGCGCCGAGGTCGGCTCGTGACCGCCGCGGCCGGCTCGTCCGACTTCCCCGACGTCACCGCCTCGGAGGCCGTCGCCCTCGTCGCCGACGGCGGCTATCTGCTCGACGTCCGCGAGCGCTCCGAGTGGGACGCCGGCCACGCGCCGCAGGCCGTGCTCGTGCCGCTCTCCGAGCTGGGGGAGCGCCTCGACGAGGTGCCGACCGACCGTGACGTGCTCGTCGTCTGCCACTCGGGGATGCGCTCGATGCGTGCCTCGGCGGCGTTGCGTCGGTCAGGTCGCCGCGCCGTCAACGTCGAGGGCGGCATGCTCGCCTGGCGCGACGCCGACGGCGAACTGACCCGCGACGGCGGGGGCCCGGCGTCGGTCGACTGACCGCGAGAGGGTAGCGTTGTCGGAGCGGGCCACCGCCACGGCCACCACCCACCCGACGGGGCCGAGGAGGCCCCAGGACGAGAGCGAGGCGCGGTCGTGACCGAGATCACCACGAGGAACGACGCGCCGCCCGAGCCTCAGGGCACGGCGTCGCTCCGCACCCTGCTGCCCCGGCTGTTCTCCCGCAGCCAGCCGGCCGGCGCCGTCGACCGCCTGGTCAAGACCGTCCGCATGCACCACCCGAAGGCCGACCTCGTGGTCATCGAGAGGGCCTACAGCGTCGCCGAGCGCGCCCACCAGGGGCAGCTGCGGAAGAGCGGCGAGCCGTACATCACGCACCCCGTGGCCGTCGCCCAGATCCTCGCCGACCTCGGCATCGGCTCCAAGACGGTCGCCGCCGCCCTCCTGCACGACACCGTGGAGGACACCGACTACACGCTCGACATGCTGCAGCGTGACTTCGGCGACGAGATCGCGATGCTGGTCGACGGCGTCACCAAGCTCGACAAGCTGAAGTACGGCGACAGCGCCCAGGCCGAGACGGTCCGCAAGATGGTGGTCGCGATGTCGAAGGACATCCGCGTGCTCGTCATCAAGCTGGCCGACCGCCTCCACAACGCGCGCACCTGGGGCTTCGTCGAGTCCGAGTCGGCGACGAGGAAGGCCACCGAGACCCTCGAGATCTACGCGCCGCTCGCGCACCGGCTGGGCATCCAGGCCATCAAGTGGGAGCTCGAGGACCTCTCCTTCGCCGTGCTCCACCCGAAGCTCTACGTCGAGATCGACAACCTCGTCAAGCAGCGCACCCCGCAGCGTGAGCAGTTCGTGCAGAACGTCATCGACGCGGTGAAGTCAGACCTCAAGTCGACGAAGATCCGGGGCGACGTCGTCGGCAGGCCGAAGCAGTACTACTCGATCTACCAGAAGATGATCGTGCGGGGCCGCGAGTTCGACGAGATCTACGACCTCGTCGGCATCCGGGTGCTGGTGAACTCCCTGCGCGACTGCTACGCCGTGCTGGGGTCCATCCACGCCCGCTGGAACCCCCTGCCGGGTCGCTTCAAGGACTACATCGCGACGCCGAAGTTCAACCTCTACCAGTCGCTGCACACGACGGTGATCGGGCCGAAGGGCCGACCGGTCGAGATCCAGATCCGGACGCACGAGATGCACCAGCGCGCGGAGTTCGGCGTCGCCGCGCACTGGAAGTACAAGCAGCGGATGAACGGCGGGCGTGACGACTCCAGCACGGGCGCGCGCACCGAGACCGACATGGCCTGGCTGGCCCACATCTCCGACTGGCAGGCCGAGACGGCCGACCCCGGCGAGTTCCTCGACAGCCTGCGCTTCGAGATCGGCGCCAAGGAGGTCTACGTCTTCACGCCGCAGGGCAAGGTCATCGGCCTGCCCTCCGGCGCCACGCCCGTCGACTTCGCGTACGCCGTGCACACCGAGGTGGGCCACCGGACGATGGGCGCCAAGGTCAACGGCCGCCTCGTGCCGCTCGAGAGCGTGCTCAACAGCGGTGACGTCGTCGAGGTGTTCACCTCGAAGAACCCGGACTCGGGCCCCAGCCAGGACTGGCTGAGCTTCGTCAAGAGCCCCCGGGCCCGGAACAAGATCCGTCAGTGGTTCACCAAGGAGCGCCGCGACGAGGCGATCGAGCAGGGCAAGGACGCCATCGCGCGGGCGATGCGCAAGCAGAACCTGCCGCTGCAGAAGCTGATGAACCAGGACTCGATCGCCGAGGTCGCCTCGCAGCTTCGACACGACGACGTCTCGAGCCTGTACGCCGCCGTGGGCGAGGGCCACATCTCGACGCAGTCGGTCATCGAGAAGGTGCTCGCCGCGGTGCAGCAGCAGAACGAGGTCGACGAGGGCGAGTTCGAGTTCCCGAGCAAGGCCGTCACGCGTCCGCTCCGCAACAGCGACTCGGGCGTGCTCGTCCGCGGGGCCCCCGACATCCTCGTCAAGCTCGCCAAGTGCTGCACGCCGGTGCCGGGCGACCAGATCGTCGGGTTCGTCACGCGGGGCCAGGGCGTCAGCGTGCACCAGGCCAACTGCCACAACGTGCAGGGACTGATGAAGGAGCCCGAGCGGATGATCGACGTCGAGTGGGCGCCGTCCTCGAAGAGCGTCTTCCTCGTCCAGATCCAGATCGAGGCCCTCGACCGCAGCGGCCTGCTCTCCGACGTGACCCGGGTGCTCTCCGAGCACCACGTCAACATCCTCTCCGCGAGCGTGTCGACGTCCGACGAGCGTCTGGCCCTCAGCCGCTTCGTCTTCGAGATGGGCGACACCACGCACCTCGACCGTGTCCTCAACGCCGTGAGGCGCATCGACGCGGTCTACGACGTCTACCGGGTGAGCGCCGGCTGACGGGCCTGCCCTCCGTCGACCCGGTGCCTCAGCCGAGCACCGGGTCGACGAGGGCTCGCAGGAGCGCCTGCGCCCGGGCGCGACCGACCGCCGACGAGTGGCGCCGCGAGAGCGACAGGACGGTACGCGGCTCCACCTCGTGCTCTGAGAGCACGCGGAGGGCGAGCTGCTCCGACCTTCCGCTGACGTCGTCCAGCCGGAGCAGGTCGAGCACCGTCCGCGCCGGCGACGTCACGAGGGCTCCGCCGAGGTGGACGACCTCGTCGTCGTCGATCCGCACCTCCGACACACGGCTGCCCGACGGGGCCCCGCGGCTCCGGGCCGACGACGACACGAGGCACTGGAGGTCGTGGGGAGGCGCGGCGCAGGCACCCCAGATCCAGGCAGCGGTGCGGCGGGCCGCGATCGTCCTCGACGACGACTCCGACAGGACCGACCGGGCCCGCGCCTCCGCGTCGTCGGGGTCGGCCACGGACGACCAGCGGTCACCGAGCGCGTAGAGCTCCCCGTCGAGCACGGCCGCCCGCAGCTCGGCCTCGGGGAGGTCCCGAGGGCTGAGGAGGCGGGGGAGCGGTCGGCGCACGGGCCCAGCCTGGCGCACCGGGGCCGCGACGACGGACCGCCCGCGCTCTCCTGTGGAGAGGGCGGGCGGTCGTGGTCGATCGGGGCGACGCGTCGCGGGCCGGTCAGGAGCCGAGTGCGTCCAGCCACACCCGGCGGGCGTCGAGGGCCTCGCGGGCCTCCTTGACGCGACGCGCGTCGCCGGACGCCTCGGCTGCCGTCAGCTCCTCTTGGAGCTTCGTGATGGCGTCCTGCAGCTGGCTCGCGAGGCCCTCCGAGCGGGCCTTGCGCTCGGGGTTGTTCTTCTCCCAGAACTGCTCGTCGAGCTCGCGCACGTGCGACTCGACCTTGCGCAGGCGGTCCTCCACCGAGCGGAGCTGCTCGCGGGGCACGCGGCCGATCTCGTCCCAGCGCAGCTGGACGGAGGTGAGCTGCTCGCGGGCCGGCACGCGGTCGGTCACCGTGAGGATCCTCTCGGCCTCGTCGAGCAGGGCCAGCTTGGCCGCGAGGTTGCCCTCGTACTCGACGTCGTCCTGCGCGGCGATCTCGCCCTTGGCGGCGTAGAGGACGTCGCCGGCGCGCTTGAAGCGCGCCCACAGGGCGTCGTCGTACTTCTTGCCGGCGCGGCCCGCGCGCTTCCAGTCGTCGAGCAGGTGGCGGTACTCGGGGATGCCGTCCGCACCGCGGGCCGCCAGGGCGTCCGCGGCCTCGACGAGGGCCTGCTTGCGCTGACGGGCCTCGCGGTGGGTGGAGTCGAGCTCGGCGTAGAACGCCTTGCGGTGCTGGTCGATGGTCGACCGGGCCGCGCGGAAGCGCTTCCAGAGGTCGTTGCCCTCGCCCTTGGGGATTCGCGGTCCGTCCTGCTGGTGCTTCTGCCAGCGGGCGAAGATGTCGTCGACCGAGGCGGTTACCTGCTTCCACTGCACGCGCGCGGGATCCTGCGCGGCGAGCGTCTCGGCCTCGACGACCAGCGACGTGCGGTAGGCGACGGCCTCGGTCAGCGCCTCCTGCGCCTCGGCGCTCTGCTTCTCGGTCATCTCGCCGACGGTCGAGTCGAGGGCGGCCACGCGCGTGCGCAGGGCCTCGATGTCGCCGACGGCGCTCGGCTCGACGAGCTGCTGGTGCAGGGCCTTCACCGTCTTCGCCACGTCGGAGGCGGAGGCGCCGCGCTTCACCCGCTGCTCGAGCAGGGTGACCTGCCCGTTCAGCTCGGTGTACTTGCGCTCGTAGTAGGCGAGGGCCTCGGCGGGCGTCGCGTCGGGGTACTGCCCCACGGCGCGCTCGCCCTCGCCCTCGCGCACGTACACGGTGCCGTCGTCGTCGACTCGGCCCCAGGGTGCCCGATCGTCAGTAGCCACTGTCATCCCTTGCTGGAGGTGCTCGTCGCGGCGCTCAGGACGAGCCCCCGCGATGGGTGCCCAGCCTATTGCACGAGGAGGCGCGGAGGACTACTCCAGGGAGGCGGACGTGATGGTGGTCGGCACCACCGGCGCGCCGTCCGTCTCGCTGGTGCCCGGCGTGAGCCCGGCGTCGGTGATGTTCGCGGTCAGCTGGTCGAGGCCGCTCGTCACCCGGCCCACGACCGTGTACCCGCCGGTCGAGGCGTCGAGGTAGGTGTCGCCGTAGGTGACGAAGAACTGGGTCGACTGCGAGTCGGGGCTCTCGCCCCTGGCCATCGCGATCGTGCCCGCCGGGTACAGGCCGTCGGACGGCACGTTCTCGAGCGGCCCGAAGGTGAAGCCGGCGTCGCCCGTGCCGTCGCCGTTCGCCGAGCCGCACTGGAGGAACTCGGCGGAGTCGGCGTCGCTCATGCGGTGGCAGCTCGTGCCGGTGTAGAAGCCCTTCCGCACCAGGTCGACCAGCACGGAGGTCGCCTGCGGCGCCGCGGCGCCGTCGAGCTCGACGCCCAGCTGCACGTCGTCGTTGAGGTCGAACTGCCCCGTCCAGGTGCGCCCCTCGGCGATCTCGGCGCTCGGGACGTCGCCGGTGCCGGTCGCCTCGGCCGTCGACGAGGCGCTCGGCGAGGGGGTCGACGCCGCCGTGCCGGGGTCGTCCTGGCCCCACACCACCTGCGTGAGCACGGCGAGGCCGACGACTACCACCACGGCCACGACGGCGAGGACGTCGTCGCGGCGGCGCCGGGCGACCTGGGCGGCGTGCACCTGCTGCCGGGCGGTGTACCGCCGCAGCCTGTCGCGGGACTCCCGGTCGTTCTTCGTCGCAGCCACGCGTGTCCTCCGTGCTCGGTCGTCGCTCGGCCCCGTGCGGACGAGCTCGTGCGGTGGGATCGACTGTATCGGGGCGGACGGCGGCGCCGACGACCGCTCCCGTGTCGGGGGCCCGGTCTAGCATGGGTGCCCATGAGCCCGCTCCCGCAGAGCTCGACCCCACTCGCGGTCCGCATGCGCCCCACCAGCCTCGACGAGGTCGCCGGCCAGCGACACCTGCTGCGGCCCGGCTCGCCCCTCGTCACCCTCGCCTCCGACACCACGGGGGAGCAGGGCGCGGTCTCGGTCATCCTCTGGGGCCCGCCCGGCACGGGCAAGACGACCCTCGCGCAGGCCATCGCGCACAGCTCCGGCAGGCAGTTCATCGAGCTGTCCGCCGTCACCGCGGGCGTCAAGGACGTCCGTCAGGTGATGGAGAAGGCGCTGACGAACCGGGACCTGTACGGCACGACGACGGTCCTCTTCCTCGACGAGATCCACCGCTTCACGAAGGCGCAGCAGGACGCCCTGCTGCCCGGGGTCGAGAACGGCTGGGTCATCCTCATCGCCGCGACCACCGAGAACCCCTCGTTCTCGGTCATCACGCCCTTGCTGTCGCGGTCGCTCCTCCTCACGCTCGAGCAGCTGAGCGACGACGACCTCGGCGACCTCGTCCGTCGCGCGGTCCACGACCCCCGGGGCCTCGACGACCGGGTCGTCCTCGACGACGAGGCGCTGTCGACGATCGTCCGGCTCGCGTCCGGCGACGCCCGTCGGGCGCTGACCGCGCTCGAGGCGTCCGCCCACGCCGCGACCGCGACGACGGCCGAGCTCACCGCCGCGGGCGCCGCGACCGAGGAGGTCGACGCCGACGCCGACTACGACCCCGACGCCGAGTACGGCGACGACGGCGACGGGGGCGACGGCCGACCGGTCATCACCGCCGAGACCGTCGCCCAGTCGGTCGACCGCGCCCTGCTCCGCTACGACCGCAACGGCGACGAGCACTACGACGTCATCAGCGCGTTCATCAAGTCCGTCCGTGGCTCCGACGTCGACGCCGCGCTGCACTACCTCGCCCGGATGATCGAGGCGGGGGAGGACCCTCGCTTCATCTGCCGGCGCATCATCGTCTCCGCCTCGGAGGACATCGGGATGGCCGACCCGAACGCGCTGACGGTGGCCGTCTCGGCGGCGACGGCCGTGCAGATGATCGGCATGCCGGAGGGGCGCATCCCGATGGCCGAGGCCGTCGTGTACCTCGCCACGGCGCCGAAGTCGAACCGCTCGTACAGCGCCCTGGACGCCGCCATCGCCGACGTCAGGGCGGGAGGCGCCGGCCCCGTCCCGAAGCACCTCCGAGACGCGCACTACCCCGGGGCCCGCCGCCTCGGGCACGGCAAGGGCTACAAGTACGCGCACGACTCCGAGTTCGGCGTGGTCGAGCAGCAGTACCTCCCCGACGAGATCGTCGACCGCACCTACTACGACCCCACCTCGAACGGCAACGAGCGCGACGTCGCCGCCCGGCTCGAGAAGCTGCGCCGCATCACCCGCGGCCGCTGACGCCCGAGCGCGACTCGCCGCCTCGGTCCTGTCGCGCAGCCGCAGCCGCTCCTGTATGCTCGTGGGGTTGCCTAGAACTCGGGTGTCGATGCGCGGCTGCTGAAGACGTCCCCGAGAGAGGTGCGACGACCTGTAGCCGGTCGCCACCGCGGCACTCACCCCTCTTGTTACGCCTGCCGGCGCTCGCGCGCTGGGCCGGCCCTCCATGATCCACGACAAGAACAGGACGACCGTGTCGACCAAGTCACGTACCCGCAGCAAGACCCGTCTCTCGCGTGCCCTCGGCATCGCGCTGACCCCCAAGGCCGCCCGCTACCTCGAGAAGCGTCCCTACGCTCCCGGCGAGCACGGCCGCACCAAGCGCAAGACCGACAGCGACTACGCCGTCCGTCTCCGTGAGAAGCAGCGCCTGCGTGCCCAGTACGGCATCCGCGAGGCCCAGCTCCGCATCGTCTTCAACGAGGCCCGCAAGGCCTCGGGCCTGACCGGTGAGAACCTGGTCGAGCTGCTCGAGACGCGTCTCGACGCCCTGGTCGTCCGTGCCGGCATCGCCCGCACCACGGCCCAGGCCCGTCAGATGATCGTGCACCGTCACATCCTCGTCGACGGCAAGCTCGTCGACCGCCCCTCCTTCCGTCTGAAGGAGGGCCAGATGATCCACGTCAAGCCCAAGAGCGAGAAGATGGAGATCTTCCAGGTCTCCGCCGCCGGTGGCCACGTCGACCTCCTCCCCAAGGTGCCCGCGTACCTCGAGGTCGAGATCGACAAGCTGCAGGCCCGCCTCGTGCGTCGCCCGAAGCGCGCCGAGGTCCCCGTGACCTGCGAGGTCCAGCTGGTCGTCGAGTACTACGCCGCCCGCTAGCACCTGCTCCACAGCGACTCCGGAGGGAGCGCGCCGCTCACGTGGCGCGCTCCCTTCGTCGTCCCCGGCGGCCCGGGGCCCGCGGCGGCGGGACCGCCCGCCGCAGGCCCCGTGCCCGACCGCCCGACCGTTCGAAGTAAGCTGACGTGTCGACCCGCGCCGTCCCGGCGCAGACCCGTGAGGAGCACCCGTGAAGAGCCTGATCCTGCTGTCCGTCGGCGTCGCCCTCGGGCTCGGCATCGCTCACCTCGCCGTCCGCACGGCCGGGGGGCAGCGCCTCCTCGACGACATCGACGGCAGCGTCACCTCGTTCCGCGCCGCGGTCGTCGACGGCTACAAGACCCGTGAGGCCGAGCTGCGCTCGGCGACCGACCCCACGACCGAGGGCTGACCCGGCCGGGGCCCCGCGCCTCCTCGTCCGCCCCCGCACATCACCGCAGCACCCCTGGGAGAACCATGCAGACCGCAGAGATCCGCCGCCGTTGGCTCGAGTACTTCGGTGAGCGAGGCCACACCGTGGTCCCGTCCGCCTCCCTGGTCAGCGACGACCCGTCGCTGCTCTTCACGGTCGCCGGCATGGTGCCGTTCATCCCTTACCTCACCGGCCTCGTGCCGACGCCCTGGCCCCGGGCTACCAGCGTCCAGAAGTGCATCCGCACCAACGACATCGAGGAGGTCGGCAAGACGCCGCGGCACGGCACCTTCTTCCAGATGAACGGCAACTTCTCGTTCGGCGACTACTTCAAGGACCGCGCGATCGAGTACGCGTGGGGGCTGCTGACCTCGAGCGAGGCCGACGGCGGGCTGGCCTTCTCGCCGGACGACCTCTGGGTGACCGTCTACGAGGAGGACGACGAGGCGATCGAGCTCTGGAAGCGCATCGCGGGGCTGCCCGACGAGCGGATCCAGCGCCTCGGGAAGGACACGAACTACTGGCACACCGGCCAGCCCGGCCCCGCAGGCCCGTGCTCCGAGATCTTCTTCGACCGGGGCCCGGCCTACGGCGTCGACGGCGGCCCCGCCACCGACGACGACCGCTACGTCGAGATCTGGAACCTCGTGTTCATGCAGTACCAGATCGAGAACGTGCGCTCGAAGGTCGACTTCGACATCGTGCGCGAGCTGCCCGCGAAGAACATCGACACCGGCATGGGCCTCGAGCGTGTCGCGTTCCTCAAGCAGGGCGTCGACAACATGTACGAGATCGACCAGGTCCGCCCCGTGCTCGACGCCGCCGCGGAGCTGTCCGGCCGCCGCTACGGGGCCGTGCACGACGACGACGTCCGCATGCGGGTCATCGCCGACCACGTGCGGAGCGCGCTCATGCTGCTCTCCGACGGCGTCCGTCCGTCGAACGAGGGCCGCGGCTACATCCTGCGTCGCCTGCTCCGCCGCGCCGTGCGGTCCATGCGCCTGCTGGGCGTGGAGGGGGCCACCTTCCCGGTGCTCTTCGCCGCTTCGCGGGACGCCATGAAGGCGGCCTACCCCGAGGTCGAGACCGACTACGACCGCATCTCGCAGCTCGCCGTCGGCGAGGAGGAGACCTTCCTCCGCACCCTGTCGGCCGGCACCGACATCCTCGACATCGCCGTGGCCGACACGAAGCGCCGCGACGAGGGCTCCGGCTCCCCGCGACTCGCGGGCGACACGGCCTTCCTCCTCCACGACACCTTCGGCTTCCCGATCGACCTGACGCTCGAGATCGCGGAGGAGAACGGCCTGACGGTCGACCGCGAGGCCTTCGACCGCCTCATGAGCGAGCAGCGGGCCCGCGCCAAGGCCGACGCGAAGTCGCGGAAGACCGCCCTCGCCGACCTCAGCGTCTACAGCGCGTTCCGTGCCCACGGCGAGACCGTGTTCACGGGGTACGACGTGCTCGACACCGAGTCGACCGTCCTCGGCATCATCGTCGACGGTGCCTCCGTCGACCGTGCCGTCGCGGGCGACATCGCCGAGGTGATCCTCGCGGAGACCTCGCTCTACGCGGAGTCCGGCGGGCAGGAGGCCGACGCCGGCAGCATCGTCGGCACGGGCTTCGACCTCGAGGTGCTCGACGTGCAGAAGCCGGTCAAGGGCCTGATCAGCCACCGCGTGCAGGTGCGCTCCGGCGAGGTCGGCGTCGGGGACGCCGCCACGAGCGTCGTCGACCCCGTGTGGCGCCGCGGCGCGACGCAGGCGCACTCGGCGACCCACCTCGTGCACGCGGCGCTCCGCGAGGTGCTCGGGCCGGAGGCGCACCAGGCTGGCTCGTACAACAAGGCCGGCTACCTGCGCCTCGACTTCAACTGGAACCAGGCCCTCAGCCCCGCCACGCGGTCCGAGATCGAGGAGATCGCGAACCGTGCCATCCGCGACGACCTCCAGGTCGTCACCCGCGAGATGCCCCTCGACGAGGCCCGGGCGATGGGCGCCATGGCCCTCTTCGGCGAGAAGTACGGCGAGACCGTGCGGATGGTCGACATCGGGGGCCCGTGGTCGCGGGAGCTCTGCGCCGGCACCCACGTCTCGACGAGCTCGCAGGTCGGGCTCGTGAACCTCGTGAGCGAGACCTCCGTGGGCTCGACCAACCGCCGGGTGGAGTCGCTGGTCGGCCTGGACGCGTTCCGCGAGTTCGCATCGGAGCGCGCGATCGTGGCCCAGCTCACGTCGTCGCTCAAGGCGCCGCGCGAGCAGCTGCCCGAGCGCGTGGGCGACCTGGTGGCGAGCCTCAAGGCCGCCGAGAAGCGGATCGCGGAGTTCGAGTCCGCCCAGCTCGCGACCCGGGTGCCCTCGCTCGCGGCGACGGCCGCTCCGGTCGGCGAGCTGACCGTCGTGGCCGAGGACGTCGGCGCGCTGCGCACCACCGACGAGCTGCGGTCGCTCGTGACGTCCGTGCGCGAGCGTCTCGGCTCCTCGTCCTCGTCCGTCGTCGCCCTGGCGGCCGACGTGCAGGGGAAGCCCGCCGTCATCGTCGCCACGACCGACGGGGCTCGTCGGGCCGGCGTGAAGGCGGGCGCCCTGGCTCGCGCGGCCGCGGGCGTGCTCGGCGGCGGGGGAGGCGGCAAGGACGACCTCGCGCAGGGCGGCGGCTCCGACGTGGCCGCCGTGCCGGCGGCGCTGGCCGGCATCGTCGCGGCCCTCCGGGGCTGAGGGTGCGTCGCGGGGTGCGGCTCGGCGTCGACGTGGGCCGTGCCCGCATCGGCGTCGCCCGCACCGACCCGGACGGCATGATCGCGACCCCGGTCGAGACCGTGCCGCGGGCGGCGGACGGCACCGCCGACGTCGACGCCATCCTCGCCCACGCCGCCGAGGCGTCGGCCTTCGAGATCATCGTGGGCCTGCCGTTGTCGCTGTCGGGCGGGGACACCCCGTCCACCACCGACGCGCGCGACTTCGCCGCCCTCCTCGCGGGCCGCAGCGGCGTCCCGGTCCGTCTCGTCGACGAGCGGTTGTCCACCGTCAGCGCACAGGGAGCACTGCGGGCCTCCGGGCGCAAGGGCCGTCGACAACGATCCGTCATCGATCAGGTCGCCGCTGTTATCATCGTCCAGCACGCGCTCGACCTCGAGCGGTCGAGCGGTCGCCCGCCCGGTCACCTCGTGGGCGCACCCGGCCCCGACGACGGCGCCGGGGCCCTCCCCGCACCCGACGAAGGACGATGACCGTGGCCGACGATCCCCAGTGGGACGACCTCTTCGCGTCGCCCCCGCAGTCCGACCCTCCCCGCGGCGCCGACGGCAGCCGCGCCTCCGCCGGTGCCCTCCGAGCCGGGGTCGCCACCGCCGAGCCCGCCGAGGAGGTGCCGGCCGCCTCCCGTCGTGAGCAGCGCGACCGGGAGCGCTCGCCCCGGGGTCGTGAGAAGCGCCCTCGCGGCAGCAGGAAGGGCGGCATCGTGCTGCTCGTGGTCCTGCTCGTCGTCGTGGGCGGCGGCGCCGCGGGCGTCGCCGCGGCGTGGGGCGCCGTGTCGCCCCTGATCGAGAAGCTCCAGGGCGAGCCCGCCCCCGAGGACTTCTCCGGCACCGGCAACGGCACGGAGGTGCAGTTCGCCGTGACCAGCGGGGAGAACGGCTCCGACATCGCGACGAACCTCAACGACGCCGGCGTCACGAAGAGCTACCAGGCCGCCTACTCGCTCATGCTCGCCGACCCCACCATCACGTTCCAGCCCGGCAGCTACACGCTGCAGCAGGAGATGAGCGCCGCCTCGGCCCTCGCCGCCCTGCAGGACTCCTCCAACCGGGTCACGGACCGCGTCGTCATCCCCGAGGGGACGGCCGCCGTCGACGTGTACACGCTGCTCGCCGACGCCACGGGCATCCCGCTCGACCAGGTCCAGGCCGCGGCCGCCGACCCCGCGTCGTTCGGCCTCCCCGCCGAGGCGACCAGCCTCGAGGGCTGGCTCTTCCCGGCGACCTACGAGCTCGACCCCGGCCTCGACGCGCGGGGCTACCTGCAGCAGATGGTCGACACGATGAAGGAGCGCCTCGCGGCCGCCGGCGTGCAGCCCGCCGACCAGCAGCGCATAGTCGTCTTCGCCTCGCTCATCCAGCGCGAGGCGGGCCTCGCGGCCGACTACCCGAAGGTGGCCCGGGTCTTCCAGAACCGCCTCGACCAGGGGATGCTGCTGCAGTCCGACGCGACCGTCGCCTACGGCACCGGCAACACGCACCGCGTGACGACGACGGACGCGGAGCGCGGCGACGCCGACAACCCCTACAACACGTACCAGCACGAGGGCCTCCCCGTCGGCCCCATCTCCAACCCGGGCGACCTCGCGATCGACGCGGCCGTCGCCCCGGCCGACGGCTCCTGGCTCTACTTCGTCACGACGAACCTCGACACCGGCGAGACGGCGTTCTCGACGACGTTCGCCGAGCACGAGGAGGCCGTCGCCGTCTGGCAGGCCTGGATGCGCGAGCACCCCGAGTACCAGTAGGCCCACGGCCGCGCCGTGCCCGCCGCCCGTCCTCCCCGCCCGGGGCGGCGGGCGGCGGACGGCCATGTCCTCGGCCTGTGCGAGGATTGCCGCATGCTTCGTTGGTTGACCGCAGGGGAATCTCACGGCCCCGAGCTCATCGCCGTCCTCGAGGGGCTGCCCGCGGGCGTGCCCGTCTCGATGGACGCCGTCCGCACCGACCTCGCCCGGCGGAAGCTCGGCTACGGCCGCGGCTCGCGCATGAAGTTCGAGCAGGACGAGCTGGCCATCTCCGGCGGCGTCCGCCACGGCCTCACCATGGGCAGCCCGGTCGCCCTCCGCATCGGCAACACGGAGTGGCCGAAGTGGGAGGAGGTCATGAGCCCGGAGCCCGTCGAGGTCAGCGACGCCTCCCGGGGGCGCAGCGCCCCGCTCACGCGGCCCCGCCCCGGCCACGCCGACCTCGTGGGCATGCAGAAGTACGGCTTCGACGAGGCCCGCCCCGTGCTCGAGCGCGCGAGTGCCCGCGAGACGGCCGCGCGCGTCGCCCTCGGCGCCGTGGCGCGCTCCTTCCTCGCCGAGCTCGGCGTCGAGCTCGTCAGCCACACGCTCTCCATCGGCCCGGTCCGCGTGCCCGAGGGCGCCGACCTGCCGCGACCGGGCGACGTCGACCGGCTCGACGACGACCCCCTCCGCTGCTTCGACCCCGCCACCTCCGCGCTCATGGTCGACGAGGTCGAGTCCGCGAAGAAGGACGGCGACACCCTCGGCGGCGTGGTCGAGGTGCTCGCCTACGGCGTGCCGCCCGGCCTCGGCTCGCACGTGCACTGGGACCGCCGGCTCGACTCCCGTCTGGCGGCCGCCCTGATGGGGATCCAGGCCATCAAGGGCGTCGAGGTCGGCGACGGCTTCGAGACGACGCGTCGCCGCGGCAGCGTCGCGCACGACGAGCTGCACCGCCAGGGCGGCGTCATCTCCCGCGACACCGACCGTGCCGGGGGCACCGAGGGCGGCATGAGCACCGGCACCGTCCTCCGCGTCCGCGCCGGCATGAAGCCCATCGCCACCGTCCCCCACGCCCTCGCGACGATCGACGTCGCGACGGGCGACGAGAGCAAGGCCCACCACCAGCGCTCCGACGTCTGTGCCGTGCCCGCCGCCGGCGTCGTGGCGGAGTCGATGGTCGCGCTCGTCCTGGCCGACGCGGTGCTCGAGAAGTTCGGCGGCGACTCCCTCGCCGAGACCTCGCGCAACCTCCGGGCCTACCTCGAGTCCATCCCCGAGACCCTCCGCACCGAGGCGGCGGCCTCCGGATCGTGACCGGTGCCCCGGAGGGCACGGCGTCGGGGCCTCCGGCCGCCGAGGCCGGGCCCGTCGTGCTCATCGGCCCGATGGGCGCCGGCAAGAGCAGCATCGGGAAGAAGCTGTCCCGGCGGCTCCACCTCCCCTTCGTCGACACCGACCGCGTCATCGTCCGTCGGCACGGGCCCGTCGCGGAGATCTTCGCCGTGCACGGGGAGCCCCGGTTCCGGGAGCTCGAGCACGACGTCGTCGCCGAGGCGCTGACCAGCCCCGGCGTGGTCTCGCTCGGCGGGGGAGCGGTGCTCCACCCCGACACGCGCGAGCGGCTCGCCGCGACGACCGTGGTGCTGCTGACGGTCACGCCCGAGGCGGTGGAGGCGCGGATCGCCGGGTCCGCTCGCCCGCTCCTGCAGACCGGCGGCATGGCCGCCTGGCGCGCGATCGCCGACGAGCGGGCGCCCCTGTACCGATCCCTGGCCGACGTCGAGCTCGACACGTCCGACCGGCCCGTCTCGACCGTGGTCGACGACATCGTCGTCTTCCTGGCCGGGCGCACCGACCACCAGACCGAGAGGCCCGCATGAGCGACACCCGCCCCCACGACAGCGCCCCCCAGGACAGCGCCCTCCACGGCGACTCCGCCCGCCACGACGACGACTCGACGACGATCCGCGTCGGCGGCGACGCCCCCTACGACGTGGTGCTCGGCCGGGGCGTCGCCTCGCGCATCCCCGCGCTGCTGCCGAGCGGCACCGCCAAGGTGCTGATCGTCCACGCGCCCACGCTCGGCCGGAAGGCCGGCGAGCTGCGCGAGAGCCTCGTGGCCGCGGGCTACGAGGCCCTCATCGCCGAGGTCCCCGACGCCGAGGACGCCAAGCGCGTCGAGGTGGCGGCCTTCTGCTGGCAGGTGCTCGGCCAGGCGGACTTCACGCGCACCGACGCCGTGATCGGCCTCGGCGGCGGCGCCGTCACCGACCTCGCGGGCTTCGTCGCCGCGACCTGGCTCCGGGGCGTCGCGCTCGTCCAGGTGCCCACGACCGTCCTCGGCATGGTCGATGCCAGCCTGGGCGGCAAGACCGGCATCAACACGGCCGAGGGCAAGAACCTCGTCGGCGCCTTCCACGCGCCCGTCGCCGTCGTGGCCGACCTCGACATGCTCGACACCCTCGGGCGCAACGAGATCCTGGCCGGGTTCGCCGAGGTCGTGAAGGCGGGCTTCATCGCCGAGCCCGAGATCCTCGACGTGATCGAGGCCGACGTCGACCGGGCGGTCGACCCGACGACCCCGGAGTTCCGGCGGGTCCTCGAGCTGGCCATCGGCGTCAAGGCGCGCGTGGTCGCGGCGGACTTCACCGAGCAGGGGCTCCGCGAGATCCTGAACTACGGGCACACCCTCGGCCACGCCGTCGAGCACGCCGAGCGCTACCAGTGGCGGCACGGCGCGGCCGTCTCGGTCGGCATGGTGTTCGCCGCCGAGCTGGCCCGCCTGAGCGGACGGCTCAGCGATGAGGTCGTCGACCGTCACCGCCGCATCCTCGAGTCCCTGACCCTGCCGACGAGCTACCCGCTCGGCCGCTGGAACACGCTGCTCGCGACGATGCAGCGCGACAAGAAGTCCCGGGCGGGCATGCTCCGCTTCATCGTCCTCGACGACGTCGCGAAGCCCACCGTCCTCACCGGCCCCGACGCGAGCCTGCTCTTCATGGCGTACCAGGAGATCGGCTCCTAGGCAGGCGCGTCCGCCCGTCGCCCTCCCCGCCGGAACGAGCGCGTCCGGTAGACTCGCTCGTCGGCCGGTCTCGGCCGCCTCACCAAGAACTCGGAACGGACCCCGCACGCATGGCGACCACCAACGACATCAAGAACGGCGCCGTCCTCAACCTGGACGGCCAGCTCTGGAACGTGATCGAGTTCCAGCACGTCAAGCCGGGCAAGGGCGGGGCCTTCGTCCGCACCAAGATGAAGAACGTCATGTCGGGCAAGGTCGTCGACAAGACGTTCAACGCCGGCACCAAGATCGACTTCGCGAACGTCGACCGCCGCGAGTACACGTACCTCTACGCCGAGGCCGACGGCTACGTGTTCATGGACACCAGCGACTACGACCAGATCAACGTCCCGGCGACGATCGTCGGCGACGCGAAGAACTTCATGCTCGAGAACCAGAACGTGCAGATGGCGCTCCACGACGGCACGCCCCTCTACATCGAGCTGCCCGCCAGCGTCGTCCTCGAGGTCACGTACACCGAGCCCGGTCTGCAGGGCGACCGCTCGACCGGCGGCACCAAGGCCGCGACGGTCGAGACCGGCTACGAGATCCAGGTCCCGCTCTTCCTCGAGACCGGCACCAAGGTCAAGGTCGACACGCGCGACGGCGGCTACCTCGGCCGCGTCGCCGACTAGTCGGCGCCGACAGCCTCCGTGAGCGCACGCACCAAGGCGCGCAAGCGCGCCCTCGACGTCCTCTACGTCGCCGACGTCCGACAGATCAGCATCAGCGACGCCCTGGTCGCCGAGACCACGCGGGCGATGGCCCAGCCCGAGCGCAGCTCCAGCTGGGGCTACGCCCGCGACCTCGTCCAGGGCGTCGTCGAGAACGGCTCCGAGATCGACGAGCTCATCGAGACGTACTCGCAGGGCTGGCCCCTGAAGCGCATGCCCATCCTCGACCGGGGCATCCTCCGCATCGCCATCTTCGAGCTGCTCCACGCCGACGACGTGCCCGACCACGTCGCGATCAGCGAGGCGGTCGAGCTCGCCGAGTCGCTGAGCACCGACGACTCCGCCACCTTCGTCAACGGCCTGCTCAGCAGCGTCGCCGCCAGCCGCTAGGCTGGCGGCACCGCGTCGCGGCCTGCGGGCCGGGTCGCGACGCACCACCCCGACGTCCTTTAAATTCCGTCCCGAGAGGCGGGGAAGGAGGTCCGATTGAGCACCCGTACCGTGCTGAGTCAGGCTGACATCACGCGCGCCCTGACGCGCATCTCCCACGAGATCCTCGAGTCGAACCGGGGCCCCGACGGGCTCGTGGTCCTCGGGGTCCCGACGCGGGGCGTCGCCCTCGCCGAGCGTCTCGGAGCGACCCTCTCGTCGATCGCCGGCGTCGTCGTCCCGGTCGGTGCCGTGGACGTCACGATGTACCGCGACGACCTGCGGCGAAACCCGACGCGGGCGAGCCACCCCACGAGCCTCCCGCCCGGCGGGATCGACGGCGCGGTCGTCGTGCTCGTCGACGACGTGCTCTACTCGGGCCGCACCGTCCGGGCCGCCCTCGACGCGCTCAGCGCGCTCGGGCGACCGCGGGCCGTCCGCCTCGCCGTCCTCGTCGACCGGGGCCACCGCGAGCTGCCGATCCGGGCCGACTTCGTGGGCAAGAACCTGCCGACCTCCTCGTCGGAGCGCATCTACGTGCACCTGTCGGAGGTCGACGGCGACGACGGCGTCGCCATCGAGGGAGGCGCGGGCGACGAGCCCGGCACCGCCTCCGCCGGGCAGACCGGAGGGCCCACCTCGTGAGGCACCTCCTCAGCACGGCCGACCTGAGCCGCGACGACGCCCTCCGGGTGCTCGACGTGGCCGAGGACATGGCCGACGTCGCCACCCGGCAGGTGAAGAAGCTCCCCACGCTCCGCGGCACCACCGTGGTCAACCTCTTCTACGAGGACTCCACCCGCACCCGCATCTCGTTCGAGGCCGCGGCCAAGCGCCTGAGCGCCGACGTGATCAACTTCGCGGCGAAGGGCTCCAGCGTGTCGAAGGGCGAGTCCCTGAAGGACACCGCCCAGACGCTCGCCGCGATGGGAGCCGACGGCATCGTCCTCCGGCACCCCGCCTCCGGCGCCCCTCGCGTGCTCGCCGACAGCGGCTGGGTCGACGCCGGGATCGTCAACGCCGGCGACGGCACGCACGAGCACCCGACGCAGGCGCTGCTCGACGCCTTCACGATGCGTCGTCGCCTCCACGGCGCCGCCAGTCGTGGCCGCGACCTCGACGGGGTGGAGGTGCTCATCGTCGGCGACGTGCTGCACTCCCGCGTGGCCCGGTCGAACGCCTGGCTGCTGCGGACGCTCAGCGCCCACGTCACCGTGGTCGCTCCGCCGACGCTGCTGCCCGTCGACGTCAGCCGCTTCGGGGTCGACGTCCACTACGACCTCGACGAGGCCATCGCGGCCGTGCGGCCCGACGTCGTGATGATGCTGCGCATCCAGCAAGAGCGCATGCACGAGGCGTTCTTCCCCAACGCCCGCGAGTACGCCCGCTCCTGGGGCCTCGGCGCCGCGCGGTTCCGCACGCTGCCGGAGACGACGATCGTCATGCACCCCGGGCCGATGAACCGCGGCCTCGAGATCAGCGACGAGGCCGCCGACTCGCCCCGCTCCACCGTGCGCGACCAGGTGACGAACGGCGTCGCCGTCCGCATGGCCGTGCTCTACCTGACCCTCGCCGGCGACCGGGAAGGGACCCCGTGACCACCACCTCCTACCTGATCCGCTCCGTCGAGGCCCCGGACGGCGGCCGCACCGACGTCCTCGTCCGCGACGGCGTCGTGGCCGAGCTCGGCTCCGGGCTCAGCCACCTCGGCGCCCGGGTCGTCGACGGCGACGGGCTGCTCGTGCTCCCCGGTCTCGTCGACCTGCACACGCACCTCCGCGAGCCCGGCGGCGAGGGCAGCGAGACGGTGCTCACGGGCTCCCGCGCGGCGGCGGCCGGGGGCTACACGGCGGTCAACGCCATGGCCAACTCGTCGCCCGTGGCCGACACCGCCGGCGTCGTCGAGCAGGTCCAGGCCCTCGGCGACCGAGCGGGCTACGTGACCGTCCGGCCGATCGGCGCGGTGTCGCAGGGCCTCGCCGGCACGCACCTCTCCGAGATCGGCGCGATGGCCCGGTCGCGCGCCGCCGTCCGGGTCTTCTCCGACGACGGCCACTGCGTCTCCGACCCGCTGCTGATGCGCCGCGCCCTGGAGTACATCAAGGGCTTCGGGGGGGTGCTCGCGCAGCACGCGCAGGAGCCGCGGCTGACCCAGGGCGCGCAGATGAACGAGGGCGCCCTCTCCGCCGAGCTCGGCCTGGGCGGCTGGCCGGCCGTCGCCGAGGAGGCGATCATCGCGCGCGACGTGCTGCTCGCCGACCACGTCGGGGCCCGCCTGCACGTCTGCCACGTCTCGACGGCCGGCAGCGTCGAGGTGGTCCGCTGGGCGAAGTCCCGGGGCATCGCCGTGACCGCCGAGGTCACGCCGCACCACCTGCTGCTCACGGAGGAGCTCGTCTCGAGCTACGACTCGCGCTACAAGGTGAACCCGCCGCTCCGGCGGCAGGAGGACGTCGAGGCCCTCCGCGCGGCCCTCGCCGACGGCACCGTCGACATCGTCGCCACTGACCACGCACCGCACACCTCGGAGGCGAAGTGCTGCGAGTGGGACGCCGCGGCCAACGGGATGGTCGGCCTCGAGTCGGCCCTCTCGGTCGTGCACCGCACCATGGTCGAGACGGGCATGATCGGCTGGGCCGACGTCGCCCGCGTCATGTCCACGGCCCCGGCCGTGATCGGGCAGGTCGCCGGCCAGGGCCGCCCGCTCGCGGTGGGGGAGCCCGCCGAGCTCACGCTCTACGATCGAGGGGTGACCCGCACCTTCGGCCTCGAGCACCTCGCGGGCAAGAGCACGAACTCGCCGTACCTGGGCGAACGGCTCCCCGGGCGGGTCGAGGCGACCTTCCACCAGGGCTACGCGACCGTCCTCGACGGGTCCGTGATCGACGCCGAGGCCGTCGCCCGGTCCGCCGCCGAGGTCTCGGCTCGCGCCGTGCTGGCCGCGGGGGAGGCGACCGACCGGTGACCTACTGGCTCATCGGCGCCGCCGTCCTCGTGCTCCTCGGCCTCCTCATGGCCGCGATGGTCCGCGCCTGGCGCGCCCGCGGGCGACGACAGTCGGAGGTGCCCGCCCCCGAGCGCGCCCCCGACGATCTCGGGCCCGCGAGCGTCGAGCGCGACGGGTTCTACGTCGCCACCACCCGGGCCGGCGACCCCCTCGACCGGATCGTCGTCCACGGCCTCGGCTTCCGCGGTCGCGCAGTCGTCTCCGTGCACCCCGAGGGCGTCCGGCTGGCCATCGCGGGCGAGCCCCCGGTGCTGATCCGCGCCTCCTCGGTCCGCGCCGTCGAGCGCGCCACCTGGGCGATCGACCGCGTCGTCGAGACCGACGGCCTCGTGGCGGTCACCTGGAGCCTCGGCGACACCGTCGTCGACACCTACCTGCGCTTCGCCGACGACCCCCGACCGGTCGTCGACGCCCTGCGCCCCCTCGTCCCCCCGGCCCCCGCGGCCGGCACCCCCACAGGAGAGAAGACCATTGACTGACGCGTCGAACACCCCCCGGGCCGTCCTCGTGCTCGAAGACGGGTCGCGCCACGGCGGCCGCGCCTACGGCGCCGTCGGGCGCACCCTCGGCGAGACCGTCTTCGCGACCGGCATGACCGGCTACCAGGAGACCCTCACCGACCCGTCGTACGCGGGCCAGATCGTCGTGATGACGGCGCCCCACGTCGGCAACACCGGCGTCAACGACGAAGACCCCGAGTCCCGCCGCATCTGGGTCTCCGGCTACGCCGTCCGCGACGCCAGCCGCGTCGTGTCGAACCACCGCGCCCAGGGCAGCCTCGACGACCAGCTCGTCGCCGACGGCGTCGTGGGCATCCGGGGCATCGACACCCGGGCCGTGACCCGTCGCCTCCGCGACGTCGGCTCGATGCGGGGCGGCATCTTCAGCGGGGCCGACTTCGACCTCGCCGACGACGAGCAGCTCGCCCTCGTGCGCGACTCGGCCGACATGCGCGGCCTGAGCCTGTCGAGCGAGGTCTCGACGACGGAGCGCTACGTCCTCCCGGCGGAGGGCGAGGCCGTCGGCACGGTCGCCGTGCTCGACCTCGGGGTCAAGACCTCGACCCTGCGCTACCTCGCCCAGCGCGGCTTCGAGGTGCACGTGCTCCCGCAGGACACGACACCCGAGCAGCTCCGCGAGCTCGCCCCCGACGCCCTGTTCTTCTCGAACGGCCCCGGCGACCCCGCGGCCAGCGACGCCCAGGTCGAGCTGCTCCGCGGCGCGCTGCGCGACGGGGTGCCCTACTTCGGCATCTGCTTCGGCAACCAGCTCTTCGGTCGGGCCCTCGGGTTCGACACCTACAAGCTGCCCTTCGGCCACCGCGGCATCAACCAGCCCGTGCTCGACAAGACCACCGGCCGGGTCGAGATCACCAGCCAGAACCACGGCTTCGCGGTCGACGCCCCGATCGAGGGCGTGCTCGACTCGCCCGCCGGCTTCGGCCGCGTCGAGGTCAGCCACTTCAGCCTGAACGACGAGGTCGTGGAGGGGCTCCGCGCCCTCGACATCCCGGCGTTCTCGGTGCAGTACCACCCCGAGGCCGCCGCGGGCCCGCACGACAGCAACCACCTCTTCGACCGCTTCCGCGAGGCGGTCGTCGCCCGGAAGTCCGGCCAGCCCGTCGACTTCGGCTCCGACCTGGAAAGCAGCAACTGATGCCCAAGCGCGCAGACATCAACTCCGTCCTCGTGATCGGCTCCGGGCCGATCGTCATCGGCCAGGCGGCCGAGTTCGACTACTCGGGCACGCAGGCCTGCCGCGTGCTCCGCGAGGAGGGCGTCCGGGTCATCCTCGTCAACCCGAACCCGGCGACGATCATGACCGACCCCGACTTCGCCGACGCGACGTACATCGAGCCGATCACGTCCGAGGTGCTCGAGGCGATCATCGTCAAGGAGCGCCCCGACGCGATCCTGCCCACGCTCGGCGGGCAGACGGCCCTCAACGCCGCCATCGCCCTCGACGCCGAGGGGATCCTCGCGAAGCACGGCGTCGAGCTGATCGGCGCCAAGGTCGAGGCGATCCAGAAGGGCGAGGACCGCCAGCTCTTCAAGGAGCTCGTGCTCGAGTCCGGAGCCGACGTCGCGAAGTCGTACATCGCGCACACGGTCGACGAGGCGATCGAGTACGCCGAGGACCTCGGCTACCCGCTCGTCATCCGCCCGTCCTTCACGATGGGAGGCCTCGGCTCGGGCTTCGCCTACACGCGCGACGAGCTCGTGCGCATGGTCACCGACGGCCTGCACCAGAGCCCCACCACCGAGGTCCTCCTGGAGGAGAGCATCCTCGGCTGGAAGGAGTACGAGCTCGAGATGATGCGCGACACGGCCGACAACACGGTCGTCGTCTGCTCGATCGAGAACGTCGACCCGGTCGGCGTGCACACCGGCGACTCGATCACCGTCGCCCCGGCGCTGACCCTCACCGACCGCGAGTACCAGAACCTCCGCGACATCTCGATCGACATCATCCGGCGCGTGGGCGTCGACACGGGCGGCTGCAACATCCAGTTCGCGGTCGACCCGACGAACGGCCGCGTCATCGTCATCGAGATGAACCCCCGCGTCTCCCGCTCCAGCGCCCTCGCGTCGAAGGCGACGGGCTTCCCGATCGCCAAGATCGCCGCGAAGCTCGCCCTCGGGTACCGGCTCGACGAGATCCCGAACGACATCACGAAGGTGACCCCCGCCTCCTTCGAGCCCACCCTCGACTACGTCGTCGTCAAGGTGCCGCGCTTCGCCTTCGAGAAGTTCCCGGCGGCCGACACCACGCTGAGCACGACGATGAAGAGCGTCGGCGAGGCCATGGCCATCGGCCGCAACTACGCCCAGGCGCTGCAGAAGGCCCTGCGCTCGCTCGAGAAGCGCGGGTCGAGCTTCCACTGGGAGGGCGAGCCGGGCGACGCGGAGGCGCTCCTCGCGCTGGCGCACACCCCCACCGACGGGCGCATCGTGACCGTGCAGCAGGCGCTGCGTGCCGGCGCGACGGCCGAGCAGGTGTTCGAGTCCACCGCCATCGACCCCTGGTTCATCGACCAGGTGGTCCTGATCAACGAGGTCGCCGACGAGGTCGCCGCGGCCGCGGAGCTGGACGCCGACCTGTTCGCCCACGCGAAGGACCACGGCTTCAGCGACGCCCAGATCGCGCAGCTGCGCGGCCTCGGCGAGCAGGAGGTCCGCGAGCAGCGCTGGGCGCTCGGCGTGCGCCCGGTCTACAAGACCGTCGACACCTGCGCCGGCGAGTTCCCGGCCCTCACGCCGTACCACTACTCGAGCTACGACGTCGAGACCGAGGTCGCCCCGAGCGACCGCCGCAAGGTGGTCATCCTCGGCTCCGGCCCGAACCGCATCGGCCAGGGCGTGGAGTTCGACTACTCGTGCGTGCACGCCAGCTTCGCGCTGAGCGACGCGGGCTACGAGACGATCATGGTCAACTGCAACCCCGAGACGGTCTCGACCGACTACGACACCAGCGACCGGCTCTACTTCGAGCCGCTGACCCTCGAGGACGTCCTCGAGGTCGTCCACGCCGAGTCGCAGAGCGGCGAGCTCGTCGGCGTCGTCGTGCAGCTCGGCGGCCAGACGGCGCTCGGCCTGTCGAAGGGCCTCGAGGCGGCCGGGGTTCCCATCCTCGGCACGACCCCCGACGCGATCGACTCCGCCGAGGAGCGCGGCCTGTTCTCGGCCATCCTCGACCGGGCGGGCCTCCTCGCGCCGAAGAACGGCACGGCGACCGACTACGAGAGCGCCGTCGCCGTCGCGGAGGAGATCGGCTACCCCGTGCTCGTCCGTCCGTCGTACGTCCTCGGCGGCCGCGGCATGGAGATCGTCTACGACAGCCCGTCGCTGGCCGACTACTTCGTCCGCGTGCAGGACGCGGCGATCATCGGGCCCGACGCGCCGCTCCTCGTCGACAGGTTCCTCGACGACGCGGTGGAGATCGACGTCGACGCGCTCTACGACGGCACCGAGCTCTACGTCGGCGGCGTGATGGAGCACATCGAGGAGGCCGGCATCCACTCCGGCGACTCGAGCTGCACGCTGCCCCCGGTCACGCTGGGCAAGGGCGAGATCGACCGCGTCCGCGAGGCGACCCTCGCGATCGCGCAGGGCATCGGGGTCTCCGGCCTGCTGAACGTCCAGTTCGCGATCGCCGCGGGCGTGCTCTACGTCATCGAGGCGAACCCCCGGGCCAGCCGCACGGTGCCCTTCGTCTCGAAGGCCCTCGGCATCCCCCTCGCGAAGGCGGCCTCGCTCGTGATGGTCGGCACGTCGATCCGCGAGCTCGTCGAGAGCGGCCTGCTGCCCGAGCAGGACGGCTCCGACGTGCCGCTCGACTCGCCGATCTCCGTCAAGGAGGCCGTCCTGCCCTTCAAGCGGTTCCGCACGAAGGAGGGGCAGATCGTCGACAGCGTGCTGAGCCCCGAGATGCGGTCCACCGGCGAGGTCATGGGCATCGACCGCGACTTCCCGCGCGCCTTCGCGAAGAGCCAGACCGCCGCCTACGGCGGGCTGCCCACGTCGGGCACGGTGTTCGTGTCGGTGGCCGACCGTGACAAGCGGGCCATCGTGCTGCCCGTGCTGCGCCTGCAGCAGCTCGGCTTCCGGATCCTCGCGACCGAGGGCACCGCGACCGTCCTCGTGCGCAACGGGATCGCGGCCGACACCGTGGCGAAGTTCAGCGCCGGCGGCGAGAGCGTCGTCGACCTGATCAACCGCGACGAGGTCGATATCGTGATCAACACGCCGAGCGGGTCCAGCGCGCGGGCGGACGGCTACGAGATCCGCGCCGCCACCGTCGCGGCCGACAAGGCGCTCTTCACGACGATCGCGCAGCTCGGCGCCGCCGTGGCGTCGATCGAGGCCGTGCACACCGACCTCGAGGTGACCAGCCTGCAGGACTACGGCATCGCCCGGGCCGCTCGCCGATGACCCCGACCGCGCCAGCGGCGCCCGCCCCCTTCGGCGACCGGCTCGCCGACGTCATGGCGAGCGTCGGTCCGCTCTGCGTGGGCATCGATCCGCACCCCTGGCTGCTCGACGAGTGGTCGCTGCCCGTGAGCGCCGCAGGCGCGCGGGAGATGGGCCTCCGCGTGGTCGAGGCGACCCGGGGAGGCGCGGGCATCGTCAAGCCGCAGGTCGCGTTCTACGAGCGGTGGGGCTCCGCGGGCTTCGCCGCCCTCGAGGCGGTGCTCGCCGCGGCCCGCGACGCCGACCTGCTCGTCGTGGGCGACGCGAAGCGCGGCGACATCGGCAGCACCATGGACGCGTACGCCGAGGCCTGGTTCTCGCCCGACTCGCCCCTGCGCGTCGACGCGCTCACGGTGTCGCCCTACCTGGGCTTCGGGGCCGCGGCCGGCACGATCGCCCTGGCCCGCGCCTCCGGTGCCGGGGTCTTCGTGCTCGGCGCGACCTCGAACCCCGAGGCGCAGGGCGTGCAGCGCGCCGGCTCCGCCGGGGCGGACGGGCGCGTCGTCACCGTCGCGGGCGGTATCGTCGACCACGTGCTCGACGACAACCAGACCGCGGGGGAGACCCGCCTCGGCTCGGTCGGACTGGTGCTCGGCGCCACCGTCGACCTCGCCGCCACCGGCATCGACGTCGCGCGGCTGACCACGACGCCCGTGCTCGCCCCCGGCTTCGGCCACCAGGGCGCCCGGTACGACCAGCTGCGCAGCCTGTACGGCCCCGCGGCCGACGCCGTCGTCGTCTCGACGTCGCGGGGCGTGCTGTCGGCCGGCCCCTCGGGCGTGGCCGCCGCTGTGCGCCGCGACCAGGAGGAGGTCCGCTCGTGCCTCGCATGACCCCGCCCCCGGTCGACCGGGCCGCCGCCGCCCGTGCCGCCGTCGCCGCCCGTCGGGCCCGCGCCGCCGTCAAGGCGTCGATCGCGGAGCGTCGTCGATCGGCGCTCGACGTGGCCGAGTCGGCCTGGGCCGGCGAGGCCACCGAGCCCGAGGCGACGCTCCGCGTCCGCGAGCTCCTCACGAGCATCCCCGGCATCGGGCCGACCCGGGTCGCGCGCATCATGGCCGACCTCGGCATCGCCGAGTCCAAGCGCGTCGGCGGCCTGGGCGTGCGGCAGCGCCGCATCCTCGGCGACTGGCTCGCCCACCGCGAGGCGAAGGGCCGGCAGCGGTCGCGCCTCGTCGTCCTCGCCGGCCCGACCGCCGTGGGAAAGGGCACCGTGTCGTCGTACATCCGCGACAACTACCCCGACGTCCACCTCTCGATCTCCGCGACGACGCGGTCGCCCCGCCCCGGCGAGGTCGACGGCGTGCACTACTACTTCGTCGACGACGCCGAGTTCGACCGCATGATCCGCGAGCGAGAGCTGCTCGAGCACGCCGTCGTCCACAACTCCTACCGCTACGGCACGCCACGGCCGCCGATCGACGCCGCGCTCCAGGACGGCCGGAGCGTCCTGCTCGAGATCGACCTCCAGGGGGCGCGCCTCGTCCGGACGGCGATGCCGGAGGCGGTGCTCGTCTTCCTGCTGCCGCCCACCTGGGACGAACTGGTCCGCCGTCTCATCGGCCGCGGCACGGAGGACGCCGCGGAGCAGCAGCGTCGCCTCGAGACCGCCAAGGTCGAGCTGGCCGCCCAGGACGAGTTCGACGTCAAGGTCGTGAACCACGACGTGGCAGAAGCGGCTCGTGAGGTCGTAGACTTGATGACTGCGTCCTGACCAGGCCGCCCCGCGCCTGACCGGCGCCACGATCTCCCGCCCCGGCCCCGGCCGCGGCGGCACCGCCACACGCAGCACCGCCACACGCAGCACTGCGACATGACAAGAGGAGCACCACATGGCCGACAAGAACCAGGGCATCATCGATCCGCCCATCGACGAGCTGCTCTCGAAGGTCGAGTCGAAGTACGCGCTCGTCATCTTCGCGTCCAAGCGCGCCCGCCAGATCAACGACTACTACGCCGACCTGCACGAGGGCAGCCTGTTCGACAACGTCGGACCGCTCGTCGACAGCACCATCGACGACAAGCCCCTCTCGGTCGCCATGCACGAGATCAACGAGGACAAGCTCGAGGTCAAGCCGCTCGCGGCGCCCGCCGAGTAGCGCCCCTCCCGCCGACCGCCGTCATCGACGGTGGTCGGTCGTACCATCAGACGAGGCCCCGCAGGAGTCGATCCCGCGGGGCCTCGCCCCGTCCCCGGGCACCCCCGGGGGCCCGTCCCGACACCCGGAGGACCCGTGACCCTGACCGACCAGACCACCAGCAGCCCGACACCGGCCGCGAGCAGCCTGCGGCTGTTCACGTCCGAGTCGGTCACCGAGGGCCACCCCGACAAGATCTGCGACCAGATCTCCGACGGCATCCTCGACGCCCTGCTGGCGGTCGACCCGGCGAGCCGGGTCGCGGTCGAGACCATGGTCACCACCGGGCTCGTGCACGTGGCCGGCGAGGTGACGACGAAGGGGTACGTCGACATCCCCACGATCGTGCGCGACCTGATCGTCGGCATCGGCTACGACTCGAGCGCCGTCAGCTTCGACGGGCGCACCTGCGGCGTCGAGGTCTCGATCGGCGCGCAGTCGCCCGACATCGCCCAGGGCGTCGACACCGCCCTCGAGGCGCGGGCCGGCACCTCCGACGACGTCCTCGACCGTCAGGGCGCCGGCGACCAGGGCATCATGTTCGGCTACGCGACGAACGAGACGCCCCAGTACATGCCGCTGCCCGTCTGGCTCGCCCACCGTCTCGCCGAGCGCCTCGCGCACGTCCGCAAGTCGGGCGAGCTCGACTACCTGCGCCCCGACGGCAAGACCCAGGTGACGGTCGGCTACGACGGCGTCGTGCCGAAGACGGTCGACACCGTGGTGGTCTCGACGCAGCACTCCCCGCGCGTGTCGATGGAGCAGCTCGAGGCCGACGTCATCGCGCACGTCGTGCGGCCCGTCCTCGACGAGGCGGGCCTCGACTCCCGCGAGACGCGGTTCATCATCAACCCCACGGGCCGCTTCGAGATCGGCGGCCCCCAGGGCGACGCCGGCCTCACGGGCCGCAAGATCATCGTCGACACCTACGGCGGCGCCAGCCGGCACGGCGGCGGCGCGTTCTCCGGCAAGGACCCGTCGAAGGTCGACCGCAGCGCGGCCTACGCCATGCGGTGGGTGGCGAAGAACGCCGTGGCCGCCGGCCTCGCCGACCGCATCGAGCTCCAGGTCGCCTACGCCATCGGCCGCGCCGCACCGGTCGGGCTCTACGTCGAGACCTTCGGCACGGGCCACGTCCCCGACGAGACCATCATCGAGGCCGTCACGGCGGTCTTCGACCTCCGCCCCGCGGCGATCATCCGCGACCTCGACCTGCTCCGCCCGATCTACGCCGCGACGTCGACCTACGGCCACTTCGGCCGCGAGCTGCCCGAGTTCACGTGGGAGGCCCTCGACCGGGTCGACGCCCTGCGGGCCGCCGCCGGGCTCTGACGGGTCCGACGGGCGTGGCGACGGCAGCGGTGTCCCCGTCGGCGGAGGAGCCTGCGTCGGGCGGGTCCGTCGACGTCGCCGCGCCCCGGGCGGTGGCCCGGGTCCTGGTCGAGTCGCCCCTGCCGCAGCTCGACCGGCTCTTCGACTACGCCGTCCCCGCTCACCTCCGCGCCGACGTCGCGCCGGGCGTGCGCGTCCAGGTGCCGCTCCGCTCGGCGGGGCGCATCGCCGACGCGTTCGTCGTCGAGCTCGACACGACGAGCGACCACCGGGGCGAGCTCAGCGACCTGGAGGACGTCGTGTCGACGGTCCCCGTGCTCGCCCCGGAGGTCTACCGCCTCGCCCGGGCCGTGGCCGACCGCGCCGGCGGCTCCGCGAGCGACGTGCTGAGGCTCGCGGTCCCGCCCCGGCAGGTGCGGGTCGAGAAGGCCCACCTCGCCGCCCTCGAGGAGGCCGCGGGCGTCGAGCCGGTCGCCGACGAGGCCGTCGAGGCGCACGCCGTGACGGGGTACTCCGCCGACGCCCTGGCGGGCCTCGTGCCGGCCAGGGGCCGCGCCGCCGTCGACGCCGTGCCGCTGCTCGCCGAGCTCCCCGACGGCACGTGGGTCGGCCGCTGGGCGGTCACGGCCGCCGAGCTGGCGACGGTGGCCCTCGCCGCCGGCGACGACGCGATCGTCGCCGTGCCCGACCACCGCGACGAAGACCAGGTGCTGCGCGCGCTGGCGGCCGTGCTCCCGCCCGACCGGGTCGTCCGGCTCGACTCTCGCCAGTCGAACGCCGATCGCTACCGGGCCGTCCTGCGGGCCCGGGGCGCGACTCCTCTCGTCCTTGTCGGCAACCGGTCGGTGCTCCTGGCGCCGTCCGAGCGCCTCGGGCTCATCGTGGTCTTCGACGACGGCGACCCGCTCTTCTCCGAGCCGCTCAGCCCCTACGTGCACGCCCGCGACACGGCGCTGCTGCGGCAGGCCCAGCAGGGCACCGCGCTGGTCTTCCTCGGGCACACGCGCAGCACCGACGTGCAGCGCCTCGTCGAGATCGGCTTCCTCGCCGAGGTGCGCCCCGACCCGCGCTACCAGCCGCACGTCGTCCCGACCTCGCAGCAGGCGGCCCGCGACGGCTTCGCCGCGCAGGCCCGGATCCCCTCCACGGCCTGGACGGAGGCACGGGCCGCGGTCGAGCACGGGCCCGTGCTGATCCAGGTCGCCCACCCGGGGTACTCGCCACGACTCGCCTGCACGGAGTGCGGCGACACCGCCCGGTGCCTGCGCTGCAACGGGCCCCTCGTGCAGCGGTCGCAGGGCGCCCAGCCGGCCTGCTCGTGGTGCGGCGCCCTGGCCGTCGGCTGGCGCTGCCAGACCTGCGAGGGCACCGTGATGAAGAGCGTGGGCACGGGCGCCTCGCGGACGGCCGACGAGCTGGGCAAGGCCTTCCCCGGCGTCCGCGTCATCGTCTCCGACGGCTCCCGCGAGATCGTCCGGGTCGACGACGAGCCGGCCATCGTCGTGGCCACCCGCGGGGCGGAGCCGATCGCCCCGGGCGGCTACCGCGCCGTCCTCCTCCTCGACGGCGAGCGGATGCTCGCGCGGGAGAGCCTGCGCGTCGCGGAGGACTGCCTCCGCTGGTGGGCCAACGCGACGGCCCTCGCCGCCCGCCGCGCGCCCGTGGTGCTCGTCGGCGTCGGGGGGGCGCTGGCCTCGGCGCTCGCCACGTGGCAGCTCGCCCGCTACGTGTCGGGCGAGCTCGCCGACCGGCGCGAGCTGCGGTTCCCTCCCGCCGTCCGCGTGGCCACGGTCACCGGCACCGTCGACACCGTCGCCCAGGCCCTCGAGGCGCTCCCGCCCGAGGTCGGCCGGGAGGTCCTCGGCCCGGTCGAGGTGCCCGACGCCGGCGTCCGGGCCATCGTCCGGTTCGACTTCGCCCGGGGCGCCGAGGTGGCCCAGGTGCTGCGCTCCCAGGTCATCCGCGCCGCGACCGGTCGACGCAAGGCGGTCGCAGGTCGTCGCGGCCGACCGCTCCCTACACTCAGGGTGCGCTTCGACGACGTCGAGCCGTTCACCGACTGACCCGGCCGCCGGCTGACCGGGCCGCCGTCCGGGTCGGCCCCGCGCCTCCCCGGTGCCCCGTCCGTCAGCAGCCCGTCACCTTCCGCCCACCGCCCACCGCCCACCACCACCGACCCCCAGGACCCCTCGTGCGCCTCGTCTTCGCCGGCAGCCCCGCTGCCGCAGTCCCGTCCCTCACCGCCCTCGCGGCGAGCGAGCACGACGTCGTCGCCGTGCTCACCCGCGACGACACGCCCCAGGGGCGACGTCGCGTGCTGACCGCCACCCCGGTCGCCGTCGAGGCGGAGCGGCTCGGCCTGCCGGTGCTCAAGGCGCGCCGGGTCACCGACGAGGTGACGGCCGCGATCACCGCGCTCGACGCCGACCTCGGCGTCATCGTCGCCTTCGGGGCCCTGCTCCGGGAGCCCCTGCTCTCCGCCCCGCGTCTCGGCTGGGTCAACCTGCACTTCTCGCTGCTGCCCCGGTGGCGCGGAGCCGCCCCGGTGCAGCGCGCCCTCATGGCCGGCGATCCCGTCACGGGAGCCGCCGTCTTCCAGCTCGTGCCCGAGCTCGACGCCGGCGAGGTCTTCGGCACGGTCGAGCGCCCCCTCGGCGGCGACGAGACCGCGGGCGAGCTCCTCGCCGAGCTCGCCGCCAGCGGCGCCGACCTGCTCACCGGCGTCGTCGACGCCCTCGCCGCCGGGAACGCCGTCGGCACGCCGCAGGTCGGCGAGGTCACGACCGCCCCCAAGCTCACGCTCGACGACGGCGCCCTCGACCTCGCGGCCCCCGCGCCCGCGGTGCTCGACCGGTGGCGCGGCACCACGCCCGAGCCGGGGGCCCACCTGCCCCTCGGCGAGGGCCGCCTCAAGGTGCTGGAGGCGCGGGTCGACGACACGGACGCGCCCGCCCCCGCGCCGGGCCGGCTCGAGCTCCGTGGTCGACGTCTCGTCGTCGGCACCGCGAGCTCGCCGGTGGAGCTCGTCCGCGTGCAGCCTCCCGGGAAGAAGCCGATGCCGGGCGCCGACTGGTGGCGCGGCCTGGCGTCCGACCCGGGGCCCCTGCTCCGCGCCGCGGCCCCCTCCGCGTCCGCCTCCGCCGCTGCCCCTTCCGCGTCCGCCCCCGCCGATGCCTCGACCCCCACAGGAGGACCCGCGTGAGCCGCGTCCAGCCCGCCCGCCAGATCGCCCTCGACGTGCTGCGGGCGGTGGACGAGGACGACGCCTACGCGAACCTCCTCCTGCCGCAGCGGATCGCCCGGGCCCGGCTGCAGCCCGCCGACGCCGGCCTCGCGACCGAGCTCACGTACGGCACGCTCCGGCTCCGGGGGTACTACGACCGCGTGATCGCGCTGGCCGCCCGGCGGCCCGCCGACGCCGTCGACCCCGCGCTCCTCGACGTGCTCCGCCTCGGGGTGCACCAGCTGCTCTCGACCCGGGTCGCGGTGCACGCCGCCGTCGACGAGTCCGTCGAGCTGGCGCGACAGGTCGGCAGCCGGTCGGGCACCGGGTTCGTCAACGGGGTCCTCCGGGCGGTCTCGCGCAGCACGCCCGAGGAGTGGCGGCAGCGGGTGCTCGACGCCGCCACCAGCGACGACGACCGCCTGTCGGCGGAGTGGTCGCACCCGACCTGGGTGATCCGGGCCTTCCGCCGGGCCCTCGCCGCGGAGGGCCGCGTCGACGAGCTCGCCGACCTGCTCGCGGCCGACAACGACGCCCCCCGGGTCAGCCTGGTCGCCCTGCCCGGCCTCGCCGAGGTCGACGAGCTCGGCCCGCCGAGCGGGAAGCTGTCGCCGCTGGCGGCCACGAGCGCCGGGGGAGACCCCTCGCAGCACCCGGCCGTCCGCGCCGGGCGCGCCCGCGTGCAGGACGAGGGCTCCCAGATGGCCGCGCTCCTCCTGAGCCGGCACCACCCGGCCGCGCCGGGCGAGCGCTGGCTCGACCTCTGTGCCGGCCCCGGGGGGAAGGCGGCCCTGCTGGGGGCCGAGGCCGCCCGCGCCGGAGCGACGCTCGTCGCCAACGAACTGGTGCCCGCGCGCGTCGGGCTCGTGCGGCAGGCCCTCGAGGTCGTGCCCGGGGGCGTCGAGGTGCGGGAGGGCGACGCGAGGCGCTTCGGCACGGAGGAGCCCGGCTCGTACGACCGCATCCTGCTCGACGCGCCCTGCACCGGGCTCGGCGCCCTGCGGCGGCGGCCGGAGGCGCGCTGGCGGAAGCAGCCGAGCGACGTGGGCGACCTCACCTCCCTCCAGGCCGAGCTCTTCGCGAGCGCGCTCGACGCCCTGGCCCCCGGCGGGCTCCTGGCGTACGTGACGTGCTCGCCGCACCTCGCCGAGACCCGGGCGATCGTCGAGACGGGCACGGCCCGCCGCGACGACGTCGAGGTCCTCGACGCCACCGCGACGCTCGCCGAGGTGGCCGGCCGGCCCGTCGACCTCGCCAGCGCGCCGTACGTGCAGCTCTGGCCGCACCGCCACGGCACCGACGCGATGTTCACGGCCCTGGTCCGCAAGCTCGGCTGAGGGGCGGCGGGGTCGGGGCCCTGCCGGGAGCGGGCCGGTAGGCTCCTCCCGTGCCCGTTCGCATCAGCCCCAGCATCCTCTCGGCCGACTTCGCCAACCTCGAGCGCGACCTCGGCCGCATCGCGACCGCCGACCTCGTCCACGTCGACGTCATGGACGGCCACTTCGTGCCGAACCTCACGATCGGGCTGCCCGTCGTCGAGCGGCTGCGGCAGGTCAGCCCCGTGCCGCTCGACGTCCACCTCATGATCGACGACGCCGACCGCTGGGCGCCCCGGTACGCCGAGCTCGGCGCCTTCTCCGTCACGTTCTCCGCGGAGGCCGCGGCCGACGCCGTGGCGACCGCCCGGGCGATCCGCAGCTCGGGCGCGCGCGCGAGCATCGCCGTGAAGCCCGGCACGCCGGTCGAGCCGTACCTCGAGACCCTCGACGAGTTCGACATGATCCTGGTGATGACCGTCGAGCCCGGCTTCGGCGGCCAGTCCTTCCAGGCCGACACGATGCCCAAGCTGGCCCGCGCCCGGGAGGCCGTGCGCGCCTCCGGCCTCGACGTCTGGCTCGAGGTCGACGGCGGCATCGACACCGAGACGATCGTGACGGCCGTCGCGGCCGGGGCCGACACCGTCGTCGCCGGCTCGGCCGTCTACGGGGGCGACCCCGCCGAGCGCATCGCGGCACTGCGGGCCGCCGCCGCGACGGTAGCCTTGTCGTCGTGAAGTCCTTCGACCAACTGTTCGCCGAGCTCAGCGACAAGGCCCGTGACCGGCCCGCGGGCTCCGGCACCGTCGCCGAGCTCGACGCCGGCGTCCACCAGATCGGCAAGAAGATCGTCGAGGAGGCCGCCGAGGTGTGGATGGCCGCCGAGTACGAGGGCGACGTCGCCACTGCGGAAGAGATCTCCCAGCTGATCTACCACGTGCAGGTGCTGATGATCGCCAAGGGCCTGACGCCCGACGACGTGTGGCGACATCTCTGAGCTCGTCCCCACCACCCGAGTCGCGCCGCCGGGCACGCCCCCGGCCGACCAGCAGCTCGCCGCCGACCCGCGGCGTCAGATCGGAACGACCCAGACCATGCTCCGCGTAGCAGTGCCCAACAAGGGCTCCCTCAGCGAGACCGCCTCCGCCATGCTCAGCGAGGCCGGCTACACCGGCCGTCGTGACACCCGCACCCTCCACGTGGAGGACCCGCGCAACGGCGTCGAGTTCTTCTACCTGCGCCCCCGCGACATCGCGACCTACGTCGGCTCCGGCGCCCTCGACGTCGGCGTCACGGGCCGTGACCTGCTGCTCGACAGCCACTCGCCGGCGCACGAGGTCGCCGCGCTCGACTTCGGCGGCTCCACCTTCCGCTTCGCGGGCCCTCCCGGCCGCTTCGGCGACGTCCGCGACCTCGAGGGCACCCGCGTCGCCACGAGCTACGCCGGTCTCGTCGGGAGCTTCCTCGAGCAGCACGGCGTCTCCGCGACGCTCGTGAGCCTCGACGGCGCGGTGGAGAGCGCCGTGCAGCTCGGCGTGGCCGACGCGGTCGCCGACGTGGTCTCGACCGGGGGCACCCTCCGCGCCGCCGGGCTCGAGATCTTCGGCCCGGTCATCCTCGAGTCGACGGCGGTGCTGATCGCCAGCGACCCGGCCGTCGAGGGCCTGAGCGTGCTGCACCGCCGCCTCCAGGGCGTGCTCGTCGCCCGCCAGTACGTCCTGATGGACTACGACGTGCCGCTCACGCAGCTCGAGGCGGCGACCGCGGTCGCGCCGGGCATGGAGTCCCCGACGGTCTCCCCGCTGCACGACCGCGACTGGGCGGCCGTGCGGGTGATGGTGCCGCGCGGCGACACCAACCAGGTCATGGACGCCCTCTACGACCTGGGCGCCCGGGCCATCCTGGTCAGCCCGATCCACGCCGCGAGGCTCTGACCGTGACGGCCTCCGATCCGTCGCTCGCCGTCCGGGTCATCCCGTGCCTCGACGTGGCCGCGGGCCGTGTCGTCAAGGGCGTCAAGTTCCTCGACCTGCGCGACGCGGGCGACCCCGTCGAGCTGGCGCGCACCTACTACGAGCAGGGCGCCGACGAGATCACCTTCCTCGACGTGACCGCCACGGTCGACGAGCGCTCGACGACCTACGACGTCGTGCGCGCCACCGCCGAGCAGGTCTTCATCCCGCTGACGGTGGGCGGGGGAGTCCGCTCCGCCGACGACGTCGCCCGGCTGCAGGCCGCCGGCGCCGACAAGATCGGCGTCAACAGCGCCGCGATCGCGCGCCCGGACCTCGTGGGCGAGATCGCCGACCGCTTCGGCGCCCAGGCGGTCGTCCTCTCCCTCGACGTCAAGCGATCGTCACGGACGGCGTCCGGCTTCGTCGTGACGACGCACGGCGGGCGGACCGAGACCGACCTCGACGCCGTCGCCTGGGCGCGAGAAGCGGTCGAGCGGGGCGCGGGCGAGCTGCTCGTCAACTCGATCGACGCCGACGGCACGAAGCAGGGCTTCGACCTCGAGCTCATCCGCCTCATGCGCGAGAACAGCCGGGTGCCCGTCGTGGCGTCCGGAGGCGCGGGTGCGGTCGAGCACTTCGCCCCGGCCATCGCGGCCGGTGCGGACGCCGTCCTCGCCGCCTCCGTCTTCCACGCCCGCGAGCTGACCGTCGGCGACGTCAAGCGCGAGCTGGCGGCGTCCGGCGCCGTCGTCCGATGACCCCGGGAGCCCCCATGACCGACCAGCCCACGCCTCCCGCGGACGGCCACGACGACCGCGCCGGCACGACGCTCACCCGAGAGACCGTCGAGCCCGTGGTCGCCCGCGCGCGCTTCGACGACGCCGGCCTGCTGCCCGCGATCATCCAGGACGCCGTGTCGCGCGACGTCCTCATGATGGGCTGGATGGACGCGGAGGCGCTCCGCAGGACCCTGACGGAGGGGCGGGTGACCTTCTGGTCGCGCTCCCGACAGGAGTACTGGCGGAAGGGCGACACCTCGGGCCACGCCCAGTTCGTCCGTGCCGCCGCTCTCGACTGCGACGACGACGCCCTGCTCGTCACCGTCGAGCAGGTCGGGGCGGCCTGCCACACGGGCGCCCGGTCGTGCTTCGACGTCGACCCGCTCGACCCCGTCACCGCCTCCGCCCCGGCCGCCGCGACCGGGCCGTCCGACGGAGCCGCCGCGTGAGCGGGCGCACCTCGACCACCCGGCCGGCGTTCGACGCCCTGCTGCCCGACCACCGGGTGGTGCCGGTCGTCCGTGACCTCTTCGGCGACGGCGAGACCCCGGTCGGCATCTACCGCAAGCTCGCCGCGGGCCGCCCCGGCACCTTCCTCCTCGAGTCCGCCGGGCAGGGCGGCATCTGGTCGCGCTGGTCGTTCGTCGGGGTCTCCTCGTTCGGCGTCCTCACGACCGAGGCCGGGCGCCCGCGGTGGCTCGACCACGGCCTCTCGGAGGAGCGAGCCCTGGGCGGCGCCACCGGGGCGCCCCTCGAGGTGCTGAGCGCGCTCCACGACCGGTGGGCGACCCCGCGCATCGACGGGTTGCCGCCCCTGACCGGCGGTCTCGTCGGCTTCGTCGGCTGGGAGGCCGTCCGTGAGCTCGAGCACCTGCCCGACGCCCCGCCCGCGGAGTTCGAGGTGCCCTCTCAGGCCCTCAGCTTCGTCTCGGAGCTCGTGGCGCTCGACCACCGCACCGGGGCCGTGCTCCTCATCGCCACCGTCCTGGCCGACGGCACCGACGACGCCGACACGCTCTGGGCCGACGCGCAGGCGCGGCTCGACCGCCTGCAGGCGGAGCTCGCGGTGCCCACCGAGGCGCACCTCTCCGACGTCGACCTCACCGTCGAGCCGACGCCGGTCCGCCGCTCGACCGACGAGGAGTACGCGGCCGCGATCGAGCGGTCCAAGCAGTTCATCCGCGACGGCGACGTCTTCCAGGTCGTGGTGTCGCAGCGCTTCGACCACGAGCTGACCGCCGAGCCGCTCGACGTGTACCGGGTGCTGCGCACGCTGAACCCGAGCCCGTACATGTACCTGGTCAGCCTCGCCGACGCGGCGGGGGAGCCCTACTGGATCGTCGGCTCGTCGCCCGAGGCCCTGGTCAAGGTGGAGGGCCGCCGCGTGTTCACGCACCCCATCGCGGGCTCCGCGCCCCGCGGCGACACGCCCGAGGCCGACCTCGCCTTCGCCGACCGCCTCGAGCACGACGAGAAGGAGCGCGCCGAGCACCTCATGCTCGTCGACCTCGCCCGCAACGACCTGCTCAAGGTCTGCACGCCGGGCACCGTCGAGGTCACCGAGTTCATGCAGGTGGAGAGGTTCAGCCACATCATGCACCTCGTGTCGAGCGTGGAGGGCGACCTGGCCCCCGGCCACGACGCCATCGACGCGTTCCGGGCGACCTTCCCGGCCGGCACGCTCTCGGGGGCGCCCAAGCCCCGTGCCCTCGAGATCATCGACGAGCTGGAGCCCGCCCAGCGCGGCGTCTACGGCGGCGTCGTCGGCTACTTCGACTTCGCCGGCTCGGCCGACGTCGCGATCGCCATCCGCACGGTCCTCATCCAGGGCGGCGTCGCCCGGGTCCAGGCCGGGGCGGGGCTGGTGGCCGACAGCGACCCGGTCGCCGAGAACCAGGAGGCGCGCAACAAGGCCGCGGCGCCCCTCCGGGCGGTCGCCGTGGCCAACGCCATGACGAGGCTCCGCTGATGCGGGGCGGGCGCCTGAAGCTCGTCTCGATCCTCGCCGGAGTGCTGTTCGCGGGCCTGGCGCTGCTCGCCTGGACCCAGCCGTGGTTCGACCTGGTGGTCCAGTCGCCGCAGGGCGGGGAGCTCCGGCTCACCGCGGCGGGCGACGTCGCCGCCGCTCCGCTCTCGGCCCTCGCGCTGGCCGTGCTCGCCTCGGCCGGGGCCCTGACGATCGCCGGTCGTGTCTTCCGGGTGGTCCTCGGCGCCCTGCAGGTGCTCCTCGGGGTGAGCATCGCGACCACCGCCTCCGTCGCCCTCGGCGATCCCGTCCGCGCCGCCGGCAGCGCCGTCACCGACGCCACGGGCGTCGACGGCGACGAGTCGCTGCACCAGCTCGTCTCGAACGCGGTGGCGACGCCGTGGCCGGCGGTGGCGCTGGTCGCGGGGGTCCTCGTCGCCGTGCTGGGCGCCTCCGTCGTCCTGCTCTCCGGGGCCTGGCCCCGGGCCGGGCGCAAGTACAGCGCCACTCGGCTCGTCGCCGCCGACCCCGCCGACGACCCGGCCGCCGCCTGGGACTCGCTGTCCGGGGGCGACGACCCCACGGGCGGGAGCGCCGACGAGGGCGTGGACGGCGACCCCCTGCGGCGTCCTGACCTCCCGGGGCACGACCGGTAGAGTGGGCCCGTCCCGTCTTGATCCAAGGAGCACCGTGAGCACGCAGACGAAGAACGACAGCACCGAGACCGCCGACGACCTCGGCCACGGCAACTCGCCCGCGGCCTGGACGGCCGTCGTGATCATGCTCGTCGCGTTCTCCATCGGCACCGTGGCCTTCTTCTTCGCCGTCGAGTGGGTCGTCTGGGCCGCCGCCGGCCTCGTCGTCGTCGGCCTGGTCGTCGGCCTCGTGCTCAAGCGCGCCGGCTACGGCGTGGGCGGTCACCGCTACGTGCCGAAGGCGCACAACTAGGTGCTCGACGACCTCTTCGCGGGCGCCCTGGCCGACGCCGAGGCCCGCCGCGCCACGCTGTCCCTCGAGCGGGTCGAGGCCGCTGCCCTCGCCCGCCCGCCCGCCCTCGACGCCCGGGCCGCACTGGCCCCGGCCGAGCGCGTCAAGGTGATCGCCGAGGTCAAGCGCGCCAGCCCGTCGCGCGGCGACCTGTCGGCCATCGCCGACCCCGCCTCCCTCGCCGCCGCCTACGCCCGCGGGGGCGCCAGCGCCATCAGCGTCCTCACCGAGGGGCGACGCTTCAAGGGCACGCTCGCCGACCTGGAGGCCGTCCGGGCCGCCGTCGACGTCCCCGTCCTCCGCAAGGACTTCATCGCCGAGCCCTACCAGGTGCTCGAGGCCCGAGCGGCGGGCGCCGACATCGTCCTGCTCATCGTGGCCGGCCTCGAGCAGGCCCGGCTCGTCGAGCTGCACGACCTCGTCCGCCAGCTCGGCATGACGGCCCTGATCGAGACCCACTCGGCCGACGAGGTCGCCCGCGGCCTCGACGCCGGGGCCGAGGTCCTGGGCGTCAACGCCCGCGACCTGGCCACGTTCGAGCTCGACCGCGACCTCTTCGGCCGCCTGTCCGGGCTCGTCCCCGACGGCGTCACCCGCGTCGCCGAGAGCGCCGTGGCGTCCCCGGCCGACGTGGCCCACTACCGCCGGTCCGGTGCCGACGTCGTGCTCGTGGGCGAGGCCCTCGTCACGCACGGCGACCCCGCGGCCGCACTCACCAGCTTCCTGGAGGTCTAGATGGCACTGCGCGACGAGACGGGGCCCTACTTCGGCTCCTTCGGGGGCCGCTTCGTCCCCGAGTCCCTGGTGGCGGCGCTCGACGAGCTCGACGCCGCCTACAAGGCGGCGGCGGTCGACCCCGAGTTCCAGGCGGAGCTCAGGGCCCTGCACGCCACCTACACCGGCCGCCCCTCGATCATCACCGAGGTGCCCCGGTTCGCCGAGCACGCGGGCGGCGCCCGCGTCATCCTCAAGCGCGAAGACCTGAACCACACGGGCTCGCACAAGATCAACAACGTGCTCGGCCAGGCCCTCCTGGCCCGCAAGCTGGGCAAGACCCGGCTGATCGCCGAGACCGGGGCCGGCCAGCACGGCGTCGCCACGGCGACGGCCGCGGCCCTCTTCGGCATGTCGTGCGTCGTCTACATGGGCCAGGTCGACACCGAGCGCCAGGCCCTGAACGTCGCCCGCATGCGCCTGCTCGGCGCCGAGGTGGTCTCGGTCACCACGGGCTCGCGCACCCTGAAGGACGCCATCAACGACGCGATGCGCGACTGGGTCGCCAGCGTCGACACGACGCACTACGTCCTCGGCACGGTCGCGGGCCCGCACCCCTTCCCGGCGATGGTGCGCGACTTCCACAAGATCATCGGCGAGGAGGCGCGTGAGCAGGTGCTCGCCCTCACCGGCGCCCTGCCCGACGCCGTCACGGCGTGCGTCGGCGGGGGCTCGAACGCCATGGGCATCTTCCACGCGTTCCTCGACGACCCGTCGGTCGAGCTCTGGGGCTACGAGGCCGGCGGCGACGGCGTCGAGACCGGCCGCCACGCCGCCTCGATCACGCTGGGCCGGATCGGCAACCTCCAGGGCACGAAGTCGTACCTCATGCAGGACGAAGACGGCCAGACACTCGAGAGCCACTCCATCTCCGCGGGGCTCGACTACCCGAGCGTCGGGCCCGAGCACGCCTGGCTCGCCGAGAGCGGCCGGGCGCACTACGAGCCCGTGACCGACGCCGAGGCCATGGCCGCCTTCAAGCTGCTCACGCAGACCGAGGGCATCCTCCCCGCCATCGAGACGGCCCACGCCCTGGCCGGCACGATCAAGCTCGGCCAGCGCCACCCTGACTGGACGATCCTGGTGTCGATGAGCGGCCGCGGCGACAAGGACGTCGCGACCGCCAGCCGGTACTTCGGGGTCCTCGACGAGGAGGCGCAGCAGCTGTGAGCGACGTCGCCTCCGCCCCCGAGACGGCCAGCAAGGTCTCCGCCGCCATCCGTGCCCGTCGCGACGCCGGCACCGGCGCCGTCATCGGCTACCTCCCGGTCGGCTTCCCCGACCTGCAGACCAGCATCGACGCCGCCGTCGTCCTCGCCGAGAACGGCGTCGACGTCATCGAGCTGGGCCTCCCGTACTCCGACCCCGTCATGGACGGCCCGGTGATCCAGGCGGCGACGCAGCGTGCCCTCGCCGAGGGCTTCCGCGTGCGCGACGTCTTCACCGCGGTGCGCGAGATCACCGCCCGCACCGCGGCTCCGGTCGTGGTCATGACGTACTGGAACCCCGTCGAGCAGTACGGCGTCCAGCGCTTCGCCGACGACCTCGCCGCCGCCGGCGGGGCCGGGCTCATCACGCCCGACCTCATCCCCGACGAGGCGGGCGCCTGGCTCGAGGCCTCCGAGGCCGCGGGGCTCGACCGGGTGTTCCTGGCGGCTCCGTCGTCGAGCGACGCGCGCCTCCGGCAGTCCGTCGAGCGCAGCCGTGGGTTCGTCTACACGGTCTCGACCATGGGCATCACGGGTGCCCGCACCGACGTCGACTCGGCGGCGCACACCCTGGTCGACCGACTGCGGGCCGCCGGGGTCGAGAACGCCTGCGTGGGGCTCGGCATCTCCACGGCGCAGCAGGTGCGCGAGGTCCTCGAGTACGCCGACGGGGCCATCATCGGCTCGGCGTTCGTCCGGGCCCTCGCCGAGGGTGGCCTCGACCGCCTCGCGACCGTCGCCGCCGACCTCTCCTCCGGCGCCGCCGTCCGTCCCTGACGGACGGCCGCGCTAGAGTCGTTCCGCGTCGGCCTGCCGACGTCCTGTCGTTCCCCCTGAAAGGCGCCCCCGCCCGTGTTCGTCCCCCTGAGCATCCCGAGCCCGTCCGCCGACTGGCAGTACTTCGACCTCACGAACTGGATCAACTCGACCTTCGGCGCCTCCGTGCCCGGGTCGCTGCGCATCCACGCCTACGCCATCTGCATCCTCGTGGGCATCGTCGTCGCGGGCCTCATCACGAACCAGCGCCTGCGCGCCCGCGGGGCCGAGAACGGCGTCGTCATCGACGTCATGCTGTTCTGCGTGCCCCTCGGCATCGTCGGGGGCCGCTTCTTCCACGTCGTCACCCACCCCGCCGACTACTTCGCGGGTCAGCCGCTGTGGCACGTGGTCGCGGTGTGGGAGGGCGGGCTCGCCATCTACGGAGCGCTCCTCTTCGGGGCCGTCGGGGTCTGGCTGGGCTGCCGGGCGACGGGTCTGCGGTTCTCGGTCTTCGCCGACTCGCTGGCGCCGGGCCTCCTCGTCGCCCAGGCCTTCGGGCGGCTCGGCAACTGGTTCAACCACGAGCTGTTCGGCACGCCGACCGACCTTCCCTGGGGCCTCGAGATCGAGCAGAGCAACGCCGCGTGGCCCACCGGGCTGCCCGAGGGCACGCTGTTCCACCCCACGTTCCTCTACGAGATCATCTGGATGCTCGCCGGCGTCGCCGTCCTGCTGCTGATCGAGCGTCGCACGCCGCTGCAGTGGGGCCGCGGGCTCGCCTTCTACCTGGTCTGGTACGGCATCGGCCGATCCGTCTTCGAGTCCATCCGCACCGATCCGAGCCTCCTGTTCCTGGGCATCCGCACCAACGTGTGGATGTCGTTCGCGGCGATCGTCCTCGGCGTCGTCATCTGGGTGGTCGCCTCACGCCGTCACACCGGCCGGGTGCCCGGCGCGTACCTCCCCGGGCGGTCGCCGGCCGAGCGTCAGTCTGAGGTAGACTCCTCCGACACGTACACGGAGGACGACGAACCCGAGCTGGTCTCCGCGGGGTCCTCGGCCGACAAGACCGAGACCACGCCACGTTCCTGAGCTCCGCGGGGCCGGTGCCGCCACAGGCACCTCCCGCTGACTGCTCACGAGCATCCTCCGCGTCGCACACCGCCTCACGACCGCCACAAGCGGTCCCGGGAAGCCTCTGCTGCGCCGCACGCCAGACGACCACACCTCGTCCGGCCAGCACCGCCGGCGTCTCGCGCTCTCGCGACGACGCCGCCCGCCCGGGCCGACGACGTCCCGACTCGTACAGGATCTCTTCGTGAGGACGGATCACATGGCGCTCACGCCAGCCCACCAGCAGTTCAGCACGGTCCCTGCGGCGCAGGGTCTCTACGACCCCCGCAACGAGAAGGACGCCTGCGGCCTCGCCATGGTCGCCACCCTCCGCGGCACCCCGGGCCACGACATCATCGACGCCGCCCTCGGCGCGCTGCGCAACCTCGAGCACCGCGGAGCCATCGGCTCCGACGCCGGCACGGGCGACGGCGCCGGCATCCTCTGCCAGGTGCCCGACGCGTTCCTCCGCGAGGTCGTCGACTTCTCCCTGCCCTCCGCCGGCGAGTACGCCGTCGGCATCGTCTACCTGCCGCTCGACGACCAGGAGCGCGCCGAGATGAAGACCGGCATCGAGCGCATCGCGGACCTCGAGCAGCTCGACGTCCTCGGCTGGCGTGAGGTGCCCGTGCGCCCCGAGCAGCTCGGCACCCTGGCCCGCAACGCCATGCCCGCGTTCGAGCAGGTCTTCGTCAGCAGCCGCCGTCGCGACGCCGACGGGGCTCCGCTCGCGGGCGTCGCCCTCGACCGTCAGGCGTACCGGCTGCGCAAGCGCGCCGAGGCGAAGCTGTCCGCGTACTTCACGTCGCTCGGAAGCCGCACCATGGTCTACAAGGGCATGGTCACGACGCTGCAGCTCGAGCCGTTCTACCCCGACCTCAGCGACGAGCGCTTCGCGTCGAAGCTCGCCATCGTCCACTCGCGGTACTCGACGAACACGTTCCCGTCCTGGCCGCTCGCCCAGCCCTTCCGCATGATCGCCCACAACGGCGAGATCAACACCGTCCGGGGCAACCGCAACTGGATGCGCGCTCGTCAGTCGCAGCTCGAGTCCGAGCTGATCGGCGACCTCAAGCCTCTGCTCCCGATCGTCAGCCCGGGCGCGAGCGACTCCGCGTCGTTCGACGAGGTGGTCGAGCTGCTCAGCCTCACCGGCCGCTCGCTGCCCCACTCGGTGATGATGATGGTGCCCGAGGCCTGGGAGAACCAGGTCGACATCGACCCCTCCCTCCGCGACTTCTACGAGTACCACTCGATGCTCATGGAGGCGTGGGACGGCCCCGCGGCCATCACGTTCACCGACGGCTCCGTCGTGGGCGCGACGCTCGACCGCAACGGCCTGCGCCCGGGTCGGTACCTCGTGACCGACGACGGGCTCGTCGTGCTCGCCAGCGAGATCGGCGTCCTGCCCGAGCTCGACCCCGCGAAGGTCGTCCGCAAGGGCCGTCTGCGCCCCGGAAAGATGTTCCTCGTCGACACCGAGGCCGGCCGCCTGATCGAGGACGACGAGATCAAGGCGGAGCTCGCCGCGTCCGCTCCCTTCGGCGAGTGGCTGGCCGAGGGCCGGATCCACCTCTCCGACCTGCCCGAGCGAGAGCACATCGTGCACACCCCCGCCTCGGTCACCCGGCGCCAGCGCACCTTCGGCTACACCGAGGAGGAGGTCCGCATCCTCCTCACCCCGATGGCGAAGACGGGCGCCGAGCCCCTCGGGGCCATGGGCAGCGACACCCCGATCGCCGTCCTCTCCGAGCGGCCCCGCCTCCTCTTCGACTACTTCACGCAGCAGTTCGCGCAGGTGACGAACCCGCCGCTCGACTCCATCCGCGAGCAGGTCGTCACGTCGTTGGCGCTCGGGCTCGGTCCGGAGAGGAACCTCCTCTCGGCGACCCCCGAGCACGCTCGCCAGGTGATCCTCGACTTCCCGGTCATCGACAACGACGAGCTCGCGAAGATCCAGCACATCGACCCCAGCCCCGGCTCGCGGGTCACGACGACGATCCGCGGTCTGTACCGGGCCGACAAAGGGCCGCGCGCCCTCGAGAAGCGCATCGCCGCGATGTGCAACGAGGTCGACGACGCGATCGAGGCGGGCGCGCAGTTCATCGTCCTCTCCGACCGCGACTCCAACCAGGACTTCGCTCCCGTCCCGTCCCTGCTGATGATCGCCGCGGTCCACCACCACCTCATCCGGACCGAGAACCGCATGAAGGTCGGCCTGATCGTCGAGGCCGGCGACGTCCGCGAGGTGCACCACGTCGCGACCCTGATCGGCTACGGCGCCTCCGCGATCAACCCCTACCTCGCCATGGAGACCTGCGAGAACCTCGTGCGGGCGGGCATGATCACCGGCATCACGCCGGAGGACGCCGTCCACAACCTGATCAAGGCGCTCGGCAAGGGCGTGCTCAAGATCATGTCCAAGATGGGCATCTCCACGGTCTCCAGCTACGCTGCCGCCCAGGCCTTCGAGGCCGTCGGCCTCAGCCAGGAGTTCGTCGACACGTACTTCACCGGCACGTCGACGATGCTCGGCGGGGTCGGCATCGACGTGATCGCGGCCGAGAACAAGGACCGCCACACGAGCGCCTACCCGACCGACGGCTCGGTCATCGCCCACGAGCGCCTCGCGACCGGCGGCGAGTACCAGTGGCGCCGCGAGGGCCCGCGCCACCTCTTCAACCCCGACACCGTCTTCCGACTGCAGCACGCGACCCGGACGCGTCGCTACGACATCTTCCGCGAGTACACCAAGCTCGTCGACGACCAGGCGGAGGAGCTCATGACGCTCCGCGGGCTCTTCACCTTCAAGCACGGCGTCCGCACCCCGGTGCCGCTCGACGAGGTCGAGCCGATCGAGTCGATCGTCAAGCGGTTCTCCACCGGGGCGATGAGCTACGGCTCCATCTCGAAGGAGGCGCACGAGACCCTCGCCATCGCGATGAACCGCCTCGGCGGCAAGTCGAACACCGGCGAGGGCGGCGAGGACGTCGAGCGGCTGCTCGACCCCGAGCGGCGCAGCGCGGTGAAGCAGGTCGCCTCGGGCCGCTTCGGCGTCACGAGCATGTACCTGACGCACGCGACCGACATCCAGCTCAAGATGGCCCAGGGTGCGAAGCCCGGCGAGGGCGGCCAGCTCCCGCCGACGAAGGTCTACCCGTGGGTCGCCCGTACCCGCCACGCGACCCCCGGCGTCGGCCTCATCTCGCCGCCGCCGCACCACGACATCTACTCCATCGAAGACCTCAAGCAGCTGATCTTCGACGTCAAGCGGGCCAACCCGGCCGCGCGCGTCCACGTCAAGCTGGTGAGCCAGTCCGGCATCGGAGCCGTCGCGGCGGGCGTCACGAAGGCCCTGGCCGACGTCGTGCTCGTCTCGGGCCACGACGGCGGGACGGGCGCCAGCCCCCTCAACTCGCTCAAGCACGCGGGCACACCGTGGGAGATCGGCCTCGCCGAGACCCAGCAGACGCTCATGCTGAACGGCATGCGCGACCGCGTGGTCGTGCAGGTCGACGGCCAGATGAAGACCGGCCGCGACGTGGTCATCGCCGCGCTCCTCGGCGGGGAGGAGTTCGGGTTCGCGACGGCCCCGCTGATCGTCGAGGGCTGCATCATGATGCGCGTGTGCCACCTCGACACCTGCCCGGTCGGCGTCGCGACCCAGAACCCGGAGCTCCGGGCCCGCTTCTCCGGCAAGCCGGAGTTCGTCGTGAACTTCTTCGAGTTCCTGGCGCAGGAGGTCCGCGAGATCCTCGCGTCGCTCGGGTTCCGGAGCCTCGACGAGGCCATCGGCCGCAACGACGTCCTCGACGTCGACCGCGCCGTCGACCACTGGAAGGCGTCGGGCCTCGACCTCGCCCCCGTCCTCGTCGGCCCGACCTTCGACGACGACGAGCCCCGCCGCAACCTGCGGGGCCAGGAGCACGAGCTGGACCAGCACTTCGACGTGGCCCTCATCGCGAGGAGCGCCGACGTGCTCGAGAACGGCGGCCACGTCGAGATCGACCTCCCCATCCGCAACACCGAGCGCGCCGTGGGCACCATGCTCGGCCACGAGGTCACCGTCCGGCACGGCGAGAACGGGCTGCCCGAGGGGAGCATCGAGGTGACGCTGACCGGGTCGGCCGGCCAGTCCCTCGGAGCGTTCCTGCCCTCCGGCATCACGCTCCGCCTCGAGGGCGACAGCAACGACTACGTCGGCAAGGGGCTCTCCGGCGGGTCGATCGTCGTCCGTCCCGACCGCGCGAGCACGTTCGTCGCGGAGGAGAACGTGATCGCCGGCAACGTGATCGGCTACGGGGCGACCCGGGGCAGCATGTTCATCCGTGGGATCGTGGGTGAGCGCTTCCTGGTCCGCAACTCCGGCGCCAGCGCCGTGGTCGAGGGCGTGGGGGACCACGCGCTCGAGTACATGACCGGCGGCCTCGCCGTCATCCTCGGCGACACGGGCCGGAACCTCGGGGCGGGGATGTCGGGCGGCACGGCCTACGTGCACCGGCTCCGCCCGGAGAGGGTCAACACGGAGTCGCTCGCCTCGGGCGAGCTCCAGCTCCACGACCTCGGCAGCGCCGACGTCGAGATCCTCTCCGACCTGCTCGCCCGGCACCTCGCCGAGACGGGCTCCCCGGTCGCGGAGCGCATGCTCGCGGACCTCGAGACGACCGTCTCCGAGTTCGTCAAGGTGCTGCCCCGCGACTACGCCGCCGTCCTCGCCACCCGGCAGACGGCCGTCGACGAGGGTCTCGACCCCGATGGCGACGAGACCTGGAAGAGAATCCTGGAGGTGACCGGTGGCTGATCCGAAGGGGTTCCTCAAGACCCAGAAGCGCGAGCTCCCGAAGCGTCGTCCCGTGTCCGTGCGGCTGATGGACTGGAAAGAGGTCTACGAACAGCAGGAGAGCGGCGAGCTCCGTCGCCAGGCCGGCCGCTGCATGGACTGCGGCGTGCCGTTCTGCCACCAGGGCTGCCCGCTCGGCAACCTGATCCCGGAGTGGAACGACCTGATGTGGCGCGGCGAGGGCCGCCAGGCCGTCGAGCGCCTGCACGCCACGAACAACTTCCCCGAGTTCACCGGCCGGCTCTGCCCGGCGCCCTGCGAGTCGTCGTGCGTGCTCGGCATCAACCAGCCGCCCGTGACCATCAAGCAGGTCGAGGTCAGCATCATCGACCAGGCGTTCCAGTCGGGCTGGGTGACTCCGCACCCCCCGGAGCGCCTCACCGGCAAGACCGTCGCCGTGGTCGGCTCCGGGCCCGCGGGCCTCGCCGCCGCCCAGCAGCTGACCCGCGCGGGGCACACCGTGGCCGTCTACGAGCGCGAGGACCGGATCGGCGGCCTGCTCCGCTACGGCATCCCCGACTTCAAGATGGAGAAGAAGCAGATCGAGCAGCGGCTCGCTCAGATGACCGCCGAGGGCACCCGCTTCCGCGCCGGCGTCGAGATCGGTCGCGACATCACCTGGGACGACCTGCGCGCGCGCTACGACGCCGTCGTGGTCGCCACCGGGGCGACGGTCCCGCGCGACCTGCCCATCCCGGGTCGCGACCTCTCGGGCATCCACTTCGCCATGGAGTACCTGGTCCAGCAGAACAAGGCCGGGGCCGGCGACACGGTGAGCGACCAGATCACGGCCGAGGGCAAGCACGTCGTCGTCCTCGGCGGCGGCGACACGGGCGCCGACTGCATCGGCACGGCGCACCGCCAGGGCGCCCTCTCCGTGACGAACCTCGCGATCGGCCAGCAGCCCCCGGAGGAGCGCCCCGAGGCCCAGCCGTGGCCCATGTTCCCGACCCTGTTCGAGGTGGCCAGCGCGCACGAGGAGGGCGGTGAGCGCATGTACCTCGCCTCCACCGTCGAGTTCCTGCGCAACGAGGTCGGCGAGGTCCGCGCCATCCGCGTCGCGGAGACCGAGTACGTGGACGGTCGTCGCGTGCCCCGCGCGGGCACGGAGCGGGAGATCCCGGCCGACCTGGTGCTGCTCGCGCTCGGCTTCACGGGCCCGGAGCGCGACGAGCTCGAGGCGCAGCTGCGGCTGCCCTTCGACGGCCGCGGCGTCCTCGAGCGCGACGCCCGCTACCAGACGACCCAGCCGGGCGTCTTCGTGACGGGCGACGCCGGTCGTGGCCAGTCGCTGATCGTCTGGGCCATCGCCGAGGGCCGGGCCACCGCCTCCGCCGTCGACGCCTACCTGGAGGGCACGACCGTCCTGCCGTTCCCCGTGAAGCCGACGGATCGCTCCCTCTCGGTCTGAGTCCGTCCACCAGCGGGAATAGGGTGGTGGCACGGGCCGGATCGTCCCACCACCCTCACCCCACCAGTAAGGAACCCATGAGACGCGCAAAGATCGTCGCCACCCTCGGGCCGGCGACGTCGAGCTACGAGAACATCCGAGCGATCATCGACGCAGGTGTCGACGTCGCGCGGATGAACCTCAGCCACGGCAGCTACGACGTCCACGAGGCCGTGTACGGCAACGTCCGCCAGGCCGCCGACGACGCGGGGCGGCCCGTCGCCGTCCTGGTCGACCTCCAGGGCCCCAAGATCCGCCTCGGCAAGTTCGCCGACGGCCCCCACGACCTCGCCGTCGGCGACGTCTTCAAGATCACCGTGGAGGACGTCCTCGGCACGAAGGAGCTCTGCGGCACGACCTTCAAGGGCCTCCCGCAGGACGTCGCCCCCGGCGATCCGCTGCTCATCGACGACGGCCGCGTCAAGCTGCGCGTCCTCGAGACCGACGGCACGGTCGTGACGACCGAGGTCGTCGTGGCCGGCACCGTGTCGAACAACAAGGGCATCAACCTGCCCGGCGTCGCGGTGAACGTGCCGGCCCTCTCCGAGAAGGACGAGGCCGACCTCCGCTGGGGCCTCCGCCTCGGCGCCGACTACATCGCGCTCTCGTTCGTCCGCGACGCCGACGACGTCACCCGCGTGCACGAGATCATGGCAGAGGAGGAGCGACGCGTCCCCGTCATCGCCAAGATCGAGAAGCCCCAGGCGGTCGACAACCTCGAGGCCATCATCGAGGCCTTCGACGGCATCATGGTCGCCCGCGGCGACCTCGGCGTCGAGCTGCCCCTCGAGGCCGTCCCGATCGTGCAGAAGCACGCGGTCGAGCTGTCACGCCGCATGGCCAAGCCCGTCATCGTCGCCACGCAGATGCTCGAGTCGATGATCTCCAGCCCGATCCCGACGCGGGCAGAGACGTCCGACGTCGCGAACGCCGTGCTCGACGGCGCCGACGCCGTCATGCTGAGCGGCGAGACGAGCGTGGGGGAGTACCCCGTCATCACGGTGCAGACCATGGCCCGGATCGTCGCCTCGACGGAGGAGCACGGTCTCGAGCGCATCCAGCCGCTCGGCACCCGCCCGCGGACCCAGGGCGGGGCCATCACCCTGGCCGCCGCCGACGTCGCCGAGTTCGTCGAGGCGAAGTTCCTCTGCGTCTTCACCGAGTCGGGCGACTCCGTGCGACGCATGTCGCGCCTCCGCCACCCCATCCCGATCCTGGCATTCTCGCCCAACGAGGCGACGCGCCGTCGCATGGGCCTCAGCTGGGGCGTGCGCTCGTTCCTCGTCGAGAACGTCACCCACACCGATGCGATGTTCGACCAGGTGGACGACATCCTGCTGGGCAACGACCTCTGCGCCGCCGGCGACAAGGTCATCGTGATCGCCGGGTCCCCTCCCGGGATCGCCGGCTCGACGAACGACCTCCGGGTGCACCGAGTGGGCGACGCCCACGGCGAGGCGGCTCCGGCCTACGCGGCCAAGACACCGCCGCCCGTCTCCTAGGCGGCACCGCACCGACCGTGAGGCCGGGTCCGAGAGGGCCCGGCCTCACGGTCGTCAGGGGGGCGGTCGACGAGGTCGATCGCCGAGGAGGTCTTCCTCTCGTCCGCCGGGCCCCGCAGTCGACGGGCGTAGTCTGCGCCCATGCCCCTCCCTCCCGGTCACCCCCGGTGCTTTCGCCTCGACGGGCGGCTGTTCGTCGTGCCCACGTGGAGCGACGTCTCCGTGGTCGAGGCCCGGGACGCCTTGTCGAGGTCGCTCTCGGTGGCGCGCCGTCCTCCACGGGGCACGCGCCGACGTGAGCGCTGGGGCCCGTCCGGGGCCGTGGTCGGAGCGGGGGCGATCGTCGTGGTCGCGGTGGCGGCGTGGCAGGTGACCTCCCTGCTCGGCCTCGCGGCGACGGGCGCATCGGGGGCCCTGGTCGGGGGAGTCCTCGCTGTGGGCGTCCGCCGTCTCGTCGTCGACGCAGGGGCCGGCGCGGCAGCCTCGTCGACGAGAACGGGGGACGCGGGGAGCGTGTCGACGAGCGACGGACAGGGACGCGGCGCCGGGGTGGCGGCGGTGGAGGTCCCCGACGACGTCGCGGCGTCCGCCCCCGACGACGCGACCGGCGACGAGCTCGCCCTCTGGTCGGCTCTGGTCATGAGGTACCGCGACGCCCGCGAGGCACTGCTCAGCGGTGCACGTCCCGGCTCCGCGGCGGACGACGCCGACACTGATCCCGCGGACGCCACGGCACGCATCCGCCGGGCCGAGGCCGACCTCCGATCAGCGGAGGCCGACTACGAGCCGGTCGCGCGCCTCCTCGGGCTCCCTGCCCCCTGAGGCCGCGGCCCGTCTGGCCCCGAGCGGCCGAGGGCATGCAAGAAGCCCCGACCTGCCGGAGCAGATCGGGGCTTCGTGTCGCTGACGACCAGGTCGTCGGCTGTCGGCGTCTCAGTGGACGCCGCCGAGTCAGATGACGCGGATGTTCTCGGCCTGGAGGCCCTTGTTGCCCTGAGCGGTCTCGAACTCGACCTTCTGGTTCTCCTCCAGGTTGCGGTAGCCGTCGCCGGCGATCGCGGAGAAGTGCGCGAAGACGTCAGTGGATCCGTCGTCGGGGGTGATGAAGCCGAAGCCCTTTTCGGAGTTGAACCACTTAACGGTACCTGTAGCCATTTTTCTTGTTCCTTCAATCAGAGTTGTCGATCCCGACTTCGGGATCGCTCGTCGCGGTGCCTTTTTGTCCGCTCCCTCTGAGAACGCCGCAGCCAGACCGTGCCCCTCGAGAGGAGCTCGCCCCGGCACGTCGCGAGATACAAATGCGTAACACAACAACCAGTCACTCCAGCGTAGTGCACGAGACCCCCGAGAACACCAACTCGGCCGACAAAGTCGTGGACGGGACCGACTCGGACAGTGCGCGTCGCTCACTGGACAGAGAACGAACCACGGCCAAGAGCGCCGGACACGCCCGGCCCAGAGGAGCGGAGGCGGGCCGCCGAGGTCACGAGGACGACTCGGTGCGGCCTGGTCGCGACGGTGCCGGATGCGGGGGTCGAACCCGCACGCCCTCTCGGACAGAGCATTTTGAGTGCCCCGCGTCTGCCATTCCGCCAATCCGGCTCACGACGACCGGGTCGAGAATACCGTAGGCTCTGCTTCGTGAGTGACCAGGAAGCAACCTCAGCAGCACCCCGTCGCGTCGTCGTGGCCGAAGATGAGTCCCTCATCCGGCTCGACATCGTCGAGATCCTCCGCGACAACGGATTCGAGGTGGTCGGCGAGGCCGGAGACGGCGAGACGGCCGTCGCCCTCGCCACGGAGCTCCGCCCGGACCTCGTCATCATGGACGTCAAGATGCCCAAGCTCGACGGCATCTCCGCCGCCGAGACGCTCAGCAAGAACCACATCGCCCCCGTGGTCCTCCTGACGGCCTTCAGCCAGAAGGAGCTCGTCGAGCGGGCGAGCGAGGCCGGAGCGCTGGCCTACGTCGTCAAGCCCTTCACCCCCAACGACCTGCTGCCCGCGATCGAGATCGCCCTCTCGCGCTACACGCAGATCATCACCCTCGAGGCCGAGGTCGCCGACCTGGTCGAGCGCTTCGAGACCCGCAAGCTCGTCGACCGGGCCAAGGGCCTCCTCAACGAGAAGATGGGCCTCACCGAGCCGGAGGCCTTCCGCTGGATCCAGAAGGCCTCGATGGACCGCCGTCTGACCATGCACGACGTGGCGCAGGCCATCATCGAGCAGCTCAGCGCGAAGAAGTAGCTCCACCCGGCTTCCCTCGACGAAGGGCCCGCCCCCACGGGGCGGGCCCTTCGTCGTCGAGGGGCGCCGAGCTCAGCCGCGGGAGTCGGTGAGGTAGTTCGTGATGCGGACGGTCGAGAGCAGCCGCCCGTCGTCGTCGGTCATGACCACCTGGTGCGTCGTCAGCGTGCGCCCGAGGTGGACCGCCGTGCACGTGCCGGTCACCCAGCCCGTCGCGGCCGATCGGCTGTGGCTGGCGTTGAGCTCGATCCCCATCGCGAGGCGCCCCGCGCCCGCGTGCACGTTCGCGGCCACGGAGCCGAGGGTCTCCGCCAGCACGACGTGCGCCCCGCCGTGCAGGATCCCCACCGGCTGCGTGTTGCCGGCGACGGGCATCCGGCCCACGGCCCGCTCCGCGCTCATCTCGAGGATCTCGATCCCCATCTTCTCGGCCAGGGCACCGACGCCCCGGCGACGGAACAGCTCCACGGCCTCGTCGCTGAGCACCGCCTCGGAGGACACGGTGCGGTCGGCGTCGGAGGCGGGCGCGGCAGGACGGGGGGAGGCGGGGGTCGCGTCGGTCACGGGGCTCCGGTCGATCGGGGGTCGGCCTCGGCGGAGCTCGTGCTCACGGACTCGGAGGCACGGACCCGGAGGCGCGGCCCGGACGACCGGGGAGCCTGTCGGACCTGGCCGCTAGGCTGACGGGGTGTCGGACGAAACGAAGCCTACCCTCCTGGTCATCGACGGTCATTCCCTGGCGTTCCGGGCGTTCTACGCCCTGCCCGTCGACAGCTTCGTGAACCGGGAGGGCCAGCACACCAACGCCATCCACGGCTTCATCTCGATGCTGCTGAGCCTGCTCAAGGCGGAGAAGCCCACCCACCTCGCGGTCGCGTTCGACATCTCCCGCTTCTCGTTCCGCACCCGCGAGTACCCCGAGTACAAGGGCACGCGGTCGGAGACCCCGGTCGAGTTCGTGGGGCAGATCCCCCTCCTGCAGGAGGCCCTCCACGCGATGGGCATCACGACCATCACGAAGGAGGACTTCGAGGCCGACGACATCCTCGCCACCCTCGCCGTGCGCGGTCGCGGCGACGGCTACCGCGTCCTCGTGGTCTCCGGCGATCGCGACGCCATCCAGATGGTCAACGACGACGTCACCCTCCTCTACCCGTCGGCGCGCGGCGTCAGCGAGCTGACCCGCTACGACCGCGACAAGGTCTTCGAGCGGTACGGCATCGAGCCCCACCAGTACCCGGAGGTCGCGGCCCTCGTCGGCGAGACCAGCGACAACCTCATCGGCGTCGACAAGGTGGGCGAGAAGACCGCCGTCAAGTGGATCACGCAGTACGGCAGCCTCGACGAGGTCATCGCGCACGCCGACGAGATCAAGGGCGTCGTCGGCGGGAAGCTCCGCGAGCAGAAGGAGCGCGCGATCCGCAACCGCCGCCTCAACCGCCTGGTCACCGACGTCGAGCTGCCCGTGGGCCCCGCCGACCTCGAACGCCGCCCGGTGGACGACGAGGCCGTCCGCGAGCTCTTCGACAAGCTCCAGTTCCGCACGCTGCTCGAGCGCGTGCTCAAGCTCAGCGAGGGCGAGGGGCCGGCCCGTCCCGACGGCTCCGCCGAGGGCACGGTCGTCGCCGCGCCGGCGGGCCTGCCCGTGGTGCGCACGCTGGTCGACGAAGAGCTGGCTCACTGGCTGCGGAAGAACGCCGCCGACCCGTCCTCGCCCGTCGGCCTCGCCGTCGAGTACGGCGCCGACGGCGTGGTCGGCCTGGGCATCTCGTCGCACGACGAGTCCGCGTACGTCCCGTGGGCCACGGGCCGCGGCGACTACGTGGCCCTCGAGGCCTGGCTCGACGACGCGTCGCCGAAGGTCCTGCACGACTCCAAGCGCGCCTACAAGGCCCTCTCCCGGGCGGGCCTCCGCCTCACCGGCATCGTCGGCGACACGCGCGTCGCCGCGTGGCTGCTCCGACCCGGCCGCACGTCCTTCGCCCTGACCGACCTCGTCTACGAGCAGCTGGGCGAGACGCTCCCCGTCGCCGACCCGAACCAGCTCGTCCCGGCCGACGAGCAGGTCAGCGTCGCGACGGAGGCCTGGTACACGCTCCGCCTCTCCGAGTCCCTCACGGAGGCGCTCGACGAGGGGTCGCGGTCCGTCCTCACCGATCTCGAGCTGCCGCTCGTGCCCGTCCTCGGCGACATGGAGCTGACGGGGGTCGCGGCGGACCGCGACGCGCTCGTCGCCCTCTCGAGCCGCCTCGGCGAGAGCGCCGGCGAGTTCGCCGCGGCGGCCTTCGCGGAGATCGGACGCGAGGTCAACCTCGGGTCGCCCAAGCAGCTGCAGGAGGTGCTCTTCGAGCAGCTGGAGATGCCCCGCACCCGGGCCACCAAGACGGGCTTCTCGACCGACGCCGCCTCGCTGGCCGACCTGCAGGAGAAGCACCCGCACCCGTTCCTCGGGCTCCTCCTGCAGCACCGCGACGTGACGAAGCTCCGGCAGATCATCGACACCCTCGAGAAGTCCATCGCCGACGACGGCCGCATCCACACGACCTACGACCAGACGGGCACGACGACGGGGCGCATCTCGTCCGTCGACCCGAACCTCCAGAACATCCCGGTCAAGGCCGCCGTGGGCCGGGAGATCCGGTCGACCTTCGTCCACGGGCCCGAGTACGAGACCCTGCTGACGGCCGACTACTCGCAGATCGAGATGCGGATCATGGCGCACCTCTCCGGCGACGAGGGGCTCATCGAGGCCTTCGCGGCGGGGGAGGACCTGCACCGCTTCGTCGGGGCGCGGATCTTCCACGTCGAGCCCGCCGACGTCACGCCCCTCATGCGCACGAAGGTCAAGGCGATGTCGTACGGACTCGCCTACGGCCTCAGCGCCTTCGGCCTGTCCAAGCAGCTGCGCATCGAGAGCGGCGAGGCGAAGCAGCTGATGACCGACTACTTCGCGCGCTTCGGCGCGGTCCGCGAGTACCTGCGCAACGTCGTCGAGAAGGCCAGGGAGGACGGCTACACCGAGACGATCTTCGGCCGCCGCCGCCCGTTCGCCGACCTCAAGTCGCCCAACCGGGTGCTCCGCGAGAACGCCGAGCGCGCCGCGCTCAACGCCCCGATCCAGGGCTCGGCGGCCGACATCATGAAGCGCGCGATGCTCGGGGTCCGGGCGGAGCTCGACCAGCGGGAGATGGCGTCGCGCGTCCTGCTCCAGGTCCACGACGAGCTCATCGTCGAGGTCGCCTCCGGCGAGGTCGACGTCGTCCGCGACATCGTGGAGCGCCGGATGAGCGGCGCGGCCGAGCTCCGGGTCCCGCTCGACGTCAGCGTCGGGCTCGGCGAGAGCTGGGACGCGGCCGCGCACTGACGTCACGCCCTCCGGGGCCTGACCCGCGACTCCTCTGCGTCCTGGCCGTCGGCGTGGGCGCAGCCACGGCCCTGGCCCTGTGGGGGACCTGATCTGTACCCCGAACCGGGCACGATCGGACACGACACGCCCGGGGAGCTTGACCTCCGGACCCGAACGGACTTGTATGACTCCGCCGGTCACGACCGGCGGGGCCGCGCCCCACCATCGCGCCCCCTTCCCTAAACCCCCTCACGGGCCAGCACGTCCGACAACGGAGTCCCGATCCATGTACGCACCCGAGCGTCACCAGCAGATCCTCGACACGGCGCGTCAGCGCGGCCGCGTCGAGGTCGCCGGCCTCGCCCGGGAGCTCTCCGTCACGCCGGAGACCGTGCGTCGCGACCTCACGGCCCTCGAGCGGCGGGGCGTCCTGCGCCGCGTGCACGGGGGAGCGATCGCCGTCGAGCGGCTCGGCATCGAGCGCCCCGTCGCCGACCGCGTGGGCTCGGCGGCCGTCGAGAAGGAGCGCATCGCGAGGGCCGCCCTCGACGAGCTCCCCGACGGGGGCTCCGTCATCGTCGACGCCGGCACCACCACCGTGCGGTTCGCCGAGCTCCTGCCGGACGACCGCGAGCTGACCGTCGTGACGCACTCGCTCGCGGTGGCGAACGCCCTCGTGGGCCGGTCGACGATCACGCTCCACCTCCTCGGCGGGCTCGTCCGGGCGAGGACCCTCGCCGCCGTCGGCGAGTGGACGCTGGCCCAGATCGCCGAGGTCTTCGCCGACGTGGCCTTCATGGGCACGAACGGCATCTCGGCCGAGCGGGGCCTCACCACGCCGGACATCGCGGAGGCGCGGGTCAAGAAGGCCCTGATGGCCGCCTCCCGGCGCACCGTCGTCCTCGCGGACCACTCCAAGTTCGGACGCGAGGACTTCGCGAGGGTCGCCCCCCTGAACGAGGTCGACACCGTCGTGACCGACGGCGCGGTCGACGCGGACCTCGCCGACGACGTCGAGCGCTCCGGCCCCCGCGTGGTGATCGTGTGACGCGCCCCGCGCGTCCCGTCGCCCCGTCCCCCTGACTCCCACCCCACCGCACCACCGCACCCTGCAGCACCGCACCACCCCACCCGCACCCCCATCGACACTCCGCAGTGAGCACGAAGGAGAACTGACAACCATGTCCGAATTCACCCCCACGGTCTCCGGGACCGGCGTCCGAGCGCGCGTCCAGCGCTTCGGAGGCTTCCTCGCGGGCATGATCATGCCGAACATCGGCGCGTTCATCGCCTGGGGCCTCATCACCGCCCTCTTCATCCAGACCGGCTGGACCCCGGTGCCCCAGCTCGGCGGCTTCGGCGAGATGTCCGACGGCACGCCGTGGCCCGGCCTCGTCGGTCCCATCATCAAGTACCTGCTGCCGATCCTCATCGCCTACACGGGCGGTCGCATGATCCACGGCCAGCGCGGTGCCGTCATCGGCGCCGTCGGCGTCATGGGCGTCATCGTCGCGACCGACGTGCCGCAGTTCCTCGGCGCCATGATCGTCGGCCCCCTCGCCGCCTGGCTGCTGAAGCAGTTCGACAAGCTCGTCGACGGCCGCATCAAGTCCGGCTTCGAGATGCTCGTCAACAACTTCTCGCTCGGCATCATCGGCGCCGCCGTGGCGGTCGGGGCGTTCTTCGGCCTCGCCCCCGTCACGACCTGGCTGACCGGCGTGTTCGGCTCCGGCGTCGACTTCCTCGTCGAGCGCGGGCTGCTCCCGCTCGCGTCGATCATCATCGAGCCCGCCAAGATCCTCTTCCTCAACAACGCGATCAACCAGGGCGTGCTGACCCCCCTCGGCGGCATCGAGTCGCAGGAGACCGGCAAGTCGATCCTCTTCATGCTCGAGTCGAACCCCGGCCCGGGCCTCGGCATCCTGCTCGCGTTCCTCTTCTTCGGACCGCGCGCCATCCGCCCCTCGGCCCCGGCCGCGATCGTCGTGCACTTCTTCGGCGGCATCCACGAGATCTACTTCCCGTACGTGCTGATGAAGCCCGTGCTGCTCGTCGCCGCGATCCTCGGCGGCGCCACCGGCATCACGGTCTTCTCGCTCTTCGGCGTCGGCCTGGTCGGCCCCGCCTCGCCGGGCAGCATCATCGCCTACACGCTCGTCGCCGCCCGAGGGGACATCCTCCCGATCTACCTGGGTATCCTGCTCTCGGCTGCGGTCTCGTTCGTCGTCTCCGCCTTCCTCATGGGCTTCGGCCGCAAGGAGAACCGCGAGGCGGCCGCCGAGGACGCGGCAGCGCAGGAGCAGGCCCTGGCCGACGCACAGGCGGCCACCGCCGCCAACAAGGCCACCAGCAAGGGGACGTCGGCACCGACGTCCAACTGACACCGCGGGGGGCCGGCCGATCGGCCGGCCCCCCGACCCCGATGAAACAAGGAGACTGACATGGCAACCCTCGACGGTTCCTCCATCAAGAAGCTCATCGTCGCGTGCGACGCCGGCATGGGCAGCAGCGTCATGCTCGCCTCGACGCTGAAGAAGCAGCTCAAGAAGAGCGGCGTCACCGTCGAGCACTCGCCCGTCGCCAGCATCCCGGCCGACGCCGACGTCGTCGTGACCCAGAACAACCTCGCCGAGCGCGCCCGCGGCGTCGTGCCGAACGTCCCCGTCGTCCCGTTCCAGCTCTTCATGGGCGACCCGAACGTCGCCAAGATCGTCAAGGCGATCCAGGACGGCTCGACGGTCGAGGTCTGAGCGTGAGCGACGAGCAGGCCCCGGCCCTGACGGCCCTCCTCGCGGAGTCGTCGATCCGCCTCGACGAGACCGCGGCCGACCGTGACGAGGCCATCCGGGCGACCGGTCGGGCCCTCGTCGAGGCCGGAGCCGTCGACGAGAGCTACGTCGACGCGATGTTCCAGCGTGAGCAGAGCGTCTCGACCTACGTCGGCGAGGGCGTGGCGATCCCGCACGGCACGCTCGCCGGCAAGGACAGCGTGAAGGCCGACGCCCTCGTCGTCCTGCGCTTCCCGACCCCGGTCGACTGGGACGGCAACGAGGTCAGCGTCGCGGTCGGCATCGCTGCGAAGGGCAATGGCCACATCGCCATCCTCAGCCAGCTGGCGAGCATCCTGATGGACCCCGACTCGGCCGCCGCCCTCCGCGGGGCGACGACGTCCGCCGAGGTCTACGAGCTCCTCGCCGCGACCGACGACGACGACGACTGACCCACGACGCCCCACCCCTGACGGCCCCGGCCGTCCACCCGACCGACGACCCGACCGGCTCGGTCGCGACCAAGGAGAAGAAATGCCCGAACGTACCGTCACCATCGCCTCGAGCGTCGGGCTGCACGCCCGTCCCGCCTCGCTCTTCAGCCAGGCCGCCGGCAAGACCGGCGCCAAGGTCACGCTGACGACCGCGGCCGGCAAGAGCGTCAACGCCGCGAGCATCCTCGGCGTGCTCTCGCTGGGCATCGGCCACGGCGAGCAGGTCACGCTGGCGACCGAGGGCGACAACGCCGACGCCGCCCTCGAGGAGCTCGCCGCGCTGCTCGAGACGGACCTCGACGCCGAGTAGCGCCACCCGCCCCGGAGGGCGTCGACGACCCCGGTCGTCGGCGCCCTTCGTCGTCCCCGGCCTGGCTAGGCTCGGCGCATGACCGTCGAGCCCACGCCCCCCGCCCGCCGCGCGCCCACGCAGGTCGACGCCGTCGCCGAGGGCTGGGTCGACACGCTGGTCGACCTCGACCCGACCGTGGCGACCTGGATCGGCCGTGAGGGCCGGACGGGCGAGTACGGCGACTACTCGCCCCGGGGCCACGAGCGCCGCGCGGAGGCGGTCCGCGCGGCCCTCCGCGACCTCGAGGCGGCACCGGCGGTCGACGACGTCGACCTCGTGACGCGCGACGACCTCCGGAGCGAGCTGGAGCTCGACCTCGAGCAGGCCGAGCAGCGGCTCGAGCTGCGTGACCTGAACGTGATCGCGTCCCCCGCCCAGGGCATCCGTGAGGTCCTCGACCTCATGCCGACCGACAGCGCCGAGGAGTGGTCCGACGTGGCCTCGAGGCTCGCCGGGGTCGACCGTGCCGTGGCCCAGTACGTCGAGACGCTCCGGCTCGGGGTGCGGGAGGGCGTCGTCCCGGCCCGTCGCCAGGTCGAGGCCGTGGCGGAGCAGTGCGCGCGGATCGGCGATCCGGAAGGCTTCTTCACCGAGCTGACCGCCCGACCTGTCCTCGCCGACGGGAGCGGCGCCTCCGACGGGCTCGTCCGAGACCTGCAGGAGGGCGCGCGCTCGGCGGGGGCCGCCTACCTCGGCCTGCGGTCCTTCCTGCTCGACGAGCTGCTGCCCGCCGCGGGCGTCGACGACGCCGTGGGCCGGGACGCCTACGCCCTGCACTCGCGACGTTTCCTCGGCGCGACGATCGACCTCGACGAGACCTACGAGTGGGGGCTCGACGAGCTCGCGCGCACGGCCGCCGAGCAGGAGGCGGTGGCCGGGCAGATCGAGCCGGGTGCCTCGGTGGCCCGGGCCATCGCCGTCCTCGACGAGGACCCCGCGCGGCAGCTCGAGGGCACCGACGCGCTCCAGCAGTGGATGCAGGGCCTCAGCGACCGTGCGGTGGCCGAGCTGGCGGGCACCCACTTCGACGTCCCGGAGCCCCTGCGCCGGCTGGAGTGCCGCATCGCGCCGACGAAGGACGGCGGCATCTACTACACGGGTCCGAGCGACGACTTCTCCCGGCCGGGCCGCATGTGGTGGTCGGTGCCCGAGGGCGTCACGCGGTTCAGCACCTGGCGTGAGACCACCACGGTCTTCCACGAGGGCGTTCCGGGCCACCACCTCCAGATCGGGCAGGCCGTCTGGGCCCGGGGCACGCTCAACACCTGGCGCCGTCAGCTCGCCGGCACCTCCGGCCACGCCGAGGGCTGGGCCCTCTACGCGGAGCGGCTGATGGACGAGCTCGGCCACCTCGCCGACCCGGGCGACCGCCTCGGCATGCTCGACGGGCAGCGGATGCGGGCGGCGCGCGTCGTCATCGACATCGGCGTGCACCTGGGCAAGACCGTCCCGGGCACGACGCAGCGGTGGGACCACGCCCACGCCCTGCGGTTCCTCACCGAGAACGTCTCGCTCGACGAGTCGTTCGTGAGGTTCGAGGTCGACCGGTACCTCGGCTGGCCCGGGCAGGCGCCCTCGTACAAGGTCGGGCAGCGCATCTGGGAGGAGCTGCGGGCCGAGCGGACGCGCCGCGCCGGGGGCTCCCTCGACGTCGTCGCCTTCCACCGCGAGGCGCTCCAGCTCGGGGGAGTGGGCCTCGACACGCTCCGACGCGCCCTCCTGCGCTGACAGGTGTCGGCCACCCGGGGGAGGCGCGGCGCGCGGGGCCTCGGTCGTTGCCGCGTGCCCGGGCACGGAGCTATGATGTGGAGGCGCTTCCTGCGCCGATCTGTCCGCCCGCCGTGGCCGACTCCCCCCGACGAGACACTCCTCGGGACGACCGCGGCCCGATCCATGCTTTCACTGGAGCACTAACTACATGACAACCGTAACGACCAAGGCACCCAAGCAGGTCGCCATCAACGACATCGGATCCGCTGATGACTTCCTGGCCGCGGTCGAGAAGACTCTGAAGTTCTTCAACGACGGCGACCTCATCGAGGGCACCGTCGTGAAGATCGACCGCGACGAGGTCCTCCTCGACGTCGGCTACAAGACCGAGGGCGTCATCCCCTCGCGCGAACTCTCGATCAAGCACGACGTCGACCCCACGGAGGTCGTCGAGGTCGGCGACACCGTCGAGGCCCTCGTCCTCCAGAAGGAGGACAAGGAAGGCCGTCTGATCCTGTCCAAGAAGCGCGCTCAGTACGAGCGTGCCTGGGGCGACGTCGAGAAGATCAAGGACGCCGACGGCGTCGTCACCGGAACGGTCATCGAGGTCGTCAAGGGCGGCCTCATCGTCGACATCGGACTCCGGGGCTTCCTCCCCGCGTCGCTCATCGAGCTGCGCCGCGTCCGCGACCTCACGCCCTACCTGGGCCAGGAGATCGAGGCGAAGATCCTCGAGCTCGACAAGAACCGCAACAACGTGGTCCTGTCGCGCCGTGCGCTCCTCGAGCAGACGCAGTCCGAGAGCCGCACCACCTTCCTCAACAACCTCCACAAGGGCCAGGTCCGCAAGGGCGTCGTCTCGTCGATCGTCAACTTCGGCGCCTTCGTCGACCTGGGCGGTGTGGACGGCCTCGTGCACGTCTCCGAGCTCAGCTGGAAGCACATCGAGCACGCCAGCGAGGTCGTCGAGGTCGGTCAGGAAGTCACCGTCGAGATCCTCGAGGTCGACCTCGACCGTGAGCGCGTGTCGCTCTCGCTCAAGGCGACGCAGGAGGACCCGTGGCAGGTCTTCGCCCGCACGCACGCCATCGGCCAGGTCGCGCCCGGCAAGGTCACGAAGCTCGTGCCGTTCGGTGCGTTCGTCCGCGTGGCCGACGGCATCGAGGGCCTCGTGCACATCTCCGAGCTGTCGGCGAAGCACGTCGAGCTGGCCGAGCAGGTCGTCGCCGTCGGCGACGAGGTGTTCGTCAAGGTCATCGACATCGACCTCGACCGCCGTCGCATCTCGCTGAGCCTCAAGCAGGCCAACGAGGGCGTCGACCCCGAGGGCACCGAGTTCGACCCGGCGCTCTACGGCATGCTCACCGAGTACGACGAGCAGGGCAACTACAAGTACCCCGAGGGCTTCGACCCGGAGACCAACGAGTGGCGCGAGGGCTTCGAGACCCAGCGCGAGAAGTGGGAGCAGGACTACGCTGCCGCCCAGGCTCGCTGGGAGGCCCACAAGAAGCAGGTCGCGGCGTCGCTCGCCGAGGAGACCACCTTCGACGTGCCGTCCGGTTCGACGTTCTCGAGCGAGTCGGCCGGCGCCGGCACGCTCGCCGACGACGAGTCGCTCGCCGCTCTGCGCGAGAAGCTGTCGAACAACAACTAGTCACGCCGCACCTGACGGTGCAGCAGACCTGACCACGAGGCGGTCCCCGAGAGGGGGCCGCCTCGCGGCGTTCCCGGGCTCGCCGGTGCCTCTCCGGGTAGCCTCGGCGGATGTTCGTCTGTGGGCTGACCGGGGGCATCGCCGCCGGCAAGAGCGTCGTGTCCCGTCGTCTCGCGGAGCGGGGCGCGGCCGTGGTCGACGCCGACCTCCTCGCCCGCGAGGTGGTCGAGCCCGGCACCCCCGGCCTCGCCGCGATCGCGGAGAGGTTCGGCGGCGGCGTCCTGGCTGCCGACGGCAGCCTGGACCGTCCGGCCCTCGGGGCCCTGGTGTTCTCGGACCCGGGGGCCCGCCGTGACCTCGAGGCGATCACCCACCCCGCCGTCCGGGAGCTCTCTCGCCGGCGCATGGCCGAGGCGGTGGCCGACGACCCCGCCCGAGTCGTCGTCTACGACGTCCCCCTGCTCGTCGAGACGCGGGGAGCAGGGGAGTTCGACGTCGTCGTCGTGGTCCACGCCCCTGCCGAGGACCGCGTCGCCCGGCTCGTGCAGCTCCGCGGGATGCCCGAGCAGGAGGCGCGGCGCCGGGTGGCGGCGCAGGCGGGCGACGACGAGAGGCTCGCCGTCGCCGACCTGGTCGTCGACTCCTCGGGGTCGCTGGAGCAGACCCTGCAGCAGGCCGACGCCGTGCTCGACCGGCTCCGTTCGCTGTCAGCGGCGAAGGCGGGGGCCGCCCCCGGGCCGTCTGTCGGTGGCGACTCGTAGACTCGGAGGCATGGAACCGACCCGAAGTGTCCGCCCGTTCGAGGTCGTCAGCGAGTACGAACCGAGCGGCGACCAGCCCGCGGCCATCGCCGAGCTGGCGGGTCGCATCAACGCCGGTGAGACCGACGTCGTCCTGCTCGGCGCGACCGGCACGGGCAAGTCCGCCACCACCGCGTGGCTCGTCGAGCAGGTGCAGCGTCCGACGCTCGTGCTCGCCCACAACAAGACCCTCGCGGCCCAGCTCGCCAACGAGTTCCGCGAGATGTTCCCGCACAACGCGGTCGAGTACTTCGTCTCGTACTACGACTACTACCAGCCCGAGGCCTACGTCCCGCAGACCGACACCTTCATCGAGAAGGACAGCTCGATCAACGCCGAGGTCGAGCGGCTCCGCCACTCGACCACGAACTCCCTGCTCAGCCGCCGCGACGTCATCGTCGTCAGCACCGTGTCGTGCATCTACGGCCTCGGCACCCCGGAGGGCTACCTCGAGGCCATGATCGCGCTCCAGGTGGGCCAGCGCATCGACCGTGAGACGCTGATCCGCCGCTTCGTCTCGATGCAGTACCAGCGCAACGACATCGACTTCTCGCGGGGCAACTTCCGCGTGCGCGGCGACACCATCGAGATCATCCCGATGTACGAGGAGCTCGCCATCCGCATCGAGATGTTCGGCGACGAGATCGAGGCGCTGTACGCCCTGCACCCGCTCACCGGTGACGTCGTCAAGACCCTCGACGCCGTCTCGGTGTTCCCCGGCTCGCACTACGTCGCGGGCACCGACGTCATGCACCGAGCGATCGGCACCATCAAGGAGGAGCTGGCGGGTCGGCTCGCCGAGCTCGACCAGCAGGGCAAGCTGCTCGAGTCCCAGCGCCTGCGGATGCGGACGACGTTCGACCTCGAGATGATGGAGCAGATCGGCTTCTGCAACGGCATCGAGAACTACTCTGCGCACATCGACGGTCGCGGTCCGGGGGAGGCGCCCCACTGCCTCCTCGACTACTTCCCGGACGACCTCCTGGTCGTCATCGACGAGTCGCACGTCACCGTGCCGCAGATCGGTGCCATGTACGAGGGCGACGCCTCGCGCAAGCGCACGCTGGTCGACCACGGCTTCCGCCTGCCCAGCGCTCTCGACAACCGGCCCCTGAAGTTCGAGGAGTTCCTCGACCGGGTCGGCCAGAAGGTCTACCTCTCCGCGACGCCGGGCAAGTACGAGCTCGGCATCACCGACAGCGTCGTCGAGCAGATCATCCGCCCGACCGGCCTCATCGACCCCGAGATCGTCGTCAAGCCGTCCGAGGGCCAGATCGACGACCTCCTGGAGGAGATCCGCACCCGGACGGAGCGCGACGAGCGCGTCCTCGTCACCACGCTGACGAAGAAGATGGCAGAGGAGCTCACCGACTTCCTCACCGAGGCCGGGGTCCGGGTCCGGTACCTCCACTCCGACGTCGACACCCTGCGTCGCGTCGAGCTCCTCACCGAGCTGCGTCAGGGCGTCTACGACGTCCTCGTCGGCATCAACCTGCTCCGTGAGGGGCTCGACCTGCCCGAGGTCTCCCTGGTCGCGATCCTCGACGCCGACAAAGAGGGGTTCCTCCGGTCGTCGACCTCGCTGATCCAGACCATCGGCCGTGCAGCCCGCAACGTCTCCGGCCAGGTGCACATGTACGCCGACGTCATGACCGCCTCCATGAAGCAGGCCCTCGAAGAGACCGATCGACGTCGCGACAAGCAGATCGCGTACAACACCGAGCACGGCATCGACCCGCAGCCGCTCCGCAAGAAGATCGCGGACATCACGGCGGCGCTGGCTCGGGAGGGCGCCGACACGGCGGCCCTCCTCGCCGGGCGCGACGGCAAGAAGCGGTCTCCCACCCCGAACCTCAGGCGCGAGGGCAAGGGCGCGGCGGCGGCCAACGGCATCGAGTCGATCATCGCCGACCTCAACGAGCAGATGCTCCAGGCCGCGGCCGAGCTGAAGTTCGAGCTGGCCGGGCGGCTCCGCGACGAGGTCGCCGACCTCAAGAAGGACCTGCGACAGATGGAGGCGGCGGGCCATGTCCGCTGACCGCCTCCGAGTCGTCGTCACGGGTGCGACCGCGGGGCTGGGCTACTTCGCCGCCGAGCGCCTGGCCGCCCAGGGGCACCGGGTCGTCCTCGCCGCCCGTGACCCGGAACGCGCCGTCCGCGCGGCGGACGCCGTCCGTGAGCGCGTCGCGGGGGCGGACGTCGAGACGGTCGACCTCGACCTCGCCGACCTCTCCTCGGTGCGCTCGGGGGCGGACGCCCTCGCCGCAGGCGGCCCCGTGGACGTCCTGCTCGCCAACGCGGGCGTCGTGGGCCAGCGGCGACGCCAGACGACGGCCGACGGCTTCGAGCTGCAGTTCGGCACGAACCACCTCGGCCACTTCGCCCTCGTCTCGCACCTGATGCCCGCGCTCGACGCAGCTCAGGCCGGCCGCGTCGTCCACCTCGGCAGCATCAGCCACCGGTGGGTGCGACTCGACCTCGACGACCCGATGATGGTGTCGAGCTACTCGAGCTACGTGGCCTACGCGCGGTCGAAGCTCGCCGTCATGTCGTTCGGCTTCGAGCTCGACCGTCGGCTCCGTGCCGCGGGGTCGAGCGTCACGAGCGTCGTGGCGCACCCGGGCTTCGCCTGGGAGAGCCTCAGCGATCCCCGCCCGCCCGTCGTCGAGCCCCGCCGCCCGCCGGCCGTGGTCACCTCCATGATGCACACCTTCTCGCAGGGCAAGGAGGTGGGGGCCGAGCCGCTCGTCCACGCCGCCACGGCCCCCGACGTCGTCGGAGGGGAATACTGGGGTCCGGCCGGCTGGTTCCAGCTGACCGGGGCGCCGGCCAGGGTCCCCGCGAAGCGGCACGCCCGCGACCCCCAGGCGGCCGAGCGGCTCTGGGCCGTCTCCGCCGGCCTCACCAAGACCCACCCCGCCCTGTGACGCAGGGCACGTCCTCCCACGGAGCAGGCCGACCGGCAGTGTCGGTGGTCTCCGTAGAATGGTAAGAGTGTCAATCTCTCCCGTAGATGGTTCCTCCGTGCTCAGCGTGCGCGGCGCCCGAGTCCACAACCTCGACAACGTCGACCTCGAGATCCCGAGAGACAGCCTCGTGGTCTTCACCGGCCTCTCCGGCTCAGGCAAGTCGTCGCTCGCGTTCGACACGATCTTCGCCGAGGGCCAGCGCCGCTACGTCGAGTCCCTCTCGGCGTACGCCCGGCAGTTCCTCGGCCAGGTCGACCGCCCCGACGTCGACTTCATCGAGGGCCTCAGCCCCGCGGTGTCCATCGACCAGAAGTCGACGAACCGCAACCCGAGGTCCACGGTCGGCACGATCACCGAGATCTACGACTACATGCGCCTGCTCTGGGCCCGCATCGGCATCGCGCACTGCGCGGTCTGCGGCGAGAAGATCAGCCGGCAGACCGTCCAGCAGATCGCCGACCAGCTGATGACCCTCGAGACGGGCACGCGCTTCCAGGTCCTGAGCCCCGTCGTCTCGAAGAAGAAGGGCGAGTTCGTCGACCTCTTCGCCGAGCTCGCGGCCGCGGGCTACTCCCGCGCGATCGTCGACGGGGAGCAGGTCCAGCTGTCCGCGCCCCCCGCCCTCAAGAAGCAGGTCAAGCACGACATCTCCGTCGTGGTCGACCGGCTCGTCGCCTCGCCCGAGGGCCTGACGCGCCTCACCGACTCGCTCGAGACGGCCCTCCGCCTCACCGACGGCCTGGTCACGGTCGACTTCGTCGACACCGACGCGGGCGCGGCGGGCAAGTACCGCACCTTCTCGGAGAAGCTCTCCTGCCCGAACGGCCACCCCGTGCAGCTGACCGAGGTGGAGCCGCGCACCTTCTCGTTCAACGCTCCCTTCGGGGCCTGCCCGGAGTGCTCGGGCATCGGCACCCGCATGTCGGTCGACACCGACCTCGTGCTGGGCGACCCCGAGCTGAGCCTGGCCGAGGGCGTCATCCTGCCCTGGACCAACTCGGGCAAGGGCCTCTACAACTACTTCCAGAAGCTCCTCGAGGGCCTGGCGATCGACCTCGACTTCAGCCTGCGCACGCCCTGGAAGGACCTGCCCGAGCGCATCCGCGAGGCCGTGCTCCAGGGCAACGACTTCGAGGTCACCGTGAAGTGGAAGAACCGCTTCGGCCGTGAGATGAAGTACTCGACGGGCTTCGAGGGCGTGATGCCCTACATCGAGCGCAAGTACGCCGAGGCGGAGACGGACAGCCAGCGCCAGCGCTACTCCGAGTACCTCCGCGAGATCCCGTGCACCGTCTGTGGCGGCAAGCGCCTCAAGCCGGAGGTGCTGGCGGTCACCGTGGCCGACCAGAGCATCGCCGACGTCGCCGACCTCAGCCTCGCCGACGCCTTCGCCTTCATGAACGGCCTCACCCTGACTCCGCGCGAGGCACGGATCGCCGCCCAGGTGCTCCGCGAGATCCGCGTGCGGCTCGAGTTCCTCCTCGAGGTCGGCCTCACGTACCTCTCCCTCGCCCGCTCGGCGGGCTCCCTCTCGGGCGGCGAGGCGCAGCGCATCCGGCTCGCGACGCAGATCGGCTCAGGCCTCACCGGCGTGCTCTACGTCCTCGACGAGCCCAGCATCGGCCTCCACCAGCGCGACAACCGGCGGCTCATCGACACGCTCGTCAAGCTGAAGGACCTCGGCAACACGCTCATCGTCGTCGAGCACGACGAAGACACCATCAAGACCGCCGACTGGGTGGTCGACATCGGTCCGGGCGCCGGGGTCAACGGCGGCCACGTGGTTCACTCCGGCAGCTACGAGGACCTCCTCGAGAACCGCGAGTCGTACACCGGCGACTACCTCTCCGGCCGCCGCTCGATCGAGACGCCGACGAGCCGTCGCCCCGTCGACCCCGACCGGGTCATCACGGTCGTGGGCGCCAAGGCGAACAACCTCAAGAACGTGACCGTCGAGTTCCCGCTCGGCGCGTTCGTCGCGGTCACCGGCGTCAGCGGCTCCGGCAAGTCGACGCTCGTCAACGACATCCTCTACAAGGTCATGGCCAACAAGCTCAACGGCGCCCGCCAGATCCCCGGCAAGCACCTCCGGGTCACGGGCCTCGAGGCCCTCGACAAGGTCGTGCACGTCGACCAGGCGCCCATCGGTCGCACCCCCCGGTCGAACCCGGCCACCTACACGGGCGTCTTCGACCGCATCCGCAACCTCTTCGCCGAGACGGTCGAGGCCAAGACGCGGGGCTACCTGCCGGGCCGCTTCAGCTTCAACGTCAAGGGCGGCCGCTGCGAGAACTGCGCCGGCGACGGCACGATCAAGATCGAGATGAACTTCCTGCCCGACGTGTACGTCGCGTGCGAGGTCTGCGGCGGTGCCCGCTACAACCGCGACACGCTCGCCGTCCACTACAAGGGCAAGAACATCTCCGAGGTGCTCGACATGCCGATCAGCGAGGCGGCGGTCTTCTTCGAGCCCATCTCGGCGATCTCGCGCTACATGAAGACCCTCGTCGACGTCGGCCTCGGCTACGTCCGCCTCGGCCAGAGCGCGACGACCCTCAGCGGCGGCGAGGCGCAGCGCGTGAAGCTCGCCACCGAGCTGCAGAAGCGCTCCAACGGCCGCAGCGTCTACGTGCTCGACGAGCCGACGACCGGCCTCCACTTCGAGGACGTCCGCAAGCTGCTCCTCGTGCTCAACGGCCTGGTCGAGAAGGGCAACACCGTCATCACGATCGAGCACAACCTCGACGTGATCAAGTCGGCCGACTGGCTCATCGACATGGGCCCCGAGGGCGGGGCGGGCGGCGGCTCCGTGCTGGCCACCGGCACGCCGGAGCACCTCGCGACGGTGCCGGAGAGCCACACGGGGGTGTTCCTCGCCGAGATCCTCGAGCAGGGCCACGCCGCACCCGGCCCCGCCGCCGCGAAGCGGCGCCAGGGAGCGGCCGCACGTCGCCGGGAGGCCGTCGAGGCCCGATGAGCAACACCGTCTCCTGGCGCCCCCCGGCGGGCGAGATCCCGACCGACCCCGGGGTCTACCGCTGGCGGGACGAGCGCGGCCGCGTCCTCTACGTGGGCAAGGCGAAGAACCTCCGCGCTCGTCTCAGCAACTACTTCGCGCCGCTGCCCACCCTGCACGAGCGCACCCGGCGCATGGTGCTCACCGCGCGGTCGGTGGAGTGGACGGTCGTCGGCAGCGACATCGAGGCGCTGCAGCTCGAGTACACGTGGATCAAGGAGTTCGACCCGCCGTTCAACGTCAAGTTCCGCGACGACAAGACGTACCCGTTCATGGCGGTGACCCTGGGCGACGAGGCGCCGCGGGTCATGGTGACGCGCAACCCCAAGATCAGGGGCGCGAAGTACTTCGGCCCGTACCCCAAGATCTGGGCCGTCCACGACACCATCGACCAGATGATCAAGGTCTTCCCGATCCGCACCTGCTCCGACAGCAGCTACAAGAAGGCCATGCAGACCGGCAAGCCCTGCTTCCCGGGCCAGATCGGGCGCTGTGGTGGGCCGTGCTCGCACCGGGTCTCGATCGAGGAGCACCGGGTCATCGTCGACGAGTTCGTCAAGTTCATGGGCAGCTACGACAAGCGCGTCATCGCCGAGAAGCAGAAGGCGATGAAGACCGCGGCCCTCGAGCAGCGCTACGAGGACGCCGCCCGGTACCGCGACCAGGTGCAGGCCCTCGAGGCCGTGCTCGACAAGTCCGCCGTCGTGCTCCGCGACTCCGCCGACCTCGACCTGTACGCCCTGGCGGAGGACGAGCTCGCCGCCGCCGTGCAGCTCTTCACCGTCCGCGGCGGCCGCATCCGGGGCTCGCGGGGCTGGGTCGTCGACAAGGAGATCGACATCTCCTCCGGCGACCTCGTCGAGCAGGTCCTCCAGGGCAGCTACCCGGCCGGAGCCGAGGTGCCCCGCGAGATCGTCGTCAGCGCCGTGCCCGACGACGTCGAGGCCCTCGAGGCCGTGCTGGGCGACGTCCGGGGCCGAGGGCGCGTGCAGGTGCGGTCGGCCCAGCGGGGGGAGAAGGCCGCGCTCATGCAGACGGCCATGCTCAACGCGCAGCAGTCGCTGATGCTGTACAAGACGCGACGGAGCGCCGACTTCGCCACGAGGTCGACCGCCCTGGCGGACATCCAGGAGGCGCTGGGCATGACCGAGGCGCCGCTGCGGATGGAGTGCTACGACGTCTCGCACCTCTCGGGCACCAACATCGTCGCGTCGATGGTGGTCTTCGAGGACGGCCTCCCGCGGAAGGACCAGTACCGCCGCTTCAGCATCCCGCAGTCCACCGACGACACCGAGTCGATCTACCAGACGCTCAGCCGTCGGCTGGCCCGCCTCGACGACGAGCTCGCCCCGGTGGAGGAGGTCGGCGAGCAGCGCAAGCGCTTCGCCTACCGTCCGAACCTCCTCATCGTCGACGGTGGCCAGCCCCAGGTGGCCGCCGCTCGCCGTGCCCTGGACGACGCCGGCGTGACCGACATCGCCCTCTGCGGCATCGCGAAGCGGCTCGAGGAGATCTGGCTGCCCGACGACGACTTCCCCGTCATCCTGCCCCGCAACTCCGACGCCCTGTTCCTCATCCAGCGCATCCGGGACGAGGCGCACCGGTTCGCCATCACGTTCCAGCGCCAGCGACGGAAGCGCGACGTCGCGACGCAGCTCGCGGAGATCCCCGGCCTCGGGCCCGCTCGCGTGGCGGGGCTGCTCAAGCACTTCGGCTCCGTCAAGCGGCTCAAGCAGGCCGACGTGGAGGAGATCTCGTCCATCCGGGGGATCGGCCCGACCCTCGCGGCGGCCGTCGTCGGGCGGCTCGGGTCGACGAGCGACGCCGAGGTCGCCGAGGCGGACGACGCCCGCCCCGAGCCGGACCAGGCCACCGCGGCCGTCTAGGATCACACCCACCCCGTGCCGACACGATCGAAGGTCACCTCCCCATGAGCGACGCGTCAGAACAGCAAGAGGTCCTCATCGTCTCCGGCATGTCCGGGGCCGGTCGCTCGACCGTCGGCAACGCCCTGGAGGACCTGGGCTGGTACGTCGTCGACAACCTGCCCGCCCAGATGCTCCGACCGCTGCTCGACCTCGCCGAGCGTGCGGGGGACTCCCTCCCGAAGATCGCCGCCGTCGTCGACGTCCGGGGCGGGCGCCTCTTCTCCGAGGCCCAGGAGGCGGTGCGCACGCTCCGCGAGAGCATGCCCAGCAAGGTGCGGGTCCTCTTCCTCGACGCGACCGACGCCGTGCTCGTGCGTCGGTTCGAGCAGGTCCGCCGGCCGCACCCGCTCCAGGGCGACGGCACGCTGCTGGACGGGATCCTCGCCGAGCGGGCCCGGATGGAGGAGCTGCGGGAGACGAGCGACGTGATCATCGACACGTCCGAGCTCAACATCCACCAGCTCGCGACGGCCGTGACGGAGCGCTTCGCTGAGTCCGAGCGACCCGGCGTGCAGGTGACCGTCCTCAGCTTCGGCTTCAAGTACGGCCTGCCCGCGGACGCCGACAGCGTGGGCGACGCGCGATTCCTCCCCAACCCGTTCTGGGTGCCCGAGCTCCGCTCGCAGAACGGTCTCGACGAGCCGGTCACGAGCTACGTGATGGCGCAGGACGGCGCCCGCGAGTTCGTCGACTCCTTCGCGGCGGCCCTCCGCCCGGTGCTCGCCGGCTATCAGCGCGAGAACAAGAGACACGCTACGATCGCCATTGGCTGCACGGGCGGCAAGCACCGATCGGTCACCCTCGTGGGCGAACTGGCTGCGATCCTGCGTGACCTCCCCGGCGTCGCCGTCAGCGTGAAGCACCGCGACCTCGGTCGTGAGTGAGCCGGCGTCCGCACCGACGGGCACCGGCCGTCCGTCCGACCTGACGGCGTCGCCACCAGCCCGACACCCCTCGACGACCGAGCCCCGGAGGCACGCCCCCGTGGCCTCGTCGACCATCGACAGAGACAAGGACCCGCACCTGTGGCACAGACCGCCGACGTCAAAGAAGAGCTCGCCAAGGTCGAGGTGACCCGCACGACCGTGCGCGCCGCCGAGGTGGCGACGATCCTGCGGTTCGCCGGCGGGCTGCACGTCATCTCGGGGCGCATCGCGGTGGAGGCCGAGCTCGACAGCCCTGCCATCGCCCGACGGGTCCGCAAGGACCTCGCCGAGCTCTACGGCGCCCGGAGCGACGTCTCGATGATCGGGGCCTCCGGTGCCCGGCGCACGGCGCACTACCTCGTGCGCGTCCACGAGGCGGGCGAGACGCTCGCCCGGCAGACCGGCCTGATGGACCAGCGTCGTCGTCCCGTCCGCGGGCTGCCGAACCGGCTGACGACGGGTTCGCGCGACGACCTGGCCGCGATCTGGCGCGGAGCCTTCCTCGCCCAGGGGTCGTTGACCGACCCCGGGCGCTCCGCCTCGCTCGAGGTGGTCTGCCCCGGCAACGAGGCCGCGATGGCCCTCGTCGGCGCGGCGGGTCGGCTCGGCGTGCCCGCGAAGGCCCGCGAGGTCCGGGGCGTGCACCGCGTCCTCGTCCGTGACGGCGAGGCGATCAGCGCCATGCTCGCCGTCATGGGAGCCCACAAGAGCGTGGGGGAGTGGGAGGAGATGCGCCAGCGCCGCGAGGTGCGTGCCACCGCCAACCGCCTGGTCAACTTCGACGACGCCAACCTGCGGCGCTCCGCCGAGGCCGCCGTAGCCGCTTGCGCCCGCGTCGAGCGCGCCATGCAGCTCCTCGGCGACGACATCCCCGAGCACCTCGCCTACGCGGGCCGCCTGCGCCTCGCCCACCGCGACGCCAGCCTCGACGAGCTCGGCCACCACGCCGACCCGCCGATGACGAAGGACGCCGTCGCCGGCCGCATCCGTCGCCTCCTGGCCATGGCCGACAAGAAGGCCTCCGACCTCGGGGTCGCCGGCACGGAGGCCAGCCTGCCCTCCGACCTCGACCTCCGCTAGGGGCACGGCCGGGGCACGTCTCATCACGACGCACACGCACCCCCGGCTGGTACTGTGACAAACGGTCCGGCTCCCCGACCGCACTGGTCTGAGAGCCCTCCGAGGGCCTGGTCGCCCGCCCCCTCCACGCGTCCCCGTGACGCCTGATCAACAGGAGTTCCCTTGACCGTCAAGATCGGCATCAACGGCTTCGGTCGCATCGGCCGCAACTACTTCCGCGCAGCGCTCGCCAAGGGCGCCGACATCGAGATCGTCGCCGTCAACGACCTCACCGACAACGCGGCCCTCGCGCACCTCCTCAAGTTCGACTCGATCACGGGCCGCCTCGACGCCACGGTCGAGCTCGACGGCGACTCGATCGTCGTCGACGGCAAGCCGATCAAGGTCCTCGCCGAGCGCGACCCCGCGAACCTCCCCTGGGGCGAGCTGGGCGTCGACATCGTCATCGAGTCGACCGGTTTCTTCACCAAGGCAGAAGACGCGCGCAAGCACATCACCGCCGGCGCCAAGAAGGTCCTGATCTCCGCGCCCGCCACGGGCGACGACGCGACCATCGTGCTGGGCGTCAACGAGGGCATCTACGACCCCGCCTCGCACCACATCATCTCGAACGCCTCCTGCACCACGAACAGCCTGGCGCCGCTGATGAAGGTGTTCCTCGACAACTTCGGCGTCGAGCGCGGCCTGATGACGACGGTGCACGCGTACACCGCCGACCAGAACCTCCAGGACGGCCCCCACAAGGACCCGCGTCGCGCCCGCGCCGCGGCCGTCAACATCGTCCCCACCTCGACGGGTGCGGCCAAGGCCATCGGCCTGGTCATCCCCGAGCTCGCCGGCAAGCTCGACGGCTACGCGCTGCGGGTCCCGGTGCCGACCGGCTCGATCACCGACGTCACCCTCGAGACCTCGACCCCCGTCACGGTCGAGCAGATCAACGCCGCCTACAAGGCCGCTGCCGAGGGCGAGCTGAAGGGCATCCTGGCCTACTCGGAGGACCCGCTGGTCTCCAGCGACATCACCACCGACCCGCACTCGTCGATCTACGACTCGGGCCTGACGAAGGTCATCGGCAACATGGTGAAGATCACGTCGTGGTACGACAACGAGTGGGGCTACTCGAACCGCCTCGTCGACCTCACCGAGTACGTGGCCGACCGCCTCTAGCCGGTCAGCGAACACCCCCAGCACGAACCCCCCGGAGGCGGTCAGGCACGAGCCTGACCGCCTCCGTCGCAGAGAAGAGAACGAGAATGACCCTCCGTACCCTCGATCAGCTCGGAGACCTGGGCGGGAGGCGCGTCATCGTCCGGTGCGACCTCAACGTCCCCCTCGCGGACGGCGAGATCACCGACGACGGCCGCGTCCGCGCGTCGCTGCAGACCCTGAACCAGCTCCTCGACCAGGGAGCGCGAGTCGTCGTCATCTCCCACCTGGGCCGACCCGACGGTCAGCCGGTCGAGAAGTACAGCCTCCGGCCCGTGGCCCAGCGGCTCAGCGAGCTGCTCGGCAAGAGCGTCGGCTTCGTCGCCCAGACGGTCGGCGACGAGGCCACCGCCGCGGTCGACCAGCTCGAGGACGGTCAGGTGACCGTCCTCGAGAACCTCCGCTTCAGCGCCGCCGAGACGTCGAAGGACGCGGGGGAGCGCCGTGCGTTCGCGGAGCAGCTCGCACAGCTGGGCGACGTCTTCGTCTCCGACGGCTTCGGCGTCGTGCACCGCGAGCAGGCCAGCGTCTACGAGCTCCCGCAGCTGCTGCCGAGCGCCGCGGGCACGCTCATCTCCGCCGAGCTCGAGGTCCTGGAGCGCCTGACCGAGAAGCCCGATCGCCCCTACGCCGTCGTCCTCGGAGGCTCGAAGGTCAGCGACAAGCTCGGCGTGATCGAGCACCTCCTGCCGCGCGTCGACTCGCTCCTCATCGGCGGCGGCATGCTCTTCACCTTCCTGGCCGCCCAGGGGCACCCGGTCGGCAAGAGCCTCCTGGAGGCCGACCAGCTCGACCGCGTCCGCGGCTACGTCGCCGAGGCGCAGGAGCGCGGGGTCCGCCTCGTGCTGCCCACCGACGTCGTCGTCGCCTCGGCCTTCGCCGCCGACGCCGAGCACACCACGGTCGCCGTGGACGGCATCGAGTCGTCCGAGCTCGGCCCGGAGGCCCTCGGGCTCGACATCGGGCCCGACACCGCGGCGGCCTTCGCGGAGATCATCTCCTCGTCGTCGACGGTCTTCTGGAACGGCCCCATGGGCGTCTTCGAGTTCGACGCCTTCGCCACGGGCACCCGCGTCGTCGCGCAGGCGCTGACGGAGGTGGACGGGCTGGCCGTCGTCGGCGGAGGCGACTCCGCCTCCGCGGTGCGCTCCCTCGGCTTCACGGACGACCAGTTCGGACACATCTCCACCGGTGGTGGAGCCAGCCTCGAGTTCCTCGAGGGCAAGAAGCTCCCCGGACTGGAGGTCCTCGGATGGTGACCACGCGCACGCCCCTCATCGCCGGCAACTGGAAGATGAACCTCGATCACCTGCAGGCGATCGCCTTCGTCCAGAAGCTCGCCTGGAGCCTGAAGGACGCCAAGCACGACTTCTCCTCGGTCGAGGCGGTCGTCTTCCCGCCCGCGACCGACCTCCGCAGCGTGCAGACGCTGCTCGACGCCGACAAGCTCGAGCTGGGCCTCGGCGCCCAGGACCTCTCGAGCCACGACTCCGGCGCCTACACCGGCGAGATCTCCGGGGCGTTCCTGCGGGCCCTCGACGTGCAGTACGTGCTCGTGGGGCACTCGGAGCGTCGCACCCTCCACGCCGAGGGCGACGACGTCGTCGCGAGCAAGGTCGCGGCGGCCCACCGCCACGGCCTCGTACCGATGATCTGCGTCGGCGAGACCGCCGCCGACCTGGAGGAGCACGGTCCGAGCGCGGTCCCCGTGGCCCAGCTCCGCGCCTCCCTGGCGGAGGTCCCCGCCGACTCCGAGATCGTCGTCGCCTACGAGCCGGTCTGGGCCATCGGCTCCGGTCAGGCTGCGACGCCCGAGCAGGCGCAGCAGGTCTGCGCCGCCCTGCGCCAGGCGCTCGTCGAGATCGCCGGCCCCGACCGGGCCGCCTCGACGCGCGTCCTCTACGGCGGCTCCGTGAAGTCGACCAACATCGCGTCGTTCCTGCGGGAGCCCGACGTCGACGGCGCCCTGGTCGGCGGAGCCAGCCTCGACGTCTCGGAGTTCACGAGCATCGTCCGCTTCCGCTCGCACGTCGGCGTCTGACGGGACGTCGGGTTCGGCAGCCCGCCCGCGCGGGCGAGCCGCCGGACCCGACGCTCCGGTTATACTCGTCTACGGTCTCACCGCATCGAAAGGCGTTCCGTGGAAATTCTCCAGGTCATCCTGCAGGTGTTGCTCGGCATCACGAGCCTCCTGCTGACCCTGCTCATCCTGCTGCACCGCGGTCGCGGCGGCGGTCTCTCCGACATGTTCGGCGGCGGTGTCACGAGCAACCTCGGGGCGTCCGGCGTCGCCGAGCGCAACCTGAACAGGATCACCGTGTTCCTCGGCCTGGTGTGGATCACCTGCATCGTCGTCCTCGGCCTCATCACCAAGTTCTCGGCGGTGAGCTGATGGCCTCCGGCGGCAGCGCGATCCGTGGCTCCCGCGTCGGTGCGGGCCCCATGGGCGAACAGGACCGAGGCTTCCACGCCGAGCGGGTCACCATCTCCTACTGGGACGCCCTCGGCAACGAGGTCGTCCGTCACTTCGCGGCCAACGTGCCCGACGACGAGATCCCCGAGACCGTCGACTCGCCGTCCACGGGCCTGCCCGCCGGTCGCGACAAGGAGAACCCGCCGACCGTCGCCAAGCTCGAGCCCTACAAGACGCACCTCGCCTACGTGAAGGAGCGTCGCACCGAGGAGGAAGCCGCTCAGCTCCTCGAGGAGGCGCTGCAGCAGCTGCGCGTCCGCCGCGGCAAGGCCTGACCCACCAGCGACACCACGACGAAGCCCCCTGTCCCGTCGGACAGGGGGCTTCGTCGTGGTCCGCGCCTCCCCGGCGGCGGGCGCCACGCCCCGACGAGGAGCGGACGCAACGACGCCCCGCCCCCCGCGAGGAGGGACGGGGCGTCGGCCGTGTTCCGTGTCAGTACGTGGAGGCGATGAGGTTCTCGGGCACCTCGGCGGCGGCGTCGCGGTCGACGAAGAAGACCGTGCGCTTCCGGCCCTTGACCCCGGCGACGGGCACCTGGTCTGCGCCGGCGCCGGCGAGGGCGAGCCCCAGCGACGAGGCCTTCTCGGCCCCGGCGAGGATCATCCAGACGCGCTGCGACTCGTTGATGACCGGCAGGCTCAGCGTGAGCCGCACGGGCGGGGGCTTGGGGGAGTCCTCGACGACCAGGACCGTGGGCTCCGTCATCCGCACCTGCGGTGCGTCGGGGAAGAGCGACGCGACGTGGCCGTCGGGGCCGACGCCGAGCAGGGTGATGTCGAAGCGCGGAGCGAGGTCGTCAGCCTGAGCGTGCTCGTGCAGCTCTCGGCGGTACAGCTCCGCGGCGGCCTCGACGTCGGCTGCGTCGCCGACGGCGGCGAACCGGTGCACGTTCTCGGGCAGCAGCCCGATGTGGTCGAGCAGGTCGATGCCGGCCTGGTGGTCGTTGCGGTCGGGGTGCCCCGCCTCGACCCACCGCTCGTCGGCCCACCAGATCGAGACCTTCGACCAGTCGACGCTGTCGCGGGCCGGCGACGCGTTGATGGCGGCGAGCACGAGGGTGCTCACCGAACCTCCGCTGACCACGACCGAGGCGTAGTTCTGCTCTTCGATCACGTCGATGATCTTGGTGATGAACCGCGCGGCCACCGAGGCGCCCAGCGATTCCTTGTCAGGGTGAACCAGCACCCGGCGTTCGTTCGTCACAGTGTCAGTCTGCCCTAGTTGCTCTCGACGGGGACGTCCAGCAGACGGACCCCGTTCCTCACGACGTTCCCGAAGAGGTCGTCGGCGTCGAGTCTACGGAGTTCCTCGGCGAGGCAGTCACGGAGCGACCGGCGTGGCAGCGAGAGGTCGTGCGTCGGCTGGCCGGGCTGTGTCAGCGTCGCCACGTCGACGACGGAGCGCTCCAGCTCGATGACGCCGGAGTCGCGGACGAGACGCACGCCGTGGATGCCGCTCGAGCCGGTGGCGCCGATCGTCTCGTCGCCCTCGACGGTCACCTGGAGCTGCAGGCGCAGCCACGCCGCGAGCAGCACGGTCGAGGGGGAGTCGGGCGCGCCGCTCACCTGGACTCCGATGACGGGCTCGTAGGGCGGCTGGTCCAGCACGGCGGCGAGCTGAGCGCGCCACAGCGTGAGCCGCGTCCAGGCGAAGTCCGTGTCGCCGGGGGCGTAGGAGCCGCCGAGGTCGATGATCGACTGTCGAGGGTCGGGCTGGCTGGCCGCGTCGGTGATGCGCCGCTGCGCGATGCGCCCCAGCGCCGACTCCGACACGACGTCCGGGTGCTCACGGGGCCACCACACCACGACGGGCGCGTCGGGCAGGAGGAGGCCCGTCACGAGGCCCTCCTCGTCGCTCGCGGTGTCGCCGTAGGCGCGCAGGAGGATGACCTCGCTGGCCCCGGCGTCGCCGCCCACGCGGATCTGCGCGTCGAGGCGCGCGTCGTCGGTGGTCTCCTCGCGGGACGTGGAGATGACGATGACGCGCATCGGGTGCTCGCGGGAGGCCTCGTTGGCCGCCTCGATGGCCTCTTCCTCCTCGCCGAGGTGGGTCGAGATGATGAGGGTCAGCACACGGCCGAGAGCGACCGCACCGCCCTCCTCGCGGATCTTGACCAGCTTCTTCTGGACGCGGCTGATGGTGCTGTCGGGCAGGTCGACGATCACGGACGCCTCCAGGTTCGGCCGTCACGGGCCATCAGGTCATCGGCGGACTGGGGGCCCCAGGTGCCGGGGCGGTACTGCTCGGGCTGGCCCTGGGTCGCCCAGAACTCCTCGATCGGGTCGAGGATGCGCCAGGACAGCTCGACCTCCTCGTGACGGGGGAAGAGCGGGGGATCGCCGAGCAGCACGTCGAGGATGAGTCGCTCGTACGCTTCGGGGCTCGCCTCGGTGAACGCGTGGCCGTAGCCGAAGTCCATCGTGACGTCGCGCACCTGGGTCCCGATGCCGGGCACCTTCGAGCCGAAGCGGAGGGTCACTCCCTCGTCGGGCTGGACGCGGATGACGAGGGCGTTCTGGCCGAGCGAGGTCTGCGTCCCGAAGATGTTCTCGGGGACCTGCTTGAAGACGACGGCGATCTCGGTGACGCGACGGCCGAGGCGCTTCCCGGCCCGGAGGTAGAACGGCACGCCCGCCCACCGCCGGGTCGCGATCTCGAGCTTGACCGCCGCGAAGGTCTCGGTGACGCTCTCGGGGTTCATGCCCTCCTCGTCGAGGAAGCCGAGGACCTTCTCACCGCCCTGCCATCCGCCGGAGTACTGGCCCCGCGCTGTGCCGGCCGCGATGTCCTCCGGGATGCGGACGGCCGAGAGGACCTTCTCCTTCTCGGCACGGAGGTGCGAGGCCTCGAACGTGACGGGCTCCTCCATCGCGGTGAGCGCGAGGAGCTGCAGGAGGTGGTTCTGGATGACGTCGCGCGCGGCGCCGATGCCGTCGTAGTAGCCGGCCCGACCGCCGACGCCGATGTCCTCGGCCATGGTGATCTGCACGTGGTCGACGTAGTTCGAGTTCCAGAGGGGCTCGTACATCTGGTTGGCGAAGCGCAGGGTCAGGAGGTTCTGCACCGTCTCCTTGCCCAGGTAGTGGTCGATCCTGAAGACCGAGTCGGGGTCGAAGACGCTCTCGACGACGGCGTTCAGCTCGCGGGCGGTCCTGAGGTCGCTGCCGAAGGGCTTCTCGATGACGACACGGCGCCAGGCACCGTCCTTCTCCTCCGCCAGGCCGGAGTTGCGCAGCTGCTCCGTGACCATCGGGAAGGCCTTGGGCGGGATCGACAGGTAGAACGCGTGGTTGCCCATCGTGCCCCGCTCACGGTCGAGCTCCTCGATGGTGTCCTTGAGCCGCGTGAAGGCCTCGGCGTCGTCGAAGACGCCCTGGACGAAGCGGAACCCCTCCTTGAGCTGACGCCAGACGTCCTCGTCGAAGGGGGTGCGCGCGTACTGCTTCACAGCCTCGTAGACGACCTGCTCGAAGTCCTGGCCCTCCCATTCGCGACGTGCGAAGCCGACCAGCGCGAAGCCCGGGGGCAGGAGGCCCCGGTTGGCGAGGTCGTAGACGGCGGGCATCAGCTTCTTGCGGGAGAGGTCTCCCGTGACCCCGAAGATGATGAGTCCGCTGGGGCCCGCGATGCGAGCCAGACGGCGGTCGGAGGGCAACCTCAGCGGGTTGGACTCCGGCGTGATCTCCACCGGTGACATCTGTCTCTCGTTCCTTGGTGATCGTGGTGTGCGTGCCGCTGACGGGTGGGCGGGCGCCGCGGCGCCCGCCCACCGTCAGCGGAGAGCGCCCCGCAGCGCGGGGAGCAGGGCCGACGGGTCGTCGACCGTGAGGGTGAGCACCGGCCGTCCGTGGGCGGCCAGCACCTCAGCGTCCCCCGCCGCCTGCGCGTGGAGGAGCTCGCCGAAGGTGAAGGGCGCGCCGGGCACGGCGAGGTCGTCCTCGGTGCCCTGGACGATCTGGAGGAAGACCCCCGTCGCCGGACCGCCCTTGTGGTACTGGCCCGTCGAGTGGAGGAAGCGGGGCCCCCAGCCGAAGGTCGTCGGCCGCTCGGCGCACTCGGCGGTCCACTCGCGGAGCGCGAGCAGGTCAGCGTGCGCGTGGCGGTCGACGTAGGCCTGGATCGCGACGTAGCCGTCCGCCGGCAGCTCCGCGAGCAGGGCGGCGACGGCGGACTCGAGCGAGCCACCGACGACGAGCCCAGACGAGGCACGCACGGCGACGCCGCCCGAGACGAACGCGGGGGGCACGGTCTCGGGCCGAGCGGTGAGCAGCTCCCGGGTGGCCTCCTTCGCCGACTCGACGTCGGGCTGGTCGAAGGGGTCGATGCCCAGGAGACGACCCGCGACGGCGACGGCGTACTGCCAGAGCAGGAAGTGGCCGCCCAGCGACGCGGAGACCTCGACCTCGCCCTCGGCCACGTCGAAGGTCTCCAGCTCGTCCGCCACGAGGCGGATGATCTGGACGTCGGCGAGATCGCCCCGGACCTCGCGACCACCAGGGCCGACGACGACGGGGAGGAGGCCGCGCCCGCGCTTGCCCGTCGACTCGGCGAGGAGCTGCTCGGCCCAGTCGGCGAGCCCGATGATGTGCGTCCCGTCGGCGACAAGCGCGATCTTGTCGCGGAGGGGAGAGGTGCCGGCGAGCACCGCGCCGAGCACGAGGCCCGGGTTGGTCTCGTCGTCCTGCGCCAGCTCGACCGAGACCGCACCGGCCTCGGACAGCAGCGACCGGACGTCGGCGCCGGCGAGACCGGCCGGGACGAGGCCGAAGGCCGTGAGGGCGGAGAAGCGACCGCCCACCGTGGGGTCGGCCAGGAACACGCGGTGCCCGGCCTCGCGAGCCCGGGCCTCCAGGGGAGACCCCGGGTCGGTGACGACGACGATGCGCTCGGCAGCGTCGAGGCCTGCCGCGTCGAACGCGGCGGTCCAGGCACGGAGGTGCGCGTCGGTCTCCACCGTCGAGCCGGACTTCGACGACACCACGAGGACGGTGCGGTCGAGACGATCGCCCAGGGCCCGTCGTACCTGCCCCGGTTCCGTGGCGTCGACCACCGTGAGCTCGACGCCCGCGGTCCGGGCGATCACCTCGGGAGCGAGGGAGGAGCCACCCATGCCCGAGAGGACGACATGGTCGAGACCACGAGCGCGGAGCTCCTCACGGAGCGACTCGATCTCGGCCAGGAGCGGCGTCGAGACGGCGACGGCCTCGGTCCAGCCGAGGCGCCGCGCCGCCTCGGGCTCCGCCTCGGGCCCCCACAGGGTGGGGACCTGAGCCGTGATGCCCGAGGCGACGAGGTCGCCGACCAGCTGCGGGACGATCCGCTCGACCGCGGCCGCGGCGTCGCCGCGGACAGCGATCGAGATGGTCACTCGGCGGAGCCGGCCGTCGGGACGGCTGCCTCGAGGGCAGCGCTGACGGTGTCTAGCAGCTCGTTCCAGGAGACGATGAACTTCTCGACGCCCTCCTTCTCGAGCAGCTCGGTGACCTCGTCGTACGAGACGCCCTGGGCCGCGATCGCGTCCATGACCTCGTTCGCCGAGGCGTACGACGACGAGATCGTGTCGCCACGGATCTCGCCGTGGTCGAACGTCGCCTCGAGCGTCTTCTCCGGCATGGTGTTGACGACGTCCTGCGCGACGAGCTCGACGACGTAGGTGGTGTCGAGGACGGCCGGGTCCTTGACGCCGGTCGACGCCCAGAGCGGACGCTGCTTGTTGGCGCCGGCGGCGAGCAGGCCCGCGGCACGCTCGGTCGCGAAGGCCTGGGTGTACACCTCGTAGGCCAGCTGGGCGTTCGCGACGCCCGCCTTGCCCTTGAGGGCCGTGGCCTCGTCGGTGCCGACGGCGTCGAGGCGCTTGTCGATCTCGGTGTCGACACGCGACACGAAGAAGGACGCCACCGAGTGGATCTCGCTGATGTCGATGCCGGCGGCCTTGGCCTGCTCGAGACCGGTGAGGTAGGCGTTGATGACGGCGCGGTAGCGCTCGAGGCTGAAGATCAGCGTGACGTTGACGCTGATGCCCTGCGCGATGACGGCGGTGATGGCCTCGAGGCCCTCGACGGTCGCCGGGATCTTGATGAGCGCGTTGGGGCGACCGACCTTGGCGGCGAGCTTGATCGCCTGATCGACGGTGCCCTTCGCGTCGTGGGCCAGGCCCGGCTCGACCTCGATCGACACGCGGCCGTCGAAGCCGTTCGTCGTGTCGTAGATCTCGCGGAAGATGTCGCTCGCGCGGGTGACGTCGTCCGTCGTGATCTCGAAGACGGCGTCGGTCACGCTGACGCCGGTCTTGGCGAGGAGGGCGACCTGGTCGTCGTAGGCCTCGCCCTTGGCGAGGGCCGAGGCGAAGATCGTCGGGTTGGTCGTGACGCCCACGACGTTGCGCTCGGCGATGAGCTTCTGCAGCCCGCCCGAGTTGATGCGCTCACGCGAGAGGTCGTCGAGCCAGATGCTGACGCCGGCGGCGGAGAGCTGTGCGGTGTTCGAATCGGTCATGTCGTTCTTCTCTTTTCTGCCGGCGCTCAGAGAGCGGCCAGCGAGTCCTTGGCGGCGGCGACGGCGGCTTCGGTGGTGATGCCGAACTCGCGGTAGAGCGTCTTGTAGTCGGCCGAGGCACCGAAGTGCTCGATCGACACGCTGCGACCGGCGTCGCCGACGATGCCGCGCCACGGCATGGCCACACCGGCCTCGATCGAGACGCGGGCCTTGACGGCCGCGGGGAGCACGGCCTCCTTGTACGCGGCGTCCTGCTCGTCGAACCACTCGAGGCTCGGAGCCGAGACGACGCGGGCGTTCACGCCCTCGCCACGGAGGACCTCACGGGCCTCGACGGCGATCTGGACCTCGGAGCCGGTCGCGATGAGGATCACGTCGGGCGTGCCGCCCGGGGCCTCGGCGAGCACGTAGGCGCCCTTGGCGACGTTGGCGGCGGAGGCGAAGGTCTCGCCCTCCGCGTCGCCGGTGCCGCGCTCGAAGACCGGCAGGTTCTGACGGCTCAGCGCCAGGCCGGCGGGGCCGCTGTGGCGGTCGAGGATGGTCTTCCAGGCCCACGCGGTCTCGTTGGCGTCGGCGGGGCGGACCACGTCGAAGTCGGGGATCGCGCGGAGGGCGGCGAGCTGCTCGATCGGCTGGTGGGTCGGGCCGTCCTCGCCGAGGGCCACGGAGTCGTGGGTCCAGACGTAGGTGACGGGCGACTTCATCAGCGCGGCGAGACGCACGGCGGGGCGCATGTAGTCGCTGAAGATGAGGAAGGTGCCGCCGAACACGCGCGTGTTGCCGTGCAGGGCGATGCCGTTCATGATCGAGCCCATGGCGTGCTCGCGGATGCCGAAGTGCAGGACGCGGCCGTAGGGGTTGCCCTGCCACTCGTGGGTGGACCACTCGGTGGGGACGAACGAGCCGCCGCCCGCGATGGTCGTCAGGTTCGACTCGGCGAGGTCGGCCGAGCCGCCCCAGAACTCGGGGACGACGCCGGCGATGGCGTTGATCACCTTGCCGGAGGCGGCACGCGTCGACACCTCCTTGTCGGCGGGGAAGACCGGGAGGGCCTCGTCGAGCCCCTCGGGCAGCTCGCCCGTGAGGACGCGGTCGAGGAGGACCTTCTTCTCGGGGTTGGCCGTGGCCCACGCGTCGAAGGAGGTGCGCCACTCGGCGTGCTGCGCCTGGCCACGCTCGACGGCGCCGCGGGTGTGCTCGAGCACGGCGGGGTCGACGTCGAAGGTCTTCTCCGGGTCGAAGCCCAGGACCTCCTTCAGGCCCGCGAGCTCCTCGGCGCCGAGCGCCGAGCCGTGGATCTTGCCGGAGTTCTGCTTCTTGGGCGAGGGCCAGCCGATGATGGTCTTGAGGACGATCAGCGAGGGCTTGCTCGTCTCGGCCTTGGCGGCCTCGATCGCCTCGAAGAGGGCGGCGACGTCCTCGACGTACTCGCCGGTCTTCTTCCAGTCGACGACCTGGACCTGCCAGTCGTAGGCCTCGTAGCGCTTCTGGACGTCCTCCGTGAAGGCGATGTTCGTGTCGTCCTCGATGGAGATCTGGTTGCTGTCGTAGATCACGACGAGGTTGCCGAGCTGCTGGTGGCCGGCGAGCGAGGAGGCCTCGCTGGTGACGCCCTCCTGCAGGTCGCCGTCACCGGCGATGACGTAGACGAAGTGGTCGAACGGCGAGGTGCCGACGGCGGCCTCGGGGTCGAAGAGGCCGCGCTCGAAGCGGGCGGCGTACGCCATGCCCACGGCGGAGGCGAGGCCCTGGCCCAGGGGACCGGTCGTGATCTCGACGCCGTCGGTGTGGCCGTACTCGGGGTGGCCGGGGGTCTTGCTGCCCCAGGTGCGGAGCGCCTTGAGGTCGTCGAGCTCGAGGCCGTAGCCGCCCAGGTAGAACTGCACGTACTGGGTCAGCGAGCTGTGGCCCACCGAGAGCACGAAGCGGTCGCGACCGATCCACTCGCTGTCGCTCGGGTCACGACGCATGACCTTCTGGAAGAGGAGGTACGCGGCGGGCGCGAGGCTCATCGCCGTGCCGGGGTGGCCGTTGCCGACCTTCTCCACGGCGTCGGCCGCGAGCACGCGGACGGTGTCGACGGCCTTGTTGTCGATGGATTCCCATTGCAGATCTGCCACTGGAAGTTGACCCTTCTTGTTGCGAACTGCGCGGGGTCGATGCGGACCCGCGCGGACATGCGCCTGCCGAGACGTCGTCGGCTGCGGCCGCACGTTCACAACGATGTGGAGATCAGGACAGGGAGGTGTTCGTTCCGGTGTCGGGAATCCAGCGCGGAGCAGACGTGCAACTGGCAAGCACCTGCCAGTATAGGGACGTACCGAGGTCGCGTGCCCGCAGGTGACGCCCGGTGCCGTGTCAACGCGGACGTTCATCGCCTAGACTCTCCTGGCACCCCGTTCGTCTCGTTAGAGGACTCATGACCGCAGCCATCGACACCCGCCCCGACACCGCACCCCGGGGCTTCCGTCGCAAGGCTCGAGCGTACGTGGCCCTCACCAAGCCCCGCGTGATGGAGCTCCTGCTCGTCACGACGGCCCCGACGATGTTCCTGGCCCAGGGCGGCGTCCCGAATCTCTGGCTCGTGCTCGCCACCCTCGTCGGCGGGGCGCTCAGCGCCGGCTCGGCCTCCGCGTTCAACTGCTACATCGACCGCGACATCGACCGCATCATGAAGCGGACCCAGGGCCGCCCCCTCGTCACCGGCGAGGTGACCGACCGCGAGGCGCTCGTCTTCTCGTACGTGGTGGGCGTCGCCTCCATCGTCTGGCTGGCCCTCACCGTCAACCTGCTGTCGGCGGCCCTCTCGCTCGGCGCCATCCTCTTCTACGTCGTCGTGTACACCCTCTGGCTCAAGCGCCGGACCCCGCAGAACATCGTCTGGGGCGGCATCGCGGGCTGCATGCCCGTCCTGATCGGCTGGGCTGCCGTGACGAACGACCTGAGCTGGCCTCCCGTCATCCTCTTCATGGTGATCTTCCTCTGGACGCCGCCGCACTACTGGCCGCTGTCGATGAAGTACCGCGACGACTACGCCGCCGCCGACGTCCCGATGCTCGCCGTCGTGCGGGGTCGTTCGCTGGTCGGACTCCAGGTCATCCTCTACGCCTGGGCCACGGTCGCCTGCTCGCTGCTCCTCGTCCCCGTGGCCGGCATGGGCGTGCTCTACACCGTGGTCGCCGCCGCGAGCGGTGCCTGGTTCATCTGGGAGTCCCACCGCCTCTACAGCCGTGCCATCCAGCAGGTCGCCGAGGTCCGTCCCATGCGCGTCTTCCACAGCTCCATCACCTACCTGACGCTGCTCTTCCTGGCCGTGGGCGTCGACCCGCTCCTGCCCTTCTAGGCCCGTGCCCGCCCCCGGCTGGTCCACGCGTCCGGCGCGCCCCGGCGACGTCGACGCCCTGGCCGACCTCAAGCTCCACGCCCTCCGCGACGACCTCGAGCGGGCGGGCGTCTGGCGCCCGTCGTACAACCGCGCCCGGTTCGTCCGCGAGTTCGTCCCGTCCGAGACCACCGTCGTCGTCGACGCCGAGGGCCGTGTCGTCGGCTGCCTCGCCGTCCACCCCGAGGGCGGGACGACCTGGCTGCGCCACTTCTACCTCCGTGAGGAGGCGCGCGGCCGGGGCCTCGGCACCCGTCTCGTCACCGAGGCCGTCGCCGCCGTCACCACGCCCACGGTCACCCTCGACGTGCTGACCGGGAGCCGCGTCGAGACGCTCTACCGCCGCCTGGGATTCGTCCCGGTCTCGGACGACGGGGTCGACACGATCATGCGGCTGGACCTGCGCCGCTGACGACGACGGCGCCCCGCCCCGAGACCGGGGCAGGGCGCCGAGGAGGCGGTGCGGGCGTCAGACGCGGAGCTCGGCCTCACGGACGGGCGCCTCGACCTCGTCGGGCTGCTGGTCGTTCGTCAGGGAGAGCAGCACGGCCGTCATCGCGGCGACGAGGAGCGCGGCCAGCACCATGTGGCTGCCGACGAGCACGGGCGGCAGCCCCGTGCGGGCCTGGAGCAGCCCGACGGCGATCTGCACGACCTCCACGGCGAGCAGCAGGAGCGGGAAGCGCCGGGGGAGGCCCGCGCGGAGGGTCCAGGCGACGAGCGCGACGGTGAGCAGCAGGGTCGCGTAGGCGGGCCAGCTGTGCACGTGCTCCATGACCTCGGGAGCGAGGCCGTTGCGGGGGGTCGCGGCGTCGCCGGCGTGCGGCCCGGCGCCGGTCGTGAGGATGCCGACGACGACAGTGACGGCCACGACGACGGCCGCCGCCCGCGCCAGGAGGGCGTAGCCCCGGGGAGTCGCGGCGCGGGTGCCGCGAGGACCGTGCAGCACCCGGTACACCAGCACCGTCGTCAGGGCGACCAGCACGACGGACACCACGAAGTGCGCCCCCACGATGTACGGGTTCAGGCCCGTCAGGACGGTGATGCCGCCGAGGACCGCCTGGAACGGGATGCTGAGTCCCTGGACGAGGGTGATGCGGAAGAGCTCAGGGCGCACCCTGCGGATGCGCAGCACGGCGAGGAAGGCGAGGATGACGACGAGCGTGAGCACGAAGGTCAGCAGCCGGTTGCCGAACTCGATGACGCCGTGGATGCCCATCTCGGGCGTCGACACGAAGGAGTCGTCGGTGCAGCGCGGCCACGTCGGGCAGCCCAGGCCGGACCCGGTGAGCCGCACCGCGCCTCCGGTGCCGATCAGCAGGACCTGGCAGACGAGCGACGCCCAGGCGATGAAGCGCACCCGCGAGTCGACCGTCGTGGGCAGCCACGCCCAGGCTCTCGACAGCACGCCCGGGGTGGTCTGGTCTGCCTTGCTCACAGTCTCCTGCCTTTCGTCGATTTCAGGACTCCGCCCTGTAGAATCGACGGGTTCAGGAACACAACCCGGCACGGCGTCGACGGAGACGCCGCGAGACAGCTGAGGCGGACGAGCACCACGGGGTCGAGAGGCACCGGGTGCGGGTCACAGTCTAGGCAACGCACCCTGGCACTCCGCTCGCGGAGGGCCCGCCGACCACCCGCGACGATCATCGCCCCGGGGGGCCGTCGACGGGGCGGCGATCGTCACGCGGACCGGGGTGTTCGACTCGCACCGCGAGGAACGGCCCGTCGTCGCCCGCGGCGAGCACCATGGGAATGGTGGCTCCGCGCACCGCGTTCGGTCCGTCAGAGAAAGAGGTACACATGTCAGACGTGCTGATCGACCGCCCCGAGCTGGACGGCCTGGGACAATACGAGTTCGGCTGGTCCGACTCCGACGCTGCTGGCGCCTCCGCGCGCCGCGGCGTCTCGCCCGAGGTCGTCACCGACATCTCGAACCTCAAGAGCGAGCCCGAGTGGATGCTCAAGAACCGCCTCAAGGGCCTCACGCTCTTCGAGCGCAAGCCGATGCCGACCTGGGGCGCAGACCTCTCGGGCATCGACTTCGACAACATCAAGTACTTCGTCCGGTCGACCGAGAAGCAGGCCACCACCTGGGACGAGCTGCCCGACGACATCAAGAACACCTACGAGAAGCTCGGCATCCCCGAGGCCGAGCGCAACCGCCTCGTCGCCGGCGTCGCCGCCCAGTACGAGTCCGAGGTCGTCTACCACCAGATCCGCGAGGACCTGGAGCAGCAGGGCGTCATCTTCATGGACACCGACACGGCGCTGCGCGAGCACCCCGAGTTCTTCCAGGAGTACTTCGGCTCGGTGATCCCCGCGGGCGACAACAAGTTCGCGGCGCTCAACACGGCGGTCTGGTCGGGCGGCTCGTTCGTCTACGTCCCCAAGAACGTCCACGTCGAGATCCCCCTGCAGGCCTACTTCCGCATCAACACGGAGAACATGGGCCAGTTCGAGCGCACGCTGATCATCGCCGACGAGGGCAGCTACGTGCACTACATCGAGGGCTGCACCGCCCCGATCTACAAGAGCGACTCGCTGCACTCGGCCGTCGTCGAGATCATCGTGAAGAAGAACGCCCGCGTGCGCTACACGACGATCCAGAACTGGTCGAACAACGTCTACAACCTCGTCACCAAGCGCGCCATCGCGCACGAGGGCGCGACCATGGAGTGGATCGACGGCAACATCGGCTCCAAGGTCACGATGAAGTACCCGTCGATCTACCTCGCGGGCGAGCACGCCAAGGGCGAGACCCTCAGCGTCGCCTTCGCCGGCCCCGGCCAGCACCAGGACGCCGGCGCGAAGATGATCCACATGGCGCCGTACACGACGTCGTCCATCGTCTCGAAGTCCATCGCCCGCGGCGGCGGTCGTGCGGGGTACCGCGGTGAGGTCCGGGTCGACGACTCGGCGCACCACAGCGCCAACACGGTGCGCTGCGACGCGTTGCTGGTCGACACCATGTCGCGCTCTGACACGTACCCGGCCATCGACATCCGCGTCGACGACGTGCAGCTCGGGCACGAGGCCACGGTCTCGCGCGTCAGCGAGGAGCAGCTGTTCTACCTGATGTCGCGCGGCATGGCGGAGGACGAGGCCATGGCCATGATCGTCCGCGGGTTCATCGAGCCCATCGCGCGGGAGCTCCCGATGGAGTACGCCCTCGAACTCAACAAGCTCATCGAGATGAGCATGGAAGGATCCGTCGGCTAGATGTCCGCCGTAGCACCCACCACAACGAGCACGACCCCCGAGGGCGTGCAGCACGGCGCGAAGGCGCACAGCGACGGAGGCTGGGGCGTCGTCCCGGTCCAGACCCGTTCCGAGCGCTTCCGCAGCACCGACCCGGCCGCGTTCCCCGCGGTCACCGGCCGCGAGGTCGACTGGAAGCTCAGCCCGGTCGAGCGTCTGCGCCCCCTCATCGACGGCCCCCTGGACGGGTCTCCCTACGCGTACCTCGCGCGGGAGACCGCCGGGGCGACGGTCGACTGGGTCGACCGGAGCGACTCCCGCGTCGGCCGGGCCGGCCAGCCCGAGGACAAGGCCTCGGCCTCGGCCTGGGCCGCGACCGAGAAGGTGCTGCTCGTGACCCTGAGCGGCGACGAGCCCTCGACCGTGACGATCGGGCGCTCCGGCCTCGACACGGCACCGCGTGCCGGCCACACCCTCATCCACGCGACGGCGAACTCGACGTCGCTCGTCGTGCTCCGCAACACGGGCGCCGCCCAGCTCGTCGAGAACGTCGAGATCGTCGTCGACGACGGGGCGCACCTCACCGTGGTGACGCTGCAGGAGTGGGACGACGAGGCGGTCCACCTCGCCAGCCACTTCGCGACCATCGGGCGCGACGCGCAGCTGAAGCACTTCGTGGTCTCACTCGGCGGGTCGGTCGTGCGGGTCAACCCCTCGGCGCACCTGGCCGGGCAGGGCTCGGACGCCGAGCTCTACGGCGTCTACTTCGCCGACGCCGGTCAGCACCTCGAGCAGCAGGTCTTCGTCCACCACGACGCGCCGAACAGCCGGAGCCGCGTCAACTACAAGGGCGCGCTCCAGGGCGAGGGAGCCCGCACCGTCTGGATCGGCGACGTCCTCATCGCGCGGACGGCGCCCGGCACCGACAGCTACGAGCAGAACCGCAACCTCGTCCTCAGCGAGGGCACTCGGGCCGACTCCATCCCGAACCTCGAGATCGAGACGGGCGACATCGCCGGGGCGGGCCACGCCAGCGCCACCGGCCGCTTCGACGACGAGCACCTCTTCTACCTCCAGTCGCGGGGCATCGACGAAGCCGAGGCCCGTCGCCTCGTCGTGCTCGGCTTCCTCAGCGAGGTCGTCCAGAAGATCGGCGAGCCCGAGCTGCAGCAGCGCCTCATCGACGCCCTCGAGGTCGAGCTGACCTCCGGCCCGTCCGTCGTGGAGCCCACCGCATGAGCACGCGCGTCTGCTCCTCCGACGAGATCACGCCCGCGCAGGCGCTCCGCGTCGTCGTCGACGGCGTGGCCGTCGCCGTCGTGAAGGACAGCGCCGGGGTCATCCACGCCATCGGCGACACCTGCACGCACGGCGACATCTCGCTCTCCGAGGGCTTCGTCGAGGACGACACCCTGGAGTGCTGGGCGCACGGCTCCAAGTTCGAGCTCACCTCGGGCAAGCCGTTGACCCTCCCCGCCTACGAACCCGTCCCGGTCTTCGCCGTCTCCGTCGTCGACGGCGACGTCTTCGTCGACACCACCGCGTCGCCCGCCGGCGTCGCACAGTAAGGAATGAACGCATGAGCACTCTCGAGATCCGCGACCTCAAGGTCAGCATCGACACCGACGCCGGCCCCAAGCCGATCCTCAAGGGCGTCGACCTGACCATCAAGGAGGGCGAGATCCACGCCGTCATGGGCCCCAACGGCTCCGGCAAGTCGACCCTCGCCTACACGATCGCCGGCCACCCGCGCTACAACGTCGACGGCGGCTCCATCCGCCTCGACGGCGTCGAGGTGCTCGACATGAGCGTCGACGAGCGCGCCAAGGCGGGGCTCTTCCTGGCGATGCAGTACCCGGTCGAGATCCCCGGGGTCACCGTCTCGAACTTCCTCCGCACGGCGAAGACCGCCCTTGACGGCGAGGCCCCGGCCATCCGTGGCTGGATCAAGGACCTGCGCGAGTCGATGTCGGCGCTCAAGATGGACTCGGCCTTCGCCGAGCGCAACGTCAACGAGGGCTTCTCCGGCGGCGAGAAGAAGCGGCACGAGATCATGCAGCTCGAGCTCCTCAAGCCGAAGTTCGCCGTCCTCGACGAGACCGACTCCGGTCTCGACGTCGACGCGCTCAAGATCGTCTCGGAGGGCGTCAACCGGGCGAAGGCCAACACGGGCCTGGGCCTCCTGCTGATCACGCACTACACGCGGATCCTCCGGTACATCAAGCCCGACTTCGTCCACGTGTTCGTCGACGGCCACGTCGCCGACGAGGGCGGACCGGAGCTCGCCGATCGCCTCGAGAACGAGGGCTACGACCGCTACGTCTCCGCTGCGGCGGCTGCGGCGGCCGTCGACGCCCCGGTGGGCAGCTGACCGTGGCGGTCGCTCTGGCCCCGGAGAAGTTCGACCAGGTCGCGGAGGCGCTCAAGGAGGTCGTCGACCCCGAGCTCGGGGTCAACATCGTCGACCTCGGCCTCATCTACGACCTCGCGATGGACGAGGAGCACGAGAACGCCCTCATCATCAGCATGACCCTGACCTCGGCCGGCTGCCCGCTGACCGACGTCATCGAGGCCGACACCGCGAACGCGCTGGACGGCGTCGTGGACGCCTTCCGGATCAACTGGGTCTGGATGCCGCCGTGGGGTCCCGACCGGATCACGGACGACGGGCGCGACATGATGCGCGCCATCGGCTTCTCGATCTGATCCACCCCGGCCGACGCCGGACACGACGACGGGCCCCGGTCTCCTGACCGGGGCCCGTCGTCGTGCGTCGGGGCAGCTGCGCTCAGCGCTCCAGGCGACGGAGCCCGCGCCACGCCAGGGGCAGCACCGAGGCGGCGATCAGCCACTTCGCCACGCCGCCCACGATGAAGGGGACGACGCCGACGGTCAGGACGGTCGCGAGGGTGACCTCGACCCCGAGGCTGCTGAGGACGACCGCGAGGTACGGCAGGCCGACCACGAAGGGCACGAGGCTGGCGAGGAAGAACGCGACGACCGACAGCAGCCACTTCTTGTCCCAGTCGCGCTGGGAGAGCCAGCCCACGAGCGCCGCCGCCGGGATGAACCCGACGATGAAGCCGAAGCTGGGCTTGAGGACGCTGAGGGGGCCGCCGGTGAACTCGGCGAAGATCGGGAGGCCGACGACGCCCAGCACGAGGTAGGTCAGCATCGACAGGGCCCCACGACGCGCCCCGAGGGTCGCACCGACGAGCATCACCGCAAGCGTCTGGCCCGTGACGGGGACGGGCCAGAGGGGAACCTGCACCTGGGCGAGGGCACTGGTGAAGGCCGCTCCGCCGAGGACGAGGGCGACGTCGGTGGCCCAGTTCCTCGTGACCAGGCGGTCGGCGAGGACCGGCCGTGAGATCGGTGCAGCAGTGTTCGTCATGCAGTCTCCTAGAATGGGTAGGTTGATCGGCCGAGCGGCTGGTCGGCAGCGCAGTGCTGCGACCCCCTCCACGCGATGTCTCATCCTAGAGGCGGCCCCTGCTCGGGCTGCGTTGTGGACATCCTCCCAATCGATTGGAATATTGCTGTGCTCTCCGTGCACGACCTCGAGATCCGCGTCGGCGCTCGCCTGCTGATGGCCGACGTGAACTTCCGCGTCGACAAGGGCGACAAGATCGGTCTCGTCGGGCGCAACGGCGCCGGCAAGACCACCATGACCAAGACGCTGGCGGGGGAGACCCAGCCGACCGACGGCAAGATCGAGCGCGGCGGCGAGATCGGCTACCTGCCGCAGGACCCCCGGAGCGGCAACCCGGAGGACCTCGCCCGCACGCGCATCCTCGACGCCCGCGGCCTCGGCCAGCTCCTGCTCGGCATCCAGGAGGCGACCCTCCTCATGGGCGACCCCGACGCCGACGTCGCCGCCCGCGCCATGAAGCGGTACGGCGACCTCGACGACCAGTTCAACGCGCTCGGCGGCTACGCGGCCGAGGCCGAGGCGGCGTCGATCGCCAGCAACCTCAGCCTGCCCGACAGGATCCTCGACCAGCCGCTCTCGACCCTCTCCGGCGGCCAGCGCCGACGCATCGAGCTCGCGCGCATCCTCTTCTCGGCCGCCGACACGATGATCCTCGACGAGCCCACGAACCACCTCGACGCCGACAGCGTGGTCTGGCTGCGCGAGTACCTCAAGACGTACCAGGGCGGCGTCATCGTCATCAGCCACGACATCGAGCTGGTCGAGGAGGTCGTCAACCGCGTCTTCTACCTCGACGCCAACCGCCAGGCGATCGACATCTACAACATGGGCTGGCGGAACTACCAGCGCCAGCGCGCCGCCGACGAGGAGCGCCGCAAGAAGGAGCGCTCGAACGCCGAGAAGCAGGCGTCGGCGCTGCAGAAGCAGGCCGCGCGCTTCGGCGCGAAAGCGTCGAAGGCCGCGGCGGCCCACCAGATGGTCGCCCGTGCCGAGAAGCTGCTCTCGGGCCTCGAGGAGGTCCGTGCCGTCGACCGCGTCGCCAAGCTGCGCTTCCCGACGCCGGTGGCCTGCGGCAAGACGCCCCTGATGGCCTCGAACCTCTCGAAGAGCTACGGCTCGCTCGAGATCTTCACAGCCGTCGACCTCGCCATCGACCGCGGCTCGAAGGTCGTGATCCTCGGTCTGAACGGTGCCGGCAAGACCACGCTGCTGCGCATCCTCGCGGGCGTCGACGAGCCCGACACGGGGCAGCTCGAGCCGGGCCACGGCCTGCGCGTCGGCTACTACGCCCAGGAGCACGAGACGATCGACGTCGCGCGCAGCGTGCTCGAGAACATGGTCTCGTCGTCGCCGAACATCACCGAGATGGAGGCGCGGCGCGTGCTGGGCTCGTTCCTCTTCACGGGCGACGACTCGGCCAAGCCGGCCGGCGTCCTCTCCGGTGGCGAGAAGACCCGCCTCGCCCTGGCGATGATCGTCGTCTCCGGCGCCAACGTGCTGCTGCTCGACGAGCCCACGAACAACCTCGACCCCGCCAGCCGCCTGGAGATCCTCGACGCCCTCGCCAACTACGAGGGGGCCGTCGTCCTGGTCAGCCACGACGAGGGAGCGGTGGAGGCGCTGAACCCGGAACGCGTGCTGATCATGCCCGAGGGCACCGAGGACCACTGGACCAAGGACTACAGCGACCTCATCAACCTCGCCTGACCGACGGGGCGGCACGCCGCCCGCGCCGGGTCAGTGGCCGGCGGCGTCGAGCAGCTCGTCCTCCGCGTCGTTGTCGGCGAGCGGCCGGGCAGCGCGCCGGCGGGCACGCTCGGCCTCCCGGACTCGGGCCTCGTCGCCGTCGGCGCCCTCCTCGTCGAGGGCCCGGTTGCGGCGCTCCTGCCGGAAGACGTAGAAGAGGAAGGCGAAGGCGCCGACCGCGAACATGATCCACTGCACGAAGTAGGAGAGGTTCAGGCCCGTGTCGATCTCGGGCGCGCTCGCCTTCACGGGAGCCTCGGCCGGCGCCGGCGTCTCGCTCTGCAGCAGGCCGTACGAGGCGCTGTAGATCGTGCCGCTCACCCGGGCCTGCACCTCGCTGAGCTGCACGGTGGCGATCTGGTTCGTGCCGGGGACTCCGGTGCGCGACCCCAGGGCGGGCTCGCCCGGCTTGAGGCGGGCGGTCACCGTGACCTCGCCCGCCGGGGGAGCGGGGACCTCGTCGGGGGCGTCCTGGTCGTTGCCCGTGGGCACCCAGCCGCGGTCGACGACGAAGACGTCACCGCCGGTGACCCGGAACGGCACGAGCACCTCGAAGCCGGGCTGCCCGTTGAGGGGCCGGTTGCGCACGAGCAGGGTCTCGTCGGCGGCGTACGTCCCGGTCATGCTCACCGGCTGCCACTCCAGCGCGGGGTCGTAGGAGTCGAGCGCGGGCAGGGCCTCGTCGAGGGGCACGGGGGCCGCGTCGTAGCGCTGCTCGAGCTGGTGGACGACGGCCATCTTCTCCTCGTGACGGCTCCACTGCCAGTGGGCGAGGAAGCCGCAGACGACGGCGAAGACGACGACCACGCCGAGGTAGCCCAGCCACTTGCGGGCGCCGGTGGTGCGCGCGTCGCTCACCGCGCCTCCTCGGGGACCCGGTCGACCGTGACGCCCGCGGCCGTCACGACGACGGGGAAGTCGCGCGCCCGGAGGAACTCGGCGAGGAAGTCGACGTGCTCGGCGCAGGCCGACCAGACCTTCACCCGGTCGAGCCCGTGGATCTTCGGGTTCCGCCAGTTGACCGCGGAGGCGGCGGAGGCGGTGCACCCGGCGCGCGAGCACTGGACGTCACCGGGGCCGTCGAGACCGAGGCCGAGCATCAGCGGAGGACGCCGTCGGCACCCGCCACGGGTGCGTCGTCGTCGGGCTCGTCGTCGACGACGACCGGCCGGACGGGCTCCGGGGCGGGGGCCTCGGCCTCGGGCTGCCACGCCGGGTCGGGACCGCGGTAGAGCTCGACGCCGCCGGGGCGCTCGACCTCCTGCCCGGACTCGTGGCCCACGTTGGCCAGGACGACGGCGACGTAGGGGATGACCACGGCGCCGAGGACGGGGAGCAGCGTCCACCAGGAGAGCGGGATGACGAAGCACAGGGCGATGCAGACGATGCGGATCCCGGTGGCCAGCAGGTAGCGGCGCATGCGGGAGTGGCGATCGTCGGTCGGCGACGGGGGGAGGGAGGTGATCGGCTGGGAAGTCTTCATGCACTCACGGGCTCAGAGCGCCACGGGCGGCGCGTGAGCCGATCTTAAGCCCGACAGCCGACAGTAGGCTGGTCGGCGGCCGCGAACGGCCACGACCTCCGGTCGCCCCCCACGCTGCGCCCGACGCACGACCCCGAGGAGACACCATGACCACGCCACGCACCGTCCTCGTCACCGGCGGAAACCGCGGCATCGGCCGCGCCATCGCCGAGGAGTTCGTCGCCCAGGGCCACCGCGTCGCGGTGACCGCGCGCAGCGGCCAGGGCCCCGAGGGCACGATGACGGTCGTCGCCGACGTGACCGACTCCGCCTCGGTCGACGCCGCCTTCACCGCCGTCGAGGCCGAGCTCGGCCCGGTGGAGGTCGTCGTGGCCAACGCCGGCATCACGAAGGACGGACTCCTCATGCGGATGACCGAGGAGGACTTCACCTCGGTGGTCGACACCAACCTCGGCGGCGCGTTCCGCGTCGTCAAGCGCGCCTCGAAGGGCATGCTCAAGGCCCGCTTCGGCCGGATCGTGCTCGTCTCGAGCGTCGTGGGCCTCTACGGCGGCCCCGGCCAGGTCAACTACGCGTCGTCGAAGGCCGCGCTGGTGGGCTTCGCGCGGTCGCTGACCCGCGAGGTCGGTGCCCGGGGCATCACGGCGAACGTCGTGGCCCCCGGCTTCATCGAGACGGACATGACGGCGGTGCTGCCCGACGAGCAGCAGGCCGAGTACCGCAAGACCATCCCCGCGCAGCGCTTCGGCACCGCCGGGGAGGTCGCGAAGACCATCGCCTGGCTGTCGAGCGACGACGCCGCCTACATCTCCGGCGCCGTCATCCCGGTCGACGGCGGCCTGGGCATGGGGCACTGACCCCGACCCCCGGAGGACGGGGCGTCGCGGCGGGGCCGGTCAGCCGCGGAGCCCCATCAGGGGCAGGAGCTCCGCGAGGTCGCACCGGGCGACGACGAGGTCGGCCTGCTCGCGGACGCGGGGCTTGGCGTTGAAGGCCACGGAGAGCGCGGCGGCCCGCATCATCAGCAGGTCGTTCGCCCCGTCGCCGACCGCCACCGTGTGCTCGAGGTCGACCCGCGACTCCTCGGCCCACTCGCGGAGCGCGGCGGCCTTGCCCTCGGCGTCGACCACGGGGCCGCTGACGCGACCGGTCAGCACGCCGTCGACGACCTCGAGGCGGTTGGCCCGCCAGTGGTCGAGCCCGAGGCGCTCGGCGACCGGGTCGAGGACCTCGTGGAAGCCGCCCGAGACCACACCGATCACGCTGCCGTGGGCGTGCAGGCCCGCGATCAGCTCCTCGGCGCCCTCGGTGACGCGGACCTGGGCGACGGCGTCGGCGAAGACGCCCTCCGACAGGCCGGCGAGGGTGGCGACGCGAGCCGTGAGGCTCTCGGCGAAGTCGAGCTCGCCCGCCATCGCCCGCTCGGTGATCCGGGAGACCTCGGCGTGCGACCCCGCGGCGTCGGCCAGGAGCTCGATCACCTCGTTCTCGATGAGCGTGGAGTCGACGTCGAGGACGGTGAGGAAGCGCGGCACGCCCCCACCATAGTGAGGGCGGGCCGCCCGCCGCGGACGCTGAGGTCACACGGCGTAGCGGCCCGCCCTCCCGGAACGGTCCCGGCCCCTACTGGTCGACGCGGACGCCCTTGCCCACGACGGTGATGCCGGAGGGCGTCACGGTGAAGCCCCGGGCCCGGTCGACCTCGGCGTCGACGCCGACGGAGGCGCCGGCCGAGATGACGACGTCCTTGTCGAGGATCGCGCGCTCGACGACCGCGCCCGGCCCGATGTGGGCTCGCTCGAAGACGATCGAGTCGACGACGCGTGAGCCCGAGTCGAGCGTGCACCAGGGCCCGAGGACGCTGCGCTCGACGTGCGCGCCCGACAGCAGCGACCCGAGGGAGACGACGGAGTCGATGGTCGTGCCGAGGTTGCCGTGCGCGTCTCGGACGAACTTCGCGGGCGGCGAGTTGAGCTGCTGGCTGAAGATCGGCCAGTCGGTGTTGTACAGGTTGAAGATCGGCAGCGCCGAGATCAGGTCGCGGTGCGCGTCGTAGAACGAGTCGATCGTCCCGACGTCGCGCCAGTAGTAGCGGTCACGCTCGGTGGCCCCGGGGACCTCGTTGCGGTTGAGGTCGTAGACGGCGGCGTCGCCCCGCGAGACGAAGTCGGGCACGATGTCGCCGCCCATGTCGTGGTTCGAGTCGGGCTTCTCGCCGTCGCGGAGCACGGCGTCGATGAGGACGTCGGCGTCGAAGACGTAGTTGCCCATGGACGCGAGGATCTCGCCGGGGGAGTCGGGCAGCCCCGTCGCGTCGGTCGGCTTCTCGAGGAACCGGCCGATGCGGGTCGGGTCGTCGCCGTCGACCTCGATGACGCCGAACTGGTCGGCGAGCGAGATCGGCTGGCGGATCGCGGCGACCGTGACGCCGGCGCCCGAGGCGACGTGCGCCTCGATCATCTGCGAGAAGTCCATCCGGTAGACGTGGTCGGCGCCGACCACGACGACGATGTCGGGCTTCTCGTCACGGAGGAGGTTGAGGCTCTGCAGGATGGCGTCGGCGCTGCCGGCGAACCAGCGCTTGCCGAGCCTCTGCTGGGCGGGGACGGACGCGACGTACGCACCGAGCAGCCCCTCGATCGACCAGGTCTGCGAGACGTGGCGGTCGAGGCTGTGCGACTTGTACTGCGTCAGCACGACGATCTGGCGCAGCCCCGAGTTGATCAGGTTGCTGAGCGCGAAGTCGATGAGGCGGTAGTTGCCACCGAACGGGACGGCCGGCTTGGCGCGGTCCGCGGTCAGCGGCATCAGGCGCTTGCCCTCGCCACCAGCGAGCACGATGCCGAAGATCTTCTTTGATGCCATGGGGCCAGGATGGCACGATTCAGCGCCGCGCGACTACGGTGATCAGCGTGCGAGTCGATGTCATCACCAAGGAATACCCGCCCAACGTCTACGGAGGGGCGGGAGTCCACGTCTCGGAGCTCGTGAAGGCGCTCCGGTCGTCGATCGACGTGCAGGTGCGCGCGTTCGGCACCGTCGACGCCGAGCCGGGCACGACCGGCTACCCCGACCTGGCCGAGCTGGCCGACGCCAACGGAGCCCTGCGCACCCTCGGCACGGACGTCCGCATCGCGCAGGACGTCGGCGGGGCCGACGTCGTCCACAGCCACACCTGGTACGCGAACGCCGCCGGCCAGCTCGCGCAGATGCTGCACGACGTGCCCCACGTGCTGACGGCCCACAGCCTCGAGCCGCTCCGGCCCTGGAAGGCCGAGCAGCTCGGCGGCGGGTACCGCGTGTCGAGCTGGATCGAGCGCCAGGCGTACGAGACGGCCGACGCCGTCATCGCCGTCAGCGAGGGCATGCGCCGCGACATCCTCCGGTCGTACCCGGGCATCGACGAGCAGAAGGTCAGCGTCGTCTACAACGGCATCGACCTCGACGGCTGGCAGCGCGTCGACGACGCCGAGGTCGTCCGGGGTCTGGGCATCGACCCCGACCGCCCCGCGGTGGTCTTCGTGGGCCGGATCACCCGCCAGAAGGGCCTGCCCTACCTGCTGCGCGCCGCGAAGCTGCTGCCGCCGGAGGTGCAGCTCGTGCTCTGCGCGGGGGCGCCCGACACCCCGGAGATCATGGCGGAGGTCACCGCCCTCGTCCGCGAGCTCCAGGAGGAGCGCAGCGGCGTCGTCTGGATCGAGCGCGTCCTGCCCCGCCACGAGCTGAGCGCCGTGCTCTCGGCCGCCACGACCTTCGTCTGCCCCTCGGTCTACGAGCCCCTGGGCATCGTGAACCTCGAGGCCATGGCCTGCGGCGTGCCGGTCGTCGGCTCCGACACCGGCGGCATCCCGGAGGTCGTCGCGGACGGCCTCACCGGCCGCATCGTGCCGCTGGAGCAGGTGCAGGACGGCACCGGCACCCCCCTCGACCCCGACCGATTCGTCCGCGACCTCGCCGGGGTGCTGACGGAGGTCGTCGGCGACCCCGGGCTCGCCCGGCTGATGGGCCGCGCGGGCCGGATGCGCGCCGAGGCCGAGTTCAGCTGGGGCCGGATCGCCGAGCGCACGCTCGGCGTGTACGAGGGGCTGCGTCGCTAGGCTGATGAGCATGTCGACCGTGTTGCAGCTCACCGATGTGTCCGTGGTCCGTGGAGGCTCTCCCGTCGTCGACGGCGTGAGCTGGTCGGTGCAGTCCGACGAGCGCTGGGTCGTCCTGGGGCCGAACGGAGCCGGCAAGACGAGCCTCCTGCAGGTCGCCGCCGCGCAGAGCCACCCCTCGTCGGGCACCGCCGAGGTGCTCGGCTCCGACCTCGGGTCGGTCGACCTCTTCGACCTCCGCCCCCGCATCGGCTTCGCCTCGACGACGGTTGCGCGCCGCATCCCGGCGAAGGAGAAGGTCGTCGACGTCGTGCTGACCGCGGCCTACTCGGTCACCGGGCGCTGGAACGAGGAGTACGAGACCGTAGACGTCCGCCGCGCGCACCGCGTGCTGGAGGAGTGGAACCTCGACCACCTCGCCGACCGCACGTTCGGCGAGCTCAGCGACGGCGAGCAGAAGCGGGTCCAGATCGCCCGCTCGGTGATGACCGACCCCGAGCTGCTGCTGCTCGACGAGCCCGCGGCCAGCCTCGACCTCGGCGCCCGCGAGGAGCTCCTCGGCATGCTCTCGGGCTACGCGTCCTCCGACGACTCGCCCGCCATCGTCATGGTCACCCACCACGTCGAGGAGATCCCGCGCGGCTTCACGCACGCGCTCCTCCTCGACCGCGGCCACGTCGTCGCCGCCGGGCTCCTCGACGAGGTCGTCACGGCCGAGACCCTCGGCGCCGTCTTCAGCCTCGACCTGACGGTCACGTCGGCGGACGGCCGGTACGCGGCACGCGCTGCCGGCTGACCCCCGCCTCCTGCGATCCGGGCCGCCCGTCTGGTATCGTTGACAGCTGGTCCGGGGCGTTCGTCGCGCCGGGTCCCCCCGACTCACACCACCACTCATCCGCTAGACCTAGGACTCTCATGAAGACCGACATCCACCCCGAGTACAAGCAGATCGTCTTCCGCGACCTCGCATCGGGCGCCACGTTCCTCACGCGCTCCACGACGACGAGCGACAAGACCATCGAGCTCGACGGTGAGACCTACCCGGTCATCGACGTCGAGATCTCGTCCGAGTCGCACCCGTTCTACACGGGCAAGCAGCGCATCCTCGACTCGGCCGGTCGCGTCGAGAAGTTCAACTCGCGCTACAAGAACTTCGGCAAGTAAGCAGCAGCTCTCAGCCGACAGAGGCGGTCCACTCCGGTGGGCCGCCTCTTCTGCGTCCGCCCACGGGGCGGGCCGTCGGCAGCCCCGGGGGAGTCGCGGGTCGACTGCCCGGGGGAGTCGCGGGTCGGCTGCCTGCGGGAGGCCGGCTCAGACGCCGGGCAGCGACCGGTGCGGCCACTCGCCCGACGCGGTGAAGGACGGGTCCTTCGTGCGGCGCATGTACTCCTGGAAGCTCGCGGCCTGGGTGCCGCACCAGCCGACCTGGAGGTCGTGGAGCTCGGTCGACGGGACGTCGAGACGGTCGGGGAACTTCTGGGCCATCGCCTGCGCCACCCGGCCCGCCGCGACGGCGTCCGCCCCCGCGTCGTGGGCGTCGTCGAGCACGACGCCGTAGACGCCCGCGGCGGCCTCGAGCGTGCGCTTGCCCTTGCGGTAGGTGTCGACGGCCTTGTCGATGACGAGAGGGTCGACGACGCAGCCGATCTCGCCGACGTCGCCGAGCGGCTCGAGGCCGTGGCGCCGGGCCTCACGGTCGAGCAGGGTGAGGTCGTACGGGGCGTTGTAGACGACCAGGGGCACGCCGCGCGCGAACACCGCACGGAGAGCGGCGATGATCTCGGCCACGACCTCGACCGCTGGCCGCCCCTCGAGCCGGGCACGCTCGGTCGAGATGCCGTGCACCGCGCTCGCCTGCTCCGGGATCTCGATGCCGGGGTCGGCGAGCCACTCTCCGTGGGCGATGCTCGCCCCCGTGGCGTCGATGAGCCCCACGTGCGCCGTGACGATGCGCGCCGTCTCGACGTCGATGCCGGTCGTCTCGAGATCGAAGACGCCGAGCGCCTTCCACCACGACGACGGGACTGGCCCCGGCTCGACGAGCCCGGCCGTCGCGGTCGCGGTCGGCTCAGGGGCGGACGGCGCGCCCGCGGAGACGGACGAGGCCTGTTCGGTGCTGCTCACGCCCCGAGCCTAGGAGGCGCCACCGACAGCCGGGCGCGTCACGACGGGCACGTCGCCGATGTGCAGCCAGAAGAACGCCTGGGTGCCGAGCGTCAGCGTCACGCGGCCCTCCTCGTCGAACGACGGGAACTGCGCTCCGCCGAACAGGTCGGTCAGCGTGCGCCCCGCGAACTCGGGTGCCGTGACCGTGACGGAGACGGGGTTGTGCGCGAACGAGAACACGCAGAGCACGTCCTCCGGCAGGTCGCCGACCTGCGAGCCGCTGCCCTCGTAGCTGCGCACGAAGGAGAGCACCGACTCGTGGTCGGACTCGACGACCTGCATGGTGCCGAGGCCGAAGGTCGGGTGGGCCTTCCGCACGTGGATGACGTTGCGCACCCAGTGCAGCAGCGAGCGCGACTGCGCCAGCTGCGACTCGACGTTCACGAGGTTGTAGTTGTAGACGAGCGACTGGACGACGGGCAGGAACAGCTTGCCCGGGTCGGCCGTGGAGAAGCCGGCGTTGCGGTCGGGCGTCCACTGCATCGGGGTGCGCGACGAGTCGCGGTCCGGCAGCCAGATGTTGTCGCCCATGCCGATCTCGTCGCCGTAGTAGAGGAACGGGCTGCCGGGCAGGGCGAAGAGCAGGGCGTGCACGAGCTCGAGCTCCGCACGGCTGTTGTCGAGCAGGGGCGCGAGTCGACGGCGGATGCCGATGTTGGAGCGCATCCGGGGGTCGTAGGCGTACCAGCCGTACATGGCCTGGCGGTACTCCTCGCTGACCATCTCGAGGGTCAGCTCGTCGTGGTTGCGGAGGAAGACGGCCCAGGCGGCGCCCGGCGGCACCTCGGTCGTCTCGGAGAGGATGCGGGTGAGCTCCTGGGCGTGCTGCGCGCGCAGCGAGTAGAAGATGCGCGGCATGACGGGGAAGTCGAAGGCCATGTGGCACTCGGGCTCCTCCTCCGTGCCGAAGAACGCGGCGGTCTCGGCGGGCCACTGGTTGGCCTCGGCGATGAGCACGCGCCCCGGGAACTCGTCGTCGACCATCCGGCGCAGCCGCTTGATGAAGTCGTGGGTGGCCGGCTCGCCCTCGCCGTTGCCCTCCTCCGTCTCGAAGAGGTAGGGGATGGCGTCGAGGCGCAGGCCGTCGACGCCCAGCGAGAGCCAGTGGCGGACGACGTCGAAGACGGCCTCCTGCACGGCGGGGTTCTCGAAGTTCAGGTCGGGCTGGTGCGAGAAGAAGCGGTGGAAGAAGAACTGGCGCCGCACCGGGTCGAACGTCCAGTTGGACTCCTCGGTGTCGACGAAGATGACGCGGATGTTCTTGTACTCCTCGTCGGTGTCGCGCCAGACGTAGAAGTCGCCGTACGGGCCGTCCGGGTCCTCGCGCGACTGCTGGAACCACTCGTGGGCGTCCGAGGTGTGGTTGAGCACCATGTCGATGACGATGCGCATGTTGCGCTCGTGGGCCTTCGTCACCAGGTCGCGGAACTCGTCGAGCGTGCCGAACTCGGGGAGGATCGCCTTGTAGTCCTGGATGTCGTAGCCGCCGTCACGCAGCGGCGACTGGAAGAACGGCGGCAGCCAGAGCGCGTCCACCCCCAGCCACTGCAGGTAGTCGAGGCGCGAGAGCAGCCCCTGGAGGTCGCCGGCGCCGTCGCCGTTGCTGTCGACGAAGGACCGCACCATCACCTCGTAGAACACCGCACGGCGGTGCCACTGGGGGTCGAGGGTCAGTCCGGGCTGCTGGATCGGGGCAGTGAAGCTCACCCGGCCAACTCTAGGACGCACGGGGCCCCGGCGCGCACCCTCTCCCGCGCGTCGGCACCCGCGCCTCCGTAGACTCGGCGGGTGATCGTCCGAGAGCCCCGCGTCGTCTCGCCCTACCGGGCCCTGCTCGCCGCCGTCCCCGTCCGCGAGGACGTCGTCCGCGTGGCCGGCAGCGAGACGCACGTCTGGACGTACGACCCCCCGGGGGGCGAGGAGGCGCGGGTCACCGTCGTCGCCGTCCACGGCTTCCGCGGAGACCACCACGGCCTCGAGCCGGTCGTGGCGCACCTCACGGGCGTGCGGGTCGTCATGCCCGACCTGCCCGGCTTCGGCGAGTCGACGCCGCTCGACGGCGAGCACAGCGTGGCCGCCTACGCGGCGTGGCTCCGCGAGCTCGTGGCGGCGCTGGGGCTGGGGCCGGACGTCGTCGTGCTGGGGCACTCGTTCGGCTCGATCGTGGCGTCGGCCGCGGTGGCCGGCGGGCTCCGCGCCTCCCGCCTCGTCCTGGTCAACCCGATCGCCGCGCCCGCCCTCTCCGGGCCCCGTGGGGTCCTGACGCAGCTGGCCGTCGCGTACTACAAGGCCGGCGCGGCACTGCCGGAGGCGGCGGGCCAGTCGGTGCTGCGGAACGCCGCGGTCGTCCGCATCACGAGCCTGGCGATGGTCAAGACCCACGACCGGGAGCTGCGCCGCTGGATCCACGACCAGCACGACTCGTACTTCTCGCGCTTCGCCGACCGCCGCGTCGTGCTCGACGCCTTCCGCGCCTCCGTCTCGAGCGACGTGAGCACGTACGCCGCCGACGTCGGCGTGCCGACCCTGCTCGTCGCCGCCGACCGCGACGACATCACGGCGCTGCCGGCGCAGCACGTGCTGCAGGGGCTCTTCCCCGACGCGCGGCTCGTCGTGGTCGAGGGCGTGGGGCACCTGATCCACTACGAGAAGCCCCGCGAGGCGGCCGCCTCGATCGAGGAGTTCCTCGCGTGAGGCTCGTCGTCGACTGCCGGTACGTGCGCGTGGGGCGCCACGACGGCATCAGCCGCTTCACCGCGGGCGTCGTCGGTGCCCTGGCGGAGCGGCACCCGCTGACCATGCTCGTCAGCGACCCACGGCAGCTCGAGTCGCTGCCCGACCAGCCGCACCTCCTGGTCAGCGACCCGACCAGCGTGCGGGAGCCCTCCGTGGCCCGGCAGGTGAACCGGCTGCGGCCCGACGTGGTCTGGTCGCCGATGCAGACGATGGGCTCGTGGGGCCGTCGCTACCGACTCGTGCTCACGCTGCACGACCTCATCTACTACACGAACCGGACGCCGCCGCCGGAGTTCGCGCCGCCGATCCGGCTGCTCTGGCGGCTGTACCACCTCGCCTGGTGGCCGCAGCGGCTGCTGCTCGACCGGGCCGACGCGGTCGTGACCGTGAGCGAGACGACGAAGGCCGAGATCGCCCGCCACGGGCTGACGCGCCGCCCCGTCACGGTCGTGACGAACGCCGCCGACCCGGTCGACGCCGCCCCGGAGCGGAGCCGCCCCGCCGGCCGCGAGCTCGTCTACATGGGGTCGTTCATGCCCTACAAGGACGTCGCGACGCTGGTGCGCGCCCTGCCGCTGCTCGACGGCGCACGCCTCCACCTGATGAGCCGGGTCTCCGACCGCGAGCGAGCCGCGCTCGTCGCGCTCGCCCCGGCCGGCTCGCTCGTCTTCCACGACGGGGCCAGCGACGAGGAGTACCGGGAGGTGCTGCTCTCGGCCACGGCGGTCGTCACGGCGTCCCGCGCCGAGGGCTTCGGCATCCCCCTCGTCGAGGGCATGGCCCTCGGCACGCCCGCGGTGGTGAGCGACATCCCGATCTTCCGCGAGATCGGCGGCGACGCGGCGCTCTTCTTCGACGTGGGGTCGCCCGCCTCGGCGGCGGCGGCCGTGCGGCGCCTGGAGGGCGAGTGGGAGGCGCGGTCGGCGGCGTCGCGCCGCCAGGCCGACCGGTTCAGCTGGCGCCGGTCGGCCGACGTGCTCCTCGACCTGCTCGAGCGCGTGGCCGGGTCGTCGAGCCGCTGACCTCCGTCGCACGACGGATGTCGCCTCGCCGTGCGGGCTCGTAGCATCGCTGCATGACCGCGACGCCGACCGACCTCGGAGCCCGCACCGAGGAGCTCTTCCGCCTCCTCGCCGACGACGACGTGGCCGCGGTGCGGTCGCGCATGACGCCCGGCACGGCCCGCGCCCTGACCCCCGAGCGGCTCGACGGCGTGTGGAAGCAGGTCGTGGCCACGACCGGCCCCCTGCGCGCCCTGCGCGACACGACGGCCACGACGCGCGACGGCCGGAACGCCCTCGCCCGCCTCCTGGCGTCGCGCTCGACCGGCACGGTCGTGCAGACGACCCTCGTGCACGAGGCGGGGGAGTGGACGGGGCGTGCGGCGTTCGACGGGCAGGGCCGCGTCACCGGCCTGCTGATCGTCGAGCCGGGCAGCACCGACCTGCCGTTCTGACCGCGGCGCCGCGGGCCTCGTCGGTCGGGCGTCGTCGGCGGGGCCTCGTCGCTCAGACCTCGTCGCTCAGGCCTCGTCGCTCAGGCCTCGTCGGCCGGCCCCTCGAGGGCGTTCTGGTACTCGAAGGCGTAGCGCCCCGCGCGCTCGGACTCCTCCTCGACCGGGTCGTCGAAGGTCCGCAGCTGGAGGCCGCCCTCGACGAGCTCGAAGGAGTGGATCGACCCGTTGCGGATCGGCACGCCCAGGTCCGCGGGCTCGTCGCTCGAGACGTGGTTGACGACCGCCCTGATGACGGCGCCGTGCGTCGCGACGACCACCGCGCCTCCCTCGCTCCGACCCGCGGCCTCGACGAGGGCGGGGAGCACGCGGGCGAGCAGCTCGCGACGGCTCTCTCGCCCGGGCACGCGGGTGCCGGCCGGGAACCTCTCCTCGACCTCGGAGCCGGTGAGGCCCTCGGCCTCGCCGTAGCGTCGCTCGGCGAGGTCCGCGACGTGCTCGGGGGCGGCCAGCCCGAGACGCGCGGCGATGATGGCCCCGGTCTCGGCGGCGCGGCTCAGCGGGCTGGCGACGACGGCGGAGACGGTGCGGCGTGCGAGCAGGTCGCCCGCCTCGGCGGCCTGACGGCGGCCGAGGTCGTTGAGGGGGATGTCGGTGGCGCCCTGGATGCGCCGGGCGCGGTTCCAGTCCGTCTCGCCGTGGCGGACGAGGTAGAGCAGCGTCATGGTGGCCTCCGGGTCGGCGCCCGCGTCAGGAGAGGCGGCGCGCCAGGGCCGTCAGCGTCTCCGACGTGCCCGCGTCGATCTTAACCGTGGCCCGGGGGTCGCCCTTCGTGACCCCGCGGTTCACCACGACGACCGGCATCTTGCGGCGGGTCGCCTGGTCGAGCAGGCGGATGCCCGAGTTGACGACCAGCGACGACCCGGCGATGAGCAGCGCGTCGGCGCCGACGACGAGCGAGCGCGCCTCGGCGAACCGCTCCACGGGCACGAACTCGCCGAAGAACACGACGTCGGGCTTGAGCATGCCCCCGCACACGGTGCACTCCGGCACGATGAAGGCGTCGATGTCGGCGACCTCGACGTCGCCGTCGGGCGCCAGGCGGACGCTCTCCGGCTCGTCGAGCCAGGGGTTCGCCGCGGAGAGGCGGGCGGCGACCACGTCACGGGCGAACGACTGGCCGCAGGTGAGGCAGACGACCCGGTCGACGGTGCCGTGCAGGTCGACCACGCGACGGGAGCCCGCCCGCTCGTGCAGGGCGTCGACGTTCTGCGTCACGACGCCGTTCGTGACGCCGGCCGCCTCGAGCTGCGCCAGGGCGCGGTGGCCCTCGTTGGGCGTCGCCGCGCGGAACGACCGCCAGCCGAGGTGGCTGCCGGCCCAGTAGCGCTTGCGGTAGCGCTCGCCCGACAGGAACTGCTGGAAGGTCATCGGGTTGCGCACCGGGGCGCCCTCGCCCCGGTAGTCGGGGATGCCGGAGTCGGTGCTCACGCCGGCGCCGGTCAGCACGGCGACCGTGCGCCCGCCGAGGAGGGCGACCGCCTCGTCGAGGGCGGCCGCGTCGAGTGACGGGGGCGTGGCGTTCGACACGGGCGGTGCTCCTTCGGGTGCGTGACGTTAGCCTAGACGTCGTCTCTGCCCCTCCCGTCCTCGTCGGTCGACCGACCGGGCGCCGCCCCCTGGAGCGCCGTGCGCATCACCCGCATCACCGACCTCGACCACGACGCCCTCGCCGACTACGCGAGGCTCACCGACGTCGCGCTCCGCCGCGTCACCGAGCCCGAGGGCGGCCTCTACATCGCCGAGTCGTCGAAGGTGATCGAGCGGGCGCTGCGGGCCGGGCACTTGCCGCGCTCGGTGCTGATGACCGAGCGCTGGCTCGCCGACATCGAGCCGCTCGTCGCCGACCACGACGGCGAGATCTTCGTGGGCGACGCGGCGCTGCTCGAGACCCTGACCGGCTACCACCTGCACCGGGGCGCGCTGGCGGCCATGCACCGGCCCGTGCTCCCGTCGGTCGAGTCGGTGATCGAGGGCGCTCGTCGGGTCGTGGTGCTCGAGGACATCGTCGACCACACGAACGTGGGCGCGATCTTCCGGGCCGTGGCGGGGCTCGGGGCCGACGCCGTCCTCGTGACGCCGCGGTGCGCCGACCCGCTCTACCGCCGGAGCGTCCGCGTGAGCATGGGGACGGTGCTGCAGGTGCCGTGGACGCGCCTGCCCGACTGGCCCGAGGGCGCGGACCTGCTCCGCGCCTCCGGCTTCGAGGTGGCGGCCCTGGCCCTCTCCGACGACGCCGTCGCGCTCGACGAGTACGCCGCGGCGCCCCCGGAGCGGGTGGCGCTCGTGCTCGGCACGGAGGGCGACGGGCTCAGCCCGGCCGCGCTGCGCGCCTCCGACCGCGTGGTCACCATCCCCATGCTGCACGGGGTCGACAGCCTGAACGTCGCCGCCGCCAGCGCGGTGGCGCTCTGGGCCCTGCGCGTGCCGGCCCCCGCCTCCGCCGCCGGGGCGGACGCCGCGTGAGCCGCGGCGCCCGACCGGCCCGACGTCGCCGACACGGCGTCCGGGCCGTGGTCGCGGGCGCCCTCGTGGTCGTGCTGGCCGCGCTCGTCTACGTGCCCGTCGTCCTGCTCGCCCCCCTCGCCCCGGCGACGGCCGCGGCGGCGGAGTGGACGGCGCCGGCCCAGCCGGGGGCCCAGCTGACGTTCCCGAGCTACGGCGCGACCGCCGTGCAGGCCGTCGGGTGGGACGAGAGCCTGACGACGAGCGGATCGACCACGCCCCTGCCGATCGCGAGCATCAGCAAGGTCGTCACCGCCCTCGTCGTGCTCGACGCCCGGCCGCTCGACGGGGGCGACGGTCCGTCGCTGACCCTCGACGCCGACGACGTCGCCCTGTACGAGGCCTACCGGTCGCAGGACGGCAAGGTGGCGCCGATGACCCTCGGCCAGCAGCTGACCGAGAAGCAGATGCTGCAGGTGTCGCTGATCGAGTCGGCCAACAACTACGCCGACGCCCTGGCCCGGTGGGCGTTCGGCGACACGGCCGGCTTCGTCGCCGCCGCGACGGCCTGGCTCGCCGAGAACGGCCTCACCTCGACCACGCTCGTCGAGCCGACCGGCATGTCGCCGTCGAACACGAGCACGGCGACCGACCTCGTGCGGCTCGGCGAGATCGCCCTGGCCGAGCCCGAGGTCGCCGCGATCGTGGCGACCCCGACGACGACCGTGCCGGGCGTCGGCGTCATCGAGAACTCGAACGAGCTGCTCGGGCTCGACGGCGTCGTCGGCATCAAGACGGGCACCCTCGACGAGGCCGGCGCCTGCCTGCTCTTCGCCGCCGACTACACGATCGCGGGGGAGCCCGTCACGGTCGTCGGGGTCATGCTCGGCGGCGTCGACCACGACTCCCTCGACGCCGACGTGCAGCGGCTGCTCACGAGCGTCTCCGGCGCGTTCCAGACCGTCACGGCCACGACGGCCGGCGACGTCTGGGCGTCGTACGAGCTGCCCTGGGGGGCGGGCACCGAGGCCGTCGCCGCGACGGACGCGAGCCGTCTCGTCTGGGGCGACGTGACGGTGACGGCCTCGATCGAGACCGAGTCGGTGACGACGGGGGCGGCGGGCGACGACGTGGGCCGGGTGCGGTTCCAGATCGGCGACGAGGAGGTCGACGTGCCGCTGGTGCTCGACCGGGCCCTCGCCGAGCCGGACGCGTGGTGGCGGCTGACCCACCCCGACGAGGTGCTGGCGGCGGGCTAGGGCTCGTCGCGGTACAGCACCGACGCGGCCTCGGGCCGCTTGGGCTGCACGCCGTCGCCGGACGACTGGTGGCGGAGGCGCCGGACGACCCACGGCACGAGGTACTCCCGGGCCCACCGGCGGTCCTCCGTCCGAGCCTGCCGCCACGGTCGAGGCGGCAGCGGCTCGGTGCGCCAGGGCTCGAGGTCGTTCTCCACCGCGAGGGCCTGCAGCACGGCGCGGGCGATGGTGTGGTGGCCGAGCGGGCTGAAGTGCAGACGGTCGGGCGCCCACATGCGGGGGTCGCCGAGCTGACGGAGGGCCCACATGTCCGCCACGACCGCGTCGTGCCGGAGGGCGATGGCGTGCACGTGCTCGTTGTAGATGGCGACCTTGCCCCGCAGGCGGCCGAGCACGGGCGTGAGGCCGATGTCGGGGCCGGTGAAGACGACGACCGTGGCTCCCTGCGACCCCAGCGTCTCGACGAGGCCCTCGAAGCCGGCGGCGACGGCGTCCGGGTCGGTGCCGGGGCGGATGATGTCGTTGCCTCCCGCCGACACCGAGATCAGGTCGGGCCGGAGAGCGAGGGCGGCCTCGGCCTGCTCGTCGATGATCTGCTGCAGCAGGCGCCCGCGCACCGCCAGGTTCGCGTAGGCGAAGTCCTCCGTCGACGCCCCGAGCACCTCGGCGACGCGGTCGGCCCAGCCCCGGTGGCCGCCCGGGGAGCGCTCCTCCGGGTCGCCGATGCCCTCCGTGAACGAGTCGCCGATCGCTACGTAGCGCGACCACGGGTGCTGCTGAGTCATGGCCTCCACGTTACCGCCCGCCCTCCGGCGGGCCGAGGGACTGACGCCCGGGGCCGCGCGTGGCTAGCCTCGACCCCGTGACCCCGACCACCCCGCCGACCTCGACCGCCTCCAGCCCCACGGAGGAGAGCCCCGAGGAGACGAGCCCCCCGCAGACGAGCCCCGAGGACATGCTGCCGGACGACCTCCTCGAGCGCTTCCGGGCCCGCGCCGCCGGCCTCGACCGGGAGGGCACCTTCCCGCACGACGACCTCGCCGAGCTGCGCGAGCGCGGGTACCTCCGCGCGTTCGTGCCCCCGGAGCAGGGAGGCGCGGGCTGGGGGCTCGAACGCGTCGCCGCCGCGCAGTCCCGCCTCGCCGCCGCCGCCCCGGCCACCGCGCTGGCCGTCGGCATGCACCTGGTCTGGACGGGCTGCGCCGCGGTGCTCGCGGCCCGCGGCGACCGGTCGCTCGACCTCGTGCTCGACGACGCGGCCCGGGGCGAGGTCTTCGCGTTCGGCGTCAGCGAGCCGGGCAACGACGCCGTGCTCTTCGACTCGCTCACCCGGGCGGAGCCGACGGGCGACGGCGGCTGGCGCTTCACCGGCGTGAAGTCGTCCACCTCGCTCTCCCCGGTCTGGACGCGCCTCGGCGTCTTCGGGCGCGACGACACGGACCCCGAGGCCCCCGTGCTCGTGCACGGCTTCGTCCACCGCGACCAGCCCGGCCACTCGTCGCTCGAGGACTGGGACACGATCGGCATGCGGGCGACGCAGAGCCACAGCACCCGCCTCGAGGGCGTCGAGGTGCCCGCCGAGCGCGTGGTGCGCGTGCTGCCCGTCGGGCCGAGCGGCGACCCGCTGGTCTTCGCGATCTTCGCCGTCTTCGAGACCCTCGTCGCCGCCGTGTACCGCGGCGTCGCCCGCCGGGCCGTCGAGCTCGCGGTCGAGAGCGCGACCGCCGGGCGCTCGCACCGGGCCGGCGGCGCTCCGCGCTCCCACGACCCGCTGGTCCGCTGGCGCGTCGCCGACGCGGCCGTGCTGCTCCAGGGCATCGAGCCCCAGGTCGACGCGGTGGCCCGCGACGTCGACGGGCTCGTCGACCACGGGGCCGCCTGGTCGGCGATCGTCGTCGGGCTCAAGACCCGTGTCACCGAGACCGCCCGGGCCGTCGTGGACCAGGCTGTCGCGGTCGCGGGCGGGGCGTCGTTCCGCTCGTCGAGCGAGCTGGGGCGGCTGCAGCGCGACGTGCTGGCCGGGCGGTTCCACCCGTCGAGCACGGACTCCGCCCACGCGACGGTCGCGAACTGGCTCCTCGGCCCCGACCACTGACCACGCGGGCGACCGGGCGGACCGGTCGTGGACGACGGCCGGACAGCCGGGGAGGCGCCCGCCGCCCGACGCTGTCGGTGGTGCGTGTGAGGATGCTCGGGTGAGCAAACAGGACGGCAGCGGGCGGCTGGTCACCACCGTCCCCACCGACGACGTGTCGGCCCCGATCCTGCACGTCGACATGGACGCCTTCTTCGCCTCCGTCGAGCTGCTCGACCGGCCCGATCTCCGGGGCCTGCCGGTCGTGATCGGCCAGAGGTCCGACCGCTCGGTCGTCACGGCCGCCACCTACGAGGCCCGCAAGTTCGGGGTGAACTCGGCGATGCCGATGGCGATCGCCCTGCGCCGGTGCCCCCAGGCCGTCGTGCTCGAGCCGCACTTCGAGAAGTACCGGTACTGGTCGCGTCGGGTGATGTCGATGTTCGACGACGTCACGCCGCGGGTCGAACGACTCGGCATCGACGAGGCCTTCCTCGACGTCTCCGGCGCCGTCCGGCTCATGGGGTCTCCGTTCGCCATCGGCACCGAGCTCCGCCGGCGCGTGCACGCCGAGACGGGCCTGCGCTGCAGCGTCGGGGCGGCGTCCACGAAGTTCGTCGCGAAGCTCGCCTCCAGCGTGGCGAAGCCCGACGGCATCCTCGTGGTGCCGCACGACCAGACCGTCGCCTTCCTGCACCCCAGACCGATCAGTGCCCTGTGGGGCGTCGGCGGCAAGACCGAGGAGGTCCTGGGCAACCTGGGGCTGCGCACCGTCGGCGACGTCGCCACCGCGTCGCTCGACACCCTCGTCCGGGCCGTCGGGCCCGCGGCCGGCGCCAAGCTGCAGGACCTCGCGTGGGGCCGCGACCCGCGTGTGGTCACCACGGGCACCGAGGAGAAGAGCGTCGGGCACGAGGTGACGTTCTCGACCGACGTCGTCGACCCCGAGGTCATCCGCCGCGAGCTGCTGAGGCTCAGCGACCGCGTCGGGTCGCGGCTGCGCGACGCCGGGCTGAGCGGCCGCACCGTCGTGCTCAAGCTCCGCACGTCCGACTTCACCACGATCACCCGGTCGCGCACGCTCGCCGACCCGACCGACCTCGGTCGCCGCATCTACGACGAGGTGCGCTCGGTGTACGAGACCACGGGCAAGCAGCACGAGCGCATCCGGCTGGTCGGCGTCCGCGTCGAGCAGCTCGGCGCCGGGGGAGGGGGCGGCTCGCTCGCCCTGTGGGACGACGACGCGGGCTGGCGCGAGGCCGAGTCGACGATGGACGCCCTGCGGGCCAAGTTCGGCTCGACCATGCTCACCCCGGCCTCCCTCCTCGGCGCGCGTCGACGTGACGGGCTCTCGGGCCCCGACACGGGCGCCGACGCGCGGGCGCCGCGGCGCGGCGCCTCGTCCGGCGAGGGCCGCGACGCGCCCGGGCCCGCGGGCCACGGGCCCCGTCGACCGGCCCCGCGGCCCGACCACCCCGGCCACGGCGAGTAAGATCGGGTCGAGTGAGCACAGCTAGCGCAACCGACCCGGCCGGGGGTGACGACACCGGCCAGCACGACGAGCTCGACCTGGGCGAGGTCGGCGCGACGGCCGGCAACTCGGCCGCCGAGCACCTCTCGCCGGCTTTCCCCGAGCGGGCTGCCTGGGGCACGGCCAGCAAGCTGCGCGCCTGGCAGGCCGAGGCCCTCGAGCAGTACTTCGCGACCTCGCCCCGCGACTTCCTCGCGGCGGCCACCCCCGGCGCCGGCAAGACGACCTTCGCCCTGCGGCTCGCCACTGAGCTGCTCTCGCGCGGCGAGATCGACCGCGTCGTGGTCGTCGCGCCGACCGAGCACCTCAAGCGGCAGTGGGCCGACGCGGCCGACCGGGTGAACCTGCGCCTCGACCCGATGTTCAAGAACGCCGACGTCACGTTCGGGCGGCACTACCACGGCGTCGCCGTCACCTACGCGCAGGTCGGCATGAACCCGCAGGTGCACGCGGCGATGACGGCGGCGGGCCGCACGCTCGTCATCCTCGACGAGGTGCACCACGGCGGCGACGCGCTCAGCTGGGGCGACGGGATCCGCGAGGCCTACGGCCAGGCGACCCGCCGGCTGTCGTTGACGGGGACGCCCTTCCGCTCCGACACCGCGCCCATCCCGTTCGTCACGTACGCCCCCGACGAGCACGGCATCCGCACGTCGAAGTCCGACTACGCCTACGGCTACGGCCGTGCCCTGGCCGACGGGGTGGTGCGGCCCGTGCTCTTCATGGCCTACGCGGGCCAGATGCGCTGGCGCACCCGGATGGGCGACGAGATGAGCGCCTCCCTCGGCGAGGCCGTCACGAAGGACATCACGGCCCAGGCGTGGCGCACCGCCCTCTCGCCCCAGGGCGACTGGATCCCCGCCGTGCTGTCCGCCGCCGACAAGCGCCTCACCGAGGTCCGCCGAGGCGTCCCCGACGCGGGCGGCCTCGTCATCGCGACCGACCACACCGCCGCCCGGCAGTACGCCGCGGTGCTGCAGAAGCTGACCGGTGAGCGGCCCACCGTGGTGCTCTCCGACGAGAAGGCCGCCTCCGACCGCATCCAGGCGTTCTCGGACGGCGACGCGCGCTGGATGGTCGCGGTGCGCATGGTGTCCGAGGGCGTCGACGTCCCGCGGCTCGCGGTCGGGGTCTACGCGACCAGCGCCTCCACCCCCCTCTTCTTCGCCCAGGTCGTCGGCCGGTTCGTCCGGGCCCGGCGACGGGGTGAGACCGCGTCGATCTTCCTGCCGAGCGTGCCCAGCCTGATGGCCCTCGCGGGGCAGCTCGAGCTCGAGCGCGACCACGCGCTCGACCGGCCGGAGACCGCGGACGACGGCATCTTCGCGCCCGAGGACGACATGATGGCGGCCGCGAACCGCGAGGAGAAGGCCTCGAGCCTGCTCGAGCAGCAGCCGTTCGAGGCGCTCGACTCGCAGGCCTCGTTCGACCGCGTGCTCTACGACGGCGGCGAGTTCGGCACCGGCGGCGAGATCGGCAGCCTGGAGGAGCTCGACTTCATCGGCATCCCCGGGCTGCTCGAGCCCGACGAGGTGCGAGCACTGCTGCGGCAGCGCCAGGCGAAGCAGGCCAAGCGCTCGGCCAAGAACGGCATGCCCACGACGGCGCCGGTCGAGGAGGCGCGGCCGATGTACCAGACCATCAAGGAGCAGCGGCAGGAGCTCAGCCGCCTCGTCTCGATCTGGTCGCGGCACTCCGCCGAGCCGCACGGCCTCATCCACGCCGACCTCCGCCGGATCAGCGGCGGGCCGGCGGTCGCTCAGGCCAGCACGGAGCAGATCCAGAAGCGCATCGACGTCCTGCGCGGGCGGATCGGCAACCGCAAGTAGCGCTGCCCGACCCGCACCCGGCCGCCCTCGCCGGGGCGCGCCTAGCGTGGGGCGGGTGCAGACGTTCCTCCCCTGGCCCGATCCCGTCGAGACCGCCAGGAGCCTCGACCAGGCCCGGCTGGGCAAGCAGCGGGTCGAGGCGCTGCAGGTGCTGCGGGCCGTCACCCTGCCCGGCTACGGCTGGCAGAGCCACCCGGCCATCGCCATGTGGCGCGGCCACCTGCCCGCCCTGACCTCGTACTCCCTCGCCATCACCGACGAGTGGCTCGCCCAGGGCCACGCCGACACCGTCCGGCCGCAGATCGCGGAGTTCGCCCCCGAGGTCGACGGCGTCCCGTTCGCGTCGCTCGAGCTGCCCCCGTGGCTCGGTGACGAGTCGGTGCACCGCAGCCACCGCTCGAAGCTCGTGCAGAAGCAGCCCGACTGGTACCGCGCGCGGTTCCCCGACGTGCCCGACGACCTCGACTACGTGTGGCCCCCGGCCGACCCGGCGGCGCCGCTCCCGTCGGACGAGCCGGCGCTGACGGCCGAGCGCCGAGCCTGGGTCGTCAGGCCGCTCACCGCCCGGCAGCACGACGACTGGGTCGACGCCGGCGTCGTGACCCTCGCCGAGTCGTCGCCCCGCGGCAAGGTCGGTGCCGTCTGGCAGGCCCAGGTCGAGCGCTTCACGACCCTTCCCGACGGGTCCGAGCTGCTCGTGCCGGATCGCGCACAGCAGTCGTTCCGCCGTGGTCGCGTGGTGGGGGAGGTCGTCTCGGCCCTCGACGACGACCGGGCGCCCGTGCTCCTGCGCCGGGTCGCCTTCGACGACTCCTCGCTCAGCCGGTCCGAGCTGCCCCGACCCGCCCTCGCGCAGGACCCGCGGTCGCTCTTCCCGATCGCGCTCGCCTGACCGGCCGCGTCGGTAGCATCGGAGGATGCTCGACCGCGCCGACGACGACCGACTGCTCGTCCGTGCCTCGCCGGAGGCGCCTCCCGAAGCCGTCGTCGAGAGGTTCGGCGGTGGCTGGCGCCTGACCCGGTGGTCGGTCGACCGGGCCGGCGACGAGTCGCTGGGGGTCTACACGGCCGCCGAGCTCGCCGAGGCGGCGTGGTGGCGGCACCTGGACCGCGACCGCGGTCAGCGGACCGCCACGCGCTCCGAGGCCGCCCGGCGGCTCGGCGACGCCTGACCGGCGGGCGCGACGGCGAGGGCCGCCATCGCCGACGCCGGGGCGGGCACGCCCGTCGGGGCCGTCTCGGACGCTCCGACGTCGGTCAGCACGTCGACCCCGTCGTCGGTGCAGGTCGCGACCGCACGGACGCCGCAGGGGCGGTCGTCGAGGCTCCGGAGCAGGGCGTCCCGCCACGCAGTGTCGGAGGCCCTGACCGCGCGGCTCCCGGTCCGCTCGACGACGAAGACCACGCGCGACGCCCCGAACTCGCGCGCCACGGCCTCGACGGCGTCCGCCCACCGGCCCACGGCCTCGGCGGCGGGCCGGAGCGGGATGCCCTCCAGGGGCACGACGACCGGCAGCGGGGCGTCGGCGGCGTCGAGGAAGAGGGTCCAGAGCTGACGCCGGATGGCCACCGGGAAGAAGTGCGTGAGCAGACGGTGCAGGTCGGGCGTCGTCCGGAGGGGCCGGTGGAGGTCGAGGGCGGGGCTGGCGGTGTCGGTCATGGGCACAGCCTCGCGGGGGAGCAGGCCGACACTGCCGTTCTCCCCAGCCCGGCCCCTCCGGCCCGGGCGGGAGCCCCCTGGGGAGGGACGGCGCGGTCCCTCCCCGGCGACGCGGTCGGCCTCAGGGCCGCGTGACGAAGCCCTTCTCGACCATCCAGTCGAAGGCCACGTCGGCGGGCTCCTCGCCCTCCACGTCCACGCGGCGGTTGAGGGTCCGGAGCTCCTCGTCCGTGAGCGACGGCGAGATGGCGTCGAACACGTCGGCGAGCTCCGGGGTCTCCTCCAGCGCCTCCGCCGAGAAGACGGGCGCGACGTTGTACGCGGGGAAGAAGCCCTGGTCGTCGTCGAGCACCGCGAGGTCGAGCGAGTCGATGCGGCCGTCGGTGGTGAACACCTCGCCGAAGTTGCAGCGACCACGGTCCGTGGCCTCGTAGACGGTGCCCGTGTCGAGGATGCTGACGTTGCTCGTCGGCACGCCGTCGGCCGCGCCCAGCTCCAGGCCGTAGCGCTCGAGCATCGGCGCGAAGCCGTCGGCCCGCGAGTTGAACTCGGCCTCGACGCAGAAGGTCCGCTGCTCGACGGGCAGGGCCGCGATGTCGCTCAGCGAGTCGACGTCGCCCAGCTCGGGCACCGCCTCCGAGCGGACGGCCATCGCGTACGTGTTGTTCAGCGGAGCCGGCGGGAGCCACACGAGGCCGTTCGCCACGTCCGCGTCGCGCACGGCGAAGTACTGCTCCTCCTGGTCGGGGATCCCCGCCGCCTCGCCGAGGTAGGTGAGCCACGCCGTGCCGGTGTACTCGTAGGTCATGTCGGCGTCGCCGTCGAGCATCAGCTGGCGCACGGCCACGCTGCCGGGCACGTTCGTCATGTCGGTGACGTCGAACCCCGCCGCCTTCGCGGCGAGGACGGCGATCTTGCCGAGGATGAGCTGCTCGGTGAAGTTCTTCGTCGTGACGGTCAGCGAGGCGTCGTCGGGCAGCCCTTCGATCGCCTCGATCGAGCCCGGCGCGACGGCGGGCACGAAGGCGGTGGCCGGCTGCAGGCCGCAGCCGGCGAGGAGGGCCGTCGAGGAGGCGGCCACGAGGGCCGTGAGGGAGGCGCGGCGCAGTCGGCGGCGCGGGGTCGCGGTGGTCGTCATCAGAGTCCCTTCGGACGGGCGACGTGCTCGACGACGCGGCCGAGCCAGTCGATCAGGAGCGCCAGGAGGGCGATCAGCAGGGCGCCCGAGACGAGGACCCGGGGCAGGAAGAGGTTGACGCCGGTCGTGATCAGCAGGCCGAGGCCGCCGGCGCCGATGAAGGTGGCGAGGGCGGCGGAGCCGACCAGCAGGACGAGCGCCGTCCGGATGCCCGAGAGCATGACCGGGACGGCCAGGGGCAGCTCGACCCGGAACAGCACGGCGAGCGACGACATGCCCATGCCGCGGCCCGCCTCGACCAGACGGCCGTCGACGCTCTGCAGCCCGATCATCGTGTTGCGGAGCACGGGCAGCATCGCGTAGAGGACGAGCGCGACCACGGCGGCCCAGAACGAGAAGCCCAGCCAGAACGCCAGGAGCACGACGAGGCCGATGGCCGGCGCGGCCTGGCCGAAGTTCGCGATGGCCAGGATCGGGCCCGAGACCCGGCGGAACGGCCCGCGGGTCAGCACGACGCCGAGCGGCACGGCGATCACGAGCACGATCACGGCCGAGACGAAGGTCAGCGCCAGGTGCTCGCCGGTGTAGCCGAGGAGGTCGGAGGGGTTCAGCGTCGTGCGCTCCGCCGTGGTGAGGTCGGCGGTCGTGAGCCACACGACGAACGCCCCGAGGGCGAGGAGCACGGCGACCGGCTGGACGACGAGGCCGAGCAGCCCCGGGCGGGCGGGGCGACGTCGCTCCGGCCGGGCCGGGGCGGCCACGGCGGGCTCCACGGCGGCGCTCACGCGACGTCCCGCGGGGCGGCCACGTCGGTCTCCGACCCGGCCGAGCCCCTGCCGCTGCCGGTGCCCCCGGCGACCGGCTCGGGGAGGACGGAGAGCGGCCCGGTGTTCGTGCCGACCGGCGCGTCGGTCGCGGCGATCGCCGCGGCCTTCCTGGCCCGGGTGATGGCGTCCATGACGACCTCCACGGTGATGACGCCGACGAACGCGTCACGACGACCGGTGACGAGGGCCGCCCCCGCGCTCGAGACGAGCATCGTGTCGAGCGCGTCGTTGAGGGTGGCGCCGCTGCCGACCACGGGCAGGTCGGCGTCGGGCGTCGCCGGGACGACGTCGACCCGCCGCAGCTGCCTCAGGGAGGGCCAGCTCACGGGCCGGTCGCGCTCGTCGACGACGACGGCGTGCGCGTGCCCGGCGGCCTCGACGCGGGCGACGACCTCGACACCGGGCTCCCCGGGGCGCGCGACCACCGCCTCCGCCAGGTCGACGTCGCCCACGCGGGCGAGGGTCAGCTGCTTGAGACCCGCCCCGGAGCCGATGAAGTTCTCGACGAACTCGTTCGCGGGCTCGGCGAGGATCCGCTCGGGGGTGTCGTACTGCACGATGTGGGCACCCTCGGAGAAGATCACGATCCAGTCGCCGAGCTTCACGGCCTCGTCGAAGTCGTGCGTGACGATGACGATGGTCTTCTGCAGCTCCTCCTGGATCCGCAGCAGCTCGTCCTGGAGGCGCTGCCGCGTGATCGGGTCGACCGCGCCGAAGGGCTCGTCCATGAGGAGCACGGGCGGGTCGGCCGCGAGGGCACGGGCCACGCCGACGCGCTGCTGCTGGCCGCCGGAGAGCTCCTTCGGGTAGCGGTCGCGGTAGGTGTCGGGGTCGAGCGACACGAGCTCGAGCAGCTCGTCGACGCGCGCGGCCACGCGCTCCCTGCTCCAGCCCAGCATCTTCGGCACGATGGCGATGTTGGCCGCGACCGTCATGTGCGGGAAGAGCCCGCCGGCCTGGATCACGTAGCCGATGCGCCGGCGCAGCTCGTCGCCGTCGATGCTCGTCACGTCGTCGTCGCCGAGGACGATGCGGCCCTCGGTCGGCTCGATGAGGCGGTTGATCATCTTCAGCGTCGTCGTCTTGCCGCAGCCCGACGGGCCGACGAGCATGACGATCTTGCCGGCCGGGATCTCGAGCGTGATGCCGTCGACCGCGGGGGCGGACTGCCCCGGGTAGCGCTTCGTGACGGTGTCGAGGAGGATGCTGCGGCCGGAGACGCCGGAGTCGGCGGTCGCGGCGGCGGGGGAGTCAGTTCTGGACACGGATGCCTCTCGGGATGGTCAGGCGGCCGAGGCCGACGAGGAGGAGGTCGAGCACGAGGGCGAGGACGACGACGCCCACCACCCCGGTGACCACGGAGGCGAGCGCGTTCGCGCCGCCGAGCCGGGAGAGCCCGGAGAAGATGAAGCCGCCGAGGCCGGGGCCGAGGGCGTACGCCGCCACGGCCGCGATGCCCATCACCATCTGGGCGCTGACGCGCACGCCGGTGAGGATGATCGGCCAGGCCAGGGGCAGCTGCACCTGGACGAGCGTGCGGAACCGGCCCATGCCGATGCCGCGCGCCGACTCCACGATCGCGTCGTCGACCTCGGTGAGGCCCACGACGGCGTTCCGGAGGATCGGCAGCGTCGCGAAGAACGTCACGACGATGACGGTCGGCAGGACGCCGAAGCCGACCGGGGCGATGAGCAGGCCGACGACCGCGAACGAGGGCAGCGTGAGGCCGACCGCCGAGACGCCGTTGGCGAGGCCGCGCAGCCACGGCACGCGGTGCACGAGGGCGGCCACCGTCACGGCGATCACCACGGCGAGCAGGAGGCACTGCACCACGAGCGAGAGGTGCTGCCAGGAGGCGAACCAGATCTGGTCCCACCTGTCGCTCACGTAGTCCCACGCCATGTCGTCTCGCCCCTCGTCACCAGTAGTCGTCCCGTTCACACGAACGCCCGGCTGAGCCGGGCGGACGACTACGACCATAACCACGACGCCCGTCGCTGTCACGGTGACGGGCGCCGCCGACGGGGTGCGGACGGCGTCGTCGTTACCGAACGAGTGTCGGAGAAGCCCCGGTCAGGAGGGGGTGGGCCGGAGGGGCGGCGACCGGAGTGTAACGATGTGGGGGACAACGCCGGAGGCGCGGTGCAGGACGTCCCGCACCGCGCCTCCCGAGGGCCCCTGCCTCACTCCGCGGCGGCTCGCGACCCCACCTTGTAGCGCGACCCGTGGTGCTCCGCGGGCAGCCGGTCGCCCCGGCCGAAGAGCTTCTGGCGGAGAGTGCCCGGCTCGTACTCGGTCGGGTAGACGCCCCGCGCCTGGAGCACGGGGACGACGTGCTCGACGATGTCCTCGAAGGTGCCGGGCGTGATCGCGTAGGCCAGGTTGAAGCCGTCGACGTCGGTCTCGGCGACCCACTCCTGCAGCTGGTCAGCGATCTCCTCGCCCGACCCCACGATGCGCGGCCCGAGCCCGCCGATGCCCGCTGCCTCGGCGATGTCGCGGATCGTCCACTCCTTCCCGGTGTCGCCCTCCTGGGCCTGGAAGTTCGCGAGCGCCGACTGGATGGCGTTGCTCTCGACGTCGCCGACCGGGTCGTCCAGGGAGTAGCTCGACAGGTCGACGCCCATCCAGCCCGACATCAGCGTCAGGGCGCCCTCGTGCGAGGCGTACCGGCGGTACTCCTCGTGCTTCGCCCGCGCGGCCTCCGGCGTCGCGTCCGTGATGATCGTGAGCAGCGTGTAGATGCGCGCCGAGTACCGGTCGCGCCCGGCCGCCTCGAGGGCGTCGCGGAGCTTCGTCACGGTCGCGGCGAGGCGCTCCTTCGTCGGCGCCGCGACGAAGATCGACTCGGCGTTGCCCGCCGCGAAGGCGATGCCCCGGGGCGACGCGCCGGCCTGGTAGATGACCGGCGTGCGCTGCGGGCTCGGCTCGGCGACGTGGATGCCGGGCACCTTGTAGTACGTCCCCTCGTGCCCGATGTCGTGCACCTTGCTCGGGTCGGTGAACACGCCGGTCTCGCGGTCGCGGACGACGGCGTCGTCCTCCCACGAGCCCTCCCAGAGCTTGTAGAGCACCTCGAGGTACTCGTCGGCCTGGTCGTAGCGCGTGTCGTGGTCGAGCTGGTCGTCGGCGCCCATGTTCCGGGCGGCGCTCGGCAGGTAGCCGGTCACGACGTTCCAGCCGACGCGGCCCTCGGTGAGGTGGTCGAGCGTCGACATGCGGCGCGCGAAGGGGTACGGGTGCTCGTAGGCCGTGCCGGCGGTGATGCCGAAGCCCAGGTGCTCCGTCGCGGCGGCCATGGCCGACACGAGGAGGATCGGGTCGCCCACCGGCGTCTGGGTGCCGTTGCGGAGGGCCGCGTCGTGGTCGCCGCCGTAGACGTCGTACGTGCCGAGCACGTCGGCGATGAACAGCCCGTCGAACCGGCCCCGCTCGAGGAGGCGCGCCAGGGAGGTCCAGTAGCTGAGCTTCGTGTAGTCGGGCGAGCGGTCGTCAGGGTGCCGCCAGAGCCCGGGGGACTGGTGCCCCACGCAGTTCATGTCGAAGGCGTTGAACCGGATGCGTCGAGTCATGGCTCGATGGTGGTCGACGACGGCCGCGGCCGCCTCCCTCGCGACACACGGCGTCACACTCCGGCCGTACCCTGGAGTCGTGCCCCGCCCCACCGACCCCGCCGCCGCCTCCGACCCGGCGGAGGCCCGGGGCACCGCCGCCGACGCCTCCGCCGACGACACCGCCGAGTCGAGGCCGACGGTCCGCCCGCGGCTCGGGCGCGACGTGGTGGTGCTCGGCGTCATCGCCTTCTTCGTCATGGTCGGCTTCGGCGTGGTCGTGCCGGTGCTGCCCGTCTACGCGCAGAGCTTCGGCGTCGACCACGTGCTCGTCGGCGCCGTGCTCTCGGCCTTCGCCCTGATGCGCCTCGTCGCGAGCCCCTTCGTCGGCCGACTGCTCGACCTCGCCGGCGAGCGGGTGGTGCTCAGCGTGGGCATCGGCATCGTCGCCCTGTCGAGCGCCCTCGCGGGCCTCGCCACCGACTACCCCCAGCTCCTGCTGATGCGCGGCCTGGGCGGCATCGGCTCCGCGATGTTCACGATCTCCGCCATGACCCTCCTGCTCGCGTCGACCCCGCCGACCCGACGGGCCCGCGCCGTGGGCTTCTACCAGGGCGGCTTCCTCGTCGGGGGCATGGCCGGGCCGGCCATCGGCGGCGTGCTCTCCACGATCTCGCTCACGGCCCCGTTCTTCTTCTACGCGGCGACGCTCGCCGTGGCCGGGCTGATCGGCGTCGTGCTGCTCAAGCCGGTGCCGCGCGGCGCGGCCGCGGAGAAGGCGGAGCCGCCGACCCCGCTCCGCGACGTGCTGGCCGACGTGCGGTTCCGCGCCGCCTGCATCGCGAACTTCGCGCAGGGCTGGTCGTCGCTCGGGGTCCGGAGCGCCCTGGTGCCCGTGCTCGTCGTCGAGGTGCTCCGCGGGCCGACAGCCTGGACGGGCGTCCTCTTCGCCGTCGCGGCCGTCGCCCAGACGGTCGCGCTCGCGCCGGCCTCGCGCTTCGTCGACACCGTCGGGCGACGCCCCGCCGTGATCGGCTCCTTCGCGGTCGCCGCCGTCAGCCTCGCCGCGGTTCCGTTCGCCTCGCACGTCGTCGTGCTCGGCGCCCTCCTCGCCGTCTACGGCGTGGCGACGGCCTTCATGGGCACGGCTCCGGCGGCCCTCGTCGGCGACGCCGCGGGCGCCCGCGGCGGCCGGCCGGTCGCGATCTTCTCGATGTGCTCCGACGTCGGGGCCATCGCCGGGCCCCTGGTGGCGGGCCTGCTCGTCGACGTGGCGTCGTTCCCCGTCGCGTTCGGCGTAGCGGCGCTCCTACTGGCGGCGGCCTCGCTGGCCGCCGTCCGCATCCCGCGCGAGCCACGCCCCGCCCTGGCCTGACCGACACGACGACGGAGGCGCGCCCCGGTCACCCGGGACGCGCCTCCGTCGTCTGCCTCGTCGCCCGCGGGCGAACCGACTACTTCGCCGGAGCGGCCTTCGCGGGGCTGGCCTTCGCCGAGCCCGCCCCCGCGTCGTCGCCCTTCGGCGCCACGACCGGGGTCACCTTGAGGAACCCGGCGCGCGGGTCGGCCAGGCCGACGAGCGGCGTCTGGTCGCGCCCGCCGACGAAGTTGGTGACCCAGCCGGTGAGGATGCGCCACTTGCGGTTGACCGTCGGCATCGCGTACAGGTGGTAGCCGCGGTGGGCGAGCCACGCCGCGACGTTCTTGACCTTGACGCCCTTGAGCACGCCCGCGCCCTTGCCGATGCCGTAGCTCGCGACGGTCCCGACCGACGCGTGGCGGTACTCCGCGAGCGGGGCGCCCGAGAGGGCGGCGATCACGTTGTCGGCCACGGTCACGGCCTGGCGGACGGCGTTCTGCGCGTTCGGCGGGTAGAACGCGGGCTGCTTCTCCGCGAGGAGGTCGGGCACCTGCGCGACGTCGCCGAGCGCCCAGATGCCGTCGAGCACCTGGCCGTCGTCGGTCTGCACCTGGAGGGTCGCCTTGACGTCGACGTGGCCCTTCGGGCCGAGGGGCAGGCCGAGGTCGGCGACGACGGGGTTCGGCTTGACGCCGGCCGTCCAGACGATCGTGCCGGCGGGGATGGTCTCGCCGTCGCTGAGGACGACGTCGCCGTCGATGCACGACGGCATCGTGGTGCCGAGGCGGATGTCGATGCCACGGCCGCGCAGGTGGCCGAGGGTCCACTTCGAGAGCTCGGGGCCGACCTCGGGGGCGACGCGGTCGAGGGCCTCGACGAGCACGAAGCGGAGCTCGTCGCGCGACAGGGTCGGGTACTCGTCGACGGCGGCCTTGGCCGCGTCGTCGAGCTCCGCCATGGCCTCGACGCCGGTGTAGCCGCCGCCGACGAAGACGACGGTGAGCAGCTTGCGCCGGGTCGCGGCGTCCTGGACGGAGGCCGCCTCGGCGATGTTGCCGAGGACGCGGTCACGGACGTACTGGGCCTCCTCCACGCTCTTGAATCCGACGCCGTTCTCGGCGAGGCCGGGCGTGGGGAAGGTGCGCGTGACGGCGCCGAGGGCGACGACGAGCTGGTCGTAGGGCAGCTCGGAGGCCACGCCGTCGGCGGTCGTGACCGTGATGGTCTTCGAGTTCGCGTCGAGCGCCGTCACGGCGGCCTCGACGACCTTGGTCTTCTTCAGCGCCTTGCGGAGCGGCACGGTGACGTCGCGCGGCGCGATGTGGCCCCCGGCCACCTCAGGCAGGAAGGGCTGGTACGTATAGTACGGAGACTGGTCGACCAGCGTGATGCTGGCGCTCTGCGGCGGCTGGCGCTTCTGGAGCTCGAGTGCCGTGGTGAGCCCGGCGGCGCCGCCGCCGAGGATGATGATTCGCTGTGTCATGGTTGTGTTCCTCCCTGGGTCGACCGTACTAGAGACACGCGGCGACGACCCGCCCTCCCGGGGGAGTCGCGGGTCGTCGCCCCGGGGACCGTCAGCGGTCGGCCGGGTTGTCCGAGTCGGTGTACGAACCGTCGGCCTCGCCGTCGTGCGGTCCGGTGGTCTCGCCGCCGTCGGCGGGGATGTCGCTGTCGACGTACGAGCCGTCCTGCTCGCTCGTGACGTCGGTGATCGTCGTCTCGACGTGCTCGGTGTGGACGTGGTCCTCGTGCTGGTGGTCGGACTCGTTGCCGTGGTGCTCGGTGCCCATGCTGGCGCCCTCCGTTCTGTCAGGTCGCGGAGCGTCGTCGCCCGCGTGCGGCTCACACTAGACGTGTGGGGGCGGCGCGGGTCAGAAGCCCTCGTTCTCCCTCGTGACGTACGGCGACTCGAGGGCGTCGAGCTCGTCGTCGGTCAGCCACAGGTCGACCGAGGCGACGGCGTCGTCGAGGTGCTGCATCTTCGTGGCGCCGACGATGGGCGCGGTGACGACCTCCTGCTGGCGGACCCAGGCGAGGGCCACCTGTGCGCGGGAGACGCCCCGCGCCTCCGCCACCGTCGCGACGGCCGCGGCGACCTGGCGGTCGGCGTCCTCTCGCTGGCGGTAGAGGGTGCCGCCGAACTGGTCGGTCTCGGTGCGGGCCGTGGTGTCGTCCCAGTCCCGGGTGAGCTTGCCCCGCGCCAGCGGCGACCAGGGGATCACCCCGACGCCCTGGTCGAGGCAGAGGGGGTGCATCTCGCGCTCCTCCTCGCGCTGGACGAGGCTGTACTGGTCCTGCATGGAGACGAAGCGCGTCCAGCCGCCGAGGTCGGCCGTGTGCTGCGCCTTGGCGAACTGCCACGCCCACATGCTCGAGGCGCCGATGTAGCGGGCCTTTCCCGACTTCACGACGTCGTGCAGCGCCTCCATCGTCTCCTCGATCGGGGTCTCCGGGTCCCAGCGGTGGATCTGGTAGAGGTCGACGTGGTCCGTCCCGAGGCGGCGGAGGCTGTCGTCGATCGCGCTCATCACGTGGGCCCGCGAGAGCCCCGCGCCGTTCGGGCCGGGGCGCATGCGGTTGAAGACCTTCGTGGCGATGACGACCTCGTCGCGGCGGGCGAAGTCGGCGAGGGCGCGCCCGACGATCTCCTCGCTCGTGCCGTCGGAGTAGACGTCGGCGGTGTCGAAGGTGGTCACGCCCTGCTCGAGCGCCCGCTGGATGAACGGGCGGGACTCCTCCTCGGGGAGGCTCCACGGGTGGGCGCCGCGCTCCGGGACGCCGTAGCTCATGCAGCCGAGGACGACGGCCGAGACCTGCAGCCCGCTCGATCCGAGACGTGTGTACTCCATCGTGTTCCCTCTCTCTGTCCGGTCGACTGCGACAGTAGACCGCGCGGGGGGTCGGGAACCGGACGACGACGACCGACGCCGCCCACGACGCCCACGACGCCACCGCCGGGAACGACATGGCAGGCGAAGGCACGGCCGGGAACGACGAAGGGCCCCGCCGGAGCGGGGCCCTTGCCGTGGTGCTGCACTGTCTCAACCAGTGTGTCGATCCGAGGATCGGTGTCCGAGGGGGGACTTGAACCCCCACGCCCTATACGGGCACTAGCACCTCAAGCTAGCGCGTCTGCCATTTCCGCCACCCGGACTGGATGGTGCCTGCCGAAGCCGACCACGAAACATTAGCACGGCTCCGAGGGCCTCGATGACCACGGGCAGGAGGGGGGCTCCGGGTAGCGTGGTCGGCATGACGACGACCCCTGAGTCCGAGCCCGCCACGACCGACCGCGAGGTCGAGCTCGACGAGACGGCGACCATCGCGCGCGACCTGATCCGGTTCGACACGTCGAACTACGGGGGCGGTCGGTCGAACGGCGAGGCGGACGCCGCCGAGTACGTGGCCGACGCGCTCCGGGCGCTCGACCTGGAGCCGCTCGTGTTCGAGTCCGAGCCCGGCCGCGTGAGCGTCCTCGCCCGGGTCGAGGGGGCCGACCGCTCCAAGCCGGGGCTCGTCGTGCACGGGCACCTCGACGTCGTGCCCGCCGACCCGGCGAACTGGTCGGTCGACCCGTTCGCGGGCGTCGTCCGCGACGGCATGCTCTGGGGCCGCGGCGCCGTCGACATGAAGAACATGGACGCCATGATGCTGTCGTCGCTCGGCGACATCATCCGGGCCGGTGAGCGACCCGCCCGCGACCTCGTCGTCGGGTTCCTGGCCGACGAGGAGGCCGGGGGAGTCCTCGGCTCGCACTTCCTGGTGACCGAGCACCCCGAGGTCTTCGAGGGCGCCACGGAGGCGATCAGCGAGGTCGGCGGGTACTCCACCTTCATCGACGGCCGGCGCTCGTACCTGCTGCAGACAGGCGAGAAGGCCCTCATCTGGATCAAGCTCCGAACCCGGGGCACGGCCGGCCACGGGTCGCAGATGATCGTCGCGAACGCCGTGACGCGGCTGGCCGAGGCCGTCGCGGTGCTCGGCCGGCAGCAGTGGCCCATCGCCCTCACCGACACGACCACGGCGCTCCTCTCCGAGGTGGCGCGCATCCTCGACGTCGACCTCGAGCAGACGTCGCCCGACGAGCTCGTGCTGCACACCGGGACGGCGGCCGGCTTCATCCGCGGGTCGCTGCGGACGACCACGAACCCCACGATGCTCACCGCGGGCTACAAGCACAACGTGGTGCCCGACACGGCGGAGGCGCTGGTCGACATCCGCTGCATGCCCGGCCAGGAGGAGGCCGTGCTGGCCGAGGTCCGCGCGCTGATCGGCGACGACGTCGAGATCGAGACGATGCACACCGACATCGGCCTCGAGACCCCCTTCTCGGGCCCCCTCGTCGAGGCGATCACGGGCACGCTCGAGCGGCACGACCCCGGGGCCCCCGTGCTGCCCTACCTGCTCTCCGGCGGCACCGACAACAAGGCCCTGAGCCTGCTCGGCATCGCGGGCTACGGCTTCGCGCCGCTGCGGCTCGACGAGGGGATGGACTTCCCCGCCATGTTCCACGGCGTCGACGAGAGGGTGCCGCTCGACGCACTATCCTTCGGGAGTCGCGTCCTCCGGGACCTGCTGGCGACGTACTAGCACCCCCGCACCAGAAGGGCCCCCGCGTGGAGCATCTCCTCCAGGCACTCCTGCTCGGCCTCGTCCAGGGCCTCACGGAGTTCCTCCCCGTCTCGTCGAGCGCCCACCTGCGGCTCGTCGGCCTGTTCTTCTCCGAGCCCGGCTCGGCCGCCGACTTCGACCCCGGCGCGACGTTCACCGCGATCACGCAGCTGGGCACCGAGCTGGCCGTCGTCATCTACTTCTGGCGTGACATCACGCGCATCCTCACCAAGTGGTTCCAGGGAGTCACGGGCAAGATCCCGAAGGCCGACCCCGACGTGCGCATGGGCTGGCTGGTCATCATCGGCACGGTCCCGATCGTGCTGGTCGGCTACCTCGCCCAGGAGTACATCCGCACGGTCTTCCGGTCGCTCTGGATCGTCGCCGTGGTGCTGATCGTCTTCGGCCTGCTGCTCGGGCTCGCCGACCGCCTCGGGCGCAAGGAGCGCTCCTTCGAGCAGATGAGCTACGGCCACGGCATCGCGGTCGGGGTCGCCCAGGTGCTCGCGCTGTTCCCCGGGGTGTCCCGGTCGGGCGCCACGACGACGACCGCGCTCGCCCTCGGCTACTCACGACCGGCGGCCGCCCGGTTCTCGTTCCTGCTCGCCGTCCCCGCGGTGTTCGGCAGCGGCCTCTTCGAGCTCGTCCAGAGCTTCAGCGACCCCGGCCCGTACTCGCTCGGCGAGACCCTCGCCGCGACGGTCGTCGCTTTCGTGGTCGGCTTCGTGGTGATCGCGTTCTTCATGAACTACATCTCGAAGCGCAGCTTCCTGCCCTTCGTCGCCTACCGCATCGTGCTCGGCGTCGTCCTGCTCGTCCTGCTCGGCACGGGCGTGGTGGCCGCGTGAGGGCCTGGACGCGGCCGACGGTCCCGGCGCTGCCCGGCTCGGCGCCCCTCCCCGTCCTGCACGACACCGCGACGGCCGAGCGCCGCCCGACCCGCGTCGTCGACGGCGCGGCCTCCCTCTACGTCTGCGGCATCACGCCCTACGACGCCACCCACCTCGGCCACGCGTCGACGTACCTCGCCTTCGACACCCTCGTGCGGATCTGGCTCGACGCCGGGGTCGCCGTCACCTACGCACAGAACACGACCGACGTCGACGACCCGCTGCTCGAGCGCGCGGCCGCGACCGGCGTCGACTGGCGCGACCTGGCCGCCTCGCAGACCGATCTCTTCCGCAGCGACATGCAGCACCTGCAGGTGCTCCCGCCCGACCACTACGTGGCCGTCACCGACGTCGTCTCGGACGTGGCCCTGGCCGCGGCGCGCCTCCTCGACCTCGGGCTCGCCTACCGGGTCGACACGCCCGGCTCGACCGAGGGCGACGACGTCTACTTCGACGTCAGGGCCGCCGAGCGGTCGACGAGCTGGCACCTGGGGCTCGAGAGCCGGTACGACCTCGAGACCATGACCCGCTTCTCCGCGGAGCGCGGCGGCGACCCCGACCGCCCCGGCAAGCGGGACCCGCTCGACCCGCTCCTCTGGAGGGCGGCGCGGGACGGCGAGCCCTCCTGGCCGTCCGCGCTCTCCGCCGGCCGCCCGGGCTGGCACATCGAGTGCACCGTCATCGCGCAGGCCCACCTGGCCGCTCCGATCTCCGTCAACGGCGGCGGCAGCGACCTCGTGTTCCCGCACCACGAGATGAGCGCGGCGCACGGGACGGCGATGACGGGCGAGCCGTACGCCGACCTGTGGGCGCACACCGGGATGGTCGCCTACCAGGGCGAGAAGATGAGCAAGTCGCTCGGCAACCTCGTCAAGGTGAGCGAGCTCGTCGCGGCCGGCCACGATGCCCGCGCCGTGCGGCTGGCCGTCGCGGGCCACCACTACCGGTCCGACTGGGAGTGGTTCGACGCCGACCTCGAGGCGGCCGAGGCCCGGCTCGACCGCTGGGCCCGCTGGGCCTCGGCGGCCGACGACGCGGCAGCCGACGACGAGCCGACGCCGCTCCTGGCCGCGCTCCGCCACGCGCTGGCCGACGACCTCGACACGCCCTCCGCCCTCGCGGCGGTCGACGCCCGGGTCGCCTCCGGCAGCACCGCCACCGCGGTCGACCTGGACGCGGTGCAGGCCCTCCTCGGCGTCGACCTGCGCCGCTGACCCGGCCGCGGCCCGCGCGGGCGGTGACGGAACCTCGCGACACATGACCGTCTGACATACTGACGGGGATGTCCTTCGTCGTGCCGCCTCCCCAGGACCCCGGGAGCGTCGATCGCCCGAGGCGTCGCCTCACGCGCCGCGACGCCCGGGTCGACGCCCTCGTCGCCCTCGGCCTCCTGGCCCTCGGGGCGCTCACCGCGGTGCTCGCCCTCGTCGTCGTCGACGGCGAGCCGACCGCGAGCACGGCCCCGGCCGAGACCTTCGCCTGGCTGGTCGCCCTGTGCGCCCCGGTGGCCCTGCGACGTCGACGCCCCCTGGTCGCCATGGTCGTGGTGGCCGCCGTCGTGGTGGGCGCCTCGCTCCGGGGCTACCCGGACGACCTGGCCCCGGCCCTCGCCCTCTTCCTCGTCATCTCCACCGCCAACGCCTGGGCCGCCTCCCGCCGTCGGGCGCTCGTGACGAGCGTCGTCGTCTCGGCCGCGCTCTTCGCCCTGCTGGTCGTCGGGCTCGCCCGGCGGGCGGGGGAGGTCGAGGGCGTGCCCGTCGGCCCGCTGACCGCCTCCGTCGTCTACTCCGTGGTGTTCACGGCGCTCTTCTTCGCGGGGGCCGTCCTGGTCGGGCGCTCCTCCCGCGTCTCGGCCGCGCGCCTCCACGCCCTCGAGCGGGCGGGCGTCGACCTCCGGGCGGCGCAGGAGGTCGTCGCCGACCAGGCCATCGACGAGGAGCGCTCCCGCATCGCGCGCGAGCTGCACGACGTCGTGGCCCACAACGTCGCCGTGATCGGCATCCAGGCGGGCGCCGCGCGTCGCACCCTCGACCGGCCCGACGTGGCCCGCGGTGCCCTCAGCGCCGTCGAGGCCACGGCGCGCACGACCGTCGAGGAGCTGGAGCGACTGCTCCGCGTGCTCCGCACCCGCGACGGCAGCTGCGCCGCCCCGGCGGGCCTCGCCGACCTCCCGCAGCTCGTGGACGACACCCGTCGGCTCGGGCTCGACGTCCGCTGGGGCGTGGAGGGCGACGTCGCCGACGTGCCCGAGAGCACGGGGGTGACGGTGTACCGCGTCGCCCAGGAGGCCCTGACCAACACGCTGAAGCACGCCTCCGCCTCCGTCGCGGTCGTCCGGCTCCGGCGTCACGACCGCACCGTCGAGATCGAGGTCGTCGACGACGGTCGGGGCTCCGGCGACCGCGGGTCGCCCGGGACGACGTCCGCGACGGGCGTGACGGGCACCGGGCTGGGGCACCGGGGGATGCGCGAACGGGTCGACCTGCACGGCGGCGAGCTCGAGGTCGGGCCGCTGCCCCGCGGCGGCTACCGCGTCCGGGCGGTCCTCCCGGTCGCGTCGTGCGCGGTGCCCGGCCGCGAGCCCACGCCGGCGAGCCCCGCGCCCCGGTCGTCCGGGGTCGCCCGGTGACGGCCCGGCAGCCCGTCCGCGTCCTCCTGGTCGACGACCAGGAGCTCGTCCGGGCCGGGTTCCGCATCATCCTCGACACGGCCGACGGACTCGAGGTCGTCGGGGAGGCCCGTGACGGGCTCGAAGCGGTCGACGTCGCCCGCGAGACGCGGCCGGACGTCGTCGTGATGGACATCGAGATGCCGCGCCTCGACGGGCTCGAGGCCACCCGGCGCATCCTCGCCGAGCGCCCCGTCGACGGACCCGCCGTGCTCGTGCTCACCACCTTCGGGCACGGCGACTACCTCTTCCGGGCGCTCCAGGCGGGGGCGAGCGGGTTCCTGCTCAAGACCTCGGGCCCCGAGGAGCTCATCGACGCGGTGGGCGTCGTGCACCGCGGCGACGCGCTGCTGGCCCCGGAGGTGACCCGCGACGTCGTGGCGCGCGCCCTCGCGGGGCCGGAGCGCCGCCCGCCGGCCCCGAGCTCGCGCCTCGCCCTCCTCACCGAGCGGGAGCGGGAGGTGCTCGACCGGCTCTCCGTCGGCGAGTCCAACGCGGAGATCGCCCGGGCGCTCTACCTCGGCGAGGCGACCGTCAAGACGCACGTCTCGAACGTGCTCGGCAAGCTCGCGCTGCGCGACCGGACGGCGGCGGTCGTCTTCGCCTACGAGAACGGCGTGGCCGTCCCCGGCGAGAAGCGCTGACGGCCCCGCCTCGCCGGGGCCTCGCTCAGACCGCGGGCGGGAACCGCGGGTCGTCGCGGCCGTCGCGCCCGTCGCCGGCCTTGCCGTCGCGTCGGCGCAGGTACCGCTCGAACTCCTGCGCGATCGCCTCGCCGCTCGCCTCGGGGGAGTCGACGGTGTCGCGGGCCTGCTCGAGCTGCTCGATGTAGCCGGCCATGTCGTCGTCGTCGGCGGCCAGAGCGTCGATGCCCTGCTCCCACGCGGCGGACTCGGCCTCGAGCTCGCCCCGGGGCACCTGCACGTCGGCGACCTCCTCGAGCTTCTCGATGAGGGCGAGGGTCGCCTTCGGCGACGGCGACGCGTGCACGTAGTGCGGCACGGAGGCCCAGATGGCGAGCGTCGGCACGCCCGCCTGCTCGAGGGCGTCGCCGAGCACGGAGAGGATGCCCACCGGGCCCTCGTAGCTGCTGCGCTCCAGCCCGAGCCGCGTGCGCACGTCGTCGTTGTCGCTGCTCACGAAGACGGAGATGGGCCGCGTGTGCGGGACGTCGGCGAGCATGGCGCCGAGGAAGACCACCGACGTGACGTCGTGCACGTCGACCAGGTCGACGATCTCGGCCGCGAAGCTGCGCCAGCTGCGCGACGGCTCGGCGCCGAGCAGCACGAAGACCTCGGTGCCCGGGGCGTCGACCGGGGCCGCCGCGAGCGACGTCGAGGAGTCCGGCGTGGCGTGCAGCTGGATGCGCGGCCAGACGAGGGAGCGCCCGCCGTCGTCGTCGAGCCCCACCTGGGGCCGGTTGAACTGGTAGTCGATGTACCGCTCGCCGTCGAGCTCGGCCACCGCCTCGAGCGACAGCGACTCGATGACGCTCCTGGCGACGCCGCTGGCGGCCTCGCCGGCGTCGTTCCAGCCCTCGAAAGCGACGACCAGGAGTCGTCCCGTCGCGAAGTCAGACGTGTCAGTCACCGTGTCCTCACCGAGTCGGGGAGAGGCCCTCGACGTCTCGGACCACGATAGACCGAGCACGAGGAGGCGCGGGTCGCCCGCCGGGGGAGCCCCCTCCCGTAGACTCCTCCGTCGTGACCGATCTCCTGCCTGCCGCCGTCCTCTGGGACATGGACGGAACCCTCGTCGACACGGAGCCCTACTGGTTCGAGTCCCAGGTCGCCCTGGTCGGCTCGTTCGGCGGCACCTGGACGAAGGCCGACGGCGACACGCTGATCGGCTCCGGCCTCTGGCACTCGTCGCGCGTGCTGCAGCAGCACGGCGTCGACATGTCGGAGGACGCCATCATCGACCACCTCACGACCGCGGTCCTCGAGCGCTGCGCCGTCCACGTCCCGTGGCGCCCGGGCGCGAAGGAGCTCCTCGCCGAGCTGCGGGCCGCCGGCGTGCCGACCGCGCTCGTCACGATGTCGATCCGCCGCATGGCGCTCTTCATGGTCGACGCCATCGAGTTCGACGCCTTCGACGCCGTGGTCGCGGGCGACGACGTGGAGCACGCCAAGCCCCACCCGGAGGCCTACCTCCGGGGGGCGGAGCTGCTCGGCGTCGACGTCGCCGACTGCGTCGCCGTCGAGGACAGCGTCCCGGGCCTCGCCTCCGCCGTCGCGGCCGGCGCGGTCGCGCTCGGCGTCGAGCACCACGCGCCCCTCGCCGACGACGCGGGCTACGTCCGCCGCACCACGCTGGTCGGCACCACCCTCGCCGACCTCCGCGAGCTGCACGCCGCGGGGCGCCGCCTGCGCGAGCAGCGCACGACCGACTCCTGACCCCCGGGGCGCACCGCGCGCCTCCTCGACGCCCCGGCCCGCCGGGCCGCGCACCGACCGAAAGCAGCACCGCATGACCGCCACCCGCCGCCAGTCCGGGCCGTTCCTCGAGGGCGACAAGGTCCAGCTCACCGGGCCCAAGGGCAAGATGAACACGGTCGTGCTGACGCCCGGCGCCGTGTTCCACACGCACCGGGGCATGATCGCCCACGACGACATGGTCGGCCTGCCCGACGGCTCGGTCGTCGCGAGCACCACCGGCGACGAGTACCTCGCCCTCCGGCCCCTGCTGAGCGACTTCGTGATGTCGATGCCCCGGGGCGCGGCCATCGTCTACCCGAAGGACGCCGCGCAGATCGTCGCCTTCGCCGACGTCTTCCCCGGAGCGACCGTCGTCGAGGCGGGCGTGGGCTCCGGCGCCCTGTCGCTGTGGCTGCTGCGGGCGATCGGCCCGGAGGGCCGGCTCGCCTCCTTCGAGCGCCGCCAGGAGTTCGCCGACGTGGCGCTCGGGAACGTCACGAGCTTCTTCGGCGCCGAGCCCGAGAACTGGTCGGTGACCGTCGGCGACCTCGTCGAGAGCCTGCCCGACGTGATGCCCGACGGGACGGTCGACCGCGTCGTGCTCGACATGCTCGCGCCGTGGGAGTGCGTGGAGGCGACCACCGCGGCCCTGAAGCCCGGCGGCCTGGTGATCTGCTACGTCGCCACCGCCACGCAGCTGTCGCGGGTCGCGGAGGCCCTCCGCGCCTCCGGGGCGTTCACCGAGCCCGACGCCTCGGAGACGCTCGTGCGCGGCTGGCACGTCGAGGGCCTGGCCGTGCGACCCGACCACCGCATGATCGGCCACACCGGGTTCCTCATCACCGCTCGTCGGCTCGCGCCCGGCGCGGTGCTGCCGCAGCTCAAGCGCCGCCCGTCGAAGTCGGACTACTCCGACGCCGACGTCGAGGCCTGGACGCCCGGCGCCCTGGGCGACCGCTCGGCCAGCGACAAGAAGCTCCGCAAGACGGCTCGTCAGGCACGCACCGCCGCCGACGCCGCGATCGGGGCCGCCGAGGCCGTCGCCGCGGGCAGCGCGCCCGACGCCGAGGCCGCAGCCCCGGCGAGCGAGGCGACCGACCCCTCGCGCGACGCCCAGTAAGCTGTCCGACGCATCCCGCGGCTCCCGGCCGCTCCTCGCGGCCCCGCCGCCCCCGAAGCACCCGCGGCCCGGCCGCACCATGGAAAGAGGCCCCGTGCGCACCATCCCCGCCCTCGTCGTCGCCGTCGGCCTGCTGGCCTCCCTGACCGCGTGCGCCGGCGACTCCGGACCGGGTTCGTCGGGCTGCCCGCCCACGGGCGACGCCGCCTCGGTGGTCACCGCCACCGGCTCGTTCGGGGAGAAACCCGACGCCGATGTGCCGAGCCCGATCGTCACCACCGAGACGCAGGTGTCGACCCTCATCGAGGGCGACGGCGAGCGTCTCGTCGACGGGTCGCCCGTCATCATCGACTACACGCTGTACGACGGCGCCACGGGGCGCGAGGTGGAGGACAGCGGCTACGACGGCACCGCCGCCAACCCCATCACGGTCGGCGGGCAGGCCCTCGCCCCGCTCGCGGCGGCGCTCGAGTGCTCGACCGTGGGCTCCCGCGTCGTCGTGGCCGTCAAGGCCTCCGAGCTCTCCGCCTCGATCCAGGGCTCGGCCGTCGAGCCGACCGACGACCCCGACGCCGCGTACGTCGCGATCGTCGACGTCAAGCAGGCCTTCCTGCCGAAGGCCGACGGCCGCCCCGTGCCCGGCGAGAGCGGCCTGCCGGCCGTCGTCACCGCCCCGAGCGGCGCTCCCGGCATCTCCGTCCCCGACTCCGACGCGCCGACCGCGCAGGAGACCCACCTCGTCCGTGAGGGCTCGGGCCACGAGCTGACCGCCGACGACACCGCCGTCGTGCAGTTCACGGCCGTCACCTGGGCCACCCCCTCGACGGTCTCGGCCTCCACCTGGAACAACGGCGACACGGCCACGACCGTCGACCTCGGCGACCCGGCCCTCCCGGCCTCGATCCGCGACGCGCTCGTCGGCCAGCAGGTCGGCTCGCAGGTCATGACGGTCATCCCGGCCGCCGAGGCCGGCGGCGCGGACAGCTACGTGTACGTCTTCGACGTGCTCGGCTCCCTCTGAGCCCGTCCGCGGCCCCGGAGGTCGGTGCCCCGCACGGCGGGTCGCCGACCTCGGCCGTGGCCTAGGATCGATCGCGTGCCCGCCGCCCGCGCCCCCCGGATCCCCGTCGAAGAGCGCCTGTTCAGCCTCGTGCTGGCCCTGCTCGCCACCGACACCGGGCTGACCAAGTCGGAGGTCCTGTCGACCGTCCAGGGCTACCGGCAGAAGTACTCCTCGGCCGGTGACAACGCCGCCCTCGAGCGTCAGTTCGAGCGCGACAAGGACGACATCCGCGAGCTCGGGGTCCCGCTCGAGACCGTCGACGACCCCGCGGCCTCCGGCAACAACCAGCTGCTCCGCTACCGGATCCCGCGCGGCAGCTACGAGCTGCCGCTCGACATCTCGTTCTCGCCGGAGGAGACGGCCCTGCTGACCCTGGCGGCCATGGTCTGGCGTGAGGGCACGCTCTCGGGCGAGTCCCGCCGGGCCCTCCTCAAGCTCCGCTCGCTGGGCGGGACGGCCACCGTGCCCGAGCTCGAGTACGCGCCGCGCATCCGGTCCCGCGACGCCGCCTTCGAGCCGCTCCGCACCGCCCTCGACCGCGGGGTCGTCGTGCGGTTCGACTACCTGAAGCCGGGGGAGGCCCTGCCCCGCCGCCGCGAGGTCGCGCCGTTCGCGCTCGTCCAGCACCAGGGGCGCTGGATGGTCCCGGCGATCGAGCCCGACACCGGCTCGCGGAAGAACTTCCTCCTCTCGCGCATCGTCGGCCCGGTGACGGTCACCGGCCGCTCCTTCCCGCGGCCGGCGGACGCGACCGCCGACTCCGCCCTCGCGGGGCTGGAGGAGCTGCGCCGGTCGAACACCGCGCTCGTGCGCGTGGTCGAGGCGTCGGACGCCGAGACCCGGCTCTCGAAGCGCCGGGGGACGGAGTCCCGGGGCGCCGACGTGCTGGCCGTCCACTACTCCGACGCGTCCATCCTCGCCGAGGAGCTCTCCTCGTTCGGCCCGGAGGTCACCGTCCTCGAGCCCGCGAACCTCCGCGAGCTGGTCGTGCAGCGACTGAGACGCCTGGTCGCCGACCACGACGACGACGCAGCGCGGCCCGTGGGCTCCTCGACCGAGACCGGGGCCCGATCGTGAGCGACCGCCGACCCGCCCTGCAGGCGACCGACAAGCTCGCCTTCCTGCTCGCCCTCGTCCCGTGGCTGATCGACCACGAGCGCGTGAGCGTCGCCGAGGCGGCCGAGCACTTCGCCGTCAGCACGGCGGAGATCCGGCGGGCGGTCGAGCTGATCGCGGTCTCCGGCATCCCCGGAGAGACATCGCAGTACCAGCACGGCGACCTCTTCGACATCGCGTGGGACGACTTCGAGCAGAACGACGTGATCGTGCTGACGAACCTCGTCGCCATCGACGAGTCGCCGCGGTTCTCGTCCCGCGAGGCGGCGGCGCTCATCGCCGGGCTCCAGTACCTGTCGTCCCTGCCCGACCACGCCGACCGGGCCGCCGTCGCCTCGCTCACCGCGAAGCTGTCCCGAGGCGCGTCGAGCGAGCCGAGCCAGGTGGCCGTCGCCGAGAGCGAGTCGGACGAGGCCCTCGCGGTCGTCGGCCGTGCGGTGGAGGCGGGGGTCCAGCTGGAGTTCGACTACGCCGGGGTCCGCGGCCGTGCCGAGCGTCGACGGGTCGACCCGCTGCGGGTCGAGTCCCTGGACGCCGACTGGTACCTCCGCGCCTGGGACCACGTGCGCGAGGGGCTCCGCACCTTCCGCGTCGACCGGATGTCACGACCGGCGCTCACCGACGCGCCCATCACGCACCGCGCCTCCGACCTCTCCCTCCCGGACACGCTCTTCGAGGGCTCTCCCGACGACGTCGTCGTCACGATCGAGATCGACGACGCAGCCGCCGCCCTGCTCGACGACTGGTCGCCGACCGACGTCGAGCGGGCGGACGAGGGCCGCACGCGCCTCTCGCTCCGGGTGTCGCACCACGGGACGGTGGCCCGCCTGGTCGCCGGGCTGCCGGGGCGGGCCTGCGTCGTGGCACCGCCGGAGGCGCGGAGGGCCGTCGCGGAGTGGGCACGTCGTGCCGCGGCCGAGTACGACGCCGAGGGAACCGCCGCGGGCTGACCGAGGCCGCCCAGGGACGGCACGGTACACTTGCCACTCATCCGTCCCGCGAGGAGGACCTCATGCTCGGCAACCTCACCGGCTTCCACCTGATCATCATCCTGGCGATCATCCTGCTGCTCTTCGGTGCGCCCAAGCTCCCCGGGCTCGCGAAGAGCATCGCCCAGTCGATGCGCATCTTCAAGAACGAGATCGGCGACGACAAGAAGACGGCCGACGACGACGTCCGCCGTCCGACGGTCGACGACGCACCGCGGTCGACGTCCTCGACGACCACCCGCCCCGTGCACGGGGACGATCTGCCGCCGAAGCTCTAGCGCGTGGCCGCGACCACCAGCACCGGCACGAGCGAGGGCGGCGGTGCTCCCCGTCAGCGGTCCCGTGACGGCCGGATGTCGCTCGGCGCGCACCTCGTCGAGCTCCGCAAGCGGCTGTTCCGGTCCGCCCTCGCGCTGATCCTCGCCAGCGTCGCCGGCTTCGCGCTCTCCTCCTGGGTGCTCGACGTGCTCCGGGGGCCCATCACGCAGATGGCGGTCGCGCGGGGCACCGAGGCGACGCTCAACTACCCGACCATCGCGGGCAGCTTCGACCTGCGCCTGCAGATCGCGGTCACCGTCGGCGTCATCCTGTCGAGCCCCGTCTGGCTCTACCAGGTCTGGGCGTTCATCGTCCCCGCGCTCGTCCGACGTGAGAAGGTCTACGCGGTCAGCTTCATCGGCTCGGCCATCCCGCTCTTCCTCCTGGGCTGCGCCAGCGGCTACTACGTCCTGCCGCACATCGTCGAGGCGCTCACCGGCTTCGTCGCGGCGGAGGACGCGGCGATCATCGACGCAAAGCAGTACTTCGACTTCGTCCTCAAGCTGATCCTCGCGGTGGGCATCGCGTTCGTCCTGCCGGTCTTCCTCGTGCTGCTCAACTTCGTCGGCGTCATCTCCGCCGTGGGCATCATCAAGGGCTGGCGCGTCGCCATCCTGCTCATCGCGCTCTTCACCGCGATCGCGACCCCGGCGGCCGACGTGTTCTCGATGTTCCTGCTCGCGATCCCGATGGTGGTGCTCTACTTCGCCGCGGCCGGGGTCGCCTGGCTGCACGACAGGCAGGTGGCGAAGAAGGTGGCGGCCCTCGACGCCGAACTCGCGGGAGGATAGCCAGATGACCAGCAGCGACCTCAGCCCCGCCGAACGGTTCGCCGCCTCGAAGACCCGGGTGCGGTCGCCGCAGCTGCAGTCGTTCCGCTCCCGTCTCGGCTTCGCGCTCGATCCCTTCCAGGAGGCCGCCTGCGCCTCCGTCGAGGCGGGCAACAGTGTGCTCGTGGCCGCGCCGACCGGGGCCGGCAAGACCCTGGTCGCGGAGTTCGCGATCCACCTCGCCATGCAGCACCCCCGCGACAAGGTCTTCTACACGGCGCCGATGAAGGCCCTGAGCAACCAGAAGTTCCAGGAGCTCGTCGCCGAGTACGGCGCCGGCGAGGTGGGGTTGCTGACCGGCGACACGAACGTCAACGCGCGGGCGCGCATCGTGGTCATGACGACCGAGGTGCTCCGCAACATGCTCTACGCGGGCTCGGAGATGCTCGACGACCTCCGCTACGTCGTCCTCGACGAGGTGCACTACCTCGCCGACCGGTTCCGCGGCGCCGTGTGGGAGGAGGTCATCATCCACCTGCCCCTCGACGTCCGCCTGGTGTCGCTGAGCGCGACCGTGTCGAACGCGGAGGAGTTCGGCGACTGGCTGCAGACCGTCCGCGGCGGCACGGACGTCATCGTCAGCGAGGACCGCCCCGTCCCGCTCGACCAGCACGTGCTCGTCGGGGGCAAGTTCCTCGACCTCTTCGACTCGAGCGGGCAGGCCGCCACCAACCGGGTCAACCCGGAGCTCCTGCGGGCGACCTCCATGTCGCGGCGGGGCGGAGGGCCCGGCGGGCGGGGCCGCGGCACGAGCGACCGCTGGTCGGGGCGCAGCCCCCGAGGCCACGTCGTGCCGCCGACCCCGCACCAGGGCGGCCGCCTCGACCGGTGGCGGATCGTCGAGATGCTCGACGACCAGAACCTGCTGCCCGCCATCTTCTTCGTGTTCAGCCGGGTCGGCTGCGACCAGGCCGTCAAGCAGGTGCTGCGCTCCGGCATCCGCCTGACGACCGCCGAGCAGCGCGACGAGATCCGCGAGATCGTCGAGGCCCGCTGCCGCACCCTCCGCGACGAGGACCTCGCCGTGCTCGGCTACTGGCAGTGGCTCGACGGGCTCGAGCGCGGGGTCGCCGCCCACCACGCGGGCCTGCTGCCCGCGTTCAAGGAGGTCGTCGAGGAGCTCTTCCAGAAGAAGCTCGTCAAGGTCGTCTTCGCGACGGAGACCCTGGCGCTCGGCATCAACATGCCCGCCCGCACGGTCGTGCTCGAGAAGCTCGAGAAGTTCAACGGCGAGGCCCGCGTGCCCATCACGCCGGGGGAGTACACGCAGCTCACCGGCCGGGCCGGCCGCCGTGGCATCGACGTCGAGGGCCACTCGTTGATCCAGTGGCAGCCGGGGCTCGACCCCCAGGCGGTCGCGAGCCTCGCCTCCCGCCGCACGTACCCGATGAACTCCAGCTTCCGGCCGACGTACAACATGGCCGTCAACCTGATCGAGCAGTTCGGCCGGTCGCGCACGCGCGAGATCCTCGAGACCTCGTTCGCGCAGTTCCAGGCGGACCGCGCCGTGGTCGACCTCGCGCGGAAGGTGCGAACGCAGCAGGAGAGCCTCGACGGCTACGCCCGCAGCATGACCTGCCACCTCGGCGACTTCGGCGAGTACACGCTGCTCCGGCGTGAGCTCGGCGACCTCGAGAAGCAGGGCGCGGCCCGCGCCGAGGCCCAGTCGCGCGGCGAGCACGACAAGCGCCAGCGGAAGCTCACCGAGCTGCGCAAGCAGCTGCGCCAGCACCCCTGCCACGCCTGCCCCGAGCGCGAGCAGCACGCCCGCTGGTCCGAGCGCTGGTTCAAGCTGAAGAAGCAGACCGACCAGCTCTCGGCCCAGATCCGCAGCCGCACCGGCGCGGTCGCGAAGGTCTTCGACCGCGTCACCGACGTGCTGCTCGACCGCGGCTACCTCGTGCCCGCGGCCTCCACCTCGGCCACGCCCGCCAGCCGAGGAGGCGCGGGGCGCGACGGGCGCACCGCCGAGGTGGCCGTCGCCCCCGCCGGCCGCACGCTCCGCCGCATCTACGGGGACCGCGACCTGCTCGTCGCCGAGTGCCTCCGGCTCCGGCTCTGGGACCAGCTCGACGTGCCGTCGATGGCCGCCATGGCCGCGACCCTCGTCTACGAGCCGCGACGCGACGAGGGGCAGCTGTCGGAGCGCTTCCTGCCGCGGGGCGCCTACCGCGAGGCCCTCGACGCGACACAGCTGCTCTGGGCAGAGCTCGACGACCTCGAGCAGGAGCACCGGCTGCCCGGCAGCACGCCGCCGGCTCCCGGCCTGGCCCTGGCCATGCACCGCTGGGCCCGGGGCGCGAGCCTCGACTCCGTGCTGGAGGACGCCGACCTCGCCGCCGGCGACTTCGTGCGCTGGACGAAGCAGACGATCGACCTGCTCGACCAGCTCTCCGTCGTGGCCGACCTCCCGGTGGGCCCCGTGGCGCGTCGGGCGCTCGACGCCGTGCGGCGCGGCATCGTCTCGTACTCGGCCGTCTGAGGCACGGGGCCGGGCGCCCGGGCCGACCCGCGCCTCCCAGCGACGGCCACCTAGAATCGCACGGTGCCCACCCGAGTGACCGCCCTCCGTCTGCCGCTCTGGCTCGCCCTCGTGGTCGCGGCCGGGTCGGGCGTCGTGCTCGACGCCGGGTTCCCCGACGGCGACGTGTGGCCCCTCACGTTCGTCGGCATCGGCCTGGTGCTCCTCAGCCTCCGCGGCCGACGGGCCGGGTCGGCCTTCCTGGTCGGGCTCGTCGCCGGGCTCTCGTTCTACCTCGTCCACATCTCGTGGACGAGCCTGTACCTCGGAGCCCTGCCGTGGGCGGCCCTGTCGACGCTCGAGGCCCTGTTCTTCGCCGGGGGAGCGGTGCTCGTCACGCTCGCGTACCGCTGGGTGCCCCGCATCTGGCCCGGGGCCGTCGGCACGACCGTGCTCCTCCCGGTGGTCGTCGCCGGCCTCTGGACCCTGCGCGAGTTCGTCGCCGGCAACTGGCCCTACGGCGGGTTCGCCTGGGGCCGTGTGGCCCTCAGCCAGTCGCAGAGCCCCTTCGGCCCGCTCGTCGCGTGGGTCGGCATCTCCGGCCTCTCGTTCCTCATGGTGGCGCTCGTGGCGGCGGTCCTCGAGCTGGCGCTCCGGGCCGACGTGCGGGCGTCGACGCGGGTCCTCGCCGGCGCGGTCGCCGTCACGGCCGTCCTCGCCGTCCCCGCGTGGCCGACGACGTCGTCGGGCACGGCCACGATCGCCGGCGTCCAGGGCAACGGGCCCGCGGGCTACTTCGACGAGCGCGAGCCCGGCGACCTGCTCAACTCGCAGGTGCTCGCCATGTCGGGGCTGCCCGCTGGCTCCGACCTCGACCTCATCGTGTGGCCCGAGGGCGGCAGCGACCGCGACCCCACCCGCGACGCCTACGGCCGCTACGTCTTCGACGCCGTCAGCGACGGGTACGACGCCCCGCTCCTCTCCGGCGTCATCACCCAGTCCGACGACGGCGAGGAGGCCTGGAACTCGTCGATCCTCTGGGAGGACGGCGCGGTCGCCGGCCAGTACGACAAGAAGCACCCCGTCCCCTTCGGCGAGTACGTGCCCGACCGCTCCTTCTGGCGGCCCTTCGCCCCCGACCTGATCGACCTCATCGCTCGCGACTACACGCCGGGCACCCGCCCGGAGGCGATGCCGATCGGCGACTTCGTCGCCGGCATCTCGATCTGCTTCGACATCGTCGACGACCAGCTCATCACGAACATGATGCGCGACGGCGCCCAGGTGATCGTCGCCCAGACCAACAACGCCGACTTCGGCGACACCGACGAGAACGCCCAGCAGCTGGCCATCACGCGACTGCGGGCCCTCGAGACGGCCCGGCCCGTGGTCAGCGTCTCCACGGTGGCCTCCAGCCGGGTCATCGACGCCGACGGGCAGATCGTGGCCGGCGTCACCGACTTCACCGCCGGCACCATGGTCCACACCGTCGACCTGGGCACCGGCACGACGCCCGCCGTCGTGGCCAGCCGCGCCGTCGAGCTGTTCGTCTCGTTCCTCGGGCTGGCGGCCCTCGTGCTCGCCCGGGTCATGATCGGTGGTCGCCGGTCGCGCCGACGCCGCGCCCTCGAGACCGCGGCCTGGCCCGAGCTGGCCGACCCGCGCCTCCGCCCGGGCCGTCGGCCGCGCTCGCTCGACGAGGAGCTGGACGACCCGAGCCAGTTCGACCTCCCTGCCCGGCGCTGACCATCCCGGCACCGACCGCCCCCGGGCACGACGACGCCCGGCCACCGTACGGTGACCGGGCGTCGTGGGGGAGCGGCGTCAGGCGCCGATCGTCGGGCGCCGAACTTCAGGCCCCGATCTTCACGCGCCGATCTTCTCCTGGCCACGCCGGGCCCGGAGGAAGGTCAGACGCTCCTGCAGCAGCTCCTCGAGCTCGTCGCGTGAGCGGCGCTCGAGCAGCATGTCCCAGTGGGTACGGGGCACCTTGACGACGCCCTCCTCGATCTCGACGGGCTTGCCGTCGGCCGACAGCAGCCGGCCTTCCTGCCCGCTCTTCGGCGACTGCCAGATCTCGGGCACCTCTGCCTCAGCAGAGAACACCATGTCGAACGTCTGGCCGTCCTCCGTCTGGTAGACGGCTTTCTTCCGGGGGGAGAACTCGACTCCCTCTTCGCTCTGGAGGCTCTGACTACCGAGTCTCATCCCGCGCAAACTGCGATCTGCCATGCGTGTGGTCTCCTCTCGCGGTGCGATCTCCCGTTCTAACGTCAGAGCGTGCCGTGATGTTTCAGGTGAGAGACATTCACAGTCTGTTCACAGAGGATCGGCAGCACCCCGGCCGACCTCGACGAGGGCGAGGTCGGCACGATCGGTGACGATGCCGTGCACGCCGAGGGCGAGCAGCCGGCGCATCACGGCGGGGTCGTTGACCGTCCAGACGTGCGTCTCGACGCCCACGGCCGCCAGGTCGGCGACGCGGGCCGCCGTCACGACGCGCAGCCGCCCCCAGCTCTCCGGCACCTGCACGGCGCCGCAGCCGCGCAGGACGCGCCGGAGCAGGGCGTGCCGCACGGCCGTGACCGGGACGAGGGAGGCGGCCATCACGCCCACGACGCCGGGGGAGGACGCCGAGGTGGCCACGCCGGGCAGCGCGTCCACCACGCGACGGCGGATCCGCTGGTCGAACGACGTGAGCAGCACCCGGCTCTGCGCACCCACTCGACGGATCGCGCGCACGGTCGGGTCGACCGCCTCCGCCACCTTGACGTCGATGTTGAAGCGGGTCTCCGGGAACGCGTCGAGGGCCTGCTCGAGCGTCGGCACCTCCTGGTCGTCGGGCAGGCGCACCAGGCTCAGCTCGGCGAGGGTGAGGTCCCGGACGCGCACGGGCCGGCCGGCGACGCGACGGAGGTCGTCGTCGTGACAGACCACGGCCACGTCGTCGCGGGTGGCGTGCACGTCGGTCTCGACGTAGTCGGCACCCGCCGCCACGGCCCGGGCGAACGCGAGCATGGTGTTCTCCGGCGCGTCGACCGCGAGGCCCCGGTGCGCGAGCACCCGGGGCCCGGTGGGGCCGAACCAGCCGGAGGCGCCGCCCGCCTCCACTACGGAGCGGCCGGGGCCGCCGGCGGCGTGGTGCCCTCGTCGGGCGTCACCGCGTCAGGCGCGGCCGTGCCGGTGGCCGAGCCCGAGCCGGTGCCCGTGCCCGTGCCCGTCGCGCCGGTCTCCGACCGGCTCGTGCTGCCCGGCGTGGTCGCGGTCGGGAACCCGAGGTCGGGCTCCGCCTCGAGGTCGACGGTCGTGGCGAGGTCGGGGGTGGTCGACATCTCCGAGACCTTCGTGGTCGGCTTCGGCGTCCAGCCGGGGGCGTCCGGGTTCTTCGGGGCGAAGAAGCCCTGGCCGATGCCCGACAGCGCCTCGGTCAGCTCGCTCGGGATGATCCAGAGCTTGTTGGCCGACCCCTCAGCCAGCTTCGGCAGGGTCTGCAGGTACTGGTAGGCGAGCAGCTTGGGGTCGGGGTCGCCCTGGTGGATGGCGTTGAAGACGGTGTCGATGGCCTCCGCCTCGCCCTGGGCGCGGAGCACCTGGGCCTTCGCCTCGCCCTCGGCGCGGAGGATGGCCGACTGGCGCATGCCCTCGGCCTCGAGGATCTGCGACTGCTTGGTGCCCTCGGCGGTGAGGATCGCGGCCCGGCGGCTCCGCTCGGCGCGCATCTGCTGCTCCATGGAGTCCTGGATCGAGGCGGGCGGGTCGATGGCCTTGAGCTCGACGCGGCCGACGCGGATGCCCCACTTGCCGGTCGCCTCGTCGAGGACGATGCGCAGCTGGCCGTTGATGTTGTCGCGGCTCGTCAGGGCCTCCTCGAGGTTCAGGCCGCCGACCACGTTGCGGAGCGTGGTCGTCGTGAGCTGCTCGACCGCCCCGAGGTAGTTCGCGATCTCGTAGGTCGCGGCCCGGGCGTCGGTGACCTGGAAGTAGACGACCGTGTCGATCGACACGACGAGGTTGTCCTCCGTGATGACCGGCTGCGGCGGGAAGGAGACGACCTGCTCGCGCATGTCGATGAGGGGACGGACCCGGTCGATGAAGGGCACGAGGAGGTTCAGCCCGGGGAGGAGGGTCTTGTGGTACTTGCCGAGCCTCTCCACCACGCCGGCGCTGGCCTGCGGGATGATGCGGACCGCGCGGAAGAGCACGACCAGGACGAGGACGACGACGATCGCGACGACCACGATCGTCGCGATGGTGCCGGCGCTGACGGAGGAGTCCATGCAGGGTCCCTTCTAGGCGGGGACGACCAGGGCGGTCGACCCCTCGATGGCGGTGACGACGACGGTGCTGCCGGTGTCGAGGACGGCCGGGGGCACGGCCCCGGCGGGCGCCTTCGCCGACCCGGTGGGCAGGAGGCGCGCCGTCCAGGTGTCGCCGTTGGTGAGCTTGACCTGCCCGGCGTCGGAGCCGAGCGCGACGACGACGGTGCCGCGCAGGCCGAGGAGGGCCTCGACGTTGCTCGGCGTCGGGTCGCCGCCCCGGCCGAGGGCGCGGAGCAGGGGAGGCCGGACGGTGAAGAGGAGGAGCACCGCGAGCACGGCGGCCACGACGACCTGCAGCCACCACGGTGCGCCGAAGAGGTCGGCGAGCAGGCCGCCCACGCTGCCGATCGCGAGCATGAGGAAGGTCAGCTCGAGGGTGGTGACCTCGACCACGACGAAGAGCAGGACCAGGGCGATCCAGATGATCCACGCGTACTGGGTGACGACGTCCACGTCGGCCTCCTTCGTTCCCTCGACGCTAGCGCACGTCGCCGACATCCGTCGGGCGGTACGCTCGGACGGGTCGTCCGACGACCCCGAGCCGCCACCCGGCGCCGCGACCGAGCCGGTGCCGCCCCACAGACTGGAGCCCCCGCCGTGTCCAACCCCCTCGCCGCAGGATCCCTCACCGGCACCCGCGCCCTGGTCACCGGCTCGTCCCGGGGCATCGGGGCCGACACGGTGCGCTACTTCGCCGAAGCCGGCGCGTCGGTCGTCGTGAACTACCGCAACAAGGAGAAGCGCGCCCAGCAGCTCGTCGAGAAGATCGAGGCCGCGGGCGGCACCGCCTTCGCGGTGGGCGCCGACCTCACCGACCCGGAGAGCGTCGACGCGATGTTCGCGACGGTCTCCGAGCGCCTCGGCGGCCTCGACGTCCTCGTGATGAACGCCTCCGGCGGCATGGAGAGCGGCATGGCCGAGGACTACGCGCTGAAGCTCAACCGCGACGCCCAGGTCGCCCTCCTCACCGCGGCGCTGCCCCTGCTGCAGCCGGGCTCGCGGGTCGTCTTCGTGACGAGCCACCAGGCGCACTTCATCCGCACCACCGAGACGATGCCCGAGTACCTCCCCGTGGCCCTCAGCAAGCGTGCGGGGGAGGACGCGCTGCTCGAGATGGTGCCGCAGCTCGAGGCCGCCGGCGTCGAGTTCGTCGTGGTCTCCGGCGACATGATCGAGGGCACCATCACGGCGACGCTGCTCGAGCGCTCGAACCCCGGGGCCATCTCGTCGCGCAAGGAGAGCGCCGGCAAGCTCTACAACGTCGCCGAGTTCGCCGCCGAGGTCGCCTCGGCCGCGGTCGACCCGGTGCCCGCCGACCGCACGCGCCTCGTCGGCGACACCTCCGACTTCGTCCCCGTCGCGTAGGCGGCGCCTCGTGACCGAGCGGATCGTCCGGCCGACGTCGCGCCTCCTCGTCCTCGACGAGCACGATCGACTGCTGCTCATGATGACGAAGGCGCCCGACACGAGCGGCGCGGCCCGCTGGATCACGCCGGGAGGCGGCGTGGACCCGGGGGAGTCGCACGAGGAGGCGGCGGTCCGGGAGCTGCACGAGGAGACCGGCCAGGTGGTCGCCGAGGTCGGCCCCGTGGTCAGGGTCGACGACTTCGATGTGCCCTGGGACGCCGCCGACCACACGCACGGGCACGCCGAGTTCTTCGTCGTGAGACTGCCTCATTTCGAGGTCGTCGACGACGACTGGACCGACGACGAACGGGTCGACATCCTGGAGTCGCGCTGGTTCAGCCTCGACGAGCTGGAGTCGACGACCGACCCCGTCGAGCCCGTCGACCTCGCCGCCACGGTGGCCGAGGCGCTGCGCGCAGGTCGCTGAGCGGCGTCCTGCACAAAGCGGGCTCTGACGGCGTCGACCCCACCCCTTCTGGCCGCTCTCGGTGTGACCGATAATGCACATTATGTCAGCTTGAACGTGAACGAGGAGCGCTCAGGCCCTCCCCGGGACCCTCACGGCATCTCGCGTGCCGCCTCCTGAGCGACCACGGCCTCGAGGTCGTCGAGCCCGCGCATCTGCCGCAGCGGGTTCCGCATGCGGGCGTTGTCGCGGAGCGCCGGCTCGGCCCGGTGCAGGAACGCCCAGTAGCCCGCGGTGAACGGGCACGCGTCATCGCCGACCCGCACGGTCGGCGAGAACCGGCACGAGCCGCAGTGGTCGCTCATCTTGTCGATGTAGCGACCGCCGGCCGCGTAGGGCTTGGTCGCGACGACTCCGCCGTCGGCGTGCTGCGACATCCCGACGATGTTCGCGGGCATCACCCAGTCGGTGCCGTCGACGAAGACGTCGGTGAACCACTCGGTCAGCTGGTCGGGCCGGTAGCCGCGCTGCAGCGACCAGTTGCCGAGGATCATCAGGCGCTGGATGTGGTGCGTCCAGCCGTGCCGCGAGACGACCTCGAGCGCGTCCGACAGGCAGGCCGCCTCGACCCCCGACGAGTCGAGACCGCGCCACCACACGGGCAGCTCCACCCGGGCGCCCAGGGCGTCGTTGTCGTCGACGTACAACTCCCCCAGGTGCCAGTAGAGGTGCCACACCCAGTCGCGCCAGCCGACCACCTGTCGGACGAAGCCCTCGACGCTGGTGAGCGGCGCGCCTCCCTCGAAGGCCCGCAGCACCCGCTCGACCACGTGGCGCGGGTCGAGCACGCCGAGGTTCATCGGCACGCTCAGCAGCGAGTGCGCCATCGTCCAGTCGCCCGACAGCATGGCGTCCTCGAAGGGGCCGAAGTCGCCGAGCCGCGTCTCGACGAAGTCCTCGAGCGCCGCCTCCGCCTCCTCGGCCGTGACGGCGAACCGGCGACGGTCGTCCTCCCCCACGAACGTCACGAGGCCGGCGTCGCGCCAGGCGTCGAGCTGCTCGCGTACCTCGGCGTCGATCTCGTCCTCGACGGGCCAGACGGGGTCGGGCAGGCCCAGGCCGGCCGCGCCGCGGGGAGGCGCGTGGCGGTTCTCGTCGTCGTAGCTGAACCGGCCACCGACCGGGGCGGGCCCCTCCATCAGGAAGCCCTCGCGCCTCCGGACGGCCTCGTAGAAGTCCTCCATGAGGAGGCGGCCGGGGCGGGCGGCGACCCAGTCGGCGAAGTCGGCCTCGCTGGTGACGAAGCCGCGGCTCGGCAGGACGACGACCGCCGGGGAGGCGGCGCGCACGACCGCGCGGAGGTGGCGGCTGGGCGGGTCCACCACCTCGAGGTCGCCGCGCCCGGCGAGGGCGTCGGCGAGGCGGTCGACCCGGACGTGCTCCGCGCGGTCGCCGAGCTCGGCGACCCGGTGACGGAGCGCCGAGAGCCAGAGGTGCGCCTTGGCCCGGTGCAGCGGGCGGCGGGAGAACTCGTCGAGGGCCTCGACGACGAGCACCTCTCCCCCGTCGTCGAAGGCGGGCCCCCACTGGCCGGGCAGCAGCAGCCGTCGTCGGGCGGGGCGGTCCGGGGTCGTCGTCACCCCGCGGACGCTACCCGCCGCCCCGGTGGTTGGGTCGGGTCATGGACGACGAGACCGCCCCCGTGACCCCCGGCTCCCCCGACGCGACGACCCGCGACTCCCCCGCGCCCGTGCCCGACGACGGACCGGACGACGCGCACGTCCGCCCGGCCAGCGTCGACGACGCCACCGTCGAGGCCCTCGGCAAGCTGTCGGAGGCCCTCGAGGCCGTGGAGCACGCCCGGGGCCTGCTCTACGGCTTCCACCGGCTGACCGGCACCGCCGACCTGGCGCTCGGCGAGGCCGTGGACCTCCTCCGCGAGGCGGGGCACCACGAGCACGCCGACCGGCTGGAGCGCGACGTGGTGGGCCGCAACGTCGTCGAGGGCCGCTGGACCTTCCAGCTCGTCGAGGACTACGACGCCGGCTACTGGAGCGCCCTCCGGGCGGGCGAGGCGGCCGTCCGCGAGGACCTCGTCGGCGGGCGCCGTCACCTCTTCGAGTCCGAGATGAAGGAGGCGCGGCGCAGCCACGGCCGACGCCACCACGAGTCGCGCCCGGGCTCCGACGGCTGACCGCCCCGCCGGTCGACCGCCCCCGGCCGCCCCGTCGGTCGAGGCCGGGGACGCCCGGCTGACGTCCGGCCGGGGGCCTGCGACACTGGCTGCATGAGCCACTCCCCCGTCGACCGGCCCCGCATCGAGGCCGCCGTGCTCGAGATCCTCGCGGCCGTGGGCGACGACCCGGGGCGCCCGGGCCTCCACGACACGCCCCGGCGCGTCGCGGAGGCGTACGCGGAGTTCTTCTCGGGGACGGGGACGGACGCGACCGAGCTCGTCCGCGCCTCCTCGGTGCCGGCCGAGCCGGGCCAGCTCGGCGAGGTGGTCGTCGTGCGCGACGTGCAGTTCCGCTCGGTCTGTGAGCACCACCTGCTGCCGTTCCTCGGCGTGGCCCACGTCGCGTACGTCCCCGGCGCCTCGATCGTCGGCCTCGGCAGCGTGCCCCGCGTCGTCGACGCCCTCGCCTCGCGGCCGCAGCTGCAGGAGAAGCTGGGCGAGGAGATCGCCGACGCCTTCGACGAGGGGCTCTCCCCCACGGGCGTGCTCGTCGTGCTCGAGGCTGTCCACGGCTGCGTGACGACGCGGGGGCCGCGCCAGACGCAGAGCTCGACCGTGACGCTGGCGAGCCGCGGCAGCCTCGGCGACGCGGCCGCCCGCACCGAGGCGATGGCGCTGATCGGGGCGCCCCGTGGCTGACCCGGCACCGCTGCCGGCCGGGCTGGGCACCGTGCCGCTGCGGGTGCCCGTGCGCCGCATCGGCCGTCGCACGTTCGACTTCTCGCGTCAGGTCGCGGTGATGGCGATCGTCAACCGGACGCCCGACTCGTTCTTCGACCAGGGGCGCACCTTCGCCCTCGACAGCGCGGTCGCGGCCGCCGTGGCCGCCGCGGGGCAGGGCGCCGACTGGGTCGACGTCGGGGGCGTGCCCTTCAAGCCGGGGCCCGAGCTCTCGGCGGCCGACGAGCTCGACCGCGTCCTGCCGGTGGTGGAGGCGCTGGTCGCCGAGTCGGACGTGGTCGTGTCGGTCGACACCTTCCGCCCCGAGGTCGCGGCCGCGGCGATCCGCGCCGGTGCGTCGGTCGTCAACGACACGACCGCCCTGCACGACCCGCGTCTCGCCGACGTCGTCGCCGACAGCGAGGCGACCCTCGTGGTGACCCACAGCCTCGCCCCGCCGCGCACCGCGTGGCCGCACCCCCGCTACGACGACGTCGCGCGCGAGGTCGTCGACCTCCTGTCCCGGCGCGTCGACCTCGCACTGGCCCGGGGGGTGCCCGAGGAGAGGATCGTCGTCGACCCCGGCCACGACCTCAACAAGGCCACCGTGCACACCCTCGAGCTGACCCGGCGCCTCGGCGAGGTCGCGGCCCTCGGCTTCCCCGTGCTGGCCGCCGTCTCGAACAAGGACTTCATCGGCGAGATGCTCGACCGCGAGAAGCCCGACCGCCTGGCCGGCACGCTGGCGGCGGCGACCGCGTGCGTGCTGCTCGGCGCGCGCGTCGTGCGGATGCACGACGTGCCCTCGGCGGTGGACGCCGTCCGCATGCTTGAGGGCATCCTGGGGTGGCGGGCCCCGCTGCTCGCCCGACACGACGTCTAGGAGCCCCCGTGCCCGACCAGCCCGCCCCCGACCCGGTCGCCGACCCGGCCGCCCTCCGCCGCCTGCTGCCGCCCGACCCGACCGGCGTCGACCTCGACGACGACCAGCTGCTGGCGATGATCGACCCCGGCGACCGCGCCGAGCCGCGCCTCCGCGTGAACTTCGTCTCGACGCTCGACGGCTCGTCCACGGCGGACGGCCTCTCGGGCAGCCTCGGCGGGCCGGCCGACAAGAGGGTCTTCGACCTGCTGCGCCGCGTCTCGGACGTCGTGGTGGTCGGGGCGGGCACGGTGCGCGACGAGGGCTACGGCCCGATGCGCCTCGACGACGCCTCCGTCGCGTGGCGCCGCGGGCGCGGGCTGCCCGACCACCCCGTCTTCGCGCTGGTCTCCGCGACGCTCCGGCTCGACCCCGGCAGCCCCGTCCTCCGCGACGCGCCGGTGCGCCCGGTCGTGCTCACCACCGACCAGGCGGACCCGGAGGCGCGGAGGGCCCTCGAGGGCGTCGCCGACGTCGTCGCGTGCGGCCGCGACCGCGTCGACCCGCGCCTCCTGCGCGAGGCCCTGGTCGCCCGGGGCCTCCGGCAGCTGCACTGCGAGGGCGGGCCGACCCTCTTCGGCGACCTCGTCGCCGCGGACGAGGTCGACGAGCTCTTCCTCACGCACTCGCCGACCCTGGAGGGCGGCGTCGGCCCCCGCATCGCCCGCTCGACGACCGGGGTCGCCGGCGACCTCCGCGAGCTCGAGCTGGCGCACGTGCTCGTCGCGGGCGACCTCCTGCTCACCCGCCACGTGCGACGGCGGGCGCCCCGGGCCTGAGCCCGGGACGCCCGCTGTCGGCGTCGTCGTCGGCGCCACCGTCGTGGTGGCGTGGCGACGTCGGGTCGGGTCAGCCCTCGCCGAAGCCGCCCTCGACCAGGGCCACGAGGTCGTCGACGGCCTGGGCCGCGTCGGGGCCGGTGGCCATGATCGCCACCGTCGAGCCCTTGCCGAGACCGAGGCCCATGATGCGCAGGAGGCTCTTCGCGTCGACGCCGTTCACCGTGACGTCGGCCTGGAAGCGCGACGCGTGCGTGACGAGGTCGGCGGCCGGCCGGGCGTGCAGCCCCGACTCGTTGACGAGGACGACCGAGCGCTCGACCGCGTCGCCGCCGCGGAGCTCGCGTTCGTCCCGGTGCGGGTCGGCGACCCCGGAGGCGGTGCGGGCGGCCGCGGCGACCTCCTGCAGCGTGCCGCCGGTCTCCGCCGAGACGGCCGCGGCGACGGTGCCTTCGACGACGGGCGCGTCGGCCAGCACGACCCGCGCGGCCTCCTCGTCGTCGAGGAAGTCGACGGCGGTCTCGGTGGTGAGGATCGCCGAGCCCAGGTCGCAGAGCACCACGACGCCCTGGCCCGTGTCGGCGGCCGAGAGCGCCGCGGAGATCTTGTCGAAGCTCGTGCCGAGGCCGCCCTCGTCGGTGCCGCCCGCGGCCACGAGGGTCGTGGTCGGCGCCATCTGGCGAGCGAGCTCGACGGTGCCCTCGGCGATCGCCGCGCTGTGCGAGACGACGACGATGCCCACGCCGGCCACGGTCACGCCTCCCCGGTGGTCGCGGCGGCGGCGGGGGTCGCGGCGGCCTCGGCGGCCGCGGCGAGGATGAGCGACGACGACTGCGCCCCCGGGTCGCGGTGCCCCACCGCCCGCTCGCCGAGGTAGCTGGCCCGGCCCTTGCGGGCGACGAGAGGCTCGGTCGACGCTGCGCCCTCCGCGGCGGCGTCGGCGGCGGCACGCAGCACGGCGGCCGGCTCGGCCCCGTCGCCCGCCGCGAGGCCGGCGGCCTCGACGGCCGGCGTCCACGCGTCGATCATCGTCTTGTCGCCCACCTCGGCCTTGCCGCGCAGCACGACGCCGTCCCGTGCCGCCGTGAGGAAGGCCACGACCGCCGCGGAGTCGAGCTCGGTCGCGTCGCCGAGGGCCGCGGCCCCCTTGAGGTACGCCGTACCGAGCAGCGGGCCGGAGGCTCCCCCGACGGTGGAGATGAGGGTCGTGGCGACCATCTTCAGCAGCTGGCCGGGCGTTGCGCCCTCGGGCTGCTGGCCGAGCTTGGCCCGCACGGCCGAGAAGCCGCGCTCCAGGTTCTCGCCGTGGTCGCCGTCGCCGATCTCGCGGTCCAGCTCGACCAGCGCGGCGCGCTGCTCGCGCACCACGTCGGCCGTCCGTTCGATGAAGGCGCGGGTCCAGGTCGCGTCAAGTGTCATGCGTCTCCTCCTCGTGGGGGTGCGGTGCGGGGGTCGGCGGTGCGGGGGGCGGCGGGGCGGAGCAGCGGGCTCACCGGCCCCACCGGAGGGCGGCCGTCTCGACCGGAGCGTCCCAGAGCTCGGTGAGCTCGTCGTCGAGACGGGTCACGGTGATCGACATGCCCTGCATCTCGAGCGAGGTGACGTAGTCGCCGACGAGCGTGCGGGCGACCTCGACGCCGCGCTCGGCGAGCAGCTCGGCCGCCCGGCGGAAGGCGACGTAGAGCTCGACGAGCGGGGTGCCGCCCATGCCGTTGACGAACAGCAGGACGCGGTCGCCGGAGGCGGTGCCCAGGTCGTCGAGGACGGCGCCGAGCAGGCGGTCGACGATGCGGTCGACGGGCTCGAGCGGCACGCGCTCGCGACCGGGCTCGCCGTGGATGCCGATGCCGATCTCGACCTCGTCGTCGGCGAGGGTGAAGCTGGGCTCCCCCGCGTGCGGCACCACGCCGGCGGTGAGCGCGACGCCCATCGTGCGGGTGGCGGCGTTCGTCCGGCGGGCGATCTCGGCGACCTGCTCGAGGCTGTGGCCGCGCTCGGCGGCCGCGCCGGCGGTCTTCTCGACGACGACCGTTCCGGCGACGCCGCGACGGCCGGCCGTGTAGGTGGAGTCCTTGACCGCGACGTCGTCGTCGACGACGACCGTCTCCACGGTGACGCCCTCTGCCCCGGCGAGGTCGGCTGCCGTCTCGAAGTTCAGGACGTCGCCGGTGTAGTTCTTCACGATGTAGAGGACGCCGGCTCCCCCGTCGACGGCCTGCGTGGCCGCGACGACCGGGTCGGGCGTGGGCGACGTGAAGACGGGTCCGGGCACCGCGGCGCTCAGCATGCCCGGGCCGACGAAGCCGGCGTGCAGCGGCTCGTGGCCGCTCCCTCCCCCGCTGACGATCGCGACCTTGCCGCTGACCGGGCCGGAGGCGCGGGTCACGAAGGTCGGGTCGTGAGACACCCGCAGGAGCCCCGGGTGGGCGAGGCCCATGCCGGCCACCGCCTCCTCGACGACGTCCTTCGGATCGTTGATGAGCTTCTTCATCGAAGTTCCTCCCTGGAACGGGCGGCGGTGCGCAGGCTCGCACCGTCCTGGTCAGAAGCTACCCCCCGAGCCGTGCGCACCTGCTCCGTGCACATATGTGCATCTCGGGTGATTCGGCTACCTTCCTGAGGGTTGCCCGGGTCTATGGTGAGGCCACACGCTCACCGCGGTGGTGCACAGTCGCACCCCGCCCGACGACTAAGGAAGGTCGACGTGGACCTGGGACTTATTTTTCTCTCTGAAGTGGTGGGCACGGCCATGCTCATCCTGCTCGGTGGCGGCGTCGTCGCCAACGTGGCCCTCACGAAGTCGAAGGGCTTCAACGGCGGGACGCTGATGGTCAACTTCGGCTGGGGGCTCGCGGTCTTCGCCGCCGTCACGGTGTCGTACTCCTCCGGCGCGGCCCTCAACCCGGCCGTCAGCCTCGCGCAGCTGATCCTCGGCAACATCGACTTCGTCGCGTTCCTCGTGTACCTGGCCGCCCAGATGATCGGAGCCGTCATCGGTGCCGTCCTCGTGTGGCTCGTGTACAAGAACCACTTCGACGAGGAGCCCGACCCCGCGGCCAAGCTCGGCGTCTTCTCCACCGGCCCTGCCATCCGCAACTACGGCTGGAACCTCGTCACCGAGATCATCGCGACGTTCGCCTTCGTGTTCGTGGTCATCGGCTTCACCAACGGCGGCACCCCGGCCGAGCTGGGCGCCATCCCCGTCGCCTTCCTCGTGATCGCGATCGGCGCCTCCCTCGGCGGCCCGACCGGCTACGCCATCAACCCGGCCCGTGACCTCGGCCCGCGCATCGCCCACGCCTTCCTGCCCATCAAGGGCAAGGGCTCGAGCGACTGGTCGTACGCCTGGGTCCCCGTGGTCGGCCCCCTGGTCGGCGGCGCCCTCGCCGCCGTGGTCTCGGGCGCGCTGCTGCCCCTGGCCGCCTGACCCCCACACCGACTCACCGCTGACCGCGGCACGGCCGTGCCCACCCGAGGCGCACCCGCCGTGCCGTGGTCGACACCATCAACGACGAAGGAGAACCACCCGTGAGCGACGACTACATCCTGGCGATCGACCAGGGCACCACCAGCACCCGCGCCATCATCTTCGACCACTCCGGGTCGATCGTGGCGACCGGCCAGAAGGAGCACGAGCAGATCTTCCCGCGCGCCGGGTGGGTCGAGCACGACCCCGCCGAGATCTGGGAGAACGTCCGCGAGGTCATCGGCCAGGCCCTGTCGCGCGCCGACATCACGCGCCACAACATCAAGGCCGTGGGCATCACCAACCAGCGTGAGACCGCCGTCGTGTGGGACAAGACCACCGGCAAGGCCGTCTACAACGCCATCGTCTGGCAGGACACCCGCACCCAGTCGATCGTCGACCGCCTCGCGGCGGACGGCGGCGTCGAGCGGTTCAAGCCGATCGTCGGCCTGCCGCTCGCGACCTACTTCTCGGGCACCAAGGTCGTCTGGATCCTCGAGAACGTCGAGGGCGCCCGCGAGAAGGCCGAGGCCGGCGACCTGCTCTTCGGCACGACCGACACCTGGGTCCTCTGGAACCTGACCGGCGGCACCGACGGAGGCGTGCACGTCACCGACGTCACCAACGCCTCGCGCACCCTGTTCATGGACCTCGAGACGCTCGAGTGGCGCGACGACATCCTCGAGGCCTTCGACGTCCCCCGCTCGATGCTCCCCGAGATCAAGAGCTCGTCCGAGGTCTACGGCACCGTCGAGGCCTCCAGCCTCCTCCGCGAGGTCCCGATCGCCGGCATCCTGGGCGACCAGCAGGCCGCGACCTTCGGCCAGGCGGCGTTCGACCAGGGCGAGTCGAAGAACACCTACGGCACGGGCAACTTCCTCATCTTCAACACGGGCGAGGAGATCGTCCACTCGAAGAACGGGCTGCTCACGACGCTGGGCTACAAGCTCGGCGACGCGGCTCCGCACTACGCGCTCGAAGGTTCCATCGCTGTCACCGGCTCGCTGATCCAGTGGCTGCGCGACAACCTCGGCATCATCGGCTCGGCCCCCGAGGTCGAGGAGCTCGCCAAGACGGTCGACGACAACGGCGGCGTCTACTTCGTGCCCGCGTTCTCGGGCCTGTTCGCCCCGTACTGGCGCTCGGACGCCCGTGGTGCCCTCGTCGGCCTCACGCGCTACGTCAACAAGGGCCACATCGCCCGTGCTGCGCTCGAGGCGACCGCCTTCCAGACCCGCGAGGTGCTCGACGCGGTCAACGCCGACTCGGGCGTCGACCTCACGGAGCTCAAGGTCGACGGCGGCATGACCGGCAACGACGCCCTGATGCAGTTCCAGGCCGACATCCTGAACGTGCCCGTGGTGCGTCCGGTCGTCGCCGAGACCACCGCCCTCGGCGCCGCGTACGCCGCGGGCCTCGCGGTCGGCTTCTGGGAGACGCTCGACGACCTGCGCTCGAACTGGCAGGAGGACAAGCGCTGGACTCCTGCCATCGAGTCCGACGAGCGCGACCGCACGCTCCGCCTCTGGAAGAAGGCCGTCACGAAGACCTTCGACTGGGTCGACGAGGACGTCAACTGACGTCGGTGCTGACGACACGGTGCTGACGACACGGCGCTGACGCGTCGACGGCAGGGAGAAGGGCCCGTTCCTCGGAACGGGCCCTTCTTCCGTACTCGGGGGCGTCGACCCCGGCGCTCGGCGGGTCGAGACGGTCCGGTCAGGACCCGGGGGTCAGGACCGTCGGGTCGCTGCGACCCACTCGTCGAGCTTGGCGGCGGCGGCGCCGCCGTCGATCGCCGCGCGGGCCACGGCCAGCTGCTCACGGAAGCGGGCGACGATCGGACGGTCGCGTTCCGACTGGTCGGCCGCCAGCCGGTAGCTGACGAGGCCGGCCGCGGCGTTGAGCAGGACGATGTCGCGGACGGGCCCGGTCTCCCCCGCGAGGACGCGTCGGGCGATCGCCGCGTTGTGCTCGGCGTCCCCCCCGACGAGGTCCGCGATGCGGGCCCGCGGGATGCCGAGGTCGAGGGGGTCGAGGTCGTGCTCGGTGACCGATCCGGTCGAGACCTCCCAGATGTGGCTGTGGCCGGTCGTGGTCAGCTCGTCCAGGCCGTCGTCGCCGCGGAACACGAGAGCGGTCGCGCCTCGGGTCTGGAACACGCCGACGATCAGGGGCACCTTGTCGAGCTGGGCCACCCCCACGGCGCTGGCCTCGGGCCGGGCGGGGTTGACGAGCGGGCCGAGGAAGTTGAAGACGGTCGGCACGCCGATCTCGCGCCGGACCGCCGCCGCGTTCCCGAAGCCGGGGTGGAAGGCCGCCGCGAAGGCGAAGGTGAGCCCGGCGTCGGCGAGCACCTCCGCGACGCGCTCCGCGCCCAGCGTGAGGTCGATGCCGAGCGCCGCCAGCACGTCCGACGACCCCGACGACGAGCTGGCGGCGCGGTTGCCGTGCTTGATGACGGGCACGCCCGTCGCGGCGACGACGATCGACGCCATCGTCGAGACGTTGACCGTCCCGAAGCGGTCGCCGCCGGTGCCCACGATGTCGACGGCCATGGACGGCACGGGCAGCGGCACGGCGTGCGCGAGGACGGCGTCACGGAACCCGACGATCTCGTCGACGGTCTCGCCCTTGGCCCGCAGGGCCACCAGGAAGGCCGCCAGCTGAGCCGGCGTCGCCTCCCCCGTCATGACCTGCTCCATGGCCCACGTGGCCTCGGTGATCGAGAGGTCACGACGCGCCAGGAGGGCGTCGATGAGGGCAGGCCAGGCGAGCTCGTGGGTCATGTGCCCAGGCTAGCGTCGGGCCGGAGCACGCCAAGTAGCTCGTCGTCAACAGAAATTCCCGGCGCGGAGTTTCCTGCGCAAACCCAGGGCGACTTACCAGGCATAATGGACGGCGTGACAAGTACCTCTCTCTCCAGGCCTTCCAGCGCGCCGGTCGTCAACCGCCCGAGCACGGTCGCCGTGGGCACCATCGTGTGGCTCGGCAGCGAGGTCATGTTCTTCGCCGGGCTGTTCGCGATCTACTTCACGCTGCGCAGCACGTCCCCCGGTCTCTGGGCCGCCGAGACGGCCAAGCTCGACGTCCCGTTCGCGCTCACGAACACCATCACCCTGGTGCTCTCGTCGGTCACGTGCCAGTTCGGCGTCTTCGCCGCCGAGCGCATGCAGGCCCGCCGCACCGGTCGCCTCTTCCAGGTCGGCAGCTGGGGCATGGTCGAGTGGTTCTTCCTGACGTACTCCATGGGCGCGGTCTTCATCTGCCTCCAGGTCTTCGAGTACGCCCACCTCATCTCCGAGCACGTGACGCTCAGCTCGAGCGCCTACGGCTCCGCGTTCTACATGACGACCGGGTTCCACGGCGCCCACGTCATCGGCGGGCTGATCGCCTTCCTCCTGACCATCGGTCGCGCGTTCGCGGCCAAGAACTTCGGTCACAAGGAGGCCACGACCGCCATCGTGGTCTCGTACTACTGGCACTTCGTCGACGTGGTGTGGATCGGCCTCTTCATGGTCGTCTACGTCCTCAAATAGGCATCGGAAAGTTCGCACAGCATGTTCACCAGAAGCTCCTCCTCGCGACGCACCGCCAAGACCGGCCGCCGCAGCCCCGTCGCCACGGCGTCGCTCCTCCTCGTGGGCCTGCTCACGACCGGCGGCGCCTACGCGCTCTTCTCCTCCACCGCCACCGCTGAGGAGTCCGCCCCCGCAGCGGCCTCGCAGCAGAGCGTCGACGAGGGGCAGAAGCTCTTCGCGTCCAACTGCGCCACCTGCCACGGCCTGTCGGCCGACGGCACCGGCGACGGCCCCAGCCTGATCGGCGTGGGCGCTGCCTCCGTCGACTTCCAGGTCGGCACGGGTCGCATGCCGATGGCGGCCAACGGCCCGCAGGCCGAGGAGAAGCCCGTCCAGTTCACCGACGAGCAGGTCTCCGACCTCGCGGCCTACGTCGCGTCGCTGGCCCCCGGCCCCGCCATCCCCGACGAGGAGTACCTCGCCGCGGACGGCGACACCACCAACGGCGCCGAGCTCTTCCGCATCAACTGCGCCATGTGCCACAACGTCGCCGGCGCCGGCGGTGCCCTGACGGAGGGCAAGTACGCGCCCTCGCTCAAGGGCGTCAGCGAGGCCCACATCTACGAGGCCATGCTCACCGGCCCGCAGAACATGCCGGTCTTCAACGACCTCAACCTCTCCCCGCAGGACAAGGCTGACGTCATCACGTACCTCAAGTACCTGGAGAAGAACCCGTCGCCCGGCGGGTTCGAGCTCGGCAGCCTCGGCCCGGTGGCCGAGGGCCTCTTCATCTGGATCTTCGGCCTCGGAGCGATCGTCGCCGTGACCATCTGGCTCACGGCCCGCTCCAACTAGCGGCCCTCCTCGTACTTCACTGAAAGGCAGCACCCATGGCACAGCACGACGACGAGGCCCCGGAGACGGGCTCGGCTGTCGAGAAGCACGAGCCCCGACGGGTCTCGGCCGGCACGGCCGTCCTGACGACGGACGTCTTCGAGAACCCGGGCGAGCCGCCGCACCGCGACCGCGTCACCGACATCGACCCGCGGGCCGAGAAGCGTGCGGAGCGCCAGGTCAGCACCTGGTTCTTCCTCTCGATCGTCGGCAGCATCGCGGCCATCGGCGCCTACGTGGCCTTCCCGATCACGTCCGGCGACTCGGGGTCCGTCCGGCTCAACAACCTCTTCCTCGGCCTCGGCATCGCTCTCGGGCTCCTGTCCGTCGGCATCGGTGCCGTCCACTGGTCCAAGACCCTCATGCCCGCCCGTGAGATCACGGAGATGCGTCACAGCACCCGCGGCACGGACGAGACGCGCGGGAAGGCCGTCGAGGTCTTCGCCCTGGGCAACCAGGAGTCCGGCTTCGGGCGCCGTGCGCTGATCCGCAACAGCCTCATCGGCGCGCTCGTCGCCACCCCGCTCCCCGCGGTCGTGCTCTTCCGCGACCTCGCTCCCGCCGAGGACCCGAACGAGGTCCTCCGTCACACGTTGTGGGAAGAGGGCATGCACCTCACCCGCGACCCGTCCGGTGCTCGCATCAAGGCCTCGGACGTCACCCTGGGCTCGGTCTTCCACGTGATCCCCGAGAGCCTGAACGAATCCGAGCACCTGCTCGAGGAGAAAGCCAAGGCTGCGATCCTCCTCATGCGTCTCAAGCCCGAGGACCTCAACATCCCCGAGGGACGCGAGGACTGGCAGTACGACGGCATCGTCGCCTACTCCAAGATCTGCACGCACGTGGGGTGCCCCGTGGCCCTCTACGAGCAGCAGACACACCACCTGCTCTGCCCCTGCCACCAGTCGACGTTCGACGTGACCAACAACTGCGAAGTGATCTTCGGGCCGGCCAAGCGCCCGCTGCCGCAGCTGCCGATCGCCGTGGACGCTGACGGGTACCTCGTCGCGCAGAGCGACTTCCACGAACCTGTGGGCCCGAGCTTCTGGGAGCGCGCCAAGTGACCACCACCACCCCTGCACCGGGTACCGACACGACGACCCCGTCGTCGCACGGCACCACAGTCTCCGCGCCGGCCTTCGCGCCGACCCGGACGAACAAGATCTTCGGCGCCACGGCGAACTACATCGACGAGCGCACGAGCATGTCGGGCCTCGTCCGCGAGGTCGGTCGCAAGATCTTCCCCGACCACTGGTCGTTCATGCTGGGCGAGGTGGCTCTCTACTCGTTCGTGGTGATCCTCCTGTCGGGCACATTCCTGACGTTCTTCTTCCAGCCCTCCATGGCTGAGGTCAACTACAACGGCTCCTACGTGCCGCTGAAGGGCCTCAACATGTCGGCCGCCATGGCGTCGACGCTCGACATCTCGTTCGACATCCGCGGTGGTCTGCTGTTCCGCCAGATCCACCACTGGGCGGCCCTGCTCTTCGTGGCGTCGATCATGCTGCACATGCTGCGCGTGTACTTCACGGGCGCGTTCCGCAAGCCGCGAGAGATCAACTGGGTCGTCGGCTTCACCCTCTGGGTGCTGGCCATGGCCGAGGGCTTCACCGGCTACTCCCTGCCCGACGACCTCCTCTCCGGCAACGGGGCGCGGATCATCGACGGCATGGTCAAGGGCATCCCGGTCATCGGCGTCTGGATCTCGTACCTCCTCTTCGGCGGCGAGTTCCCGGGCACCGACATGGTGGGTCGCTTCTACTCGCTGCACATCATGCTGCTGCCCGCCCTCCTGATCGCCCTGCTCGGCGTCCACCTGCTGCTGCTCATCATCAACAAGCACACGCAGTTCGCGGGCCCCGGCAAGACGAACGAGAACGTCGTCGGCGTCCCGGTCATGCCGGTCTTCGCGGCGAAGGCCGGTGGGTTCTTCTTCATCGTCTTCGGTGTCCTCGTCCTCATCGCGTCGCTCTTCACGATCAACCCGATCTGGAACTACGGCCCGTACGACCCCTCCCCCGTCTCCGCCGGCACCCAGCCGGACTGGTACATCGGCTTCGCGGACGGCGCCCTGCGCCTCGTGCCGCCGGGCTGGGAGTTCGTGGCGTTCGGCTACACCGTCTCGATGAACATCCTGGCTCCCATCGCCGTCCTGGTCGTCTTCATCCTGGCCGTGCTGCTGTACCCGTTCCTCGAGGCCTGGGTCACCGGCGACAAGCGCGAGCACCACATCCTGGACCGCCCGCGCAACGCCCCGACCCGCACGGCCATCGGTGCCGCCGGCATCGTGGTCTACGCAAGCCTCTGGGCGGCCGCCAGCTCCGACCTGATGGCGACGCACTTCCACCTCAGCCTCAACTACGTCATCCACACGGTGCAGGCCTGCCTCATCCTCGGCCCGTTCATTTCGTTCATGATCACGAAGAGGATCTGCCTCGCCCTCCAGAAGAAGGACCGCGAGATCGCCCTCCACGGCTACGAGTCGGGCCGCATCGTCCGCCTCCCCGGCGGCGAGTACGTCGAGGTCCACGAGCAGCTCGACGAGTACGAGCGCTGGAAGCTGCTCAACTTCAACGAGTACGAGCCCCTCATGGTCCGTCCGAACGCCAACGGGCAGATCACGCCCGTGCAGCGTCTCCGCGCCTCGGTGTCGTCGTTCTTCTTCGAGGACCGCATCGCCCCGGTGAAGCGCTCGGAGATCGAGTCCTCGCACCACGAGGCCGTCCCCTCCGGTGACGAGCGCCGGTCGATCGACCAGCACTGATCCCTGCACCACCGAGAAGGGCTCGACTGCTCCGGCAGTCGGGCCCTTCGTCGTTCATGGTCCACCGGGCAGTGATGCCGACGCCGTGACGCCTGCAACGCCACGGGTCTGCTGCAGCCGGCGACGGGCGCCCCGTGGCCCGTGACACGCGGCTCGGGCCTGCTCGAGCCTGCTCGGGCCTGCTCGGGCCTGCTCGGGCCTGCTGAAGCCCGCTCGGGCGGAGGCCGGACGGCAGAGCGGCCAGATGACCGTTTCCTCCCCTCGTCACCGCGGCGGGTCTGTGTCCCTCGCGGCGGGTCGACGCTGACGAGCCCGAGATGACAAGCCCGTCCACCCGTGTTCCACAGGTGACCCTCCACTGATGGGGCAGTGAATGGGCACCGGCTGACGGGCTCGAGTGTCGAGGCACGCAGGCACTCACCCGAGTGCTCCGGCCCTCTCTTCCTCGACGTTCACGAGCGGGAGAGCATGGACGGCGCCTCTCGATCCGACACGAGACGGGCCCGGCGCGGTCCCCTCCACTCGGCGCAGGTTGAGCGCGCGGCGGGCACGGACAGCCCCTGCTCCCCCAGTCACCGGACCGGACACTGCTGACCGCGGGAGTCCCGTGTTGCCTCTGGACCCCTCGGCGGGTCCGTGTCCCTCACAGTGGGTCGACGCTGACGCGCCCGCGATGACGGGAACCCGCCCCACCCGCGATGCAGCGACGTCAGTGCATCGCCTGAGCATCGGCTCAGCGGCTCACGTGGTCCTGCACCGCGGGCCCTCCGGCGTTCATGACCAGGAGAGCAGCGACGACGCCCACGGACCCGGGCCGTCCTGTGTTGCTCCCCGGTTCCTTCGGCGGGTCCACGTCCCTCCCTGCGGGTCAACGGTGACGCGCCCGCGATGACGGGAACTCTCCTCACCCCTGCAACAACGGCACCCCTGGACCGCTCAGCCCTCGCACGCCCACAAGCACACCCATGGAGGGACCCGAGGAGCGGGTCGGGCTCGAAGTGTCGACAGGCAACGGGCCCGCACACGGCGTCCGCGGTCATCCTGAGCGGCCACGGTGACCGTGCGTCCTCCACCAGTGCACCGACAGGGCTCAGGCGGTAGGCGAGACCGTTCCACCCCATGGTCAGGGGTCAGAGCCTGTCGCAGGCCCCCGCTGCCGACCCTGAGAGCGTCTGGGCACACGACGCCGACGGCGCCCACCCGGAGAGGGTGAGCGCCGTCGTCGTGGTCGTGCTGAGGGACTAGTGGGCGAAGTTGCCGCGGTAGTACTCGTAGACCCAACCGACCAGCGACACGGCGATCAGCGCACCGCCGATGTAGATGATCCACATGCCGACCGCCAAGGCCAGGAAGACCAGGCCGCACGAGAAGGCCAGCAGGATGGGCCACCACGACCACGGGCTGAAGTGCCCGAGCTCGGGGTCGCCGTCGTCGATGTTGGCGTCGAGACGGTCCTCGGGCAGCTCACCGCCCTGGGCGGCGTGCGAGCGACCCATGTAGAAGGCGAGGAACACACCCAGGGCGCCGGCGAGGCCGATGCCCATGGTGCCGGCCCACTCGACGCGGTTGACGTCGATGATGTTCCACACCGTGTACACGGCGCAGAGGGCGAAGAAGAAGATCGCGAGGATCCAGAACAGCGTGGCGTTGGTCTTCATCGGGGTCCTACTTCACCTTGTCGCTGGAAGCGTCGTACGTCGGGGCATCCGGGGCGTCCTTCGCCGGGCCGATGCCGACGGGGAGGCCGGCCTCGGGGTGGTTCAGGTCGAACGCCGGCGACTCCGACCGGATGCGCGGGATCGACGTGAAGTTGTGGCGGGGCGGCGGGCAGGACGTGGCCCACTCGAGGGAGCGGGAGTAGCCCCAGGGGTCGTTCACCTCGACCTTGGGCGCCCGACGAGCCGTGATGTACACGTTGTACAGGAACGGCAGGATCGAGATGCCGAGCAGCATCGAGCCGATCGTCGAGAGCTGGTTCATCCAAGTGAAGTGGTCCTCGGGCTGGTACGTCGCGTAGCGACGGGGCATGCCCATGACGCCGAGCCAGTGCTGGATGAGGAACGTGGTGTGGAAGCCGACGAACAGCATCCAGAAGTGGATCTTGCCGAGACGCTCGTTGAGCATCTTGCCCGTCCACTTCGGCCACCAGAAGTAGAAGCCGGAGAACATCGCGAAGACGACGGTGCCGAACACCACGTAGTGGAAGTGCGCCACGACGAAGTACGTGTCCGAGACGTGGAAGTCGAGCGGGGGCGAGGCGAGGATGACGCCCGTCAGCCCACCGAAGGTGAACGTGATGAGGAAGCCGATCGCCCAGAGCATCGGGGTCTCGAAGGTGACGGAACCGCGCCACATCGTCCCGATCCAGTTGAAGATTTTCACGCCCGTGGGGACGGCGATGAGCATCGTCATCAGCGAGAAGAACGGCAGCAGCACCGAACCGGTCACGTACATGTGGTGAGCCCACACGGTGACGGACAGGGCCGCGATCGAGATCGTCGCGTAGACGAGGGTCTTGTAGCCGAAGATCGGCTTGCGGCTGAAGACCGGCAGGACCTCGCTGATGATGCCGAAGAACGGCAGGGCGATGATGTAGACCTCGGGGTGGCCGAAGAACCAGAAGAGGTGCTGCCAGAGGATGGCGCCGCCGTTGGCCGGGTTGAAGACCTGGGCGTCGAACACCCGGTCGAAGCCGAGGCCGAACAGGGCCGCCGCCAGGACGGGGAAGGCCATGATCACGAGGATCGAGGTGATCAGCGTGTTCCAGGTGAAGATCGGCATGCGCCACATCGTCATGCCGGGCGCACGCATGGTCACGATGGTCGTGATGAAGTTGACCGAGCCGAGGATCGTGCTGAAGCCCGTCATGCCGAGGCCGAAGACCCACAGGTTGCCGCCGAGCCCTGGTGAGAACGTGGTGTCGGACAGCGGTGCGTACGCGAACCACCCGAACGAGGCCGCGCCCTGCGGGGTGAGGAAGCCGGCCACCGCGATGAGCGAGCCGAAGAGGTAGAGCCAGAAGGCGAAGCCGTTGAGCCGCGGGAAGGCGACGTCGGGGGCACCGATCTGCAGCGGCATGAGCACGTTGGCGAAGCCGGAGAACAGGGGCGTCGCGAACATCAGCAGCATGATCGTGCCGTGCATGGTGAAGAGCTGGTTGTACTGCTCCTTCGTCGCGACGACCTCGAGGCCCGGCGCGAACAGCTGCGCACGGATGATCAGCGCCATCACGCCGCCGAGGCAGAAGAAGAGGAACGACGCGATCAGGTACATGTACCCGATCGTCTTGTGGTCGGTCGACGTGAGCCAGCTCACGACGACGTTGCCCTTGCGGCCGACCTTGGAGGCCCCGAAGTCCTGACCTGAGGACGTCCCACCGGTGGTGGGACGCGTGGCGGTGGCTGTCATCGAACCGTGCCCTTACTTCTCGTCGGAGCCGGCGGCGACGGGCGCCTCGTTGTTCGGCTCGTTGGTGTTGGTGTTGTACTGGTCGCCCAGCAGGCCGGTGTTGCCCTGCTGCGCGAGGGTCGCGAGGTAGTCGTCGTACTCGGACTGCGACACGACCTTGACGTTGAAGAGCATCAGCGAGTGGTACTCACCGCAGAGCTCGGCGCACTTGCCGGTGAAGGTGCCTTCCTTCTCCGGCGTGAAGTACATGTAGTTCGTCTTGCCGGGGATCGTGTCCTTCTTGTAGAGGAAGTCGACGACCCAGAAGGAGTGGGCCACGTCGCGCGAGTTGAGGTCGATCTCGACCGACTTGCCGACGGGGAGGTACAGGACGGGCAGCTGGCTCTCGTCGATGTTGCCGTCGCCGAGCTCCTGGGCCTGGATGCCCTGGTAGTAGACGCTGTCGTCGTCGTTCTGCTGGTCGATGTAGTTGAAGTCCCACGCCCAGCGCTTGGCGTAGACGTCGATCTTCACGTCGGGGCTGGCGGTCGGCGCCTCGATGGCGGCCTGGTCGCGGGCCGTGAAGGCGAAGAAGCCGAGCACGAGGATCAGGGGCACGACCGTGTAGAAGATCTCGATCGGCATGTTGTAGCGCAGCTGGACCGGGAGGCCGGTCTGGCCCTTCCGACGGCGGTAGGCGATGCACGCCCAGATGACGAGGCCCCAGACGATGAGGCCGACGATGAGCAGCACGATCCACGACGTGACCCAGAGGCCGATGATGCTGTCGACGTGGTTGGTGGTGCCCGCGGTGGTGGGCAGCCACCCCTGGAGCTGGTCGGTCGTGCAGCCTGCCAAGACCAGGGCCATGACGGCGGCCACGGGGATGGCGGCCCAACGAAGACGGCGGTTAGAACGCACTGTTACCTCTCGGATGACACGACAGCAAGGGGGATCTCCCAGTCTAGGACGGGACTTCCCTAGCCTACTCGCAGGTTGCACCGTCGATCGAACGCAGCACGCCGTTCGTTCGACATCGAGACGGGAGCCCTGCTCACGGACGACGACGGGGACCGCCCCGGACGGGGCGATCCCCGAGATCGCGGTGCTGATGGTGGCCCGGACCGGCAGCCCGGTCGGGCGGGAGCGACCTAGTGGAAGCTGTCGCCGCAGGCGCAGCTGCCCTGGGCGTTGGGGTTGTCGATCGTGAAGCCCTGCTTCTGGATGGTGTCCTCGAAGTCGATGGCGGCACCGTCGAGGTAGGGCACGCTCATCTTGTCGACGACGACCTCGACGCCGTCGTAGTCGACGGTCGCGTCGTTCTCGAGCAGTCGCTCGTCGAAGTACAGCTGGTAGATGAGCCCCGAGCAGCCGCCGGGCTGGACGGCGACCCGGAGGCGCAGGTCGTCGCGCCCCTCCTGCATCAGGAGGCTGCGGACCTTGTCGGCCGCGGTGGAGGTCAGCTGGACGCCGTGGGCGGCGGCCTCGGCCGTGCTGGCCGTCTCGACGGGGGCGGTGGTCGCGGTGTCGGTCATGGTGTCTCCGTTCGGGCGGTGGGAGTGTCGGACACTCGTCGTCTACCAGTGTAAGCAGCACTCCCCTGGTTTTGTTCCTCGTACGGCGGACGACCAGGGAGGCGGGCCTCAGCCCCGGGCGTCGAGGCGCGCCAGCAGGATGGCCTCGCTGAGGACGGCCCGGTGCAGCACGCCGAGGTGCTGCGACTCGTTCGGGCTGTGGGCGCGCGTGTCGGGGTCCTCCACGCCGGTCACGAGGATCTGCGCCGCGGGGAAGGTCCGCACGAGGTCGGCGATGAAGGGGATGGAGCCGCCGATGCCGGTCTGGAGCGGCGCCTCGCCCCAGCCCTCGGTCATCGCCACGGTCGCGTCGGCGATGGCCCAGCCGGTGGTGTCGACCAGGAAGGGGTCGCCCTTGTCGACGTCGGTGATCTCGACGTGCGCCCCGAACGGCGCGCGCCCGAGCACGTGCGCCTCGAGCGCCTCGTAGGCGGAGTCCGCCGTCTGGCCGGGGGCGATGCGCGCGCTGACGCGGACGGAGACCTCGGGCAGGAGCGTGTTCGACGCGTTCGCCACCGACGGGGCGTCGATGCCGGTCACGGTGATGGAGGGCTGCGACCAGACGCGGCTGAGGAGGGGGCCCGTGCCGATCGGGGCGACCCCGTCGAGGAGGCCCGACTCCTCACGCAGGGTCTCCTCGGTCTGCTCGGGGTGCTCGGCGTCACGGCTCTCCAGACCCGCGACCGCGACGCTGCCGACCTCGTCGTGGAACGTGCCCAGGAGGCGGACCATGGCCATCATGGCGTCCGGCACCGCGCCTCCCAGCATCCCGGAGTGCGAGGCGTGGGCCAGCGTGCGGACGGTGAGGCGGAAGGTCACGTTGCCGCGGAGGCCGACCGTGATGGCCGGGACCGTCGTGCTCCAGTTGTCGGAGTCGGCCACGACGATGACGTCCGCCTCGAGGTCGTCGTGGTGCTGACGGAGGAAGTCGGCGAACGAGCGGGAGCCGAACTCCTCCTCGCCCTCGATGAAGAGGGCGACGCCGACCCCGAGGTCGTCGCCGAGCACCTCGTGGACGGCCCGGAGCGCGGCGACGTGGGTCATGACCCCGGCCTTGTCGTCGGAGGCGCCCCGCCCGTACAGCCGGTCGCCCTTGAGGGTGGGCTCGAAGGGCGGGGTCTCCCAGTCCGCGTCGTCGCCCGGGGGCTGGACGTCGTGGTGCGCGTAGAGCAGGACGGTCGGCTTGCCCTCGCGCGCCGCACGACGGGCCAGGACGGCGGGCTGCCCCGTCGTGCCGGAGTCGCCGATCGGAGCGCTGCTGACCCGGACCTCGTCGAAGAGGCCGGTGCTCCGCACGAGCTCGGCGACGGCGTCGGCGCTGGCGGCGACGTGCGACGGGTCGTAGGCGTCCCACGAGACCGAGGGGATCCGCACGAGCGAGCTCAGGTCGGCGATGGTCCGGGGCAGGCCGCCCTGCACGGCCTCCGCGAGTTCGCTGACAGTGCGGGGGTCGGTCGGGGAGACGGGATGCTGCGAGACGGTCATGCAGGTAATCTTAGGAACTCGACGAGACCCGAGGACACCGTGGCGAAGGCATCAGACAAGACCATCACGACGACGCAGGTCGCCGACCCCGAGTCGACGACGGCGGGCAAGGGCCGCCCCACCCCGTCGCGTCGCGAGCGGGAGCAGGCCAACGTCCGCCCCCTCGTGGCCAAGGGCAAGGAGGCGCAGAAAGCCCAGCGAGCCCGCCTGGCCGAGCAGCGCGACCGGGCCCGGATCGGCCTCGCCAACGGCGAGGAGAAGTTCCTCCCCGTCCGCGACAAGGGGCCGCAGCGCCGCTTCATCCGCGACTACGTGGACGCCCGGTACAGCGTCGGCGAGGCGATGATCCCGCTCATGGTGCTCGTCATCTTTATGAGCCTCGTCAACGTCACCGCCGTCCAGGCGGCCACCCTGTTCGTCCTCTGGGGCTTCTTCATCGTCGCGATCGTCGACTGCCTCGTCGCCGGCCACCTGGTCACGAAGAAGCTCACGGCGAAGTTCGGCGCCGACGCCGTCCAGAAGGGCAACCGCTGGTACGCCGCGATGCGCTGCATGCAGCTCAAGCCCATGCGCCTGCCGAAGCCGCAGGTGAAGCGCCGGGAGTTCCCCGTCCTCTGAGACGGGCCCGCGCCTCCTCGGGGGCGCCTGGACCACGACGACGCCCCGTTCCTCTCGAGGAGCGGGGCGTCGTCGTGTCGCCGGGGCGGGCGCCCCCGCGTCAGCCTCGGCGTCGGAGCGCCCGGAGGCCGCGGTTGACCTGGCGGGCCCAGAGCGGACCGCGGTACAGGAACGCCGTGTAGCCCTGCACGAGGGTCGCACCGGCCCGGAGGCGGTCAGCCACGTCGCGCGCCGTGCTGACGCCGCCGACCGAGATGACGCAGACCTCGGCGGGGAGCACCTCACGGAGCAGGCGGAGCACCTCCAGGGACCGCGCCGCCAGCGGCGCGCCGGAGACTCCCCCGGCGCCCGCGGCCTCGACCACGGACCCCGGCGTCGTGAGCCCCTCGCGGGACAGGGTCGTGTTGGTGGCGATGACGCCGGCGAGCCCGAGCTCGGTGACGAGCCCGCCGATGCGACGGACGCCGTCGTCGTCGAGGTCCGGGGCGATCTTGACGAGGACCGGCGTCCGGCCCGCGGCGTCGCGCACGGCGCTGAGCAGCGGCGAGAGCCGGTCGAGCTCCTGGAGGCCGCGGAGGCCGGGCGTGTTCGGCGAGCTGACGTTCACGGCGAGGTAGTCGGCCAGGGGCGCGAGGAGGCGCGTGCTGACCAGGTAGTCGTCGACGGCGTCGTCGACGTCGACCACCCGGCTCTTGCCGATGTTGACGCCCACCACGGGGCGGACGGCGGCACGGCGGGCCCGCGTGAGCTCCTCGGCGGCCTGCTCCGCGCCTCCGTTGTTGAAGCCCATGCGGTTGACGACCGCCTCGTCGGGCACGAGCCGGAAGAGACGCGGGCGCTCGTTGCCGGGCTGTGCCCGCGCGGTGATCGTGCCGACCTCCACGTGGCCGAAGCCCAGGGCACCGAGGCCGGCGATGCCCCGCGCGTCCTTGTCGAAGCCGGCCGCCACGCCGAACGGCGACGCGAACCGGAGCCCGAGCGCCTCGACGGCGAGCGAGGGGTGGGGAGCCGTGAACCGCCGCACCACGGGCGCGAGGCCGAGGCGCGGCACGGCACGGATGACGCGGAAGGCGAGGTGGTGGGCGTCCTCCGGGTCCATGCGCGCGAACACCACGTCGAAGAGGACCCGGTACGGCGTCCTCATTCGTCCACCGACCGGGCCGGACGCGGACGCGAGGCGTGCTCGGACCGGAGCTGCGAGATCGACGCCTCGAAGTCGTCGAGGGAGTCGAAGGCCTGGTAGACGCTCGCGAACCGGAGGTACGCGACCTCGTCGAGCTCGCGCAGCGGCGGCAGGATGGCGAGGCCGATGTCGTTCGCCTCGATCTGGGACGTGCCGGAGGCCCGGACGGCCTCTTCCACCTTCTGGGCCAGCAGGGCGAGGTCGCCGTCGGTCACCGGTCGCCCCTGACAGGCCTTCCGCACGCCCGAGATGATCTTCTCCCGGCTGAAGGACTCGAGCACGCCGTTGCGCTTGACGACGTTCAGGCTCGCCGTCTCGGTGGTGCTGAACCGTCGACCGCAGTTCGGGCACTGGCGTCGGCGGCGGATCGAGGTGCCGTCGTCGCTCGTGCGCGAGTCGACGACGCGGGAATCGGGGTGGCGGCAGAAGGGGCAGAACATGGTGCCCTCAGCGTACTGGCAGCGGGGACGGCCGACGGCGGAGCGACGGCGAGGGCGGTGACGGCCCTAGGGCCGCGAGAGGCGGGCCGCGACGGCCTCGCCGTGCGCCGGCAGGAGCTCCGCCCGCGACAGGGCGACGAGCCGGTCGGCGACCTCGGCGAGGGCGTGCGGCTCGTAGCGGACGATCTGCTGGGGCCGCAAGAACGTGTAGGCGCCGAGGCCGGACGAGAAGCGGGACTGGCCGCTGGTCGGGAGGACGTGGTTCGAGCCCGCGAGGTAGTCGCCGAGGCTGACGGGCGTGCTCGCGCCGACGAAGACGGCCCCGGCGCTCGTGATGCGCGCCAGGACGGCGTCGTCGTCGGCCGTCTGGATCTCGAGGTGCTCGGGCCCGTACGCGTTGCTGAAGTCGGTCGCAGCGGTCATGTCGTCGACGAGGACGATGGCCGACTGGCGGCCGTCGAGGGCGGTCTGCACCCGGTCGGCGCTCAGGGTGCGCGGGACGAGGCGCTCGAGCTCCGCCACGACCGCGTCGGCCAGCTCGGGCGAGTCGGTGACGAGCACGGCGGAGGCCACCTCGTCGTGCTCCGCCTGGCTGATGAGGTCGACCGCGACGAGCGTGGCGTCGGCGCTGGAGTCGGCGATCACGAGGATCTCGGTGGCGCCCGCGACCGCGTCGATCCCGACCTGCCCACGGACGTGCTGCTTGGCCGCCGCGACGAAGTTGTTGCCCGGCCCGGTGATGACCTGGACCGGCTCGAGGCCGATCTCGGGCACGCCGTAGGCGAGGGCCCCGACGGCGCCGGCCCCGCCGACGGCGTAGACCTCGTCGATGCCCAGGAGCCCGGCGGCCCCGAGGATGACGGGGTGCACCCCTCCCCCGTGCTCGCGCTGCGCCGGCGAGACCAGGGCGATCGACCGCACGCCGGCGACCTGGGCGGGGACGACGTTCATGACGACGCTCGACGGGTAGACGGCCTTGCCGCCGGGAACGTAGACCCCGGCGCGGTCGACCGGCTGCCAGCGCTGCTCGATGACCGCGCCGTCGGCGGGGCGGGTGACGCTGCCGGACGGCACCTGGGCCCGGCTGGCCTCGGTCACGCGGACGATCGACTCCTCGAGGGCGGCGCGGACGAGCGGGTCGAGCGCGTCGACCGCGGCGCGGACCGCCTCGACGGGCACCCGGAGCTGCTCGGTGCGGACGCCGTCGAACCGCTGGGCCTGGTCGCGGAGCGCGGCGGCCCCCCGCTCGCGGACGTCGAGGACGAGCTGCGCCGCCGACTCGGCGGCGGCGCTGACGTCGACGTGCGAGCGGGGCACGAGGGCGAGGAGGTCGGCGTGGGTAGGCTCGAGGCCCCGGAGGTCTGTGGTCTGGATCATGGCCCGGCCAGCCTAGTCACCCGCGCACGGCGGTGGCCCGGCCCGGGCAGACCCGCAGGAGGACCTCCCCCATGACCGACCAGCCCGTCCCCGAGCCCCCCGTCTCGCACGACCTCGACGCCTTCAAGCAGGCGTTCCGTCGACACGCCGCCGGGGTGGCCATCGTGACCGCGCGCGACGCGGGCGGCTCGCCCGTCGGCTTCACCGCGACGTCGCTGGCCTCCCTCGCCGCGGTGCCGCCCCTCGCGACCTTCAACATGGCGCGGACCGCGAGCTCCTGGCCCGCCGTCGCGGAGACGGACCACGTCATCGTCCACCTCCTGGGGCTGCGCAACCGCGACCTGGCGGCGAAGATGGCCGGCCCCGCCGCCGAGCGCTTCGTCGGCGACCACTGGGAGGAGGGACCTCACGGGCTGCCCCTGCTCCGCGGGGTGACGGCCTGGATGTCGGGCCGGGTCGTCGAGCGCTTCCCCGTCGCCGCCAACGCCGTCGTCGTCGTCCAGGTGGAGCAGGGCGACGTCGGGGTGGACGACGATGCCCTGCTCTACCACGACCGCCGGTACCTGCGGCCCCTGCACCTGGACGAGTAGCCGGAGCTAGACCAGGCAGCCAGGGCCGAGGAGGCTCTTCAGCTCGCCGAAGAGGTCGGCGGTCACGTCGACCGGCATCGGGATCTCGAACATGCGGGCGAGGTCGCCCTTCACCAGGCGGAGGCGGACCTCGGTCGAGCCGGAGTGCCGACCGAGGACGGCCGCGAGCTCCGTCACGGTGTCGGTCGTGGCCCGGTGCTCGGGCATCTGCAGGACGAGCGGGCCCTGGTTCACGCCGACCCCGAGATCCGGCGTGAACATGCTCGCCGCGTGCATGTTCATGCCGTCGTCACGCACGCTCACGCGGCCCTTGAGCACGATGATCGAGTCGCCGACCAACGACGGCCCGAACTCCTGGTACGTCTTGCCGAGGAACATCGCGGAGATCTCGCCGCCGAAGTCCTCGACGGTGATGATGCCGTACGGGTTGCCGGAGTTGCGGGCCACGCGGTGCTGGACGCTCGTGATGAGCCCTGCGATGGTCACGGTCTCGCCGTCGATCGTGGCGGGGTCGCTCGACAGCACGTCGGTGACGGTGGTGCTGGCGTGCTTGGCCAGCGGCAGCTCCAGGCCGGCGAGGGGGTGGTCCGACACGTAGAGGCCGAGCATGTCGCGCTCGAAGGCGAGCTTGTCGCGCTTGGTCCACTCCGGGCGCTCGGGCACGTGCTGCACGTCCTGCGGCTCGTCCCACAGGGAGTCGAAGTCGAAGCCGACCTGGCCGTTCGCCTCGGCCCGCTTCTCGCTGACGGCGGCCTCGACCGCGGACTCGTGGATCTCGACGAGCGCACGGCGGGTCGACCCGAGGCTGTCGAAGGCCCCGGCCTTGACGAGGGACTCCACCGTGCGCTTGTTCGCGACGGGCAGCGGGACCTTGCGCAGGAAGTCGTGGAACGACGAGAAGGCGCCCTCCTTCTGCCGCGCTGCGATGACGTGGTCGACGACGTTGAAGCCGACGTTGCGGACGGCGCCCATGCCGAAGCGGATGTCGTCGCCGACGGCGGCGAAGAACCCGATCGACTCGTTGACGTCGGGAGGCAGCACCTTGATGCCCATGCGTCGGCACTCGTTGAGGTACAGGCCGAGCTTGTCGCGGGAGTCGCCGGTCGAGGTGAGCAGGGCGGCCATGTACTCGGCGGGGTAGTGCGCCTTGAGGTAGGCCGTCCAGTACGAGACGACGCCGTAGGCCGCCGAGTGGGCCTTGTTGAAGGCGTAGTCGGAGAACGGCAGCAGGATGTCCCAGAGCATCTTCACGGCGTCGGGCGAGAAGCCGTTGTCGAACATGCCCTGCTCGAACCCGGCGTACTGCTTGTCGAGCTCCGACTTCTTCTTCTTGCCCATCGCGCGGCGGAGGATGTCCGCCTGGCCGAGGGAGAACCCGGCGACCTTCTGCGCGATCGCCATCACCTGCTCCTGGTAGATGATCAGGCCGTAGCTCGTCGAGAGGATCTCCTTCAGGGGCTCCTCGAGCTCGGGGTGGATCGGTGTGATCTCCTGCGCGCCGTTCTTCCGCAGCGCGTAGTTGGTGTGCGAGTTCGCGCCCATGGGCCCCGGGCGGTAAAGCGCGATGACGGCCGAGATGTCCTCGAAGTTGTCGGGCTTCATCAGCCGGAGCAGCCCCCGCATGGGGCCGCCGTCGAGCTGGAACACGCCGAGCGTGTCGCCGCGGCCCAGGAGGTCGTAGGCCGCGCGGTCGTCGAGCTCGAGGTCCTCCAGGACGAGGTCGAAGCCGCGGTTCGTCCGGATGTTGTCGAGGGCGTCGTTGATGATCGTGAGGTTTCGGAGCCCCAGGAAGTCCATCTTGATCAGCCCGAGCGACTCACAGGCCGGGTAGTCGAACTGCGTGACGATCTGGCCGTCCTGCTCGCGCTTCATGATCGGGATGATGTCGATCAGCGGGTCGCTCGACATGATGACGCCCGCGGCGTGCACGCCCCACTGGCGCTTCAGCCCCTCGAGCCCCAGCGCGGTGTCGAAGACCGTGCGGGCCTCGGGGTCGGTCTCCACGACCGTCCGGATGTCGCCCGCCTCCTTGTAGCGGTCGTGCTGCTTGTCGAAGATCCCCGTGAGCGGGATGTCCTTGCCCATGACGGCGGGCGGCATCGCCTTGGTGAGCTTCTCGCCCATGCCGAAGGGGAAGCCGAGCACTCGACTGCTGTCTTTCAGGGCCTGCTTCGCCTTGATCGTTCCGTAGGTGACGATCTGCGCGACGCGCTCGTCGCCGTACTTCTCCGTCACGTACTGGATGACCTCGCCCCGGCGACGGTCGTCGAAGTCGACGTCGAAGTCGGGCATCGAGACGCGGTCCGGGTTGAGGAAGCGCTCGAAGATGAGGCCGTGACGGAGCGGGTCGAGGTCGGTGATGCGCATGGCGTAGGCGGCCATCGAGCCGGCGCCCGACCCACGGCCGGGGCCCACCCGGATGCCGTTCTCCTTGGACCAGTTGATGAAGTCGGCGACGACGAGGAAGTACCCGGGGAACCCCATGCCCGTGATGACGCCGATCTCGTACTCGGCCTGCTTGCGCACGTCGTCGGGGATGCCCGCGGGGTAGCGGTACACCAGGCCCTTCTCGACCTCCTTGATGAACCAGGTCTCTTCGGTCTCGCCCTCCGGCACGGGGTACCTCGGCATGTAGTTCGCCGAGGTGTTGAACTGGACGTCGCACCGCTCGGCGATGAGCAGGGTGTTGTCACAGGCCTCCGGGTGGTCGCGGAAGAGGTGGCGCATCTGCTGCGCGGACTTCAGGTAGAACTCGTCGGCGTCGAACTTGAAGCGGTTGGGGTCGTTCAGCGTCGAGCCGGACTGGACGCAGAGCAGCGCGGCGTGGCTGGTCGCGTCGTGCTCGTGCGTGTAGTGCAGGTCGTTCGTGGCGACGAGGGGCAGACCGAGGTCCTTCGCGAGGCGCAGCAGGTCGCCCATGATCTGCCGCTCGATGCCGAGGCCGTGGTCCATGATCTCGGCGAAGTAGTTCTCGCGGCCGAAGATGTCGCGGAAGTCAGCCGCGGCCTTCACCGCCTCGTCGTACTGGCCGAGGCGGAGGCGCGTCTGCACCTCGCCGCTCGGGCAGCCCGTCGTCGCGATGAGGCCCTCGGAGTACTGGGAGAGCAGCTCGCGGTCCATGCGCGGCTTGAAGTAGTAGCCCTCGAGCGATGCCCGGGACGACAGCCGGAACAGGTTGTGCATGCCGGTCGTGTTCTCGGAGAGCAACGTCATGTGCGTGTACGCACCGGCGCCGGAGACGTCGTCACGCCCGCCGTCGCCCCAGCGCACGCGCGTCTTGTCGCCGCGGTGCGTGCCGGGCGTGATGTAGGCCTCGGTGCCGATGATCGGCTTCACGCCCGCCTCGGTCGCGGTCTTCCAGAAGTCGTACGCCCCGAACACGTTGCCGTGGTCGGTGACCGCGACGGCCGGCATGCCCTGGGCCGCGGCCTCCGTGATGAGCGGCTTGACCCTCGCCGCCCCGTCGAGCATCGAGTACTCGCTGTGCACGTGCAGATGGACGAATGAGTCTTCGTTCGAGGCCACTCGGCTCCCCGTCTCCTGGTGTTCCTGACTACTGGAGGAACAGCCTAACCGGCACGGAGGACATCGAGCGCGTGCTGCAGGTCGGCCGGGTAGGTCGACCGGTAGACCACGGGCTCACCCGTGCCGGGGTGCCGGAACCCGAGCTGGACGGCGTGCAGCCACTGCCGCGTGAGGCCGAGCTTGGCGGAGAGCGTCGGGTCCGCCCCGTAGGTGGCGTCGCCGACGCAGGGGTGCCGCTGGGCGGCCATGTGGACGCGGATCTGGTGCGTGCGACCTGTCTCGAGGTGGATCTCGAGGAGGGACGCGGAGGGGAAGGCCTCCACGGTCTCGTAGTGGGTGACCGACGGCTTGCCGTCGACCACGACGGCGAACTTCCAGTCCGACGACGGGTGACGCCCGATGGGCGCGTCGACCGTGCCGGTCAGGGGGTCGGGGTGCCCCTGCACGACCGCGTTGTAGATCTTCTCCACGGTGCGTTCGCGGAACGCCTGCTTCAGCTCGGCGTAGGCGCGTTCGGTCTTCGCGACGACCATGAGCCCGCTCGTGCCGACGTCGAGGCGGTGGACGATGCCCGCACGCTCGGCCGCGCCCGAGGTGGCCACGGTGAAGCCCGCGGCGGCGAGGCCGCCCAGCACGGTCGGCCCCGTCCAGCCCACGGACGGGTGCGCGGCGACGCCCACGGGCTTGTCGACGACGACGATCTCGTCGTCGTCGTGCACGATGCCGAGCCCGGGCACGTCGACCGGGACGACGGACGGCGCCTCCTTCGGGGCCCACGAGACCTCGAGCCACGCGCCGGCCTCGAGGCGGTCGGACTTGCCGACGGTGCGGCCGTCCACCTCCACGCCGCCGCTCGAGGCGACCTCGGCGGCGAAGGTCCGGCTGAAGCCGAGGAGCTTGGCGAGGGCGGCGTCGACGCGCTCACCCGCGAGGCCGTCGGGGACGGGCAGGGACCGCTGCTCGCTCATCGGGGCTCCGTCGTCGGGGTGGCCGCGACGTCGGCGTCGCCCGGGGAGGCGGTGGCCTGGCCCTCGACGGCGCGGTCGTCGGCCTCGGTGTGGCCCCCGCGCGGCGTCCGGCTGCCGTCGAGGCCGACGCCGAGCAGCGTCAGGAGGACGAGGAGGCCCATGCTGGAGACGATGAAGATGTCGGCGACGTTGAAGATCGCCGGCAGCAGCTTCGGGAAGTACAGGAAGTCGACGACGTGCCCCTGCCCGAACGACGGCTCCCGGAAGAGCCGGTCGGTGAGGTTGCCGAGGGTGCCGCCGAGCAGCATGCCCAACATGATCGCCCAGGCCACCGACCTGATGCGCTTCGCGAAGACGACGATGGCGACGACGACGGCCGAGGCGGCGAGGGAGAAGACCCACGTCGTGCCGCTGGCCAGGGAGAACGCCGCGCCGGGGTTCTTGACGAAGAGGAGCTGGAAGAAGGAGCCGAGCACGTCGACCGCCCGGCCCTCGACGAGGTCACGCGTGACGAGGTGCTTGGTGCCCTGGTCGAGGGCGTAGGCCACGACAGCGACGAAGGCCAGCGCCGCGATGACGCGGACGCTGACCTTCGCAGCGGGATCTCGAGGTGCCAAGACCCTAGTTGGAGCCGAAGCCCTGCGCGCTGGCGGGCTGGGGCTCAGAGGCGCCCTCGCCGTCGAGCTCGTGCAGCTGGCCCTCGATGTAGCTCTTCAGCTTCTGGCGGTAGTCGCGCTCGAAGGTGCGGAGGTCGTCGATGCGACGCTCCAGGCCCGTGCGCTCGCCGTTCAGCTGCTCGAGGACCTCGCGGCGCTTGGTCTCGGCCTCGCCCACGACCTCCCGCGAACGGGCCTCCGCGTCGGCGACGACCTCCCGCGAGCGGTTCTCGGCGTCGCCGACGAGCTCCGCGGAGCGCGCCTCGGCCTCGGCCACGACACGGGCGGCGGTCGACTGCCCCTCGGCGATGAGAGCGTCGCGCTTCTCCGCGCCTTCGCGGACGTGCTCCTCGTGGAGGCGACGTGCCAGCTGGAGCAGGCTGTTGGTGCTCTCGGTCTCGTCGGCCGACGGGCCGGCGAAGGCCGGGACGGGCGTGACCGCGGCGGGAGCCGCGGCGACCGGAGCGACGGGCTCCGGGGCTGCCACCGGCTCGGCCTTCTCGAGGACCGGCTCGGGCGCGGACGCCGGCTCGGGCACCGACGCGGGGGCCGGAGCGCTGGCGACCGGGGCCGCGACGGCGGCGTCACGCTGACCGTCGCCGGCGGCGGACTCCGCCGAGGCGAGGCGCTGGCGCAGCTCGTCGTTCTCCGCGCCCAGACGCCGGAGCTCGGCGACGACCTCGTCCAGGAAGTCGTCGACCTCGTCCTGGTCGTAGCCCTCGCGGAACTTGGTCGGCTGGAACCGCTTGTTGACTACGTCTTCCGGCGTCAAAGCCATTGCCGTCACCTCGTGAATCTGTTGGATCGTGTGATCGTGGTCTGGGTCGTGCACTACACCGTAGCGAACGATCGCCCGTCGGGACGGGGAGGGGCACCGAGGCCCCGCGGAGAGCCTACCCTCTCGGGCGGCGACGACGGGCGTCGCGCGCGGCGCCGTGTCAGATGCGGGCGAAGACGCCCATCAGGACGACGACCGCCAGCATGATGAGGCTCCAGCCGAAGTCGAGCGCGACCGAGCCGAGCCGGACCGGGGGCAGGACCTTGCGGACGGCCTTGATCGGCGGGTCGGTGACCGTGTAGGTCACCTCGGCGAGCACGAGCACGGCCCCCCGGGGCCGCCAGCCCCGGCTGAACGACTGGGCGAGGTCGAAGACGAACCTCGACCACATGAGCAGGAAGAAGACCAGGAGCGCGTAGTACACGATCGAGGAGATCAGGGAGACGATCATGGGGGTGTCATCAGCTCGCACGAGTCGGCGCGGCGGAGGCCGCGGGAGGGGGGCGGACGGCGGCTCGGCCGCACCCGGTCAGGACTGCGAGAAGAACGACGCCTCGATGTCGGACTCTACCTCAGCCTGCTCACCGCTCACTGCGATGTGGGCGGGCGACAGCAGGAACACCTTGTTCGTGACGCGCTCGATCTTGCCGAAGAGCCCCTGCGAGAGGCCGCTGGCGAAGTCGACGAGGCGACGAGCGTCGGCCTCCGTCATCTGGGAGAGGTTGATGATCACGGGGATGCCGTCGCGGAAGCTCTCGGCGATCGCCTGGGCGTCCTTGTACTCCCGGGGGTGGACGGTGAGGATCTCGTTCATGTCGTGGGGCACCGTGTTCTTCGTGGTCGGGGTCGTGGCGCGGCGGAGCGGCGTCACGGGGGCGCGAGTGGGGGTCGGGGCGGAGGCGGCGGCCGGCACGGCGACGGGGGCGACGGGCGACGGCGCGGCGGCGGGCGCGGCCGACCGTGCGGCAGGCTGGGCAGCGGCCTGCTGGGCGGGCTGCTCGTCGTACTCGAGCTCTTCGTCGGCGAGGCCCAGGTAGACCATCGTCTTGCGCAGGGGGTTGGCCATGGGGGTGTCCTCCGGATCGTGGATCGTCTAGACCGACATTAACCAGCGTCGGGCCGAGAACCCGTGATTGCCGTGCCGATGCGGAGGTGTGTCGCGCCCTCGGCGATCGCGTCGGCGAAGTCCTGCGACATCCCGGCGGAGATCTGGTCGGCGTCGGGCGCGACGGCCCGGACCCGCTCCGAGACGAGCCGGAGGCGCTCGAAGGCCGGGCGGGCCGGTGCGTCGAGCGGCGCGACGGCCATGACGCCCCGGAGCCGCAGGCCCGGGGTCGCGAGGACCCGCTCGACGAGCGCGTCCACCTCCGCCTCGGCGACGCCACCGCGACCGGGGTCGTCGGTGAGGTTGACCTGCACGAAGCCGTCCACCCACGTCCCGTCGTCCGACCCGAGCGCGTCGACGACGCTGGTGCGGTCGAGGGAGTGGACCGCCGCGGCGTAGCGCCGTGCCTGGCGGGCCTTCTTCGACTGCAGCTGGCCGACGGAGTGCCACCGGAGGCCCTCGAGGTCGGCCGTCTCCGCCGACTTGGCCTGCGCCTCCTGGTGTCGGTTCTCCCCGACGTCACGGACGCCGAGCGCGTGGAGCTCGCGCACGAGCGACGAGGGGTGGAACTTCGTCACGACGATCGTCGTGACCGAGGCCGGGTCGCGCCCGGCCGCCCGGGCCGCGTCGGAGACGCCGGAGGCGACACGGGCGAGTCGCTCGCCCGTGTCGCCTCCGTCTTCGGGGAAGCCCGTCACTACTTCAGGAAGTCGGGGACGTCGAGGTCGTCGTCGCCGTCGTCGAAGGCCGGGTCGGAGGCGCGGGTCGCCGCGGGCTCCTCCGGTCGACGCCACGAGTGCGAGTCCGAGCCGGCACCGCTGTCGGCGATGGCCGACACGCCGGGCACAGCGGCGGACGAGGAGCCCTCCGACTCGACGAAGCTCGATCGACGCTCCTTCGACTTGGCCTGCGGCTCTCCGCCGTCGAAGCCCGCCGCGATGACCGTCACGCGGACCTCGTCGCCGAGGGTGTCGTCGATGACGGCGCCGAAGATGATGTTGGCCTCGGAGTGGACGGCCTCCTGCACCAGGCGGGCCGCGTCGTTGATCTCGAAGATGCCGAGGTTCGAGCCGCCCTGGATGGAGAGCAGCACGCCGTGCGCACCGTCGATGCTGGCCTCGAGCAGCGGCGAGGCGACGGCCAGCTCGGCCGCCTTGATGGCCCGGTCGGCACCGCGCGACGAGCCGATGCCCATCAGGGCGGAGCCCGCCCCCTGCATGACCGACTTGACGTCGGCGAAGTCGAGGTTGATGAGGCCGGGGGTCGTGATCAGGTCGGTGATGCCCTGGACGCCGGCGAGGAGGACCTGGTCGGCGGTGCCGAAGGCCTCCACCATGGAGATGCCGCGCTCGGAGATCTCGAGGAGGCGGTCGTTCGGGACGACGATGAGGGTGTCGACCTCGTCCTTCAGGGCTGCGACGCCCGCCTCGGCCTGCGCCTGACGACGCTTGCCCTCGAAGCCGAAGGGCTTCGTGACGACGCCGATCGTGAGCGCGCCGATCGACTTCGCGATCCGGGCCACGACGGGTGCGCCGCCGGTGCCCGTGCCGCCGCCCTCGCCGGCCGTGACGAAGACCATGTCGGCCCCGGCCAGGGCCTCCTCGATCTCCTCCGCGTGGTCCTCCGCCGCACGGCGGCCGACCTCGGGGTCGGCGCCGGCGCCGAGGCCCCGGGTGAGCTCGCGGCCGACGTCGAGCTTGACGTCGGCGTCGCTGAGCAGGAGCGCCTGGGCGTCGGTGTTGATGGCGATGAACTCGACTCCGCGGAGCCCGAGCTCGATCATGCGGTTGACGGCGTTGACGCCACCGCCGCCGACACCGACGACCTTGATCACGGCTAGGTAGTTGTGGTTCGTTGTCACGTCCGGGCCTCCGCTGGAACCTTAACTCTGTGATTGAAGGTCAAGGTTGTACATTGTATTCGAGTGGGTCAGTCACAAGGTATGGGTCGCGCCTCACCGCCGACCACTCCGAGACGGGCGTGTCGCGAAGGCCGGTCTCAGCGAGTGCGGATGATGCCGTTGTCGGGCGCTGAGACGTCGTACTCGACCGAGGCCGCCGGGTCGCGCTTCGCCTGGTCGGCGACGAGGCCGGCGAGCACCTGCGCCTTCTTCTCCGAGTGCTCGGCGCTGCCCCAGACGACCTGCTCCCCCGAGGTGAGGGCGAGCGTGACGTCGTCGGCCGTCGACGCCGTGACCGTGTCCACGGTGCTGCGGAGCGTGAGCGGCAGGGCGAGGAGCACCTCCGCCGCCGACCGGAAGGCCGTGCCGTCGAGGGGCGCGCCGCCGACGTCGACCTGCGGCACGCCGTCCTGACGACCGTCGAGGCGCTGCACGACGATGCCCGCGGGGTCGACCAGGTCGACGCCGTCGGCCGTCGCCACCGTGGCGATCGGCTGGCGCTCGGTCACGCGGATGACGAGGGTGTGGGGCGGGGCGGTCTCGGTGACGTAGCTCGCGATGAGGGGGAACTGCTCCAGCTCGCCGGTGATGCGGTCGAAGTCGACGAGGGCCAGGGGCGTGCCGAGCTGGTCGTCCACGGCGGCCGTCACGGCGCTCGCGTCCACGCGGCTCGTGCCCTCCACCCGGATCTCCTGCAGGGAGAGGAGCGGCGAGAAGACGGCCACGGTCACCGACGCCACGAGGACGACGACGACCGCGCCGACGGCGGTCCAGGTGGCCCGCCGATGGCGCGAGCGGCGCGTGAAGCGACGCACCTCGGACTTCTCGACGCGGCGACGCTGACGCGAGGCCCGCCGGGCCGCACGACGCGCCTCCGCGGCTCTCTCGCGCGCGGCGGCCGCCGTCGTGTCGGCCGGCCCGATGCGCGGGGGCTCGGCCGGACGCACGGCCTCGGGGCGACCGTCCGCCGGGCGGGCGTCCGCAGGCCGAGCGACCTCGGGGCGCGCCGCGGCAGGGCCGGCGGCCGCAGGTCGGCCGATGCGGGCCGAGCGGGAGGCGCGGGGAGGCCCGGTGACGACGGACACGGGGCCCGTGTCGACGTCGTCCGAGGCCCCGGGGGCCGACGCCGGCGTCTCCGCGCCGCGGCGGCGCCGCGCCAGCCGGTCGGCGAGGGACGGTCGGCCGTGGCCGTCCGCCGGCGGCTCGGGGGCGGGCTCCGGGGGCGGCTCGAAGCCCTCGGGGCGCTTCACGCTCCGGTCTCCTCCGCGGTCGACGGGTCGGGGGCGGTGGCGGCGTCGAGCGCGCCGAGCAGCTGGGGCACGATGCGGTAGACGTCGCCGCAGCCGAGCGTGATGACGAAGTCGCCCTCCCGAGCGACCTCCGCCGTGCGGACCGCCGCGGACTGCCAGTCCGGCACGAAGTCGACGCGCTCGGGGTCGCGGAAGGCCCCCGAGACGAGCGCGCCGGTGACGCCGGGCTCGGGGTCCTCACGGGCCCCGTAGACGTCGAGGACGATCGTGTGGTCGGCCAGGCGCTCGTAGGTCTCGGCGAACTCGCCGGCCATCATCCGCGTTCGGCTGTACAGGTGCGGCTGGTGCACGGCGATCAGGCGCCCCTCCCCCACGACCGACCGGGCGGCCTGCAGCGCCGCGGCGACCTCGGTCGGGTGGTGGGCGTAGTCGTCGTAGACGCTGACGCCCCGCACGGTGCCGTGCAGCTCGAAGCGTCGCTCGGTGCCGCCGAAGGCCTCGAGCCCGCGGACGGCGGCCTCGGCCTCGACGCCGAGGCCCACGAGCACCGCGAAGGCGCCGGCCGCGTTCACCGCGTTGTGGTGGCCCGGCACGCGCAGCTGGACGGGCAGGCTGCGGCCGTCGTGGTGGAGCGTGAACGACACCGGCCCGCTCGACGCGACGTCGGTGATGCGGACGTCCGCCGACCCGTCGAGCCCGAAGGTCACGACCCGCGGGTGGTCGAGCGCCTCCGTGACCCGCCGGGCGCCGGCGTCGTCGCTCGAGATGACGACGAGCTCGGAGGCGGCGCCCGCGAACTCGACGAAGGCCCGGTCGAACGCCTCGTGCGACCCGTAGTGGTCGAGGTGGTCGGCGTCGACGTTGGTGACCAGCGCGATCGCCGTGTCGTAGAGCAGGAAGGAGCCGTCGGACTCGTCGGCCTCGACGACCACCAGCTCCTCCGAGCCGCCGGCGGCGCTCACGCCGAGCGACTGGATGACGCCGCCGTTGACGAAGCTGGGGTCGCGCCCGGCGGAGAGCAGCGCCGTCACGATCATCCCGGTCGAGGTCGTCTTGCCGTGCGCGCCGGCGACCGAGACCAGGCGCTGGCCGCCGATCAGGGAGGCGAGGGCCTGCGACCGGTGCAGCACGGGCACGCCGTCGGCGAGGGCCCGCTGGTACTCCGGGTTGTCCTGCCAGAGGGCGCCGGTGACGACGAGGGTGTCCGCGTCGCCGACGTTCGCGGCGTCGTGGCCGATCGCGATCTCGGCGCCGAGCTCGCGCAGGGCTGAGACCGACGCCGACTCGCGGATGTCGGAGCCGGTGACGCGGTGGCCCGCGGCCAGGAACACCCGGGCGATGCCGCTCATGCCCGAGCCGCCGATGCCGACGAAGTGGACGGCCCCGAGGTCGGAGGGGATCTGCTGCTGGAGGTCTGGCTTGATCATGCGTTCTCGGCGTCCGTCTCGGAGGGGCTGGTCGGGGTCGCCGTCGATCGGCCGCGCGCGTGGGCGGCGGGGCGGGACGACGAGGAGGCGCGGTCGACGGCGTCGAGGACGAGGTCGACCGTGCGGTCGGTCCCGTCCAGCACCCCCACCGTGGCCGCGCGGACCGCCATGTCGGCGATCGCGGCGCGGTCGAGCAGCAGGCGCACGAGCTCCCGGTCGACCCACTCCGGCGTGAAGTCGGCGTCGGCCACCAGCAGGGCGCCGCCCGCCTCGACGACGTCGGTGGCGTTGAAGCGCTGCTCGCCGTTGCCGACGGGGTACGGCACCAGGACGGAGGGCAGGCCGAGCGCGGTGAGCTCGCTGACGGTCGCCGAGCCCGACCGCGACACGACGAAGTCCGCGGCCGCGAGGGCGAGGTCCATGCGGTCGCAGTAGCGGAGCAGGTGGTGCCCGGCCAGCCCGGTCGACCGGAGGTCGGACTTCTCGCCGGTGATGTGGAGCACCTGCCAGCCGGCGCCGACGATGCTGGCGGCGGACCGCGCGACCGTCTCGTTGAGGCGACGGGCTCCGCTGGAGCCGCCGGTGACCAGCACCGTGGGCAGCGCGGGGTCGAGGCCGAACTCGGCCAGCGCCTCCTGACGTCGTGCCCGACGGTCGAGCGTCTCGATCTCGTCGCGGAGCGGCATGCCGACGCGACGTGCCCCTCGGAGCTTCGTCGACCGGAAGACGACGCCGACGTGGGGCGTGAGGAACGAGCCCAGCACGTTCGCCATGCCGGGCTTCGCGTTCGCCTCGTGCACGACCAGCGGGACGTGCTCGCGACGCGCGGCGACGTAGGCGGGTGCCGAGGCGTAGCCGCCGAAGCCGACCACGACGTCGACCGCGTGCTCGCGGAGCAGGCGACGGACGCCGTCGACGGCGCCCTTCAGCGCGGCCGGGAAGCCGAGCGCCGCCCGGGAGGGGCGTCGCGGGAAGGGGAGCCGCGGCACGGTGAGCAGCTCGTAGCCCCGCTGCGGGACGAGCCGGGCCTCGAGGCCCTCTGCGGTGCCGAGGACGAGGATCGTCGCGGTGGGCTCGCGACGCCGCAGACGGTCGGCCACGGCCAGGAGCGGGTTGACGTGCCCGGCGGTGCCGCCGCCGGCGAGGAGGTACGTGGTCATCGGAGAGACCCTACCCGCTGCCCGACGGGGGGCATGGGCACGGTCGGGTCCTCCGGACGACGGGCGAACGACAGGACGACGCCGATGGCGGCGAGGGTGACGATGAGCGCCGAGCCCCCGGCGGAGATGAGCGGCAGGGGGACGCCGAGCACGGGCAGCAGCCCGAGGACGACCGCGATGTTGATCAGGGCCTGGCCGATGATCCACGCCGTGACCGCGCCCGTGACGACCCGCACGAACGGGTCGTTCGTGCGGCGGATGATCTTGACGAACCCGACGGCGAGCACGACGAAGAGCGCGAGGACGACGATCGCCCCGATGAGACCGAGCTCTTCACCGACGATGGCGAAGATGAAGTCGTTGTCGGCCTCCGGCAGCCACGACCACTTCGACTTCGAGTTGCCGAGGCCGACGCCGAACAGGCCGCCGGAGGCCAGGGCCCAGGTGCCGTGCAGCGACTGCCAGCAGGCGGCCTGGTAGTCGCTCGAGTCGGTGCAGCCGGACATCCACGCGGCGATCCGCTCGTTGCGGGAGTCGGAGCCCGAGGCGATGATCGGCACCACGGCGAGCAGGAACAGCACGGGCACGGCGAGGAAGCGGAGGCGCACCCCGGCGAACCAGACGGCCGCGAAGACCAGGAGGAGCATGACCATCGTCGTGCCGAGGTCGCCGCCGAGGATGACGAGGCCCACCGACACCCCGACGACGGGCACGAGCGGGATCGCCAGGTGCTTCCAGTCGTCGAGGAGGTCGCGCTTGACGCTGAGGATCATGCCGAGCCAGACGGCCAGGGCGAGCTTGACCGCCTCGGACGGCTGCGCGCTGAAGGAGGAGCCGAGCTCGATCCAGTTCCGGTTGCCGCCGACCTCGTAGCCGAGGGGGGTGAAGACCAGGAGCTGGAGGACCACGGCCGCCAGCAGGATGTGCCAGGCCCAGCGCTTCCAGAACCAGATCGGCACGCGCGAGGCTATCAGCATGAGCGGCACGCCGATCGCGGCGTACATGCCCTGGCGGATGAAGGCGCCGAAGAAGGAGGTGTGCTTCGACGAGATGTACTGCTCGACGCTCGACGAGGAGAGAACCATGACGAGGCCCAGCACGACCATGAAGAGGGTCGTGCCGAGGATCAGGAAGAACGAGCCGGTCTCCGCGGCGAAGAGCTTCTTGACCGCGACGACGGCGGCGGCCTGCCGCACGTCGTGCGGGTGCGCGCCGTGCTCGCCCTCGCCGTGCCCCCGGGCCCCGCGCGCACCCGGGGGGCGGGCGGACGGCGGGGCTGCGGCGGGGGCCGACGGGGCGGCGGACCGGGTGCGCGGCGTCGCCGCGCGGGGACGCGACGCGTCAGTCGGTCGCCGGCGCGGGAGGCTGGACGGCAGGTCGGCCATCGGCGTCACCCCTCAGGTGCTCGTGGACGGCGGCGGCCCAGGCTCGGCCGCGTGCCGTGTAGTCGGTGAACTGGTCGAAGGACGCCGCGGCCGGTGCCAGCAGCACCGTGTCGCCCGGGAGCGAGGCCTCCGCCGCGAGGCGGACCGCCGTCGGCATCACCCGCTCAGTGTCGGCCTCGTCGACCTCGAACACGGGGACGTCCGGCGCGTGTCGCCGGAGAGCCTCGAGCACGACCTCGCGCTCGACGCCGATCACGACGACGGCACGGAGGCGGTCGGCGACGTCGGCGACGAGCGGGGCCGGGTCGACTCCCTTGAAGGTGCCGCCGACGACCCAGACGACCGCGGGCGCCGACGTCAGCGAGGCCCGGGCCGCGTGCGGGTTGGTGGCCTTGGAGTCGTCGACGAAGCGGACGCCCCCGGCCTCGGCGACGAGCTCCGTGCGGTGGTGGTCGACGCGGAAGCCAAGCACGGCCTCGCGGACGGCCGCGGGGTCGACGTCGACGGCCCGCACGAGGGCGGCGGCGGCGAGGACGTCGGCGACGAGGTGGTCGGCGCCGAGGCCGACCGCGTCGAGCTCGGTCGTGGTCGCGAGCTCGAGGGCCCGGTGACGCCGGTCGTCGAGGAACGCCCGGTCGACGAGGACGCCGGCGTCGTCGTCGCCCGCGACGACCCCGAAGTCGCTCGGGCCCGGCGCGGAGAGCCCGAAGCCCACCGCGCGGCAGCCCTCCTCGACGTCGGCCTCCTCGACCATGCGCAGCGTGGCGTCGTCGGCCTTGTTGTAGACGCAGGCCACGACCGTGTTCTCGTACACCTTGGCCTTGGCGTCGCGGTAGGCGCGGGCGCTCCCGTGCCACTCGAGGTGGTCGTCCTCGAGGTTGAGGCAGACGGAGGCGCGGGGCCGGAGGGCGCCCGGGCCGGCGGTCGGCAGCTGGTGCAGCTGGTGGCTCGACAGCTCGACGACGAGGACGTCGAACCCGTCGGGGTCGCGGACGGCGTCGAGCACCGGCACGCCGATGTTGCCGCACGCGGCGGCCCGGCGACCGCCCTGGGTCGCCATCGCGGTGGCGAGCTGCGTCGTCGTCGTCTTGCCGTTCGTGCCGGTGACGAGCAGCCAGTCGGCCACGCGCCCCGTCTTGTCGCGCAGGCGCCAGGCGAGCTCGACGTCGCCCCAGACGGCCGCGCCGCTGGAGGCCGCCCAGCGCGCGAGGGGGTGGTGCGGGGCGAAGCCGGGCGAGATGACCACGAGCTCCGGGGCGAGCTCGACGACGGCGGCCGGCGGCTCCTCCATCGCGGGGTCGAGCACCAGCTCAGCGCCGATGAGCGACAGCAGCTCGGCCCGGTCGTCGTCGACGGTCGGGGCCAGGACGACGACGCGCGCGCCGAGCTCGGCGAGCGTGTCGGCCACGGAGAAGCCGGTCACGCCGAGGCCGAGGACGAGCACGCGGAGGCCCCGCCAGTCGGCGTGCCAGCTGCTCAGGCCGTCGAGGCGCGCGGCCAGGGCGGGGTCGAGGGTCGCGTCGCTCACGAGGTGCGCGAGATCCACTCGAGGTAGAACACGCCGACGCCGGCCGCGACGAACAGGCCCGCGATGATCCAGAACCGCACGACCACCGTGACCTCGGCCCACCCCTTGAGCTCGAAGTGGTGGTGCAGGGGGCTCATCAGGAAGATCCGTTTGCCCTTGGTGATCTTGAAGTAGGCGCGTTGCAGGATCACCGAGCCCGTGACGACGAGGAAGAGGCCGCCGATCAGGACGAGGAGCAGCTCGGTGCGGCTGAGGATGGCGAGGGCGGCCAGCGCGCCGCCGAGGCCGAGCGAGCCGGTGTCGCCGAGGAAGATCTGCGCGGGCGAGGTGTTCCACCACAGGAACCCGATGAGACCGCCGCAGATCGCGGCCGCCACGACCGCGAGGTCGAGCGGGTTGGCCACCGTGTAGCAGGCCGACCGCGTGGTCTCGTCGAGGCGCGTGCTGAAGCACGACTGGTTGAACTGCCAGAAGCCGATGAAGATGTACGACGCGATGGCGAGGATGGACGACCCCGTCGCGAGGCCGTCGAGGCCGTCGGCCACGTTGACGCCGTTCGAGGTGCTCACGGTGATGAGCACGACCCAGATGAGGAAGAGCCCTCCGCCGATCACGCTGCCGAACACCATGAAGTCGAGCCACGAGATGTCGCGGATGCCGGAGATCGCGGTGGAGGCGGGGGTCAGGCCGTTCGCGTTGGGGAACGACAGCGCGAGGACGGCGAAGACGGCCCCGACCACGACCTGGCCGGCGATCTTCGCCCAGCCGCCGAGCCCGAGGCTCCGCTGGTTGCGGACCTTGAGGAAGTCGTCGAGGAACCCGACCGTGCCGAGCCCCACCATCATGAACAGCACCAGCAGCCCGCTGAGCGTGAGCTCGTCGCGCGCCACCAGGTGGCCCAGGAAGTAGCCGATGACGGTGCCGAGGATGAGGACGATGCCGCCCATGGTCGCCGTGCCGCGCTTGGTGTGGTGCGACTGCGGGCCGTCGTCGCGGATGAACTGGCCCCAGCCGAGGCGGTGGAAGAGCCGGATGAACAGCGGCGTCATGAGCAGGGTGAAGACCAGCGAGAACCCGCCGGCGATCAGCAGCGCGATCACTCGGTCACCCCCGCGAGGCGGTCGCCGAGGAAGCGCAGGCCCGCCGACTTCGACGACTTGACGAGCACGACGTCGCCCGGGCGCAGCTGCTCGCGGAGCAGCTCGTAGGCGGCGTCGACGTCGTCGACGAGGACGGACTCGCCGTCCCACGAGCCCTCGAGCCCGGCCGCGGTCGAGATGTGGCGGGCGGCGTGGCCGACCACCACGAGCTGGCTGACGTTGAGCCGCACGACGAGGCGACCGACACGGTCGTGCTCCTCGCGCGCGGCGTCGCCGAGCTCGGCCATCTCGCCGAGGACGGCGATCGAGCGGCCGCCCTCGGGAACGATCTGGACGAGGGTCTTGAGCGCGGCGGCCACGGAGTCGGGACTCGCGTTGTACGCGTCGTTGACGACGGTGACGCCGTCGCCGCCGTCGAGCACCTCCATCCGCCAGCGCTCGGCGCGGGCGACGCCCTCGAGCACCGTCGCGGCGCGGTCGAGGTCGAGGCCCCACTCCCCCGCGACCGCGAGGGCGGCGAGGGCGTTCATGACGTGGTGCTCGCCGAGGATGCGCAGCGACACCCGTCGGGTCAGGTCGCCGTGGGCGAAGGTGAAGGAGGTGCCCTCGGCCGTCACGTCGACGTCGGAGGCACGGTAGTGCGCCGACGAGGAGAGCCCGAAGGTCACCACGCGCGCGGCCGTGACGGACGCCATCCCGGCGACGCGGTCGTCGTCGGCGTTGAGGATGGCCGTCCCGGTCTCGGGGAGGTCGGTCACCATCTCGGACTTCGCGGCGCGGGTGCCCTCGATGCCGCCGAAGCCGCCGGCGTGGGCGAGGCCGACCTTGAGCACGACGCCGGTGTCGGGGCGGGCGATCTCGACGAGGCGGGCGATCTCGCCGGGGCCGGAGGCCCCCATCTCGACGACGAGGTACTCGGTGTCGTCGTCGATGCGGAGCATCGAGATCGGCGCACCGACGTGGTTGTTGAACGAGCCCTGGGGAGCGATCGTCGCGGCGACGTCGCCGAGGACGGCGCGGAGCATGTTCTTCGTGCTCGTCTTGCCGTTCGAGCCCGTCACGCCGACGACGCGCAGGGCGCCGCGGCGGCGGACCCGCTCGACGACCGCGGCGGCCAGGCGGGAGAGCGCCGTGACGCCGTCGTCGACCACGACGACGGGCACGTCCACGTCGACGGCAGCCTCGGCGACGACGAGGGCGGCGCCGCGCTCGACGGCGGACTCGACGAACAGGCGGCCGTCGGTGACCTCGCCGCGCAGGGCGACGAAGACCGAGCCGGGCTGGACCAGACGGGAGTCGGTCTCGACCGAGCCTGACACGACCTGCTCGGCCCGCGACTCCTGCCCGGGGGCGAGGGAGCCGCCCGTGATCTCGACGACCTCGGCGACGGTGAGGGCGATCACTCGGCCCACCCGGCCTCTCGCAGCGCCGCTCGCGCCTCGTCGCGCGCCGAGTACGGCGTGCGCTCGCCCCGGATGTCGCGGTAGTCCTGGTGGCCGGGCCCGGCCCAGAGGATCGAGTCGCCCTCGTCGGCCAGGCCGACGGCGGTGCGGATCGCGGCCTCGGGCGGGCTGACCTCGTGGATCTCGTGCTCCGGGAAGGCGGCCCGGGCGGCCTCGACGAGCGTCGTGCGGATCGCCTGCGGGTCCTCGAAGCGGGGGTGGTGGTCGGTGACGACGAGGACGTCGGAGCCCGCCGCCGCCACGCGCGCCATCTCGGCCCGCTTGGTCTTGTCACGGTCGCCGTCGGCGCCGAACAGCATGATGACCTTGCCGGGGGTGAACCGGCGCACCGCCGCGAGCGTGGTGAGGAACGCGTCGGGGCTGTGCCCGAAGTCGACGTAGACGCTGGGGCCCCGGTCGCCGGAGACGCGCTCGGTGCGGCCGGGCAGGTACGCCACGATGCCGTCGTCGGCCGCGAGGGCCTGCTCGATGGCACCGAGCTCGAAGCCGGCCTCGACCAGCATGACGAGCGCGAGGGCCGCGTTGGCGACCATGTGCCAGCCGATCAGCGGCACCCGGGTGACGAGCTCGCGGGACTCGGGGCCGGTGAGGCGGAACTCCGTCCACGCGGCCTGCTCGTCGAGGATCTCGACGCGCCAGTCGGCCTCGACCTCGGGGAGGATCGTGATCGTGGTCAGCGGCACGCGCGCGCTGTCGACGACGCGCTGCCCCCACGGGGAGTCGAGCGAGATGACCGCGCGGCGCGAACGGTCGGGCTGGAAGAGCGGCAGCTTCGCCTGGAAGTACTCCTCCATGTCGGCGTAGTCGTCGAGGTGGTCGTGGCTGAGGTTCGTGAACGCGGCCACGTCGAAGACGAGACCGTCGACCCGGTTGCGGCTGAGCGCCTGGGCGCTGACCTCGACGGCGACGGCGCGGACCTCGCTCTCGCGCATGCGGGCCAGCAGGGCGTGCATCTCGCTCGCCTCGGGGGTCGTGAGACGGCTGACGACCGTGAGGTCGCCGATGTGGCGCTCGGCGGTGCTGCTCAGCCCCGTCACGAGGCCGAGCTGACGGAGGACGCCCTCGAGGAGGTAGGAGGTGCTGGTCTTGCCGTTGGTGCCGGTGACGGCGAAGAGGAGGGGCGAGTCGGTGCCCTCGCCCGTGCGGTAGATCCAGGCGGAGACGTCGCCGAGGGCCGCACGCGGCGAGTCGACGAGCACGACCGGGAGCCCGACGTCGCGCGCGATCTCGAGGCCGCGGCGGTCGGTCATCAGGGCGACGGCGCCGCCGTCGCGGGCCTGGGCGGCGAACTCGGCGCCGTGCCGGTGCTCGCCGGGCACGCCGACGTAGAGGTCGCCCGGGTGCAGGTCGCCGGTGCTCAGCGTCACGCCGGTCACCTCGACGCCGTCGAGGGAGCCGTCGTGCTCGAGTCCGAACTCGCTGACCAGCTGGCCGAGCGACCTCGCGGACGGATGTTCCGGTCGGAGGACCGGGGGGATCCGGGCGTTCAAAGAATCCTCTTCTCTCACCAGGTCTGGGGGATGACCGGTGCGGGCTCCGTCGACGGAGGGACGCGGTACATCTCGAGGACCTGGGACATGATCTTGTTGAAGGTCGGAGCCGCAGCAGCCGACGTCTTGATGGTACTGGGCTTGGTGAACGTCACGACGACGACGTACTGCGGGTCCTCCGCGGGGGCGAGGCCGGCGACCGAGACGATGCGGTCGGAGCCGTACCCCGTGCCGTCGGACTTCGCGACCTCGGCGGTGCCGGTCTTGGCGCCGACGCGGTAGCCGGGGATGGTGAGGACGTCCTTGAGGTCGCCGTCGCTGACGACCTTCTCGATCATGTTCACGGTCGAGTCGGCCGCGGCGGGAGAGACCGCCTGGACGCCCTCGGTGCTCGGGGCCATCGTCACGGTGCCGTCGGGAGCGGTGCAGCCCTCGACGAGGGAGGTGGGGAGGCGCAGGCCGTGGTTGCCCAGGGTCTGGAAGATGCCCGCGACGTGCACGGCCGTCGTCTGGACGCCCTGGCCGAACATCGTGTTGATGCTCGTCTGCTGGTCCCAGTCGGAGGCGGGTCGGACGCCCGAGGTCGGCTCGCCGAGGAAGCCCACGGCGGTGGGCTCGTTCAGGCCGAACTTCACCATGTAGTCACGGCGCTGCTCCGCCGACAGGTTCTGGCCGAGCAGCGAGATGCCGACGTTCGAGGAGTCGCGGAGCACGCCCGTGAGGGTCAGCTGCTCGGTGGGGTGGAAGGTCGCGTCGTGGATCTCGCCGCCCCACGGGAAGGTGCGCGAGTAGGGGACGGTCACCCGGCTGGTGGGAGCGGCCTTGCCGGAGTCGAGGAGCATCGCGGCCGTCATCGCCTTGAAGGTGGAGCCGGGCTCGTAGGACGACGTGAACGCCTTCGAGCCGAGGTCCGCGACGTCCTTCGTGAGGTTCACGTCGTTGGGGTCGACCGCGGGCCAGTCGGCCACGGCGAGCAGCTTGCCCGTCTTGACCTCCTGGACGACCGCCGTGGCCGACTCCGCGCCGATCGCCTGGGCCTGCTCGGCGACGGCCTGCTGCGCCATGTACTGGAGGTCGGAGTCGATGGTGAGCGCCAGGGTGCCGCCGGGGGCCGCCTCCTGCGTGGTCACCGTGCTGCCGGGCAGCTGCACGCCGTCCGCGCCGCGCTCGTAGGTCTGGAGGCCGTCGGTGCCGGCCAGGCACTGGTCGGCGCTCAGCTCGAGCCCCGCCTGGGGGCCGTCCGTGCCGATGAAGCCGGTGAGGTTGCCGGCGACGGAGCCGTTCGGGTACGAGCGGGCCGACTGGCGCTCGTAGTAGAGCCACGAGACGCCGCTGTTCTTCAGGTCACGGACCGCGCGGAAGGCGTCGACGTCGACGCCCTTCACCAGGTAGGCGAAGTTCGCCTCGGGGTCGTCGGAGATGCTCTTCTGCATCGCGGCCTCGTCGCCGCCGGTGATGTCGGCGACGCGCGCCAGCACCTGCTCGACGGTGAGGGGCTGCTTGGAGGTCGTCCCGTCGGCCGCGGTCTCCGTGACCGTGACGTCCTCGGCGAAGGCCGGCGCGGCCGTGATGTTGTAGCGGGTGACGCTGCCCGCGAGGACGGTGCCGTCGGAGGAGACGATGTCGCCCCGGTCGCCGTAGGTGACCTGACGGATCTCGCGCTTGTTCAGCGACTGGGCGTTCAGCTCGGAGGCCTGGACGATCTGGATGTCGGCCAGCCGGACCACGAAGACGCCGACCAGCGCGATCACCACGGCCATCGCCAGGGTCGCGCGGAGTCGGCGGCTGCGGAGCTCGCTGTGCGGTCGGCCGCGACGGCCGCCGGTGCGGGGAGCAGGGTTCACGAGAGGTTCCTCACCGCGGACGGGCCGTCGTGCACCCACCGCTGTCGTCGTCCGGCACGCCCTCGCGGGCGCGCCGCTAGCGGGTCTCGGGAGCCGCCAGCTGGTTCGGGGCCGAGGCTACCGACGCATCGGCGTTCTGCGCGCCCGCCGCGCCCGGCGCGGCGGAGTCGGCGGCGGGAGCCGCTGCGGCGCCCGTGGCGTCGGCCAGGTCGGCCGTCGACGAACCGGCGGCGGCGCCGTCGGCGGCCTCGGCGGGGGCACCCGCCGGCGGCTGGGTGACGAGCGGGACGCCGTCGAGCAGCGTGTTCGGGATGAGGTTGTCGGTGCCGTCCGCCGCGCCGTCGGCGGGGGCGGGGACGCCGTGCACCGCACCGGTCGTCGGGTCGAGGTAGACCGGGTTCGAGTTGCGCACCATGCCGAGGCGCTCGGCGTTGTTCGCCACGTTCTGCGGCGACGACAGCACGTCGAGCTGCTCGGAGTACTTCTGCTGGTCGCGGGTCAGCTCGGACTTCTCGGCCTGCAGGTCGGAGATCGTGTAGGCGCCGTCGCTCAGGGCGATGCTGATGGCGAGCTGACCGAGCAGCAGGACGAAGAGCGCCGCCGTGGCCACGAGCGCGTAGGCGATGCGCGGGCGGGCCCGGCGCTGCGCCCGGGTGGTGACGATCTCGACCGGAGCCCGGCGGGGGGCGCGGGCGGGCTGCGGGATCGGGCTGACGGCCGCGGTGCTCATGCTGCTCTCCGGATTCGTTCTGCGGCGCGGAGCCGCACGGGTCGTGCTCGGGGGTTCTCGTCGATCTCGGCGTCGGTGGCCAGCTCGGCACCCCGCACGAGGAGCTTGAACTCGGGGCGGTGCTCGGGCAGCTCGACGGGCAGCCCCTGGGGGGCCGTCGACGTCGTCCGGGCCGCGAGCTCGCGCTTGACGAAGCGGTCCTCGAGCGACTGGTACGCGAGGACGACGATGCGCCCGGCCTCGGCCAGGCGGTCGAGGGCCGCCGGCACCGCGGCCTCGAGCGAGGCCAGCTCGCCGTTGACCTCGATGCGCAGCGCCTGGAACACGCGCTTGGCCGGGTGACCGGCCCGCTGCAGGGCCATGGGCGTCGCCGCGATGAGGAGGTCGACCAGCTGGCCGCTGCGGACGAGCGGCGCCTCGAGGCGCTGCTCGACGATGCGGCGGGCGTAGCGCGGGGCCAGCTTCTCTTCTCCGTACTGGTAGAAGATGCGCCGCAGCTCGGACTCGGGGTACTCCGCGAGGATCCGCTCGGCCGTCACCGGGGCGGTCGGGTCCATGCGCATGTCGAGCGGGGCGTCCTTGGAGTAGGAGAAGCCGCGCTCGACCCGGTCGAGCTGGAGGGACGAGACGCCGAGGTCGAAGAGGACGGCGTCGACGGTGTCGTAGCCGAGGCCGTCGAGGGCGTCGGCCACCCCGTCGTAGCGGGTGTGGACGAGGCGCGCCCGCCCGCCGAAGCCGGCGAGCCGCTCCCCCGCGATGGCCAGCGCCTCGGTGTCGCGGTCGAGGCCGACGACGGTCAGCTCGGGGAACCTCTGCAGCATCGCCTCGCTGTGCCCGCCCATGCCGAGGGTCGCGTCGACGACGACGGCGCCGGGGCGCGACAGGGCGGGGGCGAGGAGCTCGAGGGTGCGCTCGAGGAGGACGGGGGTGTGGATCTGTTCTGCCATGGCGACGACGGTCTCGGGCTCCCGGGGCCTGATCCCCATCCCTCACGACCTGGCACCGGGGAAGGTGCGCCAGGGCGGACGGCTGGGAGTCAGGCTCGAGGAACTAGAAGAGGCCGGGGATCACCTCCTCCGTGGTGTTGGCGAACGCGGCCTCCTGGGCCTCGTAGTAGGCGTCCCACGCCTCGGTGGCCCAGATCTCGGCACGGTTGCCCGCGCCGATCACGGTGAGCTCACGGCCGAGGCCGGCGTAGTCGCGCAGCTGCGCGGGGACGGTGACGCGGCCCTGCTTGTCGGGGACTTCGTCGCTGGCACCGGAGAGGAAGAGGCGCATGTAGTCGCGGCCCTCCTTGCTCGTGATCGGTGCCTGTCGGATGCGGTCGTGCATGCTCTCGAACTCGGCCTGGCTGAAGACGTAGACGCAACGCTCCTGGCCCCGGGTCATGACGAGGCCGGAGGCCAGCTCGTCACGGAACTTCGCGGGGAGGATGATGCGGCCCTTCTCGTCGAGCTTGGGCGAATAGGTGCCGAGGAACATGCCCTCTCCCCCTTCGCCCCCGCACCCGGTGGCACGTGCCTCCACTTTACTCCACATCGCACCACTCAGCAACGAGAAACGGCCCCGGAGGCGCGGGTCACCCCCTTCGATCCGCTCCAGTTCGGGGGTCACGAGAGTGGAGGACATCGGGCGTGCCCTGGGCGCGGCGGCGGGCCGGGAGCCCTCGAGCGGCCGCGGGTGCGCCCGCCGCAGGCGTCGGTGGAGCGAAGTGGAGGCGGGGTGGACGCGACGTGGAGACCCGTGGCCGGAGGCGACGCTCGCGACGACGCCCCGGACACGACGAAGGGGCCGGCCCGGAGGCCGACCCCTGAGGTCGTGGTGCGCCGCGTACGCGGGTGGGGCGTTACCGCCGGTCGCCGTCCTGTCGACGGTCCCAGCGGTCAGAGAAGCGGTCCATCATGCTGCTGCCACCGCCGCGCTGCGGGCGAGCCGCCGACGGACGAGCCGAGGTCGTGGGGGCCGGGGCGGGCGCGCCCCTGCGGCGAGGAGGTGCGATCGCGAACAGCGCGCCGGCGACGAGGATGACGAAGCCCAGGACGCCGACGAGCGGCCCGATCGGCGGGGTGCGGAGGATGACGCCGGTGACGATGACGGCGATGCCGACCAGAGCTGCGAGGACGCCCACGACGACCATCGTGTAGTTGGGACGGCCGCGGCCGCCGACCGTCGCCACGAAGTCGGAGTCGTTGCTGTAGAGGCTCCGCTCCATCTCTTCGAGGAGGCGCTGCTCCTGCTCGGAAAGCGGCATGGTGTTGTTCCCTTCGAACACAGGCCCCTCGGCCTCGGGATCGGCGCGATCGGTACGTGCGAGTGTATGCCTGGCCCCTGTGGCTAGGCTAGGCGCGTGGCTGAGAGTACGCGGTTAGTGGACGTCGTCCAAGAGCGCATCGACGCGTTCCTCGAGGGGCAGCGTCCTGCGCTCCGGAGCATCGCTCCGGACCTCGACCCGTTCGCCCTCTTCTCGAGCGATCTGCTCCGGGGCGGCAAGCGGTTCCGCGCGCTGTTCTGCTACTGGGGGTGGCAGTCGGTCGCCGGGCTCGACGTGGGCTTCGACCCGCTCGCCCGCAGTGTCGACGAGCGCTCCCTCGACGCCGTGATGGCCGCCTCCGTCGGCCTGGAGTTCTTCCACGCCGCCGCCCTCGTCCACGACGACATCATGGACAACTCCGACACCCGGCGCGGGCTGCCCGCGGCGCACCGCCGGTTCGAGGCCCTGCACCGCGACGGCGCGTGGCTCGGGTCGCCCGGGGCGTTCGGCACCTCCGGCGCCCTGCTGATGGGCGACCTGCTGCTCGCCTGGAGCGACGAGCAGGTGAGCGCCGCCCTCGACTCCCTCGCCTCCCGCGACGCTGCACGCTCGGCTCGCCGCGAGTTCAACCGGATGCGGACGGAGGTGACGGTCGGCCAGTACCTGGACATCCTCGAGGAGGGCGCGTGGCGGAGCGTGCCCGACGCGGAGCTCCTGCCGCGCGCCCAGCGCGTCATCGTCTACAAGTCGGCCAAGTACAGCGTGGAGGCGCCCCTCACGATCGGCGCCGCCATGGCCGGCGGGAGCGACGAGGCCCTCGCGGGCCTGCGCGCCTTCGGCCTGCCGCTCGGCATCGCCTACCAGCTGCGGGACGACATGCTGGGCGTGTTCGGAGACCCCGCCGTCACCGGGAAGCCCGCCGGGGACGACCTCCGCGAGGGCAAGCGCACCGTCCTGGTGGCGACCGCACGGCGCGAGCTGCCGTCGTCGGCGGTGCGGCTGCTCGACGAGCTGCTCGGCGACCCCGACCTCGACGACGACCAGATCGGGGTGCTGCAGGCCACGCTCCGCGAGAGCGGGGCGGTCGACGCCGTGGAGCGATCCATCTCGGACCAGGTGGAGCGGGCCCTGCAGGCCCTCGACCGCGCCGACCTGGCGCCGTCCGCCCGGTCGCAGCTGGCACGTCTCGCGGAGACGGTCACCCGCCGCGACTACTGAGCGTCGTCGCCGACCGGGAGGGCCCGCGAGCCGGGCGCGGCCGCGCTAGAGCAGGCTCTGGGCGACGCGCCGCACCTCGGCCTTCCGGCCGGCGCGCAGCGCGTCGACCGGGCTGGTGCCGAGCGACTCCTCGACAGAGAGCATCCAGTCGATCGCCTCGTCGTCGGTGAAGCCGTTGTCGGCGAGGACGGTCGCCGTGCCGCGCAGCTCGTGCATCGGCTCGCCGTCGACGACGAAGACCGCGGGGACCTTCGTGACGCCGCCGACCTTGGTCGCGAGCAGCACGTGCTCCTCGACGAGGCGGTGCACGCGGCTGACGCTGACGCCGAGCATCTCGACGAGGTCGGGGACGGTCAGCCACTCGGCGTCGGCGAACCAGGGCTTCTGGGAGAGATCTGTCACGTCACAACCTTGCCACGGCCGAGCCGCGGAGGGGAACGTCGTGCGCGCCGAGTCACATCCGTCACTCCCGTCACACTGATTGACTTGGTTCTCCTTCTGTGTCAGCTTGGTGCGATCGAGACATGTCGCCGGGGGCCAGGCCACGGCCGTGTCGGACTCCCCGAGCCGAGGATCACCTCATGAACGACAACGCCCCGACCGGCACGACCGCCGCCGCCACGACCACGGCGGGCACGGCCTTCGCGCGGCCCGCGCTCGTGCCCGACGACGGCCGGGCGATGAGCAGGGTCGCCCGCTCGATGCTCAACACCGTCCCGATCGTGCTCGCGGGCTCGATGGCCCTCGGGCTCACCGGCCCCGTCGCCTCGGTCGACCACGCGCCGCGCCCCGTGAAGGAGCCTCACGCGACCCCCCGCCCCACGCTGCCGACGACTCCCCCGGTGGCCGAGGCAGCGCAGGAGGCGGTGGTCCAGACCGCGGCCGCGACCGCCCCGTCGAGCTACACCGTGAAGTCCGGCGACACCGTCGCCAGCATCGCGGGCTCGTTCGGCCTCAGCACGGCCAGCGTCCTCGCGCTCAACGGCCTGAGCTGGAAGTCGACCATCTTCCCCGGGCAGACGCTGAGCCTGGTGGCCGGCGCCGTCGCGGCCCCCAGCGTCCCCGTGAGCAGCACCCGCGCCTCCTCGTCACCGACCCGCTACACGATCGCCCGCGGCGACACCCTCAGCTCCATCGCGGGAGCCCACGGCGTCAGCACGAGCGCGCTCCTGCAGGCGAACGGGCTCTCCTGGTCGAGCATCATCTACCCCGGCCAGCAGCTCGCCCTGCCCGGTGCCGCCGCCCCCGCACGCAGCACGCCGGCGCCGACCACCTCGACGCCGCCCGCCGCGTCGACGGGCTCCTCGTCGTACATCATCCGGTCGGGCGACACCGTGGCGTCGATCGCGGCCCGGACGGGCGTCAGCACGAAGGCGCTACTGGCCGCCAACGGCCTCAGCTTCACCAGCACGATCTACGCCGGGACGACGCTGACGATCCCCTCCACGAGCAGCACGGCGAGCGGCACGAGGTCGGCGCCCGCGACGACCGTCGTCGCCACGTCGGCGACGCCCCTCACGGTCGGCACCGCCCTCACCGCCGAGCAGCAGGGCAACGCCCGCACGATCATCCGCGTCGGCCGGGAGCTGGGCGTGGGCGACCGCGCGATCGTCGTCGCCCTGGCCGCGGCGGCGCAGGAGTCGAGCCTCCGGAACATCGACTGGGGCGACCGCGACTCGGTGGGCCTCTACCAGCAGCGACCCAGCACGGGGTGGGGCACGGTCGCGCAGCTGACCGACCCCGTCCACGCGACCAAGCTCTTCTTCGGCGGCCGCACCAACCCCAACGTCGGCAAGACCCGGGGCCTCCTCGACGTGAAGGGCTGGTCGGGCATGTCGCTCACCGCCGCGGCCCAGGCCGTCCAGCTCTCGGCGCACCCGACCGCGTACGCCAAGTGGGAGGGGCCCGCCGCCTCCTGGCTCGCGACCCTGGGCTGAGCCCCGCCGACGCGCGCGTTCTTGCTGCCCCGCCGGTGAGTCCGCGCTGCCCGCGCCGGGCGAGTCCGTAGAATCTGCGGGGTGAGCGTGAACCAGACTGACCCGATGATCGGCCGTCTCATCGACGATCGTTACCAGGTCCGCTCACGCATCGCCCGGGGCGGCATGGCCACCGTGTACCTCGCCACCGACCTGCGGCTCGAACGTCGCGTCGCGATCAAGATCATGCACGGCCACCTCGCCGACGACGCCTCCTTCAAGGAGCGCTTCATCCAGGAGGCCCGCTCGGCCGCCCGGCTCGCCCACCCCAACGTGGTCAACGTCTTCGACCAGGGGCAGGACGACGACAGCGCGTACCTCGTCATGGAGTACCTGCCGGGCATCACGCTGCGCGAACTGCTCCAGGACCACTCCGTGCTCACGAGCGAGCAGGCGATGGACATCCTCGAGGCGGTGCTGGCCGGCCTCGCCGCCGCGCACCGCGCCGGCATCGTGCACCGCGACCTCAAGCCCGAGAACGTGCTGCTGGCCGACGACGGCCGCATCAAGATCGGCGACTTCGGGCTCGCTCGCGCCGCCACCGCGAACACCGCCACCGGTGCGGCCCTGCTCGGGACGATCGCGTACCTGTCGCCCGAGCTGGTCACGCGCGGCATCGCCGACACCCGCAGCGACATCTACGCCCTCGGCATCATGCTCTACGAGATGCTCACCGGCGAGCAGCCCTACAAGGGCGAGCAGCCGATGCAGATCGCCTACCAGCACGCCAACGACACGGTGCCCGCACCGAGCCTCGTCGCACCGGGCGTGCCGGTGGAGCTCGACGAGCTCGTGCTCTGGGCCACGGCCCGTGACCCCGAGCACCGCCCCCGCGACGCCCGCGCGCTGCTCGAGCAGCTCGTCGACGTGCAGCGGGCGTTGGCCGACCCGGCGGGCGCGAGGCCCCCGCAGCGCACGATGGTGCTGCCGCCCGCCCCCGCGACGTCGCCGACCTCGGCGACGTCCGTCCTCCCCCACGGGGCGACGGGCGAGACGCACGTCCGCCCTCGGGCGCGCCACCGGACAGGGCCCGTCCCGCCCCCGCAGGCCGCCAACGTCGACAAGCTCGCCGCGGTGGCTGCCCGTCGTCGTCGCCGGGGCGCCGTGTGGCTCTCCCTCGTCGTCGTGCTCGCCCTGCTGGCCGGCGGCGCCGGCTGGTGGTTCAGCGCCGGACCCGGCGCGCAGGTCGCCGTCCCGGACGTCGCCGGCCAGGACCCGGCCACGGCGACGAGCGCCCTGGAGGCCGCGGGCCTCACCGTGGCGGGCGACCAGCGGCCCGACTTCTCCCCCACCGTCCCGGCGGGCCAGGTCACGGGGACCGATCCGTCGGCCGCCTCGCGCATCACGCGGGACCGCCCCGTCACGCTCCTCGTCTCGCAGGGCCCCGAGCAGCTGGACTTCCCCGTGGTCGTCGGGCTGTCCGAGGACGACGCCCGCTCCGCCCTCGGGCAGTTCACCGTCCAGGAGTCCGCCCGGCAGTTCGACGACTCCGCCCCGGAGGGCACCGTGCTCGCCGTCAGCGGCGTGGACGCCGCCGGCGCGCCCGTCGATCTCGCCGCCGCCCCGCAGTACGGCGATCAGCAGCCGGTGACCCTCACGGTCTCCGCCGGCGCCGTCCCGGACGTCAGCGGCCAGCCGCTGGCTGATGCCCAGGCGGCCCTCGCCGCCGTGTCGCTGACCGGGGTCGAGGCGGGCACCGAGTTCAGCGACACCGTCGCCTCCGGCTCGGTCATCCGCAGCGCGGCCCAGGGCGAGGGCGCCGTCGTCCCCGGCGCCTCGATCGACCTCGTCGTCTCGAAGGGGCCGGCACCGGTCACCGTCCCGGACGTCACGGGCAAGACCATCGACGACGCCGTGGCCGACCTGCGTGCCCTCGGCCTCCGCGTGACCTACGACAAGTGCACGAACTTCACCTGCGCCTTCTTCGACTGGGAGGCGCGCCTCACCGTCACCGCGACGGACCCCGTCGCGGGCGGCACCGCCTCTCGCGGCTCCACCGTCACCCTGAGCTACCGGGTCGAGTAGCTCACCCCCGACGCCTGACGCCCCGCCCTCTCGAGGAGGACGGGGCGTCAGGCGCAGGGGGATGCGGGAGGCGCGGGTCAGACGGCCGCCAGCTCCTCCGCGACGAGGAACGCGAGCTCGAGCGACTGCATGTGGTTGAGGCGCGGGTCGCAGAGCGACTCGTACCGCGTCGCCAGAGTGGCCTCGTCGATGTGCTCGGACCCGCCGAGGCACTCGGTCACGTCGTCGCCGGTCAGCTCGATGTGGATGCCGCCGGGGTGGGTGCCCGCGGCACGGTGCGACTCGAAGAAGCCCTTGACCTCGTCCATGATCTCCTCGAACCGACGCGTCTTGTAGCCCGTCGGCGTCGTGAGGCCGTTGCCGTGCATCGGGTCGCTGACCCAGAGCGGCGTGGCGTCGGCGGCCGTGATGGCCTCGAGGAGGGGCGGCAGGGCGTCGCGGATCTTGCCCGCGCCCATGCGCGTGATGAAGGTCAGGCGGCCGGGCTCGCGGTCGGGGTCGAGCACGTCGATCAGCCGCAGCATGTCGTCGGGGGTCGTGCTCGGGCCGAGCTTGACGCCGATGGGGTTGCGCACCCGGGAGAGGAAGTCGACGTGGGCACCGTCGAGGTCGCGCGTCCGCTCACCGATCCAGACGAAGTGCGACGAGAGGACGTAGGGCGTGCCCGTGCGGCTGTCGATGCGCGTCATGGGGCGCTCGTAGTCCATCAGCAGGCCCTCGTGGCTGGTGTAGAACTCGACGCGCTTGAGCTCGTCGAAGTCGGCCCCGGCGGCCTCCATGAAGCGGATGGCCTTGTCGATCTCACGGGCGAGGTTCTCGTACTGGGCGTTGGCGGGGTTCCGGGCGAAGCCCTTGTTCCAGCTGTGCACCTGGCGGAGGTCGGCGAAGCCGCCCTGCGTGAAGGCCCGGATGAGGTTGATGGTCGACGCGGAGGTGTGGTAACCCTTCACGAGCCGTGCGGGGTCGGCACGCCGGGACTCGGGCGTGAAGTCGTAGCCGTTGACGATGTCTCCGCGGTACGCGGGCAGGGTCACGCCGTCACGGGTCTCGTCGTCGCTCGAGCGGGGCTTGGCGAACTGGCCGGCCATGCGGCCCATCTTGATGACGGGCATCGAGGCGCCGTAGGTCAGCACGACCGCCATCTGGAGGATGGTCTTGACCCGGTCTCGGATCTGGTCGGCCGTGGCCCCGGCGAAGGTCTCGGCACAGTCGCCGCCCTGCAGCAGGAACGCCCGCCCCTGCGCCGCCGCCGCGAGGCGCTCGCGGAGGGTGTCGACCTCGCCGGCGAAGACGAGGGGCGGCAGCGTGGCGAGCTCGGCCGAGGCGGCCTCGACGGCCGCGCCGTCGGGCCAGCGGGGCTGCTGCTTGATCGGCAGGGTGCGCCAGCGGTCGAGGCCCTCGAGCACGTCGGCGTCGGCGATGGCTGCGAACGGTTCAGGGGGCTGGACCACGGTCGTCCTTGCGTCTCGGCGGGGCGGAGCCAGTCGGTTCCGACGAGCGAGCTTATCGCGAAAGGGCCGCGCGCTTCTCCTTGACCGAGGAGGCGTACACGTCGGCGTACTCCTGGCCGCTCAGGGCCGCCAGCTCGTACATGATCTCGTCCGTGATGGACCGGAGGATGAACCGGTCGCCCTCCATGCCCTCGAACCGGCTGAAGTCGAGCGGCTCGCCGAAGACGACCCCGACGCGGCGGATCTTCGGGATCTTCGTGCCGGTCTGCATCACCTTCTCGGTGTCGATCATGGCGACCGGCACGACCGGCACGTGCCCCTCGAGGATCATCCGGGCCACGCCGGTGCGGCCCCGGTAGAGGCGGCCGTCGGGGCTGCGCGTGCCCTCGGGGTAGATGCCCAGCTGCTCGCCCCGCGCCAGGACCGCCAGGCCCGTCGCGAGCGACGCCTCCGACGCCTTGCCCCCCGAGCGGTCGATGGAGAGCTGGCCGGTCGCGGTGAAGAACAGCCGCATGGCCCAGCCCTTGACGCCGCGCCCCGTGAAGTAGTCGCTCTTGGCGAGGAAGGAGATGCGGCGCTCGAGGGCCAGGGGGAGGAAGATCGAGTCGACGAACGACAGGTGGTTGCTCGCGAAGATGACGGCACCGGTCGCGGGCACGTTCTCGAGGCCGCGCACCCACGGGCGGAAGACGGTGAGGACGAGCGGGCTCGCCACGAACGTCTTGAGGAACCAGTACAGCATCGGGCGGAGCCTCTCTTCTCTGAGCGGTCGGAGCCTAGCGGCTCGCGGCGTGCACCCGCGCGAGGTCGGCGGCGCCGACGACGCCCGCGTCGTTGACGAGCTCGGCGATGACGAACTCGGGCTCGGGGTGGTAGCCGCGCGCCGGCAGGTGCTCGAGGTAGGCAGCGCGGACGGGGGCGAGCAGCAGCTCGCCGGCCTGCGCGACGCCTCCGCCGAAGACGAAGACCTGGGGGTCGAGGATGGCGCTCAGCGACGCGGCGGCCTGGCCGAGCCAGGTGCCGAGCTGTCGGAGGGCCTCGAGGGCGCCCGGGTCCCCCGCCGTGAGCAGGTCGCTCACGTCGTGGCCGGTGAGCTCGCCCTTGCGCGTGCGGACCTCGGCGAGGGCGCTGCCCACGCCGCCCTGGTCGGCGACCTCGCCGGCCATGCGGAGGAGTGCCCGGCCCGAGCCGTACTGCTCGATGCAGCCGCGGGCCCCGCAGCCGCAGGGCAGGCCGTCGGGGACGATGCGCATGTGGCCGAGCTCGCCGCCCGTGCCGAAGCCTCCGCGCATGAGGCGGTCCTGGGCGACGACCGCCCCGCCGACGCCGGTGCCGATGGTGAGCATGGTCATGTCGCTGGCGAGGCGCCCGGCGCCGAACCGGAACTCGGCCCAGCCCGCGGCGTTCGCGTCGTTGTCGATCGTGATCGGGAGGTCGATGCGCTCCGCCAGGCGGGCGCGCAGGGGCTCGTTCCGCCACGCGATGTTCGGCGTGTAGTAGACGGTCGACTGCGAGGCGTCGATGAAGCCGGGGGCGGCGACGCCCGCGGCGACGACGCCGGGGTGGGCGGCGCGGAGGGCGGTGATCATCTCGACCACGGCGTCCACGATGGCGGCGGAGTCGCCGGCCGGGGTCGGCACGCGACGCTCCTCGACGATCTCCCCGAGTTCGGTGACGACGCCACCCGCGATCTTCGTACCACCGATGTCGATTCCCATTGCCTGCACGAACAGGGAGTCTAGCCTCGCCCCGCCCCCGGGCTCGCCACCGGACGGGCCGGTCCGGCTAGGGTGTGGTGACCGTCGTTCGGTACCGAAGGAGCTGCCGTGAACGAGCACACCACCCCCCTGGCCGTCGAGCCGGACCCCGCCGCCAACGCCACCGACCTCCTGGTCGAGCGAGCGGCCCTCACCCCCGACGCTGCCCTCTTCGCCGTCCCCGACGGCGTCGGCGGCTGGCGTGACGTCACCGCGGGCGACTTCCTCGCCCAGGTCCGGGCCCTCGCGAAGGGCCTGGTCGCCGCGGGCGTCGAGCCCGGCGAGAAGATCGGGCTGATGTGCCGCACTCGCTACGAGTGGACGCTGGTCGACTTCGCGACGTGGTTCGCGGGCGCCCTGCTCGTGCCCGTCTACGAGACGAGCGCGCCGAGCCAGGTCCACTGGAACCTCAGCGACTCCGGGGCCACCGCGGTTATCGTCGAGACCGCCGACCACTTCGCCAAGTTCGACGAGGTCCACCCCGAGCTGCCCGACGTGCGGCACGTCTGGCAGATCGACCTCGGCGACCTCGAGAAGCTCGCGGCGTCGGGCGGGGGCGTGCCCGACGAAGAGATCGAGCGGAGGCGACGCCTGGCCACCGCGGCGGACGTCGCGACCATCATCTACACGTCGGGGACGACGGGCCGACCCAAGGGCTGCGTGCTGACCCACGGGAACTTCGTCGAGACGAGCCGCAACGCCGCCGTCGCCATGGGCGACGTCGTCGCACCCGGGTCGTCGACCCTGCTGTTCGTCACCACCGCCCACGTCTTCGCGCGCTTCATCGCCGTCCTCTCCGTGCACGCGGGGGTCAAGGTCGGGCACCAGGCCGACACGAAGCAGCTGCTCCCCTCCCTCGCGTCGTTCCGGCCCACCTTCCTCCTCGCCGTGCCGCGGGTCTTCGAGAAGGTCTACAACTCGGCGGAGCAGAAGGCGGAGGCCGGCGGGAAGGGCGGGGTGTTCCGGCGGGCCGCGGCCGTCGCGGTGGCCCACAGCAAGGCGCTCGACGCCGGCGAGGTGCCCCTCGGCCTCAAGCTCCGCTTCGCCCTGTTCGACCGGCTCGTCTACAGCAAGCTCAAGAAGGCGATGGGCGGCCGGATCCGGTACGCGGTCTCCGGCTCCGCCCCGCTCGGCACGCGCCTCGGGCACTTCTTCCGCAGCCTCGACATCCGGGTGCTCGAGGGCTACGGCCTCACCGAGACGACGGCCCCGGCGACGGTCAACCTCGTCTCGCGCTTCAAGATCGGCACGGTCGGCCCGGCCCTGCCGGGGGTCTCCGTCCGCATCGACGACGACGGGGAGGTGCTCGTGCGCGGCGAGAACGTCTTCGCCGGCTACTGGCGCGACGAGGCGGCGACCGCCGAGGTGCTGCGCGACGGCTGGTTCCGCACGGGCGACCTCGGCAGCCTCGACGACGAGGGGTACCTGACCATCACGGGTCGCAAGAAGGAGATCATCGTCACCGCGGGCGGGAAGAACGTCGCCCCGGCGGCCCTCGAGGACCCGATCCGGGCGAACCCGCTCGTCGGTCAGGTCGTCGTCGTCGGCGACCAGAAGCCGTTCGTCAGCGCCCTCGTGACCCTCGACGCCGAGATGCTGCCCGTCTGGCTCAACAACGCGGGCGAGGCGGCGGACATGCCGCTGGCCGAGGCCGCCCGGCACCCCAAGGTGCTCGCCGAGGTGCAGCGGGCCGTCGACGTGGCGAACGACGCCGTCTCGAGGGCCGAGTCGATCCGCAAGTTCGTGGTGCTGCCGGTGGAGCTCACCGAGGCCGCGGGCCACCTGACGCCGAAGATGAGCGTCAAGCGCGCGGTGGTCGTGCGCGACTTCGCCCAGGAGATCGCCGACCTCTACACGGTCTTCCCGACCACGGAGTCCGTGCGCACCGTCCCGGACGCCCCGACGGGGCGCCGGAGCCGCTGACGACCCGGGCCGGCGGCGCCGCGAGCTACACGCGCCACCAGTCGCTGGCCCGGATCTGGCGCATCGCGTCGCGCTTCGTCTCGGGCTCCAGGGTCATCACGTAGAGGGTGCCGGCCAGGTGGTCCGTCTCGTGCTGCAGCGCCTGGGCCATCAGGCCCGTGCCCTCCAGCACCACGCGGTCGCCGGCGAGGTCGACCCCCTCGACCCGGGCGTACGACCACCGCGGGGTGGGGAACCAGAAGCCGGGCACCGAGAGGCAGCCCTCGTCGACGAGCTCCCGCTCGCCGGAGGCCTCGACGACCACGGGGTTGAGCACGTAGCCGACCTCTCCGTCGACGTTGTAGCTGAAGGCGCGCAGGTCGACCCCGATCTGGGGCGCGGCCACGCCGGCGCGCCCCGGCTCCCGCACGGTGTCGAGGAGGTCGGCGACGAGGGAGTCGAGCCGGGGGTCGCCGACGACGACGGGGTCGGCCGGGGAACGGAGGACGGGGTCGCCGAAGAGGCGGATGGTTCTGACGGTCACCCCCCTACTCCACCATGCCGCGCCCCCTCCGCGCGTCCACCCGCCGCGTGCCGCGCGGACGACGTGCAGGCGTCTCGACGCCGGGGACGGTATCGTCGTGGTCGTGCATGTACTCAGCGTCAGTTCTCTCAAGGGCGGCGTCGGCAAGACGACCGTGACGCTCGGGCTCACGTCGGCGGCCTTCGCCAAGGGCCTCCGTACCCTGGTGGTCGACCTCGACCCGCAGTCCGACGTCTCGACGGGCCTCGACATCACCGTCGCGGGCCACCTCAACGTGGCCGACGTCCTCGCCTCCCCCAAGGAGAAGACCGTCCGCGCCGCGATCGCGCCGAGCGGCTGGACCAAGGGCCGCCAGGGCAAGATCGACGTCATGATCGGCAGCCCGTCGGCGATCAACTTCGACGGCCCGCACCCGTCGATCCGCGACATCTGGAAGCTCGAGGAGGCCCTGGCGAACGTCGAGGCCGACTACGACCTCGTCCTGATCGACTGTGCCCCGTCGCTCAACGCGCTCACCCGCACCGCCTGGGCCGCGTCCGACCGCGTCACCGTCGTGACCGAGCCCGGCCTGTTCAGCGTGGCCGCGGCCGACCGCGCGCTCCGGGCCATCGAGGAGATCCGTCGCGGGCTGTCACCGCGCCTTCAGCCCCTCGGCATCATCGTCAACCGCGCGCGCGTGCAGTCCATCGAGCACCAGTTCCGCATCAAGGAGCTCCGCGACATGTTCGGCCCCCTCGTGCTGAGCCCCCAGCTGCCGGAGCGCACCTCCCTGCAGCAGGCCCAGGGCGCCGCGAAGCCGCTCCACGCGTGGCCCGGCGAGAGCGCCCAGGAGATGGCCCGCAACTTCGACCAGCTGCTCGAGCGCATCATGCGCACGGCGAAGATCGGCGACTACGCGGAGCCCGCGGCCCGCTGATCGACGGCGCCCCTCCACGACGACGGCCCCCTCGCACCTCACGGTGACGAGGGGGCCGTCTCGACGTGGAGGCCGGCGGGCCGGTCAGCTGGCGCGGGTGCCGCGACGCGCCGCGAGCTCGTCGGAGGGGTCGGCGGCGGGCGTGCTGTCGAGCTCGACGAGACTGGTCTCCACCTCGCGGAGGACCTTGCCCACGGCGATGCCGAAGACGCCCTGGCCGCGGCTGACGAGGTCGATGACCTCGTCGTCGGACGTGCAGAGGTAGACGCTGGCGCCGTCGCTCATCAGCGTGGTCTGCGCGAGGTCGTTGACCCCGGACTCGCGGAGCTGGTTCACGGCCGTCCGGATCTGCTGCAGCGAGATGCCCGTGTCGAGGAGGCGCTTCACGAGCTTGAGCACGAGGATGTCGCGGAAGCCGTAGAGGCGCTGCGAGCCGGAGCCCGCGGCGCCGCGGATGGTGGGCTCGACGAGCCCGGTGCGGGCCCAGTAGTCGAGCTGGCGGTAGCTGATCCCGGCGGCGCGGGCGGCGACGGTGCCGCGGTAGCCGCTGTCGGAGTCGAGCTCGGGCAGGCCGTCCGTGAACAGGAGTCCCAGCTCGTAGCGGGAATCCTCGGGGGACCCTGACTCACTCATGCAGCTGCCTTCCACTGTTCTTCGTCCAGACCCGTAACGTTCAACATCGGGTTGATGGTTTGACCAAGACCCAAGGTACCCACACGAGGCGTCGGACGAGGCGACATCCGCCCGGAGCAGTCGGCGTGTCGAGGATATTCCTCCGCCGCCCCGCCGTCTACGTGTCGAGGCGCTCGAGGGCGGTGCGGAGCAGCGCGCCGCGGACGACATCGAGCTGCTCGGTGATCTCGCGCGAGAGCTCGGCGACACGGGCACGGCCGGCGGCGTCGCGGCGACGAGCGACCGACGAGAGCGCGTTCTCGACGAGGCCCAGGTCGCGTTCGACGGAGGATCGGACGCCCCGGAGGTGCCTCGGCTCGATGCCCGACCGCGACAGCTCGACGAGGGCGGAGAGCATCGTCACGGCGTCGTCGCCGTACATGTCGGACGGGGCCACGAGGGAGGCGCTGATCGCGTCGTCGAGGAGGCCCGCGGAGGCGCCGGTGCGGTCGAGCAGCTCGTCGCGCGTGACGCGGCGGGGGTGCGACACGATCGACACGGGGGCCGAGCCGGTGGGCAGCGAGGTGGGGCGGCCGGCGTCGAGGTCGTCGAGGTGCTGGCGGATGACCTTGAGCGGCAGGTAGTGATCGCGCTGCAGGCCGAGGATGAAGCGCAGGCGCTCGACGTCGGCCGGCGAGAACTTGCGGTAGCCGGAGGGCGTGCGCACCGGCGTGACGAGCTGGCGCTCCTCCAGGAAGCGCAGCTTGCTGTTGCTGAGGTCGGGGAACTCCGACTTGAGCCGCGCGAGCACCTGGCCGATGGTGAGCAGGTCGACGGGACCCGACTCGGCGGAGCGAGCGGCGGAGGAGCGGGGCACTACCCGATCGCCAGCTTGGCGAGGTCGACGCGCGAGGCGTAGAAGGTCAGACGGAACTTGCCGACCTGCACCTCGGCGCCGTCGCTGAGCAGGGCCTCGTCGATGCGGGTGCCGTCGAAGTACGTGCCGTTCAGCGAGCCGAGGTCACGGACGGTGAACGTCGTGCCCGAGCGGCGGAACTCCGCGTGCTTGCGGCTGACCGTCACGTCGTCGAGGAAGATGCCCGCGTCGGGGTGGCGACCGGCCACGGTGACGTCGGAGTCGAGGAGGAACCGGGCGCCGATGTTGGGGCCGCGGCGGACCACGAGGAGGGCGGACCCGGAGGGGAGGGCCGTGACGGCCTCGCGCTCGTCGGTGGAGACGCCGCCCTCGAGGGCGGCGAGCTGCGCCTGGAACTCCTCGTTGAAGCTGAGGGTCGTGTCGACCCCCGACGGTGCCGGGTCGGACGCGTGGCCCTGGTGAGCACGGGTGTGAACGTCGTCACCGTCGTGCGTGCCGGGGACGTTGTTGTCGGGCTCTGCCATCGTGGACCTCCTTCGGCGTCCCAGCGTATAGGAACTCGGACCGCCGACGGGAACCGGATCCGCCCTCGGAGGCCGCCCGGGGGCGACGGGGCGTCCGAGGGCGACGCCCTTCACGGCTCCTCCTCATGCGACTCCCGACGCGTTCATGGACTCGTCATCGGGAACGGACAGGGTGCCGACGTCTGATGGGGGCACGTCACCACGACAGCCACAGGAGGCACCCCATGGACCACCCCGAGCGCGACGAGAACGCCCGCACCGACGCCGTCACGGACGACGTCCGCCAGCCCACCCCGACGACACAGCCCGCCCCGACGCCGTCGGCCGCCGGCGACGGCTCGCCGACCGCCCACGTCCTCCCCCACGTCACGGGCTCGTCGGACGCCCGGTACGTCTCCGCGGCCCGCCCCGTGGCCGACGACGGGCACCAGTCGTACGACGCGGCTCCCGGCTCGGCCGTGCCGCCCACCTTCGCCGGGCCGGGCGCGTCGCCCGTCGCCGCGGCGGGCCGTCGCCGCTCGCGGCGCTGGCTCGCGCTGACCGGGGCCGCGGCCGCGGTCGTGCTCGTCGCCGGCGGCGCCGGTGCGGGAGCCTGGGCCGTCGGCCGCACGGCCGGCGAGGCCGCCGCGGCCTCCGCGGCGGCCCAGCGGCAGGCGCTCGAGCTCGCTCCGCAGCTGCTCGGCCCCCGCTCGGGCAGCACGGGCGGCTCGGGGAGCGCTCAGGGCGGCACCGGCAGCGCGCTGCCGGGCGACGGGACGCAGGGCGGGACGGGCACGACCGAGTCGTCGGCCGTGCCCGCGACGGAGGCGGAGACCGCGGGCGTGGTCACCATCGTCTCGACGCTGAACTACGACGAGTCGTACAAGTCGGCCGGCACGGGCATGGTCCTCACGGCGAACGGGCTCGTGCTGACCAACAACCACGTCGTGCAGGGGTCGACGAGCATCCAGGTGACCGACGAGGCCTCCGGGCGGACGTACACGGCCGACGTCGTCGGCACCGACGCGACGAACGACGTCGCCGTGCTCCAGCTGCGCGACGCGAGCGGGCTCACCCCCGTGACGTTCGACGACTCGGGCGACGTCGCCGTGGGCGACGCCGTGCACTCGACGGGCAACGCGGGCGGCACCGGAGACCTCGTGACGGCGACGGGCACGGTCCTGTCGACCGACGAGTCGATCCAGGTCCAGAGCGAGTCGGGCACGGGGACGGAGTCGCTGAGCGGGCTCATCGAGCTCCGGTCGGACGTCGTCTCGGGCGACTCCGGCGGGCCCCTCCGCGACGCCTCCGGCGACGTCGTCGGCATCGTGACCGCCGCCTCCTCGGGGACCACCCCGATCACGGGCTACGCGATCCCGATCGACGACGCGCTCGACATCGCGCGCCAGATCGAGTCGGGCACGTCGAGCTCGACCGTCCAGATCGGCCTCCCCGCCTTCCTCGGTGCCGAGATCGCCAGCACCGCCACTGGCGGCGTCGCCGGCGTGCCGATCGCCGGCACGGTCGACGGGAGCGCGGCCGAGTCGGCGGGCCTCGTCGCCGGCGACGTGGTGACGGCCCTCGACGGCACGCCCGTGACCACGGCCCAGGCCCTGACCGCGGCGGTGACGGCGCACGCCTCGGGAGACCGCGTGACGGTCACCTGGACCGACGCGACGGGCACCTCGCAGACCGCCACGGTCACCCTCGGGGACGGCCCCGCGGCCTGACCCGTGCGGCACCGCCGACGCGACGCCGTGTGCGCCCTCCGGGGCGACCACGGCGTCGCGTCGTCGTGTGCGGCGTGCGGTGAGCGGCGTTCAGTATGCGGCGTGCGGTGGGTCGCGTGCGGCGCCGCCGGCGCCTCAGCTCGCGGGCAGCGCGTCGAGGGCCGCGAGCAGGCGGCCCGGGCCCACCACGTCGGCCCCCCGGGCCCGCACCCTGGCGCCGAGCTCGCGGTCGGCCGTCACGACGACGACCTGCCCGCCGCCGGCGCGCAGGCGGTCGACGACCTCGACGATCGCGGCGTCGCCGTCGGCGGACGCCCGCACGACCGTGACGGGGTGGGCCGCGGTGCCCGGGGAACCGGCCTCGGGGCCGTCGGCGGTCTCCGCCGCGCCCCGCGCCTCCCCCTCGAGGACGACGGTGACGTGCGGCCACCAGGAGGTCGCGGCGCCCGCCCCGGTCGGGGGCTCCGCCAGCACGAGGTCGGCCGGCAGGCCCGTGCGGGCCGCGGCCGAGAGCGCCCCGAGGAGGCGCGTGGCGGCCCCGGCACGGTCGCGCCACCAGCCGTCCGGGCGAGAGCCCACGACGTTGGCCGCGTCGACGACGAGGTGCGGGGCGAGGTCGAGCTGGGCCTCGAGCCCCGGCCAGGACGCCGCGAAGCCGGGGTGCAGCGGCAGCGCCGCGACGTCGGCGCGGGGCACCCAGGCGAGCTCGATGCTCTCCGCGTCGGAGATCACGGCCTCGAACGGCCGCTCGACCCGGGCCACGACGGTCGTGTACGACCACGGCGGCACCTCGAGCACGGACTCGAACACGAGCCGCAGGGCGTCGCCGGGCACGGCGGCCTCCTCGCCGCTCTCGCGGAGGGCGCCCTCGACCGCGGTCTCGTCGAACTGGCGGGCGCCGCCCGGCAGGCCCCAGGTGCCGCCGTGGTGGCTCCACTCGACGCGGTGCTGCAGGAGGACGCGGTCGTCGGCGTCGACGACGAGCAGGCCGGCGGCGCCCGCCCGGCCCCAGAAACGTCGGCCGTCGGAGGTCTCGACCCAGCCGTCAGCGGGTCCGTGGATGGTCACCCCGCGAGCTTGCCACACGCCGCCGGGAGCGGACCCGGCGAGGTGGCGGGCACGACCCATCCGATCCGGCGGAGGCTCCGAACGAGAACCCGGGGGCTGGTCCGGAACCCGATGTCGGACCATCCCCCACCCTCCCGCCCGGGGCGGGGACGACGAGGTCGCCGCCCGGGGCCGGGCCAGGGCCGCTGGTCGACGCGTCAGCCGGGCGTTCCGTGGAACGATCGGGCGGCCGCCACGGCCTAGACGAAGCGGATGGACTGCTGCAGTCGCTCGCGCACCTCGAAGACGTCGCTGATCGAGGTCCGGTCGCCGAGCTCGGGCCCGTACGTCAGGACGTGCGCCAGCAGCGACCGACGCAGCACCCAGGTGGAGCCGCGTCGACCGCGGCCGACCTGCTCGAGGGCCGGCGGGAAGTCGTCGTCGGGCACCACGATCAGCTGGTGCGTGAACGAGACGCGCGTGGCACGTCGCACGGCGCGGGCCTGGCGGGTGAGGTCGCGCACGGGCTGCTCGTGCTCGGGCACGCCGCTGCCGACCAGCTCGCCCCGGGAGACGACGAGCTCGCTCCCCCAGTCGGACGACTGGACGGCGAACAGGCCCGACGGGCCGAGCACGACGTGGTCGAGCTTGCCCTCGTCGCCGGCGTCGACGTCGCTCCAGATCGTGTAGCCGATGCCCAGGCCGGTGACCACGGCCACGGTCGCCTCCTCGGCGAGCGCGTCCGCCAGGACGTGGCGGATCTCGGGCGGGGCGGTGCGGACGAGCTGCTCGTCGTAGGGGTCGTCGAGGGGCACGCCGCGACCGACCCACTCCCGCATGAGGTCGAGGTACCGCTCGCGGTTGGCGCCTCCGGGGTGGCCGTGCACGCGGGCACGCGGCTGGGAGCCCGTGCGCGGAGCGTCGCGGGCCGGAGGGGCCCAGCTGAACGGGGCGCCGCCGGCGGTGCCGGGCCCCGGGGCGCGGGACCCTGACGTGGCGGGGCCGCGGCGGCGGTCGTAGGCGGCCCGCGCCTCCGGAGTCCCGACCTGCTCCCAGGCGAGCTGGAGGGAGCGGAAGGCCGCCGCGCTGCCGCCGAGGTCGGGGTGCGTCTCGCGCGCGAGGCGGCGGTAGGCGCGGCGGAGCTCGTCGTCGCTGACGCCGGCGGGCACGCCGAGCACCTCGTACGGGGTCGCGGAGGCGGGGCTGGGCGTCACCTGACGGACTTTACCGGGAGGGGCCTGAACCGCGGGTCCCGGCCCGCCGGGAGGCGGCTGGGCGTCGCCAGGGGCCGTCCAGAGCCGCCGCGTACCGTCGGGCGCGACCCCGTCGAGAGAGGAAGACACGATGACCACACCGGTCCGCACCGTCATGAGCCCCGCCCGCTACGTCCAGGGGAAGGACGCGATCACCCGCCTCGGCGAGTTCGTCGCCGCCATCGGCTCGTCGCCCCTGATCGTCTCCGACGACGTCGTCTGGGGACTCGTCGGCGACGCCGTCGAGACGAGCTTCGGCGGCTCGGAGCTGCGCGTCGAGAGGGTCGGCTTCGGCCGGTTCGCGACCCCGGCCGCCATCGACGAGCTCGCCGGGCAGATCCGGTCGACCGAGGCCGACGTCGTCGTCGGCATCGGGGGCGGCAGCGCCATCGACGCGGCGAAGGCGGCGGGCCACCTCGCCGGCGTCCGGTGGGTGAGCGTGCCCACGGTCGCCTCGACCGACGCCCCGACCTCCGCCCTCGCCGTCGTGTACTCGGAGGAGGGCGAGTTCCTCGAGTACCGCTTCTTCCCCCGGAACCCGGACCTCGTGCTCGTGGACACCCAGCTCGTCGCGAACGCCCCGGAGAAGTTCCTGGTCGCCGGCATCGGCGACGCCCTGGCGACCTGGCTGGAGGCGCGGGCCTCGTCGCGGGCACACGCCACGACCATGGCGGGCGGCCTGGCGACGAAGACGGGCGTGGCGCTGGCCCAGCTGTCGTGGGAGATCATCCACGAGAACGCGTTCTCGGCCCTCGAGGCGGTGCGCGACCACGTCGTCACGCCGGCCCTGGAGGACCTCGTCGAGGCGAACACGCTCCTCTCGGGCCTCGGCTTCGAGTCGGGGGGCCTCGCCGCCGCCCACGCGATCCACAACGGGCTGACCGCGGCTCCGCAGACGCACGGCCTCACCCACGGGCAGAAGGTCAACGTCGGCTCGATGACGCAGCTCGTGCTGGAGGGCGCTCCCCGTCAGGAGATCGAGGAGTTCGTCGTCTTCACCACCCGCGTCGGCCTTCCCAACACCCTCACCGAGATCGGGCTCTCCGTCGACGACCACGACGAGCTCCGGGCGGTGGCGGAGGCCGCCACGGTGGAGTCGGAGACGATCCACTCGATGCCGTTCCCCGTGACGGCCGACGACGTCGTCGCGGCGCTCACCGCGATCGAGCGGCTCTCGCGGAGCATCCGCGCCCAGGCCGGCCTGCCCGAGCCCGTCGCGTACGTCGCTCAGCACTAGCCACGCCGACGACGAGGGGCCCCCTGCTCAGGCAGGGGGCCCCTCTCGTGCGTCGGCTGGACGGACGGGCGCGCAGCCTGCGCGGTGAGTCAGGCGGCCCGGGCGGAGCGGGCGACGCGCCAGGCCCGCCAGCGCAGGTGCAGCCGGCGGCCGAGCCGTCGCACGGCCTGCGTGACCCGGTGGGCCGCGGGGAACTCCGTGCCGAGCACGGCCACCCCGACGAAGACGATCAACCACCCCGGGCCGGGCAGCGGGACGAGCACGAGCCCGAGGGCCACGACAAGGAGGCCCACGAGCGCGACGAGCACCTTGTAGGCGACGCGGAGGCGCGGCCACGCGTCGAGGCGGGCCCTGGCCGCGACGTAGCGGTCGCGGGCCCGGGCGCGTCGGGTGCCGGAGGCGGTGGTGCTGCGGGTCGACATGCCCCGACGGTAGGCGATCGGGCTGGCAGGGCCCGCCGTGCCGCCTGCCAAGCGCCTGGGCACGCGGGGGTCAGCGGGCCCGCGGGCCGGCGCAGGTGGGGATCAGGCACCAGCTGTGAGCGGTCACCGGCCCGAGGGCGTAGCCAGGAGCCATGGACTACACACATCTGGGACGCACGGGGCTGTCCGTCTCGAGGGCGGTGCTCGGCACGATGAACTTCGGGCCGCAGACCTCCGAGGCCGACTCCCACGCGATCATGGACCGCGCCCACGACCTGGGCGTCAACTTCTTCGACACGGCGAACGTCTACGGCTGGCAGAAGGGCGAGGGCGTCACCGAGCAGATCATCGGCCGCTGGTTCGCCGGCGGCGGCGGCCGCCGCGAGAAGACGGTGCTCGCCACCAAGCTCTACGGCGACATGAGCGACTGGCCGAACGGCGGGAAGCTCAGCGCGCTGAACATCCGGCGGGCGCTGGACGAGAGCCTCACGCGGCTGCAGACCGACCACATCGACCTCTACCAGTTCCACCACGTGGACCGGGAGACGCCGTGGGAGGAGATCTGGCAGGCGATGGAGGTGGCCGTGCAGCAGGGCAAGGTGCTCTACGCCGGCAGCAGCAACTTCGCCGGCTGGCACATCGCGCAGGCGCAGGAGGCGGCGAAGGCCCGGCACTTCACCGGCCTCGTCAGCGAGCAGTCGATCTACAACCTCATCGTCCGCGACGTCGAGCGTGAGACCCTGCCGGCGGCCCGCGCCTACGGCCTGGGCATAATCCCGTGGTCGCCCCTGAACGGCGGCCTGCTGGGCGGAGTCGTCCGGAAGGCCGACCAGGGCGTCCGGCGCCTAGAGGGCCGGGCGGCCGAGTACGTGGCCGAGCACCGCGAGCAGCTCGAGCGCTACGAGGCCCTGGCCGACGACCTCGGCCACGCCCCGGGCGAGCTCGCCCTGGCGTGGCTGCTGCACCAGCCGGGTGTCACCGGGCCCATCACCGGCCCGCGCACGATGGAGCAGCTCGAGTCGGCCGTCGCGGCCGTCGACGTCCGACTCGACGACGACGCCCTCGGGCGTCTCGACGAGATCTTCCCCGAGCACCGCACGGCGCCCGAGGACTACGCGTGGTGAACAGGAGAACAGCATGAGGACACGGACCATCGGAGACGTCACCGTCAGCGCGATCGGCCTCGGGGCGATGCCCCTGTCGATCGAGGGCCGGCCGGAGGAGAAGCAGGCGGTGGCGACGATCCACGCCGCCCTCGAGCAGGGCATCACCCTGATCGACACCGCTGACGCCTACCACCAGCCCGGCGCGCACGAGGTCGGCCACAACGAGTCGCTCGTCGCCCGGGCGCTCGCGAGCTACCACGGCGACACGTCGGACGTGCTCGTCGCGACCAAGGGCGGCCACCTCCGCCCCGGGGCCGGCGACTGGTCGCAGAACGGCGACCCGGCCTACCTGAAGGAGGCGGCACGCGCGTCCGCGCAGCGCCTCGGCATCGAGACCATCGGCCTGTACCAGTTCCACCGCCCGGACCCGGCCGTGCCGTACGCGGACTCGATCGGGGCCCTGGCGGAGCTGCTCGACGAGGGCGTGATCCGCATGGCGGGCATCTCGAACGCCGACGTCGACCAGATCCGCCTCGCGAACGAGGTGCTCGACGGCCGTCTCGTGTCGGTGCAGAACCAGTACTCGCCGGCCTTCCGGTCGAGCGAGGTCGAGCTGGCGCTCTGCGACGAGATGGGCATCGCCTTCCTGCCGTGGAGCCCCCTCGGCGGCATCACCGACGCGGCCGAGCTCGGCTCGAAGCACGCCGTCTTCGCGGAGATCGCGAACGCGCGCCGTCTCAGCCCCCAGGTGCTCACCCTCGCCTGGGAGCTCTCGAAGAGCGAGCTCGTCGTGCCCATCCCCGGCTCGCGACGCCCGCAGACCATCATGGACTCGGCGACGGCGGCCACGGTCAAGCTGTCGGCCGACGAGATCCAGCGGCTCGACGCCGCGGCAGGAGGAGACGAATGAGCGACCCGCGCACGAACCCCTACGACAGCATCTCCGAGGTGCCGTCGTTCACGTTGACGAGCACCGACCTGGTCGACGGCGGGGTGCTGTCGACGCCCCAGGTGAGCGGCATCTTCGGCGCGGGCGGCGAGGACGTCAGCCCGCAGCTCTCGTGGTCGGGCGCCCCCGAGGGCACCAAGGGCTACGCGGTGACCGTGTACGACCCCGACGCCCCGACGGCGGCCGGCTTCTGGCACTGGGCCGTGGCCGACCTGCCCGCGACGACGACCTCGCTGCCCTCAGGGGCCGGTGACGACGACGGCTCGGGGCTGCCCGAGGGCGCCTACCAGCTGCCGAACGACGCGGGCCTCCGCCGCTTCCTCGGCGCGGCCCCGCCGCAGGGCCACGGGCCGCACCGCTACTTCGTCGCCGTGCACGCGCTCGACGTCGAGACGACCGGCGTCGACGCCGGCGCCACGCCCACCCTGTTGGCCTTCACCATCCGCGACCACACCCTGGCGCGCGCGGTGGTGCACGCCACCTGGGAAGCGGCCTAGCCGCACACGGGCCCTCGCGGCCCGCTCGAGGAGGCGCGACCCGGCACCCGGCCGGGTCGCGCCTCCTCGTGTCCGTGGCCGAGCAGCGCTGGTGGTCGGGCCGCCGCTCAGTGGTGGGGGTTGCGCATCATCACCGGCCGCTGGTCGGGCAGCAGGCCGGCCATGCCGTCGGGCAGCACGTGCTCGGCCAGCTCGCCGCTGAGCGGGCGGGCCGGGGCGAACCCCGACGGCGACCGGTGCACCTGACCGTGCAGCCGCAGCCCGCCCGACGCCAGGCGATCGGAGACCCCGCGGGCCCAGGTCGAGACGGCGAGGTCGTCGAGGTCGGACTCGAGGGCCCGCTGCCAGACCAGCGCCAGGCCGCGCGCGCGACAGGCCGAGGCCTGGTCGCGGAGCAGCCGCTCGAGCACGTCGACGTCGCGGCCGTACGGGAGGCGGGGCTGGCCGCGGAGGCGCAGCACGCTCTGGCAGGGCTCGCGCGCCACGTCGACGAGGACGACGTAGAGCAGGTCCTCGTCGCAGGGCTCGTCGCAGACGCCGGCCGCCCACTCCTCCAGGGTGGTGGCGGAGTCGCGGTCGGGCAGGCGGGGGACGGTTCTCTCGGTGGGGGTCATGCCGACCACCGTGGCGGCCCGGAGCCGAGGGCGGCGGTGGCCGCCGCACGCCCTGGGGACCACCCGCGCGGCGCCCCGGTGTGGAGGGACGCCCCTCAGCCGCCCTGGGGAGAGACCCCGGGGCCTGCCTACGCCTGCCCGGCCCCGGCCCCGGCCCCGCGCCGCCGGTGCTCGGCGTCGACGGCGTCCGCCCGCAGCTCGGCGAGGCGGGCGCGACGGGCCACGCGCTGCAGCACCGCCGCGACCACGGCAGCGAGGACGACGAAGGCCCCGTACGCGCTGAGCACGGCGTCGAGCCCGTCGACGGGGACGAACACGCCAGCGAGCACGCTCGGCACGCCGAACGCCAGGTAGCTCGCCACGTAGACGCTCGACAGCACGCCGGCCCTCGCGTCGACGGGCGCCTCCGCGAGCACGAGCCGCAGCGCCGCCTGGAACCCCGCGCCGAACCCGACGCCGCCGACCACGGCCGCCACGACGAACAGCGGCACGGAGGCCGTCCAGAGCGCCGCGACGATGCCGATCGGCCCGACGACGAGCGCCACGACCCCGACCCGCAGCGCCCTCGCGGCGTCGACACGCTGGATCGCGAGCCCCGTCAGCGCCCCCGACCCGGTGAAGAGCGCGATCGCGGCCCCGGTCAGCGCCGGGCTCGACACGTCGAAGGTCGTCCGCAGGATGGTGCCCGCGAAGGCGAGGAACATGCCGCCGAGGCCCCAGCTCGCGATCATGCAGCCGACGACGGCGACGAAGACGCGCCGCGCCTCCCCCGGCACCGTGACGGTGGGCACGAGCGACCGCAGGGCCCCGGAGGCGCGGGGCACGCGCTCGGGGACGAACGCCACCGCGACCCCGCACGCCACCATCGCGGCCGCCAGCACGAGGAAGACGAGGCGCTCGGGCAGCGGCCCGAACTCGACGAGGAGCCCGCTGGTCAGCGCCCCGACGGTGAGCGCGACCGGCGGGGTCACGCCGTTGAGGAAGGCCGCGAGGGCGGGGCGGGAGGCCGGCTGGTGGTCGATCATGCCGGCGCCGAGGGCCCCGGTCGCGAGGCCGATGGCGAGGCCCTGGAGCACGCGGGCGACGACGAGCGCCAGGTCGCCCGTGGCCACGGAGAAGACGAGCATCGCCGACACGGAGACCGCGAGGCCGGCCAGCACGAGGGGCCGACGCCCGACGTGGTCGGAGAGCCGGCCCGCGGTGAGCAGGGTCGCCAGCAGGCCCGCGACGTAGACCGCGAAGACCACCGTCAGCGCGAGCGGCGAGAGCGACCACTCCTCCTGGTAGATCGGGTAGAGCGGCGACGGGGCCGAGCCGCTCGCGACGAGCACGAGCAGCGTGAGGGCGTAGACGACCAGCCCCGCCGACCCTCCGCCGCCGCGGCCGCCGGGCCGCCGGGAGGCGCGGGGGCGGGGGACGCTGCCGGTGGCGGGCTGGGCTCGTTCTGTCGTCTGCACGGGGAGGGCCAACCGCCCGGCCCGCCCGCGTGTTCCCGGCGCAGACTGGTCGGGTGACCACGACCGCCCCGCCCACCGTGACCTTCCCCGACGGCCGCACCGCCCCCGCCCTAGGCCAGGGCACCTGGTACCTCGGCGACGACCCGCGCCGCCGCGCCGCCGAGCTGGAGGCCATCCGCACCGGGCTCGACCTCGGCCTCACGCTCGTCGACACCGCCGAGATGTACGGCGACGGGGCCGCGGAGGCCCTCGTCGGCGAGGCGATCGCCGGCCGCCGCGACGAGGTCTTCCTGGTCAGCAAGGTGCTGCCGGGCAACGCCAGCCGCCGCGGCACCGTCGACGCCTGCCACGCGAGCCTCCGACGCCTCGGCACCGACCGTCTCGACCTCTACCTGCTGCACTGGCGGGGCGGCCACCCTCTCTCCGACACGGTGGAGGCGATGGAGGCGCTGGTCGAGGAGGGCGCGATCGGCGCCTGGGGCGTCAGCAACTTCGACGTCGACGACCTGGACGACCTTTCCGTGGCGACCGGCGCCGGCGGCCCGGCCCGCGCCTCCGGCCCCCACACCGACCAGGTGCTCTACAACCTCGCCCGCCGCGGCCCCGAGTTCGACCTGCTGCCCCGGCTGCGCGCCGACGGCGTGCCGCTGATGGCGTACTCCCCCGTCGACCACGGCGAGCTGCTCGACCACCCGGTCGTCGTGTCGGTCGCCCGGGACCTCGGCGTGACGCCGGCCCAGCTGGCGCTCGCCTGGGTGCTGCGCCTCGCCCCGGACGTCTGCGTCGCCGTGAAGGCCGGCAGCGTCGCCCACACCCGCGAGAACGCGGCGGCGCTCGACGTCGACCTCGACGACCAGGCGTTCGTGCAGCTCGAGCGCGCCTTCCCCGCCCCGACCTCGGCTGTGCCGCTCGAGGTGCTCTGACCCGCGACCGGTCCGCGATCGGCCCCCGACCGACCCGACCGACCCGGCCCGCGTCGGCGACGCCCGGTACGCTCGGCCCATGTCGGTCGTGCGCGAGTTCGGGTCGGGCGCGGCCCTGCTCGGCCGCGGGCTGCGCCTCTGGGGCACGTCGCCGCGCCTGATGCTGCTCGGCGCCGTCCCCGCCGTGATCGTCGGCCTCGTCTTCGTCGGGCTGCTCGTGCTCGTCAACGGCTACGCCGACGACGTCGCCGTGGCGCTCACCCCGTTCGCCGACTCGTGGCCCGAGTGGGAGGCCCGGGTCGTCCGCCTCGTCATCGGCCTCGCCGTGGCGGCCCTCGCCGTGCTGCTCGCCGTGTTCACCTTCACCGCCGTGACCCTGCTGGTGGGAGACCCGTTCTACGAGAGGATCTGGCGGCACGTCGAGCGCCGCGAGGGCGACGCCCCGGCCGACCTCGGCACCGGGTTCTGGCGGGGGCTCGCGAAGAGCGTCGGCGACTCGCTGCGGCTGCTGCTCGCGACCGCCTCGATCGGCCTCCTCCTCTTCGTCGGCGGCTTCGTGCCCGTCGTCGGGCAGACGGTCGTGCCGGTGCTGGCCGCCGTGACCGGCGGGTGGTTCCTCACCGTCGAGCTGACCGGCTTCGCGTTCGACGCCCGCGGCCGGACCCTCCGCGAGCGGAGGCGCGCGCTGGGCCTCCGACGGGCGCACACGCTGGGCTTCGGCACCGTCACCTGGCTCTCGTTCCTCGTGCCGTTCGGAGCCGTGCTCGTGATGCCGGCCGCGGTGGCGGGGGCCACCCTGCTCGCGCGGGAGGCCGACGCCGCCGCCCGCGGTGCGGCGCCCGCGCTGTCCGCACCGCCCACGCCGCCGTCTTCGCCCACCCCGCCCGTGCCGACCGTGCCGCAGAAGGGCCGAGCGGGCTGACGCCCGGCCGGGCGGCCTGCCAGACTCGGTGGCACCACGCCCGCCGACGAAGGAGTCGCCCCGCATGAAGATCGACAAGGCCGAGGTGGTCGTCACCAGCCCCGACCGCAACTTCGTGACCCTCAAGCTCACGACCGACGACGGGGTCACCGGCCTCGGCGACGCCACCCTCAACGGCCGCGAGCTCGCGGTCGTCGCGTACCTCTCCGAGCACGTCGTGCCGCTCCTCCTCGGCCGGGACGCCGCCCGCATCGAGGACACCTGGCAGTTCCTCTACCGGAGCGCCTACTGGCGGCGCGGCCCCGTCACGATGGCCGCGATCGCCGCCGTCGACGTCGCCCTCTGGGACATCAAGGCGAAGGTCGCCGGCATGCCGCTCTACCAGCTGCTCGGGGGCGCCTCCCGCACCGGCCTGCTCGCCTACGGCCACGCCTCCGGCAAGGACCTCCCCGAGCTGTTCGACAGCGTGCGCGAGCACCAGGAGCAGGGCTACCGCGCGATCCGCGTGCAGACCGGCGTGCCCGGGCTCACGTCGATCTACGGCATCGCCTCGAACGCCACCTTCGACGCCAACGCCGGGGTGCGCTACGACCACGAGCCGGCCCAGCGCGGCGCCCTGCCGAACGAGGAGGACTGGGACACCCGCTCGTACCTGCGCCACGTGCCGACCGTCTTCGAGGCCGTGCGCGCCGAGTTCGGGCCGGAGATCCCCCTCCTGCACGACGGGCACCACCGCATGACGCCGATCCAGGCCGCGTCGCTCGGCAAGAGCCTCGAGCCCTACGACCTCTTCTGGCTCGAGGACGTCACGCCCGCCGAGAACCCCGAGGCCCTGCGCCTCGTGCGGCAGCACACGACCACGCCGCTCGCGATCGGCGAGATCTTCAACACCGTCTGGGACTACCAGCAGATCATCCGCGAGCAGCTGATCGACTACGTGCGGAGCGCCGTCACCCACACCGGCGGCATCACGCACCTCAAGCGGGTGCTCGAGTACGCCGCGCAGTACCAGATCCGGTCGGGCATGCACGGCCCGACCGACATCTCGCCGGTGGGCATGGCGGCGGCGATGCACCTCGGGCTGTCGATCCACAACTTCGGGATCCAGGAGTACATGCAGCACGGCTCGCGGACCGACAGCGTCTTCCGGCAGTCGTTCACGTTCGAGGGCGGCATGCTGCACCCGGGCGAGCAGCCGGGGCTCGGCGTCGAGCTCGACGTCGACGAGGCCGGGAAGTACCCGTACGAGAAGGCGTACCTGCCCTACAACCGCCTGGCCGACGGCACCGTCCACGACTGGTAGCCCCGGGGAGGCGCGGGTCGGGTCAGGTGCCCGCGTAGGCGGCCCGCAGGTCGTCGACCACGAGCCGGCCCATGCCCATCATGGCCGCCATGGCCCGGGCCGCCCCCTCCGGGTCCGGGCCGCCGAGGGTCTCGCCGAGGGCGCTCGGGACGATCTGCCAGGAGAAGCCCCAGCGGTCGGTGAGCCAGCCGCAGCGGCCCTCCTCGCCGCCGTCGGCGACGAGGGCGTCCCACAGGCGGTCGAGCTCGGGCTGGTCGGAGACCGGCACCGAGAACGACACGGCGTCGGAGGGGGCGTGCCCCGGCCCGCCGTTCAGCCCCTGGAAGCCCTGGCCGTCGAGCTCGAACTCGACCACGAGCGCCCGGCCGGCGAGGGCCGGGTCGGGGAAGTCGTCGGGGTACCGGGAGACGTCGGTGACACGGGAACCGGGGAAGAGCGAGACGTAGAACGTCGCGGCGACCTCGGCCTCGCCGTCGAACCAGAGCACGGGGGTGATGCGGGGCACGGTGCGCCTCCTCGGTCAGGGGCGGCAGCGTCGTCGCCGCCGCGTGCCGCCCACCGTACCGCCGCCCCGCTCAGCCGACCAGGGCCTCGATCGGGCCGCGCACGAAGTAGACGAGGAACCCCAGCGACACGATCCAGAGCAGCGGGCTGATCTCGCGCGCCTTGCCGGAGGCGGCCCGGACGATCACCCAGCTGATGAAGCCGACGCCGATGCCGTTGGCGATCGAGTAGGTCAGCGGCATGGTGATGATCGTGAGGAAGACCGGCAGGGCGACGGAGAAGTCGGTCCAGTCGACGTCCTTGATCTGCGAGACCATCAGCGCGCCCACGATGACGAGCGCGGAGGCTGCCACCTCGAGCGGCACGACCTGCGTCAGCGGCGTGAAGAACATCGCGAGCACGAAGAGCAGGCCGGTGACGACCGAGGCCGCGCCGGTGCGGGCGCCCTCGCCGATGCCCGAGGCCGACTCGACGAAGACCGTGTTCGACGACGAGCTGGTGGCCCCGCCGGCGATCGCGCCGACGCCCTCGATGACGAGCGCGCTCTTCAGGCGGGGGAAGGTGCCGTCGGGGCGGGCGACGTCGGAGGCCTTGGCGAGGCCGGTCATCGTGCCCATCGCGTCGAAGAAGTTCGTGAAGACCAGCGTGAAGACCAGCATCACGGCCGAGAGGACGCCGATGCGGGCGAAGGCGCCGAAGCTGATGTCGCCGATGAGCGACAGGTCGGGCAGGGCCACGATCTGGGTCGGCATGACGGGGGCGTTGAGGTTCCAGTCGTCGAGGTTCTGCCCGTTCGACGTCGGCACCTGGAAGATCGCCTGCAGCACGATCGCGATCACCGTGGTGGCCACGATGCCGATGAAGATCGCCCCGCGCACGCGGCGGGCCATCAGCACGCCGATCACGACGAGCCCGATGACGAAGGTGATGGTCGGCAGCGTCGCGACCGACCCGGCGGAGCCGAGCTGCAGGGGCGGCGACGCGGAGCCGCTGGTGCGGACGAAGCCGGAGTCGACGAGCCCGATGAACGCGATGAAGAGGCCGATCCCGACCGTGATCGCCGTCTTCAGCGCGGCGGGGACGGCGTTGAAGATCAGGCCGCGGAGGCCGGTGACGGCGAGGATCGTGATCACGAGGCCGTTGATGACGACGAGACCCATCGCCTCGGGCCAGGTGACGTCCTGCACGACGGTGACCGCGAGGAACGAGTTGATGCCGAGGCCGGCCGCGAAGGCGAACGGGAGGCGCGCCACCGCCCCGAAGAGGATGGTCATGACGCCCGCGGTGAGGGCGGTGACGGCGCCCACCTGGGCGTTCTGCAGCCAGCCGCCCGCGACGTCCTGCGCGGCCTGGTCGGCGCTGAAGCCGCCGAGGATCAGCGGGTTGAGGATGACGATGTACGCCATCGTCACGAAGGTGACGACTCCGCCGCGGATCTCGCGGGCCCAGCTGGAGCCGCGGGCCGTGACCTCGAACCAGGAGTCGAGGCGTCCGGCGACGCCGGAGCGGGGTGCCGGCGCGCCCGTGGGCGCGGACGACGACGAGACGGGAGAGGACATGGCGGCGGCTCCGGTGGTGCGGGGGACGGTGCGGGCACGCGCTCGGCTCTGGGCGCTCTCCCAGCTTACGGGGCCGTGACGTGTCCCCCGTCGTCGGGGCGGTCGACGGGGTCGTCCTCGCCGACGACGGCGGCGACCATCGCGGCCACGACCTCGACGTCGGCCAGCTCGGCGGGCAGCACGACGGGGACGCGGCGGCCCGCCACCTCGACCCAGGTGCGCAGGACGACGGGCGTGGCCCGCGCCTCCGGCGTCCGGACCGCGAGGCCGTCGAGCCAGGGGCACTCCGTCTCGATCCAGCGGGTGTGCACGGTCGGGGCCTCGTCGCCGGGCGGGGCGAAGGCGGGGTCGTCGAGGAGGCGGCGGTGGAAGGGCGCGGAGGTCGCGGGGCCGTCGACGACGAGGTCGTCGAGGGCGCGTCGGGAGCGGCGCAGCGCCTCGTCACGGTCGCGGCCCCAGACCGAGAGGGTCATCAGCAGCGAGTCGCGGCCGGGCGGGACGTCGTCGCCGGGGGCCACGCCGGCGTCGACGCGGACGCCCGGCCCGCCGGGGAACTCGAGACGGGCGACCGGGGCCGGGGCCGGCAGGAAGCCACGGCCCGGGTCCTCCGCCGTGACGCGGAACGAGAGGGCGTGCCCGAGCACCGGCGGGGCCGCGGCGACCTCGAGGGGCCGCCCGTCGGCGAGCAGCAGCTGCTGCCGGACGAGGTCGACCCCGGTCGTCAGCTCGGTGACGGCGTGCTCGACGGACAGCGCCGTGCCGACCTCGAGGAAGGACACCTGGCCGGACTGCGAGACGAGGAACTCCACGGTGCCGGCGCCGCGGTACGAGACGGCCCCGCAGACGGCCGTGCTGACGTCGACGACGACGGCCAGCTGCTCGTCGGTGAGGAAGGGCGCCGGGGCCTCGGCGAGGAGCTTCTGGTGCCGGCGCTGCACCGAGCACTCGCGCGTGCCGACGACGACGACCCCGCCCTCGCCGTCGCCGAGCACCTGGGCCTCGACGTGCCGGGGCCGGTCGAGGTACTGCTCGACGAAGCACTCCCCGCGGCCGAAGACGGCGACGGCCTCGCGCACCGCGCTGTCGTGCAGGTCGGCCACCTCGTCGAGGCGACGCGCGACGCGGAGCCCCAGGCCGCCTCCCCCGTTCGCCGCCTTGAGGGCGATCGGGAGCCCGTGGCGCTGGGCGAACGCGACGGCCTGGTCGGGCCGCCGGACCGGCCCGGAGGTGCCCACGACGAGCGGGGCGCCGACCGAGTCGGCGAGGGCGCGTGCGGCGATCTTGTCGCCGAGCACCTCCATCGTCGCGGGGTCGGGGCCGACCCAGGTGAGCCCGGCGGCGACGACGCGGCGCGCGAACTCGGCGCTCTCGGAGAGCGGGCCCGCGCCCGGGTGCACCGCGTCGGCGCCGCTGCGCACGGCGGCGTCGAGCATCGCCTGCATGTCGCGGTAGGCGTCGGGACGGCCGACCGGGAACGCGCCGGCGGAGCCGCCGCCGGGCGAGCCGCCGCCGGGGCCGACGGCCGGGTCCGCGCCGAGGGCGTCGGCGGCGTTGATCGCGTCGGCGGGCTCGAGCGCCCAGGCCTCGTCGGCCGCGCGCACGTGCAGGGCGGCCGCGTCGTCGGCCGTGTAGACGGCGACCGAGGGCAGCTGGAGGTCGGCGCAGGCGCGGGCGATGCGCACGGCGACCTCGCCGCGCTCGGCGATGAGGAGCTTGATCACCGTTCCGTCCCCCGCTCGGCCGCGAGGCGCTCGTCGAGGTGGTCGTCCTGCCGGTCGCCGCGGCGGCCCCGCCCGAGGTCGGGCCCGGGCACCACCCGGAACCGCACGCGGGCGCCGATCGGCACCTGGGCGGCCCGGTCGAGCTGGTCGCCCACGACGCACGCGACGACCGGGTAGCCGCCCGTCACCGGGTGGTCGGCCATGAAGAGCACGGGGTGGCCGGAGGGCGGCACCTGCAGGGCCCCCGAGACGGTCGCCTCGCTCGGCAGCTCGGCGGGCAGCCCGTCGGCGACGAGGCGCTCGAGGGGCCGCTCGCCCTCGAGCCGGAGGCCGATGCGGTTCGACTGCGCGGTGACGGTGAAGCGCTGCTCGGTCAGCAGCTCGACGGCCTCGGGCGTGAACCAGTCGTCCCGCGGCCCGAGCACGACGTCGAGGAAGGTCACCTCGTCGGGCGCCGAGACCGTGCGCTGCACGTCGGGCGCCGCCGCGGCGACGCTCTCGGCCCAGGCTCGGCCCACCGCGAGCTCGTCGCCGGGGCGCACCCGCTGCGGGCCGAGCCCGGCGAGCACGTCGCCCGAGACGCTGTCGAGGACGGGCTCGGCCTCCCAGCCGCCGCGGACGGCGAGGTACGAGTAGACGCCCCGGGGAGGCGCCCCCACGGTGAGCACGTCGCCGTCGTCGAGCGCGAACGCGGCGCCCACCACGGCAGGGCGCGGGCCGGCGGGCCCGGTGACCGTGATCGGCACGGGAGCGCCCGCCACGGCGAGCACGAGGTCGCCGCGCGCCGTCGCCTCGAGGCCGCCGTAGGCCAGCTCGAGCGCGGCCGAGCCGGTGGCGGCGCCGACGAGGCGGTTCGCCTCGCGGAGCGCCCGGTGGTCCATCGCCCCGGAGCGGGAGACCCCGAGGCCGGATCGGCCGGGGCGGCCGAGGTCCTCGAGGATCGTGTGCGGGCCGGGGCGGTCGACCAGCAGGGCCCGGTCGGGTCGGGACGGCGGCGCGACCGGCGACGACGCGGCCCGGACCGACGCGGAGCGCACCACGGCCCCGTCGGCCGGCGCCACGGCCGCGTCGGGGCGGTCGCCGGTGCCCGCCGTGACATCGACGAAGCGCACCCGCATGCCCGGCTGCAGCAGCGCGGGCACCCGCTCGGCGAGGTCCCAGAGGGCGACCTCGGTGCGGCCCACGATCTGCCAGCCGCCCGGGCTCTCGCGCGGGTAGACGCCGCAGAACTCGCCCGCGAGGGCGACGGCGCCGGCGGGCACGTGGGTACGGGGCACGGCCCGTCGCGGCACGGCGAGGGCGGGGTCGCCTCCGGATAGGTAGGCGAAGCCCGGCGCGAAGCCGGTGAAGGCGACGGTGTGGACAGCGCCGGTGTGGCGGCGGACGACCTCCTCGACCGTCAGCCCGCTGAGCTCGGCGACCTCGGCGAGGTCGTCGCCGTCGTAGTGCACCGGGATCTCGACGAGGCGCCCCTCGGTCGCGGCGTCGCGCGAGCTCGGCAGCGACCGGATCACCGAGAGCAGGGAGGTGACCGGCAGCAGCGCGGGCAGGAAGCGGACGGCGACGGTGCGCGGCGCGGGCACGACGTCGAGGATCCCCGCCACGGGCTGCGCGAGGAGCGCGCCGAAGAGGGCCAGCGACTCGTCGAGGTCGGCGGTCTCGATGAGGACCCCGTCCGTGCCGAGGGGCAGGATGCGCGGCTCCCGTGGGAGGCCGCCGTGCCGGTCGGCGGAGCCGGAGCGGTCGTCGCCGCTCACGCCGACGCCCCCGGGACGGTGACGAAGGAGCGCAGGGCGACCCCCGCCTCCTCGAGGCCGGTGCGGACGGCACGCGCGACCTCGACCGCGTCGGGCGAGTCGCCGTGCACGCAGACCGTGCGCGCGTCGACCTCGACCTCCTGGCCGTCGACGGAGGTGACCCGCCCCGTCTCGGCGAGCTGGAGGACGCGGTCGCGGATCTCGGCGGGGTCGTGCAGCACCGCCCCGGGCTCGCGACGGGGCACGAGCTCGCCCGACGCCGTGTAGGCGCGGTCGGCGAAGGCCTCGGGCACGGTGACGAGTCCCGCGGCGGAGGCGCGGCGGAGGAAGGCCGACCCGGCCAGCCCCACGACGGCGAGCGCCGGGTCGACCCGCAGCACGGCCTCGACGACCGCGTCGGCGTGGGCGGCTCCGCGGTCGTCGTCGCGGGCGATGGTCGTGTAGAGCGCCCCGTGCGGCTTGACGTACCGCACGGCCGTGCCGGCGGCCCGGGCGAGGCCGTCGAGGGCGCCCACCTGGTAGGCGACGTCGCCCACGAGCTCCGCGGGCGAGGCGTCGAGGTAGCGGCGCCCGAAGCCGGCGAGGTCGCGGTACGACACGTGCGCGCCGACGACGACGCCGCGCCGGTGCGCCTGCCCCACGACCCGGAGGAGCGACTCGGGGTCGCCGGCGTGGAAGCCGCAGGCGACGTTCGCGCTCGTGACGACGTCGAGCAGGGCCTCGTCGTCGCCCAGGGTCCACCGGCCGAAGCCCTCGCCGAGGTCGGCGTTGAGGTCGATGGTCGTCAAGGTGGGGCCTTCCGTGCGGCGGGGCCGTCGGTGGGGGGCGGGGTGGCCGGCGTGCGGTGCCGAGCGCCGGGCGGCCGGGCGGTGGTCAGCCCGGTCGGTCGGCGTCCACCGTACCGGCAGGCACGGCCGCGCCCGGTGGGAACGCGCTCAGCCGGCTCGCCGCACGAGCAGGGCCCGCGTCACGAGCGGCACCTGGAGCGGCAGGCGCACGAGGGTCACGACGCGGCGCACGCGGGAGGCGCGGGCGCTGTGCAGGGACCGCGTCGCCATCGACACGTTGGCCGGGAACACGGCGACGAACAGGGCCGCGGCGAGCGCGCCCCCGACGCGCCGGGTGGGGCGGGAGGCGAGCGCCGCCGCGACGACGAGCTCGGCGACCCCGGAGGAGACGGTCCAGAAGCGGGCGGGGCCGGGCATGCTGCGCGGCACGACGGCGTCGTAGGTCGCGGGTGCGACGAGGTGGAGGACGCCGCTGCCGCCGAGGGCCGCGGTGAGGAGGCGGGCGGTGCGGGCGGCGGAGGCGCGCTCGGTGCGGGCGGCGGCGGTGCGGCCGGGGCGACCGGGGCGGGGGCGTCGGGGGCTCATGCGGTCCATCTTCCTCGCCCGCGACTCCTCGGTGCCTGCCCCGCGCCTGCTCCGCGCCGGCCCGTGCCCGGGGCGTGCCTCAGACGGCGGGGGTGCGGCCCGAGCCGCCGAAGCGGATCGAGACGTCGAGGCGCCAGGCCTTCGGCTCGCCCGTGACGTGGGTCGTGCCGACGAAGCGCAGCCGGTCGCCCGCGCCGAGGCTCAGCACGCCGTGGACGTCCTCCCGGCCCTCGAGCCAGAAGGCGATGTCGTGCTCGTCGAGCAGGTCGTCGTCGACGGTCGCGCCGAAGGTGGCCCCGTCGAACTTCAGGGGCACGTCACGGAAGTGCAGGCGGGGCGGGGCGTCCGACCAGTCGACGTCGGCCGGCAGGCGCTCGGCGACCACGGTGGCGTCGACCACCCCGTCGCTCCCGAGCGTCACGGACGAGGCGCGCAGGTCGATGCCGAGGTCGTCGCCGTCGACACGGAATCGGTTCTCCACCCCGCCCACGCTAGCGGCGCGGCCCCGTCCCGTCACCTGTGCCGTCCGGACGGAATGGGGGCGGGCCCCGCGGGGTTGGCGCTGAGCATGGAGAAGAGCATCGGGTTCCTGTCGTTCGGGCACTACCAGGACGTCCCCGGGTCGAGGACCCCGACCGCCCGGGAGGCGCTGGTCCAGTCGATCGAGCTGGCGGTCGCCGCCGAGGAGATCGGCATCGACCAGGCGTCGGTGCGCGTGCACCACTTCGCGAAGCAGCTGGCCAGCCCGTTCCCGCTGCTGGCCGCCATGGCGGCGCGGACGAGCCGCATCGAGCTCGGCACCGGCATCATCGACATGCGCTACGAGAACCCGCTCTCGATGGCCGAGCAGGCCGCGGCCGCGGACCTGATCAGCGCGGGTCGCCTCCAGCTCGGCGTGAGCCGGGGGTCGCCCGAGACCTCGCTGCGCGGCTACGAGGCGTTCGGCCACGTGCCCGCCGACGGCGAGACCGACGCGGACATGGCGCGTCGCCACACCGCGCTGTTCCGCTCCGCGATCGCGGGCGACGCGGTCGCGACGAGCGACCCCCGCATGACGGGCTGGTCGAGCCCGCTCGCGATCGAGCCGCTCTCCCCCGGGCTCGGCGAGCGCATCTGGTGGGGCTCCGGCACCCGCGCGACGGCGACGTGGACGGCCGAGCAGGGCATGAACCTGATGAGCAGCACCCTCCTGACGGAGGACACCGGCGTGCCGTTCGACGAGCTGCAGGCGGAGCAGATCGCGCTCTACCGCCAGGCGTGGGCCGCCGCCGGGCACGCCCGTGAGCCGCGCGTCTCGGTGAGCCGCAGCGTCATCCCGATCACCACCGACGAGGACGTCCGGTACTTCGGCGTCCGCGCACAGCAGGACTCGCGCGACCAGGTCGGCCTGCTCGACGGGGTGCAGTCGCGCTTCGGCAAGAGCTACGTCGGCGAGCCCGACGTGATCGCCGCGCAGCTCGCCGGCGACGCGGCCGTCCGGGCGGCCGACACCGTGCTGCTCACCGTGCCGAACCAGCTCGGGGTCGACTACAACGCCCGGCTGCTGCGCACGGTGGCCGACCACGTCGCGCCCGCGTTCGGCTGGGCGCCGGCGCACGCGGCGACGCGCCCGCGCTGACGGACGCGCGGGCGGGCCACGCGTCGAGGTGACTCGTCCTTCGTCCTCACCGGCGCAGGAGCCCCGGGACGGGTCACCTCGACGGAGACGACGACGTCGGAGGCGCGTGGCTGGGAACAGCGCCGGGCCCGGGGTCGTTGACTGGCCCCATGAAGTCGATCATCTACACCGAGACCGGTCCCGCCTCCGACGTGCTGCACCTCGTCGACCGCGAGGTGCCCGAGCCCGCCGCCGGCGAGGTGCGCGTGCGCGTCGTCGTGTCGGGCGTCAACCCCACCGACTGGAAGTCGCGCCAGGGCTCCGGCCCCGGCGAGGCCACGCCGTACCCCGAGGTCACCCCGGACCAGGACGGCGCGGGCGTCGTCGACGCCGTGGGCGAGGGCGTCACCGACCTCGCCGTCGGCGACCGGGTCTGGTCGTTCATCTCCGCGAACGGCCACGCGACCGGCACCGCCCAGGAGTACACCGTCCTCCCCCGCGAGCGCGTCGTCCCCCTCCGCGACGGGGCCTCGTTCGACCTCGGCGCGAGCCTCGGGGTCCCCGCCATGACGGCGCACCGCGCGCTCACCGTCCACGAGGACGGCCCCAGGCGCCTGTCGCCCGGCGCGCTCGACGGCGTCACCGTCCTGGTCTCGGGAGGCGCGGGCGCGGTCGGCCACGCCGCGATCCAGCTGGCCGCCTGGGCCGGAGCCACGGTGATCACCACGATCTCGAGCGACGCGAAGGCGGCCCTCGCCCGCGCCGCCGGTGCCCACCACGTCGTGAACTACCGCGAGCAGGACGCGGCCGCCGAGATCCGCCGCCTCGCCCCCGACGGCGTGCGGGTGGTCGTCGAGGTGTCGATCCGGCAGAACGCGGAGCTGGTGGCCGCGGTCGTCGCGCCCCGCGCCTCCGTCGCGATCTACGCGAACGACGGCGGCGACGAGGTCTCGCTGCCGCTCCGCGCCAACATGGGCACGAACACCCGCTACCAGTTCGTGCTGCTGTACACGGTCGGCGAGGAGGCCCTCCAGGCCGCCGCCGAGGACGTCACGGCCGCCGTGCGCGACGGGGCGCTGCCCGTCGGCGAGGAGGCCGGGCTGCCGCTCCACCGGTTCCCGCTCGAGCGGACCGCCGCCGCCCACGAGGCCGTCGAGGCCGGCGTGACCGGCAAGGTGCTGGTCGACGTCGCCCCCGAGTGAGCTGACGCACGGCGAGGTGACCCGTCCTGGGCCCGGGGCAGCCCCGGCGGCCCAGGACGGGTCACCTCGGGGGTGCGGCGCCCGGGCTAGGCTCGCCGGGTGCCCGCTCCCGCCCCGATCAGCCCCGTGCAGGCCGAGGCGCTGCGCACCCGCACGCTCCCTCCCCTCGAGGAGGTGCGGCACGGCGTCTGGTCGCTGTCGTCGACCGTGGGCGACCGCGTCGAGGGCCACTCGTTCAGCTACCTGATCGAGGGCTCCGACGGCTCCCTCGCGCTGATCGACCCGGGCTGGGCCGGGCCCGATGCCGTCCCCCGGCTCGAGGCGGCGCTGCGGTCGGTCGACCACGAGCTCTCCGACCTGACGCTCGTCGTGGTCACCCACCTGCACCTCGACCACCTGGGGGCCGCTGACGACGTGCGCCGCGCCTCCGGGGCCCGCGTCGCGATGCACGCCCTCGAGGCCGCCGCCCTCGACCGGCGCGCCGCCGACGGGGCCGCCGCCGACGCCGACGTCGCCCGCTGGGGCGCCCCCCGGGAGCTGACGGAGGCGCTGGTCGCCTCCTGGGGGTCCGGTCGCGCCCTGCCCGCGGTCACCCCCGACCTGCTGCTCGCCGACGGCGACGAGCTGCCGGTCGCGGGCCGCCGCCTGCGGGTCGTGCACACGCCGGGCCACACCGCCGGCCACCTGTGCGTCGTGGAGCCCGAGCAGCGCCTCGTCTTCACCGGCGACCACGTGCTGCCGACGATCAACCCCGGCATCGGCCTCGGCGGCCGCACCGCGTCGAACCCCCTCGACGACCACCTCGCCTCGCTGCGGGCGATGGTCCCCCTCGACCGGCCCGGAGCGGACGCGCTCGAGGTCTGCCCCGGCCACGAGTACCGGTTCGTCGGCCTGGCCGAGCGGGCGGAGGCGCTGGTCGCGCACCGCGCCGACCGCACCCTCGACGCGGTGACCGCGCTCGACGCCCTGCACGCCGGGGGCGCGGGCGCGGCCTCCCCCACGGTCTTCGAGGTCGCCGAGCACATGACCGGCTGGCGCGGCGGCCTCCGGTCGATGACGGGGTTCGTGCTCGCCTCCGCGCTCGCGCAGACGGAGTGGCACCTCCGGTCGGCCGGACGCGGCGACGAGCTCGCGACGGGCTGAGGACGCCTCCCGGGCCGGAGTCGACGACCCGGGCCAGACTCGGCGCATGACCACCGACTCCCCCGCTCGCGACGCCGACGCCGACGCCGGCACCGACTCTGACGCCCGCGCCGCCGCCGCCGTCCCGTCGATCACCGACCCCGTCGCCCCGATGCTCGCGAAGGCCGTCGCCACCGTGCCCGACGCCGACAGCGTCGAGGGCGGCCTGTCGTACGAGCCGAAGTGGGACGGCTTCCGCGGCCTCGTCTACTTCGACGGCGAGACGGTGGAGCTCGGCAGCCGCGGCTCGAAGCCGCTCACCCGGTACTTCCCCGAGCTCGTGGCCGCGCTCGCCGAGGGGCTGCCCGGCCCGTGCGTGCTCGACGGCGAGATCGTGCTGCGGCAGGGCGAGCCCGGCGACGAGCGGCTCGACTGGGACGCCCTCTCGCAGCGCATCCACCCCGCGGCCTCGCGCGTCGCCATGCTCTCGGTCTCGACGCCGGCCTCGTTCGTCGCGTTCGACCTGCTCGCCGAGGGCGACGAGAGCCTCTCGGAGCGCCCCTTCGGCGAGCGCCGGGCCGCCCTCGAGCGCCTCCTCGCCGACGCCGCTGCCCCGCTGCACCTGAGCCGCACGACCACCGACGCCGAGGTCGCTCGCCGCTGGCTCGTCGAGTTCGAGGGCGCCGGGCTCGACGGCGTCGTCGCCAAGCCCCTGGCGAGCCCCTACCGGCCGGGGAAGCGCACGATGCTCAAGGTCAAGCACCACCGCACCGCCGACGTCATCGTGCTCGGCTACCGGGTGCACAAGAGCGGGCAGGGCGTGGGGTCGCTGCTGCTCGGGCTGCACGACGCCGACGGCGAGCTCCGGAACGTGGGAGGCGCCTCCGCGTTCTCGGACGCCCGTCGCCTCGAGCTCGTGGACGAACTGGCCGACCTCGTCGTGCACGACGACGACGGCGGGGTCGCTCACGCCGAGACCGACCGCAGCCGTTTCTCGTCGGGGAAGGACGTCTCGTACGTCCCGCTCCGCCCCGAGCGGGTGGTCGAGGTGCGCTACGACCAGATGGAGGGGCAGCGGTTCCGCCACACGGTGCAGGTGGCCCGGTGGCGGGCCGACCGCGAGGCGAGCTCGTGCGGCTTCGACCAGCTGGAGGTGCCGACGGCGTACGACCTGGGCGAGGTGCTCGTCCGGGCCTGACGCGTCTGCGAGGCGTCTGCCGGAGTCGACCCGCGACTCCTGCCGGCCGACGTGTCCTCCTACTCGGCCTGCTCGACAGGCGAAGCCTGGTCGCCCTGCGGCGCCGCCTTCGCGCGGCTGGGCTGGACGCGGGGCGGCTCGCCCGGCATCTTCGGGAAGTCGGGCGGGAAGGGCAGCTCGCCGAGGCCCGCCTCGACGTCGCGCTCCCACCAGCCGAGCAGCCCGTCGATCGTGCCGGGCTCGTCGTGCATGTGCTCCCACGGATCGCCCGTCGCGGCGAGGCGGCCCGGCACGGTGAGCACGGTGAGCACCGCCGGGTCGGTCGCGTCGAGCTCGCTCCACTCGAGCGGGGTCGAGACGGAGGCGCGGGCCAGCGCCCGGGGAGACCAGGCGCCCGCCATGGTGCGGTCGCGGTTCGCCTGGTTGTAGTCGACGAAGACGCGGCGGCCCCGCTCCTCCTTCCACCACTTCGTGGTCACGGCGTCGGGCATGCGGCGCTCGAGCTCGCGCGCCGCGGCGATCACCGCGTGCCGCACGTCGAGGAACTCCCGGGTCGGCTCGATCGGCGCGAAGACGTGCAGGCCGCGGTTGCCGCTCGTCTTCACGAACGCGGTCAGCCCGGCGTCGGCCAGCACGCGCCGGAGCTCATGCGCCGCGGGCACCGCGTCGGAGAAGTCGGTGCCCGGCTGGGGGTCGAGGTCGACCCGGAGCTGGTCGGGCAGGTCGCTCGCCCCGGCCCGCGAGGCCCAGGGGTGGAAGACGACCGTGTTCATCTGCGCCGCCCAGACGGCCCCGGCCGGCTCGTCGATGACGAGCTGGGGGTGCGAGCGCGCGCTCGGGTAGGTCACGACGACGCTGCGCACGTGGTCGGGAGCGCCGCGGGGCGGGTTCTTCGAGAAGTAGTCGTCGCCGTCGACGCCGCCGGGGAACCGCTGCAGCGAGATCGGGCGGTCGCCGTTCGCGCGGACGAACGCGTCGCCCACCTCGACGAGGTAGCGCGCGAGGTCGAGCTTCGTCACGCCCAGGTCGGGCCAGAGCACCCGGCCCGGGCTCGAGATCCGGACGTCGCGGTCGCCCACCTGCAGCATCGTCGCCTCGCTCGCCATGCCTCACCCTAGCTCCGGGGCCCCGGGCGGGGCCGGGCCGGCCAGGCGGGGCCGGGCGGGCAGGGCCGGGCGGACGGGCGGACGGGCGGGGCCGGGCGGCGCGGGGGCGCCCGCCGCGGGGCGGGTACGCTCGGGCGGTGACCTCCCCCCTCCGCATCGCGCTCGTCTCGCTGCACACCTCCCCCGGTGCCGAGCCCGGCTCGGGCGACGTGGGCGGCATGAACGTCGTCGTCCGCAACCAGGCCGAGGCCCTCGGCGCAGCCGGGCACCGGGTCGAGATCCTCACCCGGCGCTCGTCGCCCGACGGGCCCGACACCGTCGAGCTCTCGCCCGGGGTCACGCTGCGCGTCCTGACCGCCGGCCCGACCGAGCCCGTCACGAAGGGCCGCCACGAGGAGTTCGTCGACGAGTTCCGCGAGCGCCTGGCCGAGCAGGGCCCCTGGGACGTCATCCACTCGCACCACTGGTTCAGCGGCGTCGCTGCGCTGCCGGTCGCGCGCGAGCGCGGTGTTCCGCACGTGCAGAGCTTCCACTCGATCGCCGCGGGCGACGAGACGCCCCTCTCCGACGGCGAGCGCGCCGAGTCGCCCGGCCGCCTCGCCGGCGAGGCCCTTCTCGCGCGCGAGAGCGACGCGGTCGTCGCGATCAGCCGCGCGGAGGCCGAGACGGTCGCCACGCGGCTCGGCGGCGACCCGGCCCGGCTGTGGGTCGTGCTGCCCGGCGTCGACGCCGAGCTCTTCCGGCCGGCGACGCCGGGCGAGCCCCGCTCCGACCGGCCCTACGTCGTGGTCGCCGGTCGGCTCGAGCCGCTCAAGGCGCCCGACCTCGCCGTGGCCGCGGTCGCGGCGGTCCCGGCCGACCTGCGCCCCGAGCTCGTGATCGCCGGCGGCGCCAGCACCGAGCACGCCGGCTACGAGCACGAGCTGGAGGACCTCGCCGCCCGCCTCGACCTCGACGTGCGCTTCCTGGGGCCGAGGACGCGGGCGGGCCTCGCCGCCCTGCTCCGCGACTCCCGCCTGGTGCTCGTGCCCTCGCACTCCGAGACGTACGGGCTGATCGCCCTCGAGGCCGCCGCGAGCGGCGTCCCGGTCGTCGCCGCCGCGTCGGGGGGCCTTCGCGAGTCGGTCGTCGACGGCGTCACCGGGGTCGTGCTCGACAGCCGCGACCCGGCCCGCTGGGGCGAGACGCTGACCCGCCTGCTCGGCGACGGCGCGACCTGGCAGCGCCTCGCGACCGCCGCCCGGGAGCGCGCCCTCCAGCACCCGTGGTCGCTCTCCGCCGCCGAGCTGGCCGACGTGTACTGCCGCCTCACCGGCAGCGACGACTGCACCGAGCTCGTGGCCGCGGGCGGGCGGCGCTGACCTCGCCGCACCGCGCCGACGCCCACCAGGACGGCGCTCAGGCCGCCCTCCGGCCCGCGGCCCTAGGCTCGGGGCGGGCGACGACGCCCGCACCGCCCGACTCCCCGGAGGCACCCATGACCGACGACACGCTGCTGCGCACCCTCGAGGAGCAGGAGGAGCGCCTGACGTTCCGCCGCTTCACGACCGAGACCGCCCTCGACCTCGGCGCCCACGTGCTCGCCGAGGCCCGCCGCCGTCAGCTGCCCGTGGCGATCGCGGTGATGAAGGGCCGGCAGCGCGTCTTCCACGCCGCCCTGCCCGGCACCTCGCGCGACAACGACGAGTGGCTCGACCGCAAGGCCCGCGTCGTCGAGCGCTGGGGCCAGAGCTCGTACCGCGTCGGCGAGACCTTCCGCGTCGCCGGCTCGACCTTCGACGAGAAGTCGCGGCTCGACCCGGGCGTCTACGCCGCCCACGGCGGGGTGTTCCCCGTCATCGTGCGCGGCGTCGGCCCGGTCGGCTCGGTCGGGGTCTCGGGCCTGCCCCAGGCCGACGACCACGCCCTCGTCGTCGAGCTCGTCGAGGACTTCCTCGCCCACGGCTACGACAGCTGACCCGACCGACGACGGCACGACCGACGGCACGACACCGACCGAGGGAGGCGCGGTGAGCGACGACGAGGCCACGCGCGCGGCCGCGGCCCTGGCCGGGCTGCTCGGCCGCACGGTCGCCGAGCTGGCGGCCCGCGACGCCCGCCAGGAGTCGCTCGCGACCGTGAAGGCGTCACGACGCCTGCTGCTCGTGCACACGTCGGCGTCGCTGCTGCCGGCGGGCCGGGCCTGGCGCCTCGGGGTGCTGCTGCTCGGCCCCGAGGGGCAGGTCTGGGCGACCGGCACCATCACCCGCGCCACCGAGCCCAAGCGCGAGCAGCACCTGTCGGCCTCGGTCGAGGAGCGGCGTGACGCCCGACGGGCTGCGTCGCGGAAGTTCGCCGAGGGCGAGGTGGTCAACTACGGCCACGTGCCGGTGCGGACCGACGCCGAGGCCCTGCGCTCGGGTACGGCCGAGCCCCTCGTGCTGGTCGGCGACGCCGTGCACGTGCGCTGGGGCCGCGGCCCGGGCGAACTGCGCGAGCTCGGCGAGTACCTCGCCGACCGCGCCGACCTCCTCTGAGCCGCGGTCGCCCGCGCCCGCCCTGCCCCGCGCCTCCCCCGTCCCTGCCCCGCGCCTCCCCGATCCCTGCCCCGCGCCCGCCCTGCTCCGCGCCTCCGCCGCCCTGCCGCTCGGGCACCACGTCTTCGCAGGCGAACCACGCCGCGGCGTGGTTCCGGTGCGAGGACGTGGTTCGGCACGAGACGGAGCGACGGGCCAGCCCGCGCCGCTCAGCCCGTGGGCTGACCCGCGCCCGGCGCTGGCACGGTCTGCCAGCTGTCTCGCCTAGCATCGGGAGCGACCCTGGCCCGACCCCCTGGAGGACGCACCGTGCGCCGTCTGCTCATCGCCGCCTCCGTCGTGTTCTGCCTCGGGGCCGTCGGGCTCGTCGTCGCGGTCGCGATGGTCGTGTCGTCGCTGAGCGCTCCCCGTGACGAGCCGACCGCCGCCGCGGTCACGAGCCAGCCGACCTGCCCCGACGTGCCGCCCGTGCAGATCGGCACGATCTCGGTGCCCGCCGGCCCCGTCGCCGGCTACTGCCAGGACCGCCTCGTCAACGCCGCCTGGATCATGGAGGCCGCAAAGGCGCAGGGCATCGGCACCCACACGCAGGCCATCGGCGTGATGACCGCGATGGGCGAGTCGAGCCTCCGCAACATCGACCACGGCGACGACGTCGGCCCCGACAGCCGAGGGCTCTTCCAGCAGCGCGACAACGGGCTCTGGGGCACCTACGAGCAGCGGATGGACCCGTACACGGCCGCCACGATGTTCTTCACGAAGCTCGTGCGCATCCCCGGCTGGAAGGAGCTCTCGCCCACCGAGGCCGCCCACGCCGTGCAGGTCAACGCCGACCCCGACCACTACACGCGGTGGTTCGCCGACGCCGAGGTGGTCGTCGCCGAGCTGACGGCGCGCACGACGCCGTAGCCGCCGGACGCGGCGACCCGCACGACGTCGCCGGGGCCGCGGGCTCCGCTACCAGCCCATCGTGCCGGGCGCGCCCTTGAACGGGCCGACGACAGACGCCGTGATCCAGCCGCCGTAGAAGTCGCCCTCCTGGGCCTGGACGACCTCGCCGTCGATCTCGCACGAGTCCATCCGCCCCGGGTAGAGCGCGACGTGGTCGACGAGCACCTCGTAGCCCGCCCACGGGCTCGGGTACGTCCAGCCCGCCGAGGAGGCGCGGGCCCCGCCGCCGACCACGTCGACGTACTTCGCGCGGCCCTTGTACTCGCACATGCTCGTGCCGGAGGCCGGCTGCAGGGCCCCCTCCGTGAAGGCCGTGCGCGGCAGGTACCAGACCGGCGGGTGGCTCGTCTCGAGCACCCGGTACGCCGCGGTCGTGTCGGCGACGACCTGGCCGCCGAGGCGGACGACCACCCGCTCGGAGCGGGCCTCGACCCGCGGGGGCCGGGGGTAGTCCCAGACGGACTCCTGGCCCGGGCCGGGCTCCTGACGGCGGACGGGCTCGCGCTTCGCTCTCATGCCGCCATCATGCTCGCGGCGGCTCGGAGGCCGCTGCCCGGGCACCTGAGCTTGGGCTGCAGGTGTCGCACATCGGGCGGACCACCTGGTTCGGTCAGGTCTACCGTGCACCCCATGAAGGCACTCCAGTACACCCAGGTCGGACAGCACCCCGTCGTCGTCGAGGTCGAGAAGCCCTCGCCGGGGCCGGGGCAGGTGCTGCTCCGCGTCACCGCCGCCGGCGTCTGCCACAGCGACGAGTACGTCATGAGCCTCTCCGAGGAGGACTACACGGCGCAGGGCTACCCCCTGCCGCTCACGCTCGGGCACGAGGGCGTCGGCGTCGTCGAGGAGCTCGGCGAGGGAGTCGAGCACGTCTCGGTCGGCGACGCGGTCGCCGTCTACGGGCCGTGGGGCTGCGGGCGCTGCCACCAGTGCGCGCAGGGCAAGGAGAACTACTGCGTCAACGCCGCCGCCGAGGGCATCAAGCCCCCCGGGCTCGGCGCCCCCGGCTCGATGGCCGAGTACATGATCGTCGACGACCCGCGCCACCTCGTGCCGCTCGGCGACCTCGACCCGGTCGAGAACGTCTCCCTCACCGACGCCGGCCTGACCCCGTACCACGCGATCAAGGCGTCGCTGCCGAAGCTCGGGGCCGGCACCTTCGCCGTCGTCATCGGCACGGGCGGCCTCGGGCACGTCGGCATCCAGATCCTCAAGGCGCTCTCGGGCGCGCAGGTCATCGCCCTCGACGTCAACGACGAGAAGCTCGAGCTGGCGACGCACGTCGGCGCCGACCACGTCGTGATCAGCGACGAGCACGCCGCGGAGGCCGTCCGCGCCCTCACCGGCGGCGTCGGCGCGAACGCGGTGTTCGACTTCGTCGGCGCGCGCCCCACGATGGCCACGGCGGTCGCGGTGGCGGCGACGGAGGCGGACGTCACGATCGTCGGCATCGGCGGCGGCACGGTCGAGCTCGGCTTCGGCTCGATCGCGTACGACGCGGCCGTGCGGGTGCCCTACTGGGGCAGCCGCAGCGAGCTGATCGAGGTGCTCGACCTCGCGCGCGCCGGTCGGGTGAGCGTCGAGACGCAGCGCTACTCGCTCGACGACGCCCCGTCGGCCTACGAGGCGCTCGCGGCCGGCACGGTGCGCGGCCGGGCCGTCATCGTCCCGTAGGGGCGGGCAGGTCGGGGTCGGGCTGGCTGGGCGGGCCGAGCTCGACGGGCCGGTGCGGTCAGCCGGCCCGGCTCGGCCCCCCGAGCTGGTCGTCGAGCCACTCGGCGCAGTCGCGGGTCCACGCCGCGGCGGGCCCGGCTCCCTCGGCGAGCCCGAGGCCGTGCCGGCCCGAGGCGTAGACGTGCAGGGCGTGCGGCACGCCGGCCTCGGCGAGGGCCGCGCCCATCAGGTAGGCGTGCTCGACGGGCACCGTCTCGTCGTCGGCGGTGTGCCAGACGAAGGTCGGCGGGGAGTCGCGGGTCACCAGGGCGTCGAGCGACGTCGCGGCCCGGAGGTGGTCGGGGGCGTCGGGGCCGATCAGCGCCGCGCGCGAGCCGCCGTGGGTGGGCGTGCGCATGGAGACGACCGGGTAGGCGAGCACGACCAGGTCCACCCGCGCCTCCCCCGTGGCTCCGGGGGCGAGGGCGGCGAGGCCCGCGGCGTGGCCGCCGGCGGAGAAGCCGAGCAGGCCGACGCGCTCGTGGCCCGCCCCCCCGGGCGGCCCGGACGGCCCCGCGCACGTGCTCGAGGGGGCCGGGGTGCCGCGTGTCGAGCGGGTACCGGACGACCTCCGCGCTGTGCCCGAGAGACCGCAGCCACTCGGCCACCGGCTCGCCCTCGTGGTCGGCGAGGTGCTGGTAGCCCCCGCCGGGCAGGACGAGGACGTGCAGCGGGCGGGCGGTCGGCTCGGGGCTCCGGGCGTCGGCCGGGCGGTGGTCGGTCACGGGCAGGACGCTACTCGAAGCGGCCGGGCGGCGCCGCCCGGACGTGCATGCGCTCGCCCTGGCGGCCGAAGAGGCTGAGGAACTCGACGTCGCCGGGCCCCACCCGGCCGAACCAGTGCGGCGTGCGGGTGTCGAACTCGGCCGCCTCGCCCGCGGGCAGCACGAGGTCGTGCTCGCCGAGCACCACGCGGAGCCGGCCCTTCAGCACGTAGAGCCAGTCCCAGCCGTCGTGCGTGCGCAGCTCGGGGGTGCCCTCCGGCACCGACGCCGGGATGACGTGCTTGAACGCCTGCAGGCCGCTCCCCCCGCGCGACAGCGGCAGGATCGACCCGCCGCGCCAGGCGACGGCCTTGAGGTGCACCCGCGGGTCGCCCGTCTCCGGCGCGCCGACGAGCTCGTCGAGCGGCACCCCGTGCACCCGGGCGAGCGGCAGCAGCAGCTCGAGCGCGGGGCGGCGCTGCCCCGACTCGAGGCGCGACAGGGTGCTGACCGAGATGCCCGTCTCGGCGGAGAGCTGGTCGAGGGTCGCGTTCCGGGCGGTGCGCAGGGCGCGGAGACGCGGTCCGACCCCGGCGAGGACGGCGTCGGTGTCGTCGGCCGGGGCGGGGGCGGTCGGGCCGTGTCGGTGCGGGTCCATGCCCGCATCTTGCCACTTCGGCAAGAGAGCTTGTCACCGGCGGAGGCGCGGGGCGACCATCGAGGCAGGAGGTCACCACCATGACGAACGACCACAGCACCCCCGCCCCGAGCGGCTCCCCCGACCCTGCCCGTGACGCCGGTGACGCCCCCGACGTCGTCCGCGACGTGCTCGTCGTCGGCGGCGGCGCCGCCGGGCTCAGCGCGGGCCTCACGCTCGCCCGCGCCCGCCGCGACGTCGTCGTCGTCGACGCGGGCGAGCCCCGGAACGCCCCCGCCGCGGGCGTGCACGGCTTCCTCACCCGCGACGGGATCGCCCCCGCCGAGCTGACGCGCCTCGGCCGCGCCGAGGTCGAGTCCCACGGCGGCGAGGTCCGTGCCGGGACGGTCACGGCCCTCGACCGCGTCGAGCCGGCCCCGGGAGTCGCGGCCCGCTTCCGGGCGTCCGTCACGCACGCGGGCGGCCGGGTCGAGACCGTCCTCGCCCGGCGCGTGGTCGTCACGACCGGCGTCACCGACCAGCTGCCGCCCGTGGCCGGCCTGGCCGAGCGGTGGGCCCGGGACGCCGTGCACTGCCCGTACTGCCACGGCTGGGAGGTGCGCGACCGGCTGATCGGCGTGCTCGGCGGCGGGCCGCTGTCCGTGCACCAGGCCCTGCTCTTCCGGCAGTGGAGCGATCGCGTGGTGTTGTTCCTCAACGACGCGGTGGAGCCCACGGAGGAGGAGTGGGAGCAGCTCGCCGCGCGGGGCATCGGTGTCGTGACGGGAGCCGTCACCCGGGTGCTCGTCACCGACGACCGGATGAGCGGGGTCGAGCTCGCGTCGGGGCGCACCCGCCCGGTGGAGGCACTGGCGCTCGGGGCTGCCCTGCGCGTGAACTCGGACCTGCTGACCGGGCTGGGCGTCGAGCAGGAGCCCCACCCGCTGGGCGTCGGGCTCGTCGTGCCGTCCGACCCGGCCACCGGCGCCACGAGCGTCCCGGGCCTCTGGCTGGCGGGCAACGTCGCCGACCCGATGATGCAGGTGGTCGCGGCGGCGGCGTCCGGCGTGAGGGCGGCCGCCCTCGCGAACGCCGACCTCGTGGCGGAGGACACCGCCCTCGCCGTCGCGGCCCGGCGGGCTCCGTTCAGCGCGGCCGCCGAGTCGGCGGGCACCGCCCGGCTGCTCGGCGAGCGGCGGCACGGGGTCGCGTCCCGGTCCGGCGACGCCGACGGGCCCGCACCGGGCCGCCCCGAGCAGGAGGTCTTCGACCGCGCGTACTGGGAGGAGCGCTACGGCTCGGAGGGCTTCACCTGGAGCGGCGAGCCCAACGCCCAGCTCGTCGCCGAGACGGTCGACCTGACGCCCGGGCGGGCGCTCGACGTCGGCAGCGGCGAGGGCGGCGACGCGATCTGGCTGGCGCGGCGGGGCTGGACGGTGACCGGCACCGACATCGCGGAGGCGGCGCTCGCCAAGGCCGCCCGTCGCGCCGAGGCCACCGACCCGGCCGCCGCCGCCCGGATCACCTGGGAGCAGCACGACGTCACGGCCTGGGCACCCGAGCCGGGCGCCTTCGACCTCGTCTCGGCCCAGTTCATGCACCTCGCCGACCCGGAGCGGGCCGTGCTCTTCCGGGGGCTCGCGGCGGCGGTGGCTCCCGGCGGGACGCTGCTCGTCGTCGGGCACGACCTCACGGACGACCCGGAGCGCATGGCGCACCGGCGTGACCTCATGTTCACGGTCGACGACGTCCTCGCCGCGATCGAGGGCGAGGGGCTCGAGGTCGAGGTGGCCGGGGCGCGCGAGCGAGCCGCCACCTCGGCGCACCATGGAGGCGGCCCGATGCGTGACGTGGTCGTCCGCGCACACCGCGCCTCCTGAGCCCGGCCGCCGAGTGGTCGCGATCTGCTGCTCCCGGCGGGGGGACGAGCCGTTCGTGACCACTCGGCGTGCACGGTCCCGACCGACCGACCTCGCGTCGCCTGGGCTGCCGGGCTGCCGGGCTGCCGGGCTGCCGGGCTAGCCCAGCGCGCTGAGGCGGAGGCGCAGCGCGTGCGCGCCGGGGCGCAGCACGTGGGGCGCCGACACGTCGGGCCCGCAGGCCCGGGAGCCGAGCCCGTGCTGCGCGGCGTCGAGCCACAGGTGCGTGGCCGTCGGCGCCGGCAGCTCGTGCGGGTGCGCGGCCGCGTCGACCTGCTGCGCGGTGTGGCGGCGCAGCGTGAAGCCGGGGCGACGACCCGCCGTGTCGGGCAGGGCCTCGACGCGCAGCCACGCGCCTCCCTCGGCGGTGGCGAGGTCGAGCTGTCGGAGGTCGCTGCGGTGGCCGCTCTCCTGCGGGCGGGCGTAGTCGACGACGAGGTCGTCGACCCCCGACTCGAAGCGGCCGACGACGGCTGCGTGCCGCGAGTCGGGGTACGACTCGGCCGGTCCGGTGCCGAACCACGACGCCCGCTCGACGTCGACGGGCAGGTCGAGCCGCACGCCGACGCGGGGCCAGGTGACGTCCCAGCCCGCGGTCGGCACGAGGTCGAGGGCGAGCCAGACGTCGTCGCCGTCGAGCGTCCAGCGCTCGTCGACGGTGACGGCCTGACCGGCGTCGGCCGCCGCCCAGCGCGTGCGGACCTGCACCGAGGTCGGCGTCGTCGAGACGGCGAGCACGCGGCCCGTGAGGCGGTCGAGGCCGGCGCGGCGCCAGACCGTCTCGGCGCTCGGCTCGAGGCTCTCGAGGTAGCGGTCGCTGCGGTGCCGGTCGCGCATGACGTCGGCGTCGCGGTCACGAGGTGCCCACCAGTGGCCGCGGTCGTTGTCGGTGGGGGCGCGCCACAGCTCGAGGCGGGGCCCGTCGACCGGCCGGCCTGCCAGGGCCACCAGACGGCCGTCGACGAAGCTCGCGGGGCCGAGGTCGAGCCGACCGGAGGCGATGCCCGCCGCGGTGTCGAGGGCCGTCGCCACCGTGGGCCGCGGCGCGGCCGAGGCGACCGGGGCGGAGCCCGGCAGCGTGAGGTCGAGCTGCGCGGTCGAGACGACGTGGCCGGCCGGGGACCAGGCCGCGTCGGCGACGGTGACGACCTCGATCGTCAGCCAGGTCTCGCCGAGGGCCGCGACCGGCACCTCCGGCAGGGCGAGGCGCACGACCTCGCCCGCGGCGAGGGCCCCGCTGCCGAGGCCGACGACGTCGAGCACGCCCGAGGCCGCCTCCACGCCGTCGTGGGCGACCGACCAGCGGAAGGACACGTCGGAGGCGTCGGCCGAGTGCCGCCGGTTCGACACGACCACGACGGCCCCGCCGCCCTCGACGGCCTCGAACCGCACCCGCAGGGGCGCGACGACCTGGGCCCACTCGGCGAGCCCGGGCGAGGCCGTGTCGTCGCTGAGCACCATGCCGTCCATCACGAAGTTGCCGTCGTGCACCACCTCGCCGAAGTCGCCGCCGTAGCCGAAGAACTCGGTGCCGTCGGCCGCCCGCGTGCGGATGCCGTGGTCGCGCCACTCCCAGACGAAGCCGCCGTGCAGGCGGGGGAACTCGTCGACGAGGTCCTCGTATTCGTCGATCGCGCCGGGGCCGTTGCCCATCGCGTGGACGTACTCGCAGAGGAGGAACGGCTTCGAGCGCTGGCGGGCCGCCTCCGCCGCAGTGGTGCCGAGCAGGGGCACGCTCTCGTCGCCGGCGCCGATCGCGCGCGTCTCGTCGACGAACGAGTACATGCGCGAGTAGACGTCGGTGTAGGCGCCCGTGTAGTCGCCCTCGTAGTGCACCGGGCGGCCGGCGTCGCGGGCGTGGGTCCACGCGGCCATCGCGGCGAGGTTCTGACCCGTGCCCGCCTCGTTGCCGAGCGACCACATCACGATCGACGGGTGGTTCTTGTCGCGCTCGACCGTGCGCACCATCCGGTCGACCAGGGCGTCGTGCCAGGCCGGGTCGTCACTGGGGTTGCCGACCCAGGCGCCGCGCTCGAAGCCGTGCGTCTCGAGGTCGTTCTCGAGCACGACCCAGAAGCCGTACTCGTCGGCCAGGTCGAGGAGGCGCGGGTGCGGCGGGTAGTGCGACGTGCGGATCGCGTTCACGTTGTGCCGCTTCATCTGCTCGAGGTCGCGGCGCGACCACTCCTCGTCGAACACGCGGCCGCGGTCGGGGTGCGTCTCGTGCCGGTTCACGCCGTGGAACACGACGCGGCGGCCGTTGACGGTGAAGAGGTCGCCGTCGACGCGGACGGTGCGGAAGCCGAGGCGGAGCGAGATCGTCTCCGCTCCCCCGGCGCTCGTCACGGTCGCGTCGTACAGGCGGGGCGTCTCGGCGCTCCACGGCGCGACGCCGTCGGCGATCTCGACCGGGGCGACGTCGGCGGGCGACGACCAGGTCACCTCGACGCCCAGCTCGGGCACCGCGAGCACCACCGGCCAGGCCGCGGGGCCGGCCGTGACCTCGGCGACGATCGACGCGCCTCCCTCGGGCTCGCCCGCGGCGCCGTGCCACGGCGTCTGCAGCCAGACGTCGTCGAGGCCGCCGACCGGCCGCGCCTGCAGCGTGACGCTGCGGAAGATGCCGGGCAGCCACCACTGGTCCTGGTCCTCGACGTAGCTCGACGCCGACCACTGGTGCACGCGCACCGCGACGACGTTCTCGCCGGGGCGGACGACGTCGGTGACGTCGAACTCCTGCGCGAGGCGGCTGCCGACGCCCATGCCGACCTCGACGCCGTTGACCCAGGCCACGTAGCGGGACTCGACGCCCTCGAAGCGGAGCAGCACGCGCTCGGCGCCGGCGAAGCTCGCGGGCAGCGTGAAGCGGCGGCGGTGGTCGCCCGTCGGGTTGGCGTCGGGCACGGCGGGCGGCTCGGTCGGGAAGGGGAACTGCACGTTGGTGTAGATCGGCAGGCCGCGCTCGCCGTCGCCGGTCAGCACCCAGTGCGACGGCACCGCGATGGTCTCCCAGCTGGAATCGTCGTGGTCGACCGCGGCGAAGTCCGTCGGGCCCTCGCCCTCGGGCAGGACGCCCCGGCCGCCGGGCGTGCCGGGCGCGCCGGCCAGCAGGCGGAAGGCCCACTCGCCGTCGAGCGAGAGGGTCGGCGCGTCGGTGTGCAGCGCGGAGCGGGCGGGGCTGCGGAGGCCCATGCCGGGGCCCGTGTCGGTGAGGTACGAGGCGGTGTTCGTCACGGGACGAGTCCTTCCGGGGCCGCCGCGGGAGGGCGTCGACCGTGCTGAGGGGGCGGGCGGGGCGGCCGTCGACGACGACCGGGGCGCAGGCGCGGGCCCCCGGCGACGTGGGCGGGACGCGACGACGCTAACACAGTGTCGAGTGGTCGCTCGAAATTCGCGGGGCACGTCGCCGGGCGTCGTAGGCTGCCCCCCATGACCGCCTCGCCCGCCGACCCCGCCGCCGCGCCGGGCAGCGCCGACGCCCCGCGGGCTCGCCGGGGCCCGTACGCCAAGTCGGCGGAGCGCCGGGCCGCGATCGTCGCGGCCGCGTTCGAGGTCTTCGCGGCCCACGGCTACGCGGGGGGCTCGCTGCAGAAGGTCGCCGACGTCGTCGGCATGAGCCAGACGAGCCTGCTGCACTACTTCCCCACCAAGAGCCACCTGCTGCTCGCCGTCCTCGCGCGCCGCGACGAGGTCTCGGCGGGGCCGATGCCGGCGACGCCCGCCGAGGGCTCGATGGTCGAGGCCGTCGTGCGGCAGGCCCGCGCGAACGAGTCCGTGCCCGGGGTCGTCGAGCTCTACGCGGTGCTCTCGGGCGAGGCCGTCACGGCGGGCAACCCGGGCCGCGACTACGTCTCCGCCCGCCTCGCTGGGCTCCGTCGCGAGTTCGGCGACGCCTTCCGCGGGCTCGAGGCGGCCGGGCTCCTGCGGCCCGGCGTCGACCCCGACCGGGCCGCGACCGCCCTCGTCGCCCTCTGGGACGGCCTGCAGCTGCAGTGGCTGCTCGCGCCCGACGAGGTCGACGTTCCGGGGCAGCTGCGCGACCACCTCGAGCTCGTCGTCGTGCCGGAGGCGCCCGCCGCCCCCTGAGGCCGGCGTCGGCCGGGCCGGGGCCGGCAGGGTCGGTGGTGCGTGGCACCATGGCCCGATGACCGACACCGCCGCCCCCGCCGTGACCGACGTCGACGCCGAGGCCCTCGAGCTGCTGCGACGCCTGACCGGGCGTGACGACGCCGTCTTCCACGACGGCCAGCTCGAGGCGATCCGCGCCCTCGTCGCCGACCGCCGACGCGCGCTCGTCGTGCAGCGCACCGGCTGGGGCAAGTCCGCGGTCTACTTCATCGCCACCCTGCTGCTGCGCCGTCGCGGCACGGGGCCCGCCCTGCTCGTCTCGCCGCTGCTCGCGCTGATGCGCGACCAGGTGGCCGCGGCCGCCCGGGCCGGCGTGCGGGCGGTGGCCCTCAACTCGGCGAACGCCCACGAGTGGGCCGACGTGCAGCAGGCGCTGCTCGCCGACGAGGTCGACGTGCTGCTCGTGTCGCCGGAGCGCCTCAACAACCCGAGGTTCCGCGACGAGCAGCTGCCGCTGCTGGTCGACCGGCTCGGCATGCTCGTCGTCGACGAGGCGCACTGCATCAGCGACTGGGGGCACGACTTCCGCCCCGACTACCGGCGCCTCGCCGAGCTCATCCGCACGCTGCCGGCCGGCGTGCCCGTCCTCGCCACGACGGCCACCGCGAACGAGCGCGTCGTGGCCGACGTCGAGGAGCAGCTGACCGAGGGGCCGGAGACCTCGGTCCTGACGATCCGTGGCTCGCTGGCCCGCGCCTCCCTGCGGCTGGGGGTGCTCGACCTGCCCACCTCGCGCGACCGGCTCGGCTGGCTGCTCGCCCACCTGGGCGACCTCGCGGGCAGCGGCATCATCTACACGCTGACCATCTCGGCGGCCGACGACACCGCCCGGCTGCTGCGCGAGGCCGGCCACGACGTCCGCTCGTACACCGGCCGCACCGACCCGGAAGAGCGCGAGCAGCTCGAGCATCGCCTCAAGACCAACGACCTCAAGGCGCTCGTCGCGACGAGCGCGCTCGGCATGGGCTTCGACAAGCCCGACCTCGGCTTCGTGGTGCACCTCGGCGCGCCGTCGTCGCCGGTCGCCTACTACCAGCAGATCGGCCGCGCCGGGCGCGCGACCGACAACGCCGACGTGCTGCTGCTGCCCGGGCGCGAGGACCGCGAGATCTGGCAGTACTTCGCGACGGCGTCGATGCCCTCCGAGGCGCGCGCGAGCGCCGTGCTCGCTGAGCTGGGCGAGACGCCGCTCTCGACGCCGGCGCTGGAGGCGCGGGTCGACATCAAGCGCACCCCGCTCGAGCTGCTGCTCAAGGTGCTCGACGTCGACGGCGCCGTGCACCGCGTGCAGGGCGGCTGGGTCTCGACCGGGCGGCCGTGGGTCTACGACCGCGAGCGGTACGACCGGATCGCGACCGCCCGGCTCGCCGAGCAGGAGTCGATGATCCGCTACGAGGAGGGCGCCACCTGCCGCATGCAGATGCTCCAGCTCGACCTCGACGACCCCGCCGCGGTGCCGTGCGGCCGGTGCGACGTCTGTGCGGGCCCCTGGTACCCGAGCGACGTGACGAGCGACGCGGCCGCGTCGGCCGCCAGCTCGCTCGACCGCGTGGGCGTCGAGGTCGAGCCGCGGGCGCAGTGGCCCACCGGCGCCGACCGGGCCGGCGTGCCCGCCAAGGGCAAGATCGCGCCCGACGAGCGCGTCGAGCAGGGGCGGGCCCTCGCGCGCCTCACCGACCTCGGCTGGGGCACGACGCTCCGGGAGGTGTTCGCGCCGTCGACGCCCGACCAGCCCGTCACGCGGGCGCTCGTCGACGGCTGCGTCCGGGTGCTGGCCGACTGGGGCTGGGCCGAGCGGCCCGTCGGCATCGTCGTGATGCCGTCGCAGGGGCACCCGCAGCTCGTGGCCTCGCTGGGCGAGGCCCTCGGCCACGTCGGGCGGCTGCCCGTGCTCGGCCAGCTGACGCCGACCCGCCAGCGCTCGTCCGACGCCCCGCGCGGCGGCGGCAACAGCGTCTACCGCCTCGCCGACGTGTGGGGGTCGGTGGAGGTCGGCCCCGAGCTCGCCGCGGCCCTGGCGGCCACGCCCGGGCCCGTGCTGCTCGTCGACGACCTCGTCGACAGCCGGTGGACGGTCACCGTCGCGGGGCGCGAGCTCCGTCGGGCGGGTGCCTCCGCGGTGCTCCCGTTCGCGCTCGGGGTCGTCGCGTAGCGCGCGGGCCGGGCGGCGGGCCCGACGAGCGCCGGGCCCGACGAGCCCGACGAGCGCCGCGCTGGCCCGGCTCGGTGAGCGGTGGTCTCAGCGCACCGTGACCTGGTGCTCGTCCCAGCCCTCGGCGCCGTTCGGGGCGGGGGCCATGCGGGCCTCCCGCTGCACCTCGCCGTCGGCGCCGGTCGCCCGGACCCTCACGGTGTGCCGCCCGCTCGTCGCCTCCCAGCGGTGCACCCACTGCACCCAGGTGTCCGCCGAGACGGAGTCCGCGAGCTGGGCGTCGACCCACGGCTCCTCGTCGATCTGCACCTCGACGCGCGCGACGCCCGTGTGCGGGTGCCACGCCACGCCCGCGATCGGCACGGTGCCGGCGTCGACCGACGTGCCCGACGCCGGCACGTCGACCCGCGACTCCAGCTTGACCGGGCCGAGGGCGTCCCAGCCGCGGGGCGTCCAGTACCCCTCGGCGTCGGCGAAGCGGGTGACCTCGAGGTCGACGACCCACTTCGTCGCCGAGACGTAGCCGAAGAGGCCCGGCACGACCATGCGCACGGGGAAGCCGTGCTCCTGCGGCAGGGGCTGCCCGTTCATGCCCACGGCGAGCAGGGCGTCGGTGCCCTCGTCGGTGAGCACGTCGAGCGGGGTGCCCGCAGTGAAGCCGTCCTCGCTGGTGGAGAGCACCATGTCGGCGCCCGCCGTCGGCACGGCCCGGGCGAGCAGGGTGCGGATCGGGTGGCCGAGCCAGAGGGCGGTGCCGATCAGGTCGCCGCCGACCTCGTTCGACACGCAGCTGAGGGTGGCGAGGTGCTCCTCGAGGGGCAGGGCGAGCAGCTCGTCGAACGAGACGACGATCTCGTTCTCGACGAGGCCGTGGATGCGCAGGCTCCACTCGGCGGGGTCGATCGAGGGCACGCGGAGAGCCGTGTCGATGCGGTAGAAGTCCTCGTTCGAGGTCACGTAGGGCGTGATGCCGGGCACGTCGAGGGAGGCGCCAGCCGGCACGGGCTCGGCGGTGACGGCCGCCTCCGGGAGGGCGATGCCGTCGCGCAGGGCCGCGACGTCGGCGCGGCCCGCGTTGATCACGCGGGCGCCGGCGCCCACGACGACCGCGACGGCGCTCGTGAGCCCGATCGCGGTGAGGAAGCTGCGGCGCTCGACCGGGGCTCCGCCGAGCGGCGGCGTGGGCTCGGTCGCGGCGGCCCAGCCGGGGGTGGTCGAGAGGCGCCAGCGCCACAGCCGTCGGAGCAGGCCGGGCAGCACCACGACCGCCACCACCGTGCCGATCACAGCCGGGGCCGCGTCGAGGCTGCCGCTGCCGGCCCGGGTGAGCACCGCGGCGACCGCGAGGGCCCCGCCGACGCCGAAGACGACACGGCCGAGCGGCGGGCGGTGCTGCTCGGCGACGCCGGCGAGGCCCGTGACGATGACGAGCACCACGGCCATCAGCACGCCGAGGGCGACCTTGTCGCCGGTGCCGAACAGGCCCACCATCGTGTCCTTGGCGGCGGCCGGCGCGAGGTCGATCACGGCGGAGCCGACGGCGAGCAGCGGGCTGCCCCCGGGCCCGGTGACGACGGCGGCCGCCTCGGCGGCGCCGGCCCAGGCCACGAACGAGACGACGCCGGCGAGGGCGGCCCACCCCGAGGAGGCGCGGGGCGGCATCCCCGCGGAGGCGGGCTCGACGGGGGTCTCCAGGCGCACGGACATGCCCCGAGGCTAGGCCCGGGGACGGGGAGCCAGCTGACGGCGGCGCGAGCCGTCGGCGGTCGCGACGCCCTGGTGCTCAGTCCTCGTCGACGAGGCTCTCGGTCAGCTCGACGATGAAGGCGGCCGACGACTCCGACCCGGCGGCCGGCTCGACGTCATCGGGCGCGTCGACGACGAGCAGCGGGATGCCCGGGCCGAGCAGTAGCTGCGCCATGTGGGCCACGCCCTCGAGGCGGCAGGCGACCGGCACGCGGAAGGTGCGGTCGTCGTCGCTGAACTCCATCGCCGCGGCCAGCAGCACCTCGGCCAGCTCGTCGGTCACGACCAGCTCCTGGCCCGCGTAGTACAGACTCTTCATGCGCCCACTCTAGGGGCGGTGGCCCTTGCGCTGGAGTACACTCCAGCTCCTACGGTCGACCCATGAGGACCACGACCGCCCACGCCCTGCTCGCCCCCGGCGCCCCGCTGCAGGAGGTCGCGCTCGACCGCCGCGACCTCCGCCCCGACGACCTCGCCGTGCGGGTCGACTTCTGCGGCGTCTGCCACAGCGACCTGCACGCCCTCGAGCAGGCCCGGACCGGCCAGCTGCCGCTCGTGCCGGGCCACGAGTTCGTCGGCGAGGTCGTCGCCGTGGGCCCCGCCGTCACCGGGTTCTCCGTCGGCGACCCGGTCGCCGTCGGCAACATCGTCGACTCCTGCGGCACGTGCGAGAACTGCCTCGCCGACGAGCAGTCGCTCTGCGTGGAGTTCCCGACCCTCACCTACGGCGGGCGCGACCGCCACGACGGCAGCCGCACCCAGGGCGCCTGGTCGGGCGAGTACGTCGTCCGCGAGTCGTTCGCCTACCACCTGCCCGCGGGCCTCGACCCGGCGGCCGTCGCCCCGCTGATGTGCGCGGGCGTGACGACCTGGGCCCCGCTCGCCCGGGCGGGCGTGGGGCCCGGCGACCGGGTCGGCGTCGTCGGGCTGGGCGGCCTGGGCCACCTCGCGGTCAAGTTCGCCGTCGCCCGGGGCGCCGAGGTCTCCGTCTTCACGACGTCGCCGCGCAAGCGGTCCGACGCCCTCGCGCTCGGCGCCGTCGAGGTCGTCGTGTCGACCGACCCCGAGGCCATGGCGGCCGCCGCCCGGCGCTTCGACCTCGTCGTCGACACCGCCTCGGGCGACCACGACCCGTCGCCGTACCTCGAGACGCTGCGCCGCGGCGGCACCCTCTGCATGCTCGGCATCCCGCCGCGCTACAGCGTCTCGGCGATGAGCCTGCTGCCCCACCGGTCGTTGACCGCCTCGGGCAGCGCCGGCCGGGCCGACACCCAGGCGATGCTCGACTTCGCGGCCGAGCACGGCGTCGTCGCCGACGTCGAGGTGCTGCCGGCCGCCCGGCTCGCCGAGGCCCTCGACCGCCTCGCCCACAACGACGTCCGCTACCGGTTCGTCCTCGACCTGCGACCGGAGGCGGACCCGCAGGCGGCCGCGGCGGCCTCGCCCGCCTCCGCCGCCGACGCCGGGGGCGCACGGGCCTCGGGCCGCTGGGAGGACGGACGTACCCTGTGACGATGACGCTCGCGACGCCTCCCCCGCTCCGTCCCCTCGACGGCGAGGCGGGTCGCGCCCACGACGCGGCCGACCTCGACGACGTCCTCGAGGAGGCGCGGGTCGCCCCAGTCGGCATCGGTCGCGTCGCCGAGGCGACCGGCCTGAGCGTCGACGCCCTGCGCTGGTACGAACGGGAGGGGCTGCTCCCCCTCGTCGGGCGGGGCGGCGACGGTCGACGCCGGTACGGCCCGGCCGCCGTGCGGTTCGTCCGGCTCGTCCAGGCGCTCCGGCGGACGGGCATGCCCGTGGCGGACGTGCGCGCCTTCGTGCAGGCGGGCCGGGGCGAGCTGGCGACGCACCCCGTGCGGCTGGCCCTGCTCGAGGCCCAGGTGACCGCGATCGAGCAGCAGATGGCGCAGCTCCGGGCCGACCTCGGCGTGCTCACCGCGAAGTGCGACGACTACCGCGGCCTCATCGCGCGCGGGCTCGACTGCGAGGACGAGGTCGGGGACTGAGCGCGGGAGCATGCGCGGGCACGAGCGTGAGCGCGAGCGGAGTCGGCGACCGCCGCGGCCCCGGCAGCGCGCGGCCCCGACGCCGTGCCGTAGCCTCGGCCCATGGCTGACGAACGTGCACCGCAGATCGTGACCGGCGACCCCGACGTGACCCGCGCCTCCCTCGAGCTGAAGCTCCCGGCCGCGCTGCTGCCGGGGCTCGTGCGCCGGGCCGTGCAGTCGACGCCCGGCTTCAGCGTCACCTCGGCCGACGAGGAGGGCGCCGAGCTGCTGCGCCGCAGCGCGACGGCGAGCGACCGCGACGTCGTGCGCCTGGTGTTCACGCCGACCGACCAGGGCATCCGCGTGACCGGCGAGGTGCACTCCCCCGCCGGCACGATCGGCGCGAGCGTCAAGAAGCGCGACGCCGACACGACGGCGCTCTTCCAGGCGATCGCCTCGGCGGCCGGGCCCTTCTAGGCCGGGCTCCGCTTCCACGGAGGCATCGGCGCACGGGGCCGCGATCGGCAGGGACCGATCCGCACCGCGGGCCCAGCCCTCGACGCGACCTCGGGAGACCCGCCAGCATCGCTCATCCACTCCGGAGTGGATCAGCGATCCGGGCCAGCACCTCCCGCTGGCCCCGGGCCCGGGCCGCCTCGGTCGCGGAGCAGCCGTGGCTCGGGCCACCGCCAGCCCCCGGCGGGTGCGTGTCCTCGCCGGCCGGTCAGCGCCGGCCCGCCCGGGAGGACGGCGACCCGCCGCTACGAAGCGACCTCGTCGTCGTCGTACCGGTCGATGCTGATCGTCGGGATCGACGCCGTGATGACCGAGCCGTCGGCGCGCATCAGGCCGCGCAGGTCGCTCGTCGTCGGCACCTTCGTCGTGATGCGGGGCCCCTGGTCGTCGAGAGCCACGCGCACGGGGAGCTCGCCGACCTCCACCCGCTCGCCGCGGACGCCGACGCTCACGCCGGTGCCCTCCTCGACCGTGAAGACGATCTCGTGCTGCGCGAGGTCGACGCGCACCCGCGAGCCGTGGATGGTGAGCTTGAAGCTCAGCTCCTCCCAGTCGGCGGGCAGGCGCGGGTCGAAGGTGATGTCGCCGAGGTAGTCGCGCATGCCGCCGTAGCCGCTGACCAGCGCGCTCCAGATGCCGCCCGTCGAGGCGACGTGCACGCCGTCGGCCGTGTTGCGGTGCAGGTCGGCAAGGTCGACGTACAGCGACGACAGGAAGTACTGCTGCGACAGCTGGTGGTGGCCCACCTCGGCCGCGATGATCGACTGCACGACGCCCGAGAGGGTCGAGTCGCCGGTCGTCAGGGCGTCGTAGTACTCGAAGTCGCGGAGCTTCTGCTCGGCGGTGAACTCGTCGCCCTGGAGGAAGAGCGCGAGCACGACGTCGGCCTGCTTCAGCACCTGGAAGCGGTAGATGACGAGCGGGTGGTAGTGCAGCAGCAGCGGGCGCTTGCTGGCCGGCGTCGACTCGAGGTCCCACAGCTCCTTGTCGAGGAACTGCGCGTCCTGCGGGTGGATGCCGCGGTGCTCGTCGTAGGGGATCTCCATCGCCTCGGCGGCGACCTGCCAGCCGGCGACCTCGTGGTCCTCCAGGTCGAGGCGGGTGACCATCCTCGAGTAGGCGGCGGGCGACTCCTCGGCCAGGCGGGTCACGTAGCGGACGGCGGCCCGGAGGTTCGCGCGCGCCATGACGTTCGTGTAGAGGTTGTCGTCGACGACCGTCGTGTACTCGTCGGGGCCGGTGACCCCGTCGATGTGGAACCGCTGGTCGCCGTTCGAGCGCCAGAAGCCCAGGTCGGCCCAGAGGCGTGCCGTCTCGACGAGGATGTCGACGGCGCCGCGCTCGATGAAGTCGAGGTCGCCGCTCGCCTGCACGTACTGGCTGAGGGCGTGGCTGATGTCGGCGTCGATGTGGTACTGCGCGGTGCCGGCGGCGTAGTACGCCGACGACTCGAGGCCGTTGATGGTGCGCCACGGGAAGAGCGCGCCGCGCTGGTTCAGCTCGACCGCCCGGTCACGGGCCGCGTCGAGCATGCCGAGGCGGAAGCGCAGGGCGTTCCGGGCGACGTTCGGCGCCGTGTAGGTGAGGAAGGGCAGGACGTAGATCTCGGTGTCCCAGAAGTAGTGCCCGCCGTAGCCCGAGCCGGTGACGCCCTTGGCGGCGACGCCCTGGCCGTCGGTGCGCGCCGTGGCCTGCGCGAGCTGGAAGAGGTTCCAGCGCACGGCCTGCTGTACCTCGGGCTGGCCGCCGACGACGACGTCGGTGCGGGCCCAGTAGTCGTCGAGCCACGCGCGCTGCTTGTCGAACATCGCCGACGGCGGCTCCTCGGCGACGCGGTCGAGGGTGCGGTCGCAGCGGTCGGCGAGCTCGCGCGGGGGCACGCCGCGGCTGGTGTGGTAGGTGATCGTCTTGACGATGCGCGTCGAGACGCCGGCCTTGGCCCGCACCCGGTAGACGTGCTTGGCGAGGTCGTCGTCGATCGACGACGACTCGTCCCACTCGTTCTCGGTGTCCATGACGTGGTCGGCGCCGACCGCGATGGTCATGCCCGAGTTCGTCGTGCGGTAGCCGAGCACCGCGCGCTTCCCGCCGTTGCGCTTCAGCACCGGCTGGAGCACGCGCGAGTCGAAGGCCTCGGCACGGCGCGGGTCGAAGGCGCCGGCCGCGGCTCGCATGCCCGCGTGGTACTCGTCGCCCATGTCCTGTCGGTTGAGGATCTGGCTCGAGATGAGCAGCGACGCGTCGGCGTCGAGCACCGTCACCTCGTACTCGATGATCGCGAGGTGGCGGTCCTCGAAGCTGACCAGGCGACGGCTGGTGACGAGCACGCGCTTGCCCGAGGGGGTGCGCCACTCGACGTCGCGGGTGAGCACGCCGTCGCGGAAGTCGAGGCGACGCGTGTGGTCGAGGATGTCGGCCTCGAAGAGCACGAACGGCTCGTCGTCGACGTAGAGGCGGATCACCTTGGCGTCGGGCACGTTGACGATGGTCTGGCCGACGCGGGCGAAGCCGAAGGCCTCCTCCGCGTGGCGGATCGGCCACGTCTCGTGGAAGCCGTTGACGTAGGTGCCGAACGAGTGGCCGCCGCGCCCCTCGTCGGGGTTGCCGCGGAGGCCCAGGTAGCCGTTGCCCACGGCGAAGATCGTCTCGGTGACGCCCTCGTCGCCCTGCACGTACTCGTCCTCGACGAGCGCCCACTCGTCGACCGGGAAGCGGTGCCGGTCGAGCGGGTCGGTGGTGATGGTGTTCACGAGGGGTCCTCTGCGTCGCTGCTGGTCGTGTCGCTGCTGGTCGTGTCGCCGGAGCTGCCGGAGCCGGCGGAGTCGCGGGTCGCGCCGAGCGCGTCGACCACGTCGCCGAGGTCGTCGACGACCACGTCGGCGCCCGAGGCGAGCAGGGCGGCGTGGCCGGCCCCGCGGTCGACGCCCAGGACGAGGCCGAACGACCCGCGCCTCCCGGCCTCGACGCCGGAGGTGGCGTCCTCGACGACGACGCAGTCCTCCGCGGTGAGGCCGAGGCGGCGGGCGCCCTCGAGGTAGGTGTCGGGGGCGGGCTTGCCGGCGATGCCCTCGGCCGCGGCGACGGCGCCGTCGACGACGACCTCGAAGCGGTCGCGGAGGCCGGCGGCCTCGAGCACGGGCACGGCGTTGCGCGAGCTCGAGACGACGGCGACGTGCACGCCGAGCGCGATGGCCCGGTCGAGGAAGGCGACGCTGCCGGGGTAGGGCTCGACGCCGTTCTCGGCGAGCTCGGCGGCGAAGACGGCGTTCTTGCGGTTGCCGAGGCCGCGCACCGTCTCGGTGTCGGGGCTGTCGTCGTCGTGGCCCTCGGGCAGGGTGACGCCGCGGGCCGCGAGCATCGCGCGGACGCCGTCGAAGCGCGGTCGCCCGTCGACGTGCTCGAAGTAGTCGGCGTCGGTGTACGGGCCGAGGTCGTGGGCGGCGAACCACTCGGAGAAGAGGCGCGACCAGGCCCGCATGTGCACCTCGGCGGTCGGCGTGAGCACGCCGTCGAGGTCGAACAGGAGGGCCCGGAGCTCGCCCAGGCGCGAGGAGTCGCGGGGCAGGAGGGAGGACATGGCGCGGTTCCTTCGGTGGATCGATGTCGGTCGGGGCAGGTGCTCGGGAACGACGTCGGTCCGTGGCAGCTCTCGGTGCTCCGGCAGGGATCAGGCCGGGGTCGACGAGCACGGGGTCGGACTCGTCGCGACAAGTGTGGCACCCCGTGAGGGGCGCGCGCGCCCACCCGGCCGAGGGTCGTCCGCCCTCGGGACGACGACAGGGCACGACCGCGCCGGCGGTCGTGCCCTGTCTGGCGCTGGCGTCGCCCTGCGACTGAGCTTCACGGGCAGGGGTGCAGTGCGACACCGGCCGGTGGGAGCGCTGAACGCTTCCAGCCCGTGGAACGGTACGCCCTCACCCGCGGTGTCACCCAGGTCGCAGTCAGCGGGGTACGCGGCGCGCCCCGTACCGCCCCGAGCTGTCCCCCGTCGCGCCCTCGGGGCGTCACGCGGGCGGCGCCTTCAGCGGAGGGCGCGGACCACCTTCGCGACGCCCCGCACCGCGACCACCCCGGTGACGACCCACGGCCCGGCGACGATCAGCGGGTCGAGCCAGCGGTGGCGGCGGTCGACGCGGGTGCGGTCCCGCGACGTGGCCCGCGCCTCCTTCCGGGCCTCGGCCGTGACGCCGGTCTCGCGCAGCAGGCCGTCGGGGCGGCCGCTGACCAGCGACCGCAGGTGGGCGCCGGTCGAGTCGACCCGGTCGCCGACGACGAGCAGGAGCCAGTGCGCGAGCCGGCCCTCGCTGTAGCGGTCGTACGCCACGCGGCGGATCGCGCCCGAGAGCCCGTGCAGAGGCTGCGCCGTGCCGAAGACCGGCGTGACGAAGGCGTGCTCGATCGAGCGCTCCCGCCCCTCGCCGCCCGGCTGCCGCTCGGGGAACTCCCAGTGCGCTCCGGAGGCACCGGGCGCGTACTGCAGCTTCGGGTGCGAAGGGCGGTCGGCCGGGTCGAGGTCGGCGCCCCAGCCGGGCACGCGGGCCCGGAGCTGCTCCTGCGTCGGTACCGCACGGGGCTTCGAGGGGAGGTAGGCGAGGGGGACGTCGTCGTGGTCGCTCATGGGGGCCTCCAGGTGCAGGGATGTGGGGGTGGGTCGTGAGGGTCGGCGGGCGGAGTCAGGCGCCGGGGAGCACGAGGGTCTTGATGTTCCCGTCGAGCTTCGCGGAGAAGAGGTGGTACCCCTCGGCGATGTGCTCGAGCGGCACCCGGTGGGTGACGACGTCGCTCGGCCGGAAGTGCCCGGCGCGGATGTGCTCGAAGAGGCGCGGCCACTGGCGCTTGACCGGCGCCTGGTTCATGCGCAGCGTGAGGCCCTTGTTGAGGGCGTCGCCGAACTTGACGGCGCTCGGGAGGGGGCCGTAGGCGCCCAGGACGGAGACGGTGCCGCCCTTGCGGACGCCGTCGATGGCCCAGTTCAGGGCGACGGGAGACCCTCCCTGCAGCTTGGCCTTGGCGCTGGTCAGGTGCTGCACGAGGTCGCCGTCGGCTTCGGCGCCCACCGCGTCGATCACGACGTCGGCGCCGAGGTAGTCGGTCTGCTTCTTCAGCTCGACGACCACGTCGTCGTGCTCGGCGAAGTTGATCGTCTCCGCGTGGGCGAACGTGCGGGCCTTCTCCAGTCGGTACTCGAGGTGGTCGACGACGATCACCCGCGCGGCGCCCATGAACCACGCCGAGCGCGCCGCGAAGAGGCCCACGGGCCCGGCGCCGAGCACGACGACCGTGTCCCCCTGGCTGATCTCGCCGAGCTGCGCGCCGAAGTAGCCGGTGCTGAGCGCGTCGGTCATCAGCAGGGCGTCCTCGTCGGCGATGTCGTCGGGGATGATGCTCGGCCCCACGTCGGCGAACGGCACGCGGACGAACTCGGCCTGGCCGCCGTCGTAGCCGCCCGTGGTGTGCGAGTAGCCGTAGATGCCGCCGACGGCCGTGGCGTTCGCGTTGACGTTGTGGCAGTTGGACCACAGCCCGCGCGCGCAGAACCAGCACGAGCCGCAGTAGATGCTGAAGGGCACCATCACGCGGTCGCCCCTCTTCAGGGTCTCGACCGACGACCCGACCTCCTCGACGACCCCGATGAACTCGTGGCCGAAGGTGTGCCCGATCCGGGTGTCGGGCATGAGCCCGTGGTAGAGGTGCAGGTCGGAGCCGCAGATCGCCGCCAGCGTCACCCGGACGATCGCGTCGTTCGGGTGCTCGATGCGCGGCACGTCCTTCTCCTCCACGCGGATCTTGTACGGCCCCCGGTAGGTCATCGCTCGCACGGCTCGTCCTCCCTCGTCGTCGGGCCCGGCCCCTCGGCGCGGTGCCCCTGGTCGACGCCAGTGAACGACGGGAGTCGCGGTGAGGGCCGACCGCGCCGGGGGCCTTGCCTGCGCGGCCCGTCCCCGGTTACCATCCGCGGCGGCCTCGCCGAGGCGGGTGCGCGGCGGCGACGGGTGTCGGCGGTCGCTGCGAAGATGGTCGTCATGCCCCTCCTCGACGTCGCGCCGCTCGTCGACGCCGTCGACGTCATCCGGTTCGTCGGCCCGCGCCCCTTCGCCAAGGGGCGGCAGTACTCGCGCGAAGACCGGGTCCGCGACATCGCCTACGACCCCGTCGACCAGGTCGTCACCGGCACCGTCCGCGGCAGCAGCGCTGAGCCCTACCGGTGCGAGATCGTCCTCCAGCCGACGCGCGGCGAGCAGAGCCGCCCCTCGCGCAGCACCTGCACCTGCCCGCTCGGCGGCGACTGCAAGCACGTCGCGGCCGTGCTGCTCGCCAACAACGCGGCGGCGCTGGCCCCGCCCGCGGCCGCGCCGCTCGGCGGCGACGGCGACCTCCCTTCGCCCCGGGCCGGCGGCGGCGCGGCCGGCGACGCGGCCCCCTCCCCCGACGACTGGCGCGCCCGGCTCGGCGGCCTCACCGGCCGGCCGGCGCCCCGCGACGCCCGCACCACCTCCATGGGCCTGCTGTTCGAGCTGCGGCCGCGGGTCGCCCCGCCCCGCAGCGCCCGGTGGGACGTCCCGCGCGTCGACCGGCACGAGCGCTCGACGGGCGGGCTCGGCGGGGGCCTCGTGAGCGGCAGCTCCCTCGCGGGCGCGGGGGGCGCCTCCCCGGCTCCGGTCCGGCCGTCGGGGGCGGCGAGCTGGCGTCTGGGCGTGCGGCCGGTCAGCCTCAGCCCGACGGGCAACTGGGTGCGGGGCGACCTCACCTGGACGTCGCTGCCCTACCAGATGAACCGGCTCGCGATCGGGGCGGAGCAGCACGCCTGGTTCGGGCAGTTCGCCGCCCTGCACCGGTCGGTGCACGCCTCGTACGTGCCGGGCGAGGCGGACTGGCTGATGCTCGACGACTTCACGAGCCCGCTGCTCTGGCCCCTGCTCGCCGAGGCCCGCCGGCTCGGCGTCGCCCTCGTCACCGGCAAGCGCGCCACCGACGTCACGGTCGCCGCTGGGGCCCGCGTCACCGTCGACGCGCGCACCGATCCGGGCCGGGGCCTCGTGCTGAGCGCCGGGGTCACGGTCGACGGCGAGCCGCACGCCGCGGCCGACACCGGCACGATCGGCGACCACGGCGTGTACGTGGCGACGCCCCAGCCGCACCTCGCCGTCGTGCTCGCCCCGACCGTCGCCCCGCTGGCCCCCGAGCAGAGGCAGCTGCTGACGAGCACGGCCGAGATCACGGTGCCCGAGGCCGACGCCGAGGAGTTCCTCCGCGACTGGTACCCGGGCCTGCAGCAGGCGGTCGCCGTGACCAGCCGTGACGAGTCGGTCGCGCTGCCCGAGGTGCTGCCTCCCCAGCTCGTGCTCACGGCCTCGTTCAGCGCCGGCGACGCTCTCGCCCTGACCTGGCGCTGGGTGATCGCCGGCCGCACCGAGCCCTTCTCCGCGCACGAGACGTCGCTCGACCTGGAGGCGCTCGGCGTCCCCGCGCGCGGGGCGACCCTGAAGGGCGTCGCCGCCGCCGAGTTCGTGGCCACCCGCCTGCCCGAGCTCGAGGCGCGCGACGACCTCCGCGTCGTCGTCGACGGCGAGCGCCCCGACTACCGCGAGCTCACCGAGGCGCCGCACCTGACGGTCACCACGGTCGAGACCGACAAGAGGGACTGGTTCGACCTCGGGGTGCTCGTCACGGTCGAGGGGCGGACGGTGCCGCTCGTGCCGCTGCTCACGGCCCTCGCGAAGCGGCGCGACAAGATGCTGCTCGTCGACAAGTCGTACCTGTCGCTCGCCCACCCCGCCTTCGACGAGCTGAAGCGCCTGATCGACGAGGCCACCGGCCTCGACGAGTGGGAGGCCGGGCCGCGCATCAACCGCTACCAGGCCTCGCTCTGGTCGGAGTTCGACGACCTCGCCGACGCGACGGTGCAGGCCGACGCCTGGCGGAGCGCCGTGGGCGGCCTGCTCGAGCTCGCGGCCGGCGACCAGCTGCCGGGCGTGGCCGACACCCCCGTGCCGGCCGGCCTCGACGCCGAGCTGCGGCCGTACCAGCTCGACGGCTTCCGCTGGCTGGCGTTCCTGCACCAGCACGGCCTCGGCGGGGTCCTCGCCGACGACATGGGCCTCGGCAAGACGGTGCAGACGCTGGCGCTCGTCGCGCATGTGCGCGAGGAGGAGGCGCGGGCGCACGGGCGCGAGCGGGAGGCACCGGCGCACGTGCGCGAGGAGGAGGCGCGCGGGCGGGAGGCGCGGGCCGGGTCGGCGGGGCGCCCGCCGTTCCTCGTGGTCGCGCCGACCTCGGTCGTGCCGAACTGGGCGTCGGAGGCGGCGCGCTTCACCCCCGGCCTCCGCGTGCACGTCGTGACCGAGACCGAGGCGAAGAGCCGGCGGCGGCTCGCCGCGGTCCTCGCCGGCGGCGACGTCGACCTCGTCGTCACGTCGTACGCGCTGTTCCGGCTCGACGCGGCCAGCTACTCCCGGCACGCCTGGGCGGGGCTGGTGCTCGACGAGGCGCAGTTCGTCAAGAACCCCTCCTCGCAGGCGCACCGCTGCGCCGTCGAGCTCGACGCGCCGTTCAAGCTCGCGATCACGGGCACGCCGCTCGAGAACTCGCTGACCGACCTCTGGGCGCTCTTCCACGTCGTGGCCCCGGGCCTGCTCTCGACGCACGTCCGCTTCTCCGACGACTACGTCAAGCCGATCGCGACCGGTGAACGACCGGAGCTGCTCGCGCGGCTGCGGGCGCGCATCCGGCCCCTCATGCTCCGCCGCACGAAGGAGCTCGTCGCCGCCGACCTGCCCGCCAAGCAGGAGCAGCTGCTGCGCGTCGACCTCGCCCCGGCGCACCGCGAGCTGTACGACGCGTTCCTCCAGCGCGAGCGACTCAAGCTGCTCGACCTCATCGACGACCTCGACCGCAACCGGTTCATCGTCTTCCGGTCGCTGACGCTGCTGCGCATGCTCGCGCTCGACGCGGCGCTGATCGACCCCGAGTACTCCGACGTGCCGTCGGCGAAGCTCGACCAGCTGCTCGACGAGCTCGACGACGTCGTGGCCGAGGGGCACCGGGCCCTGGTCTTCAGCCAGTTCACCTCGTTCCTCGGGCGCGTGGCCGAGCGCCTCGACCAGCGGGGCACGGCGCACGAGTACCTCGACGGCTCGACGCGGCGACGGGGCGAGGTGATCGAGAGGTTCAAGGGCGGCGCCTCCCCCGTGTTCCTGATCAGCCTCAAGGCGGGCGGCTTCGGGCTCAACCTCACCGAGGCCGACTACGTGTTCATGCTCGACCCGTGGTGGAACCCCGCCTCGGAGTCGCAGGCCGTCGACCGCACGCACCGCATCGGCCAGACGAAGAACGTCATGGTCTACCGGATGATCGCGAACGACACCGTCGAGGAGAAGGTCCTCGCGCTGCAGCAGAAGAAGGCCGCGCTCTTCGACGCGGTCGTCGACGACGACGCCGTCTTCAGCTCGGCGCTGACGGCCGACGACATCCGCGGGCTGCTCGACTAGGCGGTCGCGCCCCGCCGTGCCAAGGCGTCACCGGCCGCCGCGCCCCGGTGCTTGCGTGGCAGCCATGTCTCCTCTGCGCCCCCGTGCCGTGCTGGACCGCGACGTCGCCCCCGGGGTGCACCGGCTCGAGCACGCCGACACGAACCTCTACCTCGTCGAGCACGGCGACCGCGTGCTCATCGTCGACGCGGGCCTGCCGGGGGTGTGGCCGCACCTCGTCGAGTCGCTCTTCGAGCTGGGCCACGGCCTCGGCGACGTCGACGGCGTGCTGCTCACGCACGCGCACTTCGACCACGTCGGCACGGCCCGGCGGCTGCGCCAGCAGTGGGGGCTGCCCGTCTGGGTGCACCCCGACGACGCCCGGTTCGCGCGGCACCCGTACTCGTACCGGCACGAGCGGCCCCGGTGGCGCTACCCGGTCGAGCACCCCGCCGCGGTGCCCGCGCTGACCCGCATGGCCCTGGCCGGCGCCCTCTCCGTGCCCGCCGTGCTCGACACGCGCCCGATCACGGAGGCGGCCCTGCCCGCGGGCGCCGTGCTGCTCGAGACCCCGGGGCACACCGACGGCCACGTCGCGCTGCACCTGCCCGACCGAGACGCGGTCATCGTCGGCGACGCCGTGGTGACGCTCGACCCGTACACGGGCCGGCGGGGCCCGCAGATCGTCGCGGGCGCGGCGACGGCCGACAGCGAGCTGGCCCTGGCGTCGCTCGACCGGATCGCGGCGACGGGGGCGCGGGTGCTGCTGCCCGGCCACGGAGCGCCGTTCCGGGGAGGCGCGGCGCAGGCGGTCTCGGAGGCCCGGCGCCGCGGGGCGCACTGAGGGCCCGAGCGCGCTGGGGTGTCGAGCGCGCTGAGGTCTCGGACTCGCTGACGCCTCGGACTCGCTGAGGCGCGTGCCGGGGCGACCGACCACGGGTCGCCGCTCCGCGCCTCCGAGGACGCCGACAATGCGAGGGACCCTCCGCGTAGCGTCACGCGCATGGACTCCGACGACTCGACCGCACCGCGCACGCCCGAGCAGGACGCCGCCGAGCTCGCGCTCGCGATCGTCTCGCACGCCACCGCCATCACGCAGGAGGACGACGCGGCCCTCGACGCGAGCGACGAGAACCTGCGGGAGGTCGTGGCGGGGCAGACCGACCAGCCCCTCACGGAGCGGCAGCAGGAGGTCGTCACGACCCTCGGCACGGCTGGCGGGGCCCTCGCGGCCGGCCTGAGCCACGCCCTGGCGGACGCCCGCGGCGTCGACGCCGCCGAGGTGCTCGGCGCGACGGCCCGCTCGGTCGTCGCCCACGCCCGCGACGGCGAGGCGCTCGACGACGCCGTGCGCGACGCAGCCGACGACGAGCTGCCGGCACGGCACGGCGGGGCCCCGGCGCCGTCGGACGACGACCTCGAGGCCGCCGACCCGCGCCGGGGCACGCTGCCCGAGGGCGAGGCCGACCCCCGTGACCTACACGACGCCGGCGACCGGGGCCAGCGCTCGTCGGGCAGCGACCGCCAGCACGGCGAGGGCGACTCCCCCCGCTGACGCTGCTCCCCCCGGCTCGCCGGCCGAGCGCCCGGCCCACCCCAGCCCGGCCTACCGAACCACCGACTGATCAACGAACCACGTCATGGCGTGGTTCGTTGATCAGTCGGTGGTTCGCCGGCGTGACGGGTGCGCCGATGGCGGACGAGGGGCGGTGGGCGGCGGGGCCGGGCCGGGCGCTACGCGGAGACGGGTGCGGGGGCGCGGGCCGCGTCGGCGACGACGGCCGACATCCGCCTCAGCAGCTCCTCACCGGCCAGCACGCCGTCGGCGTCGGTCACCGTGAGGTGCGACGCCGTCCAGCCGAGGTCGTGCAGCTCGCCGTGGGCGGGGCGGAAGGCGTGGTCGGCGACCTCCAGCATGCCCTGGTCGAGCAGCGAGTCGCCCGCGGCGAGCACGAGGTCGGCGCCCGTGCGGGCCCGCACCTCCTCGAGGGCCGCCGCCTTGGTGACCGGGCTCGGCACGCAGTAGACCTTCCGGCCCTGCACCGAGACCGTCCAGCCGAGCTCGTCGCAGCGCGCCGCCAGGTCGGCCACTGCCGTCTCGGGCATCTCGGCACGGTCGACGACCGCGTAGACGAAGAGGTCCTCCGCGACCTTGACCGAGAGCGTCCAGGTGCTCCAGTGCGCATCGGTCAGGAGGGCCTCGACCTGGGCGAGGGGCGCGCACTCCTCCGCGACGCGGGCGTCGAGGCGTCGTCGCCAGTCGAGGTCGGGCACGCCGTCGACGAGCAGCGCGCCGCCGTTGGTCGTCACGGCGTGCGTCGGCCGGACGCCCGGCAGCCGCACGCGCTGGTACTGGGCCACGGTGCGCGTCGTCACCGGGACGAGGTGCGCCGCGGCCGCGAGCGAGACGAGCAGCCCCTCGGAGGCGCGGGTCGTGAACGAGATCGGCACGCCCCCGTAGACCTCCGCCACGAGCAGGTCGGGCGCGTCGCGGTCGTCGCCCTGGAGGCGCAGCGCCGCGGCGGAGTAGATCAGGGTGCGGTCGAGGTCACAGGCGACGACCACGGGGGCGCGGCTCATCGGGCGCCTCCGTCGGTCGGGGCGGTCGGGGCTGGCTCGGCGCGCACGGCGCGCCCGTCGGCACCGGTCGCCCCGGCGGTGTGCACGGGGTGGATCAGCCCGACGCAGCTGTAGGGCAGCTCGTCGACGACCTCCACCGGCACGCCGCGCTGCTCGGCCAGCAGCAGCACGTGGCGGACCTCGTCGAGGGCGTCGGCGCGCACGAGCACCTTCCAGGGGATGCGCCGCAGCAGCACGCGGGTCGTCTCGCCCACGCCGGGCTTGACGAGGTTCACGTCGTGCACGCCCTGCTCGGCGCTGATGCGCTCGACGGCCTCCCAGCCGGCCCAGGTCGGGCCGGCGGCCCGGTCGGGCTCCGTCGCCGCGGCGGCGACGCGGCGGTCGACCTCGTCGACGACGGCGTCGAAGCGCGCCGAGACCGTGTCGACGAAGGCGCGCGACACGTCGGCGTCGGCGAGCTCCGAGTAGAACTTGCCGCCGTGGAAGTCGTGGTCGCCGATCAGCCGACGGTTGTAGACCGTGCGCGAGACGAGGCCCGAGACGGTCGAGTTGAGGCACGCGGACGGGATGAGGAAGTCGTCGCGGGTGCCCCAGGTCGACGCGCAGCGGCCCGGGTCGGCGAGCACGGCGAGGTCGTCGCCGAAGCGCACCCCGTCGGTCTCCTCGAAGCGCGCCAGCGCCTCGGTGAGCTCGCGGGTGATGGCGCCCTTGCCCGTCCAGCCGTCCACGAAGACGACGCGCGCCGGGTCGTGGTGGGCGACCAGCCAGCGCAGGGCGACCGGGTCGAGGCCCACGCCGCGCACGATGCTCATCGTGAGGTGCGGGGCGTCGACGCCGCGCACGCGGGCGGCCCAGCGGCGCATCAGCACCCCGACGGGGGTGCCGGCCCGCGCGAGCGAGACGAGCACCGGGGCCTGGTCGCGGGCGGCGAGCACGAGGTCGGTGACGACCCCGACGGCCGTCGCGACACGGTCCGCCGACCGAGCCAGCGCCTCCTCGTACAGGGCCTGGTACTCGGGGGTGGGCTGGTACTCGATCGGCAGCGACTCGGCGTAGTTGGCCGTCCCGCCCTGCAGCGTCGCCTCGCGCTCGTGCGCGGGCGCCTCGAGCTGCGCGTCGCCGAGGTCGGTGAGCAGCCACGAGACGTCGTCGGCGTCGTACGAGCCGAACGCCGGGCCGACGAGCGGCTCGGGCAGGCCGGGGCGCTCGGCCAGCTCGGGCAGCTCGTCGGCGGGGCGCGACGCCCCGGTCGGGGCGGCAGGGGCGGTGGAGGCGGGGCTGGGCTGCACGGCGGATCTCTCGGTGAGGCGGTCGGCGGGGCGGGCGGGCGCGGGGGCGGGGGCGGGGGCGGGGGCGTCGTCGGCCGCCGCGAGCAGCACGACGAGCACGTGCTCGGCGACCTCGCAGAGCGCCTCGGTGACGCTCCCGGCGCCGACGAGCTCGGCGGGGTCGGTGCCCGGCTCGGGCATCAGCACGACGACGCGCGGCCGCGCGCCGGCCCGCGACAGGTTGTAGGCGTGCCGCGGGCCGGGGCCGTCGAGGGTCACGTCGTGACTGCGGAAGGTGACGCCCGAGGCGACCGCGTAGTCGGGGCGGTCGAGCACGGCGATGGGCGACCGCGTGGTCGACGAGGCCCGTGTGGGCACGTGCCCGTCGAGCTCGTGCGCGACGGCGAGGGGGACGGAGAGGAACTCCTCGGTGCCGAGCACGACGACCGGGTCGTCGCCGCGGACGCCCTCGCGCAGCTCGGCCGGCAGGGCGTCGAGCACGGCCGCCACGACGCCGCGCACGTCGACGTCGGCCGTCGCGGCCGGGGCGTCGACCCCGAACCGCTCGCTCCGCACCGGGGCGACCACGTCGCGGAGGTCGAGCAGCGCGACGGCGTCGGCCGCCGAGGCACGGCGGAGGGTGGGCACGGCCTCGCCGAGCCCGGCCGCCACGTCGGCCCCGACGGTCAGCACGTCGGCGGGCAGCTCGACGCGCCCCTGCCCGAGCGCCACGACGTCGACGCGGGTGCCGAGCTCGCGCGCGACGGCGTCGAGCGCCGCCCGGTCGTCGTCGCCCCGGAGGTCGACGAGGGCCGCCACGACGAAGCGCTCCTGCGGCACCCGCGCGTGCAGGTCACGGACGGTGTCGACCACCGTCGCCCCGGTGCTCAGCTCGTCGTCGACGAGCACCACGGTGCCGCCGACGCGCAGCCGCGACGGGTCGGTCGGCAGCAGCCGGTGGCTGGTGGCGTGCGAGTGGGCCTCCTCGAACGCGCCGAACGCGACCGCGCCCGCGGGGTCGTGCCGGGTCGAGTGGAGATACCAGGAGCCGAGGGCGTCGGCGACGAGGCGCCCGAGCCCGGTCGCCGTCTCGGCGTAGCCGAGCGTCGCGACGCCGGGGTGCCCGGTGCGGAGGGCGGCCAGCTCACCGCGCAGGGCGGCGAGGTCGCCCCGGAGTCGCGCCCGCGCCTCCCCCTCGGCCTCCCGCTCGGCCAGCAGCCTGGTGAACTCGCCCGCCAGCCGCCGGAGCTCGGCACCGCGGGCGCCCGCGTCGCCCTCGCCGAGCGCGAGGTCCGCCGCCGTGCCGAGCAGCTCGCCCGCCACCACGGCGAGGCCGGGGACGGTCGGCACGTGCTTGGCGAGCACGGTGGAGACGAGGAGGTGCGCCCGTCGGGGGTTCCGCCGGAGCGCGAGGCCGACGAGGAGCTCGACGGGCACCAGGCCGTCGCCCTCGGAGCGCACGACGATGCCCACCCGGTCGTGCACGAAGCCGCTCTCGGGCGACATCGGAAGGGCGGGCGGCGTCGAGGGGGCGGCGGGTGCGGCGGCGGCGGGCGCGGCGGACCGCACCGCCTCGGAGACCGGCCCGGCGCTCGCGCTCACGCCGCGCCTCCGGCCAGGCTCAGCGAGGTCGCCCGCATGCTGAGCTCGAGCAGGTCGACGTACGTGGTCTCCTCCGCAGCCACCCCGAAGGCCGCGGCGCGCAGCAGCGTGCGCTCGGCCCAGGCGCGGTGCGGCTTCATCTCGTTCATCTTGTTGCGGTACGGCGAGGCGACCGCGCCGCCGCCCTGGCGATCCGTGATCGCGAGGGCGTCGTGGTACTCCTCGTGGCTGACGACGCTCATGGCGTGCACGAGCGCGACGTGCGACGGGTGGATGACGGTCTTGCCCGTGATGCCGTTCGCCTGGTCGAGCGCGATCTCGCGCAGCAGGCCGTCGAAGTTCTCGAGCAGCAGCCGGCGGCGCAGGTCGACGTCGTCGGCCTCGACGAACGGCGTCATGCGCAGCTGGGGGCGCAGGAGGCGCTCGGTGTCGGCGTAGTGCTCCCAGACCGGGCCGCTGATGACGAAGCCGCGGTCGTGGCGCCCCAGCCGGTTGACGATGTCGGCGATCATCGACGCGACGACGCCCACGTCGTAGATCGTGAGGTCGCGCGACCGGCGGAGGCCGAAGGCGCTCGAGAGGTCGGTCGCGCCGATGCGGACGGCGAGCACGTCGTCACGGTGACGCTGCAGCACGTCGGTGATGCCCTCGAGCGCCGCGGTGCGCGTCTCGGCGTGGATCATCACGGGCGACTCGAGGATGGGCATGACCCGGAGCCGCCGACGGGCCGCGTCGCCGCCCTGGTCGAAGCGCTCGTGGATCTCGTGCAGCACGGCGAAGAAGCGGTCGGCGTAGCCGTCCTGGTTCTCGAACTTCGGCAGCACGAAGCCGCTGAGCACGTCGAGCGCGGAGCCCGACCGCTCGGCCACGCGGAGCATCTGCTCGGGCGTGCGCACGCGCACGAAGAGCAGGGGCACGGGCAGCGGCGCGGCGTCGGGTGCGAGGTCGCCGGACTGCTCGCGGTGCAGCTCGGCCAGGGCCGCCACGACGGCGTCCTCGGCCTGGTCGACCTCGTCGTCGGCGACGCTGTCCTCCAGGCAGAGCACCATGCTCATCACGCCACGGGCCGCCTGCTTGTGCACCGCGCCGACGAGGTCGGGGCGCGTGCCGGGGCAGTAGAGCGTGGCCCCGAGGGCGACCGCGAGCAGCGGCGCGGGCGACGAGAGGTCGAGCCGCTGCGGGATCGTGTGGAAGACGAGCGACAGCTGCTCGTCGCTGAGGAAGCCGAAATGGCGCATGGGCGATCATCTCCCGTTCGGGGCGCTGTCACCGGGACGCTCGGGGATCGAGTACCCGAATCTCTGGTGGACGAGAGGTGGCGTGAGGGTGTCCGGCAGGGTCACCCGGCGCAGCTCGAGGAGGCCGTCGACGACGAGCATCGCCAGCGCGACCCGCTCGCCGGGCTCGGCCGGGTCGACCGACAGGCGGCGATCGCCGGGCAGCTCGACCTCCAGCCACGCGCCGTCGCCCGCGACGACCAGGGCCCGGCGCAGCTCGCGCACGTGCCGCAGGGTGACGAGCACCTCGTCGCCGTCGAAGGCCACGAGGGGGCGGTTGCCGCTGGTCGTCACGACGTCGCCCATGCGCTGGCCGGTCGAGAACGCTGCCCCGTCGACGAGCTCCGTGCTCTCCCACACGGCGTGCACGCCGCCGGTGACCACGAGCGTGCCGATCGCCGACCGCCGCGGCGAGAGCCGCACGACGGGCTGGTCGCGGCTCAGCTCGCGGACGTCGGTGACGTCGGGCGCGGGGAACGGCGCGGGGCGCGACGGGCGAGCGGAGCGAGCGGGGCGAGCGGGGCGGGTCGGGCCGGTCGCACCGGACGCGCTCGACGCGGCGGGCGGCGTCGAGCTGCGAGGGCCACCGAGCGACAGGCCCGAGGAGGCGCGCCCCGGGTCGCCGACCCGCGCCTCCGGAGCAGGGGCGGGACGAGCCACGGAGACCGGAGCCGAGACCGGCGCCGGTGCCGGCGCCGGCGCCGGCGTGGCGGGGAGGTCGGGCACCGCGACCTGCGGCTTCACCCGCCGTCGCAGGAAGACGAGGTCGGTGCGCGTCGGACGCTCGGCCACGGCTAGAGCGTGACCTTGTAGTCGCGGGCCACCCCGGCGAGGCCGGTGGTGTAGCCCTGGCCGAGGGCGCGGAACTTCCAGTCGTCGCGGTGGCGGTAGAGCTCGCCGAAGAGCATCGCGTTGATCGCGTGGTTCTCGTCGCTCGGCACGACGAAGCGGACGAGGTCGCGGCCGTCCTTCGTGGCGACGCGCATGCTCGCCTGGCGGACGGCCCCGAAGGTGCCGAGGCCGCGGCGGTCGGGGTCGACGTAGACGACGAAGACGATCTTGGCCACGTCGTCGGGCACGAGGGCGAGGTCGACGTCGATCTGCTCCTGGTCGGCGTCGCCGTCGAAGGCGACGGCGCCGTCGGCCGAGACCAGCTGGTTGAAGAAGACGACGTCGTCGCCGGTGCGGGCGGTGCCGTCCGCGCCGCAGAGCACCGCGAGGGGCACGAGCTCGGGCTGCGGGCCGCGGCTCGGCGTGGTCTGCCACGAGAAGCCGACGAGCAGCTCGTGCACGTCGGGGTTCTCGGCGGTCAGCGCGGCGTTGCTGCCGGGCACCATCTCGCCCATCAGGGTCCTTCCAGTCGGAGGGTCGGCTCATCGAACTTGGAGCGGAGGAAGCGGCCGTGGGTCGACAGCTCCTCGATCGCGCCGAGCCTGACCTGGTTGGTGAAGTCGAGCACGGTCTCGTGGACGATGCCTAGCTGCTCGACGAAGAGGGCGGTGGGGCGGGAGTCGTCGGCGCGGTCGGCCGCGGGCAGCGAGAGGTAGCGGCCGAGCGGCGTGGGCACGTGGTCCTCGACGAGCTGCTCCATGAGCACCCGCTGCTCGGTCGAGGCGCCCTGCGACTCGATCAGGGCCGCCGACTCGCGGAGCACGTCGACGATCTGGAGCAGGCGCGAGGTGACGAGGGTGGGCAGGCGGCCTCCGCCGGCGTCGATCGAGCGCGACAGCTCCTCGAGCCGACGGGCCTCCGGCGTCGTGGCGCCCTGCCCGAGCGCCGACGCGACGGCCTCCCCGGCCGCGGCCACCGCCTCCCCCGGGGTCGACGACGGACGCGCCGGGACGGAGTCGTCCCGGTCGCGCCCGAAGATCCTGCCGAAGACCATCGGCTAGGCCGAGGGGCCGCCCAGCGCCGGGCGGGCGGTCGCGCCGCCGAGCTCGGCGGCCTCGCCCTGGCGGCTGCGCTCCAGGTAGGGCTTGGCCCGGGTGATGCCGGCCTCGAGGGCGGCCACCGTGCCGGACATGTTCTGCGCGGCCTGCGAGCGGAAGGAGTCGATCGAGTCCATCGTCGCGAACACGTTGTCGAAGGCCTTCTGCAGCGTGTCGACGCTGACGCCCGACGACGACGCCTGCTCGTGGATGCGGGCGGTCTGGTCCTTCAGCATCTCGCTGGTCTGCAGGATCATGTTGTTCGTCGTGGTGTTGATGGCGTCGATCTGGTCGAGCACCATCTTCTGGTTGGCCAGGGCCGCCGCGACCGTGACGGCCGTGCGGAGGGCGGCGATGGTCGTCGTGCGGGCCCGGTCGACGCCCTTCACCAGCTCGACGTTGTTCTTACGGATGAGGTCCATGGCGAGATAGCCCTGCACCGACACCGCCAGCTGCGTGAGGATGTCCTGTCGGCGCTGGCGGATCGGGAAGAGGACGTCGGCCTCGAGCTTCTGCGCCTGCTCCAGCTGGCCGGAGGCGCGGGCGGAGTCGATCTTGGCGGTCGCGGCCTGGTCGAGGGCGTCGGCGAAGACGGCGTACTCGCTGAGCTGACCCATCGTCTCCCAGAGCTGCTGCTTCTCGCCGGCAAGGGCGGCGTTGTCCTTGAGGAGCTCGTCCTTGCCCGACATGAGCGACTTGATGATCGCGTCGAGCTGCGTCTGGGCCGACTCGTACTTCTGGAAGTACTTCGCCAGCTTGTTCCCGCCCGGGATGAACCCGAGGATCTTCCGGCCCACGCCGAGGTCGGCCTGGTTCGGCGTGAGGTCCTCCACCGTCGACCGCAGGTCGCCCAGGGTGTTCGCGACCTTGATCTGGGCGCTGTCACCGCCGCGCTTCGCCCCGGCGACCGACGAGCTCGACCGCTCGAGCATGCGCGTCGAGTAGCCGCTCGACGAGGTCATCTCGGCGCTGGCGAGGCTCGAGATGCCCTCGACCTTCTCGGTGAACTCGGGCGCCCGCGGGTCGAGCGTCGACACGTCGCGGATGAACTCCTGCGCCTGGCGCCGGATCTCGACCTGGCGCTCCTCCGGCACGGGGATCATGCCGGGCGCCGTCTCGGGCTCGACGATCGCCGGCGCCTCGGGTGCGCGCAGGACGAGCTCGCCGCTCTCGTCGGGGTCGGGAGGAGTGAGGGTCATGCTCATGGGTGATCCGATCCTGAGGTGTCGACGGGGTGGAACCGGGTGGTGGGGGCGGCTCAGCCGAAGGTGACGCCGAAGTCGCCGGCGATGCCCGCGAGGCCGGTGGTGTAGCCCTGGCCGACGGCCTTGAACTTCCACTCCGAGCCGCTGCGGTAGACCTCGGCGAAGACCATGGCGGTCTCGGGCGCGGCGTCCTCGCTGAGGTCGAAGCGGACGATCTCCTTGTCGTCCTGGTCGAGCACGCGGCAGTAGGCGCCGCGGACCTGGCCGAAGTTCTGGCGACGCTCGTCGGCCTGGTCGATCGAGACCGCGATGACGACGCGGTCGACGTCGGCCGACACGCTCTGCAGGTCGATCGAGATCTGCTCGTCGTCGCCGTCGCCCGCGCCGGAGCGGTTGTCGCCGAGGTGCTTCACCGAGCCGTCGGCGGCCTCGGTCTGGTTGTAGAAGATGAAGTCGGCCGACGAGCGGACCTTGCCGGCCGGGCCGACGAGGAGGGCCGAGGCGTCGAGGTCGAAGGCCTCGCCGCTGGTGGTGCGCGGGTCCCAGCCGAGGCCGACGGTGGCGACGGTCAGCCCGGGGCTGGTCTTCGTGAGCGAGAGGTTGTTGCCCTTGGCGAGCGAGAGTCCGGCCATGGTGTCGTCCTTCTGTCGTGGTGGTGCGCGTACGGGGTGCGGTGGTGCTGGCGGTGCTGGTGCTGGTGGTGGAGGGCGGTGCGGCCTTGGCTCAGTCGAGCACGATGCCGAAGTCGGTGGCGATGCCGTAGAGGCCGGTGGAGTAGCCCTGGCCCACGGCGCGGAACTTCCACTCGGCGCCGTGCCGGTAGATCTCGGAGAAGATCATGGCCGTCTCGGAGGCGGCGTCCTCGCTGAGGTCGTAGCGCACGACCTCCTGCCCCGTGTCTTCGTTGACGACGCGACAGAACGCGTCGCGCACCTGCCCGAAGTTCTGCCGACGGACGTCGCCCTGGTCGATCGTGACGCAGATGACGATGCGGTCGACGTCGGGGGGCAGCAGCGACAGGTCGATGCGGATCTGCTCGTCGTCGCCGTCGCCCTCGCCGGTGCGGTTGTCGCCGAGGTGGGCGACGGAGCCGTCGGGGGTGGCCAGCTGGTTGTAGAAGATGAAGTCGTCCTGCGACCGGACCTTCCCGTCGGCGCCGAGCAGCAGCGCCGAGGCGTCGAGGTCGAAGGCCTGGCCGGCGGTGGTCCGCGGGTCCCAGCCGAGGCCGACGACGGCACGGCTCAGGGTCGGGTCGGCCTTGGAGAGGGAGAGGTTGTGGCCCTTGGAGAGGGTGAGGCTCGCCATCGATGTGTTCCTTCCGTGCGGGGTGCCTGGTGCGGGGCGCTGTCGGCTCGACCGACGACCTAGAGCGCGGCGGCGGCGGGGCCGACGAGCTCGGGCACGGCCCGGCCGTTGGCCCGCTCGCCGATGGCGGTGAAGGTCCAGCCCTCGGGCGTGCGCGCGACCTTGGCCATGATCATGGCGGTGTGCGTGCCCGAGTCGGTCAGCTGGTAGCGCGCGACCTCGGGGCTGCCGGCGGTCGAGTCGTCGACGACGCGGCAGAACGCGTTCTTGACGAGGTCGAAGGTCTGGCGGCTGTAGCTGCTGATGACGAAGACGATCTGGCTGACGCTCGGCGAGACGCGGGTGAGGTCGATCATGATCGTCTCGTCGTCGCCGTCGCCCTCGCCGGTGAGGTTGTCGCCGGTGTGCCGGGCCGAGCCGTCCTTGCTCGCGAGCTGCTGGAACCAGACGAGGTCGAGCACCGCGCCGTTCGCGTCGAAGAAGATCGCCGAGGCGTCGAGGTCGACGTCGGCCTCCTTCTTGAGGCCGCCGAAGAAGCCCTTCTTGGCCGGCGTCGCGCTGTCCCAGCCGAGGCCGAGGCGCACCTTCGACAGCTGCCCGCCGTCGGCCTTCTTGAGGCTCAGCGACTGGCCCTTCTGCAAGCTCAGACCCATGATGTTCTCCTTCGATGATCGTGGTGGAGAGCTGCCGCGAGGCCCGCTCCTCCTGTTCGTTGCCTGTGTGACTGGTGACATCCTGTCCGAACGACCTGGGCTGGTGCTGACCGCGGGCGATGGAGCAGCTGTCGGAGCCCTGTGACCGGGGAGGCGCGGAACGGCCCCCGGAGGCCGCTAGCGGGAGGCCGTGACCGGCGCCTCCGCCGCCTCCTCGCGCGCCACGCGCCGGTTGCGCACCAGCGACGACGCGAACGCGGCGAGGATGAAGACGACCCCGATGAGTCCCGTGACGACCTCGTTGACGTGGACGCTGATCGACACGAGCAGGATCGTGGCCAGCGCGCCGATGGCCCAGTGGGCGCCGTGGTCGAGGTAGACGTAGTCGTCGAGCGTGCCGGCCCGGACGAGGAAGACCGTGAGCGAGCGGACGAAGATCGCGCCGATGAGGCCGAGGCCGAGCGCGATGAGGATGGGGTCGCTCGTGATGGCGAACGCGCCGATGACCCCGTCGAACGAGAACGACGCGTCGATGACCTCGAGGTAGAGGAAGAGCAGGAAGGCCGCCCGGCCCACGACCTTGCCGCCGGTGTTGCGCGGCCCACCGGCGCTGATGCGCTCGGCGCGTGCGGCGACCTCCTCGGGGTCGATGTCCTGGTCGTCGTCGTCGTCCGACACGTCGAACAGCGCGCCGAGGCCCGTGACGAGGAAGTACGCGACCATGCCGAGCGCGCCGGCGACGAGCACGACGGCCTGCTTCTCGCCCGCCGCGAGGGAGGCGACGACGAGGGCGACGAGGCCGATGACGACGGAGGCGCTGCTCAGCTTGCCGACCCAGGCGAACGCGAGCTCGGGGATCTTCAGCCAGCGGATGTCGCGGTCCTCGAACATGAAGTCGAGGAAGAGCATGAGCAGGAAGATCCCGCCGAAGGCCGCGATCTGCGGGTGCGCGTCGTTGAGGATGTACGCGTAGGTGCCGGGCTCCTCGATGCTGCCCTGCTCGAGCGCGAGGCGGATCGCCTCGACCGGGTTCAGCTGGGCCGTGACGGCGACGATCAGCAGCGGGAAGAGGATCCGCATGCCGAGCACCGCGATGAGGATGCCCACGGTGAGGAACATCTTCTGCCAGAAGGCGCTCATGCGCTCGAGGATGCGGGCGTTGACCACCGCGTTGTCGAAGCTGAGGCTGATCTCGAGGATGCCGAGCACCGCGACCAGGATCAGCGCCTCGACGCCGCCGTAGACGAAGCCCACCGCGAGGGCCAGCACCGTGACGACCAGCGACCCCGCGAACGTCTTGAAGAACACCTGGCGACTCCCCCTCGGCCGGTCGTGCCGGCCTGCTCGTGACCGTGCGGGCCCGGGCCCCCACGGGGTGCCCCGGCCGTCGGCCCGGGCACCCGCCGAGTATATGGGCGTGCCGCGGCCTCGGCACGGCGGTCGTGCACATCGTGCAGCCGGGCCGGGTCGGGCGGGGCCGGGCTGGGCCGGCCGGTCGTCGGCCGAGCCCGGCGGCGCTCGGGGCTACGGGATGAGGCGCGCCTCGCGGTAGCGGGTGAAGAGCCGGGCGAAGGCGGTCTCGGTGCGGACGAAGCCGAGGAAGCCGGCCTCGCGGCTCTTGCCCATGTCGGTCACGACCTCCATCTCGCGGCCGAGGTCGGCGTCGGTGTGCCACCACGAGGCGACCCGGGAGAGGTCGGCCTCCGCCAGGCCGAGGCGCCCGGCGATCTCGGCCCAGTCGGCCTCCCGCCCCGCGAACTGCTGCTCGAAGGGGCGCGGCGCCCCCTCGTAGCCCTGCACGAGGGCGGGGTCGACGCCGAGGTGCTCGGCGAGGCGCGGCCACATCCAGCGCCACCGGAACACGTCGCCGTTGACGACGTTGAACGGCTCGTCGGCGCCGGCCGGGTCGGTGGCGGCCCAGACCATGTGGTCGGCGAGCAGGCCCGCGTCGGTCATGTCGGTGAGCGAGTTCCACTGCGTCTCGCTGCCGGGGAAGGTGAAGGGCAGGCCGAGCTCACGGCTGAGCGTGGCGGCGGCCGCGACGGTCAGGCCCATGTTCATGGCGTTGCCGACGGCGTAGCCGATCACCGTGTGCGAGCGGTGCACCGACCAGCTGAAGCCCTGGCGCTCGGCGGCCGCGAACAGCTCGTCCTCCTGCGCGTAGTAGAAGTTCGGGGTGTCGAGCCGCGGCTCCTCCTCGTGGAAGGGCGTGTCGGGCATCTCGCCGGCCGCGTACGCCTCGAACGGCCCGAGGTAGTGCTTGAGGCCGGTGACGAGGGCGACGTGCTGGAGGGGCGCGTGCGCCAGGGCCGCGAGCAGGTCGCGCACCATGCCGGCGTTGACGGCGATGTTCTCGGCCTCGGTCTCCTGTCGCGACCACGCCGTGAAGAAGACGTGCGTCGGCCGTTCGTCGCGGAGCGCCTCGGCGAGGCTCTCCGCGCTGCGCAGGTCGGCGGCGACGCCGCGCACGCCGGGGGCGGAGGAGGCGCGGCGCGAGAGCGCGAGGACCTCCCACCCGTCGCGCGTGAGCGCCTCGACGAGCGCGGTGCCCGTGATGCCGCTGGCGCCGACGACGAGCGCGGTGCGGTCGGCCTCGCCGGAGGCGCGGGCGGGGCCGGGCCCCGCCTCGCCCTCGGTCGACGGGCCGGTGGTCGTGGGGGTGGTCGTGTTGTCGGTCACGTGTCGTGAAAGTACGCGGCGCCGCTCCGTGTTCCCCCACAGCCCCGCCCGGGCGCGTCACCCGACCGGCCGCCCCACGGTCGACGACCCGTCCCCCGGTCGCGCTTACAGTGGAGGGACGCCCCCGGGCCGACCCGCCAGACCGATCCGCTCGGTCGCCCGACCGAACGGAGCGCTGATCGCGCTGAGCACCACCTCGACGACCCTCGCCGGCCTCGGCGGCCCGACCCGCACCTCCTCGGGGGCCCGGCCGTGAGCGACGGCCCCCGCGCGTACGACCCGCCGCCGCGGCCGGTCGCGCCCGAGACGACCGCGCCCTCGCCCGCGACCGCGGTGACCCCGGCCGCGGGCGCGCCGCTCCGCGACCCGTCAGCGCCGCCGCCCCCGCGCCGGGAGGCCGCCTCACCCGCGGGCAAGCCCGCCGCCCGCCCGGCCCGACAGCGCCGCCGCCGGGTCAACCCGCAGGAGATGCGCGACGTCCGCGCCCGCCTGCGCGGCACCATCTACGAGGGCACGACCCCGCAGCACGGCCGGCTCGGCGACCTCTACTCGCCCCGCCAGATCGTCGACTTCTGCCTCGACCTCGGCGAGGTGATGCTCGCCTCCGGCGCCGACGTCCGCACGGTCGAGGTGGCCATCGTCGCCGTCAGCACCAAGTGGAACCTCGCCCCGCTCGAGCTCGACATCACGGGCACCGCGATCACGCTGCAGTACGCGCCGGCCGAGGGCCCGCCGCTCGTCAAGATGCGCGTGGTGAGCGCGGAGGGCAGCGACCTGCACCGGCTGTCGCTCGTCTACCAGATCGTCGACGAGCTGCTGCACGACGACCGCGACATGACGAGCGCCGTCGAGGGCCTGGTCGAGGTGCTGCAGTCGCCGCCGCGGTGGCCGTCGTGGATCACCGACGGGGCCATGGGCCTCTTCGGCGTCTCGGTCTCGCTGCAGGCCGGCGGCTCGATCGTCGGCGCCGTCGGGGCCTTCGTGCTGATGATCGGCGTCATGACGCTGGGCCGCTGGCTCGCGCGCAAGGGGATCCCGCAGTTCTTCGCGGTCGTGCTGCAGTCGGCCTGCGTCGCCGCCCTCGGCACCCTCGCGATCTGGGCGGGGGCGATGCCCGCGGGCAGCGCGGCGGCGATGGTGGCCGCGGTGGTCGTGCTCATCCTGCCCCACGTGACGATCGTCACCTGGGCGCAGGACGCCATCTCGGGGTTCCGGGCCATGGCCGTGTCGCGCGCCCTCGTGATCGTGCTGATCGTGGCGGGCATCGTCGTGGGGATCCCCGGCGGCCTCGCGCTCACCTCGGGCGTCGCGCTCGAGGTCGACCCGACCGACATCACCCTGCGGTCGCTGCCGATCTGGCTGCTGCTCATCACCACGTTCTTCGCCGCCGCGGCCACCGCGGTGACGCAGGGCGCCAACGCGCGCGTGATGCCGGTGGCGATCGGGGTCGCGATCGTCGGCACCGTGTCGCTCTGGGGGCTGAAGCAGCTCGGGCTGCCGCTGCTCGGCGCGACCTTCCTCGTCGCGGTGCTGCTCGGGGCGCTCAGCACGGTGGTCGCGGCGCGGCTGCGGGTCTCGGCGACGGCGATCGCGGTGCCGGCGTTCTGCGGCTCGCTGCTGCCCTCGCTGGCGGTGGCGTCGGCGCTGCTCAACTTCATGGCGGGCACCGACGGCGCCGCGGTCGACTTCGTCGCCTCGATGTCGACGACGCTCGCGATCGGCGCCGGGCTCGTGCTCGGCAGCCTCCTCGCGACGCCCGGCGCGCGGCGCTACCTGCGCCGTCGCACGAAGCGCGTCGTCGTGCAGTCGCAGCGGCTCGACACGTCGCCGATCGCGATCGTGCCGCCGGCGCCGGCCGTGCCGCCCGTCCCGCCGACCTGAGCGCGCGGCGCGTCGCGCGGCGGCAGCGGCAGCCCGCGGGCCGGCGGGCCTGGCCGGGCTGGTCGCCAGGCACCACGTCCTCGCCTGCGAACCACGCCGCGGCGTGGTTCCCCTGCGAGGACGTGGTTCGTCCCGCCCGGGACGTGTCCGGCCGGGCCGGGCAGCGGGGTCGCTAGCCTGGCGTCGGTCGTGCACCGCGGCGCGGCCGGACCCCCAGGAGGCGCTCGTGACCACCCAGCTCCGCGCCGCGACGGCCGACGACGCCGAGTTCCTGGCCGAGGTGCTGTTCCAGGCCTTCACCTGGCGGGGCCAGCCCGACGGCCTCGACCGCGCGGGCCTCCGTCAGAGGCCCGAGATCTGGCACTACGTGGCGGGCTGGCCGCGGGCCGGTGACGCCGGGCGCGTGGCGGTCGTGGACGGGCACCCTGCCGGTGCCGCCTGGTGGCGGACCTTCGACGAGCGCGACCGCGGCTACGGCTGGGTCGCCGACGACGTCCCCGAGCTCAGCATGGGCGTGGCGCCCGCGCACCGTGGTCGCGGTCTCGGCGGGCAGCTGCTCGACGCCCTCGTCGCCCACGCGCGCGAGGCCGGCCTGCCCGGCCTGAGCCTCTCGGTCGAGGACGGCAACGACCCGGCGCGTGCCCTCTACGAGCACCGCGGCTTCGTCCCCGCCGGCCGCGACGGCGACTCCGACACCCTCCTGCTGCGCCTGCGGTGATCGGGGAGGCCCGCAGAGCGGGTCTCCCGCGGCCCGGGCGGGCCCGGCCGGGCCCGCCCGGGCCGCGGATCGGGGCGCTGGAGTACAGTCCGCCCCGATCTCCCGGCACGCCCCGGTGTCGATCAGGACGTCGACCCTCTACCCTTGCAGGATGAGCCCCACCGAAACGCGCGACGAGATCGACGCCGACACCCCCGACTCTGCGCCGACCTTCTCCGACCTGGGGCTCAGCGATGCCGTCCTCAAGGCCGTGAAGGAGATCGGCTACGAGACCCCCTCCGCCATCCAGGCGGCCACCATCCCCACCCTCCTGTCGGGTCGCGACGTCGTCGGGCTCGCCCAGACGGGCACCGGCAAGACGGCCGCCTTCGCGCTGCCGATCCTCAGCCGCCTCGACGTCTCGGCCAAGAAGCCGCAGGCGCTCGTGCTCTCCCCCACCCGTGAGCTCGCGCTCCAGGTGTGCGAGGCGTTCGAGCAGTTCGCCTCCGGCATGCGCGGCGTCCACGTGCTCCCCGTCTACGGCGGCCAGGCCTACGGCGTCCAGCTGAGCGCGCTCCGTCGCGGCGTCCACGTCGTCGTCGGCACGCCCGGCCGCATCATGGACCACCTCGCGAAGGGCACGCTCGACCTCTCCGAGCTCAAGTACCTCGTGCTCGACGAGGCCGACGAGATGCTCAAGATGGGCTTCGCGGAGGACGTCGAGACGATCCTCGCCGACACCCCCGACGACAAGCAGGTCGCGCTCTTCTCCGCGACGATGCCGCCCCAGATCCGTCGCATCTCGAAGCAGTACCTCAACGACGCCGAAGAGATCACGGTCAAGCAGAAGACCACGACCTCGGCGAACACCACCCAGCGCTACCTGATGGTGTCGTACCCGCAGAAGGTCGACGCCCTCACGCGCATCCTCGAGGTCGAGAACTTCGAGGGCATGATCATCTTCGTCCGCACGAAGAACGAGACCGAGACCCTCGCCGAGAAGCTGCGGGCCCGCGGCTACTCCGCCGCCGCCATCAGCGGCGACGTGGCGCAGGCCCAGCGCGAGCGCACGGTCAACCAGCTCAAGAGCGGCAAGCTCGACATCCTCGTCGCGACCGACGTCGCGGCCCGTGGTCTCGACGTCGACCGCATCAGCCACGTCGTCAACTACGACCTGCCGATCGACACCGAGTCGTACGTGCACCGCATCGGCCGCACCGGCCGTGCCGGGCGCAGCGGCGCGGCGATCAGCTTCGTCACGCCCCGCGAGCGTCGCCTGCTCGGCGCGATCGAGAAGGCCACGCGTCAGCCGCTGACGCAGATGCAGCTGCCCACGCTGGAGGACGTCAACGTCACGCGTCTCGCGCGCTTCGACGACCAGATCACGGAGGCGCTGGCCCAGGAGAGCCGGATCGCCGCCTTCCGCGACATCATCGGCCACTACGTCGAGCACCACGACGTGCCGGAGGCCGACGTGGCCGCCGCCCTCGCCGTGGTCGCCCAGGGCGAGACGCCGCTGCTGCTCGACCCGAAAGACGAGCGACCGGCCCGGCGCGAGCGTGACGACCGTCCCGCCCGTGACGACCGCGGCGGCGACGACCGGGGCGGCCGCTTCGACCGCGACGACCGTGGCTCGCGCCCCGAGCGCGACCGCGGCCCCCGCACGTCGAAGCCGATGACGGCCTACCGCATCGAGGTCGGTCGTCGTCAGCGCGTCGAGCCCCGCCAGATCGTCGGCGCCCTCGCCAACGAGGGCGGCCTCAGCCGTGACGACTTCGGCGCGATCCAGATCCGCCCCGACTTCTCCGTCGTCGAGCTCGCCTCGGACGTCAGCAAGGAGATGCTCGACCGTCTCGTCGAGACCCGCATCAGCGGCGTGCTCATCGAGATCAAGCCCGACCGCCGTGGCGGCGGCTCCGGTGCGCCCCGTCGCGACGACCGCGACGAGCGCCCCCGCAAGCCGCGCCACTCGTAGGCTCGGCTCCGCCTCCCCGGACGGCGCCCGCTCGCAGGTGACTGCGACGGGCGCCGTCCGTCGTCCCGGCCCCGACCGGCCGTCCGTCCGTCCGTCCGTCACGTCGCCCTGGAGTACCCGTGGTCCCCCTCCTCGCTGCTGCACCGTCCGGCCCCACGGGCACGGGCGCCCTGTTCGGCGTCGTGCAGACGACGCTCACCATCGGCAGCGTCGTGCCGCTGCTGCTCGCGGTGGTGGCCCTCGTGCTGTGGGCCAGGATGCGGCTCCGTCGCCCCGACCTGGCCGGTGACGACGACGGCGGGCAGCGACGTCACGACCTGGGGCGGGTGAGCCTGCTCGGCGCAGCCTTCGCACTGGTGCTGCTCGCGATCGGCGAGGTCGTCGTCGGCTACGGCCGACCGGGCGGCGTCGTCGGGGCGTTCGGCGACGGCGTCTCGCCGCTCGTGCCGGTCGCGGCGGCCCTCACGGTCGTCGCGGCGGTCGTCTTCGCCATCTCCCCGGCGCCGCGGCGCTGACGAGCGCCGGCCTCCGGCGTCAGCGCCGCCGTCAGCCCTGTCGGCGCCCGGTCAGCCGTCGCACGCTCTGCACGACGCCGAGCACGCACATGGCGGGCGCCAGCCAGATGAGAACGCCGCCGAGCCCGCTCTCGGTCGACCCGAGGCCGGCCGGGTCCTGCGTGAGGAGGCGCGACACGACGAGCAGGACGACCCCGGCGATCGCGGTGAGCAGCGTGCCGACGGCGGCGAGCCCGAAGACGCGCAGCCCGCGACCGCGGATCATCGCGACGACGCCGTCGATGAGGAACGACGCGACGAGCGGTACGCCGACCGCGAGGGCGACCAGCCCGGCGATCATGAGGAGGACGGCGACGAAGCTCTCGGGGTCGAGCACGGCACACCTCCTTCGTCTGCGTCGACGTTAGCGAGGGCGTGCTGGGGGAACGCCCTCGGCGAGGCGACGGGTGTCGGCGGGGCGACCCGCGACTCCCCCCGTCCGGCCGCGCCGGGCACGGCGCCGGGGCGAGGTCAGCGGTCGGCGAGGTCAGCGGTCGGCGAGGGCGCGGAGCTCGTCGGGCGTGACGGCGACGGAGCGCTCCCCCGGCTCGACGACGACGCCGGCGTGCCCCTCGGCGAGCGCCGCGCCGGCCAGGTCGGCGAACGAGACCGCCCGGGCCGTGGAGCCGGGCGCCCAGGCCCAGGCGGCCGCCGGGGTGGTGTGGACGACCGACCAGGTCTCGCCCTGCTCGCCGGTGGCCGTGGCGACGACGGTCGAGGTGGCCTCGCCCCCCGCGTCGCGCTGCTCGACCTCGGCGACGTACAACGACGGCGAGGTGCGGAGCAGCTCGAGCATGTCGGGCCAGGCGATGGTGCGCTCGGCGAGCGCCCGGGCGACCGGGACGGAGGCGGTGACGTCGTCGCCGAGGCCTCGGCGGAGCTCGTCCGAGTACGCGATGAACTGCGTCTCGGGGGTGCCGGGGTCGAGGGCGAGCCCCTCGTACTCGCGCACGGCCTGGTCGACGACGACGGCCGCGGGCTGGGCGAACGGCACGGGGGTCTCCCCGTCGCGGTAGCGGGCGAGGCGGTCGGCGCTGGTGAAGGCGAGCAGGAGGCGCTTGCCGGCGTTGTCGGTCTGGTGAGCGATGGCGACGACGTCGCCGTGCTGGGGCCCCGCGGCGGGGTCGGCGAGGGTCGAGCGCGTGAGGTCGACCAGCAGCTCACCGGCGGTCAGCTCGGCCATGACGGCGCCCAGCGTGACGGAGTTCTTCTCCCGCCCCCACCCGGTCAGGGCCTGCTGCAGGGCGGTGTGGACGACGGGCCCCGAGGAGTCGCGGGTCGGCTGCCCACCCTCGGTCATCTCGGTCCCAGCGCGGCTGGCCTGCGCGGGGCCGACCTCGTCGGCCTGCGGCTCCGTGCTCGGGGGCGCCTCCGCGGGTCGGACTGACGTGCGGCGCGAGAAGAGACCCATGGAGACGAGCCTACGACGGGTGGGCGCGGGGCCCGGCCAGTCCGTGCCGGACGGCGACTCGCGGTCCTCGCCATCGTTCGACCGGCAGCAGCCAGCATCAGTAGGTGTCGTGGACCGATTCATCGTCGCGGAGCAGGAAGCAGCGGGACGCGGACGCGACGTGGAGTTCGTCCGCGTCGCTGACCCGGGCGACGAACGCCAGACCCTCGGGCCCGGAGACGAGGATGCGCTCGCGTTCTCCGTTGTCGTCGACCGTCGACCGGAAGCCCTCCTGGGACGTGAAGCCGGTCGCGACGGCGTCGAGGACGTCGTGCTCGGAGCGGCTGCCGTCGAGCTGGAAGGTGACGCTGCCTGCCCACTGGTGCGCGTCTCCACTGCGACGCCGCATGAGCCGGATCCGCCGTCGTGACACGCGCCCCGAGCTCGCTCTGCGACGTGGGCTGCACGCGAGGGGCTGGCGGTACTTCGTGGGCCGCCCCGTGGCGGGGGTCTCACGGTGTCGCCCCGACCTGCTCTTCCCGCGCCTCCGCCTCGCCGTCTTCGTCGACGGCTGCTTCTGGCACTTCTGCGTCGAGCACACGCACCTGCCGACCGCGAACGCGGCCTACTGGCACGCCAAGCTGCTCGCCAACCGGCGGCGCGACGCCGCCCACGACCACGAGCTCAGCTCGGCGGGGTGGGCGGTCGTCCGGGTGTGGGAGCACACGCCCCCGGCCGAGGCGATCGACGCCGTGGAGGCGGTGCTGCGGCGTGCGGCGGCGGACGTGTGACGCCGGTGCTCCACGACGTCCGCACCGAGAAGTGAGGATCGCAGGACCGACGGCCCTCTCGGATCGGTCTCCATGAGCTGCGAGCTCGACGCGACGACCACGAACCACTTCTTCGCAGGGGAACTACGCCGCGGCATGGTTCGGGTGTGAGAACGTGGTGCCGCTCGGGCCGAGAGGTCGGCCGCTCGCCGAGATGAACCCTGTTCTTGCAGGGGAACCCTGCCGCGGCGGGGTTCCCGTGCGAGAACGGGGTGTCCCACGGGCCGGAGCGGCGCGCGCCGCCCGCGGGACACCCGCGGGCCGGAGCGGCGCGCGCCGCCCGCAGGACACCCGCAGGCCAGCACGGCGCGCGCCGCCCCACCCGCTCCGCCCCGCGCGCGCGTCAGCGCCGCTCGACCAGCTCGATGAACCGCGACAGCGTGCCAAGCCCCGCGATCGACGTGGGCATCGAGCTGGCCAGCGCGGGCGAGTGCACGAGGTACGCCGCCCACTGCGCTCGGCTGATGCCGACGTTGAGCCGGTTGGGCATGAGCAGGAAGTCCAGGCCGCGCGGGATGTCGGCGGCGCTCGACGCGGCCAACGAGACGATCGCTACCACCGCCTCCCGCCCCTGGAAGAGGTCGACGGTGCCGACCGTCGTGCCGGTCAGCCCCGCGGCGTCGAGCGCGTCGCGGATCACGGCCCCCTGCGCGTTGTACGGCGCGACCACGATCACGTCGTCGTCCGTCAGCCGACGCGTGCCGTGCTCGTCCGACCAGGCGCGACCGACGACCGACCGCGCGAGGTCGACCACGCGTTCGGCCTCCTCGATCGACGACGTCGTGCTGCCCGCGTGCTCGACCGGTACGGCGTGCAGCCCGGGTTCGACGCCCTCGAGGTGCCGCTCGGGCGCCCGCGACTCGAGCGCGCCCTCGTACGAGAGCCGCGACACCGGCGCCGTCACGGCGGGGTGCATCCGGTACGTCCGCGACAGGAAGTAGCCGAGCTCCGGCGGCAGCACGTCGTGCCCGTCGGCGAGCCAGCCGAGCGACGACGTGTCGACGGGCTCGGGGTGCGATCCCTGGCTGACCTGCGGCAGCTGCTGCGGGTCGCCGAGCAGCAGCAGGCGCTGCGCGGCGACGGCCGACGCGATCGTCGGCGCCAGCGAGAACTGACCGGCCTCGTCGACGACGAGCAGGTCGAGCGAGTGCCGCGCGACGTAGTCCGGGTTGGCGAAGGTCCAGGCGGTGCCCCCGACGACTCCGCCGGTCTCGCCCGGGCCGGTGAGGAACTCGGCCAGGCCGGCCCCGTTCTTCACGGGCGTCCACGCGGCGGCCTCGACCGCCTCCGCACTCGCTCCGCTCTTCGGCACCTTGACGACCAGCGCGGGGTCGACGCCCTTGCCGACCACCGCCTCCAGGAAGTTCTCGACCACCGCGTGCGACTGGCCGACGACGCCCACGCGCCAGCCGTGCTGCCGCACCAGCCGCGCCACGACCGTCGACCCGACGTAGGTCTTGCCCGTGCCGGGCGGGCCCTGCACGGCGAGGTACGACCGGTCGAGGCCGAGCAGCGTCGCCGTGACGGCGCCGACGGTGTCGTCGCCGTCGACGGGCACGACCCCGCCCCGCGGGGGGACTCGACGCAGCAGGTCGAGCGCCGCGTCGTCGACGAAGGCGGGCAGGTCGTCGAGCACCGAGCGACCCCACTCGGAGATCGCCGCGGGCTGCGGGGCCGCGCGCGGGGGCGCCGCCGGCGTGATCGCGAGCGGGAACGCCTCGTGCGGGTCGGCGCCCCCGGGCAGCGACTCCTTCACGAGCATCACGACGCCGTCGTGGTCGGCGTCGACGTCGAGCACCGCGACCCGCGACGTCGCGCCGCGCAGGCCCGGCCCCGACGCCGTGATCGAGGGAGGCAGCGGGGCGTCGTAGACGAGGTGCGGCGCTCCCCCGGGCGTCAGCCGGCTGCCGGGCGCGAGCGAGCCCCTCAGTCGCAGGTCGCGCGACAGGGTGCGGGCGCGCGGCAGCTTCTCCCAGTCGCGGACCACCTCGGCCTGCTCGACGACGAACACGTCCCGCGTGTCGGCCCACTCGTCGAGCGGGTCACGGAGCCGCCCGAAGTGCTCCTGCCAGAACGTCTTCGCCTCGCGCCGGTGGTAGTCGATCGCGGCCGCGGCGAGCGCGAGGGCCGTCTGGTCGGGCGTGCGGTCGAGCGGGTCGACGTCGGCGAGCAGGGCCGACAGCTCGACGAAGACCGGGTCGGGCTCGGCGCGCACGCGCTCGTCGTCGACGAGGGCGACCGCCTCGTCGGTCGTCGACCCGGGCGGCACGAACGACAGCAGCCAGTCGCGCAGCCGGAGCGTCGACCGGCAGTCGTACTCGTTGTAGTCGGCGACCTGGTCGAGCCGCGCCTGCCCGGCCGGGTCGCCGGCCCGCACCGCCGCGATCGCCTCGACGTAGGCGGTGATGCTGTCGGCACCGTTGAGGACCCCGTCGCCGTCGCGGAGGTCGCCGCCCATGTACAGCGGCTCCAGCTTCTTGATCGAGTAGCTGCGCGAGCCGACGACGAGCGCCTTCCGCACCACCGGGTAGAGGTCGACGAGCACGCCGTCGCGCAGGAGGTCGTCGACCTCCTCCTCTCCGACGCCGTGCCGGGCGGCGAGCGAGAGCAGGTGGGTGCGCTCGTAGGAGGCGTAGTGGTACACGTGCATGCCCGGGTGCGCCGCCCGTCGCTCCCGCACGAACGCCAGGAAGTCGACGAGCGCCTGCCGCTCGGCCCGGAGGTCGTGCGCCCAGAAGGCGGTCGACCGCGCCTCGACGTCGACCAGCCCGAAGAGGTAGTCGAGGCCCCAGGTGCTGCCGTCGCCCTCCGTGTACAGCGGGTCGCCCTCGAAGTCGAAGAACACGTCGCCGTCGTCGGGGGCGGGGATCGCCGCGAGCGCCCCGGGGTCGACGAGACGCACCTCGGGCACGCCGCCCTCGCTCGCGACCTGCAGCTGCGCCTGGGCGCGCAGCCGCGACAGGGCGGCCCCGCCCACGCCCGGCACGCCGCCCGTGCTCCGAGCGAGGGCGTCGATGCTGTCGACGCCCGCCGCGATCAGCGCGGCACGCTGCCCGAGGCTCAGGCCGGCGACGAGCACGAGGTCGCGGTGCGCCTCGACCTGCGCCGCGCACTGCGAGCACCGGCCGCAGGCCGTCACCCCGGGTGCGCCCCAGGACAGGGCCGAGGAGGCGCGCTGCCGTCGCTCGACCGCGTCGCGCAGCCGAGACCGCTGGGCCCGGTGCACGGGGGCGATGTCGGCGAGCTCGTGCGTCGACCGCGACCCGTCGCCGAGCACGAGGTGCACCTGCGCCCCCACCGGCACCCCGAGCGCCTCGATCTGCTCGGCGTAGGCCGCGAGCTGGAGGAGGGCGGGGATCTTCGCGTGCCGGGCGAGCTTCGTGTCGTAGACCTCGTACTCGCCGGCGTCGTTGCGCACGAGGAAGTCGGAGAAGCCGATGAAGGTCGGGTCGTGGAACGTCGCCTGGTAGAGCACCGGCACGCCGTCGCGCATCGCCTGCTCGGCGGCCGCGGCCGCCGCCGGGTAGCCCTCCCGGGACGGGCGCTCGAACTCGACCACCTCGTGGCTCGCGCGCAGCTGCTCGAGGAAGCGCACCTCGTGGTCGTCGCCCATCCGCGCCGTCCGGTCGAGCATGGCGTCCGACACGGCGTCGATCCGGTCGATGCGCCCCAGGGCGGCGTCGAGCCGCCGGAGGAACGCCCACTCGCACGCCGCCCAGGTGGTGAGGTCGGACGGGCTGGTGACGACGAGGTCGGTGTCGGGGTCGATGTAGATGGCGGCCTCCTCGGCGGGCGGTGCGGGCGTGCGGGCGGTGCGGGCGGTGCGTGGCAGTGCGGGGCGGCGCTGTGCTGACGTTCAGGTCCGGCCCGGGCAGCGACCCGGCCGTGCTCGAACGCTAGCGGGCGCGACCGACAGCGGGGGCGACTCCCCCGGGCTCCCGGAGCCGCGGTCAGCGGGTCGAGCGTCCGTGCAGCAGCCGGGGCGCGAGCGTGACGCGGCGGGCGCCGCCGGAGTCGTCGCGGTCGCCGCTCGCCAGGGCGTCGAGCAGCAGCCGCACGGCCTCCCGGCCCATGGCGGGCCACGGGTGGCGGAGGGTCGTGATCTCGCGCTCGTCGTCGCCCTCGACCGACGACACGTCGAGCAGGCTCGCGACCTGCACGGCCCCCGGCACGTCGACGCCGTTGAGGCGGAGCACCGTGACCAGGCCGTGCGCCACGTCGTCGTTCGCGCAGACCACCGCGTCGAGCCGCGCGAGGTCGCCGCTCGCGACGAGCTCGTTCGCGGCGGCGACGCCGCCCGCGAGCTCGGCCCCGGCCGGTCGCGCGCCGCCGAACCGCACGCCGCGCAGCTCGCACGAGGCCCGCACGGCCGCGATGCGTCGCGCGTCGGCGGGGTCGGCCGGCGACAGGCCGACGGTCACGACCTCCGTCGTCCCGCCGTCCGCGAGGGCGCCGACGAGCAGGTCGGTCGCCCGGTTGTCGTCGAGCCCCACCGAGTCGGTGCCGTCGCCGAAGATGTGGCGGCCCACCTGCACGACGGGCACGCGGTCGGCGGCCGCGACGGCGTCACGGCTGACCTCCTCCGTCGGGGGGCAGATGACGAGGCCGTCGACGCGTCGGCTGAGGAGCGACTCCACCGTCCGGGCGTCGTGGTCGTCGCCCTCCGCCGAGTACCGCAGCACCAGCGAGAGCCCGGCGTCGTCGAGGGCCTCGCTGACCGACTCGATCAGGGCGGAGAGGAAGCCCGTCGTGTACCGGGGCAGGATGAGCCCGACCGTCTCGGTGCGCTGGCTCCGCAGGGCGCTGGCGACGGCGTTGTGCCGGTAGCCGAGCTCGGTGATCGCCTTCCGCACCGCGCGGGCCCGGGCCTCCGAGACGTGCTGGGCCCCCGAGAGCACGCGCGAGGCGGTCGCGATCGACACCCCGGCCTCCCGGGCCACGTCGACCAGGGTGGGGACGGACGTCGGGCTCACCGCGCCTCCGCCCGGCCCGCGAGCACGCCGGCGACGAAGTCGTCGAGGACGGCGAGGCACCCCTCCACGGTCGCGGCGAGCAGCCGCTCGCCCTTCTCCGCGGTCGCGAGGGCGGGGTCGCCGAACACGCCGCTGGGCGAGAACGGGTGCAGCGGCATCGGCGCGGTGCCGAAGTGCGACGGGAACACCGGGTAGCAGGCCTCGTACCGGTCGGGGTGGACGTCGTCGGGAGCGAGGCGCAGCATGATCGAGGTCTCGACCTCCTCCGCGTGGGCCAGACCGGGCGCCGCCGGGGCGCTCTCGCGCACCTCGTCGATCGCCTCGGCCATGCCGGGGTGGTCGAGCGTGACGACGGGCAGCACGCCCTCCTCCATGAGCTGCTGGGCCGCGACGAGCAGCGGCGCCCGGTTGCCCCAGTCGCCGTTCACGACGACGAGGCCGCCCGCGCCCGACGCGGCGAGCGCCCGCCCCAGGTCGACGACGATCGCGGTGACCGTCGCGGCCGAGAGCGAGAGCGTGCCCGGCCAGCCCGAGGTGCCCCAGGTCGCGCCGTAGTGCACCGGCGGCAGCAGCACGGCGTCGAGCCGCTCGGCCAGGCGGCGGGCGACCTCGACGGCGGTGGCCGTGTCGGTGCCGAGGGGCAGGTGCGGCCCGTGCTGCTCGTGCGCGCCGACGGGCAGCACGGCGAGGCCGGCTCCACGGCGGTGGGCGGCGGCCACGTCGGGCCAGGGCGTGTGGTCGGCGTCGATCATCACTAGGGAGCGTACGTCTGCACGGTGCGGCCGTGCGACCGGTCGGTCAGCCCGGGCAGGCGCTCGTTCATCTCGGTCATCAGCGGCCCGAGGTCGACGTCGACGAGGCGGCCGTGCTCGACGACGACCCGGCCGGCGACGATCACCGTCTCGACGTCGCTCGCCCGCACGCTGAGCACGAGCGCGGCGGCGAGGTCGTTCATCGGCTGGAGGTGCGGCTTCCACGGGTCGATCAGCACGACGTCCGCGGCGAACCCGGGCGCGAGCGACCCGAGGTCGTGCTCGCGCCCGATGACGGCGGCGCCCTGGCGGGTCATGAGGTCGAGGGCGTGGGCGCTCGTCATCCAGGTGGCGTCCCCCGTGTGGGCCTTCTGCACGAGGGCCATGGTGCGGGTGCTCTCGAGCACGTCGAGGGTGTTGCCCGACGCGCAGCCGTCCGTGCCGATCCCCACCGGCACGCCCGCGTCGTGCAGCAGGCGGATCGGCGTGGGCCCGTGCGTGTGCTTCTGGTAGACCTTCGCGCAGCACGCGACGCCGACCCGGTCGGCGACGGGCGCCAGCCACTGCAGGTCGCTCTCGACGATGCCCGTCCCGTGCGCGATCAGGGCCCCCGCGTCGAGCACCCCGGTGTCGTGCAGCACCTGGATCGGGGTCGCCCCGCGCCGGGCGAGCGACGACTCCGTCTGGTGCATCGTCTCCGACGCGTGGATGTGCGTCCGCACCCCGATCGCCCGGGCGGCCTCGGCCGTGCGGGCCAGGTCGGCGTCGTCGACGGTGTAGACGGCGTGCGGCCCGAGCATCGTGGTGATGCGCCCGCCGGCCGCGCCGTCCCACTCGGCCGCGAAGGAGGCGCTCCGGTCGAGGCCCTCCGCGCCCTGCGACGAGAAGAAGGTGCGGGCGAGCACGGCCCGCATGCCGCCCTCGTCGACCGCCGTGGCGATCTGCTCGGTCGAGAAGTAGTGGTCGGCGACCGTGGTCACGCCCGCGAGCAGCATCTCGGCGACCGCGAGGCGCGCGCCGAGCAGCACGTCGCGGTCGGTGAGGTTGACCTCCATCGGCCAGATGTGGTCGTTGAACCAGGAGGCGGTGGGCACGTCCTCCGCGGAGCCCCGGAAGAAGGTCATCGACGAGTGGCTGTGGGCGTTGACCAGGCCGGGGATGGCGACGCGGCCCGGCGCGTCGACCACCCGGGCGCCGGCGAGGTCGGCCGGGCCGAGGTCGGCGTCGGGCACGATCCAGGCGATGACTCCGCCCGTGACGCCGATCGCCTGGTCGGCCACGAACACGGCCGGGGCTGGTCGCCCGGGGTCGCCGGGGTCGAGGTCGGGGTACCCGACCGGCGGCCGGACGGTCGGCGCGAGCACGGTCACGCGACGGACGACGAGGTCGACGGGCACCGGAGCGGCGCCGGGAGCTGCGGGGGTCATGTCGCCAGCGTGCCACGGACGCGGGAGTCGCTGAGAACGTTTACCCGACTCCTTACGTCCCCGAAACACGTCGGTAACACGAGCGGGTCTACGGTTGCAGCACCCCTGCACCCCCTCGGAGCCGATCCTGCGAGCGCCCGAGGCCACCTGCCGTGAAAACGTTCACAGAACCGGAGCACCCCATGCCCCTGCGTCGCCCCCGTCGCCTCCTGATCGTCTCGGGAGCCGCGCTCAGCGCCACGCTCCTCCTCGCCTCCTGCTCCGGCCAGACGGCCGCGACGGCCCCCTCGGCCGACCCCGACGCCGCGACGGTCGCGCTGCTCTACGGCACGACGGGCGACTACTCCATCATGGACGGCGGCTACGCCGGCTTCACCGCGGCGCAGGAGGACCTGGGCTTCAACCCCCTCGAGCTGTCGAGCCCGAACACCGACGACTACCAGGACCGCCTCGACCTCGCCGTCTCGCAGGGCGCCGACCTCGCCGTCGGCATCGGCTTCCAGTTCGCCCAGCCGATGGGCGACACCGAGCACCCCGACACGGCGTTCGTCGACGTCGACACCGACATCGGCACCGAGATCGACGGCGTGACGACCATCTCGTTCGCCGCGAACGAGTCGTCGTACCTCGTCGGGGTGGCCGCCGCGCTGACCTCGACCACCGGCCACATCGGCTTCGTGGGCGGCGTCGACCAGCCGTCGATCCAGAACTTCTTCGTCGGCTACGAGGCCGGGGCGAAGAGCGTCGACCCCGACGTCGTCGTCGACTCCACCTACCTCTCGCCGCTCGGCGACTTCACCGGGTTCTCCGACCCGACCAAGGGCAAGGAGGCCGCCGCCTCGATGTACGCCGGCGGCGCCGACGTCGTCTACGCGGCCGCCGGCGGCTCCGGCCAGGGCGTCTACGAGCAGGCTGCGGCCGCGAGCACCGACTCCGCCAAGGTCTGGGCGATCGGCGTCGACGGCGACGCGTACGCGCAGGTCGACGACGACATCAAGCCGTTCATCCTCACCTCGGCGCTGAAGAACGTCGACGTGGCGGTCAAGGACGTCATCACCTCCTTCGACGAGGGCAGCCTCGAGCCCGGCGAGCAGGTCTTCGACCTGGAGACCGGCGGCGTCGGCTACTCGACGAGCGGCGGCTTCGTCGACGGCATCGCCGACCAGCTCGAGGCGGCGAAGACGGCCGTCGTCGACGGCGACGTCACCGTCCCGACGGCGCTCTGAGACCGTGGGGGCGCAGGAGGCGGCGGTCCGGCTGACCGGGATCGTCAAGCGCTTCGGGACGCTCACCGCGAACGACCGGATCGACGTCCTCGTGCGCCCCGGCACGGTGCACGCCGTCGTCGGCGAGAACGGGGCCGGCAAGTCGACCCTGATGAAGGTGCTCGCCGGCGAGGAGCGCCCCGACGAGGGCACGGTCGAGGTCGAGGGAGTCGCGCACGACTTCCGCTCGCCGCGCCAGGCCCAGCAGGCCGGCGTGGGCATCGTCCACCAGCACTTCCTCCTCGCGGGCGCCCTCCGCGTGTGGGAGAACGTCGTCCTCGCCGACGAGCCCGGCTCGGCCTGGCGCATCGACGCGGCGGCGGCCCGCCGACGCGTCGGCGAGCTGGCGTCGGCCAACGGCTTCGACGTCGACCCCGATGCGTTCGTGTCCGACCTCGGCGTCGGCGACCGGCAGCGGGTCGAGATCCTCAAGGTGCTCTGGCGCGAGGCCCGCGTCATCATCCTCGACGAGCCCACGGCCGTGCTCGTGCCGTCGGAGGCGACCGCGCTCTTCGCGTCCATCCGCGCGCTCACCGCGAGGGGCGCCTCCGTCGTCTTCATCTCGCACAAGCTCGACGAGGTGCTCGCCTTCGCCGACGACATCACGGTCATCCGGGCAGGGCGCGTGGTGGGGCGGACGACCGCGGCCGAGACCACGCCGCGCGAGCTGGCCGGGCTCATGGTCGAGGTCGCGATGCCGACGGTGGAGCCGCGCAGCACGCCGCCGGGCGACGACGTCGTGCTCGCCGTCGAGGGGCTCACCGTCGGCCGACCCGGCGAGCGCCCCCTGGTCGACGACCTGTCGCTCACCGTGCGCCGGGGCGAGGTCGTCGGCGTCGCGGGCGTCGAGGGCAACGGCCAGTCGGAGCTGCTGGCCGCGCTGCTCGGCCGGGTCGAGCACACGGGCAGCGTGTCGCTCGGCGGGCGCGTCATCGACGACCTGCCCACCCGCGAGCGCCGCGCGCTCGGGCTCGCGTACATCCCGGAGGACCGCCACCGCGACGGGGTCGTGCTCGACCTGAGCCTCGCCGAGAACGCCGCGCTCGGCTACCAGGGCCGGGCACCGATCCGTCGGGGCTGGTGGTTCAGCCGCTCGGCCGCCACGGCGGCGGCCGCCGAGATCATCCGGCGCTTCGACGTGCGGGGCGGCACCCCGTCGACCCGCGCCCGGGCGCTCTCCGGCGGCAACCAGCAGAAGTTCATCATCGGCCGCGAGCTCGGCTCCGACCCGACCGTGCTCGTGGCAGCGCACCCGACCCGCGGCGTCGACGTCGGCGCGCAGAGCGCCGTCTGGCGCGAACTCGTCGAGGCCCGCGACGCCGGCCTCGGCACGCTGCTCGTCTCGGCCGACCTCGACGAGCTGCTCGCCCTCAGCGACCGGCTGCTCGTCATGTACGGCGGCCGCGTCGTCGCCGAGCTCGACCCCCGACACGTCACCGCCCTCGACCTGGGAGAACACATGACCGGCGCCCACGCCCCCGCGACGGGAGGGGCGAGCTGATGCGTCGCGTCGTCGTCACCGCGGCCGGGCCCGTCGTCTCGGTGCTGCTGGCCCTCGCGGTCACCGCCCTCTTCCTCACCGTCGGCGGCTACAGCGCGTCGAGCGCCTTCTCGGTGATGTGGTCGTACGGCACGCAGCCGGCGTCGCTCGTCGCGAGCCTCGACTCGGCCGTGCCGCTCTACCTCGCCGCGGTCGCGGGTGCCTTCGCGGTGCGGATGGGCCTCTTCAACATCGGCGTCGACGGCCAGTACCGCATGGCCGCCCTGGCCGGCGCGGTGGCCGCCGCGTCGCTGCCCTTCCCCCTGGCGGTGCGCCTGCCGCTGACCCTGCTGATCTCCTGCGCCGTGGGCGCCGGCTGGGCCCTCATCCCCGCCCTGCTCAAGATCCACCGCGGCGTCAACGAGGTCATCACCTCCATCCTCCTCAACGCGGTCGCGACCACCGTCGTCGCCGTGCTGCTCAGCGGCGTCTTCCGGTCCGGCGGCGGGCAGAACACCGGCACGGCCATGATCGACGCCGGCGGCCTGATGCCCGCCCTGCCCGGCACGGGCAGCGGGCAGGGAGCGGTCTCGAGCTTCGTCGTCGTCGCCGTGCTGGTCGGCGTCGTGTACCACCTCGTCGTCGACCGCAGCCTCTTCGGCTACGGCCTCCGGGTCGCGGCCCGGTCGCCCGAGGCGGCCGAGTCGGCCGGCATCCGGGTCGACCGCAAGATCGTCCAGGCGATGCTCGTCAGCGGCGCCGTCGCCGGGCTCGTCGGGCTGCCCCACGTGCTCTCGGTCGCCGGCCGCTTCGACGGCACGCTGCCGACCGACCTCATGTTCACCGGGCTGGCGGCGACCCTCCTCGGGCGCCAGCACCCGATCGGCATGGCGCTCGGCGCGTTCGTGCTCGCCTTCGTCGAGCGCAGCAGCCAGGTGCTCGGCCTCGTGCAGCTGCCGACCGAGGTGGGCCAGGTCTTCCTCGCCGTCGTGCTGCTCTCGTCGGCCGTCGGGTACTGGCTCACCGAGCGCGTCGACCAGCGCGTCGCCCTCGCCGCCGCCGTGCGCCGCCGCCTCCGGGCCGCCCGCACCCCCGACGCCGCCCCGACCGGAGGAGCCTCCTGATGAGCACCGGCACCGATCCCCTCGCCGCCGTGACCCCCTCGGGGGCCGGGCCCGCCCGCGCCTCCGTCGACCGCCTCCGCCCGTCCGCGCGCCACGTGCGCGCCGCGCTCCGCTGGACCCTGCTCGGCCTCGGCCTGCTCATCCTCGCCCGTTACCTGGCCGACGCCCCCGGCATCACGGCGTCGGCGACCTGGGGCTCGGCCCTGCGGCTGACCGTGCCGATCGCCGTCGTCGCGATGGGCGGCCTCCTCTCCGAGCGCTCGGGCGTCATCAACGTCGGCCTCGAGGGCATGATGATCGGCGGCACGTGGACGGCCGGCCTCCTCGGCGCCGTCGCGGGCCCCTGGGCCGCCCTGGTCGGCGGCGTCGCCGGCGGGCTCGTCTTCGGGGTGCTGATGGCGGTGCTCTGCATCGAGATGGGCATCAACCAGCTGATCGTCGGCGTCTCGATCAACGTCATCGCGGCGGCCGTCGCGCGCTTCGCCTCCGACATCGTCTTCAGCGGGATGGACGGCGGCACCATCGCGCGGTCGCCCCGCATCGGCGCGGACGTGCCGCACCTGTCGCTGCCGTTCGTCAGCGGCGGCCTCGGCACGCCCGACCTCAGCCGTGCCATGGAGGCCTCCGAGCTGCCCGTCGTCGCCCAGGTCGGCGGCCTCGTCGGGGGCCTGACCCGCGACGTCTCGCTCGCCGCGGTGATCGGCCTGCTGATCATCCCCGTCGTCGCGTGGGTGCTCTGGAAGACGCCGTTCGGCCTCCGCTGGCGCGCCGCCGGCGAGGAGCCCGCCGCCCTGCAGGCGCTCGGCGGCAGCGTGCACCGCACGCGCTGGATCGCGGTGCTCGTCGGCTCGGGGCTCGCCGGCTTCGCGGGCGGCTACCTCACCCTCATCTCGCAGGGCTACATCGAGAACCAGACCGCCGGCCGCGGCTTCATCGGCCTCGCGACGCTGATCTTCGGCAACTGGACGCCGTCGGGCGTGTTCTTCGGCGCCGCCCTCTTCGGCGTCAGCGACGCCGTCGGCATCGGCCGGCCGGAGACGCTGCGGGCGCTCGTGCTCGTGCTCGCCGTCGTCTTCACGGCCCTCGGCCTGCTGCGGCTGCGCCGCACGGTGCCCGGCCGGAAGCTGCGCGAGGGCCTGCCGCCCCTGGTCGTGGGCGTCGTGCTGCTCGTCGTGTTCGTCGCGGTGCCGCTGCCCGCCGCGGTCTCCAGCGCGACCCCGTACGTCGTGACGCTGGCGGTGCTGGTCGTCGCCGGCACCCGCATGCGGCCCCCGGCGGCGCTCGGGCGGCTGGTGCCGCGACGCACGCGCCGCAGCTGACACCGCCCGGCCCGTCCTGCCACTGCCACTGCCCCTGCTCCTGCTCCTGCTCCCCCGACCTCTCGAGGACCCACCGTGCTCCACCATGCCTCCCCCACCTCCCTCGCCGGCGTCGACGTCTGGGACGGCCACGGCGCCCTCGGCCCGAGCACCGTCAGCTGGGGCCCCGCGCGGCCCGGCATCGCGACGGACGCCGTGGTCACCGAGGTGGAGCCGGCAGAGCCGTCGGCCCGCTTCGAGGGGCTGTCGCTCGTGCCCGGCCTCGTCGACACCCACGTCCACCTGATCGGGAACGCGGGAGGCGCCTCCTCGGGGTTCCTGACCTGGCCGCTCGTGACGCCCCCCACCGAGCAGGTGCTGCACGGCCTGGCCCACGCCCGGCGTGCCCTGGCCGGCGGGGTCACCACCCTGCGCGACCTGTCGGCCGACGAGGTGCAGTTCTCGCTGGCGCGCGCCGTGGAGGCGGGGCTCGTCGAGGCGCCGCGGATCCTCGCGCACGGCATGGTGAGCATGACGGGAGGGCACGGCGACATGTTCGTGCCCCCGGGGGTCGACCCGCGCCTCCGGAAGCCCACCGCCGACGGCGTCGACGCCTGCCGGGCCCTGGTGCGGACGCACGCGCGTGCGGGGGCGACGGGCATCAAGATCGCGACGAGCGGCGGGCTGCTCTCCGAGGGCGACGCCCCCTCCTGGCGCAACCACACGAGCGCCGAGATCGACGCGATCGTCGACGAGGCGCACGCGCTCGGCCTGCTCGTCGCGGCCCACGCCCACACCGCCGAGGGCATCCGCGTGGCCCTCCGCGCGGGCGTCGACTCGATCGAGCACGCCACACAGCTCGACGGCGACCTCGCCCGGCAGGTCGTGGCGGCCGGGCTGCCCATCGCCCCCACGCTGCTGATCAACGACGCCATCGCCGAGGGCTCGGTGCCCGTCTCGGCCGAGCAGCGCGAGACGGCGGCCGCGCTCGTCGCGACCCGCGACCCTGCGTTCCGCGCCGCCGCCGAGGTCGGCGTCGACTTCGTGCTCGGCACCGACGCCAACGGGTTCCACGTCGCGTTCGGCGACCAGATGCGCGAGCTGCGGCGGATGGGCGACGTGTTCGGCTGGTCGCCCGAGCGGGTGCTCCGGGCGGGCACGTCGCGCGCGGCGGCGGCGATCGGCCGGTCGACGCAGCTCGGCCGCGTGGCCGTCGGGGCCGCCGCCGACTTCGTGCTGCTGCGCGGGCGCCCGTGGGAGGACGCGGCGGCGCTCGACCCTGACGCGATCGTCGCGGTCGTCGCCCGCGGGCGGGTGGTCGCGGGGGCGCTGCCCGCGGCCTGAGGACGGCGCCGCCCGCCCTGTGCGGGCCGGCCCGGCCCTGACCTCAGCCCTTCCGCTGCGCCCGGTACCCGACCGGCGTCGACCCGTGCACCGCCTTGAACTGGCGCGAGAAGTAGAAGGGGTCGACGTAGCCCACCCGCTCCGCCACCAGCCCGACCGGCAGGTCGGTGGTGTCGAGCAGCTCCCGGGCCCGCGCCATGCGCAGCTGCGTCTGGTACCGCAGCGGGGTCGACCCGGTCTCCGCCTTGAAGCGCGCCGCGAAGTGCGACGGGCTGAGCCGGGCGAGGGCCGCGAGCTCCTCGACCGAGACGCGGTCGGTGACGTGCTTGCGCAGGTAGTCCTGCGCCTGCTCGACCGCCGACTCCCGCGGGCTGCCGACCCGCCGCTCCGAGCAGAGCAGGGCCATGAGGTGCCACGCGGCGCCCGACGCGGCGAGCACGCTGGCGAAGGTCTGGTCGCGCTCCATCGCCTGCACGACCTCCTCGATCAGCGCAACGACGCGGTAGACGTCGGTGAGCTGCCGCACCGGCGCCGACGCGGTCAGGCCGGCGACGCGGAGGAACTCGGCGAGGTCGCACCCGTCGAGGTGCAGCCACCAGAGCGTCCAGGGCGCCGCGTCGTCCGAGCCGTACTCGTGCGCCGTCTCGGGCGGCACGACGACGACCTGCCCGGCGCTGACGACGTGCCGCACGCCGCCGACCTCGCACCAGCCGCCGCCGCGCACGCAGACGAGCACGACGCTCTGCGGCACCCCGGCGGGGCGGGCCATGCCGTGCGCCCGGGCCTCGGGGAAGTACCCCGCGTCGGTCACGACCAGGTGCGACGTGCCCGGCTGCGTGAGGGCGGTGCGCACCGCCTGTCGGGGCATGACGAGCAGCCGCTGCCCGGGGAAGCCGTCCTCGATGGTCATGGTTCGATGATGGCCGGCGATCGTCGTTTCGTCCAGGGACGCCGGTGGATCGGGCGTTCCGGAGGCGCGGGTCGGCTCCGTACGCTGGCCCCATGCTCACCGCCGAGTCGAGGTTGACTCTTCCCCCCGTGCCCGCTGACCAGGCCTCGGCAGGCGTCGCCGCCTGGTCGGAGCCCCTCGTCGTCGACACCTACCTGCCGGGCGAACCCGACAGGTACCCGGCCTTCCTCGACTCCCGGGTCTACCAAGGATCGTCCGGGCGGGTCTTCCCGCTGCCGTTCCACGAGCGCATCGAGGCCGAGAAGCGGCCCCACGCGTGGGACGCCGTGCACCTCGAGAACGAGTGGCTGCGCCTCGTCGTCCTGCCGCAGCTCGGCGGCCGCATCCACGTGGCCTACGACAAGACGGCCGACTACGACATCTTCTACCGCAACAACGTCGTCAAGCCCGCGCTCGTCGGCCTCGCCGGGCCCTGGATCTCCGGCGGCGTCGAGTTCAACTGGCCCCAGCACCACCGCCCCGCGACGTTCCTCCCCACCGACGTGTCGATCGAGCGCGAGGCCGACGGGGCCGTCACCGTGTGGTGCTCCGACCACGACCCCTTCGCACGGATGAAGGGCATGCACGGCATCCGCCTGCGCCCCGGCTCCTCGCTGATCGAGGCCCGCGTGCGGCTCTTCAACCGCAGCGACGAGACGCAGACCTTCCTCTGGTGGGCGAACGTCGCCGCCGCGGTCAACGACGACTACCAGTCGTTCTTCCCGACCGACGTCCGCCACGTGGCCGACCACGCGAAGCGCGCCGTCGTCGACTTCCCCCGCGTCGCCGGCGAGTACTACGGCGTCGACTACCCGGGGCGCGTCGACGCCGACCACCCCGACGGCGACCGGCTCGACTGGTACCGCAACATCCCGGTGCCGACCTCGTACATGGTCACGCACACCGACGACGACTTCTTCGGCGGCTACGACCACGGCCGTCGGGCGGGCTTCGTCCACTGGGCCGATCGGGCGATCTCCCCCGGCAAGAAGCAGTGGACGTGGGGTAATGCTCCCTTCGGCTGGGCCTGGGACGACAACCTCACCGACGGCGACGGCCCCTACGTCGAGCTCATGGCCGGCGTGTACACCGACAACCAGCCCGACTTCTCCTTCCTCACGCCCGGCGAGACGAAGACCTTCAGCCAGTTCTGGTACCCGATCACCGAGATCGGCCCGGCTCACCAGGCGACGCGCGACGCCGCGCTGCGTGTCGACCTGCCCGAGGAGGGGCCCGCGGTGCTCCGCGTCGGCCTCGCCGTGACGCACGCCCACCCCGCCGTCGACGTCGTCGTCCGGGCCCGCGACGGCCGGGTGCTCGACCAGCACCGCGTCGCCGTCGCACCCGGCTCGCCCGCGGTGCTCGACCGCCCGCTGCCCGAGGGCACGGTGCTCGACGACGTCCTGGTGGAGGCGCGGGCCGAGGGGCGCGTGCTCGTCGCGGTCGACGGCCGCAGCGTGGCCGCCCAGCTCGACGCCGAGGCCGGCGCGGACGGCACCGACGGCACCGACGGCACGGGCACCGTCGACGCCCCGGCCGCCGCGGTCGCTCCGCCGGCCCCCGCCGACGTCGCCACCGTCGACGAGCTCTTCCTCGTCGGCCAGTACCTGCAGCAGTACCGCCACGCGACCCGGTCGCCCGAGCCGTACTGGAGGGAGGCGCTCCGTCGCGACCCCGGAGACGTGCGGGTCAACGTCGCGCTGGCGACGCTCCTGCACGACTCCGCCCGCTGGGGCGAGGCGCTCGACCTGCTGCGCACGGCCGTGACGCGCCAGCTGGCCTGGGCACCGAACCCCGCCGACGGCGAGCCGCTCTACCGGCTCGGCCTCGCCCTCACCCGTCTCGGCCGCGGGGCGGAGGCGCAGGAGGCGCTGGCGAAGTCCGCCTGGAACGCCGCCTGGGCCGGGCCCGCCTCGCTGGCCCGTGCGCGCCTCCTCGGCCGCTCCGACCCCGCCACCGCGGAGCAGCTGCTCCGCGCTGTGCTGCGCCGCGACGCCGACAACCTGCAGGCCCGCGACCTCCTCGTCCTGACCCTCCGCGACCTCGACCGACGCGAGGAGGCCGACGACCTGCTGCACGAGACGCTCGCGCTCGACCCGCTGGACCAGTGGGCCCGCCACCTCGCCGGCCGGGTCCTCTCCGACGACTCCCCCACCCTCCTCGACGTCGCCCTCGAGTACGGCTCGGCCGGGTACCTCGACGAGGCCCTCTCGGTGCTCGACCTCGCCCAGGCGCAGCTCCCCCGCGCCGCGCAGGGCCAGGTGAACGTGGGCCCCCTGCTCGGCTACCACCGCGCCTCCCTGCTGGCCCGGGCCGGCCGCACGGCCGAGGCCCGCCGCGCCCTCGTCTCGCTGCACGCCGTCGACGCCACCCGCTGCCTGCCGTCGCGGCTCGACGACGTCACCGTGCTGCTCGAGGCCGTGCAGGTGGTGCCGGCCGACGGCCTCGCCTGGTCGCTGCTCGGCAGCTGGTACTACGCCCACGGCCGCGGCGCCGACGCCGCCGACGCGTGGCGTCGGGCCCTCCAGGGCGACCTCGACGACGCCCAGGCCGCGGTCGTCGAGCGCAACCTCGGCGTGGCCGCCTACAACGTCGCCCACGACCCCGAGGCAGCGGCCGAGCACTACGCCGCGGCCCGCCAGCTCCGGCCCGACGACTCGCGCCTGCTCTTCGAGAGCGACCAGCTCGCCGAGCGCCGTGGCGTGCCCGCGGCCGAGCGACTCGACGCCCTCGAACGGCAGTCGGCCCTCGTGCTCGAGCGCGACGACCTCAGCGTCGTCCGCGCCCGGCTGCTCACCGCCGTCGGCCGTCATGACGACGCCCTCGCCGCGGTGCGCGCTCGTCGGTTCCAGCCCTGGGAGGGCGGCGAGGGCCAGGTGCTCGGCGCCTGGGAGGCCGCCTCGCTGGCGGCCGCCCGCGAAGCGCTCGCCGCGGACGACGCCGACACGGCGCACGACCACGTCGTCGCCGCGCTCGAGCCCCCGACGACCCTGGGCGAGGCGCGCCACCCCCTGCAGACGACGGCGGAGCTCCACCTCGCCCTCGGCGACGCCCTCGCCGCCCGCTGCGACGACGACGCCGCCCGGTGGGCCTGGCGGCAGGCGGCGGACGCCACGGGCGACTTCGCCGGCATGGCCGCCCAGGCCTTCACCGAGCGGAGCGCCGCGTCGGTCACCGCCCTGACCAGGCTCGGCGCCGACGACGAGGCGCGGGCCCTGCTCCGCCGGTTCGACGCGTTCGTCGACGAGCTGGCCGCCACCCCGGCCGAGGTCGACTACTTCGCCACCTCGCTGCCCACGATGCTGCTCTTCCAGGACGACCCGCAGCAGGGGCGCGACGCCGAGGTCACCCGGCTGCGCCACGTGGTCGCCGAGCTGTGGACGGGGCTGGGCCACGAGCCCTCCCCCGTCGACCCCACCACCCCCGACCCGACCGCCCCCGCGGTCACGTCCGGCGACGACGCCGGGCGCCCCTAGGAAGGAACCATGACCACCATGTCGACACCGATCAGGCCGAGGGCGCGACGCCGCGTCCTCTCCGCCGCCGCGCTCCTCGCGGCGGCCGCCGCCCTCGCGGGCTGCTCCATCCCCAGCGCCGACGGCGGCGAGGGCGGCGCCGAGCGCATCGGCGCCCTCTACCTCGACTCGCAGGGCTTCTACGGCGGCGTCAAGAAGGGCGTCCAGGACGCGGCGGACGCCGACTCGAAGAAGGTCGACTTCCTCGAGTCGACCTCGGCGGGCGACGTCTCGAAGGAGAGCTCGTTCATGAACACGCTCACCTCCTCCGGCGTCAGCGCGATCATCATGTCCGCGGTCTCGACCGACGGCAGCGTGCCCGCGGTGCGCCAGGCCAGCGAGGCCGGGATCCCGGTCATCTGCTACAACACCTGCGTCAGCGACGACGCCGTCGACCAGTACGTCACGGCCTGGGTGCTCGGCGACCCGCTGAAGTTCGGCGGCGACCTCGGCACGCAGGCGGCGGCGTACTTCACCGAGGCCGGCATCACGGCCCCGAAGATGGGCGTCATCAACTGCGAGCAGTACGAGGTCTGCCAGCAGCGCTTCAAGGGCTTCTCCGAGGCCCTGACCGCAGCGCTGCCCGGCACGGTCTTCGTCGCGAACCAGGAGGGCGCCGAGGTCGACCAGGCGGTCTCGACCGCCGAGCAGATGCTCAGCGCGAACCCCGACCTCGACGGGCTCTACGGCGAGGCCGGCGGCGCGACCGTCGGGGCCTACAAGGCCGTCCAGACCCGCGGCCTCACCGGTCAGGTCGCCGTCTTCGGCTCCGACATGACGTCCGACATCGCGGCCGAGCTCGCCGACGGCTCCGTGCTCAAGGCCGTCGTCGACATCAGCGGCATCGAGGCGGGCAAGCTCGCCTTCGCCGCCGCGCAGGACGCCATCGACGGGAAGACCCCCGACGAGAAGGTCGTCGCGGCGCCGATCGACCTCTACCTGCCCGCCGACGCGGCCGGGTGGACCGAGACCCACCCCGACGGTCTCCCGTGATCGGCACGGTGAGCCCGGCCCCCGCCGGGCTCACCGTCGCCCCTCTCATCCACCACCACCCGATCCCCGGAGGATCCCCTTGTCAGAGTCGACAGCCGACACCCCGATCGCGCCGCTCGATCCCGCCCGCGACCGCGGCGCCCCCATCGCCGAGGCCCGCGGCGTCAGCCAGGTCTACCCCGGCGTCACCGCCCTCGACGGGGTCGACTTCGCCGTCCACGCCGGCGAGGTCCGCGCCCTGCTCGGCCAGAACGGCGCCGGCAAGTCGACGCTGATCCGCCTGCTCAGCGGCGTCGAGACCCCCAGCGCCGGTGAGGTCCTGCTCGGCGGGCAGCCGCTCCGCGACGGCGGCGTCACCGCCGCCTCCGCCGCGGGCGTCGCCACGTGCTACCAGGAGCTCAGCCTCGTGCCCGGCGTCACCGTCGCCGAGAACCTCGCCATGGGCCGCTGGCCCCGCGGCCGGTTCGGCATCGACACCCGCGCGATGGTCGAGCGGGCCCGCGCGACCTTCGAGCGCCTCGGGGCCGACATCGACGTGCACGCCGAGGTCGCCGGGCTCACGCTCGCCCAGCAGCAGATCGTCGAGATCGGCCGTGCCCTGCAGGACGACCCGCGCCTGCTCATCCTCGACGAGCCGACGAGCGCGCTCGCGGCGGCGGAGGTCGACCTCGTGCTCGACACCGTCAAGCGGCTCGCCGCCCAGGGCGTCGCGGTGCTCTACGTCAGCCACCGGATGGACGAGATCCGTCAGATCGCCGACACCGCGACCGTGATGCGCAACGGCAAGGTCGTCGAGACCGTCTCCATCGCGGGCAGCGACACCGCCCACATCATCGAGCTGATGATCGGCGCCGACCCCGAACAGCGGGCCGTCGCGACGCGACCGGTCACCTCGGGCGAGGTGCTCCTCCGCGTCGACGACCTCGACGTGGCCCCGAAGCTCCGGGGCGTCAGCTTCGAGGGCCGGGCCGGCGAGGTGCTCGGCATCGCGGGGCTCCTCGGCTCCGGGCGCACCGAGCTGCTCCAGGCGATCGCGGGCTTCCGGCCGGCGACGGGCGGCACCGTCTCGATCGCGGGCTCCGTCGTCGACCGGCCCACCGCCTCCCGCATGCTGGCCCTCGGGGTCGGCATGACCCCGGAGGACCGCAAGGGCCGCGGCGTCGTGCCCGGCCTCGGCATCGACGAGAACATCGTCATGAGCGACTTCGGCCGGGTCACCCGGGGAGGCGCGCTGTCGGCCGGGGCGATCGCCACCGCCACGAAGGCGCTCGCCGACCGGCTCAGCATCAAGGCCCACGACCTCTCGCGCCCGATCAGCACCCTCAGCGGCGGCAACCAGCAGAAGGCGGTCATCGCCCGCTGGCTGCACGCCGACAGCCGCGTGCTCCTCCTCGACGAGCCCACCCGGGGCGTCGACGTCGAGGCGAAGGCGCAGATCTACGAGATCATGCGCGCCGTCGCCGACACCGGCAAGCTCGTCGTCTTCGTCTCGAGCGAGATCGAGGAGCTGCCCCTGGCCTGCGACCGCGTGCTCGTCCTCCGCGACGGCGGCCTCCGCGAGGAGTACCGCGCCCCCGACATCTCCCTGCCCGTGCTGCTCCAGGCCTCCATGGTCTCGAGCTGAAGAAGGACGACCCGATGACCTCCACGCTCGACCCCACCACCACCTCGGCCACGCCCGGCGGCCGCCCCCGCGGCGGCGCCGTCGGCCGCGTCCGCGACGCGTTCCGTCGCAACACGACCCTCGTCAACATCGTCGGCCTGCTGGTCGCGATCGTCGTGCTGTACCTCTACCTGATGTTCAACGCGGTGGGCTTCTTCACCGTCGCCAACCAGAGCGGGCTGCTCCGCGACGCCGCGCTGATCGGCATCGCCGCGACGGGCATGACCCTCGTGATCATCGCCGGCGAGATCGACGTGAGCACCGGCCCGGCCGTCGCCCTGTCGTCGGTCATCGTCGCCGTGGCGATGACGCAATGGGGGCTGCCCGCGCTGCTCGCCATCCTGATCACGCTCGTGGTCGGGGCGGGCTGGGGCGCCCTCGCCGGCGTGCTGCGAGCCCGCTTCCTCGTGCCGTCGTTCATCGCGACGCTCGGGCTCTGGAGCGTGCTGCGCGGCCTCGGCCAGTTCAGCACCGACGCGCTGCCCGTGCCGCTGCCCCTCGACGAGCCGGTCATGCCGTTCCTCACCGGCACCGTGCTCGGCGTGCCGACCCCGGCCGTCATCATGATCGTCGCCTTCCTGGTCTTCGCCTTCGTCGCCCGCAAGACGGCCTTCGGCCGCTCGGTCTTCGCCATCGGCGGCAACGCCGCGGCGGCCCGGCTCGCGGGCATCAAGGTCGCCCGGGTGCGGGTGCTGCTCTTCGCGATCATGGGCATGCTCGGTGCCCTGAGCGGCGTGCTGCTCGCCGCCCGCCTCGGCTCGGGCAACGCCGGTGCGGCCAACGGCCTCGAGTTCGACGTCATCGCCGCGGTCGTGATCGGCGGCACCGCGATGTCGGGCGGGCGCGGCAGCCTCGTCGGCACCTTCCTCGGCGTGATCTTCATCACGCTGATCGGCAACGGGCTCGTGCTGCTCGGCGTCGACTCCTTCCTCCAGAGCGTCGTGCGCGGTGTGATCATCGTGCTCGCCGTCCTGCTCAACGTCACCCTCTCCCGCAAGCGCGGGTCGATCGAAGAGAGCTAGGCCATGACCACCACCGTCCCCTCCCCCGAGGCCGCGACCCGCGCCTCCTCGCCCACCGGCACCATGCAGGGCGTGTTCCTGCCCGGCGACGGCACCGCCGAGCTGCGGACGCACGACGTGCCGACGCCCGGCCCCGGGCAGGTGCTCGTGCAGGTCGGCGCGAGCGGCATCTGCGGCAGCGACATCGGCTTCATCTACAACGGCTACAAGACGCACAAGGGCCTCGACGGCGCCCCCGCCTACAAAGGCGTCGTCGCGGGCCACGAGCCGTGCGGGCGCATCGTGTCGTCGGGGCCCGGGGTCACCCGTTTCGGCGTCGGCGACGACGTCATCGTCTACCACATCCAGGGCTGCGGCCGGTGCCGCAACTGCCGCGCGGGCTACTTCATCAGCTGCACCGACCAGCCGCACAAGGCGTCGTACGGCTGGCAGCGCGACGGCGGCCACGCGGAGTACGTGCTGGTCGACGAGTCGACCTGCGTGCCCCTGCCCGACGGACTCTCGTACGTCGACGGCGCGCTGATCGCCTGCGGCTTCGGCACGGCCTACGAGGGCCTCCGCCGCACGGGCGTCCACGGCGGAGAAGACCTGCTCGTCGTCGGCCTGGGCCCGGTCGGCCTCGCCGCCGCCATGCTCGGGCGGATGCTCGGCGCTCGCCGCGTCATCGGGGTCGAGCGATCGGCCGAGCGCATCGAGTTCGTCCGCGCGACCGGACTCGTCGACGACGTCGTGCTGGCCGACGGCGACGCCGTCGAGAACGTGCTCGCGCTCACCGACGGCGTGGGCTGCCAGGTCACGGTCGACTGCTCGGGCAGCACGCCCGGTCGCCTCACCGCGGTCGAGGCTGCGGCGGAGTGGGGCCGGGTGGGGCTGCTCGGCGAGGGCGGTCGACTCGAGACCGAGGTGTCGGACACGCTGCTGCACAAGCAGCTCACGATCACCGCGTCGTGGGTGACGTCGCTCCAGGGCATGGAGGACGTCGCGCGCATGATCGCCGAGGGCGGCCTCAGCCCCCAGATCGTCGTCTCGCACACGCTGCCGCTCACCGACGCCGACGAGGCCTACCGGATCGCGGCGGCCGGCGCGACCGGCAAGGTCGTGCTCGTGCCGGCCGGCGCCCCGGTGCGCGAGGAGCCCGCCGCCCGGGCCACGACGATCGGGCACCCGGCCTCGTGACGGTGCGGGTCGAGTCGGTCGGCGCCGGCGAGCACGGCGGCCTCCCGCTGATCAGGGTCGTGACCGACGAGCTAGCGCTCGCGTTCGCGCCGACCTGCGGGGGGCGCCTCCTCTCGCTCGTGCACGACGGCCGGGAGCTGCTCTGGCGCGACCCCGCCCTGCTCGACGGCGCGCTGCGGCCGGTCGTGCCGGTCTCGACCTGGCCGACCGGCGACGGCGGCATGTCGACCTGGGCGAACGTCGGCGGATCGAAGACCTGGCCCGCCCCCCAGGGCTGGTCAGGCCCCGACGAGTGGGCCGGGCCGCCCGACCCCGTGCTCGACTCGGGCACCTGGTCGGCGTCGTGGACGGTCGACGAGTCCGTCGTCGTGGTCACGCTCACCAGCCCCGACGACCCGCGTTCGGGCCTGCGGGTCACGCGCCGGTTCACCGTGCGTGACGGGTCGACGCGCCTCGACCAGCACGTCACCTTCGAGAACGTGTCGTCGACGACCCGGCGGTGGGCGATCTGGGAGGTCTGCCAGGCCGACACGGCCGCCGGCGCCGCCTCCCCGTCCGCCGGGTCGTCGGTGGTCGTGCCCCACGACCGGGCCGCCGACGAGCTCGACCTCGGCACGTACGAGGGCGAGCTGCCCAGCGGCCGACGCGGCCACGACGTCGTCCTGCCCCTCGGCACCGGCGTCGCCAAGCGGGGCTACCCCGGAGCCTCGGGGCCGGTCGCCCTGCACGACGAGGGCGGCCCCGTGCTCGCGCTGTCGACGACGCCCGCGACGACGGGCACCTGGCCCGACGGCGGCGCGAAGGTCGAGGTCTGGCTGCAGCGCCCGACGGCCGAGCCGATCGCGTCGCTGGAGGGGCTCCACCCCTCGGCGCACCTCGTCGAGCTGGAGGTGCTCGGGCCGCTCGAGACCCTGCAGCCGGGCGACGCGTCGACGCTCGAGATCGAGTGGCGGGTCGGGCCGGCGTAGCCGGCCGATCCGGGCCGAGGTGCGACGACGTCGCCGAGGTGCTCCGCTCGGGGCCCGACGCGGCGAGCACGTGCGCCCGCCCCGACGATCCGTGCGGGCGGGTCAGCGTCCCCCCGGGCGGGTCAGCGCCCCTCCGGGCGGGTCAGCGTCAGCGACGCCGAGCAGTGGGGCGGGTCCACGTCCCTCTGGGCGGGTCGGCGCCGACCCGCCCATGAGGACACCGACCCGCCGCACCCCACCACGAGCCACCCGACGGCCCCGTGACGGCACCGAGCGGGCCGCCCGCGTCCGGCGCCCCACCGCCCCCGCGGTATCGTCGTCCGTCGACGATCAGGGAGGCTGGGCAGTGGAAGAACCGTCGGGGCACGACGCCCTCAGCCGCGACGGCGTGCGCGAGGTGTTCGGCACCGACCCCACCTGGGCCCTGCTGCGCAGCTCGAACAGCCGCTGGATCCTCCCCCTCTTCTCCCGCCACCTCGAGCGCGCCGAGGGCCCCGTCTCGGCCGACTGGTTCCACCAGGCCGTCGCGGAGGCGCTGGCCGAGAACGCCGCGGAGGCCGCGGCTGGCGAGACGGCGAGCGCCAGCGACACCACCCCCGGGGAGGCGCCCGCCGGCCCCGCAGAGACCGCCGACCTCCCCGAGGCCAAGACCCCGGCGGACTACTGCCGCGGCTGGGTCGACAGCCGGTGGCTGATCCGCACCCGCGCCTCCGGCGAGGAGGACGGCCAGGCCGCCCGGGCCCGCTACCGCCTCTCGCCGCACGCCTTCAAGGCGCTGCGCATCGTCCGCGAGCTGGCCGAGGCCGACAACGCCGTCTCCGAGGCCCGCTTCGGCAGCATCGCGCACGCCGTCCGCCAGCTCGCCGGCCTCGCCGACCCCGACCCCGCGTCGCAGGTCGCCCGGATCGACGAGCAGATCGCCGAGCTGCAGCGCCGCCGCGACGAGGTCGAGCGGCACGGCCCCGTCCCCGCGACCGCCGACGTCGTGTCGCGCCAGGTGCGCGAGGTCGTGCGGCTGACCGCGTCGCTGCCCGAGGACTTCCGCCAGCTCAGCGCCATGGTCGAGCAGCGCCACCGCGAGGTCGCCCGCCGCGCGACCCACGAGCACGTCGGCAAGGGCGCGCTCGTCGAGCAGTACCTCCGCGAGAACGACCTGCTCGAGCAGACCCCCGAGGGCCGCGCCTACCGCGGCTTCGCCCAGATGCTCTCGTCACGCGAGATCGACGTGATGCGCGCCGACATCGACAAGGTGCTCTCGCAGCCCGGCGCCGCCGAGCACCTCACCGAGCGGCAGCGCGAGCAGCTCGAGCAGCTGATCTCGTCGCTGCTCGCCGAGGAGCAGTCCGTGCAGGAGACGTACGGGCGTTGGACGTCGTCGCTCCGCCGCTTCCTCAGCCGGTCGGGCGCCGAGAAGCACCAGCGCCTCCTGACCCTCGCCGAGCGCGCCCTGCACGCCGGCGCCGCCTGGGCCGAGCGTCGCCCCGGCGCCGCCGTGCTGCCCGAGGACGTGCTCGGCCTCGGCCCCGTCGACGTCGTCGACGTCAGCCAGGTGCAGCTCTGGAGCGAGCGCGGCCGCCCCACCGTCGAGGTGCGCGTGGCCGAGGGCGACGCCGCCCTGCCCGCCGCCGACCGCGCCGCGCTCCGCCTCACCGCGGGCACCAGCCCGGCGGCGGTCGCCGCGACGATCGACCGCCTGCTCGACGAGGGCGACGGCCGTGACGAGGTCACGAGCGCCGACGTCTACCGCGCCACCGAGCCCGAGTTCCGCCGTCTCGCGCTGGTGCTGAGCATGCTCGACCTCGCCGTCGAGCGCGGCGTCGTCACCGACGAGACCGAGTCGGTCGTGCTGACGCCCGACGACCCGTCCGGCACCGGGGCCGGAGCACCGCGGGGAGGCGCCCCCCGCGAGGTCACGCTGCCCCGGTTGGTCTTCACCCGGGACGCACCCCCGCCCGGCGCCGACGCCCCCGCCCCCGCCCCCGACGACACCGCCCGCACCCTCCAGGGAGACCCCGCATGACCGCCGCACCGACCGACGACCTCCGCCCGGCCGACGCGACGCCCGGCGAGGCGGCCGACGCGACGACCGACGCGACGCCCGACTCCGATGACGCCCCCGCCCGCCCCGTCTCCGACGAGCTCCCCCTCGCCGGCCGCAAGGCCCTGGTCACGCTGATGACGCACCGCTTCATCAGCCGCGCGACGCAGAAGGAGGCGTGGGCCGGCCTCCTGGCGCACGAGCCCGAGATCCGTGCCCGCCTGGCCGAGATGTTCCTCGAGCTCGAGGTCGACCGCGGCTACGAGGTCGCCTTCAAGCGCCAGGTCGGCGGCGACGACGCCCCCGTGCTGCTGCGGCGCGAGAAGCCGCTGTCGCGTGACGCGTCGTTCCTGCTCATCTTCCTGCGCCGCGAGCACGCCTACGCCGACGGCGACGACGACGCGGTCGTGGTCTCGCGCGACCAGGTCGCCGAGTTCCTCGGCCGGTTCCACGACGACACCGCCCACGACGAGGTGCGGGCCCTGCGCCGCGTCGACGCCGCGATCGCCGCGATGGTCGCCCGTGACCTGCTCGAGCCCGAGCCCGACGACCCGTCGCTCTTCGTCGTCGCCCCAGCGATCGTGCCGCTCGTCCGCCCCGAGCAGCTGCGGCACTTCGAGCGCGTGTACCTCGAGGCCGCGGGCGCCGAGCCGGAGGCCGGTGCGCCCGCGGCGAGCGCCGCCGCTCCGGGCGAGCTGGACGAGCCCGACGAGATGACCGACCTCGACCCCGAGGCCGAGCCGGACGACGGCGACGCACCGGGCTCCGGAGACGCCGCCGCGCCCCGCGCCGACGCGGACGGCGCCCCCGCCCCCGACGACGCGCCCCGCGCCTCCGACCCGGCCCTCGACCTGCCGCTCGACCTCCCCCTCGACCCGGAAGCAGACCAGGCATGACCCCCGCCTCCCCCGCCGACGCGCCCCGCGCCTCCCGCACGCCCGTCGAGGCCGGCACCGCCCCTGCCGTCGCCGCCGACGCGACGGCCGCCACCACGCCCGAGCCGCCCGTCACCCCCGCGCTCGACGTCGACGTCGAGCCCGACGCCGCGCCCGACCTCGGCATGTTCCACTCGGGCCAGTACCGCATCGAGCTCGTGCAGCTGCTCAACTGGGGCAGCTACGCGGGCCTGCACCGCATGCCCGTGGGGCGGGGCGGCATCGCCATCCTCGGCCCGACCGGGCGGGGCAAGTCGACGGTGCTCGACGCGATGGCCGCGGTCATCATGCCGAACCCGCAGGAGTTCAACCGGGCCGCCCGCGACGACTCGCGCCAGCGCTCCGAGCGCACCGTCTACAGCTACGCGCGGGGCAAGACCGACGAGGTGCGCGACGCCGACTCCGACCGCACGACGACGCGGTTCCTCCGCCCGCTGGGCGAGTCGTTCGCGAGCGGCGCCGCGATCACCTGGAGCACCGAGCTCGGCGAGACCCTCACCGCCGTGCGCCTCGCCTGGATCGGCCCCGACACCGCCAGCCAGGACGACGTCACGCAGGCGAGCGTCTACCTGCTCGTGCGCGGGCGCTTCGACCTCAGCCGGCTGACCGACGTCCGCCGCGACGAGACGAGCACGTCGCCGCTGACGAAGAGCTCGCTCACGCGGCTCGTCGACCCGGCGCACGACCTCGTCACCTACTCACAGCCCGAGCTCCGCGTGCAGCTCTGCGCGCGGCTCGGCATCGGCGGCAGCGACGAGTCGCAGCTGAAGGCGCTGACGCTGCTGCGGCGGGCGCAGGCGTCGAAGGGCGTCTTCTCGATCGACGAGCTGTTCAAGCAGTTCGTGCTGACGCAGCCGAAGGCGCTCTCGCGGTGGGAGACGACGCTGGCGACCTACCGCGAGGCGTCGCAGCTCTACGACGTGTTCGAGACGACGCGGCGGAAGCTGGACGTGCTCGAGCCGGTGCCGGGCCTCGCCGAGCGCTGGCGCACCGCGGGCGACGACGCGACCGCCAAGCGCCGTCTGCTGGCCGGCGGCGACGACGAACCGCGCCGGCTCGACGTCTGGCTGGCCGAGGCGGTCGGCAGCTGGGTCGGCGGCGAGGTCGACCGGGTGCAGACCGAGAAGCGCGGCCACGTCGAGACGAGGAGGCGCGCCGCCGAGGCCGCGGAGGCCGCCCTCCGTGCCCGCGAGCAGGCCCTGGCGCAGATCGCCGACCTCGGCGGCGACCCCTCGCACTCGCTCCGTGAGCAGGTGCGCTGGGCCGGGGAGGCGCTCGGTCGCGTCGAGAAGGAGCACCGCCGCTTCGCAGCCCCGCTCGAGGGCGTCGGCGAGCCGGTGCCCACGACCGCGGACGAGCTGGAGTCGCTGCGCACGCGGGCGACGGAGCTCGCGGCCGAGGAGGCGGCGGCCCGCCGCGAGCACGACGAACTGCGCGGCGACCTCGCGGCCCGGATCGCCGAGACGCGGCGGTCGGTCGGCGAGCGCCAGCGCGAGAAGGAGTCGTTCGAGCGGCGCCGCAGCAACGTGCCCGACGACGCGGTCGAGCGACGTCGGCGCATCGCCGACGGCACGGGCGTGCCGGTCGCCCGGCTGCCCTACGCGGGCGAGCTGTTCGAGGTCGCCACGGAGCACCGCGACTGGACGACCGCGATCGAGAGGGTGCTCGGCGACCTGGCCACGCACCTCCTCGTCGACCCCGACGACTTCGACGCCGTGCGCCGCTTCGTCGACCGGGAGGACATGCGCGGCCGCGTCACCCTCGTGCCCGCGACGCCGGGCCTGACGCCGACGCGCACGCCCGTCGCGCGCACCGTGCCGTCGATGCTCGTGTTCGACGAGGCGAGCCCGTTCGTGGGCTGGCTGCGCGACGAGGTCGTCGACGACCGCAGCGTGCTCTGCGTCGACGACGCGTCGGCGCTCGACGACCCGCTGCCCGTCGGGGCGAAGGGCGCCGTGACGCGCTCGGGCCTCCGCACCGGCTCACGTCGTCGGGTGACGAAGGACGACCGGCGGGTCCGCTCCTGGATCGGCCTCGACAACACCGGCCGGGTCGCCGAGCTGACGGCCGAGATCACTGCGCTGACGAAGTCGCTCGACGCGGCGCGCGCGGAGTGGGACGCCGCCGAGACGGTCGCCACCGCCCGCCGCACGGTCGTCGAGACCGTGGCGCGCGCCGCCGCGGTGGAGTGGTCGGACGTCGACCCCGCTCCGGCGCGGGCCCGTCTCGCCGACCTGCAGGCGCAGCTCGAGCGGGTCGCGGTCGAGCGCCCCGAGGTGACGGCGCTGCAGGCCGAGGCCGCGGCGCAGGACGAGGCGCGGCTCGAGGCCGTGCGTCGCGGGGCCGAGGTGCAGCAGGTGCTCGACCAGCTCGAGGCGACGCACGCGACCCTGGTCGACATCGAGGACGCGTTCAGCGACGCCTCGGGCGCCGACCCGCTGACCGACGACGAGCGGGTGCTGCTCGCGCCGCTGCCGTTCGCGGCGCCGCGCGAGGTGGCCGACGTCGAGCGGACGCGCCGTGAGGCGGCGGCGCAGCTGCGGGCGCAGGTCGACGCGCACGACCGTGAGCGGACGCAGCACGAGCTCACGCTCGAGCTCGTCTTCACGCGCTACCTCGAGCTCGACCCGAACGCCGGCTTCGACGCGTCGATCGAGAGCCTGCCGGCCGTGCTGGCGATCCACCGCACGCTGGTCGACGACGACCTGCCCCACGCGAAGCAGCGCTGGCTGGCGAAGGCCGGGGCGAGCGTGGGCGACAGCCTGCGGGCGCTGCTCGTGCAGATCGAGGAGGACGGGCACGTCATCCGTCGTGGCGTCCGGCCGATCTCGCAAGCGCTGGCCGCGATCGAGTTCCGGCAGGGGTCGACGCTCGACATCGAGCCGCGGCCGGTGTCGAACAGCGACCTGGCGGAGTTCAAGCGGACGCTGCGCGAGCACACGGGCGGCGGTGCCGGCGGCGGTTCTGCGGCTGGCGCGGGCGGCTCTGCGGCCTCGGCCGTCGATCCCCGTGACCCCGCCGAGATCGAGCGCCGCTTCCTGCGTCTGCGGCGCGACCTGGCCAGCCTCGAGGAGCGCTCGAAGTCGGGCGAGGCCTGGCGTCGTCGGGTGCTCGACGCGCGCGAGCACTACCAGTTCCGGGCGATCGAGACGAGGCGTGACGGCACGCAGATCGTGCACGAGGGAGTCGCGGGCAAGTCGGGCGGGGAGGGCCAGGAGCTGATCGCGTTCGTGCTCGGTGCCGCGCTGCGCTTCCGGCTCGGCGACGGCACCGACCGGGTGCCGACCTACGCGCCGATCGTGCTCGACGAGGGCTTCGTGAAGGCCGACACCGAGTACACCGGCCGGGCGCTCTCGGCGCTGCGGTCGCTGGGCTTCCAGCTGGTCGTCGGAGCCCCGCGAGACAAGGTGAACGCCTTCGAGCAGCACGTCGAGAGCGTCGCCTACATCTCGAGCGACCCGGTCAACCCCGAGCTGTCGCGCATCTACCCCCTCACGATCCGCGAGGCGATGGAGGTCGAGCGCCACGGCCTCGACCCCGCCGCCCTGGCCTAGCCCGCCGAGTGGTCGCGATCTGCGCCTCCCGCCCTTCGGGAGCAGCAGTTCGCGCCCACTCGCCCCGCGCCTCCCCCTCTCCCCCTCCCAATTTGAGAGGGACCTGTCCCCGCCGAGTGAACAGGCGTCCCGTCCCCTCCGAATTTGAGAGGGATCGGCGCCTGACGCACCGGCGAGCCTGAAGGAGTCGCGGGTCGGCACCCGGATCCCTCTCGCTCTCCGCAGACCCTAGGCTCGGCCCGTGCTCTTCTCCCCGCCGCCGGAACCGCCGCCGTCCGACCCGGCGCTGGTGGCGCCCACCCTGTACCGGGTGTCCCTGCCGGGCCGACCTGGGGTCGTGCGTGCTTGGTTGTCCGTCACGAGGCACTGGACCTGGGACGTCGAGGGACCGTGGTGGCGGAGACGGCGAGTGCGGCCCTCCATCTACCGGGAGTGGGCTGTCGACTGGTCGCAGGACGAGGGCACGGCCGACCTGTTCCCGGATGAGTTAATGGACCGCGAGCACGACTGCGGTGTCTCCTTCTACGGCCCGGACCTCGTCGAGGTCGACCGGGGTCAGTTCTTCTTCGGCGATGTCGCCTTCACGCTGGAGCCCGTCGACCCCCACGACGAGCCCGACGTCTGGCGGGCCCGCTGGGACTCCTGCGCGGGCTGATGCAAGTGCGGCCCGGCTGGCGGACAGGGTCGCCCGTCAGCTCACCGCCCGGCGACCTCGGCGTCCCGCTCGACGCGCCCCGCCGCCCGGTGCGCGGCGACCCCGCCCACGGCCGTCCCGGCGAGCAGCGCTCCGCACCCGGCGAGGATGCTCGCCGCCGCCTCCCCGTCGGTCCACCCCGTGACGAGCGGGAGCACCGAGGCGACCGTCGCGACGGCGCACCCGACGACGACCGCCGGCAGGGCGGCGCGGTGCCCGGCCTGCCAGGTGGCCGCGGACTCCATGACGGAGGGGATGCGCAGCCCGGCCAGGGCGTTCGGGGCGAGGCGCCCGCGGGCCGCGGCGACGACGACCGCCACGACGAGGACGTTGCTGAGGACGAGGATGACGACGGCGACCAGCATCGCTCCAGGCTAGGACCAGGCTCCGCGGTGGCGCCTCCCCCGTGCGATCGACCGGCAGACCGGCGGCTGCCGAACGCCAGGAGTCAGCAGGTCGGCATCGGGGCGGCCGCGGCGGACGCGATGCGCTCCTCGGTCCAGTAGGTCGGGCCGTTGACGGGGGCGGCCGTGGCCACGACGGGCCCGGCTTCGCCGTCGCTGACAGAATCCGTCGAGCCCCCGCCGCACGACGACCCGCCGAAGACGACCACCAGCACGACGAGCACGACGGCGACGACGAGCACGCCTGCGCCCACCCCGGTCACCACGCGCTGCAGCTGCATGACGCTGAGCCTAGGCGGCGGGAGCGGCGCCGTCGCCTGTCGTGCTGGTCTGCGGTGTCGTCGCGGGCTTCCCCTGTGACATCCACACCGCCCAGAAGGCGCCCGATGCTCCCCCGACGACGCCGACGACCACGCCGGCAACCGCTTCGCCAGGGTGGTACGACCAGAACTCGAACGCCCGGAGCAGGCAGGCGATGGACGCGCCCCCGAGCACGCTGGCGACCGTGACCGTCGCGACCGCCCGGCCCCGCGACTCCGGCCGGCCGATCGTCACGAGACAACCTGCTCCCCACGAGGCGAGTGCGGCGACGACCCCGACGAGGGTGCCCGCCACGAGGAACCAGAACGAGAAGTAGCTGAGCATGAGCGCGTCACCGCCGAGCGGATCGTCGGCGACGAGCAGCGACACGACGACGCCGGATGCTGCGCCCCCGAGCACCCCGCCCCACACGACGTGGCGCATCCGCAGCGGTCTCAGTCTCGTGCTCATGTCACCCCCGACCTCAGATCGTGACCGCGACGACCGCGGCCCCCATTCGACGTCCATGCTCACAGTCTCGACCGCGGGGCGTCCTGTCGTGGGCGCCGCGGCGAGACCGGTGCTCAGCGTCCGCCGACGCGGACCTCCTGGGCGACGGGCGCGACGACGGTCAGCTCACTGCGGAGCACGCGGCGCAGCTCCACCCCGTCAGCGGTGACGACGTCGTAGCTGCGGACGACGCTGCCCATGTGGCCCTCGTGGGTGACGACGGAGGTTCCCGAGTCGAGCTCCGGGTCGGTGTAGGTCGTGGTGGTGAACGCGACGGGCTCGGTGACATCGACGCGGGTCGTGGTGATGACGGCCCCGGGAGGCGCGGTGGGCGCGGCCGTGGAGGTCGCCTCCGGTGCCGTGGGGGCCGTCTCGGCCTCAGCGCTGGTCTGCGCTCCCATCGTCTCCGCGGTCGCGCTGACCCCGCCGCCGATGACGATGCACGCCGCCAGCACGCCGGCGCTGCGCAGCACACGGCTCTTGGTCGTCATGTCGTTCCACCACTGCATCACTGTCGTTCTCCGAGTATCTGACGACTGTCGGGTAGCCGTCCTCTCGATGCTGGTCGGTATGCGCGGCGGGCGGCACACCCCGTTCGGGTCGGGAGGCCGCGGGGCTGGCCCCAGTCCGGGGCAGGCGCGCTCGAGCCCTCGGCCGCACTGCGGTTCGGGCTCACGACCAGACGGCGCTCACCGCCGGAACCGCGCCCCCGTCTCCTGCTCCAGGAACACCCACATCCACTCCAGTGCCCGCCTCGGCGTCAGCCCCGGCGCCTTCTGCGCGAGCTGCGTCGCGACGCCGTCGCTGTAGGCGGCGAGCTTCAGCGCCAGCTCGGACGCGTCGTCGACGGCGAACGTTCCCGCCTCGGCACCGCGCCGGAGCGTCCGTGTGAGGCACGCCTCCCACACCCGGATGCGGTCGACGTACTCGGCCGCGACGGCGGGCTTGCGCGCCACGGCCGTCCAGTAGTCCGACCAGAGCCGCCAGTGCTCGTCGGTCGCGTCGGTGTCCTGGAAGAGCGGCTCGACGAGCATCCGCACCCCGTGGACCGCATCGGGCTCCGCGTCGACCGCCTCGATCACCGCGGCGTAGAAACGAGCGGTCTCGAGCACGACCACCTCGTTGAGGATCTCCGCGACGCTCTCGAAGTGGTACGTCACCGTGCCCACCGAGACGCCCGCCTCCGCCGCGATGTCGCGCAGCCGGGTCGCCCCGAGGCCCTCGCGCACGATCACCGCGCGCGCCGCCTCGACGATCAGCGCCCGCCGCTCGGCCGGCTTCCGCCGCGTCGCCGCCCCGGTCACCGGAGCAGGACCAGCACCTGCACCTGCACCCGCCCCGCTCACGCCGACGTCCTCGGCACGCGGTCCTCGAACCACCGCTCGGCCACGAGCACGACCTCCGCGTCCGGCCCGCCGTCGCGGGCCCACGCCCGCACGTCGTTCTCGACGACGAACTCCGTCGCCGTCGCGGTCAGCCGCGACGACGTCTCGAGCCACGCCTTCCACTCGGGCTTCTCGAGCCCGATCCGCCACTGCGACTCGGCGGTGGCCGACAGGGGGTCGCCGTCGACGATCCGGTACGTCTCGCGGCTGTCCTCGGTGAAGACGAGCCCGTCGGGGTACTCGCGCCCGCCGCCGTAGCCGGGGTCGACGTCGAGCGTCCACTCCCCCGTCTCGACGTCGTGCGTCACGCTCCGCTGCGGCAGCGACGACGCGGCGGGCAGCCTCCGCACGGCGAGCGGCTCCGCGTGCGAGGGCGGCGCGAACCGCACGCCGTCGTCGCCGGTCCGCGTCCACACCGGCAGCGTCACGGAGCTCCGCGCGAGGTCGACGACGAGCGTCGCCTCCTCGGGGCGCGGCCAGACCCAGGGCCAGTAGGTCGACGACAGGGCGATCCGGAGGCGGTGGCCGGCCGGGAAGGAGTGCCCGGTCGAGACCAGGGCGACGCTCACCACCTGCTCGACGCCCGCCTCCATCGGCACGGCCCGGTCGCGCCCGTGGCGCGCGTCGAGGTTGAGCACACCGCGGGTGACCAACGTCGAGCTGCCGTCGGGAGCCACGTCGCAGAGCCGGACGATGACGTGCGCGTGCGGCACGTCGCTCGTCACGGCGAGGTCCACGACGACGTTCCCGAGCACGTGCGGCGCCGCGCCCGCCCCGACGGGCAGGTCGAAGCACACCGACCGCCCGTCCTCCGCTCGCTGGTCGGGCGGCAAGTCCGTCGCGTTGCCGAACGGGAAGAAGCGCCCGGCGTCCATGCCGGTGCTCTGCGGCGAGCGCACGACCACGGTGCCGTCGGCGGACCCGGCGGACGGCGCCGCGAACGACCCCAGCGGCACCGCCCGTGCCTCCGTCGCCACTGACGGCCACGCCTCCGCGGCGACCCACCGCCCGGTCCGTGACGCGTAGTACGTCGCGGGAGGCTCCGAGTCGTTGATCCAGGCCCGCAGCGCCGGCTCGTCTTCCACGCCGTTGGGCTCGGCGAGCAGCCAGCGGTCCCACCAGCGGAGCGTCTCCTCCAAGAACCCGATGCCCGGGCCCGGAGCCAGCCCGCGGTCCGGGTACTGGTGCGACCACGCCCCGATGATCCCCTTGACCGGCGCGTCGAGGTTCGCCACCAGCCGCAGCACCGCGTCCCGGTACGGGTCGGCCCAGCCGCCGACGGCGAGCACCGCGGCCGTGATCGACGCGTAGTCCTCGCAGACGCTGCCGTGCCGCCAGTAGTCGTCGCGCTCCTGGTGCGCCAGCCAGGTCGGCGTCATCGGCACGTTGTGCTCGAGCCGTTCGCGCCAGCGGGCGATCCAGTCGGCACCGACCACCTCCGGCCTGGGCGGACGCGAGTTGAACGCGAACATCGTGCCGCCCCACGACGCCATGTCGATGCCGAGCACGGCGCCGCCGATGTAGTGCACGTCGTTGTCGTAGCGGTCGTCGGTCGAGCACACCGTCACGATCGCCTTGAGCGCGGCGGGAGCCCTGCCCGCGAGCTGGAGCGCGTTGAACCCGCCCCACGAGATGCCGAACGCGCCGACCGCGCCCGTCGACCAGGGCTGCGCGGCGAGCCACTCGATCAGGGCGATGCCGTCGTCGAGCTCCTGCACCGAGTACTCGTCGTCGAACAGGCCGTCCGACGACCCCGTGCCGCGGATGTCGACCCGCACCGACGCGTACCCCCGCGCCGCGTACCAGGGGTGCCGCTCGCTGTCGCGCGGAGCCGTCCAGTCGTCCAGCCGGTACGGCAGGTACTCGAGCAGCACCGGCACCGGGTGCTCGACGACCGGCGCCCAGATGCGCGCGTGCAGCCGCGTCCCGTCCGGCAGCGGCACCCACTCGTCACGCACGCGGACGTCGTACGAGGGGCGTGGGTCCTGTGGGAGGCGTGGGTCCTGTGGGAGGCGCCCGTCCGGTCCCGTGCCGACCCCCGCCTCCTCGCCGGCCGGCGTCCCCGGCAGCCCCGACCCGCTCACAGCGACTCCCAGCGCGCGACGCGGTGGCCGTCGCCGTGGTCGTCCCACCCGCCGGCGTCGCGCCAGCGCGGCCGGGCGTCGCCGACGGAGGGCAGCTCGGTGGTGCCCGGGTCGAGCGTCGCCTCGAGCAGCGTGCGTGTGTAGGGATGGTTCGGTCCGCGGAAGACGTCCTCGGTCGAGCCGATCTCGACGATGCGGCCGCCGGTCATCACGGCGACGCGGTCGGCGACGCCGCGCACGACGGCGAGGTCGTGGCTGATGAAGAGGCAGCTCAGCCCCTTCTCGTCGCGGAGCGTCGTCAGCAGGTCGAGCACCCCCGCCTGCACCCGCACGTCGAGGGCGGTCGTGATCTCGTCGGCGATGATCAGGTCGGGCCCCGCGGCGAGCGCCCGGGCGATGCCGACGCGCTGGCGCTGCCCGCCCGAGAGCTGGGCCGGCAGCCGCGCCGCGAAGTCGGGTGTGAGGCCGACCTCGACGAGCAGCTCGGCGACCCGCTCGCTCGTCGCGCTGCCCGTGAAGAGCTTCAGCGGGCGGGCGATCGCCGCGCCCACCGTGCGCCGCGGGTTGAGGGAGGTGTCGGCGTTCTGGAAGACGAGCTGCACCGAGCGTCGCAGGGCGAGGGTGCGCCGGGCGACGGGCTGCGTGAGGTCGCTCTCGACGCCGTCCGAGCCGTGGAACGCGAAGCTGCCCGACTCGGCGGGGATCAGCCCGGCGAGGGCGGTGGCGAGCGTCGACTTGCCGCTGCCCGACTCCCCCACGACGGCGAGGGTCTCGCGCCGGCCGATGTCGAACGAGACGCCGTCGACGGCCGCGGGCAGCGAGCGCCCGTACCGCACGACGAGGTCGCGCGCGGAGACCACCGGCGGTGCCGCCGGCGCGAGGTGCGACCCGCCTCCCCTCGGCTCCTCCGCGTGCCTCCCCAACCACCGCCTGATCGACGAACCACGCTTTGACGTGGTTCTTTGATCAGTCGGTGGTTCGGCGCCGGTTGAACCCGCGGCGGCAGCGCCCGACGCGCGCGGGATGCTCGCGAGCAGCTCCCGCGTGTACTCGTGCCGCGGGTCGGCGAACAGCTCGGCCGTCGGCCGGTGCTCGACGATCTCGCCGTCGCGCATCACGGCGATCTCGTCCGCCATCGTCGACACCACGCCCATGTCGTGGCTGACGAGCACGATCGCCATGCCGAGCTCGACCGCGAGGTCGCGGATCAGCGCGAGCACCGCCGACTGCGTCACGACGTCGAGCGCGGTGGTCGGTTCGTCGAGCACGAGCAGGCGCGGCCGGGCGGCGACGGCCATCGCGATGGCGATGCGCTGCTGCTGCCCGCCCGAGAGCTGGTGCGGGTAGCGCCGCACGATGGTCTCGGGGTCGGGCAGGCGCACGTGGCGCACGAGCTCGAGCACGCGGTCGTGGCCGCCGGGCAGGCCGTGGCTCTCGAGCGCCTCGCGCAGCTGCTGGCCGACGCGCATCGAGGGGGTGAGCGCCTGGCCGGCGTTCTGGGCGACGAGAGCCGCGGTGCCGCCGCGCAGGGCGCGTGTCGCCGCGTCGTCGAGCGCGAACACGTCCTGCCCGTCGACGGTGACGCTGCCGCCGACGATGCGCGAGCCGCGCCGCAGGTGGGCGAGCAGCGTACGGGCGACGGTCGACTTGCCGCTGCCGCTCTCGCCGACCAGGCCGAGCGCGCGGCCCGGCTGGACGGTGAAGCTGACGCCGCGCACGACGGGCACCTCGCGGCGCCCCGCGGCGTACGAGATCGAGAGGTCGTGGACGCTGACGACCGGGTGGGAGGCGGTGCCGGCGACCCGGCCCGCGCCTCCCGCGGTCTGGGGTGCGGTGGTCACGAGACGGCTCCCTTCTGGGCCCGGTCGACGCCGAGCGACTTGCTGAGGCCGTCGGCGCTGAGGTTCAGGCCGATGACGAGGGTGGCGAGCGCCACCACGGGGGCGAGCGTGCCGAGGGGCACGACGGTGAGGGCGGTGCGGTTCTCCTGCACCATGAGCCCCCAGTCGGGCGTCGGCGGGTTCGCGCCGAAGCCGAGGAACGACAGGGTCGAGATGAGCAGCACGATCCACGAGGCGCGCATCGCGTACTCGACGAGCACGACGTCGGTGACGTTCGGCAGGATCTCGCGGAACACGATGCTCAGCGGCTTCTCGCCGCGGGCGCGGGCGGCGGTGACGTAGTCCTGCGTGATGACCGTGCGGGCGGCGCCGCGCACGACGCGGGTCACGGCCGGGGCGTAGACGACGGTGACGGCGAGCACGATCACCCAGAGCCCCGAGTCGAACACGGTCACGACGACGAGCAGCGCGAGGATCGACGGCACGCTGAGCAGCGCGTCGACGATGCGCATGACGACCTCGTCGAACCAGTTGTCGGCGTAGGCCGTCACGCAGCCGAGCGCCGTGCCGATGCCGACCGCGATGGTCGTGGCGAGGAAGGTGACGAGCAGGGCGTAGCGGCCGCCGTTGAGCGTCCGCGACAGGATGTCGCGCCCGTACTGGTCGGTGCCGAGCCAGTGCGACCAGCTCGTGCCCGTGAGGGCGGCGGTCGAGTCGGTGGCGACGGGGTCGTGGCCGGCGATCCAGGGCGCGAGCACGGCGAGCACGACGTGCAGCGCGATGAGGCCGAGCCCCAGGCTGAGGGCCGAGGAGGCGCGGAGGCTGCCGGTCAGGCCGGTCGCGATGCTGCGCAGTCGCGTGCCGAGCGTTCTCGGGGCGGCGGGCTGTGCGGACGACGCGGCCCGCGCCTCCTCGGTGCGGGTGCCGGTGCTGCTGCCGCGGCCGGTGCTGGTGCGCGGGCTCATGAGCGGGCCTTCCGTCGGGTGCGGAGCCTCGGGTCGAGCGCGAGGGCGATGAGGTCGGCCGCGAGGTTGCAGACGACGTAGACGAGGGCGCTGACGACCGCGATGGCCTGGATGGTGGGCAGGTCGCGGGTGAAGACCGACTCGAGCATGAGCTTGCCCATGCCGGGGTAGTTGAAGACGTTCTCGACGACGACCACTCCCCCGAGCAGCCAGGCGACGTTGAGCGCGACGACGTTGAGGGTGGGCAGCAGCGCGCTCGGCACCGCGTGGCGCCAGACGACCTGGCGGGTGGTGAGGCCCTTGAGCTCGGCGGTGGTGACGAACTCGGAGGCCATCACGTCGATGGTCGACGAGCGGGCGGTGCGGACGATGTAGGCGGCCATGGCGAGCGTCAGCACGATGACGGGCAGCCACACGGCGGGCAGCAGCTCGGCGATCGTGGCGCTGTCGCCGCGCAGCACGACGGCCGGGAACACCGGGATCGCGACGGCGAAGAGCAGCACGAGGATGGTCGCGACCATGAACTCGGGCACGCTCATCACGATCAGGCTGATCAGCGAGATGGCGTGGTCGCTCGAGCGTCCGCGACGCACGCCGGCGATGACGCCGAGGGTGAGCGACAGCGTGACGCCGACGAACATCGCCGGCACCGCGATGAGCATGCTGTTGCGGAACGCGATGAGCAGGTCAGGCCCCACGGGCGCGCCGCTGACGAGCGAGACGCCGAAGTCGCCGTGGCTCGCGCCGAGCAGCCACTGGCCGTAGCGGGCCCAGACGTTCTGGTCGAGGCCGAGCGTCTCGCGGAGGGCGGCGACCGCGTCGGGAGTGGCGTCCTGGCCGAGCAGCTGCTGCGCGACGTCGCCGGGCAGGGCCTGCACGGCGAAGAAGACGAGGAAGGAGGCGAGCAGCACGGTGAGCAGGGCGGTGCCGACCCGGCGCGCGACGAGGGCGAGGGTGGCGAGGCCGGCCCCGCTGGGTCGGGAGGTGCTGCGGGGCGTCGGGGCGCCTCCTCGGCTGTCGGCGGGCGGGGCGCCCCGGCCGGTGCCGGTGCCGGTGCCGGTCGTGCCGGTGCGGGTGTCGGAGGTGCTCATGCGCGGAGTCCGATCTGCAGGTAGTCGAACTCGAAGCCGAACTCGCGGTAGTTGACGACGTCGCGGCCGAGGCCGACGAGACGGTCGCCGAACATCGGGGTCATGTCGGCGGAGTCGTCGACGATGACGCGCTGGGCGTCCTGGTAGAGCATGCGGCGACGGTCGTCGTTCATCTCTGCGCGGGCGGAGTCGAGCAGCCCGTCGAAGGTCGGGTTCGACCAGGCGCTCTCGTTGTACGACGAGCCGGTGCGGAAGATCTGGTTGAGCAGCTGGTCGATGGGTCGCCCGGTGAACCAGTAGCTGACCATGAGGGGCTTCTGCATCCAGATCTGCGTGTAGTACGAGTCGGAGGAGGCGTTGCGCACGACGAGGTCGATGCCCGCTTCCTTGACCTGGTCGCGATAGGCGACGGCCATGGGGGTGAAGACCGACTCGTAGCTGGACGTGTAGATCTCGGTGCGGAACCCCTCGCGGCCGGCCTGCTTGAGAAGCGCCTTGGCTTTCTCGGGTCGTAGGCGCGCTGCTCGTCGAGCCAGACCGCCTGGGTGGGAGGCACGGGGTTGTCCCAGCCGGGGCTGCCGGTCCCCTGCAGGGCCGTGTCGACGATGGCCTGGGGGTCGTAGGCGAGCTTCATGGCCTGGCGCACGAGGGGGTCGCTGAACTCGGCGGAGGTGTGGAGCATCGGGATCGTGTACCACTGCGCGTTGGCGGAGCGGGCGACTGTGGCGGTGCTGGAGGCGCTGACGACCTGGGCGGTGGCGAAGTCGAGGTTGGTCTGCGAGATGAGGTCGATCTGGCCGGCGAGGAGGGCGTTGACGCGGGCGGTGGTGTCCTGGATCGAGTAGAAGTCGATGCCGTCGAGCACGGGCCGTCCGGCGAAGTGGTCGTCGAAGGCCTCGACGCTGCCGGTGCCGGCGGGCTCGAAGGTGCTGAGCTTGAAGGGGCCGGTGCCGATGCCGGTGGTGCCGATCTCACCGGCGCTGCCCGCGGGGATGACGTAGCACTGGTACGCGGTCAGCAGCGAGGGGAACTCGGCGTTGGCGGTGAGCAGCTCGAAGCGCAGGGTCAGCGGGTCGGGGGCGCTCATGCTGCCCGGGCCGATCATGGCGGCGAGCACCTCGCCCTGGGGCGAGGCGGTCGCGGGGTCGAGGATGTGCTCGATCGAGTAGATGGCGTCGGCGGCAGTGAAGCGTCGGCCGTCGTGGAAGGTGACGCCGCGGCGGAGGCGGAAGGTCCAGGTGACGCCGTCGGGGGTGGCGGACCACTCCTCGGCGAGGTCGGGGACGGTGACGCCCTTCTCGTCGAGCTTGACGAGGCGGTTGTAGAGGGCACCGAGGTACTCGTAGGCCGAGAGGGAGCTGGCGGAGTCGAGGGTCTCGGCGGCGGAGGCGGCCGGACGAGCGATGCGGAGGCGTCCGCCCCTCTTGGCGGTGCCCGTCGCGGCGGCTTCGGGGATGGTCGGGGTGCTGCGGGCGGGGGTGCACCCGGCGAGGGTGAGCAGGCCGAGCCCGGCGAGCCCGGCGGCGCCGGCGATCACGGAGCGCCGGCTCGGGCCGCGGGCGTCTCTGCTCTCGGGGTGGTGTTCGGGGACGATCGGTGTCATTCGGGATGGCCTTCCGTTTATCGTTCGGGTGAACGATAGGGGAAGGTCGAGCCGGCGGCGAGGCCGCAGGAGCCCCGGAGGCGCGGGTGGGCTGCGCACTCTGCACCCCGCGATCCCCGCAGGCACGAGCCTCCGGCGTGCCCCGCGCCCTCCCCTCCAGCCCCCGAAGCTTCACGCAGTCGTTACACGGGCTCGGCGCAGCCAGGTCACGTCACGCCGACCGGGACGAGCGCGACCATGTACCTGAGGCATTGTCAGTGGTCGCTCGTAGCGTTCTGATGGGCGGCAACCCTGCCACCCGCCGAGACAAAGGAGTCACCCGTGCGAGTTTCGCCGTACTACTCGATCATCCAGACCGACCCTGACGTGCACCACGTCTTCGACAACTGCCCGAACGGCCAGCGGATCCCCGCCGCCAATAAGCGCCCTGGCAAGAACGACTGGCCGCTCTGCGGCAGCTGCGCCCGCATGTGAACGAAGGGCGGGAGGTGAGCTCGCTCACCTCCCGCCCTTTCATCGCGGTTCCTCCGTCACTCAGGTCATGAGCACGAGCCGCCCCGCGTCATCGCTGACTAAGCCCTCCGCGTGGACGCAACAACTAGACGCGCCTCATCGGTCGCACGCGATGCCGTCCCCGTCGCGGTCCAGGTCGTACACGTCGCTGCCCACGATCGTCACCGGGCCTTGCACGTAAGCCGGCCCGTTCCCGCTGCCCCCCGCGCAGTCGACGTCCGAGGCCACGGGCACACACGCTCCCGAGTAGTTGGCGTCACAGCCGGATGCGGCGGGGGCTGGGGCAGCGACGGGTGCCGGGGCGACGTAGGGAACACGGGTGCCGACGCTCGTGACCTGCTGCACAGGCGCAACGACGGCGGACTGACCCGCGAGAGTCCGTGACGTCTCGAGGCCGTTCGTGTAGGTCACGTCGTACGTGAGGACCATCGACCCGTTCTGGCCCGTGACGGTGACAGCGTCCTGACCGATGTCGCGAGTCGCGTCGTCGACCGAGACGGCGTCGAACGGCACGACCTCGGTGACGTCCTCCTGCTCGACCGTGACGACGGGAGTCGGAGACGGCGACGGCGACACATGGATGGCCGAGCCAGCCCGATCGCCCTCGGCCTGCGCCGCGTCGCCGCACCCTGTGAGCCCCAAGACCAGCAGGAGCCCCACAGTCACAGCAGCCCCCTGGACCGCGAGCTTCTCCATCGCGTTCGTCGTTCGTCGCTTCGTCATCGAAAGCCCCCGGATCTGACGGACACCACGATGACGTCCCGAGTGATCCTCACCCAAAAAGGGCGGCGGCGAGAACCCCCCTTACGAGTCCGGTCGCGACGACCACCAACAGATCGTCGTTCAACGGTCCCGACCCGCGACGAGGCGTCGACGGCGACCGCCGGCCGCGCCTGCTGGCGGCGCACAAGCAGCCGAGCGCAGCAGGGTGCAGTTCACCCCCGTGCGGTGTGGCCCCGGGTGTCGAGCATCACGATCGCGCGACAGAATCGACCCCATGCCCCTCGTCCGCGTCTCCCCCACCGAGACCACCGGAGCGGCAGCCCCGAACGTCGCGTCCACCCCGAGCACTGCCGCAGCCACCGACCTCGCCGACCTCCGCGCCTTCCTGGCCGCCGCCGACCTCACCCTCGCCGGTCTCGACGCCGCGTCACCGCGCCTCCACCTCTGGATCGACCGCGACCCCACCGGCACGATCGTCGGCAGCACCGGCTATGAGTCGAGCGCCGACGGCGCCCACGCCCTGATCCGCAGCATCGCCGGCGCCGCCACCGGCCGCACCTGCGGTGCCGGGTCCCGACTCGCTCGCCACGCCCTCGCCCAGGCCGCCGCGGCCGGAGCCGACCACGCCTGGCTCTTCTCTCGCCGCTCCGGACCCTTCTGGCAGAAGCTCGGCTTCACCCCCGCCGACCGCGACACCCTCGCCGCGGCCCTCCCCGACACGCACCAGGTGCAGCTCTTCCGCGCGACCGGCCAGCTCGCCCGCGAGGGCGCCTGGTCGCGCCCCGTCGCCGGCCTGCGTACAGGGCTTTTATAAAAGTCGGAAGGACCCGCCGACGAACCATCAGACCGCAGTGGCGCCATTTTTGCCAACGACTCGTCCGTGGCGCGTTCAGAACCACTCCGGCAGTCGCGAACAAGAAGCGCTCCAGCTACTCGCTCGACTCGTCGAATGACTAAATTCGCTACCGACTCGCCGCGACACGTGAGCAGATACCCCAAGCTGATCAGGTCCCGTTCGCGGAAGAACATTACGGGATGCGGTGGCCCACACGCTCGCCTAAGGGATCGACGACACCGACTTGCCCCAAGCGTCGCCGGAATCGCAGACGCTAGTCCAACCACGATCAACGCCTACAGAGGGGCCACGGCCATCTTTCTTGATCTTTGACTCGACCAATTGTCCATCAGTCATTGGATAAGAACTACGGTGAGACGCATGTCGAAACAAGTCTTGGATGACCTCGCGTCTCAGTTCAATCTCACACCAGAGAAACTGGCGTCGGAAATTGCGTTCGTCATCGGAGACGACGTCGACCCTAGCGAAAATTTCGACGACCTAACGACCGAGCGTCTCTACAGTTATTTCTATTCGGTTTACGGCTCACCGTCAAATATGTCGCCCGACGACGAAACAGAGACTTTCACTAACCTCATCATCCGCGACTGGCGGCAGTTCGCCAGCATAGACATTGACCTTTCATCCCGCCTCACCATTCTGACTGGAGAAAATGGAACGGGTAAGACCTCGCTACTACACCTTATAGGCCAATCTTTTGGCGAAATTGTTCCCTTTTTAGGAACACCCATCAGGGACGAGACAGGATTCCAATTTCGCCAAGGTCGACGCCGCCCAACGGGTGAATTTGAACAGATCGGTGTCATCCGGCTTCGATCGGGTGCAAGCACGAAGGTCGGGCTCAGGCAATGGGATGGCTCTAACGAGCCGTTCTTTCATCCAGAGTTGGCACCCTATCGAAGTATTCCTGGGCTTTATTTAGACGCACAACGCGTCATTGGACCCTATCAGCGTCTCGAATCCATTCCTCCACGTTTCAACTCGGCAAGGGAGATTGCAGATGCTTACAAGCAGCAACTGCGAAATATCTGGATACCCCACCAGTTAGTTAAAAGCCCCAGCTTACTTATCAAGGAGGCGCTGGTCGCGGCAGCTCTATACGGTGAGGGTAATTCAATGGTGGTTGGAGACCCCCGAGCCGCTCAGGTTTGGAATGGTTTCCAGGAAGTTTTACGTCGAACTTTCCCCGCAAGCCTTGAATTTTTAGGTCTGGTGGTAGACCAGGGGGAGCTTATAATCCGAACTAAGAGCGGTGATTTCGCCCTCGAGGCGGCATCCGGAGGTATCGCCGCAATAGTAAGTCTGGTATGGCAAATCTATCTGCACGCCGTTGACTCCCCAGATGCATTCACGGTCTGCTTCGATGAACCAGAAAACCATCTTCATCCTTCGATGCAGCGGACGCTGCTACCTGCACTAATGCAGGCTTTTCCAAACGTCAACTTTATCGTTGCAACGCACAGTCCTTTTGTCGTCACATCAACGAGAGATGCTTCCGTAGTCACGCTCCGACGCAATGACAAAGGGCTGGTGTACTCGGAGAAAATCGATCTGGGGACACATGCATTATCTGCAGACAGCGTTCTGGACGAAGTTTTAGGGGTCGGTGTAACAATGCCAGTTTGGGCCGAGGAGGAGCTAGGTCAGATTCTGGGCGAGTTCCAAACCGGACCTGGACACAAACCTCTTCACGAACTAATTGCAGCGCTCGAGGCTGCCGGTCTGGATATCAGCATTCCGGATGTGACGGAGGCAGTCGCGACTTCCATTGAGGGTTCCGGAGAAAGTAGCGACCATTGAGGCCCCTGAATAAGGGACCAGTTCCTACCGTCATCGCCGAGCGCGCCGAGATGCTGACCCGGTCCTTCATTAATTCGGGAGGCAAGACCAGCCCATGGGCGCACGAGGAGATTCGTTCAACATTGATGACCGAAACTCTGAGCAAGTGCGCCTACTGCGAGGCAAAGTTTCTCGCCGTCTCATTCGGCGACGTGGAGCATATGCTCCCGAAGAGTCTTTTTCCGGAGCACGTCTTGACATGGTCCAATCTCACACTGGCCTGCTCAAGGTGCAACGGTTCAAAAGGATCGAAATATAACGAACTACTTCCTTTCCTTGATCCTTACGAGGACGACATTTCGGAACACCTTTACTTTGCTGGACCGATGATTTATGCTCTAACGGATAGGGGAGAGTATACTATAACTGAATTAGATCTCATGCACCCGGCACGCATAGAGGCAAGGGACAGGGTGATAAAAGCCTTGGAATCCTTGTGTAGACGAAGAGACGGTGCAGAGTCTGACTATATCCGTGACAGACTTAACGCCCTCATAGTCGAGTTTGTTGAAAGCAGCGAGTACACCATGGCAGTGTCGTCGTACTTAGCCGGGCGAAAAAAGAGCCCTATTAACATGAAGTAATTCAGATACGCGCCTCTCTTTCCGCCGGGAATCGGCGCTGAGAGCACTATGGTGCGAGATTGTGAACGGAACAAGGAGAGAGCACAGGCTTTTGACAATGACTACTTTGCCTGTCCCTCGCCCAGGAAGGGGCGTTGACCGAGGATTGTAGGTAAATATGCGCGCGCGATCTAAGTCCCTGGCCCTGCGACCCTCGAAGTGTCCACGCTTTGCCGCGTCATTGAACGTTAGTGTGAGCGGGGAAAAACCCAGGGTACTTTCTGTTACGAGGCCGCCGGTCGATCTTTTCAGTGTGGCCCTAAACGAAGCACGCTCCGGACCTGTCTACGCAAGGTCGGAGCGTTCAGGGTGTCTTCTAAGATTCCGCGATCGGGTTGACTGGTTTTGAACCCGCGACCCCTTGACACCCTGGCAGGCCGGCGGTCTACCGCCAACGGGGACAGCTGACTGCTCACTCCAGTCGACGAGCGTCCGTTTCACCCTAGATCGCAGGCAGGCCGACACTCAAAAGTCGCTCTCTGGGGTCGTCTCCGACGAAGTCCAGCAGCTCAGCAGGCTTTGACCGGGCGTCGCTGAGCGCCTGCAAGTGCTCTTGCGCAACCCCGCTCGATCCGTCGTACAGGAGTATTAGTGGAAAGTTGGTTCGTCATCAGCCAACTCGGCGTTGGCTTTGACGTCAGAGAGCCGCCGCGACCTTGTCGAACTCGACGCCGCGCATCCAGGCCTCGAGGCGTTCACCTATGAATTCGAGATTTGCCTGCAGGTCGTCAGCACTCTCCGTCTCACGCTTGGATTCACTAGCAACCTCGTCCGTGGGGACCTCGGTTCCCAAGTCTCGAAGTCTTAGCGTTAGATGATTTACGGCCTGCAAGAGATCTGGATCATCGGGGCCACGCAGGCGAAGATGTGTGAAGTCGAAATACTGCGTTCGTGCAAAGAGAGCAAGACCTCGTCGTCGCAATCCCCCATGAGGCCCTCGACGGGAATGTATAGAATTGGCATGTCAATTTTTTAGCGCGCCATCGGCGGTGGCGCCATTGAACGCAAGGAGCTCGCGACAGCATTCGTCACTACGCACGAATAAATTTGTAATAACTGCCACGAAGAATGGGACCTGGCCAAGTGCCGCGTCAATGCGATCCCGCCAGATGTCACCCCCATTGGAGCGACTTCCGATCACCAAGCATCTCAAGATCATCACGCGTGCTCACCGCGAAATCATTAAGAAACGCATCCGCCACAGAAAGAACTCGGCCTTGCTGTCGTTCGTTGTCGGCGTGCGCGTAACTCCAAATTCCTGGTACCTATACGAGTCCATAAGGCCCTGGTCCGACAATTAGCGCTTCTCGACTGTCGACCACCCGGGAAAGTGATTCGAACTAACAGAAAGCTCTCTGAGGGCTTTTGGAGGGGCCTTCGATCTGGACGTGCTGGGAGTCTAGCGATTAACGGCTTCCCCTAGGCCTTGTTTGGTCGGGCTGACAGGATTTGAACCTGCGACCCCTTGACCCCCAGTCAAGTGCGCTACCAAGCTGCGCCACAGCCCGAGAATTCGATTCCGAAGAACCGAGTTCTTGGTGTTGCCCCGACCGAGGCAACCTGACAAGCATAGCGGATCGCGAGGGGTGCTAAGTGCACCCCCAGCCGGAGCCACGAGTTGGGGACGTGAGTGATGCGCGAGATCCCGCATACATGAGTCATGATCTTCTTCGTGGGGATCGCCGAGTGGACTCAAGGCGAGCATCAGCGACGCCTGACCCTGTGGAGCCAGCGCTCCGAGACCGGCACCACTACCGGCCTCGAGCCGTCCGCGGTCCGCGCCCTCGGCCTCTACGGCGGCCAAGCGGGCATCTTCTTCGATGGAAGCGGCGGCTGGACCATCGGCGGGCCGGGCCGCGTCGCTCTGACCCTGAAACACACCGGCCGCACGTACGCCGATGATCTCAGCGATGAACAGCTCGACTATGACTACCCGAACACCGAACGGCCTCCCGCCACGGACCGCAACGAGATCGAATCCGTCAAACGCACACAGTCGCTCGGCCTGCCCCTCTTCGTCGTGACGCCTAACGCCCTGCGTGAGCGACTCAAAGATGTCCGCCTCGGCTACGTCAAGGGATTCAACGACGACGAGGCCGTCTTCTTCGTCACTTTCGTCGAAGGGGTCCTGCCCCTCGCCCCAGCCCACGAGCTGCCCGACTCGGAACACGACGTCGACCTCTTCGGAGGGCTCCCCACGCAGACCCTTCGCCTCGTTCAGCAACGCACCCAGCAACGACGCTTCAAGATCGACGTGCTCAACCGCTACGGCACGACCTGCGCCCTCTGCAACATCGCCGCTCCTCGACTCATCCAGGGCGCTCACCTCATCCCCAAGAGCATCGGCGGCGCCGACGAAGCCGTGAACGGGCTCCCCCTCTGCCTCAACCATCACATCGCCTTCGACGCCTTCCTCCTGCGGATCGAGCCAGATGGCAGCCGGATCACCTACGCGCCGACCGTGTCGAAGCAGGCCCTCCAGGTCACCCGGGACGACCTCTCGCATCTCCCCGCTTCTCCCTCCCCCGCGGCCCTGAGGAAGTTCTACCGAACGGATGCGGCCCGAGCGGCCTTCGCCGAGTGGCCCTGATCAGGGAAGCATGTTGCGGCGGGTTACGCCGCCCTTAGGCACACACCCACCACGCACCTACCGTCGTGACATGCCCACCTCGACGACCCGCGCCTCCTCGGCCCTGCCGATCCGTCTGCGCGGCGTCGGGAGGCGCTTCGGCGAGCGCCCCGTGCTCGACGCCCTCGACCTCGACGTGCAGGCCGGCGAGATCGTCGCCGTGCTCGGCCCGTCGGGCTGCGGCAAGTCGACGCTGCTGCGCCAGATCGGCGGGCTCGACCAGCCCGACGTCGGCACCGTGCAGATCGCCGACGAGACCACCCGGCCCACCGACCAGCGGTGCGCGGTCGCGTTCCAGGAGCCGCGCCTCCTGCCCTGGCGCACCCTCCGCGGCAACGTCGCCCTCGGCCTGCCCCGTCGACGGCCCGACGGGTCGTCGCTGAGCAAGGCAGCGAAGGAGGCGCGCCTCACCGAGCTCCTCGACCTCGTCCAGCTCGGAGCAGCAGGCGACCTCCGCCCCCGTGAGGTCTCCGGCGGCATGGCCCAGCGCGCCAGCCTCGCCCGTGCCCTCGCCCGCGAGCCCGCGGTGCTGCTGCTCGACGAACCGTTCGGCGCCCTCGACGCCCTCACCCGCCTCCGCATGCAGGACCTGCTTCTCGACGTCCACACCTCCCTGCCGACCACGGTCGTCCTCGTCACCCACGACGTCGACGAAGCGCTCTACCTCGCCGACCGCGTCGTGCTGCTCGCCGACCTCGCCGCGAGCACCGGAGGCGCGACCAGCGTCCAGCGCATCGTGACCGTCCCGGGTGCCCGCCCCCGCGACCGCGACGCCCCCGAGCTCGCCGCCCTCCGGCAGGAGCTCCTCGAGGGCCTCGGCGTCCACCGCGCCCACGCCCGGACCGCCTGACCGGCCACCGCCCCGGCCGGCCCTCCACGACCACATCACCCCTACCACCCCACCAGACCCGCCCCCGACAGCACGGAGACGACCATGACCCGCCACCGCACCTCCCCCTCGCGCCGCACCCGCGCCTCCTTGGCGGCCCTCGGCATGACGGCCGTCGCGGCGCTGGCCCTCACGGGCTGCGTCGCCGGCGAGGACTCCGACGGCGACGCAGCGGCCGCGGCCGGCGGCGACGCCAGCGCGAGCACCGCCGAATGGAGCGCCGACACCCTCGACGTCGACTTCGCCACCTACAACCCGCTGAGCCTGATCGTGAAGGACCAGGGGTTCATCGAGGACGCCCTCGGCGACGACGTCACCGTCACCTGGACCCAGTCGGCCGGCTCGAACAAGGCCAACGAGCTGCTGCGCGCCGGGTCCGTCGACGTCGGCTCGACCGCCGGCTCGGCCGCCCTGCTCGCCCGCTCGAACGGCTCCCCCATCAAGACCATCGACATCTACTCGCAGCCCGAGTGGTCGGCCCTCGTCGTCCCCGGCGACAGCGCGATCACCGACGTCGCCGACCTCAAGGGGAAGACCGTCGCCGCGACCAAGGGCACCGACCCCTACTTCTTCCTGCTGCAGGCGCTCGAGGCCAACGGACTCAGCCCGCAGGACGTCACCGTGCAGAACCTCCAGCACGCCGACGGCCGCGCCGCCCTCGAGAACGGCAGCGTCGACGCCTGGGCTGGGCTCGACCCGATCATGGCCGCCAGCGAGGCCGAGTCGGGCACGAAGCTGCTCTACCGCAACGTCGACTTCAACACCTACGGGTTCCTCAACGCGACGGAGTCGTTCCTCGACGAGTCGCCCGACCTCGCGCAGGTCGTCGTCGACGCCTACGAGGAGGCCCGCACCTGGGCCGAGGAACACCCCGAGCAGACCGCCGACATCCTCGCCGGGGTCGCCAGCATCGACCCCGCCGTCGCGACGAGCGTGCTCGAGCGCACCCACTTCGACGTCGACCCCGTGCCCGGCGACGACCAGCGCGCCGTGCTCGAGAAGGTCGCGCCCATCCTCGTCGAGTCGGGCGACGTCGCCTCCGAGGGAGCCGTCGACGACGCCCTCGACTCCCTCTTCGACGACACCTACGCCAAGGCCGCGACGGCGTCGTGACCGACCAGTCGCTCCCGATCGACGGCCGCCGGGCCGAGTCGCTCGCCGTCGTCGAGGCCGCAGCCGCGGACGCGCGCGCCGGCGCTGCTGCAGGGTCCGGTGCCGGGGCCCGGTCGGGCTCGCAGGAGTCGCGGGCCGGCACCCCGGCACCGGCCCGCTCCCGGCGCCGCGGCCTGGCACTGCTCGGGGCGATCCTGCCCGTCGCCCTCGTGCTCGCGTGGGTGCTCGCCACCACGGTCGGCGACGTCCCGGCCTACAAGGTCCCCTCGCCGCTCGACGTCTGGACGGCGGGCGTGCAGCTCGCCGGCACCGGGCAGCTCGGCCAGTACGTCGCGATCTCGGTGCAGCGGGTGCTGATCGGCTTCGCGGTCGGCTCGGTCGTGGGGCTCGTGCTCGGCGCGGTGGTCGGGCTGTCGCGGGTCGGCGAGGCGCTGCTCGCGCCGTCGATCGCCGCGGTGCGCGCGGTGCCGTCGCTGGCCTGGGTGCCGCTGCTCATCCTCTACCTCGGCATCGGCGAGGACTCGAAGATCACCCTGATCGCGATCGGTGCGGCCTTCCCCGTGTTCACCACGGTCGCCGGCTCGCTCCGGCACGTCGACCCCCACCTCGTGGAGGCGGGCCGCGCCTACGGCCTCAACTCGGTCTCCCTCTTCGCCCGGGTGCAGCTGCCCGCCGTGCTGCCGTCGCTCGTGTCGGGGCTGCGGCTGGCACTGGCGCAGTCGTGGCTCTTCCTCGTCGCGGCCGAGCTGATCGCGTCGTCCATGGGCCTCGGCTTCCTGCTCAGCGACTCGCAGGCGAACGGCCGCGTCGACCGGATGTTCCTCGCGATCATCCTGCTCGCCGTACTCGGCACCCTGACGGACGCAGTGCTGAACCTCCTGCAGAGGGTCCTGCTCCGCCGCTGGCGCTAGCCGCGCCTCCCGCGTTCCGCACCCGCGCCTCCCGCACCCTCCCGCGCGCCGCCACCGCGCCTCCCGCAGCCTCACGTGCCCGTCGAACCTCGTTCCGGACAAAGAACCCCGGCGCGCGCGGGTGTCTTGTCCGGAACGAGGTTCGACGTCAGGCCGTTCAGGCCGCGGCGGCCTCGGTCAGCCCCCGCTCGATCGCACGGCGGGTCGCCAGGTACATCACTGCCCCGGCGACGAGCACGAGCACCTCGCTGACCGTCAGGGACCAGACGATGCCCGCCAGCCCGAAGACGGCGTCGCCGACCAGCACGATCGGGACGAAGAGCACCCCCTGCGCCATCGACAGCACGATGGCCGGCAGTGCCCGGCCCGTCGCCTGGAAGAGCGACGTCAGCAGCCCGGTGAAGCCGTTCGCGACCGCCGCGACGAGCTGCGCCGCGAGGACGGTCACGCAGATGCCCAACACCGAGGGGTCCGCCGAGAACAGCCCGAAGACCGGTTCACGGAAGACGAAGACGAGCGTCGAGAAGACTCCGATCACCAGGGCGACGGCCGTGAGGGAGGCGCGCAGCGCGCTCCGCAGACGAGCCGCGTCGCCCCGGCCGTACGCGTACGCGAGCAGCGGCAGCACCCCGAGCGTGACGCCCATGACGAGGAACTCGGGCACCTGGGCGATGCGGACGGCGACGCCCATCGCGGCGAGCGCGCCCTCGCCGTAGGCCGCGGCCAGGGTGTTGAGCACCAGCGACGTCACGATGAGGAACGACGCCTGGAGCAGCTCGCTCGCCCCGACCGAGAAGACCGGCCCGGTGACACGACGCCGCAGCGTGAACCACCGTCGGGCGAGGCTGACGTGCTCGCCGTTCCTGCTCAGCCACACGGCGAAGTAGACGATCGTCACCACGTTGGCGAGACCCAGGCCGAGCGCGGCACCGGCGACGCCCCAGCGCAGCACGAGGATGAACACGACGTCGAAGACGACGTTCGCGACCGTGGAGACGATGAGGCCGATCATGGCCTGGCGGGCCGGGCCGCCGGCGCGCACGATCTGCTCGAGGCAGAACGCCGCGGCGAGCACCGGCACGAAGGCGAGCAGCACCCCGACGTAGGTCGTGGTCTCGGGCACCGCCGCGCCGTCGGCGCCGAGCAGCGCGACGAGCGGATCGAGCAGCACGAGGCCCGCGGCCCCGAGCACCGCGCCGACACCGACCGATCCCCAGAGCGCGAAGGCCGAGACGTGGCGGATCTCCTCGGCCCGTGCGGGGTCGCTCTCGGACGCACCGAGCAGGCGCGCGATCAACGCGCCTCCGCCCGTCCCGAACACCCCGCCGACGGCCATGACGAGGCCGAGCAGCGGGCTGGCCAGGGTCACCGCGACGAGCATCGCGGTGTCGTGCTGGGACCCGATGAAGCCGGCGTTCAGGACGTTGTAGAGGGCGCCGACGAGCATCGCGGCGGCCATCGGCACGCAGAGGTGCACGAGGGCCCGCACGATCGGCGCCGTCGCGAGGTACCAGCGGTCGGTCCCGGCGACGGGTGCTGCCCCGGCGTCGAGGCCGGGGTCGGCCCCCGGGTCGACGGCGGGGTCGGGGTGGGTAGTGGCGGAGTGGATGACCGAGGGGTCGGTGACCGTGGGGTCGGTGGTGGCGGGGTCGGTGGTGCTCATGGCTGCTCCTCTCCGGGGCAGGCTCGAGCGCACGCCGACGAGCGCCGGCACGGCGGGGGGTGAGGTGAGGCGTGGGTGGGCACGGCGGAGCCGCGCGTCATCGACCGCGCCCGATCAGGTGCGTGCTCGGTGGCTCGTGGGGCGAGGAGGAACTCGAGGAGGCGCGGTGCCGGTCACGGCACCGCCGCGGTCACCGGGTCAGGGGCGGCAGCTGCGAGGAGACCTTGGTGAGCAGGGCCAGCAGCTGGGCGCGTTCGTCGTCGTCGAGCGGGGCGAGGATGCGGTCCTCGACCTCGGCCATGGCCTCGGCGAAGCCCGAGACGAGCTCGGCCCCCGCCGGGGTCGCGAAGACGCGCTTGCGGCGGTCGTCGCCCGCCTCGGCGCGGCGCTCGACGAGACCCCGTCGCTCGAGCCCCTGGAGCAGGCTCGACACGCTCGCCGCACTGGTGCGGGTCACGGCGGCGACGTCGCGCTGGATGGCGCCGGGCGCCGAGACCAGCCACCCGAGCACGAAGGCCTGCTCGCTGCTGAGGTCGCGGCTGCGCACCCAGTCGTCGCCGCCCTTGCGCTGTGCCCAGGTGATCCACCGCACGAGACCGAGCGGGGTGACCGGAGCCTGAGGGCTGCCTTCGCGTTCTTCCATGGTCAGGACTCTAACTGTTAGTCATCTAACTGTCAACGACCGACCGGGGCGTCACCGGCGGGGGCGCCTTGCATCCCCACCCATGGCCGTAGAACCCAGTTCCGGACAAAGAACTCCGGCGCGCCCGGGTGTTTTGTCCGGAACTAGGTTCGACAACAGTGTCAGCCCCCGACCAGCGCCCCTCATCCCCGAGAACGCCCGCCCTTCGCCGGCCGCGGGAACGCCTCGCGCATGTGGTCGCTGGTCAGCAGGTCGCCGATCCCGATCATGATCAGCGAGAAGACGATCTGCTCGACGACCATCCAGAACGGGTACAGCCCGGGGATGGTCGCGACGACGAGCGTCACGATCGGGAAGATGCGGCTGAACAGCCTCAGCCGGGCGTAGGCCCACCACCAGCCGAGCTGCGCCCGCCAGGCGAAGACGTAGAGCGTCGCGGTGAGGAAGAGCACGACGGTCGACCGGAACCAGACCGCCCACGGCACGTGCTCCCCGCGGGCCGTCAGCACGGCGGCGATGAAGATCGCCGTGAGGCCGACGACGGTCTCGGCGAGCAGCAGCCAGCGGATGCCCATGAACGCCCGCACCGTGCGCGGGTGCTCCCGCATGTCCTCGTGGATGACGTAGCTCGCCTGCCGCCCGCCCGCGAGGCGGTCCAGCCGGAGGCGCCGCCACAGCTCATCGGCCGCATCGCTCAGCCGCGTGGTCGCCTCGGCACCCTCCCGGGGTCGCACCACGCCGTCTCGCACAAGTCGCACGACCCCATCGTGCACCATCTCGCCCGCTACTCCGCGCGGATGTCCCACGCGTAGCCGTCGCGCTCGGGCACGAGCTCGAAGCAGGGCCCGAACGACATGATCTGGACGACGTCGCCGAGCATGCCGACCATGTAGCTCTGCGCCCCCGACCCCACGAGGTAGAAGCCGTCGCCGGCCTGGCGGGGGTCACCGACGACGACCGAGAACTCGGAGGCGCGCGCCCACGTCGCCCGGAGGCGCTCGGCCATCTCCTCGAAGTCGGGGGGCCGCGACACCCGCACCGTCGTGTGGCTCGCCCACGAGACGCCCCCGTTCGAGCAGTCCATGATGACGCCGCTCGTGTCGGGCTCGACGGCGAGCACCAGCTCGGCGGGCACGAACGAGGCCAGGTCGGCCTCGACGGCCTTGACGTCGACCTTGATCTCCGCGAGCGGCTGCCGCGAGATCGGCACCGGCGTCCGGTCGGCACGGGGCCCTGTCAGCATGGAACATCCTCCCGTCGCCACCGCGACCACCGAGGCCACGGCGACGACCGCGACCGACCTGCGCAGCGCCCTCATCGGGGCCACACGTCCTTGCGCTCGAGCTCCGCCAGCAGCTGACCGAGCACGAGCCTGTTCTCGACCTCGGTCGTCGCGACGAGGCCGTGGTTGGCCGCGAGCACCTCGAACCACTCCGTGACCGGCGAGCCGAGCTCGAGAGCGCGGTCGCCGTCGCTCTCGAACACCCGGTCCTCGAAGACCACCATCGACTGGGGGTCCCTCCCCGCGTAGACGCCGCCGGTCGCCTGGGCGAGCCCGAGGGCGTCGCGGTAGCGCAGCGAGTCGTACTCGGTCGACGGGTCGGGCTGCCAGTCGTCGACGGCGCCCGCCCCCGCGAGCGACACCACGTGGTCGTACCGGGCCCCGGCCACCTCCGAGGCCAGCACGTCGGCGAGGCCCCAGCTGTGCCCGACGGCGACCTCGACGGGCGGCGCCGACCGGAAGAGCGGGTCGGCGTGCAGGCCCCGCTGGAAGGCGGCCAGGCGGTCTCCCGACTCGCGGGCGTAGCCCTGGTCGTTCGCCTCGAGCAGGCCGGGCACGAGGCCCATCGTCTCTGTCGGGGCGACCACGCCGCCCCCTCCGGGGAAGCGGCCGTCCTTGTAGACGAAGGCGACGCTGTCGACGGAGTCGGTCTCGACGAGCCAGGTGCCCACCGACTGGGTGCCCCCGCTCTCCGCCCAGAACCCCGTCATCTCCGAGAACGTGCCGGGCACGTACGTGTAGACGCGCTCGGGCGGAGCCTCCCAGTCGCCGACCATCTCGACGATGCGGTCGCCCTCGCGGTCCCACGTGTAGAGCTGCACCGCCGGCGGCACCGCCGCGGCACGCGCGAGGTACTCGTTCTCCCTCCGCAGCGCCGTCACGAGCCCGTCCATCACGGCACCTCGCTCCGGGTCGTCGAGCACCCCCGCGATCGTCCGTTCGTTCTCGGCGATCTGTCGACGCGCGGCGATCCCGTTGGCCCGGACCCGCGCGCTCGGCGGCAGGCCGTCCAGCGCGCCGAAGAGGCCGGGCGCCCCCGCCAGCAGCGCCCGTTGCGCCGCGGAGAAGCCGTCCTCGTCGAGCGCGACGTCGACGCCGAGCGACTCCCACCAGCCGCGCACCTCCTCGGGCGACGCCTGGCCGACGAGCACGGCCAGCAGCGGCACGTCGGCCAGCAGCGACGCCAGCTCGAACGGCGTCAGCCCCGTCACGACCCCCAGCGCACCCTCCGGGCTCGTGACGCCGCGGGCGGCGTCGGCGGCCTCGACGAGCGCTCCGACCGCTCCCCCGCCGTGCAGGGCCGAGAGGAGGCGGTGGTCGGCGGCCCGCCGCCGGTCGACGAGCTCGGCCCACCGTCGCCCCACCACGCCGAGCTCGGCGACCGCGTCGACGATCCGCCGCTCGAGGGCCGACCGCTCGACGTGCCGGTGATCGGCGGGCGATGAGACCCCTGGCAGATCGACCCGCAGCTCGGCCTCTGCCTCGAGGACGACCAGGGTGGCCGACGCGTCGTCCCGCGCCTCCTCCGCCCTCGCCCGCGCCTGCTCGAGCAGCCGCTGAGCGGCGGCGATGTCGACGAGCTCCCTCGCGTAGCCCTCGAGGGCGGCACCGTGCTCGTCGACCGTCGACAGCAGCACGTCGAGCTCCCGCACGATCGCCTCGGCCTCCGCGACGAAGGCACGACCCGACTCGGCCTGCCACGAGGTCGCCGCCCACTCGCCACAGCGCACCGCGTGGTAGCGCCCGAGGTCGAGGTCGTCGACCTTCTCCCGTCGCCGGCGCGCGAGCCGCTCGACCTCGCCGGCGTCACCCCGCCCGGGGTCGCCCTCGTGCCCGGTCACCGTCGACCGCCCCCTGCCGCTCCCGCCGTGCCCGCCACGCCCGCCGTGCCCGCCGCCACGCCCGCCAGCGACTCGTCCACCGCCCGCAGCTCCTCCGCGAAGCGGCGCGGCAGCCGCGCCGCGTCCGTGATCGCCGCGACCAGGCGGTCGACCCGGCGCGCCAGGTGGCGGCTCACCTCCACGAGGGCGGCCGCGACCTCGCCCGAGCCGAGCGCCGCCGTGCAGTCGCCCGTCAGCTGGTGGGAGAAGGGCAGGTCGTCGCGCGCGTGCGCCATCACCTCGGCCATCTCGCCCAGCGCGTCGAGATCGACGCTCACCCCTGTCGTCATGCCGCAGCCCTTCACATCGTCGTCGATATACGTCATGTGACGTACGAACGACCCTAGCAACACGAACGCCCGGCGTGGACGGGGTCCACACCGGGCGTCGTGCTCCAGCGGCTGTGAGGGGAACGGCCCGGAGGCCGCCCGGTCAGGGGCGCTTGCGCTTCTCGCGCACCCGCATGTTCACCGTGATGGGCGTGCCCTCGAAGCCGAAGATCTCGCGCAGGCGACGCGTGATGAAGCGACGGTACTGCGGGTCGAGGAAGCCGGTCGTGAAGAGCACGAAGGTCGGCGGGCGGTTGGCCGCCTGGGTGCCGAACAGGATGCGCGGCTGCTTGCCCGAGCGCAGCGGGTGCGGGTGCTCCGCGACCAGCTCGGCGAGCAGGGCGTTGAACTTGCCGGTGGGGATGCGGGTGTCCCACGAGTCGAGCGCGAGCTCGAGGGCGGGCACGAGCTTCTCGAGGTGGCGCCCGGTGCGGGCCGAGATGTTGACGCGCGGCGCCCACGACACGTGGTCCAGGTCTTGCTCGATCTCGCGCTCGAGGTAGCGGCGGCGGTCGTCGTCGAGGAGGTCCCACTTGTTGAAGGCGAGCACGAGCGCGCGGCCCGACTCGAGCACCAGGTCGATGATGCGGAGGTCCTGCGTCGAGATCTGCTCGGTGACGTCGATGACGACGACGGCGACCTCGGCCTTCTCCAGCGCCGCCGACGTGCGGAGCGACGCGTAGAAGTCGGCGCCCTGCTGCAGGTGGACGCGCTTGCGGATGCCGGCCGTGTCGACGAAGGTCCACACGCGGCCGGCGATCTCGACCTGCTCGTCGACCGGGTCACGGGTGGTGCCGGCCAGCTCGTTGACGACGACCCGCTCCTCCCCCGCGGCCTTGTTGAGCAGAGAGCTCTTGCCGACGTTCGGGCGCCCGAGGATGGCGACGCGGCGGGGGCCGCCGATCTCCTCCTTCGCGACGGTCGAGACGGCGGGCAGCTTGGTCATGACCAGGTCGAGCAGGTCGGCCACGTTACGGCCGTGCAGCGCCGACGCGGGGAAGGGCTCGCCGAGGCCGAGCGACCAGAGCGCGGCGGCCTCCAGGTCTTTCCGGGCGTCGTCGCTCTTGTTGGCGACGAGGATGACGGGCTTGTGCGAGGCACGGAGCATGCGCACGACGGCCTCGTCGGTGGCGGTCGCCCCGACGTTGACGTCGACGACGAAGAGCACGGCGTCGGCGAGGTCGACGGCGATCTCGGCCTGGAGCGCCACGGACCGGTCGATGCCGATCGCGCCGGGCTCCCACCCGCCGGTGTCGACGAGGGTGAAGCGGCGCCCGCCCCACTCGGCCTTGTACGACACGCGGTCACGGGTCACGCCGGGCTTGTCCTCGACGACGGCCTCGCGGCGGCCGAGGATGCGGTTGACCATCTGGCTCTTGCCGACGTTGGGGCGGCCGACGATCGCCAGCACCGGCAGGGCCGGCGCGTAGGTGAGCGCGTTCGGGTCCCACTCGCCGCCGTCGAGCACGTCGAGGTCGGTGTCGTCGAGCTCGTAGTCGGCGAGGCCGGCGCGGAGGGCGCGGGCGCGCTGCTCGGCGTCCTCGTCGGGGATCGTCTGGATCCGCTCGACCATCGAGTCGTCGAGCGCGGGGTACTTGTCGTCGTCTGCCATGGAGGCTCCTAGGAAGTGGGGGTGCTCGTCTGCACGAGCTCGACCACGGCCTGCACGGTCTGGTCGAAGTCGAGGTGGGTGGAGTCGACCGTCGAGACGCCGGGGGCGGCGGTCATGAAGTCGACGACCTTGCTGTCGAGCCGGTCGCGGGTCGAGAGCTGCCGAGCGGTCTCCTCGGCGCTCTGCCCGGTGACCTCGGCTGAACGCCTGGCCATCCTAGCTTCTTCGCTCGCCGTCAGCAGGATCCGCACCTGGGCGTCCGGCGCGACCACGGTCGTGATGTCCCGGCCCTCGGTGACGATGCCGGCCTTGTCGGTCGAGGCGATCACGCGACGGAAGAGGTCGACCATGTAGCGCCGCACCTCCGGCACCTTCGCGACGTGGCTGACGGCGCCGGTGACGCGGGGCGTGCGGATCTCGTCGGTCACGTCGACGCCGTCGACGGTCACCGAGGAGGCGCGGTGCGGGTCGATCTCGATCGCGTACCGGAACGAGGGCAGCGCGCCCACGATCGCGTCCGCGTCGTCGAGGTCGACGGCCGTCTGCAGGGCGTGCAGGGCGAAGGCCCGGTAGGCGGCGCCGGTGTCCTGGTAGTCGAAGCCGAGGGCGATCGCCGAGGCGCGGCTGACGCTCGACTTGCCGCTGCCGGCGGGGCCGTCGACGGCGACGACGACGTGGCGGTGCACGGCCTCGGCGGTCTCGTCGCGCAGCTCGGCGGTGTGCGCCTCGCCGGCGGGGCCGCCGACGCCGTGCTCACCCGGCGAGCGCTCCACCCCGAGGTCGGCACCGGTCAGGTCGGCACCGGCGCCGCCGTCCGTGGCGCTCACGCGACACCTCCGACGACGGTCCAGCCGCGCTGCTGCAGCTCGGCGACGAGCCGGTCTTCTTGTTCGGGCACGATGGACACCTCCGCGAGTCCGACCAGCGCGCCGGGCGAGTGCTCCAGGCGCAGGTCTTCCAGGTTGACGCCGATCTCACCGATCTCGGTGAGCAGGCGGGCGAGCTGGCCCGGCGTGTCGTCGACCATGACGACCACCGAGCGGAACTGGGTCGACTGGCCGTGCTTGCCGGGCAGCCGTGAGACGCCGGCGTTGCCGGCTCCGATGAGGTCGGCCACGGCGCGACGCGCGCCGGGGGCCGAGGGGGCGTCGAGCGCCGCGACGACGCCGTCGAGGTCGTCGCGCAGCTCGCGGAGCACCGCGGCGACGCGCGGCGCGTTCGCCCCGAGGATCTGCACCCACAGGGCCGGGTCGCTGCTCGCGATGCGGGTGACGTCGCGCACCCCGCCGCCGGCCAGGGCGAGGGAGGCGTCGGGCGCGTCGCGCAGACGCGCCGCCGTGAGGCTCGCCACGACCTGCGGCACGTGGCTGACGAGGGCGACGCCGGCGTCGTGCTCCTCCGGCGTCATCTCGATCGGGGTCGCCCCGAGGTCGAGCGCGAGGTCCTCGACGAGGGCCGCGCGTCGGTAGCTGATGTCGTCGTGCCCGGCGATGACCCACGGGCGGCCGACGAAGAGGTCGGCGCGGGCCGAGACGGCCCCGCCGCGCTCGCGCCCGGCCATGGGGTGCGAGCCGATGTAGCGCGAGACGTCGGCGCCGAGCGCGACGAGCTCGTCGAGGGGCAGGCCCTTGACCGACGCGACGTCGGTGACCAGCGCCTCCGGGTGGGCCTGCAGCTCGCGGTGCACGATCTCGGCGGTGACGTCGGGCGGCACCGCGACGACGACGAGCACGGGGGCGTCGTCGTCGGCGGGCACGCGGCCGGCGCCGTAGTCGACGGCGAGCGCGCGCGCCGACGGCGAGACGTCGTCGAGCACGACGTCCACCCCGTGCTGGCGCAGGCGCAGCCCGATGCTGGTGCCGAGCAGGCCCGCGCCCACGACGCGCACCTGGCCGGCGAGGCGGCGGCTGCCGTCGACGAGGTCGCCGACGGTCACCGCCGTCGCCGGCTCAGGCAGCGTCGAGGAGTCGCGGGTCGGGTCGGTCACGACCGGCCGCCTCCCCGGGGCCCACGGCCGTCGCCGTCGGGGCGGCCGCGGTACGGACGGTCGCCGCCGCGGTCGTCGCGCCGGTCGTCACGGCCGCCACGGTCGTCGCGGCCCTGGTAGCCGCCGCGCGAGGGCCCGCCACGGTCGTCACGACCCTGGTACCCACCCCGCGAGGGCCCGCCACGGTCGTCACGACCCTGGTAGCCGCCCCGGTCGCCCGAGCGGTCGTCGCGACCCTGGTAGCCACCGCGCGAAGGCCCGCCACGGTCGTCACGACCCTGGTAGCCACCCCGCGACGGTCCACCACGGTCGTCACGACCCTGGTAGCCACCACGGTCGCCCGAGCGGTCGTCACGGCCCTGGTACCCGCCACGCGAGGGGCCGCCACGGTCGTCGCGACCCTGGTACCCACCCCGTGAGGGCGCACCACGGTCGCCCGAACGGTCGTCGCGACCCTGGTACCCGCCGCGCGAGGGGCCGCCACGGTCGTCACGCCCCTGGTACCCACCCCGCGACGGCGCACCACGGTCACCCGAGCGGTCGTCACGACCCTGGTACCCGCCGCGGTCGCCCGTGCGGTCGTCGCGGACGGGGTATTCGCGGCCTCCGCGGCCGGCTCCGGGGCCACCGGCGCGGACGCCGGAGGGACGGCCCGTGCGCGGGTCGCGGTTCGCGTCGCGGTTCGGGTAGCCCGCCGCGCGCTCCTCACCGGCGCTCAGCGGACGGTCGCCGCCCCGCGACGCACCGCCACGGTCGTCGCGGGAGACGAAGCCCCCGCGCTCAGGACGCGAGCCACGGTCGTCGCGCGACACGAAGCCACCGCGGTCGGGCCGCCCGCCACGGTCGTCGCGACCCTGGTAGCCACCACGGTCGGGTCGCCCGCCACGGTCGTCGCGACCCTGGTAGCCGCCACGCTCGGGTCGCCCGCCACGGTCGTCGCGACCCTGGTAGCCACCACGCTCGTCACGGGCCGGACGCCCGCCGCGGTCGTCACGGCCCTGGTACCCGCCACGGTCGTCGCGCGCGGCCGGACGGCCACCGCGGTCGTCGCGACCCTGGTACCCGCCACGCTCGTCGCGCGCCGGGCGTGCACCGCGCTCGTCGCGGGGCTCGCGGCGGCCGGCCTGCTGGCGGCGCACCTCGGCCCGGCGTGACGGAGCGGCCGAGGCGTCGCCCGTGAAGCCGGACGGCCCGCGGCGGCGCTTCGCGTCGCGGGCGTCGGTCTCGGGGTCGAACTCCTCGTCGTCCTCGTCGTAGTACTCCTTCTCGACCTCGGCCTCGTCGAGGGGCACCTCGACGACGTCGGCCTCGTCGACCGGCGCGTCGGCGCTCTCGGTGACGGGCATCGCGTCGACGCGGGGCGACGGGGAGGCGTCGCGCGAGATGGTGAGGATGGCCCCGAGCTCCGCCTTGTTCAGCGAGCGCATGTGGCCGACCTTGAGCGTGCCGAGGTGCAGCGGCCCGAACGACCGGCGCACCAGGTCGATGACCGGGTGCCCGACCGCCTCGAGCATGCGGCGCACGACGCGGTTGCGCCCCGAGTGCAGGGTGATCTCGATGAGCGACGAGTCGGCGGAGCGCGACAGCCCCGCGCCTCCCCCGACCACCGCGGCCTTGTCGGCCGCGATCGGGCCGTCGTCGAGCTCGACGCCCGAGAGCAGCTCGGCGATGACGGCCGGGGTCACGAGGCCCTTGACCTTCGCGATGTAGGTCTTGGTGACGCCGAACGACGGGTGGGCCAGCACGTGGGCGAGCTCGCCGTCGTTCGTGAGCAGCAGCAGTCCGCTGGTCTCGACGTCGAGGCGGCCGACGTTGAAGAGGCGCTCCTCGTAGTCGCTGGTGAACTGCGTCAGGTCGGGGCGGCCGTTCTCGTCGCTCAGGGTGCTGACGACGCCGACCGGCTTGTTCAGCATCACGTAGCGGCGCGTCGAGTCGAGCTGGACGGCCGTGCCGTCGACGACGACCTTGTCGGTCGCGGGGTCGATGCGGCGACCGGCCTCGGTCACGACCTTGCCGTTGACCGTGACGCGGCCGGCGGCGATCAGGTCTTCCGAGACGCGGCGCGAGGCGACGCCGGCGGCGGCCATGACCTTCTGGAGGCGCTCGCCCGAGGGCAGGTCGTCAGAGGTGGGGGTGGTGTCAGTGGGCATCGTCGAATCCTCCGGATCCGTCGGAGAGGAGCGGGGAGATCAGCGGGAGCTCGTCGAGCGAGCTGATGCCGAGGTGGGTCAACAGGAGTTCCGTCGTTTCGTAGGTGGTGGCGCCCGTCTCGGGATCGGTGGACGATTCCGTGACCAGGCCTCGACCCAGCAGCGTGCGGACGACCGAGTCGACGTTCACCGCGCGGATCTGCGCGATGCTGCTGCGGGTGATGGGTTGCTTGTAGGCGATGACCGCCAGCGTCTCGAGAGCCGCCTGCGACAGTCTGGACGGGTTCTGCGTCATCACGAAATCCCTGACGACGGGGTCGTGCTCCTCGCGGACGTAGAACCGCCAGCCGACGCCGACCTCGCGCAGCTCGAAACCGCGCCGCACGCCGCCGTCCACGCCGTCGAAGTCCGCGACCAGCGCCTCCACCGCACGGCGCACGACAGAGACGGGCTCGCCGACCGCGGTGGCGAGGTCGACGAGCGACTGCGGCTCGTCCGCGACCATCAGCAGCGCCTCCAGGCGTCGCTCGACGGCGACGGCGCCGGCGCCGTCGCCGGCGACCGCGACGGTCGTCACGGAGTCAGCCGTCATAGTCGGCCCCCAGCGCGGCGAGGCTCTCGTCCGTCCAGGTCTCGGCGACCCAGCGCACGCTGAGCTCCCCCAGCGGCTCGATCTGCTCGAACGACACCGACCCGTGCCGGTAGAGCTCGAGCAACGCGAGGAAGCGGGCGACGACGACGCCCTTGACGTCGACCCCCGAGACGAGCTCGCGGAAGGTCAGCAGCCCGCGCCCGCGCAGCAGCGCGACGACGACGGCGGCCTGCTCGCGGATGCTGACGAGCGGCGCGTGCAGGTGGTCGAGGCCGATGGTCGGCACCTCGGCCGGCGTCAGCGCGAGCGTGGCGAGGGCGGCGAAGTCGTCGGGGCTGAGGGTCCAGACGAGCTCCGGCGTCGTGACCCGGTACTTCTCCTCGAGGCGCACCGACCGCGCGTGCCGTGCGGCCTCGGCGACCGACCGCTCGGCGAACCACTCGGCGGCGAGCTTGAACGCGCGGTACTGCAGCAGGCGGGCGAAGAGCAGGTCGCGGGCCTCGAGCAGGGCCACGTCCTCCGCGTCGACGAGCTCGCCCTGCGGCAGCAGCCCGGCGACCTTGAGGTCGAGCAGGGTCGCGGCGACGACGATGAAGCCGCTGGCCTGGTCGAGGTCGGCGTCGGTGTCGAGCCGTCGGAGGTGGGCGAGGAACTCGTCGGTGACGGCGCTCAGCGCGACCTCGGTGACGTCCATCTCGCGCTTGCTGATCAGCGTCAGCAGGAGGTCGAAGGGGCCGGTGAAGTTGTCGAGGGCCACGGCGAAGCCGGGCACCTCCGGCGGCACGGGCGCGTCGCCCCGTGCCGAGGCACCGCCGTGCGCGACGTCGCTCCGCCCGGGAGCGACGTCGACCGTCACCGTCGTGGCCGGCTCAGGCTGCGGCACCACGCGCGATCAGCTCTCGGGCCAGCTGGCGGTACGCCTGGGCCGCGGGGTGCTCGGGCGCGAACTTCGTGATCGGGGTCCCGGCGACGGAGGCGTCGGGGAACTTGACGGTGCGGCCGATGACGGTCTCGAGCACCTCGTCGCCGAACGCCTCGACGACGCGCTCGAGCACCTCGCGGCTGTGCAGCGTGCGCGAGTCGAACATCGTCGGCAGGATGCCGTCGAGCTCGATGGCGGGGTTGAGCCGGTCGCGCACCTTCTCGATGGTCTCGACGAGCAGCGCGACGCCGCGGAGGGCGAAGAACTCGCACTCGAGCGGGATGAGCACGCCGTGCGCCGCGGTGAGGGCGTTGACGGTCAGCAGCCCCAGCGAGGGCTGGCAGTCGATCAGGATGACGTCGTACTCGGCGCTGACCTGGCGGAGGATGCGCGCGAGGATCTGCTCGCGGGCCACCTCGTTGACGAGGTGCACCTCCGCGGCGGAGAGGTCGATGTTGGCCGGCATGACGTCGAGGCCCTCGACGCGGGTCGGCACGATGACGTCGTGCGCGTCGCGGACGGCGCCGATCATGAGGTCGTAGATCGTCGACTGGTCGTGCGACTGCACGCCGAGGCCGGCGGTGAGGGCGCCCTGCGGGTCGAAGTCGATGGCGAGCACGCGGCGGCCGTACTCGGCGAACGCGGCGCCCAGGTTGATGGTCGTCGTGGTCTTGCCCACGCCGCCCTTCTGGTTGCAGAGCGTGATGATGCGCGCGGGGCCGTGGCTCGCCAGCACGTCGGGCGTCGGGAACTCGGTGCGGGGGCGCCCCGTCGGGCCGTTCGCGGGGACGGCCGCCGGAGCGCTCTCGAAGAGGGCGGGTGTGCTCGGGGTCGGCTTGGTGCTCACGGGCTCCATAGTACGAGCGCCCCCGAGCGGGGCGCGGCTGCCGCGCCCGGCCCGTGCACAGGAAGCCTCATGCGGCAGGTGAAGGTCTGACGGCCTTCCGGGCCCGGGGGTGGGCCGTCGAGTACATGTCGCGGAGGGCGTCGGCCGTGACCAGCGTGTAGATCTGCGTCGTGGCCACCGACGCGTGCCCGAGCAGCTCCTGCACGACGCGCACGTCGGCCCCGCCCTCGAGCAGGTGGGTGGCGAACGAGTGGCGCAGCGTGTGCGGCGACACGTCGAGGCCCAGCTCGGCCCGGTCGGCCGCGCCGCTGATCACCAGCCAGGCGTTCTGCCGCGAGAGCCGGGCGCCCCGCGCGCCGAGGAAGAGCGCGGGGGTCGCGTCGCCCCGGGCCGAGAACTCGGGCCGGCCGCGCACCAGCCAGGCGTCGAGCGCCCGACGGGCGTAGCTGCCGAGCGGCACGAGCCGCTGCTTGCCGCCCTTGCCGAACAGCCGCACGACGTCGCCCTCGACCACGTCGTCGACGTTCAGCGACACCGCCTCGCTGACCCGGGCACCGGTCGCGTAGAGCAGCTCGAGCAGCGCCTTGTCGCGCACGCGCGCGGGCTCGTCGCCGTCGGTCGCGGCGAGCAGCGCCTCGACCTGGGCGACCGAGATCGCCTTGGGCAGCCGCGACGGCAGCTTGGGCGGCCGGGTCGTGGCGGCCGGGTCGACCTCGAGCAGCCCCTCCTCGACCAGGAACCTGTGCAGGCCCCTCACCGACGACAGCACCCGGGCCACGCTGGAGGCGCCGAGCGGCTTCTCCGGCCGGGTCGCCAGCGCGACGGGGAACGACGCCACGTCGCCCGGCTCGACCTCGTCGACCGAGTCCCGCCCGAGCGCCGCCAGGTGCGCCTGCCAGAGCACGAGGTCGCGGCGGTAGGCCGCGGTCGTGTTCGGGGAGAGGCCGCGCTCGACGGTGACGTGGCGCAGGTACCGGGCCACCGCCTCCTCGACGGTCGTCACGGCCTGCCGCCCCGTCGGGCCGTCAGCGGGCCGCGACCGCGGCGAGCGCCGCGATGCTGAGGATGGAGTTGTGCAGCCGGCCGGCGAGCACGCCCTCCACGACCTCGTCGAGGCTGACCCACCGCGTCACGATGTCGGCCTCCTCGTCGGAGCGGTCGAACGCCCCCTCGGTCGCGCTGACGCCCGTGGCCCGGTAGACCGTGACCATCTCGTCGTTGCCGCCGGGCGAGGTGTGGAACGAGACCAGCTCGTCCCACGTGGTCGCCTGGAGGTCGGCCTCCTCCATCAGCTCGCGCTTCGCGGCGTCGAGCTTGCTCTCGCCCTCGGCGTCGAGCAGCCCCGCGGGCAGCTCCCAGTCGCGCGAGCGGATGGGGTGGCGGTACTGCTGGATGACGAGCACGCGGTCCTGGTCGTCGACCGCCAGGACGGCGACGGCGCCCGTGTGCGCGACGTACTCGCGCACCATCGGCGAGCCGTTGTAGTTGACGGTGTCGCGGACGACGTTCCAGACCGCTCCCTCGAACGCCGTCTCCGAGCTCGTCACCACGGGCGCGGCGGGCTCGTCGCGCAGCAGCTCGCCCTCGGCGCCCATCAGGCCACGACCTCGGCCGCGTCCGTCACGCCGGGCGTGGCGCCGTCCGCGTCGTCGGCGAAGAGCTTGCTCGAGTTCTGACGCTCGAGCGACGCCTCGACCAGGCCGCTGAAGAGCGGGTGGGCGTGGTTCGGGCGCGAGCGCAGCTCGGGGTGCGCCTGCGTGCCGATGTAGAACGGGTGCACGGCGCGGTCGAGCTCGACGTACTCGACGAGGGTCCCGTCGGGCGACGTGCCGGAGAAGACCAGGCCGGCGTCGGCGATCTGCTGGCGGTACTGGTTGCTGACCTCGTAGCGGTGGCGGTGGCGCTCCTCCACCAGCTCCGAGCCGTAGAGCTCGGCGGCGAGCGAGCCGGTCTGCAGAGCGGCCGGGTAGAGGCCGAGGCGCATGGTGCCGCCGAGGTCGCCGCCCGCGATGATGTCGACCTGCTCGGCCATCGTCGCGACGACGGGGAACTCGGTCTCGGGGTCGAACTCGGACGAGGAGGCGCCGGTCAGGCCCGCCTCGTTGCGCGCGTACTCGATGACCATGCACTGCAGCCCGAGGCAGAGGCCGAGCGCGGGCACGCCGTTCTCGCGGGCGAACTTCAGCGCGCCGAGCTTGCCCTCGATGCCGCGGATGCCGAAGCCGCCGGGCACGCAGATGCCGTCGACCTGGCTGAGCGCCTTCGCGGCGCCCTCCGGGGTCTCGCAGTCGTCGGAGGGGATCCACACGAGCTTGGCCTTCGCCTGGTGCGCGAAGGCGCCGGCCCGGAGCGCCTCGGTGACGGAGAGGTAGGCGTCGGGCAGGTCGATGTACTTGCCGACGAGGCCGATGGTGACCTCGTGCTTCGGCTGGTGCACCGCGTCGAGCACGGTCTGCCAGCCCGACCACTCGACCTCGCCGGCCTTCTCGGCGAGGCCGAGGTGGCGGATGATGTAGCTGTCGAGGCCCTGGTCGTTGAGCATCGACGGGATGTCGTAGATGCTCGCGACGTCCTTCGCGTTGACCACGGCGTCCTCGTCGACGTCGCACATCAGCGCGATCTTGCGCTTGTTGGCGTCGCTGACGGGACGGTCGCTGCGGAGCACGAGAGCGTCGGGCTGGATGCCGATCGAGCGGAGCGCGGCGACGGAGTGCTGGGTCGGCTTGGTCTTCTGCTCGCCCGAGGCGCCCATGTAGGGCACCAGCGAGACGTGCACGAAGAAGACGTTCGACCGGCCGAGCTCGTGGCGCACCTGGCGGGCCGACTCGATGAACGGCTGGCTCTCGATGTCGCCGACGGTGCCGCCGACCTCGGTGATGATGACGTCCGGCTTCAGCTCGCCCTCGGCCTGCTGCCGCATGCGGCGCTTGATCTCGTCGGTGATGTGCGGGATCACCTGGACCGTGTCGCCGAGGTACTCGCCGCGGCGCTCCTTGGCGATGACGGTGGAGTAGATCTGCCCGGTGGTGACGTTGGCGGCCTGGTCGAGGTTGATGTCGAGGAACCGCTCGTAGTGGCCGATGTCGAGGTCGGTCTCGGCGCCGTCGTCGGTCACGAAGACCTCGCCGTGCTGGAAGGGGTTCATCGTGCCCGGGTCGACGTTGAGGTACGGGTCGAGCTTCTGCATCACGACGCGGAGGCCGCGGGCGGTCAGCAGGTTGCCGAGGCTGGCGGCCGTGAGGCCCTTGCCGAGCGACGAGACCACGCCGCCGGTGACGAAGATGTGCTTCGTGACGGCCGCGGGAGCAGCTGCCGTGGACGAGGGGACCTCAGAAGGGCCACCCCCGTCGATCGAGGAGGAATCAAGGCCCGAGTTCTGTTCGTTCACCACGGGGTTCCATCCTATGTCACGCGGGGGCCCGTCGGCACCCCGCTGTCGGGTCACGGGCGCCGGTCGGCGCCGGCGGAGGCCAGCTGGAGGAGCTCGCGGGCGTGGTCGAGCCCGCTCGCGCTGTCGGGCAGGCCCGAGAGCAGGCGTGCCATCTCGGCCACGCGCTCGTCGCCGTCGAGCTGCTGGACGCTGCTCGCGGTGACCTCACCCGAGGCGTCCTTGACGACGCGGAGGTGGTTCGTGGCGAAGGCGGCGACCTGCGCGAGGTGCGTCACGACGATCACCTGGGCCCGTTCGGCGAGAGCCGCGAGGCGGCGGCCGATCTCGATGGCCGCGGCGCCGCCGACGCCGGCGTCGACCTCGTCGAAGACGAACGTCGGCACCTCGCTCGACCCGGCCATGACGACCTCGAGGGCGAGCATGACGCGCGAGAGCTCGCCGCCCGAGGCGCCCTTGCCGAGCGGGCGCGGCTCGCTGCCCGGGTGCGGGCGCAGCAGGAGCGCCACGGCGTCGGCCCCGGACGCGCCCAGCTCGCCGCGGGGCGAGACCTCGACGACGATCTCGGCGCCGGCCATCGCCAACGCGCGGAGCTCCGCGCTGACCCGGCTCGACAGGTCGGCTCCGGAGGCGCGGCGCAGGTCGGTGAGGACGCTCGCCCTGGCCTCCGCCTCCGCCCGGAACTGCTCGACCTCGTCGTCGAGCTGCGCCAAGCGGTCGTCGTCGCTGTCGAGCTCGACGAGACGGCGGCTGCCCTCGTCGAGCAGGCGCAGCGCGTCGTCGACGGTCGGGCCGTGCTTACGGAGCAGCGAGCCGATCTCGGCCCGCCGCGTCTGGACGACCTCCAGGTCGCCGGCCGCGTCGGCGTCGAGGCTGCCGAGGTAGCTGGAGAGCCGCGACGACGACTCGCTGACCTGGACGCTGACCTCGGCGAGCAGGTCGGCGATCGGCTGCAGCGCGGCGTCGTGCGGGGCCACCCGCTCGACCTGGCGCCGTGCCTCCTCGACGAGCGAGAGGACGTCGCGGGTGCCGTCGACCGCGTCGGTGGACAGGATCTCGTGGGCGAGCCCGGCGGCGAGCCGCAGGTCTTCGGAGTTGCTGAGCCGCTCGGCCGTGGCGTCGAGCTCGTCGAGCTCGCCCGCGACGGGCGAGACCGCCTCGATCTCGTCGATCGCCTCGCGCAGCGCCTCGGCCTCGGCCCGGCGGGCGTCGCGGTCGCGGGTGATCTCGTCGAGCTCCGCCCGGGCCGCTTGCCAGGCGTCGTAGGCCGACCGGTACGACGTGGCCGCCTCGGCGAGCGGGGCGCCGCCGTGGGCGTCGACGGCGGCGCGCTGCGCCTGCGCCGACTTCAGCCGGATCTGCTCGCTCTGACCGTGCACCACGACGAGGTGGTCGGCGAGGTCGCCCAGGACGCCGATCGGGGCGGTGCGCCCGCCCACGACGGCCCGGCTGCGGCCCTCCGCCGAGACGACGCGGCTGAGGAACAGCTCGCCGTCGTCGACGTCTCCCCCGGCGTCGCGCACGCGCGAGACCACCGAGCCCTCCTCGGGCACGACCCAGCGGCCGTCGACGACCGCCTGGGCGCTGCCGGAGCGGACGATGCCGCTCTCGGCCCGCTGGCCGAGCAGGAGGCCGAGGGCGGTCACGACCATGGTCTTGCCCGCGCCGGTCTCGCCGGTGACGGCCGTGAACCCGGGGCCGAGGGGCAGGGTCGCCCGCCCGATGACGCCGAGGTCGCGGATCGCGATCTCCTCGATCACTCGGCGGCCGCCTGGTCGGGCCCGCGCCAGCCGGTGACCGGGAGGTGGAACTTCGCCACGAGGCGGTCGGTGAACGGCCCCTGGCGGAGGCGCGCCAGCAGCACCGGCTGCGTCGAGCGGGTGCACTCCACCCGGGCCCCGGGCGGCAGGTCGTGCTCGCGTCGGCCGTCGCACCAGAGGATGCCCTTGGCGTCGGTGCGGTTCATCACCTCGACGGCGAGGGTGGAGTCGGGGCCCACCACGAGCGGGCGGGCGAAGAGCGCGTGGGCGCTCAGCGGCACGAGGAGCAGCGCCTGCACCTCGGGCCAGACGACGGGGCCGCCGGCCGAGAAGGAGTAGGCGGTCGAGCCGGTCGGGGTCGACATGACGACGCCGTCGCAGCCGAAGGAGGAGAGCGGCCGCCCGTCGACCTCGATGACGACCTCGAGCATCCGCTCGCGGGACGCCTTCTCGACCGTCGCCTCGTTCATCGCCCAGGTGCGGTAGACGACCTCGCAGTCGGTGGTGACCGTGACGTCGAGGGCGAACCGCTCCTCCACGTCGTAGTCGGCGGCGAGGACGCGCTGCACCGTCTCGGTCATCTCGTCGCGCTCGCTCTCGGCGAGGAACCCGACGTGACCGAGGTTGACGCCGATGATGGGCGACCGGGTGCCGCGCACGAGCTCGGCCGCGCGGAGGATGGTGCCGTCGCCGCCGAGCACGATGACGCACTCGAGCTGGTCGGCCAGGACGTCGTCGCCGAGGATGTGGACCTCGCCGACCTCGGGGGCCGCGACGCGGATGTCGTTCCACTCGTCGAGGGGCAGGACGGGCACGACACCGGCCGCGCGCAGGAGGCCGCAGACCTCCAGCGCCGCCCCGATGGAGTCCGGTCGCCCCGTGTGCGAGACGACGAGGATGTGTCGTGTCGAAGTGATCTCTCTCACGCTCCCGTCGTGGTGTCTGCCGTGCTCAGCCATTCTGTCGGATTCGTCCCGGTCGAGGCCGAGAAGTGCACCACGTACTCCTTGTTGCCCGCCGTCCCGACGATCGGTGAGGGGATGAGCCCCGCCGTGCCGAGGCCGAGGTCGTGGGCAGCCCAGAGCACGGTCGTCACGGCCTCGGCGCGCAGCGCCGGGTCGTGCACGATGCCCTCGCGGACGCCTTGGCGGCCGACCTCGAACTGCGGCTTGACGAGGAGGACGAAGTCGGCGCCGGTGCCGAGCGACGCGGTGAGCGCGGGGAGGACCATCGTCAGCGAGATGAACGAGAGGTCGGCCACGACGAGGTCGACGTCGTCGGCCCGGTCGGTGAGGCCGCGCAGCTGCTCGGCGGTGAGGTAGCGGGCGTTGACGCCCTCGACGACGGAGACGCGGCGGTCCGAGCGCACCGACGGCGACAGCTGCCCGTGGCCCACGTCGAGGGCGACGACGTGCTCCGCGCCGCGCTCGAGCAGCACCTGGGTGAAGCCTCCGGTCGAGGCGCCCACGTCGAGGGCGGTGCGACCAGTGGGGTCGACGCCGAACGCGTCCAGGGCGCCGACGAGCTTGTGGGCGGCGCGGCTGACGTAGTGGTCGAGGCCGGCGACCTCGACGCGGTCGGTGACCGAGACACGGGCGGAGGCCTTGACGGCGCCCGTGCCGTTGACGGTCACGAGGCCGTCGGCGAGCAGCCGGGCGGCGTGGGTGCGGGACCGCGCGAGGCCCCGGCGGGCGAGCGCGGCGTCGAGGCGCTCGTCGACGGCCTCGGCCGCGACTGGCTCGTCGGCCACGGGCTCGGGCGCCGAGGTGCCGCGTCCGGAGCGGAGGGGCTTCCCCGAGGCGTCGACCGTCACCGGGGGCCTGCCGCGCCGTCGGCCGTCGTGCCCTCGAGCACGCCACGGAGCTCGTGGTGGAGGGCGGCGAACGAGTCGGCCCGCGACTCCAGCGGGGACTCCTCGACCTGGCGGAGGCGCGCCTCCAGGCCCGGCACCGCCGGCGGACGGTCGTCCGTGCGCTCGTGCTCGGAGCGCTCGTGCCCGGGGTCGTCGATCTGCTGCATGGTGGCGTCCACCCTAACCGTCGGGGTGGAGGGCCGGGTCGATGTCGAGCCCGTAGATCGCCCGCCCCGTGCCCCACACGGCGGCCGCGCCGGCCCGGAGCAGGTCGACGGGGTCGGGGCCGGGCGTCATGACCCGGACGGTGCCGCCGCGCACGGCGACGCTCGCGCCGCGCACGGTGACGACGTGCACGTCCCCCTCGTCGTGCTCGACGACCTGGGGGTAGGGCTGCGAGAGCTCACGGAGGTCGCCGAGAACGAAGTCCGGCCGCGACCGCGCGTCGGCGGCGAGGAGCTGCTTCGCCCCGTCGATGCCGGTGAGCACCAGCACCGAGACGAGTCCGGCCTCGTTCGCCCCGACGACGTCGGTGTCGAGGCGGTCGCCGATGAACAGCGCCTTCGTGGCGCCGAAGCGCTCGACGGCAGCGTGGTAGATCGGGGTCTCGGGCTTGCCCGCGGTGACCGGCAGCCGGCCGACGGCCGTGTGCACGGCCGACACGAGGGTGCCGTTGCCGGGGGCGGTGCCGCGCTCCTGCGGGATGGTCCAGTCGGTGTTCGTGGCGATCCACGGGATGTCGGCGGCCAGGGCGTACGACGCCTCGGCGAGGTCGGCCCAGCCCACGTCGGGGCTGAAGCCCTGCACGACGGCCGCGGGGTGGTCGTCGGCCGACCGCGTGACGACGAAGCCCTCCTGCTCGAGCACAGAGGTCAGGCCGACCCCGCCCACGACGAGGACGGTCGAGCCGGCCGGCACGGCGTCCGCGAGGAGGCGCACAGCCGCCTGCGGGGAGGTCACCACGTCGTCCTCCCCCACCGTCAGCCCGTAGCCGGAGAGCTGCTCGGCCACCGTGGCCGCGGTGCGCGACGCGTTGTTGGTGATGTAGCCGACACGGTGGGTGCGGGAGGCGGCGGTCAGGCTCTCGACAGCGTGCGGCACGGCAGCGCGGCCCCGGTACACGACGCCGTCGAGGTCGGCCAGCACCGTGTCGACGCCGTCGAGCGGCGACGGACCGTCAGCCACGGTCGTCGGCCTGCTCGTCGTGGGACTGCTCGTCCTGGGACTGCTCGTCCTGGGGCTGCTCGTCCTGGGACTGCTCGCCGTCGCCGTGCTCGTCGCCGCCGTGGTCGTCCTCAGCGTCCTCGTCGTCCGCAGCCTCCTCGTCGTCAGCAGGCGAGTCGACGACGTCGTCCGTCCCCTGCTCGTCCCCGACGGGGGCGTCCGCGTCCCCGGGGTCCTCGTCGTCGGAGGTGACCTCGGCGGTCACGCCCTCGACGTCGATCCACTCGTCGTCGAGGTCGACCTCGAGCTCCTCCTCGACGATCTCGACGGTCTCGAGGTCGTCTCCGCCGGCCAGAGCGTCGAGAGCAGCGGACGCGCGCTCGGAGAGGGCACGCCACTCGTCGCCCTCGGACTCCCGACCGAGGTCGTCGAGCACCGTCGCGTACGCGTCGAAGAGCGCAGGGCTGTACGAGAAGGCCTTCTTGCGGTCGAGCTGGGGGATCTCGAGCTCACGCAGGGCGGCGTCGGGCTGACCGAGATCGAGGCGCGCGCCCGACATCGCGATGGCGAGCTGCACGCGGACGGGAACGTCGAGCGTGGCCACGTCGACCGAGCGGCCCAGCTCGAGGGCGCGCTCCGGACGCTCGAGGCCCCGCTCGCTGTCGACCATCAGGGGCAGGTGGTCGTCACGACCGGAGATGCGACGGTACGTGCGCAGCTCGCGGAGGGCCATGGCGTAGTCACCGACGGTGTAGGCCGTGATGGCGATCGTCTCGCGGACGACGCCGATGCGGCCCGCACGACGACCAGCCGAGAGGGCGTGCTTGTGCGCCTCCTCCGGGTACTCGTCGATGAGGCGACCTGCCATCACGAGGTGCTTGGCGACCCAGTCGGCGTTCTCCTTGCTCAGCGTCTTGAGCTCGCCACGAGCGACCTTGTCGAGGTCGCGGGGCTCCACGTCGTCAGGGACGTGGGCGACCTCCTGGGCCGGCCGGACGGACTTCAGTCCGTACGGGTCGCGCTCTTCCGGGGTCTGGCGATCCCGCGAGTTGAAGGAGTCGCGGCCACCACCACGACCGCCGGCTGCGGCCCCGCGGCCAGGCGCGCCCCGACGGTCGCCCCCGCCCGGACGGTCGGACCGCTGGGGGCGGTCGCCGTAGGACGGACGGTCCGAGCGCTGCGGGCGATCACCCGAAGGGCGGTCGGATCGCTGCGGACGGTCACCGTACGACGGGCGATCTGACCGCTGCGGTCGATCACCCGACGGGCGGTCGGACCGCTGCGGACGGTCACCGTACGACGGACGGTCAGAACGCTGCGGTCGGTCGCTGGACGGACGATCGGACCTCTGAGGCCGATCTCCCTGACGGGGGCCAGAACCCGACCGGCGGTCAGCCGAGCCGCGCTGCCCGTCGGAGCTGCCCTGTGCCGGGCCTCGCGCGTCACGGCGTCCGCCGGCACGACCGCTGCCGGAGCCTGTGGAGCCGCCAGAGGAAGGGGAACGTCGGGGCCGGTCGTCTCGGTCGTCGTCGCGGTCGCTCACAGAGGTTCTCCTCGGGTCTTCTGGCTGCTGTTGTGTTGTGGCGCCCCGACTCTATCTCAGGGCCATCGCCCGCGAAGGGCGGAGAAACACGAAAGGCCCCTCCTGTGGAGGGGCCTTTCGGTGTGCCAGTCATGCTGGGCACTAAAGGAAGTCCGGCGGTGTCCTACTCTCCCACAAGGTCCCCCTTGCAGTACCATCGGCGCTGAGAGTCTTAGCTTCCGGGTTCGGAATGGGACCGGGCGTTTCCCTCTCGCTATGGCCGCCGAAACATTTACCACACACACACCCAAAGGGCATGTGGTGAAGTCTGTTCCAGACCATGCCCACCACGAGGTGATGGGACTTGTCTGTTCTGTTGTCCCGCACCAGGGAACGGTGCCTGGTGGCGGGGTTGTTTCCGTAAAGAACGGGTCGTTACCGACCGTCTTCCGGGAACCACATAGTGGACGCGAAGCAATCTTTCTTCCCCTCTACAAGGGAAGAGTGTTGTCAAGTTATCGGCTTATTAGTACCGGTCAGCTCCATGGGTCGTTAGTCCCCACTTCCACATCCGGCCTATCAACCCAGTAGTCTAGCTGGGAGCCTCTCACCCCGAAGGGTATGGAAATCTCATCTCGAAGCCGGCTTCCCGCTTAGATGCTTTCAGCGGTTATCCGTTCCGAACGTAGCTAATCAGCGGTGCCCTTGGCAGGACAACTGACACACCAGAGGTTCGTCCATCCCGGTCCTCTCGTACTAGGGATAGATCTTCTCAAATTTCCTACGCGCGCAGCGGATAGGGACCGAACTGTCTCACGACGTTCTAAACCCAGCTCGCGTACCGCTTTAATGGGCGAACAGCCCAACCCTTGGGACCTACTCCAGCCCCAGGATGCGACGAGCCGACATCGAGGTGCCAAACCATGCCGTCGATATGGACTCTTGGGCAAGATCAGCCTGTTATCCCCGAGGTACCTTTTATCCGTTGAGCGACAGCGCTTCCACAAGCCACTGCCGGATCACTAGTCCCGACTTTCGTCCCTGCTCGACTTGTCAGTCTCACAGTCAAGCTCCCTTGTGCACTTACACTCGACACCTGATTGCCAACCAGGTTGAGGGAACCTTTGGGCGCCTCCGTTACCCTTTAGGAGGCAACCGCCCCAGTTAAACTACCCACCAGGCACTGTCCCAGAACCGGATCACGGTTCGTAGTTAGATATCCAAAGTGACCAGAGTGGTATTTCAACAATGACTCCACCTGAACTAGCGTCCAAGCTTCACAGTCTCCCACCTATCCTACACAAGCCACTCCGAACACCAATACCAAGCTGTAGTAAAGGTCACGGGGTCTTTCCGTCCTGCTGCGCGTAACGAGCATCTTTACTCGTAGTGCAATTTCGCCGAGTTCGCGGTTGAGACAGCTGGGAAGTCGTTACGCCATTCGTGCAGGTCGGAACTTACCCGACAAGGAATTTCGCTACCTTAGGATGGTTATAGTTACCACCGCCGTTTACTGGGGCTTAAATTCTGAGCTTCGCTTGCGCTAACCCTTCCTCTTAACCTTCCAGCACCGGGCAGGCGTCAGTCCGTATACATCGTCTTGCGACTTGGCACGGACCTGTGTTTTTAGTAAACAGTCGCTTCCCACTGGTCTCTGCGGCCTTTCCCGCTCCGGGAGTAAATCCCATCACGGTTCCGGCCCCCCTTCTCCCGAAGTTACGGGGGCATTTTGCCGAGTTCCTTAACCACGATTCTCTCGATCTCCTTGGTATTCTCTACCTGACCACCTGAGTCGGTTTGGGGTACGGGCGGCTTGAACCTCGCGTCGATGCTTTTCTCGGCAGCATAGGATCACTGATTTCCCCCAATCGGGGTACGCATCGGGTCTCAGGCACATTGACGACGGATTTGCCTATCGTCAGCCCTACATCCTTACACCAGGTTCACCTTACGGATACCATCGCCTGGCTCAGCTACCTTCCTGCGTCACACCTGTTAATACGCTAACCGCACCAGCATGGGGTCGAGCGTTAGACCGGCCGGCATCACCCCGAAGGGATCCGCTCAGCCGGGTTAGGACTCTTAGCACCACTGGATTAGCTTGGGCGGTTCTTCGCCGGTACGGGAATATCAACCCGTTGTCCATCGACTACGCCTGTCGGCCTCGCCTTAGGTCCCGACTTACCCAGGGCGGATTAACCTGGCCCTGGAACCCTTGGTCTTTCGGAGGACGGGTTTCTCACCCGTCTTTCGCTACTCATGCCTGCATTCTCACTCGTGTGGCCTCCACGGCTGGTTTACACCGCCGCTTCACTGGCCACACGACGCTCTCCTACCACTCCGTACGACTGAACCACGAAGGCTTGTCTATAATACGAAATCTACAACTTCGGTGGTGTGCTTGAGCCCCGTTACATTGTCGGCGCGGAATCACTTGACCAGTGAGCTATTACGCACTCTTTCAAGGGTGGCTGCTTCTAAGCCAACCTCCTGGTTGTCTATGCAACTCCACATCCTTTCCCACTTAGCACACGCTTAGGGACCTTAGTTGGTAGTCTGGGTTGTTTCCCTCTCGACGATGAAGCTTATCCCCCACCGTCTCACTGCTGCGCTCTCACTTACCGGCATTCGGAGTTTGGCTGACGTCAGTAAGCTTTTGGGCCCCATCGGCCATCCAGTAGCTCTACCTCCGGCAAGAAACACGCAACGCTGCACCTAAATGCATTTCGGAGAGAACCAGCTATCACGAAGTTTGATTGGCCTTTCACCCCTATCCACAGCTCATCCCCTCCATTTTCAACTGAAGTGGGTTCGGTCCTCCACGACGTCTTACCGTCGCTTCAACCTGGCCATGGATAGATCACTTCGCTTCGGGTCTAGGACATGCGACTGGATCGCCCTCTTAAGACTCGCTTTCGCTACGGCTACCCCACACGGGTTAACCTCGCCACATATCGCTAACTCGCAGGCTCATTCTTCAAAAGGCACGCTGTCACCCCTACAAGGAGGCTCCAACGGTTTGTAAGCAAACGGTTTCAGGTACTATTTCACTCCCCTCCCGGGGTACTTTTCACCTTTCCCTCACGGTACTTGTCCGCTATCGGTCATCTGGGAGTATTTAGGCTTATCAGGTGGTCCTGACAGATTCACACGGGATTTCTCGGGCCCCGAGCTACTTGGGATCCCCATTCAGCCAGCGCCAGCATTTCGGCTACGGGGTTCGCACCCTCTATGACCAGCCATTCAAAGCTGTTCGCCTATACTGCGCTGTAACTGTTCCTGTCCGGCAGAACAGGACAACGGGTCCCACAACCCCGACCATGCAACGACCGCCGTCTATCACACATGACCGGTTTAGCCTCTTCCGATTTCGCTCGCCACTACTCACGGAATCACTGTTGTTTTCTCTTCCTGTGGGTACTGAGATGTTTCACTTCCCCACGTTCCCTCTACCCGCCCTATATATTCAGGCGGGAGTCACCAGGTCAAAACGCCTGGCGGGGTTTCCCCATTCGGAAATCCTCGGATCAGGGCTCGATTATCAGCTCCCCGAGGCTTATCGCAGATTTCTACGTCCTTCTTCGGCTCCAGATGCCAAGGCATCCACCGTTTGCTCTTAGAAACTTGACCACAAAGTTGCCACCAGCCAAAGCTGGCAGCTCAGTGTTATCTCATTCGCCAACCCAACCCGAAGGCTGAGTTGGTCTAAGAAATTGCACTTAGTATCACAAACCCGGTCACCAACCCCCTAAAGGGCCAGCTCTTGATTTGCGACTAAGATGCTCGCGTCCACTGTGTAGTTCTCAAAATACGGGCGGCACCAGAATCACCCTGCGATACATGCAGGACTCTCCTGGCCCAGAGGTAAAACCCCACACCCCGAAGAGCGTGGAAGCTTGGTCCCTCAGGACCCAACAGCGTGCATACCGTTCCGCTTGTGCGCCACACCGTTCCACACCTCCGAAGAGATCGTACTAAGCACTGCGCCGTCACAAAACGACCATTGTCAATGTTCCACCCATGAGCGCCAGCCAGAGACATTCGCTCTAGTACTGACTTGACCAGATGATCCCTGTGTAAACAGCAGGGCTGGTACATGCTCCTTAGAAAGGAGGTGATCCAGCCGCACCTTCCGGTACGGCTACCTTGTTACGACTTAGTCCTAATCACCGATCCCACCTTCGACAGCTCCATCCCACAAGGGGTTAGGCCACTGGCTTCGGGTGTTACCGACTTTCATGACTTGACGGGCGGTGTGTACAAGGCCCGGGAACGTATTCACCGCAGCGTTGCTGATCTGCGATTACTAGCGACTCCGACTTCATGGGGTCGAGTTGCAGACCCCAATCCGAACTGAGACCGGCTTTTTGGGATTCGCTCCACCTTACGGTATCGCAGCCCTTTGTACCGGCCATTGTAGCATGCGTGAAGCCCAAGACATAAGGGGCATGATGATTTGACGTCATCCCCACCTTCCTCCGAGTTGACCCCGGCAGTCTCCTATGAGTTCCCACCATAACGTGCTGGCAACATAGAACGAGGGTTGCGCTCGTTGCGGGACTTAACCCAACATCTCACGACACGAGCTGACGACAACCATGCACCACCTGTATACCGACCTTGCGGGGCGACCATCTCTGGCCGTTTCCGGTATATGTCAAGCCTTGGTAAGGTTCTTCGCGTTGCATCGAATTAATCCGCATGCTCCGCCGCTTGTGCGGGCCCCCGTCAATTCCTTTGAGTTTTAGCCTTGCGGCCGTACTCCCCAGGCGGGGAACTTAATGCGTTAGCTGCGACACGGAGACCGTGGAATGGTCCCCACATCTAGTTCCCAACGTTTACGGCGTGGACTACCAGGGTATCTAATCCTGTTCGCTCCCCACGCTTTCGCTCCTCAGCGTCAGTTACGGCCCAGAGATCTGCCTTCGCCATCGGTGTTCCTCCTGATATCTGCGCATTCCACCGCTACACCAGGAATTCCAATCTCCCCTACCGCACTCTAGTCTGCCCGTACCCACTGCAGGCTGGGGGTTGAGCCCCCAGATTTCACAGCAGACGCGACAAACCGCCTACGAGCTCTTTACGCCCAATAATTCCGGACAACGCTTGCACCCTACGTATTACCGCGGCTGCTGGCACGTAGTTAGCCGGTGCTTTTTCTGCAGGTACCGTCACTTTCGCTTCTTCCCTACTAAAAGAGGTTTACAACCCGAAGGCCGTCATCCCTCACGCGGCGTTGCTGCATCAGGCTTTCGCCCATTGTGCAATATTCCCCACTGCTGCCTCCCGTAGGAGTCTGGGCCGTGTCTCAGTCCCAGTGTGGCCGGTCACCCTCTCAGGCCGGCTACCCGTCGTCGCCTTGGTGAGCCATTACCTCACCAACTAGCTGATAGGCCGCGAGTCCATCCTTGACCGAAATTCTTTCCAACTCCTAGCCATGCGGCTGAAGCTCGTATCCGGTATTAGACGCCGTTTCCAGCGCTTATCCCAGAGTCAAGGGCAGGTTACTCACGTGTTACTCACCCGTTCGCCACTAATCCCCCCAGCAAGCTGGAGTTCATCGTTCGACTTGCATGTGTTAAGCACGCCGCCAGCGTTCGTCCTGAGCCAGGATCAAACTCTCCGTAAAAGAAAAAACAGACCAACCGGAAAAAGGCCGGATCTGCTGAATTTGATGCTGACCAAAGAACAAAACAATCTGACGATTGTTGTTGTCCATCAATCTCAAAGAAACCTAAACACCACTCAGAACCGAAGTTCATCACGATGCCAGGGTATAATTTGGCATTTGACAATGTGCACGCTGTTGAGTTCTCAAGGACCAAACGCACCCGGAACCCGACCTATATAAAGGCCCTCGTCCGAGGCAGCTGTGAAACCTTAGCACCGATCTTCACCATGTAAGACCACCGCTCTTCGACCCCCGTAAGGAGCCGGTGTCGCTTTCGCAACGAGCCATGACGCTACACCATGTGGATCAGTGTTCGCAACCCACTTGGTCCGAGGCCGTGTAGGCAACTCGAGGACTTGGAGGCTGGTCAGCTTGAGGCCGGTGAAGCTTCGCTTCGCCGCACCGTTGTGGTGACAAGAAAGAACATTACAGGCACCACCCGCCCAACGTCCAAACCCCCACACATCCCGGGCGTGTCGCAACCACCAACCCCGGAAAATCAAGGGTCCAACACGTGAACACCCCGCAGACAGCCGCACACGGCCCCCCAGGGGCAAGTCTGCCGACGGGTGCACCCCTGCCGAACGGCCCCCGGCCGGCAGGGTCGTCTCGTCCCCGGAACGACGAGACCCGCCCACCGGCGTCTGCCGGGGGCGGGTCTGTGGACGGGTCGGAGGGCTAGGCGCTGACGCGCACTCCGGCGAGGGTCTTCTTGCCCCGGCGGAGCACCGCGACCCGACCGGGCAGGAGCGACTCCCCCACGAGGGCGTCGGCATCGGCGACCCGGGCGTTGTTCACGTAGACCCCGCCCTCGGTCGCCGCGCGACGGGCAGCGCCCAAGGACGTGACGAGCCCGGTGTCGACGAGCGCCTGCGCGACCGTCGCGTCGGCGGCGACCTCCGCGGTCGGCAGCTCCGCGATCGCGCTGGCGAGGGTCGACTCGTCGAGGGCGTCGAGGTCGCCCTGCCCGAAGAGCGCCGCGGCGGCGTCGATGGCGGCCTGGGTCGCGGCCTCGCCGTGGACCAGGCGCGTGACCTCCCAGGCCAGGGTGCGCTGCGCCTCCCGCCGGAACGGCTCCGTCGCGACGGCCTGCTCGAGACGCTCGATCTCGGCCCGGTCGAGGAAGGTGAACACCCGCAGGCGCGACACCACGTCGCCGTCGTCGGTGTTGAGCCAGAACTGGTACATCGCGTAGGGGCTGGTCAGCTCGGCGTCGAGCCAGACGGCGTTGCCCTCGCTCTTGCCGAACTTGGTGCCGTCGGTGTTGGTGATCAGGGGCGTCCCGATGGCGTGCACCGCGACTCCCTCGGAGCGACGGATCAGCTCCGTGCCGCTCGTGAGGTTGCCCCACTGGTCGCTGCCCCCGGTCTGCAGCACGCAGTCGTACGCGCGGTACAGCTCACGGAAGTCGAGGCCCTGGAGGATCTGGTAGCTGAACTCCGTGTAGCTGATGCCGGCGTCGGAGTTGAGGCGTGCGCTGACGGCGTCCTTCTTGAGCATCGTCCCGACGCGGAAGTTCTTGCCGATGTCGCGGAGGAACTCGATCGCCGAGAGCGGCGCCGTCCAGTCGAGGTTGTTGACGACCCGCAGGCCGTTCACCCCCTCCGGCGACAGGAACTTCTCGACGTGCACCCGGATGCGCTCGACCCACTCGGCCGTCTGCTCGGGCGTCTTCAACGTGCGCTCGGCCGTGGGGCGCGGGTCGCCGATCAGGCCCGTCGAGCCGCCGACGAGGCCGAGGGGCCGGTGGCCGGCCAGCTGGAGGCGACGCATGAGCAGCAGCTGCACGAGGTTGCCGAGGTGCAGGCTCGACGCGGTCGGGTCGAAGCCGCAGTAGTACGTGATCGGGGGCCCGGCGAGGAGGGCCTTGAGGGCCTCGGCGTCGGTCGAGACGTGGACGAGGCCGCGCCACTGCAGCTCCTCCCACACGTCGTCGAACGTCGGGTCGTTGCTCTGCCCGGCCAGGACGTCCGCGGTGGTTCCAGTGCTCACCCGAGAACGGTACCAGCGTCAGCGAGCAGGGCGGGCGCGCCGGACCGCGGGCCGCCAGGCCGACACCGTCGGGTCGCCCTCGAGGCTGAACCGCCACGGCCAGGCGTCCGTGCCCGCCGGGCCGGAGACTCCCACCCGGGGCCCGGCGACCACCGGTCCGACGGGCCCGGTCGGCAGCTCGAGCGAGAACCGGCCGGAGCCCAGACGCGACCCGTCGTCCGTCAGCTCGATCGCGAGGGCCGAACCCAGCCTCCCCGGCCCCCGGGCGAGCTCGACGTCCCGCCGCGCCGTCGCGCGTCGGCCCCGGGCGACCTCGAGGCCGTCGACGACCTCCCCGGCACGGAGCAGCAGCCCGGACCAGTAGCCCTCGTGCCCGCACACGATGTTGACGCACCGGTGGATCCCGTACGACAGGTACACGTAGAGCGTGCCCGCCTCGGCGAACATGCTCGCGTTCCGCTCCGTCGGCCCGCGGTGGGCGTGCGACCCGGGGTCGTCGCCCTGCCCGTGGTAGGCCTCCACCTCGGTGAGGCGGACGGCCACGTCGCCGACCCGGAAGACGGAACCGAGGAGTCGCGGGCCGACCTCGCGGGCCGGCCCGGAGAGCAGGCGGGTCACCTCGTCACCCGGCCCCGCGCCTCCCCCGGGGCCCTGCTGCCCGCTCAGAAGAAGCTCTGCCCGCTCGCCACGACGATGACGACGACGGCCACGAGGACGACGACGCAGACGGCCACGACCGTGGGGAGCACCCACGGCCGCGGCCCGGTCGGACGACCTCGGGTCACGCCGACACCGGGTCGAGCTCGCGCACCAGGCGCGCGACCTGCTCGGTGAGGGCCGCCGTCTGCTCCGCGACCCGCTCGGGAGCCGTGCCCCCGGCGCCGCGGCGGCTCGCGACGGAGCCCTCCACGGTGAGGACGGAGCGGATCTCCGGGGTGAGGTGCAGAGAGACCGCGGCGTACTGCTCGTCGGTCGGCTGGTCGAGGTCGAGCCCCGACTGCTCGCAGAAGCGGACGAGCTCGCCGCTGATCTCGTGGGCGTCACGGAAGCTGACGCCCTGCCGCACGAGCCACTCCGCGACGTCCGTCGCGAGGGAGAAGCCCTGCGGGGCGAGCTCGGCCATGCGCCCGACGTCGAACTCGAGCGTCGCGATCATGCCCGTGAAGGCGGGCAGCAGGACCTCGAGCTGGGTGACGGAGTCGAAGACCGGCTCCTTGTCCTCCTGCAGGTCGCGGTTGTACGCGAGCGGCAGGCCCTTCAACGTCGCCAGCAGGCCCGTGAGGTTGCCGATCAGCCGACCCGACTTGCCGCGCGCCAGCTCGGCGACGTCGGGGTTCTTCTTCTGCGGCATGATCGACGACCCGGTGGAGAAGGCGTCGTGCAGCTTGACGAAGCCGAACTCGCGCGTCGACCAGAGGATGACCTCCTCGGCGAGCCGGGAGACGTCGATGCCGATCGAGGCCGCGACGAAGGCGAACTCGGCGACCACGTCGCGGCTCGCCGTCGCATCGATCGAGTTCTCCGTCGTGCGGTCGAAGCCGAGCTCGGTCGCCACAAGCAGCGGGTCGAGGCCGAGCGAGCTGCCCGCGAGGGCCCCCGCGCCGTAGGGCGAGGCCGCCGCACGTCGCGACCAGTCGCGGAGGCGCTCGAGGTCGCGCACCAGGGGCCACGCGTGCGCCAGCAGGTGGTGGGCGAGGAGCACGGGCTGGGCGTGCTGGAGGTGGGTCCGACCGGGCATGACCGCCGTCGGGTGCGCCGCCGCCTGGGCGGCGATCGCGTCGACGAGCCCGACCACGAGACGGGCCACGGACGCGCCGTGGTCACGGAGGTACAGGCGCACCAGCGTGGCGATCTGGTCGTTCCGGCTGCGGCCGGCGCGCAGCTTTCCGCCGAGCTCGACGCCGGCGATGCCGATGAGGCCGCGCTCCAGGGCCGAGTGGACGTCCTCGTCGGTCTCCTGCGCCGCGAAGGCACCGGTCGCGACGTCGTCCTCGAGGCGGTCGAGGGCCTCGATCATGCTCGTCAGCTCCGCCTCGTCGAGGTACCCGGCCGCCGCCAGGGCCCGGGCGTGCGCCCGGGACCCGGCGATGTCGTACGGTGCCAGCTGCCAGTCGAAGTGCGTCGACCGGCTCAGCGCCGTCAGCTCGGGGGACGGACCGGAGGCGAACCGGCCTCCCCACAGTGCCCCCGCCTCCCCCGCCCTCTGGTTCGGGGCCGGCGTCGCGTCGGCCACTACTGCTGGGCCAGGTCGCGGCGCGCCGAGATCTTGCTCGGCAGCGACCAGATCTCGATGAAGCCCTTCGACAGCGACTGGTCGAACGTGTCGCCGGTGTCGTAGGTGGCGAGGTCGAAGTCGTACAGGCTCTGCTCGCTCTTCTGCCCGGTGACGACCGCGCGGCCGCCCTGCAGCTTGAGGCGGATCTCGCCGGAGACGTACTTCTGCGTGTCGTCGATGAAGACGTCGAGCGACCGCTTGAGGCCCGAGAACCAGAGGCCGTCGTAGACCAGGTTCGACCACTCGGCCTCGACGCCGCGCTTGTAGCGGCCCAGGTCGCGCTCGATCGTGAGGGCCTCGAGGGCCTCGTGCGCCTGGATCAGGGCGACGGCGCCGGGCGCCTCGTAGACCTCACGGCTCTTGATGCCGACGAGGCGGTCCTCGACGACGTCGATGCGGCCCACGCCGTGCGCCCCGGCCAGCTCGTTCATCTTCTGCACGATGCCGAGCGGGGTGTACGAGACGCCGTCGATCGCGACCGGCACGCCGGCCTGGAAGGTGATGACGACCTCGTCGGCGGGCTTGATGACCGAGGGATCCTGCGTGTACTCGTACAGATCTTCGATCGGCGGGTTCCACGGGTCCTCGAGGAAGCCCGTCTCGACCGCACGGCCCCAGACGTTCTTGTCGATCGAGTAGGGGTTGGCCGCGCTCTGGCGGATCGGCAGGCTGTGCTGCTCGGCGTAGACGATGGCCTTGTCGCGCGTCAGGGCGAGGTCGCGGACGGGCGCGATGCTGGTCAGGTCGGGGGCGAGAGCCGCGACGGCGGCCTCGAAGCGGACCTGGTCGTTGCCCTTGCCGGTGCAGCCGTGCGCGACGCTGTCGGCGCCGAGCTCCTTGGCGACACGGGCCAGGTGGCGCGCGATCAGGGGGCGGCTGAGGGCCGACACCAGGGGGTAGGTCTTCTGGTACATCGCGTTGGCCTTGAGGGCCGGCATCAGGTAGTCGGTGCCGAACTCCTCCTTGGCGTCGACGACGACCGACTCGACGGCGCCGCAGTCGAGGGCACGCTGACGGATGTCGTCCATGTCCTCCCCGCCCTGCCCGACGTCGACGGCGAGAGCGACGACCTCCTTGCCGGTCGCGTCGGCGAGCCAGCCGATGCCGACGGAGGTGTCAAGGCCTCCCGAGTATGCGAGGACGACGCGATCCGCCATGGTTCTCCTTGGGTGTGATGTGGGGTGAGAGTGTATCGGCGGCCGACCGGGCGGGGGCCCGGTCAGCCGGTGGGTCAGGTGACCCGGTGGTGCGGGAGGTGCTCCGGCGTCAGTGCGCGAGGAGCCAGGTGAGCAGGGCCTTCTGGGCGTGGACGCGGTTCTCCGCCTCGTCCCAGATGACGCTGGTCGGGCCGTCGATGACGTCGGCGTCGACCTCGTAGCCGCGGTCGGCGGGCAGGCAGTGCAGGAAGATCGCGTCGTCGGCCGCGTGCGCCATCAGCGCCTGGTCGACCTTGAAGCCGCCGAAGACGGCCACGCGCTCTTCCTTCTCGTCTTCCTTGCCCATCGAGACCCACGTGTCGGTGACCACCACGTCGGCCCCCGCCACGGCCTCGCGGGCGTCGGTCGTGACCTGCACCGCGCCTCCCGTGGTCGCGGCGATCGCCTCGGCGTCGGCCACGACGGCGGCCTCGGGCTGGAAGCCCTCGGGCGCGCCGACGCGCACGGTCATGCCCGCGGTGGCGCCGGCCAGCAGGTACGACTGGCCCATGTTGCTCCGCCCGTCGCCGACGAAGGCGACGGTGAGGCCGGCCAGACGGCCCTTGGCCTCACGGATGGTCTGCAGGTCGGCGAGGAGCTGGCACGGGTGGAAGTCGTCGCTCAGGGCGTTGACGACCGGGACCGTCGTGCCCGCCGCCATCTCCTCCAGGCCGGCCTGGCCGTAGGTGCGCCAGACGATGGCCGACACCATCCGCTCGAGCACGCGCGCGGTGTCGGAGGGGGTCTCCTTGCCGCCGAGCTGGCTGTTCGCCGTGGCGATGATCAGGGGGCTGCCGCCGAGGTCGGCGATGCCGACCGCGAACGAGACCCGCGTGCGCGTCGACGACTTGTCGAAGATGACCGCCACGGTCTGCGGCCCCTCGAGGGGCCGCTGCGACCAGCGGTCGCGCTTCAGGGCGTCGGCGAGGTCGAGGACCTCGAGCTGCTCGGCGGGGCTGAGGTCGTCGTCGCGGAGGAAGTGGCGGGTCATGAGAGACCTTTCAGGACGGTGCCGAAGATGGTGGTGAACTCGTCGATCTCGGCGTCGCCGACGATCAGCGGCGGGGCGAGACGGATGCTCGAGTCGTTCGGGGCGTTGACGATGAGCCCGGCCTCGAGGCACCGCGCCGCGATCTCGGCGGCGACGGGCTGGGTGAGGCCCAGGCCGATGAGCAGCCCGCGGCCGCGGATCTCGTCGACCAGCGGGGAGTCCATCGCCTCGATCGCCGCGCGCAGCTGGTCGCCGCGCACGAGGGCGTTGAGCACGAGCCCCGACCTCTCGATCTCGGCGAGGACGGCGTCGGCCGCGGCGGTCGCCAGCGGGTTGCCGCCGAACGTGCTGCCGTGCTGGCCCGCCTCGAACAGGTCGGACGCGTCGCCGAACGTGACGAGCGCGCCGATGGGCACTCCCCCGGCGATCCCCTTGGCGACCGTGACGGCGTCGGGCACGACGTCGAACTGCTGGAAGGTGAACCACGACCCCGTCCGGCCGACGCCCGTCTGGATCTCGTCGAGGATGAGCAGGGCGCCGTGCTCGGTCGCCAGCTCGCGGGCGAGCTCGAGGTAGCCGTGGGGCAGGTCGAGCACGCCGGCCTCGCCCTTGATCGGCTCGACGAAGATCGCGGCCACGTCGTCGCCCATGGCGTCCTCCAGGGCCTCGATCGACGTGTCGATGTGCTCGACGCCGGGGGCCATGGGCAGGAAGGGCTCGCGCAGCGCGGGCTTGCCGGTGAGCGCCAGGGAGCCCATGGTGCGGCCGTGGAACGAGTTGGTGAGCGCGAGGATGCGGGTGCGGCGGCCCCCGTCGCCGTTCAGCCGAGCGAGCTTGAAGGCCGCCTCGTTCGCCTCGGCGCCGCTGTTGCCGAAGTACACGCGGCCACGCTCTCCGGCGCCCGTGATCCGCTTGAGGCGCTCGGCGAGGGCGAGCTGGGGCTCGGTGGCGAAGTAGTTCGACACGTGCACGAGCTTGGCCGCCTGGTCGGCGATCGCCGAGACCAGCGCGGGGTGGGCGTGGCCCAGGGCGTTGACGGCGATGCCGGCGAGGAAGTCGAGGTAGCGCTTGCCCTCGACGTCCCAGACCTGGCAGCCCTCGCCGCGCTCGAGCATCACCTTCGGGGTGGACAGGGAGCCCATGAGCGCGTCGCCGAAGCGGCGCTGCCAGGTACCGCCCGGGGTCTGGATGATGGTCATGACTGTCCTTCCTTCTCGGTGCCGGCGTCGACGGACGCGACGGCGTCCTCGTCGACGACGGGGTAGCTGGTGACGACGATCGCGCCGTGGTCGGCGGCCCGGTCGTCGGGGACGACCTCGGTGCCCGACCCGCGCTGGGTGAAGACCTCGAGGAGGATCGAGTGGGGGATGCGGCCGTCGATGATGGTCGCTCCCCCGACGCCGCCCACGACGGAGTCGAGGCAGGCCGTCATCTTGGGGATCATGCCCGACTCGAGCGTCGGCAGCATGTCGCGGAGCGCCGAGACGGTGATCGCCTCGACCAGGGACTCCCGGTCGGGCCAGTCGCTGTAGAGGCCGGCGACGTCGGTGAGCACGACGAGCTTCGTCGCGCGGAGGGCGATGGCCAGGGCCCCCGCGGCCGCGTCGGCGTTCACGTTGAGGGCGAGCGCGGGGTCGGCCTCGTTCGTGGCGATCGACGACACCACCGGGATGCGACCGGCGGCGATCTCGGCGAGGACCGACGACGGGTCGACGTCGGTGACGTCGCCCACGTGGCCGAGGTCGAAGGTCTCGCCGTCGACGACGACCCCACGGCGTCGGCCCTCGAAGAGCGTGGACCCCTCGCCCGAGACCCCGCGCGCGAGGTCGCCGTGCTCGTTGATCAGGTCGACGATCTCTCGGTTGACCTCGCCGGCGAGCACGTCGCGGACGACCGAGATCGCCTCGGTGCTCGTGTAGCGGTAGCCCCCGCGGAAGTCGCTCGGGATGCCGGCGGCCTGCAGGGCCGCGGAGATCTGCGGGCCGCCGCCGTGCACCACGACGGGGTGGAGGCCGGCGTAGCGGAGGTACACCATGTCTTCCGCGAAGGCGCGCTTGAGCGCGTCGTCGACCATGGCGTTGCCGCCGAACTTGACGACGACGACCTTGCCGCTGAAGCGCTTGAGCCACGGGAGCGACTCGATCAGCGTGGCCGCCTTGACGGCGGCGAGCTCCTGTTCGTCGCCGAGGACGATCGCGGTGGAGGCCATCAGCTGGAGTACGCGCTGTTCTCGTGCACGTAGTCGTGCGTGAGGTCGTTCGTCAGGATCGTCGCCTCGGCGTCGCCGACCTGCAGGTCGACGAGCACGTGGACCGCGCGCGGGGTCAGGTCGACGCCGTCGCTCGGCTGGTCGGGCGCGCCGGCGTGGCAGACGCGCACGCCGTTCATGCTGACGTCGACGGCGTAGGGGTCGAACTCGGCGCTCGTGGTGCCGATGGCGGCGAGCACACGGCCCCAGTTGGGGTCGTTGCCGAAGACGGCGGCCTTGAACAGGGCGTTGCGGGCGATCGACCGACCGACCTCGACCGCGTCGTCGTCGTCGAGCGCGCCGATCACCTCGATGCGGATGTCGTGCGAGGCGCCCTCGGCGTCGGCCTGGAGCTGCTCGGCGAGGTCGGCGCAGAGAGCCGTCACGGCGGCGGTGAACTCGTCGTCGCCGGGAGTCGCTCCCGACTCGCCGCTGGCGAGGAGGACGACCGTGTCGTTGGTCGACATGCAGCCGTCGGAGTCGAGCCGGTCGAAGGTCACGCGGGTGGCGGCGCGGAGGGCTGCGTCGAGCCGGTCGGCCTCCAGGTCGGCGTCAGTCGTCAGCACGACGAGCATCGTCGCCAGGCCCGGCGCGAGCATGCCCGCTCCCTTGGCCATGCCGCCGACGACCCAGCCGTCGCCCCGGACGACGGCCTGCTTGGGCACCGTGTCGGTCGTCATGATGGCGGTCGCCGCCTCGAGGCCGCCGTCGGCGTGCAGGGCGGCCGCCGCGTCACGGGAGCCGGACAGGACCTTGTCACGGAAGACCTGGTCTCCGACGCCGATCAGGCCCGTGGAGCAGACGACGACGTCGGTCGCGGAGACCTCGAGGGCCTCGGCCACGGCCTCGGCGGTGGCGTGGGTCGTCTGGAAGCCGAACGACCCGGTGAAGCAGTTGGCGCCTCCCGAGTTCAGGACGACCGCCTCCGCCAGGCCGTCGGCCATGACCTGCTGCGACCAGAGGACGGGGTTCGCCTTGGCGCGGTTGCTGGTGAACACGGCGGCCGCCGACTTGCGGCGGCCCCTGTTGACGACGAGCGCCACGTCGGGCGCTCCGGTGCTCTTGAGGTGCGCGACGACGCCGGACGCGACGAATCCCTGGGCTGCGGTGACGCTCACGGTGCCACTCCGTTCACGGTGAGGCCGGTCGTCTCGGGGATGCCGAGAGCGATGTTGGCGGACTGGACGGCAGCTCCGGCGGTGCCCTTGGCGAGGTTGTCGATGGCGCTGACCACCACGAGGCGGTCGGCGTCGGCGTCGACGGCCAGCCCGATCAGGGCGGTGTTGGCGCCGACGGTGTCGGCGGTGCGCGGGAACTGCCCGGCCGGCAGCACGTGCACGAACGGCTCGGCCGCGTAGGCCTGCTCGTAGGCCGTGCGCACGTCGTGCTCGGAGACGCCGGGCGACAGCGTGGCCGTCGACGTCGCGAGGATGCCGCGCGACATCGGCACGAGCACCGGCGTGAACGAGATGCTGACGCGCTCGGCGCCCGCCACCACGAGGTTCTGCTGGATCTCGGGGACGTGGCGGTGCGTGCCGCCGACCCCGTACGCCGAGGCCGAGCCCATCAGCTCGCTGGCCAGCAGGTGGGGCGCCAGGGCCTTGCCGGCCCCCGACGGGCCGACGGCGAGCACCGACACCAGGTCGGTCGCGTCGACGAGGCCGGCCCGGACCGCGGGCGCCAGGGCCAGGGTCACGGCGGTGACGTTGCAGCCCGGCGCGGCGATGCGGCGGGCACCGTCGAGACGGTCGCGCTGACGGCCGCCGGTCTCGGCGAGGAGGAGCTCGGGCAGGCCGTAGGCCCAGGCGCCGTAGAACTCAGAGCCGTAGAAGCGCTCCCACGCCGCCTCGTCGGTGAGGCGGTGGTCGGCGCCGCAGTCGACGACGAGGACGTCGTCGGGCAGCTGGGCGGTGAGCGCGCCGGACTTGCCGTGCGGGAGGGCCGTGAAGACGACGTCGTGGCCCGCGAGGGCCTCGGGGGTCGTCTCGACGAGCGTGAGGTGCGCGAGGGAGCGCAGCTGCGGCTGGAGGGCGATGAGGGGCTGCCCGGCGTTCTGGTTCGCGGTGACGGTGGTCACCTCGAACTCGGGGTGGGCGGCGAGGAGCCTCAGCAGCTCGCCCCCGGCGTAGCCGCTCGCTCCGGCGACGGCAACGGTGTGTGGCATGGATGAACCCTACTGTTCGAGTCGGTCGAGGATCGAGGGCGGCGACGCCGGGCGAGTGTCAGTCGCGGAGCGCCGCCCCCGATCGCTCGGACGCGAGCCGGACGGCGCCCTGCTTGGCCTCGGTGGCCTCGGCCGCCGTCAGGGTGCGGTCGTCGGCGCGGAAGCGCAGGGCGAAGGTCAGCGACTTGGTGCCGTCGGGGAGCCCGGCGCCGCGGTAGTCGTCGACGAGGCGCGCCGACTCCAGGAGCGAGCCCGCCCCCTCGCGGACGGCCGCGAGCAGGTCGCCGGCGGAGACGTCGAGGTCGACGACGAGCGAGACGTCCTGCGTGGCCGCAGGGTAGGCCGAGATCGGACGCGGCGCGACGTCGACGCCCAGGGCGAGCACGCGGTCGAGGTCGACCTCGCCGACCGCGACGACGCGCGGGAGGTCGAGCTCGGCGGCGACCGTGGGCAGGAGCTCGCCCGCCACGCCGACCCGCTCGTCGCCGACGAGGAGCTCGGCGGTGCGGCCGGGGTGGAGCGACGGGTGGCTGCCCTGCCGCACGGTCAGCTCGACGCCCGCGGCGCGGACGGCGACCCGGAGCGCGTCGAGGACGTCGGCGAGGGAGGCCGCGACGGCGGCCTGGCCGGGCTGACGGTCCACGGCCGCGCCGAGCGCGAGGACGCCGAGGTGCCGCGGCTGGGGAGGCAGGCTCGCGGCCAGCTCGGCCAGCACGTCGTCGGTCGGACGCGCCGCACCGGCCGGCACCTCGGCCGTGCCGTAGCGGACCCCGGCCTCGGGCAAGAAGACGGTGCCGGTCTCGAAGAGCGCGAGGTCGACGAGGCCGCGCGACGCGTTGCGGCGCGCCACGTCGAGCAGGCCCGGCAGCAGCGAGCGCCGCAGCTGGGGCGCCGCGGTGTCGAGGGGGTTCGCCAACGTCACGGCGGGCACGGCCTGCCCGTCGGCGGACCCGAACGCGGAGTTCTGCGCCGGGGTGACGAACGGGTAGGCGGCGACCTCCACCAGCCCGGCCGCGGCCAGGGAGGAGGAGACCTGCCGGCGCAGCCGCTGCTCACGGGTGAGCCCGCGGCCGGGAGGCGCGACGGGCAGCACCGACGGGATGCGGTCGTAGCCGGTGATGCGCGCGACCTCCTCGACGAGCGACGCCGGGTCGACGAGGTCGGGACGCCACGTGGGCGGGGTCACGACGAGCACGTCGCCGTGGTCGACCACCGAGGCGCCGACGGCCGTCAGGGAGTCGACCACCTCGGCGCGGTCGTAGTCGACGCCCATCAGGCGGGCCGGCCGGTCGACGGCGAGCTCGACCGCGGCGGGCGCGACGGACTCGTCGAGGGCGGAGCCCAGCTCGTCGGCGGTGCCGCCCGCGAGCTCGACGAGGAGGTCGACGACGCGCTGGGCCGCCGGGGCGGAGACCGCCGGGTCGACCCCGCGCTCGAAGCGACGGGACGCCTCGCTGGGCAGCTTGTGGCGGCGGGCCGTGCGGGCGATCGACACCGGGTCGAAGGTCGCGGCCTCGACGAGGACGTCGGTCGTCGAGGCGCCCATCTCGGTGCGCGCCCCGCCCATGACGCCGGCGAGGCCGACGGGCCCCGCCTCGTCGGCGATCACCAGGTCTTCACGGTGCAGCGTGCGCACCTGGCCGTCGAGGGTCTCGAGCGTCTCGCCCGGGGCCGCGCGGCGGACGGTCAGGCCGCCGGTGACCGCGGAGAGGTCGTAGCCGTGGATCGGCTGGCCGAGCTCGAGCATGACGTAGTTCGTGACGTCGACCAGCAGCGAGATCGACCGGACGCCGGCCAGCCGCAGCCGGGACGACATCCAGGTCGGCGTCGGGCGCGCGGCGTCGACGCCGCGCACGACGCGGGTGACGAAGGTGGCGACCGCGGCGCGGTCGCGCACCGGCGCCTCGTCGACGACGGAGACGCTGAAGCCGCTCGCCTCGACGGGCGACACGGTCGTCGCGGGGTCGGTGAAGGTGGCGCCGGTGGCGTGCGAGTACTCGCGGGCCACGCCCCGGATGCTGAACGCGTAGCCGCGGTCAGGCGTCACGTTGATCTCGACCGCCGCGTCGTCGAGCCCGAGGAGGGGGATCGCGTCGGTGCCGACGACCGGGTCGAGACCCAGCGAGCTGAGCAGCAGGATGCCGTCGTGCTCGTCGCCGAGCCCGAGCTCGCGGCTCGAGGCGATCATGCCGTCGGACACGTGGCCGTAGGTCTTGCGGGCGGCGATCGGGAAGGGCCCGGGCAGGACGGCCCCGGGCAGCGACACGACGACCTTGTCGCCGACCACGAAGTTGTGGGCGCCGCAGACGATGCCGCGCACGTCGTCGTCGTCCGTCGCGTGGTCGGGGCCGACCGCGACACGGCACCAGTTGATGGTCTTGCCGTTCTTCTGGGGCTCGGGCGTGACCTCGAGCACCTGGCCGACGACGAGGGGGCCGGTGACGTCGCCGACGTGGACGGCCTCCTCCTCGAAGCCGACGGAGACGAGCGCCGCGTGGACGCTCTCGAGCGTGACGTCGCTCGGCAGCTCGACGTGCTCACCGAGCCAGCTCAGCGGAACCCGCATCAGACCACCATCCCGAACTGCTCGCTGAACCTGACGTCGCCCTCGACCATGTCGCGCATGTCGTTGAGGTCGTTGCGGAACTGGAGGGTGCGCTCGATGCCCATGCCGAACGCGAAGCCCTGGTAGTCGTCCGGGTCGATGCCCGCGGCCCGCAGCACGTTCGGGTTGACCATGCCGCAGCCGCCCCACTCGACCCACCGCGCGCCGCCCTTGGCGTGCGGCTGCCAGACGTCCATCTCGGCGCTGGGCTCGGTGAAGGGGAAATAGTTGGGGCGCAGGCGGATCTGCGCCTCCGCGCCGAACATCGAGCGTGCGAGGTGCTCGAGGGTGCCCCGCAGGTGCGCCATCGTGAGCCCGCGGTCGATCGCGATGCCCTCGATCTGCGTGAAGACGGGCGTGTGGGTCGCGTCGAGCTCGTCGGTGCGGAAGACCCGCCCGGTCGCGACGTTGTAGACCGGCAGCTGCTTCGAGAGCAGCGTGCGGATCTGCACCGGCGAGGTGTGCGTGCGCAGCACGAGGTGCTCGTCGACCGGGTCGACGAAGAAGGTGTCTTGCATGGCCCGCGCGGGGTGGTCGGCGTCGAAGGCCAGGGCGTCGAAGTTGAACCACTCGTGCTCGAGCTCGGGGCCCTCGCTGACCTCCCAGCCCATGCCGACGAAGAGGTCGACCATCTGCTCCTGCAGCAGGGCGAGCGGGTGACGGGCGCCGGCCCGACGGCGGGTCGGCAGGGCCGTGACGTCGACGGACTCGTCGGCGAGGCGCCGGGCCTCCTCCTCCTCGGCGAGGCCGGCCTCGCGGGCGGCGACGGCCTGGGCCACGCGGCCGCGCGCTCCGCCGACGAGCTTGCCGGCGGCCGCCCTCTGGTCGGCGGGCAGGTCACGCAGACCGGCGTTCATGCGCGCCAGCACGGAGGCCTCGCCCACGTGCTGGGAGCGAGCGGTCTTCAGCTCGGCGACCGACGCGGCGGTGGCGACGGCGGCGAGCGCCGCGTCGACCGCGGACGCGACGGCGTCTTCGGAGATGGGGACGGTGTCTGACACGAGAACCAAGCTTAGCGATCGTCGGGGAGCCGCATCGCGCCTCCTCGTGCCGTGGGGGCGAGGAGGCGCGGGTCGACGGGCTGGGGAGGGGCGGGCGAGCGGGTCAGACGGAGGCCCCGGTGGTGGCGTCCGTCTCGACGCGCCCGGGTCGGGCCAGGATGCCCGGCCCCCCGAGCCCGCCGCCCCTGCCGGCCCGACCGGCGCGGCGGAGCACGCCGTCGCGGCCCGTGCGGCGGTCCACGATGCGGACGACCCACGAGAACAGGAGGTTCGTGGCCAGGTACACCACGAGCACCACCGCGAAGAGCGTGAACGTGTAGGTGCTGCCGTAGTAGGTGCCGAGACGGGTGAGGCCCCCACGGGTCAGCTCGACGTACCCGACGATGTAGCCGAGCGAGGTGTCCTTCAGCAGCACGACGAGCTGGGCCAGGATGATCGGCAGCATCTGGCGGAACGCCTGCGGGAACTCGATCAGGAACCTCGTGGCGGTGGGCGTCAGGCCCAGGGCGAGGCCCGCCTCCTTCTGGCCCTTCGGCAGCGACGCGATGCCGGCCCGGAGGGCCTCGCCGATGAGGGCGCCGTTGTAGACGGCCAGTGCCGCCACCACGGCCCAGAAGGCGCCGGTCGAGAAGACCAGCAGGATGAACAGCATCATCAGCAGCACGGGCATGCCGCGGAAGAACTCGAGCACGACCGTCGTCGGCACGCGCACGACCGCCGACCGGGCGGTGCGGAGGAACGAGAACACCACGCCCACGATCACCGCGAGCACCGAGGCGACCGCCGCCGCCTGGATCGTGGCGAGCCAGCCGCGGCCGATCGCCCGCCAGAGGGCCAGGTCGGAGAGGATGTCCCACCGCGAGGGGTCGAGCACACCGGGCGTGACCGCCCCGTTCGCGCTGACGCGAGGGCGGCCGAGCAGGTACGCGAGCCACGCGACGAGTGCGAGCACGAGCACCACGCCGACGACGGAGATGATGCGCGAGGTGCGGCGGGCCTTCGGGCCGGGCGCGTCGTAGAGGACGGTGGTGCTCATCGGAGGACTGCGACCTTCTGCTCGACGACGGCGGCGACGCGGCCGAGCGTGACGGTGATGACGAGGTAGAACACGGCGACGGCCAGCAGCACGGTGACGACGGCGTCACCGCGGTCGTTGGCGATGTAGCGGCCGGCGGCGAAGAGCTCGCTGACGAAGAAGGCCCCGGCGACGGAGGTGTTCTTCGTGAGGGCGATGAAGACGTTGATCAGCGGCGGCAGCACCATGCGGACCGCCTGCGGCAGGATGACGTGCCCCAGCGTCTGGCCGAACCCCAGGCCGATGCTGCGGGCCGCCTCCGCCTGCCCGACCGGGACGCCGTTGACGCCGGAGCGGATCGCCTCGGCCACGAACGGCGAGGTGTAGGCCGTGAGGCCGATGACGGCGAGCGGGAAGTACGTGCCGAAGTCGACGCCGAGGTACGGCAGCACGAACGCGCAGAAGAAGAGCACCAGCGTGAGAGGCGTGTTCCGCAGCGCCTCGGTGTACGCCGTCGCGAAGACGCGGAACGACGAGACCGGGGAGATGCGCATGGCGGCGACGACGAAGCCGATCACCAGCGCCCCCACCCCGGAGAGCACGAGCAGCTGCAGCGTCGTGACGAAGCCGCCCCAGAAGCGGGGCCAGTTGTCGGTCACGGCGTCGAAGCCGGGGATGACGTCCAAGGGGTTCACGGGGGTGTCTCCAGGTCAGGGGCGACCGCGCGGGTCGAGCGGTCGTGCAGGGGCGCCGGGGAGGCGCGGGCGGGCACCGCGGGCGACGAGCGTCGCGGTGCCCGCCGGGCCGTCAGTAGCGGTCGATCGACGGCGGGGTCGGCGTGGGCAGGACCTTGCCGGCCGTCTTCTCCCACAGCTCGTCCCAGGTGCCGTCGTCCTCGGCGTCCTGGAGCGTGTCGTTGACGAACTCGCGGAAGTCGGTGTCGTCGAGCGCGAGGCCGATGCCGTAGGGCTCCTCGGTGAAGGGCTCGTTGACGACCTCGAACTCGCCCTCGTTCTGGTCGGCGAGGCCGGCCAGGATGACGTTGTCGGTGGTCACGGCGGCGACCGCGCCCGAGCGCAGCGGCTCGAGGCAGTTCGAGTAGGTGTCGGTCGCGATGACGTCGGTCGCGGCCGCTACGTAGGGGGCGATGTTCTTCTCGCTGGTCGAGCCGCTCACGGTGCAGACCTTCTTGCCCATGAGGTCGTCGACCGAGCTGATGCCCTCGGGGTTGCCCTCGAGCACGAGGAGGTCCTGGCCGGCCTGGTAGTACGGCCCGGCGAACGAGACGACCTCCTTGCGGGCGTCGTTGATCGTGTAGGTCGCGATGACGAGGTCGACCTGGCCGTTCTGGATGAACGGCTCGCGGTTCGCGGAGACCGTCTCGACCCAGTTGATCTTCTCGGGCTGGATGCCGAGCTTCGCGGCGATGAGCTTGCCCATCTCCGCGTCGAAGCCCTGGGGCACGCCGTCGGGGTCGGCGAGGCCGAAGAGGGGCTGGTCGAACTTCGTGCCGATGGTGATCTCGCCGGCGTCGGCCAGCTTCGCCATCGTGCTGCCCTCCGCGAAGTCGGCGGGCGTCTCGACGTCGACGGCCGGGGCCGACGAGTCGGTGCAGGCCGTCAGGCCGAGCACCATCGCGGCGGCTGCGGCAGCGGTGACGATTCCCTTGCTGAGTCGCATTCTGTTCTCCTTGCTGGGGGACCCGGTCGACGGTCGTCGCCCGGAAGTCTCGAGGGGGTGCTCCCCCGCGGTGCGGGGGGCGGGCCGGAGTCGCGGTGCCGGTCGGCGTCGTGGGCCTCGGCACCGCGAGCGGGCCGTCAGTGCGTGAGGATCTTCGAGAGGAAGTCGCGGGCGCGCTCGGACTTCGGCGCGGTGAAGAACTCCTCCGGCGTGGCCTCCTCGACGATCTGGCCCTCGGCCATGAACACGACGCGGTCGGCAGCCTTGCGGGCGAAGCCCATCTCGTGGGTGACGACGATCATCGTCATTCCGTCGGCCGCGAGCTGCACCATGACGTCGAGCACCTCGGTGATCATCTCGGGGTCGAGGGCGCTCGTCGGTTCGTCCAGCAGCATCACCTTCGGGTCCATGGCGAGGGCACGGGCGATGGCCACGCGCTGCTGCTGGCCGCCGGAGAGCTGCGAGGGCATCTTCTCGGCCTGGTCGGCCACGCCGACACGGTCGAGGAGCTCCATCGCGCGCTTCCGCGCCTCGGCCTTCGACCGACGGCGGACCTTGACCTGGCCGAGCATGACGTTCTCGACGACGGTCTTGTGCGCGAACAGGTTGAAGCTCTGGAACACCATGCCCACGTCGGCCCGCAGCTTGGCCAGCGCGGCGCCCTCCTCGGGCAGCCGGGTGCCGTCGATGCTGATGACGCCGTCGTCGATCGTCTCGAGGCGGTTGATCGCCCGGCAGAGCGTCGACTTGCCCGAGCCGCTCGGCCCGATGACGACGACGACCTCGCCGCGGCCCACCGTCGTCGTGACGTCCTTCAGGACGTGAAGCTCTCCGAAGTGCTTGTTGACGTGGTCGACCACGACGAGGGGATCCATGGAGCCACACAAACAGACACCCGGAGGGGGGTCAAATTCACGGCGGATTCGTAACAGAACCGAAATGCGTCGTACGACGGCTCAGCTGCGCTGGGCGAAGGCGCTCTCGTACAGGCAGACGGAGGCGGCGGTGCTGAGGTTCATGGACTCCGCCTGCCCGTAGATGGGCACGACCACGGCCCGGTCGGCGAGGGCGAGGTCGGCGTCGGTGAGGCCCCGGGCCTCGTTGCCGAAGAGCCAGGCGGTCGGGGCGCCGAGCAGGCCCTCCTGCCGGGCCTCGAGCAGGTCGTCGCCCTTGACGTCGGCGGCGAGCACCTGGACGCCGGCCTCGGCGCAGCGCGCGACGACGGACGCGAGATCGCCGCCCAGCGCCACGGGCACGTGGAAGAGCGACCCGGTCGTCGCCCGGACGACCTTGGGGTTGTAGAGGTCGACGCTGCGGCCCGTCATCACGACGGCGTCGGCGCCCGCCGAGTCGGCGGCCCGGATGATCGTGCCGGCGTTGCCCGGGTCGCGCACCTCCTCGAGGATGGCGATCAGACGGGGCCCGCCCTCCCCCGTGTCGGCGAAGACGTCCTTGACGCTGACCGGGAACTGCTTGCACACCGCGACGACGCCCTGCGGCGTCACGGTGTCGGCCATGACGTCGAGGACGGCCTCCGTGACGAACTCCGCCTCCAGGCCCGCCGCCTCCGCGGCCTCGCCCAGGGCGGGGTGACGCTCGAGCGCGGTGGGCGTGACGAACAGCTCCACGAGCAGCTCGGGTCGCCACGCCAGGGCTTCGGAGACCGCCTGGGGGCCCTCGAGCAGGAAGAGGCCGGTGTCGGTGCGGGCGTCGCGCTTGGCGAGCTTCGCCACCGCTCGGACTCGGGGCGAACGGGGGTTGTCGAGGAGGGGGCTGCGCACGCCACCACTGTGCCACACGACCCGGCCGGTGACGGCGGCGGCGCCGTCGCGCCGCGGACGCGGGAGAGGCCCCGACAGCGGTGCTGTCGGGGCCTCTCGGGCGGTGCAGGTGACGCGGTGGATCAGGCGGCGGCCTTGGGGGCCGACGTGTCGGCGGGCAGCGCGGCCTTGGCCGTGGCGACGATCGACGCGAAGGTGGCGGGCTCGTTGACGGCCAGCTCGGCGAGGATGCGGCGGTCGACCTCGATGCCGGCCAGGGCGAGGCCCTGGATGAGGCGGTTGTAGGTCAGGCCGTTCGCGCGCGACGCGGCGTTGATGCGCTGGATCCACAGGCGACGGAACTCGCCCTTGCGAGCACGACGGTCACGGTACGAGTAGACGAGCGAGTGGGTGACCTGCTCCTTGGCCTTGCGGTACAGGCGCGAACGCTGACCGCGGTAGCCCTCGGCGCGTTCGAGGACGACGCGACGCTTCTTGGCGGCGTTGACCGCTCTCTTGACTCTTGCCATTTTCTTGTTCCTCTACGTTCGTGTCAGCGGTCAGTGACCGAGAAGCTTCTTGGCGACCTTGGCGTCGGCGGGGGCGAGCACCTGGTCCTTGTTCAGGCGAGCCTTGCGCTTGGCGCTCTTCACCTCGAGGTTGTGGCGCATGCCGGCCTGCTGCTTCATGATCTTGCCGGAACCGGTGACCTTGAAGCGCTTCTTGGCGCCGGAGTGGGTCTTCTGCTTGGGCATCTCTACTTGCTCTCTTCTGTGGGCGCGGCCGGTGCGTCGGCCGGCGCCTCGTCGGACGTCGGGTGCTTCGGGCCCTTGGCGGCGACCTTGCGGGCCTCCGCCTCGGCCTTGGCCTCGGACTTGTTCTTGTGCGGACCGATCACCATCACCATGTTGCGGCCGTCGATGGTGGGCGTCGACTCGACGCTGCCGAGCTCGGCGACGTCCTCCGCGAAGCGCTGCAGGAGGCGGACGCCCTGGTCGGGACGCGACTGCTCGCGACCCCGGAACAGGATCATGGCCTTGACCTTGTCGCCGCCCTGGAGGAAGCCCTCGGCGCGCTTGCGCTTGGTCTCGTAGTCGTGCTTGTCGATCTTCAGGCGGAAACGGACCTCTTTGAGGATCGTGTTCGCCTGGTTGCGACGCGCCTCCTTCGCCTTCTGCGCAGCCTCGTACTTGAACTTCCCGTGATCCATGATCTTGGCCACGGGAGGCTTCGAGTTGGGGGCCACCTCGACGAGGTCGAGCTCGGCCTCGGCGGCGAGCCGCAGGGCCATGGCGATGGGGACGACACCGATCTGTTCTCCGGCGGGGCCGACGAGGCGGACCTCCGGGACGCGGATGCGGTCGTTCGTACGGGGATCGCTGATGCGGAACTCCTCTGTTGATGCTTCCGACACCACCGCGTCGGTGACACGGCGGGGAAAGAGGAGGTTCGTGGCCCACACGCCTCACGGCGCGACAGGACCACTGCACCCTGGCTGCCTGTCTCCGACCTGAGCCACCTGCGGGGCAGGTGAGCATCGGACGGACACCGACGGGGTGCCAACAACCCGGTAACCTCGTGTAACGGTCGAGCGCGGGTGGGAGAATCTCCACTTTCGCACGGAGCAGACGCTCCGAGCCTTGACGACTTTAGCAGAGGATCAGTTCGTGAGCCACTCCCCCCGAGACACCGCCGCCGCCTCCGACGACGCGCACACCCACCGCTTCGCCGACGACACCGCCCCGTCGGCGACGGGCGGCGCCGACGACGCCGTGCGCGACATCGCCGAGGTCAACGCCGTCGAGGTCATCAACACCGTCGCCGTCCACCTGATGAGCGCCGCCGCCGTCAAGGTCGGCCTGGCCGACGACCCCCAGGCGCAGACCGACCTCGACGAGGCCCGCAAGCTGATCACCTCGCTCGCGGGGCTCGTCACGGCCAGCGCGCCCGAGATCGGCGACCAGCACGCCCGGGCCCTCCGGGACGGGCTCCGGTCGCTGCAGCTCGCCTTCCGCGAGGCGAGCGCCATCCCCGACGCGGTGGGCGCCGGCCCCGGCGAGAAGCTCACCGGCCCGGTCAACTAGGGCCGGGGCGGCCCGCCGGCGGCGACGACCTTCACGGCCATGCCGTCGACCCGCTCCGCGATGACGGGGTCGGCCGACCAGGCGGCCTGCAGGCGGCCGAGCACGGCGCTGAGCTGCTCCTGGTCGAGACCCGGCCGGACACCGAGCTGCACGACGAGCTCGGGCGGGCCGAGCCGCGCCGACCGGTAGCCGGGCGCGACCGCCAGCGTGACCAGCGCCTCCTCGGAGGTCGACGCCGCCAGGAACGCCCGGAGCACGTCCGGGTCCTGGTGGCTGGGCAGCCAGCGCTCGTCCTGCGCGACGGCCCACAGGGCCGGCCGCCGCAGGCCGAACTCCGTCGCCGAGCCGGGGTCGAGCACGAGCCGGTCGGTGGACTCGGCCGCCGCCGCCAGGGCGATGCGCCGGGCGTCGGCGGGAACGGGGCGCGCCCTCGCGTCCCAGGCCCGCAGCGTGTCCACCGACGTGAACGCCGGCAGCACGTCGCGGCCGTCGGGGCCCGCGACCGTGACGATCGAGAGCTCCTGCGTCTTGTCGACGACGACGCCGTGCTCGTTCAGCCCTTCCTCGCCGGCGACCGCGACGAGCGGGATCAGCAGCCGGGCGGGGCGGAGGGCGTCCACCACCGCCACCTCGTCGGCCTCCCCCGCGTGGAACCGCGTCAGGGCCTCGAGGAGGCGCGGGTCGGCCGAGCCGTCGTCACCCGCGTAGGCCGTGTCGTGGTGCTGGAAGGTGCGGCCCGCCCACGGGCGGCCGGCGCTGTCGACCGGGGGCACGGGACGCCCGTCGTGGTCGTTGCGCCCCGCGTGCGCCGCGCCGTGGCCAGGACCCTCCGACGTCACGCCGAGGCGACGTCGAGTGCGGCGCCGAGCGTGAACGCGCCCGAGTAGAGGGCCTTGCCGACGATGGCGCCCTCGACCCCCCGGGGCACGAGCTCGCGGAGGGCCGCGATGTCGTCGAGGCTCGAGATGCCGCCGCTCGCGATGACGGGCTTCTCCGTGCGCTCCGTCACCTGCTTCAGCAGCTCGACGTTCGGGCCCTGGAGCGTGCCGTCCTTCGTGACGTCGGTGACGACGTAGCGCGCACAGCCGGCGTCCTCGAGGCGGGCGAGGACGGTCCAGAGGTCGCCGCCCTCCTGCGTCCAGCCCCGCGCGGCCAGCGTCGTGCCGCGCACGTCGAGGCCCACGGCGACGGCCTCGCCGTACTCCGCGATGACGTGCGCGGCCCACTCGGGGTTCTCGAGAGCCGCGGTGCCGAGGTTGATGCGCTTGACGCCGGTGCTCAGCGCGTCGTCGAGCGAGCGGTCGTCACGGATGCCGCCGCTGAGCTCGACGTTGATGCCCTTCACCTGGCGGATGACCTTCTTGATGATCGACCGGTTGTCGCCGCGCCCGAACGCCGCGTCGAGGTCGACGAGGTGCAGCCACTCGGCGCCCTGCTCCTTCCAGTCGTCCGCCGCGGCCACCGGGTCGCCGTAGCCGGTCTCGGTGCCGGCCTCGCCCTGGGTCAGGCGGACGGCCTGGCCACCGGCGACGTCGACGGCCGGGAAGAGGGTCAGGCCGGGGGTGGTGCAGAACTCGCTCATGCTGTCTCCCTCGCGGCGTGGCCGCGGGATCGTGCCCCCGTCGCGTCGGGACGACGCGCCTCTCGGGGCGGGGTCGGGATGGAGGCGGCGGCCGGCCGGGCGGTCGGGCCCGGCCGGCCGTCGCGCCGGGTCAGAGGGTGCCGAGCCAGTTCGACAGGAGGCGGATGCCGGGCTGCCCCGACTTCTCGGGGTGGAACTGGGTCGCCCAGAGCGGGCCGTTCTCGACGGCCGCGACGAACCGTCCGCCGTGGTCGGCCCACGTGACGTGCGGCTCGGGGAACGGGCGGATCACGTCGAGCGTCCACTCCTGCGCGGCGAACGAGTGCACGAAGTAGAAGCGCTCGTCGCGGACCCCGTCGAAGAGGACGCTGCCCTCGGGGGCGTCGACGGTGTTCCACCCCATGTGCGGGAGCACGTCGGCCTTGAGCTCGTCGACGACGCCCGGCCACTCGCCGAGCCCGCCCGTGGTCGTGCCGCGCTCGACGCCGCCCTCGAAGAAGACCTGCATGCCGACGCAGATGCCCATCACGGGGCGACCGCCGGCGAGGCGTCGGTCGATCAGCTCGCCGCCGCCCACCGACTCGAGCTGGCTCATGACGGCCCCGAAGGCCCCGACGCCGGGCACGAAGAGGCCGTCGGCCGACTGCACGCGACCGCGGTCGCGGGTCAGCTCGACGTCGGCGCCCGCGAGCTCGAGCGCCTTGACGGCCGAGTGCACGTTGCCGCTGCCGTAGTCGAGCACGGCGACGGTCGGCCGCGCCGTCACAGCGAGCCCTTCGTCGAGGGCACGCCCGAGACCCGGGGGTCGGGCTCGACGGCCTGGCGGAGCGCCCGTGCGAAGGCCTTGAACTCGGCCTCGGCGATGTGGTGCGGGTCGCGCCCGCCCAGCACGCGGACGTGCACGGTGATGCCGGCGTGCACGGTGATGGCCTCGAAGACGTGCCGCACGAGCGAACCGGTGAAGTGCCCGCCGATGAGGTGGTGCTCGAAGCCCGCGGGTTCGCCGGTGTGGACGAGGTAGGGGCGACCCGAGACGTCGACGACCGCCTGGACGAGGGCCTCGTCGAGCGGCACGAGCGCGTCGCCGTAGCGCGAGATGCCCGACTTGTCGCCGAGGGCCTCGCGCAGCGCGGTGCCGAACGTGATGCCGATGTCCTCCACCGTGTGGTGCGCGTCGATGTGCGTGTCACCGGTGGCGGTCACGTCGAGGTCGATCAGCGAGTGCTTCGAGAGCGCGGTGAGCATGTGGTCGAAGAACGGCACCGACGACGAGATGGTCGACCGCCCCGTGCCGTCGAGGTCGAGCGAGAGGGCGACGCTCGACTCGCTCGTCGATCGGGTCAGGGAGGCGGTGCGGGAGGCGCGCTGATCGGTCACGAGGAGAGCCTAATGTCGCGGAGGGCGTCGAGGAACGCGGTGGTCTCGGCCTCGGTGCCGGCGCTCACGCGGAGGTGGCCGGGGATGCCCAGGTCGCGCACGATGATGCCGCGCTCGAGGAGCCGCTCGAAGACGTCGGAGGGGTCGTCGACGCCGCCGAACAGGACGAAGTTCGACCAGGTCGGCCACGGCTCGTAGCCCATCGCGGCCAGCTCGCGCACGATGCGGTCGCGCTGGCCCCGGATGTCGTCGACCATGGCGAGCATCTCGTCGGCGTGACGGAGGGCCGCGACGGCGGCGGCCTGCGTCAACGAGGAGAGGTGGTACGGGAGGCGGACGAGACGGAGCGCGTCGGCCACGGCCGGGTGCGCGGCCAGGTACCCGACGCGGGCCCCGGCGAAGGCGAAGGCCTTGCTCATCGTGCGCGAGACGACGAGGCGCGGACGCCCCTCGAGGAGGGTCAACGCCGTCGGCTGCCCGGGCGGCATGAACTCGGCGTAGGCCTCGTCGACGAAGACGATGCCGTCGGTCGCGTCGTAGGCCGCCTCGACCGTGGCGAGGTCGAGGGGCGTGCCGGTGGGGTTGTTGGGGCCGCAGAAGAAGACGATGTCGGGGCGGACGCGCTCGATCTCGGCGACGGCGGTCTCGGGCGAGATGCCGAAGCCCTCGTCGCGGCGACCCTCGACCCAGGTGCTGCCGGTGCCGACGGTGATGATCGAGTGCATCGAGTACGTGGGCGGGAACCCGAGGACGGAACGACCGGGGCCGCCGAACGCCTGGAGCAGCTGCTGGATGACCTCGTTCGAGCCGTTCGCCGCCCAGATCTGCTCAGGCGTGACGCCGTGCCCGAGATAGGCCGCCAGCGCCTCGCGCAGGGCCGTGAACTCACGGTCGGGGTAGCGGTTGACCTCGTGCAGCGCCTCGGCGATCGACGCGACGATGTCGCGGGCCACGTCGGCGGGCACGGGATGCGTGTTCTCGTTGACGTTGAGGGCGACGGGCACCTTCTTCTGGGGGGCGCCGTACGGGGTCAGGCCGCGGAGGTCGTCGCGGAGGGGCAGGTCGTCGAGACTGAAGGACACCCCTCCATGGTAGGCGCGAGGCGCGCCCCGACCGTCACCGGGACGACGGCCGCTGCCGACGGGTCAGTCGGAGTACTTCGTCGGGACGGCGAGGGTCTGCCCCGCGCTGACCTCGGCGCTGCCGAGGGCGTTCAGCCGGACGATGTCGCTGACGACGTCGCGCGGGTCTTTCGTGGGGGCGATCTCGTGGGCGACCTGCCAGAGCGTCTCGCCGCCCTCGACCGTGACGTGCTCGAACGCCACGGCGGCCGAGCTGTCCGAGGCCTGCGCCCCGGGGCCGGCGAGCAGGACGCCGCCGACGATGCCCGCCACGCCCAGCGCGACGGTGGCGGCCACGACGCGACGCCCGCGGCGCGTGATGCGGAGACGGGTGCGGACGGGGGTGGCGGCGGGGGTGCCGTCGATGCTGGGGGCGATGCTGATGCTGCTGATGATGGCGCTCATGGGGTGGGTCCTTTCACCGCGAGAGAAGACTGCGAATTCGTGCCCGGCACTCGGCCGGGAATGCCGGACACGAAGACGTGTTCCGAACATACATTCGATCCGTGGTCGATTCAACCCCTCATCCCCCTCCGATGCCCTCCGGATCTGCGACACACTCGAACAGGTGTGTGGCTGGGGCGTCGTCATCGGATACGGTTTCGATCGATGGTGGGAGTCAAACAGCGACCACCGACATCCGACGTCAGGAGACAGATGAGCGACCCGCAGCGCGCGAGCGCGGCCGTGACGGCCCCCTCCCGCAAGGCACTGACGGCGAAGCAGGAGTCGATCCTGGCGGCCATCCAGGCGAGCATCGCCCAGAGCGGCTACCCGCCGAGCATGCGCGAGATCGGCGACGCGGTCGGCCTCCGCTCGCTGTCGAGCGTCACGCACCAGCTCAACCAGCTCGAGCTCGCCGGCCGCATCCGCCGCGACCCGAACCGGCCCCGCGCCCTCGAGGTGCTCGCCGACGAGTCGGCCCCCTCCGCTCCCGTCACCACCATCCTCACCAGCAGCGACGACGGCGACACCGCCCACGTGCCCATGGTCGGCCGGATCGCCGCCGGCGTGCCCATCACCGCCGAGCAGCAGGTGGAGGACGTCATGCCCCTGCCCCGCCAGCTCGTGGGCAAGGGCGACCTCTTCATGCTGCGCGTCGTCGGCGACTCCATGGTCGACGCCGCCATCTGCGACGGCGACTGGGTCGTCGTCCGCCAGCAGCAGAGCGCGGAGAACGGCGACATCGTCGCCGCGATGCTCGACGACGAGGCGACCGTCAAGGTCTTCCGCCAGCGCGACGGCCACACCTGGCTGCTCCCCCGCAACAGCGCCTTCGAGCCGATCCTGGGCGACCACGCCCAGATCGTCGGCAAGGTCGTGGCGGTGCTGCGCTCGGTGTAGCGGGCTGGGTCGCGGCGGCCTCGACGGCACGACCCGCGACTCCTGCACCACCGTCGACCACGACGACGAAGGCCCCCTGCCGAGACGGCAGGGGGCCTTCGTGCTGTGGCGGAGGGCCGGCGCTCAGCGCCGGGCGACCGCCGGCTGCACGAACGGTGCCAGGGCGGCCACGTCGCTCGGGTACACCCGGGCGTGGAGGCGCGTGCCGGCCTCCTCGTAGTCGGTCGAGACGACGCGGCCCGCGTCGTGCAGGTGCGCCACGACCTCTCCGCGGTCGTACGGCACGAGCAGGTCGACCTCGACCTCGGGCTCCGGCAGGAGGCCGGCGACGCGGTCGAGCAGCTCGTCGACGCCCTCGCCCGTCCGGGCGGAGACGAAGACCGCCGAGGGCTCGAGGCCCTGCAGCACGAGCCGCTGGTCGGCGTCGACGAGGTCGGCCTTGTTGAAGACGACGACCTCGGCGATGTCGTGGCCGTCGACCTCGGAGATCACCTGGCGCACGGTCGCCAGCTGCGCGGCCGGGTCGGGGTGCGAGCCGTCGACCACGTGCACGATGACGTCGCTCGCGGCGACCTCCTCGAGGGTCGACCGGAACGCCTCGACGAGCTGGTGCGGCAGGTTGCGCACGAAGCCGACCGTGTCGACGTACGTGAACGGGCGGCCGTCGGGCGTCGTGCTCTTGCGCACGGTCGCGTCGAGGGTCGCGAACAGGGCGTTCTCGACCAGGACGCCCGCGCTCGTCAGGCGGTTCAGCAGGCTGCTCTTGCCGGCGTTCGTGTAGCCCGCGATCGCGACGGAGGGCACCTCGTTGCGGTCGCGGTTCGCGCGCTTGGCGTCGCGCGCCGGCTTCATCTCCTTGATCTGGCGACGGAGGCGCGCCATGCGCGTGTGGATGCGGCGACGGTCCAGCTCGATCTTCGTCTCACCGGGGCCACGGCTGCCCATGCCGGCACCGGCGCCGCCGACCTGGCCACCGGCCTGGCGCGACATCGACTCGCCCCAGCCACGGAGGCGGGGCAGCAGGTACTCGAGCTGCGCGAGCTCGACCTGCGCCTTGCCCTCGCGGCTCTTGGCGTGCTGGCTGAAGATGTCGAGGATCACCGCGGTTCGGTCGATGACCTTGACCTTCACGACGTCCTCGAGGGCGCGTCGCTGGCTGGGCGCGAGCTCAGTGTCGGCGATGACCGTGTCGGCGCCGAGCGCGGCGACGGTCTGCCGGAGCTCCTCCGCCTTGCCCTTGCCGAGGTACGTGCTGGGGTCGGGGTTCGGACGCCGCTGCAGGAGGCCGTCGAGCACGACCGCACCGGCGGTCTCGGCCAGGGCGGCGAGCTCTCGCAGGGAGTTCTCGGCGTCGCCGAGCGACCCCTGCGACCAGACGCCGATCAGCACGACGTTCTCGAGCCGCAGCTGGCGGTACTCGACCTCGGTGACGTCCTCGAGCTCGGTCGACAGGCCGCCCACGCGCCGGAGCGCGGCGCGGTCGTCACGGTCGAGCTGCTCGCCGTCGGAGCCGGCGTCGGCCAGGGAGCGGGTCTGGATCGCCTGCGCGGGCGAGAAGACGGTGTACGCGGAGGAGCGGGCCGCCGCGCGCTCCAGCACCCGGGCGACGACGTCTTCGGGCAGCTGGTCGCCCTGCTCGGCGTCGAGCGGGGTGGAGGGAGTGTCTGTCATCGGTGTGATCGTAGCCCTTTCGTCAGGCAGGTCGCAGGGCGCCCGGACGGGCGGGCCCTGCATCTTCGGTAGGTTGTGGGTCATGTCGAGCGAGCACTACTTCTCCCCGAACCCGGAGAGCGAGCTGCGTCGTCGCACGATCACGGCGACCCTCGCGGGCCGTGAGCTCTCGATCACGACGGCCGCGGGCGTCTTCAGCCCCGGCCGGGTCGACCCCGGCACGTCGGTGCTGCTGGCCGGCACCCCGGCGCCGCCCCCGGTGGGCGACCTCCTCGACGTCGGGTGCGGATGGGGGCCCGTCACCCTGAGCCTCGCGCTGATGTCACCCGACGCGACGGTGTGGGCCGTCGACGTGAACGAGAGGGTCCTGCAGCTCGTGCGCGAGAACGCCCGGGCCGCCGGCCTCCACAACGTCAACGCCGTCACCCCGGACGATGTTCCCGACGACGTCCGCTTCGCGACCATCTGGTCGAACCCGCCCATCCGCGTCGGCAAGGCCGACCTGCACGGCATCCTCGAGCGCTGGCTCCCCCGGCTCGAGGAGGGGGCCGACGCCTGGCTCGTCGTGCAGAAGAACCTCGGCGCGGACTCCCTGCAGCGCTGGATCGGCGAGACCATGGGCGACGTCGTCGACGTGCACCGCGCCTCCACCAGCAAGGGGTACCGCATCCTCCGCGCCACCCGCAGCTGACCCCGGGGAGGCGCGGGTCGGCCCCCGCGAGGGAGCGCTGCGCCTCAGAGGGTCAGGGCGCCGCTGTAGACCAGCTCGGCCGGCCCGCTCAGCGAGACGTGCTCGCCGTCGGGGTGCTCCGTGACGCGGACGCCGACCACGCCGCCCGGCACCGTGACGAGCCAGGACGCCGGGGCGCCCGTGCCCGCCCAGTGGCGGGTCGCGAGGGCCGCGGCCGCCGCGCCGGTGCCGCAGGAGAGCGTCTCGCCGCTGCCGCGCTCGTGGACGCGCATGCGGATGCGGCCGACGCCGTCGACGACCAGAGGGTCGGAGGGGACGACGAACTCGACGTTGGCGCCGTCGCTCGGCACGGGGTCGAGCATCGGCGCGTAGCCGAGGTCGACCGCGTCGAGCTCGGCGTCGCCGGCCAGCGCGACGACGACGTGGGGGTTGCCCACGGAGAGCGAGAGGCCGGGGCGCGCGGCGTGCAGCTCGCGGGCGCGCACGGTCGGCTCGGCGTCGTCGAGGCGCCAGGCCCCGAGGTCGACGCGGAAGCCGTCGACGGACCGCTCGACCCAGCGGACCCCGGCGCGGGTGCCGATCGCGAGGCGCTCGCCCTCGGCGAGCTCGACGAGGCCGCGCTCGAGCAGGTAGCGCACGTAGACGCGGATGCCGTTGCCGCACATCTCGGCGACGCTGCCGTCGGCGTTGTGGTAGTCCATGAACCACTCGGGGGAACCGGCGCCGTCGTCGACGAAGGGCGCGGCGCCGCCGGGCAGCGACGCCGTCTTCACGGCCCGGATGACGCCGTCGCCGCCCACGCCGAAGTGGCGGTCGGTCAGCGCCCGGATCGTCACGGGGTCGAGGTCGACCTCGGCGTCGGCATCGGTGAACAACACGAAGTCGTTGCCGGTGCCCTGGCCCTTGGTGAACTGCAGGGTGGTAGTCACCCGAGGAGTCTAGCGACGGCCCGCTCGACGGCCCCGGCCTCCCCCGTCTCCGACCAGTCGACGTCGGGCAGGCGGCGGAACCAGCTGACCTGGCGGCGGGCGTAGCGACGCGTGAGGGCCTGCGTGGTCTCCACCGCCTCCTGCTGGTCGACCTCGCCCCGCAGCTGCGCCGCAGCCTGCGCGTAGCCGATCGCCCGGCGGGCGGTGACGCCCCGGTCGAGGCCGAGCGTCGTGAGGTGCGCGACCTCGTCGAGGAGCCCGCCCGCCCACATGGCGTCGACGCGCTCGTCGAGCCGCTGCACGAGGACGGAGCGCTCCTCGCGGAGGCCGACCACGTGGGAGTCGCGCCACCGGGGCGCCTCGTCGGGCAGGGAGGCGGAGAACGGCTCCCCCGTGATCTCCCCCACCTCGAGCGCCCGCACGAGCCGTCGGGCGTTGTGCGGGCCGATGGACTCGGCCGCGCGGGGGTCGGTCTCGCGGAGCAGCGCGTGGAGCGCCCGCGGCCCCCCGCTCTCGCCCAGCGCCTCGAACCGCGCCCGCACGACCGGGTCGGTGCCGGGGAAGCGGTAGTCGTAGAGCACGCTCGAGACGTACAGCCCGGAGCCGCCCACCAGGAGGGGCACGGCGCCGCGGGCCAGGACGGCGTCGACGGCCGCGCGCGCCTCCTTCTGGTACCACTCGACGCTCGCCTCGTCCGTCACGTCGAGGACGTCGAGGAGGTGGTGCGGCACTCCCCGGCGCTCGGCCGGGGGCAGCTTCGCCGTGCCGACGTCCATGCCGCGGTACAGCTGCATCGCGTCGGCGTTGACGACCTCCGCCGCCGCCCCGCGGGCGGCGAGGGCCTCGGCGAGGTCGAGGGAGAACGCGGACTTCCCCGTGCCGGTCGAGCCGACGATCGCGACCAGCACGTCAGCGGAGGTCGTCGGTCGTGCTGTAGATCGGCGTCGTCGCGACCCGGAGCGTCGGGATGCCCAGCGACACGCGCGGCGCGGCGGTCGTGCCGGAGGCGCCCCCCACGGTCGCGGGGACACCGCAGGACGCCGCCTGGGCGCGGTCCCACGCGTCGCCCGCCCGCGTGCGGCGGAGGCTCCAGGGGCGGCCGGGGCCCGCGTCGGCGATCAGGTAGAACGGCGCAGCGTCGGTGACCTGCACCGAGACGACGTCGCCGGGACGCGGGACCTCGGCGCCGCGCGGCACCTCGACGTGCACGAGGCGGCTGTCTTCGGCGCGGCCGGAGAGCCGGTGCGTCGCCGCGTCCTTCCGGCCCTCGCCGGCGGCGACCATGACCTGGACGAGCCGCCCGACCTGGGCACGGTTCTCCGCGGCGGAGATGGAGTCCTGCAGGGCGACGAGACGCTCGTAGCGCTCCTGCACGACGGCCTTCGGCAACTGGTCGGGCATCTCGCCGGCCGGGGTGCCGGGCCGCACCGAGTACTGGAAGGTGAAGGCGGACGCGAACCGCGCCTCCTCGACGACCCGGAGGGTCTCGGCGAAGTCGGCCTCGGTCTCGCCGGGGAAGCCCACGATGATGTCGGTGCTGATCGCCGCGTGCGGCATCGCGGCACGGACGCGGTCGAGGATGCCCAGGAACTTCTCGCTGCGGTAGCTCCGTCGCATGGCGCGCAGCACCCGGTCGGAGCCGGACTGGAGGGGCATGTGGAGCTGCGGCATGACGGTGGGCGTCTCGGCCATCGCCTCGATGACGTCGTCGGTGAACGACGCCGGGTGCGGGCTCGTGAACCTCACTCGCTCGAGGCCCTCGACCTGGCCCACCGCCCGCAGCAGCTTCGAGAAGGCGAGCCGGTCACCGAACTCGACGCCGTAGCTGTTGACGTTCTGGCCGAGGAGGGTCACCTCGATCACGCCGTCGTCGACGAGCGACCGGACCTCGGCGAGGACGTCGCCGGGCCGCCGGTCACGCTCCTTGCCCCGCAGGGTCGGGACGATGCAGAAGGTGCAGGTGTTGTTGCAGCCGACCGAGATGCTCACCCAGCCGCTGTGCGTGGACTCGCGCTTGGTCGGCAGGGTCGACGGGAAGACCTCGAGGGACTCCAGGATCTCGACCTGCGCCTCGTCGTTGTGCCGCGCGCGCTCGAGCAGGGCCGGGAGGGAGCCCGTGTTGTGGGTCCCGAAGACCACGTCGACCCAGGGCGCGGCCTCGAGGACGGCCGCGCGGTCCTTCTGGGCGAGGCAGCCGCCGACGGCGATCTGCATGCCGGCGTGCTTCCGCTTGACCCCGGCCAGCTGCCCGAGCGTGCCGTAGAGCTTCTTGTCGGCGTTCTCGCGAACCGCACAGGTGTTGATGACGACGACGTCGGCCTCCGCCCCCTCCGGGGCTGCGACGAGGCCGGACGCCTCGAGCGAGCCGCGCAGCCGCTCAGAGTCGTGGACGTTCATCTGGCAGCCGTAGGTGCGCACCTCGTAGGTGCGCGGACGGACCTCCGCCGGAGCGGCCGGGAGCGGGGCGGAGGTGACCGTCGTCATGGTGACCCAGTGTAGATCGGCGCCCCCGCCCCCTCGGTCACTCGAAGCGGACGCCGCCGCCCCGAGGGCTGCCACCGCGCGGCAGCACCTTCTCGATCGCACGCCGCACGACGTCGGAGCGGTAGCCGCGCCTCATCAGGTACCCGTTCAGGCGTCGCTCGGCGGTGGCGTGGTCGAGCCCGCGGAGGGACCCGACGCGCTTGCGGGCCCACTCGTCGGCCCGGGACTGCTCGTCGTCGTCGTCGATGTCGGCCAGGGCCTCCTCGACGACCGAGGCGTCGAGCCCGCGCTGCCGGAGCTCCGACGTCACGGCTCCCCGACCGAGCCCCTTGCGCTCCTGCTTGGAGCGGACGAGGTTCTCGGCGAGCTCGCGGTCGTTGAGCAGCCCGACGCCCTCCAGGCGAGCCACCTCGCCCAGCACGATCTCCTCGTCGAGGTCACGGCTGCGGAGCAGCGTCGTCATCTCGGCGGAGGACACGCCGCGGCGCGACAGGGCGTGGAGGCTGACGTTCTCGGCACGTCGCTGCTGGGCGTCGAGGTCCTCGGGCTCGGGCTCCGGCTCCTGCTCGGTCGCGTCCGCGTCGGGAACGATCGTGGGCTCGACGGCGCGGAGCCGTGACCGGCTGCGGGGCGAGCTGAACGCCGGCGGCTCCTCCGCGGTCGGCTCCGGCGACGTCGGGGCCGACCAGTGGGCGCTGATCGCAGCCAGCCGTTCGGCGGTCTCGGCGACGGGATCACCGGGAGTCGACGCCGTGTCGCCCTCCCCGAGGCTCGCCTCGTCGACGGCGGGAGCGCCGTCGACAGCGTCGGGTCGGCCGGACCCCGAGCCCAGCGGGCCGGAGACCGCCCAGCCCGTCACGGGGTCGAGCTGCACGTCGCCGTCGGGGTCGAGGGCCGCGTCGCCGTCGTCAGCGTCGAGCGACTCCGTGGTGACCGGCTCGACGGGGGGCACGACGTCGAGACGACGTCGCGGGGCCGTGGTGTCGTCGGCGAGCGGCGCGGGAGGCGCGTCGCTGGACACGGGCCGACGGCCCGGCCCCGCACCCCGGACACCGAAGAGCGGTGTCACGGGGGCGAGGGCCGAGCCGTCGCCCTGCTCGTCGTCGTGCGTCATGCGCCCTTGCGAGCGGCGATCTTCGCCTCGATCGACTCGACCGGGGCCGCCGGGGCCGCAGCAGCGCCGACGCCGAGCTTCGCGAGGATCTTCTGCTCGATCTCGTCGGCGACGGGCGCGTTCTTGATCAGGAAGTTGCGCGAGTTCTCCTTGCCCTGACCGAGCTGGTCGCCCTCGTAGGTGTACCAGGCACCGGACTTGCGGACGATTCCGTGCTCGACGCCGAAGTCGATCAGGCTGCCCTCGCGCGAGATGCCGACGCCGTAGAGGATGTCGAACTCGGCCTGCTTGAAGGGCGGCGCCATCTTGTTCTTGACGACCTTGACCCGCGTCCGGTTGCCGACCGCGTCGGTGCCGTCTTTCAGGGTCTCGATGCGACGGATGTCGAGACGGACCGACGCGTAGAACTTGAGCGCCTTGCCGCCGGCGGTCGTCTCGGGGCTGCCGAAGAACACGCCGATCTTCTCGCGCAGCTGGTTGATGAAGATCATCGTCGTGCCGGTCTGGCTCAGGCCACCGGTCAGCTTGCGGAGGGCCTGCGACATCAGGCGGGCCTGGAGGCCGACGTGAGAGTCGCCCATCTCGCCCTCGATCTCGGCACGGGGAACGAGAGCGGCGACGGAGTCGATGACGATGAGGTCGATGGAGCCGGACCGCACGAGCATGTCGGCGATCTCGAGGGCCTGCTCACCGGTGTCGGGCTGCGACACGAGGAGGGCGTCGATGTCGACGCCGAGCTTCTTGGCGTACTCCGGGTCGAGCGCGTGCTCGGCGTCGATGAAGGCCGCGATGCCGCCGTTGCGCTGGGCGTTGGCGATCGCGTGCAGGGTCAGCGTCGTCTTGCCGGACGACTCGGGGCCGTAGATCTCGACGATGCGGCCACGAGGGATGCCGCCGATGCCGAGCGCGACGTCCAGCGCGATCGAGCCGGTGGGGATGACGGCGACGGGAGCGCGCTCGTCGCTGCCGAGGCGCATGACAGCACCCTTGCCGAACTGACGGTCGATCTGCGCGAGAGCGGTCTCGAGGGCCTTCTCGCGGTTCTCTGCTGAGGGCATGCTGTTCTCCTTCGGGGTGATGTCCGTGCGCCTGTAGGCTGTCGCGTCGCTGGGCACCGGTGGGGCAAGGAGCTCAGCGTGACGACAAGGCTGGTGGCCCCGACGAGGGTCGGGACCGGTGGAACGTCGATGCAGTGAACGCTACGAGCCACCACCGACACCGGGTGTGCCGGCGTGGTGGCCGGTGGAGAACACGAGGCTTCGACGCCCTGGGGAGGACGCTACACCGATCCGAACGGATGTTCGACAGGGGCACGCGGCGTGTCGAACGCTCCGACGACCGGCAGCGCGACTCAGCGTCGGGGCTCGGGCAGCCCGACGCCGTGCCTCCGGGCGACGGGGACGCCCTCGGCGGCGCAGAGCGCCAGCCAGACGTCGCGCGGGGGCACGCCCTGGGCCACGGCCTCGTCGGCGGTGCGGTCGCCGAGCTCGGCGATGACCAGGTCGCGGGTCACGACGCGGCCGTAGGCCTCCCCGAACTCGTCGGCGACGGCACGACTTAACTCGCTCTTGCGCATCGCTCGAGGGTACCCGCGACGCCCCTCGCCCCGCACAGGACGAACGCCCCCGGCCTGGGCCGGGGGCGTTCGGGCGACGTGGTGAGCGGGAGCTCAGCGCACCGCGAGGTCGGTGTCGAACTCGGCGACGAGGTCGTCGGGCAGCGTGTCGGGGATCGGGTTGAGGCCCTCGATGACCGCCATGCGGTCACCCACCTCGCGCATGATCACCGAGATGGGCGTCTCGAGCGCGTCAGCCACCGACGCGAGGATCTCGGAGCTGGCCTCTTTCTGACCACGCTCGACCTCGCTGAGGTACCCGAGCGCGACGCTCGCCTTGCTGGCGACCTGTCGGAGCGTCCGGCCCTTCTGCAGGCGGAAGTCGCGAAGGACGTCACCGATTTCTTGACGAACCAGAACCATGGGACCCTCCTCCGGATGGACGACCCACCAGACGGACGTCAGTGGTGGGCGGGTGTATCTGCGCGACGATCGTTGTCACTGTAACCACCACGATCTGTACGACGCTTGTGAACCCGGCAGTTGTAACGAGACCGAAACGCGGATCATTCCCGCGTGTCGTCGAGCCACTCAGCCAGCAGTGACAGGAGTTCGGAGACGGTGCCCGATCGGATGGCTCCGCGGTCGCCCCGGAGGTCGAGACGCCGTACCCGACTGTCGTCGGCGGTGGCCAGCGCGATGTAGACCGTGCCCGCGGGCAGGTCTCCCTGGGGGCCCGGCCCGGCCACGCCGGTCGTCGCGAGGCCGAGGGTGGCCGGCGCCCCGGCGACGGCGAGGCGCTCACGCACGCCCGCGGCCATGGCCGCCGCGACGTCGGGGTCCACGGGCCCCGTCGCGGCGAGCCGTGCAGCGTCGACGCCGAGGACGGTGTGCTTGAGCTCGGTCGCGTAGGCCACCACTCCCCCGTGCACGACGGCGGACGCCCCGGGCACCGAGACCAGCTCCGCCACGACGAGGCCGCCGGTCAGCGACTCCGCGACGGCGACGGTCTGGCCGCGACGCGCCAGCTCGGAGACGACCGACGACGCGTCGGCGATCACGCTCCGCGCCCGTGCTTCGCGGCGACGCGCAGGTAGTCGGCTCCGGAGACGAGGGTCGCCACGAGGGCGGCCGTCATGAGGACGCCGTTCACCCAGTGCATCCCCTCGCCGAACACGTTCCAGAGCGGGAAGAGGGCGAGCGTGACGGCCACGGCCTGGAGGACCGTCTTGAGCTTCCCCCCGCGGGAGGCCGGCACGACGCGGTCACGGATGACGATGAACCGGTAGACGGTGATCCCGACCTCGCGGAGCAGGATCAGGGCCGTCACCCACCACGGCAGCTCGCCGAGGATCGTCAGCGAGACGAGCGCCCCACCGATGAGGACCTTGTCGGCGATCGGATCGACGATCTTGCCGAAGTCGGTGACGAGGTCCAGCCCGCGGGCGAGGGCGCCGTCGAGGCTGTCGGTGAGGATCGCCACGACGAAGAGCACCGCCGCCGCGATGCGCAGCGGCCCGTCGGCACCGTCGTCGACGAGCAGCCACGCGATGAACAGCGGGGCCATGAGGATCCGCACCACCGTCACGACGTTCGCGATGTTGGCCGTGCTCGCGGGCCCCGGGCCCTTGCTCGCGAAGCGCCCTCGGAAGGGGAACGTCGCCGGTGCGGGGGACGCGCCTCCGCTGCGGTCGTCGGTCATGGGTCAGTCCCTCCCGGTCAGGCCCCAGGCGTCTTCCGACCCCTCGTCGCCGTCGACCTCGTCGTAGCCCCGCGTCATCTCGGCGACGGGGTCGTCGTCGTAGCCCGGTCGCGGGCTCGACCCGGAGGACAGGCCGGCGGGCGCGCCCGCCCCGTGCTCGTCGTCGCCGCCGCGCAGCTTCGCCAGCACCCCCGGGAGCTGCTCGGGAGTCACGAGCACGTCACGCGCCTTCGAGCCCTCGGAGGGACCGACGATGTCGCGCGACTCCATCAGGTCCATCAGGCGACCCGCCTTGGCGAAGCCGACCCGGAGCTTGCGCTGCAGCATCGACGTCGAGCCGAACTGCGTGCTGACGACGAGCTCGGCGGCCGCGAGCAGGAGCTCGAGGTCGTCGCCGATGTCGCCGTCGATCTCCTTCTTCTCGACCACCGCGGCCACGTCGGGCCGGTAGTCGGGGCGCGCCTGGCGCGTGACGTGCGCCACGACCTGGGCGATCTCGTCCTCCTGGACCCAGGCGCCCTGCACGCGCATCGCCTTGGAGGCGCCCATCGGCAGGAAGAGCCCGTCGCCCTGGCCGATCAGCTTGTCGGCGCCCGGCTGGTCGAGGATGACGCGCGAGTCGGTGACGCTCGACACCGCGAAGGCGAAGCGGGACGGCACGTTGGCCTTGATGAGGCCGGTCACGACGTCGACCGAGGGGCGCTGCGTGGCGAGCACGAGGTGGATGCCGGAGGCGCGGGCCAGCTGCGTGATGCGCACGATGCTGTCCTCGACGTCGCGGGGGGCGACCATCATCAGGTCGGCGAGCTCGTCGACGACCACGAGGAGGTACGGGTAGGGCTTGAGGGTGCGCGCGCTGCCCGCGGGCAGGACGAGCTCGCCCGCGACCACGGCGCGGTTGAAGTCGTCGATGTGCCGGAAGCCGAAGCTGGCGAGGTCGTCGTACCTCATGTCCATCTCCTTCACGACCCACTGGAGCGCCTCGGCGGCCTTCTTGGGGTTCGTGATGATGGGGGTGATGAGGTGCGGCACGCCCGCGTAGATCGAGAGCTCGACGCGCTTCGGGTCGATCAGGACCATCCGCACGTCGGTCGGCTTGGCCCGCATCAGCAGCGACGTGATCATCGAGTTGACGAAGCTCGACTTGCCCGAGCCCGTGGCGCCGGCCACGAGCAGGTGCGGCATCTTGGCGAGGTTGGCGACGACGTAGCCGCCCTCGACGTCCTTGCCGACGCCGATCGTCATCGGGTGCACGCTCTTCGCGGCGGCTCCGGAGCGCAGCACGTCGCCCAGCGACACCGTCTCGCGGTCGGTGTTGGGGATCTCGACGCCGATCGCGCTCTTGCCGGGGATGGGCGAGAGGATCCGCACCTCGTTCGACGCGACCGCGTACGAGAGGTTCTTGCTGAGCGCGGTGACCTTCTCGACCTTCACGCCCGGGCCGAGCTCGATCTCGTAGCGGGTGACCGTCGGGCCACGGCTGAAGCCGACGACCTTGGCGTCGACCGAGAACTGCCGGAGCACCTCCGTGATCGAGCGCACGATCTCGTCGTTCGCCTCGCTGCGGGCCTTGGCGGGCGGGCCCACGGCCAGGGTGGAGGCGGCGGGCAGGCGGTAGGGAGCCTGCGGCGAGTCGTCGTCGACGTCGAGCGACGCGGGCGGCAGCTCGTCGTCGTCCGGGGCCAGCACCGCCGCGGCGACGTCGCTCTCAGCGAGGTCGGCGGGCGGCAGCGACGCGGGCACGCTCGGCAGCACCGTCGTCGCCGCGGTCGCGGAGTCGTCACGGACCGCGGCCGGAGCCGGGGCAGCAGCCGGGGCCGGGGGCACCTCGACGCCCCGGGCGCGGACGGCCTCCTCGGCCCGGTCGAGCTCGTCCAGCAGGCTGATGTCGAAGACGTCGGTGGCGCCCTCGTCGACGAAGCGGGGGCTCGTCGGCGCGGCCTCGACCGCGGCGGGGCCGGAGGCCCGGCGATCGCGCCGGGACGGGCGGGTAGACCGCTCGGGCGGCGCCTCGGTGAGGACGGGGGTGTCGTAGGCGGGGTCGTCTTCTCGACCGCTCTTGGTGCGTCGCCACCACGGGAGGCTCTCGGCGTCGTCGGTCGACCCGTCGGCGGCCTCGGCGGTGCCGGGCTCGGCCGCGGTCGCGCCGAACAGCCAGGCGTAGAGCTCGCCGAGGCGTCGACCGATGTGGTTCGGCGGGGTCTTGGTCGTGATGAGGACGGAGAAGACGAGGAGCACGACGACCACCGGGACGGCCACCCACTCGGTGGCCAGGGCGACCATCCAGGAGGCGACGAGCCAGCCGAGCACGCCGCCGCCGCCGGCGAGGGCGGGCAGGCCCTCCGCGGCCTGGGGCTGCCCGCCGAAGATGTGGCAGAGCGCGCTGATCGACACGATCATCAGGCCGAGGCCGATGCCCATCCGCGTGTTGTCGTGCACGGAGGCCGGGTGCCGGAAGAGCCAGCCCGCGAAGAGGACCATGATCACCGGCAGGGCATAGGCGACCCGGCCGACCAGCGCCCCGAACGTGTAGGCGTCGAGCGCCTGCGCGACGGGGCTCGTCGGGTTCAGCCACTCGACCGCGGCGCCCGCGACGGCGAGCAGGACGAGCAGGAACGGCACCCCGTCGCGGCGTTCGCTGGCGTCGAGCGCCTCGCGGCCGAGCAGGCGGAAGGCGCCGCCGGTGGCGTGCGCCAGGCCCATCCAGGCACGCGTGACGACGCCGGGGCCCGGGTCGACCGCCGCGGGAGGGGGCGTCGGGAGCTTCTTGGTGGCAGCCGTCGCGCCGCGGGCGCCGGACGCGCGGGAGCCGGAGCGCGATCGCGGGGTCTGCTTGGTGGGCGTGGCCATGGGCTCGAGGGTACCGCCCGCCCCCGACGCGGGTCGGAGGCGGGCGGCGCGTCAGCGGCGGGCGGGGTCAGTAGCGGATGGCGTCGATGACCTTGACGCGCACCGCGACGAGGGCCGGCAGGAGCCCGGCGACCGCGCCGATCACCGTCGCCGAGCCGAGGCCGATCAGGGCCGCCGTGATCGGGAAGGCCGGCAGGTCGTCGACCGCCCCCTGCGCGATGAACCCCTGCACGGTGCCGTTCTGCACGACCAGGACGGCCACCATCACGCCCACCACGCCGGCCACGACGGTGCCCGCGACGCTCTCCAGCATCACCGAGAAGAAGACCCGCGGGGCCGTCGCCCCGAACGACCTCCGCACCCCGATCTCGCGGATGCGCTGGCGGACCGTCACCAGGGCGATGTTGACGAGCCCGAGACCGCCGAGCAGCAGCACGAGCACCCCGACCCCGGTGATCGTCAGCTTGATCGGCAGGAAGGGATCGGTGTCGCCGGCGTACGCGGCGTAGTCCGTCCGGCTCACGTCCACCTGGACGTCGTCGCCGAGGGCGGCGGCCAGGTTGCCCTGCACCATCGCGCTGAGCTCGTCGCCCGACCCCGGCGGCAGCCACATCTCGTACTGCGGTGACTCCGGGTAGCCCCCCTGCGAGACCGGTACGAGGTCGAGCTCGTCGGAGGGGAGGAGGAAGATCGCGGGCCCCTCCCCCTCGTAGAGCGCGGCGGTCACGCCGACGACCACCCCCGTCGCCGAGTCGGCGCCGCGGAGCTGCAGGGTCGGGTGCGACGAGACGGGCGGACGGCCGAGCTGCTCCCACAGGGCCTCGTTCACGACGACCGCGGGCGCCATGCGACGCTCGTCGCCGTCGACGAACCACGACCCCTCGGCCAGGGCGACGCGGTGCATCTCGCCGTACTCGGGGTCGACGATCTGCGCCGACACGTCGGTGAGCCCGCCCGGCAGCTGCACGGAGCGCGTCGTGTAGAGGGCCTCCGACGCCCAGGTGACGTCGTACCGCGACATCGTCGAGCGGAACTCCCGGTCGACGAGGGCGGGGTCGAGCACCCCGGCGCCCGTCGTGTAGGCGGAGACCGTGTACGTGGCCGGTCGGCCCCCGGACTTCTCCGACGACTCCCGCGTCGACTGCTCGGCGAGGCTGCCGAGGCCGACCACGGCCGTCAGCGCCGCCACGGCGACCGCGACCCCGACGAGGCTGAGCAGCACGCGCAGCTTGTTGACCCGCAGCTCCGACCAGGCCTCGACGAACGCCCCCACGACGCTCGACAGCAGCCCGGTCACGCCGCGGGCTCCGCGGTCGCGGTCGCGGGCACGAGCGCCGACGGGCCGGCGAGCTCGCCGCCCAGCCGTGCCGCCGACAGCACGCCGGCGTCGAGCGCGTAGTGCCGGGCCGCGAGGCCCGCGACCGCGAGGTCGTGCGTGATGGTGACGAGGGCCGCGCCGGTGTCGGACGAGATGTCGTCGAGGAGGCGCATGACCGTCGCGCCCGTCTCGATGTCGAGCGCCCCCGTCGGCTCGTCGGCGAGGATGACGCGGGGGTCGCGCACCAGCGAGCGAGCAATGGCGACGCGCTGCTGCTCGCCCCCGGAGAGACGGTGCGGCATCGAGTCGACCCGGTCGCCGAGCCCGACCTTCTCGAGCATCTCCGCGGCGATCGACCGTCGCCGCCAGAACCGTCGGCCGCGCGCGTAGAGCAGCGGCGTCATGACGTTCTCGAGCGCCGTCCGCCCCTGGAGCAGGTTGAACTGCTGGAAGATGAAGCCGACCTGCTCGCCCCGCAGGCGGTCACGCGCCCCCGACCGGAGCCCGCTCACGTCGACGTCGTCGAACGAGTGCGTGCCCGTGGTCGGCGCGTCGATGAGGCCGAGGATGTTCAGCAGGGTCGACTTGCCCGAGCCGGAGCGGCCCACGATGCTCACGTGCTCCCCGGCGTCGACGACGAGGTCGACGCCGCGGAGGATGTCGAGGGCCGCCCCGTCGGCCAGGGGCACCGTCTTGGTCACGCCCTCGAGCCGGATCAGCGGCATCAGCAGAGGACCTCTCCGGTCATCGGGTCGACGCAGCCCTCCTGCGGGGCGACGGCGCCCGGCACGAACTCGAGCACCGTGTCGCCCTCGACGAGGCCGCCCGTCACCTCGACGGCCGTGCCGTCGTTGATGCCGAGCGTGATCTCGCGCTCCTCCTGCGTGCCGTCGGCGCCGACCACGGTCACGACGCCCTTGCCGGCCGCGCCCTCGACGGCGGTGAGCGGGACGGTCAGCACGTCGGTCGCCACGCCGGCGGGGATGGTCAACGTCGTCGCGAGCCCGGCGAACACCGTGACGTCGGCCGGCACGGCGCAGCTCACCGACTGACCGGAGGTGCCGGTCGCGGCGGGGTCGCCGCCGTCGCCCGACGTCGACGGCGCCGCGGCGCCGACGCCGCCCACGACGAGCGCCGTGCACGCGAACGGCGCCGGCCCTCCCGGGATCGACGCCGTGCCCTCCGTGGGGCGGCTGACGAGGCGGTACAGCTGGTCGGCGGCCAGCGAGCCCGTGACGTGGAAGGTGGGAGGCGCCACCTTCGCCACCGGGTCGCCCACGGCCACGATCTGGTCCTTGATCACGGGGAGCTCCGTGACGGTGCCGGCCACCGGGGCCGCCACCACGGCGGTCTTGACGACGGGGGCACGCTCGGTGACCGTCCCGTCCGCCGCGACGAGCGCCTCCTGCGGGGTCTCCGAGCGGAGCGTGGCGATCTTGTCGCCCGCCGCGACGACCTGGCCCTTCTCGACGACGACCGTCACGACGGTGCCGGCGAGGGTGGCCGGAGCGACGGACGCGGCGTCGGCCTCGACCGTGGCGTCGACGGTGACGTCGTTCGTGACGGTGCCGACCGCCACGGCGACCTGGGGCTCGACCGCCTCGCCGGTCGGGACGGCGACCGAGCCGGACGCGGCGTCCGGCGCGGCGAAGAACGCGAGCTTGACGAGGGCGACGGCGATCGCAGTGAAGATCAGGATGCGGAGGATCGGGAAGATCCAGGTCTTGGCCACGCGCACGGGCGACTCCCCCTTCGGAGCAACGGACGGAACGTGCTCACCCTAGGAGCGGGGGGACGACGGAGGCCTCCGTCGCCGGGATGACTTCCCGGCGGCGGAGGCCCCTCGTCCGTGGCGGCCCCGAGGCCCTACGCGCTGATGACGACCGGCACGATCATCGGGCGCCGACGGTGCTGCGTGTTGACCCAGCGACCGACCGTGCGGCGGACGACCTGGCTGAACTGGTGCGTGTCTCGCGTGCCGCCCTCGGCGGCCTCGGCCAGGGCCGCGATGATCTTCGGCAGCACCGCGTCGAACACCGAGTCGTCCTCCGCGAAGCCGCGCGACTGGATCTCGGGCCCGACGACGACACGGCCGGTCTGCGCGTCGAGGGCGACGAAGATCGAGATGAAGCCCTCCTCGCTGAGGATCCGCCGGTCTTTCAGGTCGGCGTCGGTGATCTCGCCGACGGTCGAGCCGTCGACGTAGACGTAGCCGAGGTCGAGCTGGCCGACGACGGTGGCCACGCCGTCCTTCAGGTCGACGACGACGCCGTCCTCGCCGAGCACGGTGTTCTGCTCGGGGACGCCGGTGCGGACCGCCAGGGCGGCGTTGGCGTACAGGTGCCGGTGCTCGCCGTGGACCGGCATGACGTTGCGGGGCCGGAGCACGTTGTAGCAGTACAGGAGCTCGCCGGCCGAGGCGTGGCCGGAGACGTGGACCTTCGCGTTGCCCTTGTGCACGACCTTGGCCCCGAGCTTCGTGAGCCCGTCGATCACCCGGTAGACGGCGTTCTCGTTGCCGGGGATCAGGCTCGAGGCGAGGATGACCGTGTCGTCGCGGCCGATCTCGATCTGGTGCTCCATGTTCGCCATGCGCGCCAGGACGGCCATGGGTTCGCCCTGCGAGCCCGTGCTCATGTAGACGATGCGGTCGTCGGGGAGGTCCTTCGCCTTCTTCGCGTCGATCAGCACGCCGTCGGGCACCCTCAGGTAGCCGAGGTCGGCGGCGATGCCCATGTTGCGGACCATCGAGCGCCCCATGAAGGCGACGCGGCGGCCGTTCGCGTGCGCGGCGTCGAGCACCTGCTGGACGCGGTGGACGTGGCTCGAGAAGCTCGCGACGACGACCCGGCGCGGCGCGCGGCGGATGACGTCGTCGAGGACGGGGCCGATGTCGCGCTCGAGCGCCGTGAACCCGGGGACGTCGGCGTTGGTCGAGTCGGGCAGGAAGAGGTCGACGCCCTCCTCGCCCAGCCGGGCGAACGCCCGGAGGTCGGTGACGCGGTCGTCGAGCGGCAGCTGGTCCATCTTGAAGTCGCCCGTGTGGAGCACGAGGCCCGCCGAGGTGCGGATGGCCACGGCGAGGGCGTCGGGGATGGAGTGGTTCACCGCGACGAACTCGAGCTCGAACGGCCCGAGGGTCTCGCGGCCGCCCTCGCGGACGGTCAGCGACCACGGCGTGATCCGGTGCTCCTTGAGCTTCGCCTCGATCAGCGCGAGGGTCAGCTGCGACCCGATCAGCGGGATGTCGGCGCGGAGGCGGAGCAGGTACGGCACGGCGCCGATGTGGTCCTCGTGGCCGTGCGTCAGCACGATGGCGAGGACGTCGTCGAGGCGGTCCCGCAGCGGCGAGAAGTCGGGCAGGATCAGGTCGACGCCGGGCTGGTGCTCCTCCGGGAAGAGCACGCCGCAGTCGACCACGAGCAGCTTGCCGTCGATCTCGTAGATCGTCATGTTGCGGCCGATCTCGCCGAGTCCGCCCACCGGCACGACGCGCAGCGTGCCGGGCTCGAGCGCGGGAGGGTCCTGGATCGTCGTGGTCATCGCGTGGTGCCGTGCACCTTGGGCAGGGCGCCGCCGGCCGCCGCGTTGCGGTCGGGGCGGAAGCGGCTGAGGTCGAGGCCGGGGATCTCGCCGACGTGCGACAGCTCGTCCTCGATCAGCGCGGCCTCGCTGTCCTCCGGGCCGACGAGCGGCAGGCGCACGCGCGGGCTGGAGATGCGGCCGAGGCCGTGCAGGATGTACTTGGCCGCGACCGTGCCGGGCACGTGCGTCATGACGGCGCGCACGAGCGGCTCGAGCATCTGGTGCGCCGCGGTGGCGGTGTGCAGGTCGCCCGCGTTCACGGCGTCCACGATCGTGCGGTACGGCGCGGCGGCGATGTTCGCCGTGACCCCGATCAGGCCGGAGGCGCCGATCGAGAGGTGCGGCAGGACGTTGGCGTCGTCGCCCGAGAAGTACAGGAGGTCGGTCTGGTTGATGACCCGGCTCACCTCGGCGAAGTCGCCCTTGGCGTCCTTCACGGCGACGATGTTCGGGTGCTTCGCGGCCCGCAGCAGCGTCTCGTACTTGATCGGGATGCCCGTGCGGCCGGGGATGTCGTAGAGGATCACCGGCAGGTCGGTCGCGTCGGCGATCATGCGGAAGTGCGTGAGGACGCCCGCCTGCGTGGGCTTGTTGTAGTACGGCGTGACGATCATCACGCCGTCGGCGCCCGCCGCCTCGCTCGCCTTGTAGAGCTGGATGGCGTGCGCGGTCTCGTTCGAGCCGCCGCCCGTGATGATCTTCGCTCGGCCGGCCGACACCGACTTGCCGACCTCGACGAGCCGGAGCTTCTCCGGGTCGGTCAGCGTGCTCGTCTCGCCGGTGGTGCCGGTGACGACGATGCCGTCGGCACCCGCGGTGATGCAGTCGTCGATGTGCTTCTCGGTCGCGGCCCAGTCGACCTCGCCGTCAGCGGTGAACGGGGTGACGAGAGCGACGAGGACCTGCCCGAAGGGGTTGCTGATGTCAGACACGTCGACCAGCGTACTGGCTCGCTCCGTCGGGGCGGGCGTGCAGGAGGCGCGACCGGCGTCGACGACGTCACCGCGCCTCCCCGGGGCGGCCGGCCCTACGGCGCGACGCGACCGTTCTTGCCGAACGCCGCGTAGGTGAGGGGCATCAGCTCGGCCCAGAGGTCCTCCATCTTCTCCGCGCACATCTCGATCTCCCGCTGCGGGAACGACGGGAAGTGCGTGCCCTCACGCTTGGTGCGCAGGCTGAGGAAGTTCATCAGCGAGCGGGCGTTCACCGTGACGTACATCGACGAGTAGATGTTGAGCGGCAGGACGATGCGGGCGACCTCGCGGGCGATGCCCTCGTCGAGCATGCGCTTGTAGGCGGCGTAGGCCTCCCGCGAGGTGCGCTCGGTCTCCGACCGCACGAGGGCCGACTGCTCGGGCGTGCCGGGCAGGAAGTCGTAGGCGCCCGGCTTGCCGACCTGCTGCAGGTTGCGCGTCTCGGCGGGCACGTAGAAGACCGGGTTGAGCTCGCGGTAGCGACCGCTCTCCTCGTTGTAGCTCGCCATGCGGTGCCGCATGAACTCGCGGAAGACGAAGATCGGCGCCTGGACGTAGAAGGTCATCGAGTTGTGCTCGAACGGCGAGCCGTGGCGGTCGCGCATCAGGTAGTTGATGAGGCCGGCGCCCTTGGTCGCCTGCTCGCCCTCGGCGGAGGCCTGCGCGCCCTCGAGGGTGAGCTCGCCCATCGTCGACACGCGCGCGGCGAACAGCACGTCGCTGTCGTGGGCGCTGGAGCGGACGAGCTCGACGGTCACGTCGGAGCGGAACTCGACGTCGTGCTCGACGGGGTGGTTCTCGGCGGACTGGATCACGGGGTCAACGGCAGCGGCATCAGACACGGCGACGACTCTACCTCCGCAGCCCCTCCCGCCGAGCGTCTCCCCGGGCGCCCTCCCGGCCGCCTCGCCCGTGCGCCTCGGGACGACCACCAGGAGGCGCGCCTACGCTCTCGGGGAGCACCTCCCTCCCCGCTCCCCCCGCACCGTGAAAGCCAGGGCCCCATGACCGACGCACCCCTCACCGTCCTCGTCTCCGGCGCCTCCGGCCTGGTCGGCACCGAGCTCACCCGGCAGCTGCGGGAGGCCGGCCACCGCGTCGTGGCGCTCGTCCGCGGCGAGGCCCGTGACGACGACCAGGTCACCTGGGTGCCCGCCGCCGGCATCGTCGACTACACCGTGCTCGACCGGGCCGACGCCGTCGTGAACCTGAGCGGCGCGAACCTCGGCCGCCTGCCCTGGACCCCGGGCTACAAGAAGGAGATCGTGGCGTCGCGCGTGTCGGCGACCCAGACCCTCGCGCGGGGCATGGCCCGGGCCGAGACGCCGCCGACGGTCTTCCTGAGCGGGTCGGCCGTCGGGATCTACGGCGACCGCCCCGGGGAGCGCCTGACCGAGGAGAGCCCCCGCGGCACCGGCTTCCTCAGCGACGTCGTCGCCGAGTGGGAGGCCGCGACCGCCGAGGCGCCCTCGGGCACGCGCGTCGCCCACCTGCGCACCGGCGTGGTCGTGGGCCCCGGTGGCGCCCTGAAGCCCCTCCTCCCCCTGACCCGCCTCGGACTCGGCTCGCGCCTCGGCACCGGCGACCAGTTCTGGCCCTGGATCAGCCTGCACGACGAGGCCGCCGCGATCGTGCACCTGCTCACCTCGACCCTCGAGGGGCCCGTGAACCTCGCCGGCCCGACGCCGGCCACGAGCGACGAGCTGACCCGCCGGCTGGCCGGTGACCTCGGGAAGCCCTACGCCCTCACCGTGCCCGAGTTCGTCATCTCCGGCGCGATGCAGGAGGCGGGGCGCGAGATGCTGCTGCCGAGCCAGCAGGTCGTGCCCGCCAAGCTCCTCGCCGACGGCTTCGCCTTCCGTCACCGCACCGTCGACGAGGCCGTCGACGCCCTGGTCTCGACCCTCTGAGGGGGAGGGCGGTCAGCGCGAGGAGGCCGCCGCCTCCCCGCGGAGCTTGATCGACCAGCGCAGGGCCTTCCGGGCCCGCCGTCGGTCGCCGCACGCGTCGTAGGCCAGCCCGAGCCGGAACCAGGAGCGCCAGTCGTCGGGCGACTCCGCCGCCTCCGCCGCCCACCGCGGGAAGGCCGCGTCGGCGGCCTCGCGGTCGTACCGGCCGGAGGCGCGGCGCGGCACGTCGTCGACGGGGAGCTCTCCCGAGGCGGTCAGTTCACGGACCATCTGCTGGGTCCGGGCGCCGAAGCGGAGCTCGACGACGAGCGCCCAGGCGCCGAGCAGCGGCAGCACCACGAGGGCGGCGCCGAGGACGACCGCGATCGGCTCGCCCGTCCGGAGGAAGAGGTACGCGCGCTGCGCGACGAGCACGACGTAGAGCAGCAGCAGCAGCGCCATGACGAGCGCGGCGACGCGGCCCTTCATCAGTCGAGGGGCAGCACGCGGTCGAGGCCGACCACGACGCCGCTGACGGTGGGAGCCGCCTCGATCGCGACCAGGAGGCCCTTCTCGTACGCGCTCTGCGACAGCGTGTCGTGGGTCAGCGTCAGGGTCTCGCCCGCGCCTCCCAGGATCACCGACTGCTGGGCGACCACGCCGCGCATCCGCAGGCTGTGCACCGGCACGCTGGCGACCTGCTGGCCGCGGGCGCGCTGGTCGGAGAACGGGGCGGCGACCGGGCCGAGGTCTCGCCGGGCCTCCGCGATGAGCTCGGCGGTGCGGACGGCCGTGCCGGAGGGCGAGTCGACCTTGCCGTCGTGGTGCGACTCGACGATCTCGATCGAGTCGTAGAACCGGGCCGCCATCGTCGCGAACCGCGTGGCCAGCACCGACCCCAGGCTGAAGTTCGGCACGACGAGGACGCCGGGGCCCGCGACGTCGGCGACGATCGTCGACAGCTTCGCGATGCGCTCGGCGCTCCAGCCCGAGGTGCCGACGAGCACGGGGAGGCCGGCCCGCACGACGTGCTCGACGATGCCGGGGCTCACGGCGGGGTGCGTCACGTCGACCACGAGGTCGGCGCCGAGGACGCCGTCGAGGTCGTCGCGCGACGACAGGCCGGCGTGCAGCTCGAGGCCGTCGGTGCGCTCGACGAGGTCGACGATGAACGAGCCGAGCGTGCCCGTGGCCCCGACCACGGCGATGCGGGAAGTCATGGGGACCAACCTACCGGCCGGGGCTCCCGGGGCGACCTAGCATGGTGCCCATGAGCAGGTTCCGCCCCGTCGACGTCACGGCGCCCGTCGCCGCCGAGCTGCTGACCGCCTACTTCGCCGAGCGGGCCCGCACCTTCCCCGGCGGGCCGGCGGCCTACGTGACCACGCTCCCCGACCCGGCCGCGTTCACGCCGCCCGCCGGCGTCTTCGTCGTCGCGGAGGAGGAGGCCGGCGCGGCGCCGGGCCCCGACGAGTCGGCGTCGCTCGGCTGCGGCGGCGTCCGCGCCGTGGCTCCGGGGCCCGGCGGCGAGGTGCGATTCGAGGTCAAGCACCTCTTCGTCTCCCCCGCCGGGCGGGGCCGGGGGCTCGGTCGGGCGCTCCTCGACGAGCTGGAGCGCCGGGCGCGCGACCTCGGTGCGGACGAGCTCGTGCTCGACACGAACGACAGCCTCGCGGCCGCCGGCAGCCTCTACCGCTCGTCGGGCTACGAGCGGATCGAGCCCTACAACGCCAACCCGAACGCGACGGCCTGGTACCGGAAGGCACTGGGCCGCACGGCTCCCCTGAGCTAGATCGGCTGCTCCACCGGGAGGCCGGTGCGGAGCTCGACCGGCAGGTGCCCGAGGTCGTTGTGGGTGACGAGCTCCGGCGGCTTCGCCGAGCGGACGCGGATGATCGTCAGGCCGGCGTTGGCCTGGTTGACGCCCATCCAGCGCCAGTCCGGAGCCCCGAAGACCTCGCGGACGAACCACCCGATCACGAAGTTGTGCGTGATGAGGAGGTCGTGGCGGTCCTCGCGGGCCGGGGTCAGCCACTCGGAGACGGCGTCGGCCATCTGCGCCTGCCCCGCCTCGACCTCCTCGTCGGTCACCCCGCCGAAGAACGGCTTGTAGGCCGCGGGCATGTCGGGCGTCGGGCCGGACGGCACGCAGTCGAAGAGCAGCGTCGAGGGCTGCGACTCGAGGGCCGGCAGCCGCTCGGTCATGATGCGGGCGGTCTCGGCGGCCCGCTCGAGCGGGGAGTGCCACGCGGCGTCGAACGGGACGCCGCCGAGGCGCTCGGCGATGAGCCGCGCCTGGCGCTTGCCCCGCTCGGAGAGCGGGCCGTCGGGCAGCCCGTGCTCGGCGTCCTGCTGTTCGCCGTGCCGGACGAGGTAGAGGTAGTGGGACACCGTCGTCTCCTGGTTCATGGGGTGGTGGCTGCCGGGCCGGGCACGTCGGGCGCGCTCGGCACGCCGAGGCCGGCGGCGTCGAGGTCGCCGACGACGACAGTCGAGAGGGCTCCGCCGCGCAGGGCCCCGGCGAGCTCGCGGACGTCGTCGGTGGTGACGCGGGCGATGCGGTCGAGCGAGGCGTCGAGGTCGACGAACTCGCCGAGCGAGAGCTCTGCCCGGCCGAGCCGGTTCATGCGCGTGTCGCTGTCCTCCAGCGCGAGGGCGGCGGCGCCGCCCAGCTGGCCGAGCGCACGGCGGTGCTCGTCGTCGGTGATGCCGTCGTCGGCGAGGCGGTCGAGCTCGTCGAGCATCAGGCGCGACACCCGACCGGCGTTCGACGGCGTGCAGCCGGCGTAGAGGCCGAACACGCCGGCGTCGGAGTAGCTCGACGCGAACGAGTAGACCGAGTACGCGAGGCCGCGACGCTCACGGACCTCCTGGAAGAGGCGCGACGACATGCCCCCGCCCAGCACGGAGTTGAGGACGGCCAGCGAGGAGCGACGCTCGTCGGCCGCGGAGATGCCGGGCAGGCCGAGCAGGACGGTGGCCTGCTCGAGCGGGCGCCGCACGATCGTGACGGGCTCGGCCGGCGTGGGCACGACCGCGGCCGTCGACCGCCGGGCGACGGGCGACGCGGCCTCCGTCGACCAGTCGGACCGGTCGAGGGCGGCCGTGAGGCGCTCGACGAGGTGGTCGTGCTCGACGGCGCCGGCGACGGTGACGACGAGGTCGCGGGGCCGGTAGTTCTCGAGCCAGTGGCGGTGCACGTCGTCGCGCGACGCGGCGCGGATGCTCTCGGGGGTGCCGCCGATGGGGCGGCCCAGGGGGTGGTCGCCGAAGACCGACTCGAAGAGGCGCTCGCCCGCGACGTCGGCCGGGTCGTCGTCGGCCATCGCCAGCTCCTCGAGGATGACCCCGCGCTCGGTCTCGAACTCGACGGGGTCGAGCGACGCCGACGTCAGCATGTCGGCCAGCACGTCGACGGCGTCGTCGAGGTCGACGTCGCGCACGCGGGCGTAGTAGCAGGTGTACTCCTTGGCGGTCGCGGCGTTGTGCTCGCCGCCGACCGACTCGAAGGCCACCGCGATGTCGAGGGCGGACCTCGTCGTCGTGCCCTTGAAGAGCAGGTGCTCGAGGAAGTGGGTCGAGCCCCGCTCGCCCTCCTGCTCGTCGCGCGAGCCCACCGCGACCCAGAAGCCCACCGTGGCGCTGCGCGCGCCCGGCATGCGCTCGCTGAGGATGCGCACCCCCGTCGGCAGGACGCTGCGGCGGACGAGGGCGTCGCCCGTCGCGACGAAGGAGAGCTCGACCGCGTCGAGGGGCAGGGAGACAGGACCGGTCATCAGAGCGAGCCTACGGGATGCCCTCCGGCGCCGTCACCCGAACTGGGGGACGTGGGTGTGGACAAACAGACGAGTCCGTCTGTCCTCATCGGTGCTACAGTGATCTCACCGACGGCGACACCACCCCCCTGATCAGTCGTCGTCGGCGGCTGTGGACGTCCTGGAGGTCCCGAGCACGCGTTCCCCCGACGCGGCTCGAGCCACCGAGTCCCAAGGAGCCACGCTGTGACGGTCGATTCCCCCCAACCGGCCGTCCAGCGTCTCCCTGGGCGTCCCCGCGCCGACCAGACCACGCCCGGCGCCCGCGCCCGCGTGCTGACGACGGCCGACCGCCTCTTCTCCGACGAGGGGATCCGCGTCGTGGGCGTCGATCGCCTCATCGCCGAGTCGAGCGTCACCAAGGCCACGTTCTACAAGCACTTCGGCGCGAAGGACACCCTCGTGCTCGAGTACCTCGCCGGCCGCCACGACCGCGACGTCGAGGCCCTGGCAGCCCTCGTCGAGGAGCACCCCGACGGCGTCGAGCGCATCCGGGCCCTGCTGGAGTCGGTGGTCGCGCAGCTGCAGGCCCCCGGCTACCGGGGCTCCCCCTGGGCCAACGCCGCGTCCGAGTTCAGCGACCCGACCCACGCCGTCCGCGCCAGCATCGCCGAGCACCGCGAGTGGCAGACGGACGCCCTCGTCGACCTCTTCAAGGACGCCGCGCACCCGATGCCCGGCGACGCGGCGGACGACCTCCTGCTCGCCTGGGACGGCGCACAGATCGGCGCCTACGCCGGCGACGCCATCGCGGCCGCCGCCTCCCTGCGCCGCACCGTCGAGCGCCTCCTCAGCGCCTGACCCCTGCCTCCCGGCTGTCGGCCTGTCGGCCTGCCGGCCTGCCGGCCCGGAGCCTCAGGCCGAGGCCCGGTCGAGCTCCAGCACCTGCGTGCGCGTGAGCCGGACCTGAGCCGCCTGGGCGAGCTCGGCAACCTGATCCACGCTCGTGGCGCTCGCCACGGGCGCCACCACGTTCGGCTTGGCGAGCAGCCACGCCAGGGAGATCGCGGCCGGCGACACGTCGTGCACCGCTGCGACCCGGTCGAGCTCGGCGAGGACCCGCAGGCCCTTCTTCGTCAGGTGACGCGACACGTCCTTGCCGCGGCGGGTGCGCGAGACGTCGGCCCGCGTGCGGTACTTGCCGGTCAGGAAGCCGCTCGCCAGCGCGAAGCGCGGCATGACGGCCAACCCGAGCTGGGCGGCGACCTTCGAGAGGCCGCCCTCGTACTCCGTGCGGTTCATGAGGTTGTACTGGTTCTGCAGCGCCACCATCGGGGCCACCCCGAGCATGCCCGCGGCGATGCGCGCCTCGTACAGACGGTTGCCCGAGTGGTGGGCACCCCCGAACCACCGGACCTTGCCGGCCCGGATGAGGTGGTCGACGGCGAGCAGCGTGCGCTCGAACGCCACCTCGGTGTCGTCGACGTGCAGGTAGAGGAGGTCGACGTGGTCGGTGCCGAGCCGTTCGAGCGACGCCTCGACGGCCCGCTCGACCGCCCGCGGGGTGAGCCCGGGGTGGTCTGCGCTCTTACCGATCTTCGTCGACAGCACGACGTCGTCGCGGGAGCGGCGGCGCTTCATCCACGAGCCGATCATGATCTCGCTCCGCCCGCCCGCGTACGAGTCGGCCGTGTCGACGAAGTTGCCGCCCAGGTCGTAGTACGCGTCGAGCACGGCCTCGGTCTCGGTCTGGTCGGCCGTCCAGCCGAAGACGTTGCCGCCGATCGCCATCGGGAAGACGCGCAGGTCGGACGTGCCGAGGCGACGTCGCGGCTGGATGACGCCGAGGTCGACGGGGACGGTCGCGTCCGTGACGGACGAGCGCCGCGGCGGGTGGGCGGGGGCGGCGCGGGGAGCCTCGGCACCGGTGGCGCGCGCCGTGGTCTCGCTCACTCGCGTCACCCCTCCGAGGCTGGTCTGGCGGCTCTCGTCGGGCACCGACGACAGGACCCCGCCGACCGTGGCGACCATCGGTCACGGCGAGCTGGATCGGGCCCTCACGTCGAGACTACGGGCCCGAGCGGTGCTCGGCACGCCGCCGCACCCGATCGTTACGAGAACATCCCTCAGATTCTCGGAGGGCGCCTCCTCGGGGCCTCAGGAGGCACGGCAGCACCGTCCGTCACACCTCCTGGGGGCCGTCCCGACGCCCTCGGAGACGACGAAGCCCGCCCCCGACCGAGGTCGGGGGCGGGCCGTGTCTGACGGTCAGCGACTAGCCGAGGTCGACCGACGCGTCGTCGCTCTCGCCGGCGGCGCCGCTCGAGTCGGTGTCGGCCTCGTCGGCCACGACCGGGGCGAGCGACAGCTTGCCGCGGTCGTCGATCTTCGTGATCTCGACGAGGATCTTCTGGCCGACCCCGAGCACGTCCTCGACGTTCTCGACGCGCTTGCCGCCGGCCAGCTTGCGGACCTCGCTGATGTGCAGCAGGCCGTCCTTGCCGGGGAGGAGCGAGACGAAGGCGCCGAACGACGCGATCTTGACGACCGTGCCGAGGAACTGCTCGCCCACCTCGGGGTTGGTCGGGTTCGCGATGGCGTTGACCTGGGCGCGAGCGGCCTCGGCCGAGGGGCCGTCGACGGCGCCGATGTAGACGGTGCCGTCCTCCTCGATGGAGATGTCGGCGCCGGTCTCGTCCTGGATCGCGTTGATCGTCTTGCCCTTCGGGCCGATCAGCTCGCCGATCTTGTCCTGCGGGATCTGGACCGAGATCACGCGGGGCGCGGTCGGGGCCATCTCGTCGGGCGCGTCGATGGCCGAGGTGAGCACGCTGAGGATGGCGGTGCGCGCCTCCTTGGCCTGCTTCAGCGCGGCGTCCAGCACGGCGGTCGGCAGACCGTCGAGCTTCGTGTCGAGCTGGATGGCCGTGACGAACTCGCTCGTGCCGGCGACCTTGAAGTCCATGTCGCCGAGGGCGTCCTCCGCACCGAGGATGTCGGTGAGGGCCGCGTAGCGGGTCTGGCCGTCGACCTCGTCGGAGACGAGGCCCATGGCGATGCCCGCGACGGGCGCGCGCAGCGGCACGCCGGCGTTGAGGAGCGACAGGGTCGAGGCGCAGACGGAGCCCATCGATGTCGAGCCGTTGGAGCCGAGGGCCTCGGACACCTGACGGATCGCGTAGGGGAACTCCTCGCGGCTGGGCAGCACCGGCACGAGGGCGCGCTCGGCGAGGAAGCCGTGCCCGATCTCGCGACGCTTCGGCGACCCGACGCGGCCGGTCTCACCGGTCGAGTAGGGCGGGAAGTTGTAGTGGTGCAGGTAGCGCTTCTTCGTGACCGGGCTCAGCGAGTCGATCTGCTGCTCCATCTTGAGCATGTTCAGCGTGGTGACGCCCAGGATCTGGGTCTCGCCGCGCTGGAAGATGGCGGAGCCGTGCACGCGCGGGATGACCTGGACCTCGGCGTCGAGCGGACGGATGTCGGCCAGGCCGCGGCCGTCCATGCGGACCTGCTCGGTGAGGATGCGGTCGCGGACGACCTTCTTGGTGGCCGTCTTGTAGGCGGCGGAGACCTGGCCGAGGGCGGACTCGGGCAGCGCGCCCGACTCGACCTTCGCCGCGACGGCGTCCTTGACCTTGCCCTTGAGCACGTCGTCGGCGTCCTGGCGCTCGATCTTGCCGGCGATCTTGTAGACCTCGGACAGCTCGGAGCCGGCGGCCTCGGTGACCGCGGCGAGGACCTCGTCGGTGTAGGGCAGGAAGACCGGGTAGTCGGCGATCTCCTTGAAGGCCTGCGCGGCCATCGCGGACTGCGCGTCGACCAGCTGCTTCAGGAAGGGCTTGGCGGCCTCGAGGCCCTGGGCCACGACGGCCTCGTCGGGCTTGGTGGCGCCGCCCTGGATGAGGCCCCAGGCGTGCTCGGTGGCCTCGGCCTCGACCATCATGATCGCGACGTCCTCGTTGCCGGCGGCGTCGGTGACGACACGGCCCGCGACGGTCAGGTCGAAGACGGCCTCGGCCAGCTGCGACGCCTTGGGGAAGGCCACCCACTGGTCGCCGATGAGGGCGAGGCGGACACCGGCGATCGGGCCGGAGAAGGGCAGGCCCGAGATCTGGGTGGAGGCGCTGGCCGCGTTGATGGCCAGGGCGTCGTAGAACTCGTCGGGCGCGATGCTCAGGACGGTGATGACGACCTGGACCTCGTTGCGCAGGCCCTCGACGAAGGAGGGGCGCAGGGGCCGGTCGATGAGACGGCAGACGAGGATGGCCTCGGTGGAGGGGCGGCCCTCGCGACGGAAGAACGAGCCGGGGATCTTGCCCGCGGCGTACGAGCGCTCCTCGACGTCGATGGTGAGGGGGAAGAAGTCGAAGTTGTCCTTCGGCTTCTTGCTGGCGCTCGTGGCGGACAGCAGCATGGTGTCGTCGTCGAGGTAGGCGGCGACGGCTCCCTGGGCCTGCTGGGCGAGACGACCGGTCTCGAATCGGATGGTGCGCTTGCCGAACTTGCCGTTGTCGAGGACGGCTTCGCCGAACTTGATCTCTGGACCCTCCATGTGGGGGCTACTCCTCTTTGTTTTGCATCGACGCCCCGTGTGGGCATCGATGTGCATCCGGAGCGGGCGGGGCGGCGGGCACGAAGGACGTGCACGGACGACGGCGCGGTGCGCCGGTCGCTCGTCTGGCCAACAGTGGGAACGGTCGGAGCCCCCTGCCCGACCGACGCTGACGAGCGCCGGGACCGGGGCGGGATCCGCCTGTCACCACCGGTGACCAGCAGCCGAGACCGGCCTGCTCCGTGCGCGATCCTAGCACCGGGGCCTCCGCGGGCCGGGAGGCGGGCGGGCTCCGCGGCTAAGGTCGACGCGTGACCCCGACCGCTCCCTCCCGCCGACCCGGCCGCGCCGCCCGCCGGGCGAGCCTCGTGGTCGCGACCACCGCCTCCCTCGCCCTCGTGCTGTCGACCCTGGCCGGGGCGGGCCCCGCGTCGGCGGCCGACGCCCCCAGCTGGGCCGACGTCGAGGCCGCACGGGGCGACGCCGCGGCGACCCAGGCGCAGGTCGTCGCCGTCACGGCGGCGCTCGACGGACTCGAGCGCACCGCCGCCGCACGGGGGGACGCCGCGGTGGCGGCGACCGCGACCAGCGCGGAGGCCGCCGCCGAGGAGGCCGCCGCCGGCACCCGGGCCGACCGCCTGCAGGCCGACGCCGACGCGGCGGTGGCCGCCGAGCAGGCGGCCCACGAGCAGGCGGGACAGCTCGCCGCGCGGCTCTCGCGGGTCGGCGGCCCCCAGGCGCCGTCGACGGAGCTGCTCGTCGCCACCGACCCGGACCAGGTGCTGTACCAGCTGGGGGCGCTCACCCAGCTGGGCGACCGGTGGCGCGGGGTCCTCGCCGAGGCGACGACGACGAGCGGCACGGTCGCCTCGCTGACCGCGCAGGCCCAGGTCGCGCGGGCCGAGGAGTCGCGGCTCGCCGACGAGGCCGCCGACCGGGCCGCCGACGCGACGGCCGCGCAGGCCGCCGCCGACGCGGAGGTCGCGTCGGCCACGACGCAGTCCGACCAGCTGTACGCCCAGCTCGCGACGCTCAACGACACCTCGGCCGAGGTCGAGCGGCAGTACCGGCAGGGCGAGGCGGAGAAGGCCGCGATCGCGGAGCAGGCGCGGGCGGCGGCGGCTGCCGCGGCTGCGGCGACAGCCGCCGCCGCCCGGGCGACCGCACCGGCGGCGGGCTCCGGCTCGGCGTCGCCCGGGTCACGCCCGGCGCCGGCTCCGGCTCCTGCTCCTGCCCCCGCACCGGCCCCTGCGCCCGCCCCCGCCCCCGGGGGCTCGACCGCTCCCCCGTCCGGCGCCGTGAACGACCCAGCCGGCGCGAAGGCCTACGCCGCGAGCCAGGTCGGTACCGGTGCCGAGTACTCCTGCCTCGTCCAGCTCTGGAACAAGGAGTCGGGGTGGCGGACCACCGCGACGAACCCGTCGGGAGGCGCGTACGGCATCCCGCAGGCCCTGCCGGGTTCGAAGATGGCCAGCGCCGGCCTCGACTGGCGGACCAACTACCGCACCCAGGTCGACTGGGGCCTCAGCTACATCCACGGCCGGTACGGCACGATGTGCGCGGCCTGGGCGCACTCCGTCGCGAACAACTGGTACTGACGGGCGCCTCGGCGGCCCCGGAACGAGAACGGCCCCCCTCCTGCGAGCAGGAGGGGGGCCGTCGTCGAGACGTGCGGTCGACTAGCGACGGAGACCGAGGCGACCGATCAGCGTGCGGTAGCGCTCGATGTCGACCTTGGACAGGTAGCCCAGGAGGCGACGGCGCTGGCCGACGAGGAGGAGGAGGCCACGACGCGAGTGGTGGTCGTGCTTGTGCTCCTTGAGGTGCTCGGTCAGGTCGAGGATGCGCTGCGTCATCACGGCGACCTGGACCTCGGGGGATCCGGTGTCGCCGGGGTGCGTCGCGTACTCTTCGATGATCGCAGTCTTGACTTCGGGTGCAAGGGCCATGTCTGGGATCCCCTTCCTCTTCGTTGCGCGGCGCCCGTCACAGGATGTGCAGGCTCTCTTGATCCGCGGCCGTTCTGACGGCAACCTGAGGAGCTTACCAGGCCGGGCTCTGCCGCGGCGACCGGCTGCGGCGACGCGACCGGCGACTCCTCGGCAGGACGAGGCCGACGACGGCCGCGCCGATCGCGGCTCCGAGGGTGTTCATCACGAGGTCCTGCGGGTCGGCGAAGCGCGTCGCCGACAGCACCGTCGCCTGGTACGACTCGATGGCCACGGTCGCGACGAGGCCGACCACGACGCCGACCCACCACGCCCGCTTCGGCAGCAGCAACGCCGGGAACATGCCCATCGGCACGAACATCGCGACGTTCGCGGCCGCCTCGACCCGGGCGAAGGTGATCCAGTCGGTCTCCTCGTGCCGGGCGGCGAGGTCGAGCACCCGCCAGAGCAGCTCGGAGGTGCCGTCGCCGTAGACGGTGGGTCGGAGGGTCATCCAGGCGACCCCGGCGAGGTACGCGAGGGTGGCGAGGAGGAGGACGGCGCGGCGCATCCCTCCATGGTGGGGCACGCCCGGCCGAGACAGCTGCCAGGCGGCCGAGGTTCATCCCTCGGACGGAGCCCGGGAGGCGCCTCCTAGGCTGGCCGGATGACCACCGCACCCGAGACCGTCGCCGACCTCTGGGCCCGGGTCGCCGAGCGCGCCGCGCCCCTGCCGCCGGAGTGGACGGCCGCGGCGGTCGCCGCCGGGGCGCTGCTCGTGCTCGTCCCGACGACCTGGCGCCTCGTGCGCCACGCGGTCACCGTCGTGCACGAGGGCGGGCACGGCCTGGCCGCGGTGCTCAGCGGGCGACGCCTCTCGGGCATCCGCCTGCACGGCGACACCTCGGGCCTCACGGTGTCGAGCGGGCCGCCGACCGGCCTCGGGATGGTCGTCACGCTGCTGGCTGGCTACCCGGCGCCCGCGCTCGCCGCGCTCGGGGCCTCGTGGCTGCTCGCCGCGGGGTTCGCGGCGGGGCTGCTCTGGGCGCTGGTGCTGCTTCTGGCTCTGGTGCTCGTGCAGATCCGCAACTGGTTCGGGCTCTGGGTCGTGCTGGTCGGGGCCGCCGTCGTCGGCGGCGTGACGTGGCTCGCCCCCGTGGTGTGGCAGCAGTCGTTCGGCCTTGCGCTCGTCAGCGTGCTCGGCCTCGGAGCCGTCCGTGCCTCGCTCGAGCTGCAGTCCAGCCGCCGCCGCAGCGCCCGCCGCGGCGGGTCGACGCAGTCGGACGCCGACCAGCTCGCCCGCCTGACGCACGTGCCGGGAGTGCTGTGGGTCGGCGTCTTCGTCGCGGTGACGGCGGCCTGCGTCATGGGCTGCGGCCTGCTGCTCTTCCCCGGCTGGCCCGCGCCGTAGGGCCCCGACCTAGGCCGGTGCGCTCGAGAGGGCGTGGACGGGCAGGCGGGAGGCGAGGCGGTCGCGGCCGGGCAGGCCGTCGAGCTCGAGCAGCACGGCGATGCCGACGACCTCGTAGCCCGCGCGCTCGAGGAGGGTGACGGTCGCCTCGGCGGTGCCGCCGGTGGCGAGCACGTCGTCGACGACGAGCACCCGCGTGCCCGCGGGCAGCTGGCTCGGGCGCAGCTCGAGGGTCGCCTCGCCGTACTCGAGCGCGTAGCTCTCGCTGAGCACCTCGCCGGGGAGCTTGCCGGCCTTGCGGACGGTGAGCACGCCGACGCCCTGCTCGATCGCGATGCCGCCGGCCAGCGCGAAGCCCCGGGCCTCGATGCCGGCCACGGCCTGGAAGGCGCCGTCGAAGGGCTCGCTCAGCGCGGCCGTCACCGTCGCGAAGGCGTCCGCGTCGGAGAACAGCGGGGTCACGTCGCGGAAGAGGATGCCCGGCACGGGGAAGTCGGGGACGACGGCGATCATGCGGTCGACCAGGGCGGAGGCGTCGGAGGCGGTCATCCGGTCAACGCTACCGGGGCGGGGCGGCCCCGTGCGCCGGGTCGCCGAGCGAGCGTGGGGCCGGCCGGTCGGAGGCGCGGCGCAGGCCTTCGGGAGGCGCGGTGCGGGCCCTCGGAGCGCCTCCCGTGACGATCGTGTGAACTGTCGGGCCGATGTCGGGGGCCGGTGCGAGAGTGCAGCCATGACCCGCTTCATCGTGCCGCCCTACCTGCTCGACCACCTCGCCCGGGCCGACTCGCCGCGCCTGTCACGGGCCCCCGAGGCCGCCCGCCAGGGCCTGCGGCAGATGGAGGAGGTGCGGGCGCTCCGCGCGGCGGTGCCTCCGGCCCGTCAGGGCGCCGTGGCCGTCGACGGCCCGCTCGAGCGCACGATCTCGGACGCCGGGGGCACCGAAGAGCTGCCCGGCCGCGTGGTGCGCCGCGAGGGCGAGCCGCCGACGGACGACGTCGCCGTCACCGAGGCCTACGACGCCCTCGGGGCCACGCACGCGCTCTTCCTCGAGGCGTACGGCCGGTCGTCGATCGACGGCTCGGGCCTGCCGCTCGACGCGACCGTGCACTACGGGCTCGACTACGACAACGCCTTCTGGGACGGCCGGCGGATGGTCTTCGGCGACGGCGACGGCGAGGTGTTCCGCCGCTTCACGGCGTCGGTGAGCGTCGTGGGCCACGAGCTCGCGCACGGGGTGACGCAGTACACGACGGCGCTCGAGTACCAGGGGCAGTCCGGGGCGCTCAACGAGTCGATCAGCGACGTCTTCGGCGCGCTCGTCGAGCAGCACCTGCTCGGGCAGACGGCCGACGAGGCCAGCTGGCTGATCGGTGAGGGCCTCTTCACCGACGAGGTGCAGGGGCGGGCGCTGCGCTCGATGGCCGCGCCGGGAACGGCCTACGACGACGACGTGCTCGGGAAGGACCCGCAGCCGGCCCACATGGACGACTACGTCGAGACGACGGAGGACGCCGGGGGCGTGCACCTCAACTCGGGGATCCCCAACAAGGCCTTCCACCTCGTGGCCACGGCCCTCGGCGGCCCCGCGTGGGAGCGCGCCGGGCAGGTCTGGTACGACGCGATCACGAGCGGCGACGTGTCGCCGACCTCGACGTTCGCCGAGTTCGCCGCCGTGACGGTCGCCGCCGCGGAGGCGCGGTGGGGCGCCGGGTCGAGCGAGGCCCGCGCGACGACCGAGGGGTGGCGCGGGGTCGGGGTGCTGCCCGCGGCCTGAGGCGGGGCGGCGGGTACGCTCCCGGCGCCCGGCGGGCGCCCTGCCGTCGCCCTCCCCTCGCCCTGCTGGCCCCGGGGCACCCGGGGTAGCATCGCGGCCATGATCGTCACCGTGCAGCGCACCGGCGGCTTCGCGGGCCTCACGCGGTCGTGGCAGGTCGACGTCGAGGCCGAGCCCGACACCGAGTCGTGGCTCGTGCTCATCGACGGCCTCCCCTGGTCGTCGACGCCGTCGACCGCCGACGGCGCGCAGCCCGACCGCTTCGTCTGGGTGATCGTCGTCGAGGCCCAGCCCGTGCGCGAGGCGACGCTGCCCGAGCAGCAGCTCACCGGACCGTGGCGCGAGCTCGTCGACCGGGTGCGCACGGTCGGGTCGGCCGTCGCACCTCACGCCGACGCGACCTCCGGCACGGGCGCCGGGGAACGATGAGCCCTTCCCGGCGGGCCCTCCTCCCCCTCGTCGCCAGCGCGCTCGTCGTCGTCGGCGGCGGGGTCGGCGTCGCGGTGGCCCAGTCGTCGAACCCCGCCCGCGTCGTCGGGGCCGAGACCGCCCCGCCGTGGCCGGTGCCCGACGTCGACGACCGGCCCGGGCGGGCTGAGCTCGCCGGCCTCGAGAACGTCTGGGGCCAGGACCTCGCCATGCACGTGCACAGCCACCTGTCGATCACCGTCGACGGCGAGCCGGTGACCGTGCCCGGCGACATCGGCCACGACTCGGGGACGAAGTTCGCGGCGCCGATCCACACGCACGACACGTCGGGGATCGTCCACGTCGAGTCGCCCCGCCGTGAGTCGTTCGTGCTCGGCCAGCTCTTCACGGAGTGGGGCGTGCACCTCGACCAGTCCGGCGTGGGCGACGTCGGGGGCGACGACGGGCGGTCGCTCACCGTGTTCGTCGGCGGGAGCCGCTACGGCGGCGACCCCGCGGGCATCCGGCTCAGCGACTTCGAGGACGTGGCGCTGGTGCTCGCGCCGGCGGGCGAGGCCGTCACCGCGCCTCCCGGGTTCACCTGGCCCGCCGACTACAACTGAGCCGGCCCCCTGCCCGACCCGACACGACGCCGACGGGGGCGACGGGGGCTGGTGCCGGGAGCCGCGACGCGGCACCCTGGGGGCCATGGACCAGAAGGAGACGCTGCAGCGCTACCTCTCTCGCCAGCGGGGCGACCTGCTCGGCAAGCTGGAGGGCCTCGGCGAGCACGACGCCCGTCGACCGCTCGTGCCGAGCGGGACCAACCTGCTCGGCCTCGTCAAGCACACGGCCCTCGTGCAGCTCGGCTACCTCGGCGACGTCTTCGGCCGGCCGTCGCCGCTCTCGCCCGCGTGGTCCGACGACGAGGTCGACCCCGACGCCGACCTGTGGGCGACCGCCGACGAGAGCCGCGCCTCGATCGTCGACCTGGCCCGGCACTCCGCCGAGCACGCCGACGCGACGGTGCGCGAGCTCGACCTCGACTCCCCCGGCCTCGTGCCGTGGTGGTCGGCGGGTCGACAGGAGGTCACGCTGCACACGGTGCTCGTGCACCTCTGCGTCGAGACCGCCCGGCACACGGGGCACGCCGACCTCGCCCGTGAGCTCGTCGACGGTCGCCTCGGCTCCGGGCCGGGCGACCCGAACGTGCCCGACCGAGACGCGACGGGCTGGCGCGCCCACCACGACCGGGTCGCCGAGGCCGCCCACCGGGCGGCCGGGCTCACGCAGCCCCCGCGCTAGCCGACGACGGTGAGGCGCTGCGTCGGGCGGGTCATCGCGACGTAGAGGCTGGCGGCGCCGCGGGCCGACGAGGCCCGCACGCCCTCGGGGTCGACGATCACGACGGCGTCGAACTCGAGGCCCTTCGACGTCGCGGGGCTGAGCACCGAGATCGGCTTGGTCAGCGACGCTGTGCCGGGGGCGACCTGCCCCGGGAACAGCTCGACGAGCCGGTCGACGAGCGGGCCCACCAGGCCCTGCGGGGCGATGACGGCCAGCGTCCCGGAGTCGTCGACGGCCCGGTCGGCGGCGACCGCCTCGACGCCGGCGGCGACGAGGGCGTCACGACCCGCGACTCCCCCTGCTCCTCCGGCCCCGACGGCGACCTCGCGCACGGGCCACTCGCTCGACCGGACGGAACGGCTGGGCGTGATGCGCAGCCCCGCCTCGATCGCCAGCCGCTCGGCGTGGTCGACGATCTGGCTCGGCGTGCGGTAGTTGACGGTCAGCTCCTCCCGGCGCCAGGGCGCCGAGGTGCCGGCGACCGACGAGCCCCGACGGCGACCGAGCAGGCTCTGCAGCGCGACGTCCCACGAGGAGGCCGCGGCGGGGCTCGACGCCTGGGCGATGTCGCCCACGACGGTGAACGAGCGCAGCGGGCAGCGTCGCGAGAGCAGGCGCCACTGCATCGGCGAGAGCTCCTGCGCCTCGTCGACGACGACGTGGCCGAAGGCCCAGGTGCGGTCGCCGGCGGCGCGCTCGGCGGTGGTCATCGACGCGGCGCGCTCGGCGAAGCCGCCCGCGATCTGCTCGGCCGAGACCATGCCCTCCACGCCCATGTTCTCGATGGCGCGCTCGGCGTTCTCGATGTCGCGCTTGCGCTGCTGCTTGCGGGCCAGCCTCTCGGGGTCGACGCCGGCCTGGAACTCGCCCAGCAGCTCGGCGGCCTCGTCGAGCAGCGGCACGTCGGAGATCGTGAACTCGGAGCCGCGGGGCCGCTGCAGCAGGGCACGCTGCCGCGGGCTCCAGCGCTGGGTGATCGTCGCGAGCCACCGCGGGCGCGCGTACAGGTCTTCGATCAGCTTCTCGGCCGACAGGGGCAGCCACGCGGTGTTCAGCAGCACCTTGACGTCGTGGGTCTGGCGGATGTCCTCGCGCAGCACGGCCTCGTCGGACTCGTCGACGGTCGTGCCGTGGTCGCGCATCTGCGCCACGAGCTGGCGGGTCAGAGCCGAGAGAGCCGCCTTGTTGAAGGTCACGCGGCCGACGTTGTGCTGCTTGCCGCGCTCCTGCGCCTTGCGCATCGCCTCGGCGACGAGCTCGGGCTGCACGACGAGCCGCTCGCCGTTGACGTCGATCGTCGTCGGCTGCGTCGGTCGCACCTGCCGCGACCGCACCGCCCGGCGGATCAGGTCGGCCATCTCGGCCGAGCCCTTGAGGGCCGCGACCTCTGGCGCGTCGTCGGTCTGCGCCTCGACGCCCGGGTAGAGCCCGCCGAGGCTCGAGAGCACGACGCCGGTCTCGCCGAGCGACGGCAGCACCTGCTCGATGTAGCGGAGGAACGACCGCGACGGGCCGACGACGAGCACGCCCGACCCGCGCAGGCGGTCGCGGTGCGAGTACAGCAGGTACGCGGCGCGGTGGAGGGCCACCGCCGTCTTGCCGGTGCCGGGCCCGCCCTGGACGACGAGCACGCCGTCGAGGGGCGAGCGGATGATGACGTCCTGCTCGGCCTGGATGGTCGCGACGATGTCGGTCATGCGGCCGGTGCGCTGCGCGGTGAGCGCCGCCATCAGGGCGCCCTCGCCCTGCAGCTGGACGTCGTCGCGGTCGAGCAGCTCGGGGTCGAAGACCTCGTCCTCCAGGCGCGTGACGCGACGGCCGTCGAGGGTCAGGTGCCGACGAGCCCGGGCGCCCATCGGCGTCGCCGCCGTGGCCTGGTAGAACGCGCTGGCGCCGGGCACGCGCCAGTCGAGCAGGATCGGGTGGTGCTGCTCGTCACGGAGGCCGATGCGGCCGATGTAGCGGTAGCGGCCGCCCGTGCCGGGCATCGCCACGGCGTCGCCCTGGCCCAGCTCGTCCGGCTGCTCGAGCTCGAGGCGGCCGAAGGCGAGGCGCTCGTCGACGGCGCCGAGCTGCGCGATGGTGTCTTCGTAGAGACGTGCGTAGGCGTCGCGCTCGCTGCGGCTCTGGTGGTTGCCGCCCACGGACTCGGCCCGGACGCGCTCGAGGCGCACGCGGGCGTCCTCCTTGAGCTCGTCGAGACGGGCGTAGAGCGTGCCCACGTAGGAGCGTTCGCGGTCGAGCTCGGATGATGTCACTGGCGGTCGCACCCCTCGGGAAAGTCGGCGCATCAGTCTACCGTCCACGCGACTCCCCCCGGCTCCACCCCCGGTGCCGCCGGGGCCGCGGGCACCACGACGAGACCGCACCGGCCCGGTGCGGGTCGGTGCGGTCCCGGGGTCGTGCCGGAGGCGCGGTGAGGGCCTAGAACTCCTCGTGCGTCTCCGGGTCGCCGTCCCACAGCCGGCCGCGCTCCAGGCCGCTGATCGCGACGACCTCGGCCTCGGTGAGCTCGAAGTCGAAGACGTCGAGGTTCTCGCGCTGCCGGCCGGGGTCGGCCGACTTCGGCACCGGCACGGCGCCCAGCTGGACGTGCCAGCGGAGGACGACCTGCGTGGGCGTCTTCCCGTGGGCACGGGCGATCTCGGTGACCACCGACTCCGTCAGGAGCTCGCTCTGCTTGGCGAGCGGGCTCCAGCTCTCGGTGACGATGCCCATCCGCTCGTGCACTGCGCGGAGCTCGGCCTGCGGGAAGTACGGGTGCAGCTCGACCTGGTTGACGACGGGCACGACGCCCGTCTCGTCGGCGAGGCGCTGCAGGTGGGCCTCGGTGAAGTTCGAGACGCCGACGGAGCGGACGAGGCCGTCCTCCTGCAGCTTCACGAAGGCGCGGAACGCGTCGACGTACTTGTCGACCCGGGGCAGCGGCCAGTGGATCAGGTAGAGGTCGACGACGTCGACGCCGAGCGTCGCCCGGCTCTCCTCGAAGCTGGCCAGGGCCTCCTCGTAGCCGTGGTGGCGGCCGGGCAGCTTGGTCGTGACGACGAGCTCGTCACGGGGCACGTCGACGCGGCGGATCGCCTCGCCGACGGCGCCCTCGTTGCCGTAGTTCAGGGCGGTGTCGAGGAGGCGGTAGCCCGACTCGATCGCGCCGGCGACCTGCGCCGCGCCCTCGTCGCCGTCCATGCCGTAGGTGCCGAGCCCCAGCGCGGGGATCGTGTGCCCGTCGGCCAGGCCGACCGACGGGGCGGGACGCAGGGCCATCAGCTGACGCCGAGGAGGTCGATGACGAAGATCAGGGTCTTGCCCGAGAGCGGGTGGCCGCTGCCGGCGGGGCCGTAGGCCAGCTGCGGCGGGACGACGAGCTGGCGGCGGCCGCCGACCTTCATGCCGGGGATGCCCTCCTGCCAGCCCTGGACGAGCGCGGCGAGGGGGAAGTTCACGGACTCGCCGCGGCTCCAGGAGGAGTCGAACTCCTCACCGGAGTCGAACTCGACGCCGAGGTAGTGGACGTCGACGGTCGAGCCGCGCTGGGCCTCGGCGCCGTCGCCGACGGTGATGTCGCTGATCTCGAGGTCGGCGGGGGCCGGGCCGGTGGGAGCGTCGATCTCGGGCTTGGTCTGGGGGTCGTGTGTCATGCCTCCCATCCAAGCACCCGACCCCGACACCACGGTGCGCGCGCGTGGACGATGATGGAGGCTTGTCCACTCCAGACCCCGCCCCCGAGACCGCGCCGTCCGAGGGCGCCCCGAAGGCCGCCGAGGCCCGCCGGCCGCTCTTCGTCGACACGACCCCGCTCCGGGCGAGCCCCGCCTTCGCACGGCTGTTCGTCGGCAACACGATCAGCGGCATCGGCACGCAGCTCACCCTCGTGGCCGTCGGGCTCGAGGTCTACGAGATCACGCGCTCGACGTTCTCCGTCGCCCTCGTCGGCGTCGTCTCGCTGGTGCCGATGATCCTCGCCGGCCTCTACGGCGGCATGCTCGCGGACGCCTTCGACCGCCGCAAGGTCGCGCTCGTCGCGGCCGTCTTCGCCTGGCTCTCGACCGGGGCGATCGCCCTGCACGCCTGGCTCGGCCTCCGCGAGGTGGTGCTGCTCTACGCCCTGACCTGCGTCAACGCGGTCGCGGGCACCATGATCGCGACCTCCCGGGCCTCGATCATCCCGCGCCTCCTGCCGGTCTCGCTGCTGCCCGCCGCCTCCGCCCTCAGCGGGATCGGCACGGGCCTGATGCTGACGGTCGGCCCGGCGCTCGCGGGGATCCTCGTCGCCGGCGTCGGCTTCCCGCTGACGTACACGGTCGACGTCGTCCTGTTCAGCACCGCCTTCCTCGGCATCGTCACCCTGCCGCCGATCCGGCCCGAGGGCGAGACGCAGCGGCCGGGGCTCTCGTCGCTGATGGTGGGCCTGCGCTTCCTCCGCCGCTCCCCCAACATCCGCACCACGTTCGTGCTCGACATCGTCGCGATGACCTTCGGCCAGCCGCGCGTGCTCTTCCCCGTCGTCGGGGCCGTGGTGATCGGAGGAGGCGCGGTGACGGTCGGCGTCCTCACCGCCTCGTACGCCGTCGGGGCGCTGCTGAGCAGCGTGTTCAGCGGCCGCCTCGGCCACGTGCGCCTCCAGGGGCGCGCCGTGCAGCGGGCCATCGCGGTCTACGGCGGGTTCGTCCTCGCCTTCGGCCTCGTGCTCCTGCTCGCGCCCGGCCACGGGTCGGGCGGCCTGACCGAGGGCCTGGCCGAGGCCGACCTGCTGCCGCTCGCGGCGGCGGCGCTGGCGCTGGCCGGCGCGGGGGCGGCCGACAACGTCAGCTCGATCTTCCGCTCGACCATCCTCCAGGCCGCCGCGCCCGACTCCATGCGGGGGCGGCTGCAGGGCATCTTCATCGTCGTGGTGACCGGCGGGCCCCGGGTCGGCGACCTCTTCGTCGGGCTCGTCGCCGTGGCCGGCGTCGCCTGGCCCCCGCTGCTCGGCGGCGCGCTGATCATGGTGCTGATGGTCGTCGCGGCCCGGCTCACGCCGTCGTTCGGCCGCTACGACGCCGCGCACCCGACGCCGTGACCGCCTGACGCCTGACCGCCTGACGCCTGACCGCCTGACGCCTCACCAGTGCGGCGGCGGGACCGGCCGACCCCAGGGGTCGGTCTGCGGCGCCGGGCCCCCGGGCTGCCCGCCCTGCCAGTACGAGCCCTGCCCGCCGCCGGCGGGCGGAGCGCCCCAGCCGGCCTGCGTCGGCGGCAGCTCGGGCCGCGGGGCGTGGCCCACGAAGGCGGCGGTCGGCGCCTGCAGGGCCGCCCGGCTGCGGGCGAGGGCCGTCAGCAGCTCGCCCTCGTCGCGCTGCGCCGACGGGTCGCCGCCGCGGCTGCCCTTGACCATCCGCTGCCGGGTGAACGCGAGGCGCGTGGCGTCGGAGACGAAGCGCTTCATGGCCGGCCCCACCCCCGCCGCCGCCGCCCAGCGGCGGGCCCGTCGACGACCGGCCGAGGTCGAGAGCATCGCGACCTCGTCGGCGCTGAACCAGCCCACGGCCGCGTACTCCGCGAGACGGGCGTGCGTCACGCGCCGCTCGTTGCGGCGCAGGAAGACCACGAGGCCGATCATCGCCAGGAAGATCGGCACCTGCACGAGCAGGTAGTAGACGAAGAAGGAGTCGCCCACCACGACGAGCGCGCCGTTCCAGAGCGCGTGCAGCAGCACCGCGGGCACGAGCCCGAGGAAGAAGAAGCCGATCGCGCCGTAGGGGCCCGTCCGCCGGGCCGCGTAGCCGAGCGCGATGCCCGTGCACGCGGTGTACATGACGTGGGCGAACGGCGACATCAGGGCCCGCACGACGAAGACGAAGACCAGCCCCTGGCTGCCGCTGAACAGGTCGTCGGTCACCTGCACCGCGAAGTACTGGATGTTCTCGACGAACGCGAACCCGGCCGCCACGGTCGCGGCGTAGACGATGCCGTCGACCGGCCCGTCGAAGTGGCGGCGGAAGATCCACAGCACCAGCAGCACGCCGAAGCCCTTGGCGGCCTCCTCGACGATGGGCGCCTGGACGACCGCGCCGAGCACCTCCGACCCGCTCGAGGCGCCGATGCCGACCAGCGACTGGACGGAGCCGACCACGAGGTCGACGATCAGGGCCGTGCCCACCGACACCGCGCCTCCCCACAGGAAGGCGAAGAGCAGGGCGACGCGGGGCTCGGGCTCCCAGCGGTCGACGAGCCAGATGCCGGTCAGCACGATCGCGAGCGGCACGAAGGCGAGCACGCTCGCCGCGACGATGACGGCCGGCTGCAGGAAGAGCAGGAAGTAGACGACCACGGCGAGCGCGAAGACGCCGATGACGGTGAAGCCGACCGCGAGCGAGACGGTGCTCGCCACGCGGCGTCGCGGGGGCGCCTGGGTGAAGACGGGCTGCACGGGGTACCAGACCGGGTCGGGGTTCGAGACCACGGGGCGCTGGGGGTCGTGGGGCCAGGGCTGCTGCCCGCGAGGGTCGGTCCAGGTCATGGCACGACCCTACGCACCCGGCACGGGGAGGGCGCGCCGCGACGGTACCCTCGGGGGATGCCGTCGACGAGGTCCCTGCCGGAGAACCCGTCGCTCACCCGCTACGTCGTCATGCGGGTCTGGCACGACTTCCTGCGGCACCGCACGATCGATGCCGCCGCGGCCCTCACGTTCTTCTCGACGCTGTCGATCCTGCCGACCGCCCTGGCGCTCGTCTCCGGCGTCGCGCTCTTCCAGGAGGGCGAGGAGGCGGTGGACGAGATCCTGGAGGTCGCCCGCTACGTGCTCACCCCGTCGGCGGTCGACACCCTCCGGGGCCCGCTGGAGCAGATGCTCAGCCTCTCGAACCCCGGCGTCGCGTTCGGCATCGGGCTGTGGCTGACCCTGTGGTCGCTCTCGTCGTACACGACCGCGTTCGGCCGGGCGATGAACACCGCCTACGACGTCGAGGAGGGGCGCCGGATCTGGAAGTTCCGGGGCCACATGATGATCGTCACGCTCGTGCTGATGGTGTCGTTCGCCGTCATCGCGACCATCCTGCTCGTCACGCCGACGCTCGCCCGCGGCATCGGCGACGCCGTCGGGTTCGGGGAGCCGTTCCTCACCCTCTGGAACGTGCTGAAGTGGCCGGTGCTCGTCGCGCTGGCGGTCTTCGCGGTGGCGATGCTCTACTACTTCACCCCCAACGTGCGCCCTCCCCGCCTCCGCTGGGTGTCGTACGGCGCCATGTTCGCCCTCGGCATCTGGGCGGTCTGCACCGTCGGGTTCGCCCTCTACGTGACGACCTTCTCGAACTACGACCGCTTCTACGGCTGGCTCGGCATGGTCATCGTCGTGCTGCTCTACTCGTACATCAGCAATTTCGTGCTCGTCATCGGCGGCGAGCTCGACAGCGAGGTGCTGCGGCTGCGGCAGCTGCGCCGCGGCCTGCAGGCCGAGGAGGTCATCCCCCTGCCGATGCGCGACACCGCCCGCAACCACATCCTCGCCCGCAACTCGGCGTGGGACGTCAGGGTCGGGCGCGCCATCCGCGAGCGGTCGCTCCGCGAGAACGGCGGCGTGCTCGACGCGGACGAGCTGCGGCACCTGCAGCTGCGCGGCGGGCGCCTGATCGGCGAGGGGACCCTCCGCCGCGCCTTCGGGCACGAGGACGAGCCCGAGGTCGAGACGGACTGAGGCCGGCGCCCCCGCGTCAGCCCGCGGTCTCGTCGCCGGGGTTCCGCGCACCCGACTCGGCGGCGGCGCGCGTGACGGCCTCGACCGGGTCGGCGTCGACGTCGATGACCGGGATGGCGCTCGTGACCGCTTCGAGCCCCGACAGCCGCGCCGGCGAGAGCACCTTGCGGACCTGCTCCTCGCTCATCAGCCCGGCCGCGACGACGAGCGTCGAGATCGAGGCGTTCGTCGTGAGGGCCGTGTGCGCGATCGAGGCCGCCGCCGAGTAGCCGATGTAGGGCGTCAGCGCCGTCACGCTGCCCACGTTGGTGTCGACCTGCTGGCTGAGGCGGGCGCGGTTCGCTTCGATGCCGTCGACGCAGTTGACCCGGAGGGTGCGGCAGGCCGCGGTCATCCACTGGAGGCTCTGCATCACGGAGTGCGCGATGACCGGCTCGAAGGCGTTGAGCTGGAGCTGCCCCGCCTCGGCGGCCATCGTGACGGTGACGTCGGCCCCGGCCACGGAGAAGGCCACCTGGTTGACGACCTCGGGGATGACGGGGTTGACCTTGCCCGGCATGATCGACGACCCGGCCTGGCGGGGCGGCAGCGTGATCTCGCCGATGCCGGCCTGCGGGCCCGACGAGAGGAGGCGGAGGTCGTTGCAGATCTTCGAGAGCTTGATCGCGCTGCGCTTGAGCGCCCCGCTGAGGGTCATGAACACGCCGGTGTCGCTCGTCGCCTCGATGAGGTCGGGCGCCGTGACGAGCTCCATGCCGCTGAGCTCGCCGAGGTGACAGCGCACGGCCTCGGCGTAGAGCGGGTCGGCGGTGATGCCCGTGCCGATCGCGGTCGCGCCGAGGTTGATCTCGCCGAGCAGCGGCACGACGTCGCGCAGCCGCTGCACGTCCTCGCCGAGGGTGTGCGCGAAGCCGACGAACTCCTGCCCGAGCGTCATCGGCACGGCGTCCTGCAGCTGCGTGCGGCCCACCTTGAGCACGTCGTGGAACTCGGCGCCCTTCGTGGCGAAGGCCGTCGCGAGCAGGTCGAGCTCGTCGAGCAGGCGGCGCAGCGTGAGCACCATGCCGATCTTGACCGAGGTCGGGTACGTGTCGTTCGTGCTCTGGCTGCGGTTGACGTCGTCGATCGGGTGCAGGTGCTCGTACTCGCCCTTGCCGTGGCCGAGGAGCTCGAGGGCGCGGTTCGCGATCACCTCGTTGCTGTTCATGTTCGTGCTCGTGCCCGCGCCTCCCTGGATGACCCCGACCGCGAACTGGTCGTGGAGCGCCCCGCCGCGGATCTCGACGCAGGCCCGCTCGATCGCCTCGGCCTTGCGGGGGTCGAGCACGCCGATCTCGACGTTCGCCCGGGCGGCCGCCTGCTTGACGAGCGCGAGGGCGACGACGAGGTCGGGGTAGACCGAGATCGGCCGCATGCTGATCGGGAAGTTCTCGAGCGCCCGGGCGGTGTGGATGCCCCAGTACGCGTCGGCGGGGACCTCCCGGCTGCCGAGCGAGTCGCTCTCGACCCGGGTGGCGGCCCGGGCCGCGCGGCGCGTGCGCCCGGCGGCCGCGGCGCCGGTCGCGGGCCCGGCCTCGTGCTCGGGCCCGGGCTGGGGCGCGCCCTCGAGCAGCGGCGGAGCCGCGTCGGGAGCGTCGAGGGGGGTCAGGTCGTCAGTCGTCACGGTCGTCGTGCCTCCGTCGTCGTGCGCCCCGCGGCCTCGTGAGCTGCGGTGGTCGGCCCTGCCGAGCCTAGCGAGACGAGGAGGCGCGGGTCGGGACTCCGGGCGATGATCGACAGCTGTCGGTCACCTCCCGAACTCGTGGGAAGCTTCTCGGGCCGGCGAACGTTGCAGTGCCTGCACCTCGACCCGCTCCACCGCCGCCTCCGGGCCCCTGCCGAGAAGACAGATGACGCTGACCCACGACGACGCCCAGCCGGGCGACCCCACCCCCACGGCCCCCTCCCGCTCGGCCTCGCAGGCCGACGCGACCGCCGCCTCCCCCGGGCCCTCCGCGGAGCCGGGCGACCGGCGCCGCGCCCGGGAGCGCGCCCGGCTGACGCGCACCCGCGACCCCCGCGTCGTGATCGCCGTGCTCGCCTTCTCGGGCATGGTGGCGGCGCTCATGCAGATGCTCGTCATCCCGATCGTGCCGTCGTTCCCGGAGCTGCTCGACGCCGACCCGGCCGACACCACCTGGATCATCACGGCCACCCTGCTCGCCGGGGCCGTCGTCACGCCGATCGCGGGCCGCCTCGGCGACCTCTACGGCAAGCGCCGCATCGTGCTCGTGCTCGTCGTCGTGATGGTGATCGGCTCGGTCGTCGCCGCCACGACCTCCGAGCTGGTGCCGCTGATCGTCGGCCGTGCCCTGCAGGGCACGGCGCTCGGCATCATCCCGCTCGCCATCAGCATCCTCCGCGACACGCTGCCGGCCGAGCGCCTCGGCGGCGCCGTCGCGCTCGTCAGCGCGACGCTCGGCTTCGGCGGCGCGATCGGCCTGCCGCTCAGCGCGTACATCTCGGTCACCTTCGACTGGCACGTGCTGTTCTGGACGGCCGCCGCGCTCGGCGTCGTGGTCTTCGCCCTCGTGGCGACGCTCGTGCCCGTCAGCACCCTCAAGACCCCCGGGCGGTTCGACCTCCCCGGGGCGATCGGCCTCGCCGTGGGCCTCACGGGCCTGCTGCTCGCCGTCTCGAAGGGCAACGACTGGGGCTGGGCGAGCACCTCCACGCTCGTCTCCGGCCTCGCGGGCCTCGTCGTGCTCGTGGCGTGGGGCGCCTACCAGCTGCGCGTCGCGAGCCCCCTCGTCGACCTCCGCGTCGCCGTCCGGCCCGCCGTGCTGCTCACCAACCTGGCGTCGGTCGCCCTCGGCTTCGCGCTCTTCGGCAGCAACGTCTCGCTGCCGCAGCTGCTCGAGCTGCCCGCCGAGACCGGGGTCGGCCTCGGCCAGACCGTCATGGTCGCCTCGCTCTGCCTCGCCCCCTCGGGCGTCGTGATGATGTTCATGGCCCCGGTGGCCGCCCGTGCCACCGCCCGCTTCGGCGCCCGGCTCTGCCTCGTCGTCGGCGGCGCCGTCATCGTCGTGAGCTACGCGGTCGCGGCCCTCGCCTTCCGCGAGGTGTGGCAGATCGTGCTCGTCTCGGTGCTGATCGGCTTCGGCATCGGGCTCGCCTACGCGGCCATGCCGACGCTCATCATGCACGCGGTGCCCGCGACCGAGACCGCCGCCGCGAACGGCCTGAACACCCTCATGCGGTCGCTCGGCACCACGAGCGCCTCGGCCGTCGTCGGGCTGCTGCTCACCGCGAACTCCGTGCCGTTCGGCGACGCGTCCGTGCCGACCGAGGCCGGCTTCCGCCTCACCTTCGTGCTCGGCGGGGCGGTCGCCCTGGTCAGCGTGCTGCTGGCCCTGGCCATCCCGCGGCGCGAGCCGGAGTACGAGCGCGTGGCGCTGCCGACCGGGCCGGTGCGCACGAGCTGACCCGCGCCTCCCGCACCACCGAGAGGGCCCCGACGTCGTCGACGTCGGGGCCCTCTCGCGCTGCCGCCGCCGCGGGGAGGCGGGGCGGCGGATGAGCGGTGCGGCGTCAGCCGTGCAGGCCGGGGACGATCAGGTAGATGCCGTAGAGCACGCCGAGGGCGCAGACCACGAAGCACGCGTAGCCGGCCGCCGCGCGCGCGGTGCTGCGGCCCTCGAGCGTCACGAGCCGCAGGCCCAGCGAGTACAGGCTGACGAGCGCGGCCGCCGAGAACAGCGAGACGAGCGCGACGACGACGAACGCGGACCAGTCGATCATCGGTTCTCCTCCTTGTCGGGGCGGGGGCCGCCCGAGAGCGTGCCGCGCGGGGCGACGGTCGGGGCCGCCTCGTCGAGGCGCACGAACGGGGCCTCGACGCCGGAGGCCGGCGTGTCGACGCGGCCCTTCTTCTCGAGCCGACGGGCCCGGCGGCGCGAGAGCACGCTCGTCGCGGCGACGTCGACCTCCATCGCGGCGCCCTGCTCGTGCGGGCGTCGCCGCGACAGCAGGAAGATGCCGCCGATCACGACGACGCCCACCACGGCGTCGACGACGAGGCCGGGCGTGCCGAGCGTCGCGATCAGGGCGGCGACGGCGCCGACGGCGGCCGAGGCGGGGAGGGTGATGAACCAGGCGGCGACGATCTTGCCGGCGGTGCTCCACTGGATCTTCGAGCCGCGGCGCCCGAGGCCCGCGCCGATGATCGAGCCGCTGGCGACCTGCGTCGTCGACAGCGCGAAGCCGAGGTGGCTCGAGGCGAGCACCGTGGCCGTCGTCGACGCCTCGGCCGCGAAGCCCTGGGTCGGCTTGACCTCGGTGAGCCCGCCGCCCATGGTCTGGATGATGCGCCAGCCGCCGGTGTAGGTGCCGAGCGCGATCGCGAAGGCGCAGACCACGACGACCCAGAGCGGCGGTCCGCTGCCGGCGCCGAGGGCGCCCGAGGCGATCAGCGTCAGGGTGATGACGCCCATCGTCTTCTGGGCGTCGTTGGTGCCGTGGGCGAGGGCGACGAGCGACGAGGTGAAGATCTGGCCGTAGCGGAAGCCCCCGCGCTCGCTCTTGTCGTCGCGGCGGCGCGTGATCGTGTAGGCCAGGCGGGTCGCGGTGTAGCCGACGAGGCCGGCGATCAGCGGCGCGAGGAGCGCCGGCAGCACGACCTTGGAGAGCACGACCGAGAAGTCGACCGAGCTGAGGCCCGCCCCGACGACCGCGGCGCCGATGAGGCCGCCGAAGAGCGCGTGCGACGAGCTGGAGGGCAGGCCCCGCAGCCAGGTGATCATGTTCCAGACGACGGCGCCGATCAGGCCCGCGAAGATCATCTCGGGAGAGATCTGCACGCCTCCGTCGCCCTCGCGGATGATGCCGCCCGACACGGTCTTGGCGACCTCGGTGCTGAGGAAGGCGCCGACGAGGTTGAGGACCGCCGCCACCGTGACCGCGACCTTGGGCTTCATCGCCCCCGTCGCGATCGGGGTCGCCATGGCGTTCGCCGTGTCGTGGAAGCCGTTGGTGAAGTCGAAGAACAGGGCCAGGGCGATGACCAGGACGACGATGAGCGTGAGATCCACCGGGGAACTCTCGCAGCATGGTGAACGCCGGTCAACTCGGAGGTGGACGGCGGGGTACAGGCAGGTGGACGACAGGTGTCCGCGCGTCGTCCGCAGGGCTGCCCGGACCGCCCACCCGCTCAGATGTGCGGCACGAACGCCTGCCAAGCCCGACGGCGCTCGCCCCGGGGGTCGTGCTCGACGCGGTCGCGCGCGTCGATGATCAGGGTGCGCCGTCGGAAGGGGTCGTACGGGGGCCAGCCGTCGACCTCGCCCGTCCGCACGAACTCGATCCACCGGGCGCGCATCCGCGCCGCCGTCCGCAGGAAGGCCCGTCGCCCGCCGAGGGCGCTCATCGCCCAGCCGAACGCCGAGCCCATCCGGTCGTGCAGGGCCATCAGCTCGAGCCCGTGGAAGGCGTCGACGCCCGCGACGGCGAGCATGCGCGGGGCGGCGTCGAACCGGTAGAAGTACACGGGCTGGTGCACGGCGTGCCGCTCGGCGACCTTGACGGTCGGGAACCAGAACGCGAAGTCGCCCCCGAAGTCGAGGGCGGCCCGGCGGTCGGCGGGCAGGCCGGGGTACTGCCGCTTGATCGCCTTCCGGCTCTTCTTCTCGGTGGCGGCGAAGATCGCGCGGATGCGCGGCTTGGTGGTCGCGAGGATGTCGCGACGCCCCGTGAAGACCGAGCCCTCGCGGTCGTTGGTGCCGATGATCAGCGGGACGGGGTGCGCGCGGCCCGCCTTGAAGGCGTCGAGCGGTCGCTCGGGCAGGAAGTCGCCGTCGATGACGGGGCTGAGGCTGATGGTGCCGGGCTGCTCGTCGGGAGTCCGCAGCTGCAGCTCGGCCGAGGCCCGCACGACCGCCGCGACGGGCGCCTCCGCCAGCATCCGCCCGGCGTCCTCGACGGAGGTCGACTCGAGGTCGTCGTCGCTGACCTGGTGCGTCAGCAGCTCCAGGAACTCCCCCGCCCAGCGGCGCGTGACGTCGGGCGGGTAGAGCGCGTTCGTCGGCGAGCTCTGGGCGATGGCACGGTGGAACAGCCCCCGCGCTGCCGGGACGGTCATCAGGGTGGTCACCGCGTTGCCGCCCGAGCTCTCGCCGGAGAGCGTCACGGCGCCCGGGTCGCCGCCGAACGCGCGGACCTCGTCGCGGACCCACTCGAGCGCGGCCACCTGGTCGCGGAGGCCGAGGTTCGACTCCAGCGGCCGCTCGGGCGTCGACCAGGCCGTGAAGTCGAGGTAGCCGAAGGCGCCCAGCCGGTAGTTGAAGCTCACGTAGACGATGCCGCCCTCGCGGACGAGCGCCTCCCCGTGCCGCGGGTGCTCCCGCGAGGAGCCGACGCTGTAGGCGCCTCCGTGCACGTAGACGAGCACCGGGAGGTCGTCGCCCGGGCGGGAGCCCTCGGGGGCGACGACGTTGATCGTGAGGCAGTCCTCGTCGGTCGGCGTCGTCGCGTCGACGCCGACGAACTGGCCGCGGTCCTGCGGGGCGGCCGGCCCGAAGTGCGCGGCGTCGCGGACGCCCCGCCAGGGCTGCGCGGGCACGGGCGCCCGGAAGCGCCGCGGGCCGGTGGGAGGCGCGGCGAAGGGCATCCCCCGCCACGCGACGACTCCGCGCTCGTGCACGCCGCGCACCCGGCCGTGCGTCGTGTCGCGCAGCAGGTCGGCGGCCTCGACGGCGGGGGCGGGTCGGGCGGCACGGGTCATCCCCCGACCCTACGACCCGCGGGCGCGGACGCCGGGGCGCTGCCGCCCGGGCGACGCCCGTCGTTCATCCGGCCGCCTCCCGCCGGTCGCCTGCGAGACTGGGTGCAGACCCTGCACCGAGCCGCGTCGAGCCGCGTCGAGCCGACCGGCTGGCGCCGCCGCACGCACCACCGCACCGCACCGCACCGCACCGCACCACGACCCCGGAGGACCCGCGCCGCATGGAGCTCGCCGAACTGCTGATCATCCTGAGCGGCTCGCTCCTCGTCACGGCGTTCGCGCGCTGGCGGGGCCTGCCCGCGCCCCTGCTCACGGTCGGCGTCGCGCTGCTGGTCTCGTTCGTGCCCGGGGTGCCCGACATCGAGATCGACTCCGAGGTGATCCTCACCGTCGTGCTGCCTCCCCTGCTCTACTCGGCGTCGCTCGACGTGTCGCTGCTCAACTTCCGCGAGAGCCGCGTGCAGATCCAGCGGCTGGGCATCGGCGCCGTCGTCGTCACGGCGTTCGTCGTCGGCGGCGTCGCGTACCTGCTCATCCCCGACATGACCCTGCCGGCTGCGATTCTCGTCGGCGCCGTGGTCGCCCCGCCCGACGCGGTGTCGGCGGCGGCGATCGGCCGCAAGCTCGGCCTGCCGCGCAAGGTGATGACCGTGCTCTCGGGCGAGAGCCTGATCAACGACGCGGCCTCGCTGACGCTGGTGAAGGTGTTCCTCGCGATCGTGGGGGGCGCCTCCCTCACCCTCTGGCAGGACCTCGGCATCTTCGGCCTCGCGATCGGCGTGGGGGTCGCGGTCGGCCTCGTGCTCGGCGTCGTGGCCCACCGGGTGCGGATGCGGATCGACGACCCGGTCATCGAGAACGTCATCGGGCTGCTGCTGCCGTTCGTCGCGTACATCCTCGCCGAGGAGCTCAGCGGGTCGGGCGTGCTCGCGGTCGTCGCCGCCGGCCTCTACGTCGGCTTCAACTCGCCCCGCACGGGCTACGCGACGCGGCTGCAGGAGCGGCCGTTCTGGGCCGCCGCCGACGTGCTGCTCGAGGGCTTCGTCTTCGCGCTGATCGGGCTGCAGCTGAAGACCGTCGTGCTCGACGTCGCCGAGAGCGACCGCGGGCTCGCGCAGAGCGTCGGGGTGGCGTTCGTCGTGCTCGCCGTCGTGGTGCTCGTGCGGCCGGCGTTCGTCTTCGCGAGCTACTACGCGGCCCGCGTGCTGCGGTACCTGCTGCTCGGCCGCCTGCTGCGCGGCCTGCGACGGGTGCCGGCCCTGCGCCGCCTGCGGTACCGACCCCAGCCTCGCCTCGACCGGCGGCAGCTCACCGTGATCTCGTGGACGGGCATGCGCGGCGTGGTGACGCTCGCGGCGGTCGTGTCGATCCCGGCCGTGACCGACAGCGGCGTGCCCGTGCCCGCCCGCGACACGATGTTCCTCATCGCGTTCGTCGGGACGGTGGGGACGCTGCTGCTGCAGGGGCTGACGCTGCCGGCCGTGATCCGCTGGCTCGGGGTGCAGGACACCACGCAGCGTGACCGCGACCTCGCGGCGCAGCTGGCGCTCCTCACGACGAGCACCGACGAGACCCTCGCGTACGTCCAGAGCCGCCGCCCCGCGTGGGAGGAGCTCTACGGGCCCGAGCTCACCGAGCGCGCGGTGCAGGCGACGACCGTGCGGCTCGTGCGCCAGTCGGAGGCGCTGCGGCGCGGAGCCCTCGAGGACGCCGAGGACCGCGAGCCGTCGAGCGCCGAGCGCGACCGACGGCGTGCGGTGCCCCGGGCGATCGGCCAGATCCGGCGCGAGCTGCTCGCGAAGCGCCGCGAGGTCGTGCTGCGCGAGCGCGACGCCGGGAAGCTCGACGAGGAGGTCATGCGGCAGGTGCTGCTCGGCCTCGACGCCGAGGAGCTCGCGATGGACACGAACGCGGTGTCGAGCACGCGCTCGTGAGGCGTAGCGTGGCGGCGTGATCGTCGGCCGCGGGGTCGGCGGCGCCGGAGGAGGACGAGGACACGTGACGCGAGGCCGGGCAGACGACGGGGCCACGGCCACGGGGGCGGGCGACACCGCCGGGGCCGCAGGGCCCGCAGGGACGCCCAAGCCGCCGGTCGGCGCGTTCCGCCGCTGGTACTCCACCCTCCACCCGTCCCTCCAGCTGATCGGCCTGCAGCTCTGGCTGCCGCTCTTCTTCATCGTCGGCTTCTGCCTCTGCTACATCGCGGCCTTCCACGCCCCGCACCCGCACGACGTGCCGATCGCCGTGGTGGGCTCGTCGTCGGCCGCGTCGACCCTGCAGGCCGACCTCGACGACGCACAGCCCGGCGTCTTCGACGTGCGCTCGTACGACGACCTCGACACGGCGCAGGAGGCGGTGCTCCGGGGCCAGGTGGCGGTCGCGGTCGACCCCGGCGACGCGCAGCTCTACAAGGCGAGCGCCCACCAGTACCAGGTCTCCGCCCTGATCCCCGCGATGCTCACGCCGGTGCTCACCGCCGGGGGCGACGCCCCGACCGTCGTCGACCTCGCCCCGCTGCCGGCCTACGACGAGTACGGCACGGTCTCGCTCTACCTGATGCTCGCCTGGTGCATCGGCGGCTACATGGTCGCCATGTTCATCGGGCTCATGGGCGCGCCCCTGCGGCACCGGACCCGCGTCACCGTGATCCTCGTCGGGGCCGCGGTCATCTCCCTCGTGACGAACCTGCTCGCGGGGCCCGTGGTGGGCGCCGTGCAGGGCCACTTCGCCGAGCTCGCCCTGCTCGGCTGGGCCTGGATCGTCGCCATCGGGCTCGCGGTCAACGGCATCAGCTACTTCGTCGGCCGCTTCGTCGCGCTGCCCGCGATGATCGTCTTCGTCTTCCTGTCGATGCCCGCGTCGGGCGGCGCGTACCCCGCGTGGTTCATGCCCCAGCCGTTCGCTGCCCTGAACGCCGTCGTCGTGGGCAGCGGGATCACCGAGATGCTCAAGCGCGTGCTCTACGACGTGGGGCCGGGGTACTCGCGCGGCCTCACGATGATGGCCTCGTACGCGGTGGCCGGCGTGGTTCTCATGCTCGTGGGCAAGCGGTGGTGGGAGGCCCGGCGCGTGCGGCGGATCGTCGAGGGGCGGACGACCATGTTCGCGGACGCCCAGACCGCGAACCGCGAGTTCCTCACCGCGGAGCGGGACGAGGTGCTCGCCCGCCACGGGCTCGTCGCGACCGACACGGGCACGATCCGCACCGTGCCCGACGACGAGCGGGCGCAGCTCGACGAGGGCGGCGACATGATGTTCGGCGCCGCGGGCGGCCTCGAGGCCGAGGAGCTGCCGACCCGCCCCGTGCGCGTGGTCGACGAGCGGGACGCCCGCCGGGGCTGAGCGGGCCCGCTAGAGGTCGACGCCGCCGCGGTGGGCGCCGTCGAGGTGGACGCCCTGCCACGAGGCGCCGTCGAGCTGCTCGGCGAGCGTGCGGGCGGCGGTGCGGTCGGCGCTCGCCGAGGCGAGGGCGGTGACCCCGAACCCGACCAGCAGGGCGAGGAGGCCGAGCGTCGAGACGAGCATGCCCGGCCCCCCGACGACGGCTCCGACGACGAACAGGCCGGCGGCGGCGGTCCAGGCGACCACGACGGCGGCGGTGCGGACGGCCGAGAGGAGACGCGAGGAGGCGGTGGCCCGGCGGCGGATCCGGGGGGCGTCGAGGGCCAGGCCGTCGTAGCTGCTCACAGGGGTCCTCCGCAGGGGTCGTGGGGGCGTTCTGTCACCCGGTGTGACGTCTCCCCTCGACACTACGGAGGGCCGCGGGGGCCGTCTGCCCCCTCTCCCGGTGACACCCGAGAGGGGGAGGGACAGGCCCGTGTCCCCCTTGTGGCCGACGGGTCAGCGGGGGTCGGACGAGCCTGCGGCGGCCTCCGAGACGACCGTCGCGAGGTCGGCCCCGAAGGTGTACGTCGCCGCGACGTGTCCCCCGGCGAGCACGCCGGGCAGCCAGCGCCGGGCGTCGTCCCACATGGCGTCGAGCGGCAGGGCGTCGACGTCGTGCCACGCGGGGTCGAGCTCGTCGGTCTCGACCGGCTCGCCCCGCCAGCGGCGCGCGACGAAGACGGACGACCGCTGGCTCCAGGCGGGCCGGTGAGGGAAGAGGTAGAGCAGCTCGCCGCGCGCCTCGAGGTCGGCCGGGTGCACCTCGACCCGCGCCTCCTCGGCGATCTCGCGGACGGCCGCCTCGACGGGCGTCTCGGAGCCCTCGAGCTTGCCGCCGAGGCCGACGTGGTAGCCGACGCCGAGCCCGGTCTTCTTGCGGCCGAGCAGCACCTGCCGGCGCCCGTCGACCTCGCGCAGGAGGTAGGTGACGCACACGTCGTAGGCCATGTCGGCAGGCTAGCGGTCGACCGGGTCGTCTGCCTGCCCGGCGTAGGCTCGACGGCATGCCCGAGACGCCCGACGCCCTCCGCGGCGGCGTGCCCGAGTTCCGCGGGGCGGGTCGCAGCCTCGAGGTGCTGCGCGCCGAGGCCCACGACGAGCTGGCGGCCCTGATCGAGCTCCGCTGCCGGGGCGGCGAGGACCCGTGGGACGTCATCCCGGGCCTCCCCACCGTCGACGAGCAGGTGGTCATCTCGCTGCGGGCCGACGCCCGCGGGGTCGACGGCGTGCCCTACGGGGGCGGCGGGGGCGCGGACGACGAGCTGCAGTTCCTCCGCGGCGTGGCCCTCTGGCACCCGGAGCTCTCCCGCGCGGTGTGGTCGCTGATGGGCCGCATCGACGCCGCCTCGCGCTGACTCCCCCTGTCGGTGGGCGGCCGTAGCCTGGCCGCATGCTCTGGACCGACGTCGTCACCGTCACGCTGGGCGCCTTCGTGGGCGCCGGCGCCGCCTTCGGCGCCAACCTGCTCGTGCGCTGGCTCGAGTCGCGGCGGGCCGAGGCCTCCGCGCTGAACGAGCTCGTCACCGAGATCCACTTCCGCCGCGTGCTGCACCGCGTCGTGCCGACGCGCAGCCCCGACGCCGAGACCGCCGACCCCGACTGGGCGACCGCGCGGCGCTCGATCGGCGGCCTGCGCGGCGTCGTCCGCTCGGCCCGGCGGCAGACCCGCCCGCGGTCGTCGGCGCTGCCGGTGCTCAACGAGATGACCCTCGCCTGCAACACCTTCCTCGACGACAGCGAAGACGCGCCCGACCTCTACCGTCTGCACCTCATGCAGCTGCACGCCCGGCTCAACGCCGGCGTGCGGCGGCTGCGCTCGCAGCGCCGCGCGATCGCCGACCTCGAGCCGGGCGAGGCGCGGCTCGGCCCGACCGTCGCGGGGCTCCGGGCGCCGACCGCGGTGGCCGACGGGCCGGCCGACACCGAGGCGGGGAGGCGCGGGTAGCGTCGGCCGCATGAGCGACGCACCCGAGACCCCCGCCCCCGCCGACGCCACCGCGACCGACCCCGTCGAGGCGGCCGACGAGCAGGCCCAGTTCGACGCCGCCCGCCTCGCCGCCGGAGAGGACGTCGACGGCACGGCCACGCTCTCCACCGCCTCCTCGGCCGCCGCGCCGGAGAAGGCAGGCACGCAGGACGCCCTCGACAACGCGGCCCGCGAGGCGGCCGCGCCCGACCCCGCCGACGTCCACGTGGCCTCCGACGAGTACCCGGAGCGCCCCCGCCTGGGCGGGATCACCGCGAGCGACACGCAGATCTGACCCGCGCCTCCCCGGGGGCCCTCGAGCCTCCTCGGGGCTCGGTGGCCCGTGCCCGCCCGGGTGGCGGCGACGGGGGCGCCGGCCAGGACGGGAGCGCTGGCTAGGCTGGGCAGATGGCCTCGTCCCCCGCGCCCCGCGCCCCCCGGAAGCCCGTCACCCGCCGCCACCACGGTCACGAGTTCGTCGACGACTACGAGTGGCTGCGCGCCAAGGAGGACCCGGAGGTCATCGCCCACCTCGAGGCCGAGAACGCCCACACCGAGGCCGAGACGGCGCACCTCGCCGCCCTGCGCGAGACGATCTTCGAGGAGATCAAGGGCCGCGTGCAGGAGACCGACCTCGGCGTCCCCGTGCGGGAGGGCGAGTGGTGGTACTACTCGCGCACCGCCGAGGGGGCCCAGTACGGCATCCACTGCCGGGTTCCCGTCGCCGACGCCGACGACTGGACCCCGCCGACGATCAGCCCCGACTCCGCCCCGGCGGGCGAGCAGGTGCTGCTCGACGGCAACGTCGAGGCCGACGGCCACGACTTCTTCTCGCTCGGCAGCTTCGACGTCTCGGCCGACGGCGGCCTGCTCGCCTGGGCGATCGACACCACCGGCGACGAGCGTTACGAGCTGCGCGTCCGCGACCTGACGACGGGCGTCGACCTGCCCGACCGGGTCGCCGACACCGCCCCCGGCGCCGTCTTCGACGCGACCGGACGCTTCGTCTTCTACCCGACGGTCGACGAGTCGTGGCGCCCCGACACCATCTGGCGCCACGAGGTCGGCGGCGGGGGCGACGACGTCACCGTCTTCACCGAGCCCGACGACCGGTACTGGATCGGCGTGGGCCTCACGCGGAGCCGCCAGTACCTCGTCGTCGACGTGGGCTCGAAGATCACCAGCGAGACCTGGCTGCTCGACTCGGCCGACCCGACCGGGGAGTTCCGCGTGGTGTGGCCGCGGCGCGAGGGCGTCGAGTACGACGTCGAGCACGCCGTCGTCGCCGGCAGCGACCGCCTGCTCGTCGTGCACAACGACGGCGCCGAGAACTTCGAGCTCGTCGACGTGCCCGCCGACGACCCGACCTCGGCCACCGACCGCCGCGTCGTCGTCGCCCACCGCGACGACGTGCGGCTCGAGTCCGTCGACGCCTTCGCCGGCCACCTCGTCGTCGAGCACCGCCGCGAGGCGCTGCCCCGGCTCTCCGTGCTGCCGCTCGGCCCCGACGGCTACGGCGACCTCGTCGAGGTCGAGTTCGACGAGCCCCTCTTCGCGGCGGGCGCGGGCGGCAACCCCGAGTTCGCGCAGCCCACCGTGCGCTTCGGCTACGCCTCGTTCGTCACGCCGTCGACGGTCTGGGACCTCGACGTGCGCACGGGCGAGCGCCGGCTGCTGAAGCGCCAGGTCGTGCTCGGCGGGTACGACCCCGCCGACTACGAGCAGGCCCGCGAGTGGGCGACGGCGGCCGACGGCACGCGCGTGCCGATCTCGCTCGTCTGGCGGCGCGACGCCGTCGCGCCCGGCGAGCCCGCGCCGCTGCACCTCTACGGCTACGGCTCGTACGAGCACAGCATCGACCCCGGCTTCAGCGTGGCGCGCCTCTCGCTGCTCGACCGGGGCGTCGTCTTCGCGGTCGCCCACGTGCGGGGCGGCGGCGAGATGGGCCGCGCCTGGTACGAGCGGGGCAAGACCCTGACGAAGACGAACACGTTCACCGACTTCGTCGACGTCGCCCGCCACCTCGTCGCAGAGGGGCGCACCACGCCCGAGCAGCTCGTCGCCGAGGGCGGCAGCGCCGGCGGCCTGCTCATGGGCGCGGTCGCCAACATCGCGCCCGAGCTGTTCGCCGGCATCGTCGCGGCCGTGCCGTTCGTCGACGCCCTGACGAGCATCCTCGACCCCGACCTGCCGCTGACCGTCATCGAGTGGGACGAGTGGGGCGACCCCCTGCACGACGCCGAGATCTACGAGTACATGCGCGGCTACTCGCCCTACGAGAACGTGCGGGAGGGCGTGCGCTACCCGCGCATCCTCGCGGTGACGTCGCTCAACGACACCCGCGTGCTCTACGTCGAGCCCGCCAAGTGGACGGCCCGGCTGCGCGACGTCGGCGCGCCGGTGCTGCTCAAGACCGAGATGTCGGCCGGCCACGGCGGCGTCAGCGGCCGGTACGAGTCGTGGCGCGAGCGGGCCTTCGAGCTCGCCTGGCTGCTCGACGTGCTCGGGCGGGCCTGAGGCGCGGAGGAGAGGGAGGCGCGGGGGCGCGGTCGTGGGCGAGGGCCGGGTGACGGCCGGGCAGCAGGCTGACGCACCCGCCGCGTCGGCGGGCGCCGTCGACCACGTCGCCCTCTGGCGGGGCATCAACGTCGGCACGGCGAAGCGCGTCGGCATGGCCGACCTGCGGGCCGTCGCGGCGGGCCTCGGCCTCGTCGCGCCGGCCACCGTGCTCGCCAGCGGGAACCTCGTCGCCGGCGTGCCGACCGACCGGGCCGGCGACCTCGCCGCCGAGCTGAGGGCCGCCGTCGCGGCGGCCACCGGGGTCGACGCGGCCGTGCTCGTGCTCACGGGCGACGCCTTCCGCGCCCTCGCCGCGGCGAACCCGCTCCGGCGCGACGAGCGCCCGCCGGCGCGGGTGTCGGTGGCGGTCGCGGAGGTGCCCGGTGCGCTCGCCGGCACCGCGCCTCCCGCCGTCGACCTCGGCGACGAGGAGATGGTCGTCGCTCCGGACGCCGTCTACCAGTGGCTGCCCGCCGGGGTGACGGGGTCGCCGGTGCCCGCCGCGTGGTGGCGGGGGCTGCCCACGACGGTCACGGCCCGGAACGACGCGACGGTGCAGAAGATCGTCGCCCTGCTCGACGCCCGGGCCGCGTCGAGGGGCTGAGCGAACCTGCCGCGAGCCCGCCGACGAGGGGGCTCACGCTGACCCGGCGTCGGGGCCGGCACCGGGCCGGCGCCGGGTCAGTCGCCGAGCCCGAGGGCGAGCTTGGAGCGGTGCACCGAGGGCCGGGCCCCGGCGGCGCGCAGCCGCGGCGCGAGCGCGTCGAGCAGGGCGTCGCCCTCGGGGCCGTCGACGCCGGGGCCGAGCTCGGCCTCCCACTCGCGCCAGGTGCGGACCCGCCCGTCGGCCACGCGCGTCGCGCGCACCCCGTCGTCGGCGACCTCGACGAGCTCGCGCCCCTCGCCGTCGAGCAGGTGGTGGACCGTCCGCCGCGTCTCGAGCAGGAGGACGGGCCGCAGCGCGGACGCCCCGTCGCCGTCGCCCCCGGTCGCGACCAGCGCCGCGACCCGGTCGAGCAGCGCGGCGGGCACCGGCTCGTCGTCGGCGCCCAGCGGGTGGTGCACCTCGCGGCGCCCGCCGCCCGCGACCTCGGGCGGCAGCTTGAGGTGCCAGCCCGCGTCGTGCCCGCCGGTGCGACGTCGGAGCGTCACCCGGGCCCCGAGGAGGCGGTGGTCGGGCGTGTCGTGGTAGGTCGCCGAGAGCGAGGCGGCCGGGTCGAGCTCGACGCGCGCGACCTCGAGGGCGCGACCCGCGCCTCCCCCGGCCCCGGCTCCGGCCCCGACGCCGACGCCGACGAGGTCGGGCACCGCGGCCTCGTCGTCGACGTCGTACTTGCGCTCGATCTCGATCTGCTCCGTGCCGGTCATCACCCCGTTGTAGTCGATCGGCCGGGCCCGCGTCGACGCGGACCGGGCCCGCGTCGACGCCGACCGGGCCGTCACCCCGCCGGTCGGCGTACTGTCGGGGCCATGAGCGATGTCGCCCCGAGTCTGGCTGGTTGGATGGCGCGACAGCGCTGGTACGCGACGAAGGGGCGCACGCCTGCGATCCGGGTGATCGGGTCGTTCGAGGCCGACCTCGACGGCGTGCTCGCGATCACGCTCCTCGTCATCGACGAGGCCCCCGACGTGCCCGTGCTCTACCAGGTGCCCGTCGTGGCCCGCCGCAGCCCCCTGCCCGGCGGCGACGCGGCCTTCATCGGCTCGGCCGACGACCTCTACCTCTACGACGCCCCCCACGACCCGGCGTACGCGCGGCACCTCTTCGAGCTGCTGTCGTCGACGAGCCACGTCGACGGGTCCGACGTCGCGGTCGACGGCACGCTGCACGTCGCCGCCGGCACCGTGACCCGCTCGCGCGTGCTCTCGGGCGAGCAGTCGAACACGTCGATCATCTACGACGTCACGGGCGGCCCCGTCGAGCACGCCATCGCCAAGGTGTTCCGCGTGCTGCACCACGGCGACAACCCCGACGTGACGACGCAGGCGGCGCTCACCGAGGGCGGCAGCACCCGCGTGCCCACGACCTTCGGCTCGCTGCACGCCACGTGGCCCGACCCGGGCCGCGACGGCGGCGTCGCGAGCGGCCACCTCGCCTTCTCGCAGGAGTTCCTGGCCGGCTCGGAGGACGCCTGGCGCGTCGCCCTCGACGCGGCGTCCGCCGGCCGGGGCTTCACGACCGAGGCCCACGACCTCGGCGTCGCCGTCGCCGAGGTGCACGCCACGCTCGCGCGTCAGCTCGGCACCGTCGAGGCCGACCAGGACGCCGTCGACGGGGCCCTCGTCAGCATGCGGCGCCGCATCACGACGGCCGCCCGCGAGGTTCCCGAGATCGCCCCCCACGCCGACGCCATCCTGCGGGTCTACGACGCGGCCGGTGCGCTCACCTGGCCGCGCCTCCAGCGGATCCACGGCGACCTGCACCTCGGCCAGGCGCTCCAGTCGCCGACGCGGGGCTGGACGCTGCTCGACTTCGAGGGCGAGCCCCTGCGGCCGATGCCCGAGCGCTCGCGCCCCGACCTGGCCTTGCGCGACGTCGCCGGCATGCTGCGGTCGTTCGACTACGTCGCGGGGTCGCTCGCGCAGCAGACGCCGCCGGTCGACGTCGGCACCTGGGCGCACGACGCCCGCGCTGCGTTCGTCGACGGCTACGTGGCGTCGTCGGGCGTCGACGTGCGGGCCCAGCGGGCCCTGCTCGACGCGTTCGAGATCGACAAGGCCGTCTACGAGGCGATCTACGAGAGCCGCAACCGCCCCGACTGGATCGGGATCCCGATCGCCGCGGTCGAGCGCCTCGTGGCGCGCTCCGCCCCCGCCGCCGGCAACTAGGCCGCCTCAGGCCGCTCTGGGCAGCCTCAGGCCGCGCACGGCCGCCCGAGTGGTCACCATCTGCCGCTCCCGTCACCGGGAGGAGCAGCTCGTGACCACTCGGCGCGCACCGCCGGAGGCGCGGGTCAGGGGCGCGGGACGTTGCGCAGGTTCGAGCGGGCCATCTTCACGACCTCGCCCGCGCCTCCGTTCATGACGATCTTCGACATCGCCAGCGAGAAGCCCTTCACCTGGGAGCCCGTGATCGCCGGCGGCAGCGAGAGCGCCTGCGGGTCGGTGGCGATGTCGATCAGCGCCGGGCCGTCGTGCTCGAAGACGGCCTCGAAGCCGTCGCGGAGGTCGCCCGGCTGGTCGACGTGCACGGCGTGGATGCCGATCGACCGGGCCACGGCCGCGTAGTCGACGTAGGGCACGTCGACGCCGAAGTCGGGGTAGCCGTCGACGAGCATCTCGAGCTTCACGAGACCGAGCGTCGAGTTGTTGAACACGACGATCTTCACCGGCAGCTCGTACATCTTCGCCGTGATCAGCTCGCCCATGAGCATCGAGAGCCCGCCGTCGCCCGACATCGACACGACCTGGCGGCCCGGGTGGGCGAACTGCGCGCCGAGCGCGTGCGGCAGGGCGTTCGCCATCGAGCCGTGCAGGTACGAGCCGAAGATGCGGCGGCCGGCCGTCGGGGTGACGTAGCGCGCCGCCCAGACGTTCGACATGCCCGTGTCGGCGGTGAAGATCGCGTCGTCGGCCGCGACCTCGTCGAGGATGGAGGCCGCGTACTCGGGGTGGATCGGCACGAGGGCGTCGGCCTTCTTCGTGTACGCCCCGACGACGCCGTTCATCAGCTTGTCGTGCTTCTTGAGCGTCTTGTCGAGGAACCTGCGGCTCTTCTTGTCTCGCACCAGCGGGGCGAGCGCCCGCAGGGTCGGGAGCACGGCCCCGTGCACGGGCACGTGGACCGTCGCGCGCCGCCCGATCACGGCGGCCTCGACGTCGACCTGGGCGATGCGCACCTGGTCGCCGTCGGGGAGGAACTGGGGGTACGGGAAGTCCGTGCCGAGCAGCACCAGCAGGTCGGCGTCGTGGATGCCCGCGTGCGCTGCGCCGTAGCCGAGCAGGCCGGTCATGCCGACGTCGTAGGGGTTGTCGTGCTGGATGACGTCCTTGCCGCGCAGGCTGTGCCCGATCGGCGCCCCCACCCGCCCGGCGAGCTCGATGATCTCGTCGTGCGCGCCGCGGCCGCCCTCCCCCACGAAGAACGCCACGGTGCCGGCCTCGTTGATCGCGTCGGCGAGGGCCTGGACGTCCTCCTGCGCGGGCACCAGCTCGGGCGCCCGGGTCGTGAGGTGCGGGGGCGTCGCGCCCTCGGCGTCGAGCTCGGCGACGTCGCCCGGCAGCGTCACCACGCTGACGCCGTGCCCGGCGAGCGTGTGGCGGATCGCCGCGGCGACCACCGACGGCGACTGCACCGAGGTCGAGATCATCTCGCTGTAGCCCGAGCACTCGACGAACAGCCGGTCGGGGTGCGTCTCCTGGAAGTAGTCCGAGCCGATCATGGCGCTCGGGATGTGGCTGGCGATCGCGAGCACCTTCGCGCGGCTGCGGTGCGCGTCGTAGAGGCCGTTGATGAGGTGCAGGTTGCCGGGGCCGCACGAGCCCGCGCAGACGGCGAGCTCGCCGCTCATCTGGGCGTCGCCCGACGCCATGAACGCCGCGGCCTCCTCGTTGCGGACGTGGATCCAGTCGATGCCGCCCGCCTCCGAGCCGCCCGTGCGGCGCACCGCGTCGACGATCGGGTTGAGGCTGTCGCCCACGATGCCGTAGATGCGGCGGACCCCCGCCTGGACGAGCTGCGCGATGATCTGGTCGGCGACCGTGTCTGCCATGGGGTGTCTCCTTCGTCGAGGTCGTGGGGCGATCGACGGCGGGCCCGCGGGGGCGCTCGTCGCGACCTGCTCCCAGCCAACTCCCCCGCGCCTCCCCGGCTCCTGGGCTTAGCCTTGGACGATGACCGACACCGCCACCTCCTACGTGCCCGACGCGGGCACCATCACCATGTTCAGCACCTCGTGGTGCGGCTACTGCGCGCGCCTCAAGCAGCAGCTCGGCAAGCAGGGCATCGGCTTCACCGAGGTCAACATCGAGGAGGTGCCGGGCACCGCCGAGATCGTCGAGAGCGTCAACGGCGGCAACCAGACGGTGCCGACCGTCATCTTCCCCGACGGCTCCACCGCCACGAACCCCTCGCTCGCCGACGTGCAGGCCAAGCTCGGCCTCTAGCGGGCCGACCGCGTCGCGCCCCCGAGGGCGGGCGCCGAGACGACACGACGCCCCGTGCCTCCCGAGGGAGGCGCGGGGCGTCGTCGCGTGCGGGTCGCGTCAGCCCTGCGGTGCGGCCGCGAAGAACTCGATCTGGTTGCCGTCCGGGTCCTTCACCATCAGCGTGGTGCCGAACTCCGGGTCCTCGAGGTGGGAGTCGATGCCGACCGAGCGGGCGTGCTCCTGCCAGGCGACGACGCCGTCGCGGTCGGCGACGGCGAGGCCGATGTGGTCGAGCCCCGGCACGGTCGGGTCGAACGGGACGGCCTTGCCCTCGGTGTAGGCGGTGACCCCGAGGATCTGCCCGCCGCCGACGGAGAACAACCGGCGGTCGAGGCCGTCGAGCTCGATGCGGCCGACCGGCGGGGCGCCGAGCAGCGACTCGTAGAACGCGAGGCTGCGGTCGAGGTCGGACACGGTGATGGCGACGTGGGCGTAGCCCTGGACTTCCGGCACGGGGTGCTCCTTCATTCGGGGTGGTCACCCCACCGAACGCGCCGCCGCTGGGAGCCGCACGGGCACGGGGCCCGCAGCGGCCCGCGGCGCGCCGGGCGGACGGCCCGGCGCGCTGCGCGGCTAGCCGCCGAGCGCCTCGGTGAGCAGCGCGACGAGCGCGCTGTGCTGGATGTCGGCCGAGTCCACGACCTCGCTGTCGTCGCCGTCGAGGGCACGGGCGGCGAGGCCGGCCTTGCTGTCGATGAGCTCGGCGATCTTCGTGTCGATCGTCTGGGCCGCGATGACGCGCCACGCGGTGACGGGCTCCTCCTGGCCGATGCGGTGCACGCGGTCGATCGCCTGGGTCTGCTCGGCGTCCGTCCACGACAGCTCGGCGAGCACGACGTTGGAGGCGACCTGCAGGTTGAGGCCGACGCCCGCCGCGGTGAGCGAGCACACGACGATCTCGACCTCGGGGTCGTCGACGAACGCGTCGATCTGACGCTGGCGCACGGCCGGCGTCTGGTCGCCGCGGATCGAGGCGTACTTGATGCCCCGCTTCGCGAACGTCTGCTCGGCGGTGTCCATCACGTCGATGTGCTTCGCGAAGAAGACGACCTTGCCGACGTTGCGGGCCAGCTGAGCGGTGTAGTCGGCCGCGAGGCCGGCCTTCGCCTGCCCGATGCGGCGCACCATGCTGAAGACGTTCTCGCCGCTGCTCGAGCTGCTGGCGTCCTCCAGCTCCCACTTCGCCACCTGGCGCACGAGGTCGTGGTCGATGCCCTCGACCCTGGCTCCGGAGGTGCGGGCCGCGAGGGCGGAGCGGTACCGGCTGACGAGACGGCGGGCCAGCTCGCGCTCGGCCTCGCGGATCGACCGGCCGGCCTCGTCGTCGAGCTCGACCGGGAGGTCGGCGACGCGACGGGCGGGGATGTCGGCGGCCACGTCGACCTTGCGGCGACGGACGATGCCGAGGTCGATGACGATCTCGCGGGCGGACGGGAAGAAGCCCGGGTCTGCGGGGGTGAGCCCCGCCTCCTCCAGCTGCTCCATGAGCTCGGCGGCCGGCTTCTTGTCGCCGATCCAGCCGAGGAACTGCCAGATCGCCCGGAAGTCCTCGATGTCGTTGATCAGCGGCGTGCCGGTCAGGGCCATCAGGAGGGGGTGCGCGGTGCGGGCGCGGATGCGCTCGGAGAGCTGCAGCACGTGCCGTGACCGCTGCGACTCCTTGTTCTTGATGAAGTGGGCCTCGTCGACGATCATGCCTTTGAAGCCGAGGTCGCCGAGCCAGCCGACGTGCCGGTCGAGCACCTCGTAGTTGACGATCACGACGTCGGCGAACGCGTCGAGGGTGTCGCCGTCGCCGTGGATGACGGTGGCGGTGCGGGTCGGGGTCCAGAGCTGGACCTCGCGGGCCCAGTTGGTCTTGACCACGTTCGGCACGACGACGAGCAGCGGGTAGGCCCCGGCGGCCTGCGCGGCGAGGAGCGACTGGGCGGTCTTGCCGAGGCCCGGCTCGTCGGCGAGCAGGTAGGTGCGGTGGCCCTGGCGGGCGGACTCGACGAGCTGCGCCTGGTGGTGCATGAGCGTCGCGCCGGCGGGGGCGTCGACCGTGCTGGGCTCGGGCAGCGGCATGCACGCCGAGCCACCGCCGGCGCCGTACTCGAACGCCTTGAACAGGGGCCCGAAGAGCTCCCAGTTGGCGAGGCGCACGGGGTGCACCTCGCGCGAGACCTCGGCGAGCGAGAAGTCGGGCGGCAGGAACGGGTTCGCCAGCTGGCGCGAGACGACCGACTGCGGCACGACCTGGCGCTCGGAGACGGGGGCGACGGGTGCGGCCTCACGCACGACGACCTGCTCCTCCGGGGCGAGCTCCATGCCCGCGGAGAGCTGCATGTCGCGCTTCAGCGCCCTGGCGCTCTCGGAGACGACGGCGTCCTCGCCGAGGAGGGCGATCAGCGACGTGTCGCGCGCGGCCGTCTTGGCGAGGATCTGCGCGACGCCGTCGAGGCGCTTCATCTGCTCGGCGCGCTCGCCGTCGGTGATGGCCTTGTCGACCTTCACCCGGGCGCGCTCCTCGCGCATCAGCAGGGCGATGACCTGGAACTTCGTGCGGCTGGAGGGCTTGACCTGCCCCCGCTGGGCCGCGGCCTCGACCTCGCGCACGGCGCGGGCGAGCACGGGGATGAGCCCGTCGTTGTCGACCTCGCGGCGACGGTGCGGACGCTGGGCGGTGCGGGTGCCGCCGGATCGGTTCTGGCCTGGTCGAGCCAAGGCTCCTCCTCGTGGTCGACGGTCACGTCGACGGTGCTGTGTCGTCGATGCGACGACGGGTGCTGCACCGGCCGACCCGCGGTGTGCGGGGGCCGGGACCGCGCACCGCGGCGATCGGGGCTGATCGCGGTCGATCTGGTGCGGCACGGGCGTACGACTGGGACGTGCGGGAGCGGACGGCCCGGAGGCCAGGCCCTCGCCCGGGGCACCGTCGCGCGAGGCGGGCCTCGAGGGCCGGCACGACGCTCAGATCTGCGCCTGTCGATCGGTCGGGGCACCGTGTCGGAGCCGACACGGACGGTGCTGCGCGCCACTTTACGCGGTCGACGGGGCCGGGCGCCACCTGCGCCGGGGCGTGTCCGCCGCTCAGACGGCGGCGACGGGGCGCGGCCAGAGCGTGCCGGAGGCGGCGCCCAGCAGCTGCACCGCCTTGCGGCGGCCGCTGTCGGTGCCGAGCGTCGCCTGCCCGCCCGCGTGCGCGAGCAGCTGTGACGCCACGGCGGGCGCGAGGCGGTCGGCGATCGCGGGCGCCTTCCCGACCCAGGTGCGGCTCACCTCGTCGGCGAGCCGCTCGCACGCACGGGCCTCGGCCTCGTCGCCGTTGCCGCGGTGCCACTGGCCGGTGACGACGAGGTGGGCGACGAGCGCGCCCGCGTCGCGCGCCGGGTGCCCCTGCCCGGCGGTGTCGATGTCGAGCAGGCCCGTGACGCGCCACGGCTCGGCCGGGTGCACGAAGAGCTGCTCGAGGTGCAGGTCGCCGTGGATCACGCGCCGCGGGTCGCCGGCCCAGGAGGCGCGGCGCCGGTCGATCTCGTCGTAGAGGCCGTCGATCTCGGCGGCGCGCTCGGGGAGGGCGCTGCGGAGCGTCGCGCGGTGCCACGCGCCGTGGTCGAGGGCGTCGGACTGCGCGCTCGACGTCACGTCGACCCGGGCGGTGCGGACGCCGAGCTCGACCACCTGCGCGACGAACCGCGGGTCGTCGGCCAGCTCGAGGACCTTCTGCCCGGCCGGCACGCCCGGCACGCGCTCGAGCACCAGGAGGCCGTCGGCCCGGGAGGCGAGCACCCGGGGCACCGGCAGCCCCTGAGCCCGGAAGGCGGCGTGCAGCGCGACGATCGGCGCGACCCGGTCGGGGCGGATCACCTTGAGGAAGAGCGTCGTCTCGGCGCTGTCGAGGCGGATGACGGCGCGCTTGCCGGGCCGGTACGCCGCGACGGCGAGCGTCGGCGCGGTGACCTCGATGCCGAGGGCGGCGAGCGACTCCTCGACGCGGTCGGGGTAGGTCACCCCGGCGAGCGCCGGCAGCAGCGGGTCGGCCGGGTAGGCCCACACGGCGAGGGGCTGGCCCGTGCCGGGGTCGGTGGTCAGCACGCTCGACGCGTCGGCGCCCGTGACGTCGGTGTCGATGAAGGTCAGGACGGTCGCGGTGACGCCCGCCGCGTCGACGGTGTCGACCTCGTAGCCGTAGAGGAACCCGTGGCCCGACGGCTCGACCGAGTGGGGGCGGAAGGCCACGACGGTGACCCCGGAGCCCTCGAAGGCCGCGGGGAGCACCTCAGCGGAGTTCGGCCACACGCGTCCATCAAAGCGCGTCGGAGGCGCGGCGGGCGCCAGGCGGGCCCGTCACGTCGCCACGGTGACCTGATCGTGATCTGCCGAGGCCTGGCTACGCTGGCCGCATGAGGATCGTCTCGCGGGTGCGCCAGACGAAGCGCACTCCCCTGCTGCAGGTGGTGAAGACCAGCGTCGCCGTCGTCGTGGCCTGGTTCGCGTCGATCGCGCTGGTGCAGCAGCCCCTGCCGATCTTCGCGGCCATCGCGGCCCTGCTCGTCGTGCTGCCCAGCGTCAACCAGTCGTTCGTGCGCGGGCTGGAGCGCAGCGTGGGCGTGATCGCGGGCGTCGTGATCGCCTACGGCGCGGGCCAGCTGCTCGGCGACGGCAGCGGCGTGGTGCTCGGCATCGTCGTGGTCAGCCTGCTCGTCTCCTGGGCGCTCCGCCTGACCCCGAGCTCGGCGAACCAGGTGCCCATCTCGGCGATGCTCGTGCTCGCCATCGGGGCGCAGACCCCCGACTACGCGCTCGACCGCATCGTCGAGACGATCATCGGGGCCGTCGTCGCGCTCGCCGTCAACGCGCTGGTCGTGCCGCCGGTGCTGCTCGCGCCGGCGCACCTGGCCGTGGGCCGCCTGGCGCGCGGCCTGGCCGGCGTGCTCGACGACCTCGCGGGCGTGCTCGAGGCGCCGACGGCGCCCGACGGCGTCTCGGCCGTGCTCACCCGGGCCCGCGACCTGCGCGACCTGCAGGCGCGGGCCGCCGCGGCCGTCACCGCCGGCGAGGAGAGCCTGATGCTCAACCCGCGGGCCAGCCGACAGCGCACGGTGCTGCAGGCCGACGCCGCGCTGCTCGTGCGGCTCACCGTGCTCGTCAACCGCGTCGTCGGCATGACGCGGTCGGTGCGCGACAACTACGAGCCCGAGCTGGCCGACGACCCGGTGGTCGAGGAGATCTCGGTCGAGCTGCGACGCGCCGCCCACGACGTGCGCCTGCTCGCCCGCGACGTCGAGGGCGTCCGGGCGACGCCGGCGGCGGGCACGGCCCCCGCCGCACCCGGGGGCCCCGACGACGCGCCCGCCCTCACCGCCCCGGTGCAGGTGCTCCGCCCCGACCCCGTGCACTGGGTGCTCGTGGGCTCCCTGCTCGAGGACATCCGCCGGGTGCGCGAGGAGATCATCGGTGCCTGACCCCGGCCGCGCGCCCTCGGCGTACGCGCCCTTCGGTCTCGACGACGACCCCGCGGCGCTCGGGCTCGCCCGACTGGTCGTCCCCACCCCCGACGGCGCGGTGCTCGTGCACCACCGGCGAGCAGACCCCGCCGACCCGGCCGACCCCGTGACGATCCTGCTGCACGGCGCGGCGGGCTCGTGGACGACCTGGACCCCGTACCTCCGCGCCGCCGCCGAGGCCGGCCGCCCCGTCGCGACCCCCGTGCTCGTCGACCTGCCGGGCTGGGGAGGGTCGCCCGCGCCGACGCCCGCCCTCGACGTCGACGCCGCCGCCCGGGTCGTCCTCGCGGTGGCCGACGCCGTCGGGGCCGAGCGGTTCGAGCTCGTCGGGCACTCCCTCGGCGCCCTCGTCGCCCTGCACGTCGCGGCGACGAGCCCGGGGAGGGTCACGCGGCTGGGGCTCGTCTCGCCGACGACCTTCTCGGCGCTCGAGGCCGCCGCACGCCCGTGGAGCGGGGTGCGGCGGCTGCCGGCCCTGGTGCTGCTGCGGGGCGTGTTCACGGTGCTGCCCCGCGCCTCCTCGGTGCTCCTCCGGGCCGCGGCCCGCGTCGGGCTGCTCACGGCGCTGGCGTCGCCGGTGTTCCGGCACGCCCGGCGGGTGCCGCGGTCGGTGCGGGAGGCGTTCGTCGCGGAGGTGCGACCGGTCGCCTTCGTCGTCGCCACGCGGTCCGCCCCGGGGTACGACACGGGTGCCTGGTCGGCCTACCGCGGGCCGGCCTCGGCCGTGGCGGGCGCCGACGACGCCTTCGCGGAGCTCGACGACCTCGTGCGCCTGCGGGCGGTGCTGCCGCAGTGCCGCACGACGCTGCTGCCCGAGTGCGGGCACTTCGCACACGTCGAGTGGCCCACCGCGACGGTCGACGCGCTCGCCTGACCGCGGGGCGGACCGGACGGCGCCCGCCCCGGTGCCTCGGTCAGCCCGCGTCGTGCGCCGCGGCGTCGGGCCAGTGCTCGACCGCGGCGACCACCATGTCGATGCACTCGGGGTTCCCGAGCGGACGGAAGTGGCCGTCGACGGGGAACGTCACGTTCGTCGCCCCGGGCAGGACGCTGCCCTCGGTCACGTGCGCGTCGAAGCCGGACGCCATCGAGGTGATGCGCGAGTTGGCCTCGAGCTGGTCGGCCAGGCGCAGCAGGTCGGCGTCGCGGGGCGAGAAGGCCTTGAGCGTCCGGTTCGGCAGGTACAGCGACCAGCGCGTGCCCGAGAAGGGGCTGTTCACGGTCACCATCCGGGCGAGGCGGCCGTCGCGGTCGGTGGAGACCATCATCGTCTTGCCGATCAGGCCGCCCTTGCTGTGCGCGAGCACGACCACGTCGCGCAGGTCGTGCGCGTCGACGATGCGCTGGGCGACGGTCGCGGTGGCGGCGATGGGCCGCCGGTTGTGGCCCATGCCCGGCACGACGACGATCGGGTGCCCGAGCTCGTGGAGGCGCTCGGCGATCGGGCGGAGGAACCGCCAGGTCTCGTAGACGCCCGGCAGGAGCAGCACGGGGGCGCGGTCGCCGCGGCGCCAGTCGGCCGGGACGCGGCGGGCGGACCGGGGCACGAGGTGCACGCGGACGACGTAGGGGTAGTCGAAGAGCAGCGTGCGGACGAAGCGCCGGAGGCCGAGCCGACGGTGCCCCTCGCCGCGGGTGGGAGTGGAGCTCATGGGGTCGACGGTAGGCGCAGGGAGTCGCCCCCGCCCGGAGTGCCGCCCCCTAGGCCACGCGGGAGGACAGGCCCTGGTCGCCCGCCGCCCCGGAGGCGCCGACCAGCGGCCAGCCCTCGGGCCAGGCCACGCACTCCACCGCCTCGATCGAGACGCGGAGCGCGTGCTCCCACTTCGTGCAGATGCCCGCCCACGGCGGGGGGAAGGCGAGCGCGTCGTGCAGGAGCGACAGCGCGGCCTCGCCCCACCCGGCCCGCGCCGCCGCGTTGGCCGCGTCGGGCAGGGCGCCGACGACGTACCGGACGACGAGCACGCGGTGCTCCCACGTCATCTCGTCGATCGCGTCGAACGCGCCCCAGGCGCTGTCGATCTCGCGCCGCAGGCGAGCGATCTCGTCGGAGTCGAACCCCGGTGTGCCGTTGATCATGCTGAGCCCCCCTCAGAGCAGATCGCCCGCCCCTCGGGGCGGCCGAGCGACGTCGCGGTCGCTCCCCGGAACATACCACCCGGACGGTACCCACCGGTATCCAGACGCGCCTCCGCGCACGTCCGGTCTGTCCCCCGCTGCCTGGACCCGGGCCGAGGGCGACGGTCTACCGTGCACCACGCACCCACCGGTGCGACGACTCCGCACTGACCCACGACGAACGGGAGAACCATGTTCCAGGGATCCGACACTCTCCGCGAGAACCTCCAGAAGGTCCTCGTCGACCTCATCGAGCTGCACATCCAGGGCAAGCAGGCCCACTGGAACCTCCTCGGCTCGAACTTCCGCGACCTCCACCTGCAGCTCGACGAGATCGTCGACGCGGCCCGCGAGTTCTCCGACGAGGTCGCCGAGCGCATGCGCGCCGTCTACCTCATCCCGGACGGCCGCTCGAACGTCGTCTCCGGCGGCACGAGCCTCCCGCAGTTCCCCGAGGGGCCGGTCGAGACGACCGCCGTCGTCGACCTGATCGTCGACCGCATGTACGCCGCGACCGACACCATCCGCACCGTGCACGACGACATCGACGACGAGGACCCGACGACGGCCGACGTGCTGCACGGCATCCTCGAGCGCCTCGAGCAGCTGGCCTGGATGACCGGCGCCGAGAACCGCCACCCGCAGCGCGACGCCGCCGACGCCGGCACCCGTCAGCGCGACGAGGAGGCGGCCGAGGAGGGCCTCGACCGCGTCGGCGCCATCGCCAACTAGCACCGCCTCCGCCCGTGGCACCACGGGCGCACACCGACTGGGCACCGCCCCGGAGATCCCCTACGCGACCTCCGGTGCGGTGCCCTCGCCACGACCAGGAGACGACCTTGACCGACACCACCACCCCCGACGGCGACGTCACCGCAGCCGCTCCCGTCACCGAGGCCTTCGACCACGTCGTCGTCGGCGGCGGCATGACCGCCGACGCCGCCGCGACGGCGATCCACGAGGCCGACCCCGAGGCGACCGTCCTCGTGGTCAGCGACGACGTCGACGAGCCCTACACCCGCCCCGCGTTGTCGAAGAAGCTCTGGATCGACCCCGACTACACCGAGGCCGACAACGACCTGGGCACCCGCGAGGCCTCGGGGGCCGAGATCCGCCTCCGCACCTCGGTGACCGCCGTCGACCGCGAGCACCGCACCGTGACGACCAGCGACGGGCGGACGGTGTCGTGGGGGCGCCTCCTCCTGGCCACGGGCGGCTCGCCGACGCGTCTGGACCTGCCCGAGGACGACCGCGTGGTCCACTTCCGCACGGCCGCCGACTACCGCCGCCTGCGGGCGCTCTCCGGCGACGGTCGCCGGGTCGTCGTCGTCGGCGGCGGCTACATCGGCACCGAGCTCGCCGCGGCGCTCGTGCAGAACGACACGCGCGTGACCCTCGTCACGCCGGACGACGTGCTCGGCGGCTCGGTGTTCCCCGCCGCCGTCGCCGCGCGCTTCCAGGCCGCCTTCGAGGAGGCGGGCGTCACCCTGGTGACGGGGCGTCGCGTCGAGGGCGGCACGGCCTCCGAGGCCGGGCTCGTGGTCAGGCTCGACGACGGCTCGACGCTCGACGCTGACGCCGTCGCGGTGGGCCTCGGCATCACGCCGTCGACGGAGCTGGCCGAGGCCGCGGGCCTGGAGGTCGAGGACGGCGTCGTCGTCGACGCCTCGCTGCGCACCTCCGACCCGGACGTCTTCGCCGCCGGTGACGTCGCCTCCTACCCCGACCGCATCCTGGGCCGCCGCCGCGTCGAGCACGTCGACAACGCCAAGGAGCAGGGCGCTCTCGTCGGCCGCGTCATGGCGGGCTCGGCCGAGGAGTACGACCACACGCCGTACTACTACTCGAAGGTCCTCGACATCTCGTACGAGGCCGTCGGCACGCTCGACGCGTCGCTCGAGACCGTCGTCGACGACGAGGGCGACGAGTCGACCGTCGTGTACTACCTCACGGACGGCGCGGTGGTCGGCGTGCTGCTCTGGAACGTCGAGGACGCCCGCGACGCCGCCCGGGCCGTGCTCGCCGAGGGCACGGCCGTCGACCGGGACGGGCTCGTGGGCCGGATCTGAGCCGGAGCGGCCTCAGCCGCGCGGGCCGAAGAGGAACGGCGCCCGCCCGGCCCGGTCGAGGTCGAGGGCGAACACCCCGCCGCTCAGGGGGTGCTCGGCGAGCTGCGCCTCGTCGAGCCCCTCGCGGGCGGAGAGCACGAAGAGGGTCCGCAGGTCGGCGCCCCCGAAGCCGATGCCCGTGAGCAGCGGCACGGGGAACTCGACGCGCTCGAGCACCTCCCCGTCGCGGTCGAGGTGGACGACCACGCTCTCGCCGTGCACGGCGCCCCAGAACTCGCCCCGCTCGTCGCGGGCGAGCCCGTCGTGCGAGCCGCCCGTCGAGAACGGCTCCAGCTCGCCGAGGGCGCCGTCGGCGCCCCACGAGGCCCGGTAGATGGTCTCGCGGTCGGTGTCGGTGAGGAAGATCTCGGAGCCGTCGTCGTTCCACTCGAAGCCGTTGGTGGTCGTGAAGTCGTCGCGCAGCGTCGTGACGTCGCCGTCGGGGCCGACGCGCCAGAGGCCCGCGACGGGCTCGCCGTCCGGGTCCATGGCGCCGACCACGAAGGCGCCGAACGGGTCGCACTTGCCCTCGTTGAGCCGCATGCCCTCCTTGGCGAGCTCGATCGTCGCGAGCACCTGGAGCGATCCGCCGTCGTCGTCGGTGAGGACGACCTGGTCCTCGAGGGCCGCCACGAGCCCGCCGCCGCGTCGTCGCTGGAAGCTCGGGAGGGGCGGGTCGACCGGCAGGGAGCGGTCTCGGAGACCGTCGGCGGAGGTGCGGTGCAGCAGCCCGGGGGTGATGTCGGTCCAGACGAGCTCCTGCGCGTCGACGTCCCACACGGGGCTCTCGCCGAGCGTCGCCCGGGCGTCGAGGAAGAGTCGGGGGCGAGGCGTGGCGCTGTCGGTCATCCCTCCCGTGTACGCGCCCGACCTGGCCACCCGCTCCTCCCCAGGGGTACGCGACGGCCCCCAGCACACAGCCTCCTGCGAGCGCCGAGCGCGAGGAGGCGCGGGAGAGCACCGTAGGAGGGGTGACCGACACCCTCGAGAGCGTCCACGAGACGACCGACTCCTTCCGCGACGAGCCCGACGCCTGGCAGGCGCCCGACCCCCGGGAGGACGGCTACGTCGCCCTGCGCTCCTACGGTGCCATCGGCGACGGCCGCACCGTCGCCCTCGTCGCCCGCGACGGGCAGATCGACTGGCTGCCGATGCCGTCCCTCTTCACCGACCCCGTGTTCAGCGGCATCGTCGACTCCCGCACCGGCGGGCGCGTCGAGCTGCGACCGGTCGACGACGACTTCACCGTGCAGCGGGCCTACGTGCCCGGCACCAACGTGCTGCGCACGCGCTTCCGCACCTCCACCGGCATCGTCGAGGTGACCGACGCCCTCATCACGGGCGTGGCCGGCCGGCTGCCCTGGAGCGAGCTGGCCCGTCGCGTCGACGGCCTGCGGGGCCGCGTCGAGATGCGCTGGGCCGTCGTGCCGGGCAACTCGTTCGGCACGCACCCGATCCGCCGCGTCGACACCCCGCACGGGCCGGTGCTGCGCGCCGCCGACATCAACCTGGCCCTCGTGGGCTTCGAGCACGGCCGCACCGACCCGACCGAGCCCGGCCACGGCGACGAGGCCGACGGCCCGCTCGAGTTCCGCGGGTCGTTCACCACGTCGCCCGGCTCGCGCTCGCTGCTCTGCCTCTGCGGCGTCGACGACGAGCCCCTGCACCTGCCCGACCCGCGGGTGGTCGACCAGGGCGTCGACCGCACGATCGAGAACTGGGAGAACTGGTCGACGGAGTTCAGCTGGGACGGCCCGTGGGCGAAGGCGGTGCACCGCAGCGCGCTCGCCCTCAAGCTGCTGATCTTCAGCCCCACCGGCGCGATCGCGGCCGCGGCGACGACGGCCCTGCCCGAGAACTTCACGGGCGACAAGAACTGGGACTACCGCTTCGCGTGGGTGCGCGACCTCGCCTACACGGTGAACGCGCTGCTGCGCTTCGGCCTCCGCGAAGAGACCCACGGTGCCGTCTCCTGGATGCTCAAGGCGCTCAAGGCGAACGGGCGCGAGATGCACATCTTCCTGCGCCTCGACGGCTCGGTGCCCGACGGCACCCACGAGACCGGCTCCGAGGGCTGGCGCGGCATCGGCCCGGTCTACAAGGGCAACCCCGCCGGCGAGCAGCTGCAGCTCGGCGTCTTCGCCGACATCCTCGCCGTGATGAGCCAGTACGCGGAGGGCGGCAACATCCTCGACGAGTCGACCGCCGACCTGCTGGCCGGCTTCGCCGACGACGCGTGCCGTCGCTGGCAGGAGAAGGACAGCGGCATGTGGGAGCTGCCGGAGGAGCAGCACTACGTGAGCAGCAAGATGGGCTGCTGGCAGGCCATCACCTCGGCCCTCGAGCTCGCGGAGCAGGGGCAGATGCACCCCGACCCCGACGACCTCGAGCACTGGAAGGCGAACCGCGACCTCATCGTCGAGTGGATCGACGAGCACGGCTGGTCGGAGGAGCGCGGCGCGTACCTGATGTACCCGGGCAGCGACGCGATCGACGCCTCGGTGCTGCTGCACGCGCCGAGCGGGTTCGACCGCGGCGAGCGCATGTCGCGCACCATCGACGCCCTGCGCGACGAGCTCGGCGCCGGCCCGCTGCTCTTCCGCTACAGCGACGTCGCGGAGGAGGAGGGCACGTTCGTGGCCTGCGCCTTCTGGCTCGCGGGCGCCCTCGCCTGCGTCGGCCGCGTCGACGAGGCCGTCGAGCTCATGGACCAGCTCGTCGAGCAGTCGAACGACCTCGGGCTCTTCACCGAGATGATCAGCGCCGACGACGGGCAGTTCCTCGGCAACATGCCGCAGGGCCTGAGCCACCTCGCCCTGGTCAACGCCGCGATCACCATCGACGAGATGCGTCGCGCGCGCGGCGAGGACGTCGACGACGCCTCGGACGACCGGGCCGACGAGGCCAGCCGCGAGCAGTAGCGGAACCGACACCGGCAGCACCGCCACCAGCAGCACCGACCCACCGCCAGGAGGAGAACCGATGAGCGACCACAGCGCGTCCCCCGCCGCCCCCGCGAGCCCCGCCACGCCCGACGAGCTCGAGCTCGTCGACGCGTGGTGGCGGGCGGCCAACTACCTGACGGTGGGCCAGATCTACCTCCGGGAGAACGCGCTGCTGACGCGCCCGATCGCGCGCGACGACATCAAGCCGCGCCTGCTCGGGCACTGGGGCACCTCTCCCGCGCTGAGCCTCGTCTACGCACACCTCAACCGGGTCATCCGCCGCGACGACCGCGACCTGCTCTACGTCTGCGGCCCCGGCCACGGCGGGCCCGCGATGGTCGCGAACACCTGGCTCGAGGGCACCTACAGCGAACTCTTCCCGGACGTCAGCCTCGACGCGACGGGCATGGAGCGGCTCTTCCGGCAGTTCAGCTCCCCCGGCGGCATCCCCTCCCACGCCGCGCCGGAGACGCCGGGCTCGATCAACGAGGGCGGTGAGCTCGGCTACTCGCTGAGCCACGCCTACGGCGCCGTGCTCGACGACCCCGACCTCGTCGCCGTGTGCGTGATCGGCGACGGCGAGGCCGAGACGGGCCCGCTGGCGACCAGCTGGCACGCGAACAAGCTGCTCGACGCCGTCCACGACGGCGCCGTGCTGCCGATCCTCAACCTCAACGGCTACAAGATCGCCAACCCGACGATCCTCGCGCGCATCCCCGAGGGCGAGCTGCTCGAGCTGTTCCGCGGCTACGGCTACCAGCCGATCGTCGTCTCGGGCGGTTTCGACGGCGAGGACCCGATGGTGGTGCACCGCCAGATGGCGGCGGCGCTCGACGAGTCCTTCCGGCGCATCGACGAGATCCAGCGGGAGGCGCGCTCCGGCGACGGCGTCGAGCGCCCGCGCTGGCCCATGATCGTCCTGCGCAGCCCCAAGGGCTGGACGGGCCCGAGGGAGGTCGACGGGAAGAAGGTCGAGGGCACCTGGCGTGCCCACCAGGTGCCGCTGAGCGGGGTCCGCGAGAACGACGAGCACCGGGAGCAGCTCGACGCCTGGATGCGCTCGTACGGCGCGGAGGGGCTCTTCGACGAGTCGGGGGCGCCGGCCGCGTTCCTCGACGCGCTGCGCCCCCGGGGCGAGAAGCGGATGAGCGCGATCCCGGTCTCGAACGGCGGCCTCGTGCGCCGTGACCTGTCGCTCACCGACCACCGCGCGCACGCCGTGGAGACGAGCGACGACCGCCGCACCACCGCCGAGGCGACCCGCGTGCTCGGCCGCTGGCTGGCCGACGTCGTCCGTGACAACCCCGAGACCTTCCGGCTCTTCGGGCCCGACGAGACGGTGTCCAACCGCCTCGACCCGGTGTTCGACGTCACCGACCGGGTCTGGGCCGCCGACATCGAGGCGGACGACGAGCACGTCGCGCGGAGCGGCCGTGTGATGGAGGTGCTCAGCGAGCACCTCCTGCACGGCCTGATGGAGGGCTACCTGCTCACGGGGCGCCACGGCCTGCTCAACACCTACGAGGCGTTCGTGCACATCGTCGACTCGATGTTCAACCAGCACGCCAAGTGGCTCGAGAGCGCCGCCGAGATCGAGTGGCGCGCCCCGATCTCGGGCTTCACCTACCTGCTCTCGTCGCACGTCTGGCGACAGGACCACAACGGCTTCTCGCACCAGGACCCGGGCTTCCTCGACGTGGTCGTCAACAAGCAGGCGCACCTCGTGCGGATCTACCTCGCGCCCGACGCGAACACGCTGCTGGCCGTGGCCGACCACGCCCTCCGCACCACCGACGTCGTGAACGTCATCGTGGCGGGCAAGCAGGAGGCGCCCGCGTGGCTCTCCCTGGAGGAGGCGGAGGCGCACGTCGCCGCCGGGGCCGGCATCTGGGAGTGGGCGGGCACGGAGGGCACGCCGGTCGAGGGGGTCGACCCCGACGTCGTGCTCGCGTGCGCCGGCGACGTGCCCACGCTGGAGACCGTCGCCGCCGCCGACATCCTGAAGGAGCGACTCCCCCAGCTCGTCACACGGGTCGTGAACGTCGTGGACCTGATGCGCCTGCAGGACGTGCGGGAGCACTCGCACGGGCTCACGAGCGACGACTTCGACGCGCTGTTCACGACCTCGGCGCCGGTCGTCTTCGACTTCCACGGCTACCCGTCGCTCGTGCACCAGCTGACCTACCGGCGCACGAACCACGACTCGCTGCACGTGCGCGGGTTCCAGGAGAAGGGCACGACCACGACGCCCTTCGACATGGCGATGCTCAACGACATCGACAGGTTCCGGCTCGTGCTCGACGTGCTGCACCGCGTGCCCGGCCTCGCCGACGAGCACCCCGAGCTCGTCGCCGAGTTCGAGGCGAAGCGCGAGGAGGCGCGGGCCTACGCCTACGAGCACGGCGAGGACCTGCCCGAGGTCGTCGAGTGGGAGTTCGGCCGCTAGCGGCCCGGGGCGCGCGGGTCGCGGGCGCCCCTGACCCGGGCTCCGCTCAGAGCTGACGCACCAGTGCCGGGATCCTCTCGCGGAACGGGAAGAAGCCGCGGGCGGCGTGGGGCCAGGCGGTGCCGTCCCACCGGCGGCGGACCGTCACGAGGGCGATGCCCTCGGCGTCGAGCACGGGGCGCAGCGCCTCCAGTCGCTCAGCGACGGGCCCGACCGGGGCGAACGGCACGACGACCGTGTCGAGGCCCTCGGCCCTCGCCCAGCTCAGCACCGTCGCGGGCGCCGCGTCGGCGAGGACCCGGGCCGGGCGCGCGCTCGCGTCCAGCGTGCGCGCCGCGGCGTCGGCCACGGCCCCGGCCGTGAAGGCGGCGACGACGGGTGAGACCCCCGAGGGGGACCGCGCACCGGCGTCGGCGCTCACGGCCGTGGCCAGGAGCGTGTGGACGAGGTCGGGCCGCTCGGCGAGCAGGCTGCCGGCCTCGAGGTCCTCCTCGTGCAGCAGCAGTCCGACCCGGTCGCCGACCCGCCCCACGACGTCGTCCGGGTCGACGGGGGTCCGGGCCGGCAGCGCCTCCTCGTCGAGGGCGCGGGCCGTCGTGGCCAGGCCGGCCGGCGAGAAGCGGCCGTCGGTGAACCGCGAAATGTTCGAGGCCGTCGCGAGGTACGTCTTGCCCCGCGTCTGCAGCCCGGCGACCCAGCGCCACGAGAGCGTGTTCGAGGCGGCGTCGCCGTCGAGCAGGTGCCGGTGGAAGAAGTCGGCGCCGAGCTGCCAGGGCAGGCCGAGCGTGAACACCCAGATGCTCGCGAACCACATGCGCGTGTGGTTGTGGAGGTAGCCGGTGTCGATCAGTTCGCGCACCCAGGCGTCCATCGCCTCGATGCCCGACCGCCCCTCGACGGCGTCGCTGTGGCCCGGGGGGAGGTCACCCGCCGTGAGCTCGGCGACGTCGTGACGGTACCGCCGCCAGACCTCGGGGTTCTGCTCCAGCCACCCCTTCCAGTACGTGCGCCAGAACACCTCCTGGACGAACTTCTCGGCGGCCCCGAGGCTGGTGTGGGCCAGGACGGCCTCCACGACCTCCTGCTCGGTCACGAGGCGGTGGCGCAGGTACGGCGACAGCCCCGAGACGTTGCTGCGGGAGGGCCCGTCGTCGTGGTTGCGGTCTCGGGCGTAGGCGGCGCCGGCGCGGGGGACGAAGTCCTCCAGCGCGTCGAGGCCGGCGGCTCTGGTGGGGGTGGGCACCGGCCCATCATGCGCCCCACGGGGTGGACGACGCCGGGGCGGCGGGACAGCGCGGCCGACGCGGCGTACGGTCACGGGCATGCCGAAGGACGAGACACCCCCGCAGCTGAAGAACCCGGACATGTACGAGGCCCTGCGCGAGGAGGGGAACTCGAAGGAGAAGTCGGCGCGCATCTCCAACGCCGCCGCGCAGAAGGGGCGCAGCGAGGAGGAGGTCGCGGCGAAGGGCGGCCGGTCGGGGTCGTACGACGACTGGACCGTCGACGACCTCCGCGGCCGCGCGAGGGAGCTGGGGCTCAGCGGGTACAGCGACCTCAAGAAGGACGAGCTGATCGAGATGCTGCGCGACCACTGAGGTCGCGGCGACGGCCCCGACGGGTCAGCTGGCCTTCTTCGTCGCCGCGGTCTTCTTCGCGGGCTCCTTCTTCGCCGGAGCCTTCTTCGCGGGCTCCTTCTTCGCCGGAGCCTTCTTCGCGGGCTCCTTCTTCGCGGGCGCCTTCTTCGCCGCCGCCTTCTTCGCCGCCGCCTTCTCGGCCGGGGCCTTCCCGCTCGCCGACCCCGCGCCTCCGGTGCGCTTCTTCGCAGGGGCGCGTGACGACCCCGCCGACCGGCTGCGCTCGACCGACTGGCGCAGCGCCTCCATCAGGTCGATGACCTCGCCGTCCGACCCGCCGTCGCCCTCCTCGTCGTCGTCGCCGCTGCGGCCGAAGGTCGCGTTGGTGTCGAGCGACTCGCCCTCCTCGAGCTTGGCGTCGATGAGCTTGCGCAGCTCCTCCTGGTAGTCGTCCTCGAACTGCGACGGGTCGAAGTCGTCGCCGAGCGACTCGACGAGCGAGCCCGACATGTCGAGCTCCTTCGAGCTGATCCGCACCGTCTGGTCGAGCACCGGGAAGCGCGCCTCGCGCACCTCGTCGTCCCAGAGCAGCGTCTGCAGCATCAGCACGTCGCCGCGCACGCGCAGGGCGGCGAGGCGGGTCTTCTGGCGCAGCGAGAAGTGCACGATCGCGGTGCGCTCGGTCTCCTCCAGCGTGCGCCGCAGCAGCACGTAGGCCTTGGGTGACGACGAGTCCGGCTCGAGGAAGTAGCTGCGGTCGAACATGATCGGGTCGAGCTGGTCGCTCGGCACGAACTCGAGCACGTCGATCTCGCGCGAGCGCTCCTCGGGCAGCGACTTCAGGTCGTCCTCCGTCAGCACGACCGTGCGGTCGCCGTCGTCGAAGGCCTTGTCGATGTGCTCGTAGTCGACGACCTTGCCGCAGATCTCGCAGCGTCGCTGGTAGCGGATCCGCCCGCCGTCGGCGTCGTGCACCTGGTGCAGCGAGACGTCATGGTCCTCCGTGGCGCTGTAGAGCTTCACGGGCACGTTGACGAGCCCGAACGTGATCGCGCCCTTCCAGATCGATCGCATGGGGTCATCATGCCTCCGAACGCACCCCGAACGACCGGGTTCGGGGTACAACGGCCGAGCACGGGGAGGCGTGCGGGAGCACGGTGGACCGCATGAGCCAGTACGACAAGAAGAACCCCGTCGACCTCTACCCCGTCCCGCCCTTCCCCGAGCAGGAGCAGTCGCTGCCGGGCGAGGCGCGGCGGATGGACCCGAAGCCCGACCACGGCGAGACCAGCTACGTCGGCAAGGACCGCCTCGTCGGCTACCGCGGCGTCGTCACCGGCGCCGACTCGGGCATCGGCCGCGCCGCCGCCATCGCGCTCAGCCGCGAGGGCGCCGACCTCGTGCTCAGCTACCTGCCCGACGAGCAGGCCGACGCCGAGGAGGTGCGCGACCTGCTCGAGGGCGAGGGCCGGAAGGCCGTGCTCTTCCCCGGCGACATCAGCGACGAGCAGTACTGCCACGACCTCGTGTCGAAGGCCGTCGAGGAGCTCGGCGGCCTCGACACGCTCGTGATGGTGGCCGGGCACCAGGAGAGCCACGAGGACATCCTCGAGATGACGACCGAGGGCATCGACCAGACGATCAAGACCAACGTCTACTCGCTCTTCTGGCTGACGCAGGCGGCGCTGCCGCACCTCGAGCCCGGCTCGGCGATCGTCACCACCGGGTCGATCCAGGGCACGCAGCCCTCCCCCGACAAGCTCGACTACGCCCTGACCAAGGGCGCCATCGGCGTGTTCACGGCGGGCCTCGCCCAGCAGCTCGCGCCGAAGGGCATCCGCGTCAACCAGGTCTCGCCCGGCCCGATCTGGACCCCGCTGCAGCCCGCCTCGCAGGACGCCGAGACCGTCTCCGAGTTCGGCATGCAGGCCCCGTACGGCCGCCCCGGCCAGCCCGCCGAGCTCGGTGCGGCGTACGTGCACCTCGTCAGCCCCGAGTCGAGCTACACGAGCGGCGCGACCATCACGATCGCGGGCGGCACCCCGGCCGTCTGACCGGCACCGCGCCTCCTGCCGGCCCGCCGTCCGCCCGTCGGACGGCGGGCCGCTCCGTGCCCGACGCGGCGCGGAGCGGGTAGAACGAGACCACCAGCCACGGACGACACGAGGAGGCGCGCCATGGGCCCGAAGGGACGCGGCGAGCGCGTGCAGGTCGGCGGCCACACGCTGCAGCTCAGCAACCTCGACAAGGTGCTGTACCCCGCCACGGGCACGACCAAGGGCGACGTGCTCGGCTACTACGCCGCCGTCGCCGAGTGGATGCTGCCGCACGTCGAGGGCCGCCCGGCCACCCGGAAGCGCTGGGTGAACGGCGTCGACGGTCCGGTCTTCTTCGAGAAGAACCTGCCCGACTCGGCGCCGGAGTGGGTGGCGCGTCACGAGATCCAGCACAGCGACCACGCCAACACGTACCCGCTCGTCAACGACCTCGCGACGCTGACCTGGCTCGGCCAGGTCGCCGCGCTCGAGGTGCACGTGCCGCAGTGGCGGTTCGGCCCGCGCGGCGCGCCGCGGAACCCCGACCGGCTCGTGCTCGACCTCGACCCGGGCGAGGGCGTCGGCCTCGCCGAGTGCGTCGAGGTCGCGCAGCTGCTGCGGCCGCTCCTCGAGGGCATGGGCCTCGAGCTCGTGCCGGTCACGAGCGGCAGCAAGGGGGTCCACCTCTACGCGCGGCTCGACGGCCGGCAGACGAGCGCCCAGGTCAGCGACGTCGCCCACGAGCTCGCCCGGGCCGTCGAGGCCGACCACCCCGACCTCGTGATCAGCACGATGGGCAAGGCCGACCGCCGCGGCAAGGTGCTGCTCGACTGGTCGCAGAACAACGGGAACAAGACCACCGTCGCGCCGTACTCGCTGCGCGGGCGCGAGCGGCCGACGGTCGCGACGCCGCGCACCTGGCGCGAGCTGGCGTCGAGGCAGCTGCGGCAGCTGGAGTACCCCGAGGTGCTGGCGCGCCTGCGGCGACGCGGTGACCCGCTGGCCGACGTGTCGAGCGGCACCCCCGTGCCGCCGGCGCGCTGGAGCTCAGAGGATCGCGAAGCGATCCCGCGACGCCAGCGCCGAGTGAGCGGAGCGAGCTCGGTTGATCAGCACGACGACATGCGCAACACCGAGTCGCCCGAGCACGATCCGTCGGGCGACGGCGAGACCCGCCAGCGCCACGACAGGCTCGCGACGTACCGCTCGATGCGCGACCCCGCGAAGACGCGCGAGCCCGTGCCCGCCGAGGCGCCGCCGACGAGCGACGGCCGCAGCTTCGTCATCCAGGAGCACCACGCGAGCCGCCTGCACTGGGACTTCCGCCTCGAGCACGACGGCGTGCTCGTCAGCTGGGCGCTGCCGAAGGGCGAGCCCGACGACCCCGGCCAGAACCACCTCGCCGTCCAGACCGAGGACCACCCGCTCGAGTACGGCACCTTCGAGGGCACGATCGCGAAGGGCGAGTACGGCGCGGGCGAGGTCACCATCTGGGACTCCGGCACGTACGAGCTCGAGAAGTGGCGGGAGGGCAAGGAGGTCATCGCGGTGCTGCACGGCGAGCAGCGCGGCAGCCGGCGGGTCGCCCTCATCCACACCGGGCACGGCGGCGGGTCTTCGGAGAAGAACTGGCTGATCCACCGCATGGCCGACGACGCGGGCGGTGGGGGCGCCGACGGGCACGGCGGCCACGGAGGCCACGGCGGGCACGGCTCGACGGGGGTCGCCGCAGGGAAGAAGAAGAAGGGCCGGACGGTGATCGGCTCGGGGGCCGGCAGCGGCTCCGCCCGCTCGACCCGCGACTCCTCGGGGTCGTCGCCCTCGTCGAGCGCCCGCGGCGACGCGGGCGACCTCGAGCCCGTCTCCCCCATGCTCGCCGTCGCCGGCACCGCGGCCGACGTCGACGACGACTGGGCCTACGAGATGAAGTGGGACGGCATCCGCGCGGTCGCCGTCGTCCAGGGCGACAGCGTCACCCTGACCAGCCGCAACGGGAACGACCTCACCCCCGCCTACCCCGAGCTGCAGGCGCTCGCCGCCCTCGTCGACAGCGAGGGAGGCGCGGTGCTCGACGGCGAGGTCGTGGCCGTCGACGAGACCGGTCGCCCCGACTTCGGCCTGCTGCAGACGCGGATGGGCCTGACGAAGCCGCGCGAGGTGGAGGCCGCGGCGAAGGGCGCGCCCGTGCGGTACCTGCTCTTCGACGTGCTGCACGCCGAGGGCAGGTCGCTCGTGCGACGCACGTACGACGAGCGCCGCGAGGTGCTCGAGCGCGTGGTGCGGCCGGAGGGCGCGGTCGACGTGCCGGTCGTCTTCGACGGCGACCTGGAGGCGGCGATGCGGACGTCGCAGCGCCTCCGGCTGGAGGGGGTCGTGGCGAAGCGCCGCGACGCGGCCTACAGCCCCGGCCGGCGCTCGCGGGCCTGGATCAAGATGAAGCACCACGCGACCCAGGAGGTGGTGATCGCCGGGTGGCGGCCCGGCAACGGTCGCCGCGCCTCCGGGGTGGGCTCGCTGCTGATGGGCGTGCCGGGCGACGACGGGCTGACGTACGTCGGGCGCGTCGGCACCGGGTTCCGCGACCGCGACCTCGACGAGCTGCTCACCGAGTTCCGCCGCGTCGAGAGGAAGACCAGCCCGCTCGTCGGCGTGCCGGCGGCCGACGCCCGCGACGCCCACTGGATCACGCCGTCGCGCGTCGGCGAGGTGTCGTTCGCGGAGTGGACGTCGACCGGGCGGCTGCGGCAGCCGTCGTGGCGCGGCTGGCGACCCGACAAGTCGCCGGGCGACGTGGTGCGCGAGAGCTGAGCCGCGCCTCCCCGCCGCGGGGAGGAGACTCGGGGCATGACAGACGCCCGCGGCCAGCGCATCGTCCTCGTGGTCGCGGTGCTCGCGTCGTTCGTGGCCTTCCTCGACGGATCGATCGTGACGGTCGCGCTGCCGGCCGTCGCCGGCGAGCTCGGCGGCGACCTCACGCTGCAGCAGTGGGTCGTCGACGCGTACCTGCTGACGCTCGGCTCGCTGATGCTCGTGGCCGGCTCGCTCAGCGACACCTTCGGGCGCGTCCGGGTGCTGCGCGCCGGGCTCGTCGCCTTCGCCGCCACGAGCGTGCTCGCGGCCCTCGCCCCCGACCCCGGCCTGCTCATCACGGCCCGCGCGCTGCAGGGCGTGGCCGCGGCCCTCCTCGTGCCGAGCAGCCTGGCCCTCATCACCTCGACCTACAGCGGCCCCGAGCAGGGCCGCGCCATCGGCCGCTGGACGGCCTGGACCGGCGTCGCCTTCCTCGTCGGCCCGCTCACCGGCGGCGCCCTCGTCGACACGATCGGCTGGCGCTGGGTCTTCGGGGTGGTGGTGCTGCCGGTGGCGGTGACGCTGGTGCTCATGACGCGCCTCCCCGGCGACGCCCACCGCGGCACGCCCGACGCCCCGGCCCGCGTCGACGTGGTGGGCGCCGTGCTCGCGGCGGTCGGCCTCGCCGGGCCCGTGTTCGCGCTGATCGAGGGGCAGCGCGTCGGCTTCGGCACCTGGTTGGTGCTCGTGCCGCTCGTCGTCGGCCTCGTGGCCCTCGTGGCCTTCGTCGCCTGGGAGCGACGCACGCCGCACCCGATGATGCCGCTCGACCTCTTCCGCACCCGCGAGTTCACCGTCGGCAACCTCGCGACGGTGGGCCTCTATGCAGCGCTCAACCTCGGCACGCTGACCATCCCGCTCGTCGTGCAGGAGCTCGCCGGCCTGTCGGCCACCGTCGCCGGGCTCGTCACCCTGCCGACGACGATCGTGTCGCTGCTCTTCTCCACCCTGTTCGGCACGCTCGCCGCGACGCACGGCCCCCGCCTGTTCATGACGGTCGGGCCGCTGATCACGGCGAGCGGGTTCGTCTGGATGCTGCTCGTCCGCGACCCGATCGACGTCTGGTGGCAGGTCGTGCCCGGCGTCGTGCTGTTCGGGTTCGGCCTCGCGGTGACGGTGGCGCCGCTGACCTCGGCGGTGCTGTCGCAGGTCTCGCCGGCCCGGTCGGGCATCGCCTCGGCGGTCAACAACGCGATCTCGCGCGTCGCCGGGCTCGTCGCCGTCGCCTTCCTCGGCGTGATCGCGGGAGGCGCGCTGACCGTCGACGGGTTCCACCGCGTCGTCGTCGTGGTCGCGGTGCTGCTCGGGGGGAGCGCCGCCGTGTCGTTCGTCGGTCTGCGGGGGTCGGGGGCGCGGTCGGGGTCGGGGTCGGGGTCGGGGGCGGGGTCGAGTGGTCACGAACTGCGCCCTGACCGGGGTGCGAGCAGCAGTTCGTGACCACTCGCGGCGGCGCGCTAGCGTCGTCGGGTGCTCACCACCGACCGACTCCTGCTGCGCCGCTGGCGCGACGCCGACCGCGCCCCGTTCGCGGCGATGAACGCCGACCCCGTCGTGATGGAGTTCTTCCCCTCGACGCGCACGCCCGCCGAGTCCGACGCGCTGGTGGACCGCATCGAGGCAGGCTTCGAGCGCGACGGCTTCGGCCTCTGGGCGGTGGAGCAGCGAGCCGACGGCGAGTTCGTCGGCTTCGTCGGCCTGTCGCGTCCGTCGTTCGAGGTCGTCGCCGGGGGCCGGGCCCTCGTCGATCCCGTCGAGATCGGCTGGCGCCTCCGTCGCGGCTCGTGGGGGCAGGGGCTCGCGACCGAGGCCGCACGCGAGGTGCTGCGGCACGCGCTCGACCCGGCCGGCGCCGACCTGCCCGGCGTCGTGAGCTTCACGGCGGCGCTCAACCTGCGCTCGCGGGCGCTGATGGAGCGGATCGGCCTGCGGCGCGACCCGGCCGACGACTTCGCGCACCCGGCCCTGCCGCCGGGCCACCGCCTCCGGCCCCACGTCCTCTACCGGGCGGATCGCACCTCGTCGGCCTAGCCCGGCGTCGCCCGGGTCGCGGTCGAGTGGTCACGAACGGCGCCTCGACCGGGGTCGGGGCGACAGTTCGCGACCACTCGGCGGGGCCCGACGGCCGTCAGGCCCGGTCGTGCAGGGTCACGTGGTACCCGTCGGGGTCGGCGAAGGTGAACGTCCGCCCGAACGGCCCGTCGACGGGCGCCGACACGATGCGGTGCCCGTCGACGACGAGCGCGTCGTGGATCTGCTGCACGTCGGTGGCGTGCAGCCACAGCGCGGCGCCGAGCCCCGGCTGCTCGACGGCGTCGAGATCGGTGCCGGGCACGAGGTCGCGCAGCGCGAACGCGATCGGCGTGGTCGTGAAGACCACGGCGTGGGGCGGGCCGGCCGGCGAGCGCACGAGGCCGAGGTACTGCTCGTAGAAGGCCTGGGAGGCGTCGAGGTCGCGGGTCTGCAGTGAGATGAAGTCGGGGCCGGTGACGGGCACGGGGGTCTCCTCGGGAGTGGTGGGTGAATGTCAGGAACCTGACATGGCGCAGCCTATGTCAGAATGCTGACATGAGTCCAGACCGAGACGGCATCGACCTCGAGACCTCCCTCGGCTACCTCCTCAAGGAGGCGGCGAGCGCCCTCCGCGCCGCCATGGACGATGCCCTCCGCCCCCTCGGCATGACGATCACGCACTACTCGTGCCTCGAGCTGCTGGCGCAGCGACCGGGCCTGTCGAACTCCGACCTGGCTCGCGGGGCGTTCGTCACCCGGCAGTCGATGAACGTGCTGCTGCAGTCGCTGGAGGCGGCCGGGTCGGTGGAACGACCGCCGGAGGCGCGGGTCGGCCGAGCCCTGCCGGCCCAGCTGACCGAGGAGGGCCGTCGCGACCTCGCCCGGGCCACGGCCGCCGTGCGGGCGGTCGAGCGTCGGATGCTCGACGACCTCACCGTCGCCGAGGAGGACGCAGCCCGGCGGGCGCTGCGCGCCATGGTCGGGTCGCTGCGCGGCGACGCCGCCTGACCCGGCGCCCGTTCACCGGCCGCCGACTCCCCCCGGCCGCACCCCGACCCGCACCGGCGCCCCCGGCGCGCTCGCGAGGCGCAGCGCGTCGTCGAGCTGCTCGAGCGGCACGACGTGCTCGACGAGCTCGGCGAACGGGTAGCGGTGCCGCTGTTCGGAGACGAACGCGACCGCGGCGACGAGGCTCGCGGGCGCGTAGTCGTGCACCCCGGTGAGGGTGAGCAGCCCCCGCTCCACCCTCTCCGGCAGCACCGGCACGGCCGCTCCGGGCGCGACCGGCCCGGCGAGCACGACCACCCCGCCCACGCCGACCGTGTCGACGAGCAGCGCCACGGCGGCGGAGCTGCCCGAGGTCTCGAGGGCGACGGTGCGGTGGCGGCCCGAGCGGTCCACCTGCGCGAGCGCGCGGGCGAGGCTCAGCGGGCCCCGCGACTCCCCCGGGTCCGCGACCGCGGCCGCTCCGAAGCGGCACGCGAGCAGCCGTCGGCACTCCGAGGCCTCGACGACCACGACCCGGGCCCCCGCCTGCGTCGCCATCGCCGTCGCCGCGAGCCCGCGCGCCCCGGCCCCCGAGACGACGACCACCTGCCCGCGGAGCGCCTCCGCCGCCGCCCCGCCGGCCGCCAGGGCCAGCAGCGAGGAGGCGCGGTGCACGGCCTCCGCGGCGGTCGCGACCGCGCACGACGCGGGGGCGAGCACCTCGTCGGGCACCGCGTCGTCGTCGACGACGACGACCGCGGCCCCCCGGCGCACGTGGACGTGGCTGGCGAACCCGCCGCCGAGCTCCCACGAGCGACGGACGGCCGCGTGCCCGTGCCGTTCGAGGCTCGCGCAGGCCTGCGGCAGCCCGCGGTGGCACTCGACGCACCGGCCGCACGCCACGACCACCGACCAGACGACGCGCATCCCCGGCAGCAGCCGGCGCCCGTCGACCGACCGCGCGTGCGGGTCGGCGTCGACGACGCGCCCGACCTGCTCGTGGCCGAGCACGCACGGGGTCGCGCCCGGCCGCCGCCCGGTGACGGTGTGCACGTCGGAGTCGCAGATCGTCGCGAGGTCGACCCGCACGAGCGCGTCGCCGCGCTGCAGCCGCACCCCCGGCACGGCGACGGCCTGCAGCGGGCGGCCCGGGCCCTGCCAGGTCATCGCGACCGCCGCCTCCGGCAGCACCAGGTCGCGCCCCGGCGGCAGCGTCACCGGCCCGGTCGCGGTGCCGCCCGCCCCCCGCGCCCCCGCGCGGGTCGTCGCCCTGTTCGTCATGCCGTGCCGCCCCCGTCGCGCGCCGCGGCTCCGGTGCCCGCGTCGTGCCCCCGACGCTACGGAGCGCCGGTGATCGGAGGGCGTCCGGCAGGTGAACGAGAGGAGGCGCGGTGCCGGTCAGCGGGTCGGCGAGAGCCCCAGCAGCCGGATGACGTCGTCGGCCTCCTGCTCGGGCGTCTGCGTCGCGTCGACGACGATGTGGCGCTCGTCGGCCTGCGGCGGCTCGAGGGTCGCGAGCTGCGAGTCGAGCAGCGAGGCCGGCATGAAGTGGCCGGGGCGCGCGGCCATCCGGCCGCCGATGAGGTCGTTGCTGCCCCGGAGGTAGACGAAGACGACGTCGAGCTCGCGCAGCACGTCGCGGTAGCTGCGCTTGAGCGCCGAGCAGGTGATGACGCCGGGCACGCCCTGCATCGCGTGCTCGATGATCCACGACGAGACGGTGTCGAGCCACGGCGCCCGGTCGTCGTCGTCGAGCGGCACACCGGCCGCCATCTTCGCGACGTTCTCGTCGGGGTGGAGGTCGTCGCCCTCGGCGTGGTCCCAGCCGAGGCGCTCGGCGACCAGCGCCGCCACGGTCGACTTGCCCGAACCCGAGACGCCCATCACGACGAGCACGGGGGCGCCCGACCAGCGGCGCGCGGTCTCGGGCACCTGCGCCGTGCCTCCGGTCGGCACGTCGCGGGAGGCGTCGTGGAGCACGGGGCCGGGGGCGGGGGTCGGGGAGGGAGAGGTCATGGTGTCGCGTCCTTCCGAGGACGCTTCTCTGCGACCTCGTCGTCTGGGGAGGGCCCGCGCGCACCGCCCGGCGGGGCGGCGTCGGTCGGCCGGTCGTGGAGGCCGGGGCTGCCGGTCTGCCATCCTGGGAGGACGCGCGGATCTGAATAATCAGATTAATCAGACCCCAGGAGTGTGCCACACGGCGACTCCCCCCGGCAAGACGCCCGCGAGGGCTCAGGAAGACCACGATGACGACCGGACTCCCCTCCGCCTCCCGCGACCGCGGGCTCCACGCCCGCGTCGTCGACGCGCTCGGCCAGGACATCGTCGACGGGCGCCTCGCCCCCGGCACGATCCTCAACGTCGAGGCGATGAGCGAGCGCTTCTCGGTGTCGCGGTCGGTGCTCCGCGAGGTGCTCCGGGTGCTGCAGTCGCTCGGGATGGTGGAGCCCCGGCAGCGCACCGGGACCCAGGTGCTGCCCCGCGCCTCCTGGGACCTGATGAGCCCGCAGGTGATCCTCTGGCGCGGCCGCGGCCCCGAGTACTTCACCCAGATGCGCGAGCTGCTCGAGCTGCGGCTCGGGCTCGAGCCGATGGCCGCCCGGCTCGGCGCGCTCACGCCCGACCCGCTGCAGGCCGCCGTCGTGCTGGAGGCCGCCCGCACGATGGTCGAGGCCGACGCCGCCGGCGACGGGCCCCGCTACCTCGAGGCCGACGTCGCCTTCCACACCGCGCTGCTGCGCGGCTCGGGCAACCAGGTGATCGGGCACTTCGCCACGCAGGTCGAGGCCCTGCTGCGCACCCGCGTCGAGGAGGCCCGCGCGACGATCACCGACTGGACGCCGGCCGCCGCCGCCGCGCACCTCGCCCTCGCGGAGGCGCTCGTGGCCGGCGACGCCGACGTGGCCTTCCGCGCCGCGTGGGAGCTGATCTCGGGCACGGTCGACGAGTTCGTCCGTGAGTCGGACGAGGAACTGCACTGACCGCAAGCGTTCACACGCCGTTCATCGCGGGCGGCCCGGCCCCGGCCTAGCGTCGGCCGGGCAGGGGGCGCGGCGCCGCCGTCGCGACGCACCGGCCGCCCCTCGGAGGGACGACGACGATGGACGTGCTCGTCACGGTCATGCTGGTGATCGTCGTGGCGCTCGTGTTCGACTTCACGAACGGGTTCCACGACACCGCGAACGCCATGGCGACCTCGGTCGCCACCGGGGCGCTGCGACCCAAGGTCGCGGTGCTCATCTCCGCCGTGCTCAACCTCGTCGGGGCGTTCCTCTCGACCGAGGTCGCGAGCACGGTCTCGAACGGGCTCATCCGCGAGGGCGAGGGCGGGGTGCAGGTCACGCCCGTCATGATCTTCGCCGGGCTCGTCGGCGCCGTGCTCTGGAACCTCGCCACCTGGTACCTCGGCCTGCCCTCGAGCTCGTCGCACGCGCTCTTCGGCGGCCTGATCGGCGCGGCGGTGATCGGCGCGGGCATCGGCTCGGTCGACTTCGCGGTCGTGCTGTCGAAGGTCGTGCTGCCCGCGATCATCTCGCCGGTCGTCGCGGGGGTGGTCGCGCTCGTCGCGACCTACGTGGCCTACCGCGTCACCCGGCAGGCGACCCTCCGCGGGTCGACCGCCGCCTTCCGTCACGGCCAGACCGTGAGCGCCTCGCTGGTGTCGCTCGCGCACGGGACGAACGACGCCCAGAAGACGATGGGCGTGATCACGCTCACCCTCATCGCGGCGGGCTACCAGGGCGCGGGCACCGGCCCGCAGCTCTGGGTGATCGTCGCCTGCGGGCTCGCGATCGCGCTCGGCACCTACCTCGGCGGCTGGCGGATCATGCGGACGGTCGGCAAGCGCATCACCGACGTCAAGGCCCCACAGGGCTTCGCCGCCGAGACCAGCTCGGCGGCCACCATCCTCATCTCGTCGCACCTCGGCTTCGCCCTGTCGACGACGCAGGTGACCTCGGGCTCGATCGTCGGGGCCGGCTTCGGCGCGAAGCTCGCGACCGTGCACTGGGGCGTCGTCGGCAAGATCGCCTCGGCCTGGGTCTTCACGCTGCCCGCGGCCGCTCTGGTCGGCGGGGTCTCCGCCTGGCTGGCCAGCACGAGCACGGCGGGCCTCGTCGTCGTCGCCCTGCTCGCCCTCGGCGGGGGCCTGGCCTTCGCGTTCCTCGCGCGGCGGCACCCCGTCACGCACGAGACCGTCAACGACGGCGACGAGGCTCCCACGGCTGCCCAGCCGGCCGGCGCCTCCCGCCAGCAGGGAGAGTGACCGTGTTCCTCGGAGTGGACTGGGGCGCCTTCGTGGTCGTCTTCCTCGTCGCCCTCGCGGCGACGGCCGTGATCGTCACGTCGTTCGCGCTGGGCATCCGCGCGTTCGCGGCCGGGGCGGAGGAGCCAGCGGGTGCTGGTGCGGGTGCTGGTGCCGGTGCTGGTGCGGGCTCCGACGGGGCGACGGCGGCCGTGGCCGCGGGCCCGGGCCCGGTCAGCCGCCCGGCCGCGGCCACCGCCGCGGGGCTCGCCTGCTTCGCCGTGGGCGTGGCCGCGGTGCTCTACGGGCTCTGGATGATCGTGCCGCAGTTCCACTGACGACGTCGAGGTGCCCCGCCCTGGGTCCTGCCGCACGGTGGGGGCCCAGGGCGGGGCATCTCGGTGCCCGGGCGGCGCCGAGGAGTCGCGGGTCGGGTCGACGACGAGTCGTCACGTCGCGTTCACGCGCGCGTCGCATCGGCGGCGCACCATCGACGCATGATCGCCATGAGCGCCCTCGTCCGGCCCACCGCCGGCATCCGCCCCGTCCGCCAGCTCGAGCAGAGCCTGCGACGGGACTACGAGAGCGTCCCGGTCACGCCCCACCGCTTCCTGGTGCGGTTCGCGGACGGGCCCGTGCTCATCACGGACGAGCTCGGCTCGCTGCGCGTCGACGTGGTCGTCTCGGACGAGCGGGCCGCGCGGCACTTCGAGGACTCCTTCCGCACCGAGATCGCGGTGCGGCTCGAGGAGGGCTCGCTGGACGTGAGCTGGTCGCGCCCCGCGACCGTGCCCCAGCCGCTCCGCTGACGGCCGCCGCCGCTGCGTGTGCCGATGCGCGCTCGACCCGTGCGATGATCTGGGCGACATGACAGCGACAGGCACACCGGCACCGGCACCGGCACCGGGATCGGCACCGGCACACCGCGACTCGACGACCGACGCGGCTCCGCGGGAGGTGACCCGGGCCTCCCTGGTGGCCGTGTGGGCGGGGCGGGTGCTGGTGCCGCTCACGGCGGCTCTGGTGGTCGCCACCCGGCTGACCCGGCCGTGGTGGGAGCGACAGGGCCTGGACGAGACCGGGTACCCCGCGCACTGGCTGCCGAACGTCACGTTCGCCCTCCTCCTCGCGGTGGGGATCCTGGCCCCGTGGCTCTGCGGCCTGGTGGCGTCGCCCTGGGCTGCTCGGCGGGACGGAGCGGAGATGGTCGTCACGTCGGTGACGGGTCGCCGCCGCTTCACCGTCGCGTCGTGCCGCGTCGTCGACTTCCGCGTCCTCAGCACCCCGTCGACCTCGCACGGCGCCGTCGTCGTGGGGCCGCGCGGCGGGGTCGTCGTCCTGCTGGCCGGGCTCCCCCACGGGGGCAGGCGACGCATCACCGCACTGCTCGGCGATCAGCCGCGCGACGGCCTCGGCCGCGCCGTCCGCGAGCACCTGCTCGGCCTGCCCCTGCTCCTCCTCACCGTCGCGCTGGCGTTCGGGGTCCTCGGCCTCGGCTCCTGGGCCGTCGGCGGCGTCCTCTGAGGCGCGGTCACCGCCGCTGCCCCGCGACCGGCGTCGCGCTCTGCGAAGATCACGTCATGGACCCCTCCGCGCCGGGCGCGCACGCCCGTGCGTCGAGCGGTCGGGGGCCCCTGCGGGAGCGACTGCACCGCGACGCGGGCGACCTCGACGCCCGGGCGGAGCTGGCCGGCCTGCACAGGGCCGCCGGGCACGCCGACCAGGCGGGCCGGTGGGCGCTGCTCGTCCCGGGCATGGCGACCGCAGCAGAGAAGCAGGCGTTCATCGACTGGATCGTGCGGAGCGGTGAGGCTGACCGTGACCGGCTGCTGCGGCTGCTCTTCGTCCCGAGGACGTTCTCGGCCGCCGAGGTCGACCCCGCCGGCGTGCTCCCCGGGTTCGTGGACCAGCTGCGCCGCGACGCGTCCACGTACGCCCGGGCGTCGTCGACGAGCATCCGGGGGTGGATCGCCGACACGGCCGTCGGCGTCGCGGCCGTCGTCGTGCTCGGCGCCCTCGTCGGAGGCGCTGCCTCGGCGGCCCACGCGGTCGCGCTGGCCATCGGGTCCGCTGTGCTGGAGTGGGGCATCTGGCCCGACAGCTGGGCCGGGCTGTGGACCGCCACGAGCGTGCTCACCCTGGGCCTGGCGGCGATCGTCACCCTGTGGTCCGCGGCGGCCCTGGCCGCCCGGCTGCCCGAGGTGATCACGGACCGGCGCCGGCGAGCGCGCCGCTCGCCTCGCCGCGACGGCAGCCGCAGCGCCGGCGGCCGCGGCTAGGGTCGGCAGGTGCGCGACGCCGACCCGCGCGACCTCGACCGCGGCGGCCACGACGACGACGACGCCGGCGGCGGCGGCGTGTGACACCGTGACCCACCCCCGCTACACGACCTCCCCCGCCCACTGCGTCGCGAGGTCCGGGTAGACGCGCAGCGCCGCGGCCGGCACCACCTCCCAGGTGCGACGGTCCTCCTCCTCGAAGCGAGCCTCCGCGAAGACCGGGTACTCGCCGGCCAGGCCCCGGGGCCACTGGTCGAACGGGTGGTCGTGGTCGCGCTGAGCCGTCCCCGACGCGCACAGCGCGTCGCGCTGCTCCGGCGACAGGGGCCGGAGGACGCCCGCGCCCTCGAGCCACTCGACGACGAGCGCGAGGCTCTCCTCGGCCCGGGCCTGGTCGGCGCCGGTGACCGCCCGCCAGCGGAGCTCGGCCTGGAGGGCCGTCTCCGCCGCGCCGACCGATGCCAGCCACGGCATGGCGAGGGCCGGGGCGAACGGGCCCCGACCGTTGACGGTCGCGGCCGTGAGCGGGGCGTCGGAGATCTCGACCAGCAGCCGGGCCTCGGCCGTCGCGAACCACTCCGCGACGTCGTCGGCGAGCGCCGGGTACGCGATGGTCGCCCTCCCCGCGGCCACGCTCGCCCGCTGCCGGGGGATCGTGCGGTCGCGGAGCGCGAGCGACGGCCGGTCGAGCCCCAGGTCGGCGGCGAGCTGCTCGACGCGCCCCTTCAGGTCGTCCCGGATCGTCAGGACGGCGAGCAGGTCGGCCCCGATCGGGTCGGGCACGTCCCAGTCGAGCACCGGGGTGCCGCGGGGCACGGGGAACGAGTCGGGGCAGCCGATCCGCACGACGAGGTCGGCCGCCCGCACCGGTGCCGCCATCACCTTCGCCGGCACCTGCTCCATCTCGACGGGAGCCTTGTCCATCCCCATCACGACGACCACCTCCCGCTGCACGAGCGGGCTCACGCGCCCCTCCTGCGGCGAGACGCCCCGAGCCTCGACCATGAACACGGCCCCGTCGAGCACCCGCAGGTACGCCGCCGCCATGACGCTCCGCCCGATGCCCCGAGGGCTCACGACCATCACGCGGGGGATGCGGTCGCCGTCGAGGACGGCAGCGAAGGAGGCGCGGTGCGCGGCGCTGAGGCGAGGTCGCCCCGGTGCGGCGGCGCCCCGGGCAGCGGCGGCGGCGCGCCGGCGGACGGCCCGGACGAAGCGGATCTCCCGGGCGTACAGCACCCCGAACGCGACGGAGAACCCGAGGCACAGGAGGGCGCCGACGTACCCGAGGACGACGCGGAACCAGAGCGCCCCCGCGACCGGCCAGCCCGCCGCGAGCTGCGCCCGCTGCTCGACGTCGGGGAAGAGCCAGGCGTCGGTGCTGATCACGGCCACGACGACGGCCATGAGGGGGAAGACAGGGAGGCACCACAGCATCGCGCGCTGCGCCTCGGTCACGACGACTCCCCTGGTGACGTCACGACGACCTGCCCTCCCCCTGCGGCAGGACCCGCGCCTCCCCCCGGACGATCCTGGCGGAGGCGCCCGCCCCGGTCGATCCCGCGTCAGGGGGCCATGCCGATGTCATCGGGACGATGCGCTCCGACGAGACGACCCCAGCGGAGGGTCAGCCCCAGATGCGGTCGACGATCGCGCCGAGGAGGTCGTCCGTCGGGTAGTTCGACTGGCGCACCGTGACGACGACGCCGTCGCGCACGAGGACGGTCTCGGCGAAGTCCGTGCCGTACTGCTCGTCCGTCGTCGTGTACTGGCACACGCTGCCGCCGAGGCGCTCGGAGCAGTCGTAGACGACGTCCGCGCCCCGCCGTTCGGTGTCGACCGTGGGGTCGGCGAGCCAGTCCAGGTAGGAGGCGGCGGCCGCGTCGTCCACCGTGGCCACGTCGACGTACAGGCCGGTGATGTCCGCCTGCGGGTCGCGCCAGCCGCAGGTCAGCTGCGTGGCGGCCACCACGGTCTCGTAGGGGTCGGCGCCCGCGGGTGCCGGGCTCGGCTGGAGCTGGCCCGTCGGGCCCGTGAAGAAGTCAGGGTCGTTGAGCGGCGTCTCGCCCATCGTCGCGGCGTAGGTGGCCGGGTCGACGATGTCGGTGCAGTCCGTCGGGATCGACGCGCCGGCGGGCTCCGCGGGCGTGGCCGACGGCATGGGGGCAGGGGCCGCCGATGCTGTGCTCGCCACGTCCGTCGCCGTGGGCGTCCCGTCCGGCGAGCCGTCCGCCTCCGTGCTGCACCCGGTCAGGGCGAGCGTGACAGCGGCGATGACGCTCATGGTCGTGGTGGCCCTGGTGGCGCGTGCGTGCCTCATGGTGGTGTCCCCCTCCGGACCGACCACGCCGGGCGTGCCCCGTCCGCGGTCGTGTGTCGACCCTACCGACGCTCGGTCAGCGCGTCCTCGTCGGCGGCGACGTCCTCCTGCACGGCGAACTGCGTCCGGTGCAGCTCCTCGTAGCGCCCGGCCGCGGCCAGCAGCTCCTCGTGCGTCCCGCGCTCGACGATCGAGCCGTCCTCGACCACGAGGATGAGGTCCGCGCTGCGGATGGTGGAGAGGCGGTGGGCGATCACCATCGCCGTCCGCCCCTCGAGGGCCTCGCTGAGCGCGGCCTGCACCGCCGCCTCCGACGTGGAGTCCAGCGCCGCCGTCGCCTCGTCGAGGATGACGACCTGCGGCCGGGCGAGCAGCAGCCTCGCGATGGTCATGCGCTGGCGCTCGCCGCCGGAGAGCCGGTAACCCCGCTCCCCCACCATCGTGTCGAGCTGGTCGGGCAGCGAGCGGACGAGCGGCTCGAGCCGCGCCCGACGAACGGCGTCCCACACCTCGTCCTCGGTGGCCTCGGGCCTCGCGAGCCGCAGGTTCGAGAGGATCGTCTCGTGGAACAGGTGGCCGTCCTGGGTCACCATCCCCAGGGTGTGCCTCAGGGAGGCGAAGGTCACGTCGCGGACGTCGGCCCCGGCCAGGCGCACGGCACCGCCGTCGACGTCGTAGAGGCGCGAGAGCAGCTGGGCGATCGTCGACTTGCCCGCCCCGGAGGTGCCGACGAGCGCGACGGTCTGGCCCGGCTCGATGCGGAACGACACCCCGTGCAGCACCTCGTCGCCGCCCCGGGTGTCGAGCGTCGAGACCTCCTCGAGGGAGGCGAGCGACACCTTGTCGGCGGACGGGTACGCGAAGCGGACGTCGTCGAACTCGACGCTCACCGGGCCCTCGGGCACGGAGGCGGCGTCGGCCTTCTCCCGGATGAGCGGTTCGAGGTCGAGCACCTCGAAGACGCGCTCGAAGCTGACCACCGCGCTCATGATCTCCACGCGCGCGTTCGCGAGGCCGGTCAGCGGCACGTAGAGGCGGGTGAGGAGCAGCGCCAGGGTGACGACCTCGCCGGTGTCGAGCTGGCCGGCGAGCGCGAGGGCACCGCCGAGCCCGTACACGAGCGCGAGGGCCAGGGCGGAGACGAGCGTCAGCGCCGTGACGAAGACGAACTGCAGCAGCGCGGTCCGGACTCCGATGTCACGGACGCGGGCGGCGCGAACCCGGAACTCCGCCGACTCCTCGTCCGGGCGGCCGAACAGCTTGACGAGGGTGGCGCCGGGCGCGGAGAAGCGCTCGGTCATCTGCGTGCTCATCGCAGAGTTGTGGTCGGCGGCCTCGCGACGGAGCGCGGCGAGTCGGCTGCCCATGCGTCGCGCGGGGACCAGGAAGATCGGGAGCATGACCACCGCGAGGACGGTCACGAGCCACGACGTGCTGAGCATCACGATCAGGGTCAGGACGAGTGCCACGACGTTCGTGACGACGCCCGACAGCGTGCCGCTGAAGGCCTGCTGGGCGCCGATCACGTCGTTGTTGAGACGGCTCACGAGGGCGCCCGTCCGGGTGCGGGTGAAGAACGCGATCGGCATCTTCTGCACGTGGTCGAAGACGGCGGTGCGGAGGTCGAGGATCACGCCCTCCCCGATCCGGGCCGAGTACCACCGCGTGACGAGCGAGACGCCGGCGTCGGCGATCGCCACGACCCCGATGAGGACGGCGAGCCGCACGATCGTGGAGACGTCGCCCCGCGCGACGATGACGTCGACCACGCGGCCGGCCAGCACCGGCGTCGCGACCGCGAGGAAGGCCCCGACCACCGAGAGGCTGATGAAGAGCACCAGCTTCGACCGGTAGGGCACCGCGAACGTCATGATGCGCCGGACGGACGCCCGTGAGATGCCGTGCGCGCCGTCGCGGGCTGACGAGATCTTGTAGAGCGAGCTCCAGGCCGCGCCTTCCATGCTCATGGCTGTTCCTTCCGTCGGTACCAGGCTCAACCTAGACGTCGGGCGACGCTCGACTCGCAGCCGGCCGAGCCAGGAGGAGTCGCGGCCTGACCGAGGCGGGGTTGCACCTGCCGCAGCGTCATGTGGTCTGCTCGGAGCACGTCCCGTCCCGCCCCGCTCCGAGAGGTCCGCCGTGCACTCCCTCCCGACTCCGCCCCGTCAGGTCATGATCGGCGACGCCGCAGCGTTCGTCGGCACCACTCCCCGGGCCATCCGCCACTGGCACGAGGTCGGCCTCCTCCCGGAGCGCGAGCGGGGCAGCGACGGCCGACGCCGGTACGGCTACGCCGAGATCATCCGGCTGCTCTGGATCCGACGGATGGCCGACGCCGGGATCGCCCTCGACGACGTCCGCGACGCGTTCACCGACGCCGCACCGGGCGGGGTCGAGGGCGAGGTCGCGAGCGTCCTCGCCCGGCTGGAGGACAGCCTGGCGGCGCAGGAGGCCGAGCTGCGGCGGAAGCGGGCCGCGGTGCAGCGCATGCGCGCCCGCGGCGACCGCCTGGGGCTGCTCGACGACATCGTCTCCGACCGCCTCCAGGCCGCACCCGAGGGCTCGCTGCGCCAGTACGACCTCGACACGCTGCTCGTCACCGAGCGCATCTTCGGTCCGCTCGGAGCGGTCGCGCAGGCTGGCCGGTTCCTCACGCTGGCCCTCCACCCCGAGCTGCGCGCCGAGTCCGACCGCGTCGACGCCGCGGAGGAGGCCCTCGACGACACGGTCGCCGTCGACGACCCGCGGGTGGCCCGCGTGGCGGCCGAGCGGCACGCCTTCGAGACCACGCTCATGCGGGTCATCGAGGAGTCCGGTCAGCTGGAGGAGGACGACGCCATCTTCGACGCCTGGGAGGAACTGCACCCACAGGGGGACGCGGACGTGGCGCCCGACCGGGTCGGGAGCTCGCAGGGCAGGAGCGCGGCGGAGATCATCCGGAGCCTGCCCTCCGACTTCTCTCCGGCCCGCCTGCGCTGCAGCGAGCTGGCGGTGCAGCTGGGGGCGTCCGCGGCGGCCTCGGCGCCCTGAGCCAGGCATGCGTCGGGGTCTGCTGAGGCCGGACCGCCCGTGCAGACCCGTCAGGGGGACCACGCCAGGGCCTCCCTCCCGCGGCGCGTCCGGTGTTCCGTGGACGACAGGACCGCGACGCGTGGCCCTCCACGACACGACGGACAGGAGAACCACCATGGCCGACCAGCCGATCCAGATCGGGGGCGGGCGCCGCACGTTCGGGGACTTCGCCCCCAAGCTCGCCGCCCTCACCGACGACGTCCTCTTCGAGGACGTCTGGAACCGCCCCGAGCTCTCCGCCCGGGATCGCAGCCTCGTCACCGTCGCCGTCCTCGCCGCCGGCGGGCACACGGGGCAGCTCGACTTCCACCTGGGCCGCGCCGTCGAGAACGGCGTCACCCGGGTGGAGCTGATCGAGGCGATCACCCACGTGACCCTCTACGCCGGCTGGCCGAACGGCATGGCCGCGATGGGCGTCGCGAAGGAGCACTTCACCACCGACGACCAGGAGTCAGCATGAACATCGAACCCGTCGCCCCCACGACCAAGAACCCGCCCGAGCAGTTCGCCGGCGACGTCTGGCTCGACCCGATCGCGATGCCGCACGAGGACGGCCAGCACATGGTCGTCGCCACCGTGCGGTTCGCACCCGGCGCCCGCACCGCCTGGCACTCGCACGAGAAGGGCCAGTACCTCCGCGTCACCGCCGGCGTCGGCCGCTTCGGCACCCGCGACGGGCACGTCATCGACGTCCACCCCGGGCAGACGATCTACACCCCGCCCGGCCAGGAGCACTTCCACGCCGCGGCCCCCGGGGTGTTCATGGAGCACCTCGCGATGCTCGAGAACGGCGACGACCCCTCCGCCACCACCACGTGGCTCGAGCACGTCACCGACGCCCAGTTCACCGGTGAGCCGGAGGACCGCGCCTCGAACCAGCGCCGGGGCTGAGGGAAGCGATGCCCCGGGAGGTCGTCGAGGTGCTCCGTCAGCCGGTCGTCACACGGGCAGTCGACTCCAGGACGAACTCGAGGGTCTGCGCCTGACGGGCCGGGGGCCACCGCTCAGGGTCTCCGGCGGCCAGGCTGGAGACTCCCTCGACGGCGGCGACGAGAGCTGCGGCTCGGACGCTCGCGTCGCCGCGATCGCCGCGATCGCCCTGGTCACCGGCCTCGAGCAGACGTGTCAGGCGGTCGACGAAGGCCCTGCTGTTGAGAGCGTGCCGCTCCTCGAGGACGGGATCGCCGAGCGCCGCCGCCAGGAAGCCGACCCAGACCCGCGCCTCCGCGAGCCGTTCTTGGTCCGTGGGAAGGGCTCCCAGCACCACCGCACGGACGGCGGCGACCGGATCGCCGGCCGCGGCCTCGAGCGCGTCGGACCGCACGCGGGTGCGGTCGTGCAGCACCTCTCGGGCGTGGAGGAGCAGAGCCCGCTTGTCCCGGAAGGTGTGCAGCACGAGACCCGTCGTGCACCCGGCGCGCTCGGCAACCGCCCGGAGGGTCAGCCCCGCCGGCCCACGGTCGGCGAGGGTCGTGAAGACGGCCTCGGAGAGGCGCTGCTGGACGCCCGACACATCTCGTGTTCTGCTCATCGCCTGATCGTAACGCCTGTTACGGTAACGAGCGTCACGAAAGGACGACCATGAGCTGGACCATCACGCGGACACCCTTCGACCACCCGGACGCCGACGGCCTCCGTCGAGCCCAGCGGGTCGAGCTCGACGCCCGCTACGGCAGCGACGACCACGAACCCGGCACGCCGCCGTCGGCGACCGACGTCCCGGTGTTCCTCGTCGCGCGGGCGGACGACGGTCGCCCGATCGCGTGCGGAGGGCTGCGGCCCCTGGCCGACACGGTGGTGGGACCAGCCACCGTCGAGGTGAAACGGATGTACGTCGTGCCCGACGCGCGGGGGTCGGGCGTGGCCTCCGGGCTCTTGCGGGCCCTCGAGGACGCCGCTCGCGAGCTGGGCACGCGACAGGTCGCACTCGAGACGGGCACGCTCCAGCCGGACGCGATCCGTTTCTACGAGCGAGAGGGTTACTCGCGCATCCCCCTGTTCGGCGCCTACGTCGGATCACCCGAGTCGGTCTGCTTCGCGCGGGACCTCTGAGCCTCCCCGCCGACCGGCTCGCACCCATGTCAGGCCGGGGTCGACCTCAGCAGCCGGGTCACCGCGATCATCGCTCCGCCCACCACGGCGGGGATGCCGCCGCCGGGGTGCACCGACGCGCCGACCCGCCACAGCCAGGGCCGCCACGGGTCGTTGTACGACGGGCGGTGGAACGGACCGCTCAGCCACGGCGGGCGCGCGGCTCCGTAGAGCGCGCCGTGCGGCTCGCCGCCTACGCCGTAGTACTGCGGGTCGAGCACCAGCTGCTCGTCGAGGAGGTCGGTGAGGGGCCCGTGGAGCCCCATCGCCGCGGAGACCCGGTCGACCTCGCGCCGCACGAAGGGGTGCTCGGCCGTGTAGCGACCGCCGTCGGCGGGCGCGGTGAGCAGGATGCCGACGGTGCTGCGCTGGTTGGGGTAGACCTCACCGGCGCGGTACTGGTTGACGAACACCATGGTGTCGGCGGGCTCGTCGCCCGCCTCGAGGCTGCGGTGGAGCGCCGCGGGCTTCGTCGGCAGCACCACGCCGTGCGTCGGGAAGTCCGCCGGCAGCTCCTCCCGCAGCACGCCGTACACCGCGACGGCGGAGCAGGAGAGGGCACGGGGGCGCAGACGGGGCAGCGTCGGCAGGCGGGACGGGCCGGTCAGCGTCGCGAGCCTGTCGGCGTCCAGGGCACTGACGACGAGGTCGGCGGCGTGGTGCCCGAGCTCGGTGGTGACGGATCCGCGCTCGATGCGGGTGACGGCCTCGCCGGTGCGCACCTCGACCCCGGCCGCCTCCGCCAGCCGGCCCAGCGCCAGGAGGACCTCGTAGACGCCGCCTCGCGGCACCCAGGCCCCGGTCTCGGCCATGATCGCCGGCATGCTCGCGTACAGGGCGGGGGTGCGCGAGGGCGAGACGCCCGCGTTGAGGGTGTGGATCGCGATGATCTCGCGCAGACCGTCCGGCAGCCACGGCAGGCCGTCGAGGTAGGCGCGGGTGGTGAGACGCGAGCCGTAGACGGCCAGCAGCCGGCGCAGGGCCGGCAGGGCAGCTCGGTCGAGCGGGTCCGAGAGCAGCAGCTCGGTCACGTCGTCGGCGAGGGGGGCGTGCAGGTCGGAGAAGCGTCGCCAAGCGGGGTACCACGGGTGCCCGGGCGCGACCGGCAACGAGGTCTCCTCGCCGTCGTAGTAGTAGCGCCCCACCTCGGGCATGCGCACGAGGTCGAGGTGGCCGTCGTCACGAGCACTGTCGGGAGCACGCCCGCCGTCGCCGAGCCGCCGCAGCAGCTCGTCCCACACCGCGGGGAAGGTCACCAGCGACGGACCGGTGTCGATGCGGTCCTCCCCCAGCTGGATGCGACGGCTCTTGCCGCCGAGCTCGGCCGAGGCCTCGAGCAGGGTGACGCGGTGCCCCGCGTGGGCGAGCAGCGCGGCGGCGGTGAGCCCGCCGATCCCGCCGCCGACGACGACCACGCGGCTCACGGCCGGCCCACCAGCACGATGGAGACCAGCAGCAGCACCCCGGCGAACGACCCCGCGATGTACGGGAACGCGACCGACAGTCGGTACAGGCGGTGGCCGGTCTCCGGCGACGGGTCGCGCAGCAGGCGCCCGACGAGGACGCCGGCGATCAGGAGGTTCAGGGCAGCCACCGGCACGCTCACCACGGCGAAGAGCGCCGTGGAGACGAGCCACCAGGCCCCGCTCCACAGGGCCGTCCCGCGGGCACCGAGCCGCACCGCGGTCGTGGTGATGCCGGCGTCGCGGTCCTCCACGATGTCCTGGACGGCGTCGAAGGCGTGCTTGGCCACGCTCCAGGCCATCAGGCCGAGGGCGGCGGGCCAGACCGGCGTCACCGAGAGGGCCGCGGGCACGATGACGAGCGGCAGCGCATAGGCCGCGTTGCTCAGCGAGTCGACGAAGGGCCGCGCCTTGAAGCGCAGCGGCGGCGCGGAGTAGAAGACGAACACGCCGACGTAGAGCAGGATCGCGGCGATCGCGAGCGGCGGCAGCGTGACGGCGAACCAGATGAGGAAGGGCACGTTGGTGACCGCGACGGCCCAGGCGATGAGCCGCACCTCGGACTGCTCGATCCTCGCGCCCTCGATCGAGCCCTTGCGGGGGTTGGCCGCGTCGGTGTCCTGGTCGTAGATGTCGTTGACGCCGTAGATGAGCAGGTTGAACGGCAGGGTGAGCCACAGGATGACCGGCAGCGCCCGCAGGTCGAAGAGCGCACCGGTGAGCCACACGGCGACGAGACCCGACCCGACGGTGTTGATCCACAGCACCGGGCGTGAGATCAGCACGAGGCGGCGCACGGTCGCAGCCCTCTCCGACGGCGCGACGCGCGACATCCGCTCAGCACCGTCAGTCACGAGACCGACCGTACGCCGCCCGCCGCGCTGCGGGCCCACGGCTCGCGGGCCCAGACTGGGCGGATGCGCATCATGCTGCTCACCGCCGGCACCCGGGGCGACGTCGAGCCCTTCGTCGCGCTGGCCCGACACGCCACGAGTCGCGGCCACGACGTCCGGCTGGCCCTGCCCGACGACGCGGGCGCGCCCGAGGGAGTGGGCACCGTGCCCCTCGGCCTGGACGCGCGGCGTGTGCTCTCCCCCGCCGGTCGTGCCCCGTGGGCCCTCGCGCGTCACGCCCTCGCCGAGGTGCGGCCCGCGATGCGGCGCATGCTCGCGGCCGCGGTGCGCGAGACGGTCGCGTTCGACCCCGACGTGGTGGTGCACCACCCGCTCGTCCTGACCGCGCCGATGGTGGCGGACGCGCTGGGCGTGCCGCGCGTGCTCGTGGAGTTCGCGCCGGTGGCCACCCCCAGCGCGCGCTTCCCCGCCGCCGGCGGCCCCACCGCCACCCGCGACCTCGGCACCCACAACCGGTCCACCTACGCCGTGCCGCGCGCCGCCGCCCGCCTCTTCGAGGGCGACGTGGCGCGCGCCGCCGCCGAGCTGCCGGGCGGGCGGCGCCCGTCCTGGCGCTCCCCGTCGCGCGCGACGCTGATGGCCGTAAGCCCGGTGCTGCTCCCGCGGCCGGACGACTGGCCGGAGCAGGTGCACCAGACGGGGGCCTGGCACGAGGAGGCGCCGGCCGCGTCGTGCGGACCGGTCGTCACCGACTTCCTGGCCGCCGGGCCCGTCGTCGTCGCCTCGTTCGGCTCCATGGCGACGGGCGACGCCTCGGCCCGCGGCGCGGCGGTCGTCGCGGCCGCCCGCTCGCACGGCCTGCGGGTGCTGCTCGTCACCGGGTGGGGCGGGCTCGCGCTGCCGCCGGAGCACCGCGGCCCCGACGTGCTGGCGGTGCCGTCGGTGCCCTTCGACGCCGTGCTGCCCCACGCCACGCTCGCGGTGCACCACGGCGGGGCCGGCACCTCCCACGCCGTCGCGCGGGCCGGAGTGCCCGCCGTGGTCGTGCCGGTCACGGCCGACCAGCCGTTCTGGGCAGCCCAGCTGCACCGACAGGGGGTGGCGGCCGCGGCGGTCCCGCTGCGCCGACTGACGGCCGGTGCCCTCGCGCCCGCGATGGGCGACGCCCTGACCCGTCGGGGGCGGGCCGCCGAGGTGGGCCGCCTCATGCGTCGAGAGCACGGCGTGCAGCGGGCGCTCGACGTGCTCGAGTCCCTCTGACGCGAAGATCATCCGCCAGGAGGAATCGCCGTCCCCTCGTCGCTGGGAGAGTTCAGGCGGACTCCCGGGTCCGCTGCCGAGAGGAGACGTCGTCGTGACGACACTGAGACGAACGCCGGCCCCACGGTCGTGGGCACTGCCGCTCGGCGGGCTGAGCGTCTCCGGCCCGCTCGTGGTGGCCGCCGGCAACGCCCCGGCCTTGATCGGCGCACCGCTGCTGCCCTGGGTGAGCATCCTCCTGGACCTCTGGGCCGTCGCGTCGGTCGCTCTCGGCGTCGCCGCGATCGTCGTCGCGCGCGACGACCTGGCGTCGCCCCGCGACCTCCGGCCGCGCTCCGCCGCTGTCGGCCTGACGCTCGGCACTGTCGGACTCGTGCTCAGCGGGTGCCTGTTCGTCCTCTGGCTGCTGACTCCCCTGCCCTTCTGACACCGCGCCTCCCTGGACAGCGTCGCGGGACGCTCTCGCTGCGACCTCTGCGACCATGACGGTGTGAAGACCGCTGCTCCGATGACCGTCCGCGTCGCGTCACTGGGGGTGGTCGTCGACGGGCTGACGAGCCTCTCCGGGTGCTCGACGAACGACACCGACACGCAGCGGACGACTCAGGGCATGGTGGCGACCGCGGAGGTGCTGGACCGCTTCGACGGCTACCTCGGCGTCGGGCTCAGGGTCGAGAACACGAGCGACGAGGCCGTCCTCACGGTCACCTCGATCAACGGCGGCTCGGTCACCTTCTCGACGAGGTGAGGCCCCTCACGTCGGTCAGCCGATCCGCCGCCGCATGGTCATGCGCGGAGGCTCAGAGAACTCGCCCGCACTCGCTCGGCCGAGCACGGCTGGCCGTGACGGCGGGCCCCGCGGCAGCGATCGCTGCCACCATCGCGAGCAGACTCGTCAGGTACAGCGGGCGAGCCCACGGTGAGTGGTCGTAGCCGCTGATGCCGAAGCCGTCGGCGAGCTGCATGCCCGGCGCGAAGGAGACGAGAAGCAGCGACGGCGCTCCCCCGACCAGGACGAGCGCCTGTGCCAGGACGACCTGACCGAGGGTGAGGCGCGAGCGGCGGATCGTCGACACCGCCACGACGACCGCGGCGCCCACGCCGAGCACGGCCCAGGCGATCACCGGTGCGGGTGAGAACGACTGGCCCACGCGGTCGAGCTCGCTGTGGATCTCCGACAGCGACAGGCGCGGGACCGCGGCGAGCGGGTTCCAGACGAGGACCTGGAGGGCACCCACCACGGCGTACGCCACGACGAGACCTGTTCCGACCGAGGCGGCGACGGCAGGAGGATCCGGACGGCTCATGCCGTCACCGTAGGAGAGGACCGCCCGCGGGTCGTCCGCCCCGAGGAGGATCTCCAGCCGTCCAGGACCCCCCTGCCGGGCGCACGGTGGTGCAGGACGCCGGTGAGCCGTGCCACGCTGCTCCCGTGGACGTGATCGATGACGTGGAGCGTGGCGACTGGCTCGCCGGACGAGTGCACGGCCGGACGAGCGTGGGCTCCGTCGCGGGGCACGGTGCCGACGCCTACGTCCGGATCCTCCACCCCCGGGAGAGCGGGCACGTCGACGACCGTCGGGGGTGGGGCGTGCCGCCGTCCGACGACTGGACGGCTCGGCGCTGGTCCGACGTCGCAGCCGCCTCCGGGCGGACCATGCACTCCCTCGTCCAGTGGGGCCGCCTCCTCGACGACCAGGACCCGAACGCACCGGGGACGTCCCTCGGTTCCCTGGACCCCGTCGTCCTCGCGGCGCTCGTCCCCCTCCTCGCCAGTGCGACGAGCACGCCGGACGACGTCGTCGCCGGCTTCTGGACCGGGCACGGAGGGATCGAGCCCACCAGCCGGAGACAGCTCGACCTGCCGGGACGCGAGTACGTCCTGACCAGCACGACCCTCGACGAGCTCGCCGACCCCGACTGGGGGTTCTCCCTCGGACTCGGGTGGTTCTCCCACGTCAGGTCTCCGTCCCTCCAGCTGCTGTGGCCCGACGACCACGCCTGGGTCCTGGCGACCGAGATCGACTGGGACTCGACGATCGTCGGCGGCACTCGGGCTCTCGTCGACAGCATCGTCCTCGACGGCCGCTTCGAGGCGTTCGACGTCGGCCCCGACGACGACCTCTCCTGGGACGGGGACACCACCAACGGCCCGGGCGGCGAGGCGACCGCGTGACGGCGTCCTGACTGTTGCTCGGCACGGCCGAACTGGGCTCAGCCGTCGGCGTCGGTCGATCAGCGAGCGCGACCAGCTCGACGACTCACCAGGACCAGGACGAGAGCGCCGAGGCCCAGGACGACGGTGCCCGCTGCGACGATCCTGCCGACCAGCTGGGTGACGAGCACCGACTCGTACTGCTCCTTCGTCGTGACGATCTCCGTGCCCTCCGGCACGGACCAGAAGAAGACCGGGGCCAGCGCACCGGCACTGACCGTGCTGACCACGCAGACGACGAGGGCCACGACGGCCAGGCCGCAGAGGACGAACGTCCATCGGTCCACGAGCGATCGATCGGTCATGGGGTAACGGTAGCGGTGCCGGCGGGCCTTGCCGGTCGTCAGCGCGTCTCGACCGAGCGATTCCTGAAGCTCGGCACCCAGAGCCTTCGACGTGGCTACGAGATCAGGGACATCCAGGACCGGAGCAACGAGCCCCCATCGTGCAGCTCCTGGGTCACTACGGTGAGTCAGTGCTCTCAACTCTCCTGGTGCAGGTGCCGTGGCTCCCCGTCGCCGTCCTGCTCCTCGCAGTCCTGACCGGCCCGTTCATCGCGGCCGCGATCGTGCCGCGGCCGCGACTGCTCCGGGCTCTCTTCATCGCCTCCCTCGTGATCCTCGCCGGCCTGACCCTCTACCCGGAGGGCGGGGTCGACCGAGACGTGACCTGCACCGTCGGGCTTCCCTACTTCGGGCTCCGAGCCGTCGAGACGGTGGCGAACGTGCTGCTGTTCATCCCCCCGGTCCTGCTTGCGGGCCTGCTCGTCCGGCGCCCCGTCCTGGCCGTCATGGGCGGCACTGCCACGTCAGCACTCATCGAGCTCGTCCAGGCGATCGTCCCGGCCCTCGGACGCGCCTGCGACACCGGCGACTGGATCACGAACACCATCGGCGCCGTCCTCGGCGGACTCCTCGCCCTCGCTGCCCTGGGCCTCGACCGTCGAGTCACAGCAGCACCGTAGGCCGATCGGCTACCGGGCAGAGCTCGAGGCCACGGCCTGCCGGAAGTACGCGTCGGTCGTGGCCCGGACCTCATCGGGGTGCTTCACGGCGGGATCCGTCTCGAAGTGGCTGGCACGCTGCAGCTCCACCTCGACGAACCGCGCGAGCTGCGGTGGCGGAGCCTGCGTGCCCATCTCCCGTGTCCGAGCCTTCGTGGCGATCAGCGTGTCAGCCGCGAGACGGACGTCGTTCGACACCTCGGCCTCGGCGAGCAGCGTCGGCAGGTCCATCGGGGGAACGGTCTCGTTCGGGTGGACGTGCAGCCACCGCAACGCAGTCGTCGTCCGGAGGACGTAGAAGAAGCGCTTGAGGGTGGGCTTGCCCGCCTGCTGTTTGTGAGCGACGTGGAGGTAGTGCCGCCCGACGGCCGCCCGCTCGACGACGTCGTCGGCGAGGGCGAGGAGCTCGTCCCGGAAGGACTCGTCGCCCGTGTAGACGATGGGCGAGCGCAGCCACTCGATCACGACGGCGTTGCCCTTGACGAGGAGGCGAACGGCTTTGGCGAGGTCCCACCCGTTCACGTCGAGGACGCTGTCGAGGGGAGTCTCGATGACGTCTCGCCACGGCCACAGCGACAGGTAGGCCTCCGGCGCGCGAACGTAGATGAACCGGCAGTCGTAGTCGCTGTCCGGCGACGGGAAACCCCACGCTCGACTGCCGCTCTCGATCGCCCAGGGCACACGGACGTCGTGTTCAGCTGCGACGCCCGCCAGACGACTGTCGATCTGTGTCACGACCGACGGATCGAGGCCCCCCGGGACTGCGCGCATGTCCAGACTCTACCCAGCCACTCGATGCGCCCAGACGAGACACCCGGTCAGTCCCGTCGTCGATCCTTCAGCGGGACGGTTGTGCCCTTCTCTCCCCGCAGCGACTCAGCGCAAGCCTCCTCTTCCTCCTCGTCACGGCCTCCCCGGCATGGCAGGGTCACGATCATGCAGATCACCGACGATGTGGAACGCGCGTCCTGGCTGGGGCGACGGATGTACCGGCAGGGCGGCTGGGCCCGGGTCGGCTCGATCGCCGGGTACGACTTCGAGGCCTACGCGCGCATCCTGCATCCGCGCCCCACCGGTAACGGCGCCTGGGAACACCGCCGCTGGGCCGATGTCGCGGCCACCGCCGGGAAGGTGATGCACCCCCTCGTGCAGTGGGAGCGACTCCTCGACCACGACGAGCCACAGGGAGGAACGAGCGACGTCGGGCGCCTCGACCCCCAGGTGCTCGCTGCCCTGGCACCACTGCTCGGCGACGCGACCACGACACCCGACGACGCCCTCGCGGCGTACTGGGTCGGCGGCAGCGGCCAAGACCTCATCGGCCACTCTGCGACCATCGATCGATACGACTACGTGCTCGCCCGGACCACCACCACGGAACTCGCCGAGCCAGGCTGGGGCGTCGACATCGGCTTCCGGACGGACGAGTCACCCCAGCTGCTCTGGCCCGAGGACCACGCCTGGGTGCTCGCCACCGAGATCGACTGGGACTCCACGATCGTCGCCGGCTCACAGGCGTTCGTCCACGCGATCCTCACCGACGGCCGCTTCGAGGCCTTCCCCGTCGACGAGGACTCCGACCTCTCCTGGGACGGCGACACGATCAATCGATCCACGACCTGACAGCTTGGAGAGCGATCCCCTCCCGGGACGTGATCACTCTGCTGCGTTGAGCTCGGCGCACCTGCCCGCGTGTCGGGCCGCCAGGACGTAGCCGCCGAGAGGCACCGGCCCCTCGGGCTTGGTCCCGTCCCCAGGAAGGACACCGGCTGAGCGACGGGCCGCGGCCACCGCACGGTCTCGGTCGACACGCAACGCACGGCCCTCGGGCGAACGGACCGGCATCAGGTCGGTGAGGCGGTACACGGCACGTTCATGCTCGACCTCGAGTCCGGACCGTGCCGCGGCGACCCGAGCCGTCGCACCCCCGGTCACCGCGAAGCGGCGCCGGTCTGCCCTCACCCACACGGCGAGCGCCACACCAGCGAGCACGAGGAGCAGCAACGACCACGCCCCGAGCCACGGCGCGACACGCTCGTTGACGGCCGTCGACTCGTCGAACACCGCGAGGACCGCTGACGGCATCGAGAACACAGCGGTCATTCCGAGGAGGTGCGGCGGCCGAGCCCCACCCGCGCACACGACCCCGACAACAGCGGCGAGCAAAGCCACCGCGGCCCACACGACAGCGACGACGTCGAGCCGATCCGGCACGGCAGCCGTGATGTTGGACACCGGGACACCCCGCGGAGCGAACCTCCCACCGGCCAGATTCTGGAGCACCACGACCGAGGCGATGAAGGAAAGGGCACCGGGAAGCCCCCGGACGCTCATGCGGTGCCTGGGACGCACCTCGCTGGCTCTCGTCACGTCCCCCGATCTGCGTCGCTGATCAACGAGGCGCGACGCTGAGGTCTCGTACTCAGCGAGCACTCCCCCGACGCGACGAAGGAGCTCAGGATGCTTCTCGAGAACGAGCCGTTCCGCATCCGCCGAGGCGCTGAGCACGCCGGCAGTCCTCGATCTCCGAGGCGGCGGCGACTCCACGGGCACGGTCATGCGCCCATCATCCGGCAACACCGCCGAGACTCACGACGTCGCCGCCGGTCCTTCGCCCAGCCTCGCGGCAGAGGATCGCATATCGGGCCGCGGACGTGTCAGGCGGCTCGGCGTCTCGGCCCAGGGCCGTCACTGAGCCCAGGAAGTTCGGAGGCGTCTCGTCGTCGACGAAGGAGACGGGGAACGCGTCGGAGACGGGCAGTGATCCGCTGACACGTGTGTCCGTGCGGAACCACACGGTCGGGACCTGCCGCTCACCGTCCTCGACCTCGCGAAGCGCCTCAGCCACCAGAGACGGCCACTTCGTTTCCTGGTCCGCCGAGACCGCCAGGGTCTGGCCGGCGATCATCATCACCCTCACCCCTCCATCCTGCTCTCGGCGCCGACCCCGGCCGATCCCGGTTGAAGAGACGCCCCTCAGGGTGTGGACTTCGATCAGAACTGCGCGGAGAAACCGCCATCGGCACGCAGGAGCTGCCCGCTGATCCAACGTCCTTCGTCCGACAGCAGGAACGCGGTGATGCCGGCGATGTCGCGGGGTGTCCCTGGCCGTCCCAATGGGTGGCACGCCGTCATCGCGTCCCGTGCTTCGTCATCCATCCATCCCGTGTCGATCGGTCCAGGATTCACGACGTTCGCAGAGATGCCCCTCGGGCCGAGCTCGCGGGCGGCAGAGATGACGATGCGGTCGAGAGCGCCCTTGGAGGCGCCGTAGGCCAGGTTGCCGGTGGTGTGGTCGCTCGTGAACGCGACGACAGCTCCACCGCCGGCGTCGACGTGACGGGCGAACGCCGCGATCAGGAGCAGCGATGCGCGGGCGTTGACCGCGACGTGCTGGTCGAAGGCCTCCGCGGTGGTGTCCAGCACGCCGGACTCGACGCCGTGCGCATGGCTGAGAACGAGTCCGCCGATCGTTCCGCGCTCGCTCGTAACTTGCTCTATGAGAGCGATCGGGGCGGTCGGGCTCGAGAGGTCGCAGGGGTAATCACCCGTGTCGAGGTCGCTGGTGACGACCTCCCACCCATCGGCTTCGAGCCGAGGGACGATGCCCGCAGCGATGCTGTTCGAACGCGCGGCTCCGGTGACGAGAGCAAGAGGCATGCCCCGACCCTAGGGCAGCGGTCGATTCGTTGAGCAAAAGCCAGTCTGGATAGGACCCTCGACTCGCGTAGGCGTGTCCGACAGATGATCGGTCACCGATCAACGGTGGAGGCCAGCCACCTTCCCGCAGCTACGGGGCGCCAGCTGTCCCGATGGGTCAGTCCGAAACTGATCTCGGTGAACGATCCCCTATCGGGCGCTCCAAGCACGCGCTTCTACAGGGCTGAACGTCGGCGCATGCTCGTGGTTGCATCAGGTTCGCGACCGCTTCGTGCAGCCGCATCAGTCGGCGGCCGCCGACTCCCTTTTCCGTTTCGACGAACGAGTGAGCAGGAGAAAGCATCATGAGCAACACCGTCATCCATGACTTGGTTTCCGAGATGCTGAGTCAGCTTCCGTCCGGTGGAGGCATCGTGGCTGTGGATGGCGATGCTGGCGAGCATCTCTCGGACATGGGCAGTCAGTTAGCTCGGGAGATCAGCGCGAGAGGCCTCACGTCGTCGGTCCGATCATTCACGGGCGCAGACTTCGAGTCTTCACCCGCCGGCACGGACGTGCTGTTGGTCGTCGGCGAAGGCGCGTTGCAGCCTGGCGTCCGGACGCGGTGGAACTGGACTCTGTGGGTCGAAGCCTCCGGGGTGCGTGATCCGGCGAGCAACGACCGCAGTGCGGTGGCGTTCGAGAGCTACCGGTCGCGTGACGAGCCCAAGGGCGCCGCCTCGGCCATCGTCGACGTCAGTGACCCCGAGGCCTATCGCCATGACTGGAACGACGCCTGTTCGATCTGAGCCACTCCCCCACGCACCCTCGTCGTCCGCGGTCAGGGCAGGGGACGGGGAGGCGCGAGGAGCGTTCCGCGTATGACGCTGCCGTGGAAGGTGCGCACGGCGACCGTGACCCAGGCCCCGACGAGCCCGATGTAGAACACGACCGCCAGTACCTGCAGCGCGACGAGTCCCGTGTGCAGGGCCAGACCGTTCAGGCCTGTCACGCAGGTGCCGACGGGGAAGGTGAACGACCACCAGGTGAGTGAGAACGGGAGCCCCTGGCGGATGGTGCGGCGGGTGATGGCCGATGCCAGTGCCGCCCACATCAGGGCGAATCCCAGAGTGGGCACACCGTAGACGAGCCCGAAGACGAACAGGGCGTGCGAGGTTCCCTGGTCGACGGCGAGGTGGGCGTTGCCACCGAGCAGGTTGGCCGCGGTGATCGACTGCCCCAGGGGACCGAGGACGATCCAGAGGGTCGGGACCATGCCGGCCGGGCCGATCTTGTGCTGGGCCAGGCGTGACCAGATCAGCGTGATGATCACGATCGACGCCAGCAACGACAACCCGAACATCGCGTAGCACCCCCAGAGCATGTTCTGCCTGGCCTGCCCCGCGGGCAGGAAGGGCAGCAGCAGCGCACCGGTCGAGGCAGACACCATCGGGGGAACCACGGGCATGAGCCAGCCGCCGAACGCACTGTCGGGGGCCGTGTCGTGCCGGGTGAACGTCAGGTACGGGACCGCGATCGCGCTGACGAGGCCGAGCACCGTACCGATGGTCCACAACACCCAGTCGATGCCGACCGCCAGGGGCGTACCGAGGACGTCTCTGCCCAAGAGCAGGGTGCCCGCGCCGACGGTCAGCAGCGCCATGGGCGGTGCCCCGTAGAAGTGCGCCATCACCGGATTGAGTCGATGCCCCCGCGCGGTGGCTCGGTAACGCACCCAGTGCATGACGGTCGCCGTGCTGAGAGCGACCAACAACACGCTGGCCAGTGCCCAGACGATGGTCGCGGCAGGGCGCAGCCCCGGGAACTGCAACGGCAGGGTCGCCGCGGCGTTGGCGACGATGCCGGTCCCCATGATCGACGCGAACCAGTTCGGGGTCAGGTTCGACACGATCTGCCCGCGGTGCTCGAGCTGGCGGAACAGACCGTGCGTGCGGGGAGGGGCGACAGTCGGTGTGATCGCGGCAGGCATGCCTCGATCTTCGTACGTGCGTCCGGCTGCCGATACGGGCGGATGCTTGTGGTGTCACAATCGATCCTTGTGACCGGACTCCCTGTTGATCTCGAGACGCTCCGACTGCTGGAGGCGATCTCGAGATCGGGCAGTCTGGGCCGGGCCGCGACATCGGTGGGCATCAGCCAGCAGGCGGCGTCGTCTCGCATCACGGGCGCCGAGCGGCGGCTGGGTCGTACGTTGCTCGTCCGCTCTCGGGCGGGCTCGGCGCTGACCGAGCACGGACTCCTGGTGTGCGAGTGGGGCCGACCCCTGCTCGAGGCGGCGACCACCTTCGAACGATCGCTGCACACCCTGATGACCGGCGCCTCCGACGCTCTCCTCGTCGCGGCGAGTCAGACGGTGTCAGAGGCGCTGATGCCACGCTGGATGACAGCGGCAGCGGATCGTGTCCGGGTACGCCTGGAATCGGGCAACAGCGACTGGGTCGTCGACGAGGTCCGTTCGGGGCGCGCGCACCTCGGGTTCACGGAGACCCCTGATGAGGCCGACGGGCTCGCCACGACCGTCCTGGGTGTCGACGAACTGCTCGTCGTCGTCTCGCCGAGGCACGCATGGGCATCGAAGTCCGAACCCGTGACGGCAGCGGATCTCGCATCCACACCGCTCGTGTCTCGGGAGTCGGGCTCGGGCACCCGCCGGACCCTCGAGCTCGCCCTGGGGATCGACCCTGCCCTGATGGCAGAACCCGCTGCGCAGTTGTCGTCGACGGGCGCCATCCGGGCGGCCATCGCCGGCGGTGTGGGTCCGGGAGTCATCAGCTCGTTGCTGGTCGAGGACGACCTCCGTGCCGGGCGCCTCGTCACCGTCCCGGCAGCCGTCGACCTGAGGCGCCCGTTCCGCGCCGTGTGGTCGGCCGGTCTGAGCGCCGGGGCGCAGGATCTCCTGGCCGTGATCGCCGCGTCGCAGCACAGCCCCGACTCCTCGCCGAGATGATCAGAGAAGCGAAGCGTGCCGTAGGGCCGTGACGGCCCGCAGGTGCTTCTCGCCGGCGCGGGTGGCGTTCGCCGGCGACAGATGGGGTGCCGCGAGCACGGGCACGACCCTCGCACGCGGTTCCAGGGTGAAGTACCTCATCACGCCCGTCAGGGCCGGAGTGCCGAAGGTCACGATCGCCCGCAGCTGCGGCAGAGAAACGAGCAGCTGAGCCAGGGCAGGGCGTGCCTCGTCGAGATCGGTGACGGTCGGCGCCCGACCAAGGGCCCACGGGACGATGTTCCATCGCAGGTAGACGTTCCTGCCCAGACCCGACTCGATCCGTGCTCGCCTGAACGCAGACGCCGTCGGCCCCGGGTTGTCCTCACTGCTGATCGCGTCCTCGCCCTGCTTGATCGTGGCAGGACCGGGTGATTCCATCAGCACGAGAACTGTCGCCGCTGCTCCTCCACCTGATGGGTCGAAGCCCGGCACGAAGCGCGCACGTCCTGGTCCGGAGCTCCGCCATTCCGATACGAGCTGATCGAGGCCCCTGGGCTGCTGCATCCCTAGACGCTACGACGTTAGGGACCGTTTCCGCCCACGCTCACCGACGACACGGAACGACCACGACGGCGTCCTCTCCGAGTGCGCTCGCCCCACAGCAAGTGATCCAGTGGGGGATCCCCTAGTGGGCAGGCTGCGGAAGCGGGTTAGCATCGCCCCTTGCCCGCAGATGGGCAGGGAACAGCCGACACCGTTATCGCCTCAACAGACCACCGTCTGAGTAAGGCTGAGGGGCGCATAAGCTCAACGCATGTCGGGGACCGATCCAATTCTTCTTGCTCTCGTTGCAGGGGCTGTGATCGGTCTCCTCCTCGGCGTGGTGGGGCTTGTGAAGACCGTCCGTCACCATGGATGGGGCAAGCAGACGTGGGCACCTCCCGCGAAGCCTTGGCTCGGCGCAAGTGCAGTCGTGCTCATCATGACCTTGGGCTGCGGCGTCCTCTGGGCTGCGTCGAGCTAGCTCATCGAGGTTGCTCTGTCACCCACGGTGCGAGTACCGACTGTGGCGTCCAGTTGTCGATCCCCTACTGAGACGATGCGTACAGCATCTCTGCGTGCTCTCGCGGCATGAACTCCTGGGCGAAGTCGCGTTCATTCGGAGCCCAGACGTCGGTCCACAACGCCTCGTGGCGTCGGCCTAGTTCCCTGTCGCGGGCCATGCCGCGGCTGACGGCGACGTCGAGCTCGACATCGCACCAGACCGTGACGTCGAGGGAAGGCAGGGCCTCAGGGTGGAAAAGGCCGATGAGATCGACGACGAGGATCTCGGCGCGAGGAACCGGCTCCGGAGCGCCGAGGGCCCCTACCGCCCAGTCATACCGTCGGAACTCGCCCTGCAGCTCGCCGCGGAAGGGCTCCAAGACACTCGAAACAAGACGTTGCCGATCCACTCCGTCCCAGTCTGCAGAGCGAAGGTGAGAGCGTGCGGGATCGAGAAAGTCGTCACCGCGCATCCTCACTGCGCCAGGCAGAGCCTCGACCATCCGGCGCGCAAGCGTGGACTTCCCCGACCCGCAGAAGCCCGAGATACCGACCACAACCGGGCGGCCTGCCGACCGGGCCCTAAGCGCGACATGCTCGACAACTTCGCCCTGATCCATGCAACGACCCTACGAGGTCGCCCCCGGTGGCCGATGGGCTAATGGACCAGTGTTGGGTCCTACAGGCCGTCGAACACGAAGCGTAGGAAGCGTTCAAAGAACCGCAGGACGGGCCGGACAAACCACCTCCACAGCCACAATGACGATCGAGGCCACCAGGCAGGAGCTCCACTGTTGGCGCGAGCCCGTCGCCACTCGTCTCGTTCAGCGCGTGTCCGCGGTGGCGCTGGACGGCGGCGGCCGTTCCTCAGCCGCTCTCGGCGGGGCGGTTCCGTTCTTCCGGGTGCCATCTAGGCCTGCTCTGCTCTTTGGATCGCTCGATAGACCGTCGACCGGGCAACGCCGAACAACTCGGCAATGTCGCTCGTGGTGTGCGCACCGGTGCGGTGCAGCTGCACGAGGTGCTTCTCCTGCGAGGCGGTGAGCTTGGGCTTGCGACCACGGAGCTTGCCGGCGGCCTTGGCGATCGCCATGCCCTCGCGGGTGCGGGCGCGGATGAGGTCGGCTTCGAACTCGGCGACCATGCCGAGGACGTTGAACAGGAGCCGACCGACGGGGTCGGTGGGGTCATAGACCGCTCCCCCGAGGTTCAGGGCGACGCCTTTTTTTGTCAGCTCGTCCGCAATGTCCGTCGCGTCGCGCAGCGACCGGGCAAGTCGATCAAGCTTGGTGACGACCAAGACGTCGCCGGCACGGCATGCCGCCAGCGCTTCCCGGAGGCCCGGGCGGGCTCGAGTTGTTCCCGACAGCCCGTGGTCCACATGCACGTGTTGATCGTCAACACCCAGTGCTGCAAGACCGTCACGTTGTGCTGCGAGATCTTGTCCCGAGGTCGACACACGCGCGTATCCGATGAGCATTCAAGGACTGTAGCGTTTGTACCCCCTTCACCGGGCATTTTTGCGGGACAGGCATACGCGAATCCGCAGGCCAGGCACCACTTGGCCTCAGCCGGCCGAACATGGTCGCGCAGAGTGTCCCGATGAACGACCGCTCACCGCACACCCCGGCACGCCCCGCCAGCCTGCGATCATGACGACGTGCCCCACTCCGTCCCCGCCGCCCACCACGGCGTCGACGTCTGGCTGATGCGCCTCGACGACACGGCGGCGGGGCTCGCCCGGGCGCACGGGCTGACGCTGCCCGCCGGCTCGTCCGCGTCCGCGTGGCTCGACGCCGACGAGCGGGCCCGGGCTGCCCGGCTGCACGACGCGACCGACCGGCACCGCTGGCTGCTCTCGCACGTCGCCACGCGCCTCCTCGTGGGCCTCGCGCTCGACCGCCACCCGGCCGACGTGACCTGGCGCCGCGAGCCCTGCCGGCGCTGCGGCGGGCCGCACGGGCGCCCCGTCGTCGTCGACAGCGACGACCTGCACGTCAGCCTCAGCCGCTCCGGCGACACCGCCCTGCTGGCACTCCGCTGGGGCCTCCCCGTCGGCGTCGACGTCGAGCAGGTGACGAGCGGCACCCCGCACGACGACCTGCACCGCTGGGTCCGGGCGGAGGCGGTGCTCAAGTCCTCCGGGGAGGGCCTGACCCGAGACCCCGCCGCGGTCGACGTGGGCGACCTGTCACGGGCGCGGTGGTCCGGCGAGGTCGAGGGGCTCGACCTCGGCCTCTCCGCAGCCGTCGGCACGGCCCCCGGCACCGGGGCCGACCCGCGCCTCCTCGCGGCCCTCGCGGGGCCCGCCCTGCACGGCTCGTCGCTCCGCGTTCACCTGCCGGTCACCGCGTCGACCTAGGTTCCGACCGACCCTGCGAGACCCTCGACGCCGAGGCCTCCCCCGCGCGCCCGCCGCGCGCCCGACCCGCGGAGACCCCATGCCCGACGCCGGCACGCCCCTCGACCCCTTCCTCCGCTCCGGCCGCGCCGCCGCCCCGCGCACCCTCGTCGACGTGCTCGAGACGACCACCGCCGCCCACCCCGAGGCCTCCGCCCTCGAGGACGAGCGCGGCGCCCTCAGCTACCGCGAGCTGTCGGCCCACGTCGCCGTCGCCGCGAGCGCCCTCGCCGCCGCCGGCGTCGGCCGCGGCGACCGGGTCGGCGTCCGGATGCCCTCGGGCGACCGACGGCTCTACGTCGCCATCCTCGCCGTGCTGACCGCGGGCGCCGCCTACGTGCCGGTCGACGCCGACGACCCGGAGGAGCGCGCCGACCTGGTCTTCGGCGAGGCGCAGGTCGCGGGCGTCGTCGGCGCCGGAGGGGTGTTCCGCACCGCGGGGCAGGACGAGACCCAGGGCGTGCCGCTCTTCGGCGCCCGGGCCCCGCACGCCAGCACCGCCGACCGCCGCGGGCCCGGCGCCCCGGCCCGGCCGCCGCGCCCCGAGCCCGCCGACGACGCCTGGGTCATCTTCACCTCAGGGTCGACCGGCACCCCCAAGGGAGTCGCGGCGAGCCACCGTGCAGCCGCCGCGTTCGCCGACGCCGAGGCCGAGCTCTTCCTCGCCGACGACCCGCTGGGCCCGCTCGGGCCCGGCGACCGCGTGCTCGCGGGCCTCTCGGTCGCCTTCGACGCCTCCTGCGAGGAGATGTGGCTGGCCTGGCGCAGCGGCGCCTGCCTCGTGCCCGCCCCGCGCAGCCTCGTGCGCACCGGCGCCGACCTCGGCCCCTGGCTCGTCACCCACGGCATCACCGTCGTCTCGACCGTGCCGACGCTCGCCGCGCTGTGGCCGGCCGAGGCGCTCGAGTCGGTGCGCCTGCTCGTCTTCGGCGGCGAGGCCTTCCCGCTCGAGCTGGTCGACCGCGTCTGCGGCGACGGCCGCGAGGTCTGGAACACCTACGGCCCGACCGAGTCGACGGTCGTCGCGACCGGCGCCCTCGTCGTGCCGGGCGAGACCGTCCGCATCGGCCTGCCCCTGCTCGGCTGGGACGTCGCCGTCGTCGACCCCACGGGCGACCCGGTCGCCGAGGGCGAGGTCGGCGAGCTCATCATCGGCGGCGTCGGCCTCGCCCGGTACCTCGACCCCGCCAAGGACGCCGAGAAGTACGCCCCGCACCCGCAGCTCGGCTGGTCACGGGCCTACCGCAGCGGCGACCTCGTCGTGCTCGACCGGGAGGGGCTCGTCTTCCGTGGCCGGGCCGACGACCAGGTCAAGGTCGGCGGGCGGCGCATCGAGCTCGGCGAGATCGAGTCGGCGCTCCAGGCGCTGCCCGGCGTCGCGGGCGCCGCCGCCGCCGTCCGCGAGACGTCGGCCGGCAACCGGGTCATCGTCGGCTACCTCGCCCTGCACGGCGGCGCTGGCACGGGCACCGGCGCGGGCACAGCCGCCGCACCCGCCCCGACGCTCGACCGCGCCGCGGCCCTCGCCCGCCTCCGCGAGGCGCTGCCCGCCGCCCTCGTCCCCCTCCTCACCGTCGTCGACGGAGACCTCCCCACCAAGACCTCCGGCAAGATCGACCGCGACGCCCTCCCCTGGCCCCTCGCCGACCAGGCCCCCGACGACGGCTCGGCGGGCACGGGCAGCGGCACGGGCAGCGGCCCGGGCGCGGGCGCCCTCGGGCCCGACGAGGCCCTGCTGGCGGCCGACTGGCAGGCCGTCCTGGGCCTCCCGATCGGCGACGCCTCCGCCGACTTCTTCGACCTCGGCGGCGGCTCGCTCGCCGCGGCCCAGCTGGTGGCGCGCATCCGCGAGCGCGACCCCGAGTACACCGTCGCCGACGTCTACTCGCACCCGCGCCTCGGCGCGATGGCCGACGACCTCGCCCAGAGACGGGCCGGAGTCGCGGGAGACCCGGCAGGTCCCTCCCGTACCGAGCACCACCGGTCGCTGCCCGTCCCCGCCCGCACCCAGTGGCTGCAGACGCTCCTCGGCCTGCCGCTGCACCTCCTCGCCGGCCTCCGCTGGCTGACGATCGCGCTGACCGCCTCCACCGTGCTGCGAGCAGCGGGCGGCTTCGACGTGCTGCCGCGGGTCGACGCCTGGCTGCTCGTCGTGGGGCTCGTCGTGTTCGTGACGCCGCCGGGGCGGATGGCGATCTCGGTGGCCGCGGCGCGACTCCTGCTGTCCGGGGTCGCCGCGGGCGACCACCCGCGCGGCGGCGGCGTCCACCTGCGGCTGTGGCTCGCCGAGCAGGTGCAGCTGCAGACCGCGGCGACCGGCCTCGCCGGCGCGCCGTGGATCAGCTACTACGCCCGCGCCCTCGGCGCGCGCATCGCCCCCGACGTCGACCTGCACACGCTGCCGCCCGTGACGGGCATGCTGCGCGTCGGCCGGGGCGCGTCGATCGAGCCCGAGGTCGACCTGTCGGGCTGGTGGGTCGACGGCGACGTGCTGCGCCTCGGCGCCGTCCGGATCGGGGCGGGCAGCACCGTCGGCATGCGCAGCACCCTGTTGCCCGGCACCCGCATCGGCAAGCACGCCACGGTCGCGCCGGGCTCCGCCGTCTTCGGTCGCGTGCCGGCGGGCCAGGCCTGGTCGGGCTCCCCCGCCGCCCGGGTCGGCAAGGCGCGCACCTGGTGGCCGGACGAGCGGCCCGACCGTGCCCGACGGTGGCTGTGGGCCTACGGCGTCTCGTCGCTGCTGATCAGCCTGCTGCCGGTCGCCTCGCTCTCCGCCGGCGGCGCCGTCGTCGCCGCGGGCGTGCGGGGCTCGGCCACGCTCGGCGAGGCCTGGTGGCGGGCCGTCGGGGGGGCGGTGCCCGGCACCCTGCTGGCCGGCGTCGTCGCGGCGCTCGTCGTCGTCGGGGCCGTCCGGCTGCTCGCCCTCGGCGTCCGCGAGGGCACCTGGGCCGTGCGCAGCCGCGTCGGCTGGCAGATCTGGAGCACCGAGCGCCTGCTCGACCTCGCCCGCACCTATCTCTTCCCGCTGTACTCGAGCCTCGCGACCCCGGTCTGGCTACGCCTCCTCGGGGCCCGCGTCGGCCGCGACGTCGAGGCCTCGACCGTGCTGCTGCTGCCGTGCATGACGACGATCCGCGACGGGGCCTTCCTCGCCGACGACACCCTCGTCGCCTCGTACGAGCTCGGCGGCGGCTGGCTGCGCGTCGCCCGGGCCGAGATCGGCCGCCGGGCCTTCCTCGGCAACTCGGGCATGGCCGGCCCCGGGCACGTGGTCCCGAAGGACGGCCTCGTCGCCGTGCTCTCGGCGGCCCCGCGCTCGTCGAAGGCCGGCTCGTCGTGGCTCGGCTCGCCGCCCGTCCGGCTGCGACGCACGGTCGCGGTCGCCGACGAGTCGCGCACCTTCCGCCCGCCGGCACGGCTCCGCGCCGCCCGCGTCGCCTGGGAGCTCAGCCGGGTCGTGCCCGTCGTCGTCACCGTGCTGATCGGCCTCGGCCTCGTCTTCGGCCTCTGGGCCGTGACCGACGCGCTCGGCCTGCTCGCCGCCTCCCTGCTCAGCGCCGTCCTGCTGCTCGCCGCGGGGGCCGTCGCCGCGGCCGTCAGCACCGCCGCGAAGTGGCTGCTGATCGGACGGGTGCGCGCCTCCGAGCAGCCGCTCTGGTCGTCGTTCGTCTGGCGCAGCGAGACCGCCGACGTGTTCGTCGAGATGTGCGCCGCGCCGTGGTTCGCCCGCGCGGCCAGCGGCACCCCCGCCCTGGTCTGGTGGCTGCGCAGCCTCGGCGCCCGGATCGGCCGCGGCGTCTGGACCGAGAGCTACTGGCTGCCCGAGGCCGACCTCGTCACGCTCGGCGACGGCAGCACGGTCAACCGGGGCTGCGTCGTGCAGACCCACCTGTTCCATGATCGAATCATGTCCATGGACTCCGTCACGCTCCGCGCCGGGGCGACCCTCGGGCCGCACGGCGTCGTGCTGCCCGCCGCCGTGATCGGCGAGCACGCGACCGTCGGCCCCGCCTCGCTCGTGATGCGCGGCGAGGGCGTGCCCGCCGGCAGCCGCTGGAGCGGCAACCCGATCGGCCCGTGGCGCGAGGTCACGTTCGCCGACTACCACGCCGTCACCTCGTGACCTCGTACGCCCCCGGCAGCGGCGACGAGACCTGGTCGGCCGAGTCGTACGACCTCGAGCTGGCCTACCGCGTGGCCACCAACCGGCTCGACGGCACGGCGACCGTGACCGCGGTGGCCGCCACGCGCCTCCGGAGCCTGCAGCTCGACCTCGTCGGCCTCCGCGTCGAGAAGGTCAGGGTCGACGGGGCCCGCGCCCGCTCGCGCCACACGGCCGGCAAGCTCACGGTCACCCTGCCCGAGCCGGTGGAGGCGGGGGCCCGGCTGGTCGTGCGGGTCGACTACTCGGGCACGCCGGCCCCCCGGCAGAGCCCCTGGGGCGAGCTCGGCTGGGAGGAGCTCGACGACGGCGTCATCGTGGCCGCCCAACCGACGGGCGCGCCGACCTGGTTCCCGTGCAACGACCGCCCGGCCGACAAGGCGAGCTACCGCATCAGCGTCTCGGCCGAGCACGGCTACACGGTCGTCTGCAACGGCGAGCTGACCGACCGCCGCACCACCGCCGGCAAGGTCACCTGGACGTACGTGCAGCCCGAGCCGACCTCGACCTACCTCGCGACCGTGCAGATCGGCCGCTACGAGACCGTCCCCGTCGCCCTCGGCACCGAGGCCGCCCCGGTCGCCGGCCTGATCGTCGCCCCGCCCGAGCTGCACGACCGCGCCGCGCACGACTTCGCGCCCCTCGACCGCATGGTGGGCTGCTTCGTCGACGCCTTCGGCCCCTACCCCTTCCCCGGGTACACCGTCGTCGTCACGGCCGACGAGCTGGAGATCCCGTTGGAGGCGCAGGGGGCCGCGGTCTTCGGCGCCAACCACGTCGACGGGAGGTCGGGCACCGAGCGGCTCATCGCGCACGAGCTCGCGCACCAGTGGTTCGGCAACAGCGTCGGCCTCGCCGACTGGCGCGACATCTGGCTCAACGAGGGCTTCGCCTGCTACGCCGAGTGGCTCTGGTCGGAGCACGACGGCGGCACCACCGCGCACGCGCACGCCCAGCGCACGCGGCTGCGGCTCGCCCTGCCGCCGCACGACATCGTCGTGGGCGACCCCGGGCCCGACGCGATGTTCGACGACCGCGTCTACAAGCGCGGAGCCCTCACGCTCCACGCGCTGCGGCTCACGATCGGCGACGACGCCTTCTTCACCGTGCTGCGCGAGTGGACGGCCCGCCACCGCCACGGCGTCGTCAGCACCGACGACTTCGTCGAGCTCTGCGACGAGGTCACCGACACGACCGACGACTCGCTGGCGCTGCTGTTCGCGGCCTGGCTCGATCAGACGGCGCTGCCGACGCTGCCGCGGCGGGGCGCCGGGGGCTGACCGTCCTGGGCTGACCCTCGCGAGCTCGGCTCGGGCTGCCGGGCTGGCTCGTCGGCGTTCGGGGGCGGGGCAGGCCTGCGGGAGGCGCGGGCCGGCTCAGCCCGCGGAGGCCCCGTCGTCGAGCGGGTCGCCCTCGGCCGCGGCGATCAGCCTCGTCATCGTGCGGTGCAGCACGACCAGCTCGTCGCGCGTCACGCCCAGGCGACGCATCATGCGGCCCGGGATCGCCTCGGCCTCGCCCCGGAGCGCCTGCCCCGGCCCGGTCAGCTCGATGGCCAGCGTGCGCTCGTCGTCGACGTGACGGCGCCTCGTGAGCAGGCCCTGCGCCTCCAGCCGCTTCACGAGCGGAGAGAGGGTGCCGGGGTCGAGCCGGAGGAGGCGCGCGAGGTCGCGGATCGACAGCGGGCGGTCGTCCGCGCCGGCCTGGCCTGGGGGGCCCTCACCGCGCCTCCCCCGGTGCTCCCAGAGGGCGAGCATGACGAGGTACTGCGGGTGCGTGAGACCGAGGGGCTCGAGCACGGGGCGGTAGGCGGCGACGACGCTGCGGGACGCGACCGAGAGGGCGAAGCAGATCTGGCTCTCGAGGGCGAGCGGGTCGACGGCGGTGGTGCCGGGTGCGCTCACGAGCCCGCGCCGGCCCGGGCGGCTCGGGGGGTGCCGGGGCAGTGCACCATCGTGCGGGGGCCGGAGCGGTCGACGACGTGCTCGTCCATGGGCGCGCCGCAGAGCGGGCAGGCTCCGCCGTGCGGTGGCGCCACCGGGGGCGCCTCGTTCTTGAGGCCGAGCTGCGCGCCGCCGATGTAGGGGCGCAGCCGGGCGTTCATCGACTCGACGAGGTCGCCGAAGCGACTGCCGTGCGCGTGCGGGTCGCGGGGTGCTCGGTCTCGGGGTGCTCGGGCCATGACGTCGAGTGTACCGATCGTTGGGGCACCAACGGAATCCCCGGGCTGGGCAGTGGGCGGCCGTCAGGGGCCGTCGAGCTCGACGTCGACCAGCGTCACGAGGTAGCCGCAGAACCACGCGCCACGCCCCCGGTCGTCCCAGTCGGCGGTGCCCAGCACCGAGGTGACGTTCCACGCCGCGGGTGCCGTCGCCCGTCCCCCGGGGCGCTGCAGCACGACGGCGACGGGTGCCGACGCCCGTCCGATCGCCGCGACGGTGCCCGTGACCGTGCTGACCCGGTGCACGGCGCCGTAGTGCTCGACGAGCAGGTCGGGGTCGGGGTCGGCAGGGGCGTGCAGCCCGGCCAGCCGGTCGGCGCCGGGGGCGGGCACCGTGACGGGCCAGCTCACCACGTCGGCGACCCGGAAGACGTCGTGCCCCTGCACCAGCTGCCACGCGTCGACCCACACCGTCACGCTCGTCGCCACCCCGCGCCTCCTCGCCGTCGCTCCGCAGGCCTCACCTGGTCGACCCGCCTCGTCGCCTCCACCGTGGTCGCCCACGGCGGCGCGCGGTGCCCCCTTGACAGCCCCCGGAGCACGTGGTGCGGAGGGGTACGGCACGGCGTCCCGGCAGGTGCGGGGCGTACGACGGAGGCATGACCAGCGACCAGTACACGTTCGACGACCCCCGCCACCGCTACCCCGTGATCAGCCCCGAGGTGCAGCAGCAGCCGGAGCCCGGCCTGCAGTCGGCGATGACCCCGGTGCCCGACCTCGGCGAGGCGACCTACCGCGGCACCGGCCGCCTCACGGGGCGGAGGGCCCTCATCACCGGAGCCGACTCCGGCATCGGCGCCGCGGTCGCGATCGCCTTCGCGCGGGAGGGCGCCGACGTGACCCTGTCGTACCTGCCCGAGGAGGAGGAGGACGCCCGCCACGTCGTGGAGCAGGTGGAGGCGGCGGGCCGGAAGGCCGTGGCCGTCCCCGGCGACCTGACCAGCGCCTCCTTCTGCCGGGAGCTCGTGGCGCGCGCCGTCGAGGGCATGGGCGGGCTCGACGCGATCGTCAACGTCGCCGGCAAGCAGGTCTGGCAGCCGACGATCGAGGAGATCAGCGACGAGCAGTTCGAGGAGACCTTCCGCACGAACGTCTTCGCGCCGTTCTTCATCGTCAAGGCCGCGCTGCCGCACCTCGCGCCCGGCTCGACCATCGTCAACACGGCGTCGCTCGAGGCGTACGTGCCCGCGCCCGACCGCCTCGACTACGCCACCACGAAGGGCGCGATCAACAACTTCTCGAAGGGGCTCGCGCAGCAGCTCATCACGCGCGGCATCCGCGTCAACGTCGTGGCGCCCGGGCCCACCTGGACGGCCCTGCAGGTCACGCGCGGCGTCGACCCCGAGACGCTGCCCGAGTTCGGCTCGAGCGAGTCGCCGATGGGGCGGGCCGCGCAGCCGGCCGAGCAGGCTCCGGCGTACGTGTTCCTCACCAGCGCCGAGTCGAGCTTCGTCGCGGGCGAGACGCTGAACGTCAACGGCGGGATGGTCACGCCGTAGGGGCTGCGGACGGAGACGACGGCGCCCGGCCCCTCGCGGGGTCGGGCGCCGTCGTGTGCGGTGCGGGGCCGAAGCCGGTGCCAGTGCTGGTGCCGGTGCCGGTGTCGGTGTCGCTGTCGGAGCCGGTCTGGCTACGCGACCTTGCGGCCGGTCGCGAGCACCTGGTGCGCACGGGCGGCGAGCTCGCCGCGCACGAGCACCTCGTAGCGCCCCGCCTCCATCGTCTTCACGGAGGAGAAGTCGCGGCGGCCGCGCGTCGCCGCGTGGCCGATGGCGCCCCACAGGGCGCCCCAGAGGGCACCGGCGCCGACGGCCACGAGCAGGACGCCGATCAAGGCCACGTTGCTCGCGAAGAGGCCGAAGAGCAGGCCGAGCAGGAGGCCGAACCACGCGCCACCACCGGCGCCGCGCACGGCGGCCTTGCCGGTGGTGAGGCGGCCTGCGACGTTCTCGACGGTGCGGATGTCGTGGCCGACGATCGAGACGCTCTCGACGGGGAAGCCCTCGTCGCTGAGCAGGTCGACGGCGGCCTGCGCGTCTTCGTACTTCGTGAACGTGGCGAGGGTCTGCGGGTGCCCGCCGCCGGCGAAGGCGCCGATGCCGGGGAGGCCCGGCGTCGCCTGGGGCGAGCTGCCGGCCGGGGCCTGGTAGCCCGGCTGCGGGGGCACGACGCCCGGGGCGGGTGCGGGAGCGGGGGCGCCCTGGGGAGCCTGGCCCTGCCCCGCGTCGGGGGCGGCGCCGCCCGCCGGGGTCGGGGCGTACTCGCCGTAGGCGGGGCGCGGTCGCGACTCGGGGGCGGGACCGCCGGAGGCGCGGGTCGCGTCGTCGTCGGGGGTCGGGCTCGGGACGGGCTGCTGGTCGGTCATGCCTGATGTCTACCCCGTCACGTCCCCGCATGGAGCCGATGCACAGCCCTCCCCCAGCAGCCCCCCGGCCCGCGCACGGGCACGCGCGCTCGCGCCGCGCCGCGCGTGGCAGCGCCACGACGAGGCGACCCGTCCTGGGCCCACACCCTCGCCCGGGCCCCACAACGCGTCACCTCGATGAGCGCCGCGGGAGCCGCGACGGCCACACCACGACGAGGTGACCCGCCCTGGGCCCTCACCACGGGCCATCCCCCAGAACGCGACACCTCGATGAGCGCAGCGCCCGCGCGCAACCTATGCGGGGCCGACGAACCCGCGCTGCCCCGCGTCGCGCGCCGAGGCCACGTGAGGCTCCTGGGGTGGAGAGAGGACGGCGCGCAGCGCCGGGCCATCCACGGCCCCACCACGACGAGGTGACCCGTCCTGGGCCCACACCCTCGCCCAGCACCCAGAACGCGTCACCTCGATGAGCGCGCCGCCCGGCCGCGACGGCCACACCACGACGAAGCGACCCGTCCTGGGCTCTCATCGACGCCCGGGCCCCAGGACGCGACACCTCGAGGGAGGCGCGCCCGGCCCCCCGCGGCGGGGCACACGCACCCCCAGAAACGAGAAGAGGCCCTCCCAGCGGGAGAGCCTCTTCGTACGGGTGGATCTGAGGGGACTCGAACCCCTGACCCCCTGCATGCCATGCAGGTGCGCTACCAGCTGCGCCACAGACCCATGTTCTGTTGTCGTTCCGTTGCCCCTTCCGAAGCAACTCGTCAACCTTACTACAGATTTCGAGGCCTCGAGTACACCTCCCCCCGACGGCCTCCCGGACGCACGGAGACCCGGCCGCAGCCGGGTCTCCGTCAGGTCGAACACCCCGGAGGGCGAGACGGGCTACGCCTCGGCAGGAGCCTCGGCCGGCTCAGCGGCCGCAGCCTCGGTCACGACGTCGAGCGGGATGGTCGGGCAGTCGCTCCACAGCCGCTCGAGCGAGTAGTACTGGCGGTCTTCGTCGTGGAAGACGTGGACGACGAGGTCGCCGAAGTCGAGGAGGACCCAGCGGCCCTCGGCCCGGCCCTCGCGGCGCAGCGTCTTGACGCCGTGCTCGAGCAGCTTGTCTTCGATCTCGCCGGCGATGGCGACGACGTTGCGCTCGCTGCGCCCGGAGGCGAGGAGGAACACGTCGGTGAGGGGCAGCGGCTCGGTGACGTCGAGCGCGACGAGGTCGTCGGCCTGCTTGTCGTCTGCGGCGCGGGCGGCGATCTGCAGGAGCTCGATGGCGCGAGGGGTGGCTGTCAAGGGATCCTCTGGGTAGGGACGGATGTGGTGGAGGCGACCGTCAGGGACGGCCAGTGTGTTCAGGAGGCGGTGGTCGGGTCGAGCCCGCCACCACGCCGACCCGGTGGGGGTCGGAGGTCAGCCGCCCAGGACTCCGGTCGAGAAGCCGTAGACGATGACACCGATGATACCAAGGCCCACGCCGCCCCCGACGATCCCGAGCACGAGCGGCAGCCGGTTGGCCGCCGGCTGGGCTGCGGCCAGCACGACCGAGCGGGTGGAGGTGTGCGTGCTGATGGCCTTGCTGGCCCGGACGGGCGCCGCGTCGGTGTCGGCCGACTCGGCGTCGCCGGCCTCCATCAGGCGGTCGATCTCGGAGTTGTCGATGCGGGCCTGCGACCCCGTGGCGCCGAGGCTGCGGGGCAGGTCGATGGAGCCGGTGATGATGATCTCGCCGGTGGCGTTCAGCGCCCCGGTGACGTCGGCGACCTGCTGGTCGGTGAGGATGAGCGCGTTCGTCTGGCCCGTGTGCGTGCCGAGCGCGCGACCGGGGGCGCTCTCGTCGTCGGGGGCGTCGACCTGCGTCGTCCAGTGCCCCACCGGCGGCACGAAGCCGGTCGGCTCGGGCACCGAGGCCGGGGCGGCCTCCACGACCGGGGTCGGGGCGACGGGGTCGAGCCCCGCCGGCCGCAGGGACGCGACGGGCTCGGACGGCGCCGACGACGGCCGCTCGTCGCTGAGGTCGAGCGGGAAGACCGTCGGGGTCGACGTGGGCGCGGGCGACGAGGCCGGGCGCACCTCGCCGGTGCGACGCGGCCCGGGGGCCGCACCGTCGTCGGCCGTCGAGTCGTCGTCGCGGGTCGGCAGCACCGACGGCGCGGAAGACACCGGCGGTCGCACCGACGCCGGGAGGTCGTCACCGGCGGGCGGAGCCGAGGCGGGCGCGGCAGAGGCCGCAGCGCCAGAGGCCGGAGCGGACGAGGCCGGACGTGAGCCCGTGGCCGCGCTCGTGCCCGCCGCGGAGCCGTCGCCCCCCTCGATCGGGGAGACGATCTGGTCGACCGTGTCGAGAGCCTCGGAGAGCGTGCGACGCGGCTCGGGGCCGGGGGCCTGCAGCGGCACGGGGCCACGGGCTGCCTCGGCGTCGCGCAGGGCGCGCAGCTGGCGACGGGTCAGCTGGCCCGGCTCGGCGACGGAGGCGGGCGGGCCCGAGACCGACGACGGAGCCGAGAGGGAGGAGGGGGCAGGAGCGGACGCGGGGGACGGTGCGGACGCGGCGACGGCCGGGCTCGACACCGGAGCCACCAGCGACGACGGAACGGGCCGCACGACCTCCTCGGTCACGGGCGCGGCCGAGACGGGCGAGGGGGCCGAGCCGGTCGGGGCCTCGGCGGCGGGCTGCTCGCCCGTGAGGGCGGCGGACCCCTGTCGGGCTCGCTCGAGGTCGCGGACCTGTCGCCTGGTGAGCGGCGGCTGGCCGTCGGTCGAACTCATGAGTGGCTCCTGTACAGGTGGTGCTTGGAGATGTACTGGACGACTCCGTCGGGGACCAGGTACCACACCGGGTGATCGCGACCGACCCGGGCGCGGCAATCGGTCGACGAGATCGCCAAGGCGGGGACTTCGAGCAAGCTTACGTCGCTCTCCGGCAATCCACCAACGCTCAGGTCGTGCCCGGGCCGGGTCACGGCGACGAAGTGCGCGAGGGCCCAGAGCTCCTCGACGTCCTTCCAGTCGATGATCTGGGCGACGGCGTCGGCGCCCGTGATGAAGAAGAGCTCGGCGTCGGGGTGCTGCGAGCGGATGTCGCGGAGGGTGTCGATCGTGTAGGTGGGGCCGCCGCGGTCGATGTCGACCCGGCTGACCGTGAACATCGGGTTGGAGGCGGTCGCGATGACCGTCATGAGGTAGCGGTGCTCGCTGTCGCTGGGCGCCGCCTTCATGTAGGGCTGGCCGGTCGGCACGAAGACGACCTCGTCGAGCGCGAACGACTGGGCTACCTCGCTGGCCGCGACCAGGTGACCGTGGTGGATCGGGTCGAACGTGCCGCCCATGATCCCGATGCGGGGTCGGCGGTGCTGCTCGTCGACGCCCTCGAGGGTCGCCGCCGGGGCGACCGCCACCACGCTCTCAGCCCGCCCGGTCAGTGCTGCTCGGGGTGGCCGAACTCGTCGACGGGGGCCTCGTGGTGCGCCTGCGTGGACGCCTTGCGCGGCGAGCGGTTGGCGACGTCGCGGTAGCTCCACACGACGTAGCCGAGGAACAGGAAGAACACGCCGAAGACCGCGGAGATGGCAGCGGGCGGCGCGATGAGCGGCGCCAGGTCTTCGTGGGCAGCGGCGAGGAGGGCGACGTCGAGCATGGGTTCTCCGTTCCGAGGGGTGATCCGGGCCAGTCTAGCCGCGCACCTGGCCGGTGCCGCGCACGAGCCACTTCGTGCTGGTCAGCTCGGGCAGCCCCATCGGCCCCCTCGCGTGCAGCTTCTGCGTCGAGATGCCCACCTCGGCCCCGAAGCCGAACTCGCCCCCGTCGGTGAACCGGGTCGACGCGTTGACCATGACGACGGCGCTGTCGACCTCGGCGAGGAACCTCTCCGCCGTCGCGTGGTCGGCCGTGACGATCGACTCGGTGTGCCGCGTCGACCAGCGCTCGATGTGCTCCATCGCCGCGTCGACGTCGGCGACGACGCGCACCGCCAGGTCGAGGCTCATGTACTCCGTCGCCCAGTCGTCGTCGGTGGCCGGCACCACGTCGGCGTCGACGGCGCGCACGCGCTCGTCGCCGTGGACGGTCACGCCGGAGGCGCGGAGGGCACCCAGCACCGCCGGCAGCAGGCGGTCGGCGGCCCGCTCGTGCACCAGGAGGGTCTCGAGGGCGTTGCAGACGCTCGGCCGCTGCACCTTGCTGTTCACGACCACGTCGACGGCGGTCGCCTCGTCGGCGCTCTCGTCGAGGAAGACGTGGACGACGCCCGCGCCCGTCTCGATCACCGGCACGGTCGACTCGCGGACGACGGTCTCGATGAAGGCGGCGCTCCCCCGCGGCACGAGCACGTCGACGAGGCCGCGCGCGCGCATCAGCTCGGCGGCGCCCTCGCGGCCGTGCTGGTCGATGGTCACGACGGCGTCGGCGGGCAGGCCGGAGGCGACCAGCGCCTCCCTGATGACGGCCACCAGGGCCGTGTTCGACCGACGGGCCGCGCTGCCGCCGCGGAGCACGGCCGCGTTGCCGCTCTTGAGCGCGAGGGCGGCGATGTCGACCGTGACGTTGGGCCGCGCCTCGTAGATGGCGCCGACCACGCCGAACGGCACGCGCACCTGGTCGAGGCGCAGCCCGTTGGGCAGCACCCGGCCGCGCACGTTCTCGCCGACGGGGTCGACGAGGGCGGCGACGAGCCGGGTGGCGGCCTCGAGCCCCTCGAGGCGCGCGAGGTCGAGGCGCAGGCGGTCGCGCAGGCCCGGGGCGACCCCGTCGCGCTCGGCCTGCTCGAGGTCGAGCGCGTTGGCGGCGAGCACGCGGTCGGCCTGGGCCACGACCGCGTCGGCGATCGCGTGCAGCGCGGCGTCCTTGCGGTCGCTGGTGAGCTGCGCCAGCACGCGCGACGCCGCCCGCGCCGCGACCAGCGAGTCGTGCACCGACGGCGAGCCGGCCGCGGGCGCGGGGCCGGCGGCCGACGAGGAGGCAGGGTCGACGGGCGTGGGCACGAGGGTCGTCATGCCGAGATCTTAAGCCCGCGGGCAGCCGTCAGGAGGCGCGGGGCACGGCCTCGAAGAAGGTCCCGACCGCGGCCCCCGACAGCGCGAGCGCCACGTTCGCCGTCGACGTGACGAGCACCGGCGTGCCCGCCGCGGCGGCGTGGCGGGCCGCGGCCACCTTGGTGCCGGCGCCGCCCGTGCCGACCCCGGCCGCGCCCGCGTCGCCGAACGTGACGCCGGCGAGGTCGTCGCCGACCGGGACGTCGACGAGCGCGACCGCGCCGGGCTCGTGCGGCGGCCGGGTGTAGAGAGCGTCCACGTCGCTGAGCAGCACGAGGGCGTCGGCGCCGATCAGCTCGGCGACCAGGGCGGCGAGCCTGTCGTTGTCGCCGAAGCGGATCTCGTGGGTCGCGACGGTGTCGTTCTCGTTGACGATCGGCAGGATCCGCAGCTCGAGCAGGCGGTCCATCGCGCGCTGGGCGTTGCTGCGCGGCGTCGGGTCGCGCATGTCGCCCGCCGTGAGCAGCACTTGCCCGGCGACGATGCCGTGCCGGCGGAGGCTCTGCTGGTAGCGGTAGATCAGGACGTTCTGGCCGACCGCCGCCGCCGCCTGCTGGGTCGCGAGGTCGGTCGGGCGGGAGTCGAGCCGCAGGTGCGGCAGCCCGGTCGCGATGGCGCCCGAGGAGACGAGCACGACCTCGGCGCCGCGCGCGTAGGCGTCGGCGAGCGCGTCGACCAGGGGCTCGATCTGGCCGACGTTCTCGCCGCTGATCGACGACGAGCCGACCTTGACCACGATGCGGCGGGCCCGGGCGATGCCGGCACGGTCGACCACGGGGGCGCCGTCGGGGCGCGCCGGGGTCACGAGGGGGCCCTCGGTGCTCATTCCCGCTCGTCGCCCTCCGTGACGAGGAAGCCCTCGTCGTCGGTCCAGAGGCCGGCCGCGCGCTCGCGCTGGAGCTCGGCCCGCGCCTCCGCCTTCGCGTCCATGCGCTCGAAGTAGTCCTCGCGGCGTTGGTTGCGGGTGGGGCGGTCGTTCTTGATCAGGCGCGGGTCGGTGCCGCGGGCCGAGGTCATCAGCTCGGCGGTCGAGGTGAGCGTGGGCTCCCAGTCGAAGACGATGCCGCCCTCGGGGCCGATCAGGACGGTCGAGCCGGCCTGCGCGCCCGCCTTGAACAGGGCGTCCTCGATGCCGATCGCGTTGAGGCGGTCGGCGAGGTAGCCCACGGCCTCCTCGTTGTTGAAGTCGGTCTGCACGACCCAGCGCTCGGGCTTCTGGCCGAGGATGCGGTACACGTTGCCGTACGTGCCGCCCTCGACCCTGATGACGAACGGCTTCTCGTTGACGGCGCGGGGGCGCATGACGAGGCGGGGAGGCGCGGGTCGGCTGGCGATCTCGGCGCGGCTGGCCTCGACGACCTCGGCCAGGGCGAACGAGAGGTTGCGGAGGCCCTCGTGGCTGACGGCCGAGATCTCGAAGACGCGGTAGCCGCGGGCCTCGAGCTCGGGCGTGACGAAGTCGGCGAGCTCGCGGCCGTCGGGCACGTCGACCTTGTTGAGGGCGATCATCTGCGGGCGCTCGAGCAGCGGCAGCTGCCCCTCGGGCACCGGGTAGGCCTCGAGCTCGCGGAGGATGACGTCGAGGTCGGTCAGCGGGTCGCGGCCGGGCTCGAGCGTCGCGCAGTCGAGCACGTGCAGCAGGGCGGAGCAGCGCTCGACGTGGCGCAGGAACTCGAGCCCGAGGCCCTTGCCCTCGCTGGCGCCCTCGATCAGGCCGGGCACGTCGGCGACCGTGTAGCGGGTATCGCCCGACTCGACGACGCCGAGGTTCGGGTGGAGGGTGGTGAAGGGGTAGTCGGCGATCTTCGGCTTGGCCGCGGAGAGCGCGGCGACGAGGCTCGACTTCCCGGCCGACGGGTAGCCGACGAGCGCGACGTCGGCGACGACCTTCAGCTCGAGCAGGACGTCGCCCTGCCAGCCCGGGGTGCCGAGCAGCGCGAAGCCGGGGGCCTTGCGCTTCGTCGACGACAGGGCCGCGTTGCCCAGGCCGCCGATGCCGGCCTCGGCCACGACGTAGCGCGTGCCGTGCTCGGTCATGTCGATCAGCTCGGTGCCGTCGGTCGACTTCACGACCGTGCCGAGCGGCACGGCGAGCTCGAGCTCGGTGCCCTGGGTGCCGCTGCGGTGGTCGCCCATGCCCGGGCCGCCGTTCTCGCTCGAGCGGTGGGGGGCGCGGTGGAACCCGAGCAGCGTGGTGACGCCGGCGTCGGCGACGAGCACGATGTCGCCGCCGTTGCCGCCGTTGCCGCCGTCGGGGCCGGCGAGGGGCTTGAACTTCTCGCGCTTGACGGAGACGCAGCCGTTGCCCCCGTTGCCTGCTCGGAGGTGGAGGGTCACGTGGTCGACGAAGGTGGCCATGGGTGTTCAGTCTCTTCTGGATCTGTGTGCCGGGGAAAGGTGCCCCGGGTCGAGGACGAGGGAGCGGGCTGTGCCCGCCGCTCGGTCGCGTCGCCGGACCGTCTGGACGGGCGACGCTGGTGCGGTGCGAGAGGACGTCGTGGGGCGGACGAGATCACGCCCGGGGATGCCGACACGACCGTGGGCCTGCGCGCACCGACCCTCCACGATACAGGGGGCCCTCGGCGGGCGTCAACGCGCGGGTAGCATCGGCGGCGTGACCATCCTGATCGACGAGGCCATCTGGCCCGCCCACGACACCCTCTGGGCGCACCTGGTCAGCGACGAGTCGTACGCCGAGCTGCACGCCTTCGCGGCGGCCCACGACGTGCCCCGCCGGGGCTTCGACCACGACCACTACGACGTGCCCGAGTCACGCCTCGCCGACCTCGTCGCGGCCGGCGCCGTGCCCGTCTCGGGCCTCGAGCTCGCCCGCCGCCTCGAGCGCAGCGGCCTGCGCGTCTCGCAGCGGGTCAAGCGCGGGCTGCCGGCCCGCCCGCGCCCCTAGCACCACGGGGCACGGCGGTGCCGGGTCGACCGCCGCCCGGGCGGCCGCCGCCCGGGCGGCCGCCGGCCCCTCACCAGGAGGCGGCGTGGCCGAGGAAGCTCGCCACGACCGCGCCCGAGGCGAGGTCGACGACGGTGGTCGTCACCTCGGCCGGCGTCGGGTCGATCGTGTAGGTGTAGTCGGTCGGGCTCGTGGCCGTGGCGGTCTCGACCGCGAGGAACTGCCCGTTCGGCGACACGGAGAAGCCCTCGATCTCGCTGGAGCCGCTCGGCGGGCGGAAGACGACCCGCGCCTCCTGCTCGTCGTCCAGCACGATGAGGCTGCTGAAGCTCGTGCCGCCGTCGGTCGGCAGCGCCACCTGCTGCACGTACTCCGTCGCGCCGACGGCGACGAGCTCGCCGCGGAACGGCGTCTGCCCCTCCACCGCCGAGAACGGGATGGGGGTCTGCTCCCCCGTCGACAGGTCGACCCGGAAGGCCTGCAGCGCCGTCGCCGCGACGATGCCCCGCCCGTCGAGCGAGACCCCCTGCAGCGCGACGAAGGTGCCGAGGGGCCGGGGAGGCGCGGCGCCGCTGAGGTCGAAGAGGGTCACCTGCTCGTCGGTCGCCTGGGCCACCACGCTGTCGAGCCCGGGGACGAACTGCCAGTCGAGCACCGTGAGGGGCTCCCCCGCGATCGACGTCACGGGGGCGACGGCCCGCTGGCCCTGGAGCGGCAGCGTGTAGAGGGTCTCCTGCTCGGAGCCCTCGGGCTGCCACGAGAACGCCAGCGTGGTGGTCGCCCGGTCGGCGCCGAGCTGCGTGACGAGACCGGGCCCGTCGGGCAGGGGCAGGGTCTCGGCGGCGACCCCGTCGAGCGAGACGAGGCTGAGGGTCGACTGCTCGCCGTCGTCGGTGAGCACGGCGACCGCGCTGTCGAAGACCTCGTACGCCTGGATCCGCGGCGCGCTCCAGACCGTGCGCCGCTCGGCCCCGCCCTTCAGGTCGGCCTGCTCGAGGGAGTCCTCCGCGCCGTCACGACCGTGCACGATGCGCCAGGTGACGGCCTGCTCGGTGCTGAACCGCGCCTCCAGGTCGGAGGTCTGCCGCTGGTAGATGCTCGACACCCCCGACACGCTCACCCGGTAGTCGGTGTCGTAGCGCAGCCGGTCGGTGAACTGCACCGAGACCACGTCGCCCGAGGTCTGCACGGTGAAGGGCGCCGCCGGGCTGACGACGACCTGGTCGGGGTCGACGTGCGCCAGGGCCTGGTTCGAGAACAGCCGCAGCTGCTGGCCCGACCGCTCGACGACGGCGCTCGCGTCGACCTGCACGTCGGTGAGCTTCGGCCCCTGCAGGTGGGTGAGCACGCCGAAGAGCCCGCAGACGACGGCGAGCACGGCGACGACCGCGACGAAGCGGCGACGCTGACGGAGGCGCAGGTCGGCCTCGTCGAGCGGGTCGCCGTCGCGCCCGCCCTCCGCCGACCACCGGTCAGTAGAGGTACGGGTCACTCGGCTGGCCGACCTTCTCGAGGCTGTCGGGGACGAGCGCGACCGGATCGGTCGACGCGCTGCTCTGGTTGGCCCGGAAGCCGCCGGAGACGTCGACCCACTCGTCGGGCTGGAGCTGGCTCTGCCAGTCGTCGAGCTGCACGGGCACGCCGACGGGCTGGGCGTCGACGGCGCAGCAGGTCACGACGAAGCGCGAGACGTAGAAGGTGTCGGGGTCGTCGCCGGCCGGCACCACGAAGCCGACGACGTCGGCGGTCTTGCCCTCGAAGAACGCGAGGTCGCTGGTCTGGCGCAGCAGCCCGGCCCAGTCGAGCACGCTGAACGACTTGTACGCGTCGGCGTCGCCCGCCTCGGCGTCGGCCACCGTGGTGCCGTTGAGGGAGGCCGTGGACGAGTTGACGTCGCGCTGCCCGGCCGTCGCGCTGGTCAACGTGGCGGGCGGGAGGACGACGAGGGCGACGGCGATGCCGACCGTGACGAGGGCGCCGACCGAGACGGCGGCCCCGCGGAGGCCGGCCCGGCCCCGTCGGCGACGACGCGGCCTGCGGGAGCCGGCGGGCGCCTCCCCGGCGGCCTCGTGCTCGTGGTCGTGGTCGTCGCGGGCCGGCACGAGGGCGAGCACGCCGAGCGAGAGCACCATGCCGATCGCGATCATGATCACCGTGAACACGACGTAGCGCGGGTGGATGTAGAGGATGAGCTGACCGGTCGCGGCGAGCCAGAGGGTCGAGACGCCCACGACGAGCGTGAGCAGCACCCCCTGCCACCGATCTGCGAGCGTGCTAAGCAAAGAAGTTCACCACCAGTCCGATCGCGGCGCTGGTCAGCGCCACCACGAGGGTCAGCTGCGCGAGCACCTTCGGCCGGTACGTCGTGCGCAGCAGGGCGAGCATCTTGACGTCGATGATCGGCCCGAAGACGAGGAAGGCGGCGATGCCGCCGGGCATGAAGGTCGTCGCGAACGGCAGCACGAAGAACGCGTCGACGTTCGAGCAGAGCGAGATGACGAACGCGAGCACCATCATCGCGAGCACCGACCAGACCGGGTTGCTGCCGAGCGTCACGAGCACCGAGCGCGGCACGGCCGTCTGGATGCCGCCGGCGATCGCGGCGCCGATGAACAGCGCGGGCATCATGGTCGACATCTCGCGGCGGAACAGCTCGACGCTCTCGCGGACGCGCCCGCCGCCGTGGGCGTGGTCGGTCGGCAGCGCGCACTCCGCGGCGAACGACTTCGTCAGCAGGCTCTCGGGGTCGGGGTGGCGGCTGTAGAGCCAGCCGATCAGGTTCGCGATCAGGAACCCGCCGAGGAGGCGCGCGACCAGGATCCCGTCGCTCCAGCCGAACGCCTGGTGCGTCGTGATGATCGTGATCGGGTTGAGGATCGGCGCGGCGAGGAGGAACGTCATCGACTCGGAGACCGTGAAGCCCTTGAGCACCAGGCCGCGGGCCAGCGGCACGTTGCCGCACTCGCAGACCGGCAGGAACATGCCGAGGAAGGAGATGACCGCGCGGCGCAGCAGCGGCTGGCGCGGCAGCCACGACGTGAAGAAGGCCTGCGGCAGCCACACCTGCACGATGATCGACAGCACGATGCCGAGGAGCACGAAGGGCATCGACTCGACGATGACGCTGATCGTCAGGGTGACGAAGTCCTGGGCCACGTCGGGCAGCAGGCCGGGGCCGAGGGCGGGCGACGCCAGGCGCACGACGAGCAGCAGGAGCGCCACCGCGCCGCCGACGACGAGCAGGGGCGTGCGGGAGGCGCGGCGCGGGCCTCGCCCGGGGCCCCGACCGGGCGCGACGACGCCGTGGTCGTGGTGGTCGTGCGACGGGTCGCGGTGCAGCAGGGGCGCGCTCACCGCTCGCCCTCGCCGCGGTCGGCGGGCGGCGCGAAGCGCGACCAGTCGTCGCGCGCGGGGTCGGCGGCGCGACGGGAGCGTCGGGGGGCGTCGGGTGCGGGCGTCGCCTCGGGCTCGACGGCGGACCGTGCGGGGGCGTCGTCGGCGTCGACGGGCGCGACGGCGACCGGCCGGAAGGACGCGTGGTCGACGGGGCCGGAGCGGGGCGCGCGCGACGGTCCGGAGACCCGGGCCGGTGCACCGGTCGCGTCGGCGTCGGCGTCCGCCTCGGCCTCGGCGTCCGACGACGTCGGCGCGGCGGGCACGACGACGGCCTGGGGCCGGGCGTCGGCCTCGGGGTCGGCCCCCGCCGGGTCGTCGCCCTCGCGACGCGCCCAGAGCCAGGCCACGACGGCGCCCACCACGAGCAGGGCCGTGTCGACGACTCCCGCCGCCAGCGGGATGGTCGTGACGTAGAGGACGAGGTTGGCCCAGGTGCCGCCGCTCTGCGAGAGCAGCACGCCCGGCACGACGCCGACGACGGCGAGGGCCAGGGTGCCCGCGGCGCCGGCCACGAGGGCCCGGCGCAGCACGGTGGCGAGGGGGGCGGCCGTCTCGAGCGGCCGCACCACCAGCAGCACGACGAACGCCACGACGTAGAACGGGAACGGGTAGAAGACGAAGCTGCCGAGGAACTGGCCGACCGGCGTCGCCGCGAACCCGCTCGGGAAGGCGGTGACGCTGAACCCGACGGCGGCCCCGACCATGGCGAGCAGGCCCAGCGCGAAGCGTGCCAGGAGCACGACGCCGACGGCCGTGGCGGCGGCGACCAGGCGGTCGCGCCCCGAGGTGCCGCGCAGCGAGACGACGGCAGCCCGGACGGTCGACCCTGGGGTCGGCTGTCCGGGCTGCGTCGAGGTCACGCAGTCACCCTAGACGAGTCACAGTTCGTCGGAGCTGACGCCCACGCCCAGGATGAACGGACCCGCGTCGCCCTCGGTCGAGCGGCCCTCGGTCGACTCCGTGGCCGCGGAGGCGACCGGTGCGGAGGTCGTGCCCGAGCTCGAGGCACGGCGCGAGCGGCTGCGGCCCTGGCCGGGCTGCTTGGGCTCGGGCAGTGCCCCGAGGACGGAGTCGAGCAGCTGCTCGGCGTCGTCCCGGCTGATCTTGCGGGGCTCGCGACGGGTCGTGGTGACCGGGATGTCGAGGATCGCCACGCTGGCCTCGGGGGTCGTCACGGTGACGCGCGACCGGCGGGACTCCGTGCTGCGCTCCGCCCGGGCGGGCGCTGCCTCGGCGGCGGGAGCCGTCGGGGCCTGGACGGGCTCGGCCACGGCCTGCTCCGCGGGGGCGGTCGTCGGCACCGTCACGACGGCGGCCTCGGCCGCCGGCGCGTCGGCCTGGTCGGCCTCGGCGCGACCCCGGCCCGTCTCGGTCGAGCTGTCGTCGGTCGACGAGCCCTCGGTCGAGTCGGCGTCACGGCCGCCGCGCGAGCGACGGCTCTTGCGGGCGCCACGGCCCCGGCGGGGCTCGTCGCCCTGCTGCTCGCCCGGCGCCTCGGCCGAGCCGCCGACCGACGCCGCGGCGGCGTCGATGGCCGCCTCGACGGCGGCGGCGGCCTCGACGGCGGAGTCGGTGCTCCGGTCGCCGTCCTCGGCGTGCGCGATCGTCGACGCCGCGATCCGCGACAGGGCGTTCTTGACGTCCTCGGTGATCGCGTGGGTGCCCGTGGTGGGGTGCGCGGCCGAGGCGGGCTGCTGGCCCCCGCGACCGGCGCCCGCGGCACCGGACTGGCCCGCGCCTCCGGACTTGGCGGCCGCGCCGCCGCGGCGACGCTGCTCCTGGCCCTGGCCGTTCTGGCCGCCCTGGCCGTTCTGGCCGTTCTGGCCGCGACGCGGCTGCTGCTCCTGCACGCGGGCGGCGCTGCCGGCCTCGGCGAACGACTCGGCGAGCCCCAGGCCCAGCTTCTTGCGGGTCATCTGCACGAGGCCGAGCGAGGTGACCTCGGCGACCTGGTGCTTGGTGCGGTCGCGGCTGAGGCACTCGACGAGACGGCGCAGCACGAGGTCGCGGTTCGACTCGAGCACCATGTCGATGAAGTCGACGACGATGATGCCGCCGATGTCACGGAGGCGCAGCTGGCGGACGATCTCCTCCGCGGCCTCGAGGTTGTTCTTCGTGACGGTCTCCTCGAGGTTGCCGCCGGAGCCGACGAACTTGCCCGTGTTGACGTCGACGACCGTCATGGCCTCGGTGCGGTCGATGACGAGCGAGCCGCCCGAGGGCAGCCAGACCTTGCGGTCGAGGGCCTTCTCGATCTGCTCGTTGAGGCGGTACTCGTCGAACGCGTCGCGCTCGCCCTCGTAGCGCACGATGCGGTCGATGAGGTCGGGAGCGACGGCCGAGAGGTACGACTGCAGGGTCTCGTAGGCGTCCTCGCCGTCGACGACCATCTCGTGGAAGTCCTCGTTGAAGACGTCGCGCACGATCTTGATCAGCAGGTCGGGCTCGGAGTGCAGCTGGGCCGGGGCGGCGCCCGTCTCGACCTTGGCGCTGATGTCGGCCCACTGGTTCGTCAGGCGCTTGATGTCGAGGGTCAGCTGCTCCTCCGTCGCGCCCTCGGCCGCGGTGCGGACGATGACCCCGGCGTTCTCGGGCAGCGCCTCCTTCAGGATCTTCTTCAGGCGGGCGCGCTCGGTGTCGGGCAGCTTGCGGCTGATGCCGTTCATCGAGCCGTTGGGCACGTAGACGAGGTAGCGGCCGGGCAGCGAGATCTGGCTCGTCAGGCGGGCGCCCTTGTGGCCCACGGGGTCTTTCGTGACCTGCACGAGGACGCGGTCGCCGGGCTTGAGGGCCAGCTCGATGCGACGGGGCTGGTTGCCGTTCGACAGGCTGTCCCAGTCGACCTCGCCGGAGTAGAGCACGGCGTTGCGGCCGCGCCCGATGTCGACGAAGGCGGCCTCCATGCTCGGCAGCACGTTCTGCACGCGGCCGAGGTAGACGTTGCCGATCAACGAGACGTTCTGTGCCTTGGCGACGTAGTGCTCGGCGAGCGTGCCGTCCTCCATGACGCCGATCTCGATGCGGTCGCCCGACGAGCGGACGACCATCTTGCGGTCGACGCTCTCGCGGCGCGCGAGGAACTCGGCCTCCGTGATGACGGTGCGGCGGCGGCCGGCGTCACGGCCGTCGCGGCGGCGCTGCTTCTTGGCCTCGAGACGGGTCGAGCCCTTGATGCGCTGCGGCTCGGTGATCAGCTCGACCTGGCGCTGCGGGCGCTCGCGCGGGCCGCGGTCGCCCTGGCGGGCCTCGGAGTCGCGCTCCTCGCGGTCCTGCGAGCGGCCGCGCGAGCGGCGGCGCGAGGCGGGGCGCTGGGGCTCGTCGTCCCAGCCGCCGTCGTCGTAGCCCTCGTCGTCGCGCTCGTCGAGGTCGTCGCGCTGGTCGCGGTGGTCGTCGCGGTCGTCACGGCGACGGCCGGGGCGGGCCGGGAGCGGCGTGATGACCGGGGCGTGGAAGATCAGGCTCGTCGTCGTCAGGTGCGCCGGGATGGGCGACGCGGACGGGTCGGCGGCCGGCTCCGAGCCGGTCGCGGGCGCCTCGGCGGCGGGCTCGCCGTCGGCGATGTCGGCCTCGACGGCCTCGACGTCGACCGCGGGGGCGACGTCGGACGCGGCGGCCCGACCAGCGTCGGGCGTGGCCTGGGCCGGGGCGGCGCTGTCGTCGGCGGGGGTGCTCGGGGCCTGGCCCGCGGAGTCGGTGTCGTGGGTCACGGTCTGTGCCTCCTGGGCGTCGTCGATGGGATCGGTCGGAGAAGAGGGGCGCTGTGCGCCGCTGGTGCGCGCCGCGGGCGGTGCCGCCTGGCGGGCGAGCAGGGCCCCGAACAGGCCCCGCTTCTTCTTCGGTCGACCGTCGGTCGTGTCGTCGTTGTTGTCCAGCACTGCTGGTGTGCTCCTCGCCCTGCCGAGGACGTGCCGTCGGCAGGTGGTCTCGTGTCGTGGCCGAGCGGTGCCGTGCACCTGCCCCCGGACCACCGTGCCCTCTCACGGCACGCCATGTCGGTCACGCGGCGTTCGGTCACGAGGTGAGCCGGACCGTCTCTGCGGTCGTCGCCACCCCGTGTCGTTCGTCGACGTGCGGTTCTTCGTTGCTGTCGGAACTGGCCATCCGACCTGGAGCGCCTGCGCCCCGTGCCCGGCTTCACCTGCACCCGCGCGACGCCCCTCGGGGCCGGTGCCACGCGGGCCAGCACGGCCCGGAAAGTCATGATCTCGGGGCTCTCACCCCTCGACTGGGTCGATTATCGCACGCATCGCAGCCGACCACGATCCGACGGGTGCGATGATCGGGGGGTGACGCTCACCGACACCGCCCCGAGCACGACGCCCGTCGGCCCCTCCGCGGGCCTGCCCCGGGGCCGCACCCCGGTGGTCGCCGCCGTGCTGCTGATCGTGGTCGGGCTCGTGGGGCTGCTGGGGTCGTTCGCCCTCACCGTCGACAAGTTCCGCCTGCTCGAGAACCCGACCGAGTCGCTCGGCTGCGACGTGAACCCGTTCGTCGGCTGCTCGCCCGTCATCAACAGCTGGCAGGCGTCGCTCTTCGGGTTCCCGAACCCGATCATCGGCCTGGTCGGCTTCGCGGCGCCGGTCGCCGTGGGGCTCGGCCTGCTCGCCGGCGCCCGCTTCGCCCGGTGGTTCTGGGTCGCGTTCGCCTCGGGCGTGTCGCTGGCCTGGGTCTTCATCACGTGGCTCTTCACCCAGACGGTCTTCGTCATCGGCGCCCTCTGCCCCTGGTGCATGCTCGTGTGGTCGGTCACCATCCCGCTCTTCTGGGTCTTCCTGACCTGGGGCACGGCGCGCGGGGTCCTCGTGCGGCCCGGCCGGCTGCAGCGGGCCGCGGCGGCCTTCCTGCCGTACTCGTGGGTGCTGCCCGTGCTCAACTACATCGTCGTCGCGACGGTCATCGTGGTGCAGTTCCCGCTGCTGCTGCCGACGCTCCTCGGCTGACGGCACCGCGCCTCCCCCGCCCGCACCGCGCCTCCCCGCAGCCTCGCGGTCCCAGGTTGTTCTTGGCCGGCGGCGCGACGCTGGCCGAGAGCGCCCGTCGGCGCCCCCCGACCCAGCGAGGACCGATGACCCCACCAGCCGTGCCCGGAGACACCAAGCGAGAGCGCCGCGAGGCCGCCCGCGAGAAGGCCCGCGTCGCCCGCGAGGCCGCCGCGAAGCGCCGTCGTCGCAAGAAGTGGGCGCTGCAGGGCGGCCTCGTGCTCGGCGTGCTGGCCGTCGCCGCCGTCGTCGTGCTCGTCGTGACGCGGTCGATGGCCCCGGGCGGCCCCGGGCCGCTGAACATGGCGAGCGACGGCATCGTGCTCTCGGGCGACGGCACCACGGTCTCGGCGACGACGACCGACGCGGTGCCGGCCGACGGCGAGCCGACGGCCTCGGCTCCCGGCACGGCCGAGAAGCCGAGCATCGTCGTCTACCTCGACTACATGTGCCCGTACTGCGGCCAGTTCGACACGGCCAACGCGGAGCAGCTGCAGACCTGGGTGAGCCAGGGGTCGGTCGACCTCGAGATCCACCCCCTGGGGTTCCTCGACAACGCCTCGCTCGGCACCAAGTACTCGACCCGCTCGGCGAACGCCCTGGCCTGCGTGGCGAACTACCAGCCCGACGCGGCCCTCGACGTCAACACGGCCCTCTTCGCGCAGCAGCCGGAGGAGAACACCAGCGGGCTGACGAACGACGAGCTGGTCAGCCTGGTCCAGGGAGCGGGCGCCGACGACGAACAGATCCCCGGGTGCGTCACGGGGGGCGAGTTCGACGACTGGGTGGCCTCGGCCACCGAGCGGGCGCTGAACGACCCGCTGCCGAACAGCGACCTCGAGAAGGTCACGGGCACCCCGACGGTGCTGGTCAACGGCCAGCAGTACCAGGGCTCGCTGACCGACCCGACGGTCTTCGCCCAGTTCGTCGCGGAGGTCGCGGGCGGAGCCCCCACCTCCGACACGAGCACCGGCACCGCCCCCGAGTCGTCCGCCCCCCCGCCCCCTAGGGCCGCCGGCGCAGAGCGCACCCCGGGGCAAGTCACGACCCCGGGGTGCGCCCCGGCCAGTCAGCCGCAGGGGCGGCGGCTGACCCCGATGTCGGCGAAGGCGGCTGCGAAGCCGGCGCCTGGAGCGCCCCCCGGGGCCAGAACTCGACCCCGAGCTGCACGCCCCAGCCGTCAGCCGCAGGGGCGGCGGCTGACCGAACGGTTCAGAACCAGAGCGAGAGCTCGCGCGCGGCGGACTCGGGGCTGTCGCTGCCGTGGACGAGGTTCTGCTGCACCTTGAGGCCCCAGTCGCGGCCGAGGTCGCCGCGGATGGTGCCGGGGGCGGCGGTCGTCGGGTCGGTGGTGCCGGCCAGCGAGCGGAAGCCCGCGACGACGCCGTTGCCGGCGATGCGGAGGGCGACGGTGGGGCCGCTCTCCATGAACTCGACGAGCGGCTCGTAGAACGGCTTGCCCACGTGCTCCTCGTAGTGCTTCGACAGGAGGTCGCGGTCGGCCTGCAGCATGCGCAGGTCGACGAGCTCGTAGCCCTTGGCCTCGATGCGGCGCAGGATCTCGCCGGTGAGGCCGCGGGCGACGCCGTCGGGCTTGACGAGGACGAGGGTCTCTTGGAGGTCGGTCACTGTGGTGCTCCTTCTGGTGTGGTGGCGGGAGGGTCGGTGTGGTCGGGTCGGCCGGGCCGGCTCACGCCGCGTCGCCGGGCCCACCGTAGCGGGCGGCGTTGAGGCGGTCGAGCTGGGTGCCCTTGATCAGGCAGTAGGTCCAGATGGCGACGAAGAGCGCCGCGACGACGTACATGACGGGGTCGAGCAGCCCGCAGGCCACGAGGCCCGCCTGCACGACCCAGCCGAGCGCGATGCCCCAGGGCCAGCGCGTCGTGCGCGAGACGAGCATGACGACGACGATGGCGGCGAACCCGCCGCCGAAGGCGACGGCCGTCGGCAGCAGGTCGCGGCCGTTGACGACGAGCATCACGAAGAACAGCGACAGCGCCTCGAGCACGAGCACGATCGAGAGCAGGCTCTCGGCCGCGCCGCGTCGGCGCCCGGGGCGTCGACCGCCCGGGCGGGTGCCCCCCGGGGGGCCCTCAGGAGGCGGCGCCGCGGTCACGAGAGACCGCCCGGGGCCTGCGCCAGCGCGAGCACGTCGCCGACCAGCGTGATCGACCCGGTGACGACCACGCCGCCGGGCTCGTCGCCCTCGGTCTCCTCCGCGAGGTCGCGGGCGGTGCGGAGCGCCGCGACGAGGTCGGTCTCGACCACGACGCGGTCGGCGCCGACGACGCCCACCGCGATCGCGGCGAGCTCGTCGGCGTCGACGGCGCGCTCGGAGTCGCTGCTCGTCACGACGAACTGCTGCACCGTGCCGGAGAGCGCCCGGACGATGCCGGCGGCGTCCTTGTCGGCGAGCACCCCGAGCACGGCCACGACGCGCCCGAACTGGAAGTAGTCGTCGAGCGCCTTCGCGAGGGCCCGCGCCCCGTGGGGGTTGTGCGCCGCGTCGACGAGGATGGTGGGCTCGTTGGCCACGATCTGGAGGCGACCGGGCGACGTCACGGCGGCGAGCCCCTCGGCCAGCACGTCGTGGTCGAGCGCCTGTGAGCCGCTGCCGAGGAACGACTCGACGGCGGCGATCGCGACCGCCGCGTTCTGCGCCTGGTGGTCGCCGAAGAGGGGCAGCAGGAGGTCGTCGTAGCGGCCGGCGAGGCCGCGGACGGTGATCAGCTGCCCGCCGACCGCGACCGTGGTCGACTCGACGCCGAACGCGGTGCCCTCGACCGCGAGCGTGGACTCGGTGAGGTCGGCCGCCCTCTGCAGCTCGGCCAGCGCCTCCGGCTGCTGGGAGGCGCTGACGACCGAGGCCGACGGCTTGACGATGCCGGCCTTCGTGCGGGCGATCGCGTCGACCGTCGAGCCGAGCCGCTGGGTGTGGTCGAGGGCGATCGGCGTGAAGACGGCGACCTGGCCGTCGGCGACGTTCGTGCTGTCCCACTCGCCGCCCATGCCGACCTCGAGCACGACGACGTCGGCGGGGGCGTCGGCGAAGCAGGCGAAGGCCAGCACGGTGAGCGCCTCGAAGAAGGTCAGGGGCTGCTCCCCCGCCGCCGTGAGCTCGCCGTCGGTCATCTGGAGGTAGGGCTGGATGTCGTCCCAGTTCGCCACGAGCAGCTCGTCGCTGATCGGTTCGCCGTCGACGACGATGCGCTCGTTGACGCGCGTCAGGTGCGGGCTCGTCATCAGGCCGGTGCGCAGGCCGTACGAGCGCAGCACGCTCTCGATCATGCGGCTCGTCGAGGTCTTGCCGTTCGTGCCCGTCACGTGGATCACCGGGTAGGCGCGCTGCGGGTCGCCCAGCAGCTCGGCGGCTCGACGCGTCGCCCCGAGCCGCGGCTGCGGGGCCTGCTCGCCGACGCGCGCGAGCAGCTCGTCGTAGACGCGGCGGGCGCCCTCGGCGAACTCTCCGCCGTCGGCCGCGCCCCCGCCCGTGCCCTCGGCGCCGCTCTTCTTCTTCTTCGGGCTCATGCTCGTCGGACCTCCACCGTCACGGCCGCGCCGGAACCGACGGCGACCCTCTCGTCGCGCGTCGCGACGTCGTCCTGCACGTCGACGACCAGCTCGGTCGTCAGGGTCTCGCCCGCGATCAGCGCGCGGTGCGCCTCGATCGCGGCGGCCGAGCCGGGCTCGACGACGAGGGTCGTGACGACCCGGTCGCCGACGTCGAGGCCGGCCGCCTTGCGGGCCTGCTGCACGGCCCGGACGACGTCACGCGCGAGGCCCTCGGCCTCGAGCTCGGGCGTGGTCGCGGTGTCGAGCAGCACGAAGCCGCCGTCGCCGACGAACGCGATCGCCGCCGACGGGTCGGCGACGGCCAGCTCGAGCGTGAACTCGCCGGGCAGCAGCTCGACGCCGCCCACGACGACCGTCTCGCCCCGCGCCTCCCAGTCGCCCTTCTTCGCGGCGGGGATGACCTGCTGCACCTGCTTGCCGATGCGGGGGCCGGCCGCGCGGGCGTTGACCGTCAGCTTGCGGGTGACGCCCCACTCGCCGAGGCTCTCCTCCGTCAGCGCGGTGAGGACGACGTCCTTGACGTTGAGCTCGTCGCGGAGGATGGCGCGGAACGGCTCGAGGCCCGCGGTGTCGGGCGCGACCACCGTGAGGCGCGCGAGCGGCAGGCGGACCCGCAGGCCGGTCGCCTTGCGCAGCGCGAGACCGGACGACGCGATGGCGCGCACGGCGTCCATCGCATCGACGAGCGCGTCGTCGGCCGGGAAGGCGGAGGCGTCGGGCCAGTCGGCGAGGTGCACGCTGCGGCCGCCGGTGAGGCCCTTCCAGATCTCCTCCGTGACGAGCGGGGCGAGGGGCGCCGCGACGCGGGTGAGCGTCTCGAGCACCGTGTACAGGGTGTCGAAGGCGTCGTGGTCGGTGCCGGCCCAGAAGCGGTCACGCGACCGGCGGACGTACCAGTTCGTCAGCACGTCGGCGAAGTCGCGGAGGGCCGCGGCCGCCAGGGGCGAGTCGAGCGCGTCGAGGTGGCCCTCGACCTCGGTGACGAGGCGGCGGGTCTTCGCGAGCAGGTAGCGGTCGAGCACGTCGGTCGAGTCGGTGCGCCACTGCGCGACGTAGCCGTCCGCGACGTGCCGACCCGCGCCTCCCGACCCGTCGGCCTCGGCCGCGTTCGCGTAGAGGGTGAAGAAGTAGTACGTGCTCCAGAGCGGCAGCAGGAACTGCCGGACGCCCTCGCGGATGCCCTCCTCGGTGACGACGAGGTTGCCGCCGCGGATCACCGAGCTCGACATCAGGAACCAGCGCATCGCGTCGGCCCCGTCACGGTCGAAGACCTCGCTCACGTCGGGGTAGTTGCGGAGGCTCTTCGACATCTTCTGCCCGTCGGAGCCGAGCACGATGCCGTGGCTGATGACGTTCGAGAACGCCGGGCGGTCGAACAGCGCGGTCGAGAGCGCGTGCATGACGTAGAACCAGCCGCGCGTCTGCCCGATGTACTCGACGATGAAGTCGGCAGGCGCGTGCGTCTCGAACCAGTCGCGGTTCTCGAACGGGAAGTGCACCTGCGCGAAGGGCATCGAGCCCGAGTCGAACCAGACGTCGAAGACGTCCTCGATGCGGCGCATCGTGCTCTGCCCGGTCGGGTCGTCGGGGTTCGGCCGCGTGAGGTCGTCGATGTACGGGCGGTGCAGGTCGGGCTCGCCCTGCTCGTTGAGCGGCAGGCGCCCGAAGTCGGCCTCGAGCTCGGCGAGCGAGCCGTAGACGTCCGTCCGCGGGTAGGCGGGGTCGTCGCTGCGCCACACGGGGATGGGCGAGCCCCAGTAGCGGTTGCGCGAGATCGACCAGTCGCGGGCGCCGGCGACCCACTTGCCGAACTGCCCCTCCTTGACGTTCTCAGGCACCCAGGTGATCTCCTGGTTGAGCTCGCCCATCCGGTCGCGGAACTCCGTGACGCGGACGAACCAGCTCGAGACGGCCTTGTAGATGAGCGGGTTGCGGCAGCGCCAGCAGTGCGGGTAGCTGTGCTCGTAGCTCGCCAGGCGCACCAGGCGCCCGTCGGCGCGCAGGCGCTGCACCAGCGTCTTGTTGGCCTCGAACACCTGGAGGCCGGCGACGCCCAGCTCGTCGAACATCGGCAGGAAGCGCCCGGCCTCGTCGACGGACACGATCACGGGGATGCCCGCGGCGGCGCAGACCAGCTGGTCGTCCTCGCCGTAGGCGGGGGCCTGGTGCACGATGCCGGTGCCCTCGCCGGTGGCGACGTAGTCGGCGACGAGGAGGCGCCAGGCGTTCTCGGTGCTCCAGGTCTCGGTGTCGGCGTAGACGTCCCAGATGCGGTCGTACTCGACGTCGGCGAGCTCGGCGCCGGCGAAGTGCGCCGTGACCGCGGCCTCCGCCGCCTCTGCGGACTCGTAGCCGAGGTCGCGGGCGTAGGCGGCGAGGGTGTCGGCGGCGAGCAGGAAGACGCTGCCGGTCAGCAGCTCCTGGTCGCCGGTGCGCTCGCCCGGCAGCAGGGCGTGGGGCACGGTCACGTAGTCGATGGCCGGCCCCACGGCGAGCGCCATGTTCGTGGGCAGGGTCCAGGGCGTGGTCGTCCAGGCGAGGGCCTCGACGCCGGTGAGGCCGAGCGACTCGGCCTTGGCGCCGACGAGCGGGAAGGCGACCGTGACGGTCTGGTCCTGGCGCATCTTGTAGACGTCGTCGTCCATGCGCAGCTCGTGGTTCGACAGGGGGGTCTGGTCGTGCCAGCAGTAGGGCAGCACGCGGAAGCCCTCGTAGGCGAGCGACTTGTCGTGCAGCTGCTTGAACGCCCAGAGCACGCTCTCCATGTAGCTGACGTCGAGGGTCTTGTAGTCGTCCTCGAAGTCGACCCAGCGCGCCTGGCGCGTGACGTACTGCTGCCACTCGTCGGTGTAGCGCAGGACCGAGCCACGGGCCGCGGCGTTGAACTCGCCGATGCCCATCTCGTCGATCTGGTGCTTCTCGGTGATGCCGAGCTGGCGCATCGCCTCGAGCTCGGCGGGCAGCCCGTGGGTGTCCCAGCCGAAGCGGCGGTGCACCTGCTTGCCGCGCATCGTCTGGTACCGCGGGAAGACGTCCTTCGCGTAGCCCGTCAGCAGGTGGCCGTAGTGCGGCAGGCCGTTGGCGAACGGCGGGCCGTCGTAGAAGACCCACTCGTCGCGGCCCTCCCGGGCACGGATCGACTCGCGGAAGGTGTCGTCGCCCTTCCAGAAGGCGAGGACGCCCTGCTCGACGTCGGGGAACCGGGGTGACGCGGGTACCGGCTGGTAGGCCATGGGAACTCCAGGTGGTGCGGATGTCCGTCCACGGGGACGACCGCCGAGGGGCCTCGGAGGTCGCGGTACCACCCCGCTTGCCGGCCCTCACGGGCCGACCACTCGCTCTGCGGCTGTGACGGGCCTGCCCCGCTCGGTTCTACCGGCGGCTGCCGGCCCCGAGGGGCAGGTCTCCGCGTTCTTCCGAGTGCTCCCCGGTGATGGCCGGATCGATGCACGTCACATCGTACGCGTCGAGGAGGCGCGGCGCGATCGGTGCAGGGCGTGCATCATCGAGTCCATGACGACAGCACCCCCGACCACCGACCCGTCGCCGGGCGCCGGCTCCGCCCCGAAGCCGGAGAGCTCGCTCACGGTGGTCGTCGCGTTCCTCGCGAACCTGCTCGTGGCGGTCGCGAAGACGGTCGCGGCGTTCCTGACCGGGTCGGCCTCGATGGTGGCCGAGTCGGCGCACTCCTGGGCCGACACGGGCAACGAGGTCTTCCTCTTCGTCGCCGACAAGCGCGGCGTGAAGCAGAGGGACGCCGACCACCCCCTCGGCTACGGCAAGGAGACCTACGTCTGGTCGATGTTCGCCGCGTTCGGCCTCTTCACCGTCGGTGCGGTGGTCTCGATCCAGCACGGCATCTCGCAGCTCGGCGCCGCGGAGGAGGCCGAGGACTACCTCGTCAACTACGTCGTGCTGGCGGTCGCGTTCGTGCTCGAGGGCGTGTCGTTCACCCAGGCCCTCCGTCAGGCCCGGGGCAGCGCCCGCGAGCGGCAGCTGCCGACCCTGCGCTTCGTGCTGCGCAGCTCGAACTCGACCCTGCGTGCGGTGTTCGCGGAGGACGCCGCGGCCCTGGTCGGCCTCGTCATCGCCTTCCTCGGGATCCTGCTCCACCAGCTGACCGGCTCGGCCGTCTACGACGCCGTCGGGTCCATCCTCGTCGGCGTGCTGCTCGGCGTCGTGGCCCTCGTGCTCGTCGACCGCAACCGGCGCTTCCTGGTCGGCGAGAGCCCGAGCGACGAGCTGGAGTCGACGGTGCTCGCCCGGCTGCTGGCCCGGCCCGAGATCGACCGCGTGACCTACCTGCACACGGAGTTCGTCGGGCCGGGCCGGCTCTACCTCGTCGCCGCCGTCGACATGCGCGGCGACGACACCGAGGAGCACGTCGCCGTCGCCCTCCGCCGCGTCGAGCGCGAGCTCGAGCAGCACGACGCGGTGGAGGAGGCGGTGCTGACGCTGGCTACGCCCGACGAGCCGAGCCTGCAGCCTCGTCGCTGACCGGAGCGGTCGAGGCCGGTGCTCCGGCGGACCCGCGACGGCGCCGGGTCAGCACCACCACAGCGGCTCCCGCCGCGGAGAGCAGCAGGCCCGCGGCGACGAGGGCACGGGCGGAGTCGTCGCCCGTGTGCGCGAGGCGGCGGTCACGACCGGCCGCCGAGGGCGCGGAGCCACGCCCCGTCGGGGCGCTCAGGGTCGGCGCCACCGACACGGCGGGCACGACGGCGGTCGGCACGGCCGGCGGCGCCGGGGCTGCCGGTGCTGCCGGTGCTGCCGGTGCCACCAGGGTGAAGGACCGCGCGACGGCGGGAGACAGCCTGGACAGCGGAGGGGCTCCGTCGCCCGGGGCGACGGGCGTGGGGTCGCCGGGGACGTACTGGGCGACGCTCGCGCTCCATCTCCCGGAGGGGAGCACGGTCCGCCAGGTCCAGGTGCCGTCGGCCCCGACCCGGCCGGGCTGGTCGTCCGAGCCCCATCCCTGCTGGTCGTCGAGCGCCTCGAACCGCACCGCGGGCTGCGAGCCGACGACGCCTCGGCCCGTCATCACGAACTCGACGGCACCACCGAGGTAGGGCGAGGCCGCGCCCACGACGACCTCCCCCTCCGCCGGCGCGACGACGGAGGGCGCAGGAGAGACCGGCACGTCGACCGTGAAGTCGACGGTCCGGCGCCCGACCTCGGCGCCACCGGCGTCGCTCAGCACGACGGTCGCCGACTGCTCGGCGACGGCGTCGTCGGCCAGGGTCACGCGGAGGCTGACCACGGGCCCCGAGACCCCTGAGACGCCGTGGACCTCGACGCCGTCCCGGTCGAGGACCGCGAGCGACCCGCCGACGACGTCGGTCTCCACCACGACCTCGTACCCGAGGGAGGTCGTCGTGCTCCCCGACACGGGGCTGACGAGGCGGAAGGTGGTCGTCGGCGCCGCCGCGACGGGGGGTGCCGGGGCGACGATCGGCGCCGGGGCGACAGGCGCGGTCGTGCTCGCCTCCGCCTCGGCGTCCGGTGCCGGGGGCGCGGCGGTCTCGTCGACCGGCACCGCGCCTCCCACGATCTGCTCGACCTGCTCGACCTGCTCGACCTGCTCGACCTGCTCGACCTGCTCGATCTGCTCGACCTGCTCGACCTGCTCGATCTGCTCGACCGCAGCCGGTGCGGCGGACGCCGCCGGTGCTGCCGTCAGGAGCCCCCCCAGGGCGATGGCGACGAGAGTCGGCAGCGCCACGGCGGCCGACACGTTCTTCTTCATGGTCTTCTCTCTCGTGTGGGCCGAGCTCGACGCGGCACCCCCGACCCACCCCGGGCAGCGCGCTCCGGCCCCGCACGGGCCGCTCGACACGACCGTACCCATCAGAGACGAGCCGACCTCACCCCGTGACCGTTCCGTGGCCGGATGTCATCCGCTCGGCGGACGGGGGTCATCACGCCGGGCGAGCTCGTGCCTGCCCGGGGCGCCGTCGGGAGGACGTCCCTGCGCCTCCGGTCGCGACCCCCGCGCCAGGGGGACAGTCCCGGCTCGCTCTTAGCCCGAGCGGGTACCGTGCCCCTCGTGCACTCGTTGATCCGGCTCGTGAAGGCCAACCCCTCCGTCCTCCGCTTCCTGGTGGTCGGGGGCATCGGCTTCGTCATCACGATGGTCATCAACTACGGCCTCAAGCTCTTCGTGATCCCCCAGCACCCGGTCACCGCGCTCGCGGTGGGGACGATCGTCGCGACCGTCGTCTCGTACGTGCTGAACAAGAAGTGGTCGTTCGACGACCGCGGCGACCGCCACACCGCCTACGAGATGCTCTTGTTCGTCATCGTCAGCGTCATCGGCATCGGCCTCAACTCGGCGCCCCTCTACCTCTCCCGCTACGGGCTCGACCTGGAGGTGCCGAACGTGACGCGGACCCACCAGGAGATCGCCGACTTCGTCAGCGGCCCCGTGATCGGCACCATGATCGCGATGGTCTTCCGCTACTGGGCCATGAACAAGTTCGTCTTCCCGAAGCGCGCCGAGCTCGACGATGTCCTGTCGCCGACGTCGCCCTCCACGGCGTCCACCCCGACCCCCGCCCGCTAGCCCGCGCGACCGGCACCCGGTCAGGCCCCGCCGGTCGGCGGCAGACGGTCGTCCAGGCCGTCCGCGACGGGGCCGAGCGCCCGCTCCACGACGTCGCCGAGGGCCGGCCTGCCGACGCCGGAGCCCGCCCACGTCACGACCGAGGTGGCCGCCGCCGCGAGCAGCACCGACGCGGCCACCTCGACGTCGAGGTCGTCCCGGGGGCGCCCGGCCGCCTCCGCCAGGTACGCCGCGACGACCGCCCTCAGCCGCACGCCCCTCACCGCCGCCGACGCCACCACCTCGTCGCCGAGGCCCATCGCGTCGGCCTGAGTCAGCGCCCAGGGCACCCGGTCGGCCGGGTGCTGCCGGGCGACGGCCACCAGCGCCGCCGCCACGGCCCGGACGGGAGAGAGCCCCGAGGAGGCGCGGAGCAGGTCGCCGAGACCGGCCGTGCTCGCGTCGAGGTCGACCCAGAAGAGGTCGGACTTCGCGTCGAACCAGTTGAAGAACGTGCCCCGGCTGACCCCGGCCCGCCGGGCGACGTGGTCGACGGTCGTGCCCGACCACCCGGCCTCGAGGAAGAGCTCCGCCGCGGCGTCGGCGAGCATCTCGGCCGACGACCGACGCGGGCGCCCGAGGGGCCGTGCCGGGGCGTCGTCGGGGCGTCGGAGGGCGTCGTCGGACATGGCCCCATCATGCCGGTACACTCGGTGGCGGCCCGTTTGTACTGAGTACAACAATGCCGCCCCTCCCCCGGCCACCCCGTGATCCTCCGGAGCACCATGCGCACGCGCCCCCTCCCCTTCCTCGCCCTCGCGACCGTCGGCGCCCTGGCGCTGGCCGGGTGCACCGCCGGGGCGGACGACGCCGGCGACTCCGCGGCTCCCGTCGAGGGCGGCACCCTCACCTACGCGACCGGCGACGCCGAGCCCACGTGCCTCGACCCGCACGTCGGCGGCAACTACCCGCAGGCCCTCATCTCGACCCAGTACGCCGAGTCGCTCGTGTCGAAGGACGCCGACGGCGAGATCGTGCCCTGGCTCGCCGAGTCGTGGACGGAGGCGAGCGACGGCCTGAGCTGGACCTTCACCCTGAAGCCCGACGTGACGTTCACCGACGGCACCCCCTTCGACGCCGCCGCGGTCGCCGCGAACGTGGCCCACGTGCAGGACCCTTCCACGCTGTCGTCGACGGGCTACCTCGCCCTCGCGAAGGTCACCGGCGTCGAGGCCGTCGACGACCTGACGGCCCGCATCGACCTGAGCACGCCCGACAGCGCCCTGCTCGAGTCGCTCACGCAGCCGTGGCTCGCGATGGAGTCGCCCGAGGCGCTCCAGCGGCCCCAGGAGGTCAACTGCGAGTCGCCCGTCGGCACCGGCCCCTTCGTCGTCGACTCGTGGACGAAGCAGGAGCAGGTCGAGCTGTCGCGCAACGACGACTACTCGTCGCCGCCCGCCGACGCCGACCACACCGGCCCCGCCCACCTCGAGAGCGTGGTCTGGCGCTTCATCCCCGACTCCGCGGCGCGCTACGCGGCCCTCCAGGCCGGCCAGGTCGACGTGATCGACAACGCCCAGCCCGACACCCTCGTCGCCGCGGAGAAGGACGACGCGATCAGCGAGATCGACGCCCCGCGGCCCGGCGCCTCCAACCGTCTCGAGCTGAACTCGGGCAAGGCCCCCTTCGACGACGAGCGGGTGCGCGAGGCGTTCGTCACGGGCGTCGACGTCGACGACGCGATCGACTCGCTCTTCTTCGGCACCGCCGAGCGCTCGTACAGCGCCCTGTCGAGCGTCGAGCCGCTCGCGTACTCCGACCCGTCGCTGTTCGAGGTCGACGCCGACGCCGCCGGCGACCTGCTCGACGAGGCCGGCTGGACGGGGCGCGACAGCGAGGGCTACCGCACCAAGGACGGCACGCGCCTGTCGCTGACCTTCCCGGTCAGCACGAACCAGTCCATCCCCGCCGAGCAGTCGCTCTTCGAGCAGATCCAGGCCGGGGCCAAGTCGCTCGGGTTCGAGGTCGTGCTGCAGCCCCTCGACCTCTCGAGCTGGTACGGCGCCCTCGCGACCGACGACTACGACCTGGTCAGCGCGCCGTACACGAAGGTCGGCCCCGACGTGCTCCGCATCCTGTTCGACACGTCGGGCATCACCCCGGCGCCGAGCGGCTACTTCGCCAACCACGCCCAGCTCTCCGACCCGGCCCTCGACGACCTGCTGACCCGCGCCTCCCAGACCTCCGACGCCGACCAGCGCGCCGACCTCTACCAGCAGGCCCAGCAGATCGTGCTCGAGAGCCGCACCGTGCTGCCCCTCTACGACCAGCAGAACCACTACCTCGTCGGCTCGTCGGTCACCGGCGTCCGCGCGCTGCCCCCGGTGCAGGCGGTCACCCTGTATGACGCCTCCGTCACCGGCTGAGGCCGGGGCCCGGGCCGGGTCCGGCTCGCTCGTCGCGCCTCCGTCGCCCCGACGGAACGGGCCCGGCGGCCGGTCGGGCAGGAGTCGCGGGTCGGCCGAGCGGGCCCTGCGGTGGGTCGTCGGTCGCCTGGCCGGCGCGGTGCTGGTGCTCTGGGCCGTGGCGACCCTCATCTTCTTCGCGGTGCGGCTCGTGCCGGGCGACCCGGCCGAGGCGATCCTCGGCGGGCCGGGCTCGCAGGCGTCGGCCGAGGCCCTCGCCCTCGTGCGGGAGCAGTACGGCCTCGACCAGCCCCTCGTCGTGCAGTACCTCCAGCAGCTGGGGCGTCTCGTCACCGGCGACCTCGGCACGTCGTGGTCGCTGCGGGCCGACGTGGCCGGGCTGCTCCTCGAGCAGCTGCCCGGCACGCTCGCCCTCGCGCTCGCGTCGCTCGTCGTCGCCTGGCTGATCGCCCTCGGCACGGCCTGGTGGGCGACCCTCGGCGGGCGGGCGGCCTCCGCCGTCTCGTCGGCGCTCGAGGTCGTCGCCGCCGCGGTGCCGCACTTCTGGCTCGCGAGCGTGCTCGTCCTCGTCTTCAGCACGCAGCTCGGCCTGCTGCCCCCGGTCAGCACGGGCACGCCCGTCGGCCTCGTGCTGCCGGTGGTGACCCTGGCGATCCCGGTGGCGGGGTTCCTCGGGCAGGTGACCCGCGACTCCCTGCTCGACGCGGCGTCCGCCCCGTTCGCCGTGACGGCGCGGGCCCGGGGCGAGTCGACCTCGGGGCTCTTCCGTCGGCACCTGCTGCGGCACGCCGCGCTGCCGGGGCTGGCCCTGTCGGGGTGGGCGTTCGGCTCGCTGCTCAGCGGCGCCGTCGTCGTCGAGTCGGTCTTCGCCCGGCCGGGCCTCGGGCGCACGCTGCTCGGGGCGGTGACGCTCCGCGACGTGCCCCTCGTCACCGGCGTGGCCCTGGCCTCCGCCCTCGCGTACGTCGTGGTCGTCGCGCTCGGCGACCTCGCGGAGCGCGCCGTCGACCCACGGGAGCGGGCCTCGTGACGGTGCTGCCCGTGCTGCCGGGGGCGCCGGGACCGTCGGAGCCGTCGGCGCCGCCCGCGCCGCCGCAGGCGGGCTCCGGCCGCCGGAGACCCCGGAGGCGCGTGCGGCCCGTCGAGGCCGTGGCCGCCGTCGTGCTCGCGGTGATCGTCGTGGCCGCGGTCGCGCCGGGGCTCCTGGCGCCCGGCGACCCCCTCGCCGTGTCGCCGGCCGACGCCTTCGGCGCACCGTCGCTCGCGCACCCCCTCGGCACCGACGAGTCGGGGCGCGGCATCTGGACGCGGATCGTGCACGGCGCCGGCGCGTCGCTGACGATCGGCGCCGTCGCGACCCTCATCGGCACCGGCCTCGGCGTGCTGCTGGGCGTGGCCGCCGGCTTCGGCGACGGGCGCTGGCCCGGGCGCGTCGCCGACGCCGGCGTCAGCCGCCTGCTCGAGGTGCTCTTCGCCCTGCCGGGCCTGCTGCTGGCGCTGGTCGTGATCGCCTTCACCGGGCCCGGCGCCGTGCCCGCGACGCTCGCCGTCGGCCTCGCCACCGCGCCCGGCTACGCGCGCATCGTGCGGACCCAGGTGCGCCGCGTACGGCGCTCGGCCATGGTCGAGGCCGCCGTCGTGCTCGGCCGCCGGCCGTCGACGGTGCTGCTGCGGCACGTGCTGCCGAACGCCCTCGCGCCCGTGGTCGTGCTGGCGACGCTCGGCCTGGGGCAGGCCGTCGTCTGGGCCTCCTCGCTGAGCTACCTCGGCCTGGGCTCGCCCCCGCCGGCGCCGGAGTGGGGCGCGATGCTCTCGGCCGGCCGCACCTACGTGCAGGTCGCCTGGTGGATGACCGTCTTCCCCGGCCTCGCGGTCGTCGTCACGGCGGCGGCGTCGACGATCGTCGGCCGCGGCCTCGCCCGACGCGGGGGCACCTCGTGAGCGGCTCGGCGCTGCTCGAGGTCGACGGGCTCTCCGTCGCCTTCGGCGGGCGGCCGGTCGTCGACGACGTCTCGTTCTCGGTGTCGGCCGGCGAGTGCGTCGCGATCGTGGGCGAGTCGGGCTCGGGCAAGAGCGTCACCGCACGGTCGCTGCTCGGCCTGAGCGGCGGCCGGGCCACGGCCCGGGGCCTCCGCCTCGGTGACACCGACCTCACGGCCCTCGGCGAGCGCGGCTGGCGTGCCGTCCGCGGGCCGCGCATCGGGCTGGTGCTGCAGGACGCGCTCGTGTCGCTCGATCCGCTGCGACCGATCGGCCGCGAGATCGACGACGCCCTCCGCCTCCACACGTCCCTCGGGCCGCGGGGCCGCCGGGAGCGCGCGCTGGAGGCGCTGGTCGAGGTGGGCATGCCCGAGCCGGAGGCGCGGCTCGGCCAGCGGTCGGGAGAGCTGTCGGGCGGGCTGCGTCAGCGGGCCCTGATCGCCGCGGCGCTCGTGCTGCGCCCCGAGCTCGTCGTCGCCGACGAGCCGACGACGGCCCTCGACGCCGAGGTGCAGGGGCTGGTCGTCGACCGCCTGGCGGCGCTCCGCGACGGCGGCACCGCGGTGCTCGCGATCAGCCACGACCTCGGCGTCGTGCGTCGGCTCGCCGACCGGGTGGTGGTGATGCGCGCCGGCGTCGTCGTCGAGACGGGGCCGACCGAGCAGGTGCTCGGCGACCCTCGGCACGACTACACGCGGCTGCTGCTCGCGGCCCTGCCGCGCGGCGTGGCCCGCGGCGCCCGGCTGTCGCCCGCGCCCTCCGCACCTGACCGCCCTGCGCCTCCCGCGCCCGTGCCCTCCGCACCTGACCGCCCCGCGCCTCCCGCGCCCGTGCCCTCCGCGCCTGCCCGCCCCGCGCCTCCCGCGCCGGTGCCCTCCGCCGAGGACCGCGTTCCGTTCCATGAACTGCGCTCCACCGCGGTCCATGGAACGGAACGCGGTTCATCGCGGGTCGGAGCCGGGCCGGCGCCGGAGGTGGTGCTCGCCGCGAGCGGGCTGCGCCGGGCGTTCCCGGTGCGGGGCAGCACGCCCCGCGTCGCCGTCGACGACGTCTCGTTCGAGCTGCGCGCCGGCGAGACGCTCGGCCTGGTGGGCGCGTCCGGGAGCGGCAAGACCACGACCGCGCGCCTCCTGCTGGGCCTCGACGACCCCGACGACGGGGCGGTGACGCTGCTCGGCGAGCCGTGGGCACCGCTGCGCGAGCGGGAGCGCCGGGGGCGACGAGCCCTGCTGGGGGCGGTCTACCAGGACCCGGCGAGCTCGTTCGACCCCCGCTGGACGGTGGGCCAGCTGCTAGCCGACGCCGTGACGAGCGGGCGCGTCACCCGGCCGGGGCGGGTGTCGACCGAGGTCGAGAGGCTGCTCGACCGGGTGGGCCTCGCCGCCGACGTCGCCGAGCGACGCCCCGGCACGCTCTCCGGGGGTCAGCGGCAGCGGGTCGCCGTCGCGCGGGCCCTGGCCCCCCGGCCCCGCGTGGTCGTCTGCGACGAGCCGGTGTCGGCCCTCGACGTCTCGGTGCAGGCGCAGGTGCTCGACCTGCTCGACGAGCTGCAGCGCGAGGAGGGGCTGGCGTACCTGTTCATCTCGCACGACCTCGACGTGGTCGCCCACATGAGCGACCACGTCGCGGTGATGCAGCACGGCCGGGTCGTCGAGCACGGCCCCACGGCCCCGTTGTTCGCTGCGCCGCAGCACCCGTACACGCGGGCGCTGCTGGCCGCCCGGCCCTGAGCCCGTCGCCTACGAGCGCGTCGGCTCCGCGGCGGCGGGCCGCCCGCCGAGCTCGCCCTCGCCCGTGCCGTCGCCCTCGCCGCCCTGGCCCTCCGGGCGGATCACGGCGATCGGCCCGGAGTCCGCGAACGCGAGGCCCCAGTCCGACCGCGCCACCTCGCTGGTCTCGTCGCGGTAGGCCTCGATCAGCTCGTGGGCCTCGGCCTCGGTGGCCACGGTCGGCCCCGAGCCGAGCAGCGGCTCGTTCGCGGTCTCCTTCGTGAACCACACGGCGACGAGGCCGATCACGGCGGCCGCCATCAGGTAGAAGGCGGGGATGTCGTGAGCCCAGCTGAAGCCGCGGCCCTCGGCCCAGACGACGAGCGCCTCGGTCGCGAGCGGGGTCGTGCCGCCGAAGAGCGACACCGACACGTTGAAGGCGATCGCGAGGGCGCCGTAGCGGATGATCGTGGGGAAGAGCGCGGGCAGCGTCGACGGCATGGTCGACGTGAACGTGACGAGCACGAGGCCGAGCACGAGCAGGCCCGCGAACGACAGCACGCCGTTCTCGCTCTGCACCATGCGGAGCGCCGGGAACGACAGCACCAGGAAGCCGATGCAGCCCGCGAAGAGCACGGGGCGCCGGCCGAAGCGGTCGCTGAGCCGCCCGCCGAAGGTGATGACGAGCATCATCAGCACCATCACGACGATGATGAAGAGCAGCCCGCTGGTCGCGTCGCGCCCGAGGGTGTTCGACAGGTAGGTCGGCATGTACGACAGCAGCATGTAGTCGGTGACGTTGAAGACGAGCACGAGGCCGACGCAGACGAGCAGGGCGCGCCAGTTCTCGCGGAAGAGCGACAGGAGCGGCACCTTCTGGTGCTCGCGCTCGGAGGCCTCCGCCTGCTGCTTCTGGAAGGCCGGGGTCTCCTCCAGCTTGAGCCGCAGGTACAGCCCGATCAGGCCGAGCGGGCCCGCGACGATGAACGGGATGCGCCAGCCCCAGCCGAGCAGGGCCTCCTCGCTCAGGCCGAGCTGCAGCGCGGTCACGAGGGAGGCGCCCAGCACGTAGCCGCCCAGGGTGCCGAACTCGAGCCACGAGCCCATGAAGCCGCGTCGCTTGTCGGGCGAGTACTCGGCGATGAAGGTGGCGGCGCCGCCGTACTCGCCTCCGGTCGAGAAGCCCTGCAGGAGTCGCGCCAGCAGCAGCAGGATCGGTGCCCACACCCCGATGGTCGCGTAGGAGGGGATCAGGCCGATCGCGAGCGTGCCCGCGGCCATCAGGATCATCGTCATGGCGAGCACCTTCTGCCGACCGATGCGGTCGCCGAGCGGGCCGAAGAAGGCGCCGCCGATCGGCCGGACGACGAAGGCGGCCGTGAAGGTGCCGAAGGTGAAGAGGATGTTCAGGGCGTCGTTCCCGGGCGGGAAGAAGACCTGGGCGATGGTGGTGGTGATGTACGCGTAGACGCCGAAGTCGAACCACTCCATGGCGTTGCCGAGGGCGGCCGCGCTGACGGCGCGCTTGAGCATCGACTCCTCGACGACGGTGACGTCGTCGGTGGTGAGTTCTCGACGACGGGGCGTCGGGGCGTTCTTCCTGGCTGACATGGTGCGAGTACCTCCGGATCGGGGGACGGAGCGCGACCGCGGTGTCGGGCAAAAACCCACGAAACCTAGCAGCGCTGCGCCGGAGCCGCCAGTGCGGTGACTGCAACCCTGCGCTGACCGCACGTTTCCCTGGCGGCCGTGTCGGCCCGCGTACACTGACCTGGTCCACATCCAGGCGTCTCACCACCGACACGGCGCCGCCCACAGAACCGGAGTCAGCCCATGACGTCACCGATGCCCGACAAGCCCGCCCTCGAGGGCCTCGAGTCCCGCTGGGGCCAGGTCTGGGAGACCGACGGCACGTACCGGTTCTCGCGCACCGAGGCGACCCGCGACTCCGTGTTCTCCGTCGACACGCCCCCGCCGACCGCCTCGGGCAGCCTGCACATCGGCCACGTCTTCAGCTACACGCACACCGACGTCAAGGCGCGCTTCGAGCGCATGCGCGGCAAGAGCGTCTTCTACCCCATGGGCTGGGACGACAACGGGCTGCCGACCGAGCGCCGCGTGCAGAACTTCTACGGCGTGCGCTGCGACCCGTCGCTGCCCTACGACGCCGACTTCACGCCGCCCTTCGAGGGCGGCGACGGCAAGTCGTCGAAGGCCGCCGACCAGGTGCCGATCTCGCGCCGCAACTTCGTCGAGCTCTGCGAGCGCCTGACGGTCGAGGACGAGAAGCAGTTCGAGGACGTCTGGCGCAAGCTCGGCCTCTCGGTCGACTGGACCCAGAGCTACCGCACCATCGACGACCGCTCGCAGGCCATGGCGCAGAAGGCCTTCCTGCGCAACCTCGCCCGGGGCGAGGCGTACCAGGCCGACGCGCCCACCCTGTGGGACGTCACCTTCCGCACCGCCGTCGCCCAGGCCGAGCTGGAGGACAAGGAGATGCCGGGGGCGTACCACAAGCTCGCCTTCCACCGCACCGACGGCCAGGGCGACGTGCTCATCGACACGACGCGCCCCGAGCTGCTGCCCGCCTGCGTCGCCCTCGTCGCGCACCCCGACGACGAGCGCTACCAGGCCCTCTTCGGCACCACCGTGCGCTCCCCCCTCTTCGACGTCGAGGTCCCCGTGGTGGCGCACCACCTCGCGCAGCCCGACAAGGGCTCCGGCATCGCGATGGTCTGCACCTTCGGCGACACGAACGACGTCGTGTGGTGGCGTGAGCTGCAGCTGCCGAACCGCGCGGTGATCGGCTTCGACGGCCGCTTCGTCAGCGAGGCCCCGGCCGCGATCGAGTCCGAGGCGGGCCGCGACGCGTACGCCCAGCTGGCCGGCAAGACGGTCTTCAGCGCCAAGCAGTCGGTGGTCGAGCAGCTGACGGCCTCGGGCGAGCTCGTCGGCGAGATCCGGAAGATCACGCACCCCGTCAAGTTCTTCGAGAAGGGCGACAAGCCCCTCGAGATCGTGTCGACGCGCCAGTGGTACATCGTCAACGGCGCCCGCGACGAGCAGCTGCAGCAGTCGCTGCTCGAGCGGGGTCGCGAGGTGTCGTTCCACCCTGACTTCATGCGCGTGCGGTACGACAACTGGGTCAACGGCCTCAACGGCGACTGGCTCATCTCGCGTCAGCGCTTCTTCGGGGTGCCCCTGCCCGTCTGGTACCCGCTCGACGCCGACGGCAACCCCGTCTTCGACGACGTGATCGTGCCCGACGAGGCGTCGCTGCCCGTCGACCCGTCGAGCGACGCGGCCCCCGGCTACGACGAGTCGCAGCGCGGCGTGCCCGGCGGCTTCCAGGGCGAGCTCGACGTGATGGACACCTGGGCGACCTCGTCGCTCACCCCGCAGCTCGCCGGCGGCTGGGAGACCGACCCGGAGCTGTTCGACCTCGTCTTCCCGTACTCGCTCCGCCCGCAGGGCCAGGACATCATCCGCACCTGGCTGTTCTCCACCGCCCTGCGGTCGCAGCTCGAGCACGGCACGGTGCCGTGGACGAACGCCTCCATCTCGGGCTTCATCGTCGACCCCGACCGCAAGAAGATGTCGAAGTCGAAGGGCAACGTCGTCACCCCGGCGGCCATGCTCGACGACCACGGCTCCGACGCGGTCCGCTACTGGGCGGCCTCGAGCCGCCTCGGCACCGACGCGGCCTTCGACCCGCAGAACCCGAAGCAGATCAAGATCGGCCGTCGCCTCGCGATCAAGGTGCTCAACGCCGCGAAGTTCGTGTACTCGTTCGAGCTGCCCTCGGGCGAGCACCGCGTCACCGAGCCGCTCGACCGCGACCTGCTCGCCGAGTTCGCCACGGTGATCGGCGCCGCGACGGACGCGCTGGAGGGCTACGACCACGCCCGTGCGCTCGAGATCACGGAGAAGTTCTTCTGGACCTTCTGCGACGACTACCTCGAGCTCGTCAAGGAGCGCGCGTACGGCGCGACGACGCCGGCCGAGCAGGCCTCGGCCGTGCTCGCCCTGCAGACCACGATCGACGGCCTGCTGCGCCTGCTCGCCCCGTACCTCCCGTTCGCGACGGAGGAGGTCTGGTCGTGGACCCACGACGGCTCGGTGCACCGCGCCTCCTGGCCCACGGCGGCCGAGCTCGGCGAGGTCGAGCAGCCCACGGGTCTGCTCGCGCTCGTCGGCGAGGCCCTGATCGGCGTGCGACGCGCCAAGTCGGACGCGAAGGCGTCGCAGAAGACCCCCGTGGTCTCGGCGACGATCGCGGCCCCGGCCGCCCAGCTCGCCGTTCTCCGCGGGGCGGCCTCCGACCTCGCGGCGGTCGGCAAGATCCAGTCGCTCGAGTTCGTCGAGGGCGAGGCGCTGGCCGTCGCGGCCATCGAGCTCGGCGAGCTGCCCGAGGCCCCGGCCCCGGCGGCGGGCGCCTGATGCAGCTCGGCACGCGGTGGAGCGTGGGAGGCGCGGCGCCGGCCGCCCTCCCCGCCCCGGTCGTCGGGGCGGTCGCCCAGGTCGAGCGCGAGCTCGCCGAGCAGGGCGTCGACGCCACGACCTGGCGCTGGACCCTGACCTACCTCGAGCACCGCCCGGTGGTCGAGCTCGACGACGGCACGACCATCCGCGTCGACGCCGTCACGGGCGAGGCCCGCATCCACGAGGCCGACGACGAGGGCGACGACCCCGAGGCCTGAGCGACGACCGGCCCGGAGCCCGGGGCGGGCGCCGGTCAGGCCTCAGGCGCGAGCGATCATCTCGCCGTGCGGCATCATGAGCACGCCGTCCGGGGCGTCCCGCCAGGCCCGCCAGGCGTCGGCGATCGCCTCGAGCTCGGCGGCGGTCGCGACGCCCCGCGCGACGGCGTCGGCCGCGAAGGCCGACTCCGTCGCCCGCGCCGCCCAGCTCTCGCCCCACCAGGTGCGCTCGTCGTCGGTCGAGAAGCACCACGAGGAGGCGGTGCACGAGACGTCGGTGAAGCCCGCCTCGAGTGCCCAGCCCCGCAGGGCCCGCCCCGCGTCGGGCTCGCCGCCGTTGCCGCGGTGCACCTGCTGGTAGACGTCCATCCACCGGTCGAGGCCGGCCGAGGCCGGTGCCCAGACGGTGCCGTGGTAGTCGACCTCGCGGGCCGCGACCACTCCCCCGGGCACGGTCACCCGGCGCATCTCGCGGAGGGCCGCGACGGGGTCGCCGACGTGCTGCAGCACCTGGTGCGCGTGCACGACGTCGAACGAGTCGTCGTCGAAGGGCAGCGCGAAGACGTCGGCGACGACGAACTCGACCGTGTCGACGCCCCGCTCGGCGGCGAGCGCCCTGGCCTGCTCGACGACGATCTCGGCCGCGTCGACGCCGACCACGCGGCCCGGCGCGACGCGCTCCGCGATGTCGACCGTGATCGTGCCGGGCCCCGACCCGACGTCGAGCACGCGGCGGCCCGGCACGAGCTCGGCCTCGAGGTAGGCGGCGCTGTTCGCCACGGTGCGCCACGCGTGGCTCCGCAGCACGCTCTCGTGGTGGCCGTGGGTGTACGTGGCGGGGGCACCGGGGCGTGAGCTCATGCGGGGACTGTACCGCGCCTCCTCGGGGCTGCCCTCCCCCGTGACGCCGCGCGGCCCGCCCGCCGCGGCGGGCGGGCCGCTCGTAGGGTGGGCGCATGACGAACCCGTTCCTCGAGCCGAGCCCGCTGCCGTACTCGCTGCCGCCCTACGCGACCATCACCGACGACGACTTCGCCCCGGCCTTCGAGGCGGGCCTCGCCGAGCACCGCGCCGAGGTCGAGGCCGTCGCCGCCGACCCGGCGCCCGCGACGTTCGAGAACACGATCGCGGCGCTCGAGCGCGGCGGGGCCGTGCTGACCCGCGTCGGGCACCTCTTCTTCGACCGGGCCTCGAGCGACTCGAACGCCACCACCGACGCCCTCGAGCTCGAGCTCGCGCCGAAGCTGGCGGCCCACGACGACGCGATCCGCCTCGACCCGCGCCTGTACGCCCGCGTGCGCGCCGTGGCCGACGCGGTCGAGCGCGGCGACGACGACGTGGCCGGCCTCGACGACGAACAGCGCTACCTCGTGCACCGCACGCTGCGGTCGTTCGAGCGGGCGGGAGCGGGCCTGGGCGACGCGGAGAAGGCTCGCCTGCGCGACCTCAACGGCCGCCTGTCGACCCTCACCACGCAGTTCGAGAAGCACCTCCTCGCCGACACGAACGACCTCGCCGTGGTCGTCGACGACGTCCGCCAGCTCGACGGGCTCAGCGACGGCCAGGTCTCCGCCGCGGCCGAGGCCGCCCGCGACCGCGGCCTCGACGGGCGCTGGGTGATCACCCTCGTGCTGCCGACCGGGCACCCGTGGCTGGCCGACCTCACCGACCGCGACCTCCGCGACCGGGTGATGCGCGCCTCCCTGGCCCGGGGCCGACGCGGCGGCGAGCACGACACCCGAGCCCTCCTGCTCGAGATCGTGCGGCTCCGGGCCGAGAGGGCCGAGCTGCTCGGCCACCGCGACCACGCGTCGTGGGTCACCGCCGGCGAGACGGCCGGCAGCCCGCTGACCGTCGCCGACCTGCTCGGCCGGCTCGCACCGCCCGCGGCCGCGAACGCCCGGGCCGAGTTCGTCGAGCTGCGGGCCGCCGCGGGCCGGCAGGAGGTCGCCGCGGCCGACTGGGCCTTCTGGGCCGACCGCCTCCGGGCCGAGCGCTACGACGTCGACACGACCGCGATGCGCGACTACTTCGAGGCCGAGCGCGTGCTGCACGACGGCGTGTTCTTCGCGGCGTCGCAGCTCTACGGCCTCGAGTTCGCCGAGCGCCCCGACCTGGTCGGCCCGCACCCCGACGCGCGGGTCTTCGAGGTGACCGAGGGGGGCGGCCGTCCCGTGGGCCTGTACGTCCTCGACCTGTACACGCGCGACTCCAAGCGGGGCGGGGCGTGGATGAACCCGCTGGTCTCGCAGTCGGCGCTGCTCGGGCTGCCGCCGGTCGTGGTGAACAACCTCAACGTGCCGAAGCCCGCGGCGGACTCGCCGACCCTGCTGACCCTCGACGAGGTCACCACGCTCTTCCACGAGTTCGGGCACGCCCTGCACGGCCTGCTCGCCCGCGTGACGTACCCGACGTTCTCGGGCACGAACGTCTTCCGTGACTTCGTCGAGTTCCCGAGCCAGGTCAACGAGATGTGGATGCTCTGGCCCGAGGTGCTCGAGAACTACGCCGTGCACCACGAGACGGGCGAGCGCATGCCGCAGGACCTCGTCGACCGGCTCGTCGCGTCGCGGGCCTTCAACGAGGGCTTCGCCACGAGCGAGTACCTCGCGAGCGCCCTGCTCGACCAGGCGTGGCACACGCTCACCGCCGCGGAGGCCGCCGCCGTCACCGACGTCGAGGCCTTCGAGCGGGAGGCGCTGGCCGCGGCGGGCCTGGACCTCGCGCCGGTGCCCCCGCGCTACTCGAGCACCTACTTCGCCCACACCTTCTCGGGCGGCTACGACGCCGGCTACTACTCGTACATCTGGAGCGAGGTGCTCGACGCCGACACCGTGGAGTGGTTCGAGGAGAACGGCGGGCTCAGCCGGGCGGGCGGCGACCGGTTCCGCGCGCGGCTGCTCGGCGTCGGTGGCTCCCGCGACCCGCTCGAGGCCTACCGCGACTTCCGCGGCCGCGACGCGCGGGTCGAGCCCCTGCTGGAGCGCCGCGGCCTCGCCTGACGCCCCGCGGCGCCGCCGGGCGCCCCGCGGCGCCGCCGGGCGCCCCGCGGCGCCGCCGGGCACCCCGCGGCGCTCAGGCCCCGTCGTGCAGCCGCGCCAGGGTGTTCTCGACGCTGCAGTAGACCGCGCGCGCCGTGGCCGTCCAGTCGTTGTCGACGAGGTCGAGCGTGCTGCCGCCGACCGCGGCGTAGAGCCCCACCGCGTCGGCACGGCTGCCGGGCGTCGCCACGTACCGGGTGCGGACGATGAGCGCCGAGTTGTCGTGGTGGCGGACGTCGATCACGCTCGGCCGCTGCGTCGTGCGGCTCGTCAGCCCGGTGACGAGGGTGTCGACGACGGTCAGGTCGTGGTTGCCCGTGTAGATGTTGAGCGCCCGGGCGATCGACCCGTTCAGCACCGAGCGGGCGACGACGAGCCCCGAGGTGAAGTAGACGCAGACCGCCGCGTCGAGGGTGTCTCCCCCGTAGCCCGTGACGGTGTTGTCGAGGATCGCCCCGGTGCCCTCCTCGACGGCCGTGCCCGAGCCGAACCCCGCGCCCTTGAAGACGATGCCGTTGCGCGGCACGGCGAGCGTGCCCGCGTCGACGGTGTTCGACGCGACCACGCAGTCGAGCGGCGCGTAGGTGGTGGCACCGTCGGGGCTCTTGCAGGGCACGACGGCGATCCCCACCGCACAGCCCGTCAGGCGGTTGCCGACGATCGTGACCTCCCGCCCGCCGTGCGTGTCGATTCCCTCCCAGAGCGGCACGTCCGAGACGACGTTGTCGGCCACCGTGATCCGCTCCGAGCGCGGCGCGACGTCGATCGACTGGTTCCAGTACCGGTTCACGGCGATGCCGTACGAGTTCGGGAACGACCCCGACTGGTGCACGCCCGTGACCTCGTTGCCCCGCACCGTGCCGTCGAGGCAGGAGAACAGCATCACGCCCGCGTACGCGAGGTCGGTGAGCACGTTGCCGTCGACCGTGAAGTCGCGCACGTGCTCGAGGTACACGGCGCCGTACGAGAAGCGCGAGATCGAGCAGCCCGACACGCGCAGCCGTCGCACGGGAGCCCCGACCGTCGCGACCACCTCGACCCCGCGGGCCTTCCCGCTCGTCGCGGAGCCGGACCCGACCACGGTGGCTCCCCGCAGCGTGACGTCGTCGGCCCGGACGACGAGGGCGCTGACGTCCCGGGTCGTCCGCAGCTCCACGCCGGCCTCGAAGAGCAGGGTCATCGGGCGGTCCACCACGACCGGCACCGCGGTCGTCTCGGACCGGTCGACGACGAGGGTGCCGTGAGCCTCCGTGCCCGCGATCGCCGCCGCGAGCGTCGCGGAGGCCGACGAGCGACGCACCCCCGACGGGGCCCCGGGAGTCGCGGTGCCCGCTGCGCCGGGAGCCCCGCTCGCCGGGGCGGTCGGCTCCCCCGCCGCGTGGGCCGCGTCGCCGCGACCGACCGGGCTGCTCGCCAGCACCCCGGCCCCGAGCGTGCCGAGCGCGGCGGCCAGCATCGCCCTCCGGCCGAGCCGGCCTCCCGTGTCGGCGCTGCCCCGCAGGTCGACCGGCCCCGAGGACGGCCCCGACATGTCGTCGGGTGCCGTGTCGGGGGTGACCCCGTGACCACGCCGCACATCGTCGACTCTTACATCACTCACGCTTTCATGCACGATCCACGCTAACACTGACCGTCGCGGCGGCGGAAGAGCCCCGAAGGGGGCAGGACGACGAAGAGCCCGACCTCGTCGGTCGGGCTCTCCGGGTGACGTCGGCCCGCAGGGCGGTCGACGTCGAGGGCTGCGCGCTAGGCGGACTTCTCCGTGCGCTGCTCGACGAGGCGCGGAACGATGGTCGGCGCCGCGTTCTCCATGACGGAGGCGCGAGTGACGACGACCTTGCCGACCGTGTCGTCGGAGGGCACGTCGAACATGATCGGCCCGAGGACCTCTTCCAGGATGGCCCGGAGCCCGCGGGCCCCCGTCTGGCGGAGGACGGCGAGGTCGGCGATCGCCTCGAGGGCGGCGCTGTCGAACTCGAGCTCGACGCCGTCGATCTCGAACATGCGCTGGTACTGGCGCACGAGGGCGTTCTTCGGCTCGGTCAGGATCTGCATCAGGGCTGCCTGGTCGAGCTGCGTGACCGTCGTCACCACCGGGAGGCGGCCGATGAACTCGGGGATCAGGCCGAACTTGTGCAGGTCTTCGGGGAGGACCTCGCTGAACAGGGCCGCCTCGTCCTCCTTGCTGTGGAGGGGAGCCCCGAAGCCGATGCCGCGCTTGCCGGCCCGGTTGCTGATGATGTCCTCCAGGCCGGCGAACGCTCCGGCGACGATGAAGAGGACGTTGGTGGTGTCGACCTGGATGAACTCCTGGTGCGGGTGCTTGCGACCGCCCTGCGGCGGGACGGACGCGACGGTGCCCTCGAGGATCTTCAGCAGGGCCTGCTGGACGCCCTCGCCCGACACGTCACGGGTGATCGACGGGTTCTCGGCCTTGCGGGCGATCTTGTCGATCTCGTCGATGTAGATGATGCCGGTCTCGGCGCGCTTGACGTCGTAGTCCGCCGCCTGGATGAGCTTGAGGAGGATGTTCTCGACGTCCTCGCCGACGTAGCCCGCCTCGGTCAGCGCCGTCGCGTCGGCCACCGCGAACGGGACGTTGAGGCGCTTGGCGAGGGTCTGGGCGAGGTACGTCTTGCCGCAGCCCGTCGGGCCGATCAGCAGGATGTTCGACTTCGAGATCTCGACCTCGTCGGCGAGCGACTCGGCCGCCGTCAGCGTCGACGCGGCACGGATGCGCTTGTAGTGGTTGTAGACGGCCACCGAGAGGGCGCGCTTCGCGGCGTCCTGCCCGATGACGTACTCCTCGAGGAACGAGTAGATCTCGCGGGGCTTCGGCAGGTCGAACTCGCTCGTGGGCTCTTCACCGGCCTCGGCCAGGCGCTCCTCGATGATCTCGTTGCACAGCTCGACGCACTCGTCGCAGATGTAGACCCCGGGGCCCGCGATGAGCTGCTGCACCTGCTTCTGGCTCTTGCCGCAGAAGGAGCACTTGAGCAGATCTGCGCTCTCACCGATCCGTGCCATGCCCGGCCTCCCTGTCAGCTGGTCGTCGACCCCTTTCGGCCGTCGTCCCCCGAGCCTAACCCGATCGTCCGACACTCCCGCACCCGCACCGCCCTCCGGGCCGGATCGACCCGCGCCGGGCGCACCGGGGAGGACGACGAAGGACCCCGGGCGCGTGCCCGGGGTCCTCCGACGTCGTACCTGACCGGCGGTGGCCGGTCGGTGCAGGGGTCAGCGCGTGAGCGCCGGCTGGTTCTTGCGCGAGGTGAGCACCTGGTCGACGAGGCCGTAGGCCAGCGCCTCCTCGGCACCCAGGATGTTGTCGCGCTCGATGTCGCGGTTGACCTCTTCCGGCGACTTGTTCGAGTGCTTCGAGAGGGTCTCCTCCAGCCAGGTGCGCATGCGGAGCACTTCCTTCGCCTGGATCTCGATGTCGGACGCCTGGCCGCCGCTGCTGCCGCCGGTCGCGGGCTGGTGGATCAGCACGCGGGCGTTGGGCAGGGCGAGGCGCTTGCCGGGCTGGCCGGCCGCGAGCAGCACGGCCGCGGCGGACGCCGCCTGGCCGAGGCACACCGTCTGGATCTCGGGGCGGATGTACTGCATCGTGTCGTAGATGGCCGTCATGGCCGTGAACGAGCCACCGGGCGAGTTGATGTAGAGAGTGATGTCGCGGTCGGGGTCCATGCTCTCGAGCACGAGCAGCTGGGCCATGATGTCGTCGGCCGAGGCGTCGTCGACCTGCACGCCGAGGAAGACGATGCGGTCCTCGAAGAGCTTCGCGTACGGGTCCTGGCGCTTGTAGCCGTAGGCCGTGCGCTCCTCGAAGCTCGGCAGGATGTACCGGGAGCTGGGGGCCTGCAGTCGACCCGCGCCACCCATCATCGGGAGTTCCATGAGTTCTTCTCTTTCTGTGCTGATGATCGGGTGGGGGCTAGTCCTGGTCGGTGCCGGCGCCGCCGATGACGTCGGTGGCCGAACCGCGGATGTGGTCGACGAAGCCGTACTCGAGGGCCTCCTCGGCGGTGAACCAGCGGTCGCGGTCGCCGTCCTCGTTGATCTGCTCGACGGTCTTGCCCGTCTGCGCCGCCGTGATCTCGGCCAGGCGCTGCTTCATCGAGAGGATGAGCTGGGCCTGGGTCTGGATGTCGGAGCTGGTGCCGCCGAAGCCGCCGTGGGGCTGGTGCAGCAGGACGCGGGCGTTCGGCGTGATGTAGCGCTTGCCCTTGGTGCCGGCGGTGAGCAGCAGCTGGCCCATCGAGGCGGCCATGCCGATGCCGACGGTCACGATGTCGTTCGGCACGAACTCCATCGCGTCGTAGATGGCCATGCCCGCCGTGATCGACCCGCCGGGCGAGTTGATGTACAGGTAGATGTCCTTCTCGCTGTCCTCAGCGGCGAGGAGGAGGAGTTTCGCGGCGATCTCGTTGGCGTTCTCGTCGCGCACCTCGGACCCGAGCCAGATGATGCGGTCTTTGAGCAGTCGGTCAAAAACACTGTTGGGCAGTGTCACGTCGGCCATGGTGGAGCTCCCATTCGTTGTCGCTTGCTGTTGAACCTATCGGGTGCAACGCGGCACTTCCGGACTGTTCGCCCACGGCAATAACTGACTGCCGGCCGCGCCCGGGAGACGACGGAGGGCCGGGTGCAGATGCACCCGGCCCTCCGGTCGTCACGCCCGATCAGGCGTGGTCGTGACCCTCGTGGTCGTCGTCGCCGCCGACGCCCGCCGTGGCGGTGAAGGCGGACAGGTCGACCTCGGCGCCCTCGCCGTCGACGACCTTCGCCTTCGACAGCACGACCGCCAGGGCCTTGCTGCGGGCGACCTCGCCGACCATGGCCGGGATCTGGCCGTTCTGGTCGAGCACCTTGATGAACTCGCCGGGCTCCATGCCGTACTGCGCGGCGCCCTGGATCAGGTACTGGGTGAGCTCGTCCTGCTCGACCTTGACCTCTTCCTTCTCGGCGATCGCGTCGAGGAGGATCTGGTTGCGGAAGGCCTTCTCGCTGCTCTCCTTCACCTCGGCACGGTGCTCCTCGTCCTCGAGGCGGTTCTCCTGCTCGAGGTGACGGTGCACCTCGTCCTCGACGAGCTTCTCCGGGACGGGGATCTCGACGGCCTCGAGCAGCTTCTCGACGACCTGGTCACGCGCCTGGGCTCCCTGACCGAAGGTCTTCGACTTGGCCAGCTGCTCCTTGAGGTCGCCCTTGAGCTCGTCGATCGTGTCGAACTGGCTGGCGATCTGCGCGAAGTCGTCGTCGGCCTCGGGCAGCTCGCGCTCCTTGACGGCGGTGACGGTGACGGCGATCTGAGCCGTCTCGCCCTCGCGGTCGCCGCCGAGCAGCTTCGACTCGAAGGTGGTGCTCTCACCGGCGGTCAGCGACTCGAGGGCCTCGTCGATGCCCTCGATGAGCTCGCCGGAGCCGATCTCGTACGAGATGCCCTTGGCCGAGTCGACCTCGTCGTCGCCGATGGTGGCGGTGAGGTCGATCTGGGCGAAGTCGCCCGTCGTCGCGGGACGGTCGACCGTGACGAGCGTGCCGAAGCGCGTGCGCAGGTTCGACAGCTCTTCGTCGACCTCCTCGTCGGAGATCTCGACGCTGTCGACCGTGAGCTCGAGGCCCTCGTAGTCGGGCAGGTCGAAGTCGGGGCGCACGTCGACCTCGACGGCGATCGTCAGGTCGCCCGAGAAGTCCTTGACGTCGGGCCAGGCCACGACGTCCGCCTCGGGGCGGCCGAGGACGCGGATCTCGGTCTCGGCGACGGCCTCGCGGTAGAACTTGTCGAGGCTCTCGCTGACCGCGTGGTTCAGGACCTCTTCGCGACCGACGCGCTGGTCGATGATGGGCGGCGGCACCTTGCCCTTGCGGAAGCCGGGGATGTTGATCGACTCGGCGATGTGACCGTAGGCGTGCGTGACGCTGGGCTTCAGCTCGTCGGGGGTGACGACGATGTTGAGCTTGACGCGCGTGGGGCTGAGCTTCTCAACCGTGGTCTGGACCAATGTAGGGCTTCTCCTGTGTTGGTGGCGCTGAACTCACGACCGAGACAGCGGGGGTAGACGACTGTCGGGGCGACAGGACTCGAACCTGCGATCTTCCGCCCCCAAAACGGACGCGCTAGCCACTACGCTACGCCCCGTGCATCACCTGACTCGGCCCGCCCCCGGTCACCCCGTTGAGGTCGGGTGGGAACAGGCCTCGGTGAGTCTAGCCGACCCACGGCCGCCCGTGACTGAGCGGGCCGAGCCCATGGTTTATAGTTGGTGCCACCGCTGCGGCACGGCCGCTCCGGGGATGTAGCTCAATGGTAGAGCCTCAGTCTTCCAAACTGATGGCGCGGGTTCGATTCCCGTCATCCCCTCGTATGGGTTCGACGCCTCCGGCGTCCGTCGCCTTCGGCGACGTGAATGAATCTTCCTCCGGGCGTTGTTCTGCCTCGTCCGTCGCGTAGGCGACGCCGATGTCGTGCTCGGTCGGCGCCTCCGGTGCAGGTCGCGTTCGCGCGACCCTGCGGGCCCTCGGTCAGTGGTCGAGGGGGGCGAAGTAGGCGTCGAGGGGGGAGGCGCGGAGGGCGTCGCCGAAGAGGGTCGCGCCGGCCCGGGTGAAGTGGACGCGGTCGGGTGACAGCAGGGCGCCCGAGTCGTCCGTGATCGGCGTGCGCCCGTCCCGCCACAGGGGGCTCCACGACACGTAGTGCTCGGCCGGCACGAGGGCCGACGAGCTCGCCTCGCGCTCGGCCACCCACCCCGGCAGCCGGTTCGTCAGGCCGGCACGGTCGTCGCCGCGGCGCTGCACCACCCAGTTGAGGTTGTCGCCGAAGTTCTTCGGCCCGCCGTAGAAGACCGCCTTGCCCTCCGCCGTCATGCTCGCGAGCTCGCCTCGCAGGCAGGGCTCGTACTCGTCGCCGATCGACACCAGCACCACGTTGGCGCCCGCCCAGAGCGCCGACCCCTCGAGCTCGGGGTTCGCGGCGCGGAAGCAGACCCCCGCGTCGAAGGACGGGCCGTGCAGGTGCCGCAGCTCGAGGTCGGCCCGCGGGTACGTCTCGAGCACGCTGTTCGCCAGGTCGCGCGACCAGCTGTCGCCCACCACGAGCACGTTCGTCGCGCCGGGCCGGTCGAAGGGCTCGCGGCCCGTCTCGCTGATCCGCCGGTTGTAGTCGATCGAGGCCTCGGCCGGGTCCTCGCCGAGCCGTGCGGGCAGGCCGCCCGACCCGGCGAGCACGGCTCCGGCGACGACGACCACCGCGACTCCCCCGCCCACCACCGGCACGAACCGTCGGAGCGACATCCGCGCGGGGCGGCGGAAGGGCTCCTCCACGAACCGCCACGACAGCCAGCCCACGCCCAGCGCGACGGCCATGAGCACGACGAAGAGCCAGGCCGGCGGGGCCTCGGGCGTCAGCACGCGGGCGAACACGAAGAGGGGCTGGTGCCACAGGTAGACGCTGAAGGTGACGACCCCCACCGCGACGAGCGGCCGGGCCGAGAGGAGGCGCGTCACCGGCGACCCGGAGCGCGCGAACGCGATGACGAGCGCCACGCCCGCCACGGCCGCCGCCACGACCGGCAGGCGGAACCCCTCCTCGGCCGGGGCCCCGACCAGCGAGGCCACGACGAGACCCAGGCCGAGCAGCGCGAGCCAGCGCGCCCGGCCGTCGGGCACGGCGACGAGCCAGCGCCACCCCCGACGAGCACCCACCGCGAGCAGACAGCCGACGAGGATCTCCCACGCCCGCGCGGGCAGGAGGTAGTAGGCCGAGTCGACGTCGACGAGCCCCTGGTGCAGGGCCAGGACGAGGCTGGCGAGCGTCGCCGCGACCAGCGCGATCGTCCGCACCCGGGCGGGCACCCGCGGAGCGACGACGAGCACGAGGGGGAAGAGCAGGTAGAACTGCTCCTCGACGCCGAGGCTCCAGGTGTGCAGGAAGGGCTTGAAGTCGGAGGCGAGGTCCCAGTAGCCGGAGGTCAGCCAGAGCAGCACGTTGTTGCCCGAGGCCAGCGTCGCCACCAGCGACTGCCCGTAGTTCTCGAGCTCGTCGGGCAGCATCACGAGCACGGCCACGGGCAGGGTCGCCAACATGACGACGACGAGGGCGGGGAGGATGCGGCGGGCCCGGCGGACGAGGTAGCGACCGACCCCGAAGCGCCCGAGGTCGCGGTCGCGCAGCGCGATGCTCGTGGCGAGGTAGCCGCTGATGACGAAGAAGAAGTCGATGCCCGAGCCGCTCAGCCCCCGGAACCCCGCGTGCGACCACATCGTCGTGAGGATCGCGACGGCCCGGAGCCCGTCGAGCTCGGCCCGGTAGCGGAAGGGGACCACGGTGGTGCTCCGATCGTCGTCGAGGCCCCGTCCGGACCCACAGACCCACCATCGTAATATGTCTCATGATGCTGACCGTGCCAGTGAGCGCAGATGTCATCCCGACGGTGTACGTGGAGGCTCCCGCGATGCGGCACGATCGACCCATGGACCGCGCGACCCCCGCCCGCGTCGCGCTCGTGGGCGCGGCGCTGGCCCTGCTGACGACCGGCTGCTCCGCGGGGGCCGTGACCACCGCCTCCCCCGCTCGGGTATCCGCGGCCGCGCCGGGCGCGGCCAGCACGCTCGTGCCCGTCGCGGCGGGCGACGGCCACGGCGTCCGGGTCGCGATCGTGGGCGACTCGCTCACGGCCGGCGGCGGTCGCCTGCTCAGCGACGGGCTCGACGCCGACACGTGGATGACGTACGCGCAGGGCGACGGCGTCGAGTACGTCGGCGGCTGGGCGCGGGGCGGCAGCACGGTCGAGCAGCAGGCCGCCGCCGTGCAGCCCGTCGCCGACGTCGACGTCCTCGTGCTGATGTCGGGCACGAACGACGTGCGCACGGGAGTCTCGTTCTCGGCGGCCCGGGCGTCGTACGAGTCCATCATCGACACCGTCGGCGCGCGCGAGGTCGTCGTGGCCGCCATCCCCCCGTACGACCGCGACCCCTCGGCCGCCGCCCGCTACGAGCGCGACCTCGAGCGCTGGGTCGCGACGACCGACCACGTCTTCGTCGACCCGTGGCGCACCGTGCGCTCGGGCGAGGCCTGGGTGCCCGGGGCCAGCGTCGACGGCATCCACCCGACCACGGCCGGCTACGAGCGGCTCGGCCGGTCGCTCCGCGAGACCATCCTCGACGTCGGCGCCGCCCCCGAGGTGCTCCGGGCCGACGAGGGGCCCGTCGAGGGCACGCCCGACGGGGTCGCGCCGGGGAGCGTCGACGGCGGCAGCTGACCCCCGGGGAGGCGCGGTGCGGGTCGCGCCCCGCCCGCCCCTAGCGCTGCAGGTAGGCCAGCACCGCCAGCACGCGGCGGTGGTCCGTCCCGCTGTCCTCCAGCAAGAGCTTCTGGAAGATCGACGTGACGTTCTTCTCGACGGCGCCCGTGCCGATCACGAGCTGTGCGGCGATCGCCGCGTTCGTGCGGCCCTCGGCCATGAGGGTCAGCACCTCGCGCTCGCGGGGCGTGAGGGCCGAGAGCGGGTCACTGCGGCGCCCGAGCAGCTGCGAGACGACCTGCGGGTCGAGCACCGTGCCGCCGGCGGCGACGCGCTCGAGGGCGTCGCGGAACTCGTCGATCGACGCGATGCGGTCCTTCAGCAGGTAGCCGACGCCGCCCGAGCCCGACTCGAGGAGGTCGCGGGCGTAGGCGACCTCGACGTACTGCGAGAGCAGCAGGATGCAGGTCTGCGGGCGCCGGCGACGGATCTCGATCGCCGCCCGCACCCCCTCGTCGGTGTGGGTCGGCGGCATGCGGACGTCGAGCACGGCGACGTCCGGGGCGACGGCGTCGAGGTCGGCGAGCAGCGAGTCCGCGTCGCCGAAGGCCCCCACGACCGCCACCCCCAGCTCGTCGAGCAGCCGCACCAGGCCCTCGCGCAGCAGCACGGAGTCGTCGGCGACCGCGACGCGGAGGGCGGGGTCGAGGGGGCCGTCGGTCATCCCGGCAGTCTAGGGAGCCGTCGACCCGCCCGTCGCGCCTCGACCTCGACCACGGCCCGCACCGCGGGGCAGCGGCTCGGTCACGGCGGTCGGCGACACGTCGGGCAGCGGTTCGGTCACGGCGGCGTACGGGGGCAGCGGCAGGGTGGGCGACGTGCCCGGCGTCGCCGCGGTCGGCGTCGGTTCCGCCGTGGTCGGGGAATCCGCCGAGGGAGGCGCGACAGAGCTGCCGAGGTCGGTCACCAGCGGGATGCTCACGGTCACGATGGTCGGGCCGCCCTGCGGGCTGGAGATGTCGAGGAAGCCGCCGAGCCCCACGAGGCGCTCCTGGACCCCGGCGAGGCCGTGCCCGTCGCGGAGGCCCGCGCCGCCGCGGCCGTCGTCGGTGACGACGAGCTCGAGCAGGGTGCCGACGCCGTCGGGGGCGGTGCGGGTGCGGAGCGCGAGGTCGGCCGAGCTGGCCTCCGAGTGCTTGCCGATGTTCGTCACGAGCTCCGACGCGATGAAGTAGGCGTTGCGCTCGATGTCGGCGGGCACCACCACGTGGGCGGGCACCCGGTTCACCAGCGTCGTCGAGATGACGGCGCGGTCGACGAGCGACTCGAGCGCGGCGACGAGGCCTCGGTCGAGCAGCAGCGGCGGGGCGAACCCGCGGGAGAGGGCGCGCAGCTCCTCGAGGGCCTCGCGGGACTGCACCCGCGCCTCCTCGATCAGGGCCTTGCTCTTCTCCGGGTCGCCGTCGACGGCGCGGGCGGCGGCGGCGAGGTCCATCTGGAGGCGCACGAGCCGCTGCTGCGGCCCGTCGTGGATGTCACGCTCGAGGCGACGGAGCGCCGTGCCCTCGGCGGAGAGCGCCGCGGTGCGCGAGATCTCGCGGTCGGCCAGCTCGACCTCGAGCTGCTCGGAGCGGAACCCGCCGAGCACGGCGGCGGCGATCGCCTGGTGCACCACGACCGCGGCGTGCACCACGTACGGGTAGACGAGCACCACGCCGGCGAAGACGGCGAGGGCCACGATCACCAGGGCGGCGGCCCCGCCGGCGCCGATCGCCGACGGCCAGTCGCCGAGCGGGAACGGGGTGACGGCGCCGAAGAACAGCACGATGCCGAGCACGAGCAGGAGGGGGCCGCCCAGCAGCAGGGCGAGCAGGAAGGTCGTCACGCCCGCGACGGTCGGGAAGATGATCAGCGCGTAGAGCAGGTACAGCCAGTAGTGCGGGTTCGCGAAGACCGACACGGCGCGGACGAAGCGCGAGCTCGACCGGCCCCAGGCCGTGTTCGGGGTCCAGTCCACGGGGCGGATCGGGCGGTCGCTCGCCCAGCGCAGCCGCAACACCTCGAAGGTGCCGAACCAGCGGGCCAGCCAGAGGGCGCCGAAGACGACCACGGCGAGGAAGAGGAGGGTGACGAGCGAGTCGCTCGAGCCGCTCAGCACGTGGAAGAACAGCGCGGCGCCCAGCGACACGATCACGACCAGCACCGCCGAGAGGGCCACGTAGCCGAGCTCGCGGGGCAGCTCGCGCCAGCGGCGACGGTAGCCGCCCGGGCGGGCGGGCGGCGACAGGTAGGGGTTCTGGACGGTGATGGGGCGCTCCTGGGTCATGGGACGAGCCTCGCGGGTCCGGGCCTCGCTCCCCATGGTGCCAGCGCCCGGACGCCCGGTGGGGTTATCCCCCGCTGCGACCCGGACGAGCGGCCCCGACGGGGCCGCGGCCGGCGCCGGTGAGGGCAGGCGACCCTCACGAAGTGCAGCCTCAGCTTGCTTGCGGAATCCCCTCAGCCGAATAGCGTTGCACCCATCGTCTAGGAAAGGACTCGTCATGACCGATCTCCGCATCACCGTTCCCCAGGGCTCCGTCGACCCGGACGTCGCCGCCGGCGTCGCCCAGTTCCTCAGCCCGATCGTCACCGACCTGACCGCCCTCTCCGTCAACGGCAAGCAGGCGCACTGGCACGTCCGGGGCATCGCCTTCGTCGCCGTGCACGAGCTCATCGACGTCGTCGTCGACCACGCCCGCGAGTGGGCCGACCTGGCCGCCGAGCGCGTCGTCGCCCTCGGCCTCCCCGTCGACGCGCGCATCGAGACCGTCGCCGCGAAGACCTCGATCCCCACGACGTCGCCCGGCTTCAACCAGATCGACCGCACGATCGCCGAGCTGGTCGCCCAGATCGACGCCGCCCTGGTCGGCGTCCGCACCGCCATCGACGAGCTCGGCGAGCTCGACGCCTCCAGCCAGGACGTCGCGATCGAGATCTCACGCGGCCTCGAGAAGGACCGCTGGTTCCTCGCGGCGCACGTCGCCGGCTGAGCCGACGTCGGCTGACCCCGGCACCTGCCTGACGAGAGGCCGCCGCCCCCACCGGGGCGGCGGCCTCCGTCGTCAGGGCGTGCGGTGCGTGAACCGGCCGCCGACGAGGGTCGCGGCGACCGGGAACCCGCGGAGGTCGTCGGCCGCGAGCGGGTCGGCCTCCGTGACGACGAGGTCGGCGACACGGCCCGCACGGACGAGCCCCTGCCCGTCGACCGAGGCGAGCAGCGCGGCCCGTGCCCCGATCCGCTGCTCGGGGTGCCAGGCGGCACGGCCGTCGCGCGACCGCGAGACGGCGGCCGCCATCGTCACCCACGGGTCGAGCGGAGCCACCGGGGCGTCCGACCCGAGGCGCAGCTCGACGCCGGCCGCGACGAGCGACGCCAGCGCGAAGGCACGATCGGTGCGGCCGACCCAGAGGGCGTCCGCGACGTCGCGGTCGTCCATCGCGTGCTCGGGCTGCACGCTGGCGACGACGCCGAGGCCGGCGAACCGCGCGACGTCGGCCCCGCTCAGCAGCTGCGCGTGCTCGACGCTGCCGCGGCAGCCCACGGCCTCGAACGCGTCGAGGGCCCGCTCGTTCGCCCGGTCGCCGATCGCGTGCACGGCCGGCACGAGGCCCGCCGAGGAGGCGCGGCGCATCCACGCGACGAGGTCGCCCTGGTCGTAGCTCGCGACCCCGCTCGCGCCCGGACCGCTCAGCCCCGGGTACGGGTCGTGGCACCACGCGGTGCGCGTGTTGAGCGACCCGTCGGTGATGATCTTCGCCGGCCCCACCGTGACGAGCCCCCGGGTGCCCGGCACCACGTCGCCCGTGCGGAGCCCCCGCTCGACGGCCACCTCGAGGTCGTGGGGGTAGACGCCGCAGCGCACCCGCAGCTGGTCGACGCCGCCCCGGACGCGACGGGCCCATCGGTCGAGCGAGAACGACATCTCGAGGTCGACGACGCCGACGACGCCCCGCGCGGCCGCGGCGGCGACGGCGTCGCCCACCCAGCCGTCGAGGACGGCGTCGCTGACCGCGCTGACAGCGGTCGACACGGCGAACGCGTCCTGCTCGCGCAGCAGGCCCGTCTCGTGGCCGGCGTGCCCGTGGGCGGCCAGCGCGGCGCTGTCGAGCCAGGCCGCGTGCAGGTCGGCGCTGACCAGCACGACCGGCACGTCGCCGCTGACGGCGTCGAGGAGCGCCCGGTGCGGCTGGTCGGGCCAGAGCGCGTCACGGAAGCCGTAGCCGACCAGGGGCTCCCCGGGCGCGGGCGGCGCCTCGCGGAGGCGCGCCCCGACGAGGGCCGCGGCCTCCGCGGCGCTGGTCGCCCCGCCGACGTCGAGGCGGCGGCGCACGAGCGCCCACTGGTCGAGGTGCGCGTGGGAGTCCCAGAGGCCGGGGCCGAGCCACCGGCCCTCGAGGTCGACGACCTCGGCGCCGACGGGCGACGCGAGCTCGCCCCGGGGCGCGAGCTCGACGACGACCCCGCCGTCGAGGAGGGCGTCGACGGGAGCGGAGCCGTCGGTGCCGACGAGGCGGGCGTTCGTCAGGAGGACGGCCCGCGCCTCCTCGGGCTCTGGGCTCATCGGGGGTGCACCCGGCGCATCTCGGCCGCGAGCGCCGGCTGCGCGTAGTGCTCGCCGTGCTCGAGCTCGGCGACGATGCGGTCGACGACCTCGGGCGGCTTGTTCTGGCTGAGCTTCAGGCGGGCGTCGAACCGGGTCACGCGGAGTCGGACGCCCACCGTGCCGCGGGCGACCCGGCGCGCCCCCTCCTCGTCGAGCTGCAGCGAGCTGGGCTCGGGCATCACGCGCTCGAAGTGGTCGACGAGCTCGCCGAGCACCCGGAAGTTCTCGTCGTCGGAGAGGATCTCGGGGGTGGCCCACAGATGGGCGGTGACGTGGTTCCAGGTCGGGATGATCTGCTCCGCCGGGTACCAGCCGGGCGAGACGTAGCCGTGCGGGCCCTGGATGATGATCATCACCTCGCCCTGGCCCAGCTCGAGGCTGCGCTCGTCGGGGCGGCCGACGTGGCTGACGAGCGAGAGCGACCCGTCGTCGGTCTCCTCGAGGACGACCGGGTAGTGCGACGCGACCAGGCCCTCCGCCGTGTGGGCCACGATCGTCGCCCAGGGGTTCTCGCGCACGAGGCGCGCGACCTCGGCGACGTCGGACAGCACGCAGTGCGGGGTGTGCCTCATGCGACCGAGCCTGTCAGACCTGGTCGACCGGGCACCAGTAGAGCTTCCGCCCCGCGGCCATCTCCATCACGACGTTCGTGCCGCAGACCCGGCAGGGCAGGCCCTCGCGGTGGTAGACCCAGTGGCGGTCGGCCCGGCTGCGCAGCGCCTTCGCGTGCTGCGCCTTCGTCAGGCCGTCCATCGTCATCATCTGGCCGAGCTCGACGCCGCTCTTCAGGAGCTTCGTCCAGTCCTTGTACAGGGCCCTCAGGACGTCCTCCGGCACCTGGTTGCCGGGGGTGTGCGGGTCGAGACGGGCGCGGAAGAGCAGCTCGGCCCGGTAGATGTTGCCGATGCCGCTCACGACGCTCTGGTCCATCAGCAGCAGGCCGATCGGCGTGCGCTTCTTCCGCACCGTCGTGACGAACCGGTCGCTGCCCTTCTTCGGGGAGTCGACCAGAGGGTCGGGGCCGAGCTTCGCGACGGCGGCGTCGACGCCCGCGTCGTCGAGGACCTCGCACTTGGTCGGGCCTCGCAGGTCGCCGACCGCCGTCTCGCTCAGCAGGCGCACCCGCACCTGGCCGACGGGCTCGGGCGGGAACGACTCGATGTCGTCCTCCGCCTTCTCCTGCTCGGCCATGCGCACGCGGCTGCGGCGCGGCGCCCCGATGCTCGCCATCGAGTGCTCGCCGTCGTCGTCGGGGGCGTTCTCGGCCTTGCGGGTGGCGGAACGCCGCGTGCGCGACTCCGCCATGGAGGCGCCGGTCGCGATGTCGCCCGCGAAGTCCCAGGCACCGTAGAGCCCGAGGTGCACGTGCAGCCAGAGCCCGTTGTCGAACTCGAGGAACATCTGCTTGCCGACCGCCTTCGCGTCGACCATGGTCGCGCCGTCGAGCTTCTCCGCACCGGCGGTGAAGCGGCCCTGGGGCGAGCTCACCGCGACGCGGTGGCCGACGAAGGTCTGGGCGAACTGGTTGGCGATGCGGTGGACGGAGTGGCCCTCGGGCACGCGTCGCCCCTAGTCGACCGGGTGGCCGGCGATGGCCCCGGTCGTCTCGTACTCCGCGAGCTGCGCGATGCGGCGGACGTGGCGCTCGTCGTGCGTGAACGGCTCGGCCACGAAGGCGTCGATGAAGGCCAGGGCCTCCTCCTCGGTGTGCTGGCGCGCACCGATGGCGATGACGTTGGCGTCGTTGTGCTGACGCGCCAGCTTCGCCGTGGAGTCGTTCCAGACCAGCGCGGCCCGGACCCCCTCGACCTTGTTCGCGGCGATCTGCTCGCCGTTGCCCGACCCGCCGAAGACGACGCCGAGGGCCTCGTGCCCCGCCCGCTGGTCGCGAACGACGGCGCGGGCCGCGGCGATGCAGAAGGAGGGGTAGTCGTCGAGGGGCTCGTAGCTCGTCGGCCCGTGGTCGGTGACGTCGTGGCCGGCCCGGCTCAGGTGCTCGATGACCGTGGTGCTGAACTCGAGACCGGCGTGATCGGTCGCGACGTGGATGCGCATGACCTCGATCCTAGGACGGCGTCAGTCGAAGATCGGACCGACGGTGCGGGTCCGCTTGATCTCGAAGAAGCCGGGGTACGAGGCCGCCGCGACGACGCCGTCCCACAGGGTCAGCGCGACCTCGCCCTTCGGGGCGGGCGAGATGACCGGGCCGAAGAACGCCGTGCCGTTCACCGCGATGACGGGCGTGCCGACGTCCTGCCCGACGCGGCCGATGCCGTCGAAGTGGCTGGCGCGCATCTGCTCGTCGAACTCGTCGGTGTCGGCGTGCCGGGCGAGGTCGGCGGGGAGGCCCACCTCGGCGAGCGCCGCGGGGATGACGACGTCGGCGTCGGTCTCGCCGCCCGGGTGGATGCGCGTGCCGAGCGCGTCGTAGAGGGGCTTGACCACCTGCTGGCCGTGGAGCTCGCCGGCCGCCGTCACGAGGCGCGTGTAGCGGAGCATCCGGGCGAACATCGAGCGGTACTCGTCGCTCACATCGGCGTCCTCGTTCAGCACCGCGAGGCTCATGACGTGGAAGGTGACGTCCAGGTCGCGGTGCGCGGCGACCTCGTCGACCCAGCGGCTCGTCATCCAGGCCCAGGGGCAGGAGGGGTCGAACCAGAAGTCGACGGTGGTGTGGGGGGCGGGGGCGACGGTGTCGGTCATTCGCCCAGTCAACACCTGTGCCGGAGGGCGCACCTCCGGGGGCCGGCGGCGCCCGCCGGGCCGCGGGCCCCAGGTCTAGGCTCGTCGGCGGACCACGAGTCCGCCATGGACACCTGAAGACGGATGGAGCAAGCGTGCCCGGAGAGAACCTGACCCGAGTCGAGGCGCAGGAGCGCAGGAGCGTCGTCGACGTCCAGTCGTACGAGATCGAGCTCGACCTCACGCGGGGTGCCGAGGTCTTCGGCAGCTCGACGACCGTGCGCTTCACCGCGACGCCCGGTGCCTCGACCTTCATCGACGCGCTGACGCGCACCGTCCACTCGGTCACGCTCAACGGCGCGGCGCTCGACGTGGCCGCGGTGAACGACGGCGTGCGGATCCAGCTCGCCGACCTCGCGGCCGAGAACGAGCTCGTCGTCGTCGCCGACGCCGAGTACACGAACACGGGCGAGGGCCTGCACCGCTTCGTCGACCCCGTCGACGGCGAGGTCTACCTGTACTCGCAGTTCGAGGTGCCCGACAGCCGCCGCGTCTTCGCGGTGTTCGAGCAGCCCGACCTCAAGGCGACGTTCCAGTTCACCGTCACCGCGCCGGCCCGCTGGGAGGTCGTGAGCAACCAGCCGACCCCCGAGCCCGCCGTCGACGGCGACGTCGCGACCTGGACCTTCTCCCCCACCCCGGTGCTCTCGAGCTACATCACCGCCGTCGTCGCGGGCCCCTACGACGTCGTGCGCAGCGAGCTCACCAGCTCCGACGGCCGGACCATCCCGCTCGGCATCTTCACGCGCCGGTCGCTCACCGAGCACCTCGACGCGGACTACATCTTCGAGAAGACGCGCCAGGGCTTCGCCTACTACGAGGAGAAGTTCCGGTACGCCTACCCGTTCGAGAAGTACGACCAGCTCTTCGTGCCGGAGTTCAACGCCGGCGCGATGGAGAACGCGGGCGCCGTGACGTTCGTCGAGACCTACGTCTTCCGCAGCAAGGTGACCGACGCGATCAAGGAGCGCCGGGTCGTCACGATCCTGCACGAGCTCGCCCACATGTGGTTCGGCGACCTCGTCACGATGAAGTGGTGGAACGACCTCTGGCTGAACGAGTCGTTCGCCGAGTGGGCCTCCACGATCTCGACGGCCGAGGCCACCGAGTGGACCGAGGCCTGGACCACCTTCCAGGCGATGGAGAAGAGCTGGGCCTACCGCCAGGACCAGCTCCCGTCCACCCACCCCGTCGTCGCGACCATCAACGACCTCGAGGACGTCCAGGTCAACTTCGACGGCATCACCTACGCCAAGGGCGGCTCGGTGCTGAAGCAGCTCGTCGCCTGGGTCGGCATCGACGCGTTCTACGCCGGCGTCGCCGCGTACTTCCAGAAGCACCACCACTCGAACACCGAGCTGAGCGACCTGCTCGTCGAGCTCGAGGCGACCTCGGGCCGCGAGCTCACGAGCTGGAGCGAGAAGTGGCTCGAGACGGCGGGCGTCAACACCCTCCGCCCCGAGATCGAGACGGACGCCGACGGCGTCGTCACGGCGTTCGCCGTCCTGCAGGAGGCGCCCGCCGACTACCCGACGATCCGCCCGCACCGTCTGGCGATCGGCCTCTACGACCTCGACGGCGACGCCCTCGTGCGTCGGCACCGGGTCGAGATCGACGTCGACGGGACCCGCACCGAGGTCCCCGAGCTCGTCGGCCAGCACCGCGGCGCGCTCGTGCTCGTGAACGACGACGACCTGGCCTACGCCAAGATCCGCCTCGACGAGGCCTCGCTGGCCACGGCCCTGGAGCACCTCGCGAAGATCAGCGACCCCCTGGCCCGCGCCCTCGTCTGGGGCTCCGTCTGGGACGCCACGCGCGACGCCGAGACCGCGCCGCGCGACTACGTGCGCCTGGTGCTCGACAACATCGCGACCGAGACCGAGTCGACGACCATCCGCACGACGCTCGCGCAGCTGGCGCAGACGGCGCGGGCCTACGTCGACCCCTCGACCCGCGCCTCCACCGTCACGGAGGTCGGCGACGGCCTCTGGGCGCTGGCGCAGCGGGCCGAGGCCGGCTCGGACGCGCAGTTCCAGTTCGTCAAGGCGTTCGCCGGCATCGCGTCGACGCCGGAGCACGCGGCGACGCTGCAGGGCCTGACGGACGGCTCGGTGGCGCTCGACGGCCTGACCGTCGACACGGACCTGCGCTGGGAGCTGCTCGAGGGCCTCGTGCTCGTCGGCGCCGCGGGCACGGCCGAGATCGACGCCGCGCTCGAGGCCGACAACACGGCCAACGGTGCGCAGGCAGCGGCCCGTGCCCGGGCGACCATCCCCACCACGGAGGGCAAGCTGGCCGCGTTCCGGTCGATCGTCGAGAGCTCGGAGCAGCCGAACGCCATCGTGCGCGCGACCGCCCAGGGCTTCGTCCACACGAACGACCCCGCGATCCTGCAGCCGCTCGTCGAGCCGTACTTCGCCGCGCTGACGACGATCTGGGAGTCGCGGAGCTACCACATCGCCGACACGCTGGTCTCGGGGCTGTACCCGTCGCCCCTGGCCGACCAGGCGCTGGTCGACAGCAGCCGTGCCTGGCTCGAGGCGAACCCGGGCGTGCCGGCCCTGCGTCGCATCGTGAGCGAGAGCGTCTCCGGCGTCGAGCGTGCCCTGCGCGCCCAGGCGGCCGACGCCTCCTAGCCGCGCCGGTCGCTCGCGGCCACCCGTCGGACGGCGGACCCTGCTCACAGGGTCCGCCGTTCGTCCGTCCAGGCCGCACACGGCCGACGTCGGACGGGCGTGCTTAGATCGTCGGCGATGATGCAGACTCTCCTCCTCGCCGCAGCCACCGCCCCCGACGCCCCCGTCGACTTCGACTGGGACGCCTTCTGGGCGATGTGGGGCGTGCCGATCCGCATCGCCGCCATCTTGCTGATCGCCGTGCTGCTGCGGATCGTGCTGCACTTCGCGATCCGACGGGTGGTCGACCAGGTCGTCTCGGGCATCAAGCGGAAGCAGAACGTCGACGACACGCAGGCGCTCGTCGCCTCGCCCCTCGCGGCGGTGCGGGTGGTGCAGCGCACGCGCACCCTCGGCAGCGTGCTGAACAACGTCGTGACCGTCGTCATCTCGGCGGTCGCCCTCGTGCTCGTGCTCGGCGAGCTCGACTTCGACGTCGTGGCGATCGTCGGCGCGGCGAGCGTCGTCGGCGCCGGTCTCGCGTTCGGCGCCCAGAACATCGTGAAGGACCTGCTCAACGGCATCTTCATGGTCGCGGAGGACCAGCTCGGCGTCGGCGACGTCGTCGACGTCGGCCCGGCCGTCGGCGTGGTCGAGGCCGTGGGCATCCGCGTCACCCAGGTGCGCGACGTGAACGGCGTGCTCTGGTTCGTCCGCAACGGCGAGATCCTGCGGGTGGGCAACATGTCGCAGGGGTGGAGCCGCGTCGTCATCGACCTGGCCGTCCCCTACGACGCCGACGTCGAGGCCGTGCAGGACGCCATGCTCGCGAGCGCGAACGAGCTCGCGGCGACCCCGAAGTGGAAGCGCTCGGTGATCGACGTGCCCGAGGTGTGGGGCATCCAGTCGATCTCCGACGAGCACGTGGTCATCCGGGTCGTCGTGAAGACGCGCTCGGCCGACCGCGACACCGTCGACCGCGAGCTGCGGGCACGGCTCAAGAGGGCCACCGACGCCATGGGCATCACGCTGCCGTCGCTGACGAGCGTCGTCCTCACCGGCTTCGACAGCGCCTCCTCGGTGCAGGGCTCCAAGCCGCCGCACACCGTGCCGACCCCGCACCAGCCCGCTCCCCGGGGGCGTCGGCGATGAGCGGCGGCATCCCCCTCACCCCGCGCCCTGCCGGTGACGGTGCCCCGCCGGGGGCCGGCGGCCCGGCTCAGCCCGCCGACTCGGCACAGCCGGTCACGCTGCGCCGGGGGCTCGGTGACGACGCCGCGCAGGGCGTCTTCTGGGAGCAGATCGGCGGCCGGGCCGCCTTCGAGCGGCTCGTGCGCCACTTCTACGAGGGCGTCCGCACCGACGAGCTGCTCTGGCCGATGTACCCGGAGCACGACCTCGAGGGCGCGATCCAGCGCCTCACCGGCTTCCTCGAGCAGTACTGGGGCGGCCCGACGACCTACAGCGACGAGCGCGGCCACCCCCGGCTGCGGATGCGGCACATGCCGTTCACGATCACGCCGGAGGCGCGTGACCGGTGGCTGCACCACATGCGGGCCGCTGTCGACGAGCTGCAGCTCTCTCCCCTCCACGACGCGACCCTGTGGGCGTACCTCGACCGGGCCGCCCACGCCATGGTGAACGCGATGCCGGCGCCCGGCGACCGCTGACGACCGGCGTCGGGCCGACCGGACCTGCGCCGGCCCCGGCGCCGATGCCGTGCTCTGCCCGCGGCTGCGGGTGAGGGTGCGGCTAGAGCAGGCCGCCGCGGCGCTTGACGAGCACGTGGCCCCGGCTCGTCGTGACCCGGGTCCACGGGCCGGTCTCGAGCACGGAGACGGGCTCGTCGTCGCCGAGGAACCCCAGGCTGAGCGCGGCGAACGCGGCCGCGGCGGGGAGGTGCTCCGCGCCGGGGACGGGGCGCGACCACACCTCGGAGCGCACGCGGGTGACGATCTGCTCGCCCGTCTCCGACCCGAGGGCCGTCGCGACCTCGTCGATGCCGGCCGTCGCGGTCTCGCGCAGCTGCGTCTCGTCGGCGGGCGCCAGCCGGCTCCAGCCGCCGCGCGGCGGTGAGATGGCGGCCCAGGTCACCGTGTTCACCTCGACGGGGAGCGTCGCCGTCACCGCGGCCGTGGGGTCGACGACGTCGTTCTGGAGTCGCACGAGGCGCTCGGTCAGCGACCGCACCGGCACCACGGCGTCGAAGCTCGGCCGGTCGACGAGCTGGAAGGTGCGCAGCCCCAGCACGGTCGGGCTCTGGTCGAGCAGCCCCGAGGGGTAGAAGACCGCGACGTACACGGCGAGCACGCCGTCGCCGGCGATCAGCCGGACCGAGCCGTCCTCGACGCGGGCGGCACGCCCCAGGAAGGTCGCGAGGTCGCTCAGGGACAGGGAGTCTGGGAGGGTGAATGTACGGCTCATCGGCCCCCTAAACTACATCGGATGACCGCCTCTCCCCTGCAGAGCCTCCTCTCGACCCTCGACCTCGCGCCGGCCGGCTCGGTCGACGGCCAGGACGTCTTCACGGGCACGTCGCAGCCCGAGCCGCTGGGCCGGGTCTTCGGCGGTCAGGTCATGGCCCAGTCGCTCGTCGCGGCCCAGCGCACCATCGGGCCGGAGCGCCCCGTGCACTCGCTGCACGCGTACTTCCTCCGCCCGGGCGACCTCACCGTCCCCATCACGTTCTCGGTCGACCGCATCCACGACGGTCGGTCGTTCGCGACCCGGCGCACCCAGGCGAGCCAGGACGGCGTGCCCATCCTGTCGATGATCGCGTCGTTCCAGACCCCCGACGACGGTCTCGACCACCAGGTCGACATGCCGGAGGGGCTGCCGGGCCCCGACGACGTGCCCAGCGACTCCGAGCTGCTCTCCGTCGTCGACCACCCCATCGCCCAGGCCTGGGCGAACGACCGCCCCTTCGACATGCGGCACGTGCCCTCGCCGGTGTACTTCCGCGTCGACGGCGCCCGGGTGGCGCACCAGGCCGTGTGGCTGCGCGCCACGGCGCCGATGCCCGACGACGCCGACCTGCACCGCGCGGCCCTGCTCTACGCGAGCGACTACTCCATCCTCGAGTCCATCTACCGGCGCCACGGCGTCGCCATGGTCACTCCGGGCCTCAAGGCCGCGAGCCTCGACCACGCGATGTGGTGGCACCGCGAGGCGCGCGTCGACGAGTGGCTGCTGTACGTGCAGGAGTCGCCGAACGCGATCGGCGGCCGGGGGCTCGCCCTGGGTCGCATCTACGACCGTGCCGGGCGGCTCGTCGCGAGCGTGGCCCAGGAGGGCATGGTCCGGGTGCCGCGCCGTCAGGTGGCGCCGGAGGCGTGACCTCGGGGTCAGAAACGACCCAGGGCTCAGCGCCCGCCGGTGATCAGCGTCGCCGGAAGCTCAGGGGCTCCTCCAGGTACGGCGACCAGGCCTCACGCTCGACGTCGGAGATGCGCCTCGGCCGGTTCGTCGCCGAGTCGACGAGCACGATGGTGGTGGCCGCCCGGGTGAAGAGCTGCGCAGGCTCGACGCCGACGGGCGACCAGACCTCGTAGCAGACCTCGAGGCTGGCGCCCCCGAGACGGCCGACCCAGAGCTGGACGTCGAGCGGCGCCCGCAGGTACGGGATCGGCACGAGGTACTCGAGCTCCTGACGGGCGATGAGCGTCATCGTCGCCGCGTCGGGCCGCCCGTCGAGCACGGCGGCGCTCGACAGCTCGTCGATGGTGCCGTCGGGTGACCAGAACGCGTCGATGCGCGCCTCCTCCAGGAGGCGCAGCATCGACGCGTTGTTCACGTGCCGGTACCCGTCGAGGTCGCTCCAGCGGACCCGGGTCGGCACGTGCAGGCGGGTCATCTCAGTCGCGCGTCAGCTTGCGGTACGTGGCGGAGCTGGGCTTCGCCGCGTCGGCGCCGAGACGCTCGATCTTGTTCTCCTCGTACGACTCGAAGTTGCCCTCGAACCAGTACCAGTTGGGGGTGCCGTCGTCGTTCAGGCCCTCCCACGCGAGGATGTGCGTGGCGATCCGGTCGAGGAACCACCGGTCGTGGGTGATGACCACGGCGCAGCCGGGGAACTCGAGCAGGGCGTTCTCGAGGCTGCCGAGCGTCTCGACGTCCAGGTCGTTGGTGGGCTCGTCGAGCAGCAGCAGGTTGCCGCCCTGCTTGAGGGTCAGCGCCAGGTTGAGGCGGTTGCGCTCACCACCGGAGAGGACGCCGGCCTTCTTCTGCTGGTCGGGCCCCTTGAAGCCGAACTGCGAGACGTAGGCCCGCGAGGGGATCTCCGTCTTGCCGACCTGGATGTAGTCGTGCCCCTCGGAGACGACCTCCCAGAGGTTCTTGTTCGGGTCGATGCCGCCGCGGCTCTGGTCGACGTACGAGATGTCGACCGTCTCGCCGACGCGCAGGTCGCCGCCGTCGAGCGGCTCGAGGCCGACGATGGTCTTGAACAGGGTCGTCTTGCCGACGCCGTTCGGGCCGATCACGCCGACGATGCCGTTGCGGGGCAGCGTGAAGGTGAGGTCGTCGATCAGCACGCGCTCGCCGAACTGCTTGTGCAGCTTCTTCGCGTCGATGACCTGCGAGCCGAGGCGCGGCCCGACGGGGATGACGATCTCCTCGAAGTCGAGGACCCTCGTGCGCTCGGCCTCGCTCGCCATCTCCTCGTAGCGGGCCAGACGGGCCTTGGACTTCGCCTGGCGGCCCTTGGCGTTGCTGCGCACCCACTCGAGCTCGGACGCGAGGCGCTTGGCCAGCTTGGCGTCCTTCTTGCCCTGGACCTGGAGGCGCTCGCCCTTCTTCTCGAGGTACGTCGAGTAGTTGCCCTCGTAGGGGTAGAGGCGACCACGGTCGACCTCGGCGATCCACTCGGCGACGTGGTCGAGGAAGTACCGGTCGTGGGTCACGGCGAGCACGGCGCCGGGGTACTTGCTGAGGTGCTGCTCGAGCCAGAGCACGCTCTCGGCGTCGAGGTGGTTGGTGGGCTCGTCGAGGAGGAGCAGGTCGGGCTTCTGCAGCAGGAGCTTGCAGAGGGCGACGCGGCGCTTCTCACCGCCGGAGAGGTTCGCGACCTCGGCGTCGCCCGGGGGCGTGCGGAGGGCCGACATCGCCTGCTCGAGCTGGGAGTCGAGATCCCACGCGTCGGCGGCGTCGATGTCCTCCTGGAGGGAGCCCATCTCGGCGAGCAGGGCGTCGAAGTCGGCGTCGGGCTCGGCCATCGCGGCCGAGACCTCGTTGAACCGGTCGAGCTTCTGCTTTATCGGGCCGACGCCCTCCTGCACGTTCTCGAGGACGGTCTTGGTCTCGTCGAGCTCGGGCTCCTGCATGAGGATGCCGACGGTGTAGCCGGGCGAGAGCTTGGCCTCGCCGTTGCTGGGGGTGTCGAGCCCCGCCATGATCTTGAGGATCGTCGACTTGCCGGCTCCGTTGGGGCCGACGACGCCGATCTTGGCGCCCGGGATGAAGGACATCGTGACGTCGTCGAGGATCAGCTTGTCGCCGACAGCCTTGCGGGCACGGACCATCGAGTAAATGTATTCGGCCATGGTGTCCAGTCTATGGGTCGAGCCGTGAGGCGCCGGGGGCGGGATGGGAGAGGTTCGGGGGCCGGCCCCCTGGGGGCCGGAGCGAGGAGGAGCGGGTGGTCACCAGTCGATGGCGCGGGTGGTGCCGACGAGGCAGCTGCCGTTGCCGAGCACCGGGGCGAGCTGGCTGCTGTAGCCCGCGCCGCTGGTCTGGCCGATGAGGCAGTCGCTGCCCCAGAGCACGGAGAACTGCACGGAGTCGGCGGCCCGGCCGATGGACGTGGAGTCGGGGGTGACCTCCATCGCCGCCTTGTCGAAGCCGGCGGCCACGAGGGTGTCGACCATCGAGCGCCCGTCGTTCGCGTCGACGTGCCCGCGAGCCACGAGGTCGAAGTACGCGTAGGCCTCGTCGCTCGTCGAGTCGGGCGTGATCGTCGGGTCGGCGGAGGGCTCGGCGGTCGCGGCGGCGGAGGTCGACGGCGCGGGGGCCGGTGCCTCCGTGGTGCAGCCGGTGAGGGCCGCTGCCAGCAGGGCCACGACGCCCAGTCGGAGGGCGACGGGTCGCGATCGGCTCACGGGGCACCTTCCTCGCCGCGGACCCGGGCCGGGTCGCTCTCGACCGATCGTAGCGGTCACCCGTGGCGCGGGCCCCGGCGGCACGGTGCGGGGTCGCCCGCGGCCGGGGCTAGAAGGGCGGCTCGTCGCCGCCCTCGGCGGGGTCGGAGGAGCCCGCACCTCCCCCGGCCCCGGCCGGGACGAGGGGTCCGTCCTCACCGACGGCGCCCCCGCCGGCCGACGACTCGTCGGGGCGCGCGGCGGCGACGGACGCCCAGCCCGGGGCCGCGGTGCCCCCGGCGACCGCCTCGGGGTCGGCGGGGGCCGGCGCGTCGCCCGCCGCGACTCCCGCCGGCGTCGCGGAGGCGAGGGCCCTGCTCCAGGACGACCGGCCCCAGCGCAGGTCGTGGCCGACCGCGTCGGCGTCGACCTCGACGGTCGTGCCCGACTTGTCGCTCGTCTCCCAGGGGCGGATGCGGAGGCGGCCCGTGACGACGAGCCGCTCACCCTTGTGGACGGAGGCGCCCACGTTGGCGGCGAGCGCCCGGAAGGCCGTGACGGTGTACCAGTTCGTGTCGCCGTCGACCCAGGCGTCACGGGCCCGGTCGAAGCGGCGCTGCGTGCACGCCAGGCGGAAGCTCGTGATGTCGAGCCCGGCCTCGGTCGTGACGAGTCGGGGGTCGGTGGCGACGATGCCGGTGAGGGTGATGGTGTCTGTCATGCCGGGAGTCTCGCGAGGGCGGGCGGGCCCCCCGGCCGGGCCCGCGCCTCCCTGGGGACGACGCGGGCCCGGGCCGCCCCGGGGAGGGACGGCCGGCGGGGGCTCCCCCTGCCGGCTAGTGCTCGCGGAACTCGGGGTACTCGGCGCCCGGCCCGAGCGCCGCGAACAGGGCACTCTTCGCGACGGCGAGCGTGGGGTACTCCCCGCTGAACTCGTCGCGGCCGGCGAGGCGCACGGTGAAGCCGTGGCTCGTGCGGTGGACGGAGCCGACGGCTCCGGCGGGCCCGAGGGCCAGCCAGGACTGCCCGGTCAGCTCGACCCGGTCGGTGGTCATGTGGTCGCTCATCGTCGAGCACCCTTCTCTCGGTGGCGCCCCGCACGGCGTGCGGGGCGGGTCAGGTGGCCAGGGCGTACCGGGCGTAGGCGCGGCGGACGGCGATGACCTTCGGCCGCGCCACCGCCACGCAGTACCCCTGGCCGGGGTTCTTCTCCGCGAAGTCCTGGTGCTCCTCCTCGGCGGGCCAGAAGCGGCCGAGCGGCTCGACGGTCGTGACGACCCCGCCGCCCCAGGTCGCGTCGGCACGCTCGCGGGCGCGCTCGAGGACCTCGCGCTGGGAGTCGTCGGCCGCGAAGGTCGCCGACCGGTACTGCGACCCGACGTCGGCGCCCTGGCGGTCGAGCTGACGCGGGTCGTGCACCGTGTAGAACACGTCGAGCACGACGTCGGCCGGCAGCACGGCGGGGTCGAAGGTGACGCGCACGGACTCCGCGTGCCCCGTCGAGCCCGTCACGACCTCGTCGTACGTGGGGTCGTGCGACGAGCCGCCCGTGTAGCCGGAGACGACCTCCGTGACCCCCTCCAGCGCGCGGTACACCGCGTCGAGGCACCAGAAGCAGCCACCGGCCAGGACGAACGTCGTCATGGGGCGCACGGTACTCCGCCGACCCGCGATCGACCAGGGGGCGCCGTCCCCCGATCGCTCGGGCCCCCGGCCGGGCCCGGCCCTAGGGTGAGGTCATGAGATCTCCCTTCACCCCCTACGTCGCCGACGACGAGCGGTACTCGAAGCTGGACTACGTCCGCACCGGTCGCAGCGGGCTCAAGCTGCCCCGCATCTCGCTCGGGCTCTGGAACAACTTCGGCACCGACCGTGCCCTCGAGACGCAGCGCGACATCGTCCTCCGCGCGTTCGACCGCGGCGTCACCCACTTCGACCTGGCCAACAACTACGGCCCGCCCTACGGCTCGGCCGAGGAGCAGTTCGGCCGCATCGTGGCCGCGAACCTGGTGCCCTACCGCGACGAGCTCGTCGTCTCGTCGAAGGCGGGCTACGACATGCGCCCCGGCCCCTACGGCGACGGCGGATCGCGCAAGTACCTGCTGAACTCGCTCGAGGCCAGCCTGGAGCGCACGGGCCTCGACTACGTCGACGTCTTCTACTCGCACCGCCCCGACCCCGAGACGCCGATCGAGGAGACGATGGGGGCCCTCGCGACCGCCGTGCACCAGGGCAAGGCGCTCTACGCCGGCATCTCGAACTACGGCCCGGAGCAGACGCAGGCGGCGATCGACGCCCTCGCCGACGAGGGCGTGCCCCTGCTGATCCACCAGCCGCGCTACAACATGTTCGACCGGAAGCCCGAGCAGGGCCTCTTCGAGACGCTGCTCGACAACGGCGTGGGCTCGATCGTGTTCTCGCCGCTCGCCGGCGGCCTGCTCACCAACCGGTACCTCTCGGGCAAGGCGCCGGCCGGGTCGCGGGCGGCCGAGGGCCGCTGGTTCACGGAGGACGCCCTGAGCGAGACCTACCTCGAGCGCGTGCGGGGCCTGAACGACATCGCGGAGGCGCGGGGCCAGTCGCTCGCCCAGCTCGCGCTGACCTGGGTGCTCCGTCAGCCCGCCGTCACGAGCGCCCTGATCGGTGCGTCGTCGGTCGCCCAGCTCGACGACAGCCTCGACGCCCTGCACGGAGCCGAGCTGACCGACGACGAGGTCACGGCCATCGAGCCGTTCGCCGTCGACGGGACGGGTCGCTGACGGAGCGGACACGGGCCTGACGGGCTCGGCGTCGGAGGAGGGGCGGGCCCGGTCGGGTCCGCCCCTCCTGCCGTCCCCGGCGCCGTCGTCGGGCTCCCGTCCCGGGTCGAGGCGATGTCGGTGGCAGCTCGTAGCGTCAGCCGTGTTCTCGACAGCATCGGCCGGATGACCTCAGGAGCACCTCATGACCAGCACCTCCGCGACCACCCTCCTCACGCCCCCGGCGACGCGTCCGGCGACGCAGCACCTCCCGCTCGCCGAGACCCGCGGGGGCCTGCGCCTCGTCCAGGTGCGCGACGACCTCTCCCGCGTCACGACGGCCTCGGGCGAGGTGCTCGGCTACGTCGAGAGGCACGACGACCCGCAGGGCGACCGGTGGCGGGCGAAGAGGTTCCTGGCCCGTCAGCGGCGCTTCGTCGAGATCGGCGACTTCTGGAGCCGCAGCGACGCGACCGACTGCTTCCGGTTCGCCTGAGCCTCGGCTCGCCCGCGACCGGGCCCCGGCAACCTTCGACCTCGGCTGTAGAGTTCGCGCATGCAGTGGTGGAACAGTCTCGTCCGGTGGGTCCAGAGCGATGACGGGTGGCGCGTCGTCTCCGAGGCGGTGGTGCCGTTCGTGGCGATCCTCGTCGCCGGCGTCGTCGCCGCCCTGATCGGGAGGGCCGCCCTGAAGCGCGTCGTCCGTCTGCACGACGACGAGGCGAAGGCCTCCGCGATCGCAGGCATCGTCGCGGCGTCGCGCAAGGCGGCGACGTGGAGCTCGCTCGGGGCGGAGGAGCGCACCTTCACGGACCACCTCGCCCAGGAGGCGGAGGTCCGTCTGCGCCTCCTGCCCGTGACCGGCTCGGGCCTCGCCGCCTCGTGGGCCGAGCACCAGCTCGGCGAGATCAAGCGTGACTCCGCCAGCTACGGCCACCAGCCCGAGCAGTCGCTGGCGGAGTTCCGCGACCGCCTGCTCGACTGGCAGAGCCGCCCGTCGCGGGCCAAGAAGCTCTTCCGGGCGGACCTGGAGCGGTGGCGCTACGAGGACGCCGAGCAGGCGACCGAGGCCGAGCAGCGTCAGCGCGACTGGAAGGCCGAGCGCGACGGGCAGAGAGCGGCACCGGCCTCCGGCTCAGGCCCCGCCGCCCCCGCCCGTCGGGCAGACGAGCCCGTCGAGGTCACGCCGTTCGTGCCGGAGCGACGGACGCCGACGGCGCCCACGCCGCTGACCGACGAGCACGCCGCCTTCCGCCCGACGTCGCCGGCCCGTCACGAGCCCGTGCGGCCCCGCGAGCAGGCGCCCACGGAGGCGATGCCCGCCCAGCGGGACTCGTCCGACGACGGGGACGACGACACCGACCGCTACGGCGACCCGGTCAGCGCGACGCAGGTCCGCGACCGGACGACACCCGACGCGTAGCGGGTGCCCTCGGCAGGGATCGAACCTGAGACCGGGAGATGAGAAGCACCACGAAGATCTCGTCACGGTGCCCTCGGCAGGGATCGAACCTGCGACCGGGAGATGAGAAGCACCACGAAGATCTCGTCACGGTGCCCTCGGCAGGGATCGAACCTGCGACCAAGAGATGAGAAGCACCACGAAGATCTCGTCACGGTGCCCTCGGCAGGGATCGAACCTGCGACCAAGAGATTAGAAGGCTCCTGCTCTATCCGCTGAGCTACGAGGGCGTGGGCCCCACGATACCGTGCCCGCTCAGACGGCCAGGGCGAGCGCGCCGAGCAGCTGGTCGAGCCGCGGCACCCCGGCGGCGCGGAACACCTCGCTGCCGGCCCGGTCGAGCACCACGATCGTCGGCGTGCTGCGGACGTCGCGGGCCTCCGCCTCGTCGGGCCGGGCGACGACGTCGGCCTCGTCCACCTCGAGCAGCGGCACCAGGGCCGAGGCCTCGGCCACGACGGCGCGGGCCGCGTGGCAGGGGCCGCAGAACGCGGACGTGTACAGCTCGACCTTCATGCCCCCGTACAACGAGGAGGCGCGGGGAGATGTTCCCCGCGCCTCCTCGTCCACCTGCCGTGGCGTCAGAACGTGCCGAACTCGTCGGTGCGGTCGCCACGGTTCTCGAGGGCGTCGACCGGGTCGCTGTCGGCCTCGTCGAGCTTGTAGTGCACCTGCAGCTGCTCGCCGTTCATCTTCGCCTCGCGCACCTTGTACACGAAGCCGGTCTCGATGCCCTCGACGAGCACGTAGTCGACGATCTCGTCCTCGTAGGAGCCGTTGAAGCTCGTGCGGGTGTCGGTGCTGCCGTCGCTCGGTCCGCCCTCGAAGAAGACGACGTACTCGGATCCCTCGGCCACGGTGGGCTTGCTGTCTGTCATGCCACCCTTCTACCAGGAGGCGCGGACCGAGCGCCCAGGAAGGTCGCGCCTCAGGGGCAGCGCCCGAGCCCGAGCGTGTCGGCCCCCGACGCTAGAGTGGCGGCATGGCTTCCACGAACGACCGGCTGGTCTGGATCGACTGCGAGATGACCGGGCTCGACATCGCGGTCGACGAGCTGGTCGAGGTGGCCGTCGTCGTCACCGACTTCGACCTCACGCCCGTGCACCCCGGCTTCACGATCGTGATCAAGCCCGACCAGTCGGCGCTCGACAACATGAACGAGTTCGTCACCGACATGCACACCTCCTCCGGCCTGCTGGAGGAGATCCCCGGCGGCGTCAGCCTCGCCGAGGCCGAGTACGAGGTGCTCGAGTACATCCTCAAGTACGTCCCCACCGAGCAGCACGCCCCCCTGGCCGGCAACACGATCGGCACCGACCGCGCCTTCCTCGCGAAGTACATGCCGCGGGTCGACGGCCACCTGCACTACCGCAGCGTCGACGTCTCCTCCATCAAGGAGCTCGCCCGCCGCTGGTTCCCCCGCGTCTACTTCAACGCCCCGCAGAAGCACGGCGGCCACCGGGCCCTCGCCGACATCCTCGAGTCCATCCGCGAGCTCGAGTACTACCGCCGTGCCGGCTTCGTCGCCGACCCCGGGCCCACCACCGACGACGTCCAGGCGATCTCGAAGGCCGTCGTGGACGAATGGGCCTCCCGGCTGTAGTAGAGTCTTCTCGTTGCGATCGCTCCGGCGGCCGCACATGGTGGGTATAGCTCAGCTGGTAGAGCGCCTGGTTGTGGTCTAGGAGGCCGCGGGTTCAAGCCCCGTTACTCACCCAAATAGAAAGGCCCTGCCCTACGAGGCAGGGCCTTTTTTGGGTTCAGTGCTTGTTCGGTCTCAGATGCGCGAGCGCATCTGAGACGCCAAATGGGAAGGCCCTGACCTACGAGGCAGGGCCTTTTTTGGGTTCCGTGCTTTTTGGTCTCAGATGCGCGAGCGCATCTGAGACGCCAAATGGAAAGGCCCTGCCCTACGAGGCAGGGCCTTTTTTGGGTTCCGTGCTTGTTCGGTCTCAGATGCGCGAGCGCATCTGAGACGTCGTCGATGGCTGGGCGGGCGGGTCGGTCACGAAAGGTGGCTGGGCGGACGGGTCAGTCATGAGTGGTGTCCGATGGGCGGGATGGGGGCGGGGCCGGTAGGACTGAGGGGTGAGAGACGCGGGAGGGGCGGGGCGCGAGGCGCCGGCGTCGTGGTGGGGGCTCGTCGTCGCGGGGGTGGCGTTCATCGCGCTCGGGGTCGGGGCGTTCCTGACGTACAGCTACTGGGGGTGGGACGGGCGCATCTCTGGCCTGATCTTCATCGGCCCGGTCCTGGGCGTCTGGTTCATCGTGTGGGGCGTGGGCAAGGGGGCCCGGGAGGCGGCGCACCGGATGCGCGTGGCGCGTGCGGCCGATCATCCGCCCGACCCGATGGGGGTCGACTGAGGGCTCAGGCGGGGTGTGGGAGCCTGAGCGGGTGAGCGACGACCGAGCAGCCGGCATCGACCCGTCCGAGGTGAGCGCCGAGCAGTTCGACGACATGGTCGTCGCCGAGCTCGACCTCCTGCCCGACGACATGGTCGACGGCCTCGACAACGTCGTCTTCGTCACCGAGGACCGCCCGGAGGACGGCACGCTCGACCTGCTCGGCCTCTACGACGGCGTCGCCCTCACCGAACGCGGCAGCTACGGCTTCGGCGAGCTGCCCGACCGCATCGTCCTCTACCGCGAGCCCCACCTCGCCGCCGTCGACCACGTCGACGAGCTGCGCGACGAGATCCACGTCACGCTCGTGCACGAGATCGCCCACTTCTACGGCATCGACGACGACCAGCTGCACCAGCTCGGCTGGGCCTAGCGGCGCCTCCCCGTGCCTCGATCTGGGCCCTGACTCGTGGCGAGGGCCCAGGACGAGTCACCTCGCCGGCGACGGCGACGGCGTCGGCACCGGCGTCACAGGCACCCGGACGACCACGTCGGCGAGCGACCGCGGCCGCTCAGCCGCGAGGTGCGCCTCCTCCTGCCCGGCCCAGACCTCCCACCACGGCTCGTAGGCCGCGCCGTCGCGGGCCAGCGCCCGTCGACGCCGCTCCCCCGCGTCGAGCTCCAGCCACACCGACAGGGTCGCGAGCCCCGAGGAGGCGCGGGTCAGCGACCCGGCGCCCTCCACCACCACCGAGACGGCCGGGTCGAGCGTCCGCCGCTCCCCCGGCACGTCGGCGTCCCAGTCCCACGTGGTCCAGCCCGGCTCGCGCCCGACGAGCAGCGACTCCTCGACGACCCGGGAGGCCGCCGCGAGGCCGTGCCAGCCGGGGTAGACGTCGTCGAGGTGCACCAGCTGGACCGGCCCGAGGGCACCGGGCCACGCCGCGACCAGGCGACGCGCGAGCGTCGTCTTGCCCGAGCCGGAGCGGCCGTCGACGAGCAGCACCACGCGGTCGGCGCCGACCCGCGACTCCTCGGCTCGCCGCAGCAGGGCGCCCACGAGGGCGTCGTCGACGGCCGCTGACCACTCCTCAGGCAAGGACGAACTCCCAGGTGCCGGCCACGACGGCCGCGGCGACCGCCGCCGCCGCGATGAGCACCCCGATCGCGACGAGCACGAGGTCGCGGCCCGCGACGCGCGACGGCCGGGCCCAGGTGCGCTCGGCGTCGGAGCCGAAGCCCTTCGCCTCCATCGCCGTCGCCAGCTTGCTGCCGCGGCGCACCGACAGCACCAGCAGCGAGAACGCCTGCCCGCCGAAGCGGCGCGCCGCCGCGACGGGGCCCCGGCCGTCCGCGACGCCGCGCGCCCGCCGGGCGAGGGCCAGCTGCCGCCAGTCGTCGGCGAACAGCCCGGCGAGCCGGAGGCCGGCGAGGCCGCCGAGCACGAACCGCGCGGGCAGGTGCAGCACCTGCGCGAGGCCGTCGGCGAGGTCGGTCGGGTCGGTCGTCGCGAGCAGGACGATGCCCGGCACGCCCACCGCCAAGATGCGCAGGCCGATGGCGAGGGCCAGCGAGAGCGACCCGTCGGTCACGCTGATCCACCAGACCTGCAGCAGCACGGCCCCCTCGTCGCGGCCGTAGAGGGCCGTGACGAGCACCGACGTCGGTGCGGCGATCCACAGCGGGGCGGTGCGACGCAGCAGCTGCCGCGCCGAGAGCCCCGCCCACGGCAGCAGCAGCAGCTCGAGCACGAGGGCGACCCCGGCCGAGACCGCGTCGATCGAGAGCAGCAGCACGAGCGACACGACCAGCGCCGCGAGCAGCTTCGCCACCGGGTTCAGGCGGCCGACGAGCCGGTCGGTCTCGACGGCCGCGAGCAGGCTCACGCGACGGCCTCGCGCCCGACGGGCCGCTCGAGGGCGACGACGTCGTCGGCGAGGGCGGCGACGAACTCGGCGTCGTGCGTCACGGCCACCACCGAGCGCCCCTCGTCGACGAGCTCGGCGAGCAGCGCGACGAGCTCACGCCAGGTGCGGGCGTCCTGCCCGAAGGTCGGCTCGTCGAGCACGAGGAGGCGCGGCCGCGACGCGAGGACGGTCGCGACGCTGAGCCGCCGCTTCTCGCCGCCCGAGAGCGTGAACGGGTTGGCGCCGGCGAGGTGGTCGAGGCGCAGGCGGGCCAGGAGCTCGTCGACCCGGGAGGCGACCTCCGCGGGCGACTCGCCCAGCGCCTCCGGCCCCACCGCCAGCTCACGGCGGACGGTCGCGGTGAGGAACTGGTGCTCAGGGTCCTGGAAGACCGTGCCGACCCGCGAGAGCAGCTGCCGCGAGCGCCACCGGGCGGGCGACGGCCCGGCGCCGGCAGCGAGCAGGTCGGTCGCCCGGAGCGCACCGCCCGCCGGAGGCAGCAGCCCGGCGAGGGTCAGGGCGAGGGTCGACTTGCCCGCGCCGTTCGGCCCGGTCAGCACGAGGGCGCGCCCGTCGTCGACGACGAGGTCGACGCCGGTCGCCACGGCGGGCCCGCGGGCCCCGCGGCGCCCCACGGCGAGGCCCGAGGCCTCGAGCAGGGGTCCGGACGAGGAGGCGCGGTGCCGGTGGGGCAGGGCCGGCGCGGCCCCCGGCACCCACACCCCCGCCTCCGTCAGCCGGACGCGCTCGTGCCCGAGCACGTCGTCGGGCCGGCCGTCGGCGAGCACGCCGCCCCCCGCGGCGAGCACGACGACCCGGTCGACGACGGGCAGCCAGACCGAGACGCGGTGCTCGACGACGACGAGGGTCGCGCCCGTGGCCTCGACGACGCGGGCCACGGCGTCGCGCACCTCGACGACCCCCTCCGGGTCGAGGTTCGCCGTCGGCTCGTCGAGCAGCACGAGGCCGGGCCTCATCGCGAGGGCCCCGGCGAGCGCGAGGCGCTGCTTCTGCCCGCCGCTGAGCTGGGCGGTCGGCCACGAGCGCGGCAGGTCGAGCCCGACCGCGTCGAGGGCCTCGTCGACCCGACGCCAGGTCTCGTCACGGGGCACGCCGACGTTCTCGCAGCCGAAGGCGACGTCGTCGCCGACGCGGGCGAGCACGACCTGCGAGTCAGGGTCCTGCAACACGAGGCCCACCCGCCCGCGCTGCTCGGCCGGCGGGCGGCCGTCGACCAGCAGCTCACCGGTCGCGTCCCCCTCCTCGTCGCCGCCCAGCACGCCGGCGAGGCCCGCGAGCAGCGTCGACTTGCCGGCGCCGGAGGCCCCGAGCAGCAGCACGCGCTCCCCGGGCTCGACGACGAGGTCGAGCCCGGAGACCGCCGGTCGCAGCCGGCCGGCGTGGCGCCACCCCCAGCCGCGGGCGTCGACCCGGGCCCCGGAGGCGGTCGTCACGTCGTCGGCAGCGGTCGGCTCAGACGCGGGCCTCGGCCGAGCGGCCCGAGGCGAAGCGGCTGAGGGCGCCGGTGCGGGCGAGGCCCCGCGCCGCGAGCCACGAGAGCAGGCCGGCGAGCAGCACGCCCGAGACGACGGCGCTGACGCCGTAGACGACCTTGTACTCGATCGCGGTGGCGGCGATCGACGAGAACGAGGTGTCGAGCAGCGCGACGACGACGCCCGCGCCGGCGCCGGCGAGCAGGGCCACGTGGAGGCGCCAGGTCGTGTACAGGAACGCCGCGAGCACCAGCTCGGCCCCGAGGCCCTGCAGCACGCCCCAGATCAGCGTCGAGAAGCCCCACTGCGTGCCGATCAGCATCGAGACGACGGCGGCCATGACCTCGGTGTAGATCGCGGCGCCGGGCTTGCGGATGACGAGCCCGCCGAGCACGCCGGCGAACAGCCAGCCGCCGGCGAGGAGGCCCGAGAGCCCCGGCAGGAACGACAGGGCGCTGTCGAGCGGGGTCCAGGCGAGGCCCCAGGCCCAGAAGACGACGCCGCAGGCGACGCCGATGACGCTCGCGACGACGATGTCGACGACGCGCCAGCGGCGCGACGGCTTCCTCGGCGAGGTGGCGGCCGGACGTTCGTCGCGGCTCGAGGACGACTCGTTCGCGGACACGGAAACAGACATGTTCTCTCCTCCCTGCGCTGGCATGATCCAGATCAGGTTCGACGGTCGAAGCGTGGATCGCTTCCTCTCAGCCCGGATCACCGGACTCCCGTGTGTGTGCCGCCGAGCATAGCCCAGTCGAGAGGGTCTGCTCGTTGCCATCTGGTATCACAGCAGATACCGTCGACTGCATGCCCATGACCCTCCGACTCGACGACCACGAGGCCGACGCGCTCCGCCGCCGCGCGGCGCTGGAGTCCCGGTCCATGCAGGACGTCGCACGCCAGGCCGTGAGGGAGTACGTCGACTCCCACAGCCGGGCCGACCTCCTGGACGACGTCCTCGACGACGAGCTCCCTCGCTACGCCGAGGCTCTTCGCCGACTCGGCGAGTGATCCACCTCACCTACGGCGAGCTGCTGCACGTCGCACGGCGCGCTGTCGCTCCCGACGTCGTCGTGCGCGACGCCGGCCTGCTCGAGTCGGCCCTCGCGAGGCCGCGGGCCTCCGTGCTCGGCGCGGACGCCTACCCGACCCTGGAGGAGAAGGCCGCGGCCCTCGTGCACTCGCTCGTCAACAACCACGGGCTGGTGGACGGGAACAAGAGGTTGGGGCTCGCAGGCCTGATCGCCTTCCTCGGCCTCAACGGTCGTCGGCTGACGATGACCGAGGACGGCGCCTACGACTTCATCGTCCAGATCGCCGAGGGCGTGCTCGACGACGTCGAGACGATCGCTGAGTGCCTCGTCCAGCACACCGAGCCCCGCCGGGTCAGGCGAGGGTGAGCTGCCCGTCGGCCCGCAGCCACTCGAGCCCCTCGAGCACCGCCTCGACGGTCGTCCAGCGCGGCGCGTAGCCGAGCAGGCGACGGGCCTTGTCGATGCTCATCGAGTGGCTGCGCGAGAGGTGCTCCCACGAGGCGTCGGCCGAGGCGGGGTCGCGCTGTGCGCGGAACTCGTCGAACGTCGCGAACTCGAGCCGCGCCTCCTGCCCGAAGGCCCTGGCGACCTGCTGGGCGAGGCCGCGCAGCGTGACCGCCCGCTCGCTGACGACGTGGAACGACTCGCCGACCGCCTGGGCCGGCCGCTCGACGGCCCGCTGGAACGCCTGGGCCACGTCGTCGGCGTGCACGTGGTGCACGGTCTCGAGGCCGAGGCCCGGCATGACGACCTCGCGGCCCGTCGCGAGCGCCTCCCACACGTCGAGGTCGAGGTTGCCGACCGGGTTGATCATCGGCCAGCCCGGCCCGGTGATGTGGCCGGGGTGCAGCACCGTGCTGGGCACCCCGCCGGGTCGACGCGACTCGGCGAGCAGCAGGCGCTCGATCTCGGCCTTCTGCGTGCCGTACTCGCCGAACGGCGTGCGCCGCGCCTCCTCGGTGACGGGCACCTCCTCCGACGGGCCGTGCACCCAGATGGTGCCGCAGTGCACGAGCACGGTGCCCGTGCCGCGCAGGGCCTCGACGAGGGAGAGCGCCGAGGCGCGGGTGAAGCAGATCATGTCGACGACGACGTCGGCCCCGAGCTCGGCGACGCGTCGGCCGAACGAGCCGTCGGCGTCGCCCGCCTCGCGGTCGAGCTGGACGCGCTCGACCTGCCGCCAGGCAGGGTGCTCGCGGTAGGGGGCGGACGTGCCCCGGCTCACGGCGACGACGTCGTGGCCGGCGAGCACGAGCCGCGGGACGAGGAACCCGCCGACGTGGCCGGTCGCCCCGATCACCACGACCCTCACGAGCGAGCCGCCCCGGAGGCGGCACCGAGGAGGCGCGGTGCGGGCGAGCAGGAGGCGGTGGCTGCCGACGTCGGCAGCGGTGCGGGCGTCATGCCCCGACGCTACCCGTCGGTCGGCGCCGCCGGGCCTGGCCCCCGACCGGGGGTCAGCGACGGTCCCCCCAAGTGCCCACTATCCGGTCACCCGCCGTTCTCCCTATGTTCAGCCTGAGCCGTCAGCGACGCCCGTCGTCCGCACCGACGCCGCCCGGCCCCACCCGACGAGGAGAACGATGTCCTTCAGCCCGATCACCGCCCGCACGCGCCGCCGCGTGCTCTCCACCTGTCTGGCCGTCTCGCTGGCGACGGGCCTCGGCCTCGCCGGCGCCGGCGCCGCGGTCGCCGCGCCCGGCGACGGCTCGGTCGTCGCCGCCCAGCCGGCCCCGGCCCTGCCCGTCGTCACCGGCCAGGTCATGAACTACGCCGTCAACGTCACGAAGGCCAACAACGGCCAGACCCGGAAGGCCGAGCGGGCCGTCACCGCCGCCGCCGGCACCGTCGTCGCGTCGTGGCCCGAGATCGGCGTCGTCATCGCTCAGTCCGACAACGTGAACTTCGCGGCCTCCGTCCGTGCCGACAAGTCGGTCGCCTCGGTCGGGGCGACCCGCACGGCGCCCGTCGCCGCCTCCGACCCGACGTGGAAGGGCGCGCCCGACACGGCCGCGCTGCAGCGCACCGGCGGCTCGGCCTCGCAGCAGTCCGTCGCCGAGCAGGAGGGCCTGGAGGCGGCGACCGCCGTCACGGCCGACCCGCTCGAGGCCCGCCAGTGGGACATGACCGCCATCAAGGCGGACCAGGCCCACCAGGTCACCGACGGCTCGAAGAAGGTGCTCGTCGCCGTGCTCGACTCGGGCATCCAGGGCGACCACCCCGACCTCGCCGCGAACATCGACCAGGGCCGCTCGGCCGGCTGCCTCAGCGGCACGCCCGACACCTCGTACGCCGCCTGGCAGCCCACGACGAGCGACCACGGCACCCACGTCGCCGGCACCATCGCGGCCGGCCGCAACGGCGTCGGCATCGTCGGGGTCGCCCCGGCCTCGAAGCTGAGCTCCGTCAAGGTCGTCAACGACGACGGGTTCATCTACGCCGAGGCCGCCATCTGCGGCTTCATGTACGCCGAGGCCACCGGCGCCGACGTCACGAACAACAGCTACTTCATCGACCCGTGGGAGTTCTGGTGCGGGTCGGACGTCGACCAGGCGGCCGTCAAGACCGCCGTCGACCGCGCCGTCCAGTTCACGCAGCGCAAGGGCGTCGTCAACGTGGCGGCCGCCGGCAACAGCGCCGTCGACCTCGCGAACAAGACCGTCGACACCGGCAGCCCCAACGACACCGTGCCGGTGACCCGCCAGCTCGACGAGACCTGCACCGACATCCCCGCCGAGCTCGACGGCGTCGTGACGGTCTCCTCCACCACCTCGACCGGCACCAAGTCGTCGTTCTCGAACTACGGCGACAGCGTCATCGACGTCGCGGCCCCCGGCTCGAGCATCCTGTCGACCGTGACCGGCGGCGGCTACGGCACCAAGTCGGGCACCTCGATGGCCAGCCCGCACGTGGCCGGCGTGCTCGCGCTGCTCAAGGCGACGCACCCCCGCGCCGAGGGCACGCAGCTCACCGACCTGCTGTACGCCCAGGCCGACGACGTCGCCTGCCCCGCCACCGCGGCGACCTGCGTCGGCTCCCCGGCCGACAACGGCTGGTTCGGCGAGGGCCTCGTCGACGCGCTCGACGCCGTGACGGCGCCGTGACCCGTCGCTGAGCCGACACCCGCACCGCCGGAGGGCGCCCCGTCGACGACGGGGCGCCCTCTGCCGCCCGAGGGCCGCCCCCGGCGGCCCTCGGACGGCCGCGGCCCCTAGGCTGAGCCGAGTTCTAGACGGAGGATCGATTGCACACCTGGCCAGGCAACCCCTACCCGCTCGGCGCCACCTACGACGGCGGCGGCACGAACTTCGCGATCTTCAGCGAGGCGGCCACGAAGGTCGAGCTGTGCCTCTTCGACGCCCAGGGCGTCGAGACCCGCGTGCCCCTCACCGAGGTCGACGCCTACGTCTGGCACGCCTACCTGCCGACGGTACAGCCCGGCCAGAAGTACGGCTACCGCGTGCACGGCGAGTACGACCCGGCCGCGGGCTGCCGTGCGAACCCCGCCAAGCTGCTGCTCGACCCGTACGCCAAGGCCACGAGCGGCGACATCGACTGGGACGAGGCTCTCTTCGCCTACGAGTTCGGCGACCCCGACTCGCGCAACGACCGCGACAGCGCGCCGCACATGATGCTCGGCGTCGTGATCAACCCGTTCTTCGACTGGCAGGGCGACCGCCCGCCGAAGTACAGCTACGACGAGACCGTCGTCTACGAGGCCCACGTGAAGGGCCTGACGCAGACGCACCCCGAGATCCCCGACGAGCAGCGCGGCACCTACGCCGGCGTCGCCCACCCGGCGATCATCGAGCACCTGCAGAAGCTCGGCGTCACGACGCTCGAGCTGATGCCCGTGCACCAGTTCGTGCAGGACAACACCCTCCTCGAGAAGGGCCTCAGCAACTACTGGGGCTACAACACCATCGGCTTCTTCGCGCCCCACGCCGCCTACTCGGCGACCGGCGACACCGGCCAGCAGGTGCAGGAGTTCAAGACGATGGTGCGGGTGCTGCACGAGGCCGGCATCGAGGTCATCATCGACGTCGTCTACAACCACACGGCCGAGGGCAACCACCTCGGGCCGACCCTGTCGTTCAAGGGCATCGACAACGCGGCCTACTACCGCCTGATGGACGACGACGCGACGTACTACATGGACTACACGGGCACCGGCAACAGCCTGAACGTCCGTCACCCGCACTCGCTGCAGCTGATCATGGACAGCCTGCGGTACTGGGTGACCGAGATGCACGTCGACGGGTTCCGCTTCGACCTCGCCGCCTCCCTCGCCCGCGAGTTCTACGAGGTCGACCGCCTGTCGACGTTCTTCGAGCTGGTGCAGCAGGACCCGATCGTGTCGCAGGTGAAGCTCATCGCCGAGCCCTGGGACGTCGGGCCCGGCGGGTACCAGGTCGGCAACTTCCCGCCCCAGTGGACGGAGTGGAACGGCAAGTACCGCGACACCGTCCGCGACTTCTGGCGGGGCGAGCCCTCCACCCTGGGCGAGTTCGCCAGCCGCATCACCGGCTCGGCCGACCTCTACGAGCGCGACGGGCGCCGCCCGGTCGCGAGCATCAACTTCGTCACGGCGCACGACGGCTTCACCATGCGCGACCTCGTCAGCTACGACGAGAAGCACAACGACGCCAACGGCGAGGGAGGCGCGGACGGCGAGAGCCACAACCGCTCCTGGAACTCCGGCGTCGAGGGCGAGACCGACGACCAGGGCGTGCTGGCCCTCCGCGAGCAGCGCCAGCGGAGCTTCCTGGCGACGCTGCTGCTCAGCCAGGGCGTGCCCATGCTGCTGCACGGCGACGAGCTCGGCCGTACCCAGCGCGGCAACAACAACACCTACGCCCAGGACAGCGAGATCAGCTGGATCGACTGGGCGAGCGCCGACCGCGAGCTGATCGAGTTCGTCGCCGAGGTCATCAAGCTCCGGCACGACCACCCGACCTTCCGTCGGCAGCGGTACTTCAACGGCCGCCCGGTCACCCGCGGCGAGGGCGAGCCCCTGCCCGACATCGTCTGGCTCACGCCCGAGGGCGACGCCATGCAGGAGGGCGAGTGGAACGAGTCGTACGCGAAGTCGGTCGGCATGTTCCTCAACGGCGACGGCATCCGAGGCCGTGACCACCGCGGCGGCCGCATCACCGACGTCAACTTCGTCCTGTACTTCAACGCCAGCGAGGAGACCGTCACGTTCGTGCTGCCTCCCGACGAGTACGCCGAGGGCTGGGAGGTCGTGGTCGACAGCACCGTCGCGCCTCCGGTCGCCCCCGCCACCGCGCCTCCCCGGTCGCTCCAGGCAGTCCGTGCCGCGACCACTCCCCAGCCCCCTTCCTCCCCTCAGGTCGTCCCGGCCCTGAGGGCCGGCGACCAGCTGCCCGTGGCCAGCCGGTCCCTGGTCGTCCTGCGCGCCACGGCTGAGGACCCTTCGTGACCCGACGCGACCACCCCCGCTCCACCTACCGCCTGCAGATCCGCGAGGCCTTCGACCTCGACGCCGCCGCCGCGGTCGTGCCCTACCTGCGCGACCTCGGGGCCGACTGGGTCTACCTGTCGCCCGTGCTCGAGGCCGAGCCCGGAAGCGACCACGGCTACGACGTCGTCGACCACAGCCGGGTCGACCCGGCCCGGGGCGGCGCGGCCGGGCTCGACGCCCTGTCGACCGCCGCGCACGACGCCGACCTCGGCGTGCTCGTCGACATCGTGCCGAACCACGTGGGCGTCGCGACGCCGAAGGCCAGCGTCTGGTGGTGGGACGTCCTGACCCACGGCCGCGAGAGCCGCTGGGCCGAGGCGTTCGACGTCGACTGGGCGGCCGGCGGCGGCAAGCTGCTGCTGCCCGTGCTCGGCGAGCCGGCCGCGGCCGACGGGACGATCGAGGGCCTCGAGGTCGTCGGCGACGAGCTTCACTACTACGACAACGTGTACCCGATCGCTCCCGGCACGGCCGCCGAGGGCGACGACGCGGCCGCCGTCCACGCCCGCCAGTCGTACGAGCTGGTGCACTGGAAGCGAGCCGACACCGACCTCAACTACCGCCGCTTCTTCGCGGTGAACACCCTCGCGGGCATCCGCGTCGAGATCCCCCGCGTCTTCGACGAGTCGCACGTCGAGATCGGCCGCTGGTTCCGCGAGGGGCTCGTCGACGGCCTCCGCGTCGACCACCCCGACGGCCTCGCCGACCCGGGCGGGTACCTCGACCGCCTCGCCGAGCTGACCGGCGGCGCGCACGTGCTCGTCGAGAAGATCCTCGAGGGCGACGAGCGCCTGGCCGAGGACTGGGCCACCGACGGCACCACCGGCTACGACGCCCTCGCCGACCTCGACCGGGTCTTCGTCGACCCCTCGGGCGCCGAGGCCCTCGGCGCGCTGGACTCGCGCCTCCGCGACGGTGACGGCCCCGACGACTGGCACGAGATGATCCTCGGCACCAAGCGGGGCATCGCCGACGGGATCCTCGGCAGCGAGATCCGGCGCCTCGCCCGGCTGCTGTCGGACGACGGCCGCGCTGACGACCGCGTCGTCGACGCCCTCGCCGAGCTCGCCGCGGCCTTCCCCGTCTACCGCAGCTACCTGCCGCAGGGCGCGGAGCACCTCGACGAGGCCGCCGAGGTCGCCACCGCGCACCGCCCCGACCTCGCGGCCACGATCGCCGAGGTCGTCGCCGTGCTGCACGACGCCGAGCACCCGGCCGCCGTGCGGTTCCAGCAGACGAGCGGCATGGTCATGGCCAAGGGCGTCGAGGACACAGCGTTCTACCGGTACAGCCGCCTCGCGACGCTGACCGAGGTCGGGGCCGACCCCGCCGAGTTCTCGCTCACGCCCGCGGAGTTCCACGACCGCCAGCAGCTGCGCCTCGCCGAGCGCCCGTTCGGCATGACGACCCTCTCGACCCACGACACCAAGCGCAGCGCCGACGTGCGCGCCCGCGTCTCGGTGCTCGCCGAGGTCGCCGAGGAGTGGGCCGCCACGCTCGAGCGGCTGCGGAGCCTCGCACCGGTCGGCGACGGCCCGTTCGAGAACATCCTCTGGCAGACGGTCGTCGGCGCCTGGCCGGCGTCGCGCGAGCGCCTGCACGACTACGCCGAGAAGGCCTCGCGCGAGGCCAGCAGCTCCACCACGTGGACCGACCGCACCCCCGAGGCCGAGGCCTTCGAGGAGCGCATGCACGCGGCGGTCGACGCCGCGTTCGACGACGACCAGGTGCGCCACGAGGTCGAGCGCATCGTCGACGTGCTGCGCCCCGCGGGCTGGAGCAACTCGCTCGGCGTCGCGCTGCTGCAGCTCACCGGGCCGGGGAGCCCGGACGTCTACCAGGGCGGCGAGCTGTGGGACTTCTCGCTCGTCGACCCCGACAACCGACGTGAGGTGGACTTCGAGGCGCGCCGCCGCCTCCTCGCCGACGTCGTCGCGGGCACCGTGCCGCCCGTCGACGAGACGGGGGCGGCCAAGCTGCTCGTCACGCACCGCGCGCTGACGCTGCGCCGCGACCGGCCCGAGCTGTTCACCCGGTACGCCCCGCTGCCCGTGCTCGGCGAGCGTCGCGACCACGTCGTCGCCGCCGACCGTGGCGGCGCTCTCGTCGTCGCCACGCGCCTCCCGGTGTCGCTCGAGCAGGCCGGCGGCTGGGACGACACCGTCGTGCTCACCCGCGGCGGCGCCTGGGTCGACGTGCTCACGGGCCGTCGCCTCGAGGGCGGCCACGTCCGCCTCGCCGAGCTGCTCGAGACGTACCCCGTCGCGCTGCTCGCCCCGGCGGACAGCCAGGTCTAGCCGGGCGCCGCACGACTACCGTCGACCCCTGCGGGTCGGCGGTCGTCGTCGTGCCCGCACCCCGCACCTCCCCCGCACCTCCCCCGCACACCGACCACCCGACACCTCCGAGGAGACCGATGAGCGTCTACGACGTCTGGGCCCCGACCGCCACCACCGTGCGACTGCACCTCGACGGCGAGGTGCTGCCGCTCGCGGCCGAGCCCGCCACCGGGTGGTGGCGCGCGCCCGCCGACCTCGACCGCGGGCCGGGCCACCGCTACGGCTTCCTGCTCGACGACGGCGACACGCCGCTGCCCGACCCGCGCTCGCGGCGCCAGCCCGACGGCGTGCACGGCCTCAGCGAGACCTTCGACCCGGCGGCCTTCGCCTGGACCGACGAGGCCTGGACGGGCCGCCAGCTCGGCGGCGCGGTGATCTACGAGCTGCACCTCGGCACCTTCACCCCCGAGGGCACGCTCGACTCGGCGATCGAGAAGCTGCCGCACCTCGTCGAGCTCGGCGTCGACCTCGTCGAGCTGCTGCCGGTGAACGGCGTCAACGGGCGCTGGAACTGGGGCTACGACGGCGTCGACTGGTTCACGGTGACCGACAACTACGGCGGGCCGGAGGCCTACCAGCGCTTCGTCGACGCCGCGCACGCCGCGGGCCTCGGCGTGGTGCAGGACGTCGTCTACAACCACCTCGGCCCCTCGGGGAACTACCTGCCCGTCTTCGGCCCCTACCTCTCGAGCAAGCACGCCAACACCTGGGGCGACAACGTCAACCTCGACGACGACGGCGCGCACGAGGTGCGCGAGTTCATCCTCGACAACACGGCGATGTGGTTCACCGACTACCACGTCGACGCGCTGCGCCTCGACGCCGTGCACGCGCTCCGCGACGACTCGCCGGTGCACCTGCTCCAGGAGATGGCCGAGCGCACCGCGGCGCTGAGCGCCCACCAGCGGCGCCCGCTGACGCTGATCGCCGAGAGCGACATGAACGACCCGCGCCTGATCACCCCGCGCGACGGCGGCGGCTCCGGCCCCGACCACCGCCAGGGCTACGGCCTCGACGGGCAGTGGAGCGACGACTTCCACCACGCCCTGCACGTGGCGCTGACCGGCGAGACCACCGGCTGGTACGCCGACTTCGCGTCGCTCGACTCGCTCGCCAAGGTGCTCACGAAGGGCTTCTTCCACGACGGCACCTGGTCGTCGTTCCGCGAGACCGACCACGGCTTCCCGATCGACGTCGAGCACATGCCCGGCTGGCGCCTGGTCGTGGCGAACCAGAACCACGACCAGATCGGCAACCGCGCGATCGGCGACCGCCTCGCGGCCACGCTCGACGACGGCCAGCTCGTCATCGCCGCCGCCCTCACCCTGGCGTCGCCGTTCACGCCGATGCTCTTCCAGGGCGAGGAGTGGGCCGCGTCGACCCCGTGGCAGTTCTTCACCTCGCACCCCGAGGCCGACCTCGGCGAGGCGACCGCGAAGGGCCGCATCGCCGAGTTCGCGAAGCTCGGCTGGGACGAGTCGACCGTGCCCGACCCGCAGGACCCGGAGACCTACCGGCGCTCGAAGCTCGACTGGTCGGAGGTCGAGCAGGGGCGGCACGCCCTCGTGCTGAGCGCGTACCGCCGCCTGGCCGCCCTGCGACGCGCCGAGCCCGACCTGACCGACCCGCGCCTCCCCCGCGTCTCGGTCGAGCACGACGCCGACGCCCGGTGGCTCGTGCTGACGCGCGGCTCGCTGCGGGTCGCCGTGAACTTCGCGGAGCAGGAGGCGCGGGTCGCCGTGCCCTGCACCGAGGTGCTGTTCACGAGCGACGACGCCGTCACCGCGGGCGAGTCGCTGCTGCTGCCGCCGCACTCGGTGGCGATCGTCCGCTGAGGCAGCCGGCCCGCGGGCCGGAGGAGACGAGAGGAGGGGCGGGTCGTGTCGCGACCCGCCCCTCCTCTCGTCCGTCCGCGGCGGCTAGCGCGCCCGTAGGCCCGCCAGCTCGCCCGGCCGCACGCGGTGCGAGGTGGCCCGCACGCTCGGCAGGCGACGGTGCCGCAGCACGAGCTCGACGACCGCGCGGCTGCGCCGGGTCAGGCCCCACCTCGTGACCTTGACCAGCGACTCCCGCACGATCGACCCGCTCATCTTGGACGCGCCGTGCACGCGCTCGGTGAACGTGATCGGCATCTCGACGACGCGGAGGCCGGCCTGCAGCGACCGCCAGAGCAGGTCGACCTGGAAGCAGTAGCCGCGCGACTCGACCTCGTCGAGGTCGATGCGCCGGAGGGCCTCGGCCCGGAAGGCCCGGAAGCCGCCGGTCGTGTCGGCGACCGTGATGCCGAGGGCGCCGCGGGTGTACCAGCTGCCGCCGCGGCTGAGCAGCCGGCGGCGCAGCGGCCAGTTCTCGACGCGGCCGCCGGGCACCCAGCGCGAGCCGAGCACGAGGTCGTCGTCGGCGAGCAGGGCGATCAGGGCGGGGAGGTCCTCGGGGTGGTGGGAGCCGTCGGCGTCCATCTCGACGAGGGCCGCGTAGCCGCGCTCGAGCCCCCAGGCGAAGCCGGCCAGGTACGCGGCGCCGAGGCCGGCCTTCCCGGTGCGGTGCAGCACGTGCACCCGGGGGTCGCGGGCGGCCCACGCGTCGGCGAGGTCGCCGGTGCCGTCGGGCGAGCCGTCGTCGACGACGAGCACGTCGACGGCGGCCCCGCTGTCGAGGGTGCGGCCGACGATCCAGTCGAGGTTCTCTCGTTCGTCGTAGGTCGGGATGATGACGAGTGCGTCGTTCACGGGGTGGTCCTTCCAGGTCGGGTGGGAGGGAGCGGGTCGGGTCGGGTCGGGTCGGGTCGGGTCGGGTCGGGTCTTAGCTGGGGCGGTGCGGTGCGGGGCGGTGCGGGTGGTCCGCGCCGGTCAGGTGGCCGACACGAGGTCGGCGAACACGATGAGGTTGTCGACGTAGTGGCCGGTCGAGCGGTCGAACGTGCCGTCGCAGGTGATGAGGCGGAGGCTCGCTGTCGGGGTCGCCCCGTAGACGTCGCTGGTCGGGAAGGTCGCCTTGGGGGTCCGCTCGCTGCCCGTCACGCGGAAGGTCTCGACGCTGCCGGTCGAGAGCGTCACCTGCACCTCCGCGCCCACGGCGAGGTCGGCCAGGTCGACGAACACGGCGGGGCCGCTGCCGGAGTCGACGTGCCCGGCGATGACCGCCGGACCGACGCCGCCCGGCACGACGCCGTCGCGGTACCAGCCGGCCGACATCCACTCGCGGGGCGGCTCGAGCTCGCCCTGCGCGCCGAGGCCGAGCGACTCGAGGCCGGAGTCGACGCCGATCGAGGGGATCTGGACCCGCACCGGGGTCGAGCCTGCGGGAGGCGCGGTGACGTACGGTGCCGCCGGGTCCTGGAACGAGCCGGCGGCCCCGCTGCCGGGGTCGAGCGCCGGGTCGGTGGCGGCCCCGCCCGGGGCGGCCTGCGAGGCGCCGGCGCCGGCCTCGGCGCCCGTGCCGGTCGAGCTGCCCCGGTCGGGCTGCGCCGCGACGGCGCCGACGGTCACGCCGGCCGCGACGAGGAGGACGACCGCGACGCCGACGGCGACGGCGGCCCGCCGGTGGGCGGAGATGCGCTGCACGAGGCTCATCGGGCCACCTCCAGCGGCGAGCACGCGCCGAGCGCGGACGCCTCGACCTGGAGCGCCGCGAGGGCGGCCCACGCGGTGCCGTAGTAGGTCGGGGTCGACTGGGCGAGGGCGTCGGCGCGTCGCAGGTCGGCGGAGGCCTCGTCGTGCTGACCCGCGCTCGCCTCGGCCGCGGCGCGGGCCGCGTAGGCGAGCGGGCTCTGGTCGGCACCGATCGACTGCCCGCCGAGGTCGAGCTGCATCGGCAGGTCGTCGTAGCGCTGCAGCACCGGCGCGAGCCGGGCGGCGAGGGCGACGTCGTCGGGGGTGCACGACTCGGCGTAGCGGAGCGCGAGGCGGGCCGCGTCGTAGCTGTACTGCACGGTGCCCGACGTGCCGTCGGCGCCCGGCAGGGGCACGACGCTGCCGCCGCGGCGCACCTGGGCCCAGTCGCTCGGCAGGGCCGTCGCGTCGAGCACGGCGGTCGTCACGGCGCGCGAGCCGGCCTCGAGCTCCGACCAGCGCGGGTCGCCGCTGGCCTCGGCCAGCTGGGCGAAGCTCGCGGGCGACGCGTACGAGGGGTTGTACGACCACGGGCCGTCGCCGGCCGCCCAGGGGCCGGGCAGCAGGATCCGCCCCACGTCGGTGACGGCGGTCATCTCGTCGAGCACGGCACCGCCGAGGTCGACGCCCTGCTCGGTGAGCGACGGGTCGCCGAAGGCCTCGCCGGCGAGCACGAGGGCCCGCGCGGCGTCGACGTCGGCGTCGCTGGCCGGCATGTCGTCGACGACGGCGCCGTCGGCCCAGCGCCAGGCCAGCAGGCCGTCCTCGCGCACGAGGTTCTCGCGGGTCCAGCGCCAGATCGCGTCGAAGCGCTGCTCGTCGCCGACGCCGACGGCGACGAGCATGCCGTAGGCCTGCCCCTCGCTGACGGTGTCGTCGCCCTGGTCGCGGCGCACGACGCGGCCGTCGTCGTCGACCCAGTCGTCGAGGAAGCCCTCGCCGATCTCGGTCGCCGTGCGGGCCTGCGGGGTCGGGGTGCCGGCGCCGGGCGTGCCGGTCGCGTCGGCGGCCGGCTCGTCGGACGACGGGCCCGAGGGGCCGACGACGAGCCAGGCGACGCCGGCCGTGAGGGCGACGGCCACCACGACGACGACGGCCAAGAGGGCCTTCGTTCTGCGGGTCATGCTGCTCTGCTCTCTGCTGGTGGGGCGGTGCGGTGCGGGAGCGGTGCCGGGAGGCGCGGCGCGCCTCCCCGGGTCACGCCCCGAACCAGCCGAGGACGGTCGCCCAGAAGCCCCGGGGCTGGTCGCCGTCGGCCGCGTCGGCCGTCGCGTCGGCCGCCCGGTGCTCGGCGACCCAGCCGCCGCCGGTCTGGACGCCGCCGACCGGCGCCTGCGCCGTCGCGGCGCTGTCGACGACGGGGACGACCGTGAGGCCGCCGTCGGAGTCGTCGAGCACGAAGAGCGTGCTGATGCTGCCCGCGGCGAGGTCGACCGAGCCGGAGCCGGTCACGTCGTCACCGGTGAGCGAGAGCTGCCACGGGCCGGCCGCGACCTGCGCGTACTGGCTGGCGCTGCCGAAGGGCGCGTCGGCGGCGATCGTCGTGCCCGTCGTCGTCGCGACCGAGACCTCGTCGCTGACCGTGGCGGCCTGCACGAGGCGCACCTTGGCCTGGCCGTCGGAGGGCGCGGTCAGGTCGTCCTTGAACACCTGGGTGCGCAGGTCGTCGTTCGGGCCGTACGCCACGGTCGTGATCGGCTGGCCGCTGTCGACCGTCACGTTCGTCGTGATGACCGGCTTCGTGCGGGCCGGCGAGTCGGCGGCCGTCATCGAGACCACGTAGGTGCCTGCCGGCAGCGCCTGGTAGGCGCTGACCTGGCCGTAGGTCACGTCGTCGAGGTCCATCACGACCTGCCCGCCCGAGAGCGAGGTGAGGGTGACGTCGACGGCCTTCGTGTCGGGCGACAGGTGGCCGACGCGCACCCAGCCGTCGCCGTCGGCGGCGTGGGCGGGCGAGGCGGCGACGAGCGACCCGGCGAGGGCGACGGCCGCCGCGGCGGCGAGGGCGAGCGGTGCCGCGAGGCGGCGCCGCGACGGGCTCGCCGCGCGGCCGACGGCGGCCTCGGGGGTTCCGGGGGCGGTGCGGGAGGCGGTGGTGCGGAGGGAGCGGATCGTGCGGATCACGGTGGTTCCTTTCCGGTCGGGGTGCTCCGCCCTGGCGGGCGGAGCCGGTCTGGAGGGTCGAGGCCCGCGGGGTGCGGGCCTCGACCGGGCGGTCACGGGGCGAGGAGCCCCTCGGGCGGCACGGCGGAGAAGGTCACGCGGAGGGCGTCGCCCTCCTGCTCGACCGACTGCGGCGCGTACACGTCGCCGAGGCCCTCGAGGGTGGCTCGGAGGTCGGCGAGGGACTCACCGCCGCCGGGCGTCACGACGAACTGGCGGAAGAGCGACTCCTGCTCGCCGGGCAGCCCCTCGGGGTCGGCGACGGAGACCGGGGCGATGGCGGCCAGCTGCCCGAGCACGATCACGGCGCGCGGGTCGAGGCGGCCGTCGGTCAGGGCCTGGTCGAAGGTCGACGACACCTGCAGGCCGGGGTTCTGGGCGAGCTCGGAGCCCGCCCGCGACCGGGCCGCGGCGGCCTCGTCGGCCGTGCGCTGGGCCTCCGCGGCCCCGTCACGGTCGATGCGGCGGACGGCGACCTGCTGGTCGCCCTCGCCGAACGAGGCCACGACGGTCGAGCTCTCGAGCGCCTGCCGGACGTCGGCCGAGGCCAGCCCCGAGGTGCGGACCGACTCCGTCTCGAACAGGTAGTCGCTGTCGCGCCAACCGTTCGGCGACTGCGCCTGGACGGCGCCGTCGGTGTCGATCTTGTAGAACCAGATGACGTTCTCCCGGGCGAACCCGGCGTTCACCAGGTCGACCCAGACCGCGTCGTCGACGAGCAGCCGGCTGTCGGTCGGCACGTTCTGCTCGACCCAGGTCTCGGCGTTCCGCATCGGGGCGTCGAGGTCGGCGTCGACGAAGCCGCGCAGCTGCACGGCCCAGAGCGGCACGACGGCGATGACGGCGACCGCCGTGACGGCCAGCCACGCGACGGCGCCCGTGCGGGCGGCGACGGTGGACGCGCGCCCGGCGCGGCGGGCCCGGACGGCCCGGACGGCGGCGTCGGTGGCGGCCGCGACGAGCAGGGCCGCGAACGGCAGCAGCATGATGACGTAGGGCACGGGCAGGTACCCGCCGGGCCGGAACATGAACGCGACCAGGAAGACGAGCATCACGGCGATCGGACGGACGCGACGGAGGAAGAGCCCCACCACCGCGGCCACGACGCCCAGCACGATCAGCACCGGGTCGAGCTGCCACCACTGCGAGACGGTCGCGAAGAAGAGGCTGCCGGTGTCGAACACGGAGCCGCTGGCCTCGCGGGTCGCGAGCTGGAACTGCACGCCCTCGAGCAGGCTCACCCGCCCGGCGCCGGGCAGCAGCTCGCCCTTGACGGCGGCGAGGGCGACGTACCCGAGGCCGACCAGCACGAGGAGGCTCGCGGCGATCGAGAGGGTGTAGCGGCGCGTCGACCGGTCGGCCCCGCGCCACATCGTCCACGCCAGGAAGGGCAGGGCGAGGAGGTACGTCTCCTTGCTCAGCACGGCGATGCCGAAGGTGAGCGAGGCGGCGGCGTACCCGGCCAGCTGGTAGCGCCGGCTCAGGGCGAAGACGAAAGCGGCGAGCAGCCACGGCGTCGCGATGTTGTCGAGGTAGACGGTGCGGTGGAACTGCAGCGCCAGGGGCGAGACCGCGAACACCAGGGCCGCGACGGCCGCCGCCGGCCGGCTCAGGCCGAGCTTGCGACCGAGCAGCCAGACGAGCACGACGGCGACGAGGGTGAACGCGAGCACCGCCTCCCGGGCGGCCAGCACCGCGATGTCGTAGCGCGAGAAGGCGCCGGTCAGCGAGGTGTAGGCCGCGATCTGCAGCCAGCCCACCGGCGGGTGGTCGTACCAGTAGGTGTAGTGGGTCAGCTCGCCGAGGTGCTGCACGGCCCAGGCCTGGGCCGTGTAGGTGCCCTCGTCGTCGATGCGCTGCGGCGACCCGGCCATGTTCCAGGCCTGCACGGTCGCGGCGATCGCCAGCACCGGCAGCAGCCAGGCGAGGCTCCGGCCGTGGCGACGGAACCACTCGCCGACGGGGGTCCGCCCGCGGCCCGGAGCGGGGTCGTGGACACGGGGCACGGCGGGGCGGACGGGGGCGGCGGGCCGCTCGATCGTGGCGGTCATCGGTCGCTCCCCACGGTCGCGAGGGCGTCGACGGGCTGGCCGACGACGACGGGCGGCGAGCTCGGGGCACCGCTGACGGAGGCGCCGGGCGCGACCGCGGGACGGTGCGTGCCCGAGTGCTCCGTCTTCTCCCACGCGTTCATCCCGCGCAGCTGGCGCCAGACGGCCCGCACGGCGGCGAGGGCGAGGAAGATCTGGTAGGGCAGGAGGCCCCAGACGAGGCGGGCGTAGTCGCGCACGCGGACCTTCTGGCCGTACGTCTTGCCGAACTCGTGCAGCCCCGTGAACTCGACGGCCAGCAGCACCAGCGTGGGTGCGAGCGGCACGAACGAGACGAGCGCGATGGCCGTCGGCACCTTGACGGTGAGGATGAGCACGACGCTGATCGGGATGAGCAGGCCGGTGGCCGCCTGGATGAACGGCATGGTGAGCAGGTAGCGGGCCATCAGGCGCTGACGCAGGGTCGGCAGCTGACGCCACTCCCCCTTGCCGTAGACCTGCATGAAGCCCTGGTTCCAGCGGGTGCGCTGCTTGAGCAGCGAGACGAAGGTGCCGGGCGTCTCCTCACGGGTGACGACCTCGGGGCTGTAGGCGACGACGACCTTCGCGCCGGCGCTCGAGAGGCGCACGCCGAGCTCGCAGTCCTCGGCGAGGCACGAGGCGTCCCAGCCCTCCGACCAGTCGAGCCACTCCTTGCGGACGAAGACCGTGTTGCCGCCGAGCGGGATGAACTTCTCCTTGGCGTGGAAGTGCAGCCGCGAGCGGAACCAGAAGTAGTACTCGAGCACGTTGCGGAGGCTCCACCAGCTGGACTGGAAGTTCATCAGCTGCACGCCGCCCTGGACGACGTCGGCGTCGGTCTCGGTGAAGCGCGAGTCGACGAGGGTCAGCAGGCGCGGGTGCACGTCGTCCTCGGCGTCGAAGACCCCGACGATCTCGCCCCGCGAGGTCTGCAGCGCCAGGTTGAGCGCCTTCGGCTTGTTCTTCGGCACGCTCGAGTCGACGATGACGCGGATGAGCTCGGGGTGCCGGGCGGCGGCCTCCCGGGCGACGCGCTCGGTGCCGGGGTCGTCGTGGCCGACGATGGCGATGATCTCGAAGTCGGGGTGGTCCTGCTGGGCGAGGCGGTCGAGCGTCTGGCCCATCACCTCCTCCTCGTGGCGCCCCGGGACGAGGAGCGTGAACGAGTGCGCCGCGTCGAGGGGCGAGTCGCTGAAGCGGCTGCCCTCGAGGGTGTCCTTGGAGCGCCAGGCGTGGAGCATCCACCACAGCGTCGAGACGGCGACCGCGGTGAGGAGGACGGTCACCAGGACGAGGCCCGAGTAGCCGATCCACTCGAGCGGGCTCCAGTCGGGCAGCGAGAAGCCGGGCACGCCGTCGCCCAGGCCGGAGGTGCTGCCGCGGTTGGGCAGCACCTGCGAGGGGTCGGCGGGCGCCTGGGGCGTCAGCAGCGGTTCCGGCTCGCCGGCGGCGAGGACGGAGGTCGCGAGGTGGGTCAGGGGGGACGGCACGGGTCGGTCTCCTGTCGGGTGTCAGGGTCGGGGGGAGTCGCGTCCACGTCGTCGGGGACCAGGTCGGGCGCGCTCGGGTCGGGTCGAGCGGTCGGGTGGGTCAGGTCGTGGTTCGGCGGCCCCCGGTCGGGGGGTTGGGTGCGGGGTACGGGATCCCGGCGAACTGCCAGGTGCCCGACACACGGCGTTCACACGACCCCCGGGCGGGGGCCAGGGCGTCGACACGCGCCTCCACGGAGCGACGGGTGGCGCGTACGGTGACGACATGGAATTCCGACACCTCGGCCGCAGCGGCCTCAAGATCTCCGAGATCACCTACGGCAACTGGCTCACCCACGCCTCGCAGGTCGAGAACGACGTCGCGACGCAGTGCGTCCGCGCCGCCCTCGACGCGGGCATCACGACCTTCGACACCGCCGACGCCTACGCGAACACCGCGGCGGAGCAGGTGCTCGGCGACGCCCTCGCCGGTGAGAGGCGCGAGAGCCTCGAGATCTTCACGAAGGTCTACTGGCCCACCGGCCCGCGCGGCCACAACGACGTCGGGCTGAGCCGCAAGCACGTGCTCGAGTCGATCGACGGGTCGCTCCGCCGCCTGGGCACCGACTACGTCGACCTCTACCAGGCGCACCGCTACGACAGCGCGACTCCCCTGGAGGAGACGATGCAGGCCTTCGCCGACGTGGTGCGGCAGGGCAAGGCGCTCTACATCGGCGTGAGCGAGTGGACGGCCGAGCAGATCCGCGCCGGCCACGAGCTCGCCCAGCAGCTCGGCGTGCAGCTGATCTCGAACCAGCCCCAGTACTCGATGCTGTGGCGCGTCATCGAGCAGGAGGTCGTGCCCGCCAGCGTGCAGCACGGCGTCAGCCAGATCGTCTGGTCGCCGGTCGCGCAGGGCGTCCTGAGCGGCAAGTACGCACCGGGAGCCGAGCTGCCCGCGGGCAGCCGGGCCACCGATGCCAAGGGCGGCGCCGACACCATCAAGCGGTTCATGACCGACGAGGTGCTCACCGGCGTCGCGGCCCTGAAGCCGGTCGCCGACGACCTCGGCCTCACGATGGCCCAGCTCGCCGTCGCGTGGGTGCTGCAGAACGACAACGTCGCCTCGGCGATCATCGGGGCCTCCCGCCCCGAGCAGGTGGCCGACAACGCCGCCGCCGCGGGCGTCCGCCTGCCGGCCGAGGCCATGACCGCGATCGACGCGGCCGTGGGCCACCTCGCCGAGACCGACCCGGCGAAGACGGTCTCCCCCGCCGAGCGCCCCGCCTGACCCTCGGCCCGATCTCCCGGTCGGCCGCCGCCCCGGCGACGGCCGACCGGGTCACAGCACCTGCATCGACGCTGTTCACCGATCAGCCACGCGGATCGGGAATGCTCGACCTGTCGATGCTCTTGCATATACTCGTACCACCTTCGGTGACACGTCACCGATCCACGACCACCTCACACGTCACCACCTCAAGGAGAACACCATGGCCATCACCGCAGAGAAGATCCCCGCCGGCACCTGGACCCTCGACCCCACCCACAGCGAGGTCTCGTTCAGCGTCCGCCACCTCGCGATCAGCAAGGTCAAGGGCTCGTTCGAGCGCTTCGACGCGAGCCTGGTCACCGACGACGACCACACCGCGAGCAAGGTCACGGCCTCGATCGACGTGGCCTCGATCAACACGAACCAGAAGGACCGCGACGGCCACCTGCAGACCGGCGACTTCTTCCTCGCCGAGGAGCACCCGCAGATGACGTTCACCTCGACGAGCATCGAGGAGAAGGGCGACGACGCCTTCCTCGTGCACGGCGACCTGAGCCTCCGCGGCGTCACCAAGCCCGTCACCCTCAAGAGCGAGTTCGGCGGCCTCGTCGTCGACGGCTACGGCCAGACGAAGCTCGGCTTCTCGGCCACGACGAAGATCGACCGCACCGAGTTCGGCGTCAGCTGGAACGCGGCGCTCGAGGCCGGCGGCTTCACGCTCGGCAACGACGTCACCGTCACGCTCGAGATCCAGTTCGTGCTCTCGGCGTAGTCACGACGCTCCCCGGAGGGCCCGCACCTGCTCAGGCAGGGGCGGGCCCTCCGTCGTTGCCTCAGACGGCCACCGCGCCTCCCCCGGTCCGCGGCGCCAGGGCCCGGCGGAGCACCGCCCGTTCGAGCAGGGTCCAGGAGGCGCTGGTCACGAGGTAGAGCGCGGCGGCCAGCGGGGCGAAGGCCGCGAAGACGACGCTGACGAACGGCAGCACCCGCAGCAGCCCCGTCATGCCCGGCACGGCGGCGGGGCCCGCGGCACCGGCAGCACCGGGCAGCGGTGCCGCAGTCGGCCCCGCCGCCCGCAGCGAGGCGCGCCGGGTCAGCTCGACGACGACCGCGAGCACGGCGAGCAGCACGAGGTACGGCCACACCGTCGCGAGGCCCGCGCCGAGGGCCACGGGCAGGTTCGCCCCCAGCACGGCCCCGCCCAGGGTGTGGCCCAGCAGCTCGTTCGCGTGGCCCGCGATCGTCGGGTGGGCGAAGAGCGAGTAGACGGCCGTCAGCACCGGGGCCTGGGCGAGGGTCGGGAGGCAGCCGGCGAGCGGCGAGACCTTCTCCGACGAGTACAGCTCCATGAGGCGCCGGCTGCGCTCCTGGGGGTCGGTGACGCGGCGGGTCAGCTCGGCGACGCGGGGCGCGAGACGGCGTCGGCCGATCTCGGCGCGCACCTGCGAGACCCCGACGGGCACCAGCACCAGCCGGACGACGACGGTGAGCAGGACGACGGCGAGCGCCGACGAGAGGTCGCCCACGGCTGGCTCGACCAGGGCGGCGAGCAGGGCGACGAACGAGTGGAGGCCGTCGAGGACGACGGCGACGGGCGGGAAGGCGGACAGGTCCACGGAGGGGCTCCTCGGTCAGAGAGACGGGTGACGTCGTCTGGCCGCCGCGACGGGTCGCGGGTGAGCGTCGGGTCAGGCGGCCGGGAGCGCCCGGCCCGGAGCGCGGGCGCGCACGTGCCCGTCCGCGTCGGGGTCGCGCTGGAACACGAGGAGGCGCACGTCGGCCCCCTCGCTGAGCACCCGTCGCGCGGGTGCGGGCGCGAGGCCGCACAGCGCCAGCAGGGCACGGCCCAGCCCGGTCGCCACGAGCACCGTGGCCGCGCCGAGCAGCGAGACGACGACCGCGGCGGAGGCCGGGTCGCCGCCCTGGGCGGCGAGGGCCTGCACCACGTGCTCGAGCGGCGCGAGCACGCGCGCCAGGAGCTCGAGCAGGGCCGTCATGCGAGCGACCCTAGCCGGTGAGGCGCTACCGTGGCGACTGTTCCGCTGAGGGCCGACCTCGGGAAGGCCGCCGCGCCTCCGGCGGTTGGGCCCCAGCAGACCGCGACACCGCTCCGCCGCCGGCGCCGTCGGTGGTCGTGACGCCCCTGCCTCGAGAGGACGCCCCATGACCGTCGACTGGATCACCCTGCAGCAGCGCGCGCACGACGAGTTCGCCCGACGGGTGGAGGCGGTGGCCGACTGGGACGCCCCCACGCCCGACACCGAGTGGCGGGTCCGTGACCTCGTCCGGCACGTGACCCGCGAGCAGCAGTGGGTGCCGCTGCTGCTCGACGGCGGCGACCCGTCGGCCTCCGAGCGCTCGATCGAGCCGCTCGACGACGACCTCGTCACCGCGTGGCACCGCTGGTCGTCGGCCGCGACGGCCGCCTGGGCCGAGGCCGACCCCGAGGCGCCCGTCCGCCTGAGCGCCGACGTCGTGCCGGCCCGGGAGTACCTCGCCGAGCAGGTCGCCGACGTCACCATCCACACCTGGGACCTCGCCCGGGCGATCGGCGCCGACGAGAGCCTCGACGACGAGCTCGTGGCGGCCGTGTGGACGGTCTTCGAGCCGCAGGCCGACGCCCTCGAGGCCTCCGGGCTGTTCGCGAGCCCCGTGCCGGTCGACGACGACGCCCCGCTGCACGTGCGGCTGCTGGCGCTGACCGGGCGCGACGCGCGCTGACCCGGCGCGACGCGCGCTGACCGAGGCGCAGTCCCGGTCCGCCCTCGGCGACCACGCAGCTTCCCCCGCCCCCCGGCTGGTTCGATGGCCGCATGAGCTCCGACACCGCGCCCGACCGCCCCTGGCTGCACAGCTACGCCCCGGGCGTCCCCGCCGACATCGAGCCCGTCACCGGCACCCTCGTCGACCTCATCGACGACGCCGTCGCCGCGCACCGCAGCCGCACGGCGCTCGAGTTCTTCGGGCGGGAGACGAGCTACCGCGACCTCGGCGACGAGATCGCCCGGGCCGCCGAGGGCCTCCGCAAGCTCGGGGTCGGGGCCGGTGACCGGGTCGCGATCCTGCTGCCCAACAGCCCCCAGCACGTCGTCGCGTTCTACGCGGTCCTGCGCCTCGGCGCGGTCGTCGTCGAGCACAACCCGCTCTACACCGACCGCGAACTGCGCCACCTCTTCGAGGACCACGGCGCGACCGTGGCGATCGCGTGGGACAAGCTGGTCGACCGCCTCCGGGCGCTGCCGAGCGACATCGGCTTCCGCTCGGTCGTCTCGGTCGACGTCACGCGGGCGATGCCGCTGGCGACCCGGCTGGCCCTGACCCTGCCGGTGCCGGCGGCCCGGAAGTCGCGCGAGGCGCTCACCTCCCGCACCCGCGGCGACCTCACCTGGCCCGAGCTCGTGTCGTCTCGCCCCCTGCGGCGCCGGCACCCCCGCCCCGCCCTCGACGACGTCGCCCTGCTGCAGTACACGAGCGGCACGACCGGCTCGCCGAAGGGGGCCGTGCTGACGCACCGCAACCTGCACAGCAACGCCGTGCAGGGGCGCGCCTGGGTGCAGGGCATCCGCGAGGGCGAAGAGACCGTCTACGGCGTGCTGCCCTTCTTCCACGCCTACGGCCTCACCCTGTGCCTCACCTTCGCGATGAGCATCGGCGCCCGCCTCGTGCTCTTCCCGAAGTTCGACGTCGACCTCGTGCTCAAGGCCGCGGCGAAGCACCCGCCGACGTTCCTGCCCGCCGTGCCGCCGATCTACCAGCGCCTGGCCGAGGCGGCGGCGGAGCGCGGCGTCGACCTGAGCAGCGCCCGCTTCGCGATCTCGGGGGCGATGAACCTGCCCCTGTCGACGGTCACCGCGTGGGAGGGCGTGACGGGCGGGATGCTCGTCGAGGGCTTCGGCCTCACCGAGACGTCTCCCGTCGCGCTCGGCAACCCGATGGGCCCGACACGACGCCCGGGCACGGTCGGCGTGCCGTTCCCGTCGACGGAGGCGCGGGTCGTCGACCGCGACGCCCCCGACCCCGAGCGCCCGGTGACGGCGGGCGCGGCCGGTGAGTTGATCCTCCGGGGCCCCCAGGTCTTCCAGGGGTACTGGAACCGCCCCGACGAGACCGCCGAGGCCTTCCTGCCCGGCGGCTGGTTCCGCACCGGCGACATCGTCAGCATGAGCGCCGACGGGTACGTCACGATCGTCGACCGCATCAAGGAGCTCATCGTGACCGGCGGCTTCAACGTCGCGCCCTCCGAGGTCGAGGAGGCCGTGCGCGGCGCCGCGGGCGTCGCCGAGGTCGCGGTCGTGGGCATCCCGCGCGCGGGCGGCGGCGAGGACGTCGTCGCGGCCGTCGTGGCGAGCCCGGGCGCGACGATCGACCCCGAGGCCGTCCGCGACCACGCCCGGGAGCAGCTCGCCGCGTACAAGGTGCCGAAGCGCGTCGTCGTCGTCGACGAGCTGCCGCGCTCGCTGATCGGCAAGGTGCTGCGCCGCGAGGTGCGCGACTCGCTCATCGCCGGGCGCTGAGCCGCGCCTCGGCTACAGCCCGCCCCAGCGGGAGATCGGCCAGACGATCACGAACGCCCGCCCGACGACGTGGTCGAGCGGCACGAACCCGTCGTAGGGCCCGCTCTGGTGCAGCCGGGAGTCGGCGGAGTGCGCGCGGTTGTCGCCCATCACCCAGATCGCGCCCTCCGGCACGGTCACGTCGAACGGGATGGTCGACGCGGGCCCCTCGGGGTCGGCCAGGTACGGTTCGTCGACCGGTTCGCCGTTCACGAGCATCCGCCCCTCGGCGTCGCAGCACGAGACCGTGTCGCCCGGCAGCCCGACCACGCGCTTGATCAGCTCGTCGTCTCCCCCGACGCTCCCGCCGGGCAGCCAGCCGCCCGGGTCGTGGAAGACGACGACGTCGCCGCGATCGAGGTCGACGAGGTCGGGCACGAGCTCGTTGACGATCACCCGGTCGTCGATCATCAGCGTGTCCTCCATCGACGCCGACGGGATGTAGAACGACCGCACCAGGAAGGTGCGGACGCCCCACGACACGAGCAGCGCCACGAGCACCACCACGACGATGTCGCGCAGCCAGCGCCACGACGAGCCGGGGCGGGCGGGAGGCGCGGCACCGGCCCCCGAGGTCGCTGCCGTCCCCGGGCCTGCCGTCTCGCTCATGCCGTCATCCTGCCAGGGCGGAGCCGCCCGCCGGCTGCGCGCCTGACGAGCCCGGACCACGCCGCACGGCGATGCTCAGGCGGCGGTCCAGCCGAGCCGCTCGAGACGCGCCAGCGCGTGCTCCTCCGCCACCGGGCGGGCGCCGAGAACGCCGCCGATCGCCCCGAGCATCGCCTGCGCCGGGCCGGCGGTCGGCAGCGCGACCGGGCCCAGGTGGGGAGGCTGCAGGTCGAGCAGCTCGCGGAACCGCGGCTGCAGGGTGCCGACGGCTCCGTTGAACAGCACGGGGTAGCCGAGCCGCAGCACGGGGAAGAGCGGCGGTCGCCGGATGAACCGGACCACCTCGTCGGTCCGCGCCGTGCACTCGAGCACGCCCCGGCGGTCGAACTCCATCAGCTGGTGCTGCATCTCGGCGACGGTGCGGGGCGGGTCGACGACCCCCATCAGCTCGCCGGCCGTGGCCCACTCGCGCACGTAGGCGTCGGGGCCGCCAGGCACCTCACCGTGCCCCCACTGCTGGAACGCCGCGAGGAAGGAGTCGGCGAAGGCCATGTGCACCCAGCTGAGCAGCTCGGGGTCGTTGGCCGCGTAGTCGTGGCTCACGCCGTGGCGGTCGTCGTACTGCCCGACGACCTTCGTGTGCAGCCGGGTGACCCAGCCCGACGCCCGCGTCGCCGCCTCGCGGCTGCCGTACGACACGGTGTAGATCCAGCGGATCGTGCCGGCCAGGCGCCCCAGGGGGTCGTCACGGAACCGAGAGTGGTCGTGCACCCCGGCCAGCGCCCCCGGGTGGAGGGCCTGCACGAGCAGCGCGCGGACGCCCGCGGCGATGGTCGACATCGAGCCGTGGACGGCCCAGACGGCCGACCCGGGCAGGAAGAAGCCCTCGTCGTCGCCCTTCTCGAGATCGGTCACCCACTCGGGCGTGCCCGTGTACTGGCCGTTGAACGTGTACTGCAGGCGGGCGCGGAGCGGCTCGGTGAGGGCGGGCATGCACCGATCATGCGCCGCACGTCTGGGCGCGGGGGCCACGCGGGCGCCTTCTGTCTCGACGTCGAACCGCCTGGCCGGCACCGCGCCTCCTCGACGGGCCCTCCGCGGTCGTGCGGGAGCCCGCGAGGAGGCGCGGTGCAGGAGGGGCGGCCGGCTCAGTTCCCGTGCGCCTCCTCCGCGACGGGCTGCCACTCGCGCCAGGTCGCGAGGCGATGCTCGTAGTCGGCCTCGGCGATGCCGAGGGGCGCCTTGCCGAAGAAGACGCGGAGGGGCGGCTGCTCGGCGTCGACGACCTTGAGGATCGCGCCGCGGGTGGCGTGCGGGTCGCCCGGATCGGCCGCCGACGGTCGCTCGGACGCAGCCTCGCGCACCTCGGCGTAGGCCTCGAGCTCGTCGCTGCGGGAGGCCGACGGGCCCGACCAGTCGGTCGAGAAGCCGCCGGGCTCCACCAGCGTGACGTGCACGCCGAAGCCGGCGACCTCCTGCGAGAGCGCCTGGCTCATGCCCTCGAGCGCCCACTTCGACGCGTGGTAGATGCCGACGGTGGGGAAGGCGCTGACGCCTCCGATGCTCGAGACCTGCACGACGTGGCCGCTGCCCTGGGCCCGGAGGATCGGCAGGGCGGCCTGCGTGACCCACAGCGCGCCGAAGAAGTTCGTCTCGAGCTGGGCCCTGGCCTCCTCCTCGGTGAGCTCCTCGACCATGCCGAAGTGGCCGTAGCCGGCGTTGTTGACGACGACGTCGAGCCGGCCGAAGTGCTCGGCGGCACGCTGCACGGCGGCGACGTCGGCCTCGCGGTCGGTGACGTCGAGCTCGATCGGCAGGAAGGCGTCGGGGTACTGCTGCACGAGTGCGTCGACGGTCTCGAGCCGGCGGGCGGTGCCCGCCACGCGGTCACCGCGCTCCAGCGCGGCCTCCGCCCACTCGCGGCCGAAGCCCTTCGACGCCCCGGTGATGAACCAGACCTTGATCACGGTGTTCCTCTCGTCGTGGTGACCGCCTCGGGTGGGGGCGGCCCCGATCATCCAACGCCGTAGAGTGGCCGGGTGACCATCGAGACCCCGCGTCCCTGGCTGACCTCCTACGCTCCCGGCGTCCCCCACGACATCGAGCCCGTCACGGGCTCGCTCCTCGACCTGGTGGAGGGCTCGGCGAAGAGCTACCCGCGGGCCGTGGCGCTCGAGTTCTTCGGGGCGACGACGTCGTACTCCGAGCTCGTCGAGCAGATCAGCCGGGCCGCCGAGGGCCTGCGTGGCCTGGGCGTCCGCCACGGCGACACCGTCGCCCTCGTCATGCCCAACAGCCCGCAGCACGTCGTGGCCTTCTACGCGGTGCTGCGCCTCGGGGCGATCGTCGTCGAGCACAACCCCCTCTACACGCCGCGCGAGCTGCGCCACCAGTTCGAGGACCACGGCGCCAAGGTCGTCGTCGCGTGGGACAAGGTGGTGGAGACCCTCCAGGACTTCCCCGCCGACGTCGCCCCCGACGCGATCGTGTCGGTCGACGTGACGCGCGGCATGCCCCTCGCCACCCGGGCGGCCCTCCGCCTGCCGATCTCGAAGGCCCGGGAGTCGCGCGCCAAGCTGACCACGAGCGTCCGGGGCACGACGCCGTGGGAGAAGATCGTGGGCTCGTCGCGCATCAAGGCGAAGCACCCGGCGCCCTCGACGGACGACCTGGCGGTCATCCAGTACACGAGCGGCACCACGGGCACCCCGAAGGGCGCCCAGCTGACCCACCGCAACCTGCTCGCCAACGCCGCGCAGTCGCGCGCGTGGGTGCCGACCATCGAGCGCGGCCGCTGCACCGTCTACGCGGTGCTGCCGATGTTCCACGCCTACGGGCTCACGCTCTGCCTCACCTTCGCGATGAGCATGGGCGCCCGCCTCGTGCTGTTCCCGGCCTTCGACCCGGCCCTCGTGCTCAAGGTCATGAAGAAGCGGCCGCCGACCTTCCTGCCGGCCGTCCCGCCCATCTACACGCGCCTCCGGAAGGCCGCCGACGACGCCGGCGTCTCGCTGCAGGGCGTCGAGGTCGCGATCTCGGGCGCGATGCCCCTCTCGGCCGAGGTCGTCGAGCCGTGGGAGGCCGAGAGCGGCGGCTGGCTCGTCGAGGGCTACGGCCTGTCGGAGTGCTCGCCCGTGCTGATGGCGAACCCGGTCGGGCCCACCCGCCGCGCCGGCACCGTCGGCCTGCCGCTGCCCGGCACCGAGGTGCGCGTCGTCGACCCGGAGAACCCGACCGTCGACGTGCCGGCCGGCGAGAGCGGCGAGCTGATCGTGCGCGGCCCCCAGGTGTTCAGCGGTTACTACCGCAAGCCGCAGGAGTCGAACGAGGTCTTCGTCGACGGCGACTGGTTCCGCACCGGCGACATCGTCACGATCGACCCCGACGGGTTCGTGCGCATCGTCGACCGCATCAAGGAGCTCATCATCACCGGCGGGTTCAACGTCAGCCCCTCCGAGGTCGAGGAGGTGCTGGTGCGCTTCGACGGCGTCACCGAGGCCGCCGTCGTCGGGCTGCCGAGCCCCGGCGGCGAGCAGGTCGCCGCGGCCATCGTCGTCGAGTCGGGCGCGAACGTCGACGTGCAGGCGCTCCGCACCTTCGCGCGGTCGCACCTGACGCCGTACAAGGTGCCCCGCCGCATCGTCGTGGTCGACGAGCTGCCGAAGTCGCTGATCGGCAAGACGCTGCGCCGCAAGGTCCGCGACCAGCTCGCCGACCGCTAGCCCGGGGCTGACCGGGCAGCCCCGGGGCTGGCCGCGCAGCCGGGCGCTGGCGGGCAGCCCGGGGCTGACCGGGCAGCCCGGCGTCAGCCGGGCAGCCGGCCGGCGAGCAGGGCGTAGAGCAGCGGCACGGCCGACGCGGCCATGAGCACCGTGCCGAGGCCGTCGTCGTCGGTGCGCAGCACGGCGCCGGCGATGAGCAGGCCCGCGAAGAGCACGGCCGCGAGCACCCGGCGGGCCGTCCGCTCGATGCGACCGAGCTGACGCTCGATGCGCGGGCTGCCGACCTCCAGCGTGCCGTCCTCCAGGCGCGTGACGAGGTGGTCGAGCCGACCGGGCAGCCGGACGGTGACGTCGGCCGCGGCGAGGGCCCGTCGCGCGACGTCCTGCACGGCGTTGCCGCGCTCGTCGCGCACGAGCTGCGCCGCGTAGGGCTCGACGGAGTCCCAGAGGTTGAAGACCGGGTCGAGGGCGCTGGAGACGCCGGAGGTGAGGGTGACGGCGCGGAGCACCAGCAGGAAGTCCTCGGGCAGCTGGAACGGCAGCGCGCGGATCAGGTCGCCGAACTGGCCGGCGAACTCGCGGTACTCCCGAGGGTCGACCTCGCGCAGCTCGGCGAACCCCATGCCGCCGAAGCGGGCGAAGGTCGCGCTGACCGCCCGCTCGAGCTCACGGGTGTCGGCGCTGGGCAAGAGCACCCCGAGGTCGCGCATCGCGTTCACCATGCCGCTGCCGTCGCGGGAGGCGGCGGCGATCAGCAGCGTGCGCAGACCGTTCCGGGTGCCGGTGGGCACCTCCCCCATCATCCCGAAGTCGATGAAGGTCAGCCGCCAGGGGCGTTCCCCCTCGGCGGCGGCCACCGGGGTGACGAAGATGTTGCCGGGGTGCGGGTCGGCGTGGAAGAAGCCGTTCGTGAAGAGCTGGTCGAACATCACCGCGGCGAAGACGGGGGCGACCTCGACCGGGTCGATGCCGGCGGCGCGGAGGCCGTCGACGTCGGTGATCTTGATCGCCGAGACGTCCTCGAGCACGAGCACCTTCCGCGTCGAGCGCTCCCAGACGACGTCGGGCACGCCGACCCGGTCGTCGTCGGCGAAGTCGGCCGCGAAGCGGGCCGAGTTCGCGGCCTCGTTGAGGTAGTCGATCTCTTCCAGGCTCGTCCGCGCGAACTCCTCGACGAGGGCAGGGGCGTCGACCCGGTCGGAGACCAGGCGGACGTGGCTCAGCCAGCCGCCCACCTTGCGGAGCGCGGCGAGGTCGACGTCGACGATCCGGTCGATGCCGGGCCGCTGCACCTTGAGCACGACGTGGACGAGCCCGGTGTCGGCGGAGTCGACCGGGCCGAGCGTCGCCCGGTGCGCCTGGCCGAGGGAGGCGGCGGCGATCGGCTCGGGAGAGACGGCGGTGAAGACGCGGTCGAGGGGCATGCCCAGCTCGGCCTCGGCGAGCGCCCGGATCTCGGGGAACGGCACGGGCGTCACCTCGTCTTGCAGACCCTCGAGCTCCTTCGTGATCTCGGGCGGGAGGACGTCCAGGCGCGACGAGAGGTACTGCCCGACCTTGATCATCAGCCCGCCGAGGTCGAGCGCCAGCGCGTGGAAGCCGCGTGCGAAGCGCTGCATGCGTCGGGCGCGGGTACGCTCGGCGACCCAGCGCAGGCCGAACCTCGGCAGCACCAGCTCGAACCACCAGGTCACGGCGAGGTGACGGGAGGCGAACCGGAGGATGCGCCGGTACCGGGCCCGCCCCGCGCGGTCGCGCAGGGCGTCGCCCGGCTCACCGGCTCGGGCTGAGGCTGTGGGGGTCGGGAGGGGGGCGGTCGGTGCCACCCGCGTCAGTCTCGAGCGAGGATCGAGTAGATGCGGCGACGGGCCTCGTCGAGGGCCGCCACCGCCTCGTCGATCTGCGCGGCGGTGCCGGTGCGGCCCACCTGCGCCGTGGCGCGGGCGAGCTCGATGCCGGCCTTGGGCAGGGCGGTGCGACGGTCGCCGGAGGAGCGCGGGGCGGACCACGGGTCGGACGGGTCGACGCCCGCGGCGGCGCGGCCCGTGTCGGTCAGCGAGTAGACCTTGCGGCCGTCGGTCTCCTCCGCGACGACGAGGCCCTCGTCGGCGAGCAGCTGGAGGGTCGGGTAGACGGAGCCCGCGCTGGGCTTCCAGTCGCCGCCCGTGCGCTCCTCGATCTCGTGGATGACCTGGTAGCCGTGCATCGGCCGCTCGGCGAGGAGGGCGAGGATCGCCGCGCGGAGCTCGCCGCGCGGGGCGCGGGCGCCGTCGCGGCGGTCGAAGGTCGACCGGAGCTGGTCCATGGCCTGCCACATGCCGTCGAGGTCGACGGGGAACGAACCGGGTGTGCGCGAGGTGCTCATGATGATCTCCAGTCGAGGGTCGAGCGATGCCCGAACGATATACCTGGCCCCCGACACGGAGCCGGGCGGGCGCTCAGGCTGGCACCGCGCCTCCCGCGCTCGGCCCCGCCGTCGCCCGAGCGGTCACGATCGGCGGCTCTCGCCCCCACCGGCAGCAGTTCGCGACCACTCGGGGGGCCTGTGACCCATCTCTTCTCACCCGGGGCTCGACGCCCTAGCGTGAGCTCGTGAACACACGTCCTGAGGTCGTCCCTCTCATCGACCACCCGGACCAGTACGCCGGTGAGGAGCGCGTCGCGATCGTGGCCACGCACGCCGCGTCCCCCGGGTCCGGCGCCGCCGCGGAGGCCCGCCGGCTGCGATCGTGGATCGAGTTCCTCTCCACGTGGCCGACCGCGATCACCGATCTCCGGCTCGCCTCTCGGGTGGGACAGGGACTCCTGGCCGCCGTGGCCGGCCAAGGGCAGCTGAGGTCCCTGGGCGTGAAGTGGGGCCCGTACGACGATCTGTCGCCCGTCGCCCAGCTCTCCTCGCTCGAGACGCTCGACCTGCAGGGCGCGAGCCGGGTCGAGAGCCTGACCCCGCTCCTCGGGATGGCGCGCTTGACACAGCTGACCTTGTCGCAGGTCCATCGCGTGCCTGACGTGGCCGTCCTCAGCGAGCTGGTGGGCGTCACCTCGCTCACCCTCGGCAACGTCTCGCCCGGCTCGGACACGGGGCTGATCGTGCCGCATCTCAGGTGGGTGCCCCGCCTGCGGCAGCTGCGGTGCCTCTCCCTGCCCGGCACGCGCCTCTTGGACCACGACCTGACGCCGTTGCTCGATCTGCCCGACCTGGTCGAGCTCACCCTGCCGCTGCGGCGGTCCTACCGTCGGCAGGTCTTCGCCCTGGCGGATCGGAGCCCGGTCTTCGCGAGCCTCGCGGCGGAGTACGAGAGCTACGACGCCTGGCGGGCAGCCTCCAGGACGTGACGACGAGCCGCTCAGGCCAGCACCGCGCCTCCCGCACTCGGCTTCGCCGTCGCACGAGTACCGAGTGGTCACGAACGGCGACCCGGTCCCCCTCCGGGCAGCAGTTCGCGACCACTCGGGGGCCCTCAGTCGCTCGGGACGAGATCCCGGTCGGCGTCGGGGTCGAAGCCGTCGTCGTAGCGGTCGACGTCGAGCTCGACGGCCTCGATGCGGAACTGGTCCAGGAAGCGTCGGAAGCCAGGGTCGAGGCGGAGGCGACGGGCGGCTCGGCGGGCCTCGCCCTCCGACCGGAAGAAGCCGATCTGCTTGACGTCGACGAGCGGCCACTCGGTGTGCGACCCCCGCGGGCGGAGGTGCGTCAGCGACCAGACCCTCGTCACTCCTCGCGCCCCTCGGCGTCGTACGAGAAGAAGCCGCCGACCCAGGCGGGTTCATCGACCGGCCACCTCTCGATGCGGAGGGGCTCCACCTCGTCGACGGCGCCGAGGCGCCCGTCGAAGCCCCGTTGGGTCCGGGCGCGGTCCGCGGCCGCCCGGGCGCGTGCCCTCGTCGAGTACACGCCGAAGAGGCGGGGGAAGGCGACCTCCTCGTAGTCGTGCACCGTGGCGGTCCAGTAGTGCACGACGGCCCACACGAGGCGCGGTCTCGGCGCAGCGGGCTCGGCGGGTCGGCTCATGCGCCCAGGGTAGGGCGACGGCGCGGCGGGCGACGACGGAGCGTGGGCTACGACGAGGGCAGGCCGGCGGCGAGCTCGTCGAAGAAGCCGGCCCAGCCGGCGGCGGTCGCGTCGCGCTGCTCGGCCGAGAAGCCGGGCGTCTCCTGCGTGAAGCGCATGCGCGTGCCGCCGTCCACCTCGGCGAGCTCGACCACCATCGTCGCGCGAGCGGGCGACGCCGGGTCGTCGGTGAGCGTCAGGACGAGGCGCTCGTCGGGCACGACCTCGACGAACTCGCCGGCCCAGCTGAGGGCGTTCCCGTCGGGCAGCACCATGGTCGCCGACCAGGCCCGCCCCGCGACGGCCTCGTAGTCGAGGGCGTCGAGCGGCACGTCGACGGCCGGTCCGCCGAACCAGCGGGCGAAGTCGGCGGCGGTCGTCCAGGCCGAGAACACCGCTGCGGGAGGCGCGGTGCAGGTCCGGACGATCTCGACGCCCTCGGCAGCCTGGTCGTTCATCGGGGTGCTCCTCGTTTCGGTGGCGGTGGCCGGGGCGGGCGACCTGCCGGAGTCGGTGGTCGGCCCTCGCAGGCCTGGTGGCAGTGTCCCAGGCCCCGGCCGGCCGCGCCAAGGCCGCGCGACGACGCACGCCCGGCGCTCTGCTCAGCCCACGGGTGGACACCGTCCCGCCCTGGGGAGGACGACGCCGGGCCACCCGCCCCGCGACCATGGGTCGTGCCCTTCACCCCCAGCCACGCGGTCGTCGCCCTGCCGTTCGTCCGGAGCCCGCTGCCCGCCGGGGCCGTCGCCGTCGGCTCGATGGCGCCCGACCTCCCCCTCTTCTTCCCCGTCGGGGTGACCTACGAGACCACGCACGGCGTCCCGGGCCTGCTCGTGGTCTCCGTGCCGCTCGGAGCGCTGCTCTACCTGGTGTGGCTCCGGGTGCTGCGCCCCGCCGCCGGGGTGCTGCTGCCCCCGGTGGTCGGCACGCGCCTCCCGCCGGCCTGGGCCGTGCCCGGGGCGACGTCGGCCGGCCGCCTCCTCGGGGTGCTGCTCGCCGTCGCCGTCGGCGTGCTGACGCACGTGGGGTGGGACGCCTTCACCCACCCCGGGCGGCTCGGCAGCACCCTGCTGCCCGCCCTGGCGGAGCCGTGGGGCCCCTTCGTTGGCACGCAGTGGACGCAGTACGGGTCGTCGGTCGTCGGGCTCGCCGTGCTCGCGGTCGCCGGGGCGCGGTACCTGCGGCGCGCACCCGTCAGCGCTCGGCCTCGACCGTCACGGTCGCGGACCGTCTCGTGGTGGCTCGCCGTCGCCGCCCTGGTCACGGGCCCCGTCGCCGTGGCGGTCACCCGCGGGCTGCCCTCCGACGTCGGGACGGCGAAGTCGTTCGTGTTCTTCGCGGGCACGGGCTCGGGCGCGCTCCTGCTGCTGCTGGCCGTCGGGGCGTCCATCGCCGTCCAGCTCGGACGACGCGCCGGAGGGCGCACCGAGGGCGTCGCGACCCCCGAGGAGCCGTTCGACGGTCGGGGCGAGGGCGCTGCACCATGACCGGGTGCCTGAACTCGACGAACTCCGCGCCACCGCCCACCCGGCACAGGCAGCCGGCCCGAGCTGCAGAACCCGACCACGCGCCTCCTGATGACCGGAAAGTCAGGTACCAGGACGCCGGGAGCAGGCGAACGGTCGGCAATTGCGACAGAGAGCGGCAGGGCACGGCGGGCGCGGCGGGGCAGGGCGGGGCAGGGCGGGGTGGGGGCGATCCGCCGGCCGGCGGGGCAACGGACGCCCAGGCCGAGAGGCGCGTCGTAGGCTCGGCCCGTGACCTCGACGACGACCACGCTGCCCACCCGCTCCCCCTCCGACCTGGGCGTCGACGCCCGGGGGCTGCTCGCCCTCGTCGACGGCCTGGAGGCGACGCCCGGCGTCGAGCCGCACGGCCTCGTCGTGGTGCACCGCGGCGCCGTCGTCGCCCGGGGCTGGTGGGCGCCGTACTCGGCCGAGCGCCCGCACCTCGTCTACTCGGTGAGCAAGAGCTTCACGGCCACGGCGGTCGGCATCGCCGCCGACGAGGGACTGCTGACGATCGACGACACGGTCATCAGCTGGTTCCCCGAGCTCGACGCCGAGGTGACCGACGACCGGACGCGCCGGATGCGCCTCCGCCACCTGCTCGCCATGGCCAGCGGCCACCGGACGGAGACGCTCGACCGCGCCGAGACGCTCGACCCCACGAACGTCGTCCGCGGCTTCCTGCTCACGCCGCCCGAGGCCGAGCCCGGCTCGGTCTTCGCCTACAACCAGCCCTGCACGTACACGCTCGCGGAGGTGGTGCGCCGCGCCTCGGGAGCGACGCTGGTCGACTACCTGCGCCCGCGCCTCCTCGACCCGCTCGGCATCGACGTGGCCGCGTGGCAGCGCGACGCGAGCGGCGCCGAGCTGGGCTTCAGCGGCCTGCACACGACCACCGACGCGGTCGCGGCCCTCGGCCAGCTGCACCTGCAGCAGGGCCGGTGGGGCGACGAGCAGCTCGTCTCCGCCGCCTGGGTCGCCGAGGCGTCGCGCCCGCACGCCTCGACGGCCCACGAGGGGTCGGCCGACTGGCAGCAGGGCTACGGCTTCCAGTTCTGGGTCTCCACGCACGGGTACCGTGCCGACGGCGCCTACGGCCAGTTCAGCCTGGTCGTGCCCGAGCACGACCTCGTCGTCGCGATCACGAGCCAGACCACCGACACGAAGGCGCTGCTCGACCTCGTCTGGGCCACCGTGCTGCCCGCCCTCGGCGCCGGCGGCAGCGCCGACGACGACGCCCGCCTCGCCGAGCGGCTGGGCGCACTGACGCTGCCCGGCGTCGCGGCCCCGACCGGCGACGGCGCGGCGGGCGACGACACGACCAGGGGCGAGGAGACGGTCGGCACCCCCGCCGCGGGCACCTGGACCGTCGCCGCGGGCGGCGACCAGCCCGGCCTCACCGCCGTCGAGGTCACGACCGAGGGCACGCCGACGCTCACCCTCGTCGAGGGCGACCACCGCCTCGAGGCCGCCCTGGGGCTCGGCGAGTGGCGCACCACCGGCCCGCTCGCCACCTGGGCCGAGCAGCACGGCGACCACCTGCTCGTCGACGTCGTCTTCGTGGAGACGCCCCACCGCCTCCACCTCGACGCCGACCGGGGCACCGGCACGGTGAGCGTCCGGTGGCGGACGGCGCCCCTGCACGGCCCCGACCTGAGGACCCTGCGGGCCCCCGGCCCCGACGACGTGGCGACGCGCTAGGGCCGGGCCGGGCCGGCCGTCGCTAGGGCCGGGCCGGCCGTCGGGAGTCGCGGGTCAGGTCGGGTGGACGGTGTCGCGCAGGCGCCCCTCGGCCAGCCAGGCGAGGCGCCGCAGCGCCTCGTGGTTGCGCCAGGTGAGCGGCACGTCGAGCACGGCGTCGGGCACGAGCGCGCCCGGGCCGCTCACGGCCTCCTCCGTCATCGTCACGAAGCAGCCGCCGGCACGGTCCGCGACGTCGATGCCGACCCGGGCCTCCCCCGCCGGCCAGCCACGGGCGAGGAAGACGGCCCGCCGCGGGGCGTCCCACTCGAGCAGCGTCGTCGAGTCGTCGATGACGAGCGGCCAGACGCCGAACGAGTGGTGGATCTTCGCGCCGGCCCGGGGCCACTCGCGCTCGACGTCGCGGATGCGCGACGCGCCGACGACCCAGCTCGGGAAGAGCCAGCCGTCGCTGAGGACGTCGAAGACGTCGCGCGGCGACGCCTCCAGGAACCGGTGCACGACGCTCACGAGTCGCCCCCTCCGTCGGGCCCAAGACGGGGCAGGTGGTCGATGCCGAACTCGTGGCGCAGAGCGCTCTGCGCGGCGTAGGCACCCCCCATGCCGTGCACGCTCGGGCCCGGCGGCACCGAGGACGACGCGAGGTAGGTGCCGGGCACGGCCGTCCGCCACGGGTCCGTCGAGAGCACGGGGCGCACGATGAGCTGCTTCAGGCTCGGGGCGCCGGAGGCGATGTCGCCCCCGACGTAGTTCGGGTCATAGGCCTCGAGCTCGTCGGCCGAGCGGGCGCTGCTGGCGAGGACCAGGTCGCGGAAGCCGGGCGCGAAGCGCTCGATCTGGCGGGTGATCGCCTCGGTCATGTCGACGGTGCTGCCGTTGGGCACGTGCGCGTACGTCCACAGCGAGTGCTGGCCGGCCGGGGCTCGGCTGTCGTCGACGACGCCGGGCTGGACGGCCAGGACGAACGGCTCAGCCGGGTGCACCCCGCGGGCGACGTCGTGCTCGGCCCGGGCGATGTCGGCCCGGGTGCCGCCCAGGTGCACGGTCGGTGTCCGCCGCAGCTCCTCCGCCGCCCAGGGCATCGGACCGCTGAGGGCGAAGTCCACCTTGGAGGCGCCTCCCCCGTACCGGAACCGCTCGAGACGACGTCGGTAGCCGGCGGGCATCTCGTCGCCCGCGATGGCGATCAGCTGGCGCGGGGTCACGTCGAGCAGTTTCACGCGCGCGTCGAGCTGGCGCAGGCTGGTCACGTCGACGCCCGTCTCGATGACGCCGCCGTGGGCTCGCAGGTCGTCGGCGAGCGCGTCGGCGATCACCTGGCTGCCGCCCCGGGGCACCGCCCAGCCGTAGCCGTGGCCGTGGACGGCGAGCGCGAGGCCCGCGGCGCCCGCCGACAGGCTCGGCATGGGGCGGATGGCGTGGGCCATCACGCCCGCGAGCAGCGCCCGCGCCTCCTCCGTGCGGAGCCCGGCGTCCCACCAGGGGCCGCCCTGGTGGAGGATGCGCAGCCCGAACTCGACCACCGTCTGCGGGTGGCGGGGCAGCTGGAGGATCGGCGACAGCGTGAACTGCGAGAGCTCGGCCTCGATGTCGACGAGGCGCGAGAACATGCGGCGCCAGGTCGCACCGTCACGGCCGAGGCCCTCGACGGTCCGCTCGAGGTCGCGGTGGGCGACCCCGGCGCGGCCGCCGTCGAGCGGGTGGCCGTACGAGACCTCGGGCACGATCATGTCGACGCGCTGCTCGAGGCCCCAGCGCCGGAAGAACCCGGACGCCATCGCCATCGGGTGCACGGCTGAGCAGACGTCGTGCCGGAACCCGGGCAGGGTCAGCTCCTTCGTGCGGGTGCCGCCGCCGACCGTGTCGTCGCGCTCGAGCAGCTGCACGCGCAGGCCGGCCCGGGCGAGGACGACCGCCGCCGCCAGGCCGTTCGGCCCGGCGCCGACGACGACCGCGTCGAAGGCGTGGCTCATGCGCCCTTGCGCCCTCCGACCAGGGCACGGACGACGGCGACGCCCGCGCCGACCGCCCCGGCGCCCGCCAGGGCGTAGCTGAGGCCGCGGTTGCGCGTGTACCAGACCTGGGGGCTGGTGCTGCGGGCCTGGTCGTCGAAGATGCCGTGGGCGCCGTGGTCGCCGCTGGTGGGCTGGTAGAGGTTGTCGGGCAGCATGGCCTCCGACTTCTCGGGGGCCTGCTGGCCCGAGTAGCCCGACTTGGCCAGGTAGACGTCGAGGAAGTTCGCCACGAAGCGGTTGCCGAGCACGGTCATCACCGTGGGCTCGCCGAGCCACGTCCGACGGCGCGGCTTGTCGGCCACATCGGCGATCGCGATCGCGCCCACCTCGGGCTGGTAGATCGGCGGCACCGGCTTGGGGTGGTGCGGCAGGCGCGAGCGCACCCAGTTGAACTGGATGGTGTTCAGCGCGGGCATGTCGACGGTCGAGATCTCGACGGCGCTCCCGTTGTGGATCAGCTCGGTGGTCACCGACTCGGTGAAGCCCTGCACCGCGTGCTTGGCCCCGCAGTACGACGCCTGCAGCGGGATGCCGCGGTGCGCGAGCGCCGACCCGACCTGGATGACGTGGCCGCGGTCGCGCGGCACCATGCGCGAGAGGGCGGCGCGGGTGCCGTTGACGAAGCCGAAGTAGTTGACCGCCGTGGCGCGCTCGAAGTCGGCCGGGTCGGTCTCGAGGAACTCCCCGAAGACGCCCACCATGGCGTCGTTGACCCAGAGGTCGATCTCGCCGAGCTCCTGCTCGACGCGCGTCGCGGCGGCCTCGACCTGCTCGCGGTCGGCCACGTCGGTCGGCACGGCGAGGCCGCGACGACCGGCGGCCTCCACGTCGGCGACGGCGCCGTCGAGGCCGTCCTGCCCGCGGGCGAGCACCGCGACGTCCCAGCCGCGCTCGGCGAGCTCGCGCACGATGGCCCGGCCGAGCCCGGCCGAGCCTCCGGTGACGACGGCGACGCGGGGCTTCGTGGGGGTGCTCTTCGACATGGTTCTCCTGGCTCGTCGGCGGCCCGCTGGCTCAGGCCGTGCCCGGTCGACGGTAGTCCGACCCCGCTGGGCGGCGTCCGCCCCGGGGGACGTCACGGGGACGACCGGCCGGGCGCCGCCCTGGGGAGGGACTGCAGGAGGCACGGTGTCAGATGTCGAAGCCGCCCAGGTCGCCGCCCCCGAAGTCGCCACCGCCGAAGTCGCCGCCGCCCCCGAAGTCGCCGCCGCCACCGCCGAAGTCGCCGCCCCCTCCCCCGAAGTCGCCGCCAGCGTCGGCGCCGTCCTGCCCGCCGTCGCCGCCGTCGCCGCCGTCGGCACCGCCCTCGCCCTCTCCGCCCGCGACGTCGCTGCCCGCGTCGGGCAGGAACGCGCCGACGAGCGCGGAGCCCACGACGTAGCCCGCGACGGTGCCGAGCAGCGACCCGCCGATGATCGAGCCCATGCCCATGCCCGGGCGGCCGCCTGCCTGCGCGCCCTGACCGCCGGCCGCACCGCCGCCTCCCAGGGTCCGTTCGAGGGTGCCCGGCTTCCGCAGCTCCGACCGGGTCGCCGCCTGCGCGAGCGACCCGGCGTCGTCGCCGCGGGGCTGCTCGCCCTGGCCGGCCTCACGGCTGAGCTCGTCGAAGACCAGCCGGCGCTGCTCGGGGCTCAGCTTCTCGAAGGCCTCGGCGTGCACCTGCTCGATGGTCTCGGGCGGCGCCGTGCGCAGCAGGTAGCGGTAGCGCTCGACGGCGATCTCGTCGTCGCTCCGCGCCGGTGCCCGCCCTCCCGGTGCCGGTGCCCGCCCTCCCGGTGCCGGTGCCTGCGCCTGCTGGCCCGCGGCCTCGTCGTCTCGTCCGAGCAGCCTGTCGAGGAATCCCATGGTGCCGTCCTGTCTGTCGGGTCGGGGCGTCGGCCCCGACGGGTCTCCGACAGTACGGACGACCGGCCGCCCGCGCCTGGACGCGCGGTGCGGATCAGCTGCGAGCGGAGTCGCGGTCGGCGGCCCGACGACGGCGCACGGCCCGCAGCACCAGCCACAGCACCACCCCGCCGATCGCCGCGTAGACCGCGTAGTCGAGGTACTTCGCGTAGCGGTCGATCAGCTCGTACTGGGTGCCGAGGGCCGCCCCGAGCAGGATGAGGAGGGCGTTCCAGAGTCCGCTGCCGACGACGGTGAAGAGCGTGAACGAGGCGAGCGGCATCTTCTCGGCGCCGGCCGGCAGCGAGATCAGGCTCCGGACGCCGGGCACGAGGCGCCCGAAGAAGACCGCCGACCGCCCGTGCCGGTGGAACCAGTCGGCCGCCTTCTGGAAGTCCTCCCGGTCGACGAGGGGGAGCTTCGACAGCAGCGTGATGCTCCGCTCGAGGCCGATCACGGCGCCCAGCCAGTACAGGACGAGCGCGCCCACGTAGGCGCCGAGCGTGCTGACCACGATCAGCAGCACGATGTTCATGTTCCCCTGCCCGGCGAGGAACCCGGCGAGCGGCAGCACGATCTCGCTCGGGATCGGCGGGAACACCGTCTCGACGAAGGTCAGCAGCCCCACGCCCCACTCGCCCAGGGCGTCGATGACGCGCGCCGCGACGCCGACGAGGCCGTCGAGCTCCTGCACGGACGAGGAGGCGCCCTGCGCGACGACCGTGGACGGCAGGCCCCCCGACGGGCCCGCGAGGGCGGCGGAGACGGACGGGGCGAGCACGGCGGTGGAGGTCATGGGTCCCTGGGTCGGTTCGGTGCCCGCGGTCGCCACGGGTCGGATCGGCTCCGTCGAGCATGCCAGCACGGGCTGGACGACCGCCCACAGGCTCGTGTCGCGTGCCGGACCGGGCCCGCCCGGCACGGTAGATTGGCGGACGACCGCATCCTCGCCTCCTCGTCCCCGGTGCGGAGCAGACGACAGGACTGAACAGGACTTCCATGGGATCGCTGATCTACGGCACCTCCGGCATCGAGGTCGAGTTCGATGACCGCGTGCTCGAGCACCTCCAGATCGTCATCGCCACGAAGCTCCGGCGCCGCGAGTCGTTCTTCTTCTCGTGGCGCGACACCCAGAAGGTCGGCGACGGGCGCAGCAGCATCTGGCTCGACCCGGGCATCCCCCTCTACTTCAAGTACTCCGGCGGCCGCGTGCCCGCCATCAACCGCGACTGGCTGACCGAGCTGACGGCCTCGTCGAACAGCTCGTCGGGCCTGGTGCTCACCGACGAGCCCAGCACCGACAACAGCGTCAAGCGCAAGTAGCGCGGGCAGGCCACCAGGCCGATCGACCGCCGGGCCCCGCGGAGTCGCGGAGCGGCCCTCGAGCCCTGCTCCGCCGCCGTCGTCAGCGCCGGGTGCGACCGCCCCGCCGGGCCAGCGCCGCGACGCCCCGCCACCCCAGCAGGAAGACGCCGAGCACGACGATCGTCACGACGACGAAGCTCAGCTGCACGCCCTGCCCGCTCGCGACCCGGAGCAGCACCCCGAGCACGGCCGTCGACACCCAGACGACCGCGCCGGAGGCGAGGCGCGGCAGCGGCCAGCGCACGCCGACCACGCTCAGCCAGCCCACGACGAGGCCGACCGCGAACGGCCAGAGCGTGGTGGCGAGCCCGGGCAGGTCGAGGCCCTCGGCGTGGCTGCGGCGGCCGATGACCACGAAGGCCACGACCAGGACGGCGTCGAGGGCGAGCGCCCACCACGGCGGACGGCGGGAGGGGGCGGCGGAGCGGGGCGTGGTCATGGTGTCCTCAGGGGGTGCGGGCGGGTCGGGCTCAGCGCGGCGGCTCGAGCGTGCGCGAGAGCTCGGCCAGCAGCTCCTCGACCTGCGGCTCGACGAGCCGATCGACGGCGTCGGCGATCCGCTCGCGCTGGGCGACGACCGCGAAGCAGAGCGCGGTGCCGACCGACTGCGCGTGCTCGTCGGCCAACGCGAGCTCGCGGCGCAGGGCCGCCTTCGCCTCGTCCGAGAACTCGGGCTCGTCGTCGACGCCGTCGGCAGCGTGGCGTGCGGCCTCCTCGGCGGCGAGGCCCTCGAGGGTGAACAGGAACGGCTGGCCGGGCTCCGGCTCGGGGTCGACGTCGAGGCCGTCGAACTCGAGGGCGAGGCCCTCGTCGGGCCGGTAGCCGTCGACGCCGACCTCGGCGGCCCGTCGGAGCTCGCGGGTCACGAGGGGCAGGTTGCGGGTGGTGTACGAGTCGACCTCGTCGTCGACGATGTGCCGGAGCCGGTTCAGCAGCGCGTGCTGCACGGCGTGGGGCACGTCGCCGTCGAACCCGGCGGCGACCGCGACGGGCGAGCCGAAGCAGACCCGGCAGACGCGCGTGCGGGCCCGGGCGGTGCCGATCCGCCACCGGGGCAGCCAGCGCAGCCAGGCGTCGACCGCCGTGCGCACCTGCCCCTCGAGGGAATCGACCATGACGACGAATCTAGGGCCCGAGGCCGGGAGACGCCCGACACGCCCGGGCGAGCCGTCAGCCCTGGTCGACGGTGACGAAGTCGATCAGCTGCTCGACCCGGCCGAGCAGCGCGGGCTCGAGGTCGCCGAAGGCACGCACGCGGCCGAGGATGCGCTGCCACGCCGCGGCGATGTCGGCCTGGTCGTCGTGGGGCCAGCCGAGGGCCTCGCAGACGCCGTGCTTCCACTCGACCGAGCGGGGCACCTCCGGCCAGCGCGTGAGCCCGAGGCGTGCGGGCACGACGGCCTGCCAGACGTCGACGAACGGGTGCCCGACGACGAGCACGTGACGGCCGTGCGGGCCCCTCGTGACCGCCTCCGCGATGCGGCTCTCCTTCGACCCGGGCACGAGGTGGTCGACGAGCACGCCGACGCGGCGCTCGGCGGTCGGCCGGAACTCCGCCAGCACCTCGGCGAGGTGGTCGACGCCCTCGAGGTACTCGACGACGACGCCCTCGACGCGCAGGTCGGCGCCCCAGACCTTCTCGACGAGCTCGGCGTCGTGCCGGCCCTCGACGAAGATGCGGCTCTGGCGGGCCACCCGCGCGCGGGCGTCGCCGACGGCGAAGGAGCCCGAGGCCGTGCGGGCCCGGCCCTGCGGCGCCGCCCTCGGCACCCGGAGCGCCACGGGCGCACCGTCGATCAGGAACGAGCCCGAGAGCGGGAAGGCGCGGACGCGCCCCTTCCAGTCCTCCAGCTCGACCGTGCCCGCCTCGACGCGCACGACCGCTCCCGTGAAGCCGCTCCGTGACTCCTCGACGACGAGGTCGCGCACCGCGTCGGTGGGGGTCGGCGCGGGGCGCGACGAGCGCTTCCAGTCGCCGCTGAGCACGTCTCGGCCGTACCGGTCGTCATCCACGGGTCGAGCCACCTCCCTGGTGGGGTCGTGAGCCCGGCGCACGGGGCGCCCGGGGTCGGGGCTGGTAGGGCCGGGGCGGGCCCGGGCGGTCGGCACCCGCGGCCGGAGCTGCACCGGCGCCGCGAGCCGTCGTCGAGGCCGGGCGCGCGGCCCGGGACGTCGCGGCGGGAGCGGCCGGCGCCCCGCCGGCGCGGGAGGGGCGCGAGGAGGCGGCGGTCGCGTCCGCCACGGAGCCGCGGCCCCCGGCGCGGGTCGGGGCCGAGGCCCGCGCCGGGGCCGCCGACGCGGCCGCCGCCGCCGCCGGACGAGCGTCCGGCGTGAAGCCCGCCGTGAACGCGACGACGAGCCCGCCGAGCAGCAGGAGCACGGTGAGCCCGGAGACCGCGGCGGGCAGCCACCACGTGGCGAGGGCGCCGCCGCGCTGCGCGAGCATGGTCACGACGAGCTCGAGGGCGACCGACCACCACGCGACGGCGAAGCCCCGGGCCAGCCAGGCCGCGAGCCGGCGACGCAGCTCGGGTCGGCGGCCCGCGGCCTTCCAGTGCTCGGCGTGGGGCACCAGCACGTGCCGGGCGGGAGTCCACGCGAGGAAGGCCGCGCAGACCAGGTAGGCGACGAGCGTGCCGACGAGCAGCAGGGCGACGACGAGCACGAGGTCGACCCGGCTCGCGGCGAACGCGACGGCTCCGGTCTCGGGCTCGTGCACGAGGCCGACCCGGTCGGGCAGCGCCCACCACGAGACGAGCAGGGCGACGCCGGCGACGGCCAGCGCGAGGCCGGCCGGCGCCGCGGCGCGGATCGTCGGCGGCACGGTCACGACGACCGGCCGCCGACGACGGGAGCGGGCGCGACGATCAGGCCTGGGCCCTCTCGAGCACGAGCTCGCGGACGCGAGCGGCGTCCGCCTGGCCCTTCATCGCCTTCATGACCGCACCGATGACGGCGCCCGCGGCCTGGACCTTGCCGTCGCGGATCTTCGCGAGCACGTCGGGCTGGCTGGCGAGGGCCTCGTCGATGGCGGCGATCAGCGCGCCGTCGTCGGAGACGACGCGGAGCCCGCGCGCCTCGACGACCTCGGAGGGAGAGCCCTCCCCGGCGACGACGCCCTCGAGCACCTGGCGCGCGAGGCGGTCGGTCAGCTCGCCGGTCTCGACGAGCGCGATCAGCTCGCTGACGTGGCGGGGCGAGACGAGGGTCGACGCGTCGACCCCGGCCGCGTTGGCGAGGCGGGCGATCTCGCCCGTCCACCACTTGCGGGCCGCCTGCGGCGAGGCCCCGGCGGCGACCGTCTCGACGAGCTCCTGGAGCAGGCCGGAGTTGACGACGTCCTGGAACTCGAGGTCGGCGAAGCCCCAGTCGGCCTTGAGCCGACGACGCATCGCGACGGGGGCCTCGGGCAGCGCGAGGCGCAGCTCCTCGACCAGCTCGCGCGACGGCACGACCGGCAGCAGGTCCGGCTCGGGGAAGTAGCGGTAGTCGTCGGCGTCGCTCTTCGGGCGGCCGGCGGAGGTGCGGCCGGTGTCCTCGTGCCAGTGCCGGGTCTCCTGCGTGATGGTGCCGCCGGCGGCGAGGATCGCGGCCTGGCGCTGGATCTCGTGACGGACGGCACGCTCGACCGAGCGGAACGAGTTGACGTTCTTGGTCTCGGTGCGGGTGCCGAGCTCCACCTGGCCGTGCGGCCGGAGCGACACGTTGGCGTCGCAGCGGAGGTTGCCGCGCTCCATGCGCGCCTCGCTCACGCCGAGGCCGCGCACGATGTCGCGGATCGTCGAGACGTAGGCGGCGCCCAGCTCGGGGCCGAGGGCCCCGGCGCCGATGATCGGCTTCGTGACGATCTCGACCAGCGGGATGCCCGCGCGGTTGTAGTCGACGAGCGAGTACTCGGCCCCCTGGATGCGGCCGGTCGAGCCGCCGACGTGCGTCAGCTTTCCGGCGTCCTCCTCCATGTGGGCGCGCTCGATCGGCACGTGGAAGACGGTGCCGTCGGGCAGCTCGACCTCGACCTCGCCCTCGTACGCGATCGGCTCGTCGAACTGGCTGACCTGGTAGTTCTTGGGGTTGTCGGGGTAGAAGTAGTTCTTCCGGGCGAAGCGCGAGCTCTCGGCGATCGAGCAGCCGAGGGCGAGGCCGAGGCTGATCGAGTACCTCACGGCCTGCTCGTTGACGACGGGCAGCGAGCCCGGGAGGCCCAGGTCGACCGGGGTGACGTTCGTGTTCGGGGCGCCGCCGAAGAAGTTCGGCGCGTCGGAGAACATCTTGGTCTTCGTCGCGAGCTCGACGTGCACCTCGAAGCCGATGACGACCTCGTACTTCTCGAGGGCCTCGTCGTAGTCCATCAGGTCTGCCTTGGCCATCAGATGACTCCCTCGGTGGCGGCGTTCTGTTCGGTGGCGCTGAGGTCGGGGGCACGGGAGATGAGCGTGTGGCCCCAGCCCTGCTCGAGCAGCTGCTCGAGCGCGGCGCCGTAAGTGTAGAGACGGGCGTCCTGGCGGGCGGGGGCCATGAACTGCAGGCCCGTGGGCAGCCCGTCCTCCTCGGCGAGGCCCATCGGCACCGTGATGCCGGGGATGCCCGCGAGGTTCGCCGGGATCGTCGTGATGTCGTTGAGGTACATCGACAGCGGGTCGTCGAGCTTCTCGCCGAGCGGGAACGCCGTCGTCGGGGCCGAGGGCGAGACGAGCACGTCGACCTGGTCGAAGGCCGCGGCGAAGTCGCGCTGCACCAGCGTGCGCACCTTCTGCGCGCTGCCGTAGTACGCGTCGTAGTAGCCCGCGCTGAGGGCGTAGGTGCCGAGGATGATGCGGCGCTTGACCTCGGGGCCGAAGCCGGCCTCGCGGGTGGCTGCCATGACGTCCTCCACCGTGCCCTTGCCCTCGGGCACGACGCGGAGGCCGAAGCGCACCGAGTCGAACTTCGCGAGGTTGGACGACGCCTCGGCGGGGAGGATCAGGTAGTACGCGCTGATGGCGTACTCGAAGCTGGGGGCCGAGACCTCGACGATCTCCGCGCCGGCGCCCGAGAGCAGCTCCAGGGCCTCGGCGAAGCGGGCCTTGACGCCGGCCTGGAAACCCTCGCCGTTCAGCTCGCGGACGACGCCGATGCGCACGCCCTGCAGCGCGCCTCCTGCCAGGCCTGCCCGGGCCGCCTCGGCGAACGAGGGCCACTCGTCGCGCAGCGAGGTGGAGTCGCGGGGGTCGTGGCCCTTGATGACGTCGTGCAGCAGGGCGGAGTCGAGCACCGTGCGGCTCACGGGCCCGACCTGGTCGAGCGAGCTCGCGAGGGCGATCGCCCCGTAGCGGCTGACCGAGCCGTAGGTCGGCTTGACGCCGACGGTGCCCGTGACGGCGCCCGGCTGGCGGATCGAGCCGCCGGTGTCGCTGCCGAGCGCGAGAGGCGCCTCGAAGGCGGCGACGGCGGCGGCCGAGCCACCGCCGGAGCCGCCGGGGATGCGGTCGAGCGACCACGGGTTGTGCGTCGGGCCGTAGGCCGAGAACTCGGTCGAGGAGCCCATCGCGAACTCGTCCATGTTCGTCTTGCCGAGGGGCACCATGTCGGCGGCGCGCACCTTGCGGACGACGGTGGCGTCGTACGGCGGCACCCACCCCTCGAGGATCTTGCTGCCCGAGGTCGAGGGCATGTCGAGCGTGCAGAGGACGTCCTTGACGGCGATCGGCACGCCGGCCAGGGCCCCGAGCTGCTCGCCGGCGGCGCGGCGACGGTCGACGTCGGCGGCGGTGGCGAGGGCCGCGTCGCTGACGTGGAGGAAGGCGTGGACGTCGCCGTCGACGGCGGCGATGCGGTCGAGGTGCGCCTGGGCGACCTCGACGGCCGAGACGTCGCCGGCGGTGAGCGCCGCGGAGAGGTCGGCCGCGCTGAGGCGGACGATCGAGGAGGCGTCGGTCATGGCTACTGCTCTTCTCCGAGGATCGCGGTCACGCGGAAGCGCGAGCCGTCGTGGTCGGGGGCGCCCGAGAGGGCCTGCTCGACCGTGAGCGTCTCGCCCACGACGTCGGGGCGGAACACGTTCTCGAGCGGGATGGGGTGGCTCGTGGCGGGGACGTCGTCGGTCGCGACCTCGGCGACCTTGGCGACGTTGTCGACGATGTGGCCGAGCTCCCGCGTCATGGTCTCGATCTCGTCGGGGGTCAGGGCGATGCGGGCGAGACCGGCGAGGTGCTGCACCTGCTCGCGCGTGATTTCAGACATGCTGCTCCGTCACATGGTGGAGTGGGGGCCCCGGTCGGGGCACCGGTCGATCTTACGGGGCTCAGTCGCGCAGGTAGACGTCCTGCGGGCGGACGAGCGCGAGCTCCGGCCCGTCGGGCCGCGGCTCGCCCGGGCCGCGCTCGTCGCCGTCGACCATGTCGCCGTGGCCGAGGGCGATGAGGGCCAGGCTCCTCATCGACTCCGTGCCGGGCAGGAGGTAGTCGTTGTGGCCGAGCGCGGCGCGGAGGGCGCGGCCGGTCACGGAGTCGTCACCTCCGCCGGTGTGCAGCAGCACCGCGCCGAATGCGCCCGTGCCCGGGTCGACCCCGAAGTACCCGCTGCCCGCCACCGGGTCGAAGCTGCCCGCGGCGGCGTAGACGTCGTCGTCGGCCACCGACAGCATCGCCGCCGTCGGCACGACGCTGCCCGGCGAGCCGAGCAGCGCGAGCGAGTCGACGCTCACCCGGCCCGACGACAGGGCCAGCGTCGCGGTGGTCGACCCGTACGAGTGCGCCACGACGGTCACCCGGGGGGCGTCGGAGGCGCGGGCCGCGTCGAGACCGCTGAGGGCGTCCTCGAGGTGGCCGGCCCCCTGACGGGCGAGGTCGAGCGTGTAGACGTTCGTGAGGTCGGGCGTGCGGTAGCCCATCCAGGCCACGACGGCGACGCTGTCGAGCGGACGGGCGTCGGAGCGCGCCAGGAGGTACGTCCAGGCGCGCTGCTCGTCGTGCAGCTGCCCCGCGGTCTCGGCCCAGTCGACCATCTGCCCCTGCACCGTGAAGAACATGCCGGGCACGAGCACGCTGACGTCGTCGGCGGTGTCGAGGCTGCCCACCGAGACGGCGGCCCGGCCGGGCATGACGGTGTCGAGGGCGATGAGCTGGCGGTCCTCGTCGCCCGCGCTCCGGTCGGCGAGCGCGAGCTGGACCTGCCCGAGCATGGCGGAGCGGGCGTCGTCACCGACCTGCTCGGCGGCGGTCTCGTCGCGGTCGTGGAGGGCCAGCGTCGCGGCGCCGAGGAAGAGCCGGTTGGCCTGGTCGCGCACGGAGTAGGGCACGCCCTCGAGCTGCCCGACCACGCCGGGCACGGCGGCGACGAGGCCGAGCCGGCGCGAGTCGTCGAGGCCGGCCCACCACGCCGCCGTGGTCGGTGCGTCGGCACCGGCCGTCAGCACCGCCGACAGGCGCGACGCGTCGTCGCCCACCGGGTCGAACGAGTCACCGAGGGCCGTGAGGGCCGGCGAGGAGGCGCCCCTCAGCTCGGCGAGGCACGCGGGCACCGTGAGGTCGGGGGCCGCGGTCGACGGCCGCGCGCCGGTCGTGGTCGACGGCTCGGCCGTGGCGAGTGCGCGGCAGACCGCGACCTGCTCGAGACCGGGCGTCGTGTCGACGGTCGCCGGCTCGTCACCGCGAGGCGGCGCGGCGGTGTCGGCGAGCGGAGGACCACCCGGCTCTCCGGGCGCGGTGACCGCGACCCCGGGCACGACGGGAGCATCGACCGCTCCGGCGAAGTGGATCGATGCAGAAAGGATGGCTGTGGCGAGGAACAGCACGTCGGGTGTTTCCCCCTCGATGGGTGCCAGTGCCCCTGCGCCCTACAGCAGAGGTCGACACGTGCTCACATCGTAGGAGGGGACCCGTTCGGGGGGCCAGTGATCTCAGGCCTCCGGGTCGTCGACGCCCCCCGAACTGGGGTCAGCGAACGCGGCCGGGCCCTCCTTAAGGAGGACACGGAACTGGTCCGCGTCGATGATCCGTACCCCGAGCTGTTCGGCCTTGGTGAGCTTGGACCCGGCACCGGGGCCGGCGGCCACGAAGTCGGTCTTCTTGCTCACGCTGTTGCCGGCCTTGCCGCCCGCCGCGAGGATCGCCTCCTGTGCCCCCTCCCGGCTGAAGCCCTCGAGGCTGCCCGTGGCGACGACGGTCAGGCCGGCGAGCACGCCCCCCGCCTCGACGGCGGCGCCGGGGCCGGGGTGGCCGGGGGTGTCGAACTGGACGCCCGCAGCGGCCCAGCGGTCGAGGATCTCGACGTGCCAGTCGACCTCGAACCACGCGAGCAGGGCGTCGGCGATGATGCCGCCGACGCCGTCGACGGCGGCGAGCTCGTCGCGGCTGGCAGAGCGCATCGCGTGGAGCGAGCCGAAGTGGTTCGCGAGCGCGCGGGCGGCCACGGGGCCGACGTGGCGGATGCTCAGCCCGACGAGGATCCGCCAGAGCGGGCTGGTCTTCGCCGCCTGCAGGTTGGCGAGCATCTCGATGGCCGTCTTCGACGGCACGCTGGTCTCGTCGCCGGCGAACTCGGCCGCCTCGGGGTCGAACGGGCCGTCGGCCTTGCCGCGGCGACGACGGAAGGGCGTGACGAGCTTGGGCGCGCCGTCGTCGCCGAGCTTCTCCATGCCGGTCTCGGAGTCGCGGACGACGACCTTGACGGGGAAGACGTCGGCCATCGTCAGGTCGAAGAGCCCGGCCTCGGTGCGGAGCGGCGGCTCGGCGGGCTCGACGGGCTGGGTCAGCGCGGCCGCCGCGACCTCGCCGAGCCCCTCGACGTCGAGCGAGCCGCGGGAGGCGATGTGCTCGACGCGCCCGCGCACCTGCGCCGGGCAGCTCTCGGCGTTCGGGCAGCGCAGGTCGACGTCGCCCTCCTTCGCCGGGGCCAGCGGGGTGCCGCACTCGGGGCAGTCGACGGGCATGACGAACTCGCGCTCGCTGCCGTCGCGGAGCTCGACCACCGGGCCGAGCACCTCGGGTATCACGTCGCCGGCCTTGCGGAGCACGACGGTGTCGCCGATCAGCACGCCCTTGGCGCGGACGACGTGCTGGTTGTGGAGCGTCGCCTGGCGGACCTCGCTGCCGGCCACCTCGACCTTGCGCATCACCGCGAACGGCGTGGCGCGGCCGGTGCGGCCGACGCTCACGACGATGTCGAGAAGCTCGGTGTTGACCTCCTCCGGCGGGTACTTGAAGGCCGTGGCCCACCGGGGCGCCCGGCTCGTCGCCCCGAGCTCGTCGTGGAGCGCGAGGTCGTCGACCTTGACGACGATGCCGTCGATCTGGTGCTCGACCGACGACCTCCTGACCCCGTAGTCGTGGATGAACCGGGCGACCTCGGGCACGGTGTCGTACACGCGGTAGTGCGTCGAGGTCGGCAGGCCCCACGACGCGAGCAGCTCGTAGACCTCGCTCTGGGCGCGGACCTCGGTGTCGCGCTCGAGCTCGCGGACGGGCCAGGCGCCGATGCCGTGCACGAGCATCCGCAGGCTGCGCAGCCGCGCGTCCATCAGCTCGCGCTTGGCCGGGCTCTTGCCCTCGATCTTCTGGCGCAGCGAGCCGGCCGCGGCGTTGCGCGGGTTCGCGAAGACGCGCTCGCCGGCCTCGCGCTGCCGGGCGTTCAGCTGGTCGAACTCGGCGACGGGGAAGAAGATCTCGCCCCGCACCTCGACGATCGCCGGGTGCCCGGTGCCGCTGAGCCGCTCGGGGATCGTGCCCATGGTGAGCACGTTCGCCGTGACGTCCTCGCCGACGACCCCGTCGCCGCGGGTGGCGGCCGTGACGAGCACGCCGTGCTCGTAGCGCAGGTTGATCGCGAGGCCGTCGATCTTGAGCTCGCAGAGGAAGCGCACGCGCTCGGCGCCGGCGTCGCGCTCGACCTTGCCCGCCCACTCGGCGAGCTCGTCGTCGCTGAAGACGTTGTCGAGGCTGAGCATGCGCTCGGCGTGCTCGACCGGCGCGAACTGCGTCGTCTCGGCCCGGCCGCCCACGGTCTGCGTCGGGCTGTCGGGCTTCTGCAGCTCGGGGTGGGCGCGCTCGAGGGCGTCGAGGCGACGCACGAGGGCGTCGTAGTCGGCGTCGCTCACCGTCGAGGCGTTGCCCTCGTAGTACTGGTCGCGCAGCTCGAGCACGCGCGACGTCAGCGCCTCGACCTCGTCGCGCGCGGTCGCGAGGTCGTCGGGCACCTCGGCGTCAGCGGCGGCGGCGGCGATGTCGGCCACCTCGAGCCCCCTAGGCCGAGACCGGCACGGCGCTGACCGTGCGGTCGATCGTGCACTGGCCGAGCACGCGGGTGCCGACGTAGACGACGGCGGTCTGCCCGGGGGCGACGCCGCTGAGGGGCTCGTGGGGAGTGATCACGAGCTCCTTCTTACCCTCGACCTCCGTCACGCGCGCCGTCGCGGGCTCGGGGTCGGAGTGGGCCCTGATCTGGACGTCGCAGGCGAACGGCACGGTGGGGTCGGCCGGGGCCGCACCCGCCCACGTGTACGAGCCGCCGGCGATCTCGGCGATCTCGAGCGCCTCCTTCGGGCCCACGACGACGGTGTTGTCGACCGGACGCACCTCGAGCACGAAGCGCGGCTTGCCGTCGTCGGACGGGAACCCGATGGCGAGCCCCTTCCGCTGCCCGACGGTGAAGGCGTGCGCGCCCTCGTGGGTGCCGATGCGGGCCCCGCTGCGGTCGAGGATGTCGCCGGTCTCGGCGCCGACCCGCTCGGCGAGCCAACCGCGGGTGTCGCCGTCGGGGATGAAGCAGATGTCGTGGCTGTCGGGCTTGGTCGCGACGCTGAAGCCGCGGGCGGCGGCCTCGGCGCGCACCTCGGCCTTCGACGGCGTGGCGCCGAGCGGGAACATCGAGTGCGCGAGCTGCTCGGCGGTGAGCACCCCGAGCACGTACGACTGGTCCTTCGCCCAGGCGGAGGCGCGGTGCAGCTCGCGCTGCCCCTGGTCGTCGGTGACGATGGTCGCGTAGTGGCCGGTGCAGACCGCGTCGAAGCCGAGCGCGAGGGCCTTCTCGAGCAGCGCGGCGAACTTGATCCGCTCGTTGCAGCGCATGCACGGGTTGGGGGTGCGGCCAGCCGAGTACTCGGCGACGAAGTCGTCGACCACGTCGAGCTTGAAGCGCTCGGAGAAGTCCCACACGTAGTACGGGATGCCGATCAGGTCGGCCGCGCGCTGCGCGTCCATGCTGTCCTCGATGGTGCAGCAGCCGCGGCTGCCCGTGCGGAGCGTTCCCGGCATCCGGCTCAGCGCCAGGTGGACCCCCACGACGTCGTGCCCCGCCTCGACGGCCCGTGCCGCCGCCACCGCCGAGTCGACGCCGCCGCTCATCGCTGCCAGTACCTTCATCCCTCCAGTGTAGGCAGCGCCCCCGACGTCGGGCGGGCGGCGCCGACGAGCCCGCGGGGCCGGGCATAGTGTGGCGGGCGTCATGTCGTCCCCCACCCCCGCCGCCTCCCTCCGGTCGGTCGCCCTCGCGGCGTTCCTGCCGGCCGCCCTCTTCGCGATCGGCGAGGGGGCGATCATCCCGATCATCCCGGTCGTCGCGAGCGACCTGGGGGCCAGCCTCCCGTTCGCCGCCTTCGTCGCGGCGCTCATCCTCGTCGGCGAGCTGATCGGCGACGTCCCGAGCGGGTGGCTGGTCTCCCGCATCGGCGAGCGCACCGCCATGATCTCGGCGGCCCTCGTGAGCACGGTCGGCCTGCTGACCTGCGTCGCGGCCCCGAACGAGTGGGTGCTGGCCCTCGGCGTCCTCCTGATCGGCCTCTCGACGGCGGTCTTCGCGCTGGCCCGGCACGCGTTCATGACGAGCTTCGTGCCGGTCGAGATCCGCGCGCGGGCCCTCTCGAGCCTCGGCGGCGTCTTCCGGTTCGGCTTCTTCGTCGGCCCCTTCCTGGCTGCCGGGGTCATCCACCTCACCGGCTCGACCCAGTCGGCGTTCTGGATCCACGTCGGGGGCTGCCTCGGCGCCGCGGCCGTCCTGCTCGTGCTGCGCGACCCCACGGCCGTCCTCGGCGAGCGCCGGGCCGCCGCGGCCGCCGCCGGGTCGCCGGTCGACCCCGCCGCCGGTGCGACGGCGGGCCCGACGCCCGGCGAGGTCGCGGTCGAGAAGGAGGCGCGGGGCCTGTTCGCGACGCTCGCCCGCCACCGTGGCGTCCTCCTCCGTCTCGGCAGCGGGGCGGCCCTGATCGGCGCCATGCGCGCGGGTCGCCAGGTGATCCTGCCGCTGTGGGCCGTCAGCATCGGCGTCGACGCCCCGCAGACCGCCCTCGTGATCGGCATCGCCGGCGCCGTCGACTTCGCGCTCTTCTACACGAGCGGCCAGATCATGGACCGCTGGGGACGGCTCTGGAGCGCGGTGCCCTCGATGGTCGGGCTCAGCGTCTCGTACCTGGCGCTGTCGCTCACCCACGACCTCGACGCGCGGGTGGGCTGGTTCATCGCCGTGGCGATGTTCATGTCGCTGGCGAACGGCATCGGCAGCGGGATCCTCATGACGCTCGGCGCGGACCTCGCCGACCGGGCCGACCCCGCTCCCTTCCTCGGCGCCTGGCGCTTCACCGGCGACGCGGGCAGCGCGGCGGCGCCGCTGCTCATCTCGGGGCTGACGGCGCTCGTGTCGATCTCCGTGGCCAGCGGGGTCATGGGCCTGCTGGGCCTCGCGGGGGCCGCGATCCTGCTGCGCTACGTGCCGCGGTACTCGCCGCACGTGCCGCGCGACCGCCGCTGAGGGCAGGCCTCCTGCGCGGGCCGACCCGCGACTCCCCCACGGCCAGCCGGTAGACTCTGCCCGCTCCGGCGGGAGTGGTGAAACTGGCAGACACGCAGGATTTAGGTTCCTGTGCTTTCGAGCGTGAGGGTTCAAGTCCCTTCTCCCGCACCAGGCGACCCGGGCACCGGGTGCTCTCGGCCACCTCCGAGCCGCGGGGCCCCGCGGGCCCACTACATTGTCCCCATCACCGGTCGACGGCCCTCGTCGGCCGCACCCGGTCGACCCCAGGGCCGCCCGCACCCGAAGAGAGACCGATGCTGCCCCTGGCGACCATCTCGTGGCTCGACCCCGAGTACCTCCTGTCGGCCTTCGGCCCCTGGGCCGTGGTGGGCGTCTGCCTCCTGGTCTTCGCCGAGACCGGGCTGCTCGTCGGCTTCCTCTTCCCCGGCGACACGCTGCTGATCATCACCGGCATCCTGGCCGCGACCAACCCCGGCGCCCTGGGGCTGCCCATCTGGCTGATCGCGATCTTCATCGCGATCGCCGCGTTCGCGGGCGGCGAGCTCGGCTACCTGATCGGCCACAAGGTCGGGCCCCGCATCTTCGAGCGGAAGGAGAGCGGGCTCTTCAGCGTGGCGAACGTCAAGCGCACCAACGCCTTCTTCGAGCGGTTCGGGCCGATGGCCGTCATCATCGCGCGCTTCGTGCCGGTCGTGCGCACCTTCGCCCCGATCATGGCGGGCGTGGCCCACATGAGCTACCGGCGCTACTCGCTCTTCAACGCGATCGGCGCGGTGGTGTGGGGCCTCGGCGTGACGCTCACCGGCTTCGGCATCGGCCACATCCCGCCGGTGGCCGACTTCGTCAGCGCCTACATCGACCTGATCCTGCTCGGCGCGGTGCTGGCGACGGTCATCCCCATCGCGATCCACTACCTCCACGGGGTGCACCAGGCGAAGAAGCACGAGGGCGACAGCGCCGCGACCGACGGCACGGCCGACGACGCGGCGCCCGTCGAGACGGCGCCGACGCAGGCCTGACGGCCGGGCCGTCAGCCCGCCGGGCCGTCAGCGCGCCGGGCCGTCAGCCCGCCAGCGCCGCCACGTGCGGCGCGATCGCGCGGAACGCGCGTGAGCGGTGGCTGACCGCGTTCTTCTCGTCCGGCGTGAGCTCGGCCGAGCTGCGGGTCTCGCCCTCGGGGCGGAACACCGGGTCGTAGCCGTGCCCGCCCGTGCCGACCCGCGCCTCCAGCACGGCCCCCGGCCACTCGCCGTACTCGACGTGCTCGAGCTCCGTCGAGCCGTCGGGGCCGGGCACCACCAGGGCCGCGGCGCACGAGAAGTGCGCCGCGCGGTCGGGCACGCCGACCAGGTTCGCCAGCAGGAGGTCGATGTTGTCGTCGTCGTCCCGCGTGCCGGCGTACCGGGCGGAGTGGATGCCGGGGGCCCCGCCGAGGGCGTCGACCGAGATGCCGCTGTCGTCGGCGAGCGACGGGAGGCCGGTGTGGGCCGCGGCCGCCCGCGCCTTGATGAGGGCGTTCGCGGCGAACGTGTCGCCGTCCTCGACGGGCTCGGGGCCGTCGTACGCCACGAGCTCGACGCCCGGCGCCGTCTCGGCGAGGATGCGTCGGAGCTCGGCGACCTTGCCCTGGTTGTGCGTCGCGATGACGACCCGGATCACGCGCCCAGCACCTCACGCTGGACGGCCGTCAGGTCGGCCCCGCCCGCGACGGCCAGGTCGAGCAGCAGGCCGAGCTCGCTGCGGTCGAAGGGCGCGCCCTCGGCGGTGCCCTGCACCTCGACGAAGAGCCCCGAGCCGGTGACGACGACGTTCATGTCGGTCTCGGCGCGCACGTCCTCGACGTAGGCGAGGTCGAGCATCGGGCGACCGTCGACGATGCCCACCGAGACGGCCGCGACGCTGTCGGTGAGCGGCGTCGCCTTCTGCGCGATGAACTTCTTCTCGCGGCCCCACTCGATCGCCTGCGCGAGCGCGACGTAGGCCCCGGTGATGGCGGCGGTCCGGGTGCCGCCGTCGGCCTGCAGCACATCGCAGTCGAGCACGATCGTGTTCTCGCCGAGGGCCTTCGTGTCGACGACGGCCCGGAGGCTGCGGCCGATCAGGCGCGAGATCTCGTGCGTGCGGCCGCCGATCTTGCCCTTCACGCTCTCGCGGTCGTTGCGCGAGTTCGTCGCGCGGGGCAGCATCGAGTACTCGGCCGTGACCCAGCCCTTGCCCTTGCCGGCCAGCCAGCGCGGCACGCCGTTCGTGAAGGAGGCGGTGCAGAGCACCTTGGTGCCGCCGAACGAGACGAGGGCGCTGCCCTCCGCCTGGGCGCTCCAGCCCTTCTCGATGGTGACGGGGCGGAGCTGGTCGAGGCGGCGGCCGTCGACGCGGACGGTCTCGGTGGTGGTGGTGTCGCTCATGGGGGTCCCCTGTCGGGTCGGTGCTGCGGAGGTCGGTGCTGCGGAGGTCGGTGCGGTGGTCAGGAGGCGCGGCGGGCGCGGGCGGCGCCGGGCAGCTCGATGGCCCCGGTCTCGAGGTGGCCCACCCTCGAGATCTCGGGCCCGAGGAAGCGCTTGGCGAGCCGGAGGAACGACGACTTGTCGGGTCCGGTCGCGTCGAACTCGTACCGCGGCGGAGCGGAGCCGGTGGCCTCGAGATCGTGGTCGACGAGCGTCCGGTACACGTCGGCGGCCGTCTCGTCCGCGCTCGAGACGAGCCGCACCTCCGGCCCCATCACGTACTGGATCGCCGCCGACATCAACGGGTAGTGCGTGCAGCCGAGCACGAGGGTGTCGACCCGCTCGGCGCGGAGGGGCGCCAGGTACTCCTCGGCCACGGCCCGGAGCTCGGCGCTCGAGGTGTCGCCCGCCTCCACGAACTCGACGAAGCGCGGGCAGGCCTGCGTGAAGAGCTGCAGGTCGGCGGCGGCCGCGAAGGCGTCCTCGTAGGCCCGGCTGTTGACCGTGCCCTCGGTGCCGATGACGCCGATCCGCTTCGTGCGGGTCTGCTGCACGGCGGAGCGGACGGCCGGCTGGATGACCTCGACGACCGGGATCCCGCTGCCGATCGTGTAGCGCTCACGGGCGTCGCGGAGCACGGCGGCGGAGGCGGTGTTGCAGGCGATCACGAGCAGCTTGACGCCCTGCGCCACGAGGTCGTCCATCACGGCGAGCGCGTAGCGACGGACGTCGGCGATCGGCTTGGGCCCGTAGGGCGAGTGCACGGTGTCGCCGACGTAAAGGACCGACTCGCGGGGCAGCTGGTCGATGATGGCCCGCGACACGGTCAGCCCGCCGACTCCGCTGTCGAAGACTCCGAGGGGTGCGTCCGTCACGCGTCGAGCCTACCGGGCCCTCCGCCCGTAGGCTGGGCCGCGTGACCAGTGCACTGCTGACCGACCGGTACGAGATCACCATGGTGGAGGCGGCCCTGCGGGCCGGCACCGCCCACCGCGAGAGCGTCTTCGAGCTCTTCGCGCGACGGCTGCCGGAGGGGCGGCGCTACGGCGTCGTCGCCGGCACGGGGCGCTTCCTCGCCGAGCTCGCCCGGTTCCGCTTCGGCGACGCCGAGCTCGAGTGGCTGCGCGAGGGCCACATCGTCGACGGCGCCACGCTCGACTGGCTCGCCGACTACCGGTTCTCGGGCACGATCCGCGGCTACGCCGAGGGCGAGGTCTACCTCCCCGGCTCGCCCCTGCTCGTGGTCGAGTCGACCTTCGCCGAGGGCGTGCTGCTCGAGACCCTGGCCCTGAGCGTCTTCAACTACGACTCGGCCGTGGCCAGCGCGGCGGCCCGCATGGTCTCCGCCGCCGACGGCCGGCCCCTCGCCGAGATGGGCTCGCGCCGCACCGGCGAGCGGAGCGCCGTCGCCGCCGCGCGCGCGGCGTACATCGCGGGCTTCGGCGCGACGAGCAACCTGGAGGCCGGTCGCACCTGGGGCGTCCCGACGATGGGCACGGCCGCCCACGCCTTCACGCTGCTGCACGACTCCGAGGAGGACGCCTTCCGGGCGCAGGTCGCGACCCTCGGCCCGGGCACCACCCTGCTCGTCGACACCTACGACATCGAGGCCGCCGTCCGCACCGCCGTCGAGGTGGCGGGCACCGGCCTCGGGGCCGTCCGCATCGACAGCGGAGACCTGCCCTCGCTGGTGGCCCAGGTGCGCCGCCAGCTCGACGACCTCGGTGCCACCGGCACCCGCATCACGGTGACGAACGACCTCGACGAGTACACGATCGCCGCCCTCCGCGCCGCCCCGGTCGACAGCTACGGCGTCGGCACGTCGGTCGTCTCCGGCTCGGGCCACCCCGCGGCCGGGATGGTCTTCAAGCTCGTCGCCCGGCAGGACGACGACGGCCGGTGGGTGTCGGTCGCCAAGAAGTCGGCCGACAAGGCCACGGTCGGCGGCCCCAAGTCGCCGGTGCGCACCCTGACGTCGGGAGTCGCGCAGCAGGAGGTCGTCCGTGTCGACGACGCCGAGCCCCGTGAGGGCGAGCGCGCGCTCCTGGTCGACCTCGTCGTCGACGGGGTGGTCGATGACCGGTGGCTGGGCGAGGCGGGCACCCGACGGGCGAGGGAGCACCGGGAGGCGGCGGTCGCGGAGCTGCCCGCGGGCGCCTTCCGGCTGGGTCGCGGCGAGCCCGTCCTGCCGACCGTCTACGAGTGAGGCGGTGAGGGCTACTCGCCCTTCATCTTCTCGTAGATCTCCTTGCAGGTCGGGCAGACGGGGAACTTCTCCGGGTCGCGCCCCGGGGTCCACTTCTTGCCGCAGAGCGCCTTGACGGGCTTGCCGCTCAGCGCCGACTCCATGATCTTGTCCTTCTTCACGTAGTGCGAGAAGCGCTCGTGGTCGCCCGGGTCGATCGCCTCCTCGGTGAGGAGCTTCTCGAGCTCGCGATCGAGGACGTCGAGGCCACCGCCGGTTTCCGTGTTGCTCATGGCGACCATCGTACGTCGAGGCGACTCAGCTGCGCAGCGTGAAGGCGAGCAGCTCCGGTGCGCGCCGGGCGAACACCCGCGCACCGACGACGACGCCCACGACCAGCGCGACGAGGCCCACGCCGAGGCCCGCCGCGAACGACCAGGCACCCGCCGGCTCGACGCCGGCGAGCAGGTGACGCCCGGCGAACCAGAACGCGGGGCCGGTGAGCAGCAGGGCCCCGCCGATCATCGTGACCTGGGCGGTGACGGCCGCCCCGCCGTTCGCCTGCGGCTGCTGGAACGGGTCGTCGTGCGGGCGCACCGCGGGGTACGGCATGGCGGCCGACACGACGCTCGACAGGCCGAGGCCGCTCAGCAGCAGCCCGGCACTGACGCCGAGCTCGGGCAGCAGGGCCGTCCAGTCGCCGAAGCCCCAGACCGCGACGAGCGAGCCCACCACGACCAGGGGCACGCCGAGCATCAGCGGGGGCGCGAGCCTCCCCACCCGGTCGGCGAGGCCCCGGGTGTCGGCCGCGACGTGCAGCCACAAGGCCGTGCTGTCGTAGGCGACGTCGTTGTGGGGCAGGAACCCGAGGATGAGGCACATCAGGGGCACGGGCACGAGCGCGAGCCAGTTCCAGCTGACGCCCGCGATGCCGAGCGGCAGCACGAGCAGCGGCAGGATGGGCAGGATCACGAGCGACATGCGGTAGCGGGCGTCACGCGCCCAGTAGGTGAGGCTGCGGGCCGCCACCGCCCCGGTGGGGCTCGCGACGACGAAGTCGAACCAGCCGAGGCCGGCCGCCTCGTCGGCCACGTCGGGCTCGGGCTGGTCGACGAAGGCCCGGGCCACGAGGAGGCGCCAGGCCAGCCACAGCAGGGCCAGCGTCAGCAGCGCGACGGCCAGGTCGGCGACGACCCGGCCCGTCTCGCCCGCGGCCGCGTGGCCCGGCAGCGCGAGCGCGGCGCCGAACGGCGTCCAGGCCAGCGAGTCGGCCACGACGCCCGTTCCCGACGCCCCGGGGAGGGACGCTCGGACGAGGTCGACGACCAGCGGCACGAGCAGCAGCGCCAGCACGACGCCGCCCGCGGCGAGGAACTGCCGCGACCGCTTCGTGGTCAGCACCACGGTGTTCACCGTCGAGGCGACGAGCAGCAGGCCGCAGGCCGTGAGCCCGGCCAGGACGGCAGCGACGACGGCCAGGCCGGCGACGTCGGCCCCGGAGTCCCATGACCGCACGTAGCCGGTCGACAGCACGAGCAGCGCGAGGGTCGGCAGGCCGACCAGGGAGCCCAGGGCGAGCCCGGCGGCGGCCGGCCCCTCCGGGACGCCCAGGACGGCCAGGCGGCGAGGGTCGCTCCAGGCCGGCCGGACGGTCGCGAACGGCACCACGGCGAAGCCGAGCATCAGCAGGGACCCGCCGCCCACGACGAGGGCCCGTGTGTCGGAGAGGGGGGAGTCGCGGAGGCTGCCGACGAGGCCGGCCAACGCGAGCGAGACGAGGAGGACGAGGAGGACCGAGACCACGGAGATCGTGAGGCGACGGGGGCCGAAGCGCACCGTGTTCGCGATCGTCTGCAGCCTCAGTCGGAGAAGCTCTGCAACCATTCCATGCCCTCCGTGACGGCGCGGCCGCCCGCGATCTCGACGAAGGCCTGCTCGAGCGACCGGCCCGCGCGGACCTCCTCGACGCTGCCGCTCGCCAGCACGTGGCCGTCGACGATGACCGCGACGCAGTCGCAGATGCGCTCGACGAGGTCCATGCTGTGGCTCGAGAGCAGGACCGTCCCGCCGCCGGCGACGTACCGCTGGAGCACGTCGGTGACGGTCGCCGCCGACACGGGGTCGACGGACTCGAAGGGCTCGTCGAGCACGAGCACCCGCGGCGAGTGGATGACCGCCGCCGCCAGCGCGATCTTCTTCGTCATGCCGACGGAGTAGTCGCTCACGAGGCGGCCGAGGGCGTCCTGCAGCCCGAACGCCGTCGCGAGGTCCGCCGACCGCTTGCGGGCCGTGGCGCCGTCGAGGCCCCGGAGGGTGGCGGAGTAGTAGAGGAGCTGCGCGCCGGTGAGCCGGTCGAACAGCCGGAGGCGGTCGGGCAGCACGCCGAGGGCGCGCTTGGCGGCGGCGGGGTCGCTCCACACGTCGGCGCCGAGGACGGTGACGCTGCCCTCGTCGGGGCGGAGGAGCCCGGTGACGATCGAGAGGGTCGTGGTCTTGCCGGCGCCGTTGGGGCCGACGATGCCGTAGAAGGAGCCGGCGCGCACCTCGAGGTCGACGCCCTCGACGGCGACGGTGCCCCCGTAGCGCTTGCCGACGCCCTTGATCGAGAGCACGACGGGGCGCTCGTCGGGGTCCGCCGCGGGCACCTCGTCGGCACGGGCGCCCGTCTCGGCGTCGGCGTCGGCATCGGTCTCGGCGTCGGCGTCGGCGTCGACGTCGGGCACGGGAGAGGCGCCGTCGACGTCCGGCTCCGGGTCGGTCGTGAGGTCCTGCTCGGGCTCGGGCTCGACGGCGGGCTCGAGCTCGGGCTCGACGATGGGCTCTGGCTCCGGCTCGGACTCGGGCTCGACGGCGGGCTCCGGCTCCGGCTCGACGGCGGGCTCGGGCTGGGCGTCGACCTCCGGCTCCGTCTCGACGACGGCCGCCTCCGTGGCTCGCGCCGCCACCGCGTCGTCCGCCCGGGCTGCGGCCTCGGCCTCCGCCTCCGCCTCGGCGGCCTCGGCAGCCGCGGCCGCGGCAGCCGCGGCGGCACGGGCGCGAGCGTTCGCGGCCCTCGTCGCGGCGGCCTTCTTCGCCGCCGCCGACCGGTCGGCGGCGGTCCGCGTCGACGCCGGCTTGCGCTTCGCGGCGGGTCGGGCCGTCCGCGCAGCAGCGGCGGCGGGGCGCTCGGCCGTGCCCGCCCCCGGCGTCGTGGCCTCCCCCGAGGCCTCGGCCCGCGCCTCCCCCGGCTCGTCGCCGGTCGTCACGTCGTCGCTCATGTCGTCCCCCCGGGGCAGCTCGGCGGCCCGTCCGCTCACGGTGGAGTCGGCATCGGCGACGTCGTCCTGATCGTCGCGCGCGAGGGCCATGTGCCCACCGTACCAACGCCCCGGTGCCCCGGCGGCCCGGCCGCGCGCATCACGGAACGGTCACGACTCGGGCTCCACGAGACGCCGGACGGGGTCTGCCGGTAGTCTGTGCCGAGCACGATGACGTGTCCAGATCGAAGCTCCGCGGTGAACACCGCTCGAACACGAGACGAGGATCGACGCCCGGGACGGGCCCGATCCCCACCGGCGGGGCACCGGGAGAACGGCGACCAGTCCGCTCTCGCCCCCCTCCGTCGCCAGATCACCGCCGACGGGGCAGACGCCAAGGAGACCCCGTGACCACGAACGCCTCGAGCAAGAACAGCAGCAGCGACCGCGCCGCCGAGCTCGCGACCCAGCAGGTCGTCATCCTCGCCGCCGGCCTCGGCAGCCGCCTCGGCCGCTCGCTGCCCAAGTCGCTCACCGAGCTGAGCGACGGCCGCACCATCATGCAGCAGCAGTTCGAGAACATCCACGCCGCCTTCGGCCCCCGTGCGCGCGTCACCGTGGTCGTCGGGTACAAGTTCGAGCACATCGTCGAGGCCTTCCCGCACGCGTCGTTCGTCTACAACGAGCAGTACGACCAGACCAACACCTCGAAGAGCCTCATGCGCGCGCTCCGCGCCAGCTCGGCGGGCGGAGTCCTGTGGATGAACGGCGACGTCGTCTTCGACCCCGAGGCGCTCCGCCGTGCCGCGCGCCTCGTGCGCGACGACCAGTCGTTCGTGACGGTGAACACCTCCAAGGTCTCCGACGAGGAGGTCAAGTACACGACCGACGCCGAGGGCTACATCGCCGAGCTCTCGAAGCAGGTCAAGCACGGCCTCGGCGAGGCCGTCGGCATCAACTACGTCTCCCGGGCCGACAAGCCCGCCCTGCTGCGCCAGCTCGGCAAGGTCGACGCCCAGGACTACTTCGAGCGCGGCATCGAACTGGCCATCGACCAGGACGGGCTACTCTTTGAGCCCGTGGACATCTCCGACCTCTACGCCGTCGAGGTCGACTTCGCGGAGGACCTCGAGCGCGCGAACCTGTTCGTCTGACCGTCAGCCCGACTGACCACCAGCACGTCGGGCGACCTGGCCGTCGAGGCTCGCCCTGCCCCCGAGGTGTCCCTGACCGCAGAGGACACCCGTGAGCACAGCCCAGGCCGAGCGCCCTCGGCGATCGTCGTCGGCGCGCTACCGCCAGACCCTGTGGCTCCTCACGAGCCGTGACCTGAAGGTCCGGTACAGCACCTCGGCTCTGGGCTACGTGTGGTCGATCCTCGACCCGCTGGTCATGGCGGGGATCTACTTCTTCGTCTTCCAGGTGGTGTTCCGCCGGTCGGTGGGCGACGACCCCTACATCGTCTTCCTCCTCAGCGGCCTCCTGCCGTGGATGTGGTTCACCGGTGCGGTCTCCGACAGCACCCGCGCGTTCCTCCGCGAGGCGAAGCTCGTGCGGTCCACGAAGATCCCCCGGACGATCTGGGTGCTCCGCCTGGTCGCCTCGAAGGGCATCGAGTTCGCCCTCAGCCTGCCCGTCCTCGCGCTCTTCGCCGTCCTCGGCGGCGCCCAGCTGCACTGGCAGGTCGTGTTCTTCCCGGTCGCGATGGCCCTGCAGGCGGTCCTCGTCGCCGGGGTGGGCCTCCTCGTCGCTCCCCTCGTGGTCTTCTTCCGAGACCTCGAGCGCGCGACGAAGCTCGCCCTGCGCTTCCTGTTCTACGCGTCGCCGATCATCTACGGCACCCGTGACCTGCCCGAGAGCCTCCACCTCCTCGCGGCCTTCAACCCGCTGAGCGGCATCTTCGGGCTGTACCGCTCCGCGTTCTTCCCCGAGCAGCTCGACCTGACGGAGGCCCTCGTCGGCGCCGGCATGTGCTTCCTGCTCCTCGCCGTCGGGCTCGCGGTCTTCCGCTCGAGCGAGCGCGCCGTCCTGAAGGAGATCTGATGACCTCGAGCACGCGGCCAGGGCGGGCGACCGTCGAGGAGGGCGACGCCCCCGTCATCCGGGTCGACGACGTCGGCATCCGGTTCCGCCGCAACAAGCGCGGCCGCCGGTCGTTCAAGGACCTCTTCTCCGACAGCAGCCGCCGGTCGCGCCCCGGCGAGTTCTGGGCGCTCCGCGGCGTCAGCTTCACCGTGCAGCGGGGCGAGGCGATCGGGGTCGTCGGGCGGAACGGGCAGGGCAAGTCCACGCTGCTGAAGCTCGTCGCGGAGGTGATCCTCCCCGACACCGGCACCGTCTCGGTCGTCGGCGGGGTGGCTCCGCTGATCGAGATCACCGGAGGGTTCGTCGCCGACCTGACGGTCCGCGACAACGTCTACCTGACGGCCGGCCTGCACGGCATGAGCCGGGCCGAGATCGACGAGCGCTTCGACGAGATCATCGACTTCGCCGAGATCTCCGCGTTCGTCGACACCCCCTACAAGCACCTCTCCAGCGGCATGAAGGTGCGCATCGCTTTCTCCGTCATCTCCCGGCTCGACGAGCCGGTCATCCTGGTCGACGAGGTCCTGGCGGTGGGCGACAAGGCGTTCCGCGAGAAGTGCTACGCACGCATAGAAGAGATGCTCGCCGACGGCCGGACCCTCTTCCTCGTCTCGCACAACGAGCGGGACCTCAAGCGCTTCTGCTCGAGGGGCCTGTACCTCGACGGCGGTCGGCTCGTCCTCGACGGCCCCCTCGACGAGGCGCTGGCCCGGTACGCCTCCGACCACCCTCCCCGCCCGGCGGCGTAGGCTCCAGCGATGCCCGACCAGACCGTGCCCGAGACCCCGCAGCCGCTCCCGCCCGTCCCGTCCGACGTCGTCGCCGAGGCCGACGGGTCCGGTCCGTTCACCGAGTCGCCGTGGCTCCGGCGCCTCGACGCGGTCCTCGCGGTGCAGCGGCCGGTGGCGGTCGCCCACGTGCGACGGCTCCGTCGTCGTCACCCGAAGGCGACGCCCGAGAAGCTCGTGCGGATGCTCGAGCGCGAGTACCTGACCGCCGTCACGGCGGGCGGGGCCGCGGTCGGTGCCAGCGCGGTCGTCCCCGGCATCGGCTGGGGCATCTCCCTGGCGCTCTCCGGCGTCGAGACCGCGGGCTTCCTCGAGGCCAGCGCCCTCTTCTCCCAGTCCGTGACGGAGGTGCACGGCATCGCCCTGACCGACCCCGACCGGGCCCGTGCCCTGGTCATGGCGATGCTGCTCGGGGCGCCGGGCGCCTCGCTCGTGCGCCAGTTCGCCGGAGAAGCCCTGGGCACCGCGCCGGCCCGCACGGCGTTCTGGGGCGAGCTCGTGACCCAGAAGCTGCCCAAGACCGCCATCGACGGCCTCATGGGCAAGGTGCGGAAGCAGTTCGTCCGCCGCTTCGCCGCCTCGCAGGGCGCCAGCATCCTCGGCCGTGCCGCACCGTTCGGCATCGGAGCCGTCGTGGGAGGCGCGGGCAACCACGCGCTCGGACGCAAGGTCGTGCAGAGCGCCAGGACGGCCTTCGGCCCGGCACCCGCCGCCTTCCCTCTCGAGATCCACAGCTAGCCACCCCGTCCGTCGCCGCCGTCCCTCCCCACGGCCCCGTCGCCCACAGGCTGACCGCACGAGTGTCGGCGGGACGACCTACGGTCACGCCATGGACACCACGACCGCCTACCCCGTCCCCCTCGCCGTCGACCGCTCTCGTGGCCCGCGGGTGCAGCGTCTCCTCAACGTGGGCGACGAGCCCCTGCTCGACCTCCGGGTGACGCTGCTCGACACCGGCCTCCTCGTGCCCGTGGCGACCTCGCGGCTCGAGCCCGGCGGCTCGATGAGCGTCAGCGTCATCGGCCCGGAGCTCGAGCGGCGGGGCATCGCCGTCGTCCGCTGGTTCCGCCCCGGCGGAGACGAGTACCTGTGGCGGTTCAGCTTCTGACGGCCGCCGAGCTCAGCGGCCGGAGCGGGCGCGTCGCTCGGCGACGTACTCGGCCGCGGTGAAGGTCTCGATCACGGGCGGCAGGTGCTCCGCGCTCATCCCCGTGACGAAGGTCGCCGGGTCGACGCCCAGCACGACGGCCAGGCGCACGATCGTGTGCAGCACGGGGTTGCCGACCCCTCGCTCGATCTTGCCGTAGTTCGACACGTTCATGCCGGCGAGGTGCGCCACCTCGTCCTGGCTGAGCCCCAGGCGCTGGCGCTCCTGGCGGACTCGATCGCCGAAGAGGTGGGCGGCGGGCGACGAGGGCTCAGGCATGCATCATGAGTACGCGTCCTGCGCACAGAACTCCAGATGCCGTGCCGCCCGGGCATGCATCACCGGTGACTGGATGCCCTAGAGTCCGTCGTCGCCGGTGTCCGACGGATCCGCCTCCTCTATGGCACGCGGGGGCTGGGGGTCCCGCGCGGCGTACTCGTCGCGCCGGGCCACGAGACGGGCGACGGCGGCCTCGAACCGCTGCGTCGCCGCCCCGGGGGCCGTGTCGCCGAAGTGGTGCCGCACCCAGTGCTGCAGGCGCCCCTGCGCCTCCGGGTCCGCCTGGACCCTGTCCAGGACCTCCACCACCTGCGACGCGTCGTCCGCGGTCAACCACTCCGCCGAGCCGAGGTAGCCCCGCTCGTCGACGTCCGCCAGCGGCGACGTGGGGCGGGTGACCACGAGGGGCCGACCGGTCGCCAGGCGGTCGTAGACCATCGCCGAGATGTCGCTGATCGCGACGTCGGCGACCGCGAGCTGCCAGCCGAGCTCCCCCCCGGCGTCGTAGACGTGCTGGGCCGTCGGATCGGCGGCGTTGGCCGCCGCCACGGCGGCGACGATCTCCTCGTGGGCCCGCCGGTAGTCGCGGTCCACGACACCGCTCCGCGGGTGCGGGCGGTAGATGACCCGGTGGCGGCCGCTGGCCAGCAGCGCCGGCACGAGCCGTGTGCCGTGGCTGGCGATGGAGCCGTAGGCCGCGGCCGCCCGGTCGCCCTCCCAGGTCGGCGCGTAGAGCACCACGGTGCGGTCGTCGGGCGAGAAGGGCACGTCGCCCGCCGTGTGGTCGGCCTGGGGTCGGCCGACCGGGACGGCCCTCGCGTCGAGGTCGTAGTCCCAGAGGGCCGCGGCGAGGCGCTCCCGCGCGGCGTCGCCGGCCACGAAGGCGTAGTCGTACGCCTTGAACTGGTTCGTGGTCATGTACATCTTGTCGCTCTCGCCGTGGTTGACGAAGACGTGCCACATGCGCCCGTAGCGCATCATCTGGAAGTTCTTGGCGTTCTGGTTGACGTAGAGCGTGACGGCCAGCGGGTGCGCCTCCACGAAGGCCTCCAGGTCGGCCACCTGGCGGGCGTACACCACCGGGACGGGCGACTCCTCCATCAGCGCGAGCATGGCCCCCGGCGACCGGGAGACGATGGCCACCGGGAAGGTCTCGGCGAGGTGCGCGAGCGGCGCGTACCACTGGCGGATCTGGTACATGTTCACGGACGTGTCCGCGAAGTAGACGGCGACCCTGACGGAGCCGGGCTCCGGCGCGCGACGGACCCGCTCGCGGTCGAGCCGCTCGAGTCGCCGCCGCTGCTGGCGCGAGCGGAACGCCCGACGGGCGAGTCCGCGGGCGAGTGAGAGATCTCGTCTCAGGGGCACGAGGTCGTCCTCCGATCGGTGGCGGTCCGGGCAGGGTGCCGACCGGGCTGATCCAGGCTAGATCACCGGCGGCCGACCCGCCCTCGCCATCCGGGCCACGGCGGCCCACCCGATCGAGCGGCGCCCGCCCGGGCTCGTGCGCCAGCCCTCGGCCCAGCCGCCGAACCACTGGCCGAGACGGACGGGCGTGCGGGCCCAGCGCAGCACCTGGACGATCGTCCACGAGGCCACGTAGACGGGCACGAGCGGCCACGGGAGGTTGCGCTTCGCCAGCCACACCCGGTTGCGGGCGTTCAGGCGGTGGTACTCGGCGTGACGGGCCGGGTCGACGGCGGGGTGGTGGGCGACCAGGTCGCCGTCGTAGCGCACGCGGAGGCCCTGCGCCCAGACGCGCCAGGCGAGCTCGATGCCCTCGTGGGCGTAGAAGTACGGCTCGCCCCAGCCGCCGCAGGCGTCGAAGACGTCGCGGGGCAGGAGCGTCGCGCCCTCCCAGACCGAGAAGACGTCGCCGCTGTCGGTGGGCTCGCCCTTGCGGATGCGCGGGATCCACCGGCGAGGCGACGTCGCCCCTGCAGGGTCGACGACCCGGGGCTGGAGGAGCCCGACGTCGCCCTCGCGGCGCACCACGGCGATCGCGTCGGCGAGGAACGTCGGCGAGGGGAGGGAGGCGTCGTCGTCGAGGAAGAAGATCCAGTCCCCTGAGACCTCCTCGGCGCCGCGGTTGCGGCCGGCGGGGATGCCCACGTTGTCGGGCAGCGCGAGCACGGCGACCCCGTCTGGCACGGGCCCCGGCCCGCCGCCGTTGCCGACGCAGACGACGTCGAGCTCGACGCCCTCCTGCCGGAGGAGCGACGTGAGCCCCGCCGTCAGGTCGGCCGGCCGTCGGCCCTGCGTGAGGCTGACGACCCCGACCCGGGGCAGGCCGGCCGCGCCGGCGCTCAGGACCTGACCCGCTTCGAGGCCATGATCGCGACGAAGTGCCCGACGAGCGCGAGCACCGAGAGCGGCAGCAGCACGGCGACGAGCACACGGTCAGCGCCCAGCGGGTCGCCCACGACCAGCCCGACGACGGCCGCCAGGACGGCCAGCATCGTCAGCTCGACCGAGTGGTAGAGCCGGTGGAACGGCACGAACCTCGCCGCCGAGCGGAGCCGGGCGAGGAGCCGGCCGGAGGGCACCGTGGCGCCGCCCCGCTTGTCGGCCAGGCGGTCGAGGCCCGCGGCCGCCCGGGCGACGTGGACCATGTCGTTGAGCGCCTTGTTCAGCACCACGACGAGAGCGAGCGCGCACCCGAGCGTGGTCCAGAGGTAGTCGGCGGGCGCGTCGAAGGGCCAGCCCGCGGCCCGCACCCCCAGCACGACGGGGATGAGCGCCTCGGTGGAGTAGTGGCCGACCTTGTCGAGGAAGACGCCCGCCGGCGAGCTCGTGCCGCGCCAGCGCGCGACCTCGCCGTCGCAGCAGTCGACCAGCATCTGCAGCTGGCCGAGCACCAGGGCGAGCATCGCGCCGCCGATGCCGGGCACCAGGAGGGCCGCCGCCGTGGCCCAGCCGGTCAGGATCATCAAGCCGGTCACGCCGTTCGCCGTGACGCTCGTCCGCAGCAGCCACCACGTCAGGTACGGCGACACGTCACGCAGGTACAGCGACGCCGTCCAGTGCTCGGCGTTGGCGCGGCTGCGCACCTCGGGGGGCTGGGCGACGCGGCGGAGCTCGTCGATGGAGGTCGGCCTCGTGGGCAGCGAGGTCATGGCGCGGCTACCTCCCGGTGTGAGCGGTGATGTTCTTCGTGAGCGACAGGAAGCCGAAGACGAAGCCGGATCCCCAGCCGAAGTGGATGGAGGGCAAGACTACGAGAAACCACAGCCGCGTGCGGAGGCTCTCGCCGCGCGCGGCGAGCACGGCCGCCGCGACCACGAAGAGCAGGTAGGCCCCCGGGGCCACGAAGCCGAGCAGCGCCCAGGCCCACGGGCTGCCCACGACCGCGCCGACGACGCCGACCAGGCCCACCACGAGGCCGACTCCCGCACCGACGACCATGGCCGGCGGCACGAGGTAGCGCAGCGTGTTCGCCTTCGGGAACCGTCGGGCGAGCTCGCCGCGCCAGAGCCCGGTCGCGACGAACTGCCGGACGAGCTTGCGGAGGCTCGGCCGGGGCCGGTAGGTCACGACGAGCTCCGGCGTGAACCAGACCGTTCCTCCGGTCGCCCGCAGCCGTCGGTTGAGCTCCCAGTCCTGGCCGCGCTTGACGTCCTCGTCGAAGAGGCCGACCTCGAGCAGGCGGGAGCGCACGAAGACGCCGAGGTAGGCGGTCTCGGCCGGCCCCTCCGCGCCTCCGACGTGGTGGGGGGTGCCCCCGAGGCCGACCCGGCTGCCGTACGCGCGCGCCACCGCCCGTTCGAAGGGGGTGCGCCCCTCGGCGAGCATGATGCCGCCCACGTTGTCGGCCCCGCTGCGCTGCAGGGCCGCGACCGCGAGCCGCGTGTACTCGGGGGGCAGGACGGAGTGCGCGTCGACGCGGACGGTGACGGGGTGCACCGAGGCCCGGATGGCGACGTTGAGGCCGGCCGGCGTCGAGCCGACCGGGTTGCGGATGCTCCGGATGCGCGGGTCGGCCGCCGACATCTCGGCGACGACCTCGTCGGTGCGGTCGACGCTCGGCCCGAGGGCGAGCAGCACCTCGAAGGGGCCCTGGTAGTCCTGCGCGACGAGGCTCTCGACGGCGGCGCGGATCTCCGCCTCCTCGTTGAGCACGGGCATCACGTACGAGACACCGGGGAGGGGCGTGTCGGGCAGTGCCATGGTGTCGGGCCTCGGGCTCACGGCGCTGGGCGCACGGTCGGGGACGGGGGATGCCGCCGGCATCCCCGCGAGCTTACCAACAGGCGAGGGCGGGCCCGGGAGCCCCGGGCCCGCCCTCGCGGCGTGCTGTCGCGGTGTGCGCCGCGCTCGGCCTCAGCTCGTGAGCGTGCCGAGCGTGACGGAGGCAGTGGCCGACTTCCCGTCACGGACGTACGTGAGGTCGGCGGTGCTGCCGCCCGCCAGGAAGCGCACCTGCGCGGTGATGTCTGTGCGGCTGGTGACCGGCACGCCGTTGAACTCCGTGACGACGTCGCCCTTGCGCAGGCCCGCCGCCTCGGCGGCTCCCCCGCTGCTGATCTCCACGATCACCGCTCCGACGCGGTCGGCGCCCTGCACGTTCGCAGCGTCGTCGACGCTCGCCCCGAGGAGGCCGTGCGACGCGGAGCCGTTGGCGATGATCTCGTCGGAGACGCGCTTGACGAGGTTCGACGGCACGGAGAAGCCGACGCCGATGCTGCCCGACGACTCGCCCGAGCTCGCGATCGCGACGTTGAGGCCGATCAGCTCGCCCTGCGCGTCGAGCAGCGCGCCGCCCGAGTTGCCGGGGTTGATCGAGGCGTCGGTCTGGATGACGGGCAGCGAGATGACGCTGCTCGCCTGGTTCTGCGTGCTGCCGTCGCCGTTGTTGAACGAGAACGGGCCCTGGCCGTTGTTGTCGTTCTGCTGGCCCTCGTCGGAGCCGTCGGTCGGGGCGGCCGACGACTGGACCGTGATGCTGCGGTTGAGGGTCGACACGATGCCGTCCGTGACCGTGTTCGAGAGCCCGAGCGGGGCACCGATGGCCACCGCGGTGTCGCCGACGTTGAGCTTCGACGAGTCGGCGAAGGTGATGGGGGTGAGGCCCGTGGCGTCGATCTTGAGGACGGCGAGGTCGACGGTCGGGTCGAGGCCGACCACGGTGGCCGGCAGGATGCGGCCGTCGCTCAGGGTGACCGAGATCGTGCCGGAGGCGCTGGCGCCGTCGAGCGTGACCACGTGCGTGTTCGTGACGAGGTAGCCGTCGTCGGAGACGATCACGCCGGAGCCGGTGCCGCCCGACTGGCCGGCCGTCACGTTGATGGTGACCACCGACTCCGTCGCCTTCGCGGCCACGGCGGTGATCGCCGTCGCGTCGGCGTAGTCGTTGACGGTCAGGTCGCGGGACTGGCCGACGACCGTCGAGCTGCCGCCGCCGGCCACCGCGCCGCCGACGACGCCGCCGAGGGCCCCGCCGCCGATCAGGCCGACCGCGAGGGCCGCCGCGACGACGCCCCGGCCACGGCGGGACTTCTTCTCCGTCGGCGCGGGTGCCGCCCAGGTGCCCTGCGGCTGCCCGTCGGCGGCCGGCCACCCGGCCTGCGGGGCCGTCTGCTGGTCGTGCCAGCCGGCCGTCTGCGGGTGCTCTCCGGCCTGCGCGTAGCCGGGCTGCTGGTACGACGCGGGCTGCTGGTAGCTGCCGGGCTGCTGGTAGCTGCCGGGCTGCTGGTACGACGCAGGCTGCTGGTACGACGCGGGCTGCTGGTACGAGGCCGGCTGCTGGTACGAGGCCGGCTGCTGGTAGCTGCCGGGCTGCTGGTACGACGCCGGCTGCTGGTACGAGCCGGGCTGCTGGTAGGGCCGCTGCTGCTGGTACGGCTGCGGGTGGTCGCCCGCCTGCTCGTGGCCCGCCTGCGGGTACGACGACTGCTGCCCGCCTCCCTGCTGACGGGACGCCTCCTCCTCGGCCAGCGACCTCGGGGTGCTACCCGGCAGGGGCGGGGCGCCGAAGCTCACGCGGGGCACGTCGTCCGACCCGCGCGGGGCCTCGGCGGGGTCACGCGGCGTGACCGGCTCCGTGGGGCGGGTGGCGTCGTCGGAGTCGTCGGTGCCTCGGGGGGTGTCGTTCATGGTCGCGGTGCTCCTTCCAAGCTCCGCCAGCCTGGCCCCTCTGCCTGTGGGGAACATATGGCGAGCCTGAGCGGGTCCTGCGGTCTCGGTATGCGCCCACCGCGCGTCGGGTCCGTGCCCGTCACCGGACGACGCGGGGCTGGCCGGTGTGCCGGGCGGCGGCTACGGTGTCGGGACCATGACTGCACCAGCCCCCTGGCAGCGCGTCGCCCGCGGCGCCCGGCTGCTCGACGACGACGGCCGCCTCGCCACCACGATCTTCGCCGAGATGTCCGCCCTGGCCGCCGCGACGGGAGCGATCAACCTCGGGCAGGGCTTCCCCGACGAGGACGGTCCGCGCGAGGTGCTCGACGCCGCGCACGCGGCCCTCGACGCCGGCCTGAACCAGTACCCGCCCGGCCGCGGCGTGCCCGTGCTGCTCGAGGCGGTCGCGGAGCACCAGGCACGGTTCTACGGCCTGCAGCTCGACCCCGCCCGCGAGGTCCTCGTGACGGCCGGCGCCACGGAGGCCCTGGCCGCGACCCTGCTCGCCCTCGTCGACGAGGGCGACGAGGTGCTCACCCTCGAGCCCTTCTATGACGCCTACGGCGCGGTCATCGGCCTCACGAAGGCGACCCACCGGACGGTCCCGCTCCGGGGCACGGACTTCCGCGTCGACCACGACGAACTCCGGGCCGCCTTCTCCGACGCCACGGCGGTCGTCCTCGTGAACGACCCGCACAACCCGACGGGCAGCGTGCTCGACGACGAGACCCGTCAGCTGCTCGTCGACCTGGCGATCCGCCACGACGCCGTGATCGTGACCGACGAGGTCTACGAGCACATGCTCTTCCACGGCCGCCGCCACGTCCCGATCGCGACGCTGCCGGGCGCTGCCGACCGCACGGTCACCATCTCCAGCGCGGGCAAGACGTTCAGCGTCACGGGCTGGAAGATCGGCTGGGCGACCGGCCCGGCCGAGCTGCTGACGCGCATCCTCACCGTCAAGCAGTACCTCACCTACGTCAACGGCTCGGTCTTCCAGCCGGCCGTCGCGGTCGGCCTCGGCCTGCCCGACTCCTACTTCGCGGGCCTCGCCGACAGCCTGCAGCGACGCCGCGACCTCCTCACGGCGGGGCTGACGGCCGCCGGCTTCGGGGTGTCGCCCTCGAGCGGCTCGTACTTCGTGGTGGCCGACTCCCGCCCGCTCGGCTTCGACGACGCAGCGCAGCTCGCCCGTCGGCTGCCGGAGCTCGCCGGGGTCGTCGCCGTGCCCGTGAGCGCCTTCTGCGGGCCGGAGCTCGCCCGCGAGCACTCGTCGCTGCTCAGGTTCGCCTTCTGCAAGACGACCGCGGTGCTCGAGCGCGCCGGCGACCAGCTCGCTCGCCTGCGGACCTAGTCGACCGGAGCGCTCGCGTCTCCCTCACGGAGGGCGGTCTCCCGGCGCGCGAGCTCGCGGCCGGCCTCGCGCAGCCACGGCTCCGGCCGGGCGGACGACTCGGCTGCTCCGCCGGCGAGCCCGGCGAGCTCCACGACGGCGTCGAACGAGCCGGTCTCCGTGGCCACGGACCCCGCGACGAGGGCGGTGCGCACCCCGGCCAGTGCGGCCTCCGAACAGACCCAGGCGACGACCTTGCCCTCGGCGGTCTGGGCGTCGTACCGGCCCTCCCCCGTGACGACGACGTCCGCGGCCTCGACGAAGGAGCGGGCACCGACGGCCTCCGCGACCGCCTCGGCACCGGACTCGAGGACGGCTCCCCAGAGCAGCAGGCCGAAGCCCGTGCCCCCGGCGGCCCCCGCGCCCGGGGTGGCCGGGTCGACGTCGACCAGCGACGCGAACGAGGCCAGCGCCGCCTCGAGCGCGAGCACGTCGTCGGGGCCCGCGCCCTTCTGCGGCCCGAAGACGGCGGCCGAGCCCCTCGGCCCCAGGAGAGGGCTGCGGACGTCGGTCAGGCCGACGACGCCGTCGACCGGCAGGGCGCGGAGCCCGCTGAGGTCGAGCCGCGACGCCGCGGCGAGGCCGTGGGCCCCATCGACGACGGGCTCCCCCAGGGAGTCGAGGAGGCGCGCGCCGAGCTCGGTCAGCATCCCCGCGCCGCCGTCGGTGGACGCGCTGCCGCCCAGCGCGACGAGCACACGTCGCGCCCCGGCGTCGAGCGCGGCCACCACGAGCCGACCCAACCCGCGGGTGTGGGCGTCGTACGGCTGCGGACGCGTCAGCAGGCCGAGGCCGCTCGCCGCGGCGAGCTCCACGACGGCCACCGCGCCCGGCAGCAGCAGCCAGGACGCCGTGACGGGCCGCCCGTCGGGCCCGGGGACGGAGAGCTCGTGCCGCACCGCACCCGGCACGGCCGACTCGAACGCGTCGAGGGTGCCCTCTCCCCCGTCGGCGAGCGGCAGGAGGCGCACGACGTCGTCGGGGCGGACCTCCCGCCAGCCCTGCGCGAGGGCGGCGGCGGCGGGCGCCGCGGCGATCGTGCCCTTGAAGGAGTCCGGGGCGACGACGACGGAGAGGGGCGACTGCATGTGCACACAGTGACACGTCCCGGCGCCCGCGGCGAGGGCGGCGTCGGCGACGGTGCCGACGTCGACGACGGAAGGGACCGCGAGGCCTGCCACACCGGCCTCCGGCAGGCCGCGACCCGTGCGGCGGGAACGACGAAAGCCCTGGTCAGGAGACCAGGGCTTTCGTGTGTGTCGCGTTCTCTGTTGCGGGGGCAGGATTTGAACCTACGACCTCTGGGTTATGAGCCCAGCGAGCTACCGAACTGCTCCACCCCGCGGCACAAGAAGAAACATTACCAGGCGATCTGCGACCTGTCCAATCGGCACGACCACCGACCCCGAGCCGCCGCCTGCAGGACGACCGACCGCCCCTCGACCGGGGTCGAGGGGCGGTGGTCGTCACCGGTGCAGCGGTCGGCGCTACTGGCCGGCGGTCGCGGCCTCGCTCGCGGTCACCGCGGCCTCGAGCGCGGTCTGGAGGCGCTCGTCGGCCTCGGCCGCGGCCACCAGGTCGTTCGACTGGTACGCCGCGCTGCGGTCCTCGAGGGCGGACTGCGCGTCGGCGAGGGCCTGGTCGAGCTGCGAGTTGCCCGTCGCGCCCGTGCCGGCGCCGGCACCGGCGTCCGGGGCGTCGCCCGCACCCGTGTCACCCGTGTCGCCCGTGCTGGTGTCGCCCTCCGGCACGCCCTCGTCGCCCGCCTGGGCGCCGGAGTTGCCGCCGAAGAGCGAGTCGAGCGCTCCGTTGAGGGTGTCCTCGAAGGCGATCTTCTCGCCGAACGAGACGAGCACCTTCTGCAGCACGGGGTACGACGTCTCGCTGTTCGACTTCACGTAGATCGGCTGCACGTACAGCAGGCCGCCTCCCACCGGCAGCGTGAGCAGGTTGCCCCGCACGACGCTGGTGTCGCCCCGGGTGAGCAGCGCCAGCTGGTTCGCCACGGCCGTGTCGGTGTTGAAGTTGTTCTGCACCTGGCCCGGGCCGGGGACGGTGTCCGTCTTGGGCAGGGTCAGCAGCGAGAGCTTGCCGTAGTCGGGCGAGATCTCGCCGGGCGTCGTGCCCGCGTCGGCGTTCGCGGCCAGGTACCCGGTCAACACGTTCCGCGCGTTCTCCCCCGACTGCTGGGGGATGTACGTCGAGTAGATCGAGAACGCCGGGTCCTGGTCGGGCAGCTGCAGGGTCAGGTAGTACGGCGGCTGCAGCGGCGGGTTCGCCGTGTTGCTCGTCGGCTCGTTCGGGGTCACCCACGCGTCGTCGCTCGAGTAGAACGAGTCGGCGTCGGTCACGTGGTAGGTGCCGAGGATGGCGCGCTGCACCTTGAACATGTCCTGCGGGTAGCGGACGTGCTGCATCAGGTCGACGGACATGTCGCTCAGCGGCTTCGTCGTGGACGGGAAGATCTTCTGCCACGTCTTCAGGATCGGGTCCTCGGTGTCCCACGCGAAGAGGTCGACCGACCCGTCGTAGGCGTCCACGGTCGCCTTGACCGAGTTGCGGATGTAGTTGATCTCGTTCGACGCGTAGACCGGTCGCTCGGTGTAGGTGTCGGCGATCGCGTCCGACAGGGCCTGCGGCTTCGAGTACGGGTACTCCGGGGTCGTCGTGTAGGCGTCGACGATCCACTTCACCCTCCCGTCGACGACGGCCGGGTACGGCGCGCTGTCGATGGTGAGGTACGGAGCGACCTTCTGCACGCGCTGGGCCGGGTCACGGTCGTAGAGGATCTGCGACTGGTCGTTGACCGCGTCGGAGAGGAACACCTGCTCCGACTGGAACTTGATCGCGTAGATCAGCTTCTTGAACGCGCTGTCGAGCTTCGGCCCGCCGTCGCCCTCGAAGGTCGTGGTCTGGTTCGTGCCGTTGTCGTTCGCGCCCGAGGGGTAGTCGAGCTCGATGTCGTCGCCGCCGTCGCCGCCGACGATCGAGTAGTCGGGCGACTCCTGGCCGAAGTAGATGCGCGGCTCGTACGAGTCCGAGTCGCCGAGGGCGCCCGTCACCGGGATGCCCGACTCGAGGAAGACGGGCTGGCCGTCGGCCGAGCGCTGGTTGCCGTAGGCCGCCACGACGCCGTAGCCGTGCGTGTAGACGAACGTCGTGTTGTACGGGGTCGCCGAGTTGCCGAGCTGGTCCGTGTTGAGCTCGCGCACGGCGATGACGGTGTCCTGCTGCTGGCCGTCGATCGTGTAGCGGTCGACGGAGAGCTGCTCGGGGAAGCTGTAGTACTGGCGGTACTGCTGCAGCTGGGCGAAGGCGTCGGTGACGAGCGCCGGGTCGATGATGCGGATGTTCGCGGTCGTGACCGCGTCGCCGGCGAGCGCGCCCGCCTCGGCGTCGCTCTGCGCGTCGTAGGACTGCTCCTCGACGTCGGCCACTCCGTACGCCTCCCGGGTGGCGTCGATGTTCCGCTCGATGTAGGTCGACTCGACCGTCCGCTCGCTCGGCTCGACCTGGAACCGCTGGACGATCCAGGGGTAGATGCCGCCGACGATGATGCTGATGATGATCAGCGCCGCGGTGCCGATGACGGAGAGGCGCCACTTGCCCACGACCGCGGTGACGATGAAGAGGATCGCCACGACCGCCGCGGCGAGCGCGAGGATCTGCTTGCCGGGGATGCCCGCGGCGACGTCGGTGTAGGTGGCACCGGTGACGAGCTTGTTCGTGCCGTCGGTGAGCGTCGCGTACTGGTCGAGCCAGAGGCTGAGGCCCTGGAGGGCCAGGTAGAGCGCGGCGGTGACGGCCAGCTGGATGCGCGCCACGCGGGAGATGCGCACGTCACGGCCCGAGAAGCGCAGCGCCCCGTAGAGGTAGCTCGTGGCCAGGGCCGCCAGGCCCGCGATGAGGACGACGGCCGACGCGAAGCCGACGGCGCCCTGGTAGAAGGGCAGCTCGAAGACGTAGAAGCCCACGTCGAGGCCGAACTGCGGGTCGGTCTCGCCGAAGGAGGTGCGGTTCAGCCACTGCAGGGTGACCTGCCAGCGCGTCGAGGTCGCGATGCCCGCGAACAGCCCGAGCACGATCGGCACGCCGAGCACCACGACGCGGCGGAGGGGCTCGATGACCTGCTGGTAGCGGTCGAGCTGCGAGTTGAGCTTCGCGTAGACGGGGCGGAACCGGAACGCCACGTCGATGCTGACCCAGACCGGGACGGCCATGGCGACGAAGCCCACGAGGAACATCACCGCGCCCGCGATCCACTGCGTCGTCAGCACGTTCGCGAACCCGAGCTGGTCGTACCAGAGGTAGTCCGTCAGCAGCGACGAGAAGATGAAGAACGCGATGACGAGGGCGGCGAGGATCGCCACCGTCACGAGGACCGGCGCTCGGGGCGAACGTCGCGGGGTGCGCGACGATGCAGGTGACGTCAAGAGGGTGCTCCTGGCTCAGGGGACGTGGACGGCCATCCTACGTGTCGAGCCTGACCGTTCCACCGTGCCCGCGCCTCCTCGCAGGGAGCTGTGCAGGGGCCCTCAGCCGGCCGTGCAGGTGGGCAGCGAGGCGGTGTCTCCCCCGTCGGCCACGGTCTCGAGCGCCGTCACGGCGTCGTCGAGGGTGGCGACCGCGTAGACGTCGAGGCCGGAGGGCACGTGGCCGACGACTTCGTCGCAGTTGCTGGCCGGCGCGAGGAAGACCGACGCCCCCGCGTCGCGGGCTCCGTACAGCTTCTGGCGGATGCCTCCGATCGCCCCCACGGTGCCCGAGGCCGTGATGGTGCCCGTGCCCGCGACCGTCTCGCCGCCGTTGAGCTCGCCGGGCGTCGTCTTGTCGATGATCCCGAGGGCGAACATCATGCCCGCGCTCGGGCCGCCGACCTTGTCGAGACGGAGCGTCACGTCGAAGGGGAACTCGTAGTCGACGCTCACGCCGACGCCCAGGAGCGGCGTGCCCTGCACCTCCTGCGGCGTCACCTGCTCGGTCACCTGCTGACCGTCGCGCTCGACGACGACGTCGGCGGGGCCGTCGGCCCCGTGGTCGGCGACCACGGCGCGGAGGGCGTCGACGTCGCCGTTGGTCGTGAGGTCGACGCCGTCCACGCTGACGACGACGTCGCCCTCGCGGAGCACGCCCGCCGACGGTCCGTCGTCGGAGACCTGGCTGACCGTGACGGTGCTGGGCACCTGGTACCCCTCGTGCACGAGGGCGGCCGCGACGGCGGACTTCTGGGAGTTCTGCATGTCGACGGCGTTCTGCTCGTCGACCTGCTCGTTCGAGACGCCGGAGGGGTAGATCGCCTCGACCGGCACGACGGCCCGGCTCGGCGAGAACCAGGCCTGGACGACGTCGAGCCAGCTGGGCCGGTTCGCGACGTCGCCGCGCACGCTGACGGTCAGCAGGTCGAGCGACCCGGCCGTCGGGTACGTCTCGGCGCCCTCGACGGTGATGAGCGGCTCGCTCTCGCCCTCGTAGTCGGCGCTGCCGAGGGTGTCGAAGACGGGGCCCGGCTGCTCGATCAGGTAGGGCGAGGGGAGGAAGGTGAGCGCGAGCCCGGCGACCAGGGCCACGACGAGCAGCCACCACCCGAGGGCGGCACGGCGACGGGGCTGCTCGACGGGTCGAGCCGGGGGCGTGAACATGGCCACGGACGGTCCTTTCGGTGTTCGCCACGGGCGCAGCGGCGGACCGGGAGGCGTCGGCCGGAACCCAGGCTGTTCCTGCGGCCAGCAGCTAGCGTAGTCAGCATGACTGATGAACCGCAGCGCGGCCCGGAGGACGAGTTCCGAGAGATGCTGCGCCAGTTCCTGGCGGGCGGCTCCGACATCGATCCGTCGAAGCTCGCGGGCGCGGCGGGGCTCCCGTCCGACCCGGCCTTCGTCGCCCGGCTGATGAGCCAGCTGCAGGACGCCGTGAGCCGCAGCGGCGACGGCATCGACTGGAGCGTCGCCACCCAGCAGGCGACCGCCGTCGGCACGGCCTCCGCCGTCGCCGCCGACCCGGCCGCCACCGCGGCCCTCGAGCGGGCCTTCACCCTCGCGGCCCTCTGGCTCGACGAGGTCACCTACGTGGCCGAGCTCACCGTCCCCCCGAAGCTCGTGAGCCGCGCCGAGTGGGCGCGCCTGACCATGCCGGTCTGGACGCAGCTGGCCGAGCCGGTCGCCGAGTCCATCGCCGACTCCCTCACCCGCGTGCTCTCCGAGCAGGCCCCCGACGAGATGCAGTCGCTCCTGGCCGGGGCGGGCCAGGTCATGCGCAGCGTGGGCGGCACCCTGTTCGCCCTCCAGCTCGGCCAGGTCGTCGGCCAGCTCTCGACCGAGGTCGTCTCGGGCGGCGACGTCGGCATCCCCCTGCTCGACGACCAGCAGGCCGCGATCGTGCCGCAGAACGTCGACGCCTTCGGCGAGGGCCTCGACATCGAGCGCGACCAGGTGCAGCTGTACCTCGCCGTGCGCGAGCTCGCGCACGCCCGGCTGTTCCGGCACGCGCGCTGGCTCCGCCTCCACCTCATCTCGTCCATCCGCGAGTTCGCCCAGGGCATCCGCATCGACACGAGCCGGCTCGAGGAGCTCGCGGTCGACTTCGACCCCGAGTCGCCCGAGCAGCTGCAGGACGCCCTCGCGAGCGGAGCGCTGATCCCCCCGAAGACGGACGAGCAGCTGGCCGCCCTGGCCCGCCTCGAGACGACGCTCGCCCTCATCGAGGGCTGGGTCGACGTCGTCACCGCCGAGGCGACCGCGCGCCTGCCGAAGGCCGGCGCGATCGCCGAGACCGTCCGCCGTCGCCGGGCGGCCGGCGGCCCCGCCGAGTCCGCGTTCTCGACGCTCGTCGGCCTCGAGCTCCGCCCCCGACGCCTCCGCGAGGCCGCGGCGATGTGGTCGGCCGTCAGCGCCGCGGTCGGGGCCGAGCAGCGCGACGCGCTCTGGGCCCACCCCGACATCGTCCCGACCGACGCCGACATCGACGACCCCCAGGCCCTCGTGGCGCGGCTGACCGCGTCCGAGCCCGCCTTCGACGACGTCGACCAGGCCATCGCCGACCTCCTGGCCGACACGGGCGACGACCGTCCCCGCGAGTCCACGGACGGCAGCGCGGTCGAGGCCGAGACCGACACCGACACCGACACCGAGCCCGACCGCGGCGAGGACGGCTCCCCCGACCGCGGTCCCTCCCCCGCTCGCTGACCGTGGGCCCGCCCGGGCGGGCCTGTGGACAACGCGGGGCGGTCGCTCCCGCTGCAGCAAGCTCGGGTCGTGCCCGCTCCTCGCCCCCTCCGCCTGCCCGACCACGTCCCCGTGCTGTGGCGTGATCCCGACACCCTGCAGATCGGGGTCGAGCGGGCCCTGGTCGTGCTCCGCGGCGTGAGCAGGCTCGAGGAGGCGGTGGTCGCCGCCCTCGTGGCCGGTCGCGGCGACGGGGGCGTCACCGCGCTCGCCGCTCAGCTCGGCGCCGATGCCGGGTCCGTCGCCGCCGCCGTGCAGCGGCTCGAGCCGGCCCTGCTCGTCGACGGGCCCCGCGCGACACTTCCGCTCGTGCGCCTCGCGGGGTCGGGGCCCCTCGCCGACGCCGTCGGGCGGCTCGCCCAGGCGGAGGGCCTCGGGGTGCTGCGGGTCGACGCCGAGAGCGTCGCGGGCTCCCCCGGCGACCCGCGGAGCGCCTCCTCGGTGCCTGCCGGCCTGGGCCTGGTCGTCTCGGGCCTCGTCCCCGACCCGTGCGTGACGGCCGAGTGGGTGCGCCACGACGTCGTCCACCTGGTCGTGCGCTCGGGCGACCGCTCGGTGCGGGTGGGGCCGGTCGTCGTGCCGGGCGTGACGGCGTGCGTCCGGTGCCTGCACCTGCACGACGGCGAGGCCGACCCGGCGTGGCCCGCCCTCGCCGGTCAGCTCGTGACGGCCCCGCCGACGCCCCTGTCGTCGCTGGTGGTGCACGAGGCGGCCGCGGCGGCGGTGCGGCGGCTGCTCGCCGTGGCCGAGCACGGAGCCGGCGACGACGCGGCGGCCGTCGACCGCGTCGACCGGGCGAGCGGCGAGGTCACGCGCTCGTGGACGACGCCGCGTCTCGACTGCGGGTGCGGAGCTCCTCCAGGAACCGGCTCGGTCGACGCTCGCCGCCCCGGCCCTGGCCCGCCGCGCCCCACGACAGCCGGAGGCGCTCCCGGGCCCGGGTGACGCCCACGTAGAGCAGTCGCCGCTCCTCGTCGATCGCCTCGAGCCCCTGCGCGTAGCTGATCGGCACGAGGCCCTCGCTGAGGCCCACGAGGTAGACGCTCCGCCACTCGAGCCCCTTGGCCGAGTGCAGGGTCGCCAGGGTGACGGCGGCCATCGTCGGCTCGTGCTGCCCCTGCTGACGGGCGAAGAGCTCGTCGACGAACTGCCGCAGCGTGGTGTCGGGGGGCGAGGCCTCGGCGAGCCCCATCAGGGCGTTCAGCGACTCCCAGCGGTCACGCACGGCGCCCCGCTGCTCGGGCGCCTCCTGCGTCCACCCCAGCGAGCGCAGCACGTCGCTGACCGTCTTGAACAGCGGCTCGCCCACGATGCTGACGGCCGCTCCCTTGAGCATCATCAGCGCCTCCTTGACCTCGCGCAGCTCGAAGAACCGCGTCGCGCCCTGGACCCGCGTCGAGACGCCCACGTCGGAGAGAGCGCGCTCGAGCGCCGCCGCCTGGACGTTGACGCGGTAGAGCACCGCGATCTCCTCCGGCGCGACGCCCGACGCGATCTCGTCGGCGATCGTCTGGGCCACGCCCCGCGCCTCCGCCATGTCGGTCGGGTACTGCGTCACCGGGGGCACCGGCCCGGTCGTCTCGACCGCGGGGTGCAGGTGGAGGGCGCCGGGCCGGCCGCGCATGAGCTGGTTGGCGGTGTCGACGATCTGGCGCGACGAGCGGTAGTTCTGCTCGAGGCGCACCACCGTCGCGTCGTCGTACCGGGAGCCGAACCCCAGGAGGTAGTCGGCGGAGGCCCCGGCGAACGAGTAGATGGTCTGGCTGGCGTCGCCGACGACGCAGAGGTCGTTGCGGTCGCCGAGCCACAGCTCGAGGAGGTGCTGCTGCAGGGGCGAGACGTCCTGGTACTCGTCGACGACGAAGAAGCGGTACTGCTCGCGGACCTGCTGCGCGACCCGGGGCTCGAGCTCGAGCATGCCGACCGTGGCCAGCAGGACGTCCTCGAAGTCGAGCTGGCGCCGTTCGTCCTTGATGTCCTCGTAGGCGGCGTGCAGGTCGAGCGCCGCCTCGACCGACACCGACTGCGGCAGCGAGCGCGAGGGCACCTTCAGCGCGTACTCGTCCATCGTGAGCCGGGAGACCTTGCGCCACTCGATCTCGCCGGCCATGTCGCGCAGCGAGGCGGTGTCGAGCTTGAGCCGCAGCCGCTCGGCGGCGTGCGCCAGCAGCTTGCCCTTGCCGTCGAGGAGGCGCGGCATCTGCCCGCCCATGGTCTGCGGCCAGAAGTACGACAGCTGCGAGAGGGCGGAGGCGTGGAAGGTGCGCGCCGAGACGCCCCCCGCGCCGAGGTGGCGCAGCCGCCCGCGGAGCTCGGCCGCCGCGCGGGAGGTGAAGGTGAGGGCCATCACGCGGTTCGGGGCGTACACGCCGGTCGCGACGCCGTAGGCGATGCGGTGCGTGATGGCGCGGGTCTTGCCGGTGCCCGCCCCCGCGAGGAGGCAGACCGGCCCGAGCAGCCGACGGGCCGCCTCGCGCTGCTGCTCGTCGAGCCCGGCGATGAGCTCAGCGGCCTCGGTCACTGGTCGAGCTCGCCGCCGAACCAGTCCTCGATGATGGCGCGGGCGATCGACGTGCGGCCCGGCAGGAGGACGTCACCGAGGCTCGCCGCGAGCTCGTCGCGGCTGAACCAGCGCAGGTCGAGGATCTCGGCGCCGTCGGGCTCGAGCACCCCCGGGTCGGCGGCGTCGACGACGGCCCGGAAGCCGAGCATGAGGCTCGCGGGGAAGGGCCAGGGCTGCGACCCGAGGTACTGCGGGTCGACGACCTTCACCCCGCTCTCCTCGAAGACCTCGCGCTGCACGGCCTGCTCGAGGGACTCGCCGGGCTCGACGAACCCCGCGAGGAGCGACCACCGGTTGGACTCCCACAGGGCGTTCGAGCCGAGCAGCAGACGGTCGTCGGCGTCGGTGACGCCGACGATGATCGCGGGGTCGGTGCGCGGGAACACCTCGTGGCCGTCGTCGGGGTCGCGCCGTACCCAGCCGGCCTTGTCGCTGACGAGCTCGCGGCCGGTGCGCGGGGCGAAGCGGTGCGAGTCGTGCCAGTTGGCGAGGGCGACGGCCTCGACGGCCAGGCCCACGTCGCGGGCGCTGAGCGTCGAGCCCGTGGCCCGCGGGCTGCTCCACGCGTCGTCGTCGGGCTCGAGGGCGGCCGCCTGGTCGTCGTCGAGCAGCGCCGCCACGACGGGGGTGCCGACGGGCTCGGCGGCTGCGGGGTCGAGCGACCGGCCGAGGTAGAGGTGGTCGCGGGCCTGGCCGAGGGCGGCGGGCTCGAGCAGGGCCAGCGCCGACGGCGTCGCCATCAGGGTCCGGCCGCGCCAGACGGGCAGCACCCTCGTGTCGGCGGACGACAGCAGCTCGGCGACCACGCCCGGACGCTCGCGGGTGAGGTAGTCACGGTCGACCTGCTGCCGGGACAGCGGGAGGCGGGGCGTGAGCGGCGAGGACATCGGACGACCAATCATCGCGAGTTGACAGCGTGGCGCGCGGAGTGGCACCGGGCGCGGCGGCCTACCCTGAGGGCATGGCCAGATCTCATCTCACTCTAGCCGCGTTGGCCACGGCCGCCGTCGCCGAGCTCGACGTCGTGACGGCGTCGCCGCACGGCTCCTCCCAGGGCGGCGACTACGACTCCGCGGTCGTGGGCAGCAGCGACGGCGAGCAGCTGATCGTGCGGGTGCCGCGCAGCCAGCGCGCCGAGGCCACCCAGTCCGCCGACCTCGTCGCGCTCCGCGCCCTGAGCGCCGGGGTCCGCGGCCGCCTCCCCTTCGCCGTCCCGCAGTACCGGGGCCAGGCGCCGATCGGCCGCACGCGCGGCATCGTCTACGACTTCGTGTCCGGGCGCCACCTCCGCAGCAACGAGGTCACCTCCGGCTCCGGCCTGCCCACCGCCCTGGGCCGCGGCATCGCCGCGATCCACTCGCTCCCCACGAGCTTCGTCACCGACGCCGGGCTCACGAGCCACACGCCCTTCGAGGCGATGCGGTCGTCGGCGGCCCTCGTCGACCGGGCCGCCTCGACGCGGCTGCTCCCCGCCGCGCTGCTGGAGCGGTGGGAGGCGGCGATCCAGGACAGCGTGCTCTGGCAGTTCCAGCCCACGGTCGTCAACGCCTCGCTCGAGGCGTCGTCGGTGCTCGTCGTCGACGACGCCGTCAGCGGGGTGCTCGGCTGGCACGACCTCCAGGTGGGCGACCCGGCACGCGACCTCGCCTGGCTGCTCGGCGCCCCCGGGCGCGAGGCGATCGACTCCGCCTTCGACGCCTACAACGCCGCCCGCGGCACCAGCGACCACCAGCTGCGCCACCGGGCCACGCTGTACCGCGAGCTCGACCTCGCCAAGTGGCTGCTGCACGGCACGAGCACGAAGAGCACCGCGGTCGTCGACGACGCCGTGGGCATGATGACCGACCTCGTCGACCGGCTGCAGGCCAGCTCGCAGGGCGGCATCGGCGCCGGCGGCACGGCCGCCCTCGACCCCGACGGCGTCGAGGAGCTGCTCGCCTCGACGGAGCGCCGGCACTCCTAGGCCGCCCCTAGGTCGCGGCCGACGTCGGACGCCCGGCCTCGACCGCCTCCCAGAGGGCGACCAGCTCGGCCCGGTCGGCCACGTGCCGCGGCTCGACGACCACGTCGTCGGCGACGAAGTAGAAGACCGCGTCGACGCTCTCGGCCGGCACCCCCCGGAAGCTCGCCCAGGCCTCGCGGTACAGGGCGAGCTGCAGCTGCCGGAGCTCGAGGTCGGCGGCGTCGACGGGCGCGGCGCCCGTCTTCCAGTCGACGACCTGCCAGCGCCCGTCGCGCTCGAAGACGGCGTCGATCTTGCAGATGACGGTGCGGCGACCGAGCGGCAGGTGCACCTCGAGCTCGACCTCGACCGGCTCGACGCCCGCCCACGGCGAGCGCTCGAACGTGCGCTGCAGCTCGACGAGGCGCCGCGCGTCGTCGGGGTCGACCAGGCCCGCCGTGCCGCCGACGCGCTCGTCGTCGAGGTCGATCTCGGTGGCCCAGGCGTCGAGGACCTCCGCTCGCCCCGTCGGCCGGTACCGCTCCTCCACCCACTCGTGGAAGAGGGTGCCGAGCCGGGTCGCCCGGTAGGGCCTCTCGGGCAGGGGGCGGCGGAGCGACGCCGCGACCGCGGCCGGGTCGCTGACGTAGTCCTTGAAGCGCGAGGCGGGGATGCGCTGCGGGAGGTCGATCGACCCCGCCCGCTCGCGGATCGCGTCGCGCTCGCGGAGCAGCAGGTCGATGTCGGCCGACCACGGTCCGTCGACGACGTCGGGGCGGTCGGGCTCGACCGCGCGGGCGGCGATCTCACGGCTGACCCGGGCCGCCGCTCCCTCGACGGCGGCCCGTCGCGGGCCGAGCGGGTCGATGGGCCAGGCGAGCTCCCGGGTCGTGTCGGCCAGGGGGTTCTCGTCGTCGTCGGGCAGCTCGGGCAGCGCGCCCGGGGGCAGGACCCCCGCGTCGACCAGCTCGCGCAGGTAGCGGCTCGCCGCCCGGGGCTTGACCGTGGTCGACCAGAACGACCCGCTCAGCAGCACGGCGTCGCGGGCGCGCGTGAGGGCCACGTAGGCGAGGCGCCTCTCCTCGGCGAGGTGCCGCTCGACGAGCTCGGCCCGGAACGCGGCGAGGCCCTGGTCGAACTCCTTCTGGTCGTCGACGCCCCGCCAGGCGAGCTGCGGCAGCTCGGCGGCGTCGCCGCGGAACTCGAACGGCAGCTCGCCGAAGCCGAGCCAGCCGACGCCCTCCCGCGAGGTGCCGGGCAGCTCCCCCTCGACGAGCCGCGGCACGGCCACGACGTCCCACTCGAGGCCCTTGGAGCCGTGGACCGTCAGCAGCTGCACGGTGCCGGGCTCGCCGTCCTCCGAGCGCGGGCCCATGTCGTCGCGTCGCTCGGCCGCCGCGAGCCAGGAGAGGAAGCCCCCGAGGGTCGCCGACTCGTCGGTGGCCACGTAGCCGGCCAGCTCGTCCTCCAGCGCCTGCAGCCAGGCTCCGCCGTGCCCCTGGCCGGTCGCGGCGCCGACCTCGACGTCGAGGAGCATCTCCTGCTGCACCAGGGTCACCAGGTCGACCAGGTCGAGACCGACGCGGCCGCGGAGGAAGGCGAGCTGCGAGCCGAGGCGCCGGAGACGCGCGAGCCCCTCGGGGCTGAACTCGGCGAGCTGGCGGTGGCCCTCGGGAGCGGTCGTCACGAAGTCGAGCGCGTCGACGATCGAGCCGTGCTCGCCCACGGCGACCGAGGCTCGGAAGCCCGCCGCGACGTCGTCGCCGAGCTGCTGCTGCGCGTGGTCGTGGGAGAAGAGCCACGACGACACCGACCGCAGCACGGCGATGTCGTGCAGCCCGACGCGCCACCGCGCGCCCGCCATCAGCCGGATCAGCTCGGAGCCCGCCGCGGGGTCGTGGAGAACGCGCAGGCACGACACCAGGTCGACGACCTCGGGCCGATGCAGCAGGCCCCCGACGCCGAGCACGTGGTACGGGACGCCGCGGGCGGCGAGCGCCTCGACGAACGCCGGCACGGTCTTCTTCGACCGGAAGAGGATCGCCGCCGTCCGCGGCTCGGCACCCCCGTGCCGTGCCGGGTCGAGCTCCCGCTGGAGCCAGTGGGCCACGCGGTCCGCCTCGGCGGGCAGCGTCTGCTCGAAGACGACCTCGACCCGGCCCTCGGGCGCCGCGGGGCGCGGGCTGAGCTCGGCGACGGCGCCCTCGGCCGCCGCGGCCAGCTCGGCGACGACGGCGTTGGCCGCGTCGAGCACCCGCGAGGCGTTCCGCCAGCTCGTCGACAGGCTGTAGAGAGCGCCCGGCGCGGCCCCGAAGTCGACCGGGAACCGCCCCAGGTTGGCGGCGGAGGCGCCGCGGAAGCCGTAGATCGACTGGTGAGGGTCGCCGACCGCCATCACGCCCGTGCCGCCGAAGAGGCGCGAGAGGAGGGTCGTCTGCACCACGCTGGTGTCCTGGTACTCGTCGAGCAGCACCACCCGGAAGCGTGCGCGCAGCTCGGTCACCACGTCGGGCGCCGTCTCGCAGACCTCGAGCGCGAGCGCGACCTGGTCGGAGTACTCCACGAAGCCGCGGCGCGCCTTCTCGTCCGAGAAGGCCCTCGCCAGCTCGAGCAGCGGAGGGAGGGCGGCGACGGCCGCCACGGCGTCGACCACCGACTTGTACGGCGTGCCCTTCGTCGACGGCAGGCCCGCGAGGTCGAGGAACCGCTCGGCGAGGTCGGCCACGTCGGCTGCGTCGGCGACGTTCTCGCTCAGCGCGTGGCTGAGCCTGAGGACGGCCTCGGTCAGCGAGTCGACGCTGCGGCCGAGCCCGGCGAGGCGGTCGTCGGTGCTCGCGACGACCAGCGAACGCGCCAGCTGCCAGGACGACGCCTCGCCGAGCACCTGGGCCTCGCTCTCGCGCCCGACCCGGAGGGCGTTGTCGCGGAAGATGCCGTTGGCGAAGGCGTTGTAGGTCGACACGGTCGGGGCGTCGAACGGGTCGACGTCGTCGCCGAGCAGCCCCGCGACCGAGAGCTGCTGCACGCGGCGCTCGATCCGTTCGCCGAGCTCGCCCGCGGCCTTCCGGGTGAAGGTGAGGCCGAGCACCTCGGAGACCCCGACCAGGCCGTTGGCGAGCAGCCAGACGACGCGGTTCGCCATGGTCTCGGTCTTGCCGCTGCCGGCGCCCGCCACCACGAGGGCCGGCTCGAGGGGCGCCTCGATGACGGCCTGCTGCTCAGCCGTGGGGCGGGGCAGGCCGAGCACCTCGGCGATCTCGACGGCCGAGCGGAGACCCCGTGCGGGGGCGGCCGGGGCGCCCGTCGTCGGGGGCGGGGCGGCGACGCTCACGAGCTGACCTCCCCGACGACGTGGATGCGGCAGGTGCCGCCGTTGCGCCCCTCGCAGTGCTCGTCGAGCCGGGCCACGAACACGCGCCCGGCCATGCCCTCCGCGGCGTCGGTCACCCGGTCGCGGAAGCCCTGGAGGGTCTCGGCGTCGAACGGCGCCTGGGCGGGCTCGCGGTACAGCTTGCCGCGCACCCCCGACGAGACGATGACGAGCTTCGCGCCCCCGGGTGCCGTGCCCTCGGGCACCTCCTCGATCGCCCCGTCGGCGAGCGCGACCTGGTAGCTGCCGAGCTGGGGGTGCTCCGCCACGGCCCGCGGCGAGGTGGGCACGGCTCGACCGGTCTTGAGGTCGACGATGACGGCCGCGCCCTGGGCGGTGCGCTCGACGCGGTCGATCGCCCCGCGGAGCCGGGCCGGGCCGATGTCGAGGGTGAACGACGACTCGGCGGCGAGCAGCTCCGCCCCGGAGGCCTCGAAGTCGCGCAGGTACGACGACAGGCTCTCGGTCATCTGCCGGGCTCGTCTCTTCTCGGCCTCGGCGATCCACGGCGACTCGAACTCGAGCTCGCCCCAGCGCTCCTCGACCGCGGCCCAGAGCGACTCGACGTCGGTCGCCGTGGCGTGCTCCATCACGTCGTGCAGCACCGTGCCGAGGCCCATCGCCGCGCTCGGGGCGGAGCCGCCGAAGCGGTCGACGAACCAGTGCAGGGGGCACTCCTCGAACGAGCCGAGCTGCGACGGCGAGACGGGCACGTGCGTCTCGGGCACCGCGAGGTCGACGAGCGGGGCCGTCGTCGTGGGCTCGGCCAGGCCGTACCACTGCCCGGGGTGGGCCCCCGCGACACCGGCCTCGGCGAGCTGGGCGAGCCCCCGGGCCGCCGCGTCGCCGCGGACGCCCCTCGGCGTCGTCACGAGCGCGTGGCGCAGGTGGCCCACGAGCCCCCGCAGCGACAGCGGGTGACCGCCGGAGGCGCGGGGCACGTCGGCGGGCAGCAGGCGGGAGAAGACGGACGGCCCCTCGGCGTCGTCGGCCGTCCACGACACGACGACCTGGCGGCGCGCCCGCGACACCGTCAGCGCGAACATTCGGAGCTCGTCGCTGAGGACGCCGGCGCGCGCGTCGGTCGGCGCGGCCGGGGCGGGGCCGTCCAGCTCGCCCGCGCGCAGCCGCTCGGCGGCGTCGACGAGCTCGTCGGGCCCGAGGAGGGCGCCCCGCACGCGGAGGTTCGGCCAGACGCCCTCCTGCACCCGGGCCGCGACGACCACGTCGACCTCGACGCCCACGGCGGAGGCGGGGGTGCAGACGAGGACGGAGTCGGCCGAGGCCTGGGGCGACAGGGTGTCCTCCGGCACCTCCGCGTCGAGCATGGCGTCGAGGAACCCCACGGCGGGCGCCTCGGGCGTGCGCTCGACGTACCGCTTGGCGGCGGTGAAGAGGGCGACGACGCCGTCGAGGTGGCGGTCGGCCTCGGCGGCGACGATGCCGCGCCCGGCCGACCGGGTCGACCACTCGGTCGCGAGGCCGCTGCGCTCCCACAGCCCCCAGAGGACCTCCTCGATGCTCGCGCCCTCGTCGGCCGCCCGCCGGGCGGCGTCGAGGCTGGCTGCGACCCGGCCGGCCCGGGCGGCCGGCCTCGAGTCGATCGTCACGAAGCGCCCGGGGGCGCCGAGGGCCTCCGCCAGCAGGGCGTCGGCCGATCGCGTGCCGCCGCCCGCGAGCTCCTCCGCCCGGAGGGCGAGGCGGAGGCGCCGGAGCGAGAGGGGGTCGAACCCGCCGAGCGGGCCGAGCAGCAGGTCGGCGGCCACGTCGGCCGTGAGCGGGTCACGACCGACCGCCACCGAGGCGGCGAGGAGGAGGTGCCGAGCCCCGTGCTCGTCGCGCACGGCCCGGCCCGCCACCGGGGTCCGTGTGGGCACCTCGGCGAGCTGGAGGCTGCGCGCGACCGAGGTCACCTGCCCGCCGCTGCGGACGACGACCATCATGCGCGCCCAGGGGACGCCGCGCAGGAGGTGGTGCTCGCGGAGCAGCCGGGCCACGCCCGACACCTCGTGAGCAGGGCTGTCGGCCTGCACGGTGACCACCGGCGGCACGTCGCGCCAGGGCCCCTCGTCCGCCGTCGGACCGGCGGCGTCGGCCGCGTGCTGCCGCCCGGCGGCGGCCGTGCCGATGCGGGCCGTGACCCGGCCGACGAGCTCGCGCAGGGCGTCGTCGTGCCGGTGCACCCGGGCCAGCCAGAGGGTCTCGACCCGGTCGAGGCCGAGCCGCGGCGCGAGACGGCCGAGCACGTCGGGGCTGCCGCCGCGGAACGCCGTCGTCGCGAGGTCGGGGTCGCCGAGGGCGACGACCGCGACGCCGCGCCGCACCAGGGCGCGGAGGAGGGCGACGGTCGACCGGGTGGCCTCCTGGGCGTCGTCGACGAGCACGACGCGGAGGCCGTCGACGGCGGGGGCCGTCTCGCCGCGGTCGAGGGCCGCCACGGCGAAGTCGACGAGCTCGGCCGAGTCGAGGCGACGGCCGGCCAGGCCGTCGACGACCGCGTGGTACTCGTCGGCGAAGTCGGCGACGGCCCGCCAGGCGGGCCGGTCGAGCCGGTCGCCCAGCAGGCGGAGGTCGTCGCCCGACAGTCCCTGCTCGGTGGTGCGCATCAGGACCTCGCGCAGCTCGGTGCGGAAGCCGCGGAGCGCTCGCACGCGCGGGCCGAGCTCGTCGGGCCAGGCCGGCCCGCCGCCGTCGGCGAGGTGCCCCTCCAGCACGGCACGGACGATGCTGTCCTGGTCGCCGCCGGTGAGCAGCGTCGGCGGCACCTGCCCCGCGAGGCGCGCGGAGTGGCCGACGACGTCGAAGGCGAGGGAGGCGACGGTGCGCGCCAGGGGGCCCGGCGTCGGCACCTCGACGCGCGCGGCCAGGACGTCGCGGAGGCGCGTGGCCGTCGTGCGGGTCGGCGACAGCGCCAGCACGGAGCCGGGGGCCCAGCCCCGCCGCTGCAGGCGATCGACGACGAACTCGACGAGCGTGGTCGTCTTGCCGCTGCCCGGGGCGCCGATGACCGCGGCGGACGCCCCGTCGGCCAGCTCGAGCACGGCGCGCTGGGACGCGTCGAGCTCGACGACGCGCGCTGCGCGCTCGTCGTCGGTCACCGGTCGGAACGCCGTCGCCACCATGGGGTCGACGCTACCGGCCGCCACCGACGGAGCGCGTCGGCCGGGCTGCTTGCGCCCTCAGTGAACGGGCACGCCCGACCCGGCGCCGTCGGATATCGTGACGTCGTGGACATCAGAATCGGCATCGCCAACAGCCCCCGTGAGATCAGCTTCGAGACGTCGCAGAGCGCCTCCGACGTCGAGGCCGTGGTCGCCCAGGCCCTCGACGGCGGCAAGTCGTACGTCACCCTCTCCGACTCGAAGGGCAAGACCTACCTCGTCCCGACCGCGTCGCTCGCGTACGTCGAGGTCGGCTCGGAGGAGAGCCGTCGGGTCGGCTTCGTCGGCTGACCCCGTGGAGCTCCTCTTCGTCTGCCTCGGCGGCGCCCTGATCGGCTTCGTGCTGCACGCCGCCCTGCCCGCGCGCGACACGCGCGGCGTGCTGCTCGTGCCCGGCGTCGCGACGGTGGTCGCCGCCGTGGCGTGGGAGCTCCTCCTGCAGCTGGGCTGGCGGGCCGACGGCGGCTGGATCTGGGTCGTCTCGCTCGCCCTCCCGGCGGTGGCCGGCGCCCTCGTCGCCCGGGGCCTCGTCGCCCGGCGGCGCCGGGCCGATGCCGAGCTCTACCAGCGGGTGGTCGCGGGCGCCTGACCGGTGTGCGCCGGTCGCGGCCGTCCGCAGCCCACGGGCTCCGCTCGGCGGGAGACGGTCAGGCCGTGAGGCCGAGCGCGTCCATCCGGCGCGTGTGCGCGGCGATGAGCTCGGTGAAGACCGGCTCGAGGCGCTCGTCGTCGGCCGAGACGTGCGCGGCGTCGATCGCGGCGCGGGCCACGAGCAGGGTGTCGCCGACCAACCGTCGGCCCCAGAGCGCCAGCCGCGAGGCCAGGGCAGGGTCGTCGCCGATCGCCCGGGAGAGCTCCTCGACGATGACGGCCTGGTCGTCGCCGGCCTCCAGCACGCGGACGATGCGGTCGCGGGGGTCGCCGTCGAGCCCTGCCGCGAGCCGGACGAAGACGTCGTTGAGCAGGCCGGCTCCGACGTACGCGCCGAGCACGGCCTCCGACCAGTCGGTGCCCTCGATGCGTCGGCCGAAGTCGTCGACGGCCGCGACGTGCGGCTCCATCAGCTCGGTCGGGTCGTCGCCGCGACGACGGATCTCGGCCACGAGCCCGCGGTGACGGTCGAGGGTGCTGCCGGCGACGTGGCCGGTGACCTCCCGGGCGCGGACGCTCGGGGCGACGGCGGAGGCCCGGGCCAGCGACTCGAAGAGCGCCAGCTGGAGGTACGCGGCCTGCCCCAGGTAGACGGCGAGGTCGGGCGTGAAGTCGCCGAGCTCGACCCGGTTGACGGCGACCGGACGCGACGCGGGTCGCGGCCACTGGAGGGTCGGGACGCCGCGCTGTGACCTACGGCCCATCCATGACACCACGCCGTCATCCTACGGGGTCCGGAGGGGCGCTCGCCCCGACCGGCTAAACTCCTCGCATCCCCCTATATGAGACAGGGCAACACTTTGACATTCACAGACCTCGCGATCGACCCCGACATGGTCGACGCTCTGGCGTCGAAGGGGATCCTCGAACCTTTCCCCATCCAGACCCAGACGATCCCCCTCGCCCTCAGCGGCCAGGACATCATCGGCCAGGCCAAGACCGGCACCGGCAAGACCTTCGGCTTCGGCCTCCCCATCATCCAGCGCATCGGGCTCGACCCGGCCCCCGGCGTGAAGGTCCTCGTGGTCGTCCCGACCCGTGAGCTGTGCGTCCAGGTGGCCGACGACCTCGAGGTCGCCACCGCCAACCGCGCCACCAAGGTCGTGAGCATCTACGGCGGCAAGGCCTACGAGGGCCAGGTCGAGCAGCTCAAGGCCGGCGCGCAGATCGTGGTGGGCACCCCCGGGCGCCTCCTCGACCTGGCTGGCCAGCGCCTCCTCGACCTGAAGAACGTGCAGGAGGTCGTCCTCGACGAGGCCGACAAGATGCTCGACCTCGGGTTCCTCAGCGACATCGAGAAGATCTTCCAGCAGGTCCCGGCGACGCGCCACACGATGCTGTTCTCGGCGACGATGCCCGGGCCGATCGTGGCGCTCGCCCGTCGCTTCATGACGAAGCCGATCCACATCCGGGCGACCGACCCCGACGAGGGGCTGACGCAGGCGAACATCAAGCACGTCGTCTACCGGGCGCACTCGCTCGACAAGGACGAGGTCATCGCCCGCATCCTCCAGGCCGAGGGCCGCGGCAAGACCGTCGTCTTCACCCGCACGAAGCGCGCCGCCGCCAAGCTCGTCGAGGAGCTCACCGACCGCGGCTTCAACGCCGCCGCCGTGCACGGCGACCTCAACCAGGAGCAGCGCGAGCGCGCCATGGCCGCGTTCAAGGCCGGCAAGAAGGACATCCTGATCGCCACCGACGTCGCCGCCCGCGGCATCGACGTCAACGACGTCACGCACGTCATCAACCACACCGTGCCCGACGACCACGACACCTACCTGCACCGCGCCGGCCGCACCGGCCGCGCGGGCAAGACCGGCATCGCGGTGACCTTCGTCGACTGGGCCGACATGCACAAGTGGGCGCTCATCAACCGCGCGCTCGACATGGGCCAGCCCGAGCCGGTCGAGACGTACTCGTCGAGCCCGCACCTGTTCACCGACCTCGACATCCCGGCCGGCACCAAGGGTCGGCTCGCGTCCGCCCCGAAGGCGGCCGTCGACGGCGGCTCCACCGCTCCCCGCGAGCGTGCCGCCGGGGCGTCGCGCTCCCGCGGTCGCGGCGGCGACTCGGCCCGTGCCTCCGACGGCCAGGGCCGTGACGGCCAGGGGCGCTCCGGCGGCCGGGGCGGCCAGGCCCGTGACGGCCAGGCCCGCACCGAGGCCCCCCGCGAGCAGGCTCCCGTCGACGGCGGCTCGGCCTCCACGACGGCCGAGGGCGACGCCCCTCGTCGTCGCAGCCGCGCTCGTCGTCGTCGCCCCGCGGGCGACGGCTCGGCGCCCGCCGCGCAGTAACGCTCCGCACATCGCCGAGAGCCCCCGTCGAGATCGACGGGGGCTCTCGGTGCACCCGGGGGCAGTGCGGGAGTCGCGGGTCGGGTCAGCCCCGGACGGGCGCCCAGCCGGTGGCCGCCTCGACGATCCGCTCCAGCTGCTCGGGCGCCGTGCTGTTCTCGCCGAGCCGGTTGGGCTTGCCCTCGCCGTGGTAGTCGCTGGAGCCGGTGACGATGAGGTCGTGCCGGCGGGCCAGGGCGCGGAGGCGCTCTGCCCCCGCGTCGGTGTTCTCGCGGTGCGCGATCTCGACGCCCATCAGCCCGGCCTCGACGAGCTCGTCGAACGCCCTCTCGGGGATGTTCGTGCCGCGGCCGCGGGTGGCGGGGTGCGCGATGACGGGCACTCCCCCGGCCTCGCGGACGAGCCGCACGCCGAGCAGGGGGCTCGGCGCCTCGTGCGGCTCGTAGTAGCCCGAGCGCCAGTGCAGGATCCCGGCGAAGGCCGCGCTGCGGTCGGGGGCGAACCCCTTCGCCACGAGGGCGTCCGCGATGTGGGGCCGGCCGAGCGTCGCGCCGCTCGTCGACTGGGCGAGCACGTCGCCCCACGAGATGTCGTAGTCGGCGGCGATGCGCTCGACGATGCGCTCGGCCCGGTGGAGGCGGCTGTCGCGGAGCCTCGCCGTCTCGGCCACCAGGGCCGGGTCGGTGGGGTCGAAGAGGTAGGCGAGCATGTGCACGCTGTCGAGCCCCAGCCGGGTGCTGAGCTCCATGCCGGGGACGAGCGTGAGGCCGGTGCCCGCGACGGCCCGGGTCGCCTCCGACCAGCCGGCCGTGGAGTCGTGGTCGGTGAGGGCCACGGTGCCGAGCCCGGCCCGCACGGCGGCCGCGACGAGCTCGGCGGGGGTCTCGGTGCCGTCGGAGACGCTGCTGTGGGTGTGCAGGTCGATCGGGCGGGAGGGCATCCTCCCATCGTAGGCGTCGCCCCCGAGCGTCGCCGTGGAGGGCCCCGTCACCTATGCTCGGCAGGGCCATGATCCGTCGTCTCGTCGCCCTCCTCCTCGTCCTCGCGGTCGCCGCCGCGCTGCTCCTCGCGCTCTGGCCCCAGGTGCTCGACCTGCAGCGCACCTGGCCGACCGCGCAGCTCGTGTCCTTCCGCGGCGCCGCCGCGGTCGTGGCCGCCGGCGCCGCCGTCGTGCTCTTCGTCGTGGCCCTGGTGGCCCGCCCGGTGCGCTCGCTCGCCTCGTCCGTCGCGGTGCTGCTGCTGGTCTTCGGGGCCGTCTCCGCCGGCTTCGTCGGTGCCCGGGGCCTCGGCCGCGACGACTTCGTCGAGGCGCAGCCGACCGACGTCACCGTGCTCGCCTGGAACACCCTGGGCGGGGCCCCGGGCGCCGACCGGATCGCCGCCCTGGCGGTCGAGGAGGGCGCCGAGGTCGTCAGCCTGCCCGAGACCGACGCCGAGACCGCGGCCGCCGTGGCGGCGGCCATGGAGGCGGCGGGCCTGCCCATGAGCGTGCTGACCGTCGCCTACGACGACGTGGCGAGCTCGAAGCCCACGTCGCTGCTCATCTCGACCGCCCTCGGGCAGTACGCGGTCGCCGTCGACGAGGCGGGCGTCGCCGTCGAGACGACTCCCCTGATGCCGTCCGTCGTCGCGACCCCCGTGTCGGGCACCGGCCCGACTATCGTGGCCGCGCACCCGCAGGCACCGACGCGCGACGACGTGCCGGCCTGGCGCGACGGCCTCACCGCCCTCGCCGACGCCTGCCGCACCGGCGACGTCATCATGGCGGGCGACTTCAACGCGACGGTCGACCACATGGCGGGCCTCGGCCGGGCCGGCGGCGCCCTGGGGCGGTGCCGCGACGCCGCGGTCTCGACCGCGAACGGCGGCCTGGGCACCTGGCCCGCCGACGTGGCTCCCCTGCTGGGCACCCCGATCGACCACGTCATGGCCACGCGCCAGTGGTACACCACCGGCTTCAAGGTCGTCACCGACCTCGACGACGCCGGCAGCGACCACCGCCCGGTCGTCGCACAGCTGAGCTCGACGGGCGCCTGAGGGGCTGACGGCGCCGGGCCCGATCGGGGAGAATGGCGGGCATGGCTGACGACACGGCGCCCCGCGCGACCACCAACCGATCCACCACCCCCGGGTCGGACCTCTTCCGCGACTACATCTCGTCGCAGTGGGCCGAGCACCCCGAGGTCCTCCCCGAGCCCCGCGAGGAGGCGCCGTGGGCCGCCGCCCGCCGGGCCCGGCTCTCCGCCCTGCACCCCGGGCAGCGGCTCGTCGTGCCGGCCGGGCAGGCGAAGGTCCGGTCGAACGACTGCGACTACCCCTTCCGCGCCCACTCGGGGTTCTCGCACCTGACCGGCTGGGGCGCCGACACCGTCCCCGGCTCGGTGCTCGTGCTCGAGCCCGTCGGCGACGGCCACGACGCGACCCTGTACTTCCGGGCCAGCGCCGGTCGCGACTCCGACGAGTTCTACGCGAACCCGGAGATCGGCGAGTTCTGGATCGGCCCGCGCCCGACCCTCGCCCAGGTCGGGGCCGACCTCGGCCTCGCCACCCGCGACCTGGCCGACTTCGAGGCCGTCGTCGGGCAGGTCGACGCCGACACGCTGCTCGTGCGCGAGGCCGACCCCGACCTCACGCGCCGCGTCGACGCCGTCCGCGACGAGGCCGACCTCGAGGCCCCCGCCTCCGAGCTGGCCGAGCGCGTCGAGCGCACCGACGACCTCGCCCGCGACCTCAGCGAGCTGCGGCTCGTCAAGGACGAGTGGGAGATCGCCCAGATGCGCCGGGCCGTCGCCGTGACCGGCGCCGGGTTCACCGACGTGATCGCCGACCTCGACGAGATCGTCGCGCACCCGCGCGGCGAGCGCCTGGTCGAGGGCACCTTCAACCGCCGGGCCCGCGCCGACGGCAACACGGTCGGCTACGACACGATCGCCGCCTCCGGCGAGCACGCGTGCGTGCTGCACTGGACGCGCAACGACGGCGTCGTGCGCCCCGGCGACCTCATCCTGATCGACGCCGGCATCGAGCTCGAGAGCCTCTACACGGCCGACATCACCCGCACCCTCCCGGTCAGCGGCCGCTTCACCGACGTGCAGCGCCTGGTCTACGAGGCGGTGCTCGAGGCCGCCGACGCGGCGTTCGCGATCGTCCGCCCCGGCATCCGGTTCCGCGAGATCCACCAGGCCGCGATGCGGGTCATCGCCGAGCGGACGGCGGAGTGGGGCTTCCTGCCCGTCACCGCCGAGGAGGCGCTCGAGCCCGACGCCCAGCACCACCGTCGCTACATGGTGCACGGCACGAGCCACCACCTCGGCATCGACGTGCACGACTGCGCCGCCGCCCGCCGGGAGCTCTACCTCGACGGCGTGCTGGAGCCCGGCATGGTCTTCACGATCGAGCCCGGACTGTACTTCCAGTCGGACGACCTGACCGTCCCGGCGGAGTTCCGCGGCGTCGGCGTCCGCATCGAGGACGACATCGTGGTCACGGCCGACGGCGCCGAGAACCTCTCGGTCGGCATCCCGCGCACGGTCGCCGAGGTCGAGGCCTGGGTCGCCCGCAGCTGACGACGCCCTGACGCTCCGCCCCGCCCCGCGGGTCGGAGCACGACGGCCCCGGCCCCGAGAGGGACCGGGGCCGTCGTGCGCCGTGGCACAGCGGAGGCTACTCCCCGCCGCCCCCGTCGCCGTCGTGGGCGGTGCCGGTGCCCGTCGCCGCGCCTCCGGCCGGTCGTCGGCGCGCGGTGACCAGCACGACCGCGACGGCGACGAGCGCCAGCACGACGATGCCCACGGCGATGCCGATGACGACGCCGAGGTTCGCCGGGTCGTCGTCGGCGGCGGCACCGTCGGAGCTGCCCCCGTCGACGGCCGACGCCGACGCCGACGCGCCGGAGTCGGGCTCGCCGGCCGTCGTGGTCTGCTCCGCGGTCGGGGTGCCGGCCGCCTCGGGAGCAACGGTCGCTCCGGTCGCCTCCCCCGCGCCTCCCGCCGCGTCGCAGACGGGCCGCTCGGCGGCCCCCGGCGCGGCCGTCGACCCGGCGGCCGGCTCGTAGCGGAACGGCACCGTGTCGGAGACCGTGTGGCCGTCCGCCGACACGGCCTGGTACGTCAGCGTGTAGTCGCCCGCCCCGCCGAGGGCGACCCCGGTCGAGAGGACGGGGCCCGCCGTCGTCGAGCAGCCGTCCTCGTAGTGCAGGCCGGAGGCGTCGGTCACCTCGAGGACGTTCGACGAGCCCGTGCCCGAGAGGTCGAGCACGACGTCGCTGAAGGTGATCGATGCCGTGTCGATCGACGTCGTCAGGGTGGACCCGGCGGCGGGGTCGCTGGTCAGGACGTAGTCGTGCGCCTGCGCCGCGGCGGGGGCCAGGGCGAGCGCGGCCACCGCGCCGGCGGCGGCCACGAGCGCACCACGGCGGACGAGCCTCGAGGAGGCGCGGGGCGCGGTCGGCGCGGTGGCCCGGGTCATCGTCCGGTCACCGTGCCCTCGGCCGAGGTGCGCGGACGACGCGTGAGCGCGACCACGCTCAGCACCAGGGCGACCGCCCCGAGGGCGAGCCCTCCGATGCCGAGCGCCAGCGCGACGGTGCCGCTGTCGCCGGAGGACGACGTCGTGGTCACGGCCGCCTCGTCGGACGCCGTGTCGGCGCCCGCGTCGTGCGACGAGCCGTGTGCGTCGGCGGGCGGCGCGTCGTTCACGTACAGGACGGGGGCGGGGTGCTCCGGCTCCTCGCCCGACGCGGGCGTCTCGTCGGCCCAGTCGACGACCGTGCCGTCGGAGTAGTGCTGGTGCGCCGGCAGCAGCACCGAGCCGGTGTCGGGCACGGCGCCCGCCGAGATCACGAAGCGCTCGAACTGGCCGGGCGCGACCTGGACGCCGGGGTCGGCCGTCCAGGTCACCGAGGTGGGCGCCTCGGTGACGGTCGCGTCGCCGACCTCCACCGGCGAGGGCAGCGTCGACGTGGTGACCTCGGTCGTCCAGCCGGGCAGCGGCTCGTACGAGACCGAGGTGAACGGGGTGTCGGTCGGGAGGTCGACCACGAGCTGGACGGTGCCGGCCGTCGCCGACTCGTTCGGCACCTTGAAGGTGAGCGTGGCGTACGAGCCGGCGTCGGCCTGGCCGGGGTCGACGCGGACGTGGGCGGAGGCCGACAGCGGGGCGGCGAGGGCCAGCAGCGCGGCCGCTCCGAGCGCGGCGGCTCCGCGGGCGGCGACGGCGCCGCGGCGCGAGGTGCGGGCGGTGCGGGACGAGGTGCGGGTGGTGGTGCGGTGGGTCACGAGGGTGTCCTGTCTCGGTGCGCGGTGCGCGACCGGGTCGTCGAGGTGCACGAGGGGCCCCGCCGCGAGCGGGGGCGTCGTGCGGCTCCGTCGACGGGCGTCGAGGGAGCGCGGGCTCAGGCGACGACGGGCGGACCGCGGCGGGGACGCGCGGTGAGGAAGACCAGGGGCGCGGGGCGCCGGGTGGCGACCTCCGTGACCGGCACGACCCGCGACTCCGGCACGGAGGCCGTGCCCGCGAGCAGGAGCCTCACGACGGTGAGACGACGCGCGGCGAGGCGCACGAGGCGGTCCGCGCACCGGGCCCCGTGGCGGAGGCCGAGGACGGTGAGGAGGGCGGCGAGGCCGTGCGCGAGCCACATCGTCGACGACGACATCGCCATGACGTGGTCGGCGCCGGCCGACGTCGCGACGCGGGAGGCGCCGTCGACGGCGGCCGTGAGCACGAGCGGGCCGTGGTGGCCCCCGGAGGCCGTCGGCCCCTGGCCCGCCGCCGGGGCGCCGACGGTGAAGAGCAGGTGGAAGGCGAGCTGGCTGAGGGCGACGGCCGGCAGGAGGCGCGTGGTCGACACCCGCCCGCGGGCCAGCGCGACGCAGAGGGGCACGCTGAAGGCCAGGGCCAGCACGACGCCGAGCAGCCCGGGTCGTTCGCCGCCGCCGGCGACGTGCGAGAAGGCGGCGACCACGACGGAGAAGCCGGCGGTCAGCCAGCCGCGGAGGAACCGCGTCCATCGGGTCGTCGTCACGTCGGTCTCTCGCTCGGGGGCGTGCAGAGGCGCGCCGGGGCGGGTGCCCGCGCGGCGCAGGGTCAAGGATACAGAGCCCCGCCGGGAGCGGAGCCGCGGGGGCCGGAGGAGGATGCCGGCGCCGGGGGCGGGAGCCCGGAGGCCCGGCCCGCCTCAGCGCCCGGCGTCGGGCCGGGAGAGGATCTCGCGGGCGCGGTGGCTGACGCCCGGGTCGACGACGATCTGGTAGCTGCGGGCCAGCACCTGGTGGGTGGAGGTGAAGTCGCGGCGCCGACGGCTCACCGCGAAGCTGGCGAGGCCGTAGAGCATGCCGAAGCCGGCGCCGATCAGGGCGGCGGCCACGACGGTGGTCACGGTCGCCGTCTCGGGCGAGAAGAGCAGCATCACGAGACCGAAGAACACCCCGAGCCAGAGCCCGGTCACCGCGCCGGCGAGCGCGGCGCGGCCGTAGCTCATGCGGCCCGTCACCCGTTCGACGGTCGTGAGCTCGTTGCCGATGATCGCGAGCTGCTTGATCGGGAACTCGGCGTGCGACAGCTTCTCGACGACCGCCTGGGCCTCGGGGTAGCTGTCGTAGGTGCCGAGCACGTCGCCCCGGGGGACGGTCGGCGGACCGGCCGAGCGGCGGGCCAGGGGGCTCTGGTTCGTCATGCCTGGATTACATCACGGGCCCGACCGGCGAGCGGCTAACGTGGACGGGTGAGCGCCACCAGAGTCTTCGTCGCCCGTCTCGCCGGGTGCTCCGTCTTCGACCCCGCCGGCGACAAGGTGGGCAAGGTCCGCGACGTGCTCGTCGTCTACCGCGGCTCGGGCGCGCCCCGCGTCGTCGGGCTGATCGTCGAGGTGCCCGGCAAGCGCCGCGTCTTCGTCAGCATCGGGCGGGTGACGAGCATCGGCTCGGGCCAGATCATCACGAACGGCGTGATCACCCTGCGCCGGTTCGAGCAGCGCGGCGGCGAGACGCGCGTCATCGCCGAGATGCTCGGCCGCAAGGTCACCCTGCTCCGCGACGGCGGCCACGCCACCGTCGAGGACGTCGCGATCGACGAGGTCTCCGAGGGCGACTGGGAGATCGGCCAGCTCTTCCTCCGCAAGCCCAAGGCGACGCCGTCGCCCTTCGGCAAGGGCCCCACCGTCTTCGCCGCGTGGGACGAGGTGTCGGAGGACGCCGAGACCGGCGAGGCCCAGAGCGCCGAGCACCTCATCGCCGCGTACTCCGACCTGCTGCCCGCCGACCTCGCCAACACCCTGCTCGACCTCACGGCCGAGCGGCGCCTCGAGGTGGCCTCCGAGCTCTCCGACGACCGTCTCGCCGACGTGCTGGAGGAGCTGCCCGAGAACGAGCAGGTCGAGATCTTCGCGCAGCTCGACGACCAGCGCGCGGCCGGCGTGCTCGACCACATGCAGCCCGACGACGCCGCCGACCTCATGTCGCAGCTCGGCGAGCAGCGCAAGGAGCACCTGCTCGGGCTGATGGAGCCCGACGAGGCCGACGACGTCCGCATGCTGCTGAGCTACGACGCCGACACGGCCGGCGGCCTGATGACCACCGAGCCGGTGATCGTCTCCGCCGACGCGACGGTGGCCGAGGGGCTCGCCCTCATCCGCCGCCACGAGCTCGCCCCCGCGCTCGGCGCGGCCGTCTGCGTCACCCTGCCGCCCTACGAGCCGCCCACGGGCAGGTTCCTCGGCATGGTCCACTTCCAGCGCATGCTCCGCTACCCGCCGAACGAACGGCTCGGCACGCTGCTCGACCAGCAGCTCGAGCCCGTCAGGGTCGACGCGACCGCCCTCGAGGTGACGCGCGTCATGGCGACGTACAACCTCGTCTCCGTGCCCGTCGTCGACGCCGCCCACCGTCTGGTCGGGGTGGTGACCATCGACGACGTCCTCGACCACGTGCTGCCCGACGACTGGCGCAGCCAGGATCCCGACCAGCCCCTGGGCAGGTCGCGCCCCCGCGCCCGACGAGCACCGCTGACCACGACCACGAGGAGGACACCCGGTGGCACGCGATAACCGCAGCACGGTCCGCCTCGACTCCCCCAAGGGCCTCCGCACCCGGGTGCTGCCCGGTCGCCAGCGCGTCAGCCGCGACCGGTTCGGCCGCGCCACCGAGGCGATCGCCCGCGCGATGGGCACGCCGCAGTTCCTGATCGCGCTCACGCTCTTCTGCGTAGCGTGGATGGGCTACAACGTGCTGGCCCCCGAGAGCTGGCGCTTCGACAGCGCCGCGATCGGCTTCACGGCGCTCACCCTCATCCTGTCGCTGCAGGCCTCGTACGCGGCGCCGCTCATCCTGCTCGCGCAGAACCGGCAGGACGACCGCGACCGCGTGCAGTTCGAGCAGGACCGCCAGCGGGCCGAGCGCAACCTCGCCGACACCGAGTACCTCGCCCGCGAGGTGGTCGCGCTCCGCATCGCGATCCGCGACATGGCCAGCAAGGACTTCATCCGCGCCGAGCTGCGCTCGCTGCTCGAGGAGCTCGACCGTCGCGACGCCGACGAGCACTCGGCCGACCGTGCCGCCGACCACGCGGCCGACGCCCGTGGCTGACGCCGCCGGCCTCGTCGAGCGCGTGCACGGCGCGCTCGGCCGGGTGCTCGACCCCGAGATCCGTCGCCCCGTCACGGAGCTCGACATGATCGGCGACGTCGTGGTCGACGAGGGAGGCGCGGCGACGGTCTCCGTGAAGCTCACGATCGTGGGCTGCCCGGCCGCCGACACCATCGAGCGCGACGTCCGCGAGGCGACCGCCTCCGTCGAGGGCGTCACCGCGGTGACGGTCGACGTGACGGTGATGACCGCGACCGAGCGCCACGCCCTCACCGAGAAGCTCCGGGCGGGCCGCGCCGCGAGGGGCATGCAGTTCGGCCCCGAGACCCTCACGCGCGTCTACGCCGTCACGAGCGGCAAGGGCGGCGTCGGCAAGTCGACCCTGACCGCCAACCTCGCCGTCGCCCTCGCCGCGCGCGGCCTGGCGGTCGGCATCGTCGACGCCGACGTCTACGGCTTCAGCATCCCGGGCCTGCTCGGCCTCGTCGACGCCGACGGCGCCTCCGTGAAGCCCACGCGCGTCGACGACATGATCCTGCCGCCCGTGGCCCACGGGGTGAAGGTGATCTCGATCGGCATGTTCGTCGACGACACCTCGACGGCCGTCGCCTGGCGCGGGCCGATGCTGCACCGCACCATCCAGCAGTTCCTCACCGACGTCTTCTTCGGCGACCTCGACGTCCTGCTGCTCGACCTCCCGCCGGGCACCGGCGACGTCGCCATCTCGGTCGGCCAGCTGCTGCCGCACGCCGAGGTGCTCGTCGTGACGACGCCGCAGCCCGCGGCGGCCGACGTCGCCGAGCGCAGCGGCCTCGTGGCCCGGCAGACCGGCCAGCGCCTCCTCGGGGTCGTCGAGAACATGGCGGGCCTGCCCCAGCCCGACGGATCGGTGCTCGAGCTCTTCGGCTCGGGCGGCGGCGCGGAGACGGCCCGGCGCCTGTCGGCCGGTCAGGAGGCCGAGGTGCCGCTGCTCGTCAGCGTGCCCCTCAGCCTCGAGCTGCGGCAGGGCGGCGACGACGGACGGCCGGTGGTGCTGTCGAGCCCCGGTGACCCCGCGGCACGGGCCGTCGACGCCCTCGCGGCTCAGCTGGCCGTGCGCGGCCGGGGGCTCGCGGGCCGCAAGCTCGGCCTCAGCGTCAGCTGACGACGCCGGGACGGCGCCAGCTGACGGTGTCGGGCCCGCGCCAGTTGGCAGGGCCCGGACGCACGACAGGGGCGCCCCGCTCGTGTGCGGGGCGCCCCTGCAGGGCGGTGGGCGTCGACGAGCCCCTCGGGGCGGCGCGTCGGCGCCCGGCGCGGCCTAGGACCAGCGCTGGTACGTCTTGGTGGGGATGGCGCGGAAGCCGTCGCGGGCGACCGAGACGACCGACCCGACGATGCCGACGAGGGCGGCGGCGGCGAGGACGATGATTCCGATGAACATGACTACTTCTTTCTCGGCGCGGTTCGTCGCGCGGTTCTGGGGAGGTGCGGGCCGACGACGGCAGGGCCGTCGTCGGGTGCTGACGCAGGCTGGACACCCACGGGCCCGGACCGTTCTTGCGCGGCTCGGGAGCGGGTGGCCCACCTGCGTCGATGCCGGCACTCGGGACCAGGTCGACCGAGTGGGGAGCGCATGGGGTCGCTCCGGACTCTTCTATGATGCGCCCGGAGATGCCTAAGCACAATCACTCTTTGCTACCGGAACAGCGTAGTCTCGCTACATGGACGTCAAGCGCCTCGAACTGCTCCGCGAGCTCGCCGAGCGCGGCAGCATCGCCGCCGTCGCCAAGGCGACCCACCGCACCCCCTCGGCCGTCTCGCAGCAGCTCAAGGTGCTCGAGAAGGAGGCCGGCGTCGCCCTGACCGAGCGGGTGGGCCGCGGCGTCGTGCTGACCGGCTCCGGCCGGGTGCTGGCGCAGACGGCCACCGACGTCGCCGTCGCCCTCGAACGGGCCCAGGCGGTCTGGACGGACTTCGTCGCGACCCCCCAGGGCGAGGTCACCCTCGCGACCTTCCCCACGGGGGGCCAGATGCTGCTGCCGGGCCTGCTCCGCACCGTCGCGGAGACCCCCGGCCTCGTCGTGGTGGCCACCGACCACGACCCGTCCATCCTCGAGTTCGCCGACCTCGCGGCCGACCACGACGTCGTCGTCGCGCACTCCCCCGACGGGCGCGCCTGGCGAGGCCGCGGCCTCGTGACGGTGCCGCTGCTCACGGAGCCCCTCGACATCGCGCTGCCGGCTGACCACCGGCTCGCGCAGCGCGCCTCCCTCTCGCCCGGCGACCTCGAGGGCGAGGCCTGGATCGGCGTGCCCACCGACTTCCCGTTCGAGTGGGTCTACCGCGAGATCGAGCGCGTCACGGGCAGCCCCGTCCGCGTCACGCAGCGCTTCAGCGACACGAAGGTGACCGAGGCCCTGGTCGGCGCGGGCCTCGGCATCGCCGTCCTGCCCCGGTTCACCGCGAAGGAGGCGCGGGACGACATGGTCCTGCTGCCCCTGGAGAGCATCCGCGCCGTCCGCTACGTCTCGGTGCTGATGCGCCGGGACCGCGCCGAGCGCCCGTCCGTCCGTCGGGTCGTGGACGCCCTGCGCGCGGAGGCGTCACGGGTCGCGGCGCTGCACGGCGGCGTCTAGCGACACCCGGGGCCTAGGTGGCCTCGGAGTCGTACGGCGGCGCCTCGCCGACGGCGAGCGGCACCACCGGGGCCCGGGTGCCGCCGGGCAGGCCCACCGACACCGCCGCCGCGGTCGCGCCGGCCATCGCCGCCGAGACGGGCTTGGTCGTGCTCCCGCCCGCCGGCGGGTCGAGCAGGGCGTCGCGGATGATGCGGCGCGGGTCGTACTGGCGCGGGTCGAGCTTCTGCCACTCGACGTCGTCGAACTCGGGGCCCATCTCGCTGCGCATGCGGTCCTTCGCGCCGTCGGCCATGGTGCGGACCGTGCGGACGAGCTGGGCGAGCTTGGAGGCGTAGTGCGGCAGCCGCTCCGGGCCCAGCAGGAAGACCGCGAGCACCCCGATGACGAGGAGCTTGTCGAAGGTCAGACCGAACATGGACATGCATGCACGATAACGTCATCGCCCCGAGGGCCAGCCCCTAGACTCGTCAGTCGAAGGAGGCGGTGTGTCGCAGATCGAGTCGAGCTGGAAGTTCGCGGAGGAGCTCGTCTCCGAGAGCGACCCCGTCGCCGCCGCACGACAGCACTCCCTCGAGCTCGGGGTCGAGCCCGTCTCCCCAGCCGTCGGCGCGCAGCTCGCCGTCGCCGCCGCGAGCTCGTCGGCGACGAGCATCATCGAGATCGGCACCGGCGTCGGCGTCAGCGGCCTCTGGCTGCTCGAGGGCGCCCCGCGCGCGACCCTGACGTCCATCGACCGCGAGGTCGACCACCAGCAGGCCGCCCGCGACGCCTACCTCTCCGCCGGCGTGCCCGCGGCGCGGTTCCGCCTGATCACGGGGCGGACGGCCGACGTGCTGCCCCGGATGAACGAGAACTCGTACGACATCGTCTTCGTCGACGCCGACCCCGCGGCCGTCATCGAGAACGTCGAGCACGGCCTCCGGCTCGCCCGGCCCGGCGGCCTCGTGCTCGTGGCGCACGCGCTCTGGCACGGCGCCGTGGCGAACCCGGCACGGCGCGACCCCGTGACCACGGGCTTCCGCACGCTGCTCACCGAGGTCTCCACCTCCCCCGCGGTCATCAGCTCGCTGTCGACCGCGGGCGACGGCCTGCTGCAGCTCGTCAAGCGCTGACGCGACCCGCGTCGTCGACCCGGCCCGCGCCTCCCGGGGTCGGCGGCACCGCCGACGGCTTCACCCTGCGCGTCGCCCGACCGCCGGGAGCCGGGTCAGGGGCGAGAGGGCTGCCGGGGCCCGGGCGCACGACGACGCCCCGGTGGTCGGGTGACCACCGGGGCGTCGTACGCGGCGCAGCCCTCAGGCTGCAGGACGTCGCTGACTAGGCGTCCACGACGCTGGCGAGGGCGTCGTGCAGCTCTTTGGCTTCGTCGTCGTTGACCGACACCACGAGACGGCCGCCACCTTCGAGCGGAACCCGCACGATGATGAGACGGCCCTCTTTCACAGCTTCCATAGGGCCGTCGCCGGTCCTCGGCTTCATGGCTGCCATCAGATAGTCCCCTTTCGCAAAGATGCAACTGCCATTATCCGTGTTTTCGCGGCCCAGACCTAAACAGCCCTGCCGGAGGCGCGGATCACGGCGGCGTCCAGTCGTACCCGTCCACCCACCAGCAGAGGTCGAGCCACACCCACTGGCCCACCACGCAGGCGACCACGAGGGCGATCCGGTACGTGCGGGAGCGCGGCAGGGCGAGGGCGCCCACCAGCGGGAAGAGCGGCATCAGCAGGCGGAACGTGCTCGACTGCGGGAAGAACACCGCCAGCAGGTAGAGCGCGTAGGCCACCGACCAGAGGCGCAGGTCGACCCCCAGCCGTCGGCCGGCAGGGCTCAGCAGCAGCACGGCGAGGGCGACCACGGAGATCACCAGCACGCCCACCCCCGCACCGCCCGGCAGCCACCAGTTCGCGCCCTCGATCCACGGGGCGAACGGCACCAGCGGGCCGTAGCCGACGTAGGGCGCGCGCCAGGCCAGCTCGGTCTCGGCGTAGGCGTTCGGCACGCCGGTGACCAGCCCGGCGACGACCGGCCAGGCCACGCCGAGCAGCGCCGTGACGACGGCCGTGACCGAGGCCTCGACCGCCTCCCGACGGGGGAACGGCTCGCGTCGACGCACCCACCAGCGGTGCACGACGTGCAGGCCCACCGCGAAGGCCAGGGCGAGGGCACCCGGCCGGGTGAACGACAGGACGGCGACGACCGGGAGCATCGCGAGGTAGCGCCGCTCGACGAGCAGCAACAGCGACGCGCAGAGCAGCAGGAGGAAGAGCGGCTCGGCGTACGCGACTTGGAGCAACGGCGACAGCGGCGCGACGCAGAAGAGCACGACGCCGAAGAGCGCGGTGCCCTCGGGCAGGACGTGGCGCAGCAGCCGGTGCAGCAGGAGGGCGGTGCCGGCCGCGGCGAGCACCGAGACCACGACGGCCGTCGGCGCGAAGCCCGCGCCGGTCAGCTCCGTGAGCCCCCGCACGAGCAGCGGGTAGACGGGCATGAACGCCCACGCGCTCTCGCCCACGTGGCCGTCGGCCGTGACGGGCACCGTCGACGGGTAGCCGACGGCCGAGATGATGTAGTACCAGTGGCCGTCCCAGATGGAGGCGAAGCTCGCGTAGTCGGGGCTCGCCAGCGTCCACGCGTTGGCGCCCTGGCGGGCCGCGAACGAGAGCAGCAGCGCCGTGCTGACGACGCGGGAGAGCGCGAAGACCACCAGGACCTTCGCCCACCAGGGCAGCAGCCGCCAGCGCACGAGCACCTGCCGGGGCGTCGTGGGGAGGCGACCGCGGGGCGCGCGACGGGCCGCGGCGGCCACCGCGGCCGAGCCGTGGGCCCGGCCCGAGGTCGTCAGGCCGTCAGCCACGCCCGCAGTCCGCGCTCGTTGTCGAGGATCTGCTGGACGGGCACGCGCTCGTCGTCGTGGTGGGCGAGGAGGGGGTCGCCCGGGCCGTAGTTCACGGCGGGGACGCCGAGGGCCGAGAACCGCGCGACGTCCGTCCAGCCGAACTTCGGCGTCGCCTCGCCGCCGACCGCGGCGAGGAACTGCTGGGCGAGGGGCGCGTCGAGGCCGGGGCGCGCGCCCGGGGCGAGGTCGACGATCGTCACGTCGAACCCGGCGAAGAGCTCGGTGACGTGGGCGACGGCCTCGTCGGCGCTGCGGCTCGGCGCGAAGCGGTAGTTGACGTGCACCATGCACTCGTCGGGGATGACGTTGCCGGCCACCCCGCCGGTGATGCCGACGGCGTTGAGGCCCTCGCGGTAGACGAGCCCGTCGACCTCGACCTCGCGCGGCTCGTAGGCCGCGAGCAGGTCGAGGACGGGAGCGGCGGCGTGGATGGCGTTCGAGCCGACCCACGACCGGGCGCTGTGCGACCGCCGCCCGAAGGTACGGACCTCCGCCCGGAGGTTGCCGTTGCAGCCGCCCTCGACCTTGCTCGCGGTCGGCTCGCCGAGCACGGCGAAGTCGGCCTCGAGCAGCTCGGGGCGCCGTCGGGCCAGCCGGCCGAGGCCGTTCAGGGCGTCCGAGACCTCTTCGTGGTCGTACCAGACCCAGGTCACGTCGACCGAGGGCTCGGTGAGCTCGACGGCGAGCCGGAGGTGCACGGCGCTGCCGGCCTTCATGTCGACGGTGCCGCGGCCCCAGAGGTGCTCGACGCCGTCGTCGTCGGTCTCGTAGCGCGTGGGCAGGTTGTCGTTGAGGGGCACGGTGTCGATGTGGCCGGCGATCACGACCCGGTGCTCGCGCCCCAGGGTCGTCCTGGCGACGATCGCGTCGCCGTCGCGGGTCAGCTCGAGGTGGTCGAGCCCCTCGAGGGTGGCCCAGATCGCGTCGACGACGGCCTTCTCGTCGCCCGAGACGGACTCGATGTCGCAGAGCTGACGGGTGACGTCCACGGGCGAGACGCTGAGGTCGATCTTCGGCATGACGCCGAGTGTACGGGGCCCGCCCTGCGGCTCGTCCTACGATCGGTGCATGACCAACGACGCCTCCGCGCCCACGCACGCCCACGGCTACGGGCTGGCCACCGTCTCGTCCGACGGCACCACCCTCGACACGTGGTTCCCCGCCCCCTCGCTCGGGCGCCTCCCCGCCGACCGCGACCCCGAGATCGTGCCCGCCGAGATCTCGGCCGCCGCCGGGCCGGACGCCCGCCGGGCCGTCGACCTCGTGCCGGCGACCGTCGAGATCGACCTGAGCGCGCCTCCCGCGTCCACCCCCGACGCGTACCTCCGCCTCCACCTGCTCAGCCACCTGCTCGTCGAGCCGAACACCATCTCGCTCGAGGGGCTCTTCGCGCACCTGCCCATCGTCGTCTGGACGAACGCGGGCCCCGTGCACCCCGACGACTTCTCGCGCCTGCGGCCGACGCTGCAGCGGGCCGGCATCGTCACGACGGGCATCGACAAGTTCCCGCGCATGCTCGACTACGTGATGCCCGACCGCGTGCGCATCGCCGACGCCTCGCGCGTGCGCCTCGGCGCGCACCTCGCCCCGGGCACGACCGTCATGCACGAGGGCTTCGTCAACTTCAACGCGGGCACGCTCGGGGCCTCGATGGTCGAGGGCCGCATCTCGCAGGGCGTCGTCGTCGGCGACGGGTCGGACATCGGAGGCGGCGCCTCCATCATGGGCACGCTCTCGGGCGGCGGCACCCAGCGCGTCACCATCGGCCAGCGCGCGCTGCTCGGCGCGAACGCCGGCATCGGCATCGCCATCGGCGACGACACCGTCGTCGAGGCGGGCCTCTACGTCACGGCGGGCACGAAGGTCGTCGTCGTCGGCGGCACCCCGACGTCGGACGGCCGCCCGCAGACGGTCAAGGCCGTCGAGCTGTCGGGCCGCCCCGGGCTGCTCTTCCGCCGCAACTCGGTCACGGGCGCGGTCGAGGTGCTGGCGCGCAAGGGCCACGGCGTGACCCTCAACTCGCAGCTGCACGCGTAGCGCCGACCGGCGCCCCGGCACCGGGGCGCCGCCGGACGACGCGACGACGGCCGGCCACCTCGAGAGGTGGCCGGCCGTCGTCGGGCGGGCGGGAGGCGCGGGCTAGCGGGCGGGCCAGTCGCGCTGGGTCTCGCCCAGGTACAGCTGCTGCGGACGGCCGATCTTCGTCGTCGGGTCGCCGTTCATCTCGCGCCAGTGAGCGATCCAGCCCGGCAGGCGACCGATGGCGAAGAGCACCGTGAACATGCGGGGCGGGAAGCCCATGGCCTTGTAGATGACCCCGGTGTAGAAGTCGACGTTCGGGTAGAGCTTCCGCTCGACGAAGTAGTCGTCGGCGAGGGCGATCGCCTCGAGCTCCATCGCGATGTCGAGCAGGTCGTCCTTCACGCCGAGGGCCTCGAGCACCTCGGTGGCGCTCTCCTTCACGAGCTTGGCGCGCGGGTCGTAGTTCTTGTAGACCCGGTGGCCGAAGCCCATCAGCTTGACGCCCTCCTCCTTGTTCTTCACGCGCTCGACGAAGCGCTCGACGCCCTGGCCGCTGGCCTTGATCTCGGCGAGCATCGTCAGCACGGCCTCGTTAGCGCCGCCGTGCAGCGGCCCGTAGAGGGCGCTGATGCCGGCCGAGATCGACGAGAACATGTTCGCCTGCGTCGAGCCGACGAGGCGGACGGTCGACGTCGACGCGTTCTGCTCGTGGTCCTCGTGGAGGATGAGGAGGCGCTCGAGGGCCTTCGAGAGGACGGGGTTGACCTGGTACGGCTCGGCCATCGTGCCGAAGTTGAGCTTGAGGAAGTTGTCGACGAAGCTCAGCGAGTTGTCGGGGTAGAGGAACGCCTGGCCCAGGCTCTTCTTGTGCGCGTAGGCCGCGATGACCGGCAGCTTCGCGAGCAGCCGGACGGTCTGCAGCTCGATCTGCACCGGGTCGGTCACGCTCATCGAGCCCTCGTAGAAGGTGCCGAGGGCGCCCACGGCGCTCGAGAGCACCGACATCGGGTGCGCGTTGTGCGGCAGGGCGTCGAAGAAGCGCCGCAGGTCTTCGTGCAGCAGCGTGTGGCGGCGGATGCGGGCGTCGAAGTCGGCCAGCTCGTCGGGGGTGGGCAGCTCGCCGTAGATCAGCAGCCAGGCCGTCTCGAGGTAGGTCGAGTGCTCCGCGACCTGCTCGATCGGGTAGCCCCGGTAGCGCAGGATGCCCTGGTCACCGTCGATGTAGGTGATCTTCGAGCGGGCGTTGCTGGTGTTCACGAAGCCCGTGTCGAGAGTCGTGTAGCCGGTCTGCTTGGTGAACGTCGAGATGTCGATCGACGAGGCACCCTCGGTGCTCGGCACGATCGGGAACTCGGCTGTTCCCCCCGGGAACTGCAGCGTGGCCTTCTGGGCGTCGTTGGCAGTAGTCACCCTGTCACCCTAGCGGTCGGGCCGTCGGGCGTCAGGTCGTCGGCGTCAGCTGTCGGGCGTCGGCCGTCGGGCGTCAGGCGGTGAGGCGCTCGACCGCGGCGTCGATGCGCTCGTCGGTCGTCGTCAGGGCCACGCGCACGTGCCGCCCGCCGTCGACGCCGTAGAACGTCCCCGGGGCGGCGAGCACGCCCCGCTCGGCCAGCCAGGCGACGCTGGCCTCCGCCGGCTCGTCGCGGGTGGCCCAGAGGTAGAGGCCCGCCTCGCTGCGGTCGATGCGGAAGCCGGCCGCCCGGAGCGCGGGGGCGAGCCGGTCGCGGCGGGAGCGGTAGAGCTCCTTCTGTGCCGCGACGTGGGCCTCGTCGCCGAGCGCGGCGCGCATGGCCTCCTGCACGGGGGCCGGCGGCATCAGCCCGGCGTGCTTGCGCACGGAGAGCAGCTGCTGCACGACGGCGGCGTCGCCGGCCACGAACCCGGCGCGGTACCCGGCGAGGTTCGACTGCTTGCTGAGGCTGTAGACGCTGAGGACGCCCTCGCGGTCGTCGCCGACGACGCGGGGGTCGAGGATGCTCGGCGTGGGGCGGTCGGCCCACTCGCCCTCCCAGCCCAGCTCGGCGTAGCACTCGTCGCCGGCGATCACGGCGCCGAGCTCACGGGCGCGCTCGACCGCGGCGCGGAGCTGCTCGACGTCGAGCACGGCGCCGTCGGGGTTGCCGGGGCTGTTCAGCCAGACGAGCCGCGTCGACCCGGGCCACTCGCCCGGGTCGTCGGAGGCGAGCACGTCGGCGCCGACGAGCGCGGCGCCGAGGGCGTAGGTCGGGTAGGCGGCCCGCGGGTGCACGATCGTGTCGCCGCGGCCGAGGCCCAGCCACAGGGCGAGGCCCGCGATGAGCTCCTTCGAGCCGATGGTCGGCAGCACCTCGGCGTCGGTGAGGCCGGGCACGCCGCGGCGACGCTCGTACCACTCCGCGATGGCGGCGCGCAGGGCGGGGGTGCCGGCCACCTGCGGGTACGCGTGCGCGTCGGTGGCGGCGACCAGCGCCTCCCTCACGACCTCGGGGGTCGGGTCGACCGGCGAGCCGACGGAGAGGTCGACGATGCCGCCCTCGTGGGCCCGCGCCGTCGCGGCGTGCGCGGCGAGGGAGTCCCAGGGGAAGTCGGGCAGGTCGAGCGCCACGGCCGGGCGCCTACTCGGCGGAGCCCTGGGGCGGCAGCACGGCGATCACGGGGTGGTCCTTCGCGATGACGCCGACCTTGGCCGCGCCGCCGGGCGAGCCGATCTCGTCGAAGAACTCGACGTTGGCCTTGTAGTAGTCGGCCCACTTGTCGGGCAGGTCGTCTTCGTAGTAGATGGCCTCGACGGGGCACACCGGCTCGCAGGCACCGCAGTCGACGCACTCGTCGGGGTGGATGTAGAGCGAGCGTTCGCCCTCGTAGATGCAGTCGACGGGGCATTCGTCGATGCAGGCACGGTCCTTGACATCGACACAGGGGAGGGCGATCACGTACGTCACGTCTGGGGGGTTCCCTTCGCGTCGGGCAGAGGTTCCATCCTATCCCCGAGCGGGCTGGACGCCGGAGGCGCGGGCGGCGTCGGCGCGCCCGTCGCGTCGCGGGGCGGCAGGGTCGGCCACGCGATCACGACCATGGCGATCAGCAGGGGCCCGAACGACCAGACGAGGCCGGCGAGGTTCGCGGGCACGAGCGCGGAGCCGCCGGCCCCGGGCTGGGAGAAGACGCCCGCCGTCAGCAGCAGCCCGAGCGCGGTCATCGTCGTGACCAGGCGGGAGCGGAAGACGAGGCGGAAGCCCACGAGCAGGGCGGCGGCCATCACGAGCGACAGGACGAGGCCGACGGGCGCGTCGACCCCCGCGACCGAGGTCGTGCCCTGGTGGGCGACCGTGCCGATCGCCCCGAAGACGACGCCCGCCGCGAGTGCGAGGGCGAGCGTGCCGAGGCGGCCGCCGAGGGTCATCTCGGCGAGCTCGGAGGTGGTGGCGGCCGCGTCGACCGTGCGCACCGGCTCGGGCACGGCCCGGAACGACTCGGTGTCGGGCAGCGGGTCGACGGCGCCGTGCGGGTACCGCACGCCCGCCCGGCCGCCCGGCAGGTCGACGACCTCGAGCTGCGTGCGGTAGCGGCGGAGCGCGGCCACGCGGCGCGGCGTCGTCGCCCGCACGTCGACCGTCGTCACCGTCGCGTCGGCCGCGAGCGCCTCGGCCTCGGCGCCCGTGGCCTGGTCGGCCCCGGCGACGACGGCGAAGAAGGGCACCTCGGCGAGGCGCGCGACGCGGACGGCCGCGCGGTTGGCGCGCACGTGGTCGGGGTGGTGGTAGCCGCCGTCCTCGTCGTAGCTGACGATCGCGGTGGGCCGCACGCTGTCGACGACGGCCTGCAGGTCGGAGACGATCTCGCCGAACTCGGCGGCGCAGAACGCCTGCGGGTGCAGGTCGGGCGTCGGCCCCGCGACGCCGTCGGAGCGCCACACCATGCCGCTGTCGCGGTACGCCCGCGACGGCAGGCCCGCGGTGCGGGCGGCCGGGTCGCCGAGGAACCTGTGGTCGCGCACGCCCAGCTCGCGGAGGGCCTCCGCGATCTCGCCCTCGCGGTGCACGGCCAGCCCCGCCTCGTCGCCGCGGAGCCGGGCGAGGTCGTCGGGCAGGACCTCGCCGAGCTCGCCGCGCGTGCAGGTCACGACCGTCACCTGGGCGCCGGAGTCGAGCAGGGAGGCGATGGTGCCGCCGGTCGTGATCGTCTCGTCGTCGGGGTGGGCGTGCACGAGCAGCACGTGCTCGCGGGCCGCGGGGCCGCTCGCGGGCGCGGCCGAGGAGGAGGCGCCGGGAGCCGGGCGGGGGTCGGCCGGGGCCGTGCCGGGAGGAGTCATCACTGGACAGGATATGCCGAGCGACACTAGGGTCGGTTCGCGCTGAGGCTCACCTTAGTTAGGCAAGCCTCACCATACCGGTTCGTCCGGTCGGACCCGCATCGACGCGACGGCCCCCGTCGCCCCGACGGACCGGCCCGCCGTCCCCCACCCGAAAGCCGCACCTGTGCTCGCGAACTACCTCATCGGACTCCGTGAGGGCCTCGAGGCCGCCCTCGTCGTCGGCATCCTCGTCGCCTACCTCGTCAAGGTCGACCGTCGTGACGTCCTCCCCCGGCTCTGGGCCGGCGTCGCCGCCGCCGTCGTCCTCTCGCTCGGGTTCGGCGCCCTCCTCACCTTCGGCGCCTACGGGCTGACCTTCCAGGCCCAGGAGATCATCGGAGGCGGCCTGTCGGTCGTCGCCGTGGCCTTCGTCACCTGGATGGTGTTCTGGATGGCGCGCACGGCCCGCAGCATGCGCGGCGAGCTGGAGTCCGGCCTCGACCGCGCGCTCGCCGGCGGCGCCTGGGCCGTCGTCGTGCTCGGCGTCGTCTCGGTCGGCCGCGAGGGGCTCGAGACGGCCCTGTTCGTCTGGGCGACCGTCCAGTCGACCGGCGGCGGCGACGCCCCCGTGCTCGGCGCCCTCCTCGGCATCCTCACCGCCGTCGCGATCGAGGTGCTGATCTTCCGCGGGGTCGTCCGCGTCGACCTCCGCCGCTTCTTCGCCGTGACCGGCTACCTGCTCGTCGTCGTGGCGGCCGGGGTGCTCGCCTACGGCGTCGGCGACCTCCAGGAGGCCGGCGTGCTGCCCGGCCGCACGGCCCTCGCCTTCGACGTCAGCGCCGCCGTGCCGCCGACCAGCTGGTGGGGCACGCTGCTGCAGGGCCTCGTGAACTTCACCGCGACTCCCAGCTGGCTGCAGGTGGGCGCCTGGCTCGCCTACCTCGCCGTGGTGCTGCCGCTCTTCACCGCCGCCACCCGCGGGCCCCGCCGGGCGCCCCGTGCCTCCGGCACCGCCGACGCCGTCGACCCCGACGCCGCGGCCACCGACCCCTCGACCACCGCCCCCACCACCGCAGGAGCCCCCCGATGACCGCTCGCCCCCTCGCCCTCGGAGCCGGAGCGCTGCTCACCGCCCTCGCCCTCACCGGCTGCGTCGCCAACTCCCCCGGCGGGTCGGCCACGGCCGGCGCCACGACCGTCTCCGTCCAGGGCGACGGCGACCGCTGCGAGGTCTCGGCGACCTCGGTGCCGAGCGGCCCCGTGACCTTCACCATGACCAACGCGGGCAGCGACGAGACCGAGTTCGAGCTGCTCGGCGACGACGGCCTCCGCATCGTCAGCGAGAAGGAGAACATCGGGCCGGGCACGACGGCCTCGATCACCGTCGCCGTGCAGCCGGGCGACTACTACACCGCCTGCATCCCCGGCCTCGTCGGCGAGGGCGTCCGTGCGCCGTTCACCGTCACCGACTCCGGCACGGCCGTGACGCCGGTCGGCACGGAGAAGGAGCAGGTCGACGCGGCCGCCGCCGCGTACGTCGCCTACGTCGACGACCAGGTCGGCCAGCTCGTGCCGGCGACCCAGGCCTTCCTCGACGCGTACCGCGCCGGCGACGACGCGACGGCCCGGTCGCTCTACCCCTCCGCGCGCGCCCACTACGAGCGCATCGAGCCCGTGGCCGAGTCGTTCGGCGACCTCGACCCGAAGATCGACTTCCGCGAGGCGGACGTCGAGCCGGGCACCGAGTGGACGGGCTGGCACCGCATCGAGAAGGACCTCTGGCAGCCGACGGCCGACGACAACGGCGGCGAGGCGTACGTGCCCCTGACGCCTGAGGAGCGAGGGCGCTTCGCCGACCTGCTCACCGCCGACACGGCCGACCTGCAGGCCGCCGTCACCGCCCCGGACTTCACCGTCGGCATCGACACGATCAGCAACGGCGCCGTCGGCCTGATGGACGAGGTGGCGACCGGCAAGATCACCGGCGAGGAGGAGATCTGGTCGCACACCGACCTCTACGACTTCCAGGCCAACCTCGAGGGCGCCCGCGTCGCCTACGAGGGCGTCCGCGACATCGTCGCCGAGAAGGACCCTGAGCTCACCGACCGGATCGACGGGAAGCTCGCCGCGCTCGAGGAGCTGCTCGCCTCGTACGGCAGCCTCGACGCCGGCTTCCCGAGCTACACGGAGCTCACCACGGCCGACACCAAGTCGCTCAGCGACGCCGTCAACGCGCTCAGCGAGCCCCTCAGCGAGCTCACCGCCGCGCTGGTGAGCTGACGGGCGGCCGGGCGTGACGGACGACGAGCGGCACGACGAGCAGCACGAGGGCACGGCCCCGGGCTCGGGCGAGGCACGCGCCCCCCGCGGCGGCATCTCCCGGCGGGGCCTGCTCGGCCTGCTGGGCACGGGCGTGGGCGCGGGGGTCCTCGGCGCCGGGGTCGGGGTCGGGGCCGACCGCGCCGTCCAGGCCCACGCGACGGGCGCCTCCGGCGCGTCCGCCCGCTACCCCTTCGCCGGCCGCCACCAGTCGGGCATCGTCACCGCTGCCCAGGACCGCCTGCACTTCGCCTCGTTCGACATGGCCGGGGGCACGACGCGTGACGACCTCGTGTCGCTGCTCCGCGACTGGAGCGCGGCGGCGGCCCGCCTGACCCAGGGCCTCGACGTGAGCGAGGCCGGCTCCGTCGGCGGGTCGCCGCTCGCTCCCCCGGACGACACCGGGGAGGCGCTGGGCCTGCCCGCGGCCGGGCTCACCGTGACCATCGGGTTCGGCCCGACCCTCTTCACCGACGCGACCGGCGCCGACCGCTACGGCATCGCCTCCCGACGGCCCGCCGCCCTCGTCGACCTGCCGCACTTCTCGGGCGACCAGCTCGTCGAGGCCCTGACCGGCGGCGACCTCTGCGTGCAGGCGTGCAGCGACGACCCGCAGGTCGCGGTGCACGCCATCCGCAACCTCTCGCGCATCGCCTTCGGCCGCGCCTCCCTCCGGTGGTCGCAGCTCGGCTTCGGCCGCACCTCGTCGACGACCCGCGGCCAGAGCACGCCCCGCAACCTGTTCGGCTTCAAGGACGGCACGGCCAACCTCAAGGCCGAGGACACCGCGGCGGTCGAGGAGGGCGTCTGGGCCGCCGGCTCGGACGGCAGCGCGTGGATGGACGGCGGCTCGTACCTCGTCGCCCGCAAGATCCGCATGACGATCGAGACGTGGGACCACGCGTCGCTCGCCGAGCAACAGACCGTCGTCGGCCGCGACAAGCGCGACGGAGCACCGCTCTCCGGCGGCGACGAGTTCACCGCGCCCGACTTCTCGGCCGCGGCGACGGACGGCTCGGGGCCCGCCATCGCGCGGGACTCGCACGTCGCCCTCGCCCACCCCGACCAGAACGGCGGAGCGACCCTGCTGCGCCGCGGCTACAACTTCGTCGACGGCAACGACCAGCTCGGGCGGCTCGACGCCGGGCTGTTCTTCCTGTGCTTCCAGCGCGACCCGCGGCGGCAGTTCGTGCCGATCCAGACGGCCCTGTCGCGGAACGACCGGATGAACGAGTACCTCAAGCACGTCGGCTCGGCGATCTTCGCGGTGCCGCCGGGCGCGTCGGAGGGCGGCTGGGTCGGCGAGACCCTGCTCGGCTGAGCGGCGCGGTCGCCCGGGGCGACCGTGACCGCGACGACTGCGGCGCCTAGACGGGCGTGACGACGTAGGTCGCGAGCACCGCGCCGTCGGAGGCCTGCGTCGTGATCGTGAGCACGACGCGGTACGTGGGGCCGGTGAACGTGCCGAGCGCGGTGTCGGCGTCGACGTTCACCCCCGCGGCGGAGTACCCGGCCGCCTCGAGCGCCGCCTGGGCCGTCTCGAAGTCGTCGAGGCTCGCCACGGCGAGCTGCGCGACCCAGCCCGAGCCGTCGGGCCCCGCGCCTCCCCCGCGCACCGTGCCGTCGAGCAGCGGCACCTCGGCGGGGAACGACTCGGGCAGCGTGCCGTCGGTCGAGACGCTCGCGCCGCCGAGGGCCTCGCTGACGGCGTCGCCGACGGCACCCTCGACCGTGCCGCGCACGCTCTCGACGCCCTGGTCGACGGCGCTGCCCACGACGTTGTCGAGCGAGCTGCAGGCGGTGAGCCCGCCGACGAGCCCGGCAGCGAGCAACAGGCCGGTGGCGGAGCGGACGAGGCGGGTGCGGGCGGGGCGGGCCGGTGTCGAGGTCACGCGACGACCGTAGCGGCCGCGACTGGGCGGCGTCGCAGAACGTGCGGCGGGTGCACCCACCGGGCCCCCGGACGACGGGAGGCGCCCCACCGGCCGGTGGGGCGCCTCCTGACGGCGTTCGGTGCGGAGCGCTACGCGTTCTGCTTCTTGAGGCGAGCGGTGCTGCGCTGGCGGGCGCTGGCGTCGAGCTCGACCTTGCGGATGCGGATCGCGTCGGGGGTGACCTCGACGCACTCGTCGTCACCGGCGAACTCGAGGGCCTCCTCGAGCGAGAGCACCTTGGAGGGCGTCATCGACTCGAAGTTGTCGGCCGTCGACTGACGCATGTTGGTCAGCTTCTTCTCCTTGGTGATGTTGACGTCCATGTCGTCGGCGCGCGAGTTCTCGCCCACGACCATGCCCTCGTAGACCTCTTCGGTCGGCTGCACGAAGAACGACATGCGCTCCTGCAGGTTGATGATCGCGAAGGGGGTGACGACGCCGGAGCGGTCGGCGATGATCGAGCCGTTGGTGCGGGTCGAGATCTCGCCGGCCCAGGGGCCGTAGCCGTGGCTGATGCCGTTGGCGATGCCGGTGCCGCGCGTGTCGGTGAGGAACTGCGTGCGGAAGCCGATCAGGCCGCGCGAGGGGACGATGAACTCCATGCGGACCCAGCCCGAGCCGTGGTTCGCCATGTTCTCCATGCGGCCCTTGCGGGCGGCCATCAGCTGCGTGACGGCGCCGAGGTACTCGTCGGGCACGTCGATGGTCATGTGCTCGAAGGGCTCCTGCAGCTTGCCGTTCTCGTCACGACGGGTGACGACCTGCGGCTTGCCGACGGTGAGCTCGAAGCCCTCGCGGCGCATCTGCTCGACGAGGATGGCCAGCGCGAGCTCGCCGCGGCCCTGGACCTCCCACGCGTCGGGGCGTCCGATGTCGACGACCTTGAGCGAGACGTTGCCGACCAGCTCGCGGTCGAGGCGGTCCTTGACCATGCGGGCGGTCAGCTTGTGGCCCTTGACCTTGCCGATGATCGGCGAGGTGTTCGTGCCGATGGTCATCGAGATGGCCGGGTCGTCGACCGTGATGGTCGGCAGCGGGCGGACGTCTTCAGGGTCGGAGAGGGTCTCGCCGATGGTGATCGTGTCGAAGCCGGCGACGGCGACGATGTCGCCGGGGCCCGCGCTCTCGGCCGGGTAGCGGCTGAGGGCCTTCGTCACCAGGAGCTCGGTGATGCGCGCGTTCTGGACGGTGCCGTCGGACTTGACCCAGGCGACCGTCTGGCCCTTCTGCAGGGTGCCGTGGAACACGCGGAGGAGCGCGAGGCGGCCGAGGAACGGCGAGGCGTCGAGGTTGGTGACGTGCGCCTGCAGCGGGTGCTCGTCGTCGTAGCGCGGCGCCGGCACGTGGGTGAGGATCGCGTCGAAGAGCGGCTCGAGGTCGTCGTTGTCGGGCAGCGAGCCGTCGGCGGGCTTGTTCGTCGACGCGGCGCCGTTGCGGCCCGAGGCGTAGACGACGGGCACGTTGAGGATGGCGTCGAGGTCGAGGTCCTCCACCTCTTCGCTCAGGTCGCTGGCGAGGCCGAGGAGGAGGTCCTGGCTCTCGGCCACGACCTCGTCGATGCGCGCGTCGGGGCGGTCGGTCTTGTTGACCAGCAGGATGACGGGCAGCTTGGCCGCGAGGGCCTTGCGGAGCACGAAGCGCGTCTGGGGCAGCGGGCCCTCGGACGCGTCGACGAGCAGCACGACGCCGTCGACCATCGAGAGGCCGCGCTCGACCTCGCCGCCGAAGTCGGCGTGGCCGGGGGTGTCGATGACGTTGATCGTGATCGGGCCGTCGGTCGCGTGGGCACCGTTGTAGAGCACCGAGGTGTTCTTCGCGAGGATCGTGATGCCCTTCTCGCGCTCGAGCTCGTTGCCGTCCATCATGCGGTCTTCGGTGTCGAAGTGCGCGTCGAACGAGTTGGTCTGCTTGAGCATGGCGTCGACGAGGGTCGTCTTGCCGTGGTCGACGTGGGCCACGATCGCCACGTTGCGCAGGTCGCTGCGGATGGCAGTCGCCATGGATGTATTCCTTACGAAAGAGTGAGGGGGGAAGTGGTCGGGACGAAGCCCGGCCCGATCAGTCTACGGCACGTGGTAAAGGGCCCCTCTCGCCGTGCGCGAACACGGCGGGAGGGGCCCTCTCCCGGTGGGGCGGGCTCGGCTCAGCGGCCGAACTCGAAGGCGGCGCCGGGGATCGCCTCGAGCAGCTCCCGCGTGTACTGCTGCGACGGGTTCGCGAAGATCTCGTCGGTGGTGCCGGACTCGACGATGCGGCCCTTCTGCATCACGCAGACGTTGTCGGCGATCAGCCGGACGACCGCGAGGTCGTGCGTGATGAACAGGTAGGTGAGGCCGAGCTCCGTCTGGAGGTCGGTGAGCAGGTCGAGCACCTGGCCCTGCACGAGCACGTCGAGCGCGGAGACGGCCTCGTCGAGCACGATCACGTCGGGCTTGAGCGCGAGCGCCCTCGCGACGGCGATGCGCTGCCGCTGGCCGCCCGAGAGCTCGCCCGGGTAGCGGTTGACCATGGAGACCGGCAGCGAGACCTGGTTCAGCAGCTCGTGCACGCGCGCCTGACGGCTCTTGCGGTCACCGATCCCGTGCGTGACGAGGGGCTCGGCGATCGTGTTGCCCACGCTGTACATCGGGTCGAGGGAGCCGTACGGGTCCTGGAAGACCGGCTGCACCCGACGACGGAAGTCGAAGAGGTCCTTGCCGCGGAGGGCTCCGACGCTCTTGCCGTCGATCGAGACCGTGCCCGAGGTGATGCTCTCCAGCTGCAGGACGAGCTTGGCGACGGTGGACTTGCCCGACCCCGACTCGCCCACGAGGGCCGTCGTCGTGCCGCGCGGGATGCTGAACGACACGTCGTCCACCGCCCGCAGCTCGGTCGTCTTGAAGCCGCCCTGGCGGATCGCGTAGACCTTCGAGAGGTTCTCGACCCGGATGTAGTCCGCGTCGGCCTTCCCGGCCTCCTCGCGCTGGCGCGCCCGGGCCATCAGCTCGGCGTCGTCGGCGCCCTCGTCGGAGATCTCGAGGCCGTGGGAGTGGCTCGGCGCGATGCTCGACTGGATGCGCTGGCTCGCGAGGCTCGGTGCGGCCGCCACCAGGCGCTGCGTGTAGGGGTGCTGCGGGTTGGCCAGGATCTCCTTCGAGGGCCCGGACTCGACGACGCGGCCCTTGTACATCACGACCAGCTTCTCGGCACGCTCGGCAGCGAGGCCGAGGTCGTGCGTGATGAAGAGCACGGAGGTGCCGTAGTCGCGGGTCAGGCTCTCGAGGTGGTCGAGGATGCGTCGCTGCACGGTCACGTCGAGGGCCGAGGTCGGCTCGTCGGCGATGAGCAGCTTCGGGCGCGACGACAGGCCGATGCCGATCAGCACGCGCTGGCGCATGCCGCCCGAGAACTGGTGCGGGAACTGCTTGAGGCGCTGGTCGGCGTCGCCGAGCCCGGCCTCCTTCAGCACCTCGATCGCCCGCTCGCGGACGGCCTGCTTGCCGGTCGCGACGCCGTTGGCCCGGATGGCCTCCTCGACCTGGAAGCCGATGCTCCAGACCGGGTTGAGGTTCGACATCGGGTCTTGCGGGACGTAGCCGATGTCGCGGCCGCGGATGGCCTGCATCTCGGCGGCGCTGGCCTTCGTGAGGTCCTTGCCCTCGAACAGGATCTGACCGCCGGTGACCTCGCCCGCGCCGGGGAGCAGGTCGATGATCGACGTCGCGGTGGTCGACTTGCCCGAGCCCGACTCGCCGACGATGGCCAGGCGCTCGCCCGGCATCATCGTGAAGTCGACGCCGCGGACGGCGTCCACGTAGCCCGACTGGGTCTTGAAGCCGATCTTGAGGCCCTTGATCTCGAGCAGGGGTGTCGTCGAGGAGGCGCGGGCCGGCTCGGGACGGGTGGAGGTGTCGGTCATCGACGAGCCCTCGCCTTCGGGTCGAGGGCGTCGCGCACGACGTCGCCCATCATGAGGAACGACAGGACCGTCACCGACAGCGCGGCGGCGGGCCAGATCAGGGGCATCGGGGCGACGCGGAGCGACGAGCGGGCCGCGTCGATGTCGTTGCCCCACGACATGACGCCGCTGGGGAGGCCGATGCCGAGGAAGCTCAGCGTCGCCTCGGCCACGATGAACGTGCCGAGCGAGACGGTGGCGACGACGATCACCGGGGTGATCGCGTTCGGCACCACGTGACGCAGCAGGATGCGGAAGCGCGAGACGCCGAGGGCCGTCGAGGCCATCACGTAGTCGCTGCTCTTCGCGCCGAGCACGGAACCGCGCATGATGCGCGCGATCTGCGGCCAGGCGAAGAGCGACAGCACGAGGGCGACCGTCAGCGGCGTGCGCGAGGGCAGCACTGACATGAGCACGATCGCGCCGAGCACGGTGGGGATGGCGAAGAAGATGTCGCCGATGCGCGACACGACGGCGTCGAGCCACCCGCCGTAGTAGCCGGCGAGCGAACCGATGACGATGCCGACGACGGTGACGATGACCGTGGCGAGGAGGCCCACCGTGAGGGAGGCGCGGGTGCCGTAGATCACACGGGCGTAGACGTCGAGCCCCTGGAGCGTGAAGCCCATGGGGTGCCCGGACTCCGGGCCGCCGTTGCTGTCGGGGAGGCTCGCCCCGCTGGTGGGCGAGGTCGACGTGAACAGCTGCGGGAAGACCGCGACGACGATGACCAGGAGGATCAGCACCGCGGAGATCCAGAACAGGGGCCGGGTCTTCATCGCGTCCCACGCGTCGTCCCAGCTCGAGCGGGGCTTCTCCGACTCGTCGACGGCGTCGACGGCGCGGAGCGGCGTGTCCTCGAGCGGCGCGACGAAGTGGTCGGGCGAGAGGCCGGGGGTCGTGTTACTTGGCATAGCGGATCCTCGGGTCGAGAACGGCGTAGAGCAGGTCGACGAGCAGGTTGGCCAGCATGAAGATGATGACCATGACGGCCACGAACGACACGACGGTCGGGCCCTCGCCGAGCTGGATGGCCCGGTAGACCGTGCCTCCCACGCCCTGGATGTTGAAGATGCCCTCCGTGACGATCGCCCCGACCATCAGCGAGCCGATGTCGACGCCGAGGTACGTGACCACGGGCACGAGCGAGTTGCGGAGGATGTGCACGCCGACGACGCGACGACGCGTGAGGCCCTTGGCCGTCGCCGTGCGGACGAAGTCGGCGCTCATGTTCTCCGAGACGGAGGCGCGGGTGAGCCGGACGATGTACGCGAACGACACCGACGCCAGCACGATCGCCGGGAGGACGAGCTCGCTCCACGGAGCCTGCGAGCTCACGGTCGTCCGGAACAGGCCGAGCTGGATGCCGAAGACGTACTGCAGCACGAAGCCGATGACGAACGTCGGCACGGAGATCAGCAGCAGGGAGACCACGAGGGCGCTGTTGTCGAAGACCTTGCCCTTGCGGAGGCCGGCGACCAGGCCCACGAGGATGCCCGCGACGGCCTCGAAGAGGAGGGCGAGCATCGCGAGGCGGAACGTGATCGGGAAGGCGCGGATCAGCTCGGAGACGACGGGGCGCCCCGAGAAGGTCGTGCCCAGGTCACCGGTGAACAGGCCGCCCACGTAGAGCAGGTACTGGACGATGAACGGCTGGTCGAGGTTGTACTCGGCGCGGATCGCGGCGATGACCTGCGGCGACGGCTGCTTGTCGCCGAAGAGGGCCGCCACCGGGTCGCCGGGGAGGGCGAAGACCATGAAGTAGATGAGGAACGTCGCCCCGAAGAAGACGGGGATCAGCTGGAGGAGGCGCCGGCCGGTGTACCAGAGCATCAGGCCGCCTCGGATTTCTGCGCGTGCATTGATCGATGTCGCAATCGTGTGGAGGTGGGGGTGGACGCCCGCCGGGGGGCCCGAGGCAGGATCATCCTGCCCCGGACCCCCCGGGAGCGCTGTGGGGAGCGGGCTCCCCGGTGTACGACCTAGCTCTTGGTGACCTCGTAGAAGAGGGGCACCGAGTTCCAGCCGAACTCCACGTTGTCGACGGTGTCGGCCCAGACGCCGGTCACGTTCGAGTACCAGAGCGGCACGACGGGCAGGTCCTTGAACAGGACCTCCTGCGCCTCCTGGAAGTCGGCCGTGGCGTCGTCGGCGCTCGTCGCGGCGGCACCCTGCTCGAGCAGGCCGTCGAACTCGGTGCTGGTGTAGCGGCCGTAGTTCGAGCCGGCACCGGTCTGGTACAGCGGCGACAGGAAGTTGTACAGCGACGGGTAGTCGGCCTGCCAGCCGGAGCGGAAGGCACCGTCCATGGCGTCGTTGTCCTCGTCGTCGAGCAGCTCGGCGAAGGTGGCGTACGACTTGCCCTCGGCCTTGATGCCGAGCGTGTCGGCGATGCTGTTCGTCGCGGCGTCGACCCAGTTCTGGTGGCCGCCGTCAGCGTTGTAGGCGAGCGTGAAGGTGGTGTCGCCGTAGGGGGCGATCGCCTCGGCCTGGGCCCAGAGGTCCTTGGCCTCCTCAGCGTCGTAGGTCAGGACGTCGGAGCCCTCGAGGTCGTCCGAGTAGCCGTCGATGACCGGCGAGGTGAAGTCCTTCGCGGGGGTGCGGGTGTCCTGGAAGATCACCTTCGTGATGTCGTCGCGGTTGATCGCCTTGGAGATCGCCGCGCGACGCAGCTTGCCCTCCTCCGTCGTGCCGTCGAAGTGCTCGAGGTACTGGGGGATGGTGAACGACTGGAAGATCGCCGCGGGCTGGTTGGCGAAGCGGTCCGGGAAGTCGCTCTGGTAGGAGGCGAACTGCGAGTCCGGCACCTGGTCGAGGATGTCGAGGTTGCCCGAGAGCACGTCGGCGTACGCCGCGTCCTGCGTCGTGTAGAACGTGATCGTCAGGCCGCCGTTGACGGGCTTGCGCGGGCCGTCGTAGTCGGAGTTGGTGACGAGCTTGATGTCCTGGTTGTGCGTCCAGGCGTCGGCGCTCGCCAGCTTGTACGGGCCGTTGCCGATCGGGTTCTCGCCGAAGGCCTCGGTGTCGTCGTAGAACGACTCGGGCAGGGGCGAGAAGGCGCTGTAGCCGAGGCGCAGCGGCCAGTCGGCGGCGGGGGCGGCGAGCTCGGCCGTGAACTCGGTGTCGCTGACCACGGTCAGGGCGAGGTCGCTGTCGGCCTCGGCGCTGTAGCCCGAGATGTTGTCGAAGAAGTAGCTGGCGCTCTGCGCGTTCGAGAACTGGGCGGCCCAGTTCCAGGCCTTCGTGAAGGACTCCGCCGTGACGGGGGTGCCGTCGGTGAAGGTCTGGCCCTCCTTGAGCTTGATGGTCCAGAGCTTGTTGTCGTCCGACTCGATCGACTCGGCCGCGTCCATCTCGGTCGCGCCCTTCGCGTTGTACGAGACGAGCCCGGCGAAGACGGAGTCGATGATCTTGCCGCCACCGGTCTCGGTGGTGTTCGACGGGATCAGCGGGTTCTGCGGCTCGCTGCCGTTGGTGGTGATGATGGCGCTGGAGTCGCCCGAGGCGGAGTCGCCCGAGTCCCCACCGCTGGCGCAGCCCGTGAGGACGAGTGCTGCCGTCCCCACGACGGCGATGGCCCCGAGGCCCATGCGCGTCTTCTTCAATGTTCCTCCTGATGCAAGAAAGGACGCAGCACAGCCCCCATGAGCCGTGCCGCGTTGGATGCAAGTACCCTAAGCACCGCCCGGAGGCATCACCAAACCTCACGGAGAACGGTTACACGACGGAAACCAACTCGCCGATTCGTTGCGTCGACGCACAGTTCGTTGCGCGTGGGGCCTGCATCTCGCATGGATCTGCTGCGAGGAATCCCCGAGGCTGCCGCTATCATCCCCGGCCCCGCACGACAGGTGTGGCCGTCCCGTACGATCAGCCGCGTGAGCGACGTGACGAGGGCCCGGCTGTCCGACGACGGCGGGCTGCCCTCCCGAGGGCGCGTGCGGGCCGAGATCGCGATCGTCCTCGCCCTGTCGCTCGGCGCCTCCGCGGTGTACTCGCTCCTGTCGCTGGCGAACCGGCTGACCCGCGACGTCGCCCTCTCGCAGCAGACCGCGACGCTCAACTCGTCGCTCAGCGACCGGCCGGTCTTCGACCTGCTCTACCAGCTGATGGGCATCGCCGTCGACCTCGTCCCGGTGCTGCTGGTGGCCTTCCTGCTCTGGCGGGAGGCCCGGCCGCACCTCGGCCGTCTCGGGGTCGACTTCTCGCGCGCGGGCCGCGACGTCGCGGGCGGAGCGGGCATCGCCCTCGCGATCGGCGTGCCGGGCATCGGCCTCTACCTCGTCGGGAAGGCCCTCGACCTCACGGTGACCGTGGTGCCCACCGACCTCGCGCAGCACTGGTGGACGGTGCCGGTGCTGCTGCTCTCGGCCCTGCGCGCCGGCGTCACCGAGGAGGTCATCGTCGTCGCCTACCTCTTCGCGCGCCTCCGCGACCTCGGCTGGCGGACCTGGCCCATCATCGTCACGGCGGCCCTGCTCCGGGGCACGTACCACCTGTACCAGGGGTTCGGCGCGTTCGTCGGCAACCTCGTGATGGGGCTGGCCTTCGGCTGGCTGTACGCGCGCACCGGGCGCGTGCTGCCGCTCGTCGTCGCGCACGTGCTGATGGACGCCGCGGTCTTCGTGGGCTACCCGTGGGCCGCCGCGACCTTCCCCTCGTTCTTCGGCCTGCCGAGCTGACGACGGCGCCCCGGCCGCTCCGCTCTCGCGGGGCGGCCGGGGCGCCGTCGGGCGGGGACGCGGTCGGTGGGCGCGGACGGCGCCTAGGCGAACGCCTCCACCGGCGGGCAGGCGCAGAACAGGTTGCGGTCGCCCCAGGCCTGGTCGATGCGGCGCACCGGCGGCCAGTACTTGCCGCGCACGAGCGACCGGACGGGGTAGACGGCCTCGTCGCGGGTGTAGTCGCGCGACCACTCCCCCGAGATGACCGACTCCGCCGTGTGCGGCGCGCCGCGCAGCGGGCTCTCCTCCACCGACCAGCGACCGGCGGCGACCTGGTCGGCCTCCGCCTTGATGGCGATCATCGCGTCGACGAAGCGGTCGATCTCGGCGAGGTCCTCGCTCTCGGTCGGCTCGACCATCAGCGTGCCGGCGACCGGGAACGACATCGTCGGCGAGTGGAAGCCGTAGTCGACCAGGCGCTTCGCGACGTCGTCGACCGTCACGCCGGTGGCGTCGCGGAGCGGGCGCAGGTCGAGGATGCACTCGTGCGCCACGAGGCCGTTCTCGCCCGAGTACAGCACCGGGTAGTGCTCGCGCAGGCGGGCGGCGACGTAGTTCGCGGCGAGCACGGCGGCGCCGGTCGCGGCGGTGAGGCCCTCCGTGCCCATCATCCGGACGTAGGTCCAGCTGATCGGCAGGATGCTCGGCGACCCGTAGGGGGCGCTCGAGACGGGGACGCCCCCGTGTGCGAGGCGCTCGCCCGCACCGGCGGCGGAGGCGCCGGTTCGGCGGTCGGCCTGCTGCGCGAGCGGGTGGCCGGGCAGGAACGGCGCGAGGTGCGCCTTCGCCGCGACCGGCCCGACCCCGGGGCCGCCGCCGCCGTGGGGGATGCAGAACGTCTTGTGGAGGTTGAGGTGCGAGACGTCGCCCCCGAACTCGCCGAAGCGCGCGACGCCGAGCAGGGCGTTGAGGTTCGCGCCGTCGACGTAGACCTGGCCGCCGGCCGCGTGGACGGCGTCGGTGACCTCGCGGATGTCGTGCTCGTAGACGCCGTGCGTCGACGGGTACGTGATCATCAGCGCGGCGAGGTCGTCGGCGTGCTCGGCGACCTTGGCCCGCAGGTCGGCGAGGTCGACGTCGCCCTGTTCGTTGCAGGCGACGACGACGACGCGGAGGCCCGCGAGGACGGCGCTGGCGGCGTTCGTGCCGTGCGCGCTCTGCGGGATGAGGCAGACCGTGCGGGCGAGGTCGCCGTTCGCGCGGTGGTACCCGCGGATCGCGAGGAGGCCGGCGAGCTCGCCCTGGCTGCCCGCGTTCGGCTGCAGCGAGACGGTGTCGTAGCCGGTGACCTCCGCGAGCCAGCCCTCGAGCTGACCGATCATCTCGAGGTAGCCCTCGACGTCGGAGGCCGGGGCGAACGGGTGGACCCCGGCGAACTCCGGCCAGGTCACCGCGGCCATCTCGGTCGCGGCGTTGAGCTTCATCGTGCAGCTGCCGAGGGGGATCATGCCGCGGTCGAGCGCGTAGTCCTTGTCGGCGAGGTGCTTGAGGTAGCGCATCATGCTGGTCTCGCTGCGGTGGGTGCGGAAGACCGGGTGCGTCAGGTAGTCCGAGGTGCGGAGGGCCGCCTCGGGCAGGACCTCGACCCGCGCCGCCGCGTCGAGCGGGGGCAGCGTGACGCCGAGCACGTCGGCCACCACCGCGACGTCGTCGCGGGTGGTCGTCTCGTCGAACGAGAAGCGCACGCAGTCGTCGTCGACGGCCCAGAGCAGGTAGCCGCGCTCGTGGGCGCTGGCGACGACCTCCCGGGCCCGGCCGGGCACGAAGACCTGCAGGGTGTCGAAGAACGTGTCGCGCTCGAGCTCGAGGTCGCTGGCCGCGATCGCCGCGGCGAGGTCGACGGCGTGGTCGTGCACGCGCCCGGCGATGTGCCGGAGGCCCCACGGGCCGTGGTAGACCGCGTACATCGAGGCCATCACGGCGAGCAGCACCTGGGCGGTGCAGATGTTCGAGGTCGCCTTCTCGCGGCGGATGTGCTGCTCGCGCGTCTGGAGGCTGAGCCGGTAGGCGGGGTGCCCCTCGGCGTCCTGCGAGACGCCGACGAGGCGCCCGGGCAGCTGACGCTCGAGACCGGTGCGGACGGCCATGTAGCCCGCGTGCGGGCCCCCGAAGCCCATGGGCACGCCGAAGCGCTGGCTCGTGCCGACGGCGACGTCGGCGCCGAACTCGCCGGGCGCCCGCAGCAGGGTCATCGCGAGCAGGTCGGCGGCGACGACCGCGAGGCCCCCGGCCGCGTGGGCTGCCTCGACGACGGGCTCAGGGTCCCACACGGCGCCCGAGGCGCCGGGGTACTGCACGAAGACGCCGAAGGCGGCCGGCAGGTCGGCGGGCGCGGTCGTCGCGAGGTCGAGCTCGACGATCTCGACGCCGACGGCCTCGGCCCGACCGGCCAGCAGCGCCTTCGTCTGCGGCAGCGCGTCCGCGTCGACGACGAAGACGTCGCTCGGCGCCTTCGACGCGCGGCGGGCGAGCAGCATGCCCTCGACGACGGCCGTGCCCTCGTCGAGCATCGACGCGTTGGCGGTCGTCAGGCCGGTCAGCTCGGAGACCATGGTCTGGAAGTTGATCAGGGCCTCGAGGCGGCCCTGCGAGATCTCGGGCTGGTACGGCGTGTAGGCCGTGTACCAGCTCGGGTTCTCGAGCACGTTGCGGCGGATCACGGCCGGGGTCACGGTGTCGTGGTACCCGAGGCCGATCATGCTGCGGGAGGCGCGGTTGCGGTCGGCGAGCCCGCGGAGCTCGGCCAGCGCCTCCTCCTCGCCGATCGGGGCGGGCAGCACCGAGCCCTCGACGGCGGACGCGTGGATGCTGTCGGGCACCGCGGCGCTCACGAGCGAGGCGACGCTGTCGTGCCCCAGCACGTCGAGCATGGCGCGCTGCTCGGCCGTGGTCGTGCCGACGTGGCGGTCGACGAAGCCCGTCGCGGCGCGGTCGGACCAGTCGCCGAACACGCTGCCCTCGGTCACGGCGCTCATTCGGCGGTCAGGGCGACGTACTCGTCGCGCGAGAGGAGGCCGACCTGGTCGTTCGACGACAGGGTGATCTTGATCAGCCAGCCCTCGCCGAACGGGTCGCTGTTGACGAGGTCGGGGCTGTCGACGACGGCCTGGTTCGCCTCGAGCACGGTGCCGAGCGCGGGGGCGAAGAGCTCGCCGACCGACTTGGTCGACTCGATCTCGCCGACGACCTTGCCGGTCTCGACCTCGGTGCCCTCGGCGGGCAGGTCGACGTAGACGACGTCGCCGAGCTTGTCGGCCGCGTAGTCGGTGATGCCGACGGTGGCGGTGTCGCCGTCGATGAGCAGCCACTCGTGCTCAGAGGTGTACTTCAGGGCGGTGAGGTCGGTCATGGCCGGGCCTTTCGTGGGGGCCGTCGTGCGACGGAGGCGGGGGCTGGGGTCGTGGGGGCGGTGCGGGAGGGCGGTGCGGGAGGCGCGGTGCCGGCCGGGCGGGCCGGCCGCGGGCGAGCGAGCGGCCGGGCTAGGAGCGCTTGTAGAACGGCAGCGGGACGACCGCCGCCGGGATCGCCGTGCCGCGCACGTCGACGGCGAGGCCGTGGCCCCGCTCGACGACCTCGGGGTCGACGAACGCCATGGCGACGGGGTGTCCGAGGGTCGGCGACAGAGCCCCCGAGGTGACCTCGCCGACGACCGTGCCGTCGTCGGTGACCACCGGGTAGCCGGCGCGGGCGGCGCGGCGGCCCTCGAGCGCGAGGCCGACGAGCACGCGGGCGTCGGGCGCGGGCTCGACGCCGGCCTTGCCGACGAACTCCTTCGAGGTGTCGACGACGCGGCCGAGCCCGGCCTGGGCGGGTCGCACGTCGAGGCCGAGCTCGTGCCCGTAGAGCGGCATGCCGGCCTCGAGGCGGAGGGTGTCGCGGCTGGCGAGGCCCGCGGGGACGACGCCGCGGGGCGCGCCGGCCTCGGCGAGCGCCGCCCACAGCTCAGGTGCGGTCTCGGGGTCGAGGTAGAGCTCGAAGCCGTCCTCGCCGGTGTAGCCGGTGCGGGCGATCAGGACGGGGGCGTCGTCGAACGTGCCCTGCAGCACGCGGTAGTAGCGGAGGGTCGACAGCGGCGCGTCGGGCTGGAGGCGGTCGCTCGTGACCAGCTCGTCGAGGACGCCCTCGGCCTCGGGCCCCTGGATCGCGATCAGCGCGGTGTCGTCGCTCTCGTCGTCGACCGTGACGTCGAAGCCGGAGGCGCGGGTCGCGAGGGCGGAGAAGGCCGCGTCGCGGTTCGAGGCGTTGGCCACGACGAGGAAGTCGTCGTCGTCGAGCCGGTACACGACCAGGTCGTCGACGATGCCGCCCTCGGCGCTGAGCAGCAGCGAGTACTTCGCGCGGCCGACCGCGATGGTCGAGAGGGTGCCGGCCAGCGCCCGGTCGAGGAAGGCCCCGGCCTCGGGGCCGGAGACGGCGATCTCGGCCATGTGCGAGAGGTCGAAGAGGCCGGCGGCGGTGCGCACGGCGTGGTGCTCGGCGAGGTCGGAGCTGTAGCGGACGGGCATCTGCCAGCCGGCGAAGTCGGTGAAGCTCGCGCCCGCCGCCACGTGGACGTCGTGCAGCGGGCTCAGCCGCTCGTCGGGCTCGTCGGCGGCGAGCGCCTCGGCCTCCGCGCCGTCGACGACCTCGAGGTCGCCGGCGCCCGGACCGGTCGCGACCCCCTCGGTGCCGTCGTCGCCGGTGACGACGTCGCCGACGGCCTCCGCGCCGACGGGGGGCTCGGGCTCGAGCTCGTCGTCGACGAGGTCGGCGTCGGTGGGGCCTGGGGCGGCGGGCAGGTTCGAGGACGCGTCGGACATCGGACTCCTGGAGGGACGGCCCGGCCGCGGGTGTCGCCGGCCGGGAGCGATGCCGTGCAGCACCTGCACGACGGGGTGGGCAGCGGCCAGCGTCGCTGGTCGCGGCTCCCCCTCTGTCATGGGCCTGAGAGCTTCACCGACCGAGGTCGGCTTTCACCGTGGGCGAGGAGGACGTCGGCCGACCTGACGACGGCGCGGTGCCTCCTGCTTTTCAGAGTGGCCAGTCCGTCGCGGTACGCGTACCTGAGAGATTGGCGGGGAGCTTGCTCCTTCGGTGCCCGGTCGGCGCAGCATCTGCGCACCGGAGCTCTCCCGCGACGTGTTCGTGGCCCGATGTTCGGTTGTGGGGGGCAGCCTACAGGCGGCGTGTGACGAGCAGGTTTCGTGGGGGCGAGCGGCTCAGCCGAGCCGGGCGGCCAGCCAGCGCACCGCGCCGGCCTCGTCGACGTAGGCCTCGTCGTCCTCCGCAGCCGCCGCGGCCCGGAGGGTCTCGCGGAACGCCGGCCCCGGCGTCAGCCCGGCGTCGATGAGGTGGCGCCCCGTAAGCAGGCCGCGCCCCGGCGTCGGCGGCGTCGCCGCGGAGACCTCCCGCCAGGCGTCGGCGGCCCCCCGACGGGACGCCCCGGCCCGCCCGCCCGCGTCGGCGTCGACGACCCGCGCCCAGTCGTCGAGCCCGGCCGGGGCGAGCCGTCGGCGCAGCCGTCGCACGGCGGGGCCGGAGGGACGCCCCGGCACCGAGACGTGGGTCATGTGCTCGCGGACCACCGGCAGCACCCGCTCCACGACGGCGCGGGGCGCCCCCATCGCGGCGAGCGTGCGCCGGGCGGGGTCGACCCCGGCCTCGGCGTGCCCGAGCGACCGCACGCGCCCGTCGTCGCCGAGCTGCGTGTGCGTGGCCTTGCCGAGGTCGTGCAGCAGGGCCCCGAGCACGGCCACCTCACGGTCGGCCGGGGCGGTGCCCTCCTCCTCGGCGGCCGTGGCCGCGGCGCGGGCCGCCAGCCCGAGGTGGGTCCACACGTCGCCCTCGGGGTGCCAGGCGGGGTCCTGCGGCACGTCGCGCACGGCCGCGAGGTCGGGCCACCGCGCGAGCCAGCCGGTCTGCTCCAGGGCGACCAGCGCCTCCGGCCAGTGGACCGCCCGGCGGGCGAGCTTCCGCCACTCGGCCCAGATCCGCTCGACGGGCAGGTCGGCCGCGGCGGGCAGCAGCTCGCGGCAGAGGGCGGCCGTCTCCGCGGCGACCGCGAAGCCGAGCCGGCCGGCCAGCTGCACGACGCGGAGGCCGCGCAGCGGGTCGTCGCCGAAGTGCTCGGAGACGTGCCTCAGCACGCCGCGCGCGAGGTCGGCCTCGCCGCCGTGCGGGTCGACGAGCTCGTGCGAGACCGGGTCCCAGGCGATGGCGCCGACGGTCAGGTCGCGACGGGCGGCGGCGGCTCGGTCGGCCTCGGCGACGCTCCGGCCCGCCACGAGCGGCTCGACCGACACCTCGACCTCCTCGCCGTCGACGACCACGGAGACGACGAGGAAGGCCGCGCCGCGGACGGCGACGGGGCCGAGCGGGGCGAGCGCGGCCCCGAGCACCTCGGTCGACACGTCGCCGTGCGCCTCGAGGTCGAGGTCGCGGGGAGGCTCGGGCGGCAGGCCGCGCCGCTCGGCGAGCAGCGCGTCGCGCACGGTGCCGCCCACCACGAGGGGGCGGAGGCCGAGGTCCGTCAGCACGCCGACGACGGCCGAGGAGGCGCGGGTCGGCACGACGAGGCCCGGTGCGGCCCGGCGGCCGCCCGCGTCGGTCACGCCAGGGGGCCGGTGAAGCGGCCGGGGAACGGCACCGGCACGTCGTCGCGCTCGTCGGCCGCGAGCACCGCGTCGCGCACGTGCGCCATGAGCACGGCGATGTCGGGCGGGAGCTGGGCCTGCGAGGCGCCCCCGTCGTCGACGACCTCGTCGAGCACGAGCACGCGCACCCCGGCGAGCAGCTCGGGCGGCGAGGGCACGGCCACGTACGTCGTGCCCGGCAGCAGCAGCCACTCACGCTGCCAGGGCTGCGACGAGAGCGCCGAGAGGTCGCGGCCCGTGCGCGTGACGACGGCGACGAGCGTCGGCCAGCCGAGGTTGTCGGAGGCCACCAGCGGGTCGAGGCTCGCGGGCGTCGGCACCGTGACGCGGAACGGCGTCGCGGGCAGCGCCTCCTCCGCGCTCGAGCGGAAGACGACCGCGGGCGACGGGGGCATCGCGAGGGCGGCGGAGACGACGTCGGTGGGCTGCGGCGTGGCGGAGGTCATGGTGCGCCGATCCTGCCACGGACGACGCCCCGGCCGCGGGGTCGCGGTCGGGGCGTCGGGGAGGTCGAGCCGGGGCGTCAGGCCTGGGCGGGCGTGCCGGGCTGCCCGGGCTCGGGCGAGCCGGCGGCCTGGTGGGCCGCCACCAGCGCGCGGACGTCGCCGGCGAGCTGGGCCACGCCCTCGGGCAGCATCTCGAAGCCCTCGGCGTTGCCGGGGTTCACGACGAGGCCGGTCTGGGCCGGGATGGCCTGCACGAGCTCGGCGGCGGGCAGCACGGCCGTGTACTGCGCCACGCCCTTCACCTGCTCGCCGACCATGTCGACGTGGGTGAAGGCGGCGAGCATCGGCGTGCCCTCGCGGTCGAACAGCACGGGCTGCAGGTCGTTGAGGGACTCCTGGGCGTCGGTCGCGGTGGGCACCACGACCTGCGAGTTGACGAACTCGGCGAGGACGGAGTTCATGTCTCCCTCCCCTGCCTGGCCCTTGCTGATGGCCTGCTCGAGGGCGGTCGGTTCGCGGTTCTCCGTAGCGGTCATCCGTCGATCCTGCCCGGTCGACCTCCGAGTCGGCTCCGTGAGGTCGGCGCGTCAGCCGACCCGCGCCTCCGACCGGCCCGCCACGACCGTCGCGTCGCGGTCGTCGTCGCGGTGCACGCGGGTGACGAGTCCGGCCGCGGCCAGCAGGGCCTCCGTGGCGTCGGCCTGCGCCTCGCTCGTCTCGACCAGGAGGCTGCCGCCGGGGGCGAGCCAGGCCCGCGCCTCCCCCGCGATCCTCCGGTGCAGGTCGAGCCCGTCGGCGCCGCCGTCGAGGGCGAGCACGGACTCGTGGAGGCGCGCCTCGGGCGGCATCGTCGCGATCGCGCCCGTCGGGACGTACGGCGCGTTGGCGACCAGCACGTCGACCCGGCCGAGGAGGCGCGGGGGCAGCGGCCGGAACAGGTCGCCCTCGAGCACCGACGCGCGGTCGCCGAGGGTGAGCCGGGCACGGGCGACCGCCGCGGGGTCGAGGTCGGCCGCCACGAGGTCGAGGCCGGGGCGGCGGTGCAGCAGGGCCGCGGAGACGGCGGCGACGCCGCAGCAGAGCTCGACGACGACGGGGCGGGCGGGGGCGCCGCGGCGGACGGGGGCTCCGGCGCCCGTGCCGTCGAGGAGGGCGTCGGCGACGTCGACGAGCAGCTCGGTGCGGCGACGCGGGACGAACACCCCCGGCACGACGGGGACGCGCAGGCCGTCGAAGGACGCCCAGCCGAGCACCTGCTCGAGGGGTTCGCCGGCGACGCGCCGACGGACCATCGCCTCGCGCTCGCCGCCGGTCGCGGCCTCGACGAGCAGCCGGGCCTCGTCCTCCGCGAAGACGCAGCCGGCGGCGCGCAGGCGGTCGACGACGTGCTGCTCGTCGCCCCGCCCCGCCCGCTGTTCGACCACGCCGCCAGCGTAGGCCCCGGGGTGCGGCGGGTCGCTGTCCTCCCCGGCAGTGGTGCGGCGGGTCGCCCTCCTCCCCGGCGGGCCATCGTGGGCCCGCCCACGAGGACGCGGACCCGCCGCACCCCCTGTTCCTCCTGCACCGAGCCCGCACGGGACGGGCCCCGGATCCGCTGATCCACTCCAGAGTGGATCAGCGGATCCAGACCGCCAGGTCCGGACCTCCCCCGGCACCGTGCCCGGCCAGGAGCCCGGGGACGGTCGGCGGGTCGCCGTCCTCCCCGGCGGGCCGGCGCGGGCACGCCCACGAGGACAGGGACCCGCCGCATCGGCACGGCACGCGCACACGCACCGCACCAGGCCCACGCCCGGCGGCGGCGCGGCCGGGCCGCGTAGGCTCGCAGCACCGACGGCACGAGGGAGAACATGAAGCCGCTGACCGAGTCCGACATCCGCGAGTCGTTCGTCAACGCCCTGCCGGGCGACCTGGACCGCCTGCCCATCCCCGGCCTGCACGAGATGCTCTGGAGCGAGCGCGAGTTCCTCGGCTGGCGCGACCCGCAGGCCCACCAGCGCGGCTACATCGTGCACTGGGTCGACGACCGCCCGGTGGGCCTCGTCGTGCGCTCCTCCGGTGCCTCGCTCCGCCCCGGCATCGCGGCGATGTGCTCGCTCTGCCACTCCCCCCAGCCGGCCACGCAGGTGCGGCTCTTCACGGCGCCGAAGGCGGGCGAGGCGGGAGCCAACGGCGACACCGTCGGCACCTACATCTGCGAGGACCTCGCGTGCTCGCTGCTGATCCGGGTCGCGCCGCCGCACCTCAACCCGCCCGAGCAGATCGACCGCCGGGCCGCGGGCCTCACCGAGCGCGTCCGCGGATTCACGGCGAACGTCATGAAGACGGCCTGACCACCGCCCTATCGTCGAGGAGGCGCGGTGCCGGTCGGCACCGCGCCCCACGAACCGCAGAGGGAGACCCCGTGTCCGTCGTCAAGATCAACGCCATCCACGTGCCCGAGGGGGCCGGCTCCGAGCTGGAGTCGCGCTTCGCCGCCCGCAAGCACTCGGTCGACGGGGCCCCCGGCTTCGAGGGGTTCCAGCTGCTCCGCCCCGTCGCGGGCGAGTCGCGGTACTTCGTCGTCACGACCTGGGCCGACGAAGAGTCGTTCCGCGCGTGGTCCGAGACGGGCGCGAAGGCCGCCCACGCCGGGCCTCCCGCGGACGGTGCCGAGGCCCCGCGCCGGCCCGTCGCCTCGGGCGCCGACCTGCTCGAGTTCGAGGTCGTCGACCTCTAGCCCGCGCCTGGGGAACCCCGTCCTCGCCGCGGAACCCTGCCGCGGCGGGGTTCCGCGGCGAGGACGTGGTTCGTCGGCACCGTGCGATGCACGAGGGCGCAGGGGCCGGGTGCCTCGACGTCGAACTGCCGTGCCCCGCGTCCCCAGTGGACTCCAGGCTTCCCGCGTAGCCTGCTGCCCAGTCGCCGACCCGTCCGGGTCGACCCGAGAGGTGTCGTCACCATGAAGAAGTCCGCCCGCTGGATCACCGCCGCGGCCGTCCCGGTCGCGGTCGTCGCCGCCGGGGTCGTCGTGCCCGCCGTCTCGGCGAACGCGGAGGTCTCGCTGCCCGACAAGTCGGCGTCGCAGATCCTCCAGATGATCGCGGGCAGCTCCGACGCCGCGTTCTCCGGCACCGTCGAGCAGACCAGCGACCTGGGCCTGCCCGAACTGCCGGGCTCGGCCTCGCGCGGGGGCTCGGGCGACTCCGTCTCGCAGGCCCTCGAGCTGCTGACCGGCAGCCACACCGCCCAGGTCTTCGTCGACGGCGCGTCGAAGCAGCGCGTCCAGGTCGTGGAGGACCTCGCCGAGCGCGACGTCGTGCGCGACGGCGACAGCGTCTGGGCCTGGGACAGCAGCACCAAGGAGGCGACGCACGCCACCCTGCCGGAGCACGAGGCCCGCGAGCTGCCGAGCACGCTGCCCGACGGCACCGCGGTGCCGCAGACGCCCGCCGAGCTGGCCGACGCCCTCGTGGCCGCCGTCGAGCCCAGCACGACCGTGACCACGAGCGACGACGTCTCCGTCGCCGGCCGTGACGCGTACCAGATCGTCCTCACGCCCGACGACGCCTCGACGCTCGTCGGCAGCGCCACGCTCACCGTCGACGCCGAGACCGGCGTGCCCCTCAAGGTCGTCGTGGCCGCGAAGGACCAGGCCGACCCGGCCTTCTCGGTGGGCTTCACCGACGTGGACTTCTCGACCCCCGACTCCGACGTGTTCGACTTCACGGCGCCCGCCGGGGCCGACGTCACCGAGGTGACGCCGCCCGCCGAGGGCACCGGCCACGACGGCCACGGCTCCGACGCCCAGGGCGAGCGCCCGACCGTCGTGGGGTCGGGCTGGAGCACCGTCGTCGGCCTGCCGGCCTCGACGTCGACGGACGCAGCCGTGGGCGGCCAGCCCGCTGACCAGGCCGAGGGAGACGCCGGCGACGCCGCCGCGCTGCTCGACCAGGTGACCACCGCCGTCGACGGCGGCCGCGTGCTGCAGACCTCGCTGGTGAGCGTCTTCCTGGCCGACGACGGCCGGGTGTGGGTGGGGTCCGTGGACGCCGACGCCCTCCGCACCGCCGCCGCCGGCCGGTGACCGACAGCCCGGTGACCGACGCCGCCGCCGAGGCCCCCGCCGACGACGCCCTCGCGATCGAGACGCGGGGGCTCAGCAAGGCCTTCGGTCGGCAGCGCGCCGTGGCCGACGTCGACCTCGCGGTGCCGCGCGGCAGCGTCTACGGGTTCCTCGGGCCGAACGGCTCGGGCAAGACGACCACCATCCGCATGCTGCTCGGCCTCACCTCCGCGACCGACGGCCAGGCGCGGGTGCTCGGCGAGTCGATGCCCGACCGGTCGCGCGACGTCCTGCCCCGCGTCGGAGCGCTCGTCGAGGGCCCGGCCTTCTACCCCTTCCTCTCGGGCCGGGCGAACCTCGCCCGCCTCGACTCGGGCGACCGGAGCGCGCCGTCGGCGACCCGCCGGGCCCGCGTCGGCGCCGCGCTCGACCGTGTCGGCCTCGGCCACGCCGCCGACAAGAAGGCCCACGCCTACTCGCTCGGCATGAAGCAGCGCCTCGGCCTCGCCGCCGCCCTGCTCATGCCGCGCGACCTGCTCGTGCTCGACGAGCCGAGCAACGGACTCGACCCGCAGGGCACGCGCGAGGTGCGCGGCCTCATCCGCTCCCTGGCCGACGAGGGCACGACGGTGTTCGTCTCGAGCCACCTCCTCGCCGAGGTCGAGCAGATGTGCACCCACATCGGCGTGATGAGCGCCGGACGCCTGCTCACCCAGGGCACGCTCGACGACCTGCGAGCCCTCGGCGCCCACCGGGTGCGGTTGCTGACCCCCGACCCCGGGCGGGCCCGCGAGGTGCTCTCGCGCCTCGGCCTCGCGCCCGACCCGGTCGGCGCGGCGCCGGGCACCGGGCCGACGCACGTCGAGGCCGAGCTGCCGCAGCCGGGCCCCTCGCCCGAGTCGATCGTCGCCGCCCTCGTGGCGGCCGACGTGCGCGTGCGCGGCTTCGAGGTCGCCGGCGCCAGCCTGGAGGACCGCTTCGTCGACCTGACCGGGGAGGGCTTCGATGTCGCCGGCTGACGCCCCCGCCCGCCCCGCCCGCCGGGGCAGCGGCCTCGCGCTGCTCGGCAGCGAGGTCGCCGTGCTCTTCCGGCGCGTGCGCACGATCGCGCTGCTCGCGGCCCTCGCGCTCATCCCCGTGCTGCTCGCCGTCGCCGTGCGCGTCACGACCGACGGGTCGGAGGGCGGCGGCGACGGCCCGGCCTTCCTCGGCGACATCACGCAGAACGGACTCTTCGTGTCGCTGACGGCGCTCACGGTGGCGATCCCGCTCTTCCTGCCGCTCACCGTGGGCGTGGTCGCCGGCGACACCGTCGCCGGCGAGGCCAGCCTCGGCACCCTGCGCTACCTCCTCGTGACGCCCGTGGGGCGGGTGCGCCTGGTGCTCGTCAAGTACGCGGGGGCGGCCCTCTTCTGCCTGGTCGCCACCCTCGTCGTGGTGGTGTTCGGCGCGATCGCCGGCGCCGCGCTCTTCCCCGTCGGGCCGGTGACCCTGCTCTCGGGGCAGACCATCGGCGTGGGCGACTACGTCGGCCGCCTGCTGCTGATGGCGCTCTACGTGACGATCTCGCTGCTCGGCCTCAGCGCGATCGGCCTCTTCGCGTCGACGCTCACGAGCGTGCCGGTGGGCGCCATGGCCGCGACCATCGTGCTCTCGACCGTGGCCCAGATCGTCGACGCCCTGCCGCAGCTCGACGCCCTCGACCCGTGGCTGTTCACCCACTACTGGCTCGGCTTCGCCGACCTGATGCGCGACCCCGTCTCGTGGGGGAACTTCGCCGACAACGCCCTGCTGCAGGCCGGCTACGTCGCCGTGTTCGGCGCGCTCGCGCTCGGCCGCTTCACCACGAAGGACGTGCTCAGCTGAGCTGAGCCGGTGGGGCACCGCTCAGAGGCCGAGGGCCCCGGTCGGCAGCACGGCGTGGACGCCCCAGGTCTGGTTCGCGACCTGCGTGACGCGGAGGTCGACGACGGCGCTGGCGAAGGCCAGGGCCGTCGCCCGGTCGACGTCGAGCAGCACGGCGAGCCAGGTCACCATCGCGTCGAGCGCGTCGCCGGTCGCGACGTCGAGGTCGGCGTCGAACCCGAAGGTGACGCGCCCGGCCGGGGTCTCGGCGTGGATGCCGTCGAGCGGGCGGTCGTCGACCAGGTCGACCCGCACCTCCGTCGTCATGGGGCACTCCACCGCCGTGCCGCCGACCTCGCCGTCGCCCTGCGCCGCGTGGCCGTCGCCGAGGTAGAGCAGGGCGTCGTCGACCTGCACGGGCAGGTAGAGGACGGAGCCCGCGACGAGCTCGCGGCAGTCGATGTTGCCGCCGGCCGTGGCGCGCGGGGGCGTCGTGGCGTGCTCGCCCGGCTCGGCGGGCGCCACCCCGGTGACGCCGAGGAAGGGCGCCGTGGGGACGGTGAGGCCCCGGCTCTCGGTGGCCGTGCCGGCGTCGGCGTCGATCTCCCACAGCAGCCAGGAGGGCTCGACGTCGGCGAGGCCGAGGCGGGTGGTCACGGGGGTCTCGCGGCCGCCGGCGACCGTCCAGCCCCACTCGCCGGGCCGCAGGTCGACGAAGGTGACGGCGAGCACCTGGCCGGGGCGCGCTCCCCGGACGGCCACGGGGCCGGTGAGGGCGTGGCCGCGGGCGGGCTCGAACAGGCGCGGGCGGAGCTCGCCCGGCGTCGTCTGGCGCTCGAGGTGGCCCGAGGCGTCGAGCGAGCCCACGACGACGGTGTCGCCGGGGTCGACCGTGAGCACGGGCCGGTGGTCGCGCGAGTAGACGTCGTTCGTCGTCTCGCGCGTGGGGTCGAGGCGGTGGGCGGTCACGCGGCGCCCTCCCCCGGGACGGGCGCGAGCGCGGGCGCGGGCGTGGGCGTGGCCCGGGCCGAGGCGGCCACCGCCGTCGCCCCGCCGACCGCGGTCGCACGCGCCGGGACGACGACGGGCGGCGTCGCCCGGAGCTCGTCGACGACCTCCGCCGGGGCCGTCCGGCTGAGGTAGCCGATGCGCGACTCGCGGACGTGCCAGCCCATCAGCTCGGCGGCCCGGTCGGCGTCGCCGGCGTCGATCGCCGAGAGGATGACCCGGTGGTCGGGCCAGAGCCGCTTGCCGCGCGAGAACGTGTCGAGGGCGTAGAGCCACTCGATCTTGCGCGAGAGCTGACGCAGCAGGGTCGCCAGAGTCATGCTGCCGCTCAGCTCGGCCACCCCGATGTGGAACCGCTCGTTGAGCTCGACGAGCCGGTCGAGGTCGCCGACCTCGATCGCGGCGTCGCCGTCGTCGAGCAGCTGCTCGAGGCCGCGGCGCACGCGCTGCCAGTCGTCGGCCGGCTCGTCGCGCGTGAAGAGCTGGCGCGCCCGGGCCGCGGCCCGACGCGCGGTCGAGATCTCGAGGGCCTCCCGCACCGCGAAGAGGTCGTCGGCCTCGTCGACGGGGATCTCGGCGACCCGCGACCCGACGTTCGGCCGTGACTCGACGAACCCCTCCGCCTCGAGGCCGCGCAGGGCCTCGCGCACCGGCACGCGCGACACCCCGTAGCGCTCGGCGAGCGCCGCCTCGGTGATGCGCGTGCCGGGCTGGAGGGCCCCGGCGACGATGTCGGCGCGCACGGCGTCGACGATGCTCAGCACGACGCCGCCGCTCGGGCGTGCGGCATGGGGTCAGACGGCCAGGCTGGCACCGGGGATCGCTCCTAGGAGGTGGTGGGTGTACTCGTCGGTCGGCGAGAGGAAGACGTCGTCGACGCTGCCCCGCTCGACGATGCGGCCGCGCCGCATCACCACCACACTATGGGCGATCTGCCGCACCACCGCGAGGTCGTGCGTGATGAAGAGGTAGCTCAGGCCCAGGCGCCCCTGCAGCTCGGCGAGCAGCTCGAGGATCTGCTCCTGCACGAGCACGTCGAGGGCCGAGACGGCCTCGTCGCAGATGAGCAGCTCGGGCTCGAGCGCGAGCGCCCGGGCGATCGCCACCCGCTGTCGCTGGCCGCCCGACAGCTCGCCGGGCCTGCTCTGCGCGACCGAGCGGGGCAGGGCGACCTGGTCGAGCAGCTCGGCCACCCGCGCCCGACGCGAGGCGCGGTCGCCGACGCCGAAGACGCGCAGCGGCTCGTCGACCAGCCGCTCGACGCTGTAGGTCGGGTCGAGCGAGCCGTACGGGTCCTGGAAGACGGGCTGCACCCGTCGTCGCAGGGCCCGCCGCGCGGCTCCCCGGCTGGCGGTGATGCCCTCGCCGTCGATCAGCGCGGTGCCCGAGGTCGCCGGCTCGATGCCGAGCACGATGCGCGAGAGCGTCGTCTTGCCCGAGCCCGACTCGCCGACCACCGCGGTCGTGGTGCCCCGCGGCACCTCGAACGAGATGCCGTCGACGGCGCGGACGGTCTCACCACGGCGACCCCGCAGGCGGTACTCCTTGACCAGGTCACGGACCACGAGGATGGGGTCGACCCGCGCCTCCTGCCCCTCCTGGCCCACCGGCTCCTCGGCCCGCAGCGCGGCGGCGGCCGCGACGGTCGGGGCGGCCGCCACCAGGCGCTTCGTGTACTCGTGCTGCGGGTCGAGCAGGATCTGCCGCGGCGTGCCCTGCTCGACGACGCGGCCGTCGAGCATGACGACGATGCGGTCGGTGCGGTCGGCCGCGACGCCGAGGTCGTGCGTGATGAAGAGCAGCGACGTGCCGTGGGCGTCGACCAGGGTCTGCAGGTGGTCGAGGATCTGCCGCTGCACCGTGACGTCGAGCGCGCTGGTCGGCTCGTCGGCGATGAGCAGCTCGGGGTCGCGGGCCAGGGCCACCGCGATCAGCACGCGCTGGCGCATGCCGCCCGAGAACTCGTGCGGGTACTGCCCCGACCGGCGCTCGGCGTCGGGGATGCCCGCCTCGGTCATCAGCTCGACGACGCGGCGGGCGACCGTGGCCCGGCCGCGCGCTCCCCCGGCGCGGAGGGCGTCGGCGACCTGCGCGCCGACGGTCATCGACGGGTTGAGGTTGGTCGACGGGTCCTGCGGGACGAGGCCGATGCGCGCCCCGCGCACGGAGCGCATGCGCGCCTCGCCCGCCCCGGTCAGCTCGTCGCCGCCGAGGTGCACGCTGCCCCCGGTGACGTGGCCGGCGCCGGGCAGCAGCTGCAGCACCGCGGCGACGACGGTCGACTTGCCCGAGCCGGACTGGCCGACGATGGCGACCCGTTCGCCGCGGGCGACGTCGAGGTCGACGCCGTGCACGACGTCGCGGTCGCCGAACGCGACCCGCAGCCCGCGCACGGTGAGCAAGGGCGAGGCGGGCGAGCCCGCGGCGGCGCTCGGGCCCGCGGCGCCGGTCGGGGTGGTCACGCGGTCAGCGTCCTGCGGCATAGGCCTGTGCTCCTCGGGGGTTGGCGGCGGCGCCCAGCACGCCGGTCGCGGGGTCTCGGGTGACGCTCGACAGCCGGCCGAGCGACCAGTCGCCGGCGCGGGTGACGACGTGGCCCCGGCGCTCGAGCTCGGCGATGACGTCGTCGCCGAGGCGGTCCTCGACGACGACGCCGCCGGGAGTCCAGGTGCGCGGCCAGAACGAGCCGGGGAAGGCGGTGGTGTGCAACGCGGGCGCGTCGATCGCCTGCTGCGGGGTCCAGCCGCCGACGAGGGTGCGCAGCAGCCAGAGCAGCTGCCACTGGTCCTGCTGGTCGCCGCCGGGCGAGCCCAGCGCCGCGACCGGCTGGCCGTCACGCAGCACGAGCGTCGGCGTCAGCGTGGTGCGGGGGCGGCGACCGGGCTCGAGCGTCGAGGCCGTGCCCTCCTCCAGCCACGACATCTGCAGGCGGCTGCCGAGGCAGAAGCCGAGCTCGGGGATCGTCGGCGACGACTGCAGCCAGCCCCCCGACGGCGTCGCCGAGACGATGTTGCCCCAGCGGTCGACGACGTCGATGTGGCACGTGTCGCCGCGCATCTCGCCGGTCGGCGCGACGTCGGGCTCGGCGCCCGGCTGGCGGGCGTCGTCGGCGGGCACCGCGGCGAACGAGCCGACGGTGGGCTCGCCGACGCCGCTGGCCGTGGTCTCGTGGTCGGTGCGCAGCGTCGGCAGCCGACCCGCGACTCCTGCCCCTCCGGGGTCGCCCGGCCGCAGCTCGAGCGAGGCGGCCGGGCCGATCAGGGCGCGGCGCTCGGCCGCGTACCCGGGCGACAGCAGCCGGTCGAGCGGCACGTCGCGGTCGCCGTACCAGGCCTCCCGGTCGGCCATCGCGAGCTTCTGGGCCTCGATGATCGTGTGCGCGCCGTCGGCGGTCGACGGGTCGAGCAGCTCGTCGGGCAGCTGCTCGAGCATGGCGAGCACCTGCAGCAGCGCCGGGCCCTGGCCCCACGCGCCGGTCTTGGCGACGACGTGGCCGCGGAACTCGACGGTCGCCGCCTCCTCCGTCGAGGCGCGGAAGGCCGCCAGGTCGGAGGCGCGGATCACGCCCGCGTGGTCGCCCCCGGTCGAGTGCCGGTGCGCGGCCCGCACGAACGCGTCGACCGAGCGCGCCACGAGGCCCTCGGCCCACTCGGTGCGGGCGGCGTCGACGCGGGCGCGACGGGCGGCCTCCCCGGCGGCGGGGCCGGAGCCCTCCTCGGCGACCGGCACCGCGCCTCCCGCGCTCACCAGCCCGTCGAGCACCCGGGCGTACGCCTCGTTGGTCACCAGCGAGCCCGGCTCGGGCGGGGCGCCGTCGACGAGCCAGCGGTCGGCCGACGTGGGCCAGTGCTCGGTGAAGAGGTCGGTGACCGCCGCGATCGTCTCGCTGACGCGGGCGGTGAGCGGGTGGCCGTCGCGGGCGTAGCCGATGGCGTAGGCGAGCACGTCGGCGAGCTCCCACGTGCCGTGGTCGCGGAGCAGCAGCAGCCACGCGTCGACGGCGCCGGGCACGGCGGCGGCGAGGGCGCCCGAGCCGGGCACGAGGTCGAGGCCCTCGGCGCGGTAGTGCTCGACCGTCGCGGCCGCGGGCGCGGGCCCCTGGCCCATCAGCACGACGGGGCGGCCGGGCTCGTCGGCGGTCGCGAAGACCGCCGTCATGTCGCCGCCGGGGCCGTTGAGGTGCGGCTCGACGACGTGCAGCACGAAGGCGCCGGCGACGGCGGCGTCGAAGGCGTTGCCGCCGCGCTCGAGCACCGACTGGGCCGAGGCCGTCGCGAGCCAGTGGGTCGAGGCCGTCATGCCGACGGTGCCCCGCAGGTCGGGCCGGGTGGTGAACGCCGGAGGCGCGGTGTAGGTCACGGGGTCAGTTCCGTTCGCGGGAGGTCGGGTCGAGGGCGTCGCGGAGCGCGTCGCCGACGAGGTTGAAGCCGAGGCAGATGACGGCGATGGCGAGGCCCGGCACGACGGCGGCGAACGGGGCGTTCGCGAGGTACTGCTGCGCGTCGGAGAGCATGATGCCCAGACTGGCCGTCGGCGGCTGGATGCCGAGCCCCAGGAACGACAGCAGCGCCTCCCCGATCACCGCGACGGGCATGATCACGGTCGCCTGGACGATGATCGCCGAGACGCAGTTCGGCAGCACGTGCGTGAAGATCACGCGGAGCCCGGTGGCGTCCATGGTGCGGGCGCTCAGCACGAAGTCGCTCGAGCGGATGCGCAGGGTCTCGCCGCGGACGACGCGGATCATCGTCGGGATCTGCGCGATGCCCAGGGCCACCACGGCGTTGCCGAGGCTCGGCCCGCTGATGGCGGCGAGCGCCACCGCGATGATGAGGAAGGGGAACGCGAGCATGACGTCGGTGAGCCGCGAGACGATCGCGTCGAGCCAGCGCCAGTACCCGGCGACGAGGCCGAGCGGGGTGCCGACGACGACCGCGAGCAGCACGCTGAGCACGCCGACGACGAGCGAGACGCGGATGCCGTAGACCGTGCGCGAGAGGATGTCGCGGCCGAGGTCGTCGGTGCCGAGCAGGAACCCGACGGTGCCGGGCAGCTGGAAGGGCGTGTCGAAGTGCACCTCGGCGGGGCCGTAGGGCGCGATCACCGGGGCGAGCACGCCGGCCACGACGACGACGAGCAGCATCACGGCCCCGGTGACGCCGAGCTTGTTGCGCCGCAGCTGGCCCCAGACGCGGCCACGGGCCGAGCCGAGCTCGTGGGTGGTGGGCACGAGGACGGTCATCAGGAGGCTCCTCCGACTCGGATGCGCGGGTTCAGGACGCTGTAGAGCACGTCCACCACGAGGTTGATGAGGATGTAGCCGAGGGTGATGACGAGCACGACGGCCTGCACCACCGGGTAGTCGCGGGTGAAGACCGCGTCGAGGGTGAGCTTGCCGAAGCCCGGCAGCGCGAAGATGCGCTCGGTGACGACGGCGCCCGAGATGAGCCCGCCGAGCTGCAGGCCGACGATCGTCACGACGACGATCATCGAGTTGCGCAGCCCGTAGCGGAGCAGCACGCGGCCGCGGCCGAGGCCCTTCGCCCGGGCGGTGCGGACGTAGTCGGTCGTCATCGTCTCGATCATCGACGCCCGCGTCTGCCGCATGATCACGGCGGCGAGCGACGTGCCGAGGATGAGCGCCGGCAGCGTCAGGTGCACGAGCGCCTGCCACGGGTCGTCGCTGACGGGCACGTAGCCGGAGGCGGGGAAGAGCCCCAGCCCGACGGCCAGCCACAGGATCGCCAGGATCCCGAGCCAGAAGTTCGGCACGCTGAGCCCGACGAGGGCGGCGGCGTTGGCCATCCACTCCGGCCAGCGGCCGCGCCAGCGCTCGGCGACGACGCCCAGGGCGACCCCGACGACGACGGCCACGACGATGGCGTAGAGCGCCAGCCACAGGGTCACCGGCAGGGTCGCCCCGATCAGCTCGGTGACCGGCGTGCCCGTGCGGGTGGACTGCCCGAGGTCGCCGCGGAGGAAGGCGCCGGCGAAGCGCAGGTACTGCACGACGAGCGAGTCGTCGAGCCCGAGGTCGGCGCGGATGGCCGCGACCTGCTCCGGGCTCGCCTCCTCACCCGCGAGGGCGAGGGCCGGGTCGCCCGGCAGCTGCCGCACGCCGAGGAAGACGACGACCGAGGCGAGCACGAGCGTCACGGCCGACTGCCACAGGCGGGTGAGGAGGTAGCGCGTCATGGCTCAGTCGGCCTCGACGAACGCGGCGGTGCTGAGGCGGACGACGCCGTCGGCGTAGGTCGACACCCCGGCGATGTCGTTCGACAGCGCGGTGAGGCTGCGCACGCGGTACAGGTAGATGATCGGGTCGTCCTCCTGCACCTTCTCGACGACCTGGCCGTAGAGCTCGGCGCGCTCGTCGACGTCGGTCGTCGAGGCGGCGTCGCCGAGCAGCTCGTCCACCTCGTCGTCGCTGTAGCCGCTGTAGTTGTTGCCGGCGCCCGTCGACAGGAAGTTGAACATGTTGCCGTTCGGGTCGATGCGGCCCGACCAGCCGAGCTGCAGCGCCTCGAAGTCGCCCTGCGTCTGCACGTCGAGCAGCGTCGAGTACTCGACGGGCGTGATGGTCAGCTCGAAGCCGCCGTCGGCGACCTGGGCCTGCAGCGCCTGGGCGAAGCGGACGGTGTCGGGGTTGTTGCTCACCTGCATGTCGATGGCGAGGGGCGTGTCGACGCCCTCGTCCTCGAGCATCTGCTTCGCGGCCTCGGGGTCGTAGTCGGGGCACGCGTCGCTCGCCTCGGTGGCGAAGGGGCTGCTCGGCGAGATCGGCGAGCAGGCCGGGTCGTAGAGGCCGCCGAAGACGGTCTTCACGAGCGCTTCGCGGTCGATCGACATCGAGAGCGCCTGGCGCACGACGGCGTTGCTCGCGAGCGGGGTGTCGATCTGCACGGGCTCGGTGCCGATGCCGTCCTGGTTGCCGATGTTGACGGTGAGGCCCTGGTAGCCGAGCGAGCCGACCTCGAGCACCGTCAGCGAGTCGTCCTCCTTGAGCGTGCCGACGTCCTGCGTCGACATCGAGTCGGCGACCTGGACGTCGCCCGACTGCAGGTTCGCGGCGCGGATGCTGGCGTCGGTGATGATGCGGTAGGTGATGGTGTCGAAGTGGGCCGACTCGGCGTCGTAGTAGAGCGGGTCGCGCTCGACGGTGATCGAGGTCTGCGGCACGCGCTCGACGAACTTGTACGGGCCGACGCAGACGGGCGCGTCGCCGAAGGCCTCGCCGGCGGAGGCCAGCGCGGTGGGCGACATGACCATGCCGGCACGGTCGGCGAGGGCGGCCGTCAGCGGGGCGAAGGGCTCGGAGTAGGTGACCTCGACGGTCGAGTCGTCGACCGCGCTGATGCCCGTGATCGGGCCGAGCTCGCTGCGCCGCGACGAGTCGTCCTTGTCGAGGCCGCGCTGCAGGGTCGTGACGACGGCGGCCGCGTCGAGGGGCGTGCCGTCGGCGAAGACGGCGTCGGTGCGCACCGGGAAGGTCACCGTCAGGCCGTCGTCGCTGACCTCGGGCAGCTCGGTCGCGAGCATCGGGACGATCTGCCCCTCCGCGTCGATGTCGTAGAGCTTCTGGCACATCGTCTCCATCACGTAGCGCGTGTAGAGCGACGAGGATGTGGTGGGGTCGAGCCGGTCGGGCTCGGCCGACAGCGCCATGACGAGGTCGCCGCCCTCGACGATCGTCGAGTCGCCGAGGGGCGCGGTCGACACGTCCTCACGGCTGCCGGCGGACGGGGTGTCGGTGGTCTGGACCTGCTGGCACCCGGTCACCGCGAGGGCGAGACCGAGGGCGGCGGCCGGCAGCGCGAGCGCGCGTCGCCGGGGGAACGAGGTGCGAGGCATGTGTGATCCGATGCTCGAGGGTGCGGGAGGGAGTGGATTGAATGCAATCAGCCGCACAGGCTCGGTTTCGTATACAACGCGTTACGACCATGTAAAACGTGCCCCGGACGAGGGGGGCGGGAGGCGCGGGTCGCCCCGGGCGGGCCAGGCCGGCCAGGCGCGGGTCGGGTCGGGGCGGGGCGGGCGGATCGGGCGGGTCAGGCCGTCCCGCGCACGACCATCTCGGTCGGCAGGGTGATCGTCGCCGGCTTCTCGCCCGCGATGACCTGGAGCAGCAGCCGCACCATCTCGGCGCTGATCCGGTCGAACGGCTGCCGCATCGTCGTCAGCGGCGGCTCGGTCTGCGCCGCCACGCTCGAGTCGTCGAAGCCGCCGACGGCGACGTCGTCGGGCACGCGCCGCCCGAGGTCGCGCAGGGCGTCGAGGGCGCCCGCGGCCATCCGGTCGTTCGCCGCGAAGACGGCGTCGAGGTCGGGGTGCACCGCGAGCAGCTCGCGCATCGCGGCGTCGCCGCTGGCCCGGCTGTAGTCGCCGTGCGCGACGAGGGTCGGGTCGTACTCGTCGCCGAGCTCGGCCCGGTAGCCGTCGAGGCGGATCAGCCCGCCCGGGGTGTCGGCCGGCCCCGTGATCGTCGCGACGCGGCGCCGCCCCCTCGAGCGCAGGTAGGCGACCATGTCGCGGGCGCCCTGCTCGTCGTCGGCCCCGACGTGCCCGAGCTTCTTCTCGTAGCCGAGCGGGATGCCGCAGGCGATCGCGGGCACGCCCGCCGCGACGACGTCGGCGAGCAGGCGCTGGCCGCTGTGGGCCGAGACGAGCAGCACGCCGTCGACGTGCCCCGCCTGGATGTACGCCACCGCGCGCTCCTGCTCGGCGACCGTGCCGGCCATGATCAGCACGAGCGACTTCTCGGCCGCGGCGAGGGCCGCCGCGGTGCCCTTGAGCAGCGCGGAGAAGTTCGGGTCCTCGAAGAGCTGCTGGTGGTCCTCGGTGAGGAGGAAGGCGACCGAGTCGGTGCGGTTCGTCGCGAGGCTGCGGGCGTGGGGGTTGACGCGGTAGCCGGTCTGCTTGATGGCCCGGTCGACCGCCCCCTTGGCGTCGGGGCTGACCCAGCGGCCGCCGTTGAGCACCCGCGAGACGGTGCCGCGCGAGACGCCGGCCGCGGTCGCGACGTCGTCGATCGTCGGTCGCCGGCCCGTCGCGCTGCTCACGCGGGACAGCCTAGGGGCGACCGCCCCGCCCGCCACGCCCCGCCGCCTACTTGACCGCGCCGGCGGCGAGGTCCACGCGCCAGAAGCGCTGCAGCACCAGGAAGATCGCGATCAGCGGGATGACCGAGAGCAGCGCGCCGGTGATGACGAGCGTGTACAGCGCCGGTGCCGAGGCCCCCTGGTTGAGCAGGCCGTTGAGGCCGACCGTGAGGGGGAAGAGCGAGTCGTCGCCGAGCATGATGTACGGCAGCATGAAGTTGTTCCAGATGGCGACGAACTGGAACAGGAAGATCGTGACGAGCCCGGGCAGCAACATCGGCACGGCGATCTCCGAGAAGATGCCCATCTCGGTGGCGCCCTCGGTGCGGGCCGCCTCGATGACGTCGGTCGGCACGGCCGCCGCGGCGTAGATGCGGGCCAGGTAGATGCCGTAGGGGCTGATGATCTGGGGCAGCAGCACGCCCCAGAACGTGTTGGTCAGGCCGACGTTCGCGAGCAGGAAGTACTGCGGGATGGCCAGGATCACGCCGGGCACCAGAACGCCCATGAGCAGCACGTTGAAGACGACCTTCTTGCCCGGGAACTCGAACTTCGCCAGCACGTAGCCCGAGAGCGCCGACACGTAGGTCGAGGCGATCGCCCCGATGCCCGCGTAGAGCGCGGTGTTGAGCATCCAGCGCCAGAACAGCCCGTCGCGGTACTGCGTCAGCGCGACGACGTTGTCGATCAGGTGGCCGCTCGGGGCCAGGGTGAAGGTCGAGAACAGCTCGCCGCCGTCCTTGGTCGAGGCCATCACGACCCACAGCACGGGGAAGAGGCAGTAGACGGCGCCCATCAGCAGCAGCACGGTCGAGACGACGCTCGGCCGCTCGGCGTGCAGGCGCGGGGCGGAGGGGTCGCGGCGCGGCCGCGCGGGGGCGACGGGGCGGGCGCCGGAGGCGCGGGTCGGGTCGGCCGGGGAGGCCGCGGCCTCGGGGGCGGTGTCGAGGGTGGTCATGGTCAGTCCTCCTGGCCGAAGGCTCGCTTCTGCACGACCCGGAGGAAGAAGAAGGAGACGATGAAGGTGGCGAGGGCGATGACGACCGAGGTCGCCGCCGCGGAGTAGATGTCGTCGCGGGTGAACGCGTCGCGGTAGACGAGCATCAGCGGCGACCAGCTGGTCGAGAGGCTGTTCGTCAGCGGGCGGAGGGTGGTCGGCTCGGCGAAGACCTGCAGCGTCGCGACCATCGAGAACAGGCCCGTCATGACGAGCGCCGGGGCGACCATCGGGATCTTGATGCGCAGGGCGATCTGGACCTCGCTCGCGCCGTCGAGGCGGGCGGCCTCGTAGACGTCGCTCGGCACGGCCCGGAGCGACGTGTAGATGACGATCATGTTGAAGCCGACGCCGCCCCAGAGGGCGATGTTGGCGATCGCGAACAGGACGGTGCCGGAGCCGAGCACGCTGTCGACGTCCCAGCCGAGGCGGTCGAACACCCAGTAGAACGGGCTCACCGCGGGCAGGTACAGGAACCCCCACAGCAGCGAGCTGATCACGGCGGGCACGGCGTAGGGCAGGAAGATCGAGACGCGCGAGAAGGTCACCGCGCGGGTGCGACGGGAGTCGAGCAGCAGGGCGAAGAGCAGCGCGAGGCCGAGCATGCACGGGATGAGCACGACGCCATAGAGCAGCACGCGCCCGACGCTGGCGCCGAACTCGGGGTCGGTCAGCGTGCCGACGTAGTTCTCGAGGCCGGCGAAGGCCGTGGTCTGGCCGCCCGAGCCGAGGCCGAGCCCGATCACCTGCTTCTTCTGGAAGCTGAGGAAGACCGTGTAGACGATCGGCGCGGCCATGAAGAGGACGAACAGCACGATGCCGGGGGCGAGCATCGCGTAGGGCGTGATCACCCGGCTGCGGACGTTGCCGGGTCGTCGACCGGTCGCCGGTCGGGTGGGGGTGAGCGTGTCGGCCATGCCGGTCCTGGTTCCTCGTGGGGGGGCGGTGCGGGTGCGGGGCGGGAGGGGCGGCCGGGGCCGCCCCTCCCGGGTGGACGGCTACTTGACCGAGAAACCGCTCTTGGTCAGGTCGTCGAGCGTGATCTCCTGCATGGCGTCGACGGCGTCCTCGAACGCGGACTGCGTCCGGGCGTCGGCGGCCTTCGCGAACTCGTCGTTGTAGGCGCTGAAGGCGACGTTGACGTTCGGCCCGTAGGTGAAGGGCTGCACGGCGTCGGAGGACGCCGCGGCGATGTCGTAGAAGTCGGCCTGCTGGCTGAAGAACTCCGGCGGGGTCGTCAGCGCGTCGGACGCCGCGTCGGTGGCGGCCGGGTAGACGCCGGAGATGTCGGCGAGCGCGGCGACGGCCTCGGGGTCGGTGTTCAGCCACGTCGCGAACTCGACCGCCGCCTCCTTCTTGGTCGACTGGGTCGTGACGGCCGTGGTCGAGCCGCCCCAGTTGCCGTCGGTCGGCTCCGAGGCGTCCCACTGCGGCACGGGCGCGGCCGTCCACTTGCCGGCCGTGTCGGGCGCGTTGCCGCTCAGCACGCCGGGGGCCCAGACCGAGCTGATCCAGCCGACCTGCGAGCCGTCGTTCAGGCCGGCGTTCCACTCGGGCGTGTACATCGGTGCGTTGTCGATCGCGCCGCTCTCGACGAGGCCGCCCCAGTACGACGCGACCTTCTCGGTCGGGTCCTCCGCGATGTCGACGCTCCAGCTCTCGCCGTCGTTGGACCACCAGGAGGCGCCCGCCTGCTGGGCGAGGCCGGCGAACCAGCCGGCGTCGTTCGCCGAGAAGGTGCCGAGGTACTTGGTCGGGTCGGCCGCGTGCAGCGCCTCGGCGACCTGCGCGTACTCGTCCCACGTGGTCGGCACGGAGAGGCCGTACTGCGCGAGGACGTCCTCGCGGTAGTACGCCATCATCGGACCGGAGTCCTGCGGGATGGCGTAGACGCCGTCGCCGCCGAGGGTGACCGACGACCAGGTGCCGGCCGAGAAGTCGCCCTCGAGGTCGCCGGCGCCCTGCTCGCTGATGTCGGCGAGCGCGTCGGAGGCGACGAGCGTCGGGATCTTCTGGTACTCGGCCTGGATGAGGTCGGGCGCGCCGCTGCCGGCCTTGATGGCCGTGAGCAGCTTGGTGATGGCGGGGTCGCCGCCGTCCTGCTTGTTGACCGTGACCTGGATGTCGGGGTTCTGGTCGTTCCAGATGTCAACGACCTTGTCGAGGTTCGGGGCCCAGGCCCAGTAGGTGAGCTCGACGGGGCCGCCGTCGGCGGAGTCCCCGCCGGAGGCGGAGCAGCCGGCGGTGAGCAGAAGTGCGGCCGTGGCGAGGGTGGCGACGCCGAGACGGCGGGATGAGCTGCGCATTCGTCCTCCTTGAGGAAAGCAAGAGCTGGGGTGGGGCGGCGCAGCCGTGCTTCGGAGAACCACGTCGCTGTGCCTGTGAGCGGTTACAGTTATGCACAGCCGAAATGGCTTGTCAACTGTGCGTCAGATGCGCGTGACGCACTATTTCGGCGGGGTGACCGTGTGCTAGAACTGGGAGCGCACACAGTCAAAGGAGATCACCGCATGTCACTCGAGCTCGAGACCCCGCCCGCCGCGCAGCCCGGTGAGCAGACCGGCGCCTCGCGCGTCCCCGGCCGTGCGGAGATCCGCTACGGCGGCGACTACAACCCGGAGCAGTGGCCCCGCGAGACCTGGCTCGAGGACATCGCCCTCATGGAGCAGTCGGGCGTCAACCTGGTCAGCGTCGGCATCTTCTCGTGGGCGCTGCTCGAGCCCCGCGAGGGCGAGTACGACTTCACCTTCCTCGACGACATCATCGGCCTGCTGCACGAGGCCGGCATCGACGTCGACCTCGCCACGCCCACGACGGTGCCGCCGGCCTGGTTCTGGGCCGCCTACCCCGAGTCGCACCCCGTCACCCGCGAGGGCACCGTCCTCGGCCGCGGCTCGCGCGGCATGGTCAGCCCGAGCTCGCCCGAGTACCGCCGCGCGGCCACGGCGATCACCGAGCAGCTCGCGAAGCGCTACGGCCAGCACCCGGCCGTCGTCATGTGGCACGTCCACAACGAGTACGGCGCCCCGATCAGCGAGGACTACGGCCCGCACTCGGTCGTCGCCTTCCGTCGGTGGCTGCAGGCGCGCTACGGCACCCTCGACGCCCTCAACGCGGCCTGGGGCACGCTCTTCTGGGGCCAGGTCTACGGCGAGTGGGAGCACATCGACGCCCCGCGCGTCTCGGCCACCGTCGTCAACCAGACGCAGCGCCTCGACTTCGCCCGCTTCACCTCCGACGCCTTGCTCTCGCTCTACGTCGCCGAGCGCGACGTGATCAAGGCGCACTCGCCGGGCCGCCCCGTCACGACCAACTTCATGTCGAGCAACTGCCCGTCGATCGACTACTGGGCCTGGGCCCGCGAGGTCGACGTCGTGGCGAACGACCACTACCTCGTCGCCGAGCGCCCCGACAACCACGTGCTGCTCGCGCTCGACGCCGACCTCACCCGCAGCTTCGCGCAGGGCCGGCCGTGGATGCTCATGGAGCACTCCACCTCCGCCGTGAACTGGCAGCCCCGGAACATCGCCAAGCGCCCGGGCGAGCTGGCCCGCAACAGCCTGTCGCACCTGGGCCGCGGGGCCGACGCGGTGATGTTCTTCCAGTTCCGCGCCTCCCGCTACGGCGCGGAGAAGTTCCACTCGGCGATGCTCCCCCACGCGGGCGCCTCGAGCCGCGTCTGGCAGGAGGTCGTCCGCCTCGGCGGCGACCTCGGCAAGCTGGCGAGCGTCCGCGACAGCCGGGTGGAGGCGCGGGTCGCGATCCTCTGGGACATCGAGTCGTTCTGGGCCCACGACCTCGAGTGGCGCCCCTCCGTCGAGCTCGACCACCGCGAGCGCGTCGTCGCGTACTACACGGCGCTCTGGCAGCTCGGCGTCACCGTCGACTTCCGCCACCCGCACGACGACCTGTCGGGCTACGACCTCGTGCTCGCCCCGTCGCTCTACCTGGTCGACGACCGCTCGACGGAGAACCTGACCGGCTTCGTCCGCGACGGCGGCACCTTCCTGGCGTCGTACTTCTCCGGCGTGGTCGACGAGAACGACGCGGTGCACGAGGGCGGCGCCCCCGGCGCGCTCCGTGAGGTGCTCGGCCTCTCGGTGCCCGAGTTCCTGCCCCTGCACGCCGACGAGCTCGTCTCGCTCGACGACGGCTCGACGGGCGCCGGCTGGTCGGACGACGTCGTGCTCGAGGGCGCGACCGCCGTCGCGAGCTACACGACCGGCCCCGCGGCCGGCGGCGCCGCCGTGACCCGCAACGCCCTCGGCGAGGGCTCGGCCTGGTACGTCTCGACCCGCGTCGAGGGCGGCGACCTCGAGCGTCTCGTGCAGCAGGTGCTGGCCGACGCCGGCGTCGCCGAGCGCGAGGGCCGCGTCGCGGGCGTCGAGGTCGTCGAGCGCCGCTCGGACGACGCGCTGTTCACCTTCTGGCTGAACCACACCGACGCCGAGGTCGCCGTCGTCGCCCCGACCGGCACCGAGCTGCTCACCGGCGAGGCCGTCGACGGCACGGTGACGATCGCCGCCGGCGGCGTCGCCGTGGTCCGCAGCGACCGCCGCTGACGCCCGGCCCGGGTCGCCGCCCACGGGGCGCGGCCCGGGCCCCCTGACCGCACCACCAGCACTGCCGCACCGCACCACGAGCACCGCAGCACCGCCAGCACCGCCGCACCGCCACCGCATCGCCCGCAGATCGTCAAGGAGGACGACCATGGCTCGACCCGCACCCCACCCCGCCCCCGGCGGCCGACGGAGGGCGCGGCTCGCCCTCACCGGCGGCGTCGCCGTCGCGGTCGTCGCCCTCGGCGGCGGCCTCCTGCCGACGAGCGGGGCCCTGGCCGCGTCGCCGACGGCGGTCGTGAGCGATCCCGGCTTCGAGCAGGGCGCCTCCGGCTGGGTCAGCAAGGGCTCGGGCACGACGTCGCTCGAGGCGGGCGGGCACGACTCCCCCACGCGCCTGACGCACTGGCTGCCCGCCGCCGGCGAGGCGGTCACCACGCAGAAGGTCAAGAAGGTCACGCCGGGCTGGTGGACGTTCAGCGCCTGGGTGAAGAGCGGCGGCGGGCTCGACGCGAGCGCGCTCGAGCTCGCCGGCTGCGGGCAGGGGTCGAGCCGGGCCGTCGCGGCGTCGACCGCGGTGCCCTCGACCGAGGCGGACGACGGCTGGGTGCGCCTCGCGGTCTCGGCCGAGGTCTCGCACAGCCAGTGCACGCTGACCTTCCGCACGACGGGCGCCGCGGGCGCCTGGGCGAGCATCGACGACGTGCAGTTCACGCCCGGCCGCGTCACCCGCGACGTGCGCGGGGCCGACGTGTCGGGCCTGCTGCGCAACGAGGACGAGGGGGCGGTGTACCTCGACGCGGCCGGTCAGCCGGCCGACGCGATCCAGCAGCTCGCCGACCACGGCGCGACGATGGGCCGCCTCAAGGTCTGGGTCGACCCGAGCGACGGCTACAACGACCTCGACGACGTCGTGGCGAGCGCGAAGCGGATCGACGCGGCCGGCATGCAGCTGCTCGTCGACTTCCACTACTCCGACCGCTGGACGGACCCGGGCGCGCAGACGATGCCGAGGGCGTGGCAGGGCTTCACGGCCCCGCAGGTCGCCCAGGCGATCCACGACCACACCCGGGCGGTGCTCGACGCGCTGGCCGCCGAGGGCATCACCGCCGACGCCGTCCAGGTCGGCAACGAGATCAACCCCGGCATGGTCTGGCCGCTCGGCCAGACCTGGGACGTCGACCCGACCGACGGCGTGACGGGCGCCCAGTGGGAGAACCTCGCGAGCTTCCTCACCGCGGGGGCCACGGCCGTCCGCGAGGTGTCGCCCGAGACGAAGGTCGTGCTGCACCTGACCAACATCAACGCCGGCGTCGACGGCCTCACCTGGTGGTTCGACGAGGTCAGCGCGCGCGGGGTGCCGTTCGACCTGATCGGCCTCTCGTACTACTCGTACTGGCACGGCAGCCTCGCCGACCTGCAGGGCGCCGTCAGCACCCTGTCGGAGCGCTACGACCGCGACGTGCTGATCGTCGAGACCTCCTACCCGTGGACCCTCGCCGACGACCCCGACCACGTGTGGGAGAACGTCGTCGCGCAGGCCTCGATGCTGACCCCCGGCTACCCGGCGACCCCCGAGGGCCAGGCGGCGAACTTCCGCGCCGTGCAGGACGTCGTGGCCGCCGCCCCGGGCGGCCGCGGCATCGGCGTCGTCGCGTGGGAGCCCACCTGGACGGCCGTCGACGGCGCCGGCTGGGACCCTGACGACCCGACCTCCGGCAACGCGTGGGAGAACCAGGCCATGTGGGACCACGACGGCCGCCCGCTGCCCGCGCTCGACGAGTACGCGGCCGACTAGGCCACAGGGCCGGGCGCAGCCCCGGGGAGGCGCGGTGCCGGTCGGTCGGCACCGCGCCTCCTGCCTGTCCCGGGAGCGCGCGCTCGGCCCCGCCGGGGGCGTCGTGGAGGCGACCCGCACCTCCTGGGGGCATGATCGTGGGTGGACCCCCGACCGGATTGGACACGCCTCCGTGAGCACCAGCGACGAAGTCGACCTGATCATCGACGCGTGGGCGCGCGTGCGCCCCGACATCGACTTCGCGGCGCTCGACGTCTTCTCGCGGCTGCGGCGCGTGTCGCGGCGCCTCGACCGCGTGCGCTCCGAGGCGTTCAGCCATTCCGGCCTCGAGATCTGGGAGTTCGACGTGCTCTCGACGCTCCGCCGCGCGGGCGAGCCGTTCGAGCTCAGCCCGAAGGAGCTGGTCGCCGCGACCATGGTCACGAGCGGCACGATGACGAACCGCCTCGACCGCCTGGTCGAGCGTCGGCTCGTCGAGCGCCGGGCCGACCCGCGCGACGGCCGCGCCGCCCGCATCTGCATCACCCCGGCCGGCATCGAGCGCGTCGACGCGGCCATGCTCGACCTGCTCGCCGCGGAGGAGTCGCCGCTCAGCTCGCTCGACCGCGCCCAGCAGGCGCAGCTCGCCGACCTCCTCCGGGTGCTCGGCGCCGAGTTCCCCCGCTAGGCCCCGCTCGCGGCGACCTGCCGGGCGGCGCTCAGAACGCCGTGCTCGGCAGGTCCTTCTCGCCGTCGGCGATCGCCTGCACGATGCGGGCCGCGACCGCGTCGGGGTCGAGAGCCGCGCCGAACGCCGGGGCGCTGCCCGCGATCGGGTGCTCGGAGAGGGCGGTGCCGGTGTGGCCCGGCCGCGCGTCGACCAGGCGGACGCCGCGGCGCCGGAACTCCCGGGAGGCGGCGCCCACGTACGCGGCGAGGCCCGCCTTGGCCGCGGAGTACGCGGCCATGCCCGCGGTCGGCGACTCGGCCACGACGCCGCTGATCGTCACCACGAACGGGTCGCGGCCCTCCGCGGCGGACGCGGCCAGCGCCTCCGCGCCGTGGCGCAGCAGTCGGATCGGCGCGAGCAGGTTCGTGTCGACCAGCTCGGCGAGGGTGTCGTCGGCGACGGCGTCGGCCGGGCCGAAGGCGACGACCCCGGCCGCGACGACGATGCCGTCGAGGCGCCCGTGGGCCTGGAGGGCCGCGGCGATCAGCGAGGCCGCCCCGGTCGGCTCGCGGAGGTCGGCGACGTAGGCGCCCGGGCCCTGGAGGCTGCCGCCGGCTCGGCCGGCACGCACCACGACGGCCCCCCGCTCGGTGAGCTGGGCGGCGAGGCGCGAGCCCAGCCCGCCCGAGGCTCCGGTCACCAGGACGACGGCACCACGCAGTTCGGTCATGCGGCGGAGCGTACCCGCGGCGGCTGGGCCCGCCTCCGGGCCCGCCTCCGGGCCGCCGACGAACCGCGTTCCGGGCGATGAACCGCACTGGAGTGCGGTTCATCGCACGGAACGCGGTTCAGGCCGAGGGGCGCCGGCGGCGCGGGACGACGAGCGGCGTGCCGGTGACCGGGTCGGGCACGACGACGCACGGCAGGTCGAAGACCCGCTCGACGAGCTCGGCGGTGAGCACGTCGGCCGGGGCGCCCGTCGCGACCACCTCGCCGTCGCGCATCACGATCAGGTCGGTCGCGTACCGGGCCGCCTGGGCGAGGTCGTGCAGCACCGCCACCACGGTGGTGCCCCGCTCGTGCAGCCGAGCGAACAGGTCGAGCAGGTCGTACTGGTGCGCGACGTCGAGGTACGTCGTCGGCTCGTCGAGCAGCAGCACCGAGGTCTGCTGCGCCAGCGCCGTCGCCACCCAGACGCGCTGCCGCTGCCCGCCCGACAGCTCGTCGACCGGCACGTCGACGAGGTCGACGAGGTCGGTCTCGGCGAGCGCGCCGTCGACGGCCTCGCGGTCGGCCTCCGACCACTGGCGGAAGAGGCCCTGGTGCGGGTAGCGCCCGCGCGCCACCAGCTCGCCGACGGTGATGCCCTCGGGGGCCGTCGACGACTGGGGCAGCAGGCCCACGGTGCGCGCCGCCTCCTTCGCGGGCACGCCGGCCAGCTCGCGGCCGTCGAGCAGCACGCTGCCCGACCGGGGCTTCAGGAGGCGCGCGAAGGCCCGCAGGAGGGTCGACTTGCCGCAGGCGTTCGGCCCGACGATCACGGTGAACGAGCCGTCGCGGACGCTCGCGTCGATCGACCGCGACACGGTGCGCCGGTCGTAGGCGAGGTGCGCGGCGCGGGCGGCCAGGCGAGGCGTGCCGGCCTCGCCGGGTGAGGCGCTGCGCCGGGGCGTGGCGGGCGGCTGGGGCGTGGTCACGACGACCTCCGGGATTCTCCGACGAGCAGCGAGACGAGGTAGGCGCCGCCGATCACGAGGGTGACGAGGCCGACGGGCACGGGCGAGGTGGTGACGTGCTGGGCGACGACGTCGGCGACGAGCAGCAGCAGGGCCCCGGCGAGCGCCGCCGCGCCGAGCGGCACGCCCGCCGAGCGCACGACGCGCCGGGCGAGCTGGGGCGCCGCGAGGGCGACGAACACGATCGGCCCCGTGCTCGCCGTGACGACCGCGGTCAGCGCGACCCCGACGACGACGAGCGCGAGGCGGGCCGGCTCGGTGCGCAGGCCGTGCGAGCGCGCGGCGTCGTCGCCGAGCTCGAGCTGGCGCAGCGGTCGCGACAGCACGGCGACCGCGACGCCGAGCAGCGCGAGCAGCGCCGCCGCGGGCACGAGCTCCGACCAGCTGACGAGCGCGAGGGTGCCGGCGCCCCAGAACGACGCCGTCAGCGCGACCTCGGCCTGGGCGCGCAGCAGCAGCCAGCTGTTGACCGAGTGCAGCACGGCGGTGACGCCGATGCCGACGATGATGAGCCGCAGCCCCTGCACGCCGCCGCGCCAGGCCAGCAGGTAGACCACGAGGGCCGTGCCGAGCCCGCCGACGAGCGCCCCGGCGGCGGTGCCGACGGTCGAGGTCGCGCCCGAGACGATCACGACGATCGCGCCGGTGTAGGCCCCGGTCGAGAAGCCGATGACGTCGGGCGAGCCGAGCGGGTTGCGCGTCAACGACTGGAAGACCGCTCCGGAGGCGCCCAGCGCGGCCCCGAAGACGAGTGCGGCCAGGACCCGCGGCAGCCGCCAGCCCAGCACGATCGTCGAGGCGGGGCCGTCGGCGCCGCCGAGGGCGCGCAGCACCTCGAGCGGGCTGAGCGGGTAGTCGCCGAGGCCGAGCGCGACGAGTCCGACGACGAGGGCGACGAGGGCGATCGCGGCGGTCGCCGTGACGCGGCGGCGGCGGAGGGCCGAGCGCGGCCGCGGGGCGCGGGCGGGCGCCGCCCGGCGCGTCGGCGTCCCCGTGCCGGACCCCGTGCCCGCACCCGTGTCCGTGCCCGTGCCCGCGGTCACCGCGCCCCTCCCGCCGTGCGGCGACGGGCCACGAGCACGAGCACCGGCGCCCCGAGGGCGGCGGTGACGAGGCCCGCGGCGAGCTCGCCGGGCGGGGCGGCGACGCGGCCGAGCACGTCGGCGAGCAGCAGCAGCACGGGGCCGAGCACGGCGCTGAGGCCGATCGTCCACGGCTGGCTCGCTCCGACGACGCCGCGGGCGGCGTGCGCGACCATGAGGCCCAGGAAGGCGACCGGGCCGACCACGGCGGTGGCGCCTCCGGCCAGCAGCGTGACGACGACGAGCGCGGCGACGCGCACGAGCGGCACCGAGACGCCGACCGACGAGGCGTGGTCGTCGCCGAGGGCGACCGCGTCGAGGGGCCGCGCGGCGACGAGGGCGACGACGACGCCCGCGACGACGAACGGCGCCACGGTCACGACCGGCGCCCAGCCGCGGTCGGCGAGGCTGCCGACCTCCCAGGCGCGGACCGCGTCGAAGCGCCGGGGGTCGGCGAGCACGATGGCCGAGGTCAGGCCGCTCAGCACGGCGCCGAAGGCGATGCCCGCCAGCGTCAGGCGCGCGGGGCTGCCGCCCGAGCGGCCGGCGCCGCCGATCAGCGAGACGGCGACGGTCGCGACCGCGGCGCCCAGCAGGGAAGGCCACACCCACCCGCTGGCCGCCGTGACCCCGGCGAACCCCACGGCGAGGGCGACGGCGAAGGCGCTGCCGGAGGTGACCCCGAGGAGGCCCGGGTCGACCAGCGGGTTCCGGGTCACCGCCTGCGCGACGGCGCCGGCGACCCCGAGCCCGGCGCCCGCGACGATCGCCGCGACCGTGCGGGGCAGCCGCAGGTCGACGACGGCGGTCGCGTCGCCCGCGTCGGGGGCGGCGGTCGAGCCGGTCGGGCTCCAGCCCGTGAGCAACTGCACGACGACGTCGAGGGGAACCGGACGAGCCCCGACGGCGAGGCTGAGCAGCACGGCCACGACGAGCAGGCCCAGGCCGGCGAGCAGCCAGGCGAGCCGCGTGCGGGTGCGGCGCACCACCCGGGTCGCCCGGACGTCGCCGGGCCGGGTGCTGATGGCCATGCTGAGGAGCTTAGGCTAGCCTTCCCTGAGTTCGACCCCGAGCGTCGCGCCCCCACCGCAGCGGGCCCGCCGGAGCGACTCCCCCGCACCCTGCACCGCACCCCGTCTCCCCTGCCCCGCCCCCGACTCCGAGGACCCCATGCGCACCCCCCTGAAGCTCGCCGCCCTCCTGGCCGCCGCCGCCGTCGCCCTGACCGGCTGCGCGGCCGGCAGCGCCTCCGACGACGCGACCGCCACCTCCTCCGCCGCCCCGGCCGCCGACTCCTTCCCCGTCAGCGTCGACACCAAGTTCGGCGAGGTGACCGTCGACCAGCAGCCCGAGCGCGTCGTCGCGCTCGGCTGGGGCGACGCCGAGACGGCGCTCGCGCTCGGCGTTCAGCCGGTCGGCGCCTCCGACTGGCTGGCGTTCGGCGACGACGTCGACGGCGTGGGCCCGTGGGCCCAGGGCCTCTACGACCAGTCGCCGGAGATCATCGGCACGCTCGACCCCTCCTACGAGGCGATCGCCGCGCTGCAGCCCGACCTCATCCTCGACACGAAGTCGTCGGGCGACCAGGACCGCTACGACCGTCTGTCGGGCATCGCCCCGACGATCGGCGTGCCCGAGGGCGGCGACAGCTACCTGACCACCTTCGAGCAGCAGATGGACCTCGTCTCGACGGCCCTCGGGCAGTCCGCGAAGGGCGACGAGCTCGTCGCGCAGAGCGAGGCCGAGGTCGAGGCCGCCGCCGAGGCGCACCCCGAGTGGAAGGGCCTCACCGTGACGGCCGCCACCAAGACCAGCGAGGGCTGGGGCGCGTACGTCGCGGGCTCGGAGCGCGTCAGCCTGCTCGAGTCGCTCGGCTTCGAGCAGAACCCGGAGGTCGCCGCCCTCGACGCGAACTCGGGCGGCTTCTCGGTGAGCATCTCGTCGGAGAACCTCGACGTGATCGACGCCGACGTGATCGTCGCCTTCCCGATCTACATCGACACCGCGCAGATCACCGACGACCCGCAGTGGCAGGCCCTGCCGGCGGTCGAGGCCGGGCACGACGTCGTCATCGACGGCGACGTCTCGTCGGCGTACTCGCTCGGCACCTCGCTGTCGCGCAGCTACGCCCTCGACGCCCTCGTGCCGCTGCTCGAGACGGCGACGAAGAGCTGACCGGGAGCGACCCCGTGAGCCCGACCGACGCCTCCCCCGCCCGCTCCCCGCGCCCGGTGCGCGCGCAGCACGTCTTCGTCGTCGAGCGCACCGAGCGCCTGACGCCGCACCTCGTGCGCGTGCACCTCGGCGGCGACGCCTTCGACGGCTTCGTCGAGGCCGGCGCCGCGCAGCTCACCGAGAGCGACCGCTACGTCAAGCTGCTGCTCGCCCGGCCCGGGCTCGGGCTGCAGCCGCCGTTCGACCTCGACCGGCTGCGCGGCGAGCTGGCCCCCGACGACCTGCCCGTGCGCCGCACGTACACGGTGCGCTCGGTCGACCACGACGCCCGCACGATCGCCGTCGACTTCGTCGTGCACGGCGACGAAGGCGTGGCCGGCCCGTGGGCCCTCGCGGCCCGGCCCGGCGACCGGCTGCAGATGTCGAGCCCGGGCGGCGGCTGGTCGCCCTCCTCCGACCCCGCCGTGCAGAACCTGCTGCTCGCCGACGACTCCGCCGTGCCCGCCGTCGCGTCGGCCCTCGAGGCGATGGGCCCCGACGCCCGGGGCCTGGCGCTGGTCGAGGTCGCGGGCCCCGACGACGAGGTCGCCCTGACCCCGCCCGCCGGGCTCGAGCTGCGCTGGCTCCACCGCGGCGAGGGCGCCCCCGGCAGCGCCCTCCTCGCCGCCCTCGGGGCCCTCGAGCCGCCGGTGGGCCCGGTCACCGTCTTCGCCCACGGCGAGCGCGGGGCCGTGAAGGAGGCGCGGGTCGTGCTCCACGACCGGTGGGGCCTCGATCGGGCGTCGCTGTCGATCAGCGCCTACTGGGCGCTCGGTCGCGTCGAGGACGCCTTCCAGGCCGAGAAGCGCGAGCCGGTCGGCGCGATCTTCGCCGACTGACGGGCGGCGCGGCGCGCTGCCGCCGCCGCCGCCGTCCGGACATCGAGGCGACGCGTCTCGGGCCCTCGCCGTCGACGAGGGCCCAGGACGGGTCACTTCGATCGCCCCGGTAGCCTGTCCACGTGAGGTTCTGCAGCAGGTGGGTCGTGCGCGACCAGTGGCACGAGGTCTGCCTCTACGAGGACTACTTCCTGTACCGCACCCGCGCGGCCGACAGCACCGCGCCTCCGGAGGAGCACCGCGTCGAGAACGGCGACATCGCCGACATCGGGGTCGACCGCGAGGGGCCGCTCTGGGGCATCACGCTCACGGTCACGAGCGGGGAGTCGCGCACGGTGCCGTGCCCGGCGACGATCGCCGCGCCGCTGCTGCTGCGCTGGCACGACCGCGACTGACCACCGGGCCTACGCGGCGCCGACCAGCAGCTCGCCCGGCTCGGCCCCCTCGGCGCCGAACTCGATGCGGCGGTTCGCGACCTTCTCGCTGAAGAACCGGTCGTGGCTGACGACGACGACCGCCCCGGGGAAGTGCACGAGGGCCCGCTCCATCACCTGCGTGCTGGCCATGTCGAGGTGGTTCGTCGGCTCGTCGAGCAGCAGCACGGAGGCGCCGGAGAGCAGGCACTGCGCCATCGCCACACGGGCGCGCTGACCGCCGGAGAGCGCGCCGATGCGCTGCTGGAGGTCGGCCTCGGAGAACTGGAACATGGCCAGGAAGCGCGCGACCGACTTCCGGGTGGCCTTCAGGGCCAGGCTGTCGGGCATCGCGTTGACCGAGTGCGTCACAGTGTCGGCGTCGTCGAGCTCGGCGAGCACCTGGTTGTACGAGACGACCTTCGCGCCGCCCGCCCAGTCGACGCGGCCGCGGTCGGCCGCCTCGGTGCCCTCGAGCACCCGCAGCAGCGTGCTCTTGCCGCTGCCGTTCGAGCCCACGACGACGATGCGGTTGCCCCTGCGCACCTCGAAGCCGAGGTCGTCGAAGAGCGTCTTCTCGCCGTACGCCTTGCCGAGCCCCTCGACGCGGCAGAGCACGTCCTTCACGTGCAGCCCGCCGTAGATCTCGGTGATGATCTGGTCGACGGGCCGCGGGGTGCGCTGCTTCTTGATCTTGGCGAGGTCCTTCGTGAGGCCGCCCGCGCCTCCCTGCTTCTGCGCCTTCGCGGCCTTGACGGCCTCGCGACGGTCGCTGATGCCCTCGGCCTCGAAGGCGAGCAGCTCGTTCTCGTGCGCGAACTGCTGCTCGAGGGTCTTCAGCCGGAACTGCTTCTGCACGACGTACTCGGCGAAGGCGCCGGGGTACTCGTGCAGGTGGAAGTTCTCGACCTCGACGATGCGGGTGACGACCGCGTCGAGGAACTGCCGGTCGTGCGAGACGACGATCGCGGCGCCGCGGAAGTCGCGGAACCACTGCTCGAGCCACTCGACGCCGGCCACGTCGAGGAAGTTCGTCGGCTCGTCGAGCAGCAGCACGTCGGGCGCCTCGAGGACGATCTTCGCGAGGGCCGCGCGGTTGCGCCAGCCGCCGCTCAGCGCGTCGATCGGGCTGGTGCGGTGCGCCGCGTCGAAGCCGAGCACGGTGAGGGCGGTGTCGACGTGACGGCGGTACTCCCAGCCGTCGAGCCGGTCCATCTCGGCGAAGAGCTCGGACTGCCGCTCGATCAGGCGCGTGAGCTCGTCGCCCTGGTCGGGGTCGACGGCGACCACCGCGATCGCGGCGTCGATCTCGGCGAGCTCGGCCTCCATGGCGCGGACGTCGTCGAAGAGCCCCTCGAGCACCTCGGTGACGGTGGCGGTGCCGTCGAGCTCGCTGAACTGCGAGAAGTAGCCGAGCCGCAGGCCGTCGTCGACGGTGACCGTGCCCTCGTCGGGCTGCACCTGGTCGAGGGCGAGCTTCAGCAGGGTCGACTTGCCCGAGCCGTTGCGCCCGATCAGGCCGACGCGGTCGCCGGGCTCGAGGCGGAAGAAGGCCTCGCGCAGCACCGGCCGCTGCTCGTAGCGCACGGTGACGTCGTTCAGGCGGATGAGGCTCATGCCCACCAGTCTCGCAGCCTGCGTCGGAACACTGGACCGGGCCGGGGCGTTGCACCCCCCGGAGCCGTGCGCACCACTCCGGGTGCGTCCCCGCTCCGAACTGGAGGCACCATGACCACCGACGACCACGACCACGCACCCACCCCCGACGCCCTCGCCCGCCTGACGCCCGAGCAGCGCCGCGTCACCCAGGGCGGCGGCACGGAGCCCGCGTTCCGCAACGAGTTCTGGGATTCCCACGAGGCGGGCATCTACGTCGACGTGGTCAGCGGCCAGCCGCTCTTCGCCTCCGTCGACAAGTTCGACAGCCGCACCGGCTGGCCGAGCTTCACCCGGCCGATCGACGCCGAGAACGTCGTCGAGCGCCGCGAGGGCATGTTCTTCGCGCGCCGCACCGAGGTCAGCTCGGCGGGCGCCGGCAGCCACCTCGGCCACGTCTTCCCCGACGGCCCCACCGCGACGGGCGGCCTCCGCTACTGCATCAACTCGGCGGCCCTCCGCTTCGTCCCCCTCACCGCACTCGAGACCGAAGGATACGGTTCGTACATGACGCTCTTCTCCCCTGAGTCCACCCCCGCCCCCAGCGGAACGACCGAGACCGCGATCCTCGCGGGCGGCTGCTTCTGGGGCGCACAGCAGCTGCTCCGTCGCCGACCGGGCATCGTCTCGACCCGCGTCGGCTACTCCGGCGGCCACGTCGCGAACGCCACGTACCGCAACCACGGCGGCCACGCCGAGGCCGTCGAGATCGTGTTCGACCCGGGCGTGACCTCGTACCGCGAGGTGCTCGAGTTCTTCTTCCAGATCCACGACCCGTCGACGAAGGACCGCCAGGGCAACGACATCGGCGACTCGTACCGCTCGGCGATCTTCTACACCTCCGACGAGCAGCGCGAGACCGCCCTCGACACCATCGCCGACGTCGACGCGTCGGGCCTGTGGCCGGGCAAGGTCGTCACCGAGGTGACCGCCGCCGGCGACTTCTGGGAGGCCGAGGAGGAGCACCAGGACTACCTCGAGAAGCTCCCCAACGGCTACACCTGCCACTTCGTGCGACCCGGCTGGGTGCTGCCGAAGCGCGAGCAGGCCGTCAGCGCGAGCTGAGCCCGGGCCCCGCGGTGCGGGGCCGCAGGCCTGCGGGAGGCGCGGTGCCGGTCATGCCGGCACCGCGCCTCTCGTGCGCGTGCGCGGCGACCGCCGCCGCACCTGGTAAGCAGGGGGCATGCCCCTCGACGTCGCCGCCCTCCGCTCCGCCTTCCCCTCGCTCGGCTCGGGCATCGCCCACTTCGACGGCCCGGGGGGCACCCAGACGCCGCTCGACGTCGGCGAGGCCATCGCCCGCGCCATGACCGGTCCCACGTCGATCCGCGGCACGAGCACCCTCGGCGAGCGCAACAGCGAGGCCACGGTCCAGGCCTTCCGTGCCGCCTACGGCGACCTGCTCGGCGTGCCGGCCCGCGGCGTCGTCCACGGCCGGAGCGCGACGCAGCTCACCTACGACTTCTCGCGCCACCTGTCAGCCGGCTGGGGCCCGGGCGACGAGGTCGTCGTCTGCCGGCTCGACCACGACTCGAACGTGCGCCCCTGGGTGCAGGCCGCCGAGGCCGTCGGCGCGACCGTCCGCTGGATCGAGTTCGACCCCGCCACCGGCGAGCTCGACCACGCCTCGGCCGCCGTCGCGATCACCGACCGCACCCGCGTCGTGGCCCTGACCGCCGCCTCCAACCTGCTCGGCACGCAGCCCGCCGTCCGGGCGATCGCCGACCGCGCGCACGCCGCGGGCGCGCTCGTCTGGGTCGACGCCGTGCACTTCGCGGCGCACGAGGTCGTCGACCGCGAGGCCCTCGGCGCGGACTTCGTCGTCTGCTCGCCCTACAAGTTCTACGGGCCGCACTGCGGCGTGCTCGGCGCCGACCCGGAGCTGCTGGAGGGCCTCCGGCCCGCGAAGCTCCTGGCGTCGACCGACGTGGTGCCCGAGCGGTTCGAGTTCGGCACCCTGCCCTACGAGCAGCTGGCCGGGGCCACGGCCGCCGTCGACTTCCTCGCCGGGATCGCCCCGGGCGACGCGACGACCCGCCGCGAGGCGATCGTGGCGTCGATGCGGGCCTGCCACGAGCACGAGGGCGAGCTGCGCGCCCGGCTGGAGGCGCGCCTCCTCGCCGTCCCCGGCCTGACCCTGCACTCGCGGGCGGCGCGGCGCACGCCGACCCTCTACGTGACGATCGACGGGCACCGCATGCGCGAGCTGTCGGCGCACCTCGCGACGCGCGACGTGCTGGCGCCGTCGGGGCACTTCTACGCGATCGAGGCCTGGCGCGCGATGGGTCTCGACGACGAGACCACCGGGCTGCGGATCGGGCTCGCGGCCTACACGGACGACAGCGACGTCGACCGGCTGCTCGCGGGCATCGAGGAGTTCGTCGCGGCCTGACGCTGCCTGCGCGGCCGTGGGTGCCCGAGCCGCACGGCGGGCCGGTGCCCCGGCCGCACGGCGTGCGGGTGCCCCGGCCCTCCGGCGGGCGTGTTCGACACCGACGGGCCGTCGTGCACGCCCGGCCGCGTCGAACTCGCCCGCCCGGCGAGAGCCGACACGCGGGACGTGCGACGGCCGTCAGCGCGAGGCGACTCCCCCGGGCGGTCGACGGGTCGGGGCCGCGGCGGCGCGGCGCTTGTCGACGACGGCGGTCACGGCCGAGCCGAGCAGCAGGACGAGGATGCCCAGGGTGACGACGGCGGCCCCCAGGACGATGAGCGCGATGATGAACGTTTCCACCCCCCGATCCTGACGGAGGCGCGGGCGCCGCGGCAAGGACCCGCGGCGGATGCCCAGGCCGACCGGCCCCTCAGGACCCGCAGGCCGAGGTGGCCGACAGGCTGAGACCCTCCGCCGTCCCGCGGATGGTCGCGCCGGCGACGCCCGACGCCCCGCTCCCCTGCGTCGCCCAGATATCGAGGCCGAGCGCCCGGTCGACTGGGCGCAGGCCCTGGTCGGTCCAGCTCGCCGTGACGGCGTCGAAGGGAACCTGGGCGTCGTCGACGTGGAGGAACACCGGCGCGACGACCCAGCCCCGCACGCGGACCCGCAGCGAGCCCTCGCACTGTTCGCGGCCGTCGACGGCGACGACCGCCTCAACGCCGGTGAGCGCGACCGAGGCGTCCAGGAACGCCCGCACCGCCGCCTCCTCCTCCGTCAGGTCGACGGCCTGCAGCTCGGCCTCGGTCAGCGGCGCCGGAGGGGCGTCGGGCGTGATCCGCGGGACGGAGGGCGGCGGAGGCGACCCGAGCGGGAGGCCCAGCCAGCCGTCCACGTCGCGGTCGACGTCGGCCACGCCCGGCGGGGAGACGGTGAAGCCGGTGCGGTCGCGGGTGCCGGCGTCGGCCTCCTCGTCGGTGGTCGCGGCGAGCTCCTCGGCGATCGACACGACCTCACGGGTCTCGACCCTGAGCGTCGGGCCGACGGGCCCGGCCACGGGGTCGGCGACGGAGAGGCTCAGCGACGTGAGACGACCCGCCGCCAGCTGGGCGTCGAGCCGGTCGAGCAGAGCCGGCCCCGGGCTCGTCCGCCCCACCCCCAGGTACGCGGAACCGCGGGTCAGGCTGGTGCGCAGCCCGTCCACCAGCGGCCGCACCGCGTCGACCGTGGCGCGGAGGCTCGCGGAGGCGGCGACCGTGACCTGGGCGGAGGACCGGTCGACGACGACCGACTCGACCTCCGGCACGCGTCGGAGCTCGTCAGCGAGGGTGACGGAGGCGGCGTCCAGGACGTCGAAGGTGGCGGCCGAGGTGCCCTCGCCCGCGGGCAGGTGCAGGTCGAGCACGAGCGCCGCCCGCGTCACGCCGCCGAACGCGGCGCCGTCGAGGTCGTCGGCGAGGTCGATGTCCGGCCCGTCGGCCGTCACGGCGACCCGGGCGATCCAGTGGTGGGGGTCGTCCTTGGCGTCGACCTGCGAGAGGTCGGTCTCGACGCCGGCGACGCCGTCCACCGCGCGGAGACGGTCGGCGAGGGCCGCGAGCGACTCCTCCGAGCCCTCCGGCGGCGGCACGAGCAGCAGGGAGCAGGCGCTCAGCGAGGCTGCGACGAGGGCCACGCCGACGGCCCCGGCGAGGGCGCGGCGAGCACGACGGAGGCGGGGCAGCGGCATCGCCTCAGCCTAGGAAGACGCGGGCCGCCCCTCGTCGCCCGGGAGGAGGACAGGCGTCCCCCTCCCGGTGGAACGCCGGGCTCAGCCTCGCCAGAACTCCCGCACGGCATCGAGCACCTCGTCCGCCTGGCGCCGCCCGGCCTCGGCCGCGGGGCCGCGGGTCGCGCCCGAGAGGGAGTTCCCGCCGAACGCCGCGAGCGCCGCGTCGTCGGCCTGGATCACCATGACCTCACGACCGGCCGCCTGACGCGCCGCCACGACGCCCGGCAGGGTCGGCCCGAGCGGCGACTCCGCCAGCTCGGGCCCGCACGACAGCACGAGAACGCGTTCGGCGGCGTCGGCGACGTCGGCGTTGGTGCCGGAGCGCACGCCGCCGTCCATCGTCGGCCGACCGTCGACCTCGACGGTCGGCCAGACCAGCGGCACCGAGCAGCTGGCCGCGACGGCCACGTGCAGGGGGACGCCGGAGTCGCGGGTCAGCACCCGGAACTCGCCGTCGGTCGCGTCGACGGAGCAGACCGCCAGGTCGCCCGCGGGCCACGGGGTGTCGGCACCGAGTCGCTCGCGCATGGTCGTCACCAGCTCCGGCTCGTCGCCGGTGACGGGCACCTGCCGGGCGAGCGCGCCCAGGCGGGCCCGCGCCTCCTCGGGGCTGGCGGCGCCGGCCACGGCCTGGCCGACGCGGTCCAGGAAGTCGCCGCCGTCGAGGGCGGCCTCGGGGGTCGCGCCGGCCGGCAGCAGCTGCTCGCGGTAGGCGTCGGCGACGCCGCCCAGGCGGAGCGTCGTGCCGACGACCGAGCCGGCGGACGTGCCGACGACGAGGTCGGCGTCGGCGAGGGGCACGCCGGCCTCGAGCAGGCGGGCGAGCACGCCGACCTCCCACGCGATGCCGGTGATGCCGCCGCCGCCGAGGACGAGGGCGGTGCGGGGGGTCGAGGGTGCGGTGTCGGTCACGGGGCTCCTCCAGACGATGACGGGGTCGCCGTCACGCTACGACCCCCGGCCGAGGAGCGCTCCCAGCGAAAGCGACCGGGCGGCCCCGAGACGGCCCCGGGTGCACCGGAGGGGGCCGGGCCACCCGAGGCCCGACCCCCTCCGGGCCTGTCAGCGCCCTGCGGGGCGCTGCTGACGAACCCCCCGAAGGGCCGTCAGACCGTCACCTCGTCCCGCAGGTCGGAGGCGAGGGCGACCGTGCGGGACTGCGCCGGGCGACCCAGCGCCCGGAACTCCCAGCCCTTCGCACGGTAGTCGTCGGCGTCGAGGGCGTGGCGCCCGTCGACGACGCGTCGGTGGCGCACGAGCTGCGCCAGGTCGTCGGGGTCGGCGTCGCGGAAGACCTGCCACTCGGTGAGGAGGGCCACGGCGTCGGCGTCGACGACGCAGGCCATCATGCTCGACGCGTAGGTGAGGTCCGGGTAGAGGCGGTGCGCGTTCTCGTTCGCCTCGGGGTCGTAGACCGTGACGGTCGCCCCCTCGAGGTAGAGCATGCGCGCCACGTCGAGCGCCGGGGCGTCGCGGACGTCGTCCGAGTTGGGCTTGAACGCGGCGCCGAGGCAGGCGATGCGCTTGCCGGCGAGGTCGCCGCCGACCATCTCGCGGATGAGGTCGACCGTGCGCACGCGGCGACGGTTGTTGATGCTGTCGACCTCCTTGAGGAAGGAGACCGCCTGGCCCACGCCGAGCTCGTCGGCGCGGTGCGCGAAGGCGCGGATGTCCTTCGGCAGGCAGCCGCCGCCGAAGCCGAGGCCCGGCTTGAGGAAGCGGCCGCCGATGCGGGAGTCGTACGAGAGCGACTGCGCGAGCAGGTTGACGTCGGCGCCCGTGGTCTCGCAGACCTCGGCCATCGCGTTGATGAACGAGATCTTCGTGGCGAGGAACGAGTTCGCGGCGACCTTGACGAGCTCGGAGGTCGCGAGGTCGGCGACGACCAGGGGCGTGCCCTCCTCGAGCACGGGCGCGAACGCCGCGGAGAGCTGGCGCTCGGCCCACTCCGACTGCACGCCGAAGACGAGGCGGTCGGGGTGCATGGTGTCCTGAACGGCGAAGCCCTCGCGGAGGAACTCGGGGTTCCAGGCGAGCTCGAGCTCGGCGCCCAGCGGCGAGAGCGACTGGACGAGCTCGGTGAGGCGGCTCGCGGTGCCGATCGGCACCGTCGACTTGCCGACGAGGAGCGCCTTGCGGGTGATCCGCTTGGCGAGCTCGCCGAAGGCCGAGTCGACGTAGCGCATGTCGGCGGCCATCGAGCCCGGGGTCTGCGGGGTGCCGACGCAGATGAAGTGCACGTCGCCGAACTCGGCGGCGGCGTCGAAGTCGGTCGTGAAGGTGAGGCGGCCGCTGTCGAGCGCCTCGCGGAGCTTCTCGGGCAGGCCGGGCTCGTAGAACGGCACGGTTCCGGCGGCGAGGGCCTCGACCTTGGCGACGTCGACGTCGACGCCCATGACCTCGTAGCCGAGGACGGCCATGCAGATGGCGTGGGTGGCGCCGAGGTAGCCGGTGCCGACGACGGTCAGGCGGGGCTTCTCGACGATGGGCAGCGGGGCGGAGCGGGTGATCGGGTCGGACAAGGGGTGCCTCCAGGCGGGTGTGGGTGAGCGGACCGTGCCGAGCAGTTCAGGTGCCCGGCAGGGTCACAGGAGGACGCCGTCGCCGGGCGTTCAGGGCGCCCGGCGGGGCGCGGTGCTGCGTTTCGGGCGCAGCGGGGGTGCATCGCGGGTGCGGTGCGGGTGGAGCACGGTGATCCGTGGTGCAGGTGATCGGGCGTGGCGGGTGATCTGGTGGTGCGGGCGGTGCGGGTGGTCAGGCGGTGCGGGTGATCGGGTGGTGCGGTCGGTGGCCCGTGGGGGCGGGGAGGGGCCGGGGCCCCGGAGGCGCGAGCAGGGTCAGCGCGCGCACTCCACGTTCCAGTCGCCCTCGCCGGCGCCGGAGACGGTGTTGTCGCACATCACGCGGTTGCCGAGCTCGGGGGTGAGCGAGAAGCCGAAGCCGGGCCCGTCGACCGCAGCCGTGTTGCCGCTGAAGACGTTGTCGGTGCCCCAGCCCTCGAGGAGCTCGTGGGTCTGGAAGCCGTCCATCGACGACGCGGTGCCGGTGTTGCCCTCGATGGTCCAGCCGTTGCCCTTGACGTCGACCCAGGAGTCGCCCTCGGTCAGCGAGGCGCCGTCGAAGCTGTTGCCGCGGACGACGCCGCCCGTGGTCCCCTCCTTGATGTCGATGTTCTCGGCCGTCGTGTCGGAGATGGTGTTGCCCTCGATGACGTTGCGGTCGGAGGTGTCGGGGTCGCCGCCGGTGATCTCGCCCCAGTTGTTCTTCGAGGAGCCGATGTAGATGCCCTCGCCGAACTTCTCCTTGCGGTTGCCGGTGTCGCTGATCGTGTTCGACGACACGACGTTGTCGGTGCTGCCGTCGCGGAGGTGGACGGCCTCGTCGCCGATGTGGTTCACGGTGAGGCCGGTGATCGTGCTGCCCACGGTGCCGTCGGCCATCAGGCCCTTCTGGCCGTTCGTGATCGTGAACCCCTCGAGGTGCCAGTACTCGGCGCCGTCGAGGTGCATCACGTAGCCCTTCTCGACGTCGTCGCCGTCGAGCACGGCGTCGGCCGAGCCGCAGAGGGCGATCGGCTGGTCGGCCGTGCCCGACTCCGACGCGACGAAGTTGCCGACGTAGGTGCCCGGCTCCAGCTGGATCACGTCGCCGGGGGCGGCGTCGGTGAGGGCCGAGGTGAGCTCGTCCACCGAGGCGACCGAGACGGTCGCGTCCTGGCAGACGTCGCTCGCCGTGGCCGGAGCGGCCGGGGCGCGGGTGGCGCTCGGGGTGGGCGACGCCTCCTCGAGGGGCGCCGAGGTGGCGCCGGCGGACGGAGCCCGTGACGCGCCTCCCTCGTCGTCACGACCGACGCCGATCGCCGTCACCGCGACTCCTCCCACGATCACGCCGGCCAGCACGAGGCCGGTCGCGGTCAGGGCGGGGTGCTTGCGGAACAGGTCGATCATGCGGTGCTTCCTCGAGGGGTGGAGGGCGGGCCGACCTCGTCGCGCGAGGCCTCCCCGCGGGTGAAGGTCGACAGCGGCGCGAGGTTCGCGTAGGGGTGGACGAACCCGCGGCGGTTGCGGCCGACGCTGGTGATGGCCGTGACGAGCAGGATGAGGCCGAGGCTCAGCCACATGATGGTCAGCGGCTGGAAGATCGACCGCAGGATCACGCTGAGCGGCTTGGTGCTGCGCCAGTCGCTGTCGTCGTTGTCGGCACGGACGGCGCCCTCGGTGCGGGCGGTGTCGATGGCGCTCGGGCCGCGGCCCGACACGACGTTGTCGCTGATGCTCGACCGGCCGGTGTCGCCGATCAGGGTGATGGCGTGGTTGCCGACGTCCTCGACGGTGTTGCGCGAGATCGTCGCGCCGGCGTCGCGGAGGTAGATGCCGATGTCGCCGCCGGAGATCGTGTTGCCCTTGATCGTGCCGCCGGTGCCCGCGTCGCGGAGCGCGATGCCCTGCAGCGCCGACTCCTCGATGGTGTTGTCGGTCAGGGCGACCTTCTCGGCGCCCTGGCCCACGACGATGCCGACCTCGTTGCCCGTCAGCGTGTTGCCGTCGACCTCGATGTCGGTGCCGCCGATGACCTCGACGCCGTAGCGGGCGTTGTCGCTCGACTTGCTGTTCGACAGCGAGTTGTTGCCGTAGACGCCGGTGGGCATGCCCGTCGCGCTCGGGCCTTCGGCGAGGGCGCGGCCGTTCATCGTGATGCCGTTGTGGCCGTTGCCGGTCGCCGTGAGGCGTTCGAGCACGATGCCCGAGGAGGCGCGGTTCACGTCGAACCCGTCGAGCGCGTTCCCGGTCGAGGTCGTGTTCTCGACCTCGCTGTTCGACACGTTGCGGTGGAAGACCATGCCGTCGACGAGGCTGTCCTTGATGGCGCTGTCGCGGACCACGACGCCGTCGGCGCTGGTGACGAACAGCCCGAAGGCGTTGCCGTCGAAGGTGACGTCGCGGACCATGGCCGAGACGTAGCTGTAGCCGCTGAGGTCGGGGTCCATGTCGAGCACGCTGGCCTCGTCGGTCGGCAGCAGCTCGGTGCCGAAGACCTCCGTGCTGGCGTCCTCCTCCGCGGCGGCCGCGGCCGCCGCCTCGTCGCTGGCGCTGGCGTTGGTGCCCTTGCGGGCCAGGGTGTCGGTGCCCTTGTCGGGGATGTCGGTGCCCGTCATCGAGACGCCGCCCGTCATGCCGCTCCAGAAGCCGAGGTCGGTGAAGAACGCCTTGCTGAGCTCGGCGCGGCCGCCGACGACGCGGATGTAGGCGCGGCCGTCGGAGGTGTCGGTGTCGACGGCCCCGGCGTCCGGGTCCCAGCTGCTGATGCGCGTGGGCTCGTCGTAGGTGCCGGCCACGACGAGGGAGCCGCCGAGGGTGACGATCGACGTGAACGCCTCCGAGTTCGACTGCAGGTGCAGCGTCAGGCCGTCCTTGTCGCTGAGGTCGAGCGTGGCGCCGTCCTCGACGACGATGTTCTCGCTGAGCAGCCAGCTGCCGTCGGGCTCGCGGCGGAAGGTGCGGGGCGCCAGCTCCTCCAGGTCGCTGAGCGTGTACGGCGCGTCACGGGCGACGAGCACCAGCGTGTAGAGGTTGCCGGTGGCGAGGCGGTACGGCTTGTAGTGCGCGACGCCGCTCCAGTCGGCGGCGTTCGCGATGGCCCGCACCTCGATGAGGCGGCGGTCCTCGGTGGCGGAGACCTGCGCCTCCGCCTCCGGGTCGCCCTCGTACGACGCGACGCCGCTGGCGTCGAGGCGCTCGGAGGTCGGCTCGGACGAGCTCGACGAGCTCGGCTCGGGCGACGCGGCGGAGGCGGTGCCCGCGCCGGTGAGGGCGATGCCGCCCGCCACGACGGCGGTGACGAGGACGGCGGAGGCGCAGCTCAGCGCGGTGCGGCGGCGGAGGGCGGTCATGCGGTCACCTCCTGGGCGACGGGAGCGGGCTGGGCGGGGACGGGCTGGGCGGCGACGGGCTGCGCGGGGACGTGCTGCGCCGTGGCCGGCTGGACGTCCGCGGTCGACGCGGCGACGGGCACGCCGACCGGCGGTGAGACCGGGGCGGGCGGCAGCGCGCCGTGGCGGCCGGCCGGGGTGACGGCCTCGTCGGCCGGGACTCCCTCGTCGGCCGGGCCGGCGGCGTAGGCCGCCTCGCTGACGAGCGACGACGCGGTCTGGCCGTCGCCGCCGATGCGGTCGGCGTGGCGGGTCAACCAGCCCTGCTTGTTCATCGTGATCAGCGCGAAGACCTTGATGGGCAGCGAGATGAAGATGACCACGAAGGCGACGACCGGCAGGATGAAGATGTCACCGGGGTTGCGCTTGAGGTGCGAGAACCCGCGCACGCCGCGGCTGAGCAGCACCCAGGCGAGCGTCGCGCCGATGCCGAGCGCCGTGCCGTCGATGCGACTGAAGGCGAGGTAGCCGACCGTGAGGCCCATGGTGACGGGCGTCAGGATGATCTGCATGACCGTCACCTTGGTGACGAAGGGCACCTTCCAGAGCCAGCCCTTCGCGATCGCCGTGAAGTAGGTGCGGTACGAGTTGCGGCTCCAGCGGACGCGCTGCTTGACGAAGGCGCTGAACGTGTCGGGGAACATCGACAGGGCCTTGGCCGACGACTGGTGCACGGTCTTGTAGCCGCTGGCGAGGACGAGCCAGGTGAGGCGCCCGTCGTCGCCCGAGATGCAGCGGCGGCCGAGGAAGAACTCGTTCTCGAGGTTCTCGAGCACGGGCATCACGGCGGAGCGGCGGTAGACGGCGGTGCGGCCGGAGATGATCGCGACGGCGCCGGCGGCGCCCATGGCTGGCACGTAGTTGTAGTACCGCAGGTTGACCAGCCAGTCGGCCACGCGCCTCCACACGCTCGTGCGGCGCTGGTACACGTTCTGCTGCGTGCTGACGCCGCCCACGAGCGGGTCGGCGAACGGCTTCTGCGCGTTCTCGAGCAGGCCCGGCGTCCACGACGTGTCGGAGTCGGTCAGGAAGAGGATCTCGCCCTGGGCCCGGCGGATGCCGGCGCCGAGCGCCGAGCGCTTGCCGACGTGGTGGAAGAGCACCGGGGTGACGCGCGGGTCGCCGAGGGCGATGATGCGGTCGTACGCCTCGGTGTCGATCAGGTCGAGGACGATGATGATCTCGTCCGGCCCCTGCTCGCGCCACGTCTGCAGGCAGCGCATCAGGATGTCGGGGTCCTCGTGGTACGACGGCACGACGAGCGAGGTCGTCGAGCGGAAGTCGCTCTCGATCGGCTTCGCGCGGGCCGACAGGATGACCCGGTAGAGCCAGAGCAGCCAGACGATCGTGCCGGCGATGGCGATGGGGAAGTAGGGCTGGACGGTGGTGAAGACGTCGACGACGGACTGCCAGTTCAGGGCGATCTGGAAGTCGGTCGACAGAGCTGTGCCAAGGCGCATGGGTGGCGGGTCCTCGATCGGGGTTCGGGTAGGCGCACCGGTGGCCGACAGCCTCGATGAGGCGTGCCGCGGTCGGCGGCCCCTTCAGGGGTCGCCGACCGGTGAACGACCTCTCACGAGGTGCGTGTGGTGACCGTGTCGGGATCGGGGGGAGTTCGGGCTCCCCCCGCACGGAGCGTCGAGGTTCGGGCCTCGACGCTGTGGGGTACCGGCGTCTGGTGCTCAAAGTAGGGACAGCGCTGTGACCACGTCAAGACTGTGCTGTGAGCCGGGCCGCGAACCATCCGCGGATGACCCGCGACCCCCGAACGGGTGATCCCTCCCCCTTCGGGGTACACGACCCTCACGTGAAGGGAGGATACCCGGGAGTATCGGCCGGACGGGGGGCAGGGCGGGGTACGGATCCGGTCCCCCACGGGCCGTCGATCGCGAGCGATGTGTACCCCGGCGGTCGTCCCCCGGTCCAGCTCCCGGATCGGCCCTCGTCAGCCGCGGGCGGTCGCCTCAGAGAGGCCCGACGCCGGGCTCCGACCCATCCGGGTGCCTAGTTGTTGAAGCGGAACTCCACCACGTCGCCGTCCTGCATGACGTACTCCTTGCCCTCGATGCGGGCCTTGCCGGCCGAGCGCGCCTCCGCGATGGAGCCGGTCTCGACGAGGTCCTCGAACGAGATGACCTCGGCCTTGATGAAGCCCTTCTCGAAGTCGGTGTGGATCACGCCGGCCGCCTGCGGGGCCTTCCAGCCCTTGCCGATGGTCCAGGCGCGGGTCTCCTTCGGGCCTGCCGTGAGGTAGGTCTGCAGGCCGAGGGTCTCGAAGCCGATGCGGGCCAGCTGGTCGAGGCCCGACTCCTCCTGGCCGGTCGACGCGAGCAGCTCGGCCGCGTCGTCCGGGTCGAGGTCGATCAGCTCGGACTCGATCTTCGCGTCGAGGAAGACGGCCTCGGCCGGCGCCACCAAGGCGGCCAGCTCGGCCTTCTTCGTCTCGTCGGTGAGGATCGACTCGTCGACGTTGAAGACGTAGATGAAGGGCTTGGCGGTGAGCAGCCCGAGCTCGCGGATCGGCTCGAGGTCGATGCCCGACGCCGACAGGGCCTCGCCGCGCTGCAGGGCGTCGCGGGCGGCGACGGCGGTCTCGTGCGTGAGCGGCTCGACGCGCTTGAGGCGGAGCTCCTTCTCGTAGCGCACGATCGCCTTCTCGACGGTCTCGAGGTCGGCGAGGATCAGCTCGGTGTTGATCGTGCCCATGTCGCCCTCGGGGTCGACCCGGCCGTCGACGTGCACGACGTCCTCGTCGACGAAGCCGCGCACGACCTCGGCGATGGCGTCGGCCTCGCGGATGTTGGCGAGGAACTTGTTGCCGAGCCCCTCGCCCTCGCTCGCGCCCTTCACGATGCCGGCGATGTCGACGAACGAGACCGGCGCGGGCAGCGTCTTCTCGCTGCCGAAGATGCCGGCGAGCACCTGGAGGCGCGGGTCGGGCAGGTTGACGATGCCGACGTTCGGCTCGATGGTCGCGAACGGGTAGTTCGCCGCCAGCACCTGGTTCTTGGTCAGGGCGTTGAACAGGGTGGACTTGCCGACGTTGGGCAGTCCGACGATCGCGATAGTGAGAGCCACGGTCAGCCATCGTACCGGCGCGGGGCCCGACGCACCGCCCGGAGCCGGGGAGGCGCGGGCCGGGCCGGCGACGTCGGGGGTGCGTGAGAGCATGGCCCGGTGCCCATCGACTTCACCGCGATCGACTTCGAGACCGCCAACGCGAGCAGCGCGTCGGCCTGTTCCGTCGGCCTCGTCAAGGTGCGCGACGGCGTCGTCGTCGACAAGGTCGGCTGGCTGATCAAGCCGCCCGCCGGCCACGACGCCTTCCTCGAGTGGAACACCCGCATCCACGGGATCGTCGCCGACGACGTCATCGGCGCCTTCGAGTGGGAGGAGCAGTTCGACCTCATCGCCGACTTCGCCGGCATCGACGTCTTCGTCGCCCACAACGCCGGGTTCGACATGGGCGTCATCCGCGCCGCCTGCCACGCCACGGGCATCCACCCGCCCGACTGGGCCTACCTCTGCAGCCTCCAGGTGGCGCGCAAGACGTACGCCCTCGACTCCTACCGGCTCCCGATGGCGGCCGCCGCCGCGGGCTTCACGGGCTTCTCACACCACGACGCCCTCGCCGACGCCGAGGCCTGCGCGGCCATCGTGACCCACGCGGCCGCGGTGCACGGCGCCGACGACCTCCGGCAGCTCGCCGAGGCCTCGCGCGTGACCATGAAGCGCCTCACACCGCTGTCGGGGGCTGCTGCGACACTGCGGGCATGACCTCACCGATCGCCGTCGTGGCCCTCGTCGTCCTCTCCCTCGCCGTCGGCGTCGTGCTGGGCGTGCTGGCGACACGGGCCCGGTCGGTCGAGTCGACGGCCCGTCTCTCGGCCGACCTCGCCGGCGCCCGCGCCACCGTCGAGGGGCACCGCGAGCGCCTCGCCGACCTCGACGAACTGCACCGCCGCCAGTCCGCCGACCAGGAGGCGCGCCTCCGTGAGTTCCAGGACCGCCTGCGAGACGTCCGCATCGCCGAGGCCGAGCGCACCCGCTCCGAGGGCCAGGTCATGACCGCGCTCAGCCCGGTCGCGCAGAGCCTCGCGGCCGTCCAGGCCAAGGTCGCCGAGCTCGAAGAGCAGCGGGCGCACCAGTACGGCACCCTGAGCGAGCAGCTGCGCAGCGCCGTCGAGTCGGAGGAGCGACTCCGGAGCACGGCGGAGTCGCTGGCCAGCGCCCTGCGCTCCAACAGCACCCGAGGCGTCTGGGGCGAGACCCAGCTGCGCAACGTGGTGCAGGCGGCCGGCCTGATCGAGCGGGTCGACTTCGACCTGCAGTCGAGCATCAGCTCGGACGCCGGTCAGGGCCGCCCCGACATGGTGGTGCACCTGCCCGGCGGCAAGTCCATCGCCGTCGACGCCAAGGTGCCCTTCTCCGCCTACCTCGAGGCGAGCACCATCCCGGCCACCGCCTCCGGCGAGGAGGCGGCCCGCCGCGACCTGCTCGTCAAGCAGCACGTGAAGGCCCTCCGGGCGCACGTCGACGCCCTCTCGGCGAAGACCTACTGGGCGGGGCTCGACTCCTCCCCCGAACTCGTGATCGCCTTCATCCCCAGCGAGTCGCTCGTCTCGTCGGCCCTCGAGGCCGACCCCGCCCTGATGGACTACGCGTTCCAGAAGCGGGTCGCACTCGCGTCACCCGTCACGCTGTGGTCGGTGCTCAAGACGGTGGCCTTCAGCTGGCAGCAAGACGTCGTGACCACCGAGGCGAAGGCCCTCTTCGACCTCAGCCGGGAGCTGCACGGCCGCCTCGCCACGATGGCCGGCCACGTCGACAAGCTCGGCCGGTCGCTGCGCGGGTCGGTCGTCGACTACAACCGCTTCGTGGGGTCGCTCGAGCGCACCGTCCTGCCGTCGGCCCGGCGCCTCAGCGTGCTCGACGAGTCGACGGTGCTGGCGGCCCCCGCGGTCGTCGAGGAGGTGCCCCGCGACCTCACCGCTCCCGAGCTGACGGCGGCGCTCGACGAGGCCGAGCAGCGCACCGGGCAGCCGCAGGGCGAGCACGAGCACCAGCACGACAGCCTCTGATCCCCCGCGAGCGGCGGCGCGGGGCAGACGGAGGGGCCGGGGCGAACACGTCGCCCCGGCCCCTCCGTCTGTCACTCGGTGACTAGGCGTTCTCGCCGTACCACTTCGAGACCAGGTGGTCGGCCTCGACGCGACGGATCGTGCCGGAGTGCGAGCGGAGCACGATGCTCGAGGTGCGGATCATGCCCTGCTTGCGCTTGACGCCCGCGACGAGCGCGCCGTCGGTGACGCCCGTGGCGACGAAGTAGGCGTTGTCGCCCTTGACCAGGTCGTCCTGGTCGAGCACGCGCGTGAGGTCGTGGCCGGCGTCGATGGCCTTCTGGCGCTCCGCGTCGTCCTTCGGGGCGAGGCGGGTGAGGATGAGGCCGCCGAGCGCCTTCACGGCGCATGCCGTGATGATGCCCTCGGGGGTGCCGCCGATGCCGACGCACATGTCGATGCGCGAGTCGGGGCGGGCGGCGTTGATGCCGCCGGCCACGTCGCCGTCGAGCAGCAGGCGGGTGCCGGCGCCGGCCGCGTGGATCTGCTGGATGAGGTCCGCGTGGCGCGGGCGGTCGAGGACAGCCACCTGGACGTCCTCCACGGCGAGGCCCTTGGCCTCGGCCAGGGCACGGATGTTGTCGCCGATCGGGCGGTCGAGGTCGATCACGCCGATGCCCTCCGGGCCGGTGACGATCTTGTCCATGTAGAACACGGCGCTGGGGTCGAACATGCTGCCACGGTCGCTGACCGCGATCACCGAGAGGGCGTTCATGCGGCCGGCGGCGGTGAGGCTCGTGCCGTCGATCGGGTCGACCGCGATGTCGCAGGCGGGGCCGAAGCCGTTGCCGACGTGCTCGCCGTTGAAGAGCATCGGGGCTTCGTCTTTCTCGCCCTCGCCGATGACGACGACGCCGTCGAAGGCGACGGTGCCGAGGAACTTGCGCATCGCGTCGACCGCGGCGCCGTCGGCGGCGTTCTTGTCGCCCTTGCCGATGAAGGGGGCGGAGCGGATCGCCGCCGCCTCGGTGGCCCTCACCAGCTCCATGCCGAGGTTGCGGTCAGGGTGCGAGTAGAGGTTCCCGGAGGACGAATCAGCCATTCCTCGAGTGTACTCGCCACGCCTTCCCCTCACGGCTGTCATGCGATATGTTCTCACCCGGCATGAGGCATGCATGCCCGACCGGAAGGCCTCCCTTGACCCCTCTCTCCTCTCCCCTCACCCGCGGGGTGACGGCAGCCGCCGTCGCCGCTGCGCTGATCGCGGCGGCCACCGTCCCCGCGGTCCCCGCCCGCGCCTCCTCACCGCCTCCCCCCGAGCCCGGGGGGCCGTCCACGACGGCCCTGCCGAGCGAGCGCTCCGAGGTCTCCGCCGACGGGCTCCGGCTCAGCGTGGCGGTCTCGTCGGACGGCCTCGGGCGCTTCAGCGACGACGACCGGCCCGGCGGCGACAGCGGTCCGCGCAACGGCGTGGTCCGCACGGCCGACGCCGTCGTCTACGCCGTCACCGTCGGCACCTCGGAGGGGTCAGCCACGGGCGGGGTGCGCCTCACGGCCGCCGAGGGCACCAGCTGGGCCGGGGTCCCCGACGAGTGCTCGGCCGGCTCGGCCGTCGTCGGCGACGTGCTGAGCTGCGAGCTCGGCACGCTGACCGGCGGTGCCCGGACGGTCAGCGCCGTTGCGGCGGTCTCGACGGCGCTGCCGCACGCGGCCGTGCTCGAGGCCGGGGTCGAGGCCCACGCCGTCGGGCTGGAGCCGGTCGAGGTCACGGCGCCCGCCGTCACCGTCTCCGCCGCCCCGCGCTTCGACGTGTCGATGTCGCGCACCGTGCCGGCGTTCTCGCCGTCGCTCGGCGCCGACGGCACGACGCCCGGCTTCTCGATCGTCTACCCGCTGCAGGTGCACTGGGAGTCGCTCGTCGAGGGCGGCGGACTGCTGGGCTACGAGCAGCTCGCCGACGGCATCACGCTCGTCGACGACGTGTCGCGCATGTACGGCTCGTCGCCGAGCCCCGCCGTGCTCCACTCGGTCGACGGCGCCCCGGCCTGCGGTGTGAACACCGGCCAGATCGCCGCCGCGCCGGGCGGCGTCGGCGGCGGAGAACGGGCGGTCGTCGACTCCGGCACCGTGACCTGCGAGCAGGCCGCCCCGGGCGAACCCGTCTCGATCACCGTCAGGGGCACCGACACGAGCCTCGCCTCGGTGCCGACCCGCAGCGTGTCGGGCGGGCAGATCGCCGGCGGCGTCGTGCCCTACGTCGTCTCGGCCTACGTCAGCCTCTGGGTCCCGGCCCCGCCGCTCGGCCAGTCCTTCACGGCCCGCAACACCTACCGCGACGTCGCCGCGACCTCCATCAGCGGTCGGGCCAACTACGACGGTGAGCCCGAGCCCGACCACGACAACTCCGTCGACCGGAACGTCAGCCAGAACGCCGGTGTCGGGGGCGTGACCCGCTACTACGGCTGGGACGCCGAGCGCTCCGCGTCGTTCCCGTTGTCGGGCAAGAACGACCTCCCCTACGTCACCCCCGCCCAGTCGATCCTCAGCAGCACGAGCCTCAACAACCGCGGCGTGGGCCCGTGGGGCGACACGGTCGTCTGCTCCGTCTTCGACAACACCGTGCAGACGCTGCGCGAGAACGCCCCGGGGTCGTGGGCGGCCAGCAACAGCGTGGGCACGACCGGCCGGCCGGAGTTCGCGGCCTTCGCCGGCGGCGACCAGGAGGCGGCCCGCAGCGCGACCTGCGACGACGACGACCTGGAGTGGCACGCCGACCCGCTCGACGTCGAGGGCGGCGCGGCGGCCGTCGGCGCCGTCCGCTGGTCGTACGACCACCCGGCCACGACGACCATCGGCTTCAACGTGCACCTGACGGTCGCCCCGCGGCTCGAGAACGACACCCGCGTGCGGACCTTCTCCAGCATGCGCACCTCGACCGACGGCGAGTGGACCCACGACCGTGCCGACGCGGAGAGCGCGAACGGGCCGTGGTCGGACTTCCTCACGACGACCAGCAACACCGCCCGCATCACGAGCGCGGTCGTCGACCCCGGCCACGACGCCGGCGACACCCCCGACCAGAGCGCCTTCGTCACGGCGGGCGGCACGGTCCGCTACGCCCTGTACCCGTCGGTGACGAACGCCAGCGACGACCGGGTGGCCGAGGTGCTGACGGTGCGGGACGTCCTCCCCGCCGGCGCCGAGTTCGTCCCCGGGTCGAGCTCGCCGGAGCCGGTGGTCGACGAGGTCGAGATCGACGGCGAGGCCCGCCAGCGGCTGACCTGGCGCTTCGACCCGGTGGAGGTCAATGCGACGATCGCGCCCCTCGTGTTCGACGCTCGCTTCACGAGCACGCGCGCGGGGGTCGAGGCCCTGAACCGCGCGACGATCGAGTCGAGCCGTGACGTGTCGGCGCCGTCCTTCCGCACCTCCGACCGGGCCCTCCAGGTGCTCGCCGGCAGCGGCTTCGACACGGAGGAGACCGTCGACCACCCGGTGCACGTCGTCGGCGACGAGGTGGTCTTCACGCTCTCGTACCGCAACGTCGGCTCCGAGGCGCTGCCCTCGAGCTCGTTGATCAGCACGCTGCCCCACCCCGGCGACGGCACCACCACCGCAGCGACGCAGCCTCGGCTCGTCGCCCCGGTGGCGGCGGACGGCGACACCGAGACCGTGAGCTACACCGGCGCCCCCTCGGCCGACGTCCACACCGACCCCGCCCACGGGTCGAACCAGCCGGGAGGCGCCACCACCTGGTGCCTCGAGGCGGAGCTCGGCCGGGCCGGCTGCCCCACGGGGCTCGACGACGTCACGGCCGTGCGCGTGCACCGTGACGGCCCCGTCGAACGCGGCGGCTCGGTGGAGCACGAGCTCGTCCTGACCGGAGCCGACGACTCCGCCGACTCCGACGTCTGGGCGTCGACCTTCGCCCTCCGGGTCGCCGGCATCGACTGGGCCACGACCTCGAACCGGGCCAGCACCCGGGTCGCCGCGGGCACGCTCGGCCACCGCGTCTGGACGGACGTCGACGCGGACGGCGTCCGCGGCGACGACGAGCCGGGTCGGCCCGGCCACCCGGTGCTGGTCACCGGCACGGACGACCGCGGCGACCTCGTCTCGCGGGCCGTCGAGACCGACGCGCTCGGTCGCTGGTCGACGACCGGCCTGCGCCCCGGCGACTACCGCGTCGACGTGGGCGCGGTGCCCGGCGGATGGACGACCCTCCGGGCCGGCGACGACCCCGAGCGCGACTCCGACGTCGACGCCGACGGGCGGGCCGTGGTGACGGTGAGCCGCGTGCTCGACGCCAGCGGTGCGCTCACGGGCGTCTCGCGACACGACCACGTCGACGCGGGGGCGCTGGCCGACCCGGTCGAGCCGCCCGTCGTGGAGCCCCCGGTCGTCGAGCCCCCGGTCGTCGAGCCCCCCGTGGTCGACCCGCCCGTGGTCGACCCGCCCGTGGTCGACCCGCCGACCGACGAGGGCGGCGCCTCGACCTCCCCCGGGGCCGACCCGGAGGAGCACCTGACGGCCGGGGCGCAGGAGCCCCGACCCGCCGTCCTGGCGTTCACCGGAGCACCCCTCGTGCTCGGCCTGACGGCGCTGGCCGCCCTGCTCGCCCTCGCCGCCGGGGGCGTCGTCCTCCTCGCCCGTCGACGCTGCGCGGAGCGGGACGACAGCACGCCGAGCTCAGTCTGAGGCGACCCGGCGGAGGGTCGGCACCCCCGGGTGTCGACCCTCCGCCGGCGCCTCCCGGGCCTGGGCCGACGCCGGGCCCGCTGACTAGGCTGGGCCGAGCAGAGCCGCACCCGCACCACCGAAGGAGAAGCCATGCCCGTCGCCACCCCCGAGCAGTACGCCGAGATGCTCGACCGAGCGAAGAAGAAGGGGTTCGCTTACCCCGCCGTCAACGTGTCGTCGTCGCAGACGATCAACGCGGTGCTCCAGGGCCTCACCGAGGCGGGCAGCGACGGCATCATCCAGGTGACGACCGGCGGTGCCGACTACTTCGCCGGCCACACCGTCAAGAACCGCGCCGCCGGGGCGATCGCCTTCGCGAAGTTCGCGACCGAGGTCGCCAAGAACTACCCGATCACGGTCGCGCTGCACACCGACCACTGCCCGAAGGACGCCCTGGACGGCTTCGTCCTCCCGCTGATCGCCGCCTCCGAGGAGGAGGTCAAGGCCGGCCGCAACCCGCTCTTCCAGTCGCACATGTGGGACGGCTCGGCCGTCCCCCTCGACGAGAACATCTCCATCGCGGAGGAGATGCTGAAGCGCACGGCCGCCATCAACGCCATCCTCGAGGTCGAGATCGGCGTCGTCGGCGGCGAGGAGGACGGCGTGCAGCACGAGGGCACGAACGACGCCCTCTACACGACCGTGGGCGACGTGACCCGCGTCGTCGAGGCGCTCGGCCTGGGCGAGAAGGGCCGCTACATCGCCGCCCTCACCTTCGGCAACGTCCACGGCGTCTACAAGCCCGGCAACGTCAAGCTCCGCCCCGAGCTGCTCGGCGAGATCCAGCAGGGCATCCAGGAGCGCTTCGGCACCGCCGAGAAGCCCCTCGAGCTCGTCTTCCACGGCGGCTCGGGCTCGTCCGACGCCGAGATCTCCGAGGCCGTCTCGAACGGCGTCGTCAAGATGAACCTCGACACCGACACGCAGTACGCCTTCAGCCGGTCGATCGCCGACACCGTGCTCAAGAACTACGACGGGTTCATCAAGGCCGACGGCGAGGTCGGCAACAAGAAGCAGTACGACCCCCGCGCCTGGGGCAAGGTCGCCGAGTCCGCCATGGCGGCGCGGGTCGTCGAGGCCACGCGGCAGCTGGGTTCGTTCGGCCAGTCGGGGAGCTGACCCGCGACTCCCCCGTGACGTCACGACGCCCCGTCGGCTCAGGCCGGCGGGGCGTCGTCACGTCCGTGCCGCGGGTCGACCGGGGCGGCGGGATCAGGGCCGGCTGCCCGCGTCCATGACCGACTGCACGAAGGCGGCGTCGCCGAGCACCACCGAGAAGACGGCCACGAGCTGCACGGCGGTCACGAGCACGCCCGCGGCGAGCGGCACGAAGAACGAGAGACGGCCGGCGCGCAGTCGGCGCAGCGACCACCAGAGCATCACGACGAAGACGACCAGCGAGGTCACCGCGATCACGGCGCCCGCCGTCTGCAGGCCCGCCTGCGACGTGAACGTGTCGACGTCGTAGCCGCTGCGCCGGAGCAGGTCGAGCAGGGTCGCCGAGAAGTTCGGCACCAGCACGACGTTGCCCACCACGTTGTAGACGGCGAGGCCGATCAGCGCGAGCGTCGCGATGCGGTCCACCCGGCGCCCCGTGCTCAGTCCAGCAGGAGTCGCCGGGCCCGCCGTCGGGGCGGCCTGCGTCGCCGGGGCTGCGCCCGGCCTGGCGTCCACGGCCCGCGACTCAGCGGCCTTCGCCGCCAGCTCTGCCTCCCGCGCTGCGGCCGCGTCGGCCACGGGGCTGACCCAGCCCTCGGGCGCGTACTCGCCGTACCGCGGGCGGGGACGGGCGTCGCGGGGAGCCGACGACTCGTCGGTCATCGGGTCCGTCCGCCGAGGGCCCGGCTGTCGACGGCGCCGGTGGAGTCGGTGCGGAGCTCCTTGGGCAGCGAGAACATGAGGTCTTCGTGGGCCGTGACGACCTCGGAGACGTCGAGGTAGCCCGCGTCGGCCAGGTCGTCGAGGACCTCCTTCACGAGCACCTCGGGCACCGACGCGCCGGAGGTGACGCCGACGGTCTCGACGCCGTCGAGCCACTCCTGCTTGATCTCGCTCGAGTAGTCGACGCGGTACGCGGCCTTGGCCCCGTGCTCGAGGGCGACCTCGACGAGGCGCACGCTGTTCGAGCTGTTGGCCGAGCCCACGACGATGACGAGGTCGGCCTCGACCGAGACCTTCTTGATGGCGACCTGACGGTTCTGCGTGGCGTAGCAGATGTCGTCGCTCGGGGGGTTCTGGATGGAGGGGAAGCGCTCGCGAAGGCGACGCACGGTCTCCATGGTCTCGTCGACGCTGAGGGTCGTCTGCGACAGCCAGACGAGGTTCTCGGGGTCGTCGACGACGAGGTCGTCGACCTCGTCGGGGTTCTGCACGAGGGTGGTCCGGTCGGCGGCGTGGCCCATCGTGCCCTCGACCTCCTCGTGGCCGGCGTGGCCGATGAGGATGATGTGGCGGCCCTGCGACCCGAAGCGGACCGCCTCGCGGTGCACCTTCGTGACGAGGGGGCAGGTAGCGTCGATGGCCTGCAGGCCGCGGTCGGCCGCGCCCTGCACCACCGCCGGCGAGACGCCGTGCGCGCTGAAGACGACGTGCGACCCCTCGGGGACTTCTTCGACCTCGTCGACGAAGATCGCGCCCTGGCTCTCGAGCGTCGAGACGACGTGGACGTTGTGGACGATCTGCTTGCGGACGTAGACCGGCGAGCCGTAGTGCTCGAGGGCCTTCTCGACGGCGATCACGGCGCGGTCGACACCGGCGCAGTAGCCGCGGGGAGCGGCGAGCAGCACGCGCTTGCGTCCGGCGACGGGGGTGTCCCGTAGCCTGTTGCGCACGGCGGGCACGCGGGGGGTCGGGAGGTCGACGGCGAGCGCGCCGTTCGTGATGTGGGCCACCAGGAGAGTGTAAGGCGCTCGACTGCCGACCCACTGGGAGCGGGGCACGCCCCGCGCCGCCGACCGAGCACCGACCACCACCCACGACCACCGGGAGCAGCATGACCATCGTCACCCCGCCGCCGACCGCCGAGGCCCCCTGGCCCGTGGGGCTGCTCGCCGCCAAGGTGCGCGACTGGATCGACCGCCTCGGCACGGCGTGGGTCGAGGGCGAGATCACGCAGTGGAACGTCTCGGGGGGCAACGTCTACGGCAAGCTCAAGGACCTCGAGCAGGACGCCACGATCTCGTTCTCGATCTGGTCGAGCGTGAAGTCTCGGGTGCCGGCCGACCTCAAGCAGGGCGACCGCGTCATCGCCGCGGTGAAGCCGAACTACTGGGTCAAGGGCGGCTCGCTCACCATGCAGGTGTTCGACATGCGCCACGTCGGGCTCGGCGACCTGCTCGAACGGCTCGAGCGGCTGCGCCGCCAGCTCACGGCCGAGGGGCTCTTCGGCGCCGACCGCAAGCGCCCGCTGCCCTTCCTGCCGCAGTGCATCGGCCTGGTGACCGGTCGCGACAGCGACGCCGAGAAGGACGTCCTGCGCAACGCGCAGCTGCGCTGGCCGTCGGTCGCCTTCCGGGTCGTGCACGCCGCGGTGCAGGGCGACCGGATGGTGGGCGAGGTGACCGCGGCCGTGCAGCAGCTCGACGCCGACCCCGAGGTCGACGTGATCATCGTCGCGCGGGGCGGCGGCGACTTCCAGAACCTGCTCGGCTTCAGCGACGAGGGCCTGGTGCGCGCCGTGGCGGCGTGCACGACGCCGGTGGTCAGCGCCATCGGGCACGAGGCCGACCGGCCGCTGCTCGACGACGTCGCCGACCTCCGTGCCTCGACGCCGACCGACGCCGCGAAGCGCGTCGTGCCCGACGTGTCGGAGGAGCTCCAGCGCGTGCAGCAGGCCCGCACCCGCATCGGCCAGCGGCTCACCTCCCTGGTCTCGACCGAGATCGACCGGCTCGAGCAGCTCCGCAGCCGCCCGGTGCTCGCGTCGCCCCAGACCCTCGTCGACGTCCGCGCCGACGAGGTCGTGCGGGCCGTGGCCCGCGGCGAGGAGCTGCTCGCCCGGGCCGTCGAGCGCGCCCACACGCGCGTGTCCGAGCTGACCGCGCAGCTGCGGGCCCTCTCGCCCCAGGGCACCCTGAGGCGCGGCTACTCGATCGTGCAGCTGCCGGGCGGCGGCGTGCTGCGCGAGCCCCACGACGCACCGGCCGGGGTCGAGCTCGTCGTCACCCTCGAGGGAGGCGCGGTGGGGGCCGTCAGCACCGGCGCCTCCTCCCCAGGCCCGTCGCCCTCCCCCGCCGGCGCGGGCCAGGGCCCCGCCGTCAGCTCTGCTCGGTAGCATGGTGCCCGTGACCACGACCCCCTCCGACTCCCCCGCGGCCAGCGCCGACTCCGCTCCCGACGTCTCGTCGCTGAGCTACGAGCAGGCCCGCGACGAGCTCGTCCGCGTCGTCGCAGAGCTGGAGCAGGGCGGGTCGACGCTCGAGCGGTCGCTGGCCCTGTGGGAGAGGGGCGAGGCCCTGGCCCGCCGCTGCGAGGAGTGGCTGATGGGCGCCCGCGAGCGCCTCGAGGCCGCTCGCCGCCAGGTGACCGCCGAATGAGCGGCGAGGGCAGGGGCCGACGCCCGAAGGAGCCCCGCGTCGTCGCCGAGCTCGGCCGCCCCGAGACGCCCGACGAGACGGCCCGGCGCAAGGCGGAGAACACCCGCAAGCACTACGCCAACCAGACGGCGAAGAACCTCACGCTCTCGATCCTCGCGTCGCTCGGCATCGTGCTGTTCCTCGTGCTCGTGGTCGTCCGCCCCGGCGGCACCGTCAACCGCCAGGTGATCGACTACCGCAGCGTCGCCGAGCAGTCGGAGGCCAGCGTCGACGTGCCGCTCGCCTCCCCCGCCCTGCCCGACGGCTGGTCGTCGAACCGTGCCGAGATCGACACGGGCACGGCCGACGGCGTCTCGACCTGGTACGTCGGCCTGATCACCCCGGCCGACCAGTTCATCGCCCTCGAGCAGGGCATCGACGCCAACGACACCTGGGTCAGCGCCGCCGTGCAGACGGCCGTGCCGAACGGCACCACGACGATCGGCGGGCTCGACTGGCTGGTCTACGACCAGCGCGACGCCGACGACCCCGGCAACTACGCCTACAGCCTGACGACCACCGTCGACCGCAGCTCGTACGTGCTGCACGGCACGGCCGACGACACCGAGTTCGAGACCCTGGCGACCGCCCTCGCCGAGCAGATCGCCGACGAGACGAGCACCCGATCGTGACCTCCCCCGAGACCGCCGCCACGCCCTCCGCCCCCGAGCACCTGACCCCCGGCCAGGCCTGGCAGCGCATGGCCGACGGCAACGACCGCTTCGTCGCGAACAGCCCCGAGCACCCCCACCAAGACAGCGACCGGCGGTCGCTGCTGGCCGGCGGCCAGGAGCCCGTCGCCGCCCTCTTCGGCTGCGCCGACTCGCGCCTCGCGGCCGAGATCATCTTCGACGTCGGCCTCGGCGACCTCTTCGTCGTGCGGAACGCCGGCCAGGTCGTCGGCGACACCGTCATCGCCTCCCTCGAGTACGCGGTCTCGGTGCTCAACGTGCCGCTCATCGTCGTGCTGGGGCACGACAGCTGCGGCGCGGTCGCGACGGCCATCGAGTCGATGACCTCCACCGCGCCTCCCGGGTCGCGGTTCCTCGGCGACCTCGTCGACATGATCGTGCCCTCGGTGCGCCGCGCCACGATCGACCTCGAGCCCGGGGCCGTGCTCGACCCCCGCTCGGTCGGCAAGCTGCACATCGAGGCCTCCGTCGAGACGCTGGTCGGCCGCTCGGCCCTGGTCGCGACGGCGATCGCCGAGGGGCGGCTGGCCGTCGTCGGGGCGAACTACGACCTCGCGAACGGCCGCGTCGACCGCTCGGTCGTCATCGGCCGCCTCTGAGACCACCCCCGGCGAGCCGGGGTCGAGAGCGCCCCACGAGGGCCACAGGAAGGGACCACGACGTCGTGACCACATCCGAGTACCGCATCGAGCACGACACGATGGGAGAGGTGCGGGTGCCCGCATCGGCGCTGTACCGCGCCCAGACCCAGCGTGCCGTCGAGAACTTCCCGATCTCGGGGGCCGGCCTCGAGCCGGCGCAGATCGTGGCGCTGGCGCGCATCAAGCGCGCGGCCGCGATCGTGAACGGCGAGATGGGCATCGTCGCCCCGGCCGTCGCCGACGCGATCGTCGCGGCCGCCGACGCCGTGATCGGCGGCGAGCACCACGACCAGTTCCCGGTCGACGTCTACCAGACGGGCAGCGGCACCTCGTCGAACATGAACATGAACGAGGTCCTGGCGACGCTGGCCGGCAGCGTCGACGGCACCCCGGTGCACCCGAACGACCACGTCAACGCCTCGCAGTCGTCGAACGACGTCTTCCCGACGTCGGTGCACGTCGCCGTCACGGGCGCTCTGCTCGAGCAGCTCGTGCCCTCGCTCGAGCACCTCGCCGAGTCGCTCGAGCGCAAGGCCGTCAAGTGGGCAGACGTCGTCAAGGCGGGCCGCACCCACCTGATGGACGCGACGCCGGTCACCCTCGGCCAGGAGTTCGGCGGCTACGCCCGCCAGATCCGGCTCGGGGTCGAGCGCGTGCGTGCCACCCTGCCCCGCGTCGCCGAGGTGCCGCTCGGCGGCACCGCGACCGGCACGGGCATCAACACGCCCGTCGGCTTCCCCCAGCGGGTCATCGCCGCCCTCGCGGCCGACAGCGGGCTGCCCGTCACCGAGGCCCTCGACCACTTCGAGGCCCAGGGTGCGCGCGACGCGCTCGTCGAGGCCTCGGGCGCCCTCCGCGTCGTCGCGGTGAGCCTGACCAAGATCAACAACGACATCCGCTGGATGGGCTCGGGGCCGAACGCCGGGCTCGGCGAGCTGCACGTCCCCGACCTGCAGCCGGGCTCGTCGATCATGCCGGGCAAGGTCAACCCGGTCATCCCCGAGGCCGTGCTCATGGTCTCGGCGCGCGTGATAGGCAACGACGCGACGATCGCCTGGGCCGGCGCCTCGGGGGCCTTCGAGCTCAACGTCGCCATCCCTGTGATGGGGACGGCGCTCCTCGAGTCGATCCGCCTGCTCTCGAACGGCGTGCGCGCCCTCGCCGACAAGACCGTCGACGGGCTCGAGGCCAACGTCGAGCACGCCCGCTCCCTGGCGGAGTCGTCGCCCGCGATCGTCACGCCCCTCAACCGCGTGATCGGCTACGAGGCCGCTGCCAAGGTCGCGAAGCACGCCGTGGCGCAGAAGCTCACCGTGCGCGAGGCCGTCGTCGACCTCGGCTTCGTCGAGCGCGGCGAGGTGACGGAGGAGCAGCTCGACTCCGCCCTCGACGTGCTGAGCATGACGCACCCGGGCTAGCTCGCCCCGCGGCCGCGACGGGCCCGGCCCGGGCGCCGTCGGCACCCCGGGCGGCGCTCCGAGGTGATCGGGGCCGTCACACGGTGGAGGCGCCGGTCGCCTCCACCGTGACGGTCGCCCACCACGCGGCGAGCAGCACGGGCCCGAGCGGGACGCCCCGCGCGAGGCTCGTGCCGCCCGTCGCACTGGCGGGCCGGGCCTCGCCCGGACCCCGGTCCCTGCGCGCGCGCCGGGCCGCGACGGCGACCGCGCAGGCTGCCGCGACGCTTCCCGTCGCGAGCACCGCTCCCCCCGCCAGCTCGGCCGTGGTGCCCGTGAGGGCCGTCGACGTCGCCAGGGCGGCGCCGAGCTTGACGTCGCCCATCCCGAGGCCGCCCCACCACGAGACCGCTCCCCCGGCGACGAGCACGGCGACGCCCACCGCCAGCCCCTGCAGCACCGACGGCCAGGAGCCCGCGCCCGTCGCGGCGTGGAGCGCCAGGCCCCCGAGCGTGGCCGCGGCGAGCGGGGCCACGAGCCGGTCGGGCAGCCGACGGGAGACCAGGTCGGTGACCACGAGCCCGGGCGTGACCAGCAGCGCGACGGCGACGACGACCGCGAGAGCCGGGGGCGGCGAGGACGTCAGCACCACGGCCGCCAGGAGCGCGGCAGGCGCGGCGGCGGCCACGACCAAGCTCCAGCGCCGGCGCACCGCACGAGGCCCGGCCACCGGTGGAGGGGCGAGAGCGGCGGGAGGGGGGTCCGGAGGCGTCGTCATGCGCCGAGGGTGCCGTGCGGCGGAGTCCGTCGGGCGCGCCGGGGTCGCCGATCGGGGACCGCGGCCCCCGTGACCGGGCTGGGGAGGACCAGGCGGCCCGCGCCTCCCCCGTGCCCTCCGGCCCCGGCGGCGGCGGCGACGCGGCGGGTCGTCGTCGGCCCCGGCGGGCGGGCGCCCACCCGCCGGGGAGGACACCGCCCCGCCGCACCCCGCAGGAGGCGGTGCGGCGGCCCGGCTCAGCTCAGCTCAGCTCGTTCGACTCCAGCAGCTCGGTGACGAGCGCCGCGATGGCGCTCCGCTCCGACCGCGTCAGCGTGACGTGCCCGAACAGCGGGTGCCCCTTGAGCGTCTCGATCACCGAGGCGACGCCGTCGTGGCGGCCGACCCGCAGGTTGTCGCGCTGCGCGACGTCGTGGGTCAGCACGACCCGCGAGTTCTGCCCGATGCGGCTCAGCACGGTGAGCAGCACGTTGCGCTCGAGAGACTGGGCCTCGTCGACGATCACGAACGCGTCGTGCAGCGAACGCCCGCGGATGTGCGTGAGGGGCAGCACCTCGAGCAGGCCGCGCTCGACGATCTCGTCGAGGACGTTCTGCGAGACCAGCGCGCCGAGGGTGTCGAACACCGCCTGGCCCCAGGGGTTCATCTTCTCGCCGGCGTCGCCGGGCAGGAAGCCGAGGTCCTGCCCGCCGACCGCGTACAGCGGCCGGAACACCATGATCTTCTTGTGCTGCTGCTTCTCGAGCACCGCCTCCAGCCCGGCGCAGAGCGCGAGCGCCGACTTGCCGGTGCCCGCGCTGCCGCCGAGCGAGACGATGCCCACCTCGGGGTCGAGCAGCAGGTCGATCGCGAGCCGCTGCTCCGCCGAGCGTCCGTGCAGGCCGAACACGTCCCGGTCGCCGCGCACGAGCCGCGCCTCGCCCCGGGCCGTCACGCGGCCGAGGGCCGAGCCGCGGTCGGAGTGCACGACGACGCCGGTGTTGACCGGCACGTCGCCGAGCGCGCGCGAGCTGAGCCGCTCCGTCTCCCAGAAGGTCGCCATCTGCTCGCTCGAGACGTCGAGCGCCATCTGGCCGGTGTACCCGCTGTCGACGACCTGCTCGGCGCGGTACTCCTCCGCGGCGAGGCCGATCGACGCCGCCTTGACGCGCAGGGGCAGGTCCTTCGAGACGACGGTGACGGCGAGGCCGTCGGCGGCGAGGTTGCTGGCCACGGCGAGGATGCGCGAGTCGTTGTCGCCGAGCTGGAGCCCGGAGGGCAGCACCGACATGTTCGAGTGGTTCAGCTCGACCCGGAACGACCCGCCGTCGCCGACCGCGACGGGGAAGTCGAGGCGGTCGTGCTGCACGCGCAGGTCGTCGAGCAGCCGCAGCGCCTGCCGCGCGAAGTAGCCGAGCTCGGGGTCGTGCCGCTTGCCCTCGAGCTCGCTGACCACCACGACGGGCAGGACGACGTCGTGCTCGGCGAAGCGGAAGACCGCCTGCGGGTCGGAGAGGAGGACGGAGGTGTCGAGCACGTACGTGCGCTGGGCGACCGACGTGCCGCGCGCCTCCCCGGCGCGGCTCTCGGCAGCTCTTCCGCGCCCGCGGTCGGTGCTCTGATCGGTCCGGGTCTCGGTGCGGGGCTCGTTCAGCGAGGTCACGACGACTCCATCTCCGGGTGCCTGGGCACCCGTTCCCTTGCGGCGGAGACGGCCGGAGTGCGACGCGAGGACGAACTTTCGTGGCCGCCTCGACCGGGCGACTTGCCCGGTGATGCGAACCTACGTCGAGCCCGGCGGCCGTGTCGACGGCGACGCGCCGCGTCGTGTGACGATCAGGTGAACGACCCTCACGCTGTGGTCGAGACCTGGACGACGGCTGCGAGGGCGGGCCCCGAGGAGTCGCGGTGCCGGTCGCCCGCGCCGGTCGCCGCTAGTAGGTGACGGCGCTCCCGAACGACGTCAGCGCCGCCCGCAGCATGTCGAACGACTCGTCGTCGTTCGACACGTGGGTGCTGAGCCGCACCGTCGTGTCCCGCACCGTCGCGGTGACGCCGTGGTTGATGAACGCGGCGGTGAGGGTCGTCAGCTGCGCCGGCTCGGGCTGGAGCACGACGATGCCGGCCCGCTCGGCCTCGTCGCGCGACGACATGACGGGCACCGCGGCCTCGTCGGCGAGGTCGATCAGCCGGGAGGCGCGCTCGGCGACCGCCGCCGCGATGGCCGGCACCCCGACCGCCGTGACGGCCTCGGCGGCTGTGGCGAGCCGGGCCTGCGCGATGGGGTCGGGGTTCGCGACCTGGAACGCGGCCGCGCCGGCCCGGACGGGCACCGGCTGGTCGTACCGGCCGCCGAGCGCGAGCTCGGAGCCCGCCACGCCCGTGAAGACCGGGGTGAGCTCCGTCGCGGCGCGCTCGCTGAGCGCGAGGAACCCCGTGCCCCAGCCGGCGCGGAGCCACTTCTGGCCGCCGGCCATGACGACGTCGGCGAGCGACCACGGCAGGTCGGCGACGCCGAGGCCCTGGATGGCGTCGACGATCAGCAGGCGGTCGCCGATGACCTGGCGGATGCCCTCGAGATCGGCGAGGTACCCCGTGCGGTAGTCGACGGCGCTCACGGCGACGGCCGTGGTCGACGACGTGAGGTGCTCCTGCACGAGGGCGGGCGTCACGGCGCCGTAGGTCGGGTCCATCCAGACCGGGTCGAGCACCCGCAGGGCCGAGGAGGCGCGGGTCACCGCGAGCGGCAGGCTCGGGTACTCGCGGGCCGAGAGGACGATCTGCCCGGTGAGGCCGAACATCGTGTGCAGCAGGCCCTCGCTGGTGTTGGGCTGGAAGACGACCTGGTCGGCGGGGAACCCGACGAGCGCCGAGACCGCCCGGCGCACGCGGCCGGCCTGCTCGTCGAGGGCGATCTCGGAGCCGTGCCGCGAGCGGGCCTGCAGGTCGACGAGGCCGCGCTGCTCCTCCGCGACCGGGGTCGAGATGGGGCCGTACTTGGCGAAGTCGAAGTAGCCGGGCTCGTCGGCGAAGCCGGCGGCGAACTCGTCGATGGTGGTCACGGTCGGCTCCTCGGGTGGGGGTCAGCCTCCTACGGTAGTGCGCGACGCGCTGGCGCGTCGCCCTCGGGCCCCCGTGCTGTCCGGGAGGAGGCGCGGGTCAGCGCCGGGAGGACAGCCCGGTCGTCAGCTCCCGTACCGCCGGTGCCGGAGCGCGAAGTCGCGCACCGCCCGGAGGAAGTCGACCTCGCGGAGGTCGGGGTAGAAGGCCTCGACGAAGTAGAACTCGCTGTGGGCGCTCTGCCAGAGCATGAAGTCGCTGAGCCGCTGCTCGCCCGAGGTGCGGATGACGAGGTCGGGGTCGGGCTGCCCGCCCGTGTAGAGGTGCTGCGCGATGAGCTCGGGCGTGAGCACCTCGGCGAGCGCGTCGAGGGTGCCGCCCGCGGCGTCGTGCTCGCGGACGATGCTGCGCATGGCGTCGGCGATCTCGCGACGCCCGCCGTACCCGACGGCGAGGTTGACGTGCAGCCCGCCGCGGTCGGCGGTGCTCGTCTGGGCCCGCGAGAGCGACTCGCGGAGCGACGGCGGCAGGTCGTCGGTCGACCCCACGTGCTGCACCCGCCAGTCGCGCTGCCGCGACAGCTCGTCGGCGACGTCGCCGATGATGCCGAACAGCTCGGTGAGCTCGTCGGAGGCGCGGTTGCCGAGGTTGTCCGCCGACAGGAGGTAGAGGGTCACCACCCGGATGCCCAGGTCGTCGCACCAGGTGAGGAACTCGCTGATCTTGGCGGCGCCCGCCCGGTGGCCGTGAGCGGCCGTCTCGAGCATGCGGAGCTTGGCCCACCGCCGGTTGCCGTCGACGATCATGGCGACGTGGTGCGGCAGCTCCGCGCCCTCGAGCTCGCGGCGGAGCCGACGCTGGTAGAGGCCGTAGAGCACGCCGCCGGCCAGGGGGGTGCGCCGACGGTTCTTCACGTGCCTACGTTAACGCACGCTCGGCGGGAGATTCCCAGCGCCTCGTCCCCCGCCTCCCCGGCCCCTCGCCTACGCTCGGGGGCATGAGCACGACCCCCGCGCGCGACGGCGTGGCCGAGGACGGCGGCGCCGACCTCCCGAACCTGCCCCTCCTCGACGACGCCCTCGACTACGCGTCCATCGAACGCAAGCCGACCTGGCGCGGCTGGATCCACGCCGCGACCTTCCCGGTGGCGATCGCCACGGGCGTGGTGCTCGTCGTGCTCGCCGACGGCACCGCCGCGACGTGGGCCTCGGCCGTCTTCATGACGACCTCGCTGCTGCTCTTCGGCATCTCGGCGACGTACCACCGGTTCCCGTGGAGCCCCGGCGCCAAGATGTTCCTCAAGCGGCTCGACCACTCGAACATCTTCCTGCTCATCGCCGGCACCTACACGCCCATCGCGGCCATCGCGCTGCCGCCCGGCAAGTCGCAGCTGCTGCTCGTGCTCGTGTGGACGGCGGCGGCCTTCGGCATCGCCTTCCGGGTCTTCTTCATCCACGCGCCGCGCTGGCTGTACGTGCCGCTCTACGTGCTGATGGGCTTCGGCGCGCTGGGGTTCCTGCCCGACCTCGTCGCGGCCAGCGTGCCGATGACGGTGCTCGTGCTGGTCGGCGGGCTGCTCTACATCGTCGGCGCGACGTTCTACGGCCTGAAGCGCCCGAACCCGGCACCGGGCCACTTCGGCTTCCACGAGTTGTTCCACGCCTGCACGGTGGCGGCGTACCTCTGCCACTGGAGCGGGATCCTCGTGCTGGCGCTGAACGCGCCGTCGTTCGGCTAGGTCCTGGGCCCGCCCTCGCGGTACGGCTCGTCGTCGCCCTGGCCGGGCCGCGCCTCCTCGTCCAGGCCCGCCGCGGCCTGGCTCGCCTCGGCCCGCTCGGCCTCGATGCGCTCGCGGACCTCGCCGCGGTAGCGCGTGCGGCGCACCCGACGCGTCATGTCGACGATGATCAGCACGGTGGCGATCGCCACGAACGCGATCGCGACGAAGCCCCAGACGCCGGGCGTGACGGCCTCGTCGGGCACGGTCGAGGCCGGCAGCGTCGGCGACGGGGTGGAGGGCTGCGCGAGGAGGCGCACGGTCGCCCCGAGGGCGAGGTCGCCGAGGGCGGTCACGAGCGCTCCGTCCCGACGAGGCCGGTGTCGGGGTCGACGACGCCGGCGAAGAGGTCGGTCTCGGGGAGGGTCGACTCGACGGTCGACTCGACCAGCTGGAAGTCCTCCGTCGGCCAGGCCCGCACCTGGAGGTCGTTGGGCCAGAAGAAGAACGCGCTGTCGAGCGGCACCTGGCTCGCGTGGGCACGGAGGGCGGCGTCGCGCACGGGGAAGAAGTCGGAGACCGGCACCTTCGTGGTCGCCAGGTCGGGGCGGTCGCTGAAGCGCTCGAGCATCTCGCCGAGGCGCTCGATGAGCGTCGACTCCGGATCGCTCTCGCGGAGGTGGCTGATCATCGCCTCGATGCGGCCCGTGCTGAACATCCGGTCGTAGTAGACCTTCTCGATCGACCACGGCTCGCCCGTCGCCGGGTAGCGCGCGGGATCGGCGGCGGCGCGGAAGGCCTCCATCGAGATCTCGTGGGTGCGGATGTGGTCGGGGTGCGGGTAGCCGCCGTTCTCGTCGTAGGTGATGAGCACCTGCGGGCGGAAGCGACGGATGACGGCGACGAGGGGCTCGGCGCTCGTCTCGAGCGGGATCGTCGCGAACGAGTTCACGGCGACCGGCTCGCCCTCGGCCGGCAGCCCGGAGTCGGCGTAGCCGAGCCAGACGTGGTCGACGCCCATCGCCTCCTGGGCGGCGCGCATCTCGTGGACGCGCAGGCCGGCGATGTCGCGCTCGGCGTGGTGCCGGGCCTCCAGCTGCTCGTTGAGGATGGAGCCCTGCTCACCACCGGTGCAGCTGACGACGAGGACCTCGACGCCGAGGCTGCGGTAGTGGGCGTACGTCGCCGAGCCCTTGCTGGACTCGTCGTCGGGATGGGCGTGGACGGCCAAGAGGCGCAGGGTCACGGGTTCCTCGCAATTCGTGCAGGGCAGACGTTGCTACCCTGTGACCAGGATAATCGGACGGAGTCCCGAGTGGCGTCCACGCCCCCCGCAGCATCTCCGGCGCCCTCGACGCCGGCCCCCGACACGGCTCGTTCGTCGCACCTCGACGACCGCTACGGCCGGTCTCCGGGCACGCGCCGCCGGCGCACGGTGGTCGCCGTCTCGGTCGCGGTCGCCTTCGTCGTGGTCTTCGCCGCCTGGGTCGTCTTCGCCGCCTTCGACGGCGACGGGTCGAAGCTCGAGAGCACCGACGTCGGCTACACGGTGCTCGACGACCGCTCGGTCGACGTGCAGTACACCGTCAGCGTGCAGCCGGGCACCGAGGTGAGCTGCGCCGTCCAGGCGCAGAACCAGAAGTTCGCGATCGTCGGCTGGAAGGTCGTCCACCTGCCCGCCGCGGCGAACCACTCGACCACGTACACCACCTCGCTGGCCACCAGCGAGCGGGCGGTGACGGGGTTGATCTACGAGTGCTGGCTTCCGTAGACTGCATCGGATCACCGGAGACCGGCCACTCGGCCGGTCTCCTTCTTTCGAGGGGCGTGCCTCGTCCGCCCCGCGGCTCCCCGCACGCGCGACGTGAGCACCCGTGACCGGACCACCCGCGCGGGCGACCGCGCGGCCGGGCCGCCACACGAACGGAGACACCATGAACGACGCCAACGACGCCACGACCTGGCTGACGCCCGACGCCCGCGACCGCCTCCAGGCCGAGCTCGCCACCCTGAGCGGCGAGGGCCGCAAGGAGATCACCGCCCGCATCGAGGCGGCGCGTGAAGAGGGCGACCTGAAGGAGAACGGCGGCTACCACGCCGCGAAGGACGAGCAGGGCAAGATGGAGGCGCGCATCCGGGTGCTCACCAACCTGCTGAAGAACGCCACGGTCGGCGAGTCCACCGCCGCCGCCGGCATCGTCGGCCCCGGCACCGTCGTCACCGCGACGATCGCCGGCGACCCCAGCACCTTCCTGCTCGGCAACCGCGAGATCATCGCCGCCGACAGCGACCTCTCGGTCTACAGCGAGACCAGCCCGCTGGGCCAGGCCATCAACGGCCTGAAGGTGGGCGACTCGACGAGCTACACGGCCCCCAACGGCAAGGAGATCGCGGTCTCCGTCACCGCGGTCGAGACCTACACGCCGTAGCCCTCGGCGCTGACGACGACGGCCCCCGCTCCTCGGAGCGGGGGCCGTCGTCGTCCTAGAAGTCGACGCGGGGCTCGTAGCCGGCGTCGCGGAGGCGCTGCAGCACGTGCTGGACGTGCTCGGGGCCGCGTGTCTCGACGCTGAGCTCGAGCTCCACCTCGCTGATCTGCAGCCCGCGGCCGTGCCGGGTGTGCAGCACCTCGACGACGTTCGCATTCGCGTCCGAGAGGATCTCCGACACCCGGGTCAGCTGCCCGGGCCGGTCGGGCAGGCCGACCCGCAGCTTGAGGTACCGCTCGGCGGCCGCGAGGCCTCGCCCGATCACGCGCTCCATCATCAGGGGGTCGATGTTGCCCCCGCTGAGGACGATGACGGTCGTGCCGAGGTCGCGCACCTGCTCGGTGAGCACCGCGGCCACGCCGACGGCGCCCGCCGCCTCGACGACGAGCTTCGCGCGCTCGAGCATGACGAGCATCGCGCGGGCGGTGTCGTCGTCGCTGACCGTGACGACCTCGTCGACGGTCTCGCGGACGATCTCGAAGTTCAGCACGCCCGGCTTCGCGACCGCGATGCCGTCGGCGATCGTCGGCAGGGCCTCGATGTCGGTGCGGACGCCGCGCTTCATCGACACCGCGTAGGGGGCCGCGTTGACCGCCTGCACGCCGATGATGCGGACGTCGCGGCCCGTGCGGGCGGCGTTCTGCTTGAGGGCGCTCGCGACGCCCGAGATGAGCCCGCCGCCGCCGATCGGCACGATGACCGTGTCGACGTCGGGCACCTGGTCGAGGATCTCGAGGCCGACGGTGCCCTGCCCGGCGACGACGTCGGGGTGGTCGAAGGGCGGGATGAAGACGGCGCCGGTGGTGGCCGCGAACTCCTTGGCGGCCATCAGCGACTGCTCGACGGCGTGGCCGCTGAGCACCACGTCGGCGCCGTAGTCGCGGGTGGCCTGCAGCTTGGGCAGGGCGACCCCGACCGGCATGAAGATGGTCGCGGCGATGCCGAGCTCCCGCGCCGCGAAGGCCACGCCCTGGGCGTGGTTGCCGGCCGAGGCGGCCACGACCCCCCGCGCCTTCTCGTCATCGGAGAGCTGCGTGAGGCGGTTGTAGGCGCCCCGGATCTTGTACGAGCCCGTGCGCTGCAGGTTCTCGCACTTGAGGTACACCGGCGAGCCCAGCACGTCGGCCAGGAACCGCGAGCTCTCCATCGGCGTGACGCGGGCGACCGTCGAGACGCGGACCCGCGCCTCCTCGATCTCGGCCAGGGTGGGCCCGGCGATGGTGAGGTCAGGCATCAGCGGCCTTTCGGGACGGAACGGAGCGAGCGGAGGCGGCGGCCGGGTCGGCCGCGGAGGGGGAGGTGGCCGCGGGGGACGTGGCCGAGGGGCCGACCACGGGGCCGCCCCTGGTGTTCGGGGCGGAGGCGCCGGCCGACGGGCCCGGGGGCACGCGACCCGGCGGAGCGGGCACCGATCGGGGCCCGTCGCGCCAGCTGCCGCCCGCGACGTACGACACCATGACGTTCAGCACCGCGACGACGGGCACCGCGAAGAGCGCGCCGGGGATGCCCGCGAGGAGGGCACCCGCCGCGACCGCGAAGACCACGGCCAGCGGGTGCACCTTGACGGCGCCGCCCATGACGAACGGCTGCAGCACGTGGCCCTCGATCTGCTGCACGAGGATCACGACCGCGAGCATCGCCAGCGCCACCACCCAGCCGTTGTAGACCAGCGCGATGACGACGGCGACGGTGCCTGTCGCGACCGCGCCGACCACGGGGACGAACGAGCCGAGGAACACCGCGATGGCGATCGGCGCGACGAGCGGCAGGCCCAGGAAGAACGCGCCCAGGCCGATGCCCACGGCGTCGACCGCGGCGACGAGGATCTGCACCTTGACGAAGTTGGTCAGCGTCGTCCAGCCGGCCCGGCCGGCGCCGTCGACGGCCGTGCGGGCGCGTCGCGGGAAGAGACGGACGAACCAGCGCCAGATGTCGCCGCCGCCGGCCAGCACGAAGATCGTCGAGAAGAGCACGAGCACGAGCCCGGCGCCGACGTGGCCGGCCGTCGTGCCGACGGAGAGGGCGCCGCGCAGGAGCGGCTGGCTGTCCTGCTGCAGGGCGGTCACGGCGTCGGTCACGTAGCCGTTCAGCTGCGCCTCGGTGAGGTGCAGGGGCGAGTCGAGCAGCACGCCCTTCAGCTCGACGTACGAGGCCACCGACCGGTCGCGCAGCTGGGGCCAGCCGTCGATGATCTGCAGCACGACGAGGTAGAGCAGCCCGGCCACGACGACGACGAAGCCGACGAGGCTGACGACGACGGCGAGCCACTTAGGCCAGCCGTGCCGCTGCAGCCACGACGAGAGGGGCACGAGCAGCGCCGCGATGAGCAGGGCCACCATGAACGGCACGACGATGATGCGCAGCTGGATGACCAGCCAGACGAAGACGGCGATGACGCCGACGATCGCGAGGACGCGCCACGACCACGCGCCGGCGACGACGACGCCGCGGGGCAGCGCACCGTCGAGGTCGCCCTCCGTGCGGCGCTCGGGAGCGACCTCCGGGCCCGTGACGGGGGCCGACGGGAGCGCCGCGGCGCCGGGCACGGGCTCGGCGGGCACGGGCGTCGCGACGTGGCTGCCCGGGGGGCGTCGGAGGAGCCGTCGGAGGCGGTTCATGCGCTCAGTGTAGGTGTCGCGGCCGACCGTGACGCCCGCGCCACATGCCCCTTCCGGCATGCTGACCCCGTCTCGGGCCCGGCTGCGTCGGCACCGCGACACGAGGAGGCGCGGGCCGGGTCGGCCGTGTCGGCGGCCGTCGGTAGGGTCGCCCCGTGACCCGCGACGCCCTCTCCCCCGCCCAGGCCCGCCGCACGGCCCTCGCCGCGCAGGGCCTCGGCCGGCCCGTCGCCGAGGCGGCGGGCCCCCGGGCCGTCGGTGCCCGCCAGCTCCACGGCGTCGTCGACCGCCTCGGCCTGCTGCAGATCGACTCGGTGAACGTCTTCGAGCGCAGCCACCACCTCCCCGTCTTCGCCCGCCTCGGCCACTACGACCGCGACCGGCTCGACGAGCTGCTGTTCGCCCCGCGCGGGCGGTACGTCGAGTACTGGGCGCACGAGGCCGCGCTGCTGCCCGTCGAGACCTGGCCGCTGATGCGCTGGCGCATGGACGACCACCGCGCCCGGGCAGAGGCCGATCCGGGGTCGTGGCTGTCGGCCAACGCCCGGACGGCCGCCTGGCTGCTCGACGAGCTGCGCGGCGAGGGCCCGCTGCCCGCGAGCCTCGTCGAGCACGACGCGAACCGGCGCACGGGGCCGTGGTGGGGCTGGAGCGACGTCAAGCGCGGGCTCGAGGCGCTCTTCCGCGTGGGGGCGCTCGTCAGCGCCGGGCGACGACGGTTCGAGCGGGTGTACGCGCTGCCCGAGCAGGTGCTGCCCGCCGAGCTCCTCGCCGTCGAGGTGGGGCGGGAGGAGGCCCACCGTCGGCTGCTCGCCCACGCGGCCCGCGCCTCCGGCGTGGCGACCACCGCCGACCTCGCCGACCACTGGCGCATGAAGACGGCCGACGTCGTGCCCGCCCTGCACGACCTGGCCGACCAGGGCGTCGTGACGCCGGTGACGGTCCCGGGCTGGCCGCGAGGCGGCTGGCTGCACCGCGACGCGGCCTTCCCCCGGCGGATCGCCGCCGACGCCCTGCTCTCACCGTTCGACCCCGTGGTCTGGACGCGGCCCCGGGCGGAGCGCCTGTTCGGGTTCCGCTACCGCATCGAGATCTACACCCCGCAGGAGAAGAGGGTGCACGGCTACTACGTGCTGCCGGTGCTGCAGGGCGACCAGCTCGTCGCCCGCGTCGACCTGAAGAGCGACCGGCAGGCCCGGGTGCTGAGGGTCCAGGCCTCGTGGCGGGAGCGCGACCTACCCGTCGACGTCGACCGGCTCGCGGCGCTGCTGGGCCGGGCGGCCCGCTGGCAGGGGCTCGAGCGGGTGGAGGTCGTCGACCGGGGCGACCTCGCGGCGGCGCTGCGGGGCGCCGTCGGGGCGGGCGACGTCAGCTAGGGGTCAGAACTGGACGCGCGGCGGCTCGGCGATGGTCGAGGGCTGCTCGACCTCGAAGAAGTCGCGCTGCGAGACGCCCAGGCGCGGGGCGAAGAGCCGGGCCGGGAAGCCGGCGGCCTTCGCGTTCAGCTCGCGGACGCCGCCGTTGTAGGAGCGACGGGCGGCCTGGAGGCCGTCCTCGGTCTCGACGAGCTCGGACTGCAGCTGCAGGAACGACTGGCTCGCCTGCAGCTGCGGGAACGACTCGGAGACCGTGAAGGCCCCGCGGAGCGCGGTCTGCAGGTGCCCCTCGGCGGTCGACGCGGCAGCCGGGGTGCTCGCCTCGAGGGTCTCGACCCGAGCCCGCTCGACGGTCTCGAGCGCCTTGGTCTCGTGCGATGCGTAGCCCCTGACCTGCTCGACGATCGTCGGCACCAGCTCGGCCCGGCGGCGCATCTGGACGACGATGCCGTCCCACGCCTCGTCGACCCGGGTGCGGAGCGCCACGAGCGAGTGGTACGACGCCCAGGCCCAGATGCCCGCGAGGAGCAGGAGGAGGACGACGACGCCGACGGCGACGAGGATGCCGGTGAGGCCGGGTTGCATGACGGGTGACTCCTCCAGGTGCGTGGCGACCCGCGGCCGAGCGGGGGGCTCGGAGACGTCGTCGGGTCGGGGCTCGGTCCGGAGAACACTATAAATGCGCCCGACGGGGCCTCCACGTCGACTGGGCGTTCTCGGAGCGAACTCACGACATGCGTCGTCGACCGGCGAGGAGGAGCACACGGTCCTCCTCCGCGCAGCGGATTGACTTGTCCCCCGCGGCCGTGCTGAATGGGTCTCAGTGATCGACCTCCTGCCCTCCGCCGCCCCGCGACGCCCGGCCCCGACCGGCCGCCCCGCGGGCCTCCGGCACGCCCCGGCGCAGGGCAGGGCCCGGGCGTCCGTCACCGTGGTCCTCGCGACCGTCCTGGGCCTCGCGCTGCTGCTCGCCGGGCCGTCCGCACCCGGCTGGGCGGCGGCGAGCCCGACCCCGTCGCCGGCGCCGCCCTCCCTCGGTGCCCCGCCCACGACTCCCCCGCCCACCGCCGAGCCCGTCGCGCCGACGATCGGCCCGGTGGGCGACAGCGCGACGGGCACGGTGCTCGTCAGCGGCACCGCGACCCCCGGCGCGCGCGTCAAGGTCTCGGTCAGCGGCTCGGGCACGTTCCGCACCCTCTGCGACGCGGTGACGGCCGACGCCGACGGGGCCTGGTCGTGCTCCGGGCCGGTGCCCACCGGCGCGGCCTGGACGGCGACGGCCCGTGACCTCGACCAGCCGAGCACGCCCGACGTCGACTCGGGCCCGTTCTCGGTGCTGACCCCGCCGACCGTCCGCGGCGGCCTCCTCGTGGGCGGCAAGCTCTCCGGCACGGCCGCGCCCGGCGCCACGGTGACCGTCACGGCCAGCGGCGGCGCCCGCGCCACGGCGACCGCCGGCGGCGACGGGTCGTGGACGACGACGCTGCCCGCCTCCGCCTTCCCCTCCGGCTCGTACACGGTGACCGCGACGCAGTCGTCGCCCTCCGTGCCCGACGTGCCCAGCTCCGCCGCCTCGAGCGCCGTCTCGGTGCGGGTCGACCGCGACGCGCCCGCCGCTCCGCGCCTCACCTCGCCGACGGCCGGGCAGCGGATCGCCGCGCAGCCCGTGACGGTCACCGGGAGCGGCGAGGCCGGAGCCCTCGCGACCGTCTACGTCGACAGCTCGCCCGTCTGCCAGGTCGTCGTCGGCGACGGCCCGTGGTCGTGCAGCACCACCGGCTCCGACCTCCCCCTAGGCTCGCACGTCGTCCAGGCCGCCCTCGTCGACCCGGCGGGCAACTACGGGCCCCCCTCGGCCGGCGTCACGGTGACCGTGGTCGACCCCGCCTCCGCCGTCGCGCCTCCCGTCGTGGGCCCGACGCCGCGACCCGGTGCCACGCCCGCCCCCACCGCCTCCCCGTCGCCCGCAGGCCCGTCGACGTCGGCCGCGCCGGTCGCCCCCGGGTCGCCCGGCGGCGACGGCGGACCTCCGACCGACGACGCCGCAGGAGGCGCGGGGGGCGACCCCGGCACCGGTGACGGCCCCCGGGGCACCTGGGCCACCGCCACCTCGTTCGGGGAGCACCTGCCGACGCTCGGCCAGACCCTCGGCGGCCCGGCCTGGGCGCTCGCCGGCGGGCTGGCGCTGCTGTTCCTCCTGCTCGTGGCCGCGCCGGCCCGCCTCGCGGCCGCGTCGCTGCGCGGGCGGCAGCGACGGCGCCCCGCCTCGCTGACCGGCCGCAACCGCGGCGTCGAGCTGCCCACGTCGTTCAGCGCGGCCACGATCAGCCCGTGGCTGCCGGTCGCCCTGGCCCTCGTGGCGGGCGCCGCCGTCACGGCCGTCGCCGCCGGGGTCGACGACGAGCTGCAGTACGCCCGCCTGGCGCTGGGGATCGTGATCGGGCTCGTCGTGATCAACGGGCTGGGCGTGGCGCTGCCCGCCCTGCTCGTCGCGCGGGCCCGGGGGCTGGCCCTCCGCGTGCGGATGTCACCGCGCCTCCTGCTGGCGGCCGTCGTCGCGTGCGCGGCCACGCGGGCCCTCTCGCTCGACCCGCCGCTCGTGCTGGGGGTGCTGCTCACGGGCGCCCTCGTCGCCGTGCCGTCGTCGTCCGGGCGACACCGCGGCGCGGAGGCCGCGCGCGAGCCCGACTCCCGTGACGTCGGCGTCGCGGCGGCCGCGCAGCTCGGGGCCCTCGTCGTGCTCGGCGGGGCGGCGTGGGTGCTCCACGGCGTCGTGCCCGGGGCCGCGGCCGGGGCCGGGGCCGGCGCGGGCGCTGAGCTCGCCCGCGAGACGCTGGCGACCGTGTGCCTGGCCGGGCTCGGCTCGCTCGTCGTCTCGCTCGTGCCGCTCGGCGGCCTGCCGGGGCGACGAGTCTGGGCCTGGTCGCGCGGCGCCTACGTCGGGCTCGTCGTGGTCGGCGTGAGCGTCGCCGCGGTGGTCTTCGTCGGGGCGCCGACGGCGGCGTTCCCGGTCGTGCCGCTCGTGGCGGCCAGCGCGGTCGCGGCGCTCGGGGCGGTCGCGGCCTGGCTCTGGCTGCGTGTGGTCGAGCCCGCGGGCCGCGAGGCCTGAGCCGCGCCCGTCGCCCGCGTCGGCCGCGTCGCCCTGACGGCGTGACCGTGCCCCCGCAGGGATTCGAACCCTGACTTGGACGATTTTAAGTCGCCTGCCTCTGACCAGTTGGGCTACGAGGGCCTCCCCCGAGCCTACGAGACGGCGGCGGCGGCCGTCGCACGGACACGACGACGCCCGCCGTGCTGACGAGCAGCAGGGCGGGCGTCGTGGTCGGCCGCTCGAGGCGGCCGGTGCCGTGACTACTCGGCGGCGGGCACCTTGTCGGTGCCGGCGACGTCGGTCGACGCTCCGGTGCCGCGGGCCGAGCCGCCGGCCGTGGCCCCGACCTTCTCGCCCTCGGCGGGCGCGCTGCCGTCGGCGTCGACCGGGTTCGCGTAGGCGGGGCCGGGCTCGCCGGCGGCCTTGCCGATCTCGGGCGCGGGCGCCGCTGCGGGCTCGTCGGCGGCCGGCTTCGGGCGCGACGCGAACGCCTCGAACGCGGCACGGGGGCGCTCACGGTCGTCGAGGGAGACGATGTCGCGGCCGAGCCAGAAGTTGTTCCACCAGCCGGTGACGACGCGGAACTTGCGCTCGAAGGAGGGCATCGCCATGCCGTGGTAGCCGCGGTGCGCGGCCCAGGCCGGGAAGCCCTTCAGCACGAACTTGCCGCTCTGGAAGACGCCGGTGCCGAGGCCCAGGCCCGCGACGGCGCCGAGGTTCTCGTGCACGTAGTCGACGGGCTCCTCGCCGCGGAGCACGGCGGTGATGTTCTTGGCGAGCTGCTTGCCCATGCGGACGGCGTGCTGGGCGTTCGGCACGCAGAAGCCGCCGACGCCCTTGCCCGTGAGGTCGGGCGTCGCCGCGACGTCGCCGCAGGCCCAGGCGCCGGGCACGACGGTCTCGCCGTCGACGACGCGGAGGTCGGCCTGCACCGTGATGCGGCCGCGCTGCTCGAGGGGGAAGTCGGTGGAGCGCACCATCGGGTTGGCCATGACCCCGGCCGTCCAGACGATGAGGTCCGACTCGAACGACTCGCCGGTCGACAGCTCGATCTTGCCGCCGACGGCCGACTGCAGCTGCGTGTCGAGGTGCACCGTGGCGGCGCGCTCGGCGAGGTTCTTCAGCACCCAGTGGCTCGTCTCGAGCGACACCTCGGGCATGATGCGGCCCATCGCCTCGACGAGGTGGAAGTGCGTGTCGTCGATGGTGAGGGTCGGGTACTTCTTCAGCAGGTCGCTGGCGAAGCTGCGCAGCTCGGCGAAGATCTCGATGCCGGCGAAGCCGCCGCCGACGACCGTGACCGTCAGCAGGCGGTCGCGCAGCGGGCCGGCGGGCAGGTCGGCCGCCTTCGCGAAGTTGGTGAGGAGCTTGTCGCGGATCGCCGCGGCCTCCTCGATGGTCTTGAGGCCGATGGCCTCGTCGGCCACGCCCGGGATGGGGAAGGTGCGCGACACGGCGCCGGCCGTCATGACGATCTGGTCGTACTGCATCGTCCACGCGTCGCCGACGGACGGGGTGATCGTCGCGGTCTTCGTGGCGTGGTCGACCGCGGTCACCTTGGCGGTGACGACCCTCGTCTTCTTGAGGTGGCGGCGGAGCGAGACCACGGCGTGACGGGGCTCGATCGAGCCGGCCGCGACCTCGGGGAGGAAGGGCTGGTACGTCATGTAGGGCAGCGGGTCGACGACCGTCACCGACGCCTCCCCCTGACGGAGGTGCTTCTCGAGCTTCCAGGCGGTGTAGAAGCCGGCGTAGCCGCCGCCGACGATCAGGATTTCAGGCACGGTGAAGGCTCTCCTCGTTGTGGGGTGTCGCAGGAGACTTTACTCCTGCCGACGGCCCCGCCCGTACTGCCGGGCGGCGCCGACCCCGACGAGCACCAGGGCCCCGCCGAAGACCGCGAAGACGATGAGCGGGACGCCCGTCGACCGCATCGTCTCGACCGTGGGCAGCAGGGCCGACAGCCGCTCGCCGTCGGGGGTCTCGGGGGTGGGCACCGGCGCCGGCTCGACGGGCACGGCCGACGAGCTGCCGTCGGGCACGACCTCGTCGGCGCGGCGGTGCACGCGGATCCACTCCGAGAGGTCGCCCATCGGGTTCGCCTCGACGTGCGGTACGTCACGGGTGACGGCCGCCGCCGCGTCGACGAGCCCGTAGCCGTAGAGGGGGTCGGGCTGGCTCGCGCCGCGCGGCTCGGCCGTCGCGACCACGCGGTTAATGACGTCGTCGGCGTCGAGCTCGGGGTGGGCGGCCCGCACGAGGGCGACGATCCCCGCGACGAGGGGCGTGGCCCCGCTCGAGCCGTTCCAGCTGTAGTGGACGTCGTCGGGGCCGACCCCGACGAGCTTCTCGCTCGGCGCGGCGACCCCGATGGTGATGCCCTGGCTCGACGCGTCGAAGCTCGCCGTGCCCGAGCGGTCGACGCCCGCGACGGTCAGCACGCCGGGCATGGTCGCGGGCGCGCCCACCTCGGTCGTGCCGCTGCCGCGGTTGCCGGCGGCGGCCACCACGACCACGTCGTGCTCCATCGCGTAGAGGAACGCGTCGTCCCAGCTGGTCGGCCAGTCGAGCGTGTTGCGGGTGAGCGACATGTTGATGACGTCGGCGCCATGGTCGACCGACCAGCGGACCGCGTCGGCGATCTGGGTGTCGGAGTCGACGGCGCCGGTGCCGAAGCCGACCGAGACCGACAGCAGGCTCGCCTCGGGCGCGACGCCGACGACGCCGTCGCCGCTGCCGGTGCCTCGGCCCGCGAGCATGGAGCCGACGAGGGTGCCGTGCGCCGGGTCGTCCGTCCCGACCGGGGTCTGACCGTCGGGGCTGCCCTGGCCGCTGACGTCCGTGCCCCCGACGACGGCGCCCTGGAGCTCGCGCACCGACCCGTCGACGCCGGTGTCGATGACCGCCACCGTGACTCCTGCGCCCCGGGTGGTCTGCCAGGCCTGCTCGATGCCGTAGTCGGCGAGCCAGTACTGCTGGTCGCGGATCGCGTCGGCACGCGCCGAGGCCGCGGGCAGCACGACGAGGGCGGCCGCGGCGACGACGGCCGCGACGCTGACGCCCCCTCGCCGCCGCACGGCGGTCAGGCTGCGCCGTCGGAGGCGGTGGTCGCCGGGGCGGACTCGTCGAGCCAGTCGGGGCAGCGGCAGACGTCGGGGCTCCACGACGCACGCTCGAGCGCGAGGTCGCCGATCGGGTTGACCCCGGGGCCCGCCGCGAGGGCGTGGCCGACGAGGGCGTGCAGGCACTTGACGCGCTCGGGCATGCCCCCCGCCGTGACGTGCGCGATCTCGGCGACGTGCTCGATGCCCTCGCGGTCGGCGAGGTAGGCGTCGTGGGCGGCGTGGTACTGCTCGCGCACCTGCTCGTCGCCGGCCAGCAGCTCGGTCATCTCGGTCATCACGCCGGTGGCCTCGAGGGTCGAGACCGCCGCCGTCGCCCCCGGGTGGCACAGGTAGTAGAGCGTCGGGAAGGGCGTGCCGTCGCCGAGGCGCGGCTTCGTCGCGACGACGGTGGGCGCCCCGCAGACGCAGCGCGCGGGGATGCCCACGACGTCGCGGGCGGGGCGGCCCAGCTGCGCCGTGACGATGCGCACGTCGTCGTCGGTGACCGGGTCGAAGGGAGGGGTCGTCACGGGGTGCCGCCTGTCGAGGTGGAGGACGGCACGGTCGCGCCGCCGAGGTCGGGCGCGACCAGCTCGGTCGCGGGGGCGTCGCTGAGGCCGGCGTCGAGCACGGACGACGTCATGGCCGCCACCCAGTCGACCTGGGGGGTCTGCAGCGAGTCGCTGATCGGGGCGGGCTGCGAGGGCTCGGCGCCGGCCGACTCGCCCATGACGAGGTAGCTGTACTCGCCCGGGTAGACGTAGAGCAGGCGGTCGCGGGCCTGGGCCTCGATGTAGGCCGGGTCGCTCCAGCGCGCGACGTCGCCCTGCAGGTCGTCGACGTCGGCCTGCTGGTCGCGGACCTCCTGCTCGAGGGCGGCGATCTGCTGCTGCTGCTGGATGAGCGTGCGGAGCGACGGCGCGAGGATGACGACGAAGAGCACGAGGATGACGAGCATCACGAGGCTGAAGCCCGACGAGCGGATGTTGCGGAGCCAGGCGCCCGCGGCCGAGTCGGCGGCCGGGAGGCTCACCGGCACGCGGCGGTTCGGGGTCTCACGAGGCATGTGTCGAGGGTAGACGACGCACCCGGGCGCCGGGTCACGGAACGCCGAGAGGCCCGCCCCCGGGCGGGGACGGGCCTCTCGGCGGGGCGCTGGCTAGGCCTGGAAGCGCGGGAACGCCGAGTAGCCGGCGTAGACCGCGGCCTCGCCGAGCTCCTCCTCGATGCGGAGCAGCTGGTTGTACTTCGCCACGCGCTCGCTGCGGGCCGGGGCGCCGGTCTTGATCTGGCCGGCGTCGGTCGCGACGGCGAGGTCGGCGATCGTGGTGTCTTCCGTCTCGCCGGAGCGGTGCGACAGCACGGTGGTGTAGCCGCTGCGCTGGGCGAGCGAGACCGCGTCGAGCGACTCGGTCAGGGTGCCGATCTGGTTCACCTTGACGAGGATCGAGTTCGCGGCGCCGGTCTGGATGCCCTTGGCGAGGCGGGTCGGGTTGGTGACGAAGAGGTCGTCGCCGACGATCTGCGTCTTGCGGCCGATCTCGCTCGTGAGGTGCGCCCAGCCCTCCCAGTCGTCCTCGTCGAGGGGGTCCTCGATGGAGACGAGCGGGTACGAGGCGACGAGGTCGGCGTAGTACGAGGCGAGGAAGGCCGAGTCGCGCGACTGCCCCTCGAACGTGTACGAGCCGTCGGAGTAGAACTCGCTCGAGGCGACGTCGAGGCCGAGCGCGATGTCTTTCCCGGGGGTGAAGCCGGCCGTGGTGATGGCCTCGACCAGCAGGTCGAGCGCGGCGCGGTTGCTCTCGAGGTTCGGCGCGAAGCCGCCCTCGTCGCCGAGGCCGGTCGAGAGGCCGGCGGCCTTCAGCTGGCTCTTCAGCGCGTGGTAGGTCTCGGCGCCCCAGCGGACGGCCTCGCCGAAGGTCGACGCGCCGATCGGCAGGATCATGAACTCCTGGATGTCGACGTTGCTGTCGGCGTGCGAGCCGCCGTTGATGACGTTCATCATCGGCACGGGCAGCGTGTGGGCGTTCGGGCCGCCGAGGTAGCGGAAGAGCGGCAGGTCGGCCGAGTCGGCGGCGGCGCGGGCCACGGCCAGCGAGACGCCGAGGATGGCGTTGGCGCCGAGGCGCGACTTGTTCTCGGTGCCGTCGAGCTCGATCATCGCCGCGTCGATCAGGCGCTGGTCGGTGGCGTCGAGGCCCTCGACCTCCGGGCCGATCTCGTCGATGACGGCCGCGACGGCCTTGAGCACGCCCTTGCCGAGGTAGCGGCTGTCGTCGCCGTCGCGGAGCTCGTAGGCCTCGAAGGCCCCGGTGGATGCGCCCGAGGGGACGGCCGCGCGCGACACGGTCCCGTCGTCGAGCAGGACCTCGACCTCGACGGTCGGGTTGCCCCGCGAGTCGAGGATTTCGCGGGCGCCTACGGCGTCGATTGCTGCCACGGAGAACTCCTTAGTGTGTCGTCAGGTCGTCGGGGCCTGGGCCCCGCCGCCTAGCCTAGCCGCGCCTCCGACCGGCGACGCGGGTGTTCAGCGGACGTTCGCCCGCCGTCGGTCAGCCGATCGGGCGGATCTGCAGCTCGTCGACGGACTCGCCCCCGCGCACGGAGGCGAACCGCCCGAAGCCGGCGGCCGCGAGCGCGGCGAGCTGGCCCCTGGCGTTCTTCGCGCGGCGCTCGAGCCGCACCCGGCCCTCGCCGCCGGCGAGCAGCGCCCGCTGCAGGGCGACCAGCTCGGCCGGCGGCACCGTCTTGTCGTGCAGCACGGCCAGGCCGTCGTCGTCGGCCCCGTCGAGCTCGACGAGGTCGACGATGCGCTCGAAGCCGAGCGAGAAGCCCGCGGCCGGCACGTCGGTGCCGAGGAACCGGCCGATCATCCCGTCGTAGCGACCGCCGCCGCCCAGCGAGTAGCTGAAGTCGGGGTGCGCCACCTCGAAGATGGTGCCGGTGTAGTAGCCCATGCCCCGCACCAGCGTCGGGTCGAGCACGAGGGTCGCGCCCGGCAGCGCGTCGCGGAGGGCCACGAGGTCGGCTGCGGCCTCGGCGTCGAGCCAGGCGGGAGGCGCGGAGCCGGTGATCGAGTCGAAGGTCGCCTCGCCGAGCTGGTGCAGCTGCGCCGCGAGGTCGTCGCCGCCGACGCCGAGCTCGCGCAGCTGCGTCGCCACGCCCTCGACGCCGATCTTGTCGAGCTTGTCGATCTCGACGAGCGCCCGGTCGGTCAGCTCGGGGGCGACGCCCCAGTGGGCGAGCACGCCGAGCAGCACGCGGCGGTCGTTGACGCGGATGGTCGTGCCCCGGAGCCCGAGGGCGTCGAGCACGTCGGTCGTGGCCGAGATCAGCTCGACCTCGGCCTGTTGCCCGGGCTCGCCGAGGATGTCGATGTCGCACTGGACGAACTGGCGGTAGCGGCCCTTCTGCGGCCGCTCGGCCCGCCAGACGGGAGCGATCTGCACCGAGCGGAAGACGGTCGGCAGCTCGGCCCGGTGCGACGCGTAGAACCGGGCCAGGGGCACGGTGAGGTCGAAGCGCAGCCCGAGGTCGGCGAGCTCGAGCGGCGACCCGACGGCGCGGACGGCGTCGAGGTCGAGCCCGCGGCGCAGCACCGCGAAGACCTGCTTCTCGTTGTCGCCGCCGAGGCCGGACCAGAGGAACTCGGCGCCCTCGACGACCGGGGTCTCGATCTCGTCGAAGCCCCGCGAGCGGTAGACGTCGCGCACGGTGGCCAGCACGCGTTCGCGGCGGCGCTTCTCGGCGGGCAGGAAGTCTCGCATCCCGCGCGGCGGGGTCACGTGTGAGGGCATCGCACCATCATCCCAGAGGGCAGCCCCGGGAGGCGCGCGGTCGAGCCCCGCGGGATTGCGCGTCATGTGACATGTCGGCTATGGTCGACGCAGGTCGTCGGCGCGAATCGGGTTGCGCACCGGCGACCGACCCCGGCGCCCTCCCTTCCCTGCGGTGAGGGCTCCACGACGGGCCAGGCGCCTCGCGCCTGGCCCGTTCATCAGCGCGGGGCGGGGCGGCTCCGCCCTGGGCCGGCCACGGCGTGACCGACCGTCACGGGACCGCTCCGGGCTCGACCCCGGCGTGCGGTCACGGCGTGGAGGCGAGCTGCGGCGCGCGGGCCACGAGGTCGTCGACGACGCGGGTGGCCGCGGTCGTGAGCGGGCGCACCTCCGCCGTGACGAGGGCGTCGTGCTGGAGGCCTCGGAGGGCGTCGACGGCGACCCGCGCCTCCGGCCCGGCCACCGCCTCCGGCACGCCCTGCGCCACCAGCCAGCGCGCGACGAAGTCGTGCCAGCGGGCGACCTCGCCCCGGGCCGGGCCCTGCTCGCCGGCGACGACCTCGAGCAGGGCCGCCTCGGTCTCGAGGCGCAGCAGGTCTCGGCCGCGCTCGCTGGTCGAGTCGGCCCAGGCGTCGAGCAGGTGCGACCGGAGCGCCCGGGCGTCCAGGGCGGTCGGGTCGACCGCCAGCGCGGCGTCGTGCCGCGCGACGACTCCGCGCACGATCTCGGCGACGAGCTCGGCGCGGTTGCCGAAGTGGTAGACGAAGACGTACGTGCTCACGCCGAGCGCGTCGGCGAGGGTGCGGAACGACACCGTGGCGATCGACCGGCTGCGGAGGTGCTCGATGATCTGCGCGAGCAGCTCGGGCTTGCGGGTCGGGTCGGGTCTGCGAGGCACGGGAGCCCCTCCTCTGCGAGGGCGAGCAGCCCGGCCCTGCGCCGGGTCGTCGGCCCGGTCGCACGATAACAGACGGCCACCGCGGCCCCCGGACGCCCCCGACGACACCGGCGGGCGGACTCGCCGGGGTCGACGAGCAGCGTCGACGACCACCGGCGACCGCCGACCACATGACACATCAGGGTTCCGTCTTTGACATGTCAGCACTCCACCCGGTACATTCGACGCAGTGCCGCACGATGCATCGGGGGTGATCCCCCTCGACGCAGTGCGGCGCCGACGTGCCCCTCGCCCGCGCGGCTGGTCCTCGACCGCCGTGTGGCCGGGCACGTGGGGGCGCCCGCCGTTCGGGTCGGTCGGGTGCCCTGTGCCGGGGTGTCCGCCGTTCGGGTCGGTCGGACCCCCGGCCCTCTCCCCTGTCTTCTCGCCCCGTGCCCTGTCCGTCCACGACGGCGACCTCGCGGCGGGGCCCCGTCCGACCCCGGCCGAGTGCCCTACGGCCGCGGGGCCTCGCCCGACCGCAGCTGCTGCTCCCGCTCGCGGACGGCTCGACGGAGCGCCCGCTCGGCGTCCAGCCCCTCCGTGGTCGCCGCGTCGACGCGGGCGAGGAGCTCACGCCCCCACGAGAGCTCGACGTCGGGCGCGCCGTCGACGGGGGCGGCGGGCGGCGTGACATGACCGGCCGACCGGCGCCGCGACTCCACCTTCTGTGCCCTCGCCAGGGCGGGCAGGCCGAGGGGCACGCCGTCGTAGGCACTGCGGCGGTCGGCTTTCTCCCGGGCCTTGGCGGCGGACCAGAGCCGGACGATGTCGTCGACGTCGGCGGCCTCGTCGCCGGCGAAGACGTGGGGGTGCCGACGCACGGTCTTCGCGGCGACGTCGCGGACGACGTCGGCCAGGTCGAAGCCCTCCCCCGGCGCCCTCGCCGCGATCGCAGCGTGGAGCACGACCTGGTACAGCACGTCGCCGAGCTCCTCCCGGCGGTCGGCCGGGGTGCCCGACTCGATCGCCTCGACGAGCTCCGACGACTCCTCGACCAGGTAGGTGACGAGGCTCTCAGGGGTCTGGGCGCGGTTCCACTCGCAGCCGCCCTCGTCGGCCAGCAGCGCCTCGACCACGCGGACGAGCGCCGCGAGCTCGGCGCCCGCGCGGCCGTCGACGCCGTCCGTCACGGTCGACTCAGCTCGCCGCGGCGGAGCTGTCGGCGGACGGGCGCGGCGCCTCGGCGCCGTAGATCGACGACATGAGCTGCTCGACCCAGGTGATCAGCTCGCCGTCGGGCAGGGCCTCGCCGTGCTTCCGCGGCAGGGGGACGCTCACCGAGCGCGTCTGGCCGAACCAGCGCGAGCCCGGGTACATGCGCTGCAGGCGCACCTGCATGCTGTCGGGCAGGTCGAGGCCGGCGACCCGGAGGTTGCTGCCCATGACGACGACCTCGCTGAGCCCCGCCTTCTGGGCGGCACGGCGGAGGCGCGACACCTCGATGAGCGCGAGCACGGACGCGGGCGGGGCCCCGTAGCGGTCGGTGAGCTCCTCGAGCACGGCGTCGATCTGCTCGTCGGTCGAGGTGGGCGAGCTGGCGGTCGAGAGCTTCTGGTAGGCCTCGAGGCGGAGGCGCTCGCTCTCGACGTACTCCTCGGGGATGTGGGCGTCGACGGGCAGCTCGAGCCGCAGCTCGGTCTGGCCCTCGGCGACCTCGCCGCGGAAGGCGCCGACGGCCTCGCCGATCATGCGGAGGTAGAGGTCGAAGCCGACGCCGGCGATGTGCCCGGACTGCTCGCCGCCGAGCAGGTTGCCCGCCCCGCGGATCTCGAGGTCTTTCAAGGCGACCTGCATGCCCGCGCCGAGCTCATTGTTCGCCGCGATGGTCTCGAGGCGGTCCTGGGCGGTCTCGCTGAGCGGCTTCTCGGCGTCGTAGAGGAAGTACGCGTAGCCGCGCTCGCGGCCCCGGCCGACGCGGCCGCGCAGCTGGTGCAGCTGGCTGAGGCCGTACTTGTCGGCCCGGTCGATGATGAGCGTGTTCGCGTTGGCGATGTCGAGCCCGGTCTCGATGATGGTGGTCGAGACGAGCACGTCGAACTTGCGCTCCCAGAAGTCGACCATCACCTGCTCGAGGGTCGACTCGGCCATCTGCCCGTGCGCGACGGCGACCCGCGCCTCCGGCACGAGCTCGGCGATCTGCGCGGCGACGCGGTTGATGCTCGAGACGCGGTTGTGGACGTAGAAGACCTGGCCCTCGCGGAGCAGCTCGCGGCGGATGGCGGCGGCCTTCTGCCGCTCGCTCTCGGGGCCGACGAAGGTGAGGATGGGGTGGCGGTCCTCCGGCGGGGTCGCCAGGGTCGACATCTCACGGATGCCGGTGACGGCCATCTCGAGCGATCGCGGGATCGGCGTCGCCGACATCGCGAGGATGTCGACGTTCGTCTTGAGCTTCTTCAGCGCGTCCTTGTGCTCGACGCCGAACCGCTGCTCCTCGTCGATGATGACGAGCCCCACGTCTTTGTAGACAATGCTCTCGCTGAGGAGGCGGTGGGTGCCGATGACCATGTCGACGGTGCCGTCGCCGAGGCCCGCGATCGTCTCGCGGCTCTCCTTCGCGGACTGGAAGCGGCTGAGGCTGCGCAGGTGCACGGGGAAGCCCGCGAACCGGTCGGCGAAGGTGTCGAAGTGCTGCTTGACGAGCAGCGTCGTCGGCACGAGCATGACGACCTGCTTGCCGTCCTGGATCGCCTTGAACGCGGCGCGCACGGCGACCTCGGTCTTGCCGTAGCCGACGTCGCCGGAGAGCAGGCGGTCCATCGGGATGGGCCGCTCCATGTCGGCCTTGATCTCGTCGATGGTCGTCAGCTGGTCGGGCGTCTCGGCGAAGGGGAAGGCCTCCTCCAGCTCGCGCTGCCACGGGGTGTCGGGCGGGAACGCGTGGCCCTTGGACGCCATGCGCGCGGAGTACAGCTTCACGAGCTCGACGGCGATGTCGCGGACGGCGCGACGGGCCTTGCTCTTGGCGCTGGCCCAGTCGCTGCCGCCCATCTTGCTGAGCGTGGGGGCCTCGCCGCCGACGTAGCGGCTGAGCAGGTCGAGCTGGTCGGTGGGCACGTAGAGCTTGTCGCCCGGGTAGCCGCGCTTCGACGGCGCGTACTCGAGCACGAGGTACTCGCGGCTGTTCTTCACGGCGTTCTTGCCGCCGGTGCTGACCTCGCGGCTGGTGAGCTCAAGGAACTTGCCGATGCCGTGCGTCTGGTGCACGACGACGTCGCCGGGCTTGAGCTGCAGCGGGTCGACGACCGCCTTGCGGCGGCTGGCGAGCTTCTTCACCTGCCGGGAGTCGTAGTTCGCCGAGCGGCCGTAGAAGTCGCTCTCGCCGAGCACGGCGACCTTGGCCTCGGCCAGCTCGAAGCCGGCCTCGACCCCGCCGGCGACGAGCAGGGCGACGCCCGGCTCGAGCTCGTCGGGCAGGTCGTCGAGCAGGCGCGCGGCCACGGCGCGCTCGCCGAGCACGTCGCGGGCCCGCTCGACGAGGCCGACGCCCCGCGAGGTCACCACGACGCTCCACCCGTCGCGGAGGCGCTGCACCACGTGGTCGACGGCGCCCTCGGCGTGGCCGCTGAAGCTCGGCACGCTCTCGGCCTCGACGCGCACGTAGTCGCCGGCCGACGCGGCGGCGTCCTCGTCGCTGAGCACCTCGCCGGTGTCGAACGAGCTCATCGTGAACCAGGTGCGGTCGCCCGCCGACTCGCGGAGCTGGCGAAGGGTGATGAAGTCGCCCGCGTCGAGGTCGATGGGCGCCTCGGCGCCGGCGGTCGCGGCGTTCCACGCCGCGGAGAGGAACTCGCGGTTCGTCTCGGCGAGGCTCTGGGCACGGGAGTTCACGCGCTCGGGCGACAGCACGGCGACGGAGGCGCCCGCCGGCAGGTAGTGCGTGAGCGGCACGAGGCCGTGGACGAGGGCGGGCGCGAGCGACTCCATGCCCTCGACGGGGATGCCCTCGGAGATCTTGGCGAGCATCTGCGCGAGGCTCGGGAACTCGTGCTGCATCTCGCGCGCCCGCTGCCGCACGTCGTCGGTGAGCAGCATCTCGCGGCTCGGCGGCAGCTCGACGCCGGCCACGTCGCCGTCGAGGCTCCGCTGGTCGGCGACCGAGAAGCGCCGGATCTGGTCGACCTCGTCGCCGAAGAAGTCGACGCGGACGGGGTGCTCGGCGGTGGGCGGGAAGACGTCGAGGATGCCGCCGCGGACGGCGAACTCGCCCCGACGGGTGACCATGTCGACCCGGGCGTAGGCGAGGCCGACGAGCGACTGCGAGATGGCGGTCAGGTCGTGCCCACGGGAGCCCACGGTCAGCTCGACCTGGTCGATGTCGGCGAGGTTGTCGGCCAGGGGCTGCAGGGCGGCACGGACGCCGGCCACGACGACGATCGGCCGCACGGCGTCGGGCGTCGCGGCGGCCTCGGCCGACCAGGCGGCGAGGCGCCGGAGCGCGTGGATGCGCTTGCCGACGGTCTCGGCACCGGGGCTGAGGCGTTCGTGCGGCAGGGTCTCCCACGCGGGGAACTCGATGACCTCGGCGTCTGGCAGGTAGCTCGCGAGGGAGCCGCGCACGGCCTCCGACTCGCGGCCGGTCGCCGTGACGACCAGCATCGCCTGAGGACCCTCACGGCGGGCCAGGAGGCCGGCGACGAGGGGGACGCGCAGACCGTCGACCAGGCTGTAGTCGGTGCTGCGACCGGCCCGGTCGAGGGCAGCGGAGAACGTGGAGGCGCGCGACAGCGCCGAGATCAAGCCCGCGAGTATCACCCGGCAAGGCTACTCGGCACGACCGACAGACAGCCCGCGGGTTCGCTGAGGGCTCAGCCCCGGCTTGCGACACCGCTCCCGGGAGGGAACTAGCTCTTCGCGGTGTGGAACGTCTAGCTCTTCGCCGTGTGGAACTTCAGCTGCGCCGCCGTCAGCCCGTCGGCCGCGATCATCTCGACCGCGTCGGCGGCGTCGGCCACGAGGATCGGCAGGGTCTGCCGCTCCGTGGGCGTGAAGTCGCGCAGCACGAAGTCGGCGGCCGGCTGGCGGCCCGGGGGGCGGCCGATGCCGACCCTGACCCGGAGGAACTCGTTCGACCCCGTCGCCGCGATGATGTCGCGCAGGCCGTTGTGGCCGCCGTGGCCGCCGCCCTGCTTGATCTTGAGGGTGTCGAAGTCGATGTCGAGCTCGTCGTGCACGACGATCAGCCGCGACACGTCGAGGTCGTAGTACTTGAGGAGGGCCGCGACGGGGCCGCCCGAGAGGTTCATGAAGCTGCCGGGCGCCGCGAGCACGAAGCGGGGGCCGCCCGGTGCCGGGCGGCCCTCCGCGACGAGCGAGTTCGTCTTGTGCTTCTTGAACCCCGCGGACAGGCGGTGGGCCAGCTCGGCCAGCACCATCTGCCCGACGTTGTGCCTGTTGCCGGCGTAGCCGGGCCCGGGGTTGCCGAGCCCGACCACGAGCCACTGGTCGCTCAGGGGGTCCTCCTCAGTGATGCAGGGGCGGGGCGTCAGACGGTGGTGCGGGTGTTACTCGGAGCGCTCTTCGTCCTCGATCGAGGGCACGTCGCCCTCGGCCTCGGCGGCCTCGCCCGACTCGTCGTCGACGGCGTCGGTGGTGAGGTCGAGCTGCGGCACGGAGACGGCCAGCACGAGCACCTCGGGGTCGGTGACCAGCGTCGCGCCCTTGGGGAGCGCAAGGTCGGAGGCGTGCACCTGCGAGCCCTCCTCGAGGCCCTCGATCGAGACGACGACCGACTGCGGGATGTCGGTGGCCGACACCTCGAGCGAGACGACGTTGAGCTCGACGACGTGGATCGTGCCGGGAGCCGACTCGCCCTCGACGTGCACGGGCACGTCGACGCTGACCTTCTCGCCCTGGCGGACGACGATGAGGTCGATGTGCTCGATGATCTGCTTCACCGGGTCGCGCTGGATGTCCTTGACGAGGGCGAGCTGCTTCGTGCCCTCGATGTCGAGCGTGATGAGCGCGTTCGAGCGACGCGTGATGAGCATCGTCTCGTGGCCGGGGAGGGTGACGTGCTGGGGGTCGGTGCCGTGGCCGTAGATGACCGCGGGGATCGCGTCGGCGGCGCGGATCTTGCGGGCCGCTCCCTTGCCGAAGCTGGTGCGCAGGGTGGCGGACAGGGTGTTGTCGTCGGACATGGTGGTCTCCGTTTCTGCAGGCCCTCGGGCCTGGGGGTGTGTGGTCGGTGTCAACTCGAACGCGCGTCGCGTGAGGAGGGACCCACAGCCGTGGAGCGACCACCCAGAGGGCGGTCTCGGGACTGAGTGCCTGCCTACCTCGTCGATCACGGATGCCGGGGCATCCCTCGCCGAAGTTCAGCTGCCCAGGTTACACGCGGCCCGGGCGTGTCGCCAACCGGTCGAGGACCTCGGCCACGATCTCGTCGGGGCCGGCCTGCACGTCGACGCTGGTGCCGGGCTCGTCGTCGGCGAGCGGCTCGAGCGCGGCGAACTGCGACTCCATCAGCCCGGGCGGCATGAAGTGGCCCTTCCGGGCCTTCTGGCGCTCGGCCACGAGCTCGCGGACCCCGGTGAGGTGGACGAAGCGGAGGCGGTCGTCGCCCGAGCGGAGGACGTCGCGGTACGAGCGCTTCAGCGCCGAGCACGCGACCACCACGCCGTCGTCGCCGGCCTCGCGGATGCGCCGGGCGACGATCTCGAGCCAGGGCCGACGGTCGTCGTCGTCGAGCGGGTGGCCGGCCGACATCTTGTCGCGGTTGGCCTTCGGGTGCAGGTCGTCGGCGTCGACGAACGGCACGCCGGCGCGCTCGGCCAGCAGCTCGCCGACGGTCGACTTGCCCGACCCGCTCACGCCCATCACGACGACGGGGGGCAGGGTGGTGGTGGTCATGCGGTGTCCTTCCGAGACGGGCGGGTCCCGACCAGCGTAGGCGCGCCTCCCCCCGTCCGCCGGGGGTGCCTGACGGTCCCTGTCAACCGGTGAGCGGCGAGGCATAGTCTGCGGTCCACCGACCTTGAGGAGGCACCGTGACCGAACACGGAGACACGAGCGAGCAGACCGCGCAGGCGAACATCGGAGTGGTCGGCCTGGCCGTCATGGGCTCCAACCTGGCGCGCAACCTGGCCAGCCGCGAGGGCAACACCGTCGCGGTCTACAACCGCTCCCCCGAGCGCACCGACACCCTGATGAGCGAGCACGGCGACGCCGGCTTCGTCGCGTCCAAGTCGATCGAGGACTTCGCGGCGTCGCTGCAGAAGCCGCGCACCGCGATCATCATGGTGCAGGCCGGGAAGGGCACCGACGCCGTCATCGACCAGCTCGCCGACCTCTTCGAGGAGGGCGACATCATCGTCGACGGCGGCAACGCGAACTTCCAGGACACGCGGAGGCGCGAGGCCGCCCTCAAGGAGCGCGGCCTGAACTTCGTGGGCGCCGGCATCTCGGGCGGCGAGGAGGGCGCGCTGAAGGGCCCGTCGATCATGCCCGGCGGCTCGAAGGAGGCGTACGAGACCCTCGGCCCCATCCTCGCCTCGATCGCCGCGGTCGCCGAGGGCGAGCCCTGCGTCACCCACGTCGGCAGCGACGGCGCCGGCCACTTCGTCAAGATGATCCACAACGGCATCGAGTACGCCGACATGCAGCTCATCGCCGAGTCGTACGACCTGCTGCGCCGCGTCGGGGGCCACGAGCCGGCCGCCATCGCCGACGTGTTCGAGGAGTGGAACCGCGGCGAGCTCGAGTCGTACCTCATCGAGATCACCGCCGAGGTGCTGCGCCAGACCGACGCGAAGACCGACGCCCCGCTGGTCGACTCGATCGTCGACCAGGCGGGCTCGAAGGGCACCGGCGTCTGGACGGTGCAGAACTCGGTCGGGCTCGGCGTGCCCGTCGGCGGCATCGCCGAGGCCGTCTTCGCCCGCGCCGTGTCGTCGAAGCCCGACCAGCGCGCCGCCGTGCAGGCGACGCTGCAGGGCCGACCCGAGGTGCAGGAGGCGGGCGACGGCTTCGAGGACGACGTGCAGAAGGCGCTCTACGCGTCGAAGATCGTCGCCTACGCGCAGGGCTTCGACGCCATCATCGCGGGCGCCCTGGAGTACGGCTGGGACATCGACAAGGGCGCGATCGCGAAGATCTGGCGCGGCGGCTGCATCATCCGCGCGCAGTTCCTGAACCGCATCGTCGACGCCTACGAGAAGGACGCGACCATCGCGACCCTGCTCGAGGACGACTACTTCGCCGCCGCCGTGCGCGACGGCGAGGACGCCTGGCGCCGCATCGTCGCCAAGGCGGCGCTGTCGGGGATCCCCGTGCCCGGGTTCGCGTCGGCGCTGTCGTACTACGACTCGCTCGCGTCGGAGCGCCTCCCCGCCGCCCTCATCCAGGGGCAGCGCGACTTCTTCGGCGCGCACACCTACGAGCGGGTCGGCGAGGAGGGTGTGTTCCACACCCTCTGGTCGGGCGACCGCTCGGAGATCGAGACGGAGCCGTCGACGCACTGAGTCGACGACTCACCGGGACGACGACGGGGCGACCAGCAGTGCTGGTCGCCCCGTCGTCACGGCGTGGGCTGGGTCAGGCGGCTCCGTCGAACATCGACGTGACCGACCCGTTGTCGAAGACCTCGTGGATGGCCCGCGCGATCAGCGGGGCGATCGGCAGGATCTCGAGCTTGTCGAACTTCTGGTGCTCGGTCAGCGGCAGGGTGTCGGTGACGACGACCGAGTCGATGAACTCGCTGGCGAGGATCTCGGGGGCAGGGTCACTGAACACGGCGTGGGTCGCGGCGACCACGACGCCGATCGCGCCGGCGGCCTTGAGGGCCTCGGCGGCCTTGACGATGGTGCGGCCCGTGTCGATCAGGTCGTCGACGAGCAGGCAGACGCGGCCCTCGACCTCGCCGACGATCTCGTGCACCGTCACCTGGTTCGGCACCAGCGGGTCGCGGCGCTTGTGGATGATGGCGAGGGGGGCGTCGAGCTTCTCGCTCCAGATGTCGGCGACGCGCACGCGGCCCATGTCGGGCGACACGACCGTGAGCGTCGAGTTGTCGAGCTTCGCGCGGAAGTGCTCGAGCAGCACCGGCATGGCGAAGAGGTGGTCGACGGGGCCGTCGAAGAAGCCCTGGATCTGCGGGGCGTGCAGGTCGACGCTCATGATGCGGTGGGCGCCGGCGGCCTTGAACAGGTCGGCGACGAGGCGGGCCGAGATCGGCTCGCGGCCGCGGCCCTTCTTGTCTTGCCGGGCGTACGGGTAGAAGGGGGCGACGACCGTGATGCGCTTGGCCGAGGCGCGCTTGAGCGCGTCGACCATGATGAGCTGCTCCATGAGCCACTCGTTGATCGGGGCCGAGTGCGACTGGATGACGAACGCGTCGGCACCGCGCACGCTCTCGTCGAAGCGGGCGTAGAGCTCGCCGTTGGCGAAGGTGCGGGCGTCGGTCGGGATGAGCTCCGAGCCGAGCTCCGCCGCGATCTGGTTCGCCAGCTCGGGGTGCGCACGACCCGAGACCAGGACGAGTCGGTTCTCCCCGGTGATCTTGATTCCGGACACGTCACTCGCTCTCCGGCCCCGAGGGGCCAACCCGACCGGCTCGCTAGTCGGTCGTTCGTTCGGCGCGGGCGGCGGCCTCGGCAGCCGCGGTGCCGGGGCGGTTCGCCTCGACCCATCCGCTCGCATTGCGCTGTGGAGCGATGCTCAGGGCCAGGGCACCTGCCGGCACGTCCTTCCGGACGACCGTTCCCGCACCTGAGTACGCTCCGTCGCCAATCCTAACGGGGGCGACGAACACGTTGTGCGACCCCGTCCTCACGTTCGAGCCGACCTCGGTGCGGTGCTTCGAGACGCCGTCGTAGTTGGCCGTGATCGTGCCGGCGCCGATGTTCGAGTCGGTGCCGACCTCGGTGTCGCCGATGTAGCTGAGGTGCGGCACCTTCGAGCCCGCGCCGATCTCGGCGTTCTTGGTCTCGACGAAGGTGCCGATCTTGCCGCCCTCGCCGAGCGTCGTGCCGGGCCGCAGGTACGAGAACGGGCCGACGGAGGCGCGGGCACCGATCACGGCGAGGGTCGCGTCGGTGCGCTTCACGACCGCGCCCTCGCCCACCTCCGTGTCGACGAGGGTGGTGTCGGGCCCGACGACGGCGCCGGCGGCCACGTAGGTCGCGCCCTTCAGCTGGGTGCCGGGCAGCAGCTCGACGTCGGGGCTGAGGGCGACGTCGCGGTCGATCCAGGTGGTCTGCGGGTCGACGATGCTGACGCCCTCGCGCTGCCAGTGCTCGACGATGCGGTCGTTGAGGCGGCGGGCGGCCACGGCGAGCTGCACGCGGTCGTTGATGCCCTCGAGGCGCCAGGTCTCGTCGACCGCGCGGGCGGCGACCTTCTCGCCGGCGCCGGTGAGCAGGCCGACGACGTCGGTGACGTACTTCTCGTTCTGGGCGTTGGCCGAGCCGACGCGGGGCAGCTGCGCGCGGAGGGCCGCGACCGTGAAGGCGTAGGTGCCCGAGTTGATCTCGCGGAGCGCCCGCTCGGCGTCGGTGGCGTCCTTGTGCTCGACGATGCGCTCCACGTCGCCCGAGGCGAGGCGCACGACGCGGCCGTAGCCGGTGGCGTCGGGGAGGACGGCCGACAGCAGCGTCGCGGCCGCCGCCTCCTCACGGTGCTGCTCGAGGAGGCCGCGCAGGGTGCCGTGGTCGAGGAAGGGCACGTCGGCGCTCACGACGACGACGTCGCCGTCGAAGTCGGCGGGCAGCGCCTCGACGGCCTGCTCGACGGCGCGGCCGGTGCCGGGCACGTCGTCCTGGTCGACGATCAGGGCTGTCGGCGTCGTCTCGACGATGCTCGTGACGACGAGGTCGCGCTCGTGCCGCACGACGGCGACGAGGTGCTCGGGCTCGAGCGCGGCCGACGACTCGAGGACGTGCTGGATCAGCGGGAGGCCGGCCAGGCGGTGCAGCACCTTCGGGGTCGCGGACTTCATGCGCGTGCCCTGCCCTGCGGCGAGGACGACGACGGCGAGGGTGCGTGCGGGCATGGTGCTCCTTGGTGAGGTGGGCGCGGCGTTCACCGCCGATCCTCCCACGCGGGGGCGGCGATCAGCGGGAGCGGACGACGGCGACCGAGCCGGAGACCGCGACGGCGTCCTCGACGAGCGCGACGACGAGGTCGGGCAGGCCGGTCTTCTCGACGACGGCCTTCCGGGCGACGTAGAAGAGCCAGCTGCCCGCGAGGGCGCCGAGCGCCCCGGCCACGGCGCCGGCGACGCGGTGGCCGTCGCCCGCGGTGGTGCTGATCGCGGCGCCGACGACGGCGCCGGAGGTGGCCCGGCCGAGGAGCGGGCCCGCGCCCACGCGGCTGGGCGTGGCGGGCAGCTTGTCGCCGACGAGCTCGCCCGCTCCGGCGGCGACGGCCACGCCGCGGCCGACGGGGCTGCGGAACAGGGCCCAGCGCTGCCAGCTGCCCCGCGACTCCGCGCTGTCGTGGTGGAGGGCGAGCACGGCGAGGGGCGTGGCGGAGCGGGAGCCGCTGAGGGCGCCGAGCAGGGCGGCCTTCACGAGCGGGCGGAGGGTGGCGGACGTCGACATGGGCGGCTCCTCGTCGTCGGGGCGCGGCGCTGACGCGGCCGGCCGGTGGACCTGGAGGCTACCGACGGAGCCGCACGGCGTCCGCCCCGCCCGGCCGACTCACGGCTCCGCCACCAGGATTCGAACCTGGACCTAACAGCTCCAAAGGCTGTCGTGCTGCCGTTACACCATGGCGGACCGCGCTCGCGCGCGAGGTCAAGTGTGACAGCGCGGTGCAGGCAGGGCAAAGCGGACCGGGTGCCATGATGAGGGGATGTCCGAGCCCGAGCGCACCGAGGGGCGCGACCAGCCCGCGGGGCCCGAGCCCCGCGACGAGGTCGACCGCATCGTCGACGCCTGGGGCCACGAGCGCCCCGACCTCGACTTCGCCCCGCTGCACGTGCTCTCGCGCGTCGACCGGCTCGCCAAGCACCTCGAGCGGGCCCGACGCGACGCCTTCGTCGCCAGCGACCTCGAGCAGTGGGAGTTCGACGTGCTCTCCGCCCTGCGCCGCGCGGGCGCCCCGCACCAGCTCAGCCCGAAGACCCTCCTGCAGCAGACGCTCGTCTCGAGCGGCGCCATGACCAACCGCATCGACCGGCTCGTCGCCCGCGACCTCGTCGAGCGGCGCACCGACCCGCACGACGGGCGCGGGATCCTCGTCACGCTCACCCCGTCGGGCGGCCGCGCGGTCGACGACGCCATCGAGCGGCTCGTCGAGGCCGAGCGGGCCCTGCTCAGCGACCTCGACGACCACGACCGCCGCCGCCTCGCCGGGCTGCTGCGCACCCTGAGCCTCACGCTCGGCGGCTAGGCCACCCGCGCGCGGCCCGAGTGGCTCGCTAGGCGAGCAGCTCGCTGAGCTCCAGCCAGCGGGCCTCGAGCTCGGCGGTCTTCGCGTCGAGCGCCGTGAGCTTCGCCTGCAGCGCCGCGAGGCCGTCGAAGTCGGACTGGTCGAAGGTCGCGAACTGCTCGAGCAGGCCGGCGCGGTCGCCGCCCGCCTTCGCCAGCTTGCGGTCGATCGAGCCGAGCTCCTTCTCCGCGTTGCGCTTCTCGGCGCCCGAGAGGCCCGACGCCGCGGCGGCCGCCGCGACCGAGCCGTGGGCTCCCTGGACCGCCGTCGGCCGGTCGGTGGCGCCTCCCTGGGCGTCGGTCACCTGCTTGCGGAGCGCCAGGTACTGGTCGACGCCGCCCGGCAGGTGCCGGAAGGCCCCGTCGAGCACGGCGTACTGCTGGTCGGTGACGCGCTCGAGCAGGTACCGGTCGTGCGAGACGACGAGCAGGGTGCCGGGCCAGCCGTCGAGGAGGTCCTCCATCGCCGCGAGCATGTCGGTGTCGAGGTCGTTGGTGGGCTCGTCGAGGATGAGCACGTTCGGCTCGTTCAGCAGGATGAGCAAGAACTGGAGGCGGCGCTTCTGCCCGCCCGAGAGGTCCTTGATGGGCGTCTGCAGCTGCGCGCTCGTGAAGCCGAGGCGCTCGAGCAGCTGGCCCGGCGTCATCTCCTTGCCGGCCGTCACGTAGGAGGTGCGCTGCCGGCCGATCAGGTCGTTCACCTTCTCGTTCGCGACGGCGTGCAGGTCGGCGAGCTGCTGGTCGAGGATGGCGAACTTGACCGTCTTGCCCTGCTTGACCCGCCCCTCCGTCGGGGCCACGACCCCGGTGACGACCTTCAGCAGGGTGGACTTGCCGGCGCCGTTGACGCCGAGGATGCCGGTGCGCTCGCCGGGCGCGATGCGCCACTCGACGTCGTGCAGCACGCGCTTGTCGCCGAACGAGACGCCGACCTCGACGAGGTCGACGACGTCCTTGCCGAGCCGCGCGGTCGCCATCTGCGACAGCTCGACCGAGTTGCGGGCGGGCGGCTCGTCGGCGATGAGCTCGTTGGCGGCGTCGATGCGGAACTTCGGCTTCGTCGAGCGGGCGGGGGCGCCGCGGCGCAGCCACGCCAGCTCCTTCCGCATGAGGTTCTGGCGCTTCGACTCGCTCGCCGCGGCCGAGCGGTCGCGCTCGACGCGCTGCAGCACGTAGGCCGCGTAGCCGCCCTCGAAGGGCTCGACGACGCCGTCGTGCACCTCCCACGTGTCGGTCGAGACCTCGTCGAGGAACCACCGGTCGTGGGTCACGACGACGAGCGCGCCCGACGAGGCCGACCAGCGACGACGGAGGTGCTCGGCCAGCCAGGCCACGCCCTCGACGTCGAGGTGGTTGGTGGGCTCGTCGAGGAAGAGGACGTCCCAGTCGCCGACGAGCAGGGTGGCGAGCGCGACACGGCGACGCTGGCCGCCGGAGAGGTCGCCGAGGGTGGCCTCCCACGGGATGTCGCTGGCGAGGCCGGAGATGACGTCGCGGATGCGGGCGTCGCCCGCCCACTCGTGCTCTTCCCGGTCGCCGACGATCATCGCGCCGACGGTCTCGTGCTCGGGCAGCACGTCGCGCTGGTCGAGCATGCCGATGGTGAGGCCGCGGCGGGTCGTGACGCGGCCGTCGTCGGGCTCGAGCCGGCCGGCGAGCACCGACATGAGCGTCGACTTGCCGTCGCCGTTGCGCCCGACGACGCCGATCCGGGAGCCCTCGTCGATGCCGAGGGTGACGCCGTCGAGGACGACCTTCGTCGGGAACTCGAGCCGGAGGTTCTCTGCTCCAAGTAGATGTGCCACCTGAGAAGAGTAGTGCGGCTCACCTGGACCCTCGGTCGCAGGCTCCCTCGGCGCTGGCGTCGCGCGCCGCTCCGCGACGCCTCAGCTCCAGCGCGCCAGCAGATGTGCCACCCGAGAAGAGTAGTGCGGCCCAGCTGGGCCCGCCGTCGCCGGCCGCGGCACGGTCAGCCGAGCGAGGCGACCCACTCGTCGGTGCCGTCGGTGAACTCCTGGCGCTTCCAGATCGGCACGCGCTCCTTGACCAGGTCGACGAGGTCGGAGCACGCGACGAAGGCGGCGGCCCGGTGCGCCGAGGCGACCGCGCAGGCCAGCGCGAGGTCGCCGACGTCGAGGTCGCCGACCCGGTGCTGCACGGCGATCGTCACCTCGGGGTGCCGCGCGGCGATCTGCTCGGCGACCTCGGCCATGACGTCGCCCGCCGACGGGTGCGCCTCGTAGTGCAGGGCCGTCACGCCCCGGCCGTCGTCGTGGTCGCGCACCACCCCGGCGAAGGCCACCACCGCCCCGGAGGCGCGGCTCGAGACCATCACGGAGCACTCGGTGGCCGACAGCTCGGTCGAGACCACCTCGGCGAGCACGACCCGCCCGCTCGGGCCGCCCGGCACGGGGACGTCGTCGTCGGGGCCGGCCGTCTCGGAGAGCGGGCCGTCGTCGTCAGTCATGTGCGCCTCCGGAGATCTGGTCGAGGGCGTGGTCGACGATCTCGTCGAGCACGGCGAGGCCGTCGCGCACTCCCCCGCGCGAGCCGGGGAGGTTGACGACGAAGGTGCGGCCCGCGACGCCGGCGACTCCGCGGGAGAGGACGGCCGTGGGGGTGGCGGCGAGGCCGCGGCGGCGCAGCTCTTCCGCGACGCCCGGCACCTCGAGGTCGAGCAGGGGGCGGGTCTGCTCGGGCGTGCGGTCGGTCGGCGTCAGCCCGGTGCCGCCGGTCGTGACGACGAGGTCGGGGCCGTCGGCGAGCGCCGCGGCGAGCGCCGCGCCCACGGGCGGGCCGTCGGCGACGACGACCGGCTCGGCGACGTCCCAGCCGCGGGCCTCGGCCCAGGCCCGGATCACGGGCCCGGTGAGGTCGTCGGCCCGGCCGGCGGCGGCCCGGGTGGAGGCCACGACGACCGCGACGCGGCGCACCGGCAGGGTGGTCACCGCGACCAGCGCCCCGAGGTGCCGCCCGACTTCTCGAGCACCTTCACGTCGCCGATCACGGCGAGGTGGTCGACGGCCTTGATCATGTCGAAGAGGGTCAGGGCCGCGACGGTGGCCGCGGTCAGCGCCTCCATCTCGACCCCCGTCACGCCGCGGGTCGCCACGCGGGCGACGACCGTGACGCGGTCGCGGGCGACCTCGAAGTCGACCGAGATCGCGCCGAGCGGCAGCGGGTGGCAGAGCGGGATGAGCGCGGGCGTCTGCTTCGCGGCCATGATGCCCGCGATGCGGGCGGTGCCGAGGGCCTCGCCCTTCGGCAGGGTGCCGTCGCTGAGCTGGGCGACGACGTCGGGCCGCGTCGTGATCACGGCCTGGGCGGAGGCCTCGCGCGTCGTCTCGGGCTTCTCGGTCACGTCGACCATGTGCGCGGTGCCGTCGGCCCGCACGTGGGTGAGGCCGCCGGGCGCCACGGGCGAGGAGGAGGCCGGGCGGAGGCGGTAGTGGTCGTCGGTCATCGCGGGCCCCTCAGTCGTCGAGGGCCCAGACTACGACCTCGTCGCCCGGCTGCACCCGGTCGACCCCGACCGGGAGGTGCACCAGCAGCGAGGCCGCCGCGTGGGCGGAGAGCAGGTGCGAGCCCGGGCCGCCGACGAACCGGACCCGGCCGTCGTCGTCGAGCCGGCCCCGGCGCAGCTGGTGCTTGCCGACGGGCGACTCGGCCGCCTCGGCCATCGGGGCCGACCACGCCCGACGCGGGGTGCCCGCCGACGTCTCGGCCTGGAGCACGGGGCGGAGGAACGCCTCGAACGACACCAGCGCACTGACCGGGTTGCCGGGGAAGCAGACGACCGGCAGGGCGGCCGCCCGGCCCTCGAGCCGGAGGCGCCCCAGGCCCTGCGGCCCGCCCGGCTGCATCGCGACCGACGAGAACACGACGCCCGCGGCCTCGAAGGCGTCGCGCACGACCTCGTAGGCCCCGGCGCTGACCCCGCCGGTGGTGACGACGAGGTCGACGTCGTCGGCCGCGGCGGCGACCACGGCGAGCAGCGCGCGGGCGTCGTCGGAGACGCGGCGCACCCGCACGTCGACGCCGACGTCGCCGAGGGCCGCGGCGAGGCTCGCGCCGTTCGCGTCGTGGATCGTGCCCGGCGCGAGCGCCGAGCCGGGCTCGGCGAGTTCCTCCCCCGTCGAGACGAGCAGCACCCTCGGGCGGCGCAGCACCTCGACCGTGGCGAGGCCCGCGGCGGCGACGACCCCCCAGCGGGCGGGCGTCAGCACCGTGCCCGCCTCGTGCAGGACGGCGCCGGCGGCCACGTCGCTGCCGGCCGCCCGCACGAACGTGCCGGGGGCGACGTCGCCGGGCAGCACGACGCGGGCCGCCGTGCCGGGCTCGGGGAAGGCCGCGGGCAGGGCCCGCTCGACGGGCACCACCGCGACGGCGCCCTCGGGCACGGGCGCCCCCGTCATGATCGGCGCGGCCGTGCCGGGCAGGAGTCGCGGGCCCGTCCGCCCCGCGGGGATCGGCTCGACGACGACGAGGTCGACCGGCCCCGCGCCCCCCAGGTCGGCAGCGCCCACGGCGAAGCCGTCCATCTGCGAGTTCGCGAAGGGCGGGAGGTCGATCGGCGCGGCGAGGGGCGCGGCGAGCACCCGGCGGCGGTAGCGCTCGGGCTCCGCCGCGAGGAGGGCGGGATCGACGCGGAGGACCTCGGGGGAACGGTCGGCGAGGGCGTCCCTCACCAGGGCCTCGACGTCGTGGCGGTGCTGCTCGACGGTGCGCACACGGCTCCTCTCGCGGTGGTCGCCAGTAGCGTAGCGAGCGTGACCGACACGACCGACGCGCACCGCGACTCCTCGACCTCCCCCTCCCCCGCCGGCTCCGCCGCGCCCGACGCCGCGGGCCTGCCCCGAGTGGACGTCGCCGTGATCGGCGGCTCGGGCCTCTACTCGCTGTTCGCCCCCGGCACGGCCACGAGCCACGTCGTCGAGACGCCCTACGGGCCCACCTCGAGCGAGGTCACGGTCGGGCAGCTCGGCGGCAAGACGGTCGCCTTCCTCACGCGGCACGGCAAGGGCCACTCGGTGCCGCCGCACCGCATCGACTTCCGCGCGAACGTCTGGGCGCTCGCGTCGCTCGGCGCGAAGGCCGTCGTCTCGTCGTCGGCCGTGGGCGGGGTCAGCCCGGAGTACCCGCCGGGCACGATGGTCGTCACCGACCAGTTCATCGACCGCACCTGGGGCCGCCCCGACACGTTCTTCGACGTCGCGGGCTCGGTGCAGCACCTCGTCGCGGCCGACCCGTTCGACCCGGTGCTGCGCGCCGCGGCCGTCGCCGCCCTCGAGCAGCAGGGCGAGCCGTTCGCCGCGACCGGCACCTGCGTCGTCATCCAGGGCCCGCGCTTCTCGACGCGGGCGGAGTCGCTGTGGTTCCGCGCCGCGGGCGCGCACACGATCAACATGACGATGTACCCGGAGGTGCCGCTCACGATGGAGCTCGGCATGGGCGCCGTCAACCTGTCGTTCGTCACCGACAGCGACGCCGGCATCTCGCCCGAGGAGGGCACCGACGACGACGCCGTCAGCCACGGCCTCGTGATGGAGCGCCTCGCCGCGGCCCAGCCCCGCATCGTCGCCGCCATCGAGTCCATCGTCGCGGCGCTGCCGGCCGACTACGAGCCGCGCGAGCTGATCCCGGCGGCGGCCGTGGCCGAGGTCCTCGCACGGCCCGTCGCGGCGGCACGGTCGTGAGCGACGCGACCCGCGACCCGTCGGCCCCCGGCCGGCTGCTCGTCACGGGCGGGGCCGGGTTCATCGGCTCCGCGATCGTGGCGCAGGCGCTCGACCGTGGCTGGACGGTGCGCGTGCTCGACTCGCTGCGCCCCGACGTGCACGGCGGGCCCCCGTCGCTCGACCCGCGCGTCGAGTTCGTGCACGCCGACGTGCGCGACGCCGCCGCCGTCGACGCCGCGCTCGTCGGGGTCGACGCCGTCTGCCACCAGGCCGCGAAGGTGGGGCTCGGCGTCGACTTCCAGGACGCCCCCGACTACGTCGACAGCAACGAGCACGGCACGGCCGTGCTGCTCGCGGCGATGGACAGGGCCGGCGTCGGCCGTCTCGTCGTCGCCTCGTCGATGGTCGTCTACGGCGAGGGCAGCTACCGCACGTCGACCGGCGAGACGGAGCGCCCGGCGCCCCGCCGCGTCGCCGACCTCGACGCGGGCGTCTTCGACCCGCGCGACGAGCACGGCGAGCTGCTGCAGCCGCAGCTCATCTCGGAGGAGGCGCCGCTCGACCCGCGCAACGTCTACGCGATCACGAAGCTGACGCAGGAGCACCTCGCCACCTCGTGGGCCCGCAGCACCGGCGGGCGCGCGGCGGCCCTGCGCTACCACAACGTCTACGGGCCCGGCATGCCGCAGAACACGCCGTACGCCGGCGTGGCCTCGCTCTTCCGCTCGTCGCTCGAGCGGGGCGAGGCGCCGCGCGTCTACGAGGACGGCGCCCAGCGCCGGGACTTCGTGCACGTGCGCGACGTCGCGTCGGCGAACCTCGCGGCGCTCGACTGGACGGCCGGGCAGGAGCCCGAGACCTCCCGCGCCTTCAACGTCGGCAGCGGCACCGTGCACACCATCGGCGAGATGGCGGAGGCGCTGGCCCGCGAGGCCGGCGGCCCCGCCCCGGTCGTCACCGGGCAGTACCGCGCGGGCGACGTGCGGCACGTCACGGCGTCGTCGGAGCGGCTGCGCGACGAGCTCGGCTGGAGCCCGAGCGTGTCGTTCGAGGAGGGCATGCGCGAGTTCGCGACCGCGCCCCTGCGGGCGGCCGTCGCCGGCTGACCCTGGGCCCGGTCACGCGGCGGCGGGGGGCGTCCCACCGCCGCCGACAGCGCTGGGCGGACAGGCGCGCACCCCGTTCGGGGCGGCACCGGCCGTTCCCAAGGCGGGCTCTCTACAGTCGGGAGGATGAGCTCTCCCCTGGTCGACGTCGTGCTGCCCTGCCTCGACGAGGAGGGAGCGCTGCCCTGGGTGCTCACGCGCATCCCCGAGGGCTGGCGCGCGATCGTCGTCGACAACGGCTCGACCGACCGCTCCGCCGCCGTCGCCCGCGAGCACGGTGCCCTCGTCGTCGAGGAGTCGCGGCGCGGCTTCGGCGCGGCCGCGCACGCCGGCCTCGAGGCCGCCACCGCCCCGTGGGTCGCCTTCTGCGACGCGGACGCCTCGATGGACCCGGGCGACCTGGTCGCCCTCGCCGCCCCGGTCCTCGCCGGCGACGCCGAGCTGGTGCTCGGCCGCCGACGCCCGACCACGCGCGGCGCCTGGCCGCTGCACGCCCGCCTCGCGAACCTGGTGCTGGCCCGCCTGATGCGCCGCGCCTCCGGCGTCGCCCTGCACGACCTCGGGCCGATGCGAGTCGCCTCCCGCGAGGGCCTCCTCGGCCTCGGCCTCGTCGACCGCCGCAGCGGCTACCCGCTCGAGATGGTGCTGCGCGGCTCGCAGGCCGGCTGGCGCATCGTCGAGCTCGACGCCCCCTACGCCCCGCGGGTCGGCCGCAGCAAGGTCACGGGCACGATCCGCGGCACCTGGGTCGCCGTGAAGGACATGTCGCGACTGCTGCGCGAGGTGGGCCGGTGACCACCCTGGTGCTGATCTGCAAGGAGACCGTCCCCGGCCGGGTCAAGACGCGGCTGCACCCGCCCCTGAGCCTCGAGCAGGCGGCCGAGCTGGCCGCCGCGGCGATCCAGGACACCCTCGACGTGCTCCGCGCGCTGCCCGCCACGCGACGCGTCCTGCTCTTCGACGGCAACCGGACGCCGCCCGGCTCCGAAGACCTCGATGTGATCCCCCAGACCAGCGGTGACCTCGACGAACGGCTCGGGGCGCTCTTCGACGCCGTCGACGGCCCGACCGTGCTCGTCGGCATGGACACTCCGCAGATGACCGCCGCCGACCTCGCGCCCGTGCTCGACTCGTGGCGCGACGGCCCCGGCGACGAGGTCGACGCCTGGTTCGGCCCCGCCAACGACGGCGGCTTCTGGGCCCTCGGCCTCGCCCGACCGACCGGCGACCTGCTCCGCGGCGTCCCGATGTCGCGCGCCGACACCGGCGAGCACCAGCTGCGTCGCCTCGCCGAGGCCGGCCTGCGCGTGCGCACCCTGCCCGAGCTCGCCGACGTCGACACGATCGACGACGCGCGCCTGGCCGCCGCCGCCGGCCCCGAGACCCGCTTCGCCCGCCTGCTGCACCGCTTCGAGGAGCCCCGCTCGTGACCATCGCCTCCGACCCCGGCCCCACCTTCGGATCAGGAGGCGCGGAGCCCTACGCCCGCGCCCTCCGCCGTGAGGGCCTGCTGCAGCTCGTCCGCTCCCCCGGCAGCACCCGCGAACGGGGCGGTCGCCCCGGCGACGCCGCCCGGGGCACCGCCCAGGCCGCCTTCGACGTCGCCCGCTGGAGCGCCGACGCCGACGCGGCCGACCTCACCACGATCGACGACGCGCGCTCGGTGCTCGACATCGGGTGCGGCCCCGCCCGGATGGTGCGCGCCGCCGTCGACCGCGGCCTCGACGCCCTCGGGGTCGACGTTTCCGTCACCGCCGTCGCGATGGCCGTGGACGCGGGCCTGCCCGTCGTCGCCGGCTCCGTCTTCGACGCGGGCCTGCCCGGCGAGGGGTCGTGGCACGTCGCCCTGCTGCTCGACGGCAACATCGGCATCGGGGGCGACCCGACCGCGCTCGTGCGCCGCGCCTCCTCGGTGCTGTCGACCGACGGCTCGGTCGTCGTCGAGACCGCTCCCGACGCGCGCGCCGACGTCGTGTACGACGCCCAGGTCGTCGACGAGCAGGGCCGCGCGAGCGCGACCTTCCCGTGGGCCGAGGTCGGCCGTGAGGCCCTCGGGCGGCACGCCGCCGCCGCGGGCCTGCGGGTGGCTCAGACCTGGTCGGCCTCGGGCCGGACCTTCTGTCGCCTGGTCACCGCGAGGTAGACGGCGATCGTCGCGGCGGCGAGCAGGGCGAGCACGAGCCAGAGCACCCCCAGCCGAGCGCCGTAGTCGAACGGCAGCACCGTGTCGTTCTTGGTGCCCTTCGCCTTCGCGATGATCTCGGGCACGACGACGATCGACAGCACGGCTCCGACGATGACGGTCGTCTGGACGATCGCCAGCACGGCCGGGCGCACCCGGCGGCCGGCCCGCCGCACGACGAGCGAGACGGCGACGACGAGCGGCGCGAGCACGGCGTCGTGGACGATCACCGAGCCGATCAGCCACACCAGCAGCCCGCCGTACCGGGTCGGGTTCACCGTGTCGGTGAGCACGTACCCGCCGAGGCCGATCAGCGCGACGCCGACGACGAGCAGCACGGCCCGGGCGACGCGGACGCCGCGACCGGTCGAGGCCGGCACGCTCGGGGCGGCGCTCGACGCGGTCATCGGACGACCTCGATCCGGCTGAGCCACTTGGTCTGCAGCACGCCGGGGCGGCCGGGGGCGATGACGCGGGCCGGGTAGCCGTGCTCGATGTCGAGGCGGCTCCCGTTCAGCTCGAGGGCGACCAGCGTGGTCGGGTCGGTGGCGTACTCGGGGCCCATCAGCATGATGCGGTACCCGCCCTTCTCCTCGAGGCTCGTGAACTTCAGGCGGGCGTCGGCCGGGGCGCCGACGGCGCCCATCAGGTCGACGAGGCGCACGCCGCGCCAGGCCGCCGTCTGGCTCCAGCCCTCGACGCAGGCGATCGGCAGGCGCTCGTCGCCCTGCCGCATCGCCTCGAGGTCGGCGGCGCTGAACGACAGCTCGCGGTCGCCGTTCGCGACGGTGAGGCGCCAGGCCGGGTCCATCGCGGTCTCGAGGACGCGCGCCGCCGCGGCCGTGCGGTTGATCGGCAGGTCGTTCGGGCCGAGGCCCGCCTGCCGCGGCCCGAAGGCGTTGAGCGGCGCGAGCGCGGCGAACGACTGCCCGGCGGTCAGCACCACGGCCCCGCCGGTGGCGACGCCGACGCCGGTGAAGAAGGCCCGGCGGGAGACGACGGAGGCGCGGGGCGCGTCGTGCTCGTCACGCGCGCCGTCGATCCACCGGGTCACGCGACCGACGAGGCCCGTGGGCTGCGGGGCGGCCGCGGCCTGCCCGCGCCGCGGCTCGGGGGCCGCCTGCCGGGCGCGCAGCTCGCGGGCCGCCGTGAACTCGGCGCGGGCCGGGTCGAGCTCGCGCGACGGCTCGACGAACCGGCCCTCGGCGTCGTAGCTGTCGCGGGCCCGCCAGTAGCGCGTGATGAGCGGCAGCTTCACCGCGATGTGCACCGCGAGCGACCCGATGATCACGAACGACAGGGCGAAGTGCACCTGCTTGAACGGGAACGGCCACGGGTACCACTGGTACGTGTTGAGCAGCCCCGTGACGAGCTGGAGGATCGAGCTCGCGACGAAGAGGGCGATGGAGGCGCGCTCGAGCAGCTGCACCGGGTGCCGCACCAGCGGCGTCTGGAACAGCTGCGGGAAGACCGCGTAGAGCTTGCCGAGCAGCAGCGGGACGCACGCGATGCCGGCCGTGATGTGCACGCCCTGGCTCACCTGGTACAGCCACACGGGCGAGGTCGGGAAGCGCATCCAGGCGGCGGGCTCCTGGAGGAAGTGGCTGTAGAGGCCGGTCAGCAGGCAGACGACGAAGGCCAGCCCGAGCAGCCGCCCGAGCACCGTCGCGGTGCGGGCCGTGCGCGTCGGCGAGGAGGCCGCCGTGCGGAGTGTGTCGAGCAGTCGTCTCATGGGGGCCGTCTCTGCGAGGTGCGGGAACGACCTCCCAGGGCGGAGTCGTCCAGACTGGTCGCGTGCGTACTCTATTCGCGGCCGTGGCCGTCTCCGGATTGGCGGCGACCGTGGCCTGGGGTGTGCTGGAGCTGGGCTTCCTCGAGAAGGACCTCCGCGACTCCTACGTGCTCTGGACGGCCGCGTGCTGGGCCCTCTTCGCGCTCGCCGTCGTGCTGCTGCGACGGGTGCCCCTGCGGGCCGTCACCGCCCTCGTGCTCGCCGGCACGGCGCTGCTCGGCGGCGCCGCCCTCGTGGGCCCGCCGAACACCAGCACCGACCCGGCCCGCTACGCCTGGGACGGCATCGTGCAGGGCGCCGGCACCTCGCCGTACACGTACACGCCCGACTCCGGCGAGCTGCGCGACCTGCGGCCGGAGTGGATCTTCCCGCCCGCGGCCGACTTCACCCGCGACGACGGCACGATCGGCCAGCGCTGCAGCCAGCCCGACCGGCAGATCCACCGCGCCTACGACACCGAGACCGGCGACGTGGTCTGCACCGCGATCAACCGGCCCGAGGTGCCGACCATCTACCCGCCGACCGCCGAGCTGTGGTTCTGGGCGGTGCGCTCGGTGGTGCCCGCCGACGTGGAGTTCCTGCCCTTCCAGCTCGCCGGGGCGCTGCTCGTGCTCGGCACGACGGCCGCCCTGCTCGTCGCCCTGCGGCGGCGCGGGCTCGACCCGCGGTGGGCGGCGCTCTGGGGCTGGTGCCCGCTCGTGCTCGGCGAGGGCGTGACGAACTCGCACGTCGACCTGCTCGGCGCCGTGCTCGTCGTCGTCGCCTCGCTGTTCGTCGCCCGCGGCGCGGGCTGGCGCGGCGGCGTCGCGCTGGGCGCCGCGATCGCGACGAAGCTCATCCCGGTCATCGCCGCGCCAGCGCTGCTGCGCCGCCAGCCGGTGCGGGTGATCGTCGCCTCGATCGTCACCTTCGCCGTGCTCTACGTGCCGTACGTCGTGTCGACGGGCATCGGCGTGCTCGGCTACCTGCCCGGCTACCTCACCGAGGAGGGCTACGAGGACGGCTCGCGATTCGTCTTCGCCTCGGCGTACCTCCCCGACTCCGTCGCGACGCCCGTGGTCGCCCTCGTGCTGCTCGTGACGGGCGTCGTCGTCTGGGTGAGGACGCCGTCCGGCGACCCGTGGCTCGGCCAGCTGGTGATGATCGGCGTGACCCTCGTCGCCGTCAGCCCCCGCTACCCCTGGTACGCGCTGCTGCTCGTGCCGTTCGTCGCGATGACCGGGCGGTGGGAGTGGCTGGCGATCCCGCTCGCGCTGCTCGTGCGGCAGCTCGAGCCGGGCCAGGCGCTCCAGAGGTCGTCGCTCGCGGCGGCGGTGCTGGTCATCCTGCTCGGGACGATCCTCCGCGCCGGGGCCGGCTGGCTCGACCGGCTGGCGGACCTGGCGGAGGCGGGGGGCCGGCGACTGCGCCACCCGCGCTGGCCGCGGGGCCGGGGCGGGCGTGCCGCCCTCGGGGGCGGGGGCGTCGCGGGCGCCCGGGGCGTCGGGGATGTCGGGGGCGTCGGGGGCAGCTCCGCCGGGGCGGCGAGGTCGACCGGGGCCGCCGGGCCGCCGGGGGCGTCGGCCTAGGATCGTCGCATGCCGACCCGGTCACGCGCACCCCGCCTCCTCGCCGCCGCCCTCGTCGGGCTCGGCGTGCTGGCCGCCTCCGCGGGGTGCTCCGCCAGCGACCTCGGTCAGGGCGACGACTCGACCGCGGGCACGACCGCCCCGGGCCGGGCGACGCCCGCGCTGTCGGGCGAGGTGACCGTGCTCGCCGCGGCCTCGCTGACGGAGACCGTCGACCGCCTCGCCGCCGAGTTCGAGGCGGCGAACCCCGGCACGACCGTGACGGTGAGCTACGGCGGCAGCTCGGCGCTCGCGCAGCAGATCGTCTCCGGCTCGCCCGTCGACGCCTTCCTCAGCGCGAGCAGCGCGACGATGCAGACCGTCGTCGACGCGGGGCTCGTCGAGGGCGAGCCGACCACGTTCGCGCGGAACGCCCTCGAGATCGCCGTGCCGGCCGGCGACCCGGGCGGCGTCGACTCCCTCGCCGACCTCGCCGACCCCGACGTCTCGGTCGCGCTCTGCGCCGTCGAGGTGCCCTGCGGCGCGCTCGCCCGGCAGCTGCTCGAGGCCGAGGGCGTCGACGTCGTGCCCGCCACCCTCGAGCCCGACGTGAAGAGCGCGCTGACCAAGGTCGAGCTGGGTGAGGTCGACGCCGCGCTCGTCTACGAGACCGACGTCGCGGCCGCCGGCGACCGCGTGCAGGGCGTCGACGTCGGCGGTGCCGACGCCCTGACGACGGCGTACCTCGGGGCACGCCTGCGCGACGCTCCCGACCCGACCGTGGCCGACGCCTTCCTCGCGTACGTGCTCTCCGACCCCGGGCAGGACGCCCTCGCCGATGCCGGCTTCCGGGTCGGCTGAGGCCAGGGCGGCCTCCGGGGCCGGCTCCGGGGCAGGGCCGGCCTCCGAGGCGGGGCGCGGCGCGGTCGCGACGCGGCCCGGGGCCCGTGACCGCCGCCTCCCGGTGCTCGTGCTCGTGCCCGCGCTCGTCGGCCTCGCGCTGCTCGTGCTGCCCGCCGTCGCCCTGCTGGTGCGGGCGCCGTGGGCGACGCTGGCGCCGCGACTCCTCAGCGAGGGCGTGCTCGACGCCCTGCGGCTCTCGCTGACCAGCGCCCTGCTGGCCACCGCCCTCAGCCTGGTGCTCGGCGTGCCGCTGGCCTGGCTGCTGACGACGAGCGACGGCTGGGCGGCGCCGTGGCGTCGCCTGCTGCGCGCCGTCGTGACCGTGCCGCTCGTGCTGCCGCCCGTGGTCGGCGGCGTCGCGCTGCTCTACCTGCTCGGGCGCCAGGGGCTCATCGGGCGGCCCCTCGACGCCGCCTTCGGCGTCACCGTGCCGTTCACCCTGGGCGCCGTCGTGATCGCGCAGACCTTCGTCGCGATGCCCTTCCTCGTGCTGAGCGTCGAGGGGGCCCTGCGCGGGGTCGACCGGGGGCTCGAGGCCGCCGCCGCGTCGCTCGGCGCGTCGCGCTGGTACGCCTTCCGGCGCGTGACGGTGCCGCTCGTGGCGCCCGGCGTCGCGGCGGGCGCCGTGCTCTGCTTCGCCCGCGCCCTCGGCGAGTTCGGCGCGACGATCACCTTCGCCGGCACCTTCCCCGGGCGCACCCAGACCCTGCCGACGAGCGTCTACCTCGCCCAGCAGAGCGACCCCGAGAGCGCCGTCGCGATCTCGCTGCTGCTGCTCGCGGTCGGCGTCGGGGTGCTGCTGCTGCTGCGCGACCGGTGGCTGACGACGGGGGCGCGGTGAGCGGGGGCGCAGCGGCCGCCGAGCTCGGGGCCGGGGCCGGGCTCTCGGCGCGGCTGCACGTCGCGCGCGGGGCGTTCCGGCTCGCCCTCGACCTCGACGTCGCGCCCGGCGAGGTGGTCGCCCTGCTCGGGCCCAACGGCGCCGGCAAGTCGACCGTGCTCGGGGCTCTGGCCGGGCTGCTGCCGGCCGACGGGTCGGCGGTCGTGCTCGACGGGCGGCCGCTGGAGGGCGGCTCGACGGCCGGCGGCCGGGCGGCGCAGGGCCCGGCGCGCAGCGTCCCCGCCCGCGACCGCGACGTCGGCACCGTCTTCCAGGACTACCGCCTCTTCCCGCACCTCACCGCCCTCGAGAACGTCGCCTTCGGCCTCCGCGCGCGGGCGTGCCGGCGACCCGCGCCCGGGCGCGCGCCCGCGACGAGCTCGCCCGCGTGGGGCTCGCCGACCAGGCCGGGCGTCGCCCCGGCGAGCTGTCGGGCGGCCAGTCCCAGCGTGTGGCGGTGGCGCGGGCGCTGGCGGCCGACCCGCGACTCCTGCTGCTCGACGAGCCGCTCGCCGCACTCGACGCCGGGGCGCGGGCCGAGCTCCGGGCGGCCCTCGCCGAGCTGCTGCGCGGGGTCGCCGTGCCGACGGTGCTCGTGACCCACGACCCGGTCGACGCGGGGGCCCTCGCGCACCGGGTCGTCGTGCTCGAGCGGGGAGCCGCCGTGCAGCACGGCAGCCCGACCGCCGTGCTGCTCGACCCGCACACCCCCTACGTCGCGTCGCTGACCGGCGCCACGGTGTGGTCGCCCACGGCGGTCCACGAGGGGCCGGGCACGCTGACCGCCGAGCTGCCGGGCGGGCTCGTGCTGACGTCGACGCGCCCGCGGGCCGCGACGGGGCCGCCCCGGGTCGCCTTCCCGGCCGAGGCGCTGGTGCTCTCCGCCCCCGGCCGCGGCGGGGCCGGCCGGGTGGCCGCCCCGGGGGACCTCCCTGCAGGAGGCGCGGCGCCCGCCGCCCTCGCCGCCCGCGTCGTCCGCACCGAGCAGCGTCTCTCGCGGCTGGCCGTGCTGGTGGCCACCGACCGGGGCGGTCACCTGGCCACCGCGGAGGTGCCCCTCGGCGACGCCGACCCCGCCGTGCTGCACGCCGGCGCCCCGGTGACGGTGACGGTCGACCCGGGCTTCGTCACGATCCGCTGACCGGCGGGCGTTCCCCGGTGCAGCGGGGGCCCGCACCGGCGAGGACACGGACCCGCCGACTCCCCCGGGACGACCCCCGACGGCCCCGCGCCGAGCCGGCGGCAGCGCGACCGGGCCTGTGCGCACCGCGGTCACCGCGCCTCCGGCCTGCGGCGTCCGCGTGGTTCGCCTACAGTCGTCGCATGACGGTCTCGCTCGGGTTGCCAGCCCTCCCCCGGCGCACCGGCGAGGTCGGAGCCGGCAGCGCCGACGCCGGCCTCCCCGCGCGCCCCTCCGCCGACCGGGCCCCCGGCCTGCTCGACCGCTTCGGGCGCGTCGCCAGCGACCTCCGGGTGTCGCTGACCGACAAGTGCAACCTGCGCTGCACCTACTGCATGCCGGCCGAGGGGCTGCCCTGGCTGCCGAAGGACCAGGCCCTCAGCGCCGACGAGATCGTGCGCCTCGTCGCGATCGGCGTGCGCGACCTCGGCGTGCGGCAGGTGCGCTTCACCGGCGGCGAGCCGCTGTTGCGGGCCGACCTCGTCGACATCGTCCGTCGCGTCGCGGCGCTCGAGCCCCGGCCCGACGTGTCGCTCACGACGAACGCGATCGGCCTGGCGCAGCGGGCCCAGGCGCTCCGCGACGCGGGCCTCGACCGCGTGAACGTGTCGCTCGACTCGCTGCACGCCCAGACCTTCACGCAGCTCACCCGACGCCCCTTCCTCGACAAGGTGCTCGCGGGCGTCGACGCCGCAGCCGCCGCGGGCCTCACCCCGGTCAAGATCAACGCGGTGCTGCTGCCGGGCGTCAACGACCACGAGGCCGCCGACCTGCTGGCCTGGGCGCTCGCCGGCGGCCACGAGCTGCGGTTCATCGAGCAGATGCCCCTCGACGCCGACCACACCTGGGAGCGCGACTCCTTCGTCACCTCCCTCGACATCCGCACGCGCCTCGCCGAGCGCTTCGTGCTCAGCCCCCACGCCGCACCGCGCGACGGCGCGCCCGCCGAGCGCTTCGACGTCGTGGGCCACGGCGCCGACGCCGGGCTGGCCGGCACCGTGGGCATCATCGCCTCGGTCAGCGACCCCTTCTGCGGCGACTGCCGCCGCACCCGGCTCACCGCCGAGGGCGGCGTGCGGAGCTGCCTGTTCGGCGACGCCGAGACCGGGCTCCGCGACCCGATGCGGGCCGGGGCCGACGACCGCGAGCTCGCCGACCTCTGGCGCGGGGCGATGTGGACGAAGCCCGCCTCGCACGGCATCGACCGACCCGACTTCGTGCAGCCCGCGCGGTCGATGAGCGCCATCGGAGGCTGACGTGACCCGAGCGACCCTGAGGTTCTTCGCGGCGGCCCGCGCGGCCGTCGGCCTCGACGAGCAGGTCGTCGAGCTGCCCGACGACGAGCGCGCGACCGTCGGGCGGCTGCTCGCCGAGGTGCGGCCGGTCGAGGGCACGTCGGCCGCCGACTGGCGCGACGTGCTGCTGCGCTGCTCGTTCCTCGTCGACGGGCTCACGACGCGCGACCGCGAGCAGCTCGTGGCGGACGGCGACGTCGTCGACGTCATGCCGCCGTTCGCCGGCGGCTGAGCCGGGCGCGCGGCGGCGCGGGCTGAGCCGACCGGGCGGGCGGCGCGGGGCGCGGAGTCGGGCGGCGGCTCAGTCGAGCGCGCGGCGGCGCAGAACGAGAGCATCTCGGTCGCCAGCACCGCAGGGCCGGGGCTCCGACCCTCGTTCTCACCGGATCACTCTCAAATTTGAGAAAATGCGCCGCCACCGGTCAGCGGGCGGGGACGTGGCGCGTCAGCTGCGGGCGGGGACGGGCGGCCTCAGCGACGGGCCGCGGCGTCGGCGCGCAGCTGCCAGCCGAGCATGCCGCCGTCGAGCACGGCCACGTCGAAGCCCTCCCCCGCGAGCAGGTCGGCGGCCGCCCGTGCCCGGGGCCCCCGTGCGCAGTAGACGATCACGGGCACCGCGGGGTCGAGCTCGGGCCGCTGCCGCGTCCGCACGCCGAGGCCGGGCGCCGTGACGTCGCCCGGCAGGTGCGCGAAGTCGTGCTCGTCGGGCTCCCGCACGTCGAGCAGGGTGAACTCGGCCACGCCCTCCTCCCGCGCCGTGAGCAGCTCGGCGAGGTCGTCGGCGCTCACGTCGGGCCCGACGGCCCGAGCCTCCGAGGGGGCGGCAGGAGCAGCCGGGGAGGCGGTGGTCACGACCGGGCCCGCCGACGCGCTCGGCTCGACCCGCGACTCCTCGGGGTCGGCCCGCCGCCGGGCCGCGGCCGCGCGCTCCCGCTCGGCCGCCCGGTGCGGAGCCCGCCGCAGCCGGCTCTCGCGCCACGAGCCGCCGAGGGCGTCGAGGGTGACCACGCGGCCGAGGAGGGGCTCGCCGACGCCCGTCAGCAGCTTGACCGCCTCGGAGGCCATGACGCCGCCCACGGTGCCGCAGAGCGGGCCGAGGACGCCGACGTCGGCGCAGGACTCGTCCCAGCCGGAGGCCGGCGGCGCCGGGTGCAGGTCGCGGTAGTCGACGGCCCGGCCGTCGGGGGCGGCGTCCCAGAAGACGGAGACCTGGCCGTCGAAGCGGGAGACGGACCCCCAGACGACGGGCAGCCCCCGGGCCGCGGCCTCGTCGGCGACGAGGTAGCAGGTGTCGAACGAGTCGCTGCCGTCGACGACGAGGTCGTACCCGTCGAGGAGCGACGCGGTCACCGCCGTGAGCCGCACGGGGTGCACGACGACCTCGACCTCCGGGGCCGCGGCACGGACGCGCTCGGCCGCGACGTGGGCCTTCGGCCGGCCGACGTCGCTCGGCGAGAAGAGCACCTGACGTTGTAGGTTCGAGCGGTCGACGACGTCGTCGTCGACCATTCCCAGCGTCCCCACACCGGAGGCTGCGAGATATTGGACGACTGGTGCGCCCAGCCCACCGGCACCCACGACCAGCACCCGCGCTGCCCGCAGCCGGCCCTGGGCGTCGAGACCGAAGCCCGGCAGGCGGACGCTGCGCGACCAGCGCACGTCGTCCTCCGGGGCGGTGGCCGACCCCTCCGGGCCGGCGACGGCCCGCGCGGCGGACACCCTGACAGACGACACGAGAGGGGGCAGTGACGACATGGCGGACCTCCTGAGACCAGCCGCGGGCGACGCGGCCGCGCCCACTGTATCCCCGACCACCGGCACCGCCGACGGCACGGCCCCCGGCACCGCCGACGGCCGTGCCGACCGCCCGGCCGGGCGCCCTCGCGGGGCCGTCGCGCGCCTCCTGCACGCCCGTCACGCCGACGCCGTCCTCATCGGCCTGCTCGCGACCGTGGTGTCGGGGGCCTTCCTCGGGGTGCCCTCGGTCTGGTACGACGAGGCCGCGACGGTCGTCTCGGCCACCCGCACCTGGGGCCAGCTCTGGACGATGATCCACACCGTCGACCTCGTGCACGCCACGTACTACGCCTTCATGCACCTCTGGTTCGACGTCTTCCCGTACTCGCCGACGTCGCTGCGCGTGCCGAGCGCCCTCGCGACGGGCGCCGCGGCCGGGTTCACGGTGGCCCTCACGCGCATCCTCGTGGACCGCCGCACCGCCGTCGTGGCCGGCCTGCTGTTCTGCCTGCTGCCCCGCGTCACCTGGATGGGCGGCGAGGGCCGCTCGTACGCCCTGTCGGCGATGTTCGCCGTCGCCCTGACCCTCGTGCTCGTCGTGGCCGCCCGCCGCACCTCGGAGGACGGCGTGGCCCGCACCCGCCGCTCGGTGGCGCTCTGGTGGGTCGCCTACGGGGTGCTCGCGGTCGTCGCCGCCGCGTTCTTCCTCTACCTGGCGCTGCTCGTCGTCGGCCACGCCGTGACGATGATCGTCCGGGTCGTGCGCGACCACCGTGACCAGCGCGACCAGGTGGGGCGCGTCGACGAGTGGGCCCGCACGGGCTCGGTCGTCGTCGTGCCGGCCGGCGCCGCCGCGGGGTCGGCCACGGGGCCGCTCCGCACCGCGACCCAGCTCGGCGGCGTCGTGCGCGACTCGGTGCGCTCGTCGCGCCGCGCCTTCGTCGGGTGGTTCGGCGGCGCCGTCGTGGCCGGCCTCGCCTGCCTCCCGCTCGCCTGGTTCATCTCGGGGCAGAACGGGCAGGTCAGCTGGATCGAGCGGCCGAACTTCGACACCCTGCGCGGCGTGCTGGTGACCCAGTGGTTCATCGGCAACGAGAACTTCGCCGTCTTCGCGATCCTCGCGATGGCGTCGACCCTCGTCGTGCTGGCGCTGCGCCTCGCCCCGGCCGCGCGCGGCTTCGCCGAGGTCGTGCTGCCCTGGCTCATCGTGCCGACGGTCGGGCTCGTCGGCGTCTCGCTGGTCGTCGACCCGCTGTACTCGCCCCGGTACCTGACCTTCGGCACCCCCGCCGTCGCCATGACGATGGCCGTCGCCGTGGCCGCGATCCCCTGGCGGCGCGTGATCGCCCTCGTGCTGCTCGTGGCCGTCGTGCTCACGACCCCCAGCTGGCTCGAGCAGCGCGAGCCCGAGGCCAAGGACTCCGCGGCCTGGGACCAGGTCGCGGCCCTCGTCGCCCGCGAGCGCGCGGAGGAGCCCGCCGGCACCGCGGAGGGACTCGTCTTCGGCCCCGTGCGGCGTCACCCCCACGCCACGTCGCGGATCATCCAGGACACCTACCCGGCCGCGTTCGAGGGCATGTCCGACTTCACCCTCGAGACGCCCGGCGCCGAGACCGACGGCCTGTGGGAGACCCAGCACGACCTCGGCGACGTGCTCGACCGCACGGCCGACCTCGACGTCGTCTGGCTGATCACGAGCGACAAGCAGGACTGGCGCCCCCGCGTCACCGACGAGCTCGGCAGCGTCGGGTTCCACCTCGACGAGGAGTGGTCGCTGACCCGCACGAACGTGCTGCGCTACACGCGCTGAGCGGTGGCGGGTGCCGCTGGTGGCGGCCCTGGTGGCGGGCGCCGCTGCGGGCCGACGCCGCCCCTGCTCCTGCTCCTGCTCCTGCTCCTGCTCCCAGCCTCTCTCCCTCCCAATGTGAGAGTGATCGGCCCGCGCGCGGCCTGAACGGCCCGATCTCAGGTCTGGGGAGCACGGATCTCTCTCGCATCGCGGGTCGAGGGGTCGCGGAGTCGGGGAGTCGCGGGTCGGAGAGTCGCGAGTCGAGGAGTCGCGGAGCGCGGGTCGTCCGGTTCCGACCTCGGCGGCGGAGAAACGGGGAGATCCGGCCGACGCGGGTCTCAAATTCGAGAGTGATCAGCCCGCAGGCGGCTGGGCAGCCCTGGTCTCGGGGCTCGGCAGAACGGATCTCTCTCGGATCGCCGTCTCGGAGTCAGGCGTCGAGGAGTCGCGGGTCGAGCCGACAGGTCCCGGTCCAGGTCCCGCTCCGGTCGGGCGAGAATGGTCGGCTCCGGCCGGCGCGGCTCTCACGCCCGCCTCAGTCGGCGACGACGCGGGCGCCGTGCACCGGCCCCGTCGCCCTCAGCACCGTGAGCCGTGCCGCGCTGAGCGCGATCTGCAGCTCGAGGGCGCTGTCGAGGTCGGCGGTGAGGAACGCCACGGTCGGCCCCGAGCCGGAGACGATGCCCGCCAGCGCCCCGTTGCTCTCGCCGAGCTCGAGCACCGCGGAGAGACCCGGCTCGAGGTGCAGCGCCGGCGCCTGGAGGTCGTTGTGCATGCTGTCGGCGAGCATGCCGGCGTCGCCGGCGCGCAGCGCCTGCAGCACCCCGGCGTCGACGACGGGCTGCCGCACCGGCGCGATGTCGCTCTGGTGGCGGCGGCGGTGCTCGTCGAGCTCGCGGTAGACGGTGGGGGTCGAGAGGCCGAAGTCGGCGAGGGCGAGCACCCACTGGAACTGCCCCTTGGCGAGGGCGGGGCTCAGCTCGTCGCCGCGACCGGTGCCGACGGCGGTGCCCCCGGCGAAGGCGAAGGGCACGTCGGCCCCGAGCTCGGCCGCGAGCCGCAGCAGCTCGTCGCGCCCCACGCCGGTCTGCCACAGGGTGTCGCACGCGAGCAGGGTCGCCGCCGCGTCGGCCGAGCCGCCGCCCATGCCGCCGGCGACCGGCACGGCCTTGTCGATGGTGAGGTCGACGCCGCCGGCCCAGCCCGTCGTGGCGGCGAGGAGGCGGGCGGCCTTGATGGCCAGGTTGCTCTCGTCGGTGGGCACGCCGGAGACGTCGACGCCCGGGCCCGCCGAGACGCGCACGGTGAAGTCGTCGGAGTGGCGCGCCCGCACGTCCTCGTAGAGCGAGACGGCCTGGTAGGCGGTCGCCAGCTCGTGGTAGCCGTCGCCCTGCAGGTCGCCGACGGCCAGGAAGACGTTGATCTTGCCGGGGGCACGCGTGTGGACCACGGTCGGGGCGGCCACGGTCGTCATGACTCCCAACCTAGTCAGATCTGCCGGTCGCTCACGACGCGGAAGGCCTTCGTGAGCTCCTGCTTGACGGGTTCGACCCGCTCGGGCAGGCGGAGCCTGCTGAGGGTCAGGCTGACGGAGCACTTGCCGCCCACCGGCGGAGCCACGGTGAGCAGCAGCGACTCGTCGCTCGGCAGCCGCCAGCGCGCCGTGGGGTGCTTCGCCGAGCGGCTCGTCGAGTCGGGCGGGCCGCCCGCGAAGGCGGCGAAGCGCTCGACCGCGAGGTCGAGCAGCTCGAGCTGGCCGCCGCGCAGGCTGCGGCTGACCGACACCGAGAACGTGCCGTCGGCCTGCTGACCGGGGAGGCGCATCCCCCTGGCCTGCTCGTACCGCACGGTGATGCTCTGAGCCCACCAGCCCGGCACCTCGTGCTCGTCGACCAGCCAGCGCGCGATCTGCGTGTGCGACCGCGTCGTGGAGCCCGCCGCGTCGAGGAGGGCGAACCACTGCTCGGCGCTGCGGCCGGTGCCGGCGCCGAGCCGGGCGTCGCTCATGGTCTGCTCGTGGCCGCTGACGCCGCGCGGGGGCACGCCTCCCGCGGCGGCTGAGGCTGCGGCGGCAGCGGTCGCGCCGTCGGCGGACCGGCGATCCGACGACGCGCGACGACGCGGCGTCGAGGGGTCGTCGTGGGTGCTCACGGGGTCAGTCTGCCTCGGGAGCGCCCTCGGCGACCGGGGCGGCGCCTCCCCCACGTCCGCTCGCGCGCACGATGCGGAGGAAGTCGTCGACGGTCAGCTGCTCGCCGCGCTCGGTCGGCTCGAGCCCGGCGGCGACCAGCGCCTCGGAGGCGGCCGCCGACGACCCGAAGACGCCCGAGAGCGACTGGCGGAGCATCTTGCGTCGCTGCTGGAAGGCGCCGTCGACCAGCTCGAAGACGGCGAGGCGCTCCTGCTCGGTGCCGCGGGGCTCGCGCCGGTCGAACGCGACGAGGATGCTGTCGACGTTCGGCACGGGCCAGAACACCTGGCGGCTGACCTGGCCGGCCGTCGAGAACTCGCCGTACCAGGCCGCCTTGATGCTCGGGGCGCCGTAGATCTTCGAGCCGGGCTCGGCGGCGAGGCGCAGGCCGACCTCGGCCTGGACCATGACGAGCCCGCGCTCGAGCGACGGGAAGTGCTCGAGGAAGTGCAGCAGCACGGGCACGCTGATGTTGTAGGGCAGGTTCGCGACGAGGTGCGACGGCTCGGAGGGCAGCGCGACGACGCGCATCGCGTCGTCGACGATCACCCGCAGGTCGGCGGCCGGCTGCAGCAGCTGGACGGTCTTCGGCAGCTGCTCGGCGAGGCGCTTGTCGATCTCGACGGCGACGACGTCGGCCCCCGCCTCGAGCAGGCCGAGGGTGAGCGAGCCGAGGCCCGGGCCGATCTCGACGACCGACATGCCGGCCGAGACGCCGGAGGCCGCGACGATGCGCCGCACCGTGTTGGCGTCGTGGACGAAGTTCTGGCCGAGCTTCTTCGTCGGCTGGATGCCGAGCAGGTCGGCGAGGTCGCGGATCTCGGCGGGGCCCAGCAGGGTCGAGCGCGACATCAGCCCTCGACCGTCACGGGCTCGTCCGTCCACGAGCCGTAGACCAGCTCGGTGTTCGACGAGATCTGGGCGGCGAGCATCGACACATCGGTGCCGATCGTCTCGGCCATCGACCGCAGCGTGTGCGGGATGAGGTACGGCGCGTTTGGCCGGCCGCGGAACGGCGTCGGCGTGAGGTACGGCGCGTCGGTCTCGACCATGACGAGGCTGCGGGGCAGCTGCACCAGCGCGTCGCGGAGGGGCTGCGCGTTCTTGAACGTGACGGTGCCCGCGAACGAGGCGTACCAGCCGTTCTCGGCGAGGATGCTCGCGAGCTCGGGGCCGCCGCTGAAGCAGTGGAAGACGGTCTTGTCGGGGGCGCCGACCTCGAGCAGCAGGTCGACGACCTCGTCGTGGGCGTCGCGATCGTGGATCTGCAGGGCCAGGCCGTGCTTCTTCGCGATCTCGACGTGGGCGACGAACGACTCGATCTGGGCGTCGCGGCCCTCCTCGCCGGTGCGGAAGAAGTCGAGCCCGGTCTCGCCGATCGCCCGCACGCGGGGGCGCGAAGCGAGCTCGTCGATCTCGGCGAGGGCGTCGGCCAGCTCGCCGCGGGCGGCGAGGGCGGGCGCCTCGTTGGGGTGCAGCGCGACGGCGGCGAGCACGCGCGGCTCGCGGGCGGCGATCGCGGCCGACCAGCGCGACGTCTCGAGGTCGGTGCCGACCTGCACGACCCCGCGGACGCCGACGCTCGACGCCCGGTCGAGGTGCTCGCGGTAGTCGAGCGAGTTCTCGCCGTCGGCGATCTCGAGGTGCGTGTGGTTGTCGTACACGGGCACGACGAGGGCCTGCGGACTCGGCGGGTACGTCAGGTCGCGCGTCTGCCCGCCGGACTCGGTGGAGGCGCGGTGGCGGACGTGCGCGGGAGCGTCGCCCCCGGGGGCGGCCGCGTCGCGGTCGGCGTCGCTCACGCCGCCGGCTCCGGCTGCTCGATGCGCGGGAAGAGCCCGGCGGCGAGCGGCACGACGGCCGGCGCGCTCGACCACTCGGCGGCCCGGTCGACCGGCTGGCTGGTCAGCGTGCCCTGGCCGATGGACTCCCACAGCGTGTGCGTCGCGGTCGGGATGAAGGGCGAGAGCAGCACGGTGAGCGTGCCGAGGCCGCGGAGGGCGGTGCTGAGCACCGTCGCGAGGCGCTCACGCTGGTCGTCGTGCTTGGCGAGGGCCCAGGGCTCCTGCTCGGTGATGTAGCCGTTGAGAGCGTCGACGAGCTCCCAGATGGACGCCAGCGCCTCGTTGATCGCGAAGCGCTCGATCGCGGCGTCGGCCGCGGCTGTCACGCGCAGCTCGGTCTCGCGGATCGCGAGGTCGGCGTCGGTCAGCTCGCCGGCGACGGGGACGACCCCGTCGAAGTAGCGGGTGATCATCGCGACGACGCGGGAGGCCAGGTTGCCGAAGCCGTTCGCGAGCTCGGCCTGGTATCGGGCCGCGATGTCCTCCCAGCTGAAGTTGCCGTCCTGGCCGAACGTGATGGCGCGCATGAAGTAGTAGCGGAACGCGTCGGCGCCGAAGACGTCGGTGATCTGCTGCGGGGCGATGCCGGTCAGCTTCGACTTCGACATCTTCTCGCCGCCGACGAGCAGCCAGCCGTGGCCGAAGACCGCCTTCGGCACCGGGAGGCCCGCGGCCATGAGCATGGCGGGCCAGATGACGGCGTGGAACCGGGCGATGTCCTTGCCGACGAGCTGCACGGCCGGCCAGCGTCGACGGAACTGCTCGTCGTCGACGCCGTAGCCGATGGCGGTGACGTAGTTGAGGAGGGCGTCGAACCAGACGTAGACGACGTGCTCCTCGTCCCACGGGACCTTGACGCCCCAGTCGAAGCTCTGGCGCGAGATGGAGAGGTCGCGGAGGCCCTGCCGCACGAACTGCACGATCTCGTTGCGCACGGTCTCGGGCTGCACGAAGTCGGGCTGCTGCTCGTAGAGGTCGAGCAGGCGCTGCTCGAAGTCGCTCATGCGGAAGAAGTAGTTGTTCTCCTTCAGCAGCTCGACGGGCTTCGAGTGGATCGCGCAGACCTGCTCGCCCTCGAACGGCCCGGTGCCCTCGACGAGGTCGCCGGGCTGCTTGTACTCCTCGCAGCCGACGCAGTACGAGCCCTCGAACTCGCCCTGGTAGATGAACCCGTCGTCGTACAGCTTCTGCAGGAACTTCTGCACGCCGGCCTCGTGGCGCTCGTCGGTCGTGCGGATGAAGTCGTCGTTGCTGATGTCGACGGTCTCGAGCAGCGGCTTCCAGGACTCGGTGACGAGCTTGTCGGCCCACTGCTGCGGGGTGACGTCGTGGCTGGTCGCGGTGCGCAGGATCTTCTGGCCGTGCTCGTCGGTGCCGGTCAGCAGCCACGTGTCGTCGCCGCGCTGGCGGTGCCAGCGCGCGAGCACGTCGGCCGCGACCTCGGTGTAGGCGTGGCCGATGTGCGGCACGTCGTTGACGTAGAAGATGGGCGTTGCGATGAAGAAGGAGTCGCCGGCGGGCATGGCCACCATCTTAGGTGCGGCCACCGCCCCCGTGACGCGGCCCGCGCCTCCCCCCGGGCCTCCTCAGGGCAGGTGCCGGGCCTCGGCGGCGCGCTCTCCTCGCCTCGCCGGCTGCGGCGGGTCGTCGTCCTCGTGGGCGGGTGCGCGACGACCCGCCCACCAGGACACGGATCCGCCGCACCTGCGCTCGACGGCGTCCCTCCCCAGGACGCGGGAGCGCCGGTCCCTCCGCAGCCCCACGGAAGGACGCCAGGGAGTCGCGGGTCGTCTCCCAGGATCACCTCCGTGGACCCCTCAGACCTGGTCATCGCGACCTCCCGCCAACTCGCCCGTCGCGGCGTCGACCGCAACGCGCAGAGCCGACTCACCCGGAGGGGCGTGCTCGTCCGGGTCGCCCCGGGGGCCTACCTCGAGGGAGACGTCTGGCAGGCCCTGGACGCGAGGGGGCGCTTCGTCGCGCGGGCACGTGCCGTGGTCGCCACGCGCCCCCGAGAACTCGTGGTGAGCCACCGCTCGGCGGCCGTCCTCTTCGGGCTGCCCGTCGTCGGCGGGCTCCCCGACCGGCTCGACGCGCTCCGCACCGAGGTGTCGGGCGGCCGGTCGGAGGCCAGCATCCGGGCGCACCGCTCGACGCTGCCCTGCGACCCGGTGCCGATCGGCGACTTCTGGCTGACGCCCCTGGCACGGACGCTCGTCGACGTCGCCCTCGCGCACTCCTTGATCGTCTCCGTGCCGATGATCGACCACGCCCTCCTCCACGGGATGGTCGAGCTGGACGAGCTGTCGGACGAGCTGGAGCGGCGCCCCCGCCATCCCGGCGCGCGGCGGGCGAGATCCGCACTGGGGCTGGGCACCCCGCTGTCGCAGTCGCCGCTCGAGTCGCTCGTCCAGGTCAGGTGCTTCGAGGGCGGCTGGCGTCGCCCCGAGCAGCAGGTGCGCCTCCGGCTGCTGACGGGTCGCCGGGCCGAGGTCGACTGCCTGTGGCGCGAGCTGCCGGGGTCGACCGGGCCCGGCCTGGTGCTCGAGGCGGACGGCCGGTACAAGTACGGGCCGGAGGCCGAGCTCATGACCGGAGACGAACACTGGGACGAGAAGGTCCGGGAAGACGATCTCCGGGAGCAGGGGTACGACTTCCGCCGCCCGACCTGGGACCGGGTCTGGAACAGGGCCGCGTTCGAGGCGATGATGCGCGGGACCACCGTGCCGCGGGACTGGTGAGCCGCGGTGAACGCTCGCTGTCGGCCATGGTCGGCGGGTCGACGTCCTCCCCGGCGGTGCAGCACGAACGGTGCGGCGGGTTCGTGTCCCTGTGGGCGGGCGGGCGCTCGCCCGCCCAGGAGGACACCAACCCGCCGCACTGGACAGGCCGGGCCGGCCGGGCGGGGGGCGCCGCGCCCCGGGGGCGGGTCAGGAGGGGCGGGGGGCCCGGGCGGCGAGGGCGGCCTGGTAGAGGTCGCGGCGGGAGAGGCCGGTGGCGGCGGCCACGTCGGCGGAGGCCTCCTTGAGGCGGGCGCCGTCGGCGACGAGCGCCTGCACCTGCGCGAGCCCGGCGGCGAGGTCGAACTCGCGCTCGGGGGCCCCCTCGACCACGACGCAGATCTCGCCGCGCACGCCGTCGGCCGCCCAGGCGGCGAGGTCGGCGGCCGACCCGCGCCGCACCTCCTCGTGCATCTTCGTCAGCTCGCGGCAGACGACGACGCGGCGGTCGGCGCCGAGGGCGGTCGCGACGTCGCCGAGCGAGTCGGCGAGACGGTGCGGCGACTCGAAGAACACCATCGTGCGGCGCTCGTCGACGAGGGCGCCGAGCACCCGCAGCCTGTCGCCCTGCTTGCGCGGCAGGAACCCCTCGAAGCTGAAGCGGTCGGTGGGCAGGCCCGACACGGCGAGCGCCATCAGCACCGCCGAGGGGCCGGGCAGCGCGGTGACCGTGACGCCGGCGGCGGCGGCGGCCTCGACGAGCGGGAACCCGGGGTCGCTGATGGCGGGCATCCCGGCGTCGGTCAGCACCAGGACGTCGGAGGCGCGGGCCAGCTCCACGAGCTCGCCCGCCTTCTCGCGCTCGTTGTGCTCGTGCAGGGCGATGAGCCGCGGGCGGTTCTCGACGCCGAGGGCGCGCATGAGGTGGATGGCCGTGCGGGTGTCCTCCGCGGCGATCACCTCGGCGTTGCGGAGGGCCTCGACGAGACGCGTCGAGGCGTCGCCGAGGTTGCCGATGGGGGTCGCGGCGAGAACGATCACCCGGTCATTCTCCCCCGGCGCGACGGAGCCGCTCGACGCGCCGAATACGATGGCCCGATGACGACCCCGGGCGAGCGCGAGTTCGACGCGCTCCTCGAGGCCGAGGGCGCGCCTCCCCGGGGCCCTGACGGCCTCGCGCAGGGCTCCGCCCCGGGCCTGGGCGAGGCCGGCGAGACCGCCCCGCCGCCGGCGCACGCCCCGCGCCTCACCCGCGTCGACGCCTGGTGGGGCCGGCTGCTCTCGACCCCCGGACGTCGCACCGCCTGGCGCTGGGGCGGCCCGATCGGCGTCACCGTGCTCGCGGCCCTGCTGCGGCTCTGGCACCTCGGGGTGCCCGGCACGCTCGTCTTCGACGAGACCTACTACGTCAAGGACGCGTGGACCCTCCACGAGCTCGGCTACGAGGGCTCGTGGCCGACCGACTACGACGCCTCGTTCGCGGCGGGCGGCGCCGACGGGTTCCTGACCAGCCCCTCCTTCGTCGCGCACCCCCCGCTCGGCAAGTGGCTCATCTCGCTCGGCATGGCCGCCCTCGGCCCCGGCGACCCGGCGGGCTGGCGGCTCAGCACGGCGATCGCGGGCGTGCTCGCGGTGGCCCTCGTCGCCGTCATCGGCACGGTGCTGCTGCGCTCGACGCTCGTCGGCACGATCGCCGGCTTCCTGATGGCGATCGACGGCCACGCGATCGTGATGTCGCGGGTCTCGCTGCTCGACAACTTCGTCATGCTGTTCGGGCTGCTGGCCTTCGGCGCCGTCCTGCTCGACCGGCGACAGAGCGCCGGCCGTCTCGAGGCCTGGCTGGCGAGGAGGCGCGGTGCCGGTCGGGACACCGCCTGGGGCCCTGCCCTGTGGTCGCGCCCCTGGCTCGTCACCGCGGGGCTGATGTGCGGCCTCGCGACGGCCGTCAAGTGGAACGGCCTCTACTTCCTGGCCGTGTTCGCCGTCTACACCGTCGTCGTCGACGTGCTGGCCCGACGCCGGGCCGGCGTCGAGTTCTGGCTGTCGGGCACCCTCTTCAAGCAGGCGCCGGTGAGCTTCCTCCTCACGGTGCCGATCGCCGTCGTGGCGTACCTGGTGAGCTGGACGGGCTGGTTCGTCACCGGCGGCGGGTACTACCGCGACTGGGTGCAGGAGACCGGCGAGCGCTGGACGGGCGCACTGGCCTGGGTGCCTGACGTCGTGCAGAACTTCTGGCACTACGAGGCCGGTGTCTACGCCTTCAACGTCGGGCTGCAGACGCCGCACGACTACCAGGCGAACCCGTTCACCTGGCTGCTGATGCTCCGGCCGACGAGCATGTACTACCAGGGCACCGACCTCGGGCAGGCCGGCTGCGACGTCGCCCGCTGCGGCGAGGCGATCACCTCGATCGCGAACCCGCTGATCTGGTACGCCGCGGTCGCGGCCTGCCTCTACCTGCTCTGGCGGGTGGTGCGGCACCGCGAGTGGCGGCACGGGGCGATCCTCGTCGGCATCGCGGCGGGCTACCTGCCGTGGCTGGCGTTCTCCGGCCGCACGGTGTTCCAGTTCTACACGATCGCCTTCGAGCCCTACCTCCTGCTCGGCCTCGCCGCGGTGATCGGACTGCTGTTGGGGCGCCGCACCGACGACCTCGACCGTCGCCGCCGCGGCCTCTCGATCACGGCGGGCTTCCTCGTGCTGGCCGTCGCCGTGTCGGTCTGGTGGTACCCGATGTGGACGGCCCAGCAGATGGACTGGGAGTGGATCCGCCTGCACTACTGGATCCCGTCGTGGAAGTAGGCGGCGCCTCCCCCGCCCCCGAGACCTGGTCGAAGTCCCCGGCCGGGCCGAGCCCCTCCGGCCGGGCCGCCCGCCGTCGCCTGGCCGCCGCCCGCTGCGAGGCCTGCGGCCACACGTGGACGGCACACCCGGGGGCGCACGAGCCGGTGGTCACGCGCTGCCTCGAGTGCGCCGCGCAGGGCGACGGTGACGCGGCCGACCCCGACGCCGATGTCGAGGCCGACGCCGCCGCGGACATCGAGCCGTGTCGCCGCAGGGTCCCGCGCCGAGTCCTCCGCCGCGCGTCGGCGCGGAGCCTCGAGAGCTCGGCGCCCTGGCACGTCAAAGCCGCCCACCGGGTCAAGCAGGTCCTGGGCGAGGCCATCGAGGCCGTCGTCGACGGGCTCACGAACCCGTTCTGACCCGTCGCTCGTCCCTCCCCACCCGCCGGAGGTGCGGGTCGACTGTGAAGTTCTGTGACCTCCCAGCCGGGGCCGTCAGGGGCAGCGGCTAGCGTGGCCCCATGGCAGATCGTGAGTACGGCTTCCGCACGCGGGCTATCCACGCGGGCAACATCCCCGACGCGGCGACGGGCGCCCGCGCCCTCCCCATCTACCAGTCGAGCGCCTTCGTCTTCGACGACACCGACGACGCCGCGGCTCGCTTCGCCCTGCAGAAGTACGGCAACATCTACAGCCGCCTGGCGAACCCGACCACCGCCTCCTTCGAGGAGCGCATCGCCAGCCTGGAGGGCGGCCTCGGGGCCGTGGCCACCTCGAGCGGGCTGAGCGCGCAGTTCATCACCTTCGCGAGCCTCGCGGGCGCCGGCGACCACATCGTGGCGAGCGCCAACCTGTACGGCGGGTCGATCACGCAGCTCGACGTCACGCTGCGCCGGTTCGGCGTCGAGACGACGTTCGTGCAGTCGAGCGAGCCGGCCGACTACGCCGCCGCGATCACGCCCGCGACGAAGCTGCTCTTCGTCGAGACCGTCGCCAACCCCTCCGGCGAGATCGCCGACCTCGAGGGCCTCGCCGAGGTCGCGCACGCCGCGGGCATCCCCCTCATCGTCGACTCGACCATCGCGACCCCCTACCTGAACCGCCCGATCGAGTGGGGCGCCGACGTGGTGATCCACTCGGCCACGAAGTTCCTCGGCGGGCACGGCACCACCCTCGGCGGCGTCGTCGTCGAGTCGGGCCGCTTCGCGTGGGACACCGAGAGGTTCCCGCTCTTCGACCAGCCGGTGGCGAGCTACGGCGGGCTGAACTGGTCGGGCAACTTCGGCGAGTACGCCTTCCTCACGCGCCTCCGTGCCGAGCAGCTGCGCGACATCGGGCCGGCGCTCGCCCCGCACTCGGCGTTCCTCCTCGCCCAGGGTGTCGAGACCCTGCCGTACCGGATGCGCGCCCACGTCGACAACGCCCGTCAGGTCGCCGAGTGGCTCGACGCCGACCCCCGCATCGAGCGGGTGCGCTGGGCCGGCCTGCCCGAGCACCCGCACCACGAGCGGGCGGCGAAGTACCTGCCCGAGGGGCCCGGCTCGGTCTTCACGTTCGAGCTCGCGGGCGGCCGCGCCGCCGGCAAGACCTTCATCGAGTCGGTCGAGCTCGCCAGCCACCTCGCCAACATCGGCGACGCCAAGACGCTCGTGATCCACCCCGGGTCGACGACCCACGCGCAGCTCAGCGAGCAGCAGCTGGTCGACGCCGGCGTGCTGCCCGGCTCGGTGCGCATCAGCGTCGGCATCGAGGACCCCGCCGACATCATCGACGACCTCGACCAGGCGCTGACCGCAGCCAGCAAGGGAGACCGGTCATGACCGACACCGTCACGACGCAGCTGACCAACGGGCTCACCTGCGAGCTGCCGTCGAGCTCGCCGCTCGCCAAGCTGCTGAAGTCGCAGCGCACCTGGGTCGGGCCGACCGCGAAGGAGCGCCAGGCGATCCTCCGCGAGGCGAAGTCCGTCGCGATCGTGGGCGCGTCGCCCAACGCCACCCGCTCCTCCTACTTCGTCGGCACGTACCTGCAGCAGTCCAGCGACCTGCGCGTGTACTTCGTCAACCCGAACGCCGACACGATCCTCGGCGAGAAGGCCTACCCCGACCTGGCGTCGCTGCCCGAGGTGCCCGACATCGTCGACGTGTTCCGCAAGGCGAGCGACATCGCGTCGGTGGTCGACGACGTCGTGGCGAGCGGCGCCCGCACGATCTGGGTGCAGCTGGGGATCTACGACGAGGAGGCTGCGCGGTACGGCGAGGAGAAGGGCCTCACCGTCGTCATGGACCGCTGCATCAAGGTCGAGCACGCCCGCTTCAACGGCGGGCTGAACCTGATGGGCTTCGACACGGGCGTCATCTCGTCGCGTCGGTCGCGCTAGGCGCGGGCCCGGGGCCTCCACCCGGTGTGCGGGAGGGGGACCGACGGGGTACGCCCACTCTCGCAAAGCTCAGGGGGGCTGCCCGCACCCCCCGTCCGGGGCGCAGCCTGAGGGAGGCGGCACGACGTCGCCGACACAGGACCGACGGAGGCCCCATGTACTTCCACGCACAGACCTGGATCAACGAGATCGCCGACGGCGAGCCCGACCCCGCCGCCGCCAACGCGCTGCAGGAGGGCCTCGGCGGCCAGTTCGGCGAGATGCGCACGATGATGCAGTACCTCTTCCAGGCGATGAACTTCCGCGGGCCGGCGGCGAAGCCGTACCGCGACCTCATCCAGGGCGTCGGCACTGAGGAGATCAGCCACGTCGAGCTGATCGGCACGACCATCTCGCGCCTGCTCGACGGGAGCCCCGAGTACACCGGCAAGCTCACCGACCCGCTCGACACCCCCGGTGCCGGCGGCGCGACCCCGCTGAACATCGCACTCGACACGGGCAACATCCACCACTACCTCGTGGGGGCCCAGGGCGCCCTGCCCGTCGACTCGGTCGGCAACCCCTGGAGCGGCAGCTACGTCTACAACAGCGGCAACCTGCCCCTCGACCTGCTGTACAACCTCATGCTCGAGTCGACCGGCCGCCTGCAGAAGTGCCGCATCTACGAGATGACCGACAACGCGGTCGCCCGCGGCACGCTCGCGTACCTGATCGTCCGCGACCAGGCGCACGAGAACGCCTACGCGAAGGCCCTCGAGTCGCTCGGCGTGATGTGGAACAAGCTGCTGCCCGTGCCCAAGACCAACGCCGAGCAGTTCCCCGAGGTGAAGAGGCTGCTCGACCTCGGGCTGCAGAGCAAGCAGTACAGCTTCGACCTCGACGGCAAGTCGGAGGCGAGCAAGATCTTCCGCGGCCCGTCGCCCTCGAACGACGGCACCGACCTCACCGCCACCGAGCAGGCCCCCGTCGGCGCCCCGTCGACGATCTCGCCCGAGCGCCTCGAGGAGTTCGCCCCCGGCCTCGACGCCGACCTGCTCGAGCTGACCCAGGCCACCGCCGAGCTCGAGCTGCAGGACATCGAGAGCTTCTCCGGCCCGACCGGGAAGTAGTCGCTCGCCCGGGCCGACCTGCGGGAGTCGCGGGTCGGCCCAGTCGTTCCGCCGGCGGGAGGCGCGGGAGTCGCGGGTCGGCTCGGTCGTTCCGTCGGCAGGAGGCGCGGGTCGGCCCCGTCGCGATCGTGACGCGCCGTGAAGGCGCGCCCTGGCCGATGACAGGGGTCGGCAGTACCGTGGCCCGCATGCCTCCCGTGCTGACCTCCCCCCTCGTCTCGAGCCAGTGGCTCGCCGACCACATCGGGGCCGACGAGATGGTGGTCGTCGACGCGTCGGTCGTCTCCGTCGCCGGCCCCGACGGGCGGCCCAGCGGCCGCTTCGTCACCGGGCACGAGCAGTACCTCGTCGACGGCCACGTGCCCGGCGCCGTCTTCGGCGACCTCGTCAGCGAGCTCAGCGACCACCGGGCCGACCTGCCCTTCACCCGCCCCGACGCCGAGCGCTTCGAGGCGGCGGTGGGCGCGCTCGGCATCACTAACGAGACCACCGTCGTGGTCTACGACTCGTCGGTCGGCCTCTGGGCCGCACGGCTCTGGTGGCTGTTCCGTGCCTTCGGCTACGACGACGTCGCCGTGCTCGACGGCGGCTTCACGACGTGGCAGCGCGAGCAGCGCCCGATCGACGTCGGCCACGTCGAGCCGCAGCCCGCGCTCTTCCTCGCCGACGAGCGTCCCGAGCTCTGGGTCGACAAGGCCTACGTCGAGGCCGTCGTGCGCGGCGACGAGCAGGCCGCTCTCGTCTGCGGCTCTCCCCGCGCCGAGTTCGCCGGCCACGAGGGCCGTCGCCCGCGGCTCGGTCACATCCCGGGCAGCGTGAACGCGCCCGCCGACGAGCTCGTCGCCGACGACCGGCGCTTCGCCAGCCCCGCGCAGCTCCGAGCCCTGCTCGCTCCCGCCCTCGGTGCCGACCGCGTCGTCGTCTACTGCGGCCAGGGCATCGCGGCCAGTGCCGACGCGTTGGCGCTCACCCTCGTCGGCGAGCGGAACGTGGCGCTGTACGACGGGTCGCTCACCGAGTGGGCCGCCGACGGCGACGCCCCGCTCGCGACGCTCGCCGCCTGAGCGGGGGCCTCACCCGACCGCCACCGCGCGTCGGACCGCCGAGTGGTCACGAACTGTCGTTCCCGCGCGCGGGACGAGCCGATCGTGACCACCCAGCCCCCGCCTCCCCGGGGTCGGACCGGCGAAGGGTCACGAACTGTCACTCCCCAACCCGGGAGGAGCCGATCGTGACCACTCGGCGCCGCCGGCCTAGAGCTGCTCGGCGAGCTCCCGGTCGAGCTCCTCGATGCCCGTGACGGGCAGGCGGCAGACGAAGTCGTGGCAGAGGTACGCGGTCACGTGGCCGCGCACCGCCCGACGACCGGCGAACAGCTCGAAGCCGGCGTCGGCGAGCGCCTCGGCGGCGTCCTCCCCGACGACGCCGACCAGCACGCCGGGTCCGAGGGTGCGCCGCGCCCGCTCCCCGAGGTCGAACGCGGGCACCAGCGTCGTCGTGTCCTCGACAGCCGCAGCGGCGACGGTCGCGTCCGCGCCCGCGCCCGCACCCGCCACGACGGCGGGCTCGACGACGACCAGCTGCGTCGACGGCGCGGCGAGCTCGGCGAGCAGGGCGAACGTGGTGCCGAACGCGACGGGAGCGTCGAGGGCCCGGGCCGCGCCGGGGGCGACGGCGCGCTCCGCGGCGGACCGCCACCGCGCCTCCCCCGTCATCCGGTGCAGGGCGAGGGCGGCGGTCGCCGTGGCGCTGAGCCCGGAGGGGTAGGCCCCCTCGGAGGGGTCGGCCGCCAGCGCCGTGCCGTGGCCGCGCAGCACCGGGTCGGCCCCCTCGGGCGCGGCGAACGGGACCGCGGCTGCGGGGTCGTCGACGAGGGTTCGCTCGAGCAGCTCGCGGGCCGCGACCGCGTAGCGCGGCAGGCCCGTCGCGAGCGTCAGCTGCAGCAGCCCCTCGGCGAACATGCCGTGGTCCTCGAGGGTCGCGACGGCCGTCGAGACGCCGGACCCGGTGGAGGCGCGGAGCAGCCGCCCGTCGGAGGTCACGTGCTCGTCGAGCAGCAGGTCGGCCGCCGCCCGGGCCGCCGCGACCCACTCGGGCCTGTCGTGCCGCGCGCCGGCCTCGGCCAGGGCGGCGATGGCGAGCCCGTTCCACCCGGTCAGCACCTTCTCGTCGACGGGCGGGGGCTCGTGCCGGCGGCGCTCCTCGGCGTCGAGGCCGTACCAGCCGCCCTCCACCCGGCGGCCGTCGATCGTGCTCTCCGAGTCCTGGGCAGAGGCGAACGCCCCGCGCGGGGTCCGCAGCCGACCGAGCAGCACGTCGGCGATGCCCGAGGCGACCGACAGCGGGTCGGGAGCGGTGCGGGCGGCGGCGGCCGCGCCTCCCGCGGGCTCCTCCGGCGACGACGGCGACGTCTCCTGGACCGGGCCCGGCTCGACCAGCCCCGGCTCGAGCAGGGCCAGCCGCGAGTACGCCGTCAGCAGCAGCGCGTTGTCGTAGAGCATGCGCTCGTAGTGCGGATCGTGCCAGTCGCGCCGGGTCGAGTAACGGAAGAACCCGCCCTCGACGGGGTCGCGCAACGGCGACGCGGCCATCGCCCGCAGGGTGCGCGAGACGAGGGCCAGGGCGGCCCGGTCTCCCCCGGCGCCCAGGCCGAGCAGGGCCAGCTGCGCCGGCGCGACCGGGAACTTCGGCGCGCCGCCGAAGCCGCCGTGCTCGACGTCCTCCGCCGCGCCGACCCGGGCGGCCGCGTGCCGGAGCGCCTCGGTCGACGGCAGCGGCGCGTGCTCCCCCGGAGGCGCGGGCTGCGCCGCGAGGGCCGCCGCCACGCCGCGGGCGGTCGCGTCCACCTCGCCGCGGCGGGTCGTCCAGGCCTCGGTGACGGCGTCGAGCACCTGCCGGAAGGCCGGGTGCCCCTGCACCGGCTGCGGCGGGAAGTAGGTGCCCGCGAAGAACGTGCGGCCCTCGGGGGTCGCGAAGACGGTGAGGGGCCAGCCGAGCTGCTCGGTGAAGGCCGAGGCGGCGGCGAGGTAGCTCGAGTCGACGTCGGGGTGCTCCTCGCGGTCGACCTTGACGGCGACGAAGCTCTCGTTGAGGTGCGCGGCGAGCTCGGGGTCGCTGAAGCTCTCGCGAGCCATCACGTGGCACCAGTGGCAGGTCGCGTAGCCGATCGAGACGAGCACGGGCACGTCGCGGCGGGCGGCCTCGTCGAAGGCCTCCTGGCCCCAGGGCCACCAGTCGACGGGGTTGTCGGCGTGCGAGCGCAGGTACGGGCTGACGGCGTCGGCGAGTCGGTTCGTCATGCGCCCCACGCTAGGCGCGTGCGGGCGGGGCGTCCCGCCGCGACCGCCTCTCGCTCGCCGGAACCACCGACTGATCAAAGAACCACGGAACGACGTGGTTGTTTGATCAGTCGGTGGTGTCGGGGCGGCAGAACCGTCGGGATCGACGGCGACGGCGACGGCGACGGCGAAAGCAGCCGCAGCAGCGGCGGGGAGGGGGACGGACTGCCTACGCTCGCGCCGGCACGGCTCGCTGCGCGGGCACGGCTCGCTGCGCGGGCCCGTCGTAGTGCGACAGCGGCCGGATCAGCGAGTTCGCCTCCCGCTGCTCGATCACGTGGGCGCTCCAGCCGAGCACCCGGGCCGCGACGAACAGCGGCGTGAAGACCGGGGTCTCGAAGCCCATCAGGTGGTAGGCGAAGCCCGACGGCCAGTCGACGTTCGGCTTGAGCCCCTTGCGGTCGAGCACGCCCGCGGCCAGCGCGTCGTACACCGCGGCGAGCTCGTCGACCCGGGTGTCGCCGGAGGCGCGGGCACGGTCGACGAGGCCGGCCAGCGCCTCCTCCATGGTCGGCACGCGGCTGTCGCCGTCCTTGTAGACGCGGTGCCCGAAACCCATGATCTTCTCCCGGCGGGCGAGCGCGGCGTCGAGCCAGGCGAGGGCGCCGTCGGCCCCGCCGTCGTCGGCGACCCGTTCGAGCAGCTCGAGGGCGGCCTCGTTCGCCCCGCCGTGCAGGGGGCCCTTGAGCGCCCCGACCGCCGCGACGAGCGCGGAGTGCAGGTCGGAGAGCGTCGAGGCCACCACGCGCGCGGTGAAGGTCGAGGCGTTGAACGAGTGCTCGGCGTAGAGCACCATCGAGGTGTCGAGGGCCCGCACGTCGACCTCGTCGGGCTCGCGGCCGAAGACGCGGTTCAGGAGGTCCGCCGACCAGCCGAGGTCGTCGCGCGGGGGCACCGGCGGCAGGTCGTGGCGGCGCCGCTGGTCGTAGGCGATCACGCCGGGCAGCGCCGCGAAGACCCTCGTCGCGAGGCGCCGCGCGGCGGCCGGGTCGTGCACGCCCGGGGCGGTGCTCGGCTCGGGCTCGGCGGCGCCCAGGGCGCTGAGGGCGGTGCGGACGACGTCCATCGGGTGCGCCGAGGTGGGGATGAGGTCGATGACGTGCTGCAGCCCGGGCGCGAGCGGCCGCGCGGCCCGGAGCTCGGCGTCGAAGGCGACGCGCTGCTCGGGGGTCGGCAGCTCGCCGTGCAGCAGCAGGTGGGCGACGTCCTCGACGTCGCAGCGGGCGGCGAGCTCCTGCACGGGGTAGCCGCGGTAGAGCAGCGAGCCGCTCGTCGGGTCGACGGACGACACGGCCGTCCGGTCGACCACCACCCCGGCGAGGCCCTTGTGCAGCTCGGGGGCGGACGCCGCCGCGGGGGCGGTGAGGGTGTCGCTCATGGTCACTCCTTCGTGAGGTGAGGCGGTGCCGGCGACGGTGCCGGCGGGCGGTGCGGTGGTGCGGTGCTGTCGTGCTGTCGTACGGAGCTGCGGTGGGCGGGCGGAGCCGCGGCGCTCAGCGCTCGACGGTGAAGTCGAACACGTCGCCGTCGAAGGCCGAGTAGCCCTCGTAGTCGATCAGGTCGTACAGGTCGGCGCGGTGCTGCATCCGGTCGAGGAGGCGCGCCTGGGTGCCCCTCTCGGCCAGCTCGTCCAGGCCGCGGGACGCCTCGCCCATCGCGAGGCGCAGCAGGCTCACGGGCCAGATGACGATCCGCACCCCGGCGTCGCGCAGCTCGTCGACGGTGTGCAGCCGCCCCTTGCCGAACTCGGTCATGTTGGCGAGCACGGGCACGTCGACCGCGGAGGCCACGGCCTCGAACTCGGCGAGCCCGGTGAGCGCCTCGGGGAAGACCGCGTCGGCCCCCGCGTCGACGAGGGCACGCACCCGGTCGACGGCGACGTCGAGCCCCTCGAGCGCCCGGACGTCGGTGCGCGCCATGACCAGGAAGTCGGGGTCGCGACGCCCCTCGACCGCCGCCCGCACGCGCTTCACGGCCGTGTCGAGGTCGACGACCTGCTTGCCGTCGAGGTGGCCGCACCGTTTGGGGTTCACCTGGTCCTCGATGTGCATGCCCGCGACTCCCGCGTCCTCCAGGGTCTGCACGGTGCGCGCCGCGTTCATCGGCTCGCCGAAGCCCGTGTCGGCGTCGACGAGGGTCGGCAGGTCGGTCATGCGCGCGATCTGGCCGGCCCGCTGGGCGACCTCGGTGAGGGTGGTGAGGCCGATGTCGGGCAGGCCGAGGTCGGCGGCGACGACCGCGCCCGAGACGTAGACGCCCTCGAAGCCCTTGCGCTCGATCAGGCGCGCGCTGAGCGGGTTGAACGCCCCGGGCAGCCGCAGCACGTCGTCGGTGCCGCGCAGCCGCTCGCGGAACAGCCGCCGCTTCTCGGCCGGGGCCAGCGTCGAGTACAGCATCAGAACAGCCCCTCGGGCGACGCGGCGTCGACCTCGCGCAGGCTGCCCTCCGGCGGCGTCACGGTGAGCCCGGCGAGCTCGTCGGGGCGCAGGCTCCGGAGTCGCGGGGCCAGCTCCAGGAACCGCTCGACCTCCTCGTCGGCGAGCACCCCCTCGGCGAGCGTGCGGAACTTGCGCACGTAGTCGGCCCGCGCGAACGGCCGCGCGCCGAGCGGGTGCGCGTCGGCCACGGCGATCTCGTCGACGAGGCTCGACCCGTCGACGAACTCGACCTCGATGCGCCCGCCGAACGCCTTCTCGGCGGGGTCGACGGAGTGGTACCGCCTCGTCCACCCGGCGTCCTCGGCGGTGCTGATGCGACTCCACAGCTCCACGGTGTCGGGGCGCTGCGCGCGCTCGGGCGCGTAGCTGCGCTCGTGGTGCCACGCGCCGTCCTGCAGGGCGACGGCGACGATGTAGGGGATGGAGTGGTCGAGCGTCTCGCGGCTGGCCCGCGGGTCGTACTTCTGCGGGTCGCCCGCGCCCGAGCCGATGACGACGTGCGTGTGGTGGCTCGTGTGCAGCACGATGCGCCGGACGGCCGCGGGGTCGCGCAGCTCGGGCCGCTCACGGCCGAGACGGCGGGCGAGGTCGATCCAGGCCTGCGCCTGGTACTCGGCGCTGTGCTCCTTCGTGTAGCTGTCGAGGATGGCCCGCTTCGACTCGCCCGGGGCCGGCAGCGGCACGCTGTACCGGGCGTCGGGGCCGTCGAGGAGGCGCGCGATCACGCCGTCCTCGCCCTCCCAGATCGGGCTGGGGCTCGTCTGGCCGCGGAGCGCGCGGTCGATCGCCTCGACCGCCTGCTTGCCCGCGAAGGCCGGGGCGTAGGCCTTCCAGGTCGAGATGAGGCCCTTGCGCGACTGCCGCGTCGCGGTCGTCGTGTGCAGCGCCTGGGCGATGGCCTGGGCGGTGGTCTCGACGTCGAGGCCGAGCAGGGCTCCGATGCCGCCGGCCGCGCTCGGGCCGAGGTGGGCGACGTGGTCGATCTTGTGGGCGTGCAGGCTGATCGCTCGGGTCAGGTCGATCTGCAGCTCGTAGCCGGCCACCAGGCCGCGGAGCAGCTGCTCGCCCGTGGCGCCGACGTGCTGGGCGACGGCGAGCACGGGCGGCACGTTGTCGCCGGGGTGCGAGTACTCGGCGGCGAGGAAGGTGTCGTGGAAGTCGAGCTCGCGCACGGCCACGCCGTTCGCCCAGGCGGCCCACTCGGGCTGGACCCGCCGGTCGGGGTCGAGGCCGACGACGGTCGCGCCGTCGTGGCGGGCCGACCGGTGCTGCAGCCGCGCCGCGGCCTGGGCCCGGGCGGCGACGACGGGTGCGCGGTGCAGGCTCGCGGCGGCGACGGCCGCGTTGTCGATCACGCGGTTGACGACCATCTCGGCGACGTCGTCGTCGACGGCGACCGGGTCGACCGCGACCGCGGCGAGGCGGTGGGCCAGCTCGTCGCGCCGCGCGAGCGGGTCGTCGGACCGGTGGACGTGCACGTCGTTGAGCATCACGACGCTCACTCTAGGCGTCGGGCACCGGGGCCTGTCGAGGGGTCGCGGGCGGGGCGGGCGGGGTCGCGGGAGGCGCGGGCGGGACTCCGGGCGCGCCCCGCCCCGCCCGCGGCCCCGTGACGACCGCCACGACGCCGACGAGCACGAGCGCGAGGCCCAGCCAGCCGAGCGGCGTCAGGCGCTCGCCCACGACGACGACCGCGAGCAGGGTGGCGACGACGGGCTCGAGCAGCGTCACGGTGGTCGCGCGGGAGCTCGACACCGTGCGGAGCCCGCGGCCGAAGAGCAGGTACGCGATGAACATCGGGCCCAGGGCGAGGTACGCGTGCACGCCGACCGATGTCGCCGACTGCACGATCGACCCGCCCGTCGCGAGCAGGACCGGCACCAGCAGCACGGCCCCGACGCCGAACTGGGCGGCCATGGCGCCCCGCGACGGGTGCCCCTGCTGGATGAGCCGGCCGGCGGTGTAGGTGTAGGCCGCGTAGGCGAGGCCCGCGAGCAGGCCGAGGGCGACGCCGCCCACGAGGCCGGCGCCCGGGGCGAGGGCCTCGCGGGGGTCGGGCCCCGCCCCCGCGACGACCGCGACGTCGGTCGGCGGCCCGGCGTGGCCGACGCTCGCGAGGAGCGCCACGCCCACGACGGCGGCCCCGGCGGAGGCGAGCCAGCGCCGCTCGAGAGGGCGGCGCCGGGCGGGCGGGTCGAGCAGCCGCTCGAGCAGCGCGGCGAACAGGGGCGCCGTGCCGAGCGAGACGACGTTGCCGACGGCGACGCCGGCGAGCGACATCGAGCTGTAGAACGCGAGGGGGTAGACGGCGACCCCGACGGCTCCGGGGGCGATCCAGCGCCAGCTGCCCCCGCCTCCTCGGAGCACCGCCGCGGCGAGGCGCGGGGCCGTGAGTGCCAGCAGGAGGCCACCGACCGTCATGGTGGCGGCCCCCGTCGCCAGCGGGCTGACCGTCCCGCCGACGAGGCTCGCGGCCGTGCCGGTCGTGCCCCAGAGCAGGGCGGCGAGGACGATGGCGATCACCGTCGTCATCGTAGGGCGCGGGCACCGCGCGGGTCTGCCCGTGACGCCGTGGCGCAGGGGCGTGCGGAGCGCCGCCCCCGGACGGCGGGGGCGCGGCCGTCAGGAGGCGCGGGCCGGCTCCTCCCCCGCGCTGAACCGGTCGACGAGGGCCCGCTTGAGCACCTTGCCGCTGGGGCCGATCGGCAGGGCGTCGAGCACGTGGACGACCCGCGGGAACTTGTACGCGGCGATCTCGTCGGAGACGTGGGCGATCAGCTGCTCGGGGGTGGCCGTGGCGCCGGGGCGGAGCACCACCGCCGCCTCGATCTCCTGCCCGTGCACCGCGTGCGGCACACCGAACACGGCCGCCATGGCGACGTCGGGGTGGGTGGCGAGCACCTCCTCGACCTGCCGCGGGTACACGTTGTAGCCGTTGCGGATGATCATGTCCTTCGTGCGGTCGACGATCGTGAGGTAGCCGTCGTCGTCCTTCGTGCCGAGGTCACCGGTGCGGAACCAGCCGTCGACGATGGCCGCGGCCGTGTCGTCGGGGCGGTTCAGGTAGCCGTTCATGAGGTTGTGGCCGCGGATCACGAGCTCGCCGATCTCGCCGTGCGGCAGCAGGACGATCGCGTCGACGGAGCCCGGGTCGGCGATCTCGACGTCGACGCCCCAGATGGGCGTGCCGATCGTGCCGGGCCGCGGCGGGCGGCCGACGTGGTTGAAGGTGGCGACCGGGGAGGTCTCGGTGAGGCCGTAGCCCTCGTGGATCGGAGCGTCGAAGACGGCCTGGAAGCGCTCGAGGACGGCGAGCGGCATGGAGGCGCCGCCCGAGATCGCGTACCGGAGCGCCGGTCGTGCCTCGGTGCGCGTCGCGGCGTCGAGCAGCGCCATGTACATCGTCGGGACGCCCATGAAGATCTCGCAGCCGTGCTCGACCATGGCCGCGAGCGCGCCGTCGCCGTCGAACTTCGGCAGCATGACGATCGTGGCCCCGGCCCGGAATCCGGTGTTCATCGTGCAGGTCTGCCCGAAGGTGTGGAAGAGCGGGAGCGCCCCGAGCAGCACGTCGCCGCGGGTCATGTCGAAGGTCGTCATCAGGTTGGTGTTCACCTGCTCGAGCAGGGCGAAGTGCGAGCCCTCGGCCCCCTTGGGCTGGCCCGTCGTGCCGCTCGTGTAGAGGATGGTGGCGGTGTCGAACGGGTCGCGGGGCACGTAGGTGTCGAGCGGCTCGCTCGCCTCGGCGAGCGCCTCGAGGCGGTCGTGCCCGGTGCCGTGCGGGTCCACGGACGAGGGAGGCGCCAGCACGGTCACGACGTCGACCCCGGCGAGCGCGGCGCCGGCGGCGCCCTCGGCGAGCAGCGGCGCGGCGCAGACGAGCATCGTCGCCCCGCTGTCGCGGAGCACGTACTCGATCTCGTGCTGCTTGAGCAGCGCGTGGACGGGCACCGCGACCGCGCCGAGGGCGAGGGTCGCGTAGTAGACGCGGGGGAAGTCGGCGACGTTGGGCACGAGCATCGCGACGCGGGCGCCCTCGGTGACGCCCTTGGCGCGGAGCGCGCCGGCGTAGGCGAGGGTCTGCGCCCACAGCTCGGCGTAGGTGGTCCGCTGGTCGCCGACGATGACGGCGACGTCGTCGGGGAACCGCCGCGCCGACTCGGCGAGGACAGCGGCGACGGAGGCGGTGGCGCGGGTGGGTGCGGTGCTCCGGTCGCCCGGGGCGCCGGGGCCGGGGCGGGTCCCGGTGCCGGAGCCGGGGCTCGGGCTCGGGCTGGTGCTGGTGCCGGTGCTGGTGCTGGCCGGGGTCTCCGTGGTGCTGGTCATGGGTGGTCTCCGTCTCCGTTGACGTGCGAGTTCCTCGGATCATACGTCTGCATCCGTCCACCGCAGGGGCGAGTGCCAGGTGGCCGGCGAGGTGCCTCAGGTGAGGCTCGCCGGCCTCGTCAGGTGAGGCCGGCGCCGCCGTCCGTCTCCTCGGCCCACTCGCTCCGGCCGACGCCCCGCCGGGCGAGGTCGCGGGCACCGCGTCCCTGACGCAGACGAGCGGGGCGGTGGTGCACGTCGTCGAGCAGAGGTGCGCCGTGGCGGGCTCCGACGTCGGTGGTGAACGCCGTGGGAGGGAGCGACGCGGTGAAGCCGAGCTCGCGGAGCGGCCGGTGCTCGTCCCACACGCCCCGCAGCCCCGAGAGCGCGGCGTCGACGCGGTCGAGCCAGTCGGGGCGCAGGGCGTGCCAGCGGGTCGGGCCGTCGACGACGACGTCGGTGAAGCCGGCGCGGCGCAGGGTGACGAGGTGCCGCGAGACGGCCGACCACCCGATGCCGAGGGACTCGTGAGCGAGCGAGGCGAGGTCGCCGGAGCTGTGCTCGCCGACGCAGAGCTGCTCGATGATCCACACCTCGACCGGGTCGGCCAGCACCTCGAACGGAGTCCGCGAGCGCCGCCAGCTCGGAGCCCGCTGCCCCTGCTCCCGCCCGCGGCCCCGGCCCCGGCCCCGCTCCTGCTCCGCGCCCAGCTCCCCCGCCGCCGCCTCCGTCGGGAGCCCGTCGTGCCCCGAGGAGAAGTCGCCCGCCAGAAAAGCCGATCCACTCCAGAGTGGAGCAGCCCCCTCCGGCCGCCCCCACGACCGCGCTCCCTCCTCCCCAGCTCCTCCACTCCAGAGTGGAACGCGACCCCCCGCCTCACACTGCGGGTCAGCCCCTGCTCCACTCCAGAGTGGAGGAACCCCCTCAGGCCCCTCGTCAGCGCCCGGCCCCATGTCCTGCGCTGCTCCACTCCCCAGTGGAACAGCCGCCTTCGGCGTGGTGGGCTCCGCGGGGGATGCTTCCGTCGCTCCTCCACTCCAGAGTGGATCGACGTTCTCGGCGACCGACCCCGCCGTGCTCACCCGAGCCACCTCCGCGTCAGCACGGCCGGCCGCGGCCGCCGCCGCCCCCGCTCCTCCACTCCAGAGTGGATCGACGTTCTCGGCGACCGACTCCGGGCGCAGCCGCTCGTCGGCCGCCCCGGCCGCCGCACAGGCGACGTCGCGGCCGGCGTCACGGCCGACGGTGCGACCCACCGCTGGCTCGCTCACGTCACACCCCCTCGGGGCGCGGGCGACCGAAGGGCAGGCCCAGCGTCCCCTCGGCGACACGGCGGGCGTGCCGCTGCCCGGCAGGCGAGAGCCGGAAGGCCTCGGCCACGGCCCGACGCGCCTCCGCGGTGCTGCGCGTCGCCCAGGCCGCGTCGATCGCGGCGACCGCGTCGGTCGCCTGCTCCGAGTCGCCGGCCTCGTCGAGGGCCCGCAGCACGTCGACCACGCTGTCGAAGGCCGCCGCCAGCTCGTCGTGCGTGCAGCCCCGCCACGCCGGCTCGGCTCCGCCCCCCTCGACCCGCATCGCGAACCCCGCGTCGACCATCGAGGCCAGCCGCGACGTCACCGCCTCCTCCGTCGTGTCGAGACGGTCCAGGGCCCCGGTGACCAGCGCCTCCCGCGAGACCGCCCCGCCGCCGCCCCCTCCCTCGGCGAGCAGGTCGAGCAGGTAGACGCCCACGGGGTCCGTGGCGATGACGAGGGGAGCAGAGGCGAGACCGGTGACGTTCATGGGGCGAGCGTGCCGCGGCGGCCGACCCGCGACTCCTGCCCGTCGACCGGCCCGGGGAGGACGCCCACGGCGAACGACCTGGGGAGGGCCGGCTGCGAGCCCCCGTCCACAGCCCCCGCGGCTTACCATGGAGGGCTCATGTCTGCCGCTCCCCTGCCTCCGCTCACGATCTCGTACCCCGCCGAGCTGCCCGTCAGCCAGCGGCGCGACGACATCGCCGCCGCGATCCGCGACCACCAGGTCGTGATCGTCGCCGGCTCGACCGGCTCCGGCAAGACCACGCAGCTGCCCAAGATCTGCCTCGAGCTCGGCCGCACCAGCATCGGCCACACGCAGCCCCGGCGCATCGCCGCCCGCACCATCAGCGAGCGCATCGCCGAGGAGCTCGGCCAGGAGGTCGGCGGGCTCGTCGGCTACCAGGTGCGCTTCACCGACAAGGTGTCGAGCGACACGAAGATCAAGCTGATGACCGACGGGATCCTGCTCAACGAGATCCACTTCGACCGCGACCTGAAGCGCTACGACACGATCATCATCGACGAGGCGCACGAGCGCAGCCTCACCATCGACTTCCTGCTCGGCTACCTCAAGCAGCTGCTGCCCCGCCGCCCCGACCTCAAGCTGATCATCACCAGCGCCACCATCGACCCCGAGTCGTTCTCCGCGCACTTCGACGGCGCCCCCATCGTCGAGGTCTCCGGCCGCACCTACCCCGTCGAGATCCGCTACCGGCCGCTCGTCGCCGACGACGCGGCCAGCACGCGCGGCGATGACGACGACGACCTCGACGAGCTCGACGAGGCCCCGCCGCGCCGCGCCGCCGCGTCCGCGCGCTCCCCACAGAAGAACGCCCCCGGGCCCGCGAGGGCGGACGACAAGGACTACCTCCAGGGCATCAACGAGGCCCTCGACGAGCTCGCCCGCGAGTCGAGCGGCGACGTGCTCGTCTTCCTCAGCGGCGAGAACGAGATCCGCGACGCGGAGGACGCCATCCGGGGCCGGAACCTCCCGCACACCGAGGTGCTCCCCCTCTACGGCCGGCTCAGCGCCGCCGACCAGCACCGCGTCTTCCAGCCCAGCACCACCGCCGGCACGAGACGCCGCATCGTCCTCGCGACGAACGTCGCCGAGACCAGCCTCACCGTGCCCGGCATCAAGTACGTCGTCGACGCCGGCACCGCCCGCATCAGCCGCTACTCCACGCGCGCCAAGGTGCAGCGCCTCCCCATCGAGGCCATCTCGCAGGCCAGCGCGAATCAGCGCTCCGGGCGCTCCGGCCGCACGAGCAGCGGCATCGCGATCCGTCTCTACAGCGAGACGGACTTCGAGAAGCGGCCCGAGTTCACCGAGCCCGAGATCCTCCGCACGAACCTCGCCGCCGTCATCCTGCAGATGATCTCGCTCGGGCTCGGCGACATCGCGGCCTTCCCCTTCCTGCAGCCGCCGGACTCCCGCGGCATCAAGGACGGCCTCGACCTCCTCCGCGAGCTCGGCGCCGTCACGCAGGGCGGTCAGATCACGCGCGTCGGCAAGCAGCTGACCCGCCTGCCGATCGACCCCCGCCTCGCCCGCATGGTGGTCGAGTCGAAGACGCAGGGCACCACGCGCGAGGTCATCGCGATCGTCGCGGCCCTCAGCATCCAGGACCCCCGCGAACGCCCCCTCGAGCGCCGCGCGCAGGCCGACGAGAAGCACTCGCGCTTCCGCGACCCCAAGGGCGACTTCCTCACCCTGCTCAACCTCTTCGACTACCTGGAGGACAAGCAGAGGGAGCTCAGCGGCAACGCGTTCAAGCGCCTCTGCCGCGACGAGTTCCTCAACTACCTCCGCGTGCGCGAGTGGCAGGACGTCTTCCGCCAGCTCTCCCGCGCCGCCCGACCGCTCGGCCTGCACGTCGGCGAGCGCAGCGCGAACCCGGACGGGGTGCACCGCAGCCTGCTCGCGGGGCTGCTCAGCCAGATCGGCCTGTTCGACCCGCAGAAGAAGGACTACGTCGGCGCCCGCCAGACGCGCTTCGTGCTCTTCCCCGGCAGCTCGCTCGCGAAGAAGCCGCCGGTCGCGATCATGAGCGCCGAGCTCGTCGAGACGAGCCGGCTGTTCGCCCGCGTCGCGGGGGTCATCGACCCGGCCTGGGCCGAGCCGCTCGCGCCCGACCTCGTGAAGAAGAGCTACGGCGAGCCGCACTGGGAGAAGAAGCAGGGCGCCGTCGTCGCCTACGAGCGCGTGACGCTCTACGGCGTGCCGATCGTGCCCCGCCGCCGCATCCAGTTCTCGCGCATCGACCCGGGCTACGCCCGCGAGCTGTTCATCCGGCACGCGCTGGTCGAGGGCGACTGGGAGAGCCGTCAGGCGTTCGAGGCGAAGAACCAGCAGCTGGTCCGCGAGCTGACCGAGGTCGAGGAGCGCACCCGCCGCCGCGACATCCTCGTCGACGGCGACGCCGCGTTCGAGTTCTTCCAGCGGCGCATCCCCGCCGACGTCACGAGCACCCGCGACTTCGAGGGCTGGTGGCGCACGGCGAAGCAGCAGACCCCCGACCTCCTCACCATGACCGCCGCCGACCTGCTCGGCGACGACGAGCCCGACGTCGACGAGGCGGGCTTCCCGAGCACGTGGCGGCAGGGCGACCAGACGCTGACCCTGCGCTACAAGTTCGAGCCGGGGGCCGACGACGACGGCGTCACGGTGGTCGTCCCCCTGCCGCTGCTGGCGCGCCTCCGCCCGGTCGGCTTCGACTGGCAGGTGCCGGGGCTCCGCGACGAGCTGGTCACGGCGCTGATCAAGTCGCTGCCGAAGCAGATCCGCAAGAACGTCGTGCCCGCCGCCGACTGGGCGTCGAAGATCACCGCCGAGCTGCCCGCCGAGCCGCCGGCCGACGTCGACGAGCCGTTCACCGCGACCGTCGCGACCGTCATCCGCACGCTCACCTACACGCCCGTGGCCGTCGACGACTTCGACCTCGAGCGCGTGCCCGCGCACCTCCGGGTCAGCTACGCCGTCGTCGACGAGCGCGGCCGCACGGTCGGCGTCGACAAGCGCCTCGACGCGCTCCAGGAGCGCCTCAGCGACGACATGCGCGAGAGCGTCGCCCGCGTCACGCAGGGCCAGGGCCAGGGCGAAGGAGGCGCGGGTCGCTCCCGACGAGGCCGCGGCGGCCCGCAGGCGGTCGTCTCGGGCGCCCCCGCGGCGAACGCCATCGAGCGCTCCGGCATCACCAGCTGGGACTTCGACGAGCTGCCGACCGTCGTCGACACGAAGCACGGCGACACCGTCATCCGCGCGTACCCGGCGCTGGTCGACGAGGGCACCTCGGTGGCGATCCGCCTGATGGCGACCCCCGCCGACCAGGCGCTCGAGACGCCCCGCGGCGTCCGCCGGCTGCTCATGCTCGCCGTGCCGAGCCCGGTGGCCTACGTGCAGCAGCACCTGACGGCGCCCGAGAAGCTCATCCTCGCCACGAGCCCGTACCAGAACACCGCCGCGCTCTTCGCGGACTGCCTCGTGGCCGTCGTCGACGACGTGCTGCACCGGGTCAAGCCCGACGGCCAGCTGTACACGAAGAAGGAGTTCCTCACCGTGCGCGACCGGGTCTCGGCCGCCGTGATGGACTCGATGTTCCAGACCGTGTCGCTCGTGGCCCGCACCCTCACGGCGGCGCGCGACGCCGACAAGGCGATGAAGGCGGCGACGAACATGTCGCTGCTGGCCGCCCTCACCGACATGCGGCAGCAGCGCGAGCGGCTGATCTACCCGGGCTTCGTCTCCGCGACCGGGCTGCAGCAGCTGCAGCGCGTGCCCGTCTACCTCGTCGGCGTCACGCGCCGCACGGCGAAGCTGCTCGAGGCGCCGGCGCGCGACCGGGCCTGGCTCACCGAGGTTCAGCAGGCGACGGAGCGGTACGAGGCCGCGGGCGGCACCTTCCCGCCCGCCGCCACCGCGCCTCCGGCACTCGTCCGCGCCCGGTGGCTGCTCGAGGAGTTCCGCGTCAGCCTCTTCGCGCAGGACCTCCGGCCGAGCGAGAGCGTCTCGCTGCAGCGCATCGTCAAGGTGCTCGCCTCCGCCTGACCGCCCGCCGCCCTGCCGCCCGTGCCCCCGGCGCCGGGGGCACGGGCGGCCCCCGCACTAGCCTGGGCAGATGCGCGCGACGGTGAAGGACGTGGCCGCCCTCGCGGGCGTCTCGCCGAAGACCGTCTCGAACGTCATCAACGGCGTCGTCCGGGTCGCCCCCGACACCCGTGGCCGGGTCGAGGCGGCCCTCGCGCAGCTCGACTACGTGCCGAACCTCAGCGCCCGCGGGCTGCGCAACGGCCGCACCGGCGCGATCGCCCTGGCCTTCCCCGACCTGACGACCCCGTACAGCGCCGAGATGTCGCACTGGTTCGTCGAGGTCGCCCACGAGCGAGGCTGGTCGGTGCAGCTCGAGCAGACCGGCGTGCGGCCCGAGCGCGAGCGCGAGCTGCTGCTGCGCGGTCGCGAGCACCTCGTCGACGGCCTCGTGCTGAACCCCGTCAGCCTCGGCGAGAGCGCCATCGTCGGCGCGGAGGACCTCCCGCCGGTCGTCGTGATCGGCGAGGTCGAGCAGCACCTCGTCGACCAGGTGCGCGTCGACAGCGTCACGGCCGCCCGCGACATGACCGAGCACCTGCTCGCCCTCGGCCACCGGCGGATCGCCGTGCTCGGCTGCCCCGGCGAGGGCTTCGACTCGGCCACGGCCCGGGCGCGCACGCTCGGCTGGTCGCAGGCGATGGAGGCAGCGGGGCTGCCGGTGGGCGACGACCTGCGCTGGGCCTGCCGCGCCTGGGAGCCCGAGGCCGGCGCCGCCACGGTCGCCGACGCCCTGGCCCTCGGCGAGGCCCCCGACGCCCTCTTCTGCTTCACCGACTCGCTCGCGATCGGCGCCGTCCACGCCCTCTGGAGCGCCGGCCTGCGGGTGCCCGACGACGTCTCGGTCGCCGGCTTCGACGACATCGCCGACGGCCGGTTCACCCGCCCGCCGCTGACCACCGTCCGCCTCGACAAGCGCCTCTTCGCCGAGCGCACCCTCGAGCTGCTCGCCGCGCGCATCGCCGACCGCGAGCGGGCGCCCGAGCTCGCGGTGATCCCGCACGAGGTGGTGCCCCGCGCGAGCACGGCCCGCCGGGCGCCGCGCTGACGCCGCCCGCCGTCGCGCCGCTTCGCTTTCTGGATGGCGGCTGCCCGTCCGCTGTCAAGCGGTCACGAGGAGTCGCGGGTCGGCCTACCGTCGCACTCCCGTGCACGAGACCGAGAGGCGCCGCCATGTCTGCTGACCAGTACGCATTCGAAGACCCCACCCAGAAGTTCGCCGACATCACCCCGAAGGCCCAGTACCTCGAGGGCGCCGGCACCGACGAGGAGCTCTCGTCGCCCGCCGACCACGGCGAGGAGACCTACCGCGGCTCGGGCCGCCTCGAGGGCCGCAAGGCGCTCATCACGGGAGGCGACTCGGGCATCGGCGCGGCCGTCGCCATCGCCTACGCCCGCGAGGGCGCCGACGTCGCCATCAGCTACCTCGCCGAGGAGGAGGAGGACGCGCAGAAGATCGTCGCCCTCGTCGAGGCCGCCGGCCGCAAGGCCGTCGCCCTGCCGGGCGACATCACCGACCGCGAGTTCTGCACGCAGCTCGTCGAGAAGGCCGTCAGCGAGCTCGGCGGCCTCGACATCCTCGTCAACAACGCGGGCAAGCAGCAGCACGTCGAGGACTTCCTCGAGCTCGACGACGAGAACTTCGACGAGACCTACAAGACCAACGTCTACGCGATGTTCTGGATCACCAAGGCCGCGCTCCCCCACCTCGTGCCCGGCTCGACGATCATCAACACGACGTCGATCCAGGCGTACCAGCCGGCCCCGATGCTCGTCGACTACGCGTCGACCAAGGCCGCGATCAACACCTTCTCCAAGGGCCTCGCCATGCAGCTCGCGCCGAAGGGCATCCGCGTCAACGCGGTCGCCCCCGGCCCGATCTGGACCCCCCTCCAGCCCGCCGGCGGCCAGCCGTCGGACGCGCTGCCCGACGTCGGCAGCCAGACCGCCCTCGGCCGCTGGGGCCAGCCGGCCGAGCTCGCGCCCGCCTACGTGTTCCTGGCGTCGGGCGAGTCGAGCTACGTCGTCGGCGAGACCCTGCACGTCGACGGCGGCATGCCCACGCCGTAGGTCGCACCGCTCTGCCGGAGGGGCCGCTCGCGCATCGTCGCGGGCGGCCCCTCCGTCGTCGGCGGGCGGCCCCGGGGAGGCGCGGGTCGCCTCCGGATCGACGCTTGCGTTCGCGTTACAACGATGTAATGCTGTCCGCAGTCGACGCATCACGAAGGAGTGACCACCGATGACACCCCCTGAGCCCCTGTCCGGCCCGCCCCGCCCCGGCGGCCTCGCCCGCACCGGCCTGGCCGGCCTCTCCCGCCGCAGCCTCCTCCTGGGCGGCGCCGGCATCATGAGCGTGCTGGCGGTGGGCAGCCTGGCGGGCTGTGCGCCCGGCGCGACCACCGCCTCCGGCACTGCCGTCGAGCAGCTCAAGTTCTGGCACCTGCTCAGCGGAGGCGACGGCATCAAGATGTCGGCCCTCGTCGACCAGGCCAACGAGCAGAACCCCGAGTTCCACGCGACGCAGACCGTGCTCGCCTGGGGTACGCCGTACTACACGAAGCTCGCCATGGCCTCGGCCGGCGGCCGCGCCCCCGACGTCGCGATCATGCACGCGTCGCGCGTGCCCGGCTACGCGCCCGGCGGGCTGCTCGACCCGTGGGACATCGACAAGCTCGCCTCGTACGGCCTGCGCGAGCAGGACTTCGCGCCCGCGGTCTGGAAGGCCGGGTTCAACGGCGACCAGCTGTACTCGGTCGCCCTCGACTCGCACCCGTTCATCCTGTTGTACAACACCGACGTCGCCCAGCAGGCCGGGGCCCTCGGGCCCGACGGCCGCCTCGTCGACATCAGCAGCCCCGAGCAGTTCCTCGAGGTCGCGGCCGCCATGCAGGCGGTCACCGGCAAGCACGGCGCCTCGTGGGGGTACCTCAACGACGGCGCCCAGCTCTGGCGCATGTTCTACACGTTCTACAAGCAGCAGGGCGCCGACATGGTGCTCCGCGAGGGCGGCACCGTCGAGTACGACGAGGCCGCCGCGGTCACGGCCCTCGAGTTCATGCAGACGCTGACCGACGGCACCGCCATGGCCACCGCGAGCGACATCCAGTCCGGCATCGCCGAGTTCGTCAGCGGCGAGAGCGGGATGCTCTTCACCGGCGTATGGGAGGTGCCGAGCGCCGAGGCGGCCGGCATCCCCTACGACGCCAGCATCATCCCGACGCTCTTCGGCACGCCGGCCGTCTACGCCGACTCGCACGCCTTCGTGCTGCCCCGGCAGAGCGACGTCGACGACGCGAAGCGGGAGGACGTCTACAAGATGGTCGCCACCATCCTGAAGGACAGCATCTCGTGGGCCGAGGCCGGGCACATCCCCGCCTACGGCCCGGTCGTCGACAGCCCGGAGTACGCGGCGCTCGTGCCGCAGGCCCACTACGCCGAGGCCGCCGAGTACCTCAACTACGACCCGCCGGCCTGATTCTCGGGCTCGGGGTCGGACTTCCAGACGTACTTCCTCGACAGCATCCAGTCCGTGATCCTCGCGAAGGACGACGCGGCCGCGGGCATGCGTGCCTTCGTCGCCCGGGTGGAGACGCAGCTGTCGCGACCGGCCCCCGTCTGAGCCGGCCCGCGCCTCCCCGTGCTCCGCCCCTCCCGCCCCACCTCCCTGCACGACGACGAAGGAGTCGATCTGTGACGACCACCACGGTGACCGCCCCGGCGGCCAGCGCCGACCGCGCGGCCTCGCCCGCCCGCACCCGCACCCGGGTGCGCACCCGCTCCGGCGGGCCGAGAGACACCAAGATCGGCTGGGGCTTCGCCGCCCCGTTCACGATCCTCTTCGCGCTCTTCCTCGTCTGGCCGCTCGTGCACGGGTTCTGGCTGAGCCTCACGGGCCAGAGCCTCACCGGGCAGGGCGGCGAGCTGATCGGCTTCGCCAACTACGCCGAGGCCTTCGCCGACGCCGCGATGTGGCGCTCGATGCTCAACACGCTGTGGTTCACCGTGCTCAGCACGATCCCGCTCGTGGTGATCGCGCTCGTGCTGGCCCTGCTCGTCAACACCGGCCTGCCAGGCCAGTGGCTCTGGCGCCTCAGCTTCTTCCTGCCCTACCTGCTGGCGTCGACCGTCGTGTCGCTGTTCTGGATCCAGCTCTACAGCCCGACGCTCGGCCCGATCAACTCGGCGCTGGCGACGGTCGGGCTGCCGCAGCCCGCCTGGCTGCAGGACCCCGACACGGCGATGATCGCCGTCGTCGCCACCACCGTCTGGTGGACGGTCGGGTTCAACTTCCTGCTCTACCTCGCGGCGCTGCAGAACATCCCCGACCAGCAGTACGAGGCGGCGTCGCTCGACGGTGCGGGCCGCTGGCGCTCGCTGGTCTCGATCACGATCCCGCAGCTCGGCCCCACCACCGGCCTGATCGTCATCCTCCAGGTGCTCGCGTCGCTGAAGGTCTTCGACCAGATCTACCAGATGACGAACGGCGGCCCGGCCGGCACGACCCGCTCGACCGTGCAGTACATCTTCGAGACCGGCTTCACCGGCTACCGCTTCGGCTACTCCAGCGCCATCTCGTACATCTTCTTCGCCGTCATCGTCGTGATCTCGATCGCGCAGTTCGCGGCCACGGCCCGCAACCGCAAGGGAGCCCAGAAGTGACCGCACCGGCCCTCGCCCCCACCGACGACCTCCGCGCCCCGACCGCCCGCCGCGGCCGCGAGCGTGCCCCGCACAAGCCCGGCCAGTCGCGCTTCGGCGTGATGAGCGTCGTCAGCATCGTCATCCTCGTGGTGATGGCCGCGCTGTGGCTCATCCCATTCCTCTGGTCGCTCGCCACCTCGTTCAAGAGCGAGGCCGACGCCGCGGCGACGCCGCAGACCTGGCTGCCGGCCGGCGGCTTCACCCTCGACGCGTACCGGGCGATCCTCGACCAGGGCAACATCCCGACCTGGCTCTTCAACAGCCTGTTCACGTCGATCGTCATCACGCTCATCGTCGTCGCGACGTCGGCGCTCGTGGCCTACGCGTTCTCGCGCCTCGACTTCCGGGGCAAGAAGTGGCTGTACGTCGCGACGATCGCCTCGATCATCGTGCCGCCGCAGGTGCTGATCGTGCCGCTCTTCTACCAGATGCTCGCGTTCAACATGGTCGACACGTACTGGGGCATCATCCTGCCGCAGGCGATCGCGCCCGCCATGGTGTTCGTGCTGAAGAAGTTCTTCGACCAGGTGCCGATCGAGCTGGAGGACGCCGCCCGCGTCGACGGCGCCGGGCGCATCCGGGTCTTCTTCACCATCCTGCTGCCGCTCTCGCGGCCCATCCTCGGTGCGGTCTCGATCTTCGTGTTCATCGGCGCGTGGAACAACTTCCTCTGGCCGTTCATCGTGACCAACGACGCGTCGCTGCTCACCCTCCCCGTCGGCCTCCAGACCATCAAGAGCGCCTACGGCATCCAGTACGCCCAGAACATGGCCGCGGCGATCCTCGCGGCCCTGCCGCTGATCCTCGTGTTCCTCTTCTTCCAGCGCCAGATCATCAAGGGCATCTCGACCACCGGGTTCGGCGGGCAGTGACTCCCCGCTCGACCGGCCCCGCGCCTCCCCCGCTCCCCCTCCGACCGTCCCCCCGCCAGATCGCCGTCCCCCATCACCAGGAGATAACCGCATGAGCACCGCCCGCATCACCGTCGACCGCGAGTTCGTCGTCGGCCCCGTGCCCCGCCGCCTGTTCGGCTCGTTCGTCGAGCACATGGGCCGGTGCGTCTACACCGGCATCTACGAGCCCGGCCACGAGACCGCCGACGAGAAGGGCTTCCGCCACGACGTGCTCGAGCTGACGAAGGAGCTCGGCGCCACCGTCATCCGCTACCCCGGCGGCAACTTCGTGTCGGGCTACAACTGGGAGGACGGCGTCGGGCCGGTCGACCAGCGCCCCCGCCGCCTCGACGGCGCGTGGCACACGGTCGAGACCAACGCCTTCGGCCTGCACGAGTTCGTCGAGTGGAGCGCGCTGGCCGGCACCGAGGTCATGGAGGCCGTCAACCTCGGCACCCGCGGCGTCGAGGCGGCCCGCGAGCTCGTCGAGTACGCCAACCACCCCGGCGGCACGGCCCTCAGCGACCGCCGCATCGCCAACGGGGCGAAGGACCCGTTCGACATCAAGCTCTGGTGCCTGGGCAACGAGCTCGACGGCCCGTGGCAGATCGGCCACAAGACGGCCGGCGAGTACGGCCGCCTCGCCCAGGAGGCCGCCAAGGCGATGAAGTTCGTCGACCCGACCATCGAGCTCGTCGCCGTCGGCAGCTCGGGCCGGAACATGCCCACCTTCGGCTCGTGGGAGCACGAGGTGCTCACCCACGCGTACGACGAGGTCGACTACGTCTCGATGCACGCGTACTACCAGGAACACGACGGCGACGCGACGAGCTTCCTCGCCACGGCCGTCGACATGGACGCCTTCATCGAGGAAGTCGTCTCGACCATCGACGGCGTCAAGGCCGCGGGCAAGCACCGGAAGCAGGTCGACATCTCGTTCGACGAGTGGAACGTCTGGTACCAGACGGGCCTCGACACCGACGACCAGCCCCACAACGTCTCGAAGGGCTGGGTCGAGCACCCGCGCCTCATCGAGGACCAGTACAACGTCACCGACGCGGTCGTCGTCGGCACCTTCCTCAACTCGCTGCTGCGCCACGGCGACCGGGTGAAGATCGCCAACCAGGCGCAGCTCGTCAACGTCATCGCCCCCATCCGCAGCGAGCAGGGCGGGCCGGCCTGGCGCCAGACGATCTTCTGGCCGTTCGCCCGCATGGCGGCGCTCGCCCGCGGCGAGATCCTCCGCACCGTGGTGACGAGCGACAAGATCGACACCCCGAAGTACGGCGACGCCGACCTGGTCGACGTCAGCGCCACCTGGGACGAGGAGTCGGGGCGCGTCGCGTTCTTCCTCGCCAACCGGGGACTCGAGGAGGCGGCGGACGTCGAGGTCGCCCTCCGCGGCTTCGCGGGCGCCCGCGTCACCCGGGCCGAGCTGCTGACGGTGCCCGAGGGCGGGGACCGCTTCACGAGCAACACCGAGCAGGCGCAGGACGCCGTGGGCCTCGTGCCGCTCGAGGGCGTCAGCGTGGACGGCGGCGTCGCCCGTCTCACGCTGCCCGCCCTGTCGTGGGCCGTCGTGGAGCTCGAGGTCGGCACGGCGTAGGGAGCCCGCCGACCCCGGGAGGGGACGAGGGCCGGTGCCGGGGCGTGAGCCCGGCGCCGGCCCTCGGCCGTGGGGCGTCGGCCGTGGGGCGTTGGCCGTGGGGCGTTGGCCGTGGGGCGTCGGCCCCCGGGCGTTGGCCGGGGATCGTCGGACGGGGGCGCTACTTGCGGCGCGGGAAGAGCCGGGAGATGGAGTCGCGCACCGACTCCTCGATGGTGTCGCTGAAGGTGTTCGAGAACGACAGCGAGTCGGCGGGCGCGCTGGCCGCCGTCATCGAGCGGATCACGGCCTCGCCGTGGTGGGCACGGGCGGCGCGGACGGTGTCGAAGGCGAGGCCCTGCGAGGCCGCGAGCTCCTCCAGGAGCGCCAGCCGCGCCTCCTCGCCGAGGCCCGCCCCGGCCGCGAGGGCCCGGGCCGCGTCGTCGTCGACCCCGTCGGCGACCCAGCGGCCGGCGCGCTCGGTGAGGTCGGCGGCGGCGACCAGGCCGATCATGCGCTTGGCCTCGTCGTCGCGGATCTCGGAGCGGGCGACGGCGATGTCGCGAGGGGGCGTGTCGGGCATGCCGACCAGGATATCTCGGCGGTCAGCTGTACAGCCGGGTGGGCACGGTCGCGTCGAGCTCGGCGGCGCGGAGGTCGACGTCGGCGTCGAGGGCGGCGCCGCTCAGCGACTCCTCGATGCGGCGCTTCTCGGCGGTGCTCGAGCGGATCAGCGGCAGCCCGCGGGCGATGGCGTTGCGGATGCGCTCCTGCAGCAGGGGCGCCGTCACGCGGCGGTCGGTGAAGTCGCTGGCGTGCGCGTAGACGCCGAGCGGGAGCGTCAACGCCTGGAAGAAGCCGAAGAGCGGCCGCAGCGAGTGCTCGAGGATGAGCGCGTGGCGCTCGCTGCCGCCCGTGGCGGCGAGCAGCACCGGCACGTCGACGAGCGCGTACTGCTCGACGAAGTCGAAGAGGTGCTTGAAGAGGCCCGTGAAGGAGGCGCGGTAGACCGGTGAGGCCGCGATCAGCAGGTCGGCCCCCTCGATGGCCCGCAGCTCGCGCTCGACCCGCGCGTCGAGCTGGTCGCGGGTGAGCGCCCCGGCGAAGAGCGGACCGAGCTCGCTGACCCGGATGACGTGCCGCTCGATCGGCATGACCAGGGCGAGCTCGTCGAGGATCGCGTCGACCAGGGCGTCGGTCTTGCTGGGCGTGCTGAGCGTTCCCGACACGGCGACGACGCGCAGCGGAGGTGTCTGAGTCATGACGACCATGCTCGCCCCTCCCCTCGTCGTAACGTTCGCGTGTGACGTTCTGAGTCGTGCGACAGTGACCTGGTGACGCATCACCTACCTGCCTCCGCCTCCGCCCCCGCCGACCCGGCCGACGTGCTCGCGCTGCACGCCGCCTCCTTCGGCCTGGCCGCCGACGTCTACGAACGCGGCCGCCCCTCCTACCCCCGCAAGGCCGTCGAGTGGCTGCTGCCGCGCGGCGCCCGCGACGTGGTCGACCTCGGGGCCGGCACGGGCAAGCTGACCCGCGTGCTGCTCGAGCAGGTCGACGAGGTCGTCGCCGTGGAGCCGAGCGAGGGCATGCGCGAGATCCTCGAGCGCGTCGTGCCGCGGGCCCGGTCGCTCGCCGGCAGCGCCGAGAGCATGCCGCTCGCCGACGACTCGGTCGACGCCGTGCTCGTCGCCCAGGCCTGGCACTGGGTCGACCCCGTGGTCGCCGTGCCGGAGGTCGCCCGCGTGCTGCGGCCGGGCGGCACCCTCGGGCTGCTCTGGAACATCCGCGACGAGACGGTGCCGTGGCTCGCCGCCCTCAGCCGTGTGCTGAACCAGCCCGCCGAGCGCGACATGCAGTCGGAGGCGCCCGTCGTCGGGGCGCCGTTCGGCGAGGTCGAGCGGCACGACGTCGAGTGGGTGCACGAGCTCGAGCGCGACGAGTTCCTCGCGATGATCGCCTCGCGCAGCTACGTCATCACCCTGTCGGGCGACGACCGGGCGCAGGTGCTGCGCGACGTCGGCGCGCTGCTCGACACGCACCCCGACACCCGGGGCGTCGACCTCATCCGCCTGCCGTACGTGACGCGGTGCAGCCGGGCCGTGCTGCTCGGCTGAGCCGCGGCACGGGCGCTGCCCGTACGGTGGGGTCATGACCCCGGAGGCCCTGCTCGTCACGGTCGACCACGTGTGGTCGGGCCGCTGGCGCGGGCCGTCGGTCGTGCGGGCCACGCGCGAGGGGCTGCACCTCTTCGGCAGCCCCGACCCCGCGACCTCGGCGGCGCTGCCGCACCTGCCCGGCACGCTGCTCTCGCCCTTCACCGACTCGCACGTCCACCTCGGCCTCGTCGACCCGACGCAGCTCGGGCCGGGCGGCATCGCCCGGGTGCTCGACCTCGGCTGGGACCCGGACGAGGCCTCCCTCTGGCCCGAGCACGGCCGGATGGACGACGCCTGGCCCGAGGTCCAGGTGGCGGGCGGCCTGCTCGGCGCCCCGGGCGGCTACCCGAGCCGCGCCGGCTGGGCGCCCGCCACCGCCGCGGTGCCGATCACGAGCACGGTCGACGCGCACCGCGAGGTGCGACGGATGCGCGACCTCGGGGCGTCGGTGATCAAGGTCGCGCTCAACGGCGACGTCGGGCCGGTGCTCGACCGGGCGCTGCTCGAGGCGATCGCGGAGGCCGCCGACGACGTGCAGCTGCTCACAGTCGCCCACGTGCAGGGCCTCGGGCAGGTGCGCCGTGCCCTCGACGCCGGCCTGCTGCGCTTCGCGCACACCCCCTTCAGCGAGGTGCTGACCGACGACCTCGTCGACCGTGCCGCCGACGGCACGTGGATCAGCACGCTCGACATCCACGGCCACGGCCGGGGAGGCGCGGAGCACGAGATCGCCGTCACGAACCTCACGAGGTTCCGGGCGGCCGGCGGGCACGTGCTCTACGGGACCGACCTCGGCAACGGCGACCTGCCCGTGGGAGTCAACGAACGCGAGCTGCGGGCGCTGCAGCGCGCGGGGCTCGGCCTCGACGAGCTGCTCCGGGCGCTCGGCAGCGACGACACCCTCGACGCGGGCAGCGACGGCCGCCACTGGTCGCGCCGGGCGTCGTGGATCCCGACCGCGCCGCCGGGCCCCGACGGCGACGCTCCCGCGTGGCTGGCCACCGCCTCCGTGCTCACCCCCGACACCCTGCTGGAGAAGACCCGATGACCGACGCCTCCCCCACCTCGCCCGCCCCCGCCGCCTCGCCCGCCTCCCCCGCCGGCGCCGACGACCTGCCGGCGGCGCCGCACGACGCGGCCGACCCGCTCGCCGCGCTGGTCGCGAGGTTCGTGCCCGCGGGCGACGTGGTCTCCTACCTCGACGGCAACTCGCTGGGGCGGCCCCTGCTCGCGACGGGGCCGCGCGTCGAGCAGCTGCTGCGGCACGACTGGGGCACCCGGCTGATCCGTTCGTGGGACGAGCGCTGGATGGCGCTGCCCACCGAGGTCGGCGACCGCATCGGCGCCGTGGCGCTCGGCGCGGCGCCCGGGCAGACGGTCGTCGGCGACTCGACCACCGTGCTGCTCTACAAGGCGATCCGGGCGGCGCTCGCGGCGCGGCCCGGTCGGCACGAGATCGTCATCGACGACGACCAGTTCCCGACCGACCGCTTCGTGGTCGAGGGCATCGCGCGCGAGCGGGGCGCCGTCGTGCGCTGGGTGTCGGTCGACCCGGCCCTCGGCGTGACGCCCGAGCTGCTCGCGCCGGTGCTGGGGCCCGACACGGCGGTCGTGCTGGTCAACCACGTGTCGTACCGGTCGGCGTTCGTCGCCGACCTCGCGGCCATCGCGACCGGGGTGCGGGAGGCGGGGGCCCTGCTGGTCGCCGACCTCTGCCACTCGGTGGGCGTGGTGCCGATGCAGCTCGACGCGTGGGGCGTTGACATCGCGGTGGGCTGCACCTACAAGTACCTCAACGGCGGGCCGGGAGCGCCCGCGTTCCTCTACGCCCGGGCCGACCTGGTCGCCGAGCTCGAGCAGCCGATCCAGGGCTGGATGGGCGCCGCCGACGTCTTCGCGATGGCGGACGGGTACACGGCGTCGCCGGGCATCCGACGGTTCATCAGCGGCACGCCGCCGGTGGTCGGGATGCTCGCGATGCAGGACATGCTCGACCTGGTCGACGAGGCCGGGGTGGAGGCGGTCCGTGCCAAGTCGGTCGCGCTCACCGAGTACGCGCTCGAGCTCGTCGACGCGTGGCTCGAGCCGCTCGGCGTCGAGGTCGCGAGCCCCCGCGACCCGTCGCAGCGGGGCAGCCACGTGATGATCCGGCACGCGGCGTTCCGCGAGGTGGTCGCGACGCTCTGGGAGCAGGGCGTGGTGCCCGACTTCCGCAACCCCGACGGGCTGCGCATCGGCCTGTCGCCGCTCTCGACCAGCTTCGAGGAGGTGCGGGTCGGCCTGGCCGCGGTGCGCACCGCCCTGCAGGAGCAGCAGGCCGCCCCGGCCGCCGTCTCCGCCCCCGAGCCGGGCCCCACCACCCCCTGAACCCGCCACCTCGGTGGAGAGGCGGGGCACGACGAAGGGCGCCGGCCGGAGCCGGCGCCCTTCGTGGCGTGTGCGGGGAGGGGCTAGAAGTCCCAGTCCTCGTCTTCCGTGTTGACGGCCTTGCCGATGACGTACGACGAGCCCGACCCGGAGAAGAAGTCGTGGTTCTCGTCGGCGTTCGGCGACAGGGCCGACAGGATCGCCGGGTTCACGTCGGTGGCGTCCTTCGGGAACATCGGCTCGTAGCCGAGGTTCATCAGCGCCTTGTTGGCGTTGTAGTGCAGGAACTTACGGACGTCCTCCGTCAGGCCGACGCCGTCGTACAGATCCTGCGTGTACTGGATCTCGTTCTCATAGAGCTCGAAGAGGAGGTTGAACGTGTAGTCCTTGATCTCCTGCTTGCGCTCCTCGGAGGCTCCTTCGAGGCCCTTCTGGAACTTGTAGCCGATGTAGTACCCGTGCACGGCCTCGTCGCGGATGATGAGACGGATCAGGTCAGCGGTGTTGGTGAGCTTCGCCCGCGACGACCAGTACATCGGCAGGTAGAAGCCGCTGTAGAACAGGAACGACTCGAGCAGCGTCGAGGCGACCTTGCGCTTCAGGGGGTCGTCGCCCGTGTAGTAGTCGAGGACGATCTGTGCCTTCTTCTGCAGGTTCGGGTTCTCGACCGACCAGCGGAAGGCGTCGTCGATCTCGGGGGTCGACGCGAGGGTCGAGAAGATCGACGAGTAGCTCTTGGCGTGCACCGACTCCATGAACGCGATGTTCGTGTAGACGGCCTCCTCGTGCGGGGTGATCGCGTCCGGGATGAGGCTGATCGCGCCGACGGTGCCCTGGATGGTGTCGAGCAGCGTGAGGCCCGTGAACACGCGCATGGTGAGCTGCTGCTCCTCCGGCGTGAGGGTGTTCCACGACTGCACGTCGTTCGACAGCGGGATCTTCTCCGGCAGCCAGAAGTTGTTGACGAGTCGGTTCCAGACCTCGACGTCCTTGTCGTCCTGGATGCGGTTCCAGTTGATCGCACTGACCGACTTGATCAGCGGGATCGACTTGCCGGTGGCGTGCACCGGGTCGCCGGCGACGCTGTTGATCTTGTCGGTGATGGTCATGTCGTCTCTTCCGTCGGGTGGTGCCGTGGTTCTCAGTTCAGGAGGCGGGGGCCGGTCGTCGAGACCGGCCCCCGCCGGGTGCCGCACCGCAGGAGCGGCACGGCGACGAGCACTAGAGCATGCAGCTGACGCAGCCGTCGACCTCGGTGCCCTCGAGCGCGAGCTGGCGCAGACGGATGTAGTAGATCGTCTTGATGCCCTTGCGCCATGCGTAGATCTGCGCCCTGTTGATGTCGCGGGTCGACGCGGTGTCCTTGAAGAATAGGGTCAGCGAGAGGCCCTGGTCGACGTGCTGCGTCGCCGCGGCGTAGGTGTCGATGATCTTCTCGGGGCCGATCTCGTACGCGTCGGTGTAGTACTCCAGGTTGTCGTTCGTCATGAACGGCGCCGGGTAGTAGACGCGGCCGAGCTTGCCTTCCTTGCGGATCTCGATCTTCGACGCGATCGGGTGGATCGACGACGTCGAGTGGTTGATGTACGAGATCGAGCCGGTCGGGGGCACCGCCTGCAGGTTCTGGTTGTACAGGCCGTGCTCCATGACGCTGGCCTTGAGGGCGAGCCAGTCGGCCTGCGTCGGGATCGCGACGCCGGAGGCGGCGAACAGACCCGCGGCGCGCTCGGTCGCCGGCACCCAGGCCTGCTCGGTGTACTTGTCGAAGAACTCGCCGGAGGCGTACTTGCTGTCCTCGAAGCCGCCGAAGGTCACGCCCCGCTCGATCGCGATGGTGTTCGAGGCCCGCAGGGCGTGGAACAGCACCGTGTAGAAGTAGATGTTCGTGAAGTCGATCGCTTCTTCGCTGCCGTAGTGCACGCGCTCACGAGCCAGGTAGCCGTGGAGGTTCATCTGGCCGAGGCCGATGGCGTGCGACTGGTCGTTGCCGACCTCGATCGAGCGCACCGACTGGATGTGGCTCATGTCGCTGACGGCGCTGAGGCCGCGGATGGCCGTCTCGACCGTCTTGCCGAAGTCGGGGGCATCCATCGCCAGGGCGATGTTCATCGACCCGAGGTTGCAGGAGATGTCCTTCCCGATCTCGTTGTACGAGAGGTCCTCGTTGAACGTGGTCGGGGTGTTGACCTGCAGGATCTCCGAGCACAGGTTCGACATGTTGATGCGGCCCTTGATCGGGTTCGCCGCGTTGACGGTGTCCTCGAAGACGATGTAGGGGTAGCCCGACTCGAACTGGATCTCCGCGATCGTCTGGAAGAAGTCGCGGGCCTTGATCTTGGTCTTCTTGATGCGGCCGTCGGCCACCATCTCGCGGTACTTCTCGCTGATCGGGACGTCGCCGAAGGGGACGCCGTAGATCTTCTCGACGTCGTACGGCGAGAAGAGGTACATGTCCTCGTTGTTCTTGGCGAGCTCGAACGTGATGTCGGGCACGACGACGCCGAGGGAGAGCGTCTTGATGCGGATCTTCTCGTCCGCGTTCTCACGCTTCGTGTCGAGGAACCGCATGATGTCGGGGTGGTGCGCGCTGAGGTACACGGCCCCCGCGCCCTGACGGGCACCGAGCTGGTTCGCGTAGCTGAAGCTGTCTTCGAGGAGCTTCATGACGGGGATGATGCCCGACGACTGGTTCTCGATCTGCTTGATCGGGGCGCCGGCCTCACGGATGTTCGAGAGCGAGAGGGCGACGCCGCCGCCGCGCTTCGAGAGCTGCAGCGACGAGTTGATGCCGCGCGAGATCGACTCCATGTTGTCTTCGATGCGCAGCAGGAAGCAGCTGACGAGCTCGCCGCGCTGGGCCTTCGCCGTGTTGAGGAAGGTCGGGGTGGCCGGCTGGAAGCGGCCGCCGATGATCTCCTCCACCAGGTCGATCGCGAGCTGCTCGTCGCCCTGGGCGAGGCCGAGGGCCGTCATGACCACCCGGTCTTCGAAGCGCTCGAGGTAGCGCTTGCCGTCGAACGTCTTGAGCGTGTACGAGGTGTAGTACTTGAACGCGCCGAGGAAGGTCTGGAAGCGGAACTTCTTCGAGTAGGCGAGGTCGTTCAGCTTCTCGATGAAGGCGAAGTCGTACTGCTCGATGGTGGCGAGCTCGTAGTACTCGTTCTCGACGAGGTAGTCGAGGCGCTCGCGCAGGTTGTGGAAGAAGACCGTGTTCTGGTTGACGTGCTGCAGGAAGTACTGCTTCGCCGCCTCGCGGTCCTTCTCGAACTGGATCTCGCCGGACGGGCCGTAGAGGTTCAGCATCGCGTTCAGGGAGTGGTAGTCCATCCCGGAGCTGAGTCCCTGCCCCGGGGCGGCGATCACTTCGAGGTCATCGACTGCTGTGTCCAAAATTCTTCCAATCCAGTTCTTACGGCTGTGACGTCGTCGGGAGTCCCGAAGACCTCGAATCGATAGAGGAGGGGCACGTCGCACTTGGCGGCGACGATGTCGCCGGCCAAGCAGTACCCCTCGCCGAAGTTCGTGTTGCCCGCGGCCACGACGCCCCTGATGAGGGAGCGGTTGCCCTCGTCGTTGAGGAAGCGGATGACCTGCTTCGGCACGGCGCCCCGGCCCTCGCCGCCGCCGTAGGTCGGCAGGACGAGCACGTAGGGGTCGCTGACGTGGAGCGGCTGTTCCGAGGGGAACAGCGGGATGCGCTCGGCCGGCACGCCCAGCTTCATGACGAAGCGGTGGGTGTTGCCGGAGACGCTCGAGAAGTAGACGAGGTTCGTCATGTCAGGCGAGCCTCCTGTCTCGTCGGCGACCGCGGCCCGGGAGGCGCGGGTCAGGAGATGCGGGCGGCCAGGCCGGCGATCTTGTCGGGGCGGAAGCCGCTCCAGTGGTCGTCGTCGGCGATCACGACGGGGGCCTGCAGGTACCCGAGGGCCTTGACGGTCTCGAGCGCGGCCTCGTCGGCGGTGACGTCGAGCACCTCGTACTCGATGCCCTTGTTGTCGAGCGCACGGTAGGTCGCGGTGCACTGGACGCAGGACGGCTTGGTGTAGACGGTGATGGCCATGGGATCCCCTGTGTTCTGGTCGGCTCGGGAGCCGGGTGGTGAGCGGCGCGGACGCCGTGCGGTGGGCTTGTGGGGCCTGCGGGCGTGGTGCCCGTGGCGACTGTTCGATACTACATCTAGTGGCCGGGGGTTGCCCCCGCAACTAGATGCGGTGTTACACGCCTGTAGTTCGCCGGACCGAGTTCTCCACAGGGAACCGCACACGTTCTGCACAGAACGAGCCGGGTTCTCCCCGGTTCTGGGCCGTTCTCCACATGTTCGTCCCCACCACCGACATCACCGAAGGGGTGTCCCCAGTTCGGGGCCCCGGCGTGTCGCGGCGAGTCGGCGGAGGGCTGTCGAGGGCCTCCGGGCGTCCGTAGACTCGACTCCTCGTGAGCACCTACACCTCCCTCCTGAAGACGCCGGGCGTCGGCCGCATCATCGCGGCGCAGCTGACCGCGCGCTTCCCGTTCGGGATGCTCTCGCTCGCGTTCCTCCTCCACGTCGAGCACGTCCACCACTCGTACGCCGCGGCCGGCCTCGTGCTCGCCGCGACGAGCCTCGGGCAGGCCATCTCGGGCCCCCTGACGAGCCGGTGGATGGGCCGCTGGGGCATGCGCCCCGTCCTGCTGCTCACCCTCGTCGTCTGCTTCGTCACGATGGTGACCTTCACGCTGTACGACTTCTCCGTGCCCGCCTTCATGGCGCTCGGCTTCGTGACCGGCCTCAGCGTGCCTCCCGTCCAGCCCGCCGTGCGCACCATCTACCCGAAGATGGTCAACTCGTCGCAGCTGACCCCCCTGTTCTCCCTCGACGCCTCCGCCCAAGAGATCATCTGGGTCGCCGGCCCGGTCATCACCACCTTCGTCGGCACGCAGGTCGGCACGCAGGAGGCCATCTGGCTCGCCGCCGTCTTCCTGGTCGGGGGCGGCGCCTGGTTCATCGCCTCGCCCGAGGTCGGCCGGGTGCGCATCCCGCGCAGCAAGCGCGCCTTCGGCAAGGTGCTCGCGCGGCCGACCGTGCTGCTGGCCACCGCCTCCGGCTTCCTCCTCATCGGCGCCTGCGCGGCCGTCGAGGCCGGGGTCGTCGCCCTCTTCGGCGAGGGCAGCGCCGACTCGGGCATCGCCCTCGCCGTCTTCGCCCTCGGCTCGCTCGTCGGCGGCCTCGCCCTCGGGCACGTGCCGGTGGGCCCGTGGGCGCTGGCCCGCCGCCTCGCGATCGTCTTCGTCGGCATGACCCTGGCCGTCTTCGTCAGCGGACTGCTGCCGCTCAGCGCCGCCCTGCTCGTCGCCGGCGTCGGCATCGCCCCGGCCCTGGCCGTCATGTTCGCGATCGTGTCGTCGAGCGTGAAGTTCAGCGACACGGCCGAGGCCTACGGCTGGGCCGGCACCGGCCAGCTGATCGGCTCCGCCCTCGGCTCCGCGATCGCCGGCTTCTGGATCGACCGGATCGGCGGCCAGGGCGGCCTGCTGGTGGCCGCCGTGTTCGCGCTCGTCGGGGCTGTGGTGGGCGCCGTCTTCCACCGCTCGCTGCCCGATCTGCGCGGGCGCGACGCGAGCCCGCTGCCCGACACCGAACCGGTGCCCGTCCAGCCCAGCTGACCCGCGACTCCGGTGCCATGATCGAGGGATGGCCCCCATCGACACGCCCACCCTCGCCCTGAACGACGGCACCACCATCCCCCAGCTGGGGCTCGGCGTCTACAAGGTGCCCGACGACGAGGCCGAGACGGTCGTCGCGACGGCGCTCGAGGCGGGCTACCGCCACCTCGACACGGCGTCGTTCTACGGCAACGAGGGCGGCGTCGGCCGGGCGATGCGCGCCTCGGGCGTGCCCCGGGACGACGTCTTCCTCACCACGAAGGTGTGGAACACCGACCACGGCTACGACGAGACCCTGCGCGCCTTCGACCGCAGCCTCGAGACCCTCGGCACCGACCACGTCGAGCTGTACCTCATCCACTGGCCGGCCCCGACCCAGGACCGGTACGTCGAGACGTACCGCGCCCTGGAGCGCATCCGGGAGGAGGGGCGGGCCCGCTCGATCGGCGTCAGCAACTTCCAGGTGCACCACCTCGAGCGCCTGCTCGGCGAGACCGACGTCGTGCCCGTCGTCGACCAGGTCGAGGTGCACCCGTGGCTGCAGCAGCACGAGGTGCGGGAGTTCGCCGCGGCGCACGGCATCGTGACCCAGGCCTGGTCGCCCCTGGCCCGCGGCAGGATCCTCGACGACCCGACGCTGCTCCGCCTCGCCGAGCGGCACGGCGTCTCGACCGCGCAGGTCGTGATCCGCTGGCACCTGCAGCAGGGGCTCGTCGTCATCCCGAAGTCGGTGACGCCGGCGCGCATCCGCTCGAACATCGACGTGTTCGGCTTCGAGCTCGACGACGACGACCTCGCGGCGGTCGCGGCGCTGGACTCCGGGCAGCGCACCGGCTCGCACCCCGACACGAACGGCTGAGCCGGAGGCGCGGGTCGAGGGGCTCGGCCCGCTCGCGTACCGTGGTGGGCGCACATCTCGAGCAAGGAGCACCCATGACGATCGTCGCCGCCGCTGACGGATCCGCCCTCGGCAACCCCGGCCCCGCCGGCTGGGCCTGGTACGTCGACGACGACCGCTGGGCCGCCGGGGGCTGGCCCCGGGCCACGAACAACCAGGGTGAGCTGACCGCCGTGCTCGAGCTGCTGCGCGCCACGGCCGGCACCGACGAGGCCGTCCACATCCTGTGCGACAGCCAGTACACGATCAAGGCCTGCACCGAGTGGATGCCGGGCTGGAAGCGCAAGGGCTGGCGCAAGGCCGACGGCAAGCCCGTGCTCAACGTGGAGATCCTCAAGGAGCTCGACGCCGCCCTCGCGGGGCGCTCTGTCACCTTCGAGTGGGTGCGCGGCCACGTCGGCCACGAGATGAACGAGGCCGCCGACGTCCGCGCCCGCGGCGCCGCGACGGCGTTCCAGAACCGCAGCGACGTGCCGAGCGGGCCGGGCTGGCCGGGTGCGCCGGTCGCGACGACCTCCCCGGTCGCCGCTCCCCCGGAGCCGCCGGCGACGCTCTTCTAGGTCGCGCCCCGCGCCTCCCCCCTCACCCGACGACGGCCCCGCAGCACGCGCTGCGGGGCCGTCGTCGCGTCGCGCGCCCCCGGGCAGGGGGCGCCCGCCGCTACATCGAGGGGTGGGTGCTCGACAGCCCGCCGTCGACGACGAACTGCGCGCCGGTCGAGAAGGCCGAGTCGTCGGAGGCGAGGTGCAGGGCGAGGCCCGCGACCTCCTCCGGCATGGCCAGGCGGCCGCGCGGGCTCATCGTCTTGAAGGCGTCGAGCAGCGCGGGCTGCGCCTCGACCTGGCGCCGGAAGAGCGCGGTGTCGGTCGGGCCGGGGTGCAGGGAGTTGATGCGGATGTCCCAGCCCTCCTGCGCCGCGTGCGCGGCGCTGGAGCGGGTGAGGCCGACCAGCGCGTGCTTGCTGGCGGTGTAGGCCGCGTCGTCGCCGAAGCCGAGGAAGGACGTGGCCGGGGCCAGGTTGATGATCGACCCGCCGGACGACGCCGGGTTCGCGCGCATCTGCTCGATGGCGAAGCGCGTGCCGAGCATCACGCCCGTGACGTTGACGGCGAAGACCCTGTTCCAGCTCTCGAGCTGCGTCACGTCGATCGACTGGCCCGAGACGATGCCCGCGTTGTTGACCAGCACGTCGAGGCGCCCGTAGTGGTCGGCGATGCGGTCCATCACGCGCTTCCAGTCGCCGCCGTTCGCGACGTCGTGCTGGATGAACTCCGCGCCGGCCTCCGCGGCGACGGCCGAGCCGTCGAGGATGTCGGTGGCGACGACGCGCGCCCCCTCGTCCGCGAAGCGGCGGACGATGGCCTCCCCGATGCCCGAGGCGGCTCCGGTGACGATCGCGACTTTGCCGGACAGACGGGACATGGGTCCTCCTCGTGGAGCGGAGCACGGTGGTGCTGCGGGCGGTGCGTCGGAGGGTCGCTCCGGGGTGGCCGACGGGGTGCCGCGGCCAGCGACGATGCTACTCCTCGACGACCGTCGACCGGGCCCGGTCGGAGGCGGGACCGACGGCCGTGACGGTGACCACCGCCTCCCCGCGCTCGTCGCTCGAGGCCAGGTCGACCACGGCCGAGATGCCCCAGTCGTGGTCGCCCTCGGGGTCGGCGAGCACCTGCCGCACGCGCCACACGCTCGGCAGCTGCTCGACCTGGAGCATGTGCGGGCCCCGCGCGTCGGTGTCGGTGCCGATCGTGTCGTACTCGTCGAAGTAGCGGTCGAGGGCCTCGCCCCAGCGGTCGACGTCCCACCCCGACGACGAGTCGAGCTGGCCGAGGGCCTCGGCGTCGTCGCGGGCCATCAGCTGCACCCGACGGAACATCTCGTTGCGCACCGCGATGCGGAACGCCCGGTCGTTCGCCGTGAAGCGGCGGAGCACCGGCGGCACGATCTCGTCGTGGGCCTCGACCTCGCGGGGGTTCAGCATCTCCTCCCACTCGTCGAGCAGGCTCGAGTCGACCTGGCGCACCAGCTCGCCCAGCCACTCGATCAGGTCGGCGAGCTCGTCGGTCTTGGCCTCGTCGGGCACCGTCTGCCGCAGGGCGCGGAACGCGTCGGAGAGGTAGCGCAGCACGAGGCCCTCCGACCGGGCCAGGCCGTAGAAGCCGACGTAGTCGCCGAACGTCATGGCCCGCTCGTAGAGGTCGCGCACGACCGACTTCGGGCTGAGGGCGAAGTCGCCGATCCAGGGCTGCGACGCCGCGTAGGTCTCGAAGAGCGCCGTGAGCAGCTCGTCGAGGGGCTTGGGGTGCGTGACGTCCTCGAGCAGCTCCATGCGCTGGTCGTACTCGATGCCCTCCTGCTTCATGGCCGCGACGGCCTCGCCGCGGGCCTTGAACTGCTGCTGCGAGAGGATCGGCCGCGGGTCGTCGAGGGTCGCCTCGATGACCGAGACGACGTCGAGGGCGTAGCTGGGCGACTCGCGGTCGAGCACCTCGAACGTCGCGAGCGCGAACGGCGAGAGCGGCTGGTTGAGCGCGAAGTTCGCCTGCAGGTCGACCGTGAGGCGGATGGTCGGCGCGGCGCCGTCGACGCCGGGCTCCTGCACGACGACCTCCGCGGTGCGGAGCGTGCGGTAGATCGAGATCGCCTGCCGGGCCATCGCGTACTGCTTCGCGAGGGGCTCGTGGTTGTCGAAGACGAGCGACCGGACGTTCGCGAAGACGTCGCCGCCGCGGCCGATCACGTTGAGCAGCATCGCGTGCGTGACCTGCAGGTGCGACACCAGGGGCTCGGGCTCCGCCGCGATGAGCTTGTGGAAGCTCGGCTCGCCCCACGAGACGAAGCCCTCGGGGGCCTTCTTGCGCACGATCTTGCGCTTCTTCTTCGGGTCGTCGCCGGCCTTCTCGATCGCCTTGAGGTTGTCGATCTCGTGCTCGGGCGCCTGCAGCACCACGGTGCCGGAGGTGTCGTAGCCGGCCCGGCCCGCCCGGCCCGCCACCTGGTGGAACTCGCGGGCGCTGAGCTGGCGCATGCGCGTGCCGTCGAACTTCGTCAGCGCGGTCAGCAGCACCGTGCGGATCGGCACGTTGATGCCGACGCCGAGGGTGTCGGTGCCGCAGATGACGCGGAGCAGGCCGCGCTGGGCGAGCTGCTCGACGAGACGGCGGTACTTGGGCAGCATGCCCGCGTGGTGCACGCCGATGCCCGAGCGAACGAGCCGGCCGAGCGTCTTGCCGAAGCCGGTGCTGAACCGGAACCCGCCGATCAGCTCGGCGATCTCGTCGCGCTGCTCGCGCGTCGCGACCTTGATGCTCGACAGCGCCTGCGCCCGCTCGAGCGCGGCGGCCTGCGAGAAGTGCACGACGTAGACCGGGGCCTCGCCGGTGGAGAGGAGCTCCTCGACGGTCTCCTGCACGGGGGTCTGCGCGTACGAGTAGTGCAAGGGCACGGGGCGCTCGACGCCGGTGACCCGAGCGACGGGCCGGCCCGTGCGCCGGGCGAGGTCGTCGGTGATGCGCGTCACGTCGCCGAGCGTCGCCGACATCAGCAGGAACTGCGCCCGGGGCAGCAGCAGCAGGGGCACCTGCCAGGCCCAGCCGCGCGACTGGTCGCCGTAGAAGTGGAACTCGTCCATGACGACCTGGTCGACCTCGGCGTCGGGCCCCTCGCGGAGCGCGAGGTTGGCGAGGATCTCGGCGGTGCAGCAGATGATCGGGGCGTCGTGGTTGACCGACGAGTCGCCCGTCACCATGCCGACGTTCTCGGCGCCGAACAGCTCGACCAGCGCGAAGAACTTCTCGCTCACGAGGGCCTTGATCGGCGCCGTGTAGTACGTGCGCCGCCCCTGGCTCAGCGCCACGAAGTGCGCTCCCGCGGCGACGAGCGACTTGCCGGTGCCGGTCGGCGTGCTGAGGACGACGGAGGCGCCCGAGATGAGCTCCATCATGGCCTCGTCCTGCGCGGGGTACAGGGGCAGCCCCCGGCTCTCCGCCCACTCGACGAACGAGGTGTAGGCGACGTCGGGGTCGTACGAGGACGCTCCCGGGGTCCCGGGCAGCAGAGCGGCGAGCGGGGCGGTGGGAGCGGGCGACATGGTGAGTCGATCCTGCCCCATCGACCGGGCCCGCGCCTCCGCCCGGGGCGGGAGAGCCGTCACGGGGCCGGGGGGCGACCCCGTGACGGGCCCTCGCCACGGACCCTGAACCGCCCCGAGGTGAGGACTCCTCGATGGTGCCACGAACGTTTCGGTTCGGCAAACGACCGAGGGAGGCGTGACGCCCGGAGACGAGACACGCCCCCGTCGACGAGCCGGGCTCGGACAGGGGCGTGTCACCGCGCCCACGACGTCGGCCAGCTCGAGTTCGGATCAGGAGAGCCCGAGCGACCGGACGCCGCACGACGGGCGCGGGATGCCCCGGTAACCAGCCGGGCGCACGAACCCTACCGTAGCGTGAGGCTCGGGCTCCGGGAAGGGTGGCTGGGGGGTGATCGTGGGCCGGGGCTCCCGGCCTAGCGCAACGGACAGTGCTCGTCTGATCCCTCTGCGTCCGCTGCGCTACCGCAGAGGGATGTGCCCGCCCAGTGCGTCGTCGACCTGCTCGACGGCGCCCTCGCGGGCGGCGTCGTCGGCCTCGGAGGCGCCGTGGGCGTCGACGGGGGCGGGGTCGTCGCCGTGCACGGCGGCCGCGTCGGTGCGGTCGTCGAGGTCGCGGTCGGCGGGGTCGGTGCTGCCGGTGATCGGGTCGGTGCTCATGGCGGTCCTCTCGCTGTCGGTGGTGGCGGGGCCGGGGCCGCGCCGTCCTCGTCACGGTACCCGCGCCTCCCGCACGGCCCCCAGCGACGCCGGGCGGCGCCGGACCCTGTGGGCCCTCCGCACCCCGACACGGTATGAACGAGGAGGCGCACCGCGCGCCCTCGAGACCCTCCCCAGGAAGTGCAGACGATGTCGTCACCCGCCCCCTCCCCCGCCCCCCTCCGCGTCGCCGTCACCGGCGGCAGCGGCAAGCTCGGCCGCGCGGTCGTCCGAGACCTCGCCGAGCACGGCTGGGAGGTCGTGCTGCTCGACCGCGTCCCGAGCCCCGACCCGGTGCCCGGCGTCACCTTCGTGCAGGTCGACCTCTCCGACTACGGGCAGGTCGTGCAGGCGCTCACGCACGTCGACGACCGCTACGACTCGATCGACGCCGTGGTGCACCTCGGCGCGATCCCCGCCCCGGGGCTCGTGCCGAACGCGACGCTCTTCACGAACAACGTGACCGGCAGCTACAACGTCTTCGCCGCCGCCCGCGCCGCGCACATCCGCAACGTCGTCTGGGCCTCGAGCGAGACCCTGCTCGGCATCCCCTTCGACCTCGACCCGCCCTACCTGCCCCTCGACGAGGAGTACGCCGTGCGCCCCGAGTCGTCGTACTCGCTCGGCAAGGCCCTCGACGAGGAGATGGCCCGGCACTTCACCCGCTGGGACCGCCAGCTGAAGATGATCGGCCTGCGCTTCTCGAACGTCATGGACGACGGCGACTACGAGGACTTCCCGTGGGACGAGACGCCCGAGGCGAAGACCTTCAACCTGTTCTCGTACATCGACGCCCGCGACGGCGCCCAGGCCGTCCGCCGCGCGCTCGAGAGCGACCTGGTCGGCTACGAGGCCTTCATCATCGCCGCGACCGACACGGTCATGAACACGCCCACGGCCGTGCTGGCCGACCGCTTCTGGCCCCAGGTGGAGCGCCGCGCGGCCGTCGAGGGCACCGACTCGCTGCTCAGCAGCGACAAGGCCCGCGACCTGCTCGGGTTCGTGCCGGAGTACAGCTGGCGCACCTGGGGCGACCGGGTCGGCAAGCAGGACTGACCTCGGCGGCGGCGGCCGCGGCGGCCGCGACCGCGGCCGCGGCCGCGGCCGCGACCGCGGAGCGCGTGGCACGACGGGCGAGTCCGACCCGACCGGGCGTCCGTCGACGCCCGGGTCGGTCGGACCCGCCCGTCGTCCGTCTCAGGGCCGCAGCATCCCCGTCGTCACGAGCTCCCGCACCTGCGGCAGCAGCTCGGCGGTCAGCGCGGACTCGTCGGCCTCCAGCAGGTGCGCGAGCGCCCCGACGATCGCGCCGACGCTGAGCTCGCCGTCGCAGGCGCCCACCAGGGCCGAGAGCGCGGTGCCCGAGTCGACCCGCCGGGCGAAGCCGCCGCCCTGCACGAGGGTGATCACAGTGGGGTCGTCGTTGCCGGGCCAGTAGTGGCGCTCCTCCGTGACGTCGCCGGCGACCGTCAGTCGGGTCGCGAGCAGCGCCGCGTCGTCGAGGCCGCGCAGCACGTCGACGGCGTCGAGCGTGGCCGCGAGGTGAGCGCCCAGCCCGACGTCGTTCGAGCCGAGGCCCCCGAGGAGGCGCTCGGTGCGCACCAGGGGCACCGCGCCTCCGCCCGTGGGTCGCCGGAGCGTGACGTAGCCGAAGCCGACCTCGACGACGCCCCGGGCCTCGAAGTCGCCGAGCCAGGCCTCGTAGAGGCGCTCGAAGTCGTCGGTGCCCGGGCGGGTGCCCCCGTCGCGGATCCAGGTCTCGGCGTAGGCCGCCGGGTCCTGCACCTCGCGCTCGACGACCCAGACGTCGAGGGGCACGTCGCCGCGCGAGGCCCAGTCGGCCACCGAGTACGCCCCCCGCTTGCCGGCCGCGGCGCCCGCGCCTCCGGTCTCCCAGTTGCCGAGCAGCTGCGCGACGCCGCCGGGGGCGAGGTGGGCCCCGACCTGCGCCACGACGGAGGCGACCAGGTCGTCGCCGACCATGCCGCCGTCGCGGTATTCGTACTCGGGCACGCCCGGGGCCCGGGGCGTGATGACGAAGGGCGGGTTCGAGACGACGTGGTCGAACGTCTCGCCGGCCACGGGCTCGAACAGGCTGCCGAGGCGGAACTCGATGCCGTCGACGAGGTTGAGCGCGGCGTTGAAGGCCGCGAACTCGAGGGCCCGCCGCGAGATGTCGGTGGCGACCACGTGGCGCGCGTGGCGGGCGACGTGCAGGGCCTGGATGCCGCAGCCGGTGCCGAGGTCGAGCGCGCGGTCGACGGTGCCGGGCGTCATCAGGCCCGCGAGCGTGGCCGAGGCGCCGCCGACCCCGAGGACGTGGTCCTCGCGCAGGGCGCCGCCGAGGGCGAGCTCGCCGAGGTCGGAGGTGATCCACCAGGAGGCCTCGCCGGCCGCGTCGACGAAGGCGTAGGGGCGCAGGTCGACGAGGGCGGCCACCTCGCCGCCGGGCCGGCGCTCGACGAGACCGAGGGCCTCGGCGCCGTCCACGCCGAGCGTCGGCAGCGCCTCCGCCAAGTCGTCCGCCGGCTGTGGGACGCCCAGCACGAAGGCCAGCGCGAGGGTCGCGGCCGGCCGGAGCGACGGGTCACGGTCGACGCTGCGGAGCAGGGCACGGCGAGCGGCCACCCGCTCGCCGCGGAACAGGGCCGCGCCGGCGGCGGCGCCCCAGGCGTCGGCGCTGCCGAGCCGGTCGACGGTGAAGTCGGCCGACGAGAGGTCGGAACGCAGGCGGGCGAGGAGGTCGGCGTCGGTGGAGAGGAACGGCACCCGACCATCTTGCCCCGCGGCGGCCGCGGCCCGGGACAGGGCCGCCGCCCGGCCCGGGAGCGGCGCCGGTGCTTCGGCGCACGCCGCGGGGGCCGCGGGGGCCGCGGCGGCCGCCGCCTCAGCGGGAGCAGGCCCCGTTCGTCAGCCCGGCCGCGGCGCGCGTGCCGGCCGTGCGGCAGGCGACGACGGTGCCGACCGCGCCCTTCTGCACCCAGACCTCGTAACCGGGCACGCCGCCGAGCACCGTGTTGTCGCGGAAGGCGTTGCCGCGCCCCCAGCCCGAGGTGACGTGCACCTGGAAGGCGTCGAGCTTCGTGCCCGTGCCGGAGTTCGCGGTGACGAGGTAGCCGTCGCCCTTGACGTCGACCCACGAGTCGGCCGAGTTCTCGCCCGACCGGCCCGCGTCGCGGAAGACGTTGCCGCTGACGACGCCGCCCGTGGTGCCCTCCTTGAGGTCGATGCCCTCCGCCGCCGTGTCGGAGATGGTGTTGCCGATGATCTGCGCGCGGTCGGAGCGGTCGGGGGTCGACGACGAGCCCGTCACGCTGCCCCAGTTGCTGACGGCGCTGCCGACGTAGATGCCCTCGCCGAAGCCCGCCTTGCGGAGCCCGGTGTCGTGCACCGACGAGCCCCGGACGGTGACGTCGACGCTGTTCGTGCGGAGGTGGACGCCCTCGTCGCCGATCCGCCCGACGTCGACGCCCTCGACGACGGTGCCGCTCGAGCCGTCGAGCACGATGCCCTTCTGGGCGGTCTGCACGCTCAGCCCCGAGACGATCCACCGGTCGCCGGTCACGTGCAGGCCGTAGCCCTTCGAGACGCTGCCGGTGGTCAGCACGGCGGCCCGGGAGCCGGTGAGGCGGATCGGCTGGCTGGCCGTGCCGTCGGCCGCGGCCCGGAAGGTGCCGGTGTACGTGCCGTCACGGAGCGCGATCGTCTGGCCCGGCCGCGCCGCCGCCAGCGCCGCGGTGAGGCCCGCCGAGGTCGACACCGTCACCGTCGTCGCCGCCGGCGTCACCACGGGCGACGTCGAGGACGCGGGAGGCGCGGGCGAGGCCACCGGGGCCGGCGCGGGGGTCGGGGCGGGGACCGGCGCGGGAGCCGGTGCCGGCGCCGGCGCGGGAGCCGGTGCCGGCGCGGGAGCCGGTGCCGGCGCGGGTGCAGGTGCAGGTGCGGGCGACGGCACAGGTGCAGGTGCCGCCACCGGCGCGGCGACGGCCGCCGCCCGCACCGTGAACGGCACCTCGACGGCCTGGCGTCCGCCGACCGCGGCGTCCTCCCAGCGCACGTCGAGCTCGTGGGCGCCCGGGGCGACGGCGATCGGGAAGGCGTAGGGCGCGACCTTGTCCTGGCCGAGGTAGCTCCCGTCGACCTTCACCTTGACGACGGAGCCGGCCGGGGCGTCGACCCCGAGCGTGAAGGCCCCGGTGGTCAGCGTGGCTCCCGCGAGCGGCACGCCGTCGGCGGTCGCGACGGACGTCGAGGCTGCGTGCGCCGCCTCGGGCACGGTGACCGTCGCGGCCACGGTCAGCAGCACGGCGGCGCCCGCCACGGTGCTCGTCACGGCCAGTCTCCTGGTGGTGGTCGTTCGTCCCATCATCGTCTCCCCGGTGTCGGTGGTGGTGGCCGACGGCACGCGCGGGGAGCGCCCCCTGCGCCCGGCAGGGTGGCCGTCCGGCGGTCGTCGACGCGCCCTCGGCGCTGATCCGACCATCCCATGCGGGCCCCGGAGCGTCTCCACCCCGTTGGCGGGTCAACCGCCCGCAGAGCGCCCCCAGAGCTGGGGGGCCGCGTCGTCCGACCTCACCCACGACGACGACGTGCCGCCCGCCCCGCGAGGGGACGGACGGCACGGAGCAGGTCGCGACGGAGCGTCAGTTCGTGAAGACGGCCGCGTCGTAGTCGTAGCCCGGAGCGATCTGGTAGACGAGCTGGGCCGGGTCGCTGACGGAGTAGACCTCCTGCCAGGTGGCGGACTGCCCAGCGGGCACGGTCGTGCTCGGCGAGCCCATGAGCCCCTGGGCCGAGTCGAAGACCTGGCTCGCCTCGACGCCGCCCGACGACACGCTCGAGTAGGTCTCGATCGGGTCGTAGTTCGCGCCGGTGTCGTTCTGCACGGTGACCGTGAACACGACGGCGGCGGCCTGGTCGGCGCCGGCGGCGGTCTCGCTCGGCGTGAAGGGCTGCGGGGCCGAGACGCTGACCGAGATGCCGTCGTCGTACGACCAGACGTCGCCGAAGACGGCGTTCTCGCTGGCCGCCTCCTCCGAGGCGTCGTCGGTCGACTCGGTGGGCTCCGTGACGCCGGGGTCGCTCGAGCCGCCCGTCTCGCCGGAGCTCTCGTCGATCGAGTCGCGGACGCTGCCGGCGGCCACGAGGCCGACGACGAGCACCGCGACGGAGACCAGGACGGCGAGGCCCGAGAGCGCCGTGCCGATGATCGCGAGGAGGCGCGAGCCGGTCTTCTTGAGGAGCGCCACGATGCCGAGGGCGAGGCCCACGAGGCCGAGCACCCCGCCGAAGACGATGATCGAGAGCAGCAGGCCGACGCCGCCGAGCACGACGGAGGCGATGGCGAGGCCGTTGCCGCCGGCCGGCGACGACGGCTGGCCGCCGTAGGGGGCGTAGGGCTGACCCGGCTGACCCGGCTGGCCCGCCTGGCCGTAGGGAGCCTGGGGAGCGCCGTACGCGCCCGGGGACGTCGTCTGCGGGGCTCCGTAGGCCGGCTGCGGCGCCGAGCCGGGGGCGCCGTCGCCGACGGGGGCCTGCTGGCCCGCGCCGGGGTAGGCGCCGTAGCTCGGGGGCTGCGGCACCGAGGGGGGCCCAGCGGCGGCGGGGTCGTACGGGTCGGACGGCTTCTGCGGATCGCTCATCCCACAGAGTATGCCGTGCACCAGACCGCTCCGTCTGCCCAGCTCCCCCCGGGACCCCCTTCTGGGGCCACGAGCTCCCGCTCCACCCTCGCCGGGCAACACCGCGAAGCGCCCCGCCCCCTGCCCAGCACGTCCCCACCCGCCAGGAAGGCCGCACAGCGGCCCCGCCACCCGTCCACCACGTAGTGCACCCGCCAGGAAGGCCGCGAAGCGGCCCTTCAGTTGTTCTGACAAGAGGAACGGAATGCAGAAAGGCCCGCCAGAGGCGGGCCTTTCTGCATTCCGTGGAGCTAAGGGGATTCGAACCCCTGACCTTCTCATTGCGAACGAGACGCGCTACCAACTGCGCCATAGCCCCGGAAACTGCTCTGCAACGATAGCACCACCGTGGCGTGGTCCGTGAATCGGGCGGAGCGGCGGCGCGTCAGACGGCGCGGCGGCGCTGCAGGGCCTCGTCGACGCGGAAGGTCGACTCGCCGAGGTCGTCGATGATGCCCATGCGGGCGAAGCGGCTCGGGGCCGTCGGGGTCGGTGCGGGTGAGGGGGCGGCGGCCTCCGCGGCGCGGGCGTCGGCGACGGCGCGGCGGGCGCGCTCGGTGCGGGCGGCCGCGGCGGCCGACCCCGCGTCGGTCGTGCGGGCCGCGCTGAGGGCGCCCTCGGCCCGGGCTGCCTCGCGGAGGGCGTCGTGCTGGGCGCGCTGGGCGTCGCGCAGGGCTCGGACGGAGCGCTCCGACTCCGAGCGCAGCTCCGCGGCAGGGCCGGCGGCGGCGGGCGCGGGCGGAGCAGCGGCAGCGGCGGGCCGCTGGCGCCCCCGGCGCAGGTACAGCGGCGCCGGCACGGCCACGGGCGTCCACGATCGCGAGGCGGGCGCGGCGTCCTCGGCGGGCGCCGACGTGAATCCGTCGGAGAAGTCGCGCAGCGGCTGCGCCTCGCCGGCGGGCGCGACGACCCGCTGACGACGGGCCCGTGCGCGCGAGACGGCGGCGAGCTGCGAGAGCACGGCGACCGAGCCGGCCCCGAAGACGAGGCCCGCGACGGCGAGCAGCCAGGCGCTCGCGAACGAGGCGACGCCCACGACGACGGCCAGGCCCGACGCCACGAGCACGAGGGTCGAGACGAGCCGTGAGCGGCGCAGGCGACGCGCGGCGAGGGCGGGGTCGTGGTCGGCGGCCCGGAGCACCGGGGCGGCCGCGGCGAGCTCCCGGGTCAGCGCGCGCTGGCGGGCGGCCTCGTGGGCGCGGCGCAGCGCCTCCCGCTTGCCCTCCTCCTGGCGGAGGATGCGCTGCGCGTCGGCGACGGACCGGGCGTTCGCCTCGATGCGCACCTCCTCGGGCAGCTCGGCCGTCTGGGCGAGGATCCGCAGGGTCTGCTGGAGGCGCACGGCGTTGCGCTCGGTGGCGAGGTACTCCTGGCGCCGGTGCCAGGTGGGCACGAGGTAGACGAGCCAGAGCACGGCGACGAGCGCCAGCACGACGCCACCGCCCCACGACTCGAGTCCCATGGTCACGAGGGTATGAGCGACGACGCGCCGCGGGGGCGCACCGCGCAGGTGTGTCGGTGCGGATCTGCCCCGAGGAGTCGCGGGTCGGCTACCAGGGCAGGCTGCGGGCGGACTCGGCCAGCGCCTCCGGCGGGACGCTGCCCTGCCCGGGCGGCACGAGCCCCTCCCGCCATCGACGGAGGACGCCGCCGGGCACCTCGTCGGCCACGAGCGCGAAGCAGAAGTGGTCGCGCCACATGCCGTTGATGTGGATGTACCGGCGCCGCAGCCCCTCGTAGCGGAAGCCGAGCTTCTCGACGACGCGGAGGCTCGGGCCGTTCTCGGGGCGGATGCAGATCTCCATCCGGTGCAGCCCGAGGCTGCCGAAGCAGTGGTCGGTGGCCAGGGCCACGGCGGTGGGCGTCACGCCGTGGCCGGCGGCGGACTGGGTGACCCAGTAGCCGATGGTGGCCGAGCCGAGCGACCCGTAGGCGATGCCGCTGACGTTGAGCTGCCCGACGAAGCGCCCGTCGAGCTCGATCGCGAAGGGCAGGCCGAGGCCGGCCCGGGCGTTGATCTGCAGGGAGCGGATGCTGCCCCGCACGTCGTGGCTGGTGAAGCCCGACGGGTTCGTGGCCTCCCACTGGCGGAGCCAGGAGCGGTTCTCCGAGAGCGCCGCGTCGAGGTCACGGGTGTCACGCAGACGGAGGGGCCGGATGGTGGTCCGCCCCTCCGTCAGCGTGGGGATGGTCGTCACGCGATGGGTCTCTTTACTTCTCGAGACCCGCGGTGAACTCCTGGAGCCACGGGCGGAGCTCGCCGCCGATGTCGTCACGGTCGGAGGCGAGCTGGACGATCGCCTTGATGTAGTCGAGCTTGTCGCCGGTGTCGTAGCGGCGGCCGCGGAAGACGACGCCGTAGACGCCGCCCGTCCACTCCTCGGCGCTGGCCATCTTCATCAGCGCGTCGGTCAGCTGGATCTCGCCGCCCTTGCCCGGCTCCTGCTTCTCGAGCACGTCGAAGACCTCGGGGCGGATGACGTAGCGGCCGATGATGGCCAGGTTGCTGGGCGCCTCGCCCTGGGCGGGCTTCTCGACCAGGCCGGTGATCTTCACGACGTCGTCCTCCGCGGTCTCCTCGACCGTGGCGATGCCGTAGAGGTGGGTCTGCGACGGGTCGACCTCGAGGAGGGCGACGACGGTCGCGTTCTTCGTGCCCTGGACCTCGATCATGCGGGTCAGGAGCGGGTCGCGGGCGTCGATGATGTCGTCGCCGAGCAGCACGGCGAAGGGCTCGCGCCCGACGTGCATCTTGGCGCGGAGCACGGCGTGCCCCAGGCCGAGCGGGTCGCCCTGGCGCACGTAGTGCATGTCGGCGAGGTCGGTGCTCTGGTTGACCTTGGCGAGCTTGTCGTGGTCGCCCTTCTTGCGCAGGGTCTCCTCCAGCTCGGAGACGTGGTCGAAGTGGTTCTCGAGCGCGTTCTTGTTGCGGCCGGTGATCATCAGCACGTCGGTCAGGCCGGCCGAGACGGCCTCCTCGACGACGTACTGGATCGCCGGCTTGTCGACGACGGGGAGCATCTCCTTAGGCATGGCTTTGGTGGCGGGCAGGAACCGAGTTCCGAGGCCCGCGGCGGGAATGACTGCTTTCGAGATCGTGAAGCCCATGCCGGTCAGCGTATAGGGCGCGGCCCTCTCGCGGGGGGCACATCTGCGACCGTACGATGGGGGACATGACGGACGAGGTCGGCGACGCCAAGCGAGCCCTGCGAGCCGAGCTGCGACAGCGCCGCCGGAACCGCACCAGCGCGGAGCGCGAGGAGGCCAGCGCGGCCCTCACCCGGCACCTCGTCGACCTCGCCACGGGCCTCTCCGCCCGCTCCGTCTCGGCCTACCTCTCGGCCCCCGACGAGCCCGACACCCGCCCCTTCCTGAACTGGGCCTTCGCGCACGACGTCCGCGTGCTGTTCCCCGTCTCCCGCCCCGACGGCCTGCTCGACTGGGCCGTGGGCGACGGCGAGTCCGAGACCACCGGCCTCTTCGGCCTGCCCGAGCCGGTCGGCGAGGTGCTCAGCCCGATGGCCATCAACGACGTCGACCTGATCGTCGTGCCCGCCGCCTGCATCGACCGCGAGGGCATGCGCATGGGCTGGGGCCGCGGCTACTTCGACAAGACCCTCGGATCGATGGAGAAGCGCCCCCCGGTCTATGCTGTGGTGTTCGACTCCGAGTACGTCGAGTCGGTGCCGCGCGAGCGGCACGACCAGGCCGTCGACGGCGTCGTCACCCCCTCCGGCATCCACGAGTTCTGACCCGCGCCTCCCCGCGCCGGGCCGGGCCCGGGTGCCCGCCGCCCCGTCTCCGTCGCACCGTGAGGAATCCGTGCCCACCTACTCGTACCGCTGCACCGAGTGCGGCAACGCCTTCGACGTCGTCCAGTCGTTCACCGACGACAGCCTCACCGTGTGCCCCGTCTGCTCCGGCGTGCTCCGCAAGGTGTTCAGCCCGGTCGGCGTGACCTTCAACGGCTCGGGCTTCTACCGCACCGACTCGCGCAGCTCGGGCGCGAAGGGCGGCAGCGGCAGCTCGTCCGGCTCCGCCGAGAAGACCAGCTCGACCTCGTCCTCCGACAAGGGCGGCTCGTCGTCGTCCGACAAGGGCGGGTCGTCGTCGTCCGGCTCCGGAGGCGCGTCGTCGTCGAGCGGGTCGGGCACGTCGTCGAGCGGGTCGTCGGGCTCCTCCGGGGGCTCGACCACCGCCTCCTGACCCGGGCCCGTGGTTAGGTGGTCCCCCGGGACGACCGTTCCGACCACCGACCGAAGGAGCATCCCGTGAAGGGATTCAAGGAGTTCATCCTCCGCGGCAACGTCATCGACCTCGCGGTCGCGGTCGTCATCGGCGCCGCGTTCACCGCCATTGTGACCTCGCTGGTCACGAACGTCTTCAACCCCCTGATCGGTGCGGCGTTCAACGCGTCCATGCTCGACGACGCCCTCGTCGTCTCGATCCCGACCGTCTCCGGCGACACCGCCGAGCTCCGGTTCGGCGCGGTGATCGGGGCGCTGATCAACTTCGTCGTGATCGCCGCCGTCGTGTACTTCGTGCTCGTGCTGCCGGTCAACAACCTGCTCAAGCGGACCTTCGCGAAGCAGCAGGCCTCCGAGCCGACCCCGGTCGACGTGCCGCCGACGGACGTCGAGCTGCTCAGCGAGATCCGCGACCTGCTGCGCCAGACCGTGACGCCCGCGGGCGCCGGCGCGTCGCACGGCAGCCACGCGGCCCCGACCGGCTCCGTCCCGGTCGTCGGCGAGGGCAACGGGCCGCTCGGCAGCCGCTGACGCCCCTCCTCCCCCGGCGCGACGACGCCCCCGACCAGACCGGTCGGGGGCGTCGTCGCGTGCGGGCGTCACGGGGCCGTCAGCAGCCGCGCCTCAGCCCCAGTGCGGCGGCACGTCGTCGCGCAGCTGGCGGTCGTTCTCGCCCGAGGAGCGGTCCGGAGGCGCGGGGGCGGGGGTCGGATCGCTCCCGGGAACGGGGTCGGTGGTGACCCGGCGCCCGCCCCGACGCCGCACCACGAGCGGTGCCCCCGCGACCGCCTCGAGGGCGGGGCCGGCCTCGTCGGCCGGCACCGCGCCTCCGGCGGGGGCCTCGCGGTCGCTCACGGCGCTCAGCCGCGGTTGACGTGCTGGCGTGCGGGCACGCTCGGCACTTCCTGCGTGCGGGCGGAGTCGATGCCGAGCACCTCGGCCACGCGCTGCGCGACCGAGTCGGGGTCGGTGAAGAGCTGGAACGCGTGCACGCGCACGTAGTGCCAGCCGAGGCGGCGGAGCGTCTCGGGGCGGGCCCGCAACGACTCGCGGAGGCTGGTGCGCGACAGGGTGGTGTCGGTCTCGATCGTCACGCAGACGCCGTCGTGCGCGGCGACGAGGCCGAGCTTGCCGCGGTGGCCGAGGGCGACGGGGATGCCGCGCGCCTCGAGGCGGCGGGCGAGGTCGACGAGCATCGGGTCGGAGTCGTCGGGCACGTGCTCGGCGGCGGTGCGCGCCTGCACCTCGGTGAGGATCTCGGAGAGCGCGATCGTGCCGTGGCCCATCCGTCCGCCGTCGATGTCGGCGGGCTGGAAGCAGGTCACGATGACCATCGAGCGTCGGGCACGGGTCATCGCGACGGCGAGCAGCCGCTCGCCGCCGGGCTGGCCGAGCGGCCCGAAGTCGCTGAGCACGCGGCCGTGCGGGGTGCGCCCGTAGCCGATCGAGAAGACGACGTGGTCGCGGCTCTGCGCGACGGCCTGCTCGAGCGTCGCCACCATGAACGGCTCGCTCCGGTCGCCGACGACGAACTCCGTGAGGTCCTTGTGGCCCGACACGGCGGTGAGCACGGCCTGCTGCACGCGCACGGCGTGCTTGGCGCTGGCCGTGATGACCATCAGCGACTCGGAGGGGCGCGTGCGCGCGTGCTCGAGCACGAGCGAGACGACCCGGTCGACCTCGGCGTCGACGCTCTCGACCGCGCCCGACTCGGGGTCGGGCACCGCGGTGCCGCCCGAGACGTAGTCGAGCGCGATGCTGCCGTGCCCGAGGAAGCTGCCGGCCCACGGCAGCGACTCGATGCGGCCGCCGTAGAACCGGCGGTTGACGAGCTCGGCGAGGTCTTCTCCGCCGGCCCGGTAGCTGCGGGTCAGCGACAGCGTCGGCAGCAGGGTCGACAGCCGTGCGAGGGCGCTGTCGGCGTGCAGGGCGTCGAGCTCGGAGTCGTCGTGGCGGGGCGGCTGCTTGCCCGGGGTCACGGCGACGTCGAACTCGGAGGGGGTCTGCGTGACCGGGTCGCCGAACGCGACGGTCTGCTTGCCGCGGCGGATCGCGCCGACGTTCTCGGCGATGGTCGTGGCGCCCGCGTCGACCAGCACGACGGTGTCGAAGGGCACCGTGTCGGCGATCGTGTGCACCTCGTAGGGCGAGGCGAGCCACACCGGCGCGACCGCGCGCGACAGGTGCGGCGCCGCGTCGTGCAGCAGGCGCGCGGTGACGTGCCGCTGGCGCAGCAGCATCTTCAGCGCCGAGGCCTCCTCGGGCCAGTCGACGAGGCCGATCTTCCAGTTCTCGGCGAGCTGCCACCCGAGCAGCTGGGCGCTGCCGGCGGCGTGCGCCTCGTCGACGAGGCGGAAGTCGGCCTCGAGGCGGTCGAGCATCGCCGTGTTCGCGCCCAGCAGGGCCCGGTCGGCCTCGAGCAGTGACTCGAGCGCCGAGCGCCACCAGGCCAGCTCGAGCTCGGCGGCGACCTGCTGCTCGGGCACGTGGCGCTCGGCGAGGTCGGTGATGAGCGGCGTGAGCTCGAGGTCGCGGAGCGTCGTCATCAGCTCGGTGCGCTCCTGCAGGTTCTGCAGCACGTCGCTCTCGGCGGCCAGGGCCTCGAGGCGCTGACGCAGCTCGACGACGCCGATCTGGGTCAGGCCCTCGTCGCCGGCGAGGCCGAGCGGACCGTCGAGGCGCTCGAGGTCGTGCGAGACCTGCTGGTGCAGCACGTGTGCGTCGGCGATGCCGGTCGGCACCTCGGGCGGCGTGCCCGCGGCGACGTAGCGCTGCCACATGATCCGCTGCTGCTGGATGCGCTGCAGGGCGCTGTGCAGGTCGGCGATGTGCACGCCGGGCCGCACGTACTCCTTCGCGAGCTTCTTGAGGCGGCGGCGGTTGGCGCTCGACATGTCGGGCGCGTCGCGCTTCGGGGCCGTCGCCGCGACGAGCTCGGCCACCGAGCGGTCGAAGACCACGGGCAGGAACTTGTCGAGGGTGTCGCGGATCTCCGTGAGGAGGCGCAGGTAGACGCCCAGCTCCGCGACCGACTCGTAGGGGCGCATCCGCGTGCTGCCGATGACCTCGTCGGCGCGCTCGAGCAGCCGGGGCAGGTCGCGGTGGTGCAGCGACTTCGCCAGCTGGTGCGCGTCGCCGGCCCCGAAGGAGTCGGTGAACCGGGAGCCGTACCAGGGCGAGTCGCCGGGGCCGTAGCGGAACTCGCCGAGGTTGGCGGCGTTGACCATGGTCTCGGCGACCCGGCGACGGCCCTCGACCATCGCCTCGACGCTGCGGCGGCTGAGGCGGGCGGTCGTGGCCGGGGCGGCGGGCAGGAGGGCGAGGCGGCTGAGCTCGGTGAGGCAGTCGAGCACCGAGACGCGGAGCTCGGGGTCGCGGCGGCTCAGCGCGCCGCGGTAGTCGACCAGGACCTTCCGCAGGCGCACGAGGGCGTCGTCGACCTCGCCCATCTGCGGGTGGGTGGCCTTCTCGTCGCGGGCGATGGCGCGGATGACGTCGCGCCGCAGGGTCGTCGGCGCGACCGCGACGCCCGGCAGCCCGATGTCGGCGAGGCGGGCGGTGATGCCGCGGAGCGTCGCCCGGCGGGGGCTGACGACCAGCACGCGCTTGTTCTGCGAGACGAGCCGGCCGACGGCGTTGACGATGGTCTGGGTGCCGCCGGTGCCGGGCAGCGTCTTGACGACGACCGAGTTGCCGGCCGCGATCTGCGCCACGACGTTCTCCTGCTCGGGGTCGGCGTCGAGCAGCAGGGTGTCGGTCTCGGGGCTGCGCTCGTCCTGCGGCGTCGCGGTCGTCGGGCGGTACGCCTCCTCGACCTGGCGGAGCGCCATCGGGTTGCCGGCGAGGGCGTCGAGCACCGGGTGGTCGAGCTGGCGGGCGTCGAGGGCCATCTCGGTCGAGACCTCGGCGAAGGTCGAGACCACGAGCCGGGGCTGCACGGTGAACCAGTCGAGGTGGGCGGTGAGGCCGCGGAGGCGGTCGATCACGGGGTTCGGCGTGAACGACCCGTCGCGGCCGGCCAGCGCCACGAAGGCGTCGGCGTCGAGCGAGATGTCGAACTGGTCGTGCAGGGCGTCGGCGAGCGCGGGGTTCAGCACGGGCTCGCCGAGCAGGCGGACCTCGAAGTCGCGGCCGTGACGGCGGATCGCCAGCGGGCGGAGCAGGACGGGGGCCCGGAAGTCCTCGCCGGCGAACGACCAGGCGGCCATGCCGATGGCGAGGTGGACGGCGTCGATGCCGCGGACCGTCGCGAGCTCGAGCCCCTTCGCCGCGATCTCGCCCGCGGCGACGCGCGCCGTGCGCAGGGCGAGGTCGTCGCGGATGAGGCTCGAGAGCAGGGTGGTCTTGCCGGTGATGAACTGCGCGAGGCCGCCGGGGTGCGTCGTGCTGAGCTCGATGCGCGCCCGCTGCTCGTCGCCGAAGTGCAGGAGGGTCGACGATCCGCCGACGCTCGAGAGCGTCCGCCGCCAGCCCTCGCGGATCGGCTCCGCGGCGTTGCCGACCTCGAGGCCCGGCCTGCCGAGGCTCAGGGCGCCGGGGGCCACGACCCCGGGCGCACTCGTCGGGGCGACGACAGGACTGGTCCCGTCGTCGCCGTCGTCATGCTGTCTGTCGGGTCGCCACACACGGCCACCTTAAGCTGCTTTGCCCGACATGTCGGGGAGGACGGGCGGACGGTCAGGCACCCCGACCCCCGTCGAGGGCACGGCGAGCGACACCCGTCCGGCAGCTCGACGACATCGCGCAGCACGCTCGTCGTGCTGCGCGACACCCGCAGTACATGACGATGCTTCGCGCATCATGCTCGACAACATGCGTTCGCGGTACATCCCGCACCGCCCTGTGGACAACTCGGTGACGATCTACATGGATGCAGCACCGTCTACACATCACCGGCTCCCGCGCACGGTGACGAAGACACCATCATCACGACATCGCACACTGGAGCCCCCATGCCCTTCGAGCAGAAGTACACCGACGAGACCCGCGAGAAGTCGCTCGCCCGAGTGCTGGAGCGGCGCGAGGCCGAGCCGGGCAACCGCTCGATCATCCGCGAGACGGCCGAGGAGTTCGAGGTCGGCGAGCAGTCGCTGCGCGGCTGGATCCGGGCCCACGAGAAGGCCAACGCCCCGGCGCCCGTCGAGCCCGAGGTCGCGGCGGAGGCCGCCGAGGCCGACGAGAGCCTCGAGGAGGCCGCCGCCGCCGTGGCCGCGCCCCGCCGGGGCCGCCCCCCGGGCTCGGGCAGCGCCGCGACGAGCGACCGCATCAGCGAGCTCGAGGCCGAGGTCGCGCAGCTGCGCGCCGACCGCGAGGCCCTGAAGCGCGCCATCGCCGTCATCGTCGCCGACTAGCGGCGAGTCGGCTGGCACAGCAGGTCGGCCGGCACAGCAGGTCAGCCGACACAGCAGGTCAGCGCGGCCGCCGGGCCTCCGAGGGGGGAGGAGGCTCACCGGCGGCCGTGCTGATGGATCCAGTGTGACAGCTGAAATGTCGCATGTCAAACGGCGCGACGCGCCTCGACGTCAGCGGCGTCGGTCGTCAGGGGCGTCGGTCGTCAGGGGCGTCGCTCGGGTCGCCGACCGCCACGGGCCGCGCCGGGTCGGACGACCAGGCGCTCCACGACCCCGGCCAGAGCGCCGGGCGGGCCCCCGCCAGGGTGAGCGCCAGGGCCGCGTGCGCCGCGGTCACGCCCGAGCCGCAGTACACGGCCACGTCGCCCTCGAGGTCGACGCCCGCCTCCCGGTAGCGCGCCGCGAGGGCCGCCGGCTCGAGGAACGTCCCGTCGGGCCCGAGGTTGCCGGCCGTCGGCACGCTCAGCGCACCGGGCACGTGCCCCGCCCGCGGGTCGACCGGCTCGACGTCGCCGCGGAAGCGCTCGGCGGCGCGGCTGTCGACGAGCGCGCCGTGCTCCGGCCACTCCCCGGCCTCCTCCGTGTCGACGACGCCGAGGCCGTCGCGCCCCGCCCCGATCGGCTCGAGCACCACGTCGCCGGGCACGGGCGTCACCTCGCCCTGCTCCACGGGCAGGCCCGCGGTGCGCCAGGCCGCCAGCCCGCCGTCGAGCAGGCGCACGTCGGCCACCCCCGAGACGCGCAGCAGCCACCAGGCCCGCGCCGCGGAGAGCCCGCCCAGGTCGTCGTAGACGACGACGGCGTCGCCCCGGCCGAGCCCCCACCGTCGCGCCGACGCCTGCAGGTCCGCCGTGCCGGGCAGAGGGTGCCGCCCGTCGATGGCGGCCCCGTGGCCCGCGAGCTCCGAGTCGAGGTCGACGTAGACCGCCCCCGGCAGGTGACCGGCACGGTGGTCGTCGCGGCCGTCGGGGCGGTCGAGCCGCCACCGGACGTCGAGGAGTCGCGGGGCACGCGGGCCCCGGAGCTCGCGCTCCAGCTCGGCCGCGGTCACGAGGGGGTGCACGGTGGTCTCCATGCGCCGAGGCTACCCACGCCGTGCCCCTAGGCTCGGCACGTGTCCGTCGCCCCGACCACCCCGCCCCCGTCGCCGTGGGAGTCCGTGGCCGGTGACCTGCTCGACGGGCTGCACCCGCGACTCCGCCCGTACTTCGCGGCGATCCCGGCCGGCTCGGTCGGCGTCGGCCACGGCGTCTTCGACCGCGTGGGCACCCCCCGGCGCTGGCTCTGGCCGGTGCTCGCCGTGCTCGGCCGGCAGGGCGTGCTCTTCCCCGTCTGGCAGCACGACGTGCCCTTCGGCGTCGTGAACACCCCCGGCGTCGACCCCGCCGGCGACGTCGTGGTGGGCGCGGTGCGCACGTTCGCGTTCTCGGACGACCCCGACTCGCACCGGAGCATGGTCGACGCGATCACCGCGGGGCCGGGCGGCCTCGTCGACCACCTGGGCACGCGACGCCGCGGGTCGGCCGACCTCGCCGTGGCCGTCGTCGACGGCGGGCTCGTGCTCACGTCGGGGGCGCTCGCCCTGCGCGTCGGTCGCCGGCACCTCCCGCTGCCCCGGGCGGTCTCGCCGCGCGTGACGCTGCACGAGGCCTTCGACCCGGCGGCCGGGCGCCAGCGCGTCTCGCTGACGCTCGACGCCCCGGTCGTCGGGCGGATCTACGAGTACTCCGGACACTTCGACTACCGGATCGAGCCCCGCGCCGCGGCGGCCGACCGCCACCCAGGGGGAACAACACCATGACCGAGCACGTCGTCCTCGCCGGGGCCTCCGGCTTCATCGGCCAGCACCTCGCCGCCGCGTACCGCGCGCGCGGCGCCCGCGTGAGCACCGTCGGGCGCTCCGGCTCCGACGCGAGCTGGGGCGACACCGCGGGCATCACGGCCCTGCTCGAGGGCGCCGACGTGCTCGTGAACCTGGCCGGCAAGAGCGTCGACTGCCGCTACGGGCCGGAGAACCGCGCCGAGATCCTCCGGTCACGGGTCGAGACCACGCGGGAGCTGGCGGAGGCGGTGCTCGCGTGCACCGCGCCTCCCGCCGTCTGGTTCAACTCGTCGACCGCGACGATCTACCGCCACGCCGAGGACCGCCCGATGACCGAGTCGACCGGGCAGATCGGCACCGGCTTCTCGGTCGACGTGGCGACGGCCTGGGAGCGCGAGTTCTTCGCGCCCGACCTGCCCGCGACCCGTCGGGTCGCGCTGCGGATGGCCATCGTGCTCGGCGACGGCAGCGCGCTGGTGCCGCTGATGGGGCTGGCGCGCGCCGGCCTCGGCGGCCCGCAGCTCGACGGCCCGTGGCCCGCGACGCGGGCGCGGCTCGCGGCCGGCACGCACCACCGCGAGGGCGCCGGCGGCGGGCGCCAGAAGTTCAGCTGGATCCACGTCGACGACGTGCTCGGCAGCATCGAGTGGCTGCGCGAGCACGAGGAGGTCGACGGGGTCGTGAACCTCTCGTCGCCGAACCCGACCGACAACCGCACGATGATGGGCATCGTCCGTCGTGCGGTGGGGATGCCCGTCGGCCTGCCGGCGACGCGGTGGATGCTCGAGCTCGGCACGGCCGTGCTGCGCACGGAGACGGAGCTCGTGCTGAAGAGCCGGTGGGTGCTGCCGGAGCGCCTGGTCGAGGGTGGCTACGAGTTCACCCACCCGCACCTCGACGAGGCGGTCAAGGGCGTCGTCGCCGAGCGGCGGCAGCGGATCGGCGGCCGCGGGTAGCTCCGCCCGCGACCCGGGGGCCAGGGCGCCCGCCTCCTGCCTGCGGCTGCGCCTGGGCCCGCGCCTACTGCCTGCGCCTAGAGCTTCGCGGCGAGCTCGGGGTCGGTGGGCTCGACGAGGTGGCTGCCGTCGGGGAAGACCACGACCGGGATCTGCGTGCGACCGCTGATCGCGTACGCCCGGTCGGCGCCGTCCTCCACGGCCTCGACGTCGACGTAGTCGTACTCCACGCCCTCGCGGTCGAGCAGCGCCTTCGAGCGGCGGCAGTCGCGGCACCAGTCGGCGCCGAACATGAGGATGCGGTCGGGGGTCTGGTCGCTCATGCGGGCGAGCCTATCTGCGGAGCGTGGGGGCGACTCCCCCTGTTCGCACGGGGCGGAAACGCGCCCGACACACGGCGCTGCTAGGAATCTCGCATGCCCACGACGCCCCTGCCGACCTCCCTGCTGCCCGGCCGCCTCCTCGAGGTCCGCGGCGCCGTGCGCGTCGTCGTCGACGAGTCGACCGAGACCGCCGACAGCCTCTGGGTGCGGGACGGCGTCGTGGTGGCGCCCCCGGGCGAGGACGCGCTGCGCGGCGGGCACGACGTCCTCGACGCCGGCGGGTGCGTCGTCACGCCGGGGCTCGTCAACGCGCACCACCACCTGCTGCAGAGCGGGTTCCGCACGCTGCCCGGCACGCGCCACGTGCCGATGGCCGAGTGGCTGCCCGCGATGGCCGCGGCGTACGGCTCGGCCGTGATCGACCCGTCGCTCGTCGCGGCGACCACGGCCGTCGGGGTCGCCGAGGGGCTGCTCGCGGGCGTGACGACCGTCGCGGACCACCAGCTCAACTGGCCCGCCGCGCCCGGCATCGGCCGGGGTGTGGCCGGCAGGGCCGCCCTCAGCGGGGCCGCGGTCGACGCCGCCGTGGCCGACACCGTCGCGATCGCCCGGAGCATCACGGAGACGGCCCGGGGGCTCGGCGGGCGGCTCGTCTTCGTGCGGGGCTCGGCGCGCGACGACCCGCAGCGCGCCGCGGCGTCGGCCGAGGCGATCGTGCAGGGGCTGCTCGGGGCGGAGGGGCCGGTGCCGCGGGGCGGGGTGAGCGCCGACGGGATGCTCCAGCTCGCCGTCGGGCCGGCCGGCGTGCACAGCGACGGGCGCGAGACCTTCGAGCTGCTGGCCGAGGTCGCGGCCCGCCACGGGCTGAGGAGGCGCACCCAGGCGAACGAGCAGGTCGACGTCGCGATCGCCCTCGAACGCTGGGGGCGTCGCCCGCTCGACCTGCTCGACGAGTGGGGCTGGCTCGCCGACGACGTCACGATCGCCCACCTCTGCGCGGTCGACGCGGGCGAGGTGGCACGGCTGGCGGCGGCCGGGGTCACCGCGACGCACGCCCCGGGGTGCGACCTGCCGATGGGCTGGGGCGTGGCGCCGGTCGCGGCGCTGCGCGCGGCGGGGGTGGTCGTCGGGCTCGGCACGAGCGGCGGCGGGAGCAACGACGCGGGGCACCTGCTGGCGGACGCGCGGCTCGCGGTGCAGGTCGCGCCGCTGGCGCCGCGGCCGGCGGGCGCCGGGGGTGCTGCGGGCGCTGGGGGTGCCGAGGACGGGGAGGGCGCCGGGGGTGCTGCCTCGTCGCCGACGCTGACACTGACGGCCCGGGACGCGCTCGGGCTCGCCACCTCCGGCTCGGCCGCCGGGCTGGGCCGCCCCGAGCTCGGCCACCTCCGGCCGGGCGCGGCGGCCGACCTCTGCCTCTGGGACGTCTCGGGGGTCGCGGACGCCGGGGTCGCCGACCCGGTCGCGGGGCTGCTCTGGGCGAGCCCGGGGCGGCGTCCGCGCCACGTGCTCGTGGCGGGCCGCCCTGTGGTGCGTGACGGGCGCCTCCTCGGGGCCGATGAGCACGAGCTGGTCGCGGCCCTCCGCGAGCGCGTCGGCCGCTAGCCGGCCACCGGCCGCCCTGACCGCTGGCCCCTGGCCCCTGGCCCCTGGCCACCCTGACTGCAGAACCCGACCTGCGCCCGTCCGACGCGACTCCCCCACCCGCAATTGCCGACCGAGGCGCCTCTGGCGCATGGAATACCCGTCACCAGAGCCTCTCTGGGGCCCGATCGGTCGGCATCTGCAGGAGCTGAGCCACGCGTGCCGGACGCCTGGTCGGCATTTGCGGGCGCGAGGGGAGGCGCGGGTCGAGTCGGGACGGGAGGCGCGGGGCGGGAGGCGCGGGTCGAGTCGGGACGGGAGGCGCGGGGCGGGAGGCGCGGGTCGAGTCGGGACGGGAGGCGCGGGACGGGAGGCGCGAGGCGAGCCGGGACGGGAGGGGCGGGGCGCGCGGGCGCTAGAGGTCGAGCACCAGCCGGGGGCACGCGGCCCGCGAGACGCAGGGGAACATGCGGTCGCCGGCGGCCTGCTCGTCGGGCGTCAGGATCGAGTCGCGGTGGTCCACCTCGCCCTCGAGCACGGGCGTCTCGCAGGTGCCGCAGGTGCCCTCGCGGCAGCTCGACAGCACCAGCACGCCGGCCTCCTCGACGACGTCGAGCACCGAGCGGTCGGGCGGCACCGTGACCGTCAGGCCCGAGGCGGCGAGCTCGACCTCGAACGACTCGTGCCGCACCGGCTCGCCGACCTCCTTCGCCTCGAAGCGCTCGACGACGACCTGCCGCCCGGCACCGGCCGCCTCCACGGCCGAGACCAGCCTCTCGGGCCCGCAGCAGTAGGTCGTCGTGAACGCGGCCATCCCGGCGAAGAGGGCGTCGACGTCGAGCCGGTCGCCCTCGTCGGCGGCGTGCACGTGCAGCCGGTCGCCGTGCAGCTCGGCCAGCTCCTCGAGCAGGGCGAGGGAGGCGCGGCTGCGGCCGGCGTAGTGCATCACGTACTCGACGCCCGCACGTGCCGCCGCGCGCGCCATCGCCGAGATCGGCGTGACGCCGATGCCGCCCGCGACGAACACGTACGAGGTGCCGCGACGGGGCTCGAACTCGAAGTGGTTGCGGGGCCCGGCCAGCCGCACCGCGTCACCGACGGCCAGGGAGTCGTGCAGCCAGGCCGAGCCTCCTCGTCCGTCCGTCTCACGCAGCACGCCGACCCGCCAGGTGGGCGCGTCGGGGTCGCCGCAGAGCGAGTACTGCCGCACCTCGCCGCCGGGCAGGGCCACGTCGACGTGGGCCCCGGGCTGCCAGCGCGGCAGGGGGCGGCCGTCGGGCGCCGCGAACTCGAAGAGCTCGACCCGGTCGGCGGAGCGGGTGCGGGCCGTCACGACGACGTCGAGGGCGGTGTCGGGCAGTCGGGTGGGGGCGGTCACAGGGTCTCCGGTCTCTGCTTGACGACGAACAGGCGGTAGCCGTCGTCGTCGACGGCGGCCCAGCGGTGGGCGGTGCCCCCGACGTAGTAGAGGGAGTCGCCGGGGCCGAGCACGTGCACGCCCTCGTCGCCGAGCTCCACGCGCAGGCGACCGGCGAGCACGTGGACGAACTCGTCCTCCGTGTGCTCGAAGAAGTCGCCCGGGTCGCGGTTGTAGCCGGTCATCTCCATCGGGTGGAAGGCACGGTCGCCGTGCGTCAGCAGCCGCGCCGAGGCCTGGCCGTAGCGCCCGGTCGAGCCCTCGGCCGCGGCGACGTGCACGACGCCGGGCTGGTCGCCGGGGCGGTCGTCGTCGACGGCGGCGAGGATCTCGACCTGGCTCGTGCCGAGCGCCCGGGCGATGCGCTCGAGCGAGACGAGGCTCGGCCGGGCGAGCCCGCGCTCGAGCTGGCTGAGGAAGGGGTGCGACAGCTCGGCCTCGCCGGCGAGCTGCACGAGGGTGAGGCCCCGGGCCCGGCGCAGCCGCCGGATGCGCGAGCCCACGGCGAGCGCCTGCGGGTCGACGGGCGCGGCGGCGGGCGCGGCGGCGGGCGCGGCGGTCACCGCGGCGGGTGCGGCGGGCGCGGCGGGCGCGGCGGGCACCGTGGCGGGCGCGGCGGGCCCCGGGGCCGATGCCGGCGCCGGGGTCGCTGCCGACTCGGCGGCGGGAGCCACGGTGTCGAGGTCGTCGAGGGACGTGACGGGAGCCTCCTGGATCGGGTGGACAGACGAGGTCTACCACGGCGGTCGGACGGCCCGGCCCGCAATTAACACGGCGAAACGGCCGCGTCACGTGCCCGAAACGAGCCGTCCTTAGATTGAACCATGTTGATGCGATCAACATTCTGCACCCTGCACCGACCGGCCCTCCCCCCGAGGGGCCACCGGCCGACAGACCCGAGGACGACCCGTGAGCCGACTCCCCCGCCCGATCTCGCTGCTGACCGCGGCCACCCTGCCCGACGGCTCGGTGGTCGACGTCGTCCTGGCCGGCGACACGGTGGAGGCGGTGGTCCCGGCGGGCACGGCGGCGCGGGCCCCCGAGGCCGAGACCCTCGACCTCGCCGGCCACCTGCTGCTCACCGCCCCCGCCGAGCCGCACGCCCACCTCGACAAGGCGCTCTCCTGGGACGCGATCCGGCCGCCGATGGGCGACCTCGAGCTCGCCATCGCCTCCTGGCGCGTGCACGCCGCGACGATGACCGTCGACGACGTGGCCGACCGCGCCCGCCGCCAGCTGCTCGCGATGCTGGCCCAGGGCACCACCGCGGTGCGCACCCACGTCGACGTGCTGCTCGGAGCCGAGGCCACGCGCGGGGCGGAGGCGCTGGTGCGGGTGCGCGACGAGCTGCGTGACCTCGTCGACGTCGAGATCGTCGCCCTCGCCTCGCAGGACAGCCCCGACCGCGACGTCGAGGCCGTCCTCGACCTCGGCGTCGACCTCGTCGGCGGCGCCCCGCACCTCTCCCGCGAGCCCGAGCGCGACCTGCACCGCCTGCTCGACATCGCCGAGCGCCGCGGGGTCGGCGTCGACCTGCACACCGACGAGAGCCTGCACGGCCCCGACACCCTTCTCGCCCTCGCACGCCGCGTGGAGGGCTGGACGACGCCGGTCTCGGCCGGCCACTGCGTGCGCCTCGGCAGCATGCCCGCCGCCCAGCGCGACGAGGTGGTCGAGGCGGTCCGCCGTGCCGACGTCGGCGTGATCGCGAACCCGCTCACGAACCTCTACCTGCAGGGGTGGGAGTCGCCGGTCGCCACGCCCCGCGGCCTCACCGCCGTGCGCGAGCTGCTCGACGCCGGGGTGCGGCTGGCGGCCGGCGCCGACAACGTGCGCGACCCCTTCAACCCCCTCGGCCGGAGCGACGCCCTCGAGACGGCGATGCTGCTCGTCGTCGCCGGCCACCTGACGATCGACGAGGCCTGGCACGCGGTGAGCGACGGGGCGCGGTCGGTCATGGGCCTGCCCGTGGCCGGAGCCGTGGCGGGGGCGCGGGCGGACCTGCTGGCGATCCGCGCCTCCTCGCTGGCGGAGGCCGTGGCCTCGGCGCCCGCCGACCGCACCGTGCTGCACGCCGGCCGCGTCGTCGCCGAGAGCGTCGTCACGCGGCACGTCGCCGCCCCCGCCGCCGAGCGCGCCCGGAGCGCCGCCCCCACCGACCGCACCCTCACGGAGACCAGGTGACCCGCATGACCACCACCGCCACCCCCCGCCCGAGCGCTCCGGCGCCGACGACCGTCGGCACGCTGCTCGACTTCCGCGACGTCGCCATGCGGTTCCCGAACGGCACGGTCGCGCTCGAGGGCGTCGACCTCACCGTCGACCGCGGCGAGTTCGTCACGGTCGTCGGGCCCTCGGGCTGCGGCAAGTCGACCCTGCTGCGGATCGCCTCCGGCCTGGAGAGCGCCTCGGCGGGGCGGGCCGAGGTCGACACCGACCGCATCGGCTACGTCTTCCAGGACGCGACCCTGCTGCCGTGGCGGAACGTCCGCGACAACGTCGAGCTGCTCGCCGAGCTGAACGGGGCCTCGAAGGCCGACCGGCGCCGCGCCGCCGCCGAGGCCATCGACCTCGTCGGCCTGTCGGGCTTCGAGACGTCGCTGCCGAAGGAGCTCTCGGGCGGCATGAAGATGCGCGCCTCGCTCGCCCGGTCGCTGACCCTCGACCCCGAGCTGTTCCTCTTCGACGAGCCGTTCGGCGCCCTCGACGAGATCACCCGCGAGCGCCTCAACGACGAGCTGCTGCGGCTCTTCGTCGAGAAGTCGTTCGCCGGCCTCTTCATCACGCACTCGGTCTCCGAGGCCGTCTACCTCTCCACGCGCGTCATCGTCATGTCGGGCCGGCCCGGCGGCATCGTCGGCGAGTTCGACGTGCCGTTCCCGATGCCCCGCGACCCCGACATCCGCTTCACCCCCGAGTTCGCCGAGCTGGTCGGCGAGGTCTCGCACGCACTCCGAGAAGGGCACCGCTGATGGCGATCGACACCCGGGTCTCCCCCGCCGAGCCGAGCACGGCGCCCGCCGCGCAGCCCCGGCTGACCGGCCCCCGCGCCCCGCGCCGGGCCCTGACGCCCCGCGCGGCGCGGACGCGCGACGTCGTGCTGCCGATCGTCGTCTTCGTGGCGCTGATCGGCGTCGGCTACCTGATCGCGCTCTACTACGACCGGGTGCGCGGGCTGCCCTTCCTGGTGCCGTACCCGCACCTCGTGCTCAACGCCGTCCTGCTCGACGCAGACTTCCGCCCCGACCTGCTCGAGGCGCTCGGCAACACGACGCTGATCGCGGTGATCGGCCTGGCGATCGCCATCGTGATCGGGGTCGCCTGGGCGGTGCTCATGGTGCAGGCGCGCTGGATCGAGAGCGCGCTCTTCCCGTACGCGGTCGTGCTGCAGTGCATCCCGATCCTGGCGCTCGTGCCGCTGATCGGGTCGCTCTTCGGCTACGAGATGCCGTCGCGCATCATCGTCACGGTCATGTTCGCCCTCTTCCCGATGGTGTCGAACACCCTGTTCGGCCTGCAGTCGGTCGACAAGGGCCAGCGCGAGCTCTTCCAGCTGCAGGGCGCCTCGCGCCTCACCCTGCTGACCAAGCTGCGGTTCCCCGCCGCGCTGCCGTCGATCTTCATCGGCCTCCGCAACTCGGCCGGGCTCTCGGTGATCGGCGCGATCGTCGCCGACCAGTTCTTCCAGCGCGGCGACGGCGGCCTCGGCGTCCTGATCTCGGTGATGAACCAGCGGCTCAACGGCGCCGAGATGTTCGCCGCGATCGTCGTCGCGAGCGTCCTCGGCGTCGTGGTCTTCGTGGCGTTCGGCTGGCTCGGCCGGGTCGCGACGGGCAAGTGGTTCACGGCGAACTAGCCGGCCACCGACACGGCCGCGGCGGACCGCCCGGTCGGCCCGCGCCTCCGGCGCTCCCCCTGCCTCCCTCTCTCTTCCCCTCAGCAAGTCCCCTCCCACACCTCCCCTCACCGTTCCGCCCACAGCACAGCACCGCTCTGCCCGCTCCCCTGCTCCACCCCCTGACAGGAGAACCCCATGCCCCGCACCTCCCGCACCCTCACGGCCCTCGGACTCGTCGTCGTGACGGCCGCCGCCCTCTCGGCCTGCTCCGCCGGGCCCTCCGACGACGCCGCGCCCCAGGCCGCCGCGAGCGGCTCGGGCGTCGACCTCTCGGGCGTCTGCCCCGCGACCGTCGTGATCCAGACCGACTGGAACCCGGAGGCCGAGCACGGCCACGCGTACCAGCTGCTCAGCGACGACTACACCGTCGACGCCGACCAGAAGACGGTGACGAGCGACCTCATGGCCGGCGGCCAGCCGACCGGCGTCAAGGTGGAGATCCGGGCCGGCGGCCCGGCGATCGGCTTCAACACCGTCACCTCGCAGATGTACCAGGACGACGACATCACCATGGGCTACGTCACCACCGACGTCGCCGTGCAGAACTCGGCCGACCTGCCGACCACGGCGGTCTTCGCCGAGAACGACATCTCGCCGCAGATGATCATGTGGGACCCGGAGACCTACCCCGACGTGACGACGATCGAGGAGCTCGGGGAGGAGCTGGCGAAGGACGACGGCGTCGTGCGGTACTTCTCCGGCGCCGCCTACATGGACTACCTGATCGGCAACGACATCCTCCCCGAGGGCGTCACCGACGGCAGCTACGACGGCACCCCGTCGAAGTTCGTCGTGTCGCAGGGGAAGGACGCCCAGCAGGGCTTCGCCACGGCCGAGCCGTTCGTCTACGAGAACCAGGTCTCGGCCTGGGGCAAGCCGCTCGAGTACCAGCTGATCAACGACACCGGCTACCCGATCTACCCCGAGGCCATGGCCGTCAAGACGGGCGACCTCGAGGAGCTCAGCCCCTGCCTGGAGAAGCTCGTGCCGGTGCTGCAGCAGGCCGACGTCGACTACTTCGCCTCGCCCGAGGCCACGAACGAGAAGATCGTCGACCTGGTCGAGCAGTACGACACCGGCTGGGTCTACGACGCCGACGTCGCCGCGTACGCCGTGAAGCAGATGAAGGCGCTCGGCATCGCGACCGACGGCGACAACGGCTACGTCGGCGACATGGACGAGGAGCGGATGCAGAAGATCATCGACCTCGACACCGAGATCTTCGAGGCGCAGGGCTCGACGCTGAAGGAGGGCCTCGCCCCGAGCGACCTCTACACGAACGAGTTCCTCGACGACTCGATCAGCCTGGGGTTCTGAGCCGTGCCCGACACGCGGACCGCCACCGGTGCCGGCGGCACCACCGGCACAGGCACCACCGCCTCCGCCACCGCCGCCCTCGAGGCCGAGCTGCGCGAGCTGCTCGGCGACCGCGGGGTCTCGGTCGAGCTCGCCGCCCGTGAGAGGGCGAGCCTCGACGGCTCGCGCCTCTCGCCGGTGATCAGCGAGCAGCTGCCGCTCGGCCTCGCCGACCTCGTCGCCTACCCCGCCGACGCCGAGCAGGTCGCGGCGGTCGTCGCGGCCGCCGTGCGGCACGGCGTGCCCGTGACGCCCCGCGGCAAGGGCACCGGCAACTACGGCCAGGCGATCCCGATGGCCGGCGGCCTCGTGCTCGACCTGACCCGGGCGCGCGCCGTCGTCGAGGTGGGGGTCGGCTGGATCACCGCCGAGGCCGGCGCGACGATGGTCGCCCTCGAGCAGGCCGCCGCGAAGACCGGGCAGCAGATCCTGATGTACCCGTCGACCGCGCAGTCCACCATCGGCGGGTTCCTCGCCGGCGGCTCCGGCGGCACCGGGTCGATCAAGCACGGCTCGAACAGCTCCGGCTTCGTCACGGCGCTCGACGTCGTGCACGCCGTGCCCGACGCCCGGCTCGTGCACGTGGAGGGCGACGACGCGCAGCCGTACGTCCACAACTACGGCACGGCCGGCGTCATCGCCCGGGCGACCGTCGCGCTCGAGCCGCTGCAGGACTGGCGCGGGTTCTTCGCGAGCTTCGACCGCTTCGAGCAGGCCCTGTCGCTCATCCGCCCGTTCGCGGCCCTCGAGCCGACGCCCCGCCTCGTCAGCGCCGACCTGCCGACCCTGGCCGACGCGCTGCCCGACGACCCGGGCATCCCCGCCGGGCGCGTCAGCCTGCGGGCCATCCTCGACGTCGCCACCGTCGAGGAGGCCACCCGGATGGTCGAGGAGGCGGGGGGCCGCGTCGAGGACGTGCGGGAGGGCCCGCAGACCGCCATGAAGATCAGCATGATGTCGTACAACCACCCGATCGAGTGGCTGCAGAAGGCCTACCCCGACACGTACTTCCACGTCGAGGTCTCGGGCGACGCGCTGGTCGACCGCATCGACGAGGTGCACGCGGTCTACGAGGGCGGCATGCTGCACATCGAGTCGCAGCACGGGCGGCCGATCGGCATGCTCGCCGGCGTCTACCGCTCGGCCGCCGAGGTGTACGCGGGCTTCGCGAAGCTCCGTGCCCTCGGCGTCGGCTACCACAACCCGCACCAGTGGTACGTGGACTTCGAGCCCGAGCGCACCCGCGCCCTGGCCGCGACGACCGACCCCGAGGAGCTGCTCAACCCCGGCAAGCTCGTCGACCCGGCGACGGTCGGCGGGCCCGACCCGGGCGTCAAGGGCGGCCACGGAGTGCCGGCCGCGGTCGGCGTCGACACCGGGGCGAAGGTCTCGTGAGCGACCTGCGGCCCCGGCCCCGCGTCCGCTCGCGCTCGCGCGACCTCGTCGAGCTGAGCGGGCCGGCCCTGTCGGCCGCGCTCGGCGAGGACAGCATCGTGGTGCTGCCCACCGGCGCGATCGAGCACCACGGCCCGCACCTGCCGCTCGCCACCGACTGGCTGATGGCCGACCTGATCAGCCGGGCGGTCGTCGAGGAGGCGGCGGCCGGCGGGCAGGACGTCTGGCTGCTGCCCCCGCTCGCCTACACGAAGTCGGACGAGCACCACTGGGCCCCGGGCACGGTCTGGCTCACGGCCGAGACCCTGCTGCAGACCGTCGTCGACATCGGCCGCTCGGTCGCGGCCACGCCCGCCCGGACCCTCGTCTTCTACAACGGGCACGGCGGCAACATCGCGCTGCTGCAGGTGGCCCTCCGCGAGCTGCGGCGGCGCTTCGGGCTCCGCACCTTCCTGATGGGCACCGGCATGGTGGCGGGCGACGGCGTGAACGGGCCCGACGAGCACGGCTTCGGCGTGCACGGCGGGCACAGCGAGACGTCGATGATCCTGCACCTCCGGCCCGACCTCGTCGACATGGGCCAGGCCCGGCGGTGGATCCCTGACCACCTGCTCGACACCGAGTTCGTGCGCTTCAACGGCGGGCCGGTGCACTTCGGCTGGACGAGCGACGACTTCGGGCCCGACGGCGTCGTCGGCGACGCCAGCGGGGCGAACGCCGCCTGGGGCGCCGAGCTGCACGCCACGGCGGTGCGGAACGGGGTGGCCCAGCTCGCCGAGATCGCGCGGTTCCGGCACCGGCCGCCGGGCGGGCCCGCCGCGTGAGGCTGCCCGACGAGGCCTGGGCCGTGCTCGAGGCGTGGCTGCCGCCCGACGACGACCCCGACCGCCCCCAGGTGACCCTGTCGACGGTCGACGCCGACGGGGGCCCCGACGCCCGCACCGTGCTGCTCTCGTCGGTGGCCCGCGACGGGCTGTCGTTCCACACCGACGCGACCAGCCGCAAGGTCGCCCAGATCCGGGCGAACCCGCTGGTCGCCGTCACCGTGCTCTGGCCCGGCTTCACGCACCAGCTCGTGGTGCGGGGCCGGGCCGAGCCCGCCGACCCCCCGGCCGTGGCCGCGGCGTACGCCGCCCGCTCGCCCTACCTGCAGCAGCTCGCCTGGCTCAACACCCACGACTTCGCCGCGCTCCCGCTCGCCGAGCGGCGCGCCCGCTGGGCCGCGGCCGAGGCCGAGAGGGAGGCGCGGGTCGCCACCGCGGGGGGCACCGGCCTCGAGCCGCCCCCGACCTGGGCCGGCTTCGTCGTGCGCCCCACCCGCGTGACCGCCTGGTCGAGCGCGCCCGACACCGCGAGCCGTCGCGAGGAGTGGGTGCTCGGCGACGGGGGCTGGGCCCACTCCCACCGCGCCGGGTGAGCCGGCCCGCCCCGCGGTGCTGAGCCGGGCTCGCCCGGGCCCCGCCGCGGGGCTGCCAGACTCGTACCGCCCCACGAAAGGACCGCCGTGACCGACACCGCCGCACCCCCCGCCCCCGAGCGCGCCAGCCGGAACCCGGTCACGCGCCTCCGCCGTGACCAGGCCCGCATGCACCTCGTGATGATGCTCGCGCTGACCTTCACCACCGGCATCATCGACGCCGTCGGCTACCTCGGCCTCGACCGCGTCTTCACGGCGAACATGACCGGCAACGTGGTCATCCTCGGCATGGCGATCGCCCAGGCCGACGGGCTGCCGATCGTCGGCCCCGTGGTCGCCCTCGTGGCGTTCCTCGTCGGCGCGGCGGGCGGCGGGCGGCTGCTGCGCGGCGGCCGGAAGGGCTGGTCGGGCCGCAGCACGATCGCCTTCTCGGTCACCGGCGGCGTGCTCTTCGTGCTCGGCCTCTCGTGCTTCTGGGTGCTGCCCGAGGAGGGGTCGCCCTGGGCCTACACGATCACCGGCCTGCTCGGCGCGGCCATGGGGCTCCAGGCCGCGGCCGCCCGCAGGATCGCGGTGGCCGACGTGACCACCGTCGTCGTCACCTCGACCATCGTCGGGCTCGCGTCGGAGTCGAAGCTCGCCGGCGGCGACGGCAAGAACTTCCCGCGGCGCGTGCTCGCGGTGTTGATGATCCTCGTCGGCGCGGGCGTCGGGGCCCTGCTGCTGCAGGTGCACATCGGCGTCGGCATGGGCGCGGCCGGGGGCCTGACGCTGCTCGTCGCGCTGACCGGGCACCTGATGCGCGAGCGGGTGAAGGCGGCCGAGGCGGTCGCCGCCGGGGCCGAGGGGGCGCCCCGTGGCTGACGCGGTCGCCGACGACCTCGCCGGGGACCTCGCCGGGGACCTCGTCGGGGACCTCGTCGTGCGGGCCGAGCGCGTGCTCGTCGACGGCGCCTGGCGGGCCGCGTCGGTGCACGTCCGCGACGGGGTGGTGGTCGCGATCGGGTCGCTCGACGCCGTCGCCGCGCGCCCGGGCGGCCCCGACGTCACGCTGCCCGCCGACCAGGTGCTGATGCCCGGGGTGGTCGACAGCCACGTGCACGTCAACGAGCCGGGCCGCACCGAGTGGGAGGGCTTCGCCTCCGCCACCCGGGCCGCGGCCGCCGGCGGCGTCACGACGATCGTCGACATGCCGCTGAACAGCGTCCCGCCGACCACGACCGTCGCCGCCCTCCAGCTCAAGCGCGCGTCCGCGGCGCCGCAGTCCGTCGTCGACGTCGGCTTCTGGGGCGGCGCCGTGCCGGGCAACCTGGGCACGGGCGACCTCCGGGCCCTGCACGACGCCGGCGTCTTCGGCTTCAAGGCCTTCCTGTCGCCGTCGGGGGTCGACGAGTTCCCGCACCTCACGACCGAGCAGCTGCACGCGGCGGCCCGCGAACTCGCGGCGTTCGACGGCCTGCTGATCGTCCACGCGGAGGACCCGGGCGAGCTCGACGCCGCGGCGGCCGGTCTGCCCGAGGGGCCCGCCGGAGGCGCGGTGTACGACGACTTCGTGCGCTCCCGCCCCGAGGTGGTCGAGACCACCGCGATCGAGCACGTCGTCGAGGCCCTGCGCGAGACCGGCGGCCGCGCGCACGTGCTGCACCTCTCGTCGGCGGGCGCGCTCGACACCATCCGCGCGGCCAAGGCCGAGGGCCTGAGGCTCACGGTCGAGACCTGCCCGCACTACCTCACCTTCGACGCCGGCTCGATCGCCGACGGCGCCACGCAGTTCAAGTGCTGCCCGCCCATCCGTGACGAGGCGAACCGCGAGCTGCTCTGGGCCGCCCTCGTCGACGGCACGATCGACGTCGTCGCGTCCGACCACTCGCCGTCGACGCCCGAGCTGAAGTTCGCGGGCGACGGCGACTTCGGCCTCGCCTGGGGCGGCATCGCCGGGCTGGAGCTGAGCTTCCGGGCCGTCTGGTCGGGGGCGCGGGCGCGCGGCGTCCCGCTCGAGCGCGTGCTCGGCTGGATGAGCAGCGGCACGGCCGACCTCGTCGGGCTCGGCCGCGGCTCCGCGGCCTCCCCGGCCAAGGGCCGCATCGCGGTGGGGGCCGCGGCCGACCTGGTCGCCTTCGCGCCGGAGGAGCCCTTCACCGTCGACGTGACGGCGCTCGCGCACCGCAATCCGGTGTCGGCCTTCGACGGCGCGGAGCTCGTCGGGCTCGTCGCCGCGACCTGGGTGGGGGGCGTGCGCGTGACCGACGCCGCGCCTCCGGCCCGGTTGCTGACCCGACCCTGAGGCGGGGCGCCACGGCGGGAGCGCTGGGGGTGCTGTCAGCGCGCCAGTGGCGACGCGGGTGCCCGCACGGGTGCTGACTCGAGCGCGCGACGGGCGACCTGTTCGGGCAGGTCGGGGTGTGCCGCGCCGCGCGCTCGCGTCGCTCTCTGGTGCTCCGGGTGCACCAGGCCTGGCGTCTCGGGTGCGTCAGGTACCTCGATGGTAGCGCCCCCGATACTCTCCGGTATGCACCCCGGTGACCCCCCTTCCGGGGGTCAGCCCCGGGCGTGCCCGACGGGGTGCCGGAGCCCGCTAGGGTGGCGGTCATGGCGACCACGGAACGAGAGCGGACCTCACGACCGCCCCGCGCCGAGGTGCGCGAACGGCTGCTCCAGGCGGCCTCGACCCTCTTCTCGCAGCGCGGCGTCCACGCGACCACCCTCGACGACGTCGCGAAGGCCGCGGGCTTCAGCAAGGGCGCGGTCTACTCCAACTTCGAGTCGAAGTCGGACCTCGTCATCACCCTCCTGACGCAGGAGACCGAGGGGGCCCTCGGCGCCCTCGAGCACATGATGCTGCCGGGCACGCCGCTCTCCGACCTCCCCGCCGCCGTGCGCGACGCCTTCGCGCCCTACGCGCAGGTCACGGCCGACGACTTCACCCTGATGAGCGAGTTCCGCGCTCAGGCCCTCGCCGACGAGGCCGTGATGGCGGCCTTCGTCGACCGGCGGCGGGCGGTGCTCGACACGCTGCGCGGTCTCGTCGACGTCGTGCTGCAGGGCCAGGCGCGACAGGTGACCGGGCTGTCGTCCGACACGCTCGCCCGGCTGCTCATCGACGTCGCGCTCGGCTCGGCGTTCGACGCCCCCGCCACCGGCGAGGTCGGCCCGGGCGAGGTCATGGCCGAGGTGCTCGCGGCGCTGACCCGCACCGCCTGAGGCGCCCCGCCTGAGACGCCCCGACCGAGCCGCCTCGCCTCAGCGTCGAGTCGGCGGGTCCGTGTCCTCGTGGGCGCGCTCGTTCGTCGAGTCGGCGGGTCGGTGCCCTCGTGGGCGGGTCGGCGGCGACCCGCCCACGAGGACGGCGACCCGCCGCACCGGCGAGGACGCCCGGGCGGGGACGCCCGGCGGGGCTCAGGCGCCGGCGCCCTCCGTACCGGGCCGCTGCTCCAGCTCGGCCAGGTCGGCGTAGAGCCCGGTGACGTCGCCGACGCGGGTGCGGCCGGTGCGCGGGTGCTCGGCCAGCACGGCCGCCGCGAAGAGCGCCACGAGGCTCATCGCCGCCGCGTAGCTGTCGAACGGCGAGGGGCTGTCGACCGGGCACTCGAGGCGCACGGCGACCTCCGCCGCGCGGGCCGACGCGTCGCCGACGAGCACGACGGGCACGCCGCGCTCGGCCAGCGAACGGACGACGCCCGAGAACCCGGCCGGCCGTCGCCGGAACCCGACGAGCACGACGACGTCGCGCGGGCTCAGCCCCACGAGCTCCTCCCCGACCGACTGGCCCGGCTGCGGGGCGAGGCGCACGTCGTCGCGCACCTGCACGAGCTGCTGTCGCAGGTGCATCGCGACGGGGTAGCTGTTGCGGAACCCGACGACCACGACGCGCTGGGCGTCGGCCACCAGGCGGGCGGCGTCGGCGAGGCGGCCGTCGGCGAGGCCGTCGAGCATCCGCTGCAGGTTGCGCTGCTCGGAGGCCGCGTGGGGGGCGAGGTCGCCGGAGGCGGTGGTCGGCCCGACGGGGACGCCCCGGCCGCGCGCGGCGCGGGCCTGCTCGCGCACCTCCTGGGCGTCGGTGAACCCGAGACGGCGGAACAGCCGCGACACCGTCGCCTTCGACACCCCGCTCTGCTCGGCGATCTCGGTCGCCGTGACGACCGCCAGGTCGTCGAGGTGGTCGAGGATGAAGTCGGCGGCCCGCTGCTCCTGCGGGCTGAGGGCGCCGTAGCCGGAGTCGATCCGGTCGCGGATGCCGCCCTCGGGCGGGGCGGGCGGGGCGGCCGGAGCGTCGGTCGGCACGGGACCCGCCGGCTCGGCGACCGCGTCCGCGCTCGCGCTCACGCCGCCTCCGCCGTCCGGGCCGCCAGGGCGCGCACCGCGGCCTCGAACGCGTCGAGCGCGACCGCCACGTCGGCGAGGCCGACGATCTCGTCGGGGTGGTGGCTGATGCCGCCGGCCCCGCAGCGGACGAAGAGCATCGCCCAGTCGGTGAGCTCGGCGACGGCCATCGCGTCGTGGCCGGCCTTCGAGAACAGGGTCATCGGGTCGGCGTCGCCCGTCACCGCGATGCCCTCGCGCACGACGTCGCGGAGGGCGGGCGAGGCGACCACGGCGGGGGCGCTGTGCGTCTCGCGCGCCTCGACGGTGAGGCCGCGGCGCTCGGCGACCTCCGCGGCCTCGGCGAGCACCGCCTCCCACACGGCGTCCCGCTCGGCGTCGTGCTCGCCCCGCAGGTCGACACTCGCCTCGACCAGGCCGGGGATGACGTTGACCCCGCCCGGGAACGCCTGCAGCCGGCCCACCGTCGCCACGCAGCCCGCGTCGCGGGCGAGGCGCTCGACCGCGAGCACGATCTCGCTGGCCCCGGCGAGCGCGTCGTGCCGGCGGTGGAAGGGGACTCCCCCGGCGTGCCCCGCGACGCCCGTGACGGTGAGCTCGAAGCGCCGCGCCCCGGCGATCGACGAGACGACGGCGAGGGCCCGGTCGGCCTCCTCGAGGTAGGGGCCCTGCTCGATGTGCGCCTCGAGGTAGCCGACGAGCGACCCCCGGGGAGGCGCGGCGTCGGCCACGGCCGCGGGGTCGAGCCCGAAGGCGGTGAACGCGTCGCGCAGCGTGGTGCCCTGGTCGTCGACGAGCTGCCACCACGCGTCGTCCCAGGTGCCGGCGAGCGCCCGGGAGCCGAGCAGGGCCGTGCCGAAGCGCGTGCCCTCCTCGTCTCCGAACGCCGCGACCTCGACCGCGACCGGCAGGCGGGTGCCGGCACGGTGCAGGCGCTCGACGACGGCGATCGCGAGCAGCACGCCGAGGACGCCGTCGTAGCGCCCGGCGTCGGGCACCGTGTCGAGGTGCGAGCCGAGCAGCACCGCGGGGGCGCCCGGCGTCTCGGCCTCGTACCGGCCGCGCTGGTTGCCCGCGGCGTCCTGCCACGTCGTCATGCCCGCGGCCTGCATCCACCCGGCCGCGATCGCGTTGCCCCGGGCGTGCTCCGGGCTGAGGTAGACGCGCGTGATGCCGTGGGCCGCGCTGCTCTCCCGGGCGAGCTCGTCGCACCGGTCGAGGATCGTCTGCGCGTCGGAGCCGGGCGTGCCTGCGGGGCTCACGCCGCGCCTCCCGCCTGCTCCGCGCCTCCGGCCGTCGCCGCGGCCAGGGCCGCGACCCGGTCGGCGTCGGCGTACACGTCGTAGGCGGCGTCGACCCCGCCGCCCGTCGCGACCCGGGCGCCCGCCCGGCGCAGCACCGACTCGAGCGCCGAGAGCGTCGTCAGCACGGTGTCGCGACGGGCGTTGTAGCCCATCGTGCCGATGCGCCAGACCTTGCCGTGCAGCGGCCCGAAGCTCGTGCCGATCTCGAGGCCGAAGTCGGCGAGCAGCTGCCCGCGGACCGCGTCGCCGTCGACCCCGTCGGGGATCTCGACGGCGACGACGTTGTTCATCTTGTGCTCGACGTCGCCGAAGACGCCGAGGCCGAGCCCACGCACCCCGGCGAGCATCGCCGCGCCGTGCAGGCGGTGCCGCTCGACGGCGGCGTCGAGCCCCTCGTCGACGACGAGCCGGGCGCACTCGCGGGCGCCGTAGAGCATCGTCGTGGCCTCGGTGTGGTGGTTGAGCCGCTGCGGGCCCCAGTAGTCGAAGATCATCGCGAGGTCGAAGTAGTTCGACGCGATGCGCCGCTCGCTGGTCGGGTCGCCCGCGCTGCGGATGCCGGCCTCGACGGAGGCGCGGGCCCGGATGCGCTCGACGGCCCGGTCGGAGAAGGTGGCCGGGGCCGAGCCGGAGGGGCCGCCGAGGCACTTCTGCAGCCCGGCGGTGACGGCGTCGAGCCCGAGCGCGTCGGCGTCGACGGCGTTGCCCGCGATCGAGGCCGTGACGTCGGTGTAGAAGAGGACGCCGTGGCGGGCGCAGACCTCGCCGAGCCCCTCGAGCGGCTGGGCGACGGTCGTCGAGGTGTCGCCGTGCACCACCGCGAGCAGCGCCGGGCGCGTCTCGACGATCGCGCGCTCGATCGCCTCGGCCGTGAAGACCTGGCCCCAGGGCACCTCGATCGTGTGCACCTCGGCGCCGCACCGCCCGGCGATCTCGACGAGCAGGTGGCCGAAGCGGCCGAAGACGGGCACGAGCACGCGGTCGCCCGGCTCGATCAGCGAGACGAGGGCCGCCTCGATGCCGGCCCGGGACGTGCCGTCGACGAGCACGGTCTGCTCGTTGTCGGTCTGGAAGACCTGCCGGTAGAGGGCCTGGGTCTCGTCCATGGTCGCGGTCATCCACGGGTCGTACTGGCCGACCAGCTGCGCCGACATCGCCCGCAGCACGCGCGGGTCGGCGGTGATCGGGCCGGGGCCCATCAGCAGGCGAGCGGGCGGGTCGATCGGCTGGAAGGCTCGTTTCATGCCGCCATCGTACGCAACCCGTGTTTCAGGGGTGTTGCCGTGCGGGCGGGGGCGGCGGCGAGGCTGCGAGGATCGGGGCGTGACCGAGCCGACCCGTGCCCCCTCGTCGCCCTCCGGCGTACCGGCGGGCAGCGCCCCCGGCGGCCGGGTCGTCGGCGTGCTCCTGGCCGCCGGGGCCGGGACGCGCGCGGGGCGGCCGAAGGCGCTCGTCCGCGACCCTGACGGCACGCCCTGGCTCGAGCGGGGGTGCGCGGCGCTGCTCGACGGGGGCTGCGACGTGGTGGTCGTGGTGCTCGGCGCGCGGGCTGGCGAGGCGCGCGGTCTCGTGCCGGCCGACCCGCGCCTCCTCGTGGTCGTCGCCGGCGACTGGGCCGAGGGGCTCGCCGCGTCGCTCCGGGCGGGGCTCGCGGCCGCGGCGGGGCCGGAGGTCGCCCGGGCGCTGGCCGACGCGGCGGGCGGTGCGGGAGGAGGAGCCGAGGAGGCGCGGTGCGCGCTGGTCTCGCTGGTCGACCTCCCGGGGCTGCCGCCGGCCGCGGTCGCGCGGCTGCTCGACGGCGAGGGCGGACGCTCGGCGAGCGCCCTGCGGCAGGCGGTGTTCGACGGCCGCCCGGGCCACCCCGTGGTGATCGGTCGCGACCACTGGGCCCCGCTGGCGGCCACGCTGCACGGCGACTCCGGCGCCCGGAGCTGGCTGCACGCGCACGGTGCCGAGCGCGTCGATGCCTCCGACCTGTGGGACGGCGCCGACGTCGACCGCCCCGCCTGACGGCGAGCGCGACGCCGTCGCGCCCCGAGGCGACTCGAACGGGGCCCTCCGTGGCGCTGCGGGCCCCGGACGAGTCACCTCGATCGCCCCGACGGCACCGCCGTCGCCGACGCCTCAGCCGACGAGCGACGCCGCCAGGTCGACGAGCGCGAGGTCCGAGCCGCGCGGCCCCACCAGGCAGAGCCCCACGGGCCCGCCCGCGACGCGCAGCAGCGGGGCCGAGACGGCGGGGCGCCCGGTGACGCCCGCGAGGCAGGTGAGGCGGAGCGTCGCCCCGCGCACGCGGTCGACCTCCTCCGCCGAGGCGTCGAGCCGGGGCGCCGACGACGAGGTTGACGGCAGCACGAGCACGGCGTCGCCGAGCACCGCGTCGAGGGCGCGACGGGCCTCCGCCAGGCCGACCCGCGCCTCCTGCTCCTGCTCGGCGTCGACGCCCGCCCCGACGGCGAACCGTGCCGCGACGTCCGCGGAGAGGACGCCGGGGTGCGCCTCGATCCACCGCCCGTGGCTGCGCCAGGCCTCGGCGGCCTGCACGACCCGGAACAGCTCGAACAGCGCATCGAGGTCGCCGACCGAGACGGCCGCGAGGCCGGGCAGCCGCCCGTCGTCGACGAGCGCGTCGACGACCTCGGTGAAGGCCGCGGCGACGTCGGGCTCGACCGCGGCGAGCACCCGGGGATCGACGACGACCGACGGCCCCCTCGACCACGACGACCCCGACCGCCCGCGCCCCGCCGACCCGGCGGGCGCCGCCCCCAGCGACGCCTCCGCCGCCGCCCGCAGCGTCGCCGGGTCGCGCGTCAGCCAGCCCACCGTGTCGAAGCTCGGCGCCAGCGGCAGCAGGCCCTCCCGCGGAACGGCCCCGTGCGTCGTCCGCAGCCCCCACAGCCCCTGGTAGGAGGCGGGGACCCGCACCGAGCCTCCCGTGTCCGTGCCGAGCCCGACGTCGGCCTGCCCCAGCGCGACCGCGGAGGCGGGGCCGCTCGACGAGCCGCCCGGCAGCGCACCCGGCACGGCCCCGTTGGGCGGGGTGCCCCACGACCCGTTGCGGCCGGCGACGCTGTACGCGAACTCGTCGGTCTGCGCCAGGCCGGCGACGCTCGCCCCGGCGGCGAGCAGCAGCTCGACGGCCGGGGCCGACGCCGTCTCGACCGGCTGCTCGGCGAGCCAGGCGGGCACGCCCGCGCCGACCGCGTGCCCCGCCACGGCGAAGAGGTCCTTGACGGCGACGGTCCGCCCCGCCAGCGGCCCCGAGGAGGCGCGGGCCGGCACCAGGGGCCCGCTCACCACCCGCCACACCCGCGTGTCGACCGCGGGGCGCGGGGCCTGCACGTGCGCGGTCGCGATCCGCCACGGCTGCCCGGCCCCGCGCCTCCACAGCTGGGTGACGACGCCGCGGCCGCCGCCGGCCGGCGCGTTGACGGTGACCACGACGGCCGAGCCTGGGTCGAGCACGCGCACGTGGCACTCCTCGACGCGACGGGCCGGCGCACCGCCCCGCCGGGCCCGGAACGCCGTGATCGCGTCGTGCCCGACGAGCACGCCCTGCGCGTCGACGCGGACGCTGCCCGGGCCCGGCTCGAACGCGTCGGCCAGGGCCGCGGCGTCGTCGCGGCGCAGGGCGTCCTCGTAGGCGACGACGGCGTCGAGCAGGCCCTCGGGCAGCTCGCCGCCCTCGAGCGTGGTGATCGACAGCGGGGCGACGGGCGGCGAGGTGACCGGCTGCGGGGCGACCGGCCCTGGGCCGGGGGCGGTCTCGTCAGGCACGGGCCGCCTCCTCGCGGTCGAGCCGGGTCACGGCGCGGTCGCCGCCCACCAGCGGCACCCCGGCGAAGTCCGCCTTGCGCACCCGGGCGTGCACGCCCTTCACGAGGTCGACCACCTGCGAGATGTCGAAGTCGGTGGCGGCCGAGAGGTAGGCGTAGGCCAGCGACTCGTCCATGCCCCAGCGGGCCCGCAGCAGGGCGATCGCCGCGCGGACGCAGGCGCGCACCGCCTCGTCGAGGTCGGCGTCGAGCCCCGTCGGCACGAGGTCGTCCACGGTCTCGCCCAGCGGCCCGGCGAGCTCGCCGAACATCGCGAGCGCGTCGTCGCGTCGCACGAGGTCGAGCTGAACGGTCACGCGCAGCGACGCCTCCATCGCGGTCAGCGCGACCTCGCCGTCGCCCTGGGCGAAGTGGGGGTCGCCGACGTAGACGAGCGCGTCGGGCACCTGCACGGGCAGGTGCAGCGTCGTGCCGGCCGTGAGGAGAGCGATGTCGACGTTGCCGCCGAAGGCCCCGGGCGGCACCGAGTGGGGGCGCTCGGCGCCCGCGGCGGCGACGCCCATGATGCCGAGGAAGGGCCGCAGCGGGAAGCGCACGACGTGCTCGCCCCCGGGCACCACCGGCAGCGTGCCGACGAGCGAGCCGTCGGGCTCGACGTCCACCGCCGCGAAGACGCTGACCGGGCCCTCCTGCAGCGGGTACTCGCCGGCGAGGGCCCCGCGCCCGTGCCGGTTCGAGACGACGCCGTACGGCACGCGCGGCAGGGCCTCGACGAGCGTCACGCTGAGCACGTCGCCCGGCTGCGCCCCGCGCACCGCGACCGGGCCGGTGACGAGGTGCGGCCCGTCGACGAGCGGGTCGCGGCCGTGGGCGTCGGAGGCGGCGATCGCGACCGCGTCGCGCAGCACGTCGTCGGCGGCGACGCCGTGGGCGGCGAAGAAGCGCACCGGGTCGCGGCCCTGGTCGTCGAGCACGCCCTCGTGGCTGACCGTGTCGATCGTGACGCGCGTGCCCGGCTCGACCATCAGCACCGCCGTGTCGGCGGCGCAGGGCAGGCGGCCCCAGAGCGTCGTCTCGGGCGTCGCGGGGAGGTAGTGGCCGGCGGCGACGAGGCCCTCCCCCGGCTGCAGGGGCCAGGCCGGGCGGGGCGGGGCGACGGGCGCGGCGGGTGAGACGGACGCCGCGGCGGACGGGGCGGCGGGAGGAGGAGCGGGAGCGGGGGCGGGGTGCACGGCGACGGCCTCTCTGGTCGCGCGGGGCCCGTGGCGGCCCCGGGTGACTCCCGACCCTAGGCGACGAGCCGTCCCTCCCGAGGGCCGTCCTGAAACAATCCGTTCACAAACGGCCCATCGTGAAACACGGCGTTCACACGAGCGTGTGAGGATCACGGCCATGGCGATCATCCTCGGCGACAACCAGTACGGCAAGGCGGAGTCCCGCCTGGTGCGCATCGTGCGCGACTCCCCCCGGCACGAGATCCGCGACCTCAACGTGACGACCGCGCTCCGCGGCCCGTTCGAGGCCGCCCACCTCGCCGGCGACCAGTCGTCCGTGCTGCCCACCGACACGCAGAAGAACACCGCCTTCGCGTTCGCCAAGTCCCACGGCGTGCAGTCGGTGGAGGGCTTCGGCCTCGACCTGGCGCGCCACTTCGTCGCCGACGTGGGCCCCGTCGTGGGCGCGCGGGTCGAGATCGAGGAGTTCGCGTGGGCCCGGGCCGTCGTCGACGGCGTCGAGCACGACCACACCTGGCTGCGCACGGGGCAGGAGGTCCGCACGGCCGCCGTCACGGTCGACGCCGACGACGAGCACGTCGTGGCCGGCCTGAAGGAGCTCGTGCTGCTCAAGTCGACCGGGTCGGAGTTCGCCGGGTTCCTCACCGACGAGTTCACCACCCTGCCCGAGACCCACGACCGCGTGATGGCGACGGCGCTCGACGCGAAGTGGCGGCTCTCCGGCGCGGCGGCGGCCGACCCCGACCGCGACTGGGACGCCCTGTACGCCTCGGTCAAGACGCTGATGGTGCGCGAGTTCGCCACCCTCCAGTCGCTGGCGCTCCAGCAGACGCTCTGGCACATGGGCAAGGCGGTGCTCGAGGCCCACCCCGAGATCGCGGAGATCCGCCTCAAGGCCCCCAACAAGCACCACTTCGCCTACGACCTCGACCGCTTCGGCCTGTCGAACGACAACGAGGTGTTCTGGGCCGCCGATCGGCCCTACGGTCTGATCGAGGCCACCCTCACGCGCGACGACGCCGCCCCCGCGGGCGACGCCTGGCGGGCGTCGGCCGGGCTCGCCTGAGCCCCGTCGCCGTGGCCACCCGACCCGCACCGCCCGCCGCCCCCGCGGCACCCTACCGAGCAGGAGGCGCCGTGAGCGCAGAGAGCACCACACCCGTCACCCGAGCGACCGCCACCGAGGCCGACGACGCCCGCTGGCTCGCCCGCACCATCGAGCTCGCGGTCGAGAACGTCGCCGCCGGCGGGGGGCCGTTCGGCGCGCTGATCGTGCGCGACGGCGAGCTCGTTGCCGAGGGCCAGAACCGCGTCACGGCGAACCTCGACCCGACCGCGCACGCCGAGGTCACGGCGATCCGCGCGGCGTGCCAGGTCGTCGGCGACTTCTCGCTCGCCGGCGCGACGCTGTACACGTCGTGCGAGCCGTGCCCGCTCTGCCTCTCGGCGTCGCTCTGGGCACGGGTCGACCGCGTGGTCTACGCCGCCGACCGCCACGACGCGGCCCGGGGCGGCTTCGACGACCTCGAGTTCTACGAGCTGTTCGGCCGCGACCGCTCCACCTGGGATCTCCCGGTCGTCGCCGCGCGCCCCGACGACGCCGCGGCGCCGTTCGAGGCCTGGCTCGCCCACGACCACCGCACCGACTACTGAGCACCGTGCGAGGTCCCGTCACCGCCGGGGGCGCCCAGCCCGCGGTCGCCCAGGCCGGCGGGTCAGCTGCCGCGGTACGTCGTGAAGGCGAACGGGCTCAGCAGCAGCGGCACGTGGTGGTGGGCCGACGCGTCGGCGAGCTGGAACTCCAGCACGACGCGCGGCCAGAAGGAGTCGCGGCCCGCGGCCTCGAAGTACGCTGCGGTGTGGAACGTGAGCCGGTAGACCCCCGCGACCAGCGCCTCCGGCCCGAGCTCCGCGACGCGACCGTCGGCGTCGGTGACGCCCTGGCCGAGCAGCGTGCCCGCCTCGTCGGAGAGGTCGACGGCGACGCCGGCGGCCGGGCGGCCGAGCGCCGCGTCGAGCACGTGCGTCGTGACGTGGCTCACGCGGCGGTCTCCCGCGGCGACGCGGTCTCGCTGGTGCGGCCGGTCTCGGCCGTCGCGGCGGCGAACATCTGGCGCAGCCGCAGCGCGGCGATCTCGACCAGCTGCTCGCCCACGACCTGCTTCTCGGTATCGTCGTCGAGCTTCAGCCGACGCTCGAGCTCGTCGACGATCTCGGCGCGGCTGCGCCCCGCGGCGCGGATGAGGAAGACGCGGCCGAAGCGGTCCTCGTACGTGGCGTTGCCCTCGGCGAGCGCCTTGGCGAGCTGCGGGTCGTCGGTCTGCGCCGACGCCTCCTGCTCGCGCCGGCTGAACTCCTGCGCGGCGCCCTCGCCCGTCGGCGCCTCGCCGATGCGCGGGTGGTGCGCCATGGCCTCGTCGACCTCGGCCTCGCTGAGCGGGCTGCCCGCGGCCGTGGCGGCCCCGACCAGGGCGTCGACGTCGTCGAACGGCGCGGCCGCGGCCACCTCGTCGACCCAGCGCTGCACGGACAATGCGGTGGCCAGCCGCTCGCGCAGCTCGCTCTCGGGGAGGTCGATCATGGTCGCCACTGTACTGACCGCGACCGCGGGGCGGGTGCCGTCGTGGACCTGATCACCGTGCGCGAGGTGCGCACCCCGACGACGCGGGCCGAGCTCCGCTTCGGCCCCGGCGAGCTGCCGCTCGGCGGCGGCACCTGGCTGTACTCCGAGCCGCAGCCGGGGCTGACCGGCCTCGTCGACCTGACCACCCTCGGCTGGGCCCCGCTCGAGGTCGTCGGCGACGTGCTGAGCATCGCGGCCACGTGCACGCTGGCCGAGCTCACGCGGCTGCCGGCGGAGCCCGGCTGGGCGGCGCACCCGCTCGTGCGCCAGTGCGCCGAGAGCCTGCTCGCCTCGTTCAAGATCTGGAACACGGCGACGGTCGGCGGCAACGTCGCGACGAGCCTGCCCGCCGGCGCGATGACGTCGCTGCTCAGCACCCTCGACGCCGTGGCCGTCGTCTGGACCCCCGACGGCGGCGAGCGCCGCGAGCCCGTGGTCGAGCTCGTCACGGGCGTGCGCGAGAACACCCTGCGTCACGGCGAGGTGCTGCGGTCGCTCGAGGTGCCCCTCGGGTCGCTGCGCTCGCGCACCGGGTTCCGCCGCGTCGCCCTGAGCCCCCTGGGCCGCTCGGGCACGCTCGTCACGAGCCGCACGGCGCCCGACGGCGAGTGGGTGCTCACCGTCACGGCGGGCACGACGCGCCCCGAGCAGCTGCGCTTCGACGAGGTGCCCGGCGAGCGGGCGCTCGCCGACGCGCTCGCCCGCGTCGACACCTGGTACGACGACCCGCACGGCGCCCCCGACTGGCGACGGCACGTCAGCGCTCTCTTCGCGCACGAGCTGCGGGCCGAGGCGCTGTCGCCCGCCCCGACGCCGCCCGCGCGGCCCTTCGTCCACCGACCGGGCCCGGCCCGGTCGGCCGGCACCCCCACACGAGGAGGCACGGCGTGAGCACCCCAGGAGCAGCCAGCGGCGGCGGCGTGACCGGCCCGGCGACCGCCAGCGAGGCGGCCGTGCCGAGCCGCGCCTCCGGCAGGACCGTCTCGTTCGAGGTCGACGGGCGACCGGTCGACGCGCCGGTGGCGCCCGGCCAGGTGCTGCGCACGGTGCTCCGCGAGGCCGGCGTGCACTCGGTGAAGAAGGGCTGTGACGCGGGCGACTGCGGCGCCTGCTCGGTGCTCGTCGACGGCGAGCCCGTGCACTCGTGCATCTGGCCGGCGCACCGCCTCGACGGCCGCGCCGTCACCACGGCCGCCGGCCTCGGCACGGTCGGGCACCCGCACCCCGTGCAGCAGGCCTTCGTCGACGCCGCGGGCTTCCAGTGCGGCTTCTGCACCGCGGGCATGGTCGTGACCGCGTCGACCCTCACCGAGGCCGACCACGACGACCTGCCCCGGCTGCTCAAGGGCAACCTCTGCCGCTGCACCGGCTACCGGGCGATCGGCGACGCGATCTGCGGCGTCGCCAACACGACGACGCCGGCCGCGGGCACGGCCGTCGGCCAGTCGACGACGGCCCCGGCCGCCCTCCGGGTCGTGACCGGCGGCGAGGAGTACACCCTCGACTTCCGCTCGCCGACGAAGCTGCTGCACCTCGCCGTGCTCGGCAGCCCCCACCCGCACGCGCGCGTCGTGTCGATCGACGTCTCGGCCGCCGAGGCCATGCCGGGCGTGCACGCCGTCCTCACGCACCACGACTCCCCCGCGACGCTGTTCTCGACCGGCCGCCACGAAGACCGGGAGGACGACCCCGACGACTCGCTCGTGATCGACCCCGTGCTGCGGTTCCGCGGCCAGCGCGTCGCGGCCGTCGTCGCCGAGTCGGTGCGCGAGGCGCGCCTCGCCCTCGAGGCCGTCGTCGTCGAGTACGAGCTGCTGCCCGCCGTCTTCGACCCCGAGCAGGCCCGGCGCCCCGGAGCCCCGCTGCTGCACGGCGAGAAGACGAGCGAGGTCTCGCGCATCGCCTTCCCCGAGCGCAACACCGTGGCCGCGATGCACGGCGAGACGGGCGACGTCGAGGCCGCGCTCGCCGCCGCCGACGTCACCGTCGAGGGCACGTGGCGCACCCAGCGGGTCAGCCACGCGGCGCTCGAGACGCACGCCACGCGGGGGTGGCTCGACGACGACGGGCGCCTCGTGCTCCGCACCTCGAGCCAGGTGCCCTTCCTCGTCCGTGACGAGGTGGCGCACGTCTTCGGCCTGCCACAGGAGTCCGTCCGGGTCTTCACCAAGCGGGTCGGCGGCGGGTTCGGCGGCAAGCAGGAGCTCTTGACCGAGGACCTCGTGACGCTCGCCGTGCTGCGCACCGGCCGGGCCGTGCAGTACGAGATGAGCCGCGACGACGAGTTCACGGTCGTGCCGACCCGGCACCCGATGCGCGTGCGCGTGCGGCTCGGGGCCACCCGCGACGGCCTGCTCACGGCGATGCACGTCGACCAGCTGATGGACACGGGTGCCTACGGCAACCACGGCATCGGGGTCATGTACCACTCGGTGCACGAGTCGACCTCCGTGTACCGCTGCGAGAACAAGCGGGTCGACGCCGAGAGCGTCTACACGAACAACCTGCCGTCGGGGGCGTTCCGCGGCTACGGCCTCGGCCAGGTCGTCTTCGGCGTCGAGTCGGCGATGGACGAGCTGGCCCGCGAGCTCGGCCTCGACCCGTTCGAGCTGCGCCGCCGCAACGTCGTCGTGCCGGGCGACCCGATGGTCGTCACCGACCCCGACGAGGAGACGGACCTGCTCTACGGCAGCTACGGCCTCGACCAGTGCCTCGACCTCGTCGAGCGGGCCCTGGCGACCCCGAGCGACGACCCCGCGGTGACCGCCGCCGACGTCGTGCCCGAGGGCCCGAGCTGGAGCGTCGGCACCGGCATGGCCCTCGCGATGATCGCGACCATGCCGCCCCGCGGCCACTTCGCCGACACGTCGGTCGCGCTGCGGCCCGACGGCGGGTACGACGTGGCCGTCGGCACGGCCGAGTTCGGCAACGGCACGACCACGGTGCACGGCCAGCTGGTCGCGACCGTGCTCGGCACCACGCCCGACCGCGTGACGATCCGGCAGAGCGACACCGACGTGGCGCGGTACGACACCGGCGCCTTCGGGTCGGCCGGGGTCGTCGTGGCCGGCAAGGCGCTGCTCGCCGCGGCACAGAAGCTCAGGGCCGCGATGGTGGAGCGGGCGCTCGACCTCACCGGAGGCGCGGCGTCGGTCGTCGACGGAGGCCCGCTGCCCGAGGTGGTGACCGGGGGCGTCGTCGTGACCCGCGCCTCCCGCACCCCCGGGGGCGACCCCGAGCACGTCGTCGTCGACGCCGGGCAGCTGCTCGCCGCCGGTCCGCTCTCGGCCGACGGCAGCCACGACGGCACGCCGCGCTCGGTCGCGTTCAACGTGCACGCGTTCCGCGTCGCCGTCGACCGGTCGACCGGAGAGGTGCGCATGCTGCGCTCGATCCAGGCGGCCGACGCCGGCACCGTGCTGAACCCCGAACAGCTGCGCGGGCAGGTCGAGGGCGGCACCGCGCAGGCGATCGGCACGGCGCTCTACGAGGAGGTCCTGCTCGACGAGGAGGGGCGGGTCACCACGACCGCTCTCCGCAACTACCGCGTTCCCAAGTTCTCGGACGTGCCGCGCACCGAGGTGCTCTTCGCGGCGACCCACGACGACCTCGGTCCGCTCGGCGCGAAGTCGATGAGCGAGGCGCCGTACAACCCGGTCGCCCCGGCGCTCGCGAACGCGATCCGGGACGCCCTGGGCGTGCGGCCGTACGAGCTGCCCATGTCGCGCGACCGACTCTGGCGGCTCGCGCGGGGGTGAGCGGGGCTGACCGGCCGGGCGTGGCCGGGCGCGGCCGGGGGTGAGCGCGCGCGGCCGCTGGCCTACAGTACGGAGCACCATGCGCATCGCCCTCGCCCAGATCATCAGCACCGCCGACCCGGCCGCGAACCTCCGGGAGGTGGAGCGCGTCGCCGAGCTCGCCGCGGCCGACGACGCCGAGCTCGTCGTCTTCCCCGAGGCGACGCTCTGCGCCTTCGGCGGCGCCGACCTCGGCACGGTCGCCGAGCCGCTCGACGGCCCCTGGGCGTCGTCGGTGCGGGGCCTCGCCGCCCGGCTCGGCACGACGCTCGTCGTCGGCACGTTCACGCCCGGCGACGACGGCCGGGTGCGCAACACCCTGCTGGTGGCGGGGCCCACGCCCGGCGACGGGGCCCACTACGACAAGGTGCACGTCTTCGACGCCTTCGGCTACGCCGAGTCGGAGTCGGTGCAGCCGGGCGACCGGGCCGTCACCGTGCAGGTGGCGGGCGAGACCGTCGGGCTGTCCACCTGCTACGACGTGCGCTTCCCCGCGCTGTTCCTCGCGACGGCCGCGGCGGGGGCACGCGTCAGCCTCGTCTGCGCGTCGTGGGGCGCGGGCCCCGGCAAGGTCGAGCAGTGGCGGCTGCTGACCCGGGCCCGGGCCGTCGACACGACCACCGTCGTCGTGGCCGTGGACCAGGGCGACCCCGCGACGCAGGGCGTCGAGCCCTCGGGCGGCGCGCCCACCGGGGTGGGGCACAGCGTCGTCGTGTCTCCGCTCGGCGAGGTTCTCGTCGAGCTCGGCGCAGCGGCCGAGCTCAGGGTCGTCGACGTCGACCTCGCCCAGGTCGACGCCGCCCGCGGATCGCTGCCCGTGCTGGCGAACCAGCGCTTCGCGGTCGCGAGCGGGCCGCAGGGCTGACCCGCGCCTCCGGACCGGCCCGTCGCTCGGCGGTTCGAGAGCGCCCTCGGGGCCTCGAGGAGGGTCCGCCGTCACCGCTGATCCACTCCAGAGTGGATCAGCGGTAGGCGTGGGTGCTTCCCGGGCGACGGGACCCGCAGGTCGGCCGCGGCAGCGCCAGCTCTGGCCGTACTGGCCGCGCTCCGGCGCCCTCGCCCGCTACGGCGCGCTGGGCGACTCGACGACGAGCTCGCCGCTGACGATGCTCGCTCGCACCGCGTCGAGCTCGGCCTGCAGCTCGGCGGGGACCGACGAGGCGAGGTCGTGGAACGGCGCGATGTCGACGCCGCCGTTGTCGAGCGTGCCGACGTAGGGCTCCGCCGTGAACGAGTCGTCGGTCGACGAGACGGCGATCTGCTGCACGGCCTGCTCCGTGTCCTTGATCACCGAGGTGAGCATGATCGGCCGGTACTCCTCTGGGAGCGTGTCGTAGCCGTCGTTGTCGACCCAGATCACCGAGACGCCGCCCGCGTCGAGGGCCGCGGAGGCGGCGCCCTCGCCGACCTGCCCGGCCACCGGCATGATCACGTCGGCGCCCTGGTCGATCAGCGCCTGCGCCAGCTGCTTGCCCTTGTTGACGTCCTCGAAGTCGCCGGTGAACGAGCCGTCCTGCGCCTCCTTCGACCAGCCGAGCAGCTCGACCGCGGTGCCGTGCGCGGCGTTGTAGGCGTCGACGCCGTCCGAGAAGCCGTCCATGAACAGCGTCACGGGCGGCTGGTTGCCGCCGCCGAAGGTCGCCACCGCGCCGGTCTTGCTGACCCCGGCCGCGAGGTAGCCCGCGAGGTACGAGGCCTGCGCCGTGTCGAAGAGGATGGGCTTGACGTTCTCGCCCTCGACGCTCTCGTCGACGATCGCGAAGTCGATGTCGGGGTTCGCGGCGGCCTGCTCCTGCGTCGCCGCGGCGAGCTCGTAGCCGACCGTCAGCACGAAGCCGCAGCCCGAGCCCACGGCCTGCTCGACGTTGGGGGCCAGGTCGGTCTCGCTCGTCGACACAAGCACCTTCGCGTCGATGCCGTCCTCGGCCTGGGCCGCCTGGAGGCCCGCCCAGCTCGACTGGTTGAACGACCGGTCGTCGAGGCCGCCCGAGTTCGTGACCATGCGGGCGCAGTGCGTGCTGTCGGTCGCGGCGACGTCGTCGCTCGGCGCGGTCGCGCAGGCGCTGAGCAGCACGAGGGCCGACAGGCCGACGACGCCCCCGAGGAGGCGCGAGGGGCGACGAGCGGACGACGCGCGGGCCGGGGCGGCGAGGCGGACGACGGCGGCGGGGCTGCCGGTGCGGGCGGGGCGGACTGACACGACGGGGAGACCTCCGGGCTGGGGGATGCTGCAGGGGTGAGCAGCATCATGGCACCGATCGGCCGCCGTGCCGCCTCCGTGACGCCGACGCGCGCGCCCGCGAGGGCGGGGCGTGACGTCAGCGCGCCCCGCCGACCCGGTGCACCAGCATCGCCAGGTCGACCCGCCCCTCCACCTCGAGCTTCTCGTAGACGTGGCCGACGTGCGTCTTCACCGTCGCGAGCGTGATGAACAGGTCGGCCGCGACCTGCGCGTTCGTGAGGCCGCGCGCCACCGCCCGGGCGACCTCCGCCTCCCGCTCGGTCAGCCGCTCGAAGCGCTCGACCTCGCCGACCACCACGGCGGCGTCCACGCCGGTGCCGGCGACCGGGCCCACGCCCTGCCCCGCTCCCCCGCCGCGCCCGGCCGCGACCTCGATCACCCGGTCGAGCACCGACGGCGAGAGCGTCGACCGCCCCTCGGCGGCCGCGTGCACGGCGGCGACCAGCTCGGCCGGCGGCGTGTCCTTGAGCACGAAGCCGCGGGCACCGCTCCGCAGCGCCCCGAGCACCATCTCGTCGGCGTCGAAGGTCGTCAGCACGAGCACCGCGAGGTCGGGCCGTCGCCGCAGCTCGCGGGCGGTGGCGTCGAGGCCGTTGCAGCGCGGCATGCGGATGTCCATCAGCACGACGTCGGGCCGGGTGCGGGCGATGACGGCCTCGGCGGCCAGGCCGTCCTCCGCCTGGCCCACCACCTCGATGCCCGGGTCGCCGCCGAGGAGCAGCAGCAGGCCCTCGCGCACCAGGCGCTCGTCGTCGACCACGACGACGCGCACGGGGGCCGGCCCCGGGGAGTCGCGGGTCACCTCGTCCACGGCAGCCGCGCCTCCACGGTGAACCGGCCGTCGGCGTGCTCGACGGTCAGCGAGCCGCCCGCCAGCCGGGCCCGCTCCTCCAGGCCCGTCAGGCCGTGGCCCCGCTCGGGCACGCGGAGGCCGTCGGCGGCGCCGCCGACGCCCTCGGCGCCCCCCGTCGTGCTCGTGGTCGTGTTCTCGACCCGCACCCGCAGCTCGCGCCCCGGGCGCCCCGAGAGGCCGACCGTCACCGGCTGCCCCGGTGCGTGACGGCGCGCGTTCGTGAGGCACTCCTGCACGACGCGGAAGGCGTGGCGCGAGGTCGACGTCGGCAGCGCCTCCAGCCCGCGGCGCGTGTCGTCGTCGACCCGCAGCGTCACCGCGGCGCCGGCCGCGCGGGCCTCGTGGAGCAGGCCGTCGAGGCCCGCCAACGTCGGCTGCGGCGGCACGGCAGCGGCGCTGGCGGCGGCGGCGACGTCGGAGTCGGGGTCGCCGTCGGGGTCGGCGTCGGGCCCGTCGCCCCCGCGCGCCCCGTCGCGCAGCACGCCGAGCACCTCGCGCAGCTCGGTGAGCGCCGCCCGGGCGTTGTCCCGGATGACCCCGGCCGTCGCCCGGGTCTCCGCCTCGCCGAGCCCCTCGCGGTACTCGAGCGCCCCGGCGTGCAGCGCCACGAGCGAGAGCCGGTGGGCGAGCACGTCGTGCATCTCGCGGGCGATCCGCGTGCGCTCGTGGTCGCGGGCCTGGGCGAGGCGCAGCGACTGCTCCTCCTCGGCGAGGCGGGCCCGCTCGCGGAGCGAGCGCAGCAGCTCGCGGCGGCCCCCGACGTAGAGGCCCACGGCGACGAGGAGGGCGACGACGAGCGTCGAGACCGCGACCAGCTGCCAGAGGGGCGTCGCCGCGGAGGCCTGCGTGACGATGCGGTCGCCGAGCACCGACGCCCCGACGAAGACGACCGACACGAGGCCGATCTCGACCGGGCGACGACGGGTCGCCAGCGAGACGGTGGCGAGCACCGCGGCGCCGATGCCGAGCGCGGAGGCCCCGCAGAGCGCCACGGCGACGAGGGCCACCACCAGGGGCGCGTGCCGCCGGAAGGGCACGAGCACGAGGGCGGCCGACCCGAGCACGAGATCGAGCAGCACCAGCAGCGTGAAGCGGGGCTCGCCGAGGCCCTCGGACACCGCGGGGTCCGAGAACCAGACGACCACGAAGAGCAGGAGGCCCACGACCGCGGCCACGACCCAGCGCCAGGTCTCCGACCAGAGGCGCGCCGCGGCGCCCGGGCGGTCGTCGTCGACCGGGCGGCCGACGTCGGCGGGGCTCGGGGGCGGGCTCGCGGGGCGTGCTGTCGCGGTCATGCGGCGAGCCTACGGAGCGGCCCGCGGGGCCCGGATCGACCGAAGGTCGGAGATCGGGGCCCCGCGCCCGCGCCCGGGGTCATCCGGTGTTCTGCAGGCCCGCGGCGATCCCGTTGACGGTGAGCAGGAGGAGGCGGTGGTCGGCGTCGGCCGGGTCCTTCTCGACCGCGCGGCGGATGCCCCGGAGCGCCCGCAGCTGCAGCAGCGACAGCGCGTCGACGTACGGGCTGCGGAGGCGCACCGAGCGCTTCAGCACCGGTCGGCCCTCGAGCACCTCGGCGTGGCCGCTGACGCGGAGCACCCACTCACGGGTCAGCGCCATCTCGGCGAGCACCCGGTCGGCGAGGTCGGTGCGCTCGGCCAGGCCGAGGTACTCGCGGGCGATGTGGTCGTCGGTCTTGGCGAACGACAGCTCGACGTTCTTGATCATCGTCGTGAAGAGCGGCCACGACGCGTACGCCTCGCGCAGCAGCTCGACGTCGCCCACCGCGGCGAGGGCGGAGCCGAGGCCGTACCAGCCCGCGAGGTTGATGCGCGCCTGGGTCCAGGCGAACACCCACGGGATCGCCCGCAGGTCCTCCAGCGACTCGACCGAGAGGCCGCGCCGCGCGGGGCGGGAGCCGAGCGCGAGCAGGCCCACCTCCTCCATCGGGGTGACCGTGGCGAACCACTGGGCGAAGCCGTCCGCCTTGACGAGGCCGAAGAAGGCGTCCTTCGAGGCGGCGTCCATCGCGCTCGCGAGCGGGGCGAAGCGCTCCGCCGCGGCGGCGTTGCGCGCGGCCGTGGCGGGGCTCGACGCCTGCAGGGTCGCGGCGGCCATCTGCTCGATGTGCCGGGCGGCGATGGTCTTGTTGCCGTAGTGCGCCAGGATCACCTCGCCCTGCTCCGTGATCTTGAACCGCCCCTCCACCGATCCGGGCGGCTGGGCGCGCACGGCCTCGTGGGCCGGCCCGCCGCCGCGGCCCATCGAGCCGCCGCGGCCGTGGAAGAGCGTCAGCACGATGTCGTTGCGCTCGGCCCACTCGGCGATGCGCGCCTGGGCATCGTAGAGAGCGAAGCTCGCGCTGACCGGGCCGACGTCCTTCGACGAGTCGGAGTAGCCGAGCATGACCTCGAGCCGGCGGCCGTTCGCGGCGAGGCGACGCTGCACGGGCTCGGTCTGCAGGGCCTCCTCGAGGATGCGCGTCGACGCCTCGAGGTCCGCGAACGTCTCGAAGAGCGGGATGACGTCGAGCACGGGCGCCGCCTCGGCCGAGCCGAGCGCGAGCTCGGCCAGCTCGACGACGTTCGCGAGGTCGGCCGACGACTGCGTGAACGAGACGATGTAGCGGGAGGCGGCCTGGCGCCCGAAGCGCTGCTGCAGCTCGGCGACCACGCGGAACACCTCCAGCACCTCGACGGTGGTGGGGCTGAGCTCGCCGCCGGCCCGCGCCTCCTCGAGGGCGTTCCGGTGCACCTGCGAGTGCTGGCGCACCTCGAGCTCGGCGAGGTGGAAGCCGAAGGTCTCGACCTGCCACACGAGGTTCTGCAGCTCGCCGTTCGCGGCGCGGTCGGCCCCCGCGGCCCGCAGCGAGCGCTGCACCGTGCAGAGGTCGTCGAGCAGCTCGTCGGGGCGGCCGTAGGCGAGGGGTTCCTGGCCGAGGCGGGTCGCCTCGAGGCGGGCCGCGACGAAGAGCAGCACGCGGCGGTGGCTCTCGTTCGGCGAGCGGATGCCGATGCGCGAGGCGACGTCGGGCTCGAGCTGCCGCTGCTGCTCGGCGAGCGCCACGAGGCCCTCGTCGCCGGGGGTGTCGGCCTCGTCGAGGGTGAGGGTGCTGCCGATGCGCGTGGTCGCGCGCTGCAGGCCGATCAGCACGTGCTCGGAGGCGATCTCGGCCGCAGCCCGCGTGACCTCGGCGGTGACGTGCGGGTTGCCGTCGCGGTCGCCGCCGATCCAGCTGCTGAGGCGCATGAAGGCGGGGGCGCGCACCGGCTCGCGGCCGGCGCCGTCGCCCTGCAGGCGGTCGTCGAGCAGGCGGTAGACGGTCGGCACGACCTCGAAGAGCGTCTGGTCGAAGACGTTCATCGCGGTGCGGACCTCGTCGAGCGGGGTCGGGCGCGTCGTGCGCAGCGGCGAGGTGCGCCACAGCGTGTCGATCTCCTCCAGGAGGCGGCGCTGCGTCTCGGCGCCGGTCACCTCGTTGGCGGAGATGTCTCGCTCGGCGAGCAGGTCGCTGATGCGGCGGATGGTCGACGCCACGGCGCGGCGGCGGGCCTCCGTCGGGTGCGCCGTGAAGACGGGCTGGAAGCGCAGCTCGGCGAGGCGCCGCGACGCCTCGTCGGCGCCGAGCTCGTCGACCAGCCGCTCGACGGCGGCCGGCAGGGAGTCGGGGCCCGAGCCGCGGCGCGTCAGCACGCGCACGCGGTGGTGCTCCTCCGCGAGGTTGCTGAGGTGGAAGTAGCAGGTGAAGGCGCGGGCGACCTGCTCGGCGCGCTCGTGGTCGAGCGACTCGACGAGGTCGCGGGCACGGGCCCTGGCCACCTCGTCGGTGTCGCCCTCGTAGGCGCCGATCACGGCGGCGCGCAGGGCCTCGACGTCGGCGAGCAGCTCGGGGCCGCCCGCCTCGGTGAGCACGCGCCCGAGCAGGCTGCCGAGGAAGCTGACGTCGGCGCGGAGGGCCGCGTCGACCTCGCCCCGGACGTCGTCGCGGGAGGTGCCGTCAGGGCGTCGGGGGGTCTCGGTGTCCGTCACGCGACCATTCTGTGGCACGCGGGCGGAGTGTGACGAACATCGGGGCCCCGGGGGGCGGCCTAGGGTGGCGGCATGACCCCCGAGCCCTCCGCGAAGACCGTCCAGCTGCGCCGCTACGACCTGGTGCCGGGGGTGCTCGACGACTTCCTGGCGTGGTTCCACGCCGAGATCGTGCCCGTCCGCACCGCCCAGGGCTTCACGGTCGAGTTCGCCTACGCCGACCGCGAGGCCGAGCAGTTCACCTGGGCGGTCAGCGTGCCCGGCGACGCCGCGGCGTTCACCGCCCTCGAGCAGACGTACCTCGCCAGCGAGGGCCGGGCCGCGGCCTTCGCCGGCCAGCCGACCCGCGTCGCCGTCTCGCACGTGCGCCTGGTCGAGACCGTCGTCGAGGCCGGCAGTCGCCCGTAGCGGCGCCCGGCCCGCGCCCGCCCCGTCCTCACCCCGAGCGAACCACCGACTGATCGAAGAACCATCGCGAAGCGTGGTTCTTTGATCAGTCGGTGGTTCGCCGGGGACGAGGCTGCGGGGGGGCGGGGGGCGGGGGGGGGCAGCGCCGGGGCGTCAGGCGGCGGAGACGCCGACCATCGCCGCGCTGCGCTCCCACAGGCTGCGCGAGAGCTCGCGGTCGCCGGCCTGCGCCGCGACGCGGCCGGGGGCCTTCAGGCGGTCGAAGTAGTTGCCGCTCGGGGCGGGCACCGAGGCCGCGGCCGCGAGCCGGACGAGGGGCTCGGCGCCCTGCTCGGTGCTGATCGCGAGGTTCTTGGCGAGGCTGACGACGGGGCCGCCGCCGCCGAAGCTCGAGGCGACGAAGCCGGGGTGGAAGGCGAAGGCGTCGACCGCGGTGCCGCGGAGGCGGCGCGCCAGCTCGCGCGTGAAGAGCACGTTCGCGAGCTTCGAGGTGCCGTACGCCCGCATGCCGCCGAGCCAGGGGCCGCGCGAGCTGTCGAGGTCGTCGAGGTCGACGCGGCCCATCAGGTTGCCGGCGCTCGACGTCTGGACGATGCGGACGGCGCCCGGCGGGACGTCCTGCGCGGTCTCGGTGAGGCGCGGCAGCAGGATCGAGGTCAGCAGGAAGGCCGCGAGGTGGTTGCTCTGCAGCGTCGTCTCGAAGCCGTCGCCGGTGGTGCCGCGCTCGGGCATGAGGCCGCCGGCGTTGTTCGCCAGCACGTGGATGCGCGGGTGGTCGGCGAGCAGCTGCTCGCCGAGCGAGCGCACGGCGGCGAGGTCGGTGAAGTCGGCGAGGTAGGCCTGGCCGCCGACCTCGTCGGCGACGCGGCGGGTGCGCTCGGCGTTGCGCCCGACGACGGCGACGGTGGCGCCGAGACCCGACAGGGCGACCGCCGCAGCGCGGCCGATGCCCGAGCTCGCGCCGGTGATCACGACCGTGCGGTCGTCGAGTCGGGCGGGGGCGGGCAGCGTGACGGTCATGCCGTGCACGATAGCCGCGCGCCCCCCGCCCCGCCTGGGTGCGGGAGGAGGGGCGCGGGGCGGACCGCGGGAGGCGCGGTGCGGCTAGCGGCGGCGCTTCCGGTCGCGCCAGGCTCCGGTCGACCAGAGCGCCCAGGCGATCAGCAGCGGCTGGCCGAGCAGGCGCAGGCCGCGCTTGGTGTCGGTGTCGAGCCCGAACGCGTCGCGGTGGTGGATGAGCTGCGCGATGTTGCCGGGGAAGATCACCGTGAAGAAGATCGCGGCGACCCAGCCGACCGTGACGCGGCGGCCGCGGAGGGCGATCAGCGCGGCGCCGAGCGAGATCTCGGCGACGCCCGAGGCGAGCACCGTGACGTCCTCGCTGAGCGGGACGAACTCGGGCACCTGCGCGCGGAAGTCCTCGCGGCCGAAGGTGAGGTGGCTGGTGCCGGCGAAGACCAGCGCGGAGCCGAGCAGCACCCGGCCGATCGTGCGGGGCACGGAGGTGCGGGGGAGCTTGCGCGAGGTCATGGTCGGTCCGTTCGGTCGGTGCGGGTGGAGTCGGGGTGCGGGTCGGTGTCGCCCACGGCGCCGTCGAGCGGGGCGACGGGCGCGCCCGTGGCGACGGCTGCGGCGGTGGCTGTCTCGGCGGCGGCGGACGTGGCGGCGGGCGCTCCTGCGGTGCGGCCCCGCGCCTCCGCCTCGAGCCGGTCGGCCTCCTCGCCGGTGACGGCCTCGCCGCGGGCGACCATGCCGGCCACGTCGCTGAGGGCGATCTGCGGCAGGAAGAGCGCGAGCACGAACGCCACGGCGATGAAGGGGATGAGGTAGGCGAAGACCGGGGCGAGCGCGTCGGCGTAGCCCTCGACGACCTGGCGACGGATCGCCTCGGGCAGCTCGTTCAGGGCCGCGGGGTCGAGGGTGGCCGTCGACTGCGCGGCGTCGCCCGCCGAGGCCCCGGCGCCGGTGAAGACGCTGGTGAGGTTCTCGGTGAGGCGGCTCGTGAAGAGCGCGCCGAAGATCGCGACGCCGAGCGCGGCGCCGACCTCGCGGAAGTAGTTGTTCGTGCTGGTCGCCGTGCCGACGTTCGCCGCGTCGACCGAGTTCTGCACGACGAGCACCACGACCTGCATGATGAGGCCGAGGCCCGCGCCGAAGACCAGCAGGAACACGCAGATCAGCCAGAGGGGCGTGTCGGCCGTGAGCGTCGTGAAGAGGGCCATCGCGATGCCGGTGAGCACCGTCCCGACGATGGGGAACATCTTGTAGCGACCGGTCTTGGTGATCAGGTTGCCCGAGATGATCGAGGTGCCGATGAGGCCCCCCATCATCGGCAGCAGCAGCAGGCCGGAGACCGCCGCGGAGGCGCCCGACGACATCTGCAGGAAGGTCGGCACGAACGCGATGGCCGAGAACATGCCGATCCCCAGCACGAAGCCGACGGCCGTGGCGAGCACGAACACGCGGTTGCGGAAGAACGAGAGCGGGATGATCGGGTCGTCGGCCCGCGACTCGACGAGCACGAAGAGGCTGACCGCGATGAGCACGCCGGCGCCCCACAGCCAGGTCTCGGGGGCGCCCCAGCCGTGGTCGGCCTGGCCACCGAACTCGGTGAAGAAGATGAGGCAGGTGGTGGCCGCCGAGAGCAGCACGACGCCGAGCCAGTCGACCTTCTTCGTGGCCTTCTTGCTGGGCAGGGTCAGGGCCATCCAGGCGATGACGAACGCGGCGACCCCGACGGGCACGTTGATGTAGAACGCCCACTGCCAGGTGAGGTGGTCGACGAAGAAGCCGCCGAGCAGGGGCCCGCCGATGGCGGAGAGGCCGAAGACGGCGCCCAGCGGGCCGAGGTACTTGCCGCGCTCGGAGGCGGGCACGATGTCGGCGATGATCGCCTGCGACAGGATCATCAGCCCGCCGCCGCCGAGGCCCTGGATCGCCCGGAAGACGACGAACATCCAGAAGTCGGTGGCGAAGGCGCAGCCGATGCTCGCGAGGGTGAAGATCGCGATGGCGACGAGGAAGAGGCTGCGCCGCCCGAGCACGTCGCCGAACTTGCCGTAGATCGGCATGACGATCGTCGTCGCGAGCAGGTACGCCGTGGTGATCCAGGCCTGGTGCTCGACGCCGCCGAGCTCGCCGACGATGGTCGGCATGGCCGTGGAGACGATCGTCTGGTCGAGGCTCGACAGCAGCATGCCGGAGATCAGCGCGCCGAAGATGATCCAGATGCGCCTCTGGGTGAGCAGGAAGGGGGCGTCGGCCCGCTTCTCGGTGGTGGTCGTCATGCGGGTCGAGGCGCCTCTCGGTCGGTCGTGCGGAGCGGGGGTGTCACGGGGGCGGCGGTGCGGACCGGTGCGGTGGCGCCGGCGGCCAGCAGCTCGCGGGCGAGCCGCAGCTGCTCCGCGAGCACCGCGTCGAAGCGCTGGGCCTGGTCGCCCTGAGCGGTGAAGAAGACGGCCATCGAGCGCTGCGCGAGGCCGGTCATCAGGGTCACGACGACGTCGACGCGAGGGTCGGCGACGTCGAGCCCCTCGTGCGCGGCCACGGCGGCGGCGATGCGCCGCTGCTGCTCGTCTCCCTGGCGCATCACGCTGCCGAGCAGGCGCGGCTCGCGGTCGAGCGCGGCCTTGAACTCGGCGGCGCGGGCGCGGGTGAGCCCGACGTGCTGGATCCGCTCGACGAGCATCGCCGACAGGTCGTCGAAGGTGGTGGCGAACGGCGGCAGCGCCGGGTCGCGGCGGGTCGCGGCGTAGGCCTCCAGCGGCTCGTCGTCGTCGTCGAGGGCGACGCCCACGACCACGTCGTCCTTCGAGGCGAAGTGGTTGAAGAAGGTGCGGCGCGAGATGCCGACCGTCGTGCAGAGCTCGTCGATCGTGAAGCCGGCCAGGCCCTCCGCGGCGGTCAGGCGCCGGGCCTCGGCGACGAGCTCGGAGCGCACGCGCAGCCGCCGGAGCGCGGCCTTGCCGAGCGCCTCGGGGCCGCTCTCGGTCGTGCTGTCGGTCACGGGTGCCTCCTCTCGGTCGTCGCGGTGCGGGCCGGCGACGTCGCCGAGGGCGGGATGCCCGACGACGAGAATTGCACCCTGAGGCGCAGAGTGCAACTCTCAGCAGCTGAGAGATCGCCGAGACGACTGAGCCACGCACGGGAGGCGCGGTGCCGGTCAGACCGACGCCGCGCCTCCCTCGGGCACTGCTCCCCCGCGCTCGCGGGGCCGGGGCTACGCCCGGTGCGCTCCGTCGCCGTCGTGCGCCGTCGCCGTCACGGGAGCGTCGACCTCGGCGCCGGGAGCGACGTGCGAGTGGTGCTGCTCGTCGGCGGTGTGCGCGGCCGCCGGGTGCGAGCGCTCGAGCGAGGCACCCTCCACGTCGACGTCGGGCAGGATGCGGTCGAGCCACTTGGGGATCCACCACGCGGCGTCGCCGAGCAGGTGCATCACGGCCGGGATCAGCAGCAGGCGGACGACGAACGCGTCGACGAGCACGCCGAGCGCGAGGCCGAGGCCGATCGACTGGATCATCACCGAGTTCGAGAAGACGAAGCCGGAGAAGACCGCAGTCATGATCAGGGCCGCCGCGATGACGACCGTCCGCCCGGCGTGCACGCCGCGCTGGACGGCGAGGCGGGCCGGGGCACCGTGCGCGAACGACTCGCGCATGCCGCTGACGAGGAAGAGCTGGTAGTCCATCGCGAGCCCGAAGAGCACGCCGACCATCAGGATCGGCAGGAAGCTCAGGATGGGCCCCGGGTCGTGCACGCCGAAGACCGGCGCGAGCCAGCCCCACTGGAACACCGCGGTGACGCCGCCGAAGGCCGCGAACAGCGACAGCACGAAGCCGAGCGTCGCCGTGATCGGCACGAGGATCGACCGGAACACGAAGATCAGGATGATCAGCGACAGCCCGACGACCACGAGCAGGTAGAGCGGCAGCGCCGAGGCGAGCTTCTCGCTGACGTCGATGTTGCCCGAGGCGTTGCCCGCGACGCCGAGCGCGGAGACGCCCTCGACGTCGAGCCCGCGGAGGTCGCGGACGAGCTGCTCGGTCGACTCGCTCGACGGGCCGCCCTGCGGGACCACCTGGAAGGCGAGGGTGCGGTCGTCGTCCGAGGCGCCGATCGGGGCCACCGCCACGACGTCGTCCTCGCCCTTGATCTCGGTGCCGATGCGCACCTGCTCGGCGACGAGGTCGTCCTCCGAGACGGCCTGGTCGAGGTCGGCGACGACGATCAGCGGGCCGTTGACGCCGGCGCCGAACTTGTCGTCGATCAGCTTGTACGCCGTGTAAGCGCTCGAGTCGACGGGCTCCGACGAGCCGGCCGGCAGGCCGAGGCGCATCGACAGCGCCGGGATGGCGACGATCAGCAGCACGGCGACGCCGGCGACCAGCGTGAGCACGGCACGGCCGGTGCGCATCGGCGAGGTGGGCACCTTCACCGGGCCGGTCTGGCCGACGCGGGCGCGCACCTTCTTGGTGAGGATGCGCAGGCCGACCAGGCGCAGCAGCGCCGGGGTGAGCGTGACGGCGATGAGGATGGCGACGAAGACGCAGACCGCGCCGACGGTGCCCATCAGGCCGAGGAAGGGGATGCCCGTGAGGTTCAGCGCCAGGAGGGCGATGAGCACGGTCGAGCCGGCGAAGACGACGGCGTTGCCCGAGGTGCCGTTGGCGAGCCCGATCGACTCCTCGAGGGGCACCCCGTCGCGCAGTTGCTGCCGGTGGCGGTTGAGGATGAAGAGCGAGTAGTCGATGCCGACCGCGAGGCCGAGCATCACGCCCAGCACGGGGGTGACCGACAGCATCTCGACGGTGCCCGAGAGGGCGAGCGAGGCGAGCACGCCGACGCCGACGCCGATCAGGGCGTTGACGAGCGGCAGGCCGGCGCCGATGAGGGTGCCGAGCATGACGAAGAGCACGATCGCGGCGATGACGACGCCGCCGACCTCGCCCGGGCCCAGGATCTCGGGGATGCTCGCGGCGATGTCGTTCGACACCTCGACGTCGACGCCGGCGATGTCGGCGCCCTGCATCTCCTCCACGAGGGCGTCCTTCGACTCCGTGGTCACGAGGTTGAGGGCCTTGTCGAACTGGATGCTGGCGACCGCGGTCGTCTCGTCCTTCGAGACCTGGCGGATCTCCTCCGCGAGTGCGAGCAGGTCGGCGCCGTCCTCCAGGGTGGCCGACTGCGTCTCGAGCTCGGTGCGGCTGGCGTCGAGCGTGGCCTGCTGCTCGTCGATCTGCTGCTGGCCCGCGGTGATCTGGGCCTGCTGCGCGTCGAGCTGCGCCTGGGCGGCGGCGAGCTGGCCCGCGGCCTCGGCCTGGGCCCTCGCCGCGTCCAGCTGCTGCTGGCCGGCGGTCAGCTGCGCCTGCGCGGCGTCGATCTGCGCCTGCCCGGCCTCGAGCTGCGCCGTGCCCGCGTCGATCTGGGCGCGCCCGTCGGTGACCTTCTGCGCCTGCTCCGCGAGCTGCGCCTGGGTGTCGAAGGGGTTCGTGGTGCCCTTGACGTCGTCGAGCTCCTCCGTGCGGGTGAGCAGGTCGGCGATCTCGGTCTTCTGCTCGTCGGTGAACGCCGAGTCGTCGGAGGTGGTGAAGACCACCGAGCCCGAGCCGCCGCTCGCGGCCGGGAACTTCTCGGAGAGCTCGTCGCTCACCGCCTGGGTCGCGGTGCCGGGGATGCTGACGGCGGAGGTCAGCGTTCCGCCGAACAGGGCGAAGGCGCCGCCGGCGAGGCCGAGCACGACGACCCACGCCACGATCACCAGCCAGGCGCGTCGGGCCGCGAGGCGGCCGAGTCGGTAGAGCAGTGTCGCCATGGTGGTGGTCCTCCAGGTGGGGCGGTGGTGGCCGTGCGGTGGTGGCCGGGGTGCGGTGGGCCTCGCGTCGTCGGGAGGAGGGGCGGAGCAGCCGGGGTGCGGCGGGTCGGGGGCGCCGGGTCGGGGCGCCGGGGGCGGTCGGTGCGGGTCAGGGCCCGTCGGGGCCGCGGGCCGCCGGGTAGCCCGTGCGCACCGTCTCGACCAGCCGGTCGAGCAGCTCGCCCCAGACCGCCCGCGACGCGTCGTCGAGCGCGCCGTCGGTGCGGCGCACCCAGTGCACCGCGATCACGGCGATGCCGTGCATCAGCGAGCTGACGAGCAGCTCGACGTCGAGGTCGTCGACCTCGGAGCTTCGGCGGGCCGCGTCGGCCGAGAGGTGCTCGGTCGCCCGCGAGAAGACGTCCTGCATGACGTTCGGCTCGCCCGGCCCCTCGCTGCCGCCCTCGAGCACGCGCCAGAGGTAGGCGATCACGGCCGGCAGGTCGATGCTGCGGAGGGCGAGCGTGACCTCGTCGAACAGGGAGGCGCGGGTGAGCACCGCGGCGGGGGTCGCCACGGCCGCGGTGGCGGTCTGGAACTCCTCGACGGCGTTCGTGATGGCGACGGTGCCGAGGGTCAGCACCACCTGGTCGAGGCCGGAGAAGTGGTTGAAGATCGTGCGGCGCGACACGTCGGCGCGCTCGGCGAGCTCGTCGACGCTGAACCTCGGGGCGCCCCGCTCGGCGATGAGGGCGTCGGCCGCGTCGAGGATCGCCTGCCGGTGCCGCGCCTTGAGGGCGGCACGTCGGTCGAGGGCGGGAGCGGCGGTCACGGTGATTACACTAAGTGCACCCACGCACTCGGTGCACCCTGCTCTGGGCGCATTCCCAGGCCCCCTGAGCCCCGGGCCGTCGTCAGGGCCGGAGCCGCCGCGCGAGGTACGGCGCCGTCCGGCTCGCCGTGCTCGCCGCCACCTCGCGCGGGGTGCCGCTCGCGACGACCTGCCCGCCCGCGTCGCCGCCGCCCGGGCCGAGGTCGATCACGTGGTCGGCCGCCGCGACGACGTCCATCGCGTGCTCGACGAGCACCACGGTGCCGCCGGCGTCGACGAGCCGCTGCAGCTGGGCGACGAGCAGCTCGACGTCGGCCGGGTGCAGCCCCGTCGTCGGCTCGTCGAGGAGGTACAGCGTGTGGCCGCCGCGGGCGCGCTGCAGCTCGGTCGCCAGCTTGATGCGCTGCGCCTCGCCGCCCGACAGCTCGGGGGCCGGCTGCCCGAGCCGCAGGTAGCCGAGGCCCACCTGCCGCAGGGCCTCGAGCGCCCGGGCGGCGGCGGGCACCTCGGCGAGGAAGCCCGCGGCCTCCTCGACGGTCATGCCGAGCACGTCGGCGACCGTGGCGCCGTGCCAGGTGACCTCGAGCGTCTCGGGCGCGTAGCGCGACCCGTGGCACTCCGGGCACGGCGCGTACGAGCCGGGCAGGAAGAGCAGCTCGACCGAGACCGACCCCTCGCCCTGGCAGACCTCGCACCGGCCGCCGACGACGTTGAACGAGAAGCGGCCGGCGCCCCAGCCCCGGGCCCGCGCCTCGTCGGTGGCCGCGAAGGAGGCGCGGACCGCGTCGAAGAGGCCGGTGTACGTCGCGAGGTTCGACCGCGGGGTCCGCCCGATCGGCTTCTGGTCGACCTGCACGACGCGGTCGACGCCGGGGTGCTCGACCGCGCGCTCGGCGACGACGTGGCCGACGAGGGTCGACTTGCCGGAGCCGGAGACGCCCGTGACCGCGGTCAGCACGCCGAGGGGCACGTCGACGTCGAGCGCTCGGAGGTTGTGCCGCGTGACGTCGCGGAGCTCCAGCCACGCGGCCGGCGTGCGCGCCTCGCGGGGGGCGGGGCGCGCCTCCTCGGCTCCCAGGAAGCGGCGGGTCACCGACGCCTCGACGTCGGCCAGCCCGGCGACCGGGCCGCTGTAGAGCACCTCGCCGCCGCCGGCCCCGGCGGCGGGCCCGACGTCGACGACCCAGTCGGCGCGGCGCACGACGTCCATGTCGTGCTCGACGACGAAGACGCTGTTGCCGCTCGCGACGAGCTGCTCGAGCACCTCGACGAGGGGCTCGGCGTCGGCCGGGTGCAGCCCCGCGCTCGGCTCGTCGAGCACGTAGACGACGCCGAACAGGCCCGAGCGCAGCTGCGTCGCGATGCGCAGGCGCTGCATCTCGCCGGGCGAGAGCGTCGGGGTGGCCCGGCCGAGGCTGAGGTAGCCGAGGCCGAGCTCGGTCAGCACCTCGACCCGCGCGAGCAGGTCGCGGCTGATGGCGACCGCGACCTCGGTGCGCTCGCCCGACGACGCCCGCGACGTCGCGACGCCGGCGTCGGTGATCGCCGCGATCGGCCGCAGCAGCTCGGCGACCTCGGTGAGCGGCAGCGCGTTCAGCTCGGCGACCGTGCGGCCCGCGACCGTCACCGCGAGCGCGGCCCGGGTGAGGCCGGTGCCGCCGCAGAGCGAGCACGGCCCCGACTCGACGAACTGCAGCACCTTCGTGCGCTGCGTCTCGCTCTGCGAGTCGGCGAGGGTGTGCAGCACGAACTGCCGCGCGCTCCAGAAGCGGCCCTTGTACGGCTTGGCGACGCGGTCGCGCTGGGGCTGCACCTCGACCACCGGCTGCTCCTCGGTGAAGAGCAGCCAGTCGCGGTCCTCCCGCGACAGCTCCCGCCACGGTCGGTCGATGTCGTAGCCGAGCACGGCGGTGACGTCGCGGAGGTTCTTGCCCTGCCAGGCGCCCGGCCACGCCGCGATCGCGCCGTCGCGGATGCTCAGCGACGGGTCGCGGACGGCCGAGGCCTCGGTCACCTCGTGCGCCACCCCGAGGCCGTGGCAGCGCGGGCACGCGCCGGCCACGGTGTTCGGCGAGAACGAGTCGGACTCGAGGCGGTCGGCCCCCTCGGGGTAGGTGCCCGCGCGCGACCACAGCATGCGGACGGAGTTCGACAGCGTCGTGACCGTGCCGACCGACGAGCGCGAGCTGGGCGCGCCGCGGCGCTGCTGCAGCGCGACGGCCGGGGGCAGGCCCGTGATCGAGTCGACCCGGGGCGTCGACCCCTGCGCGATCAGCCGACGAGCGTAGGGGGCCACCGACTCGAGGAACCTCCGCTGCGCCTCGGCGAACACGGTGCCGAAGGCGAGCGACGACTTGCCCGAGCCGGAGACCCCGGTGAACGCGACGATGCGGTCGCGGGGCACGTCGACGTCGACGGCCCGCAGGTTGTTCTCGCGGGCGCCCCGCACCCGCACGAAGCCGTCGACCGGGTCGGGGGCGGACGAGGAGGCGCGGGTGCGGTCGGCAGGCATCCGGTCGATGGTAGGCGGCCGGTCCGCGGCGGGGCCGGGGAGACTCCCGGGCAGACCACCTTGTCTGCCCGGGCGCGCGTGGCTAGCGTGGGGGGACGACGCCCGAGGCGTCGGGCACGAGGCAGCACCGCTGCACACCGACTCGTCGCCGGCGACACCGGATCAGGGAGACACCACGATGGGCGAGACGACGCAGGGCGGCTCGGGCCGTACGAGGGCGCGCGGCGCCGGGGCGACGTCGTGAACCCGGCCGGGCGCTTCCTCCTCTCCCCCGCCCTCGCGGCCCGGTACGCCTGGCTCTGCGCGCGGTCGACGACGACGCCGCGGCCCCGCGACGTGCCCTTCGGCGCCGGGGCGGGCCTCGACCCCGACCGGGTCCTCATCGTGGGGGCCGGCCCCGCCGTCGGCTGGGGCACGAGCTCGCACTCGGTCGCGCTGCCGGGCCGGCTCGCGCGGCGCCTGGCCCGCCGCACCGGCCGGGGCTCGCACGTCGCGGCCCTCGCCGACCCGACGCACCGGGTGCCGTCGCTGCACACCGTGCTCGGCGACGCCTTCCTCGAGAACTGGGACGTCGTGGTGGTGACGCTCGGGGCCGCCGAGGCGATGACCCTGCGGTCGCCCCGCGCCTGCGCCCGCGACCTCGACGGCCTCGTGTCGGCCCTGCTCGAGCGCACGAGGCCGTGCGCGAGGGTGGTCGTCGCCTCCACTCCCCTGGCCGACGCGCTGGGCACGTTCGGCGTGCAGCCGACGGCGCTCGCCGAGCGCCACTCGGCCCTCCTGGCCGAGGTCTCGGCGGGGGTCTGCGCCGAGCACGCCCGGGTCACCCACCTGACGCTGCCGGGAGGGGGAGGCGCGGAGGCCGTCGACGACGACCGGTCGCCGGGGCGCGCGGAGGCCACGGCCGAGCTCTACGAGACCTGGGCGGAGGCGCTCAGCGAGCACGTCGCGCCCCTGCTGCACGCCCAGCGGGCGCGCATCGACTCGCCGCAGCGGGCCCGGAGCCGCCCGCAGCCCGAGCCGACGCGGCTCGAGGCGATCGCCGCGTCGGGCGTCGTGCAGCCCGAGCCGGAGGCGGCCTTCCAGCAGATCACCGACCAGGCCAGGGCCCTGTTCGAGACCGACGGCGCCGCGTTCAACCTCGTGCTCGACGACCACCAGTGGAACGTCGTGAGCACCCTCGGCTCGAGCACGGCCGTGCCGCTCAGCGAGTCGTTCTGCGCGACGACGGTCGACGCCGACGAGCCCTTCGTCGTGGCGGACGCCTGGCAGACGACCCTGACGGTGCCCCGCAACGACATCCGGTTCTACGCCGGCTACCCGGTGCACACCGCGGAGGGCATCCGCATCGGGGCGCTCTGCGTCTTCGACCCGGAGCCCCGCGACGTGCGGGGCCTGCCGCTCGACGCCCTGCGCGAGCTGGCCCTCGACATCGAGCGGGAGCTCTGGCGCCGAGCCGCCTAGCGCGCCTGGTCGGCCGGGGCCGGCGCCGTGGTCGCGGGGGCGGGGGCGGCGGTCGCGGCCACCGTCGGGGCGGCCGCCGACGCCGCGTCGGCCTCGGCGCCCTTCTCGGTCTCCTTCTTGAAGATGCTGATCGACTGGCCGAGGCCCTTCGCGAGGGCGGGGAGCTTCGTCGAGCCGAAGAGCAGCAGGACGATGCCGAGGATGATCAGCAGGTGCATTCCGCCGAGGTTGGCGAGCATGGGGACTCCTTGGGTCGTGGGGCGCCCCGGAGGTCCCGGGTCGTGCCGCACCGTAGGCCGTGCCGGACGGTCGTCCGGCGAGCCGGCCCCGTCGCCCTCGCCGAGGCGCCCCGCGATGCCACCCCCGCCTCCACCCCGCGGGTCACCCGGTCTCACGTCGGTGAGGAGGAGATCTCACCTCCGGCGTGATATGTGTGATATTTTGTGTTCCTGCACTGGATATCTTCCACAGGAGAGGCCCCCATGTCACCCACGTCCACGCTCGCCGAGCACCGCTCCCCCGACCAGGGCCTCCGCGGTCGCCCCCGCACCCGCCGCCACGTGCTGCGCCGCGAGGGCGTCTCGGAGGCCCTCAGCCGTGCGGCGGAGGCCTCGGTCGTCGTGGTGCGGGGGCCCGCCGGCGTCGGCAAGACGACCGCGGTCGCGGCCTGGCTCGACGAGGCACCGATCAGGGGCGCCTGGTGGACGGTCCGGGGCGACCAGGCCGTCGCCGACGTCTGGGCCGGCGTGGCCCGCCTGCTCGACCCGGCCGCCGGCGACCTGGGCGGCGCCCCCCTGGCCGCGCTCGACGAGGCGCTCGGCGGCGCCGCCGGGCCGGTGACGGTCGTGCTCGACGACGTCGACCGCCTCGACGACCCGCGGCTCGCGGCCGACGTCGAGCGCCTCGTGCTGCGCCACGACCACCTCCACGTCGTGCTGGTCGGCCGGGTGCGGACGACCTTCGAGCGCGCCGCCGGCGCCGACCTCGACGTCGAGCTCGTCGCCCCCGACGTCTTCGAGCTCGACCGGGGCGAGGTCGCGGCGATGCTCACCGCCCGCGGGGTCTGCTTCGACGACGCCGCGCTCTCGCTCGTCGACGAGGCGCTCGGCGGCTGGGCCGTCGCCGTGCAGCGCCTGGCCCACGAGCTGGCCCTGCAGCCGCGGCGCCTCTGGCGACGTCGGGACCTCGCCCCGCTGGTGGCCCGGCTCGAGGGCGAGCTGACCCGCGACGTGTCGACGGAGGCGGAGTCGCTGGTCGGGGCCGACGCGCTCCGGGCCGCCGCCGAGCTCCCCTTCCTCTCGCCCGAGCTGCTCGAGGCCGTCACCGGCGACCACGACGCCGCGGCCGAGCTGCTCGACGTCGTCGAGCGGTCAGGCGTCGGCGGGTGGACGGTCGTCGGCAGCACGCGGCACCTCGTGCTGGTGCCGGTCGTCCGTCGGGTCCTGCTCGAGCGCCGGGTCGACGAGGCCCAGCGGCAGGAGGCCCGGCGCGTGCAGGTGGCCGGCGCCCGCCAGCTGCTCGACGACGGCGACGCCCGGGAGGCCCTGGGGCTCGCGGCCGCGGCCCACGACTGGCCCCTGCTCGGCGAGGTGCTCGAGCGGCACCACGCCGAGCTGACCCGCGACCACGCCGACGAGGTCCTGGCCGTGCTCGAGACCGTGCCGGAGGCGTCGCTGCGCGCCGACCCGTGGCTGCTCTGCCTGCTCGGCAAGCTCTCGGCGTTCCGCGGTCGCAGCTGGCTGGCCGCCGCGGGCACCCTCGCCGCCGCCGACACGGCCGCGCGTGAGCTGCAGAAGGACGCGGGCCCCACCGGCGCCCTCCGGCTCGCCGCGGTGCGCATCGCGGCGCTGCGGCGGGCGGGCAGCGTCGGGAGGGCCGCGGCCCTCGCCCGACGCACCCGCGAGTCGATGGCCCAGCTCCGGGTGCCCCGCACCCCCGAGCTCGCGCGCCGGCTGGCCGACGCCCACCTGCAGATCGGCCTCTCGCTCTTCCACGAGGGCGCGTACGACGAGGCGCTGCTCGAGTTCGGCGCGGTCGGCCGCCTCGACGAGGCGACCGACCCGGTGCGCCTGCGGGCCCTCGGCACCGCAGCCCTCGTCCACGCCCTCGACGGCCGGCTGGGCGAGGCGCGGGCGCTCGTCGTCGCGGCGGAGGGCGACGAGCGCTGGTCGGACTGGCGGCACACGGTCTGGGCGCTGCCCGCCCACCTCGCGGCCGGCGTCGCCGCGCTCGACGCGGGCGACGACCGGGAGGCCCGGCGCCGCATCCGCACGGCGGCGAGCATGCCGGCCTCGGTGGAGGAGTGGCCCGTCGTCGCCTGGCTGACGGCCCTGCGGCACCTGGCCCACGGCGACGGGGCCACGGGCTTCAGCGTGGTCCGCGACGCGGAGGCCGCGCACCCGCAGGGCGTCGCGAGCAACCACCTGCACGGGCTCCTGACCGCCCTGAAGTCCGACTTCCTCCTGCTCTCGAAGCAGGCGCGCTCGGCCCTCGGCGCCCTGCGGCCCTTCGTCGACGGCCGCGAGTCGGTCGCCGGGGCGCACGCCCGCGCGCTGCTCTTCGCGGGCGCGGCGGCCGACGCCCGGGTCGTGGCCGACCGCATGGTCTGGCGGGGCCGGCTCGCGCCCCGCCCGCAGCTCGAGCTGCAGCTCGTCCGGGCGGTCGCCAGCGGCCGGGTCGGCGACCTCGACGTCGCGCGGACGGCGCTCGAGCAGGCCGTCTCGGTGTCGGCCCGCCACGACCTCCGCCTGCCGTGGTGGCTCGTCCCCGCCGAGGAGCTCCGCTCCCTCGCCCGGCAGACGGGCGTCGACCTCGACCCCGTGCTCGCCGACGCTCCCCGCATCTACTCGAGCGGCCTCACCGTGCCGAAGCTCACGCGACGCGAGGCCGTCGTGCTCGCGCAGCTGCGCGGCGCCGGCTCCGTCGAGGACATCGCCCGCACCCTCGGGGTCTCCCACAACACCGTCAAGAGCCAGGTGCGGAGCCTCTACCGCAAGCTCGGCGTGAGCACCCGGCCGGCGGCCCTGCGCGTCGCCTACGAGTGGCGGCTCCTGGCCCCCGTGAGCCGCGAGCAGGCGGCCACCGCCTCCTAGGCCGGCTCTACCCGCTCGACCAGCCCCTCGGCCAGCAGCTGGTCGACGAAGGCCGCGACCTGCTCGCGCACCGCCGCGGGGTCGGCCCCGGGGTGGTCGGCGAGCGACGCGTCGACGAGGTCGTCGACCGCGGCGACGCCGTCGAGCCGCGCCCAGAGCTCCGCCGCCGTGCCCTCGAGCCGGCGGAGCGCGCTGCGGTCGAGCTGGGCCACGACGAGCGCGTCGCCGTCACGGGCGACCGCCACGCGCGGTGACACGCGGACGACGAGGCGGCCGTCGACCGTGGGGGCTCCGCGGCGGGCGGGGCCGCCGGAGGCTCCGGGGCCGTCGGCGGCCGGGGCGACGCGCCCCTCGCCGGGCCCTCGGCCGGTCCCCTCGCCGTCGGTCATCCGGCCATCCTCCCACGGCGGACCGGCCGCGGCACCCGGGGTGTCATGCGACATGTCACCCCGGTGAAGGGCGGGGTGACATCTCGGGGGCCGCGGCCCGTCGCGACGCCCGACCCGCGCCTCCCGGGGGTGACGGCGCTGCCTACGGTGCACGCCTCTGACACCGACCCCGAGGAGCTGATCACGGTGCCACGCCCCGAGACCCGACCCGCCGCCCACCGCCTGCCCTGGGCCACCGCGACCGAGCCCGCCGAGCCCACCCGGGCGGACGGCCCCTTCGAGATCGTCGTCGTCTGCCGGGCCAACGAGGCCCGGTCGCCGTTGATCGAGAGACTGCTCGGCGCGGAGCTCGAGCGCCTCGCCCCCGGCGACTTCCGGGTCACGAGCTGCGGCACCCGGGCCCGGGTCGGCGCCGGCGCCGCGCACGGCACCCTCGAGCTGCTCCGGTCGCACGGCATCGACGCGGCCGACCACCGTGCCCGGCAGCTGACCCCGGCCGAGCTCGACGACGTCGACCTCGTCGTCACGGCGGAGCGGAGCCACTCCGACCGCGTGCTCGACCTCGCGCCCGGACTGCTCAAGCGCACCTTCACCTTCCTCGAGCTGGCCGGCCTCGCCGTGCACGCCGAGACCGGAGCACTCGAGGGCCGGGCGTTCGTCGAGCGGGCCGCCGCCCTCCGCGCCGGCCTCGCCGACGTCGACGGCCACCGCGCCGACCTCGACGACCCGGTCTCCACGGTGCCGGGGGCCTTCGAGCTGCTCGACCTGCGCACGCAGGACGCGGTGTTCGTCATCGCCCGGGCCCTCGCGGGTTCGTCGTGACCGGCACCGTGCCGCCCCGCGACGAGGCCGCCCCGGTGACCGACGGCCTGGCGCTCGTCTTCCCGGAGAACGCCGGGGAGCCCGTGTCGCTGCCGCCCCGGCGGCGGCGCAGCCACCAGCCGCACGCGTCGTCCTCCCGCCCGGGGACCCGCGGCTCCGGAGGCTCCCGCAGCACCGCGGGCTCCCGGGCCGAGGCTCGGCCCGGCCGACGGTCTCCCCGGAGCCCACGTCGCCGACGCGCCCTCCGCCGCCTGTCCGCCGCGCTCGTCGTCCTCGTCGGGCTGCCGCTGCTGGCCGGCGCCCTCGTGCAGCTCGGCTGGCGGTCGGGCGTGACCACCTTCGAGGCCGATCCCTTCCCGTCCGGCAGCCGACCCGCGCCTCCGGCCGACGGGGCCCTCAACGTGCTGCTCATCGGCTCCGACAGCCGCGACGGCGACCTCGACCCGGTCGACGAGGCCGGGCCCACGGGCCAGCGCTCCGACACGATGATGCTCGTCAACGTCTCCGGCGACCGCCGCGAGGTGACCGTGGTCTCGATCATGCGCGACCTCTGGGTCGACGTGCCGGGCCACGGCGAGGCGAAGGTCAACGCGGCCTACGCCTGGGGCGGCGCGCCGCTGCTCGTGCAGACGGTCGAGCAGCTGCTCGACACCCGCGTGGCCCACGTGGCCCTGGTCGACTTCGAGGGCTTCGCGTCGATGTCGACGGCGCTCGGCGGCGTCGAGGTCGACTCCCCCGTCGCGTTCAGCAGCCGCAACGTGCCGGGCCACGACTTCGCCGCCGGCCCGAACGTCGTCGCCGGCGAGCGGGCCCTGGCCTTCGTCCGCGAGCGGTACGCGTTCGCCGACGCCGACCACCAGCGCGTGCGCAACCAGCAGGCGTTCCTCCGCGGCGTCGTCGACGGGCTGCTCCGCGACGGCCTCGCCGACCCCGGTCGCCTGGCCTCGTTCGTCAGCACGACGACCCGCTGGGTGACGGTCGACGCGGGGCTCGGCCCCGCCGAGACGACCCGCCTCGGCTACGAGCTGCGCGGCGTCCGGGCCGACGACGTCGCCTTCTTCACCCTCCCCACCGCCGGCGGCGGCGTGCGGGGCGGCGGCCAGTCCGTCGTCCTGCCCGACGAGGCGGCGACGACCGCCGTCTCCGCCGCCATCGCCGACGACGACCTGCGCCGCTGGAGCGACGCGGCAGACCTCACCCCGGAGCGACCATGACCAGCACCCTCCCGGGCCCGACCACCACGGGCCCCGCCACGACCGACCCGGCCGCCACGGGCCGGGCCCGACCCGCCGAGCGACCGGCCGTCCGCCCCGCCAGCCGGCCCGCCGAGCGCCCCGACGGCCGCGCCGACGACCGCACCCCGCCCCGGGGGCCGGCACCGCGACTCCCCCGACGTGCGCTGCCCGTCGTCCCGATGGCCGTCACCGAGGCGGCCGCCCTGCTCGTCGCGACGTCCGCCGCGCAGCTCGCCTGGTTCGGGCGCGGCCCCCAGGGGCTCGCGATCGGCGACGGCGGCGTGGGCTACGGCACCGTCTCGGTCGCGCTCACGGCGGCCTGGACGCTGCTCCTCCTCGTCGCCCGGGCCGACGTCCGGCCCGACGACCTCTTCGCGAGCGGCGCCGCGGCGTTCCGCGACCTGCTGCGCGCGACGGTGGTCGTCGCGGTCGGCGTGAGCCTCTTCTCCGCGGCGACGCAGACGCAGATCTCCCGCGGCTGGCTGCTCGTCGCCGTGCCCGCCGGGCTGGCCGTGCTGCTGCTGAACCGGCTCGCGTGGCGGGCGCACGTCCGGTCGCTGCGGGCCGCTCGGCGCCTCGGCACGCGCACCGTGGTCGTCGGCACGGCCGCCGGCGTGGCCGGCCTCCGCCACGTGCTCGCCCGTGACTCGTCGTCGGGGCTGGACGTGGTCGCGGAGGTCGTCCTGGACGACCTCGACGACGCCCCGGTGGCCCACGTCGCCCGCACCGCCGAGCTCGTCTCGCTCGTCGAGCGACGGCTGGCCGCCGAGGGAGCCGAGGGCGTCGTCGTCGTCGGCAGCGGGCTCGTCGGCGACGAGTTCGTGCGCCGCCTCTCGTGGGCCCTCGAGGGCACCGACGTGCAGCTGATCGTGTCACCGCAGGTCGGCCCGGTGTCGAGCCGGCGCCTGCAGCCCGTCGCCGTCGGCGGGCACCAGCTCATCCGCGTCGACCGGGTCCAGCTCGGCGGGCGCCAGTCGGTGCTCAAGCGCCTGATGGACGTCGCGCTCTCCGCCGTGGGCCTCGTGGCCCTCGCGCCGCTCCTCGCCGGGGTGGCCGCGGCGATCCGCCTGACCTCGCCCGGCCCCGCGGTGTTCCGCCAGACCCGCGTCGGCGTCGACGGCGCCGAGTTCACCCTCTACAAGTTCCGCAGCATGGTGACCGGGGCCGACGCCCTCGTCACGGCCCTCGTCTCCGACGACGACGACGCCCGCGGACCGCTCTTCAAGATGCGCGACGACCCCCGGGTCACGCGGGTCGGCCGCGTCATCCGCCGGTTCTCGATCGACGAGCTGCCGCAGCTGGTCAACGTGCTGCGGGGCGACATGAGCCTCGTGGGACCCCGCCCGCCGCTGCCGCGCGAGGTCGCGGCCTACGACCGCACGGCCCACCGTCGCCTGCTCACCCGCCCCGGCCTGACCGGAGCGTGGCAGGTCAGCGGCCGCGCCGACCTCGACTGGGAGGAGGGGCTCGTCATCGACCTCCTCTACGTCGAGAACTGGACCCTCTCGGGCGACCTCGCCATCCTCGGCCGCACCGTCGGCGCCGTCCTCCGAGCACGGGGGGCCTACTGATGTCGCTCCTCACCGCGCCCCTGCTGCGCGTCGGCGCCCGGGGCACGCACCTCGACGGGCAGCCGCTCTTCCGGGGCGGCCCCGACGAGCTCCTCGACGAGATGGAGGCGCTGGTCGCCTCGGGCGGCCGCCACCTGGTCATGACCCCGAACGTCGACCAGGTGCTGGCCCTCCGCACCGACCCGCGCACCGCCGCCGCGCACCGTGCCGCCTCCCTGCGGATCGCCGACGGCGCCCCCCTCGTCGGCCTCGCCCGTCTGCTCGGCGACCAGCGCATCCAGCGGCTCACGGGCGCCGACCTCCTCGGCGACGTCGTCGCCCGGGCGGCGCGGAACGGCTGGCGCGTCGCGATCGTCGGGGGCGCCGAGGGCGTCAGCGACGACGCGGCGGCCAGGCTGAGGGCGTCGTCGCCGGGCGTCCGGCTCGTCACCGTGCCCTTCCCGTTCGTGCGCTCGGTCGACGACGCCGGGTGCAGAGCCGTCGCCGACGCGCTGCGCGTCGAGCGGCCCGACGTCGTCTTCGTCTGCCTCGGCTCGCCGAAGCAGGAGGCCTGGTTCCTCGAGTGGCGCGACCTCCTCCCCCCGGGCGTCTACGTCGGCGCCGGCGCCGCCGTCGAGTTCGCGGCGGGCACCCGGGCGCGTGCCCCGCGCCTCGTGCAGCGCCTCGGCGGCGAGTGGCTCTGGCGGCTCGCCCAGGAGCCGCGCCGCCTGGCGCACCGCTACCTCGTGCGCGGCCCGGCCTTCGTCGGCGTCGTGCTGGGCTCGCTCCTCGTGGCCCGCGGGCGGCGCTCGTGAGCGCGCCCCGGGTCACCGTCGTCTCGGCCGTGCACCGGCCGGGCGCCCACCTGCCCGCCTTCCTCGCCCGGCTCGACGGCTGCCTCGCCGAGGGCGCGCAGGTCGTCGTCGTCGACGACGCCTCCGGCGACGGCACCGGGGAGGCGCTGGTCACGTGGGCCGCGTCGCGCCCGTCCGCCGTCGTGGTCGTCGCCGACGAGAACGCGGGCGTCGCCCGCAGCCGGAACCGGGCGCTCCGTCACGCCGTCGGCGACTTCGTGTGGTTCGTCGACCACGACGACGAGTGGGAGGACGACGCGCTCGCCGTCCTCACCGCCGCCACGGGCGACGACGACGGCGACCCCGTCGACGTCGTCTGGTGCCGGGCCGACCACCGACGGGCGGCCGGGGTGCCCGGCAAGGTCGTCGACGGCCTCGTGGAGCGCCGGACTGTGACCGGCGACGTCGCCCTCGCGCTCCTCCTCGACCGACAGGTCGACGGGTTCCTCTGGTCGAAGCTGCTGCGGCGCCGGCTGCTCGGCGACGCGCCCTTCCCCGAGCTGACGTCGCAGAGCGACGTCGCGGGGGCGGCGGCGGTGCTGGCCCGCGCCTCCCGGGTGCGGTTCGTGCCCGAGGTGCTCTACCACTGGACCCACCGCCCGGGGTCGATCACGAGGGTCTCGACGCCGCGTCTCGCCAACCTCGAGCGGGCCCACGACCTCGTGCTCGCGGCGGCCGGGGCGCGGGGCGGCGCGGCCGCCGACGAGCGCGTGCGCCAGCGCTTCACCACGACCTTCCTCTGCCTGGCGCTCGTCGCCCTGCCCGTGCGCCTCGGCGCCCCCGCGGCGGTGCGCCGCGACGGGCTCCGCCGGGCTCGACGGGCCCTCGGCGGCGTCGACCTCGGCGCCGTGCGACGACGCGACCCCCTGGCCTGGGGCGTGCTCCGGGGCGCCCTCGTGGCACCCGCCGCGACGACCGCGGCGCTCCGCGTGCTGTACGCCGCGCACGACGCGAGGGGCCGGGCCCGGCTCCGCTCCGGGCTCCGGCGCGGGCCCGCCGCGCCGGCACGCCGCGCGGTCCACCCGGGGTGAGACCCGGGGTGAAAGCCCCGTCGGCCCCGGTGCCCGTCTGCCCCGTGCCCCCGGGGATCGGCGCGCGGCCAGCCCCCGGAGCCCCTCGCCACGCGCGGTAGGAACGACCCGGCGCCCGCCTCCGGACGCCCTCCGGCCGCCGGCCGGCACCCGCCCCGCGACACCAGCAGCACCGCCACCGCGACAGGAGAAGCCCGTGGACCGACCCGACACCGAGCCCCGCACCAGGACCCTCGACCTGCAGGACTACCTGCGCATCGTGCGGTCGTACTGGCTGGGCGCCTTCCTCATCGTGCTGCTCGGCGTGACCGCCGGCGCCGGCTGGACCCTCACCCAGACCCGCGTGTACGAGTCGAGCGCGTCCGGCGTCGTGCAGGTCGCCGCCGGCGGCGACGCCAACCTCGCCTTCGCCGCCGACCAGCTGGCGAAGTCGCAGGCGCAGTCCTACGTCGAGCTCGGCGGCTCGCTCGCGGTGGCCGAGTCGGCCGCGGCGGCGCTCGGCGGAGCGGCGTCGCCGGCGTCGCTGCTGGGGCGCGTGACCACCTCGCTGCCCGAGGACACGGCCATCATCACCGTCACCTCCCGCGGCTCGACCCCGGCCGACGCCGCGGCGCTGACCGACGCCTGGCTCGCCGCGATGGGCGAGCAGATCGCCGCGATGCAGGAGGAGAGCACCGACACGGGCGGCTCGGCCACGTCGTTCGTCGCGCTCTCGTCGGCGTCGGTGCCGACCTCGCCCGCGTCGCCGAACGTGGAGGTGGCCCTCCTGCTCGGCGGGCTCTCCGGCCTCATGCTCGCCGGCGTCTACCTGCTCGTCCGCAACACGCTCGACCGCCGGATCCGCTCCGCGGCCGAGGTGGAGTCACGGTTCGGCGTGGGCGTGATCGGCACCATCCCGCAGAACGACGCGCTGGCCGAGCACGGCGGCCTCGTCGCGGCGCTGCCGAACGCCACCGCCGACGACCGCCACGTGAACTTCGCCATGTCGGAGGCGCTGCGCGAGCTCCGCACCAACCTCGCCTACGTCAAGGTCGACGCGCAGCCGCGGGTGATCGTGATGACCAGCCCGCAGCCGGGCGACGGCAAGTCGACGCTGGCGGCCAACCTCGCGGAGTCGCTCGCCGTGTCGTCCGACCAGCGGGTCGTCGTCATCGACTGCGACCTGCGCCGGCCGACCCTCTCGAAGGTGCTCGGCGTCTCCGAGGGCGCGGGCCTCACCGACGTGCTCTCCGGCCGGGCGCAGCTGCACCAGGTCATGCAGCAGACGGAGGCCGCGTCGAACCTCTGGGTCGTCGGCGCGGGGCGCATCCCCCCGAACCCGAGCGAGCTGCTCGGGTCGCAGACCTTCCAGGACCTCGTCTCGACCCTCGCCGAGCACGCGACCGTCATCCTCGACGCTCCCCCGGTGCTCGCCGTCACCGACGCCGTCGTGCTGGCCGCCAAGGCCGACGGCGTGCTGATGACCGCCTCCGCCGCGCGCACCACCTTCGACCAGCTCGACCGGGCGCTCCAGCTCGTCACGCGGGGCGGCGGCGACGTGCTCGGCGTGGTGCTGAACCGCGTGCCCACCAAGGGCCGCGACGCCCGCGAGTACGGCTACTTCGGCGGCAGCTACTACTACTACGAGGGCGAAGTCGGGACGGGCGGGGCCGTCGGGGCCGGCGCGGGCTCCGGCACGGCGCCCGCCTCCCGCGAGGCCGTGACGGCCCCCGCGCCCGTGGTCGCCCCGACGCCTCCTGCGGCCCCGGCCCCGGCCCCGGTCCCGGCCCCGGCTGGTGCCGCGGCGGCTGCTGCTGCCGCTGCTGCTCCTGGTGTGGCGCCGGCTCCTGCCCGGGTCCCCGCTTCACCCGCCTCGCCCGCGGCGCCCACGTCCCCCGCGGTGCCCGCCTCCCCCGTCGAGGCCCCGGGCGGCGCGCTCACCCGTCGCGAGATCCGCGAGCGCGAGCGCACGCGGTGACCGGGCCGGCCGTCGTCGTGGCCGCCGCCCCCGTCGTCGAGCTGGCCCACGCCCTCGTCGCCGACGTGGCCGGCGGCGTCGGCCTGCGGGCCCTCGTCGTCAAGGGCGACGGGGCCGCCCACCACGGCCTCCGGCCGCCCCGCGTCAGCGCCGACGTCGACGTCCTGCTCCGCGGCCGGGACGACGCCGCCCGGTTCGGGGCGGAGCTGGCACGACGGGGCTGGCGCACCCGCCCCGCCGACGCCGACCTCACGGCCTTCCCCCGCCACTCCGACACCTGGTTCCACCCGGGCTGGAGCTGCGACCTCGACGTGCACCACCGCTTCCCGGGGCTCGACGACGACCCCGGGGCGGCGTTCGACGCCCTCTGGGCCCGCCGCGTGGTGCTCGACCGGGCCGGCCGCGACGTCGCGGTGCCCGGCCGGGTCGACACCCTCCTCGTGCTGGCCCTGCACTGCCTCCGCAGCCCCTGGGTCGAGCGCCACGCCGACGAGCACGACCGCCTGGTCGAGCACGCGCGGGCGCTCCCCGTCGCGGAGCTCGTCGACGCCGCGCGTCGCCTGCGCGCCCTCGCGCCGCTGCGCCCCTTCGTCGAGGAGGCCGCGGGTCCGCTCGACCTCGCCTGGGGCGCCCCGTCCGCGGAGTGGCGGCTGCGCACCCGGTCGGCCTCGCCCCTGACGCGTCGGCTCGTGGCCTTCCGCGACGCCGGCGCCCGCGAGCGGCTGCACGCCGTGCGCCTCGCGCTGCTGCCGCCGCGCGCGACCCTCGTGAAGGACGGCCTCGGCGCCGACCTCCGGGGCGTCGACCTGCTGCGCGCCTACGTCGTGCGCTGGGCGCGGGGCCTGCGCGGCCTGCCCGTGGCCTGGCGCGACGCGCGGCACGGCTGAGGCCCCGCCGCCGACCGCCGATCCCCTCGGACGCCGCGACCGTCCATCCCCTCAGGGGGCGCGACCGCGCCGAGCGGCGACCGCCTCAGGCGACGAGCGCCGGGCGGCGGTCCTCCCGGGCCGAGCCGCCGTCCGCGGCGGCCGCCGCCTCGAGGTCCCGGGCCGACCGGCCCTGCTGCTCCGCCCGGTCCGACGCGGCCAGCGCCGCGGCGCCCGGCAGGGCGAAGAAGAGCGACATCAGCACGCCGACCCCGAGCCAGACGACGAGGTCGAAGGAGGCGCCCATGCCGAGGAAGAGCACGACCACGGCACGGGTCAGGCGGTCGCCGCGGGCGAAGGTCACCACGGCGACGAGCAGGAAGACCGACAGCCCCAGCACCCCCGTGGTGCCGAGCAGGTACACGTAGAAGTTGTCGACGACCTCGAGCCCGAAGGTCAGTCGGATGTGCCCGTCACGGAACAGCCCGACCTCGCTGCCGAAGCCGGTGCCCCAGAGCGACTCCGCGAGCGGCCGGGCCAGCAGGGCGGGCACCGCCTGCACCGACTCGAGGCGGTGCACCCACGAGCCCGAGGCGAGCAGGTCGTCGACGATCTCGGAGAGGCCGAGGTCGAGCAGCAGCACCCCGCTGCCGACCACCGCCGCGATCGCGACGTTGCGCAGCCAGGCGGCGAGCCTCGACCGGAGGAGGAGGTGCACGCCGACGGCCACGACGAGGCAGGCCGCGATGCTCCTCGTGCCCGAGAGCAGCACGCCGCCCGCGCACACGGCGAGCAGGGCCCACCGGGCCCGGCGGGAGAGCTGCCACGGGTCGGCCCAGACGAGGAGGACGGCGAGCCCCTCGAGCAGGCCGAGGATGATCGGGTGGCCGAGGGTGCCCTGCACGCGGTCGACGGCGTCGCCGAGGAAGGGGTTGAGGCGCGTGCCGCCGCGGAGGCCCCACAGCAGCGGCTCGCCGACCGCCAGCTCGGCCAGGGCGATGCCGACCTGCACCACCGCGACCGCGACCACGGCGCCGAGCACGAGGTGCACCTCCCGACGGGTGAGCTGGCCGGCGACGAGCGCGACGACGACGGCGAGCCCGAAGTACGCGACGAGGCGGGGCACCGAGTACGTCCCCGCGACGAGCGCGCCCACGGCGAGCCAGGCCCAGAGACCGGAGACGAGCAGGAAGGGCACGCCGCCGACGCGCCGCTCGAGGCCGCCGCGCGCCAGGGCCACGAGGAGGAGCACGGCCGAGAAGACGAAGCCGGCCACCCACGCGGCGGGCGGTGCGCTGTTGTTGCCGACGGCCACGACGACGGCGACGGTCACGGCGAGGGCCGCCGCGCGGACGCACCAGGCGGGCACGACGAGGAGGAAGACGGCGAGCACCAGCAGGCCGGCGCTCGCGAGCAGGAGGAGGGTCATCAGCATGGGGCGGTCTCCGTTCGGGAGGGGCCATCGCACCACGTCGCCCGGCCGCCGCCGGGCCCTCCGCCCGCCTCCGCGGGCCCGGGCGGCGCCCCTTCCACCCCGCGCTTCGCCCGGGGTGAGTCCCGGGATGAAGCGCCGCGCCCCCGCCCCCGTCAGAGCCCGGGGCGACGGGCGGAGGCGGTCGTCACGCCCCGCAGGATCACCGGGTGTCGATCACCCGAGGAGGACCCGTGACCCGCTCTGCCGCCCACCCGCCGACCCCGCACCGTCTCGACGTGCAGGGCCTCCGGGCCCTCGCCGTCGTCGCCGTCGTCGTCGCCCACGCCACCGACCGGCCGAGCGGCGGGTTCACCGGCGTCGACGTCTTCTTCGTGGTGAGCGGCTTCCTGATCACCGAGCTCCTCGTCCGCGAGCGGGCACGGACGGGGACGATCTCGCTCTCGATGTTCTACCGCCGCCGGGCACGGCGCATCCTGCCCGCCGCCCTCGTCGTGCTGGCCGCGACCGTCGCCGCGACGTTCGCCCTGTACGGCTCGGGCCGCGGCGGCGTCGTCCTCCGCGACGCCGCCGCCTCGCTCGGCTTCGTCGCCAACTGGCGGTTCGCCGCCACCGGCACCGACTACTTCACGGCCGACGGCCCCGTCTCGCCGCTCCAGCACTTCTGGTCGCTGGCGGTCGAGGAGCAGTTCTACGTCGTCTGGCCCCTGCTCGTGATCGGCGCCGTCGCGCTCGCGACGCGCCGTCGACGCGGCGAGCTGGGCCTGCGGGCGCGCCTGTACGCCGGAGCGGCGATCGCGGTCGTGGGGGGCGCCTCCTTCGCGGTGGCCCTCGTGCAGTCGGCGTCGTCGCCGACCGTCGCCTACTTCTCGACCGCCACGCGAGCCTGGGAGCTCGCCCTCGGGGCCGGCCTCGCCCTCGCCGCGCCCGCCGTCGGCCGCCACCTGCCGGGCTGGTCACGCCCCGCCCTGGGCTGGGCCGGAGTCGCGGTGATCGTCGTCGGCTTCGCCACGGTCAGCGAGTCGGCCGGCTTCCCCGCCCCGGGCGCGCTGGTGCCGACCCTGGGCACGCTGCTCGTGCTCGCCGCCGGCATCGACCACCCGCAGCGCTCGCTGGTCGTGCTGACGAACCCGGTCTCGCGCGCGGTCGGCGACGCGTCGTACTCGATCTACCTCTGGCACTTCCCCGTCGTCGTGCTGTTCGCGCCCTACCTGCGCTTCCTGCTGGGAGACGCCGCTCCCGAGGCGCTCGTGACGACGCTCGTGCTCCTCGTCACCGCCGTGCTCTCGGCCGTGTCGCACCGCCTCGTCGAGCAGCCCGTGCTGCGCAGCTCGTGGCTGCTGCCCTCGACGGACCGCCGCCGGAGCGGTCGTCGCGCCGCCGCCTCCCGGCGCTCCCGGCCGCTCGTCGTGGCCGTGGCCGCGACGGTCGCCGTGCTCGCGGTCACGGGCACGGCGATCGCGTCGTCGGGCGGTGCGCCGGCCGACTCCGCCGCGCCGACCGCGGCCGTCGTGCCCGCCCCGCCCGAGGGCGAGGGGGGCGGCGCCCCGGAGGCCGGTGCCGCCCAGGCGCAGCTGACGGCCGAGATCTCCGCCGCGCTCGACGCCGAGAGCTGGCCCGAGGCGGTCGCCCCCGCCGCGGAGAGCGGCCGCGAGGGAGCCGCCCCGGGCAACGCGGGGCGCTGCGGGTCGGTGACGCTGCTGCCCGCCGCGGAGTGCACCTTCGGCGACCCCGACGCTCCCCGTCGGGCCGTGCTCGTCGGCGACTCGATCGCCCAGGCGTACGTGCCCGCCCTCGCCGAGATCGTCGGCACCGGGGAGTGGTCGCTGCGCATCGTGTCGATGTACGCCTGCCCGTTCGTCGACCTCGAGCTCTCGGACGACGCCGCCCGCGCGGCGGCCTGCCGCGACCGCCGCGAGACCGAGTACCGCGTGGTCGAGGAGACCCGGCCCGACGTCGTCTTCGTCGGCAACACCTTCACCCGCGAGGTCGACGCCGCCACCGGCCGCCAGGCCACCCTCGGCGCCTGGTCGGGCGCGTTCCGGTCGATGCTCGAGCGCCTCGGGGCCAGCGCCGGCCAGACCGTCGTCCTGTCGCCTCCCCCCGCCGGCTCCGACGTCCGGGAGTGCTTCAGCCAGTTCGCCGGGCCCGAGGCCTGCGTGAGCCGTGTCTCCGCGTCGAGCTGGCCCTCCATGGCCCAGGACCAGGTCGCGACCGCCGAGGCGGTCGGCGCCGTCTTCGTCGACGTGCGCCCGTGGTTCTGCGACGCGCAGGGCTCGTGCCCCGCCTTCGCCGGGGACACCCTGACGAAGAAGGACGCCCTGCACCCGACGAGCGACTGGATGCGCAAGATCACCCCGGTCGTGCGGGAGGCGCTGGTCGCCGAGGGGGTCGTCGGCCTGTGAGCCTCCTCGCCGCCGCCCCCGCCGCGCCCGCCGCCCCGCGCCCCGCACGCCCCGCCCCGCACCTCGCGCTCCGCTTCCGCCCCGACGTCGAGGGGCTCCGGGCGCTCGCCGTGCTGCTGGTGCTCGCCGACCACCTCGTCGGCGCCCCCTCCGGCGGGTTCGTCGGCGTGGACGTCTTCTTCGTCCTCTCCGGCTTCCTCATCACCGGGCTCCTGCTGCGGGAGGCCGAGACCACCGGTCGCGTCGACCTGCTGGCCTTCTACCTGCGGCGCACCCGCCGCATCGTGCCGGCCGCGCTGCTCGTCGTGGTCGTCACCGTCGTCGCGTCGGCCCTCGTCCTGCACCGCGTCGGCGCCCTCCGCGTGCTCGGCGACGGGGTCGCGTCCGTGCTCATGGTGCAGAACTGGCACCTGGTGCGGCGCGGGGTGAGCTACTTCGGCGGCGACGGCACCGGCTCGCCCCTGCTGCACTACTGGTCGCTCGCCGTCGAGGAGCAGTTCTACGTGCTCTGGCCCTGGCTGTTCGTGGTCTGGGCCTGGTCACGTCGGCGCTCGCGACGGCGCACCGCGGCCGGGTCGACGACGCCCCGCCCGGGCACCGGGCGCAGCGTGCTGCTGGTGGTCGTGCTCGCGGCGACCGCCGCCTCGTTCGGGGCCTCCGTCGCGGAGACCGAGCTGCGCCAGGGCTGGGCCTACTTCTCGTTCCAGTCGCGCGCCTGGGAGCTGGGCGTGGGGGCGGCCGTCGCCGTGGCGGCCCCCGCCCTCGCCCGGGCGGGCCGGGCAGGGCGCACCGTGCTCTGGTCGGGCGGCCTGCTCGCCATCCTCGCGTCGGCCGTGCTCGTCGGCCCCGAGCACGCCTTCCCCGGCGTCGCCGCGCTGCCGGTCGTGCTCGGCACCGCCGCCCTGCTCGCGTCGGGAGGTGCCTCCGGCGGGCGGCGCCTCGCCCCCGTCGTGCTGCTCGACAACCCGCCGATGCGCTGGCTCGGCCGCGTCTCGTACTCCCTCTACCTCTGGCACCTGCCCGTGTTCGTCCTGCTCTCGGCCGTGTGGCCCGACCGCGGCCTCGCCGTCGCGGGGCTCGCGGCCACGCTGTCCGTCGGCCTCGCCGCCCTCACCCACCGGTTCGTCGAGCAGCCCCTCCGCCACGGCGCCGTCGGTCGGCGTGGCCGCTCGGCCGACCCCCGGGCGGAGTCGCGGGCCGAGTCGCGCGCGGAGGCCCGGACGGAGGCGCGGCCCCGGTCGCACGGCCTCCTCGCCGGGACGACGGTGGCGGTGGCGGTGCTCGGCCTCTCCGCCGTGCAGCTCGTCGGCCCGGCGACGTTCCCGCTGCCCGCGCGGGCTCCCGCGGAGCGTGCCGCCGCCGCGCCGTTCCCCGACGAGGCCGCCCTGCGCGCCGCCGTGCAGGAGGCGGCGGACGCAGAAGGCTGGCCGGCCCTCTCGCCGTCGCCGGACGACGTGTCGCTGGCCGACGGCGCGGCCGCCTCGGCCGGCCCCGGCTGCCTCGTCGACCCGGTGGGCGCCTCCCCCCGGTCCGTGGCGGAGGCCGCGGCGGCCTGCACCGCGGGCCCCGAGCACGCCGAGCGCACCGCGGTCGTGCTCGGCGACTCCATCGCGACCAGCTGGCTGCCGGGGCTCACCGGGGCGCTGGTGCCGGAGGGCTGGCGGGTGGTCGGCCAGGGCCTGCAGAGCTGCCCCGCCGTCGACGTGCGCACGACCGACCGGCTCGAGCGCGCCTCCTTCGCCGACGACTGCGCGGCCGCCCGCGACGCCGCCGTGGAGCGCGTGGTCGCCGAGGCCCCCGACCTCGTCGTGCTGTCGAGCTCCCTCGGCGCGTACCAGCGGCTGACCGGGCGGGGCGACGAGGCCGACGCGGCGGGAGCCTGGCGGGAGGGCACGGCCCGCACCGTGGCCGAGCTCGCGGCGGCCGGCGCGACCGTCGTCGTGCTCAGCTCGCCGCCCGAGTCCGCGCCCGCCGCGGAGTGCGCCGTGCGCCCCCGGGGGCCCGCGACGTGCCTCAGCACGCCCTCCCGCGCGTGGGTCGACAAGACGGCCGCGGAGCAGGAGGCCGTGGCCGGCCTCGCCGACGGCTCGACGCCCGGGGCGCCGCTGCGCGCCCGGTTCGTCGACACGGCGCCCTGGACGTGCACGGACGAGCTGCGCTGCCCGGCCTTCGTCGGCGACGGCCTGGTCAAGGTCGACGCCGGGCACCTCGCCGAGCGGTGGTCGGCCTCGCTGGCGCTCGTCCTCCGGGCGGCCCTGCTCGACGGGGCGGGGGACGCCCGGTGAGCGGGCTGACGACGGGGCCCGACGCGGTCGGCCCGGCCGGCGACGAGGGCCCCGGGGCGCCGCTCCGCGTGGTCCACGTGCTCGACTCGTTCACAGCCGGCGGCGCCCAGGCGGTCGCCGTGCAGCTGAGCGCCTGGCTCGCCGCACGCGGCGCCGAGGCGCACCTGCTCGGCGTCGACGGCCCGCTGGCCGCGGACGCCCGGCGGGCCCTCGGGCCCGCGCGCGTGCACGTCCGCCCCGGGACGGTCGCCGTCGGGGGCTCCCTCGGGCGTTTCGTCGCGGGCCTGCGCGCACTCGACCGGGCCTGCCGGGAGGTCCGCCCCCACGTCCTCCACGCGCACCAGCGCCGCGAGGCCCTGCAGTGCCTCCTGGTCGGCGCCCGGCACGGCGTGCCCGTCGTCGAGCACGCCCACACCTACCTGCCCCGCGCCGGCCTCCGGGCGTTGTCGTTCCGGAGCGCCGCCGTGTTCGCGGTCAGCGACCACGTCGGGGCGATGATCGCCGACCGGTTCGGTCGTCGGGACGGCGTCCTCGTCGTCGGCAACGCACCGGCCCGGACGACAGACCGGCCCGTGCTGCCCGTCCCGCCGCCGGGCGGCCGCCCCCTGCGGATCGTCGGCCTGGGCCGGCTCGTCGAGCAGAAGGACCCGCTCCGCTTCGTCCGCGTGGTGGCGGCGGCGGCCCGGGTCGTCGACGTCGAGGCGGTGTGGCACGGCGACGGTCCCCTGCTCGACGAGGCCCGGGCGCTCGCCTCCCGCCTCGGGGCGCCCGTCGTCTTCGCCGGCCACGCCGACGACGTGCCGGCGAGGATCGACGCGGCCGACGCCCTCCTCATGACCTCGGCCTGGGAGGGGCTCCCCCTCGTGGTGCTCGAGGCCTTCGCCCGGCACCGGCCGGTCGTCGCGACGGCGGCCTCGGGCGCGCCCGGCGCGCTGGGCGACGGCCGCGCGGTGGTCGTGCCCGACGACGCCGACGACGAGACCGCGGCCCGCCTGCTGACCACCGCCCTCGCCGACCGGACGAGGACGACCGAGCAGGTCTCCCTCGCCGCCGGGTGGCTGGCGCGCCGGGCCACCCCCGACGCCGTCTTCGGCCCCGTGCTGCGGACCTACGATGAACTGCGGCGCCGCGCCGCACCGAGAGGGCGACGACCGTGAGCCACCAGACCGACCCCGCCCTCCTCGACGCCCTCGACGCCCTGACCGTCACCGCGATCGGCTGCCGGGTGGTGGTCGGGCTCGTGGGCCTCGACGCCGGGCAGCGCGCCGACCTCGCGACGTCGTGGGCGTGGTGCGAGCCCGTCCTCGAGCGTCGACCCCGCTCGGAGTGCGACGCCGTGGCCGTGCTGCGCGGCGACGGCGACGACGACGCCCCGGCGGGCGCCGACTCCGACGCACACGCCGACGCGTCCGCCCTCGTCGTGGCCGACGCGCTCGACCAGCTCACGGAGACCGTCACGACCGTGGTCACGCAGCTCGCCATCGACCAGCGCCGCGACGACCTCCTCCTGCTGCACGCGGGCGGCGTCGCCGACCCCGTCACGGGCGCCGTCGTCGCGTACGTGGCCCCGTCCGGGCACGGCAAGACGACCGCCTCCCGCGCCCTCGGCCGCACCCTCGGCTACGTGACCGACGAGACCGTCGCCGTCGACGACGACGGCCTGGTGGTGCGCTACCCCAAGCCCCTCTCGGTGCGGGGCCCGGCCGCGCCGGGGGCGTCGCGGCCCAAGGCGCAGGTCTCGCCCGACGCGGCGGGGCTCCGACGCGCTCCCGACGGGCCCCTGACGCTCGCGCGCGTCGTGCTGCTCGACCGCGACCCCGCCGCGACGGAGGTGACGGTCGGCCCGATCGGCCTCGCCGAGGCCGCCGCCCGGCTCTTCCCGCAGATCAGCTACCTCGGCGCCCGCGCCCGCCCGCTGCGCCGGCTGCAGGCCCTGCTCGAGCGCACCGGCGGCCTGCTCGTCGTGCGCTACGCCGAGGCAACGACCCTCGAACCGGCCGTGCGCGAGCTGCTCGCCGTGTCGGCACCGGCCGCGACGCCGGGGGGCGAGGGCCCCGGGGAGGCGACGTTCGGGCTCGACGCGCACCGCGCCTCCCCGGGGGCGCCGGGCCCGACGCACGGCGGGGGCGTCCTCGTCGCGACGGCGGTGGACGACTGGGTGGCGGACGCCGGCTCCGTCGTGGTGCTGCACCGCGACTCCCTGCGGACCCTCTCGGGCATCGGCGTCGCCGTGTGGCACGCGGCCCGGGCCGGCCGCACGCTCGACGAGTCCGTGGCCGCCGTCGTGCGCGAGCACGGCCTGCCGGGCGACGGGCCCGAGGCGGTCGCCCGGGCCCGCGAGCTCGTGCTGGCCGCCGTCGCCGAGCTCGTCGCCGCCGGCCTCGTGCGTCAGCGCTGACCGGGCGGCCGCGACCGCCGTCCCGTCAGCGTCAGCGTCAGCGGCCCCGTCAGCGTCAGCGTCAGCGTCAGCGGCCCCGTCAGCGTCAGCGTCAGTGTCAGCGGCGAGCGCCGCGGCGACGCCCGACGGCCGCCGTCACGGCCGCGGCGAGCGCGTCGTCGAGCCCCCGGAACTCGTCGCGCACGTAGGCGTCCAGTCGTGCACGGGCCCCGCCGACCGCGCCCGGGCGCCGGTCGGCCAGACCCTCGACCACCCGCGCCAGCGCCTCCGGATCGGCGGCGGGCACGGTCACCAGCTGTCCGCCGACGAGGTCGCGGAGCTCGTCGAGCGCCGCGCTCTCGCGCGTGACGACGACGCGCCCGGCCGCGAGCCCCTGCCAGACCTTGTTGGCGATCACCGAGCCCGCCTTCTCGGAGTCGCCGAACAGGCCGAGCACGACGTCGTGCTCGCCGATCAGCTCGCCGAGGCGCTCCGGGCTCGTGGCCGGCAGGAAGGCGACGCGGTCGCCGACGCCGAGCTCCGCCGCGAGGGCCGCGGCGTCGGCCTCGCCCCCGGCCCGGTCGGCGCTGCCGACGACGGTCAGGGCGACGTCGGCCCGTCGCGTCGCCGCGAACCCGCGGACGATCGTGGGCACGCCGTGCAGGGGCAGGAACGACCCGTAGAAGAGCAGGCGGAGGCGCGGGTCGGCCCTCAGGGGCCGCTCGCGCGCCCAGGTCGGCGCTCCCACCGGCAGCGACAGGACGGTCGCGCGCGGGTGCCGCCGGCCGAGGTGCTCGGCCCGCACCCGCGTGTCGACGAGCGCGACGTCGGCGGCGCGGACGGCGACCCGGTCGACGAGCGCCCAGAGCAACGCGCGCGGAGACCACGGGGCCCGGAAGCCCTGGTCGCCCACGAGGGTCTCGTGCTTGCCGATGAACACGTCGACGACCAGGGGCAGGCGGCGCACCCGGGCGACGGCCCACGCCGCGGCGACGAAGTCGAGCGACATCTCGGAGACGAGCACGACGTCCGTCGCCCGCGAGCGCACGACGAGCGCCCGGAGGTCGACGAGGTGGCGTCGGGGGCCGCGCGCCCGCTCGTGGAGGTCGACGCGGTGGCCGCGGGCCTCGAGGTGCTCGCGCACCCGCACGTTGCGGGGGTAGCCCGGGTCGTGGACGCGCCACTGGAGCACCCGGAGCCCGGCTCCGGTCGCCGCGCCGTGCGCGTCGCCGCCCGCCCCCGCGGCGCCGAGGGCGCGCGCTGCCGAGCGTCCGCGCCGCTCCGCGACGGCCCGCCCGAGCGACCGCAGCTGCACGACGAGCACGGCCGCCTCGGCGACCACCTCGCCCGCGAGGGCACCGACGACGCCGCCCTGGTGGCCCAGCAGCAGGATGAGCGGAACGCCGACGAGCGCCCCGACGAGCGCGCTCCGCGCGAGACCCCGCACCTCCCCCACCACGACGAGCGCGATGCCGCCGACCGCCCGCGACAGGCTCACGACCACGACGAGGGTCGCGCTGATCGCGGCCTCGCGGTGGCCGAGCGTCGCGACGCCGGAGAACACGACGGCCGACAGCCACGGGCCGGCCACGGTCAGCACGACGCCCGCCGCGGCCCCGACCAGGCCGTTCACGACGATCGCGACGCGGGCACGGTCGAGCCGGTGCTCGACGCCGGCCGGGGCCCCGACCCAGCCCTGGAGCGCGTTCGGCACGGCCTGCAGGCCGGAGAGGAGCATGCGCTGCAGCCGCTCCGCCGCGGCGAAGACGGCGGTCACCGAGGTGCCCGCCACCGCGCCGACGAGCACCACCGGGAGGGCGATGTAGGCGGCGCTCAGCGCGCGCCCGGTGAGCGCGTGGCGCTGCCCGGCGAGGGCGCCGAGCACGCGCCGGGGCGTCAGCCCGGCCGCGTGCCGGGGCCGCACCCCGACGACCGCGAGCCCGACGACCGGGCAGACGACCGAGGGCAGCAGGCACGCGGCGACGAACCACCAGAGCGAGCCGCCGAGCGACACGGCCAGGGCCGCGACCACCATCGCGGCGATGCGCGGCCCCGCCTCGACGGCGAGCACGAGGGACGGGCGCCCCGTGCCGATGAAGAGCCAGGTGGCGTTGAGGCTGCTGAGGGCGCCGCCCGCCGCGATCAGCAGCGCCTCGACGGGGTGGCGGGGCACGAGCAGGGCGACGGCGAGGGCGACCACCGCGAGCGTCGGCACCGCCGCGACGAGCTTGGTCGCCGTCACGAGCGCGAGGAGGCGACGGCGCGCCTCCGGGCCCTGTCGCGCCGCCCGCTGGGTGCCGGTGAGGCCCCAGCCGAGCTCGACGACGACGGCCGCGGCGGCGCCGAGCGACTGGGCCACCGCGACGCTGACCCACGCCCCCTGCCCGAAGGCGGCCGTGATCGCGGGGAGGACGAGCAGGGGCGCGACGGCGGTGAGCAGCGGCAGGGCGACGAAGCCGCCGAGCCGGGCCGCGGCGGACGAGACCGGGCCGCGCGCCCCTCCGCGCCCGGGAGCGGGCGGGTGAGGTGCAGGAGGCGCGGCGGGCGCGGGACGGTCGGCGGCGGTCGGGTCGGGCATCGGGGCACCTCGGTCGGGGACGGTCCTCGGCGGGACGGGACGGAGCAGGACTCCCAGGGTGCGACTCCCCCGTCGCGCGCCCGGGGGGCTCGGGCCTGGCCCCGCGGCCCCGGCCCCGCGACCTCACCCCGGCCTTCACCCCGGGACGCCGCGAGCCCCCCACCCGGGTCGGGCAGGGGGCTCGGGTCGCGCCGAGGCCGCGGTGGCGGCGGGTCGGCGGGCAGGGCGGCCTACGCGGGCACGGTGCCCGCGAACAGGTGCGTGCTGCCGTCGGGGGCGCCGCCGATGGCCGTGGCCGGCACGACGGTCGGGTTCGCCCCGCTGCCGAGCTGCCACGCGCCGCGGTTGTCGGTCGCGATGTACGAGTGGCCCCAGACCTCACCGGTCGCGGTCACCATCGTGTAGGCGATCTGCGGGTCCTCGCCGGCGCGGTGGGCGCTGGCCGCCGAGATGCCGACGACGGCGCCCGTCGCGCCCTCGGCCTTGCGCGCGATCGGGTCGAAGCCGTCGCCGTACGACCAGGCACGCCAGAGCTGGCCGCCCTTGGCGTAGTAGTGCACGCTGCCCGTCGCGTTGCCGCCGATCGCCGTCGCGGGCCGCACGGCGCCGTCCACGCCCGTGTCCTGGAGCTCCCAGGGCACCTCGTTCGCGAGCGTGCTCGCCGAGGCCCACAGCTGGCCGGTGCTGGTGATCGCCGTGGCCGCGAGCTGGCCGGCCATCTCCGGGTGGTAGGCGTTGACCGCGTCGATCTGCACGACGGCGCCGTCGACGCCCTCGAGCTGGCGCTCGGGCGAAGCCGCGGACGCCCCGGTGTTCGTGACGAGCCAGAGCTGGCCGTCCTTCACGTAGCGGTGCTGGCTCGTGCCGCCGGGGCCGCCGACCGTGGTGGCCGGGCGGACCGACGACGAGGCGCCGGTGTCGACGAGCCGCTCGCTCGTGCCGGTGTTGAACGACGCGCGCGCCCAGACCTGCCCGGTGCTCGTGACGGCCGTGAAGGCCAGGGTGGTCGTCGCCCCCGAGAAGTGGCCGTTCGCGGCGGAGACCTGGGTCACCGAGCCGGTCGCGCCGGTGAGGAGGCGGTTCGGCCCCGCGCCGGTGCCGGCACCGCCGTACCACCACAGCTGGCCGTCCTTCACGTAGAGGTGGTAGCTCCAGCTGCCCGTGTTGCCGATGGCCGTGGCGCCCTCGACCGCGGGGTCGGCCCCGGTGTCGACGAGGCCCCAGCCGGCGGCGGCGCCCCGGGTCGCGCCCAGCGCCCAGACCTCGCCGGTCGTGGTGACCGCCGTGTAGGCGACCTGGCCCGGCTGGCCGGGCAGGGTCACGGTCGCGGCGGAGACGTGCGCGATGTTCCCCGTCGCGTCGGGGATCTGTCGGGCGGCCGGCTGGTCGCCCGTGCCCGCCGTGACGGGGACGAGGAAGAGGCCCTCCTGCACGACCGTGACGGTGGCGGTGACGGGCGCGACGCCGGCGACCGTGGCCGTGAGGGTGACGACGCCTCCCTCGGCGGCGCTCGCGACGAGGCCGGTGGCGACCGCGACTCCCGCGGCGTTCGTCACCGTCGTCCAGGTGGTCGAGCCGCCGAACGAGGCGGGGCCGGTGACGGTGAAGGTGACGGTCTCGTTCGCGAGCGGGACCCCGTTCTGCGAGAGCACGAGCACGCTGGCGTCCGACAGGTCGGAGCCGAGCGCCCGCGGCAGCTCGTTCGAGAAGCCGATGGTGGCGCGGGCGTTCGACGACGCCGCGTGGGCGGGGGTCGCGAGGGCGATGCTCACGACGGGCACGGCCCAGGCCGCGGCGGTGACGACGGAGCGGCGCGAGGGCCCGGCGTGCCCCTCGACGACGGACGGCGGGGCGGCCGGGTTCACGGGCAGGGAGCGATGACGATCGGTCACGGTGGGGGTCCTCTTCGTAAGGGGGGTCGACGACGACCAGACGTCTCCCGTCTGGCTCGTGTCGGCACCCTGACCCCTCCGCCGGGGTCCGTCACCGCGACTCCCGCGCCCCCGCGCCGTCGGCGCACCGACATTTCACCCGCTCCGTCACCTGGCGGCGACGCGGGGCCGGGCGGAGTCGCGGGGCCGAGAGCAGGGCGCGGTCAGGCGCGCGGCGGCCCCGCGCTCTCGCGGACGACGAGGTGGGTCGGCACGATGCGGTCGGCCGACGGCTCCTGCCCCTCGAGCATCTCGAGCAGCACGTGCATCGACCGCAGCCCGATCTCGCCGAAGTTCTGGTGCACGGTCGTCAGCGGCGGCCAGAACGAGCCGGACTCCTCCGTGTCGTCGAACCCGACCACGCTGACGTCGCCGGGGATGGAGCGGCCGAGCTCGTGCAGCGCGTGCATCACGCCGAGCGCCATCTGGTCGTTCGCCGCCACGACGCCCGTGACGTCGTCGCGACGACCGATCTCGAGCCCGATGCGGTAGCCGGAGGCGGTGGTCCAGTCCCCGCCGAGGGGCGCCTCCGGCTCGAGCCCGGCGTCGCGCATCGTGTCGAGCCACGAGGTCGCGCGGCGCGTGGCCGAGTACGAGGTGGCGGGCCCGGCCACGTGCACGACGCGGGTGTGGCCGAGGTCGAGCAGGTGCTGCGTGGCCAGGCGCATGCCCTGCTCCTGGTCGGTGTCGACGACGACGTAGGGGTCGACCGCGTCGGAGTCGATGATGACGACGGGCAGGCCGACCGGGACGATGAGGTCGGCGCGGTCGAGCATCTGCGCCTCGATGATGATGACGACCCCGTCGACCGCCTCCTCCTGCAGGCGGCTGAACGCGCCCGCCACCTCGCCCTCGGTGGGGTGCGCGACCGGCATCAGGGTGATCGTGTAGCCCGCGCCCGAGGCGGCCGTGACGATGGCGTCGAGGGTCTTCATGTTGCCGAGGGTCGAGAGCGTGAACATGATCACGCCGATGCTGCGGAAGCGCCCGGTCTTCAGCGCCCGGGCGGCGCTGTTCGGCCGGTAGCCGAGCTCGGCCATCGCGTCGAGCACCCGCTGACGCGTGCCCGCCTCGACGTTGGCGGCGCCGTTCGAGACCCTCGAGACCGTCTGCGACGACACGCCGGCGCGCGCCGCGACGTCCGCCATCGAGACGGTGCGCGTGCGGGAGGGGCGCCGGCTGCTCGACTTGACGATCGGCGTCGAAGGTGTCATGGTTGCGAGCATCCCAGATGTTTACGCAAACACCCAATCAGTGGCTGCGAGACGAACCCCGACGAAGTGGATGGACATGACGACGTTGTCGACACCGGCAGCCCGGCCGAGGGCCGAGGCAGCCCCGAGCTCCGTGGGCGGCGGCGCCCCGATCCGTCGCGACAAGCGTCGCTGGACGGGCTGGGGCTTCGTCCTCCCCTTCCTCGCCGTCTTCCTCGTGGTGCTCGTCGCCCCGGTCGTCTACGCGATCTACCTCAGCCTGTTCCAGGAGAAGATGATCGGCGGCAACGCCTTCGTCGGCATCGCGAACTACGCGCAGGCGCTCAGCGACCCGAACTTCTGGGACGCCCTCGGCCGCGTCGCGCTCTTCCTCGTCGTGCAGGTGCCGATCATGCTGATCATCGCCCTGGTCGCCGCGCTGGCCCTCGACTCGGCCCGGCTGCACCTCACGTCGTTCTTCCGCATCGCGATCTTCCTGCCCTACGCCGTCCCCGCCGTGGTCGCCGCCCTCATGTGGGGCTTCATCTACGGCAATCGCTTCGGGCTCGTCGGCAACCTCGAGGACCTCACGGGGTGGGCCCTCCCCGACCTGCTCTCGCAGGGCTGGATCCTCGCGTCGATCGGCAACATCGTCACGTGGGAGTTCGTCGGCTACAACATGCTGCTGTTCTACGCCGCCCTCCGCGTCATCTCGCCCGACCTCTACGAGGCCGCCGAGCTCGACGGCGCCGGCCCGCTCCGCATCGTGAAGGACATCAAGCTGCCCGCCATCCGCGGGGCCATCGTGATCGGCATCATCTTCTCGATCATCGGCAGCTTCCAGCTCTTCAACGAGCCGAACATCCTGCAGACGCTCGCGCCGAACTCGATCAGCACGTACTTCACCCCGAACATGTACGCCTACAACCTCTCGTTCGCAGGCCAGCAGTTCAACTACTCCGCCGCGATCGCGATCATCATGGGCGTCCTGACGATGGTCGTCGCCTACGTGGTCCAGCTCGTCGGCTCGCGGAAGGACGCCTGACCATGTCGACCCTCACCGGTTCCCCCCTCGCGGCGCCCGACGCCGGCACCCCGACCGTCACCCCCACGCGCGAGACGCGCGACCGCAAGCGCCGCGCCGGCGCCCCGCGCGACAAGCGCAGCGTGCTGCTCACGCTCGTCATGGCGCTGCTGCTCATCTACTCGGTGCTGCCCCTCTTCTGGCTCCTGGTCAACTCGACCAAGACGCAGGAGGCCCTCTTCAGCTCGTTCGGGCTCTGGTTCAGCGGCGACTTCGCCCTCTTCGACAACATCGCGGGCGTCTTCACCTACGGCGACGGCGAGTTCATCCGCTGGCTCGGCAACACGCTCCTCTACGTCGTCGTCGGCGCCGGCGGCGCCACGCTGCTCGCCACCCTGGCCGGCTACGGGCTGGCCAAGTTCGACTTCCCCGGGAAGAAGGCGGTCTTCGCCGTCGTGCTCGGCGCCGTGGCCATCCCCGGCACGGCCCTGGCCGTCCCGACCTTCCTGATGTTCAGCCAGATGGGCCTGACGAACACCCCGTGGGCGATCATCCTGCCCTCCCTGATCAGCCCCTTCGGCCTGTACCTGATCTGGACGTACGCGGTCGACTCCGTGCCGAACGAGATCCTCGAGGCCGCCCGGATGGACGGCTCCAGCGAGGTGCGCACCTTCTTCACGATCAGCCTGCGCCTCCTCAGCCCCGGCCTCATCACGGTGCTGCTGTTCTCGATCGTCGCGACCTGGAACAACTACTTCCTGCCGCTGATCATGCTGAGCGACTCGCGCTGGTACCCGCTGACGGTCGGCCTGAACCAGTGGAACGCCCAGTCGACCACCGTCGGCGGCGACCCGATCTACAACCTCGTCATCACCGGGTCGTTCCTCGCGATCATCCCGATCGTGGTCGCGTTCCTCTTCCTCCAGCGCTACTGGCAGTCCGGCCTGTCGGCCGGCGGCGTCAAGGCCTGACGCCGTCGCGACCCGCGCCTCCCTCGTCCTCCCCCCTGCACCACCACCCGCACGATCACCACGGCACCACCTCCACGATGAAGTGAAAGGCACCACAATGTCCCGTTCCCTCCCCCGCTCCGCCAAGCGCGCCATCGCGCTGGGCCTGGGCGTCGTCCTCGCCGGCTCGCTCGCGGCCTGCTCCTCCGGCTCCGGCGGCGGCTCGAGCCCCGACACGGCGTCGGCCGACGAGCTCGCCGCGGCCCTGAAGGAGAAGTCGACGATCACCGTCTGGGCCTGGGCCCCGGCCGTCGAGCCCATCGCCGAGGCCTTCGAGGCCAAGTACCCCGACATCACCGTCGACGTGCAGAACGTCGGCACCGGCGCCGACCAGTACACCAAGCTGCAGAACGCCATCAAGGCCGGCAAGGGCGCGCCCGACGTGGCCCAGGTCGAGTACTTCGCGATCCCGCAGTTCTCGCTCAGCGACTCGCTGGCCGACCTGAGCGGCTTCGGCTACGACGACCTCGAGGACGACTTCACCGCCTCCACCTGGAACTCCGTCACCGACGGCGACGCCGTCTACGCGCTCCCCCAGGACTCCGGCCCCATGGCGATGTTCTACCGCCAGGACGTCTTCGACAAGTACGGCATCGCCGTGCCGACGACGTGGGACGAGTACGTCGCGGCCGCCGAGACCATGCACTCGGCCGACCCGAACCAGTTCATCACCAGCGACACCGGCGACGCCGGCTTCACCACCAGCATGATCTGGCAGGCCGGCGGCCAGCCGTACAAGGTCGACGGCGAGACGGTCTCGATCGACCTGCAGGACGAGGGCGCGAAGAAGTGGACCTCGACCTGGAACACGCTGGTCGAGAACGGCTCGCTCGCGCAGACCCCCGGCTGGACGGACGAGTGGTTCCGCGGCCTCAGCGACGGCTCGATCGCCACGCTGCTGACGGGCGCCTGGATGCCCGGCAACCTCGAGGCGCAGGCCGCCGAGGGCTCCGGCCAGTGGCGCGTCGCCCCCATGCCCCAGTACACCGAGGGCGACACCGCGACCGCCGAGAACGGCGGATCGTCCATCGCCGTGATGGAGCAGTCGTCGAACAAGCTCGTCGCGGCGGAGTTCACCAAGTTCGCGACCGCGGAGGAGGAGGGCAAGCAGATCTCGTTCGACGCCGGCGGGTTCCCCTCGACCACGTCCGACCTGAACGACCCGGCCTTCCTCGCCGAGGCCCCCGAGTACTTCGGCGGCCAGAAGATCAACGAGGTCCTGTCGCAGGCCGCCGCCGACGTGGTGCCCGACTGGCAGTACCTGCCCTTCCAGGTCTACGCGAACAGCATCTACAGCGACAGCGCGTCGTCGGCCTACTCGAACGGCACCTCGCTCGACCCCGTCCTCGAGGCGTGGGGCAAGGCGTCCGCCGACTACGGCACGCAGCAGGGCTTCGACGTCACCACGAAGTAACGCCCGCGCTCCCGGGCACCGGGCGGGGAGGCACGACGCAGGTCGCGCCTCCCCGCCGTGCGTCCGCCGCACCTCCCCCCGCACTCCCCGTCACCGACAGGACACGCCACATGTCGAGCCCCGTGCCCGCCTCCGCCGCCACCAGCCGCCGCTTCGTCGTCGGCCCCGTGCACTTCGAGCTCGACGGCGCCCCGCACCGCGTCCTCGCCGGCGCGCTGCACTACTTCCGCGTTCACCCCGACCAGTGGGCCGACCGCATCCACAAGGCGCGGCTGATGGGGCTCAACACCATCGAGACGTACGTCGCCTGGAACGCCCACTCCCCCCAGCGCGGCGACTTCGACGCGACCGGCGGCCTCGACCTCGGCCGGTTCCTCGACCTGGTGGCCGCCGAGGGCATGCACGCGATCGTGCGCCCCGGCCCCTACATCTGCGCGGAGTGGGACGGCGGCGGGCTGCCCGGCTGGCTCTTCGACGACCCCGCGGTCGGCGTCCGCCGCAGCGAGCCCCTCTACCTGGCCGCCGTCGACGAGTTCCTCGCCCACGTCTACGAGATCGTCGTGCCGCGGCTGATCGACGCCGGCGGCCCCGTCGTGCTCGTGCAGATCGAGAACGAGTACGGCGCGTACGGCGACGACGCGGAGTACCTGCGCCACCTCGTCGACCTGACCCGCGCCTCCGGCGTGACCGTGCCGCTGACCACGGTCGACCAGCCCACCGACGAGATGCTCTCGCGCGGCAGCCTGCCCGACCTGCACCGCACGGGCTCCTTCGGCTCGCGCGCCGACGAGCGCCTCGCGACCCTGCGTCGCCACCAGCCGACGGGCCCGCTGATGTGCTCGGAGTTCTGGGACGGCTGGTTCGACCACTGGGGCGAGCACCACCACACGACCCCCGTCGCCGAGGCGGCGGGCGAGCTCGACGCGCTGCTCGCGGCCGGGGCCTCGGTGAACATCTACATGTTCCACGGCGGCACCAACTTCGGCTTCACCAACGGCGCGAACCACAAGGGCACGTACCAGTCACACGTCACCTCGTACGACTACGACGCCCCCCTCGACGAGGCGGGCTTCCCCACCGACAAGTTCTTCGCCTTCCGCGACGTCATCGCCCGCTGGGCGCCGGTGCCCGACGAGCTGCCCGCGCGCCGCACGCCGGCGCCCGTGCTGCGCACCGACTTCGACGCCGTCGTGCCGCTCGACCAGCTGGTCGGCGACGCGGGCGACGCTGACGACCGCGGGCAGGCCGGGGCGGCCGGGCAGGAGTCGCGGGTCGACACGCGCGCGTCGGTCGCGACCGCGACCCGTCGCCGTGCCGCCGTGGCCCCCGCCGCCGGGCAGTGGCACCGCACCGCGGCCGTGCCCACCATGGACGAGCTCAGCGCCTTCCGCGGGTTCTCGCTGCACCGCGTGGCGCTGCCGGCCGGCGACGACCCCCGGGCGCTCTCGTTCGCCGGCGTGCGCGACCGCGCCGTCGTCTCGGTCGACGGCCGCCGCGTCGGCGTGCTGCAGCGCGACCAGCACGAGCGCTCGATCGTCGTGCCGCCCGGCGCGCGGCTCGAGGTGCTCGTCGAGGACCAGGGCCGCGTCAACTACGGCCGCCACATCGGCGAGGCGAAGGGCCTCGTCGGCCCCGCCCTGCTCGACGGCACAGAGCTGCTCGAGTGGGAGTCGCTGCCGCTCGACCTCGACGCGATGGTGGCGACGGTCACCCGTCGTGCCGACCGCGCCGCGGGCTCGGTGCGGTTCCTCGACGGGCCCGTGTTCGCACACGCGACCGTCACCGTCGACGAGCCCGCCGACCTCTACCTCGACACGCGCTCGTGGGGCAAGGGCGTGGCCTTCGTGAACGGCTTCGCGCTCGGTCGGTACTGGACGCGCGGCCCCCAGCACACGCTCTACGTGCCCGGCGAGCAGCTGCGGGCCGGCGACAACGACCTGGTCGTCTTCGAGACCGGCGCCGCGGCTCGGCCCGAGGTGTCGTTCGTGGCCGAGCCCGACCTGGGGCACCTGGAGTCGTAGCGGGGGCCTGGCCACGAGGTCGAGCCTCCGAGGCGGGCCCTCGCAGGGCCTGCCTCCGCCGGCGGGCCGGCCGTATCGTCGTCGGCATGGACCCCCGAGCTGACGTGCGCGACTTCCTCTCCAGCCGCCGGGCGCGCATCACCCCCGAGCAGGCCGGCCTCGGTCGCGGCGGTGGTCGCCGGCGCGTGCCGGGGCTGCGCCGCGACGAGGTCGCGACGCTCGCCGGGGTGAGCGTCGACTACTACACGCGCCTCGAGCGGGGAGACCTCGGCGGCGTCTCCGACAGCGTCCTCGACGCCATCGCCGGGGCCCTCGAGCTGACCCGCGCCGAGCACGACCACCTCTACGACCTGGCCCGCTCGTTCGCGCCCACCCGACGCCGCGGGCCCGTCGTCGAGGCACGCGGGGCCGCGTTGGAGGCGCCGGTGCAGCACCTCCTCGACGCGGTCACCGCGGCGCCCGCGTTCGTCACGAACACGCGCATGGACATGGTGGCCGCCAACGCCCTCGGCGTCGCCCTCTACTCCGAGATGTACCGCGGCGACGAGCGGCCCGCGAACCACTCGCGCTTCATCTTCCTCGACCCGCGGGCGCGGGAGTTCTACCCCGACTGGGAGCGCGCGGCCGCCGTCAACGTGGCCATCCTGCGCCGTGACGCCGGCCGCGACCCCCGAGACCGGGGCCTCGCCGAGCTGGTCGGCGAGCTCTCGGTGCGCAGCGACGAGTTCCGCGCGCGCTGGGCCGCCCACGAGGTGCGCCGACACTACTCGGGAGCCAAGTCGTTCCGTCACCCCGTCGTGGGTCTGCTCGAGCTCGACTACCTGGTCATGGAGCTGCAGGACGCCCCGGGTCACTCGATGACCGTCTACCCGGCGGCGCCGGGCAGCCCGTCGGCCGAGGGGCTCGCGCTCCTGGCCTCGTGGGCAGCCACCGAGGGCGTCGACGCCGTGCCGGAGCGCTCGTGAGCGCGACCCCCGCGACGGCCCCGGTCGACCCTCGGCCGCCGCAGGGCGAGGTGACGCGCCTGCCGGTCGTCGCCCTCGTGCTGCTCGCCGCCATCGGCTTCGTGCTGGTCGCGATGGAGACCATGCCGGCCGGGCTGCTGCCGCAGATCGCCGCGGGCCTCGACACCGGCGAGGGCACGGTCGGGCTCCTGATCAGCGCGTACGCCCTCGGCACCGTCGTCGTGACCGTGCCGGCCATCACGCTGACCCGCGGCCTCCGCCGCAAGCCCCTGCTGCTCGGCGCGGTCGCGGGGCTCGTCGTCGCCAACGCCGTGACGGCGGGCTCGACCGAGGTGGCCCTGTCGCTGGCCTCCCGCTTCGTCGCCGGGGCTTTCTCCGGCGTCATCTGGGGCATGCTCGCGGCGTACGGCCGCCGGATCAGCCCGCCGTCGCGGGCGGGGCTGTCGCTCGCGATCGTCTCCACCGGCGCCCCGCTCGGCTTCGCGTTCGGCACGCCGCTCGGCTCGTGGATCGGCAGCACGCTCGACTGGCGCTGGTCGTTCGGCGGGCTGTCGCTCGTGGCCACGGTGGTCGCGGTGCTCATCGCCCTCGTGGTGCCCGCCGCCACGGCGCCCGCGGCGACCGGCGACGCGGCGGCCCGCCGCCTCCCCCTGCTCCGCGTGGCACGGCTGCCCGGCATCGCGGTCATCCTCGCGGTGATCGCCACCTGGATGCTCGGGCACAACACGATCTACACCTACGTCGCCCCGTACCTGCGGTCGACGAGCGCGGACCTCTCGGTCGAGCTCCTCCTGCTGCTCTACGGCGTCGCGTCGATCGGGGGCGTCGTGCTGACGGGGGCCCTGCTCGACCGCCACCCGCGGCCCCTGCTGCACGGCAGCCTCGCCGTCTTCGTGCTGGCCGGGGTCGTGCTGCTCGTCGGCCGCGACGTCACCGCCGCGGTCGTCGTCGCAGCCGTCCTCTGGGGCCTCACCTTCGGCGGCGCCTCGGCGCAGCTGCAGGCCGCCCTGACGACGGCGGGAGGCGCGGAGCAGGACGTCGCGAACTCGTTCCTGCCCGTGGCGTTCAACGTCGCGATCTTCGCGGCCGGCATCGTCGGAGCGGTGCTGCTCCAGCACGCCGACGGGCTCGTGCTGCCCGTCGTCATGATCGTCGGGGGCTCGGCGGCGTTCGTGCTCACGCTGTGGGGGCGGCGCACCGCCTTCCCCGCCAGACTGGTCGGGTGAGCACACCGCACGACCTCGCCATCGTCGCCCGCCCGTACGACCACCCCGACGTGCAGCAGCTCGTCGAAGGCCTGCAGCAGCTGTACGTCGAGATCTACGGCGGCCGTGACGAGAGCCCGATCGACGCCGCCGAGTTCGAGCCGCCCCGCGGGGCGTTCGCGGTGGCGTACCTGTCGGAGAGCCCGCAGCCGGCGGGCTCGGACCGCGAGGGCTCGCCGGCGGGGCAGCCCGTCGGCATGGGCGCCTGGCGGCTGCTGCCCGACGGGCGCGGCGAGCTCAAGCGGCTGTTCGTGCGGCCCGGGCACCGCGGCCGGGGAGTCTCGCGCCGGCTGCTGGGCTGGCTCGAGGAGTCGGCCCGCGACTCCGGCGTGGCCTGGATGGTGCTCGAGACCAACACGGCGCACCCCGAGGCGATCCGGCTCTACCGCTCGGCCGGGTACGAGCCGGTGCCCGACTACGGCCACTACGCCGACGAGCCGGAGACGGTGTCGCTCGGCCGGGAGCTCTGACACCGGCTCGTCGACGGACGTCGGAGGGCCCGGCACCGCTCGTGTGCCGGGCCCTCCGGCGGCGCGGCGTCTCGCCGCGACGGTCGTCGCTACAGCTCGATCTTCTCGTTCTCGCCCTCGAGGGCCTCGCCGGTCACCTTCGACTTGACGAAGGAGAGCACCGAGGCGACCTTGCCGCCGGGGGTGTCCCAGTACTCGGCGCTGTCGGCGCTGAACTTCACCAGGCCGACGTTGGGGTCGGCGGGCCCGTCGGGGAACCACGCCTCGACGCGGCTGTTCCACAGCTCCTCGAGCTTCGCGTGGTCGTCGACCACCGCAGCCGTGCCGGCGAGCGACACCCAGGAGTCGTTCGAGCTCAGCGTCACGCCGACCGTCCGCTCGCGCCCCAGGTGGTGCACGGCCGAGGAGTCCTGCCCGACGATGAACCACAGGTCGCCGTCGAACTCGGCCTCCTGCACGGTCATCGGGTGGCCGACGAGGGCGCCCTTCTCGTCGATGGTCGTGAGCATCGCGAAGTCGAAGCCGCGGAGCAGCCCCGCGAGCTTGGCGACGTCGTCGTCGTGGGTGCTGGTGGTGCCGGTCGTGTCGGTCACGGTGTGCTCCTTCGCGCAGGGCCGGGCACGGTGGGCGCCCGGGGTCGCCCCCACTCTGCTCTCCCCGGGGGGCGCGCGCCCAGCCTTCGGTCTACTCCGCGTCGAGGGGCAGCAGGATGCCCGCGACCCGCGGGTCAGTCGCGAGGAACTCCTGCACGGCGGGGTCGCGGAACGCCTCGACGAGCTTGCGCACCGCCGCCTCGTCGGCGAAGTCGCTGCCGATCGTGAGCTGGCCGGCGAACTCGTCGGGGGCGGCGGGGGCGAAGATCTGCTGCTCGATCGGGACGCCGGCCGCCAGGTAGTACTCGGTGTAGCCGACGGCGGCGTCGAGGTCGGGCAGCGCCCGCGACTGGGCCGCGAAGTCGAGCAGGGTGAAGCGGAGGCCCTTGGGGTTCGACGCGATGTCGTCCTGGGTGGCGTGGCCCACGTCGACGCCGTCCTTCAGCGTGATCAGGCCGGCGCGCTCCAGCACCGACAGCCCCTGCGCCTCGTTGGCCGGGTCGGAGTAGAGCGAGATCGTCGCCCCGTCGGGGATCTGGCTGACGTCGGTGTACTTCGACGACCAGAGGCCGAAGCCCCAGCGGAACACCGGCGTCGCTGCCTCCTCGCGGAAGTCGGGGTTGGCCGCGAGCACCTGGTCGAGCCAGAGCGAGTGCTGGTAGACCGTGCCGGCGATCTCGCCCTCGCTGACCGCCCGGTTGATGGTGTTGCTGTCGCTCAGCCCCTCGAACTCGACCGAGATGCCGTACCTCGGGGCCACCTCGTCGGCGACGAACTGGACGAGCGCCTGCTCCGAGGCGTTGCCCTCGGCGGTCGCGACCGTCAGGGTCGCGCCCGCCTCGGCCACGGCCGGCACGTCGGGGCGGACGAGCGGCACCACGACGGCGACCGCGACGGCGACGACGACCGCCGCCCCGCCCGCGATCCAGGGCCAGCGACGACGACGCTTCAGCTCGAAGCCGTGGTCGTGGGCGGAGGCCGCGGGGGCGGCCGTGCGGGCGGGGTCGGCGGCGGCGGGCGTGTTCTCGGGCATGATCAGGGTCCTTCGGAGCGGGCAGCCGGGGCTGCGGAGGGCGTGACGGGACACCGGCGACCGCGACGGGGCCGGGTCCGGTGAGGAGGAGAGGAGCAGACGGGGAGACGAGAGGAGTCGGACGCCGACGGGCCGGAGGCGCGGTGCACCCGGGGCCCCGGCCGACGTCACACGGCGGTGACGGCGACCGGCGTCGGCCCCGGGGAGCGGCGACGCCACCAGCGTCGGCGCGGCACCGGCTCCGGGCTGGTGGCCCGGACGGCGGCGTCGCCGATCAGCTGCACCGCGGCGACGGTGGCCACGAGGAGGACGATCGTGACGATCATCACCGTGTGGTCGAAGCGCTGGTAGCCGTAGGTGACGGCGACGTAGCCGATGCCGCCCGCGCCGATGGTGCCGGCGATCGCCGAGTACTCGATCATGGCGATCGTGTTGATCGTGAGGCCGCCGATGAGGCTCGGCAGCGCCTCCGAGAGCTGGGCGGTGCGGACGATCTGCAGCGGGGAGGCCCCGCTCGCCGTCGCGACGCGCACCCGGTCGGAGGGGACGCTGCGGAGCGAGTTCTCGACGATCCTCGTGAAGAAGGCGACGCCGGCGATCGACATCGGGACGACCGCCGCGGCGATGCCGATGTTCGTGCCCGTGACGAAGCGGGTGAACGGCACGATCGACGCCATCAGGATGAGGAAGGGCAGGGAGCGGCCGATGCTCACGACCCCGCTGAGCACGGTGTGCACCGCGGGGGCGGGGGCGAGGCCGGCCGGGCCGAGGTTGTGCACGAGCGCGCCGAGGGGCACGCCCAGCACGACGACGATCGCCATCACGATGCCGACCATGAGGAAGGTGTCGCCGAGCGCGGGCAGCACGAGCGCGGGGATCTCGGCGAGGGGCACCGAGTTGTCGTAGGCGGCGGGCGCGCCGGCGGCGAGGACGGCGCTCATCGGACCAGCTCCGCGCCGGCCACGCCGGCCACGACGCCCACGACGTCCAGGGTCTGAGCGGGGGCGGCGCCCTGCCCGGCGCGGCGGGCCGCGAGCCCGAGCGCCGCGGCGACCCCGGGGAGGCGGTCGGTGACCGCCTCGGGGACGGCCACGGTGACGTGGCCGACGGTGGCGCCTCCCAGGCTCTCGACCGAGGCGCCGAGCAGGGCCACCGGGGCGCCGAGCGCCTCGCCGAGCCGGGAGGGCCAGTCGGCCGGCACGTCGGCCGAGACGTAGTCGAGCCGCCACGGCCCCGCGCCGGGCGGGGCCTCGGCCGCCTGCCGGGCCGGGCGGAGCGCCGTGCCGAGCGGCGACGCGGGGTCGCGCAGCAGGTCGAGCAGCCGCCCCCGCTCGACGACGCGGCCGTGGTCGAGACGGGCGACGCTGTCGGCGATCTGCAGCACGGTGTCCATCTCGTGCGTGACGAAGAGGATCGACAGGCCGAGGTCGTCGCGCAGCTCGCGCAGCAGGCCCACGATCGACGCCGTCGAGGCGGGGTCGAGGCCGGAGGTGGCCTCGTCGGCCAGCAGCACGCTGGGCCGGAGCGCGAGCGCCCGGGCGATGCCGACGCGTTGCCGCTGCCCGCCCGACAGCTCGTGCGGCCGGGCGTCGGCCCGGTGCCCGAGGCCGACCCGGTCGAGCAGCTCGGCGACCCGGCGACGCGCCTCGGCGCGCGTGACGCCGAGGTACTCGAGCGGCAGCGCGACGTTCTGGGCCGCCGTGCGACGCCCGAAGAGCCCGTCCGACTGGAAGACCGTGCCGATGCGGCGCCGCGCGACCCGCAGGTCGCGCTCGCCGAGGGCCGTGAGGTCGTCGCCGTTGACGACGACCCGGCCCGAGGTGGGGCGCTGCAGCAGCGTGACGCACTCCGCCAACGTGCTCTTGCCCGCTCCGCTCGGGCCGACGACGGCCGCGATCTCGCCGGCGCCGACGGAGAAGTCGACCTGGTCGAGCACCGTGGTGCGCGTCGTGCCGGTCACGTGGACCTTGGTCAGCGCCTCGAGGCTGATCATGGTGTCCTCCTGGGTCGGTGTGGCGGGGGGCCTCCCGCCGGGTGCCGCCGAGCATAGGGAGGCGCGGGTCGGCCCGCGAGGGATCATCACGTCATGTGTCGCCCCGTGACCCCGTGCGTCGTCGCGCGTCCCCGTGCGTCGTCACGGGGCCGCGCCGACCGATCGCGCCCCCGGCGGGGCGGGTCTGCCCCGCCGGGCGGGCACCGACGCGTAGGGTTGTCCGCACATGGAGGTCCGACGACCCGGAGGGGGGCACGATGACCGATGCCGTGACGACGCCCGGAACGACGCCCGGAACGACGCCCGGGGCGGCCGAGCCGACCGCCGCGTCCGGGCCCCTCGGAGAGCTGCCCGCGGACCTCTTCGCCGACCTGGACCGCGGGGGCCCGGTGCCGCTCTGGTACCAGATCTCCGTCCGCCTCGAGTCCGCCGTCCTCAGCGGTCAGCTGCCGCCCGGCTCACGCCTCGAGAACGAGGTCGGTCTGGGCGAGCGCCTGGGGCTCTCGCGCCCGACGATCCGGCGCGCCATCCAGGAGCTCGTCGACAAGGGGCTGGTCGTGCGGCGCCGCGGCATCGGCACCCAGGTCGTGCACGGACCGGTGATGCGCGACGTCCAGCTGACGAGCCTCTACGAGGACCTCGCCGCGAGCGGGCAGACGCCGTCGACGCGGCTGCTGGGCCACGAGGTCGTGCCCGCCGACGTCAAGGTCGCGACGGCGCTCGGCCTGCCCCCGGGGACGGCCGTCGACCACATCCGGCGCCTCCGGCTCGCCGACGACGTGCCGGTCGCGGTGCTCGAGAACTACCTCCCGCGCGACCTCGCCGAGTTCGCCTCCGACGACCTGGCCGCCCACGGGCTGTACCAGCTGCTGCGGGCCCGCGGGGTGACCATGCGGGTGGCGAAGCAGCGGATCGGCGCCCGTGCAGCCACCCGCGGCGAGGCTGAGCTGCTCGAGATCGAGCCCGCCGGGCCGCTGCTCACCATGACCCGGACGGCCTACGACGCCTCCGGGCGAGCGGTCGAGGTCGGGTACCACTGCTACCGACCCGACCTCTACTCGTTCTCGGTCACCCTGGTCGACAAGTAGGCGCGACCGGCGCCACGAGTCCACCGGAGCCCGCTCCGGTCAGCCGACCCGCGCCTCCGGGGCCCGCCGCAGGCCGACGAGCAGCCAGGCGACCGCGACGAAGGCCGCCGAGAGGACGGCGAGGATCTGCCCTCCCCAGGCGATCAGGACGCTGGCCTCGCCCAGCCACACGGGCGACGTGAAGAAGAGCTGCCGCACCACGGCGAGGGCGGCCCAGACGAGCAGCGACCACCCGGCGAGCGCCGGCACGACGCGCACCCGCACGACGACGACGGCGGCGAGCACGAGCGCGACCAGGCCGATGAACTCCACGGCGCTGGAGAGCACGGCGACCTGCCAGCCGATCAGCGAGCGCGCCGGCAGCACCGCGGTCAGGGCCGGCACCACGACGAGGGCCACGGCGGCGATGCGCAGGCCGAGCCGGCCCGGGCGGCTGGGGCCCGCGATGCCCGGCTGGGACCGGCTGCCGCTCACCAGCCAGAGAGAGACCGACACGACGAGGGCGGCGGCGAAGAGCAGCACCGGCAGCACGGTGACGAAGACGAACGCCGACGACGCGGCCGCGACGACGACGAGCCGCAGGAGGAAGAGGAGCGCCGCTCCGCCGAAGAGGGAGCCGGCGACGACCAGACGGGTGGACAGGGCCGGGGGCGTGGCGTCGGTCATCCCCCGACCGTACCGGCGCCCCGGCGGGCGCGGACGCCGCGTCGAGGCTTTCCTGTGAGCGAGCGGCGGACGGGAGCGTAGTGTCGAGCGCTGTCCCCCGGAGGCACCTAGCCCTCGATGTACCCCGATCGATGTGCCCCACCGTCGGCACGCTCCGACGGCGGACGGACGCCCCTCTCGGCCCGAACCGCGAGGGGCGTCACACCCTCTTCATGTCGAGGCATCGTCGCGCCTGTTCGCGCTCACAGCCTATACTGTCTCTCTCATCGGGCGGCTCAGCCGTTCGCACGAGGTCGTGGGATTCGGGTCCCTGGCCTCGCGGTGGGGTCGCCGCGGAGGGGTCCGCGATGCCGGCCCCACCTCAGTTCTCTCTCCGCCCCTGGCTCGGGGCGGCCGTCAGGCCGCGGGCCTCGCCGCTCAGTCCGCCCGCACGGCGTCCAGCACGGCCTCCGCGACGACGCGCGGCGCGACCTCGGGCAGCCAGTGCCCCTCGTCGAGCTCGACGAACCGGTACGGCCCCGACACGTGACGTGCGGTGAGCTCCGCCGCGCGGCGTCCGAGCGCGGTGTCGTGGCGACCCCACAGGTACCGGGTGGGGACGGTGACGCGACCGGTCGCCAGCGACGGCCTCGCGCCTCCCCCCGGCAGCCAGAGGGCGCGGTACCAGGCGATCGCCCCGGTGAGGGCCCGGGAGTCGCGCATCGCGTCCGCGTACTCCTCCGCCCGCTCGGCGGGCAGCCCCGTGCCCTGCAGCACGGGCGCCAGCCGGCGGCGGAGCAGCACCTCGGGCAGCCACGGCAGCTGGAAGGCGCCCATGTACCAGGAGCGCAGCGCCTGCGACGACGACGTCAGCGAGGCGGCCAGGGCGGCGGGGTGCGGCGTGGACAGCACCGTGAGGCTGGCGACCCGGTCGGGGTGCTCGGCGGCGAGCTTCCACGCGACGGCCACGCCCCAGTCGTGCCCGACGACGTGGGCGCGGTCGATGCCGGCCTCGTCGAGCAGGGCCACGACGTCGGCGACCAGCTCCGTCGACGGGTAGGCGCGCCTCCCCCGCGGTCGCGCGCCCGGCGAGTAGCCGCGCTGCAGCGGCACGAGGCAGCGCAGCCCCGCCGCCTCGAGCCGGGGCACGACGTCGCGCCAGCTGGCCCGGGTGGCGGGGAACCCGTGCAGCAGCACGACCACCTCGCCCTCCGCGGGGCCGGAGTCGGTGGTCTCGAACACGAGGCCGTCACGCTCGTAGCGGGTCAGGCGGTCCATCGGCTCAGCCTAGGCAGCGAGGGGCGAGCGCGCGCGCCCGCGTCACCCGACCGCGGGCGCCGCGGCGGGGACCTTCAGCTCGCCGTTCATGTACTGCGCGACGCCGAAGCCGAACGACCAGTCCTGGGGGCCGTTCTCGACGTACCCGATGAAGACGTCCTCGCCGGCGACGCCCAGGTCGTGGAGCCCCGCGGCGATGCGGGCGTAGAGGGCCTGCTTCGTCTCGTCGCTCCGCCCCCTCTGCGTGAAGATCTGGATCATGACGACCCCGTCGGTCCGCTCGAAGCCCAGCCCGGCGTCCTCGGCGACGATGCGGCCCGTGGGCAGCTCGGTGACGACCTGGAACCGGTCGCGGACGGGGATGCCGTAGACCTCGACGATCGAGGCGTGGATCGAGTCGGCGATGGCGGTGACCTGTTCCGGCGAACGGCCGGCCATGAGGTCGATGCGGACGAGGGGCATGAGGTGGGTCCTTCTGTCAGAGGATTATGTTCTTACATACTAACAAGCGAGGGTCCGGTGTGCCATGTCCAGCCGGGGGGGGAGGCGCGGTGTCCGTGACGGACACCGCGCCTCCCCCGCCGCGCCTCAGACGGCAGGGACGATGACGTCGCGCACCAGGGCGTCGAGCTGCGCGTCGGCCTCGAGGAACTGCCGCAGGGTGACCACGCACGCTCCGAAGCGCTCGAACTCGTCGATCGTCATGCCGTCGACGTCGTAGGCCCGGTGCCACTCCTCGGGGAGCTTCTCGCGCAGCGCGTCGAGGACGTCCTGGTCGACGGGCACGTCGATGCGGTGCTCGGCGGGCACCGAGTTCGCGTTGATGTCGACCTGCCACTGGAACGGAGGCGAGACGACGAGATCTCCCCCGACGAGCTCGCTCCACTGCAGGTGGTTGCGGAACGCGGCCGAGAGGATCCGCGACCGGTAGCCGCGCGCCACGAACTCGTGGTGGGCCTTCTTGAGCGCCGCGACGCCGGCCCACTCGAGGTGGCCGGGCTCGATCAGCACGTGGTCGCGCTTCGCCACGGCCTTGAGCCAGTCGTCCAGTCGACCGCCCATGATGGTCACGACCGACCCGAACTCGTGGTCCACGAGCCCGTCGGCCGTGCGGCGGTCGAGGCCGCGCTCGATCGCGGCGCCGACGGCGAGCGCCTGAGCCACCGTGAACGAGACCGTCGCGTTGATGCTCACGCCGCGGTACGTGGCCTCCTCCATCGCCTGGATGCCGACCTCGGTCGCCGGGATCTTCACGATGATGTTCTCCGCGAGCCCGGAGAAGTGCACGGCCTGCTCGACGAGCGCCGCGGCGTCCCGGTGGAGGCGGGGGTCGGTCTGCATCGACAGCCGACCGTCCCGACCGCCCGATGCCCGGAAGGCGGGCTCGAGCAGCTTCGCCGCCTGGACGCTCAGTTCCTCGACGGCGAGCCAGCCCAGCTCGGACTCGCCGGCGGTCGGGTGCTCGTCGGCCATCTCGCGCAGACGAGGGCCCCAGGTGTCGATGTTGTTCTTGATCACCGTGTAGGCGATCACCGGGTTGCAGGTCGCACCGACGGCGCCGAACGCGATCGAGGCAGCCAGTTCGGCGGGGTCCGCCGAGTCGTTCCAGAGGCTGGTGGGGGTGTCCTGTGCGGCGCGGAGCAGGCTCGGCCGGTCGTCGGACGACGGCGCGGAGATGCCGGTGTCGGTGGCGGTGGCGGTGGCGGAGCTGGAGTCGGTGGTGGAGCTCATTGCTCTCCTCTGAGGTCGTCGAGCCCCCGTCGTGGCGGCTCTCTTCTGTGCTGCGGGGCTCAGGCCGCGGCGATGCGGGAGCGGATCTGCTCGAGCTGGTACCGGCTGACCTCGTCGACCGACTCGTCCTCGGCGAAGACGCTCGACACGGCGATCGTGTCCGGCCGGTCGAGGAAGCCGATCTCGGACAGGCCGCCGAAGAAGCCGTCCCAGTCGACGTCCCCGTCGCCGATCTTGAGGTGCTGGTGCACCCGGGCCGCGGTGCCGGGCGGGTTGCTGATGTAGCGCAGGCCGTGCGATCGGTTGTGGTCGAACGTGTCGGCGATGTGCACCAGCCCCAGCGACTGCCCCGCCGCCGCCATGATCCCGGCCATGTCGCCGCCGTAGTGGAACGTGTGGCAGGCCACGTAGGCGAGACCGACGCTCCGCGAGTTCAGTCCGCGGATGACCCGCAGCGCCTCGAGGCCGTCCTCGACGAAGTCGTCGGGATGGGGGTCGATGTACACCTGGATCCCCTCGCGCTCGAAGATCGGCAGGAGCTCCTCCATCGACCAGTAGAACTGTCGCTCGGACTCCTCCTGCCGCTCGGGGCGCCCGCTGAACTCGGTGTTGATGACGCCGACGCCGAGACGAGCCGTGATCTCGATCACCCGCTTCCACTGCTTGACGGCCGCGCGTCGCGACTCCTCGTCCGGGCCGGACCAGCGCAGCACCGGCAGCACGGACGCGATCTGCACCCCTGCTTCCCTGCAGGCAGCCGCGAAGGCGTCGACGAGGTCGTCGTCGGCCTTCGGGTGCCGGAAGAACGGGATGAAGTCCGCGTGCGGGGTCAGCTGGAGGTGGTCGTAGCCGAGCTCGGCGACCTTGCGGGGCAGCTCCAGCAGCGAGTGGGTGTGGTGCAGCGGCGTCGGGTCGAGGGCGATCTTCACCATGCTCTACGCCCCCGCGAGGACGGAGGAGGCGGGCGAGACCTCGTAGAAGGCCGGCTTGTCGAGCGCGTACCGCACCGGCACCTTCTCGCCCGACGCCTGCGCGACGACGCCCGCGTCGGCGACGACGCTCGCGAGGTAGCCGTCCCACGCCGAGGGGCCGTCGATGGTGCCGGCGTGCGCGGCGTCGACCCAGCGCTGGACCTCGACGTCGTACGCCGCGCCGAAGCGCTCCTTGAACGACGGCGTGATGCCCTGGCCCGTGCTGCCCGCCGCGGCCACCTCGATGCCCTGCGGGCGTCCGATGGACGCCACGCCGCTCTCGAACACGGCGTCCGTCGTCACCTGGTAGCCGAACTGCACGTTCACGTTGATCTCGACGATCGCCAGCACGCCCGAGGCGGTCTCGAGGAGCACGAACTGCGGGTCGCGCAGTCCGTCGGGGGCGAGGGAGTTGCGGCGGGGCTTCTTGACCTCGATCGACACGATCGGCTCGCCCACGACGAACGGCACGACGTCGATCTCGTGGATGACCGAGTCGGTGATGAGGGCCGACTCGGAGAAGTTGGGAGGCGTCGACGGGTTCCGGTGGGCGCAGTGCAGGGCGAGCAGCGCGCCGTGGGCCCCCGACGCGACGAGCTCGCGCAGCTCGAGGTAGCCGGCGTCGAAGCGACGCATGAAGCCCACCTGGATGTGCGGACGGTCGAGCCTCTGCTCGGCCTCGATGATGCGGAGGCTCGACTCGACCGTGTCGGAGAGGGGCTTCTCGCTGAGGATCGCGAGTCCGGCCTCCAGGGCCGGGAGGATGACGGGCTCGTGCAGGAACCCCGGGGTCGCGATGATGACCGCGTCGAGGCGCGTGGCGGCGAGTGCCTCCTCGAACGACGCGAAGGTCTCGGCGCCGGGCGCGAGCTCCGCGGCTGCCGTGACGCGGGCGACGTCGGGGTCGACGACGGCGACGACCTCCGCTCCGCTGATGCGCTGCGTGATGCGCGACACGTGGTCGGCGCCCATCATGCCCGCGCCGACGACGGCGACGCGGAGGTTTCCGGTGCTGGGGATGGTCATGGGTGTTCTCCTTCGAACGGCGTGACGGGACGACTAGTGGGTACGGACGCGACGCGAGCAGCTGAAGATGTGCTCCCGGGTCCGGGTGGCGATGCCGAGCGGCAGGTCGATCGACTCGACCGGGAACATGTCCTGTTCGACGATGGCGAAGATGTCGGGGTCGATGTCGCTGACCGCCTCGATGATCGGCGCCAGGTCGGGCACCCCCTTCGGGGGCTCGACCATCACGCCCATCGCGACGGCGTCGCCGAAGGGCACGTCGTTCTTCAGGACCGTGAAGCGGAGGTCGGAGTCGACCTGCTTGAGGTGCAGGTAGCCGATCCGGTCGGGATGGGTCTCGACGAGGCGGACGGCGTCGCCGCCGTAGTACGCGAAGTGGCCGGTGTCGAGGCAGAGGTTCGTGTAGCGGGCGTCGGTCTCGGCCAGGAACCGCTCGGTCTCCTGGTGGGTGCCCACGTGGCTGTCGGCGTGGGTGTGGAACTGCTGCTTCACCCCGAACTCCTCGAGCAGCGCCTTGCCGAGCTTGTCGTGGCCGGAGCCGAGCGCCGTCCACTGGTCGTCGGTGAGGGTGCGTGCCTCCAGGACCTCGCTGGTGGCGTCGCTGCGCCAGAGGTCGGGGATGACGACGAGGTGCTCGGCGCCGAGCGCCGAGGCCAGCCCCGCGACGGCGAGGGCCTGGTCCCAGGCGCGCTGCCACTGGTCGTCGCCCTTGTGGAAGCCGGTGAAGACCGTCCCGGCCGAGAGCTTGAGGCCGCGCTGGCCGAGTTCGTCCTCGAGCTGGTGGGGGTCGGTGGGGAGGTAGCCGTACGGGCCGAGCTCGATCCACCGGTAGCCGGCCTGCTGCACCTCGTCGAGGAACCGCGGCCACGGGATCTGGCTGGGGTGCTCCGGGAACCACACCCCCCACGAGTCGGGGGCTGTGCCGATGCGCAGCCCCCGGTCGGTCGTCGCGGAGGGGGTCTCGACGGGTGTGGCGTCGGGATCGGTGACGGTGTCGGTCATGGCGGCGGTGCCTTTCGTGAGCGTGTCGTGAGGTCGAGGGGAGGGAGTCAGCCGAGGAGCGGACGCTGGGCCGACCGGTGCTCCCGGTAGTCGGCGAGGGCCGCCTCGGTGGCGTCGAGGGTGGAGACCTGGGCGACGGGGACGTCCCACCAGCCCTCGCCGTCGGGGGCGTAGACGAGGGGGTCGCTGTTGATGTGGATGAGGGTGGTCGTGGGCGACGCCTTGGCCGCGGCCAGCGCGGCGGTCAGGTCGGCGACGGCGTTCTCGGTGGGCTGCACCTCGATGACGTCGACCCCGTAGCTGCGGGCGTTCATCGCCAGGTCGACCGGGAGGACCTCGCTGCCCTGGAAGTCGAGGGAGTCGGGGTCGAGCCTGCGGTACAGGGTGCCGAAGCGGTCGGCGCCGACCGTCTCGGACAGGTGGCCGATCGAGGCGTAGCCGTGGTTCTGGATGAGCACGACGATGATCTTCACGCCCTCGGCGACGGCGGTGACGAGCTCGGTGTGGAGCATGAGGTAGGAGCCGTCGCCGACCATGACGATGACGTCGCGATCAGGGGCGCCCCGCTTGACGCCGAGGCCGCCGGCGATCTCGTAGCCCATGCACGAGAACGCGTACTCGACGTGGTAGCCCAGCGGGTCGCGGACGCGCCAGAGCTTGTGCAGGTCGCCGGGGAGCGACCCCGCCGCCTGGACGACGACGTCGGTGGGGTCGCTGGCGGCCTGGACCGCGCCGATGATCTCGGGCTGGCCGGGCAGGGCGAGACCGGACGGCAGGAACGCCTCGTCGACCAGGTCGTCCCACGCGGCCTTCTCGGCGGCGACGCGCGTCGCGTGCTCGGCGGGGACCGTGTGCTCCGCGAGGGCTGCGCCGAGGGCGTCGATCGCCTCGCGGGCGTCGGCCACGACGGGCAGCTGGGAGCCGTGCTTGTAGGCGTCGAAGGAGGCGATGTTGACGTTCACGAACTGCACGCCCGCCTCCTGGAAGGCTGTTCGGGAGGCGGTGGTGAAGTCGCTGTAGCGCGTGCCGATGCCGATGACGACGTCCGCCTCGGCCGCGATGCGGTTCGCGGCGGTCGTGCCGGTGGCGCCGATGCCGCCGAGGTACTGGGGGTGGTCCCAGGCGAGCGCGCCTCCCCCGGCCTGCGTGGTCCCGACGGGGATCCCCGTCGACCGGGCGAGGGCGTCGAGCTGCTGCTCGGCGCCGGAGTAGAGCACTCCCCCGCCGGCGACGATGACGGGGCGCTTCGCGGACCGGACGGCGGCGACGGCTCGCTCGAGCGGCCCGCGCTCGGGGACTGGGCGACGGACGTGCCACTCCCGCGGCTGCAGGAACTCCTCGGGGACGTCGAGCCACTCGGCCTGGACGTCCTCCGGGAGGGCGATCGTGACGGCCCCGGTCTCGGCAGGGTCGGTCAGCACCCTCATGGCGGCGAGGGCGATCGAGAACAGCTGCTCCGGCCGGTCGACACGGTCGAAGAAGCGCGACAGTGGCCGGAACGCGTCGGTCACCTGCAGGGAGGTGTCGTGCGGCATCTCGATCTGCTGCAGCACGGGGTCGCTGACCCGTGTCGCGAAGGTGTCGCTCGGCAGCAGCAGCGCGGGGAGGCGGTTGGTCGTCGCCAGGGCCGCTGCGGTGAGCATGTTGGCGGCGCCGGGGCCGACGGAGGTGGTGCTCGCGTAGGTGGCGCGCCTCCGGTGCATCCGGGCGTAGCCGACGGCCTCGTGGACCATGGCCTGCTCGTTGCGAGCCTGCAGGTACGGCATCAGGCCGGGGCGGTCGACGTGGTACTGCTTCAGGGCCTGGCCGACGCCGGCGACGTTGCCGTGGCCGAAGATGCCGAACATGCCGGGGATCGTGCGTTCCCGCACGTCGCCGTCGACGGTCCACTGGGCGGCCAGGAACTCGACCAGTGCCTGGCCGACGGTGAGTCGCTTCGTCGTCACGGGCGGGGTCCTTTCGGTGCTGCTGAGGGGAGGTAGGGAAGGCGCGGGTCCGGGTCCTGCGACTCCCACTGGGTGCGCACCCAGCCGTGGGCGGGGTCGTCGGTGATGAGCCACGCACGCTCGGGGTCGGGGCCGGCCATGACGTTGAGGTAGTACAGGTCGTACCCGGGGGCGGCGACGGCCGGGCCGTGGTAGCCGAAGGGCACGAGGGCGACGTCGCCGGTGCGGACGAGCTGGTCCACCTGGATCTGCCCGGCAGGCGAGCCGTAGGTGGCGAACATGCCGAACGGGTCGGCCTGGCCGGGGGCGGCGAGGCCACGGCTGACGGCGGACTCGAAGTAGTAGATCTCCTCGAGCCGGGACTCCGTCCCGGGCACCGACTCGTCGTGCTTGTGCGGCGGGTACGACGACCAGTTCTCGGCCGGGGTCACCACTTCGCAGACGATCAACTTCTGGGCGTGCAGGCCCGCCGGTGTCCCGAAGTTGTGCACCTGTCGGGTGGAGCGGCCCGCGCCCCTGATCTCGACGGGGATGTCGGCGGCACGCAGCACCTGCACGTCGAGCACCTGGTCGGCGGGCGCCTCGGCGACCGCGACGCGACCCGATCCGGTGAGGCGCGCCTCCGTGCCGACCCCGAGGTAGACGACGTCGGCCGGCCCCTCGAAGACGGAGGGCCGCCCGGCGAGCTCGACCGTCCCCGAGCCGCCTCGCTCGTCGCTCCACTCGACGACGACGTCGCCGGTCAGCGGCACGACCATGCGCTCCACCTGCCGTGGGGCCAGCCGCAGCTCGGCACCGTCGACGAGCTCCCCGACGCGCAGGCCGGTGTGCTGCCAGCCGTCGAGCTCGCCGTCGACCACGGTCTGCCAGTCGTCGTGGGCCAGGTCGCCGCGGGGGAAGAACCAGCGCGTCTCGTCGTCCATGTCGTCCACCGGTCAGTTCTGGGGGAACCCGAGGTCGACGCCGCCGTGGCTCGGGTCGAGCCAGCGCGACGTGATCGCCTTCTCGCGGGTGAAGAACTCGAAGCCCTGCATCCCGTAGGCCTTGTCGGAGCCGAAGATGCTGTCCTTGAAGCCGCCGAACGAGTAGTAGGCGACGGGCACGGGGATGGGCACGTTGATGCCGATCATCCCGACCTCGATCTCGGCCTGGAAGCGCCGCGCCGCGCCTCCGTCGTTGGTGAAGATCGCGGTGCCGTTGCCGTACGCGCCCGCGTTGATGAGCGCGACGCCCTCCTCGTAGGAGGCGACCCTCACGACGGAGAGGACGGGCCCGAAGATCTCCTCCGTGTAGACGCGGCTGGTCAGGGGCACCTGGTCGATCAGGGTGGGGCCGAGCCAGAAGCCGTCGGCCTCGCCGTCGACCTCGACGCCGCGGCCGTCGACGACGACGACGGCGCCGTCCTCGAGGGCGACGTCGATGTAGCTCGCGACCTTGTCGCGGTGCTGCTCGGTGACCAGGGGGCCCATGTCGCAGCTCCGTCGGCCGTCGCCGACCGTGAGGCCGGCCATGCGCTCGGTGATCTTCTCGATCAGCTCGTCGGCGACGGGCTCCACCGCGACGACGACGCTGATCGCCATGCAGCGTTCGCCCGCCGACCCGAAACCGGCGTTGATGGCGCTGTCGGCGACGAGGTCGAGGTCCGCGTCGGGCAGCACGAGCATGTGGTTCTTCGCGCCGCCGAGCGCCTGGACGCGCTTGCCGTGCTGGGCGGCGGTCTCGTAGATGTACTGCGCGATCGGGGTGGACCCGACGAACGAGATGCTCTTGACCTCGGGGTGGGTGAGCAGTCCGTCGACGGCTTCCTTGTCGCCGTGGAGGACGTTGAACACGCCCTCGGGCAGACCGGCCTCGGCGAAGAGGCGGGCGAGGAACATCGCGCTGGACGGGTCCTTCTCGCTGGGCTTGAGGACGACGGTGTTCCCGACGGCGATCGCGATGGGGAAGAACCACATCGGCACCATCGCGGGGAAGTTGAACGGGCTGATGATCCCGACGACGCCGAGGGGCGCCTTCGTCGAGTAGACGTCGACCCCGGTTGAGACCTGCTGGGAGAACTCGCCCTTGATCAGGTGCGGGAACCCCGTCGCCAGCTCGACGACCTCGAGTCCGCGCGTGATCTCGCCGAGGGCGTCGCTGAGCACCTTGCCGTGCTCGGACGTCAGGATCTCGGCGAGCTCGCCCTTGCGCTCGTTGAGCAGCTCACGGAAGCGGAACATGATCTGCTGCCGCTTCGTGATCGACAGATCGCGCCAGGCGGGGAAGGCCCGGGCGGCGGAGGCGACGGCAGCGTCGATCTCGGACTGGTCGGCGAGCGAGACGTCCTTCGTGACGACGCCGAGGGCGGGGTCGTACACGGGGGCGGTGCGGCCGCTCGTGCCGGGCACCTCCGCGTTGTCGATCCAGTGCGCGACGAGGGGGCGGCCGTCGGCGGCGACGGTGCCGGCGGCGGACGTGGTGCTGGTGGTGGTGGTCATGGTGGTTCCGTTCCGGATCTCGAGAGGAGGCGCGGTCAGCGTCGGGCGGGCTCGGCCGTGTGCACGAGGCCGGCGGCCACGTCGACGGCCGCGGCGACGTCGCCGTCGCCGGGGTAGAGCAGGGTGCGTCCGACGACGAGGCCGCGGACCCCGGGGAGGGCGAGGGCGTCGCCCCAGCGGGCGTAGGTCTCGTCGGGGTGGCCGGTGGGGTCGCCCCCGAGCAGGAGGGTCGGCAGCGTCGTCGACGCCATCACCCGCTCCATCTCGTCGACGACGGGCAGCTTCAGCCAGCTGTAGGCCGACGACTCCCCCAGGCCGGACGCGACGGCGACGGACTTGATGACGGCGTCGGCGGTGAGGTCGTTGACGACCCGTCCGTCGCGCCGGTCGCTCATGAACGGCTCGAGCATGATCGGGAGGCGCAGCGCCGCGGACTCCGTGACGGCGCGGGCGGTCGCCTCGAGCGTCGCCGCGGTGCCCGGGTCGCCGAGGCCGATGCGCACGAGCAGCTTCGCGAAGTCGAGTCCCGCGGCCGCGATCGACGCCGCCGAGTAGGCGGTGAAGCGGTCGTCGAGCTCGAACGAGGCGCCCTGCAGGCCGCCCCGGTTCATGCTGCCGACGACGACCTTGCCGTCCAGTGCACCGAGCAGGGCGAGGTCCTCGACGATGTCCGGCGTGCCGAGGACTCCGTCCACGCCCGGTCGACCGAGGGCCACGACGAGGCGGCGGAGGAGGTCGTACCGGTCGGCCATCGCGGTCGCGTCGGCTCGGACGCCCAGGGCGCCCCGTGCCGGGTGGTCGGCCGCGACGATGAAGAGCTTGCCGTCACGCTCGAGCGGCCGGCGGCGCGTGCGCGAGGCGAGGACCTCGCTGAGACGCTCCGGCTCGGTCGCCCGGATCTCCCGGAGACGGTCGAACTGCGGGGCGGTGACCGCCTCGTCGACGCTGGTGGTCTGCTCAGGCACGGTGCGCCTCCTCGAGGACGGCCTCGACCTCCGCGGTCGTCGGCATGGCGGTGGAGCACTCGAAGCGGGTGGCGACGATGCCGCCGGCCGCGTTCGCGAAGCGGAGGGTTCGGTCGAGCGACCAGCCCTCGAGCAGGCCGTGGCAGAGGGCGCCGCCGAAGCCGTCGCCGGAGCCGAGGCCGTTGATGACCTCGACGAGGTGCGCGGGCACCTCCACCCGCTCGTCGCGGGTCTTGGCCAGCACGCCCTTCGGCCCCTGCTTCACGACGGCGAGCTCGACGCCCCGCTCGAGCAGCGCGTCGGCGGCCCGATCGGGATCGGTCTCGCCGACGGCGACCTCGCACTCCTCGCGGTTGCCGACGGCGACCGTGACGTGCTCGAGGGCGCGCTCGACCTCGCGGTGGGCGACCTCGGGGCTGCTCCAGAACATCGGTCGGTAGTCGAGGTCGAGGATCGTCAGCGGCCGACGGGCCCGGGTCTGCCAGGCGACGTGGTGCGCCTGGCGGCTCGGCTCCTCGCTGAGGCCGGTGACGGTCGCCCAGAAGACCCCTGCCTGCTCGATGGCGGCGAGGTCCAGCGTGCCCGCGCTGATCATCAGGTCAGGGGCCTTCGGCTGGCGGTAGAAGTAGAGCGGGAAGTCGTCGGGCGGGAAGATCTCGCAGAACGTCACGGGCGTGGCCAGGCCCTCGACCGTGGAGATCAGTCGGGTCGAGACGCCGAGCCTCTCCAGCTCCTGGACCGCGTAGCGGCCGAACGGGTCGTTGCCCGTCCGCGTCAGGACTGCTGCTCGGCGGCCGTACCGCGCGGCCGCGACGGCCACGTTGGTGGCGCTGCCCCCGACGGACTTGCTGAACGTCTCGACCTGCTCGAGGGGCACGCCGGACTGCTGCGGGTAGATGTCGACGCCGATGCGGCCCATGGTGAGGACGTCGAGCGGGCTCGTGCTGTTCTCGGTGGTCACTTGGCGTCCTTCACGACGTAGATGGCTCCGGTGCTGAAGTCCTCCTCGAGCTGCTCGAGCGAGCGCCCGTTCGTCTCGGGCACCCGGGTGGCGGCGAAGACGAGGGAGGCGGCGTTCAGCACCGCGAAGATGAAGAACGTCGTCGAGATGCCGATGCCCGCCACGAGGATGGGGAACAGCAGGCTGACGGCGAAGTTGGTCAGCCAGAGGATGAGCACGGTGAGGCCCATCCCGACGCCGCGCAGCTTCAGCGGGAAGATCTCGGAGAGCATCAGCCAGACCAGCGGCCCGATGGTGCCCTGCATGGTGCCGACGAAGCAGATGACGAAGATCAGCACGACGATCGCGCGCCCGAGGCCCTCGGGGATGAGGAGCGACGACAGGCCGATCAGCAGGTGGAAGACGGTCACGCCGGCGAAGCCGAACATGAGCATGTTGCGTCGGCCGACCTTGTTGATCACGCGCAGGGCGACGAGCATCGCGACGACCGCGATGACGCCGGCCCCGACGTTGGCGATGAGGGCACCGCTCTGGGAGAAGCCGGACTGCTGGAGCACCTGGGTGCCGTAGTACATGATCGAGTTGATGCCGGTGAGCTGCTGGGCGATGGCCAGCCCGATCCCGATGAACAGGATCTTGCGGAGCCAGGGCTCCGCCACGAGGTCGGCGAGACGGGCGCTCTTGGCCTCCTTCTCCTCCGCGGCGAGGAGGCGGACCTCGGCCATCTCGGCGACGGCCCGGTCGTCGGCACGGATCTGCTTGAGCACGGCGAGAGCGTCGTCGTCACGGCCCTTGGCGATGAGCCAGCGCGGGCTCTCGGGGACCCGGAACATGCCGACGAAGAGGGCGATGGCGGGCAGGACGGCGACGGAGAGCATGTACCGCCACACGTTGTCGTGCTCACCCCAGACGCTGCCGATGACGGCGTTGATGGTGAAGGCGGCCAGCTGGCCCGAGACGATCATGAGTTCGTTGCGGCTGACGAGCCCGCCGCGCTGCTCGGTCGGCGCGAGCTCGGCGAGGAAGACCGGGACGGTGACCGATGCCCCACCGACCGCGATGCCGAGGAAGAACCGTGCTCCCGTCAGGAACTCCCAGGTCGGGGCGAGCACGCAGGCCAGGGCGGCGAAGAAGAAGAGGATCGCGAGGGTGTTGATCGTGGGCTTGCGCCCGAACGCGTCGGAGACGCGGCCGATGAAGAACGCGCCGACCGCGGCGCCGACGAGGATGGCCGAGACCATGATCCCCTCGCTGGCGGGGGTCAGCCCGAGGCTCTCCTCCATCGAGTCGAGGGCACCGTTGATGACGCCGGTGTCGTAGCCGAAGAGGAGACCGCCGAAGGTGGCGATGACCGCTACCGTCCCCAGTCTCTTCGTGTGCGGCCCTGAGACCAGGGCGGGGAGCGCCGTCCGAGGGCTGCTCCCTGACGTGTTGGTGACCACGAGTCCTCCGTTGGTAGTGGTTGCTCTCCCCAGCTTCGTCGCTGCGGGGCCGCCCTGGACCTCGACGACGTGATGAGACTACGCATGTCCGTATGTCCTGTCAATGTTCACGGAGGCGAGACGAGCGTCTCGGGCGGACACGTCCTGGAGAACCCGGGTCATGGCCAGTCTGGCGAGCAGCACCGACACTGGACAGGCGTCGGGGAGGCGGTCTGAGCGGGGCGCGCGGAGCTCGGTCGTCAGCCCGCGTGTCCCTTCGCCGCCACGAGGCTCGCGTGCTCACGGCCACGGTCGGCCGGACGAGCACCGGGACGGGGAGCGGTCCTGCCGAGCAGGGCACGTCCCTCTCGAGTCACGTGCCCCTGGAGGGCGACGCCCGGAGCGTTCTCCGCGAGACATCGTGGCCTCAGCGCGGACGAGCTCCTCAGCGACCTCGTGACGAGGGCGGGAGTCGTGGTGGTGCCCCTGGAGGGACTCGAACCCCCAACCCTTTCCTTAGGACGGAACTGCTCTTCCATTGAGCTACAGAGGCTGACCCGGCGAGTCTACCGAACCCGCGCCCGCGCCTACGCGGCCGCGAGGAACGCGTCCCACTCCTCCTGCGGCCGCTCGACCCCGCGCACGACCCAGCCGACGCCGTGCGGCGCCTTCGGCTGCCAGCGCAGCGACCAGCCCATCTCGGCCGGCGTCCGGTCGCTCTTGACGTTGTTGCAGCGCAGGCAGCAGGCGACGAGGTTCTCCCAGCTGTCGGCGCCGCCGCGCGACCGCGGCTGCACGTGGTCGATGGTCGACGCCGTGGCGCCGCAGTAGGCGCAGCGGTGGGCGTCGCGCCGCAGCACTCCGCGCCGCGACACCGGCACCGACCGCGAGTGCGGGATCTTCACGTAGCGCGTCAGCACGATCACCGACGGGCGGTCGTAGGCGAAGCCGGTGCTGACCACGGGGTGCTCGGCGTCGGCGGCCAGCACCGTCGCCTTCTGGGTCATGACGAGCACGAGGGCTCGTCGGAACGAGACGACCGCGAGGGGCTCGTAACCGGCGTTGAGGACGAGAGTGCGCATGCTTTCCCTTTCGAAGCACCCTGGACGGCTTCCAGGGATTCGACTGCCCTCGGTGAGAGCTGGGCCAGCAGTCCGCAGACGAGAAGAGCACCGTCACGCGTGACGGTGCTCTGGTCATCGGGCGGGGTGTCGTATGTGCTCGCTCGACGACGCACCCATGGTGCGGGCGGCGGTCGAACGGCTCATGTGACGCTCCTGGTCTCAGCAGTGCTCCGAGAGCGCCAGGTTAACCCGCGAGAGCCGCCCTGCCTAGAGGCGGGGCGGCTCTTCACAGTCCGTTCACGAGCGCGGGAGGCGCGGTGCGGGAGGCGCGGGTCGGCTCAGACCCCGAAGCGCACGTAGTGCACGGCGCTCGTCCACAGCGGGCGGACGCTGACCGAGCCGCCGGGCTTCGGCGCGTCGAGGATCATCCCGTTGCCGGCGTAGAAGCCGTCGTGCGACCCGTCGTTGAAGATGACGACGTCGCCGGGCTGGGCCTCGGAGGCCGAGATCGGCGTGCCGAGAGCGCCCTGCGCGGTCACCGAGTGCGGCATCGAGATGCCGTACTGCGCGTAGACGAACATGACGAAGCCCGAGCAGTCGAACCCGGCCGGGGTCGCGCCGCCGAAGACGTAGGGCGTGCCGACGTACTGCAGCGCCGTCTGGTAGACGTTCGCGAGGCTGAACGCGCCGGGGGTCGCGGTCGTGCCCGTGGCGGTCGAGGTCGCCGTGGCGGCCGTGCCCGAGCCGGAGAGGTACTCCGACGCGGTGGGGCCGGTGTAGCTGTCGTAGGACGCGGCGAGCTGGGCCCGCTCGGCCTCGCGCTGCGAGGCGAGGGCCACCGCGGCGGCCGCGGCGTCGAGCGACTCCTGCGAGGTGGCGGTGTAGCCGTCGCGCGACGCGTCGGCGGCGGCGACCGTGGCGTCGACCGCGACGGTCTGGCCGTCGGCCTGGCGCGACGCCGACTCGGCGGCGGCCTCGCTCGAGCCGGTCGAGGCCGGCGCCGTCTGGGCGAAGGCCGGCAGGGCCATCGTGCCGAACAGGCCGGCGGTGAGCGTCATGACGGCGGCCGTCGCGACGGTCCGCTTGCCTCGCGACCGGCGGGTCGGTCGAGCGGCGGCGGCCTCGGCGGCCGCTGCCGCGAGGGCGGCGGCACGGACGGAGGAGCGCGTCGGGAGGTCGGCTCGGGTCGGGAGAGCGCTGCGGGGCGTGAGGTCGGTGCGGGTCTGGAGGTCGGTGCGGGGAGTGCGGAGGGCGTCGGGTGCGCCTCCGGGCTGGGTGGGCTCGGTGAGGGTCAAGAGGGCGGGTCTCCTGCGTCTCGACAACCCTAGGGAAGTTGCCCCATCCGTTCGTCAGTTCACGACAAGCGACAGGAGACGGGTGCACGAGACGTCCTGCCACGGGCCTCCACGCCGGCTTCCTGGCGCGGGGACTCAGCGACCATACCCGAGGGAGGCGGTGAAATCATCCTCGAGGAGGACTTTTGTAACGAATCGGTAAAGGACCGATGTGCCCGCCGTACGCCTCCTGGGAGCCGGCCGGGCGCCTCCCCCGGCTAGGCCGTGACGTAGATGTGCTGCGCGACCTCGGTCGGCAGCTCGAGGCCCTCGTCGTGGCCCTCGACGCGGACGAGCACGTAGGTGCCCGACTTCGTCACCGTGGCGACGCCGCCCGGGGTGACGCCCGCGTCGTGCAGCTGCTGCAGCAGCTCGGGCTCGAACTGCACCGGCTCGGCGAGGCGACGCACGGGTCGTGTGACGCCCTCGGGGTTCTCGGCGAGCACCGAGACGAGGTTGACGACGCCGTCGAGGAACCGCCCGGCCGGCGAGTCGCCGAGCTCGTCGAGCCCGGGGATGGGGTTGCCGTAGGGCGACTCGGTGGGGTGGTGGAGCATCTCGAGCAGACGGCGCTCGACCTGCTCGCTCATGACGTGCTCCCACCGGCAGGCCTCGTCGTGCACGTAGGCCCAGTCGAGCCCGATCACGTCGGCGAGCAGGCGCTCGGCCAGGCGGTGCTTGCGCATCACGTGGGTGGCCTTGCTGCGCCCCTCGGTCGTGAGCTCGAGGTGGCGGTCGCCGGAGACGACGACGAGCCCGTCGCGCTCCATGCGGGCGATGGTCTGCGAGACCGTCGGGCCGGAGTGGCCGAGTCGCTCGGAGATGCGCGCCCGGAGCGGCACGATGCCCTCTTCTTCGAGGTCGAGGATCGTGCGGAGGTACATCTCTGTGGTGTCGACGAGATCGGTCAACGGGGCCTCCCCAGGTGATGCGCGGACAACGTCGCAAGCTTACCCGGCCCGACGGGGAGCCTCGCGCGCCCCACTACGATCGACCCATGGCGGACATCTCCATTCCCACAGACCTGCTCCCCACCGACGGCCGCTTCGGCTGCGGCCCCTCGAAGATCCGCGGCGCTCAGCTCGAGCACCTCGTGACGGCCGGGGCCTCCCTGCTCGGCACGTCGCACCGCCAGGCCCCGGTCAAGCAGCTCGTGGGCCGCGTGCGCGCGGGCCTCGCCGAGCTCTTCGACCTGCCCGACGGCTACGAGGTCGTGCTCGGCAACGGCGGCTCGACCGCCTTCTGGGACGCCGCGGCGTTCGGCCTCGTCGAGCGCCGGGCCGAGAACCTCACGTTCGGCGAGTTCGGCTCGAAGTTCGCCGCCGCGACGGCGACGCCGTGGCTCGAGGCCCCGCACGTCGTCCGCGCCGAGCCCGGCTCGCGCGCCGAGGTCGAGGTGCTCGAGGGCGTCGACGTCTACGCCTGGCCGCACAACGAGACGTCGACCGGCGTCATGGCGCCCGTCACCCGGGTCGCCGGCGACGCGGGGGCCCTCACCGTCGTCGACGCCACCAGCGCGGCCGGCGGCGTCGACTTCGACGCCTCGCAGGCCGACGTCTACTACTTCGCGCCGCAGAAGAACTTCGCCTCCGACGGCGGCCTCTGGCTGGCGCTCTTCTCGCCGGCGGCGATCGAGCGCGTCGAGCGCATCGCCGCGAGCGGCCGCTACGTGCCCGAGTTCCTCAGCCTGAAGAACGCGATCGACAACTCGCGCCTCGACCAGACCCTGAACACCCCCGCCCTCACGACCCTGCTGCTCCTCGAGGACCAGACCCGCTGGATCCTCGACAACGGCGGCCTCGCCTGGGCCGACGCCCGCACCCGCGAGTCGTCGTCGGCGCTGTACGACTGGGCCACCGCCTCCGAGTACACCACGCCCTTCGTCGTCGACCCGTCGCACCGTTCGCAGGTCGTCGCGACGATCGACTTCGCCGAGTCGATCGACGCCGCCGCCGTGGCCGCGGCGCTGCGCGCCAACGGCATCGTCGACACCGAGCCGTACCGCAAGCTCGGCCGCAACCAGCTCCGCGTCGCGACGTTCACGGCCATCGAGCCCGACGACGTGCGCCAGCTGATCCGCTCGATCGAGCACGTGGTCGGCGCCCTCTAGGCCCCACCTCGCCGAGACCGCGAGACGCCCCCGTCACCGAGAGGTGGCGGGGGCGTCGTCGTGGGCCCAGGGCCCGAGGAGTCGCGGGTCGGGTCGACCGGGTCAGCGGCGGCGACGTCGACGGCGCGGCGAGCTCTCCTCGCGGGGCGCCGCGTCGGAGTCGGAGTCGTCGTCCGAGTCGTCGGAGTCGGAGTCGTCGTCGTCGTCGGAGTCGTCGTCCGAACGGTCGTGCGAGTCGAGCCCGTCGATGTCGACGCCGTCGACGTCGCCGCCGTGCACGACCGCCTGGGGCTCGTCATCGTCGGAGTCGTCGTCGTCCGAGTCGTCGTCGTCCGAGTCGTCGTCGTCGTCGTCCGAGTCGTCGTCGTCGTCCGAGTCGTCATCGTCGTCCGAGTCTTCGTCAGACTCGTCGTCGTCGTCCGACTCGTCGTCCTCGTCCTCGTCGTCCTCGTCCTCGTCGGACTCGTCGTCCGCCCCCTGGGCGGCGAGGCGGTCGGCCCACGGCACCCACTCGGGCGCGACGAGGGCGTCGTCGCCGGGCAGCAGCTCGACCTCGAGCACGGTGGACTCCTGGCCCTCGACCTGCGCGACGCTGACCGTCCAGGCCCAGCCCGGGTAGCCGGGCAGCAGGGTGGCGAAGCGCACGCTGACGACGCCGTCGACCTCGTCGACCGGCTCGAGCTCGGCACCGATGGTGTCGGGCGGGGTGATCTCGGTGAGCGCCCGGCGAGCGAGCTCGGCGTGGGCCGACCCGGTCGGCTGCGCGGCGGCGTCAGACATCGAACGAGTCCGCGACGGTGCGGAGCAGCACGGCGATGCGGGCGCCGTTCTGCGGGTAGCGGCCGTGCCGCAGGTCGCCGCCGGCCTTGTCGAGCACCTTCACGAGGTCCTCGACGATGACGGCCATGTCGTCGGCGGAGCGACGGTTCATCTTGGCGAGGCTCGGGGCGGTCTCGAGCACCCGGACGGAGAGGGCCTGGGCACCGCGCTTGCCGTCGGCGATGCCGAACTCGAGCCGGGTGCCGGCCTTGACGCCCACGGTGCCGGCGGGCAGGGCCGACGCGTGCAGGAACACCTCGGCGCCGTCATCGCTGGTGATGAAGCCGAAGCCCTTCTCGTCGTCGTAGAACTTGACCTTGCCGGTGGGCATGACGTGACTCCTCGTCGGGGGTTGGTGTCGGTGCTCGGTGGGGGTGCGCGGCCTCGGCCGCGGCTCCCGGGGGCTCCACCGCCCGGGTCTGCCGGACGGAGACCTCAGCTTAGGGCGCGCTCTCCGAGCACGCCCCACTATCCTGTGCACGTGGCAGAGATCAAAGACCCGACCGTGTCCGGCGGCGTCCATCGTACTGAACGCGTCCTGGTCTCCATGATCGCCGCCGTCGTGGGGCTCTCCGTGCTGGCCTTCCTGGCCCGCATCGTCGGCACCCTCGTCGGCGTCTCCAACTACACGGCGGGCGTCTGGCCCGCGGTGACCGTCCTGCCGCTGGTCGGCTTCCCCATCGCGATCCTGCTCATCATCGCCTTCGTCGTGGCCACCGTCGTCCGACGCGGTCGAGAGACCCGAGGCACCACACGCTAGCCGCAGCCGACGGCTGCGCGCCCCCAGGAGGACCCGCCCATGTCCAGTGCTCTCGACCTCGCCGGAGTCCTCCGCGACACCCCGCCCGACGAGCTGGTGCGGAGGCTCGCCCCGCGGCTCGTCCGCGCCTCCTCGGTGAACGACGCCTTCGACCTCGCCGACACCCTCCTCGACCCCTCGTCCGTCCGTGACGCGCTGACGCGCCTCGACCGGACGGAGCTGCTCGTGCTCCAGGCGGCCCGCGTCCCGGGCGACGCCGATGCGCTGGCCGCGCGGCTCGACACCGTCTTCGACGTCGACAGCGACGGCGTGCGGGCGGCCGGCGACCACCTCGTCGACCTCTTCCTCGCCGTCCGCACCGGCGACTCCCTCAGCACCCTCGACGCGGTGGGCGAGCGGCTCGACGACGACCCCGAGCTCTCCCCCGCGCGGCTCGGCGCCGTGCACCCGCCCGTCGTGCTCGAGAGCGTCGGCGACGTCGACCGCGCCGCCGTCGACGCCCGGTCGGCCGAGCGGCTCTACGCCGTGGTGATCGAGGTCGCCGAGATCCTGCGCGCCCTCGACCGCTCGCCGGCCCGCGAGCTCGCCAAGGGCGGGCTCGCCCTGCCCGAGACGCGCCGCCTGGCCGAGGCCGCGCACCTCGACGTCGACGACGTGCCCGTCGTGCTCGCGATCGCGGCGCGGGCCGGGCTCGCCGCCTCGGGGCCCGACGGCTACGCGACCACCGCCGACGCCGTCGACTGGCTCGCCGCCTCCTGGCCCGACCGCTGGGAGCAGCTCACCCGGGCGTGGCTCGCGACCCTGCCGACCGAGATCCTCGCCGTGCTGTCGCAGCGGGTCGAGACGTCGTGGGGCGAGCCCCTGGCCGAGTTCACCGCGTGGGCCTACCCGGCCGGAGGCGCGTGGATCGGCGAGCGCCTCGCCTCCTTCGAGCGGGCGGCCCAGCTGCTCGGCCTCACCTCGGGCGGCTCGCCGACCTCCGCCGCCGTCGCGCTCTTCCGCGAGGGGCCCGAGGCCGCGCGGGCCCGCGTCGCCGAGCTCCTGCCCGACGCGATCGACGAGGTGTACCTGCAGCACGACCTCACCGTCGTCTCGCCCGGCCCGCTCGCCCCGGCGCTCGACGCCCGCCTCCGCGTCGTCGCCGACGTCGAGAGCGCCGGCCTCGCCGCCACCTACCGCATCACCGAGGGCGGCATCCAGCGGGCGCTGACCCGGGGCGAGACGGCCGACAGCCTGCGCGAGTTCCTCTCCGGCATCTCGCTCTCGGGCATCCCGCAGCCGCTCGAGTACCTGATCCAGCAGTCGGCCGAGCGGCACGGGCGCTTCCGCGTCGCCGCCGCCGACCCCGCGGCCACCGACCTGCCCGAGGGCACGGCCTCGGTCGTCAGCGCCGTCAAGCGCTCCGACGTCGACACCCTCGAGGTCGACCACGCGCTCTCGCCCCTCGGGCTGCAGCGGCTCGACGGCCAGCGCGTCGCCAGCCGCTTCGAGCGCGAGACGGTGTTCTGGGCGCTCAGCGACGAGCGGTACCCGGTCGTGCTGGTCGACCCCGACGGCGACGAGTCGGCGCCGCCGGTGCGCCGTCGCCCGCGGCGACCGGCCCCGGTCGAGGCCCGCGACCCGCTCCGCGAGATGGTCGAGCGCCTCCGCGAAGCCGGCGCCGCGGCGGCGTCGGGCGGCAGCCCCGAGACGACCGACCGCGCCTGGATCGCCCGGCAGCTCGACGCCGCCGTGAAGGGCCGGCTCACGGTCACCGTGACCATCGCCATGCCCGACGGCAGCACCACCCACCTCGAGATGGAGCCCACCGGCATCGGCGGCGGACGCGTCCGGGGCCGCGACAAGAAGTCCGACGTCGAGCGCACGCTGCCGCTGTCGCACGTCGTCGCGGTGTCGAGCGCCACCTGAGCCGGCACCGGGCCGCTCCCCGTCACCCTGTGAGCGGTGTCGGGGGCCCCGCCTAGACTCGATCCTCATGACCGGCCCCCTGATCGTGCAGAGCGATCGAACCGTCCTGCTCGAGGTCGCGCACCCCGACGCAGGCGACGCCCGCCACGACCTCGCGGTCTTCGCGGAGCTCGAGCGTGCCCCCGAGCACGTCCACACCTACCGCATCACCCGACTCGGCCTCTGGAACGCCCGGGCCGCCGGCCACACGGCCGACGACATGCTCGGCACCCTCGAGAAGTACTCCAAGTTCCCGGTGCCGCAGAGCGTCAGCGTCGACATCGCCGAGACGGTCGCGCGCTACGGCCGCATCGTGATCGAGCGCGACGACGAGGGCGCCCTCGTGCTGCGGGGCACCGACTCCTCGGTGCTCAGCGAGGTCACGCGGGCCAAGAAGGTCGGCGAGCTGCTCGGCGTCCGCCGCAGCGACACCGAGTGGGAGCTCCTGCCCTGGGCCCGCGGCGAGGTCAAGCAGCAGCTGGTCAAGCTCGGCTGGCCCGCGGAGGACCACGCCGGCTACACCCCCGGCACCCCGCACGCGATCGAGCTCGACCCTGACGGCTGGGAGCTCCGCGGCTACCAGCAGCAGGCCATCGACAACTTCTTCGAGGGCGGCTCCGGCGTCGTGGTCCTCCCCTGCGGCGCGGGCAAGACCCTCGTCGGGGCGGGCGCGATGGCGAAGGCCGGCACGACGACGCTCATCCTCGTCACGAACACCGTGAGCGCGCGCCAGTGGCGCGACGAGCTCCTCAAGCGCACCTCCCTGACGGAGGACGAGATCGGCGAGTACTCGGGCTCCGTCAAGGAGGTCAAGCCGGTCACCATCGCGACGTACCAGATCCTCACCGCCCGACGCGGCGGCCAGTACACGCACCTCTCGCTGCTCGACGCCCTCGACTGGGGCCTCGTGGTCTACGACGAGGTGCACCTGCTCCCCGCACCGGTCTTCAAGCTGACCGCCGAGCTGCAGGCCCGGCGGCGGCTCGGCCTCACCGCGACGCTCGTGCGCGAGGACGGCCGCGAGAGCGACGTCTTCAGCCTGATCGGCCCCAAGCGCTTCGACGCCCCGTGGAAGGAGATCGAGGCGCAGGGCTACATCTCGCCGGCCAGCTGCTACGAGGTGCGGGTCGACCTGCCCCAGCACGACCGGCTCGAGTACGCCGCCGCCCCCGACGACGAGCGCTACCGCCTCGCCGCCACGGCGCCCGCCAAGCTCGACGTCGTCTCGCACCTGGTTCACCGCCACGAGGGCGAGCAGATCCTCGTCATCGGCCAGTACCTCGACCAGCTCGACGAGCTCGCCGCCGTGCTCGACGCCCCGACGCTCACGGGCGCGACGCCGATCGACGAGCGCGAGCGGCTCTTCCAGGCGTTCCGCGACGGCGAGCTCAAGGTGCTCGTCGTGTCGAAGGTGGCCAACTTCTCCGTCGACCTGCCCGAGGCGACCGTCGCGATCCAGGTCAGCGGCTCCTTCGGCTCCCGGCAGGAGGAGGCCCAGCGCCTCGGTCGCCTGCTCCGCCCCAAGAAGTCCGGCCTGCCGGCGTCGTTCTACACGCTCGTCAGCCGCGACACGGTCGACCAGGAGTTCGCGCAGAACCGTCAGCGCTTCCTCGCCGAGCAGGGCTACAGCTACACGATCCTCGACTCCCCCGCGCTGGCGGCATGAGCGACGCGCACGACCTGTCGCTGGGCGACGACGAGCTCTGGCGCGACAGCCTGCGGCGGGTGTTCCTGGCCGACCAGTCGGCGACGGCGACCTTCGGACCGCTGGTCGCCTCCCTCGACCACGACGCGCTGGCGTTCGTCGGCCAGCAGGCGCGCGTCGCGGAGTGGGACGCCTCGGTGGTCGTCTCGGTCGAGCGCAGCTACGAGGTGCAGGGCGGGCTGCACGCCGGCTCCGTGCTGAGCGTCGTCACCTGGAGCCCCGACCCCGAGGTGCTCGAGCGCTCCGACCTCCTGGCGGGCTCGCCGGTCAAGGACCACCTCTTCGCCGGCCTGAGCGCCCTCGGCGAGCTGGACGACGCGGAGGAGGCGCGGGTCGTCTCGGCCCCGGTCGAGGCCTTCCCCGGGTGGCAGATCGCCCGCGCCTCCGGCTACACCGCCGTCCTCGAGCACCGCGACGGCGTGGCCTTCACCCTCGCCGTGCCCGACGAGCTGCTCGAGCTGACGACGCGCATCGCGCTCGTGCCCAACACGGACTGGCCCGGCGAGCACACGGCCCGGTGAGAGTGGGCACGCTGCGCTCACCCGGGTGACTCGCGCTCGGCTCACAGACAACACCGAGGAGGCGCGCAGATACTTGCGTGCATGAGTGACGGCCCCAAGATCCTGATCGTCGACGACGAGCCCAACATCCGCGACCTGCTGACCACGAGCCTGCGCTTCGCCGGCTTCGCGGTGCGAGCGGTCGGCAACGGCGCGCAGGCCATCTCGGCTGTGCTCGAGGAGGAGCCGGACCTGATCATCCTCGACGTGATGCTGCCTGACATGAACGGCTTCGGCGTCACCAAGCGCCTTCGCTCGTCGGGCTACACCTCCCCCATCCTCTTCCTCACCGCGAAGGACGACACGGAGGACAAGATCACCGGCCTCACCGTCGGCGGCGACGACTACGTGACGAAGCCGTTCAGCCTCGACGAGATCGTGGCGCGCATCAAGGCGATCCTGCGCCGCACCATGAACGAGGACGAGGACGCGATCATCCGCGCCGGCGAGCTCACCATGGACCAGGACACCCACGAGGTCACCATCGGCGACACGGCGATCGAGCTCAGCCCGACCGAGTTCAAGCTGCTCCGCTACCTGATGCTCAACCCGAACCGCGTGCTGTCGAAGGCCCAGATCCTCGACCACGTCTGGGAGTACGACTTCAACGGCGACGCCGGCATCGTCGAGAGCTACATCTCGTACCTGCGACGCAAGCTCGACCAGTTCTCGGCCGAGCCGATCATCCAGACGAAGCGCGGCTTCGGCTACATGCTCAAGGCCGCCAAGGCCTGATCGGCCAGCGCGCCGCCCCGCCGGCGTCGCGCGTCCCGCTCCAGCACTCTCCCGGGCGCCTGGGGGCCTCACCGGCTCCCAGGCGCCTCGCGCTAGATTGACCCCTCTATGCACGCACGCCTGTCGCAGTGGTGGAACGAGATCTCCATCCGCACGAAGATCACCGGCATCACGGTCACGCTGGTGACCCTCGGGCTGCTCGTCGCCGGCCTCGGCACGATGACCGTGCTGAGCACGTACCTCTACGGCCAGGTCGACATGTCGCTCGAGGCCGCGGCCAAGGGCTTCACCGGCGCGACGCCGAACACGACGAACGCGCAGTCGTGCACCGTCACGTTCGGCGACACGCGCAGCAGCTACGTCGCCCTGTACCGGGCCGACGGCACCCAGATCTGCGACAACAGCGACGAGCTGGCCGCGGGCACGGCCCCCGACCTCTCGTCCGTGCACATCCCCGCCGACGAGACCAACGACGAGGCCGAGAGCGTCTTCAACGAGGCCCACGACCAGCAGTGGCGGGTCTTCGCCTACAACACCACGCTGCAGACGACGTCGGGCGGGTCGGTCGAGCGCATCGACGCGACCATCGTCACCGGCACGAACCTGGCGGTCACCACGGCCCTGATCGGTCGATTCAGCGGCATCTTCCTGGGCTTCGGCGTCTCGGTCGTCGTTCTCGGCGCCGCGCTCACCCGCCTGCTCGTCACCTCGACCTTCTCCCCGCTGCGCGACGTCGAGGCGACCGCGGCGCGGTTCGCGGACGGCGACTTCAGCCAGCGGCTCGACTCGACGACGCCGAACACCGAGGTCGGGCGCCTCAACCGCTCGCTCAACTCCATGCTCAGCCGGATCGACAGCGCGTTCGACGACCGGGCGCGCACCATCGACCAGATGCGACGGTTCGTCGGCGACGCGAGCCACGAGCTGCGCACGCCCCTCGTCAGCCTCCGGGGCTACGCCGAGCTCTACCGGATGGGCGCCCTCACGAAGCCGGAGGACGTCGCCCAGGCGATGGACCGCATCGAGAAGGAGGCGATCCGCATGGGCGTGCTCGTGCAGGACCTCCTGGCGCTGGCCCGCCTCGACGAGTCGAAGCCGCTCGAGCTGGGCCCGGTCGACCTCGTGACGATCGCCCGCGACTCCGCCCTGGACACCATGGCGTCGAACCCCGACCGCGACATCGCGGTGGTCGTGCACGACCCGGTCGTGTCGGAGACCGGCGAGGAGGCGCCCGTCGGCCCGGACGCGCCCGCCAGCGTCCCCGAGACGGCCCTCGACCCCGGGGCGACGGGCCCCGTGTCGTTCGCGGGCGCGACCCTCGCCCGGCTGCGCAGCCTGCGGGCCCGCGCCACGCGGGCCGCCGACGAGGCCGCCGCCGGCACCGGTGACGGCACGGCCGGCCACGGCCCCGAGGCGCCCGCCGTCGTGCTCGGCGAGGAGAACAAGCTGCGGCAGGTGATCACGAACCTGATGGGCAACGCGATGCGCTTCACGGAGCACGACAGCCCCATCGAGCTCGTGGTGCAGTCCGACCCGGGCCGGGGCGTGGCGACGATCGACATCGTCGACCACGGTGAGGGGATCCCGCCGCAGATCCGCGAGAAGATCTTCCAGCGCTTCTGGCGCGCCGACTCGTCGCGCACCCGTGACACCGGCGGCTCGGGCCTGGGGCTGGCGATCGTGTCGGGCATCGTGGCGGCTCACCGGGGCAGCGTCGACGTCTTCGATACCCCCGGGGGCGGAGCCACCTTCCGCGTGGCCCTGCCGCTCTTCCCCGAGAACGGCGTCCCGCCCGAGACGCCGGCGACCGGCGTGCCCGGCCAGGCCCCCGCCTCCCCCGGCTCCGTCACGCTCGCGTAGCCCGCGCTCCGCCCGATGCGTCTCGCTCGCGGCCCCCGGCGCGCCTACCGCCCGCCCGCCCCGCGGCCCTCCGCTCCGTCTCGGTCGCCTAGCCAGCGCTCACCGCTTGCCCGACCCGCGCCTCCCGGCTCGTGGTCTCGTAATTTGAGAGGGATCGGGCGATCGAACGCTGGGGATCGCCTTGATCTGGCCGACGCTCGACGGATCGCTCGCGTTCTGCGGCGCAACCGCTCGGGACGGCAGACCCACAGCCCAGGATCACTCTCAAATTACGAGCCCCGCCCCGAGCGACTGGCGGAGGCGGGGAGGCGCGGTGGCGGGCAGCCGGGAACCGCCCTGGACTGGCCGACGAGCGACGAATTGCTCGCGTTCTGCGGCGACCCCGGGAACGCCGAAGGGCGGCTCCCCCGGAGGGGAACCGCCCTTGAGCGTGGAACCGTTCGGACTAGAAGTCCATGCCACCCGTGGGGTCGCCGGCCGGGGCCGGGTTCTTCTCGGGCTTCTCGGCGACGACGGCCTCGGTGGTCAGGAACAGACCAGCGATGGAGGCGGCGTTCTGCAGGGCAGAGCGGGTCACCTTGGCCGGGTCGATGATGCCGGCGGCGATCATGTCGACGTACTCGCCGGTCGCGGCGTTGAGGCCGTGACCGATCGGGAGGCCGCGGACCTTGTCGGCGACGACGCCGGGCTCCATGCCCGCGTTGAAGGCGATCTGCTTCAGGGGAGCGTCGATCGCGACACGGACGATGTTCGCCCCGGTCGCCTCGTCGCCCTCGAGCTGCAGCTCGGCGAGGGCGGTCTTGCCGGCCTGGATGAGCGCGACGCCACCACCGGCGACGATGCCCTCCTCGACGGCGGCCTTCGCGTTGCGGACGGCGTCCTCGATGCGGTGCTTGCGCTCCTTGAGCTCCACCTCGGTCGCGGCACCCGCCTTGATGACGGCGACGCCGCCGGCGAGCTTGGCGAGGCGCTCCTGGAGCTTCTCACGGTCGTAGTCGCTGTCGGTCGCCTCGATCTCGCTGCGGATCTGACGCACGCGGCCGGCGATCTGCTCGGCGTCGCCGGCACCCTCGACGATCGTGGTCTCGTCCTTCGTGATGACGACCTTGCGGGCACGGCCGAGCAGGTCGAGCGTGGCGTTCTCGAGCTTGAGGCCGACCTCCTCCGCGATGACCTGGCCACCGGTGAGGATGGCGATGTCCTGCAGCTGCGCCTTGCGACGGTCGCCGAAGCCGGGGGCCTTGACGGCGACCGACTTGAAGATGCCGCGGATCTTGTTCACGACGAGCGTGGCCAGGGCCTCGCCGTCGACGTCCTCCGCGATGATCAGGAGCTGCTTGCCCGACTGGATCACCTTGTCGACGATCGGCAGGAGGTCCTTGATGTTGGAGATCTTCGAGTTGACGATGAGCACGTAGGCGTCCTCGAAGACGGCCTCCTGGCGCTCGGGGTCGGTGACGAAGTACTGCGACAGGTAGCCCTTGTCGAAGCGCATGCCCTCGGTCAGCTCGAGCTCGGTGCCGAAGGTGTTCGACTCCTCGACGGTGACGACGCCCTCCTTGCCGACCTTGTCGATGGCCTCGGCGATGAGCGCACCGATGGTGGGGTCGGCGGCGGAGATCGAGGCGGTCGCCGCGATCTGCTCCTTGGTCTCGATGTCCTTCGCGTCGGCGAGGAGCTGAGCGGAGACCGCGGCGGCGGCCTTCTCGATGCCGCGCTTGAGCGAGATGGGGTCGGCACCGGCGGCGACGTTGCGGAGGCCCTCACGGACGAGCGCCTGGGCGAGCACGGTGGCGGTGGTGGTGCCGTCGCCGGCGACGTCGTCGGTCTTCTTGGCGACCTCCTTGACGAGCTCGGCACCGATCTTCTCGAACGGGTCGTCGAGCTCGATCTCCTTGGCGATGGAGACGCCGTCGTTCGTGATGGTGGGGGCGCCCCACTTCTTCTCGAGGACGACGTTGCGGCCGCGGGGGCCGAGCGTGACCTTCACCGCGTCGGCCAGGATGTTCAGGCCACGCTCGAGGCCGCGACGGGCCTCTTCGTCAAAAGCAATGATCTTAGCCATGTGTTACTCGTCCCTCCCGGACGTCATGAAGCAGAGGTACTTGGCACTCACCTGCGGCGAGTGCCAGAGCGATTCTGGCACTCCCACCTTGTGAGTGCAAGCCGTCCGGGCAGGCCCACGGCGAGCCCCCGGACGTGACGCCGCCGCCCGCCCCGGGAGGGCGGACGGCGTCGTGTCGGAGGGGCCGAGGGGCCGAGGGGCGGGGCTCAGGCGAGCCGCACCGACTCCGCCTGCGGCCCCTTGCTCCCGGTGCCCACCTCGAAGACGACCGCCTGGCCCTCCTCGAGCACCTTGTAGCCGCTCATGTCGATGGCCGAGTAGTGCACGAAGACGTCCTGCCCGCCTCCCTCGACCGTGATGAAGCCGAAGCCCTTCTCCGCGTTGAACCACTTGACGGTCCCGTGTGCCATGGTGCTGCTCCCCTTGCTGTGTTCGTACGGCGGCCGGTCGGTGCCGGGGCCGGGTCGACGCAGTGGCCTGCGCACCCGAACGGTGCAGCCTCGCTCGTTCGGGGCGGGGCGGGCGGGCCGTAGGGGGCGACCAAGACCAGATGCTAGTGCGGCCCCCGGCGCCGACGACAGCCCCGAAGGCCGCAGAACGAACCCGCGGGCGCCCGTCGGCCCGATCCTTTACACGCCCGAAACAGAAGGGGCACGAGGAGGCCCCCGAGGAGGCGCGGAGCGGGGCCCCTGCCCCGGTCGCACCGCCCCCGCGCTCGCCCGCTACGACGAGAAGTCGGTGCCGAGCACGACGGTGATGGTCGCCCCCGGGAAGGCCGTGCTCTGCTGCGTCGCGTCGATGCCGAGCGACTCGGCGACGCCGAGCGCGGCCGCGCGGTCGGCGGCCGTGGCGTAGTAGACGGTGGAGGTGGCGGAGCGCTCGGGCGCGTTGCCCTGGCTGCCGACCGTCCAGCCGGCGGTGTCGAGTGTCGTCGCGGCCCGGCCGGCGAGGCCGCTCGTCGTCGTCGCGTTGAGCACGGCGATCGTCGTCGAGGCGGGCACGTCGGAGGGGTCGGCCGCGGTGGCCGTCGGGGTCGGCGTCACGGCGGGCGTCTCGCCGGCGGCGTCGGTCGACCCGTCGGTCGCGGCCCCGTCGCCGTCGGTCGCCTCGTCGGACGGCTCGGTCGTCGCGTCGCCGGCCTCGGCCGAGCTGCTCGCGCTGGGGGCGACGAACTGGAAGCTGTCGTTGAGGACGCCCAGGGCGACCACCCCGGCGCCGACGAGGAGGCCGGTGGCGAGGGCCGCCCAGGCGACGACCACCCAGCCGCGCCCCCGGCGGGGCTCGGAGCGGTGCGCCCCGACCCTCTCCAGGTCGCGGGGCACCTCGTCGAAACGGTCGCGGGGGTACTTCGGCATGGTCTCCGTGGTCTTCCGGGTCAGCGGGGCGTGGGCCCGAACGAACGGTCGGCGCGGGCCCGGGCGCGCTGGTCGCGCAGGCGCTGCAGGCGACCGACCACCAGGGGCGCGTAGGCCAGTGCAGCAGGTCGGTCGATGAGCGAGTTGAGCAACTGCTGATAGCGCGCGACGCCGAGCCCGAGCTCTCGCCGGATCAGCGCCTCCTTCTGGCCCGGCGTGGCCGGCGGCGACTGCTCCAGGTCGAGGATCGCGCGGTCGAGGGTCGACAACGCGCCCGCGCGCACGCCGGTGCCCCTGCTGCCCTCGTCGGTCACGTCCCGCCCTCTCGATCCTGGTCACCATAACGTCGGGGCGGGCCGTGGCCGGGGAGGCGGGGCGCGGTTCGGCCCGTTCAGCCGACGGTCGTGAGGCGGGTGCCGTGGGCGTCGCCGACGGCGAGCGGCCGTCCGTCGAGCGCGAGCACCGCGAAGGCCGACGTGCGCTCGACGAGGGCCGGGTCGACGGCCCCGACGTCGTCGAGCAGGCCGATCCGCTCGTACGAGACCCAGGTGGCGCCGAGCCCCCTGACCGTGTCGACGAACTGCTGTCGTCGTCTGCCCGGCAGGTAGACGAGCGTGCCGGTCGAGACGACGACGAGACGTGCGTCGGCGGGCGCCGTCGCCGCGAGGGCCTCGAGGTCGTCGACGGCGTCGCCGCGGGCGACCCGGGGAGGCGCGGTGCGGGCGAGCGCGACCGCCCGCTCGAGCAGGTCGGCCCGCTCCGTCGCCCCGGGCGGCAGCAGTGCGCGCAGCCAGGCGACGGCCGCGTCGTCGCGGACGTCGACGGGGTCGAGGTCGAGCCCGGCGCGCCAGACCACCTCCGGCAGCTCGACCGCGCCGAGACCGGTGCCCGCTCCGCCGGGTGCGGCGTCACCACGGCCGTCCGTCACGTCCAGCGTCAGCTTCACGGGGCTCTGCGGGTCGCCCCAGCGGACGTCGCCCGCGCGGTACGAGACGAGGTCGGGCAGGAGGCAGAGGCCGGCCGAGGCCCCCACCTCGAGCAGCGCGACCGGCTCGTCGAGGCGGGCCAGGGCGAGCGAGACCGGGCCGCTCCGGCGCAGGTCGTTCGTCTGCACGGCGCGTCGGCCGAGCTCCGCGACCACGGCGTCGGCGTGGTCGAGCAGCCAGCTCCGGAGGCGCGGCCAGGGCCCCGGGGGCGCATCCAGCCACCGGCACGTCGCGAGCACCAGGACGGGCTGGCGCCGCGACTCCGGCGCCCTCTCGACGACGGCCAGCGCGGCCTCGTCGGCGGCGAGGCCGGCGGCCAGCTCGGCCCAGCCGGGCGACCCCTCGGCGGCGGCCTGCGCCGAGTAGGCGAGGAAGCGGTCGGCGAGCGTCACGGGCCCGAGTCTAGGGAGCGCCGCGGGGCGTCACCCGGGGAATGGGGCTCAGCGGGACAGTGTTGGATGGGGAGTCCCCGAACGTGTCAGGAGTGCACCCATGACGAACGACAACAGCACGTACAAGGTCGAGAAGACCGACGAAGAATGGCGCCGCGAGCTCACCCCGGAGGAGTACTCGGTGCTCCGCCAGGCCGCGACGGAGCGCCCGTGGACGGGCGAGCTCCTCGACGAGGAGCGCGCCGGCACCTACGCCTGCGCCGCCTGCGGCGCCGAGCTCTTCAAGAGCGGCACCAAGTTCGACAGCGGCTGCGGCTGGCCGAGCTTCTACGAGTCCGTCCGGCCCGACGCCGTCGACCTGATCGAGGACTCCAGCCTCGGCATGGTCCGCACCGAGGTCCGCTGCGCGAACTGCGGCTCGCACCTCGGCCACGTCTTCCCCGACGGCTTCGGCACCCCGACGGGCGACCGCTACTGCATGAACTCGATCTCGCTGTCGTTCACCGAGGGCGACGCCGCCTCGACGGACTCGAAGTGACCGGCGTCGCCGACGCTGCCCGTCGGCGACGGTCACGGTCGAAGGTCACCGACGAGGCCCCGACGCGCGAGCAGCTGCTCAGCTACGTCGAGGCCGCGTCGACGGTGGCCGACCACTCGGGCCTGCACCCGTGGCGCCTGGTCGAGCTGCGCGGCGACGACCGTCGCGTGATCGGCCGGTCGCTGTCGGCGGCGACCGGGGCGGACGAGAAGTCGACCCGCAAGGCGGAGGAGAAGTCGCTCCGCGCGCCGCTCGTGATCGCGGTGGTGTCGTCGCCGGTGGAGAGCCGGAAGGTGCCCGAGTGGGAGCAGGAGTCGGTCGCCTCGGGCGTCGCCCACCTGCTGTCGCTCGTGCTCGACGACGAGGGCTGGGGCGTGATCTGGAAGACAGGGTCGGAGACCCGGCACCCGGTCGTGCAGGCCGCCCACGGGCTGACGGGCGACGAGAAGCTGCTGGGCTGGCTGTACGTCGGGGGCCACGGCGAGCGCGAGGCGAAGCCCCGCCGCCTGCTCGACCCGGCCGACTACGTCAGGCCGCTGACCGCGGGCTGACGGCGGCCGCTACCAAGTGCGGCGGCTGTTGCCCAGGACGGTCATCGGGATGCCGAACGACGCCGTCATCAGCACGATGCCGGCGAAGAAGACGAGCGCGTTGGGCTCGCCCGAGCCGAACGAGTACGCGAAGAGCGCGAAGCTCACGAAGAGCAGGACGATCGATCCGATCGCGGTCAGGATGTTGGTCATGGTGGCTCCTCGTCGTCACGGGCGGTGGCGCGCGGCCGACGCCGCCCGTCTACTTCACCACGTCGCCGTCGCCCGCGCCAATCCTGCGCCGAGCCTCGGCGGTGCGCCCCGCAGCGCCCGCGGCGAGCGCCGTGGTCGGTAGGATGGCCGAGCCCGCCGCCTTGGCGCAGTCCGGTAGCGCAGTGCTCTTGTAAAGCGAAGGTCGTCGGTTCGAATCCGACAGGCGGCTCCCCCGGCCCCGTGCCCGCCCTCCGGCGGCACGGGGCCTCTCCCGTCCCCCGCCGCTCCTCCTCCTCCTCCTCCTCCGCGGCACCGTCCGTCGTCGACCGGGGTACAGCGATGCCGACAGACCCCGTCGCGCACCCCCGCGCGAGGGCGACCCGAGCTGGGGCTGACGGCCCCCGGCGGCACGGAGCACGCTGGGAGCACGCCAGGGACCCGACCTCCCCGGCGTGAGCTCCTCCCCCGGCACGTCGTCACGACCCGCTCCTCCCGAGCCCCGCGACCCGGTCCACCCGCTCCACGCGCACCCGCTTGCCCTTCCCACACGCCACGGAAGGGTCCACCACGCCATGAACACCCGTCACCACCGCCGGGGCATCCCGGTCGTCGCCGCCGTCACGGCGGGCCTCGTCGTCGCCACCGGCCTCGTCGCGGCGAGCACGGCCAGCGCATCGGCCGCCACCACGACCCTCGACGCGGCCGCCGCCTCCACCACCCTCGTCACCGGCGACCTGCCCGGCTGGAAGCAGGTGCTGAAGGACGACTTCAGCACGCCGCTCGCCGCCGGCTCGTTCCCCGGGCCGTACGCGTCGCAGTGGATGACGTACGACGGGTTCCCCGACACGTGGAAGATCGGCGCCTACGACGCCGACACCCTCTCCGTCAGCGGCGGGCTGCTCGACATGCACCTGCACACGGGCGCGGACGGGGTGCCGCGGTCGGCCGCGCCGATCCCGCTCGTGAACGGGCAGTGGGGCGGCCAGACCTACGGGCGCTACTCGGTGCGCATGCGCGCCGACGCCCTCCCGGGCTACGGCACGGCCTTCCTGCTCTGGGACGACGAGAACGTCTGGGCCAACGGCGAGATCAACTTCCCCGAGGGCGGGCTCGAGGGCACCACCCACGCCTACAACCACCAGCTCGGCACCCCGTGGAACAACGACCTCGTGCACGACACGGGCGTCTCGTACCAGGCCTGGCACACCTACACGATCGACTGGACGCCGGGGCGCATCAGCTACCTGCTCGACGGCGTCACGGTCGCGACGACCACGACGAACGTCCCCCGCACGCCGATGCACTGGGTGCTGCAGACGGCGACGGACGGCACGAAGCCGGCCGCGTCGGTCGACGGCCACCTGCAGATCGACTGGGTGTCGCAGTACTCCTACGCACCGTCGACCGCGACCAACGCGCCGGTGACCGCGCCCGCTCCGACTCCGGCTCTGGCTCCGGCTCCAGCTCCGAAGCCCACGCCCACGCCCACGCCGACTCCCGCGCCCGCCCCGACTCCCACGCCCGCCCCGAAGCCGACCCCCGCGCCGGCGCCGGCCCCCAAGACCCTGACGACCACGACCCCGACGGTCAGGGGCGACGTCAAGGTGGGCTCCACCCTGCGGGCGAGCGCCGACGGCTGGACCCCGGGCACGGCGGTCACCTGGTCGTGGCGCGTCGACGGCACCCCGGTGCCCGGCGCGACCGGCAGCACCTTCCGCGTCAGGGCCGGCGACGTCGACCGTCGCGTCACCGTCGTGGCGACGGGGTCGGCGGCCGGCTACACCACCGCCTCCCGCACCTCCGCGTCGCTGCTGGTGCTCCCGACGACGTACTTCAGCTGCGGCGCCCTGAACTCCGAGCACCCCGCCGGCGTCGCGAAGAACACCAGCGCCCGCGACCAGGTCGGCACGCGGACCCTCGCCCAGCCGGCCGGGACGACCGTCTCGGCGACCGTCTACGCCGCGAACTCGAGGCTCGACGTCGACCGCGACGGCCTGGTCTGCGAGCGCCGCTGACCGGCGCCCGCCCGGGGCGCTAGCCCTCGAGCTCGCGCAGCAGGGCCGGGAGGCCCCGCAGCAGGGCGTCCCGCTCGTCGCCGTCGAGGCCCGCGATCATCGCGGCCTCGGCGGCGACCTGCACGTCCAGGGCCTCGGCGAGCCGTCGGCGCCCCGGCTCCGTCGGCACGACGAGCCAGCCGCGGCCGTCGGCCGGGTTGGCCTCCCGGGCCACGAGCCCGGCGTCGAGCAGCACGCGGAGGCGCTTGGTGACGGCCGGCGCCGACAGCAGCGTCTCGTCGGCGAGGGCCGTCGGGGTCAGGGGCGCGTCGTGGCGGACGAGGGCGGCGAGCACGTCGAAGTCGGCCCGCCCGAGCCCCAGGTCGCGCAGCAGCTCGTCGCTGCGCCGCTGGATCAGGCGGCCCAGGCGCGTCACGCGGCCGACGACGAGCAGCGGCGACACGTCGAGGTCGGGCCGGAGGCGCCGCCAGCGGTCGTGGACGCGCTCGATCGCGTCGGGTCCGGCGGTCTCGACGCGGCCGGGGTCGGCGGGGCCGGGGTCGGCGCGGGCGGGGGCGGCGGGGCTCACGCGTCGAGGGTACCGGTGGTTCACGGGTAAACTACCGACGACCATCTAGTTCACCAGTGAAGCAGTTCGACGACGAACGCCCACCGTCGTCGAGAGGACCCCCGTGGCACCGTCCCGCCCCGAGCCCGCCGCCAGCCCCGCCCCCGGCGCTCCCGTCGCGCCCTCCTCCCCCGTTCCTCCCCCTGCCCCGCCCGCCCCCGCCGCCCGGCCGGCCGTGCTCCCCCGACCTCGCGACTTCGTGCGCCTCGGCCCGCACGACGGCGCCCACGTGCCGGCCGCGCGGGTCGCCGTCAGCGTCGTGCTCCCGCTCGTCGTGCTCGCGGCAACGGGCCACCTCGCCTGGGCGCCCTACGCCGTGTTCGGCGCCTTCGCGTCGGCCTTCGGCCGTGGGCTGCCCGTGGGCCCGCGGCTGCGGATGCAGCTCGAGGCCGGGGCCGTCCTCGTCGCCTGCGTGCTGCTCGGCGCCGTGCTCTCGACGAGCGGAGCCGACGTCGTGCTCGTCGTCGTCGTCATCGCGGCGGTCGCGGGCCTCGGGTCGCTGATCGCCGACGTGCGGCGGTGGGCTCCCCCGGGGCCCCTCTTCCCCGTCTTCGGGCTCGGCGTGTGCGCGTTCCTGCCCGCTGCCTCCTCGTCCGTGGGCGTCGCCGCGGTGGTCGCGCCGGCGAGCCTGCTCGTGGCGCTGGCGTCGTCGGCGGCCGTGCTGCTGCTGCCCTCCGGCCGACGGCGGGACCGGGCCGCCCGCACCCGTTCGGTCGCGCCCGCCCCGGCCCTCGACCGTCGTCGGGCGCTCCTGCACGCCGCGGTCTGCCTCGTCGGCAGCCTGGTGGCGGGCCTCGTCAGCGTCGCGCTCGGCTTCGAGAACCCGTACTGGGCGATGGTGTCGGCGGTCGTGCCGGTGGTCGGCCGGGCCACGTCGACCCAGCTCGTGCGGGCCGGCCACCGGCTCGTCGGCACGCTGCTCGGCGTGGGCGTCGCGGCCGCGCTGCTCGCGCTCCGCCCCGGGGAGGTCGGCCTGATCGTCGCCTTCGGCGTGCTGCAGTTCGCCGCGGAGCTCGTCGTCGCCCGCAACTACGGGCTGACCCTGCTGTTCATCACGCCGATGGCCCTCGGCATGCGGGCCCTGGCCGGGCCGGTCGACATCGCGCCGCTGGTCGTCTGGCGGGCCGTCGACACCGGCGTGGGCGTCGGCGTGGCGGTGCTGCTGCTGCTGGCGACGCACCGGCTGCGGCGGGCGGCCCTGCCGCCGGCGGCTGCGCCTGTCGCGGCGACGGCGACTGCTGCGGCTGCCCGCCCGGCGCCGAGTCGGACGAGCTAGCCCTGGCGGACTGCCTCGCGGCGGCCGTCACGGCCCCACCAGACCAGGTCGGCGACGCCCTGGGCGATCAGCGCGACGGCGACCACCATGACGATCACGGTGGTGCCGGGTGTCTCCCGGTCGCTCGCGAGGGTCAGCACCTGCACCACCAGGCCGAGCAGCCCGACCGCGATCTCGAGCGCGGGCGGCAGCACCGACCCGGTCTTGGTCAGGGTGAACCAGGGTCGGCGCAGCTCGCTCATGCCGACGACCGTAGTCGACCCGACGGGGAGCAGGGCCCCGGAGGCGCGGGCCGGGTCGGCCCCGTAGCCTGGCCCCGTGAGACGGAAGACTGTCGAGATCGACCCCGACGTGCCGAACTGGCTGCTGACGAAGCAGGGCGGCCTGGTGCGCCCCGTCGTCACGATCGTCTGCGCGCTGCTCGTCGCGGCGAGCATCGTCGCCGCCCTGGCCGTCGGCGGTGGATCGGTGACCGTCGTCACGGTCGTCGTGCTGCTCGCCGTCGCCGGGGCCGTGGTGTGGGCGGTCGCCGACCTCGTGTGGTGGTCGCGCGACGACCGGCGTCGCGTCGTGAAGCTGCCCCGGGGTCCGCGCACCTGATCGACCCGGGCGGCTCGGCTCTGCTCCGGTGCCCTCGACCGCGGCCACCCGCGGGGCGGTCCCGCTTCGCTGATCCACTCCGGAGTGGAGGAGCACCGTGTCGCCGTCACGACTCGCGGACGACTCGCGGACGACTGTTCCACTCCAGAGAGGAGGAGCCTTCTCGGCGACCACTTCTGCTCCGCCCGACGGCTGAGCACCGCAGCGCAGACGTCGGCGGGGCCCGCGGGACGCACCGTCGCGGTCGGCAGACCCGTGCCTCCCCTGCTCGGTCCATGCCCTGATCGGCATGTCTGTGCCCCGGCAACCTGGCAACCGCCCAGCGACGACAGCCGTAAAGTAGGCGGGATGCACCCTCGCCGTGCACCCGACGCCCCGGCCCCCGACAGCCCCTCGCTCGCTCGTGCCCGGACGACGGTCAGGCGAGACGCGCACCGTCGCGACACAGACCCAGCACGACCCAGCACGACCCAGACACAGCACGACCCAGAACAGCACGCCCAGACACAGCCAGCCCAGGCACAACTCGACAGGGAGCCCCGTTGACCGGAGACGCCACGAGCGGCAACGCCACGACCCGCCACAGCAACGTCGCCCTGCTCGCCGTCACGAGCACCATGGCCGACCGGGTCACGACCTCCGCGAGCATCGACGAGAAGCTCCGCCCGGTGCTCAAGCGCCTGAAGCTGCCCACCGGCCTGCTGCAGCGCGTCGCCGGCGTGCACGAGCGCCGCAACTGGGGCGCCGACCAGAGCTTCGACGACGCCGCCGTCGACGCGGGCAAGCGCGCCATGGCCGAGGCGGGCATCCGGCCCGACCAGGTGGGCCTCCTGATCAACACCTCCGTCACGCGGCCGCACCTCGAGCCCTCCGTCGCCGTGCGCCTGCACCACGGGCTCGGCCTGCCGTCGTCGGCCACCAACTTCGACATCGCGAACGCCTGCCTCGGCTTCGTGAACGGCATGACCCTCGCCGCGCAGCTGATCGACGCCGGCCAGATCGAGTACGCCGTGATCATCGACGGCGAGGACGCCGACGACGTCCAGGTCAACACGATCGAGCGCCTGCTCACCAAGGGCTACGGGCGCGACGACTTCATGAGCGAGTTCGCGAGCCTCACGCTGGGCTCCGGCGCCGCGGCCGCCGTGCTCGGCCGCGCCGACCGTCACCCCGAGGGCCACCGCATCGTCGGCGGCGTCACGCGCGCCGCGACCGAGAACTACGACCTCTGCGTCGGCAGCGTCGACGGCATGTTCACCGACGCGAAGGCCCTGCTCAAGCGCGGCATGGAGCTCGTCGTCAGCGCCTGGCGCGAGGCGAAGCGCGACTGGGAGTGGCAGGGCATGGACCGCTACATCATGCACCAGGTCAGCGACGTGCACACGGGCGCCTTCGTGAAGGCCGCGGGCATCGACCGCGGGCGCGTCCCGCTCACGTACCCGACCCTCGGCAACGTGGGCCCCGCCTCCATCCCCATCACCCTCGTCGAGGAGTCCAAGACCCTCTCGAAGGGCGACCGTGTGCTGCTGATGGGCGTGGGCTCGGGCATCAACACGGCGATGATGGAACTCGCCTGGTGAGTCGCCTCCCCCGCGCCGCCCGGGCGACGTCGCCCGCGACGCTGCCGCCCGCGGGGCTCGACGGGCTCGACCCGGCGTGGTCCCGTCTCGTGACCGTGCCCGCGGGCACCGCAGGCACCGGGGGCGAGGGCCGCGCCGGAGGCGCGGAGCCGGTCGACCGCACCTGGCACCTCCTCGACACGGCCGGCTCGCTCGAGGCGCTCGGCGTCGAGCCGGTCGGCACCGTGCTCTGTGTGCACGGCAACCCGACCTGGTCGTACCTCTGGCGTCGTCTCGCCGCCCGCACCCTCGCGACCGCCGCCGCCGGCGGTGCCGCCTGGCGCGTGGTCGCCGTCGACCAGCTCGACATGGGCTTCTCCGAGCGCACCGGCGTCGAGCGCGGGCTGCCGCAGCGCGTCGCCGACCTCTCGGCGCTCACCGAGCACCTCGGCCTCGCCGGGCCCGTCGTCACGCTCGGCCACGACTGGGGCGGCGTCGTCTCGATGGGCTGGGCCGTCGACCACCCCGAGCTGCTCTCGGGGCTGATGCTGCTCAACACCGCGATCCACCAGCCCGCCGACGAGCCGATCCCGGCTCCGCTGCGGCTGACGCTCGCCCGGGGCGTGCTGGGGCGGGCGACCGTCGCCACGACCGGGTTCCTCGACGTGACGCTGGCGATCGCGCACCCGCGCCTCCCCCCGGAGGTCGCCGCGGGCTACCGCGCGCCCTACCGCGGCGCCGAGCGGCGCGGCGGGATCGGCGGCTTCGTCGCCGACATCCCCGTCGACCAGCGCCACCCGAGCCGGCCCGAGCTCGACCGCGTCGCCGACGCCCTGACCCGCCTCGACGTGCCCGCGCTGATGCTCTGGGGCCCGCGCGACCCGATCTTCGGCGACCGCTACCTCGACGACCTCGTCGACCGCCTCCCGCACGCCGACGTGCACCGCTTCGAGGGCGCCGGGCACCTCGTCGCCGAGGACGTCGACTACGCGTCCGCCGTCGAGACCTGGCTCGGCGACCGCGTCACGGCCGCCGTGCCCTCGGCCGCCACTGCCGCCGCGGCGAGCGACGTGCAGGAGGCGCCTCCCGCCGCTCAGGACCGCCCGCTCTGGCACCACCTCGACACTCTCGCCGAGAGCGACGACACCGCCCTGATCGAGATGGTGCCGCACGGCGCGGCCCGCGCCTCCGGCCCCCGTCGGGTGAGCTGGCGGCTGCTCAGCCGTCGCGTGACCGAGATCGCCCTCGGGCTGCGGAAGCACGGCGTCCGCCCCGGCGACCGCGTGTCGCTGCTGGTGCAGCCCGGCGCCGACCTCACCGCCGTGCTCTACGCCTGCGTGCGCCTCGGCGCGGTGGTCGTCGTCGCCGACGCGGGCCTCGGCGTGCAGGGGCTGACGCGGGCCGTCCGCGGCTCGTGGCCCGACCACGTCATCGGCCAGCTGCCCGGCCTCACCGCGGCGCGCGCGCTCGGCTGGCCCGGCCGGGTCGTCTCGACCCAGCGGCTGTCGCCGGTGGTCGCGGCCGCCCTCGGCGTCGAGACGTCGCTGCCCGAGATCGCCGCGCTGGGTCGTCGGGCCGGCCGGGCCCTCGCCGAGCTGCCCCCGGCCCCCGCGGCCGACGCGCCCGCGGCGATCCTCTTCACCTCGGGCTCGACCGGGCCCGCCAAGGGCGTCGTCTACACGCACGGCCAGCTGACCGCGCTGCGCGACGCCCTCGCCGACCAGTACGGCGTCGGCCCCGGCACGGGCCTCGTCGCCGGCTTCGCCCCGTTCGCGCTGCTCGGCCCGGCCCTCGGGGCGACGAGCGTGACCCCCGACATGGACGTCACCTCGCCGCGCACCCTGACGGCCCGCGCCGTCGCCGCGGCGGCGGCCGCGGTCGACGCCACCGTCGTCTTCCTCTCCCCCGCCGCCCTCACGAACGTCGTCGCGACGGCCGACGCACTCGACGCCCGCGACCGCGCCGCCCTGGCCGGGGTCGAGACCTTCCTGTCGGCGGGGGCGCCCGTCTCCGAGCGCCTCCTCGCGGCCGCCGGCGAGCTCATGCCCGGGGCGACGCCGCACACGCCGTACGGCATGACCGAGGGCCTGCTGATGACCGACGTCACGCTCGACGGCGTCCGTGCGGCCGCGGTGGACCCCGCGGCGAACGGGGTGTGCGTCGGCGTGCCCGCGGCGACCACCCGCGTGCTGATCGCTCCCCTCGACGACCGGGGGCGCGCCTCCGACACGGCCTCCGACGCCCCCGGCGTCACGGGCGAGATCGTCGTCTCGGCGCCGCACCTGAAGCGCGGCTACGACCGCCTCTGGCTGACCGACCGCGCGAGCGTGCGCGGCGTGCCGGGTGCCGCCGCGGGCGCGTCCGAGCGCTGGCACCGCACCGGCGACGTCGGGCACCTCGACGACCGGGGCCGCCTCTGGGTCGAGGGCCGTCTGCCGCACGTGCTGACCACCGCGTCGGGGCCGCTGACCCCCGTCGCCGCGGAGCAGGCGGTGGAGGCGCTGGCCGACGTCGCCCGCGCCGCCGTCGTGGGCGTGGGGCCCGCGGGCACGCAGCAGGTCGTCGTGGTCGTCGAGACCGCCGCCCGCTCGCGCCGCCCGGGGCTGGCCGCCGCGCCGCTCGCCGCCGCCGTGCGCGAGGCCGTGCACGCCGCCGTCGGGCACCGCGTCGCGGCCGTGCTGGTCGTCCCCGACCTGCCGACCGACGTCCGCCACAACAGCAAGATCGACCGCGCGCGGCTCGCCTCCTGGGCCGGCTCGGTGCTCTCGGGCGGGCGGATGGTGCGCCCGTGAGGGTGCTCGTCGGCCGCCGGCCGGCTCACGAACGGGCGAGTTCGACACCACCGGGCCTGCGCGCACGCCCGACCTGGTCGCACACGCCCGCCCGGCCGACGCCGGCCCCGCCGACGCCGGCCGTGACGGGGCCGACCCAGTGAGGGTGCTCGTCACCGGCGCGAGCGGGCTGCTCGGCGGCGCCGTCGCCCGGGCCGTGGCCGACGCCGGGCACGACGTCACCACGTTCCAGCGCCGCGCCTCGGGCGTGGCGGGCGTCCGCGACGTCGCCGGCTCGATGACCGACCCGGCGGCCGTCGCCGCCGCGGTCGACGGGCAGGAGGCGGTCGTCCACCTGGCCGCGAAGGTCTCGCTGGCCGGTGCCCCTGCGGACTTCGAGGCCGTCAACGTGCACGGCACGAGGTCGCTGGTGGAGGCGATGCGCGCCTCCCGCGTGCCCCGCCTGGTGGCCGTGTCGTCGCCGTCGGTCGCGCACGGCGGAGCCTCGATCGTCGGCGACGACGCGGAGCCCGCCTCGCCCGAGCACGCCCGGGGCCACTACGCCCGCACCAAGGCCGCCGCCGAGCGGCTCGCCCTCGCCGCCGCCGGCCCCGACCTGCGCGTCGTCGCCGTGCGACCGCACCTCGTCTGGGGCCCCGGCGACACGCAGCTCGTCGAGCGCATCGTCGACCGCGCCCGCTCGGGCCGTCTGCCGCTGCTCGACCACGGCGCTGCGCTGATCGACTCGACCTACGTCGACAACGCCGCCTCGGGCATCGCCGCCGCGCTCGAGCGCGTCGACGCCGTGTCGGGCGGCGCCTACGTGCTGACGAACGGCGAGCCGCGCACGGTCGCCGACCTGATGGGCGGCATCTGCACCGCGGCCGGGGTGCCGGCCCCGCGCCTCCGCGTCCCGGCCGGGGTGGCCCGGGCCGCAGGGTCGCTGGTCGAGCGCGCCTGGGCCGTGCGCCCGGGCAGCGACGAGCCGCCGATGACACGCTTCCTCGCCGAGCAGCTGTCGACCGCGCACTGGTTCGACCAGCGCCGCACGCAGCACGACCTGCGCTGGGCGCCGGCCGTCGACCTCGACGAGGGCCTGCGCCGGCTCGCTGCCTGGTACGCCGCGGGGTCGCCCGCCGTCTGACCGCGCGGTGCGGTGCGGTGCGACGCGGTGCGGTGCGACCGCGCCGACGACGAACGAGGTGCCCCGATCGGGGCCGTGAGCTGTGCCCAGGGCCCAGATCGGGGCACCTCGCTGTGAGCTAGATGACTCCCTCGCTCCAGGCGTCGGGGTTGCCGAAGCGGTGCGCCGTGATCGACACGGCCTGCTCGCGGAGGAACGGCAGCAGCTCGAGCCGGCCCGACGGCGTCACCGGGGCCGCGAACACCGCGACGGCGGGGTCGCCGCCGAGCGCGGAGGCGAGCTCCGAGGCCGCCGAGGCAGCAGGCACGGAGGCAACGGGCACCGAGGAAGCAGGCACCGAGGAGGCGCCTCCCGCGTCGCGCACTCCGGTCACCAGCCGCACGCGCTCGGTCTGCACCGCACCCGCGCGCACCCGGTCGTGCCAGGTCGCGTCGTCCTCGACGACGAGCGAGCCGGCCGCGAGGCCGAGGGCCGGGGCGAGCCCGGCGGGCAGGCCGATCGACGTCGACACGGTGAGCGGAGCCCCGGCACGGAGCCCGGCGAGCAGCACCCGCACGGCGTCGGCGGGCGAGGCCCCCTCGGCGACGCGCACGGTCACCGGAAGGGCGCGGTAGCGCAGCAGGTCGCGCTCGAGGCCCAGGGCGCTGACGTCGCGGGCGACGCCGAACTCGTCGGCCCAGTGCTGCTCGTCGGAGGCGGCGGCCGCGGCCACCGCCGCCCGCTGCGCGGGGTCGGCGAGCAGGGGCGCCGCGGCCGAGAGGGCGGCGGAGACGGCCTGGCCGGGCCGCGCCTCCTGGGGGCCGGTGAGCTCGCCGGGCGTCCACGACCCGAGGTGCACGAGGTAGTTCGGCCCGCCGGCCTTGGCCCCGGCGCCGACCGACGACTTCTTCCAGCCGCCGAACGGCTGGCGGCGCACGATCGCCCCGGTGATGCCGCGGTTGACGTACAGGTTGCCGGCGTCGACCCGGTCGAGCCAGGTGCCGAGCTCGGCGGCGTCGAGGGTGTGCAGCCCGGCCGTGAGGCCGTAGTCGGTCGCGTTCTGCAGCTCGATCGCCTCGTCGAGGGTCTCGGCCGTCATCACGCCGAGCACGGGCCCGAAGTACTCGGTGAGGTGGAACTCGCTGCCCGGGCGGACGCCGGCGCGGATGCCGGGCGTCCACAGCCGGCCGGCGTCGTCTAGCTGCCGCGGCTCGACGAGCCACGACTCCCCCGCTCCGAGCGTCGTGAGGCCGCCGAGCAGCTTGCCCGCGGCGGGCTCCACGATCGGGCCCATCTGCGTCGTGGGGTCGGTCGGGTAGCCGACGCGCATCGTCGAGGCCGCGTCGACGAGCTGACGGCGGAACCGCTCCGAGCTGCCGACCGACCCGACGAGGATCACCAGGCTCGCCGCCGAGCACTTCTGCCCCGCGTGGCCGAAGGCCGACTTGATCACGTCGCCCGCGGCGAGGTCGAGGTCGGCGCTCGGCGTGACGATGATCGCGTTCTTGCCGCTGGTCTCCGCGAGCAGCGGGAGGTCGTCACGCCACGAGCGGAACAGGGCGGCGGTCTCGAAGGCCCCGGTCAGGACGACGCGGTCGACCGACGGGTGCGCGACGAGGTGCCGGCCGAGCTCGCCCTCCTCGACGTCGACGAGCCGCAGCACGTCGCGGGGCACGCCGGCCTCCCAGAGGGCCTCGACCATGACGGCGCCGCAGCGCTTCGCCTGGCCGGCCGGCTTGATGACGACGCTGCTGCCCGCGGCGAGCGCCGACAGCACCGAGCCGGCCGGGATCGCGACGGGGAAGTTCCACGGCGGGGTGACCACCGTGAGGCGCGCGGGCACGAACTCGGCGCCGTCGACCTCGTCGAGCTGCTCGGCGAGGTGGGCGTACCAGGTGGCGAAGTCGACGGCCTCGCTGACCTCGACGTCGCCCTCCGCGATCGTCTTGCCGGTCTCACTCGCGGCGACCTCGATCAGGTCGGCCCGACGGGCGCGCAGCGAGGCGGCCGCGCGGCGCAGCACCTCGGCGCGGCCGCGCCCGCCGAGCGCGGCCCAGCCGGGCGCGGCGGCGACGGCGCCCGCGACGATCTCGTCCACCTTCGCGGCGTCCGTGACGCGGGCCGCCTCGATCGCGGCGGTGCCGAGCGTGCTGGTGCGGGCCCTGCCGAGGATCTCCCGGCCCCACGCCCGGTTCGCGGCGAGCGCCGGGTCGGTGTCGGGCTCGTTCTCGAAGGGGGCCGAGGCGTCGGCGACCGGCTCCGGGGAGGCGCCCCGCGCCTCCTCGAGGCGGCTCTGGACCCGGTGGGGCGCGGGCACGACGCCGTCGACCTCGGCGAGCGAGGCGAGGAACCGGCCCTCCTCGCGGGCGAACAGGGCCTCGTTCGAGGCGAGCTCGAAGACGGCCGACATGAAGTTCTCGCTCGACGCGTTCTCCTCCAGCCGGCGGATCAGGTAGCTGATCGCGACGTCGAACTCGCGGGGGTGCACGACGGGCGTGTACAGCAGCAGCCCGCCGACGTCGGCCTTGACGAGCTCGGCCTGGCCCTCGGCCATGCCGAGCAGCATCTCGAACTCGACGCGGTCGTGCACGCCGCGCGCCGTCGCGAGCAGGTGCGCGAAGGCGATGTCGAAGAGGTTGTGGCCGGCGACACCGACCTTCACCGCGCGCGTGCGCTCGGGCGTGAGCGCCCAGGCCAGCACGCGCTTGTAGTTCGTGTCGCTCTGCTGCTTCGTGCCGTAGGTCGCGAGCGGCCACTCGTGCAGGGTCGCGTCGACGGTCTCCATCGCGAGGTTGGCGCCCTTGACGACGCGCACCTTGATCGCGGCGCCGCCGGCGTCGACGCGGGCCGTGGCCCACTCGGTGAGGTGCTGCAGGGCGCCGAGCGCGTCGGGCAGGTAGGTCTGCAGCACGATGCCGGCCTCGAGCCCGCGCAGGCGCGGCTGGTCGAGGAGGCGCGTGAAGACCGCGATGGTCAGGTCGAGGTCGCGGTACTCCTCCATGTCGAGGTTGATGAACTTCGGCCGGGCGGAGCGGGCGGCGAGCTCGTAGAGCGGGGTGAGCTTCTCGACGACGCGCCCGACGGTCTCGTCGAACGCCCACATCGAGAGCTGGCTGACGATCGACGACACCTTGATCGAGACGTAGTCGACGTCGTCGCGGGCGAGCAGGGCGCGCGTGCCGGCCAGGCGGTGCTCGGCCTCGCCGTCACCGAGGACGGCCTCGCCGAGCAGGTTGAGGTTGAGGCGGGTGCCCTCGCGCTTGATCCCGGAGATGGCGGCGCCGAGCTTCGCCGGCCGGGCGTCGGCCACGAGGTGGCCGACCATGCCGCGCAGCACGCGGCGGGCGACCGGCACGACGACGCCGGGCAGCACCGGGGCGAGCACGCCGCCGCAGCGCACGGCGAGGCGCATGTACCAGGGCAGGAAGGCCGGCACGCGGTGCGCGAGGCCGGCGAGGTTGCGGGCGGCGACGCTGAGGTCTTCGGGGCGGACCACCCGGTCGACGAAGCCGATGGTGAACGCGAGGCCCGACTCGTCCTTGAGCACCTGCGCGAGAAGCTGGGCCGAGCCGGTGCTGGGGGCGTGCGACGCCTCCTGCGCCCAGCGGCGGGCGAGGGCGACGGAGGCGGCGCCCAGGTCGGCGGGCAGGGCCGGCGACCCGGCGGGGGCGGCGCTGCCGGCCGCGGGGCTCGTCGTCGAGGGAGCGGAGGACGGCCCGGCCGTCTGGTCGAGGGAGGTCATGCGAGAACGGTACGACCAGAACTTGCCACCTGGCAAGGTTCGTCACGAGACCGTAACGTGGGGCGGGTGTCGGGGGCACCGACGGGGACGCAGCTCGTCGCGAGGCCGTGACGTGGCGCGGCGACGAGCCGTCCACAGCCGACGGATCGTCACTGGCGCACGGCCCCGCGGGCTGATATTTTGCTGCCCAGCACGGGACCGCACCGAGGCGTTCGGTGGCGGCCCGGCGACCGGCGGAGGCCACCATGGCGATGATCGAGGCGCGGGGCCTGACGAAGACGTACCGCTCGAAGTCCGGGCCGGTGCACGCGCTCACCGGGCTCGACCTCGTCGTGCCCGAGGGCACGGTGAAGGCGCTGCTCGGCCCCAACGGCGCGGGCAAGACCACGACGGTGAAGATGCTCACCACCCTCGAGGTGCCCGACGCGGGCACGGCGACGATCGCGGGCATCGACGTCGTCGCCGACCCGCAGGCCACGCGTCGCACGATCGGCGTCTCGGGCCAGTACGCGGCCGTCGACGAGAACCTCACCGGCTTCGAGAACCTCGACATGATCGGTCGGCTCTACCACCTGGGCGCGAAGGTGTCGCGGCAGCGGGCCCGCGAGCTGATCGAGGTCTTCGACCTGAGCGCCGCCGGCGACCGCCCGGTGAAGGGCTTCTCCGGAGGCATGCGACGGCGCATCGACCTCGCGGGCGCCCTCGTGACCAACCCCCGCGTGCTCTTCCTCGACGAGCCGACGACGGGCCTCGACCCCCGCAGCCGTCTGGCCCTGTGGGAGATCATCACGTCGCTCGTCGCGGGCGGCACCACGGTGCTGCTGACCACCCAGTACCTGGAGGAGGCCGACCGCCTCGCCGACGACATCGCCGTCATCGACGAGGGCCGCGTCATCGCGGAGGGCACGGCCGACCACCTCAAGGCGCAGGTCGGCGGGCACCGGCTCGTCGTCGCGCTGGTCGACGAGGCCCGCTCCGGCCAGGCCGCCGAGGTGCTGCGGCGCCACGGCGACGCCGAGCCCACGGTCAGCGGCGACGGGCGGCAGGTCGAGGTGGCCGTGACCGACGGCCCCACGGCGCTCCAGAGGTCGTTGGCCGACCTGGGCGCGGCGGGCATCGAGCTGCACGACGCGGGGATGCGCCGCCCCACCCTCGACGACGTCTTCCTCCAGCTGACCGGGCGGAAGGCCGTGGCCGACGACGACTCCCCCGACGACGCCGGCGCCCCGACCGGCCGGAAGGGCCGCTCGGCCCGGGAGAAGGAGGCCCGCCGATGACCGCCACGGCCCTCACCCAGACCCTCGTGCCGTCGTCGAGCGCCGGGCTCGGCACCTGGGCGTCCGACGGCTGGACGGTGACGAAGCGCAACCTGATCAAGGTGAAGCGCTCCCCCGACATGCTGATCTTCGCCGTGCTGCAGCCGATCATGTTCGTCCTGCTGTTCAGCCAGGTCTACGGCGGCGCCATCTCCGTCGAGGGCACCGACTACACGCAGTTCCTCATGGCGGGCATCTTCGCCCAGACCGTGGTCTTCGGCTCGACCTTCTCCGGCGCCGCCATGGCGCAGGACTTGAAGGAGGGCATCATCGACCGCTTCCGCACCCTGCCGATGAGCGCCTCCGCCGTCCTCATCGGGCGCACGAACAGCGACCTCGTGCTGAACAGCATCTCGATGGTGATCATGATGCTCACCGGGCTGGCCGTCGGCTGGCGGGTGAACGCCTCGCCCCTGTCGTTCGTCGGCGGGGTGGCCCTGCTGCTGCTCTTCAGCTACTCGTTCAGCTGGGTGATGGCCCTGCTCGGCATGAGCGTCAAGACGCCGGAGACGATCAACAACGCGTCGTTCATGATCCTCTTCCCCCTCACCTTCATCTCGAACGCGTTCGTGCCGAGCGACACCCTGCCGACGGTGCTCCGCGTCTTCGCGGAGTGGAACCCCGTCTCGGCGCTCGTGCAGGCCGCCCGTCAGTCGTTCGGCAACGTCGGCAGCACCCCGGTGCCCGACATCTGGACGCTGCAGCACCCCTACCTCACGGTGCTCGTCGGCATCGGGGTGATGCTCGTCGTCTTCGTGCCGCTCGCGGTGCGGAAGTTCCAGCGGATCAGCTCGAAGTAGGGCTCAGGGCCGGGCAGGAGTCGCGGGCCGGCCGGGCGCGTCGCCCGCGTCGCGGTCGGCGACCTCGGCCCGCACGGCGGCGTCGAGCTCGTCGGTCGACACCGTGAGCACGGTCGCCACGACGAGCCTCATCGTCTCGGCGACGTGCACCTCGTCGCGGCGGTACAGCCACTGCAGCTGCAGGCCGTCCTGCACGGCGAGCACGACGCGGGCCGCGGTCTCGGCGGTGAAGCCGTCGCGCAGCCAGCCCCGGCCCTCGGCGACGCCGAGGTACGCCGACGTCGACGACACGATGCGGTCGTAGTGGTCGGCGTAGTAGTCGTGGGCGGGGTGGTCGCTCGACGTGGCCTCGGCCGAGGCCGTGATGAACAGCGAGATCACCGCGGGCACGTCGACGTTGTACTCGGCCAGCTCGACGAGCTCGGCGAGGCGCATGCCGCCGACGTCGTCGAAGTGCTGGCGCAGCCGCTCGTCGCGGCGGCGGAGGACCGCCATCAGCAGGGCGTCCTTGGTCGGGAAGTAGTGCATCAGCGACTGGTGAGAGACCCCGCACTGCCGGGCGACCTCGCGGAGCGACGCGCCGTGGAACCCCACCTTGCCGAACACCGGCAGGGCGGCGTCGAGGATGGCCTCCCGCTTGGCGATGCCCTTGCGGTAGCGGCCCGGCGTGCGGGCGACGGGGTCGTCGGTCTCGGCGCTCATCGCGCCCAGCCTAGGTCGGGTACCCGCGGGGCGACGGCGTGTGACGTCGCGGGAGGTCGAGGGCGGCGGGCACGGGCGGCGGCCGGGGGCGAGGTGGGCGCGGGCGCCGGGCGAGGACGGGCCGCAGGCCCCGGGGGGAGCTCGCGGCCGTCGCGCGTAGAGTGCGCCGGGTGAGATGGTCGCTGCTGCGCATCCCGGCGTTCCGCGCCCTGTGGGTCGGGCGGCTGCTGTCGTGGGTCGGCAGCGGGCTCGCGCCCCTCGCCCTCGTCTTCGCGGCGATCGACCTCGGCGCCGACGCGGTGGGCGTCGGCCTCGTCGTCGCCGCCCGCTCCGTGCCGAACGTCGTGCTCGTGCTCGTGGGAGGCGCGGTGTCCGACCGCCTGCCCCGTCGCGTCGTGACCGTCGGCTCGTCGGTGCTCTCCGCCGCGTCGCTCACCGTGGCCGGCGTGCTCCTCCTCGCCGACCGCGAGACCCTGGTCACCCTCGCCGTCGCGGCGGCGGTCAACGGCGCCGCCGCCGCGTTCTTCGGCCCCGCGACGAGTGCGCTGCTCCGCGACGTCGTCCCCGACGAGGCCGTCCGCGACGGGACGGTGCTGGCGCGCACGAGCATGAACGCCGGCCTCGTCGTCGGCACGGCCCTCGGCGGCGCCGTCGTCGGGGTGTTCGGCACGGGCGCCGGACTGATCGTCGGGGCCGTGCTGTTCGGGGCGGCGGCCGTCGTGTTCGTGCGCGTCCCCGGGGGGCCGTCCCGCGCCTCCGGCGGGGCCTCGCTGCTGCGCGACCTGGCCGCCGGCGTCGCGTTCGTCTCCCGCTCGCGCTGGCTCACCGCGACCGTCGTGCTGACGTTCGTCTACCAGTTCGCGTTCGCCGGCGGGGTGCACGTGCTCGGCCCGCTGATCGCCGACCAGTCGTTCGGGCGCGTCGCCTGGGGGTTCGCCGGGGCCGTGCAGACGGCCGGGCTCGTCGTCGGCGCCGTCTGGGCGGGGTCGCTGCGGGGGCGGCTGCGCCTGGCCACCGCGGCGCTCGGGGCCGTCGCCCTCGTCGCACCGCTGATGCTGCTGGCGGGCACCCTGGTCGACCTGCCCTACGTGCTCGACCCGCCCCTGATCGACCCGCTGCACTGGTTCTTCTGGCTCTGCGTCGGGCTGTTCGTCGCGAGCGTGGGCCTCGAGGTCTTCACCGTGCCCCTCGACGTGGCCGTGCAGCTGCAGGTGCCCCGCTCGTACCTGGGGCGCGTCTTCGCCTGCCTGACGCTCGCCTCGCTCGCCGGGATGCCCGCGGGCGAGCTCGCCGTCGGGCCGCTGTCGCGGGTGATCGGCGAGCCGCTGACGCTCACCGCGCTCGCGGGGCTCGTGACGGTCGTCGCCCTCGCCGTGGCCGCGACGCCGCGGGTGCGCCGGGTCGACGCGCCGCGCGTGCCCGCCGGGCGTGCCGACCCGGCGGACGCGGGCCCCGCGGACGCGACGGGGGCGGCCCGACCCTGAGGTCGGACCGCCCCCGTCGTGGCTGGGTCAGCGGTAGTCGCCGCGGACGATGGCCTCGGCGTACTTGCGCACGTCCGGGCCGGGCTCGTAGTCGATGAAGCGGCCCTTGAGGCGCTCGTTGAGGGCCGCGAAGGCGTCCTCCCACGAGTCGCCCTCGCCGGTCTCGGCGGCCACGTCGCGGACGGCCTCCTGCAGCACGCGGTCGGCGTCGGTGAGGATCTTGTCGCGGGCCTCGTCGTTCCAGACGACGTCGGTGAGGTCTGCCATGGTCTTCGCTCCTACTTCTTCGCGGCGGTAAGGGCGGACTCCTTGTGGGCCGCCTCCGACCCGGACTTGTCGGACTCGACGATGAAGTACGGCTCGTCACCCGAGGCCTTGAAGGTCTGGCCGTCGAACTCGAACTCCTTCACGCGCTTCTCCTTGACGGTGCCGTGGGTCTCGCCCTGCGGCGTGTTCCACGTCACATGGTCACCCTTGCTGAACGTCATCGTTGCCTCCTGGCTGGCGGCCCGGGGTCGAGCCGCGGGTCGGTGATGGTGCGGTGCCGTGCACGCTACGCCGCGCCTCCCCGGGGTTCTCGGCTCGTCGGGAGGAGGGGTACGGCCGGGCGCCCGGTGCCGACGACCCGAGCCCCGGGCGGCGGCCCGGCGGCCACCATCCTGCGGGCGCCTGCCGCCCCTGCCGACGCACGAACCCCGTTCCGTTCACCGCACCCCCGCAGGACGGGGTGCGATGAACGGAACGGGGTGCGCTGGCGCGCGGCGCGGCGCTAGCGGCTGCGGCGCGGGCGGCTGCGGCCGGTGCCGCGCTGGGGCCCGCCGCGGCCCTTGGCCGGCGTCTTCCCCTTGCCGGTGCCGCGCGGGTCGGGAGCCGACCCCTTGCGGGCCTTCGCCGGTGCGGGCTCGTCCTCGCGCCTCCTCGACCTGCTGCTGTTGGCGGTGCGGCCGCGCACGACGCCGATGAAGTCGTCGATGTCGTCGTCGAGCTGGCCGTCGGGCCAGACCAGCGCGATCGTCGTGGGGTCGAGGTCGGCGACGAAGCGGTGCGTGGTGCCCTTGACGCCGTGCAGGCGGGCGAGCGACTGCGGCATGACGGCGACGCCGGCGCCCGTGGCGACGACGGCCACGGCCTCGGCGAGCGAGAGGGCGGGGTCGAGGTCGTGGCGGTGCTCACCGTCGAGGTCGGCGAGCGCGACCTCCTCATCCTTGCCGAGCGCCGCGATCGGGTGCTCCTTGTGCACGACGACGACGATCCGCTCCTCGTAGAGGGGGATCACCGAGAAGTCGTCGCCGGTGGGCAGCGGCAGGCGGCCGAGCAGCATCACGACCGGCTCGTCGCCGCCGAGGGCCGCGAGGGGCTCGTCGCCGTCGACCTCGACGACGTCGAGGGGCAGGTCGCCGCGCCGCTCCTCCCACATCCGCGACCACTTCGCGAGCGTCACCCCGGGCACGAACCCCAGGCAGAAGGAGGCGCGGGTCGGCTCGGTCGTCATCGGCCCAGGCTACCGGTGCCCCCGTCGCGCACCGGCGGGCCCGCCGGGCCGCCCGCCGCCCTCGCCCGCCGCCCTCGCCCGCCGCCTCCTCCGCCGCCGCCGCCGCCCCCGTGACGAACCACGTCCTCGCACCGGAACCCCGCCGCGGCGCGGTTCCGGTGCGAGGACGTGGTTCGCGGCCGCACGGTGCCGGGCCGGTACCCTGGGCGGATGAGCGACGAGACCCCCCGCGGCAAGGCCCCGCAGACCCTGAAGCCCTTCACGGCCGCGAAGAAGCTCGGGGTGCACCTGCCGGCGACGCCCGAGTCGTTCCAGTCGACCCCGATCACGCGCGACGAGTTCGCCGAGCTCACGGCGAACCCGCCCGAGTGGCTGGCCGAGCTGCGCCGCACCGGCCCGCACCCCCGCCCCGTCGTCGCGCAGAAGCTCGGCGTCACCATCTCGGGCCTCGCCCGGGGCGGCGTCGAGGAGGCGCTGACCACCGACGAGATCCACGCCCTGCTCGAGCAGATGCCGGCCTGGCTCGTCACCGAGCGCGCCAACATGGCCGAGGTGCGCGAGGAGGAGCAGCGCGTCAAGGACCGCGACGCCGGCCGCGCCGCCCTCCGCGCCGAGCGCGACGAGGCGGAGCGCCGCGAGGCCGAGCGCTCCGGCAAGTAGGCAGACCCCGGCCCGCCCCCGCCCCGCCCCGGGCGGCCGCCGGCGGGCGGCGGGCTCCCCCGTCGCGTAGCTTCTGAGCCATGTCCTTCAACGACGACGCCCGCATCGACAGCAGCAAGGTCACGCGGCGAGGCCGCGGCCGCACGATCGGCGTCGCCGGCGGCGGGGTCGGCATCGTCGGCGTGATCATCGTCGTGCTGATCGGGCAGTTCACCGGCGTCGACGTCAGCGGCGTGCTCGGCGGCGGCACCGGCTCCGACGGCGGTGCGCAGTCCGGCGAGCAGGGCGTGGCGAACTGCACCACCGGTGCGCAGGCCAACGAGGACGTCCAGTGCCGCATGGCCGGCGCCGCCGACTCCCTCGACACCTACTGGGCCACCGCGGCCCCGCAGCTCGGCGCGCAGTACGTGACGCCCGAGTTCGCCCTCTTCACGGCCGCCGTCGACACGGGCTGCGGCTCGGCCTCGAGCGCGACCGGCCCGTTCTACTGCCCGCCCGACCAGACCCTCTACGTCGACACCGACTTCTTCGAGCAGCTGCGCGAGCAGTTCGGCGCGACGGGCGGCCCGCTCGCCCAGATGTACGTCGTGGGGCACGAGTGGGGCCACCACATCCAGCAGCTCACCGGGGCCTTCGACCGGGCCGACCGCAGCGCGACCGGGCCGGGCTCCGACACCATCCGGCTCGAGGTGCAGGCCGACTGCTACGCCGGCGCGTGGGTCGGCGCCGCCTCCACCATCCAGGACGACCAGGGCACGACCTTCCTCGAGCCGGTCACCGACGCCCAGGTCGCCGACGCCCTCGACGCGGCGGCCGCTGTCGGCGACGACCGCATCCAGGCGCAGAGCGGCCAGGTCGACCCCGACACGTGGACGCACGGCTCGGCCGAGCAGCGTCAGCGCTGGTTCGAGGCCGGGCGCGCCGGCGGGCCCGGGGCCTGCGACACGTTCAGCGTGCCCGCCGCCCAGCTGTAGGAGGCGCGGGCCGGCACCCGCGACCACGCTGAGGCCGTGCGCGTCGCCGGCCGGCCGACGACCACTGGCCGCTCCGTGAGAACTCCCAGCCAGCTCCCGACCTGTCGTCCCCCGGTCGGAGGAGACTCAGGGCACGCTGCGAGGAGGCACGACATGGCACGTTCGGGCAAGGCGGTCGAGTTCGACCGGTACGGAGACATCGACGAGCTGCACTTCGTCGCCCAGGAGCTCCCCGTCCCCGCCGACGACGAGGTCGTCGTCGAGGTCGTGGCGGCGGGGCTCAACCACATCGAGAACTTCATCCGGCAGGGCGACTTCGTCGACCGCCTCCCCCTCGAGTTCCCCGCCCGGCAGGGCTCCTGCTTCGCGGGCATCGTCAAGAAGCGCGGCGCCGCGGTGCGCGACCTGGCGATCGGGGCCGAGGTGCTAGGCCACTCGATCGGCGGCGGGGCGCACGCGACCTGGGTCACCGTGCCCGCCACGGCGGTCGTCAAGAAGCCGATGAACGTCGAGTGGGAGGTCGCCGGCGGCCTCTACCTCGCCGGGGTCACCGCCTACGACATCGTCCGCGGGCTGCACCTCGGCGCGGAGGACGTCGTCGTCGTGACCGCCGCGGCCGGCGGCGTGGGGCACATCGAGTGCCAGCTCGCGAAGGCCGCAGGAGCGACCGTGATCGGCACCTGCAGCCCCCGCAACCACGACTACCTGCGGTCGATCGGCGTGATCCCGATCACCTACGGCGACGGCATCCAGGAGCGCATCGAGGCGGCGGTCAAGCGCCCCGTCACGGCGTTCATCGACAACCACGGCGGCGACAACCCGGAGCTCGCGACCGCCCTCGGCGTGCCGGCCAGCCGGTTCAGCTCGAGCGACGACCGCCTCGACGTCGAGGTGCGCTTCATCACGGCCGAGCGCGACGACGCCGAGCCGGCGATGATCCTCGGCGCCCTCGCCAAGCTGATCGCCGAGAACAAGGTGCGCGTGCTCATCTCGGGCTTCTACCCGTTCGACGCGGTGGCGCAGGCGTTCGACGACCTCGCCGAGAAGCACTCCCGCGGCAAGGTCGTCGTCGGCATGCAGCCGGTCGAGACCGGCGCGCGGTCGCACTGGTACCTGTCGGGCAAGGCCAGGGCCGTCGCGGAGGCGCGGGACTGACGCGCCCCTAGCCCTCGTCGCCGGGGCGGCGCAGCAGCGCCCCCGGCGCGCGCACGGTGGCGGCGGCGACCGCCATGGCGTCGGTCAGCGCGGCAGCCCAGTCGGTCGAGCCGGGACCGCTCGTGCCCGCGAGCAGGCTGGCGACGATCGACGCGAAGGTCGCGTCGCCCGCGCCCATCGTGTCGACGACCTCGCCCGCCGAGACGGCCACGTCTCGGTGCAGCACCGGGCCGCCCGCGAGCTGCAGGTCGGCCCCGTCGGAGCCCCGCGTGGCCAGCACGGCCCCGGCGCCCGACGCGAGCAGCGCCTCCTGCCAGCCCTCGAGCGAGGTGCCCGCCACGAGCTCGGCGTCGTCGGAGCCGATCTTGACGAGCAGCGAGACGGCGGCCGCACGGGCGAACCCGGCGCGGAAGTCGTCGACGTCGCGGAGGAACCCGGGCCGCGGGTTCGGGTCGACCACCAGCCGCGGCGGTTCGGCGCCCACGTGCTGCAGCAGGCGCTCGGTGAGCCAGGCGTCGTCGAACGGGTACGAGCTGACGGCGACGAGGGGCGCCACGGTGATCGCCTCGACCTGCTCGGGCGAGAAGTCGAGGCCCCGCGCGACGGCTGCCTCGGTGAACGAGTAGCTCGGCTCGCCGTCGACGCGCTCGGAGACCGCGCGGCCGGTGCCGAGCGGGTTGACGGTCGCGACCAGCTCGACGCCGTGCTCGGCGAGGTGCGCGCGGATCGCCGCGCCGTCGGCGTCGTCGCCCACGGCGGCGAGCAGGGTGGTCGGCACGCCGAGCCGGGCGAGGCCGACGGCGACGTTGAGGCCGGCACCGCCGACGTGGTCGTCGGAACCGGCGGGGGTGCGGATCTCGTCGATGAGGGCGTCGCCGACGACGACGACCCGGCCTACGGTCTGGTCCATGCGGGCAGCCTACCGAGGCCCGCCGTCACGGGCGACGGGCCCCGGTACGCTGTCGCCGTGACTGACTACGCTCTCGCCGTCGACGTCGGCGGCACGAAGGTCGAGGCCGCCCTCGTGGCCGCCGACGGCACGCTCGCCCCGGGCAGCCGCGACCGCCGCCCGACCGGCCGCGCCTCGAGCAGCGACGAGCTGGCCGGGGCGGTCCGCGACGTCGTGGCGCACGCCCTGGCCGCGGTCGGGCCCGACGACGTCGTCGTCGGCGCGGGCATCGGCAGCGCCGGCCCGGTCGACCTCGTGCACGGCACGGTCTCGCCCATCAACCTCCCCTCGTGGCGCGGCTTCCCGCTCCGCGACCTGGTCGCCGAGCTCGTCGCGGGCGTCGTCGCCCCCGACGCCCCGGTCACGCTGAGGCTCGACGGCGTCAGCCTCGCCCTGGCCGAGCACTGGGTCGGCGCGACGCAGGGGGCCGACAACGCCCTCGCGATCACGGTCTCGACCGGCGTCGGCGGCGGCCTCATCGTCAACGGCCGCCTGCTCTCGGGCGGCACCGGCAACGCGGGGCACATCGGCCAGATCCAGATCGCCGACCGGCCCGCCGGCCAGAACGCCTCGGCGGCGACGCTCGAGGTCATCGCCTCCGGCCCCAACGTCGTGGCGTGGGCCCGCGCGCAGGGCTGGCAGGGCGAGCGCGGGGAGGACCTCGCGGCCGGCTACCTCGAGGGCGACCCCCTCGCCGTCGCGGCCGTGCGCCGCTCGGCGAACGCCGTCGGCGAGGCCGTGTCGTCGGTCAGCACCCTGCTCGACCTCGACGTCGTCGCGATCGGCGGCGGGTTCTCCCGCGTCAGCGCCGACTACCTCGACCTCGTCCGCCGCACCGTCGACGAGGCCCCGGTCAACGACTACGCGCGGCGGGTGCGCGTCGTGCGCTCCGGGCTGAGCGACGAGAGCCCGCTCGTCGGGGCGGCCGCGCTCGTGTGGCAGGCCGGCCTGCTCGGCTGACCCGCGCCTCCCCCGACTCTGCCTGCCGCAGACCGCCCCGGTGGGCGAGTTCGACGCGAGCGGGCGCGCGTACTGGCCCGCGCGGGTCGAACTCGCCCGCGGTCGCGCGCCCGCGGCACCCGGCCCGTGAGAACGGTTCCCGGCAGGAGCAGCCCCCAGGAGGCGCGCCTAGGCTCGTGTCGTCCCCCACAGCGTCGTCGGAGATCAGCGCGCCCACAGGCGCGCGAGACACCCGCAACCCCCGGAGGTAACCCCGTGCCCACCACCGTCCCCGCTCTCGTCGCCGCCTCGGCCGGCGCCTCGTTCGAGCGCAGCACCATCCAGCGTCGCGACGTCGGCGCCCACGACGTGCAGATCGACATCGCCTTCGCCGGCATCTGCCACAGCGACATCCACCAGGCCCGCGAGGAGTGGGGCAAGGCCATCTTCCCGATGGTGCCCGGCCACGAGATCGCCGGCGTCGTCACCGAGGTCGGCTCCGAGGTCACGAAGCACAAGGTCGGCGACCGCGTCGGCATCGGCTGCTTCGTCGACAGCTGCCGCGAGTGCGAGAACTGCCTCGCCGGCGAAGAGCAGTTCTGCGTCAAGGGCAACGTGCCCACCTACAACGGCCGCGAGTACACGGGCGAAGAGACCTACGGCGGCTACAGCAAGCAGATCGTCGCGAACGAGAACTACGTGCTGTCGATCCCCGAGGGCATCGCGCTCGACGAGGCCGCGCCGCTGCTCTGCGCCGGCATCACCACCTACTCGCCCCTGAAGCACTGGGGCACCGGCCCCGGCACGAAGGTCGCCGTCGTCGGCATGGGCGGGCTCGGCCACATGGCCGTCAAGATCGCGCACGCCATGGGCGCCGAGGTCACCGTCATCAGCCAGACGCTCTCCAAGCAGGAGGACGGCCTCAAGCTCGGCGCCGACCACTACTACGCGTCGAGCGACCTGTCGACCTTCGACGAGCTGAAGAGCTCGTTCGACCTGATCATCAACACGATCTCGGCCGACATGGACATCGACGCCTACGCCCGCACGCTGCGCCTCAACGGCACCATGGTCTTCGTCGGCCTGCCCGAGAACCCGCAGTCGTTCCGCGCCGGCTCGCTCATCATGGGCCGTCGCAGCCTCGCCGGCTCCAACATCGGCGGCATCCGCGAGACGCAGGAGATGCTCGACTTCTGCGCCGAGCACCACATCGGTGCCGAGATCGAGACGATCAGCGCCGACCAGGTCGACGAGGCCTACGAGCGCGTCGTCGCGAGCAAGGTGCGCTACCGCTTCGTGATCGACACCGCCACGATCTAGTCGCCCCGCAGCACGACGACGGCCCCCTCCCGACCAGGGAGGGGGCCGTGGTCGTCCCCGGGCGGGTCCGTCGATCCCGGGCGACGGTGTCAGCCCGTCGCTGTCGTGGTCGCCCGCCGTCGACCCCGAGGAGTCGCGGGTCGCCTACCGCGGGCCGGCGGGCGTGTTGAAGCGGTGCAGCCAGCCTGAGAACTGGGCGAGCTCGTCGTCCGTCCAGCCCTCGACGTGGCTGCGGAACACGGCGCGGTTCTCGTGACGGACCTCGAGCATGCGCGCCTCGGCCCGCTCGGTGCTGCGCAGCGTCGAGACGCGGCCGTCCGAGGCGTCGGCCACGACGTCGACGAACCCGGCGTCGCGCAGCAGGGCGACCTGCCGGCTCACGGCGCTCTTGTCCATCGCCATCGCACGGACGATCTCGCCGGCCGTGCAGGGCTGGTGCTTCATCACGTAGCGCAGCACGTAGAACGCCGTCGGCGGCACGTCGGGGTCGAAGCGGGAGGCCGCGGCCGCGATGGTGCGCTTCGCCTCCACCATGAGCGAGCCGATCTCGTCGACCACGCTGGCCATCAGGCCCTCCCGGCCCTCGTCGTCGGCCACGGGGAGGCGCGGGGCGTCGAGCACCGCGCCTCCCGGCTGGCCGTCATCGATCGGCTGCGACATCCTTCTCCTCGACCAGGGACGAGAACACCGGGCTCTCGCTCAGCTCGTCGTCGGACACGGGGTGGCCCGCCACCTCGGCGGCCCCGGTCGCGATGATCGTATCGACGGTCCCGGTGCGCGGCTGCGCGTCGGCCGGGGCGCTCGAGACCGCGGGCGCGAGCCCGGCGGTCGCCGCGGCGCCCTTGGTCGCCGGGGAGGCGGAGGCTCCGTCGACCGGTGCCGCGCCTCCCTGGGGGCCGGCCGCGGCGGCGCGCTGGATGCCCGACTTCGTGCCGAGCTCGACGTTCGGCAGCAGGCAGACGAACACGATGGTGATGATCGCGAGCGGGGCCGCGATGAGGAAGACGTCGGCGACGCCCTGGCCGTAGGCCGACTCGATGATGGTGCGGATCGGGCCGGGCACGGTGCTGAGGTCGGGGATGCTCGTGGTCGACTCGCCGCTGCCGAGCGCGCTCGGGTCGACGCCGGCGTCGGTGAGCCCGTCGGTGATGTAGCCCGAGACCTTCGTGCCGAGCACGGCGCCCATGACCGAGACACCGATCGTGCCGCCGAGGCTGCGGAAGAACGCGACGCTCGAGGAGGCGGCGCCGACGACGCTCACGTCGACGGAGTTCTGCACGACGAGCACGAGGTTCTGCATGACCATGCCGATGCCGAGCCCCATCATCGCCATGAAGACGGAGACGACGGCGAAGTTCGTGTCGTACTCGATGGTCGACATGAGGAAGAGGCCAGCGGCGAGGAGGATCGAGCCCACGATCATGTAGGGCTTCCACTTGCCGTACTTCGAGATGAGCGCACCGGCGACCATCGACGAGATCAGCAGGCCGAGCACCATCGGCAGGGTCAGGATGCCCGCCATGGTCGGCGACTGGCCGCGGGCCAGCTGCATGTACTGGCCGAGGAAGACGCTGGTGCCGAACATCGCGACGCCGACGCTCAGCGAGGCGATCACCGCGAAGGTGAACGTGCGGTTCTTGAAGAGCGTGAGCGGGATGATCGGCTCCTTCGAGCGGAACTCCACGACGACGGCGAGGGCGAGCAGCACGGCTGCGCCCAGGCCCATCAGCCAGCTGGTGGCCGAGGCCCACTCGAACTGCTTGCCGCCGAGCGACACCCAGATGAGCAGCAGCGAGACGCCGCCGGCGATCAGCCCGGCGCCCCAGTAGTCGACGACGACCTTCTTCTTGGGCTTGGCGGGCAGGTGCAGCGTGCGCTGGATGACGATCAGCGCGGCGATGCCGACCGGCACGCCGACGAAGAAGTTCCAGCGCCAGCCGATGGTGTCGGTGAGCACGCCGCCGAGCAGCGGGCCGCCGATGGTGCCGACGCTCATCACGGCACCGAGGTAGCCCATGTACCGGCCGCGCTCACGCGGGCTGATGATGTCGCTCATGACGACCTGCACCAGGGCGGTGAGGCCGCCGGCGCCGAGGCCCTGGAAGACGCGGAAGGTGATCAGCGTCGCGGTGTCCTGCGAGAAGCCGGCCGCGACCGACGCGAGCACGAACAGCACGAGGGCCACCTGCAGCAGCACCTTGCGGTTCGTGAGGTCGGAGAACTTGCCCCACAGGGGCGTGCTGACGGTCGTCGCGAGCAGCGTGGCGGTGATGACCCAGGTGTACGAGGTCTGGCTGCCGTTGAGGTCGCTGACGATTCGCGGCAGCGAGGTCGACACGACGGTCGACGAGAGGATCGCCACGAGCATGCCCATCAGCAGGCCCGACAGGGCCGTGAGGACTTCGCGGTGGCTCATGCCGGGCGCTTCGCCCGGTTCGTGGGGAGCTGCGGGCTTCGTGCCCGCGGCGGTGGTGGTCTGCGACAAGGTGCGCTCCGTGGTCGTTCTGAGATGGGGGTCGCTGACCGCCGTTGGTCAGGTAGTTGCTGAACGTCAACCATACGCCGTAGTTGACGGAACGCAACCATCTCGCTGCAGATCGTGCAGACTTTTTCCCGAGATACGTCCGCACACGACGGAGGCGCGGTGTGCGTTCTCCGCACACCGCGCCTCCGGCAGGCCCTCGCGGGCTAGCGCACTTCCTCCGGCCGTTTCTTCCGGAACATCTCCGCCGGCTGGTGCTCGCCGTTCCACACCTGCGTGATGCCCCAGACCACGGCCATCAGCGGCACGGCGATGACCGCGCCGACGACGCCGCCGAGGATGGTGCCGGCGGTCAGGGCGACCAGGATGACGAGGCCGTGCAGCTGCAGGGTGCGGCCCATCAGCACGGGCTGGAGGAAGTTGCCCTCGAGCTGGTTGACGAGCACGACGACCGCGATGACCCAGATGGCGGCCACGGGGCCGTTGGCCACGAGGGCGACGAGCGCCGCGAGGATGCCCGCGGCGGTGGCGCCGACGAGCGGGATGAACGCGGTGAGGAAGACGACCACGGCCAGGGGCAGCGCCAGCGGCACGCCGATGATCGCGAGGCCGATGCCGATGCCGATCGCGTCGACCGCGGCGACGGTGGCCGTGCCGCGCACGTAGCCGCCGAGGGTGGCGACCGTCTTGTCGCCGATGCGACGGGCCCGGGCGTACTGCTCGCCCTTGAACGGGCGGAGGAGGAACTCCCAGATGGCCGGGCCGTCCTTGAGGAAGAAGAACAGCACGACGATCATCAGCACGAGTCCGGTCGCGAAGCTGCCGATCGCACTCGCGCCGGCGAGGGCGCCCGAGCCGAACTGCGCGCTCGTCACGAAGTCGACGACGGTGTTCCGCACGGACTCGATCTGGTCGTCGGTGATCGAGAACGGCAGGGTGGTGATCCAGTCCTGAAGCTGGTTGAAGCCCTCCGTCGCCGACTTGGCGAGCGTCGACGCCTGGTTCTCGACGGCCCAGACGAGCAGCCAGCCGACGAGGCCCAGCACGACCACGACGCCGAGCAGGGCGATGATCGTGGCGAGGAGGCTCGGCACCCGGTGCCGGCGCAGGAAGGCGATCAGCGGGTACATCGCCGAGGCGAAGATCAGCGCGAGCAGCACGGGCAGCGTGACGAGGCTCAGCGAGAGGAAGGTGTAGATCACGGCGATGCCGACGACGACGACGGCGATGATCTGCAGGCTGCGGATGGCCAGGCGGCCGAACGCGTCGGTCCAGATGCTGCTCTGGACGGCGGCGTTGTGCTCGACCACCTCGGCGTCCTTGGTGCGGAAGAGTCCCACGGTTCGTCCTCGTCGTTCTGTGTGGTGGTCATGGTGCGCGGCCGGAGGGCGTGCGACGACGTCGTGCGGTGCACGACCGTCTCATCGAACTACCTGAGGGGCCCGGAGGGCCACCTGCCACGCGGGCGACGGGAGAGGAGCCGCCGGGCGGAGCCGCCGGGCGGAGCCGCGGGGCCCGTCAGGCGCGGGGCCGCAGACGACGCCAGACGGCGCGCGTGCGCAGCGGGTCGGCCCGCCACCAGCGGGTGAACGGCACCCCCGAGCGCCCGTGCACCGCGAAGACCCGCAGCGCGCGCCGCGTCCGCAGCCCCGGGTCGGCGCCCCGGTCGAACGGCCGCGCCGAGATGCCCGCCACGACGTCGCGCCGGTAGACGAGGCGGCCGCCCCGCGTCGGCGCCAGGTCGCCGAGGTGGAGGGCGAGGTCCATGTCGTCGTGCAGCCCCGTGTCGCGGCGGTGCACGACGTCGCTCACGGCGGCCCACGCCGACCGGCGCATCATCATGGTCGACCCGAACAGCGGCCAGTGCGCCAGCGCCGAGCCCACGAGCCAGTGGTACGCGCCGACGTACGCCGCCGAGAGCAGCCTCTGGGCCCCCACGGGCGCGTCGTAGAAGCGGGCGTTCGTCGTGACCGCGAGCACGTCGCCGTCGGCCTCGAGGGTGGCCGCGAGCTCGGCGACCCACGTGCGCGGCAGCACGCTGTCGGCGTCGCAGCGACCGATCAGGTCGCCGGTCGCGGCGTCGTACCCGGTGGAGGCGGCGGCCGCGATCCCGACGACGGGCTCGGTGACGACGCGCGCACCCGCCGCGGTCGCGACCGCCACGGTGTCGTCGGTGCTGCCGTTGTCGACCACGAGCACCTCGTCGGGCAGCCGCGTCTGGCGCGCGAGCGACCGGAGGCAGGCCTCGAGGTGCCGCGCGTCGTCACGGACCGGGATCACGACGGAGACTCGCACCGGCCCAGTCAACCGCGCCTAGCCTGGGCCGGTGACCACCACCGTCGTCGTCGTGTCCGACACCCACGTGCCGCAGAAGGCCCGCGCGGTGCCCGACGAGCTCTGGGCGGCGGTCGAGGCCGCCGACGTCGTCGTGCACGCCGGCGACTGGACCGGCACCGCGATCCTCGACGAGTTCGAGCGGCGCTCCCGACGCCTGGTCGGCGTCTGGGGCAACAACGACGGCGACGAGCTCCGAGCCCGGCTGCCGGAGGTGGCCCGCGAGACGATCGACGGCGTCCGCGTCGCCGTCGTCCACGAGACGGGACAGAAGGAGGCGCGGGAGGCCCGGGCGGACCGCCTCCACCCCGAGACCGACCTGCTGCTCTTCGGCCACAGCCACATCCCGTGGGACTCGACCACCGCCTCCGGCACGCGCCTGCTCAACCCCGGGTCGCCGACCGACAAGCGGCGACAGCCGCGGGCGACGTACCTCAGCCTCGTGCTGGACGCGGGCACCGTGCGCGACGTCGTGCTGCACGAGCTGCCGCTCCGGCCGACGACCCGGTCGCGCCGGGCCGACCTGCCCGCGGGGCCGGTGCGGGAGATCGACGTGATCGTGCCCCACCCGCGCCGCCGCGACTGACGGCGACGCGAGCCGGGGCGGTCGGGCCGGGGAGGCGCCGCGGCTAGGAGGCGGGAGTCTCGGCCGGGGCCGGCGTCTCGGCCGGTGCCGACTCGGTGGGCTCGGGCGTCGGCGTGGCCGTCGACGTCGCCGAGTCGGAGTAGCTGTTGCCGGCCGCGGTCACGACGAAGTTGCGGAACTCCTCGTTGGTGAACGGCAGGCTCGGGTCGTACTGCTGGCCGTTGACGAGGACGGTGGGCGTGCCGCGGAAGGTCTCGACGTCGCTGTTCGGCAGCGGCCCGTCGAGCACGCGCTCGGTCGAGGCGCTGACCCAGGAGGCGAACGTCTGGTCGTCGATGCAGGTCTCGATCGCCGAGGCCTGCTGCACGCCGTCGACGCCCGTGGCGATGTCGGCGAGCTGCGAGTCGTCGAGGCCGCGCGTGCCCTCCTCCGGCTGCTGCTCGAACATGGCGGTGTTGAAGTCGAAGAAGGAATCGGGCGCGTAGTTCGCGACGCAGGCGGCGGCGTTCGCGGCGCGGTTCGAGTACTTCGTGCCCAGCGAGCTGTTGGTCAGGATCGCGATCGGGTGGTACTCGACCGTCGCGGCGCCCGACGACACGAGGCCGGCGATGTAGTCGTTGTTGGCCGCCTCGAACTGGCCGCAGATCGGGCAGAGGTAGTCGAGGTAGACGACGATGTCGACGGTGTCGGAGGCCGCCGTGGTCTCCGTCGCGACGGGCTCGTCGCCCGCGTCGAGCGCGGGGGTCGTCTGCGCGACGAAGTCCTGGCCGATGCGGATGCCGTCGCTGGCCATGTTGGCGGGGCCGGGGCCGGCCGGCTTGATGCTGTTCGTGATGACCAGGACGACGCCGACGACGATCGCGACGACGACCAGGCCGAGGCCGCCCTGCAGCACCCAGCGGCTCGTCCGCTGACGGCGCTTCTGCTTCTTGCGGGCGAGCTGCGCCTTCTCGCGGGCGGCGGCCCGACGCTGGTTCTTGGTCAGCGACTTGTCGTTCTCAGTCATGGGGGTGCGGTTCTCCGATGCGCGACGGGGGTCGGGGCGTCGCGTCGTTGAGGGGCAGACGGGTAGGGCGGAGCGGGTCGGAGAGCACGTGGCGCGCCTCCGGCCCCCCGTGATCCTAGGAGAGCGCGCTGGGAGATGTCCGGACACCATCCCCCCGACCCCCCTCCGGCCACCCGTCCGGGGGCCCTGCCAGGGGCCGTTCTGTGGCATGCTGAGGCGCGGTGGTCATCGTCGACCGACACGGTTGATCACCGTCCATTCACAACGGATCGTCCGGCACGTACCTGCCGGTGAAGGAGAAACGAATCATGGCGTCCGTGACGTTCAGCAAGGCAACCCGTCTCTACCCCGGCTCGACCCGCGCAGCGGTCGACGCCATCGACCTCGAGGTCGCCGACGGCGAGTTCCTCGTCCTCGTGGGCCCCTCGGGCTGCGGCAAGTCGACCACCCTCCGCATGCTCGCCGGCCTCGAAGAGGTCAACAGCGGCGACATCTTCATCGGCGACCGCAACGTCACCGACGTGCCGCCGAAGGACCGCGACATCGCGATGGTGTTCCAGAACTACGCGCTGTACCCGCACATGACCGTCGCCGAGAACATGGGCTTCGCGCTCAAGATCGCCGGCGTCGGCAAGGAGGAGCGCGCGACCCGCGTCCTCGAGGCCGCGAAGCTGCTCGACCTCGAGCCCTACCTCTCGCGCAAGCCCAAGGCCCTCTCCGGTGGTCAGCGTCAGCGCGTCGCCATGGGCCGCGCCATCGTGCGCCAGCCCCAGGTCTTCCTCATGGACGAGCCGCTGTCGAACCTCGACGCCAAGCTCCGCGTCCAGACCCGCACCCAGATCGCCTCCCTGCAGCGTCGCCTCGGCGTCACCACGGTCTACGTCACCCACGACCAGACCGAGGCCCTGACCATGGGCGACCGCATCGCGGTCCTCAAGGACGGCGTCCTGCAGCAGGTCGGCACCCCCCGCGACCTGTACGAGAAGCCGCAGAACGTCTTCGTCGCCGGCTTCATCGGCTCGCCGGCCATGAACCTCCTGCCCGCCGACGTCGTCGACGGCGGCATCAAGTTCGGCACGGCCGTCACCTCGGTCGACCGCGACACCGTCGGCCAGGCCAACGGCAAGAGCGTCACCGTGGGCGTCCGCCCCGAGGACGTCGTGGTCAACACCACCGGCGAGGGCCTCGCGGTCACCGTCGACGTGGTCGAGGAGCTCGGCGCCGACGGCTACCTCTACGGCCACACCGAGGTCGACGGCGCGCGCGTCGACATCGTCGTGCGCGTCGACGGCCGCAACCACCCGGGCCTCGGCGACACGATCTACATCACGCCGCAGGCGCACCACGTGCACGTCTTCGACACCGAGAGCGGCCAGCGCCTCGGCGACAAGGCCGTCGTCAGCGCGTAGCCCCCGCACCCCCGATCGGCCCGTCGCGTCGCCAGGAGAACCTCTCCGAGCGACCCGGCGGGCCGATCGCCCGTTCCGCCCCCGACCACCCCCGATCGCCCGGCGCGCCCCGGCCGTCCGACCAGAGAAGACCCATGAGCGACTCCCTCAACATCACCTCGGCCACCGTCGACCCGGCGCTGCTCGACCTGCCGTGGTCCCTCCCCCTCGACGAGTGGCCCGACGAGGCCATCGCGGCCCTGCCGAAGGGCATCTCGCGGCACCTGGTGCGCTTCGCGCACCTCAGCGGCTACGTGATCGCGATCAAGGAGACCTCGGGCGAGATGGCCCGGGGCGAGTACGAGATGCTCCGCACCCTGCAGCGGATGGACATCCCCTGCGTCGACCCCCTGGCGGTCATCACGAACCGGCGCGACGTCGACGGCTCGCCCCTCAACCCCGTGCTCGTCACGCGGCACCTCAAGTTCTCGCTGCCCTACCGGGCGCTGTACTCGCAGACCCTCCGCCCCGACACCGCGAAGCGGCTCGTCGACGCGCTGGCCCTGCTGCTCGTGCGCCTGCACGTCATCGGCTTCTACTGGGGCGACGTCTCGCTCTCGAACACGCTCTTCCGGCGCGACGCGGGGGCCTTCGCGGCGTACCTGGTCGACGCCGAGACCGGCAAGCTCTACCCGGGCGGGCTCTCGAACGGCCAGCGCGAGAACGACCTCGAGGTCGCCCGCGTCAACATCGCCGGCGAGCTGCTCGACCTCGAGGCCGGCGGGCGCCTCGACGACAACCTCGACGCCGTCGACGTGAGCAACGGGATCGTCGCGAAGTACCGCAGCCTGTGGACGGAGCTGACCGGCAGCGAGACGTTCTCCAGCTCGGAGCGCTGGCGCATCACCGACCGGGTCGAGCGGCTCAACGACCTCGGCTTCGACATCGAGGAGCTCGCGATCAAGACGGCCGAGGGCGGCACCCAGGTGCGCATCCAGCCCAAGGTCGTCGACGCCGGCCACCACTCCCGCCGCCTGCTGCGCCTCACCGGCCTCGACGTGGAGGAGAACCAGGCCCGGCGCCTCCTCAACGACCTCGACGCCTACCGGCTGCGGACCGGCAACACCGACGCGGACGAGGAGATGGTGGCGCACGAGTGGGCCGCCCGGGTGTTCGAGCCGGTCGTCCGGTCCATCCCCCGCGACCTCCGCGGCCGCCTCGAGCCGGCGGAGGTCTTCCACCAGCTGCTCGAGCACCGCTGGTACCGCTCGCAGCAGGAGAACCGCGACGTGCCCATCGCCGAGGCGCTGACCTCGTACATCAACGACGTGCTGCGGCACCGCCGTGACGAGCGCACCGTCATCGACCCGGCCACCGAGTCGATCACCCTGCCCGACGCCGAGCTGCTCGAGGCCGAGGACGACGACGACGACTGGCGCTCCAAGGTCTGACCCCGACGCGGTCCCTTCCGTGACCACGAAGAGGAGGCGCGGTGCCGGTCGACCGGCACCGCGCCTCCTCTGTGTCGGGGCTGACGAGCGCTACGAGCGCTCGGCGCGCAGCTTCGAGATCTCGTAGAGCGTGACGCTCGCGGCCATGCCGGCGTTCAGCGACTCGACGGCGCCCGTGATCGGGATCGACACGATGGCGTCGCAGGTCTCGGCGACGATGCGCGAGAGGCCCTTGCCCTCGCTGCCCACGACGACCACGAGCGGGCGGTCGGCGAGCTCGAGGCCCGGCAGCATGACGTGGCCGTCGCCGTCGAGGCCCAGCACGAAGACGCCCTGGTCCTTGAACGACTTGAGGGTCTGCGTCAGGTTCGAGGCCATCGCGACGGGGATGCGCGCCGCGGCGCCGGCCGAGGTCTTCCACGCCGAGGCGGTGAGGCCGACCGAGCGACGCTGCGGGATGATGACGCCCTGGCCGCCGAACGCGGCGACCGAGCGGATGATGGCGCCGAGGTTGCGCGGGTCGGTGATGCCGTCGAGCGCGACGAAGAGCGGGTTCTGGCGACGCTTGATCGAGCCCTCGAGCAGGTCGACCGGGTGCGCGTACTCGTACGGCGGCACCTTGAGGGCGACGCCCTGGTGCACCGAGTCGGGGCCGGTGAGGCGGTCGAGCTCGGGGCGCATGACCTCGAGGATGGGCAGCCCGCGACGCGTCGCGAGGTTGAGGATCTCCTTCGTGCGGTCGTCCATCTCGATGCGCGCCGCGATGTAGAGCGTCGAGGCGGGGATGCGCGTGCGCAGGGCCTCGAGCACCGAGTTGCGGCCGGTGACCATCTCGCTGTCGTCGGAGGTCTTCGGCTTGCGGCGGGGGGCGTCCTGCCCGCCGCGGCCGGCGATCGGCGACCCGGCGCGAGGACCGTTGCCGCCGCGGCCCCGGGCGGCGTCGAGGCGCTCGCGCGCCGCCTTCGCCTTGCCCGCGGGGTGGTACGGGCGGTCCTCCGCGGCGGGCGTGGGCTTCTTGCCCTCGAGCGCCTGGCGCCCCTGGCCGCCGCTGCCGACCTGCTTGCCCTTGCTGCCCTTGCGGACGGCGCTGCTGCTCGGCCGCCCCTTGTTCGCTCCGCTGGTGTTCTTCACTGTTCGAGGCTCCAATGCGACCCGCTGGGGGTGTCTTCGATGGTGACGCCGGCGGACGCCAGCATCTCGCGTACGCGGTCGGCCTGCGCGAAGTCGCGCGCGGCCCTGGCTTCCTGGCGGCTGGCGAGGAGGGTCTCGACGAGGGTGCCGAGCGCGCGGTGCGCGTCGCCCTCGTCGTCTCCGCGCCACTCTGGCGCCAGCGGGTCGATGCCCAGCACGGCCACCATGGCGGCGACGTGCTGGCGGTCGCGGGCGGCCGTGTCGAGGTCGCCGTCGTCGAGGGCGACGTTGCCCGACCGGACGGCGTCGTGCAGCACGGCGATCGCCTGCGGCACGTTGAGGTCGTCGTCCATCGCCTCGGCGAACTCGTCGGGCACGACACGGGCGCCGACACCGGCGAAGCGGGTGTCGGCCAGACGGCGCTCGGCGCGGGAGAGGAACGTCTCGACGCGGTCGAGCGCGGCCTCCGCCTCGACGAGCGCGCCGTCGTGGTAGTCGATGGTCGAGCGGTAGTGCGCCGCGCTGAGGAAGTAGCGGACGACGACCGGCCGGGCGAGGGCGAGGAAGTCCGCGGCGAAGATCGAGTTGCCGAGCGACTTCGACATCTTCTGGCCGTCGACGGCGACGAGGCCGTTGTGCAGCCAGTGGTGCGCGAAGGCGTCGCCGGCCGCGGTCGACTGGGCCAGCTCGTTCTCGTGGTGCGGGAACCGCAGGTCGAGGCCGCCGCCGTGGATGTCGAAGGCGCCGCCCAGGTAGCGCTTCGACATCGCCGAGCACTCGATGTGCCAGCCGGGCCGGCCGTCGCCCCACGGCGACGACCAGCTCGCTGAGGCGGGCTCGTCGGCCTTCGCGCCCTTCCAGAGCGCGAAGTCGCGGGGGTCGCGCTTGCCGCGCGGGTCGGCGTCGGCCGCGGGGGCCATGTCGTCGAGGCCCTGATTGGTCAGGGCGCCGTAGCTCGGCCAGCTCGCGGTGTCGAAGTACACGTCGCCCGAGCCGTCGGGCGCGGCGTAGGCGTGCCCGCGCTCGATCAGCGTCGCGACGATCTGCTGCATCTCGGTGACGCTCGCGGTCGCGCGCGGCTCGTAGGTCGGCGGCAGCACGCCGAGCGCCTGGTACCCCGCGGTGAACTCGAGCTCGTAGCGGTAGGCGCGCGCCCACCACTCCTCGTCGGTGCCGCTCGAGAGCGCGAGGATCTTGTCGTCGATGTCGGTGACGTTGCGCACCAGGGTGACGTCGAGGCCGCGGTAGGTGAACCAGCGGCGCCACAGGTCGTAGACCAGCGCGCTGCGCAGGTGGCCGATGTGCGGCGACGACTGCACGGTGGGCCCGCAGACGTACAGCCCCACCCGGCCGGGCTCGAGGGGGACGAAGTCGACGAGCGCCTGCTCGCGGGAGTCGTAGAGGCGGATGGTCACGCGGTCAGCCTATTCAGTGGTCGTCGGCGGACGGGTCGGACGACCCGTCGTCGGTGAGCGAGGTCGGGGCGACGGCGCCCCGTGCCGGGGCGGAGGCGGAGCCAGGGCCCCGGGGAGGCGCGGTGCGCGCCGCCGGGTCGACGACCGACACCAGAGCGGTCGCGATCGCCGTCAGCCCCCCGCCGCGCCCGGTGAAGCCGAGCCCGTCGGTGGTCGTGGCCGACACGCTGACGGGAGCGCCGACGACCTGCATCAGCCGCTCCTCCATCTCGAGGCGGCGGGCGGAGAGCCGGGGCCGGTTGCCGACGACCTGGACGGCGACGTCGACGACGTCGACGCCCGCGTGCGTCAGGCGCTCGACGGCCGCGGTGAGGAAGACCTCGCCGCTCGCGCCGGCGAAGCGCGGGTCGTCGGTGCCGAACATCGAGCCGATGTCGCCGAGGCCGGCGGCCGAGAGGAGGGCGTCGACGACGGCGTGCGCGACGGCGTCGCCGTCGCTGTGGCCGGCCAGGCCCGCCTCGCCCTCGAAGTGCAGGAGGCCGAGGTGCAGCGGCGCGGCCGGGTCGAACGCGTGGACGTCGATGCCGAGCCCGGTGCGGAGGGCGGGGTCGGGCCGGAGGCGCGGGTCGGAAGCGCCGACCGCCGCGGCCTGCTGCGCCGCGATCGTCTCGGCGCGTTGGAGGTCCCACCGGGTGGTGATCTTGAACGCGACCGGGTCGCCCTCGACGACGACGACCTCGTGGCCGGCCGCCGCGAACAGGGCGGCGTCGTCGGTGTGCTCGGCCCGGGCCGCGGCGTAGGCGGCGTCGAGGGCCGCCCGCGGGAAGCCCTGGGGGGTCTGCATCGCGACCAGCTCGGAGCGGTCGACGGTGTCGAGCACCGTGCCGGCCGCGTCGACGCGCTTGATCGTGTCGCTGACGGGGAGCCCCGGCACGACGCCGCGGCCGGTCGCCTCGACCGTCGACGCGACGAGGTCGAACTGGGCGGTGGGGGTGAAGGGGCGCGCGCAGTCGTGCACCAGGACGGTCGCGACGTCGGGGGCGACCGCCCCGAGGCCGGCGGCGACGCTGGCTTGTCGGCTGGCGCCTCCCGCGACCACCGCGACGTGGTCGGCGACGTGCCCGGCCGCCGCGACGACGAGCTCCGTGGCGTCGGCGAGCTGCTCCTGCGGCACGACCACGACGATCTGGGTGGGCACCGCGGAGGCGAGCACGGCATCGAGCGAGCGGGCCAGGATGCTGCGCCCGGCCACCTCGACGAAGGCCTTCGGCGTGCCGAGGCCGAGACGCGTGCCGCTCCCGGCCGCGACGACGACGACCGCCCGACCGACCCCCGTCAGGGAGCCGACCGTGCGGTCGTCGGTGGTGCTAGGACGCAAGAACCTCGTCGAGGACGCTCGACGCCTTCTCTTCGTCGGTCTTCTCCGCGAGGGCGAGCTCGCTGATCAGGATCTGGCGGGCCTTGGCGAGCATGCGCTTCTCGCCGGCGGACAGCCCGCGGTCCTGGTCGCGGCGCCACAGGTCGCGGACGACCTCGGACACCTTGATGACGTCGCCCGACGCGAGCTTCTCCAGGTTCGCCTTGTAGCGGCGGGACCAGTTGGTGGGTTCTTCCGTGAACGGCGCACGGAGGACGTCGAACACGCGGTCGAGCCCCTCTTTGCCGATGACGTCCCGGACGCCGACCAGGTCGACGTTGTCTGCGGGTACCTCGATGGTCAGATCACCCTGGGTGACGCGAAGCTTGAGGTACAGCTTCTCTTCGCCCTTGATGATCCGCTTCTTGACTTCAGAGATCGTCGCGGCCCCGTGATGGGGGTAGACGACGGTCTCTCCGACCTCGAACTGCATGAATCAGGCTCCATTCTGCGACGCCCAGGATACCATGGAAGGTCGGTGGTAAGGCTGCCCTGACGAACCGCCCCGCTCTGCCCTCGCTAAGCTGGGGCAGACCTTTGCCGTGAACTGGATCCTGGAGGCACTCGTGCGAGTCGCATCTGCAATTGACCGTCGAGGCGTCCGCGCCCTCGCCGCCGCCACCGTGGGTGCCGCCGTGCTCGTCGTCGCCGCCGGCTGCAACTTCATCAGCCCCCAGCGCACGACCCAGTTCTACGACGCCAGCGACGGCACGAGCGTCACGGTCGGCGACGTCAAGGTGCTCAACGCGCTGGCCCTGACCGAGGACGGCGCCGAGGCCAGCCTCGTCATGTCGATCGTCAACAGCGGCGACGACGCCGCGCAGGTGAGCTTCCAGTACGAGACCGAGTCGGGCGACGAGACGCAGACCGTCGACGTCGACGCGAACTCGCAGGTCGACCTCGGCACCGAGGTCGGTCAGGAGCAGTTCGTGATGAGCGACCTCGACGTCACCCCCGGCGCGCTGCTGCCCGTCTTCGTCCAGTACGGCACCGAGACCGGCAAGAGCCTGCAGGTGCCCGTGCTGACCGGCGAGCTCTCCGAGTACGCGACCCTGCTCCCGACGCCGGGCGAGACCACGGCGCCCTCCGCCGAGTCGACGACGCTCCCGTCGCCCGAGGACGGCACGCCCTCGGCCACGCCGACCCCGTAGCGGCACGCGGCGCCCGAACGGTGCCGAGACGACCAGAGGCCCGGCCCGCGTCAGCGGGGCCGGGCCTCTCGTGCGTCGGCGGTCGGACGGAGGCCGCCCGCCGGGGGCGCCTCAGGCCTCGATGCGGTACCCGAGCCCGCGCACGGTCACGAGCGCCTTGGGCTCGGAGGGCACGGGCTCGATCTTCGAGCGGATGCGCTTGATGTGCACGTCGAGGGTCTTGGTGTCGCCGAAGTAGTCGGAGCCCCAGACCCGGTCGATCAGCTGACCGCGCGTCAGCACGCGGCCGGCGTTGCGCATCAGCAGCTCGAGCAGCTCGAACTCCTTGAGCGGCATCGCGACGTCCTCGCCGCGCACCGTCACGACGTGGCGCTCGACGTCCATGCGGATGTCGCCCGCCTCGAGCATGCCGTCGGCGAGGTCGTCGCCGTCGTCGGCCCGGCGACGGAGGACCGCCCGGATGCGCGCCAGCAGCTCCCGCGTCGAGTACGGCTTGGTGACGTAGTCGTCGGCGCCGAGCTCGAGCCCCACGACGATGTCCACCTCGCTGTCCTTCGCGGTCAGCATGATGATGGGCACCTGCGACCTCGAGCGCAGCACCCGGCAGACCTCCGTGCCGGGGATGCCGGGCAGCATCAGGTCGAGCAGCACGAGGTCGGCGCCCGACTTGTCGAACAGGGCCAGGGCGGACGGGCCGTCCTCGGCGACGGTGACGCGGTAGCCCTCGCGCTCGAGGATGAAGGCCAGGGGCTCGCTCAGCGACTCCTCGTCCTCGACGATCAGGATGTGGGTGCTCATCGGGTATCGGTGTCTCCTCGTGTGGTGACCATGACAGGGACGGAACGGGTGTCGGGGCGGGCCTCGAACTCGGGCAGTCGGATCGTGAAGGTCGACCCGCTGCCGACCTGCGACCAGACGCGCACCTCGCCGCCGTGGTTCTGGACGACGTGCTTGACGATCGCGAGGCCGAGGCCCGTGCCGCCGGTGCGGCGCGACCGGGCCTGGTCGACGCGGTAGAAGCGCTCGAAGACGCGGTCGAGCTCGTGCTCCGGGATGCCGTAGCCCTGGTCGCTGACCGCGATCGAGACGCCGCCCTCGTCGTCGACGGTCGCGCCGATGCCGATCCGCGACCCGTCGGGCGAGTAGGCGATGGCGTTCGAGACGAGGTTGTCGACGGCGGTGACGAGCATCGTCTCGTCGCCGAGCACCTGCGCCTTCTTGCCGCCCCGGACGACGAGCGAGATGCCCCGCACCTCGGCCTCGACCCGGTTGCGGTCGACGGCGGTGTCGACGACCGCCCGCACGTCGACGGGGTCGCTCGACTCGAGCGCGTCGGTGGCCTGCAGCCGCGAGAGCTCGATGATGTCCTGGGTGAGGCGGCCGAGCCGGTCGGCCTCGCGCGTCAGGCGGCCGGCGAAGTGGCGGACGCGCTCGGGGTCGGCCGAGGCCGCGTCGAGCGCCTCGGCGAGCAGGCCCACCGCGCCGATCGGGGTCTTCAGCTCGTGGCTGATGTTGGCCACGAAGTCGCGGCGCATGTCGTCGAGCCGGCGGCCCTCGGTGTGGTCCTCGGCGAGCACGAGCACGTAGCGGCCGCCCAGCACGGCGGCCCGCACGCCGAGGGCGACGGTGGCCTCGGAACCGGGGAGGCGCGCCAGGGTGAGCTGCGCCTCCTGCGGGTCGTCGCTCCGCCGCGCCAGGTCGACGAGGGCCTCGACCTCGGGGTGCACGAGGTGCTCCTGGGCGGAGACCAGGCCGAGTTGACGGGCGAACGGCGAGGCCTTCAGCACGTTGCCCGACGGGTCGACGACGAGCCCGGCCGACGAGAGGGCGTCGAGCACCGCGTCGATGCCGTCCGGCAGCGTCGTCTCGACGAGTGCCGCGACGCGGGCGGCCCGGCGCTGAGCCGACACCACCACCATCACGACCGCGGCGCCGACCAGGACGCCGAAGAGCAGCGAGGCCGGCACCAACCAGGTTGGTTCCATGCAGGTCACGATAGTGAACGCCCGGGGCGGGAACGGACGAGAGCCAGCCGGAGCGCTGTACTTTGGGCACTGTTGGGCCTCCCGTCACCGACCGTTAACCTCCACCCGTGAGAGTCGACGGGACTGTGCGGGCGGCTCCGCCGGCACAGCACGGGGCGGTCGCCCCGAGACCCGGACACCCCCGGAACGACGAGAGGCCCAGACTCCCATGCGCGAGGTATTCCAGCAGGAACTGCAAGAGGTGCAGGAGCGCCTCGTCGAGATCGCGGGCCTCGTCGCCGTCTCGATCGAGAACGCCACCACGGCCTTCAACGACTCCGACGTGACGCTGGCGGAGAAGGTCATCGCCGACGACGACCGCATCGACGAGCGCGCGATCGCCCTCGACGAGCTCGCCATCGACATCCTGGCCCGCCAGAACCCCGTCGCCCGCGACCTCCGCATCGTGGTCAGCGCCCTGCGCATCAGCGCGTCGCTCGAGCGCATGGGCGACATGGCCGAGCACATCGCCCAGCTCGCCCGGTACCGCTTCCCCGAGAAGGTCGTGCCGAAGTCGCTGCGCCCGACGTTCCAGGAGCTCGGCCGCCTCGACGTCGCCATCGCGAAGAAGCTCACCGAGCTGCTCACGACGGAGGACGTCCGCCTCGCGGAGGAGATCCGCAACGACGACGACCGCATCGACGAGCTGCACCTCAGCGTCTTCGACAAGGTGCTCGGCGAGACCTGGAAGGGCGCGGCGGTCGACACCGTCGACTCGACCCTCGCGTCGCGCTACCACGAGCGCTTCGCCGACCACGCGGTCTCCATCGCCAAGAAGGTCCAGTACCTCGCGACCGGCGACTGGGTGGCCGCCGAGGTCTGACCCGCTGCGGGATGATGGGGGGATGGCTTCTGTCGCGATCCTCGTCAACGGTCTGCCCGGCTCGGGCAAGACCACCGTCTCGGCCACGCTGGCCGGCGTGCTCGGCTGCCCCCTGCTCGCGGTCGACCCCGTGCAGGAGGCGCTGGCCGACCTGGCCGGGCCGATGATCGCCCCGCAGGCGGTGCGGCGCATCGCCGTGGACGCCGTCTGGGCGATGGCCGGCGAGGTCGAGGCCGGCGTCGTCGTCGACGCGGGCTGGCGGCCCGACGGCGACCTCGACGGCGTGCGCGCCGGCGTCGAGCAGGCCGGCTCGCCCCGCGTGCTCGAGGTGTGGTGCGAGGTGGCTCCCGAGCTGGCGCTGACCCGCTCGGCGGCCCGCGTCGAGGGCGGCGGCCGCCACCCCGTGCACGGCACGGCCGACGAGCTGGCCGCCGGCTGGGCCGACCGGGTCGAGGGCGCGGGGCCGCTCGGCGCGTGGCCGGTCGTGCGCGTCGACACGAGCGGCGAGGTCGACGTCGACTCCCTCGTGATGGAGATCAGCGCGCACTTCGTGTGACGGGCACTGCGTGTGACACGACGGAGCCCGCCCCCGCACGACGGCGGGGGCGGGCTCCGAGGGAGAGGACGCGCCTACAGGCCCTTTTTCTCCCCCTGCGCCGCGACGGCGGCCGCACCGGCGGCGGCGGCCTGCGGGTCGAGGTAGCGGCCGGGGCCGGTGGGGCGGAAGTCGTCGTCGAGCTCGTAGACGAGCGGGATGCCGGTGGGGATGTTGAGCTCGGAGATCTCGTCGTCGCTGATGCCGTCGAGGTGCTTCACGAGCGCACGCAGCGAGTTGCCGTGGGCGGTGACCAGCACGACCTTGCCCTCGGCGAGGCTCGCGGTGATGTCGCTCTCCCAGTAGGGGATCATGCGCTCGATCACGAGGGCGAGCGACTCGGTGCGCGGGGCGTCGACGCCGAGCTCGGCGTAGCGGACGTCGTGCGCCTGCGAGAACTCGCTGTCGTCGTCGAGGGGCGGCGGCGGCACGTCGAACGACCGACGCCAGGTCTGGAACTGCTCGGGGCCGTACTGCTCGAGGGTCTGCGCCTTGTCCTTGCCCTGGAGGGCGCCGTAGTGGCGCTCGTTGAGCCGCCACGAGCGCTTCACGTCGATCCAGAGGCGGTCGGCCTCCTCGAGGGCGATGTCGGCGGTCTGGATGGCGCGGGTGAGGCGCGACGTGTACAGGACGTCGGGCTGCATCTGGTGCTCGACGAGGAGCTCGCCGGCGCGCTTCGCCTCGGCGCGGCCCTGCTCGCTGAGGCGCACGTCGACCCACCCCGTGAAGAGGTTCGCCTGGTTCCACTCGCTGTTGCCGTGACGGAGGAGGATGAGCGTCGAAGTCATGCCTCCAGCGTATCGCCGACGCCCCGGGCTGTCAGACTCGGAGCCATGCCCATCGGATCGATCACGCGCGGCACGACCGGCACCAACCGGCTCCGCCGCGTCGACCGGTGGATCGCCGCGCACCCCGTGCTGCGCCGTGCCGACGACCCGTTGGTCGTCGACCTCGGCTACGGGGCCAGCGCGACCACTCCCCTGGAGCTGCACCAGCGCCTCCGGAAGGTCCGGCCCGACGTCGAGGTGGTCGGCATCGAGATCGACCCGGAGCGGGTGCGGCTCGCGTCGCTCTCGGCGCGGCCCGGCGTGAGCTTCCGGCTCGGGGGCTTCGAGGTGCCGCTCGACGGCGGCCGACGCCCGGCCGTCATCCGGGCCCTGAACGTGCTGCGGCAGTACGACGAGTCGCAGGTCGACGCGTCGTGGCGGCTGATGACGTCGCGGCTGCAGCCCGGCGGGGTGCTCGTCGAGGGCACCTGCAACGAGGTCGGCCGCGTCGCGAGCTGGGTCGACGTCACCGAGGCGGGGCCGCAGACGTTCACGGTCGCGCTGCACCTCGCCTCGCTCGAGGCCCCGTCGGTCGTCGCCGAGCGGCTGCCCAAGGCGCTCATCCACCGCAACGTGCCGGGCGAGCGCGTGCACGACCTGCTGGTCGACCTCGACCGGCAGTGGGCGATCGCGGCCCCGCTCTCGGTCTACGGACCGGTGCAGCGCTGGATCGCGACGGTGGAGGGCCTGCGGGCCGCCGGCTGGCCCGTGCGGCACGGCCGGACCCGCTGGCGGCTCGGCGAGCTGACCCTGCCCTGGAGCGCGGTGGCGCCCCGCCCCTGAGCCCGCGGGGCCGAGGTCAGACGACGGCGAGCCGGCGGCGAGCCTCGTCGTGCGGCAGGCCCGTGGCCATCAGCAGGTCGATGACGAGCGGGCGCATCATCAGCACCACGATCGCCTCGGTGACCGGGGCGCCGGGCGCGACGACGGCCGGGTCGAGGCGGCGGCCGACCGCGCTGAGCGCCTCCCTCGCCGCGGGCAGCCGCTCGACGTCGTCGACCGACCCGCCGAGCACGCCGACCGCGCGGCCCGTGCTCTCGACGAGGTCGGCGAGGCCGAGCCGGTCGCGCCCGTCGCCGAGCGACGTGTCGACCCGGCGGGCGATCACCCGGAGGTTGCGCACCGCGAGGTCGACGTGGAGCCGCAGCGACTGCTGCTGACGGAGGTGCGGGAGGCGCGACCTCAGGAAGGGCGAGAGGCGCGAGATCGAGACGGCCGACTCGAGCGTCGACGCCCAGTCGTCGAGCAGCGGCTGCGTCGACCGCAGGCGCCGGAGCGCCTCGTCGGCCCGGCGGACGTCGTCGGTGCGGAGCGCGACGACGAGCGCCTCGAAGGCCGCCCCCACCTCGGCGAAGAGGGCCCGGGCGTCGGCCCTCGCCAGCCCGACCGGGTCGCGGGGCACGATCGCCGTCACCGCGAGGGCGACGAGCCCGCCGACCGCGCCGTCGACGCTCCGCACGAAGGGGCCGCCCTCCGGGTCGGGCAGCAGCATGACGAGCATCGACTGGGTGGCGGCCGCCGCGGCGAAGGCGCTGCTCGGCGACGCGAAGCGCGCGACCGCGAGCACCACCAGCAGCACGGCCGCGACCTGCCAGAGGCCCTTGCCGAGCACGAGCAGCATGACCTCGCTGAGGGCGATGCCGATCAGCACGCCGACCGCGTTCTCGAGCACGACGCGGGGCCGGGCGTCGCGGGCCAGGCCGAGCGACGAGATCGTGATCGTGACGGCGAGCAGCGGCACCGCGTGGCCGAGCCCCAGGTGCGTGATCGCGTACGACGCGCTGGCGGCCACGACGATCTGCACGATCGCCGGCATCGACGTCACCGTGCGACGGGTCGCCGCCCGGAGGTCGAAGCCGCGGGAGGCGCGCGAGGCCGCCCGCCGGACGGCACCCGGCTGCCGGGTCGCCACCCGGGCCGCCTAGCGGCGGACGGCTCCCAGGCGCGGCAGCCGGGGCACCCCGGCGGCGGCGCCCGCGGAGGCCGGCACGATCGTCTGCGGAGCGGCGGCGACGACGATGTCGGCCGAGAGCACCATGAGGGGCGCGGTCTCGTCGGTGGTGCGCTTGACCACGGCGAGCGCGACGGGGCCGAGCTCGTGGTGGACGGCGGAGCTCGTGACGCGGCCCACGGGGGCCAGGTCGGCGAGCGGGGTGCCGGCGGCGGTCGCCTCGGCGACGGCCGCCGCGGTGACGACGGGGTCGCCGGGGGCGGGCAGCACGGTGTCGGAGCCGTCGAGGTGCAGCATTACCAGGCGCCGCGGCGGGTGCCCGATGTTGTGCACCTTGGCGACGGTCTCCTGACCGCGGTAGCAGCCCTTGGCCAGGTGGACCGCGGAGCGGAGCCAGTCGAGCTCGTGCGGGATGCTGCGCTCGTCGACCTCGGTCGAGAGGCGCGGGCGCCACGCCTCGATGCGCAGGGCCTCGAGGGCGAGGGTGCCGGCGGCGGGCAGGTCGGACGCCGCGAGGGCCGCCAGGTCGGCCCGGTCGACGAGCACCTCGCGGTAGCTCCAGTCGCGGCCGGGGTGCGTCTCGGCGTCGGCGTAGCCGTGGCCGCCGGGGGCGACCTCGCGCCAGGGGTCGACCCAGACGACGGGCACGCCGGCGGGGGCGAGCACCGGGACGGGCAGCTCGACCTCGGCCAGGGCGCCGATCGTCGCGACGTCGGCCGAGCGGTCGGCGACCTCGACGCGGAGCATGAAGCGCATCCGGTCGAGCCAGGCCCGCAGGGGCTCCGCCTCGACGCGGTCGACGAGCAGCCAGGTGGTCTCGCCGTCGTCGACGACGCGGGCGGCGTGCTCGAGGCGGCCGTTCGCGTCGAGCAGGAGGGTCTCGGTCGACCGGCCCGGTTCGAGCCCCAGCAGGGCCTGGCTCGTGAGGGAGTTCAGCCAGCTGAGGCGGTCGGGGCCGCTGACCGTGAGCACGCCCCGGTCGGAGAGGTCGACGACCGCCGCGCCGCGGACGAGCGCCCGCTGCTCGGTGAGGGGGTTGCCGTAGTGCGCGGCGACCCCGCTGCCGTCGTCGACGAAGCCGTCGCGCGCCGCGAAGGGCGACACGACGACGGGGGCGGGGTCGGCGGCCTGCGCCCCCGCGACTCCGGCGGCCGGGGCGTCAGTCAACGCGGGCCAGGCGCCCGGAGGCGTGGGTGCGGAGCTCCTGGCCGAGGGCCGCGATGTCCCAGGCCCAGAGCAGGTGGTTCTCGACGAGGCCGTACATGCGCGTGGCGGCCGAGTACTCCTTCGCGTTGCTCGAGCGGAGCACGGCGTCGGTCGACAGGTCGATGCGCGGGCCCTTGACGCGGCCCAGGTAGAGCTCGTTGACGCCCGTGGGGTGCACGAGCTGCACCTCGAGGCCGAACCCGTCGTCGGGGCGGCGGAGGATCTCGACGGTCTGCGCCGACCGGAACGGCGCGACGCCCTGGCCGGGCAGCATGCCGGGCCCGCGGTCGCCCACCTCGGCGGGGCGTTCGAGGCGCCAGTAGCCGGTCTCGCTCGCCAGGGGCGTGCGCTCGTCGTCGAGCAGCCAGCTGAACGAGCTGTAGTTGAGGTAGGGCAGGCCGTCGTGGCTGAAGCTGACGCGCTGGCCGAACTCGTGCGTGCGACGGACGGCCGGGGGCGCGCCGTCGACAGGAGCGTCGGGGTCGCCCTCGCCGATCTTGTAGTCGACGACGCCCGTGCCCTCCCACACGCCGATGAGCCAGGACAGCGGGACGAGCTCCGCCGGGAGGTCGGTGGGGATGTCGATCACGGGTCTAGCGCTGGCCCTTGAAGAGCTTGACGAGGACGACGACGGAGACGAAGGCGATGGCCAGCGACGCGAGGGCGAGGAGCCCCACGTAGAACATCTCGAGGGCGAGCAAGGAATCCATGCCGCAAGACTACCCGCGCGGCACCGTCGGCGGGAGGGGCGGGAGGCGGTGCCCAGGGGCTGCCCAGCGGCGGCGGGGCACCGGGCTCAGTGGACGAGCGCGAGCACGCCGGTCGCCACGGCGAGGATGACCAGGCTGCCGCAGAGCGTGAGGACGCAGCGCGAGACCAGGCCGTCCTTCTCGCTGGCCGCGAGCTGCAGCACGAAGCTCAGGATGATGCTCGTGGCCAGCACGAGCGGCAGCCACACGTAGAAGTCGTCGCCGGGGGCGGCGATCGAGACGACGACCGCGACGATCAGCGTGAAGGCCCACACGGGCACCACGGTCAGCGGCTTGAGTCGCACGCGGCGGCTGGTGGGCGGGACGGCCGGGGTGGTCACTGCGCGGTTCTCCGTTCGTGGCCCGAGCACCGAGGGGCGTCGACACGTGGTCGAGCCGGGCATCACTCGTGTTTTAGACTGCCGACCATACATTCACTGGAGGTCCGTGTGGCGCAGCTGTTGGTCTTGACCTCTGCGGGCAGCCCTGACGTGCTCCCGGCTCTGGCTCTCCTCAGCCACCGTACCCGGCAGATCCCGGCCGAACCCGCACAGCTGGTGAACGCGCCCTCGAGCGACCTCATCTTCGTCGACGCCCGGGCCGACCTCGCCAGCGCCAAGTCGCTCTGCAAGATCCTCCGCACGACGGGCGTCACGGTGCCCCTCGTGCTCGTGCTCACCGAGGGGGGCCTCACGGCGGTCAACTCCGAGTGGGGCGTCGACGACGTCATCCTCGAGACGGCCGGCCCCGCCGAGGTCGACGCCCGCATCCGCCTCGTGACGGGTCGGCTGGCGCAGTCGCAGACCGGCTCGAAGATCCACGCCTCGGGCGTCGTCATCGACGAGGCGAGCTACTCGGCCAAGGTGCACGGCCGCCCGCTCGACCTCACCTTCAAGGAGTTCGAGCTGCTCCGCTTCTTCGCGACGCACCCCTCCCGGGTCTTCACGCGCGAGCAGCTGCTCAGCGAGGTGTGGGGCTACGACTACTTCGGCGGCACCCGCACGGTCGACGTGCACGTGCGGCGCCTCCGCGCCAAGCTCGGCGACCTCGAGTCGCTGATCGGCACCGTGCGCAATGTCGGCTACCGCTTCAACGTGTACGACGACGACCTGCCGGGGCCCGGCGCGTGACCCCCGCCGACGTCGAGGCGCTCGCCCGCGCGGCCCAGGCGGTCGACGGCAGCCCGCCGGTCAACGACCAAGCGCTCGTCGAGGTGCGCTCGGGCGAGGCCCGGGTCGTCGAGGCGCCGCACGCGGCCGCCGTGCTGCGCTCCGTCAGCGGCGACGACGGCGGCCCGGCCGGCACCGAGGTCGAGCTGGTCGTGCACCCCGACCACCGTCGCGAGGGCCTCGGCGCCCTGCTCGTGCAGCGTGTCCTCGACGAGACGACCGGCCCCACCGCGTTCTGGGCGCACGGCGACCACCCGGGCTCCCGCGTGCTCGCCGCGCGCTTCGGGCTCGACGAGACCCGGCGCCTGCTGCAGCAGCGCGCGCCGGTGGCCCCGCGCACCCCGCGTCTCCGCGAGGGCGACCGCGTCGCCGTGTTCCGTCCGGGCACCGACGACGCGGCCTGGCTCGACCTCAACGCCCGCGCCTTCGCGAGCCACCCCGAGCAGGGCTCGATCGACCAGGCCGACCTCGACGCGCGCCGCGCCGAGGAGTGGTTCGACGCGGGCGACCTGCTCCTCCTGTGGCGGGGCGACGAGCTGCTCGCGTCGTGCTGGCTCAAGCTCGAGGCGGGCCATCCCGGCGAGTTCTACGCCGTCGCGGTCAGCCCGGACCACCAGGGCGAGGGGCTGGGAGGCGCGGTGGTCGACGCCGGCTTCGCCCGCCTCGCCGAGCGCGGCGCCGACACGGCGGCCCTCTACGTCGAGGGCGACAACGAGCCGGCCCTGAGGCTCTACGCCGGCCGGGGATTCGTCGACCACGCGGTCGACGTGCAGTGGACCCTGCGGCGCTGACGCCGCCCGGTCAGGACGACTCCAGGGGGAGAGACATGAGCGAGACACAGGGGACGCCGGCGGACGAGCCGCGCGACGGCGGGCAGGCCGGACGGGCCGACGGGGCCGAGGGAGCCGAGGGGGCAGACCGGGCCGAGGGCGCCACCGGGGTCGCGGGCTCCCCCGCGGCGCCGCGGCGCCGTCGTCGTCGGCTCGTGCTGATCGGCGCGGGCGTGCTGCTCTTCCTGCTCGCGGCGGCGGCCGCCGTCGGGGTCGGGCGGACGGCGGCGTCGCACCGCCCCGAGGCCGCCGTGGCGGCGTACCTCGAAGCCGTGCAGCAGGGCGACGCCGAGCGAGCCTTCGCCCTCGACGGCACGGAGGTCGGCGACGACGACGTCCTCCTCACCGACGAGGCCTACGCCGCGGCGAGCGACCGGGTGAGCGACTTCGACGTCGCCCCGGCGGTCGTCGACGGCGAGTCGGCCACGGTGGAGGCGACGGTGCAGCAGGGCGGCGAGGCGGGCCCCCGGTGGCAGCAGTCGTTCGCCCTCGTGAGCGACGGCCGCGACCTCCTGGTCTTCCCGCGGTGGGAGCTGCAGCCGGTGGAGCTCGGGACGCTGACCGTCCAGGTGGGAGCGCCGTCGTCCGCGACCGTCTCGGTCGCCGGCGCCGAGCTGCCGCGAGGCGACTCGGCCACCGTGGAGCTGCGTGCGCTGCCGGGCAGCTACGACGTCGAGCTCGGCGGCGGCGGCGACCTCTGGGGCGCACCCGCCGTGACCGGCACGGCCTCGGGCGCCGGCAGCCGCGGCACGCCGGCGGTCCTCGTGGCCGAGCTGACCGAGGCGGGCGAGGCCTCGGCCCGGGCGGCCGTCGACGGCTGGGTCTCCGGCTGCGTCGGCAGCCCCGACCCCCGCCCCGAGGGGTGCAGCTTCGCCCTCCTCAACGGCGACGGCGGCTACGAGCTGTCGAACCAGAAGTGGACCCTCGAGACGGCCCCGACGTACGACGTGGGCGCGTGGGACGGCACCGGCTGGGACGTCACCTCGGTGACCGAGGGCGCCGCCTCCTACAGCGCCGACGCCCGCGACGCGTCGGGGGCGACGGGCACCTTCGGCTCGGTCTCGCCCGTGCCCGTCCGCGTGGCCGGGGTCGTCACGGACGTCACGCCGGAGGGCGCGGCGTTCGAGGCCGGCCCCTTCCTCTAGGGCCGGGGCACGTCGGGGTACGTCGGGGTACGTCGTCGACGCCTCCGGGGGCTACTCCGGCCCGGCCTCCGGGCTGCCACCTGGCTCCCAGCGCGACGGAGTGGATTGTGGGGACCGCACGATCCCCACGAGCTGCAGGAGAACACCATGAACCCCGTCCGTTTCCTCTCCGACCTCGGAGTCCAGAGCAAGCACGCCTACTGGGGCGGCTTCGCCTCCATCGTCATCGCCCTCGTGGCCTGGCTCGCGTCGCAGGGCAAGGACTCGAACGACAAGGCCCAGTCCGACCGCTGGGGCATCTTCATCGGTCACTGGGCGCCCACGTTCTTCGGGCTCGGCCTCGCGCTGAAGCTCGAGGAGAAGAAGTAGCACCAGCTCGAGCTGTGCCGAACGCCCCCGTGGAATCGCGGGGGCGTTCGTCGTCCCCTGATCCTGTTCTCGACATGTGATATCTTCGATCTCAGTTCTGCCCGACGTCCCGATCGGGTGACCGACCGAGGGGCCCCATGCGGATCGTCCACCTGACCGACTCCATGTCGAACACCGCCAACGGCATCGTCAACGTCGTCGTCGACCTCGCCACGACGCAGGCCGCCCTGGGGCACGAGGTCTGGGTCGTCTCGGCAGGAGGCGACTGGTACGACCTGCTCCACGCCCACGGCGTCTCGACGGCGGAGGTCGACTTCAGCCGCCGGGCCCCCCGCCAGCTGCCCGCCACCCTCCGCCGCGTCCGGGGCCTGCTCCGTCGCCTCGAGCCCGACGTCGTCCACTCGCACACCCTCACGCCCGCCGTGCTCGCCTCCGTGGCCGCCCCCCGGGTGCCGTCGGTGGCGACGGTCCACAACGAGTTCCAGCGGGGCGTCGGCGTCATGGGCCTCTCCGACGCCGTCGTCTGCGTGAGCGGGGCCGTGGAGCGTGCCATGCAGCGCCGACCCCTCGCGCGCCGGAAGACCTGCACCGTCACGAACGCGACGATCGGCAGCCCCCGGCGCCCCGGGCGCCCGGCGGCCGCCGACCTCGGGCACCCCGCCGTCGTCGCCGTCGGCTCGGTGACGCGCCGCAAGGGCTCCGACGTGCTCGTCGCGGCGTTCGGCCGGGTCGCGGAGGCGCACCCCGACGCCCAGCTCTGGTTCGTCGGCAACGTCGACGAACCCGACACGCTGGAGGCGGCGGCCGGCGCCCCGTGGAGCGACCGCGTGCACACGGTCGGCTCGGTCGCCGACCCGCGGCCCCACCTCTACGGCGCCGACATCGCGGTCACGGCCTCACGGCGCGACCCGTTCCCCCTCGTCGTGGGCGAGCAGCGCGAGGCGGGCCTCGCCTGCGTCGTCAGCTCGGCGGACGGCCTCCCGGAGGCCGTGGACCACGGCGCGGCCGGCCTGGTCTTCCCCTCCGGCGACGTCGACGCCCTCGCCCGGGCCCTCGACCGCCTGCTCGGCGACGAGGCGGCCCGGGCCGACCTCGGCGAGCGCGCCCGCCGCGGCCTCGAGCGCGCGCACGTGACCCGCATGACCGGCGAGTACCTCGCCGTCTACGACCGCCTGCTGGCCGAGGGGCGACGACGATGACCACGACCCGCACCGCTCCGTCCCCCGTCGACGGCGCCCCCGCCTCCACCCGGTGGCGGCTGCTGGACAGCCTGCGGGGGTTCGCCCTCTGCGGGATCCTCCTCGTCAACGTCCCCGACATCACCCGGCTGGGCAGCGCGGTGCCGTTCGACGCCGACGCCCCCGCGAGCACCACGCAGACCCTGCTCGAGTTCGCCGTGCAGACCCGCTTCGTCCCGATCTTCGTCGTCCTCTTCGGCCTCAGCCTCCAGCTCGTCGTCGACTCGGCGCGGCGCCGCGGCACGGCCCCGTGGCTGCCGGTCGGCCTCCGCCTCCTCGCCCTCCTGGGCATCGGCTGCCTGCACGCACTCGTCTACCCCGGCGAGGTCCTGCGCGAGTACGCGGTCGTCGGGCTGCTCGCGCTCCCGGTCGTGCTCTGGGCGCCCCGGTGGCTGACCCTGGCGCTGGGCACCGTCGGCACGGTCGCGGCCTACGCCCTGTTCGGCGGCGGGCTCGCGTCGCTGCCCGGCCTGGTGCTGCTGGGGGCCGCCGCCGCCTCCTGGGGCCTCCCCCGCGTCCTCGAGCGGGGCGGCAGGCCGGTCGTGGCGACGCTGGGGGTCGCCGCCGCCGCGAGCGTGGCGGCCGTCGCCTGGCAGACCACCCAGCCCGGCGACCCCCGGTTCACGACCGCGGGCGGCGTCGCCGGGCTGACCCTGGCCGTGACGTACACGGCGGCGCTGACCTTGCTGTGGTCCACGCGCGCTCGGGTCGTCGTCGCGGCCGCGTTCGAGCCCCTCGGCCGGATGGCCCTGTCGAACTACGTGGGGGCGTCGGTCGTCGTCGTCGCCCTCGTGGCGGGCGTGCCCGCCCTCGACTGGACGCACATGACCTCGCCGCTGCCCGCCGTCGTCACGGCGGTGGTCGTGCTGACCGTACAGTCCGTCGTCAGCCGGGCCTGGCTCACGCACTTCCGCTACGGCCCCGTCGAGTGGGCGTGGCGCACCGTCACGTGGCGTCGACGAGCACCGTTCCGGGGAGGAGTGCTCTGACGCGGGCCGTCAGGCTCGCGGCGTCGCCTCGAGGAGCGAGCGCGCGACGGTGCGGGCGTGCTCGAGGGGCTGGTCGAAGGTCTCCATCCCGACCGTGACGATCGCCCCCTCGTGCACGAGCATGAGCGTCCGGGCCAGGCCGTCGGGGCGGGCGAGCCCCGCCTCGCGGCAGAGCTCGGCGAAGAGCGTGAGCAGCCAGCCCTTCTGCCGCGCCGCCTCGGGGAAGACGGCGTTGCCGTCGTTCCCGTCGCCGACCTCCGCCCGCGCGTTGATCGCGCTGCAGCCCTTGCCGCCGTGCTGCCGCGACCAGTCGACGGCGGCGTCGAACACGGCGAGGACCCGCGCGACCCCGGGCTCAGGCACCCGCGCCAGGTGGGCCGCGAGGTGCTCCCGCCACCGGGCGTCGCGGTGGCGGAGGTACGACACGACCAGCGCCTCCTTCGAGCCGAAGCGGTCGTAGAGCGTCTTCTTCGTGACCCCGGCCGCCTCGGCGATGGTGTCGACGCCGACCGCGTGGATGCCCTGGTCGTAGAAGAGGTCGGAGGCGGCGTCGAGCACGCGACGGGCCCCCGGCGTGAGCGCGGGCAGGGCGGGGACGGCGAGGCTGCCGACGGGGCTGTCGAGATCGACCATGCCTCGACTATACCGATGTGTATAGTCGAGGCCATGAGTAAACAGATCGGTGTACCGAGTGGCCTCGTCGTGGTCGGCGGGGCGGCCGCGTTCGTCCTGGCCTGGAGCTCAGGCTTCACGCTCGCCGCCCTCGCGACCGTCGACGTGCCGGCGACGACCCTCCTGGTCTGGCGGTTCGCCCCGCTCGCCCTCGTGCTGCTCGTCGTCACCGGCCTCCGGGGCGGCCTGCGCGGCGTCACCCGCGGCGACCTCGGGCAGCAGGCCGCCGTCGGGCTCCTGGCTCAGTTCGGCTACTGCGTCTTCGTCTACGCGGCCGTGGCCGCCGGGGTGGCGACGGGCACGACGGCGCTCGTCGACGCCGTGCAGCCGCTGGTCGTCGCGACGCTCGTCGGCCCGCTGCTCGGGCTCCGGGTGCGCGGCGGGCAGTGGGCGGGCCTCGCGCTCGGAGCGCTCGGCGTCGTGCTGGTGGTCGGATCGCAGCTGGGGGACTCCTCCGCCGCACCCGTGGCGTACGTGCTGCCCGCCCTGGCGATGGCCTGCCTGGTCGCCGGCACGCTCGTCGAGCGGCGTGCGCCCGTGCGCCTCCCCGTGCTGACCACCCTGACCCTGCACGTCTCCGTCACGGCGCTCGCCCTCGTCGCGCTCGCCGTCGCCACCGGCACCTTACGGCCGCCCCTCGACGCCGCGTTCTGGCTGGCCGCCCTCCTCACCGCGGCCCTGCCGACCCTCGCCGCCTACGGCCTGTACTGGTGGCTGCTGCGGCGCCTCGGCGTGACGGCCGTCAACGCGCTCCTCTTCCTGGTCGCGCCGACGACGGCGCTGACCGGCGCCCTCCTGCTCGGCGAGCCGTTCTCGCTCGCCACGCTCGGGGGCTTCGCCCTCAGCGCGGCGGGCAGCGCCCTCGTGCTGGGCGGGGAGCGCGGGAGGCGCGGGGCAGCACCCGAGGAGCCCTCCCCCGGTGCCCGCGCGTACCTGACGTCACCTGCCGTTCACCGTCGGTGACCCCGACCGGTCACCGCGGGTGGCACGATGGGGGGCATGGACAGCGAACCACGCGTCGACGGCGCCGGCGTCACCCCTGATTTCCTCGACGACTTCGACGAGATCGTCAGCTTCGAGGAGGGCACGCTGCCCGCCGAGCGGTACCTCGACCGCGAGCTGAGCTGGCTCGCGTTCAACCAGCGCGTGCTCGAGCTCGCCGAGGACCCGTCGACGCCGCTGCTCGAGCGGGCCAACTTCCTCGCCATCTTCGCGAGCAACCTCGACGAGTTCTTCATGGTCCGCGTGGCCGGCCTCAAGCGCCGCATCGCCACCGGCCTCGCCGTGCCGACCAACGTCGGCCGTGGCCCGAACGAGGTGCTCGCCGACATCAGCGCGGCGGCCCACGACCTGCAGGAGCGGCACGCCCGGGCCTTCCTCGACCTCGTGCGGCCCGCCCTCGACGACGCCGGCATCCACATCGAGAACTGGTCCGACCTCGAGGAGGCCGACCGGGTGCGCATGCGCGAGATCTTCACCGAGCAGATCTTCCCCGTGCTGATGCCGCTCGCCGTCGACCCGGCCCACCCCTTCCCGTACATCTCGGGCCTGTCGCTCAACCTCTCGGTGCGGGTGCGCAACCCCAAGACGATGCGCCAGGAGTTCGCGCGACTCAAGGTGCCGCAGATGCTGCCGCGCTTCGTGCAGCTGCCCGACAACGACAGCGGTCGGGTGCGGTTCATCCCCCTGGAAGACCTGATCGCGAACCACCTGCAAGACCTCTTCCCCGGCATGGAGGTCGTCGAGCACCACGTCTTCCGCGTGACCCGCAACGAGGACGTCGAGGTCGACGAGGACGAGTCGGAGAACCTCATCCAGGCGCTCGAGCGCGAGCTGCTCCGTCGCCGGTTCGGCCCGCCGATCCGTCTCGAGATCACCGACGACATGGACCCGGTCACGCTCGAGCTGCTCGTGCGCGAGCTCGACGTCACCGACCAGGAGGTCTACCGCCTGCCGGCGCCGCTCGACCTCGCGGGCCTCTTCGAGATCACGAAGATGCCGCGGCCCGACCTCAAGTACCCCAAGCACCTGCCCACGACGGCCGTCCAGCTGCAGCCGACCGAGCCGAACATGAAGCCCGACATGTTCGCGAGCATCGCGCGCCGCGACATCCTCGTGCACCACCCCTACGAGTCGTTCGCGACGAGCGTCCAGGCCTTCCTGGAGCAGGCCGCGGCCGACCCGAACGTGCTCGCCATCAAGCAGACCCTCTACCGCACGAGCGGCGACAGCCCCATCATCGAGGCGCTGATCGACGCCGCCGAGGCCGGCAAGCAGGTGCTGGCCCTCGTCGAGGTGAAGGCGCGCTTCGACGAGCAGAACAACATCACCTGGGCCCGCAAGCTCGAGAAGGCCGGCGTGCACGTCGTCTACGGCCTGGTCGGGCTCAAGACCCACTGCAAGCTCGCCCTGGTGATCCGCCAGGAGAAGGGCACGCTGAAGCACTACACGCACATCGGCACGGGCAACTACAACCCGAAGACCAGCCGCATCTACGAAGACATGGGCCTCTTCACCGCCGACGACCAGGTCGGGAAGGACCTGACGCGGCTCTTCAACGAGCTCTCCGGCTACGCCATCGAGAAGAAGTTCAAGCGCCTGCTCGTCGCTCCCCGCTACCTGCGGCGCGGGCTGCTCAAGCAGATCCAGACCGAGATCGAGCACGCCCAGGCGGGCCGCGCCTCCGGCATCCGCATCAAGATCAACTCGATCGTCGACGAGCAGATCATCGACGCCCTCTACCGCGCCAGCCAGGCCGGCGTGCCGGTCGACGTGTGGGTGCGCGGCATCTGCACCATCAAGCCCGGGCAGCCCGGGCTCAGCGAGACCATCCGGGTGCGCTCGATCCTCGGGCGCTACCTCGAGCACTCGCGGCTCTTCTGGTTCGCGAACGACGGCGACCCGCAGGTCTTCATCGGCAGCGCCGACATGATGCACCGCAACCTCGACCGTCGGGTGGAGGCGCTCGTGCGCCTCACCCAGCCCGACCACCTCGACGAGGTCGGCTCGCTGTTCGAGCGCGCGATGAGCGACGAGACCGCCTCGTGGTGGCTCGCCGCCGACGGCACCTGGACGCGCCACGCCCGCGACGAGGCGGACAAGCCGCTCGTCGACATGCAGAATTCGCTGATGAAGATGATCACGCAGCGGAAGAAGAGCAGCCGGTGACGGTGGCCTCCACGACGGTCGTCGCGGCGGGCGCCGTGTGCTTCCGGTACGTCGGGGGCGCCGTGCGCGTGCTGCTCATCCACCGCGACCACCACGGCGACGTCTCGTTGCCGAAGGGCAAGGTCGACCCCGGCGAGTCGACGCCGCAGACCGCGGTGCGCGAGATCCACGAAGAGACCGGCTACCGCGTCTCGCTCGGGGCGCCGCTCGGCACGGCCGAGTACGTCATGCCCGGCGGGCGCGACAAGGTCGTGCACTACTGGGCCGCCGAGGTCACCGACGAGTCGTTCGCGGCGGCGGGCACGTTCGTGGCCAACAGCGAGGTCGCCGCCATCCGCTGGGTGCCGCTCGCCGAGGCGCGGGCCGCCCTCACCTACGAGCGCGACGCCGAGGTGCTCGACCGGTTCGCCGACCGCGTCGAGCGCGGGGCGGCGCGCACCTTCGCCCTCGTGGCGCTGCGGCACGCCAAGACCACGTCGCCGGCCGAGTGGAGCGGCTCCGACGCGACCCGCCCGCTCCTGCCGCAGGGGCGCCGGCAGGCCAAGACGATCGCCCCCGCCATCGCCGCGTGGGCCCCGCAGCGGCTCATCAGCAGCACCGCGGCCCGCTGCCTCGCGACCCTCGAGCCGCTCTCCGCCCTGACCCACGTGGGCGTCAAGCAGACCGACTCGCTCAGCCAGGACGCCTTCGAGCGCCACGACGACGACGTCGTCGGGGTCGTCGCGAAGAGGCTGAAGAAGAGGGTGCCGGCGGTGTTCTGCACGCACGCCCCGGTGCTGCCGGAGCTGCTGCGTCAGATCGCCACGAGCACGAAGGGGGGCGAGCGGCTCGACCTGCGCCGCGCCTCCTCGCTGAGCCCCGCCGAGTTCACGGTGCTGCACGTCTCCGTCGAGGGCGGCGCCCTGGTCGCCGTCGAGACCCACGGGCCGGTGGGCTGAGGCCGACCCCCACCCCGGCCCGCGGGTCGGGGCCGAGCCCCCGGGGCCGCCGTCGAGGCGGTGGCCCCGGGGGCTCCGTCGTCTCCGGGCGGCAGCACGGCGCCCGCGTCGCCGCCGCCCGTCGCGCCCGCGGCGGGCCGGATGCCCGGCCGATGTTCCCGCCTCGTTAACCTCCCGTTCACCGGCGCAGACGACCGTGGTCAACCAGCCGCCGTAGCGTCACGCACGGGCCGGCACCTGGCCCGCACACACAGCCAACACACTCCACGAAGGAACCTCTGTGAACTTCAAGCGCACCGGCAGCATCTTCGCGATCGCCGCGGTCGGCACCATGCTCCTCGCGTCCTGCGCCGGCAACGAGGGCGGCGCGGAGGCCGGCGACTCCGCCAGCGCCTCCGACCTCTCGGGCACCATCAACGGCATCGGCTCGTCCGCCCAGGGCACCGCCGAGACCACCTGGGCCGCGGGCTTCCAGACCGCCAACCCCGACGTCACCGTCAACTACGACCCGCAGGGCTCCGGCTCGGGCCGCACCAGCTTCATCTCGGGCGCCGCCGACTTCGCCGGCTCCGACGCCGCGCTCAAGGACGAGGAGCTCGCCAGCGAGTTCGCCGCCTGCGCTCCCGGCACGAAGGGCATCGACCTGCCCGTCTACATCTCGCCCATCGCCCTGGCCTACAACGTCGAGGGCGTCGACGACCTGACCCTCGACGCGGCGACCATCGCCGGCATCTTCAAGGGCACGATCACCACGTGGGACGACGACGCCATCGTCGCCCTGAACCCCGACGCCGACCTGCCGAGCGAGTCGATCACGGCGATCCACCGTTCCGACGACTCGGGCACGACGCAGAACTTCACCGAGTACGTCAAGGCGAACGCCGGCGACGTCTGGGACGCCGAGTCGGGCCAGACCTTCCCGTACAGCACCGGTGACGCCGCCAAGGGCACGTCGGGCGTCGTCGACGCGATCAACAACTCGACCAACTCGATCGGCTACGCCGACGAGTCGGGCATCGGCGACCTCTCGGCCGCCAAGCTGATGGTCGGCGGCGAGGCCAGCGAGCTGACCGCCGACGGCGCGTCGCAGGCCGTCGCCGCCTCCCCCCTCGCCGAGGGCCGCGAGTCGAACGACCTCGCGATCAAGCTCGACCGCACCTACGACGAGGCCGGCTCGTACCCGCTCGTCCTGGTCAGCTACCTGATCACCTGCTCCGAGTACGCCGACGCCGAGAAGGGCGCCGTCGTCAAGGCGTACGCCGAGTACGTCGCCAGCGACGAGGGCCAGAAGGCCGCTGCTGAGCAGGCCGGCTCCGCGCCGCTGTCGAGCGACCTCGCCTCGAAGGTCGCCGAGGCGATCGCCACCATCAAGTAGCACCTGCTGCACCCGGCCTGGGTCGCGCGCTCCCGCGCGGCCCAGGCCGCTCCCCTGCTGCGGCCCGCCGCAGCGCTCCGCCCCGACGGTGGCCCACCCGAAGGCCCGCCGCCGAGACACTCACCCGAGCAGGAAGAACCAGGGAATGACCGTCGCCGCCACCACCCCCACGACGAAGTCCACGGTGCGCCCCGGCGACCGCGTCTTCTCGGGGGCCACCCTCTTCTCCGGCATCCTCATCCTCGTGGTGCTCGCCGCCGTCGCGCTCTTCCTGGTCGTGCAGAGCCTGCCGGCGTTCGTCGCCGAGGCCGGCACGCTGCCGAACGACGCCACCAACTTCTGGTCGTACGTCGGGCCGCTCGTCTTCGGCACGGTGTGGGCGTCGCTGATCGCCCTGCTGATCGCCACGCCGCTCGCCCTCGGCATCGCGCTCTTCATCTCGCACTACGCGCCGCGCCGCATCAGCCAGGGCCTCGGCTACGTCATCGACCTGCTCGCCGCCGTGCCCAGCGTCGTCTTCGGCCTCTGGGGCGTCCTCGTGCTCGCTCCCTTCGTGCAGCCCTTCTACGCGAACCTCGTCGACTGGTTCGGCTGGGTGCCGCTCTTCGCCGGCCCCGTCTCCGGCACCGGCAAGACCATCCTCACGGCCGCCATCGTGCTCGCGGTCATGGTCCTGCCGATCATGACCGCCGTCATGCGCGAGATCTTCTTCCAGGCCCCGGTGCTGCACGAGGAGGCCGCGCTCGCTCTCGGCGCCACCCGCTGGGAGATGATCCGCCTCGCGGTGCTGCCCTTCGCCCGCTCCGGCATCGTCTCGGCCATCATGCTCGGCCTCGGCCGCGCCCTCGGCGAGACCCTCGCCATCGCCATCGTGCTCTCGCCCGCCATCGTCGTGAACTTCGCGCTGCTGGGCTCGCAGAACCCCAACACGATCGCCGCGAACATCGCCCTCCAGTTCAACGAGGCCGTGGGCGTCGGCGTCAACACGCTGATCGCCTCGGGCCTCGTCCTCTTCGTCATCACGCTGGCGGTCAACATGCTCGCCCGCTTCATCGTCAACCGCCGCAAGGCCTTCTCGGGAGCGAACTGATGTCGGTCGCCGCGCGCACCACCACGAACACCCTCACCGCGGGCAAGCTCCCCCGGGGCACGGCCTGGGGCCTGCTCGTCGGCAGCTGGGTCCTGTTCTCGGTCGTCTTCCTGCTGCTGCAGGCCGGCGGCATGACGGAGGACTTCAACATCGTCGGGGCCCTGTTCTTCGGCACGATCCTCTTCGACGTCCTGATCGTCGTCGTCTCCCGCATCGTCGAGGGCGGCCGCAAGGCCGTCGACCGGCTGATCACGTCGCTCGTGACGACGGCCTTCATCGTCGCCCTGCTGCCGCTCGTGTCACTGCTCTACACGGTCGTCTCGCGGGGCCTGAACCGCTTCGACGGCGAGTTCTACACGTACTCGATGCGCAACATCATCGACTCGGGCGGCGGGGCCCTGCACGCCATCATCGGCACGCTCGAGATCACGGCCTTCGCCGCCCTGATCAGCATCCCGATCGGACTGCTCACCTCGATCTACCTCGTCGAGTACGGCCGCGGCGCGCTGGCCCGCAGCATCACCTTCTTCGTCGACGTCATGACGGGCATCCCGTCGATCGTCGCCGGCCTCTTCGCCTACGCCCTGTTCTCGCTGTTCGCCGGCCCCGGCGTCCGCTCCGGCGCGATCGGCGCCGTCGCCCTGGCCGTGCTGATGATCCCCGTCGTCGTGCGCTCCAGCGAGGAGATCCTCAAGATCGTCCCGAACGAGCTTCGCGAGGCGAGCTACGCCCTCGGCGTGCCGAAGTGGCTGACGATCCTCAAGATCGTCCTGCCGACGTCGCTCGCCGGCATCACGACCGGCATCATGCTGTCGATCGCCCGCGTCATCGGCGAGACGGCCCCGCTGCTGCTCACCGCGGGTTTCACGGCCAGCATGAACTACGACCTGTTCGGCGACCGCATGATGACCCTGCCCGTGTTCGCGTACACCCAGTACGCGAACCAGGGCCCCAACTCCTCTGACTTCCTCGACCGCGCCTGGACGGCGGCCCTGACGCTCATCCTGATCGTCATGCTGCTGAACCTCCTGGCCCGCCTCGTGTCGAAGCTCTTCTCCCCCAAGCTCGGTCGCTAGACCCGAACCGGCCCGACCCCAGAAGGAAGCACCGTGTCCAAGCGCATCGAGGTCAACGACCTCAACGTCTACTACGGCAAGTTCAAGGCCGTCGAAGACGTCAACATCACCATCGAGCCCCGCACCGTCACGGCCTTCATCGGCCCCTCCGGCTGCGGCAAGTCGACCTTCCTCCGCACGCTCAACCGCATGCACGAGGTCATCCCCGGCGCGTACGTCGAGGGCGAGGTGCTGATCGACGGCAACGACCTCTACGGGCCCGGCGTCGACCCGGTGCTCGTCCGTCGCCAGGTGGGCATGGTCTTCCAGCGCCCGAACCCCTTCCCCACCATGAGCATCCGCGACAACGTGCTCGCGGGCGTCAAGCTCAACAACCGACGCATGTCGAAGGGCGACGCCGACGACCTCGTCGAGAAGTCGCTCCAGGGCGCGAACCTCTGGAACGAGGTCAAGGACCGCCTCGACAAGCCCGGCAACGGCCTCTCCGGCGGTCAGCAGCAGCGTCTCTGCATCGCGCGCGCGATCGCGGTCTCCCCCGACGTCGTGCTGATGGACGAGCCCTGCTCGGCCCTCGACCCGATCTCGACCCTCGCCATCGAGGACCTCATCGAGGAGCTCAAGCAGGAGTACACGATCGTCATCGTGACCCACAACATGCAGCAGGCGAGCCGCGTCAGCGACAAGACCGCCTTCTTCAACATCGCCGGCACCGGCAAGCCCGGCAAGCTCATCGAGTACGACGACACCGCGACGATGTTCTCGAAGCCCAGCGTCCAGGCCACCGAGGACTACGTCTCCGGCCGCTTCGGCTGATCGACGCCCGGCCCTCAGGGGCCGACCCTGCGACGACGGAGGCGGTCCACCGGTCTGGTGGACCGCCTCCGTCGTGCTGTGGGGGGAACACGACGGAGGCGGTCCACCTGTCGGGTGGGCCGCCTCCGTCGTGCTGTGGCAGGGTCGCGTCGCCGCGGCGGGCGCCTAGGCGCTGCTGACCGCCATGATCGGCTCGCTGGTGGGGACGTCGGAGCCGCCCGCCGGCTCGACCGTGAGGCCGATGGTGGCGCCGGGCGTCATCTCGCCCTTGAGCACCTGGGTGACCGTGGAGTCGGAGGCCGTGTCGAACGTGCCGGCCGGCACCGCTCCGCGGGCCTCGTCGATGTACCAGAGCTCGTACGTCTGGTCGCCGGGCAGCGAGGTGAGGCCGTCGAAGACGACCGCCGAGCGCTTGAGGTCCTCCGACCACACCAGGGTCGCGGTGCCGCCGGTGCTGACGTCGGCCACGGAGCGCTGGAAGTCCTTCGCCGCGTAGATCTCGTCGAGCGCCGACGCGGTGGACTCGGTGCCCTGACTCGGGCCCGAGACCTGCTGGAGGACGGCGCCGCCGCCGAAGAACAGGGCTGCGGCGGCCGCGGCCACGCCGAGAACCGCGACGGGGCGGGTGAACCAGCGGGCACGAGCCGGGCCGGTCGCCTCGAGGAGGCGGCCCGCGGTCTCGGACTCGGAGGGCTCCATCTCGGGCACCGACCGGCGGACGGGAGCGACCTCGTGGTCGTCACCCGCGCCTCCTGCGGTGTCGGGGGCGACCGAGGCCTGCTGCGCCGGGAGCTGCGGCAGGGTGCGGATCGCGTCGAGGACGCTGGAGCGGAGGGCCGCCGAGGGGGCGACCGGCGTCGCCGCGTGGGCGAGCAGCAGGACGGTCTCGCTCATGCCGGTCACCTCCTTCCTGGTGGTCTCGGAGCGGCTCATCAGAGCCTCGAAGTCGTGTCGTTCGTCGTCGCTCAGCGCGTTGAGGACGTAGCTGCCCGCGAGGGCCGCCGTCTCGTCGTCGCCGGGCTGTCGGTCGGTGCCCGTGGGCTCGTCGTGGTCGGTCACGAGGCCACCCCCATCTCGTCGCGCAGCCGGATCATGCCGTCGCGCAGTCTCGTCTTGACGGTGCCGATCGGCACCCCCAGCATCGCGGCCACCTCGCTGTGGCTGTAGCCGCCGTAGTACGCCAGCCGGACGGCCTGGCGCTGGAGTTCGGTGAGGCGCCCCAGGGCGCGTTCGACCCGCTCGTGCTCGATGCGGATCTCGACGGACTCGGTGACCGAGTCGAAGTCGGTGTCGAGGTCTCGGACCCCGATGCGCAAGTCGCGGTCGCGGCCGGCCTGCGAGGCGCGGACCCGGTCGACGGCGCGGCGGTGGGCCATGGTGAGCATCCAGCTCGAGGCGCTGCCCCGGGCGGTGTCGAACCGGGTGGCCGTCTGCCAGATCTCGAGGAACACCTCCTGGGTGACCTCCTCGCTCTGCGCGTGGTCCTTCAGGAGGCGCTTGACGAGCCCCAGCACACGCGGTGCGGTCTGGTCGTAGAGCTCGGCGAACGCGAGCTGGTCTCCGCCGGCGACCCTGGTCAGCAGCTCGTCGGGAGTCGACGGCCGGAGATCGTCCTCCGGAGTCTCGGTTTCACGGGTCACGAGTTTCAGCATATGTCAGGTCTCACCTCGATCCCCTGGTCGCTCGGGTCCGTCACGGGATCGTGACGGTGTGGGACCGCCCCTCCGCGAGGCCGTCTGGGATGGCGATGAGGCCCGGACCCGCGGAGGGAGCAGCCCGCCCGGCGGGCCGTAGGGGGCCGTGTCGGGCGGAGGATCTGCACGATCCCTCACGTCAATGGTTCGGCACCGGGGAGCACCCGGATTGGGCGAGTTTCGCCCGGGGGACGAGAGATGCACGACGACGGGCGCGGAGCGGGGGCCTCGCCGGGAGGCGCGGTGGGCCTCGACCGAGACGCAGTGGACCTCGACGGGGCGTGCCCGGAGGAAGAGGGTGCCGGACCGCAGGAACGCCTCTCGGCGCGAGTCCGCTCGAAGCGGCTGAATTTGGAGCCCGGGGTTACTGCGGCCCGACCTGGACGAGTTTAGCCGCCCGAGCCGGGGCTCGTCACAGGGTTCGCCGGGTGCGAACGGCGGCGCGCCTCCTGAGCGGTCCTGCTGCGCCGGTCTGCTCTGCTGCTCTGCCCCGGTCGCTACGCGAGGCCGCCGTCGCGCCAGAGGGCGGCACAGGCGGTGAGGTCGACGGCGAGCTCGGAGAAGCGCAGCGCCCGTCGGGTCAGGGTGGTCGCGAGGTCGGAGCCGATCGAGTCCTGGTCGTCGGCGACGCTCGTGGCGCCCGCGGCGGCGAGCCGGCAGAAGGCGGCACCCCGCTCGAGGGCGAGGGCGAAGTCGCCCACGAAGACGCCGCGGAGGATGAGGTCGGCGAGCTCGACGACCTCCTCCGGGCTGGCCGGGGCCGGCGCGCCCGCGACGATCGGGTCGATGGTGGACGAGGCCGTGACGCCGCGGTCGAAGAGCAGGGCCACCTCGTCGGGGGCCTGACGGATGACGGCGCGGACGAGGTAGATGCGCCAGAGCGCCCCCGGCAGCGTGTGCGCGGCGGCGTGCGCCCAGAGCTCGGCGACCGCGTCGATGCCGTGCAGGTCGGTGTAGCTGACCAGGCGGTCGAGGATCTCGGGGCTCGGGTCGTCCTTGACCCGCGCGACGAGGGCCGCGGCCGACTCGTGGGCGACCCGGTTCAGCGTCGCCGGGTCGTCGCCGCCCTGGTACGCCTCGAACTGGGCGCCGGAGAACTGGGTGGGACGGTGGAATTCGCGAGGCATCACGCAGAGCTTAGGCGCGGTCGCCGGGCGACGTGCGGGCGGGCGCCGCCGCTTCGCTGAGGGCGGAGCGGGAGCCGGGGAGGCGCGGGTCGATGCCGGTCGGGCCCCCTCGGCCCATCCGGTCTTCCCGGGCCCTCCACCCCTCTCAGCTCGCCCTCTTTCTCTCAAATTTGAGAGAGATCGACCACGAGACACGAGAGCTGCGCCGTGGAACGGTCCCCCTCGGCCGGATCCCTCTCGCTTTCCGACGACACAGTCGGGGAGGCGCGGGCCGGCCGCCGAGGACGCGCGGCATCCCGTATCGTTGAGCGCGCAGGGGCCTCTAGCTCAGTTGGTAGAGCATCGGACTTTTAATCCGCGGGTCGTGGGTTCGAGCCCCACGGGGCCCACGACGCACGCGCGTGACGCACAGGAGGCCCTCCCCGACTCGGGGAGGGCCTCCGACGTGCGAGGGTGGGGCCGTCATCACGTACCCCTACGTGGCGGCCCCACCGCAGGGGCGCGGACCCGAATCCTGCCCCCGACACCGGGCGTCTGGTCACCGCCCGGTACCCGACGAGCGTACGCCATCTCGCGGCACGACGGGAGGGGATCTCACCATCTCAGGGCCGTTCCGGGGGACACCACCCGGGTGGTCTCTGCCGGGCCGGTGCCGACTTGGTGCATGACCAGCGGTTCTCCGGTGCGGGGCGTCGCCCTGGCGAACCCGGAGGGGTTCAGGTGGCCCGACCCGAATCGGGCCACCTCGCGCGGGATCCGAGAGGATCTCCTGTCGCTTACCCGAGATCGATCAAACCATCGGCGGGAGCGGCCCCGCGTCCCCCATTCCGAGTGCCCCTCGCACGGGGACGATGCCCGACCGGGGCTCGACGGAGGCGCCACCAGGGCGTGAGGGAGCGCCGCCGAGCAGGGCCCCGGGGAGGAAGAGGCGTGCCCCCGCCGAGCGCGGTGCGCGGGCGGGGGCACGTGCGCCGACGATGCAGGACGCCATTCGGATCAGGAAAAGAGCGGCCTGCGTCTACGTCGACGGCGTTCGTCCGGTAACCAGCCGGAACGAGTCGACACGCTACCCCGATTCGCCCCCGCCGCAGAAGGATTCCCAGCAACTTGCGCAATTAGGACAATTTGCTGGTCACCCGACCCGCGCCTCCGGACAGGGCCAGGCGGAGGCGCGGGTCGGCCCGGCTGCCGCCCCCAACCCCGACGCCCGGTCAGCCCGCGACGTGGCGGATGCCCCAGGAGCCCGACCAGCGCTCGCCCGGCTCGAGGCGGAGGAGCCCCTCGCCGGTCGCGAGGGCGTTCGGCGGCGCCGTCATCGGCTCGGCGGCCACGGCCAGGCCGAGGACGCCGTCGCGGGGGAAGTTGCGCGGGGTGAACACCTGCACGTAGCCGAACGACGCGTCCTGCCAGAGCTCGGTCGCCGTGCCGTCCGGAGCCGTCAGGCGGGTGCGACGGACGACGTCGTCGCCCGGTGCGACGTCACGGTAGGGGGTGTCGAGGTCGAGGTCGCCGACCACCGGCGCTCCGCGGAGGTCGTAGGCGGTGCCCTCGACCGGCTCGGTGCCGGTGGGGACGCCGCGCTCGTCGACGACGAAGCGCGTCGCGGCGTCGAGCGACACGGTGAGGTCGGCCACGTCGACGTCGCCCACGCGGAGGAAGGGGTGCGCCCCCACCGCGAACGGCGCCGGTCGCGCGCCGACGTTCTCGACCTCGTAGCTGACCCGCAGCCCGTCGGCGACGAGCTCGTGCCGCACCGTCAGGTCGAGCTGCAACGGCCAGCCGTGCTGCGGGTAGACCGTCGCCGCCTGGGTGACCGCGTGCTCGTCGCGCTGGACGAGGCGGTAGCTGGTGTAGCGCAGCAGGCCGTGGCTGGCGTTGCCCTTCGACGGCTCGGTGATGTCGAGCTGCTGCGCCTCGCCGTCGAGCGACCAGCGGCCGCCGTCGACGCGGTTCGGCCACGGGAAGAGCGTGATGCCGCACGCCGACGGCGGCACGACCGTGTCGGGGAAGGTCTCGGTCAGCGCGCGGCCGTCGACGGTCAGCGACCGCAGGCCGGCGGCGACGGAGGTCACCACGGCCTCGACGACGCGGCCGTCGACCTCTCGGCGCAGGTGCAGCTGGTCTCCGGTGGGTGAGCTCGTCACGGTCGTCCTCTCTCGTCGTCGTGGTCGGCCTCGACCACGGTCAGGCCCGCGGCGCGCAGGGCGGTGACCCGGTGCTCGTCGGCCCCGGCGGTCACGAGCCCCTCGAACACGTCGAGGGGGCCGATGACGCCGAGGTGCGCCTCCCCCAGCTTGCTCCCGTCAGCGACGATGTAGCTGCGTCGGGACGTCGTCGTCATGAGCCGCTTGAGGTCGGTCTCGGGCAGGTTGACGTTCGTGACGCCGTGGTCGGGGTGCACCCCGGTGCAGCCGATGAAGGCGATGTCGGCCGTGATCGCCGAGAAGACCGTGGTCGCGAGCGGGTTCACCAGGGAGTGCTGGAGCGGCCGGAGCGTGCCGCCCGAGACGATCACCGTGAAGCGCGGCACCGCCTGCTCGAGGGCGAGGGCGATCGTCAGGCTGTTGGTCACGACGACGACGCCCTCGAGCTCGTGCCGCTCAAGCAGCGCCAGCGCGATCTGCGTGGTCGTCGTGCCGACGTCGAGCACGACGCAGTCGCCCGACCGCACCAGGGCCGCGGCCCGCACGCCGATCGCGTGCTTGGCGTCGATGCCGACCGCGCTCTCCTCCTCGAAGGGGCGCTCGACCACCGGGCGGTCGACCGAGAGCGCGCCGCCGTGCACGCGCGAGACGAGGCCGTCGGCGGCGAGGCTCTCGAGGTCGGTGCGGATGGTGACCTCGGAGAGCCGGAACTCGCGGGCGAGCTCGGCCGTGCGGACGAAGCCCCGGCGGCCGACGAGGTCGGCGATGCGGTCGCGCCGCCGCTCGCCCGGGAGGGGCTGGTCGGCGGATTTGGCGTTCACGGGGTCATCTTCGTATGCTTTCACCTGCTTTCGCAAATGCAGGCTGCAGCCGTGGGAGCGCCGACCCCGAGGAGGGACAATGGCACCCATCGCCGTCCGCACGTCGACCCTGGCCGACGGTCGCGAGCTGATCTGGTTCGACGACGCCGACACGACGCTCGGCAGCGAGCGCCGTGTCGACGCGCGCGTGCTCGACCCGCGGCCCGAGACCGCCTCGATGCGACAGGACCCGCTCACCGGCGACTGGGTGTCGATCGCGGCGTCGCGCCAGAACCGCGTCTTCCTCCCGCCGGCCGAACTCGACCCGCTCGCGCCCGCCAGCGAGACGAACCCCTCCGAGATCCCCGACGTGTACGACGTCGCCGTGTTCGAGAACCGCTCGCCGTCGTTCGGCCCCGCGCTGACCGACCCCGACGCCCCCGCCGGGCTCGACGACCTCGCCGAGATCGGCCTCGGCCGTGTGCGCCGCAGCGTCGGCCGCTGCGAGGTCGTCTGCTTCAGCCCCGACACCGTCGGCTCGTTCGCGACCCTCAGCGACTCGCGCGCCCGCACGGTGGTCGAGGCCTGGGCGCACCGCACCGAGGCGCTCAGCGCGCTGCCCGGCGTCGAGCAGGTCTTCCCGTTCGAGAACCGCGGCCAGGCCATCGGCGTGACCCTGCACCACCCCCACGGCCAGATCTACGGCTACCCCTACGTCACCCCGCGCACCGCGTCGCTGCTGCGGAGCATCGAGGCCTACGGCCCCGACCTCTTCCACGACCTGCTCGAGAGCGAGCGCCAGGGGCCCCGCGTCGTGCTGGCCGGCGAGCACTTCACCGCATTCGTGCCGTTCGCGGCACGCTGGCCCATCGAGATCCACCTGCTGCCGCACCGCCACGTGCCCGACTTCGCCGGCCTCACGAGCGACGAGCGCGACGAGCTCGCGGTCATGTACAAGACGCTGCTGCGCGGCCTCGACGCGCTCTACGGCGACGAGACGCCCTACATCGCCGCCTGGCACCAGGCGCCGGTCTCGGTCGGCCGCGACACCGTGCGGCTCATGCTGCAGATCACCTCGCCCCGCCGGGCCGAGACGAGGCTAAAGTTCCTGGCCGGCTCCGAGGCCGCGATGGGAGCCTGGGTGGGCGACCTCGTGCCCGAGGCCCAGGCCGACCGACTGAGAGAGGCGATGACGCGCGCATGAGCACCACCGACACCCCGGGAGGCACGGGTCAGGCCCGCAGCTACGCCTCCGTCTTCGACTCCCCCGTGGCCGGCACGTGGTCGGCGCCCGGCCGGGTGAACCTCATCGGCGAGCACACCGACTACAACGACGGCTTCGTTCTGCCGTTCGCGATCGACAAGCGGACCGTCGTCACCGTCGGCCGTCGCGACGACCGCCTCCTCCGCGTCGCGAGCACCTTCGACGAGGGCGTCCACGAGATCTCGCTCGACGAGCTCGACCCCTCGGCCATGTCGGGCTGGTCGGCCTACGTCTTCGGCATCGCCTGGGCCCTATCGGTCGCCCCGCAGCACGCCGACGCCCCCGCCTTCACGGCGGCCGGCGGCGACGTGTCGTCGATCGACCTGTCGGCCGCCTCCGGCCTCGACGTCTTCGTCGAGTCCGACGTGCCCATCGGCGCGGGCCTCTCGTCGTCGGCGGCCCTCGAGTGCTCCGTCGCCGTCGCCGTGACCGAGCTCTGGTCGCTCGAGGTGAACCGCCCCACGCTCGCCGCGGTCGGCCAGCTCGCCGAGAACGACGCGGTGGGCGCGCCCACCGGCATCATGGACCAGTCGGCGTCGCTGCTCGGCCGGGCCGACTCCGCGGTCTTCCTCGACTGCCGCAGCCTCGAGGCCGACGTCGTCGACCTGGGCTTCGCGGCCGCCGGGCTCGAGATCCTCGTGGTCGACACCCACGTCGAGCACGCCCACGCCACCGGCGGGTACGTCGACCGCCGGGCGTCGTGCGAACGCGGGGCGGAGGCGCTGGGCGTCACCTCGCTGCGCGACCTCGACGTCGACGACCTGCCCCGCGCCTCCGACCTGCTCGACGACGAGACCTACCGCCGCGTGCGCCACGTCGTCACCGAGAACCAGCGCGTGCTCGACACCGTGCGCACGCTGCGCACCGAGGGCCCGGCGCCCATCGGCCCCCTGCTCGACGCCTCGCACGTGTCGATGCGCGACGACTTCGAGATCTCGGTGCCGCAGCTCGACCTCGCGGTCGCGACCGCCCAGCGCTCCGGCGCGGTCGGGGCCCGCATGACGGGCGGCGGCTTCGGCGGGTCGGCCATCGCCCTCGTGCCGAGCGACCAGCGCGACGCGGTGGCCGAGGCCGTCACGGCGGCCTTCGCCGAGGCGGGCTACACCGCCCCGACGATCTTCACCGTGCACCCTGCCGAGGGCGCGCGCCGCGAGAGCTAGGCGCGGGCGGCCGCGGCCGCCGGCCGGGCCGGCTGGTGCCGGCCGGCGCCCAGCGGCGCCAGCCGGCACCAGCCGGCGCCGCCGGCACCCTCGACGACGGGCGAGTACGACGAAGGCGGGCCACCGTGGTGGCCCGCCTTCGTCGTACTCGCCCGTTCACGGTCGGCGCCGATCTAGGCCGGCGGCGGCGGCCGCCGCGCAGCCGCAGCCGCCGCGCGGCCGCGCGGCCGCGCGGCCGCGTCGCCGTCACGCGTCGCGCTCGGCGGCCTCCACGACGTTCTTCAGCAGCATCGCCCGGGTCATCGGTCCGACGCCGCCCGGCACCGGCGACAGGGCACCGGCGACCTGCGCCACCGCCGGGTCGACGTCGCCCCGCAGCTTGTACTTGCCCGTCTCCTCGACGAGCACGCGCGTGATGCCCACGTCGATCACGGTCGCCCCGGGGGCGACCCAGTCGGGCTGCACCAGCCCGGCCACGCCGGCCGCCGCGACGACGATGTCGGCGCGGCGCACCTCGGCCGCGACGTCGACCGTGCGCGAGTGCGTGAGGGTGGCCGTCGCCTCGAGGCGGGTGAGCAGCAGGCCGAGCGGCCGCCCGACGGTGAGGCCCTGGCCGATGATCGTCACGTGACGGCCCGCGATCGGCACGTCGTAGGCGCGCAGCATCTCGACGATGCCGCGCGGCGTGCACGGCAGGGGCGTGTCGATCGAGCCCTTGCCGCCGGGCACCGCGAGCACGAGCTCGCCGAGGTTGACGGGGTGGAGGCCGTCGGCGTCCTTCGCCGGGTCCATCAGCTCGAGCATCGCCGTCGGGTCGATGCCCTCGGGCAGCGGCAGCTGGATGATGAAGGCGGTGACGGCGGGGTCGGCGTTCATCGTCTCGATCGCCGCGCGGATCTCCGCCTCGCTGGCCGTGTCGGGCAGGTCGAGGCGGATCGACTCGATGCCAACCTCCGCGCAGTCGCGGTGCTTGCCGGCCACGTACGACAACGACCCGGGGTTGGCCCCCACGAGGATCGTGCCGAGCCCGGGCACCACGCCACGGGCGCGCAGCGCGTCGACCCGGACGCGCAGGTCGGCCTTGACGGCGGCCGCGAGGGCCGTACCGTCGATCTTCACCGCGCTGCCCGGCCCCGCGATGAGCGGTCGGTCAGCGGGCTCGACGGGTGCCGTCGCGGGAGCGCCGGGGGCCGCGTCGACCGCGGCTCCCGGCCCGACGCCGGCGCTCACGCGTAGAGCGGGAACGCGTCGGTGAGCGCCTTCACGCGCGCCGCGAGGGCCTCGATGTCGGGCTCGGGCATCAGCGCCAGGGCGATGACGTCGGCGACCTCGGTGAACTCCGCGTCGTCGAAGCCGCGGGTCGCGAGCGCCGGCGTGCCGATGCGGACGCCGGAGGTGACCATCGGCGGGCGAGGATCCCACGGGACGGAGTTGCGGTTGACGGTGATGCCGACCTGGTGCAGCAAGTCTTCCGCCTGCCTGCCGTCGACCTCGCTGGCGCGCAGGTCGACGAGCACGAGGTGCACGTCGGTGCCGCCGGTGAGCACGTCGATGCCGGCCGCCTTCGCGTCGGGCGCGGTGAGGCGCGCGGCGAGGAGCTGGGCGCCTCGGATCGTGCGCTCCTGGCGGTCCTTGAACTCGGGCTCGGCCGCGAGCTTGAAGGCCGTCGCCTTGGCCGCGATGACGTGCATCAGCGGGCCGCCCTGCTGGCCGGGGAAGACGGCGGAGTTGAGCTTCTTGAAGAGCGGCTCGTGGTTCGACAGGATCACGCCCGATCGCGGGCCGGCCAGGGTCTTGTGCACCGTCGACGAGACGACGTGGGCGTGGGGCAGCGGCGACGGGTGCAGGCCCGCGGCGACGAGGCCGGCGAAGTGCGCCATGTCGACCCAGAGGTACGCGCCGACCTCGTCGGCGATGGCGCGGAAGGCCGCGAAGTCGAGCTGGCGCGGGTAGGCCGACCAGCCGGCGATGATGACCTTCGGCTTGTGCTCGAGCGCCTGGCGACGCACGGTCTCCATGTCGATGAGGTACGTCTCGGGGTCGACCTCGTAGGCCACGGCCTTGTACATCTTGCCGGAGAAGTTGAGCTTCATGCCGTGGGTCAGGTGGCCGCCGTGGGCGAGCTCGAGGCCGAGGATGGTGTCGCCGATGCTGGCGATGGCGGAGAGCACGGCGGCGTTGGCCTGCGCGCCCGAGTGCGGCTGGACGTTGGCGAAGTCGGCGCCGAACAGCGTCTTGGCCCGCTCGATGGCGAGGTTCTCGGCGACGTCGACGAACTCGCAGCCGCCGTAGTAGCGACGCCCCGGGTAGCCCTCGGCGTACTTGTTCGTCAGCACCGAGCCCTGCGACTCGAGCACGGCCCGCGGCACGAAGTTCTCGGAGGCGATCATCTCGAGGTAGTCGCGCTGACGGCCGAGCTCCTGCTCGAGCACCGCGGCGATCTCGGGGTCGACCTCGCTGAGCGGGGCGTTGAAGGTCGAGGGCGTCTTCTGGGGGGTCATGGCAGGGCTCTCTCTACACGGTCACGGGACGAGGGCGGCACGAGGTGCCGGTTCTTCAGGTGGCGTGGTGGCCCAGGCGTACGGCCACGTACCGTGTGTGCGTCGCTCCCCGATGGTCGACCATCTGAACGCCAGTCGCGACCCGTCGAGCATACCTCCGCGGGCAGGGGCGCGGGAGGCGCGGAGGCGGTCGTGCGGACCGCCGCGGCGTGGCACGCTGGGGGGCGTGACGCAGACCCTGGACGACACGCGCGTCGGCACCGAGACCGACCCGCGCCTCCTCGTCGCGCCCGACCGCCCGTGGGTCACGCTGGTCTGGGACGACCCGGTCAACCTGATGTCGTACGTGAGCTACGTCTTCCGCAGCTACTTCGGCTACTCGGCCCGCGAGTCGGAGCGGCTGATGATGCAGGTGCACACCACCGGCAGGGCCGTCGTCGCCACCGGACCGCGCGAGGAGATGGAGCGGCACGTCGAGGCGATGCACGACTTCGGCCTCTGGGCGACCGTCTCGAAGGCCGACGAGTGATCCCCTTCCGTCGCGGCCGGGACGGCATGGAGCTGACGCTGCCCGACCACGAACGTGCCCTGCTGGCCGACCTCGTCGCGCAGCTCGTGAGCGTGCTCGAGGGCGGCGACCCCGGCGACCCGGCCGTCGCGCGCCTCCTGCCCTCCGCGTACCCGGACGACGAGGAGGCGGCGGCCGAGTTCCGCAGGTTCACCGCCGACGACCTGACCGCCCGCAAGGTCGCGAACGCCCGACGGGTGCTCGACGACCTCGGCCCGCCGCCGACCTCGCGGCTCGACGAGGCCGGGCAGCAGTCGTGGCTGCGCACCCTGACCGACCTGCGGCTGGTGCTCGGCAGCCGGCTCGGCGTGACCGACGGAGGGCCGGCGCCGACCGACGACCCGGCCGCCCTCGTGATGAACGACGTCTTCGACTGGCTCGGCTACCTGCAGGAGAGCCTCGTGCAGGCGCTGACGCGCTGACCCCCGCTCGGGGTCGGCCACGGCACCGTCTCGGGCCTGCCGACGAGGGGGCGTCGCCGTAGGATGGGCCCCGGGGCGACGGCGGGGGCCCCGCCGTCCGAGGGGGAAGGGGGAGACGTGGCGCAGTCGCGATCCGGCGAGGCCCTGGGGGCGTCGTACCGCCTCGTCGAGCTGATCGGCTCGGGAGCGGCGGGCGAGGTGTGGCGCGCCACGGTCGCTCCGCACGACGACCAGGTCGCCGCCAAGCTGCTGAAGCCCGAGCACGCCGCCGACCCCGGGCTCGTCGAGCGATTCGTGCGCGAGCGCTCGGTGCTCGTCTCGCTGCGGCACCCCGGCATCGTGCGCGTTCGCGACCTCGTGGTCGAGGGCGACCGGCTCGCCATCGTCATGGACCTCGTGCCCGGCGGCTCGGTCGGCGACCTGCTCGAGCAGTCCGGCCCGCTGCCCGCCCGCGACGCCCTGACCATCGCGGCCGAGGTGCTCGACGCTCTCGCCGCCGCCCACCAGCGCGACGTCTCGCACCGCGACGTGAAGCCCGACAACGTGCTGCTCGCCGAGCCCTGGCACCCGGGGCTCGCGGGCGCCGTGCGCGTCAGCGACTTCGGCATCGCCTCCGTCGTCGGCGAACAGGACCGCCGCACGACCGGCCTCCTCGGCACCCCGCAGTACATGGCGCCCGAGCTCATCAGCAACGGGCGCTCGGGGCCCGCCGGCGACGTCTACGCGACCGGCGTCATGCTCTACCAGCTGCTCGCGGGGCGCACGCCGTTCGCCGGTCCGGGCACCGACTTCACCGTCGCCTACCGCCACGTCACCTCGACTCCCCCGCGGCTCGACCTGCCGGGCGACGTCTGGGCGGCGATCGACGGCCTGCTCGCCAAGGACCCGTCTGCGCGCCCCGCCGCGGCCGTGGCCGCCGAGCGCCTGCGCCGCCTCGCCGCCGCCCACGCCGACCTGCCCGCGCTCGCCGCCGTGGAGGCGCCCGAGGGCTTCGACGAGATCGAGCGTCCGGCGACGATCGTGCGCGGCGCCGCGGCCCCGGGAGGCGGCGCCTCCGGCGGGTCGACCGCCGAGCTCGAGAGCGCGCTCGCCCACGGCACCGACGTCGCACCCGAGGTGCAGGAGGCGCGGCCCGACCTGGGCACGGACGGCTCGGCCACCGTGGTGCGGCCGCTGCGACGCCCCGTCGCCGACCCGGCCACGGTCGTCGACGCTCCCCCGCCCCCGCGGCTCGAGCGCGTCCGTCAGCTCGCCGGGTCGCGACCCGGCTGGCTCACCGGACGCGTCGCGGCCCTCGGCGGCGTCGGCGTGCTGCTCGTCGTCGCGCTGGTCGTGGGCCTCGTCGTGCTCGTGCCGTCCGGGAAGGGCGGCGAGGCGTCCGCGCCCGCCACGGCCAGCGCCACGGCGAACCAGCAGGACCAGGCGCTGCCGACCGGCCTCGGGGTCTCGCGCGACGCCTCCTCGGACACCGCCGCCGGCACGGTGACCCTGGCGATCACCTGGTCGGCGCAGGCCGCACCCCTCTCGGGCCCGCTGCTCGAGGTCGTGCCGGGGCTCGACTCCGACGCCGCGTGCCCGCCCGTGCGGTGGAGCTCCACCCAGGGGCCCGTCTCGGCGACCCGCAACCAGCCGTCGCTGACGGGCGTCTCGGCACCGTGCGGCTGGACGGTGCCGGGCGTCGAGGTGCCCGCCGGCGGCTCGGTCGAGGTCGAGGCGACGTTCCCCCTCGCCGTGGCGGACGCCGCGGCGCTCGACGAGTGGCTGGACGCCGCGGCGACCGCGACCAGCGAGGCCGTCGGGTCGGACCGCGTGAGCGGCACGGCGTACCCGGTGCAGCGCCTCCGCGACGTCGTCGTGACGACCCCGTCGCGCACCGTCAGCCAGACGGCCCTGCCGGTCACCCTGGTGCCCGTCTGGCCGAGCGGCCCCGACGAGCTGAACCCGCTCTACACGAGCCCCAGCACGGGCACGCCCTCGCAGATGCTGCAGGACGTCGCCGGCGGCGAGGCGGGCGTGCGCTTCGCCGACGGGTGCTCCGGGGCCCTGGCGGTCTCGACCGACGGCCTCGTCGTGACGGCGCTGTCGATCGCCCCGCAGTGCGTGCTCCGGGCCACCGTGGGCAACTTCACGGCCCTCGAGAGCTCGACGTTCGGCATCACCGCCCGCGACTGACCCGCGGAGAGCCGCCGGCCGGCAGTGGTCTGCAGACCGCCACCCGCCCGCACTCCGAGGATCAGGCGCTCGGGCTGATGGTCTGCACGAGCCGCACCGCGCCTCCCACGCAGGCGTAGCCGCGCCCGCGGCTGAGCGCGACCGGCGCGCGCCGCGGCAGGGTGGCGCCGAGCAGGTCGCCGTCGTAGTCGACGTCGGGCTGCAGCAGCACGCCGCAGCGGGCCTTGCGGACCGTCTTCGTCCAGTGGCTGTAGAGGGTGCGCAGGTCGGCGGACCGGCCCGCGGCGACCACCGTCACCGGCGTGCGGCTCGCGAGCAGCGACGCGATCGACTGGTCGGCGTCGTCGAACCGCTCGGCGTCGTCGATCAGCAGCACGACCGGGCCGCGCTCCAGCCGCAGCGACGCGAGCAGCGCCGGGACCTCGTCGACGCCCACGGCGACGCGGTCGAGCCCGGCCGTCGCGAGGGGCGAGCGCCGGTCGCCGATGCCCCAGACCGCGGGACGGTCACCGGGCAGGGCGCGGATCGACTCGGCGAGGGCACAGAGCAACGTCGACTTGCCCGACCGGGCGGGCCCGGCGATCATCACGTGCTCGCCCTCGTAGACCTCGAGCTGCGCCGGGGTCAGGTCGTCCTCGCCGATGCCGATCGGCAGCAGCCACGGCTCGCCCGTGAGCACGGGCGCGAGGTCGAGCTCGTCGACGCGGACGTCGTCGGGCAGCTGGCCGATGGCGTTGGCCTTCGGCGGCGTGCCGGCCCAGGCCCCTCGCACCTGCGCCACGGCCGCGGCCAGGTCGCCCTCGGGCGTCGCGACGTGCATCTGCAGCCCCGTGACGGTGTCGACGCAACGACCGGGCACCGCGGCCGGGACGCTCTTGCCCCGGATGCCGTAGGAGGCGTAGTCGTACTGGTCGGCGAGGCGGTACAGCCACTTCTGCGTCGTGACCTCGTCCATCGCCGACGGCACCGCCTTGGCACGGGTCGTCGACACGGCGAACGAGAGGCCGAGGCCGGGGCCGTCGGCGTACACGCGGTAGAGCAGGTCGAGCAGCTGTTGCCCCTCGTAGTCCTGGTACTCGTCGCGGAGGGCGGCCAGGCCGTCCAGCAGGACGACCGCGCGCCTCCCCGTCCCCGGCGACGCCCGACGCACCTCGAGCTCGGTGCGCAGGTGCCGCAGGAACCGCGCCTGCTGCTCCTTGGCCCCCGTGCCCGAGCCGACGTACGCGACGGTGTGCGGCAGGTCGGCGAGCGGCGCGAGGCCGCGCGAGCCCATGTCGAGCACGTAGAGGTCGAGGTCGTCGGGCGAGGTCTCGCGGGCCATCGTCAGCGCGATGCTCGAGAGGGTCGTGCTCGTGCCGCTGCCGACGATGCCGAGCAGCATGAGGTTGCCCTCGTCGAGCCGCCAGCCGGCGGGGCTCTGCCGCTGCAGGTCGGGCTCGTCGGCGAGGGCCACGGCGACGAGGTCGCCCCGGACGCCGCCCACGACGGGCACGGCGGGCTCAGCGGGCAGGGCGGGCACGGCGGGGGCGGCGCCGGCTGCGGCCGCGACCGCGACCGCGTCGACGGTCTCGGGCCCGGCCGCCTCGGCGAAGCCCTCCAGCGCGACCCGCTCGCCCAGCGCCTCCGGCCAGACCTGCCGCGGCGGCGCGATGCCGGCGTCGGCGTTCGCCTGCACGACCGCGTCGATCAGCACGTCGAGGTCGGCGGCGTCGTTCGCCGTGGCCCGAGGAGGCGCGGGAGCGGCCACCGGCACGCCGAACGCCCCGATCTCGCGAACGTCGACGGCGCCCGCGGCGACCTCCTGCGCGCGGCCCGTGACGAGGGCGGTCTGCACGGGGGTGATGTCGTCCTGGCCGAGCTTCACGTAGGCGCGGCCGGTCTGCGCACGCCCGATGCCGGCGGCCGCGGGCACGCCGATGACGTTGCTCGAGTCCTCCCGGCTCTGCACGCGCAGCGCGACGCGGAGGTTGGTGTTGGCGAGGATGTCCTCGTTGACGACGCCGGCGGGGCGCTGCGTCGCGAGGATCATGTGCACGCCGAGCGTCCGGCCCACGGCCGCGACGCTGACGAGCGACGACAGGACGTCGGGGAAGTCCTTGGCGAGCATCGCGAACTCGTCGACCACCAGCAGGAGGCGCGGCATGGGCTCCGCCGGACCGGTGCGGAGGTACGCGTCGAGGTTGTCGACGTCGTCCCCCGCCTCGGCGAAGACGCGCTGACGGCGCTCCATCTCGGCCTCGAGCGCCCGCAGCGCCCGGTCGGCGAGCTGCTCGTCGAGGTTGCTGATGGTGCCGATGGTGTGCGGCAGGCGCTCGCAGGCCTTGAAGGCCGCGCCTCCCTTGAAGTCGATCAGCACGAAGGTGAGGCGGGTCGGGTCGTTGCGCGCCGCGAGCCCGGCGACGAGCGAGCGGAGGAACTCGCTCTTGCCCGAGCCGGTGGTGCCGCCGACGAGGCCGTGCGGGCCGTCCTCGACCAGGTCGAGCGTGAGCACGCCCGTCTCGGCGGAGCCGATGGGCGTCGAGACGCCGGTGTCGGCCGCCCACATCGCGCGGATCGCCTGGGCGTCGAGGGCCTGGTGGCCGAGCAGCTCGGGGAGGCGCACCAGCGACGGCAGGGAAGCGCCGGGCACGATCAGCTCGGGGTCGTCGAAGTGCGCGAGGTGGCGGGCGCACTCCTCGGCGGCCTCGAGGGTGACGCCCGCGAGCACGACGTCGTCGACGCGGGCGCGGTCCTCCGGGCGGTGCACGGTCGCGGCCGCGTCGTCGCCGACGACGATGACGCTGGTGCAGGCGGCCGGGAGCTGCTCCTCGGAGGTCGCGATGACGATGCCGCTGACGCGGTGCGGCCGCTCGCCCGGGCGGAGGCTGACGCCGGGCACGCTCCGGCCGTGGCCGAGCAGGGCGCGGGCCGGGGCGTCGCGACCCTCGGTGAGCACCTCGGAGTCGAGCACGACGAGCAGGGCCGGGGTGGGCATCTCGTCGACGGTCTCGCGGAGGCCACGGAGCACGGAGGCGCTCGCCTCGCGCTGCGCCGACATCCACCGCTCGCCCGTGCTGCTGCCCGCGCGGCGGGTGTGCGGCAGCCAGGAGGCCCACTCCCAGTCGGCCTCGCGGCCACGGTCGCAGAAGGTGCCGACCGTGAGGTCGGCGGGCCCGCAGTGCACGGCCGCCTGCACGAGGAGGCTGCGGGCGAGGGCGAGCGCCCCGGCCCGGTCGCCGACGATGCCGACCACGCCGGCGTCGCTGAGGTCCACGACGACGGGCGCGGCGGGCAGGAGGCCGGCCTCGAGCGCCTCCTTGACCTTCTCGTCGCGGCGGGAGACGCCGCGGTCGTCGACCTCGGGCTTCCAGGGCACGTCGCCGATGCCGCCGTGCAGGGCGAGGAAGTCGTCGTCGCCCGCGCGGCGCTGCCACAGCTGGGTCGTCGGCACGGCCGGGCGTCGCAGCACCGTGGCCGGGTCGGGGGCGAGCTCCTGACGGCGGCGCACCTCCTGGGCCGCAGCGTCCGCGATCTCGCGGCGGAACGCCTCCACGGCGGTCGCGAAGCGCTCCTCCTCCTCCTCGAGGTTCTTCCTGCGGCGGTGCTTCTGCTCGAAGTACATGCCGATGGCCATCACCGGGCTGAGCAGGGCGAAGAGCGCGAAGCGGGCGTCACCGAGCAGCAGCACCATGGCGCCGGCCAGCACGAGCGGCGCCACGACGGTGATGACGCTGAACTTCGAGGCCGGCGGCACGTCCTTGCGGGTGGGCGGCAGCACGGGCTCGATCTCGCCCACGCGGCCTGGGCGGGGCGGGCGGTTGAAGGGCGCCGTCGCGGCGGGTGTGAGGTTGTGCAGCGAGCCAGGAGCCGGCACGGTCGACTCGGGCAGGTCGGGGCGCACGATCAGCACCGCGCCGCCCACGATCACGGTGGTGCCCTCGGTGACGCGGACGCCCTCAGCGCCCACCTTCTCGCCGGCGACGACGGTGCCGTTGGTCGAGCCGGAGTCGCGGATCAGCACGCCGTCGTCGTCGAGCTCGACCGTACAGTGCTCCCAGGAGGCGCTGGCCGTCGGCAGCACGAGGTCGGCCTGCGGCGAGCGGCCGACGACGAGCGGGCGGGTGCGGGGCACCTCGACCACGCGCCCCACGGCGAGCCCGCCGGCGAGCGTGACGTTCCAGCCGGCGACGCGGGCCGGCCGCGTCGTGGCCGTGCGGGCGACGCGCGACCCCTCGAGCAGCACGAGCTCGCGCAGCGGCGTGCCGACCGACACGGCCGAGGCGTCGACGAACAGGTCGTCGTCGGGCCCGACGGAGCAGCCCGCGGCCTCGACCAGCTCGGCCAGGGTCGCGGAGCCGCGCCAGCGGTCGACCTCCACGCTGCGTCGCTGGTCGCCCAGCTCGATCACCACGCGCATGCGGGTCTCCCTCTCGTGCCGCGGGCCGAGCGGGGTCGGCCTCGTCGTCGGTGCGGGGGCGGCGGCGTGGACCACGACGCCGCCCGGGCGGTGCTAGTCGGTCGTCGGCCCGGCGAACCAGACCAGGCGGGCCACCCCGGCGTCGGCGGCCGGGCGGAGTCCGAGGGCCTGCGAGGAGGCGTGCAGCACCTCGACCTCGCCGGTGTCGGGCTCGTCGGCGCCGAAGTCGAGCGCCGGCCCGGCGATGCCGTCGGAGGCGACGAGCGAGAGCGAGCCGAGGGCCGCGGAGACCTCGGCCGGGTCGGAGCTGCCGGCCGCCGAGACGGCACGGACGAGCGCCAGGACGGCGTCGTGGCTGCGCGAGTCGGCCTGCGAGGCCACGGCCGAGAAGGGCTGGTCGCCCGTGAGGTTGACGGCGTCTCCGTCCCGGGCGAGCACGCGCACGCCGGCCAGGAAGGCCGACATCGTGCGGCCGGCGGCGTCGGAGCGGAGGGCCACGGCGTCGTCGGTCTGCACGCCCACGGTCGTGAGGTCGCCGGCCAGGCTGCCGCCGCGCTCGCTCAGCGCCGCGGTGAACGCCGGGCTCGTCGCCTCGGGCGTCAGCACGACCGGCACGGGCAGGTCGGCGGACTGGAGGGCTGCCACGAGGGCGGCCTGGCGCGTGGCCGAGCCGCTCAGCAGCACGGCGGTGGCGGGGACGGCGACGCCGGGGGGCGCCGCCTCCGCGGGTGCGTCGGGGTCGACGTCGGTCGACGGTGCCGCGCCGGCGAGCCGGGCGACCTCGTCGGCGACCGCGGTGTCGTCGCCGACGGCCGAGGCGACCAGGATGTCGGCCACGGCGACGCCGGCCGGGCTGCCGCCGCCGAGGTCGACGAGCAGCGTGTGCGTCGACCCGCCGAGCGCGGCCTGGAGGGCGGCGCCCGTGACGGCGGCGTCGGGCGCGGTCGACCAGGCTCCCTCGCCGGAGCCGCCGGGCACCTCCGCGTAGGGCAGCACGACGGGCACGCCGGCCTCGCGGGCGGCGTCGACCGCGCCGGAGACGTGGCTGCCCGAGCTGGCGACGACGATGCCGGCGACGCCGTCGGCGACGAGCACCTCGACGGCCGCGCGGGCGCCCTCGGCGCTGCCGCCGTCGTCCTGCACGGAGAGCGACACGTCGCTGCCGCCGAGCTCGAGACGGCGCTCGGCGACGAGGCCGCCCTGGGCGGCTGCGGCCCACGCAGAGCCCTCGCCCTGCCCCAGCGTGATCACGACGCCGACGGTCGTGCCGTCGGGCACGTCGGAGGCGCGGACCGCCACGGGCACGGAGGCCGGCACCGGGTCCGCGACCGCACGCTGGTCGCCGCGCACGGCCACGACGACCGCGACGACGACGGCCGCGACGACCACCACGGCTCCCGCCGCGAGCAGGAGGCGGCGACGGGGGCGCCGCGGACGCGTCTCGTCGACGCCGGTCTGCTCGGCCGGCTCGGCCGCGGCCGTGCTGCGGGAGGAGGCGTCGGACGGGCTGGCGTGGCTCACTGGTCGGCTCCGATCCGGAAGGACCACAACGTGGTCGAGGTCGCGCCGGCCGGCACGTCGAGGTGGAACGCCGGCAGCGTGGCCGCGGCGTCGACCGACGCCGTGAACTGCGCCTGCTCGCGCATGATGCCCGCGACGTCCTCCGCGCGGATGTTGGCGTAGCCCGACGCGCTCTTCGAGGCGAGGGCCAGCTGGTAGTCGGCAGTGTCCGACTTCGCGGCACTCGTGGCCATGGCCCCGAGGATGCCGGAGCCGTTCACCTGGCGGTCGCCGAGGTCGAGCATGACCGCGGCGAGGTCGGCCGTGAGCAGCGTGCGCGCACCGTCGACGTCGCGCGTCGAGGAGGCCGTGCTCTGGGCGATGCGCTCGAGGGTCGAGGCCGTCTGGGCGTCGACGGCCGTGGTGAGGGCCGCCGTCTGCTCGTCGATCGTGCCGCGCTGCTCCTCGATGGTCTCTCGGGCGTCGCCGACGACCACGTCCGACGTGGAGGTGAGGCCGGCGATCGAGCGGGTGAAGGCGTCGACGACCGAGGCCTGGCTGACGGCGCCCTGCTCGGCGACGACGCGCACCTGCTGGCCGACGAGGGCCTGGACCTGCTCGGCGACGTCCTCCGAGGTGTCGGCGAACGCCTCCTCGACCTGGTCGGCGAGGCCCTGCTGCTGGGTGCGGACGCGCTCCAGGCGGACGCCCAGGTCGGCCGTGTCGGCAGTGGTGACGGCAGCGGCCTCGCGGAGCTGCTCGACGGCGCCGTCGACCGAGCCGTCGCCCGCGGCGACCGCGCGACGGACGTCGGCCGCCGCGGCGGCCAGGTCGTCGCCCTGCTCGTCGAGGTCGGCGAGCACGAGGCCGAGGCCCTGCGTGTCGTCGTCGACGTCGGTGGTCGCGACCACGTCGTCCCAGGCTGCCAGCTGGTCGTCGAGGCGCTCGGCGAGGGAGGCGCGGTACGGGAAGGGTGCATCGAGCTGGGCCGGCGTCGGCGCGGGCTGCCCCGGCTCGACCTCCGTGCCCCCGTCGTCGGCGCAGCCCTCGGCGACCAGGTAGGAGCGGAGGCGCTCCACCTCGTCGCGGCTGATGCCGGGGCCCCCGCCGTCGTCCTGGACGACGTCGCAGAGCTCGGCGGCGACCTTCTCCGCCTGGGCGCGCATCGACCCGATCTGCTGCTCGTCGCCGATCTCGCGGCGGGCGCTCTCGGCGCGGTCGTGGAGGCCGTCGACCTGGTCGCGCAGCGTGCGGGTGCTGGTGCGCACCGACGTCACGGTGGCGTCGAGGGCGGTCAGGGCCGTGGCCACGGCCGAGTCGGACGGGTCGACGGCGAGGGCCTCGATCTGCGCGGAGAGGTCCACGAGGTCCGCCGTGACGTCGGCGTGACGGTCGAGGGCGGCGTCGGCGAGCTCGGGCTGGAGCGACTCGGCGAGCTCATCGCCCTGGCCCACGAGGCCGACGAGTGCGAGGGTGACGAGCAGCGAGGAGCCGTAGAGCGAGCAGGTGAGCGACTGCTGCGTCGCGCATATCTCGGCCGTGGGCTCGGCCGGGCCGACCGTCGATGCGAGCGACACCGAGACCTCGTCGCGGCAGAGCGCGCTGGCCTGGGCGTAGGCGTCGAGCTGCGTCGCCATCTGCAGGAGGCTGCCGTAGACGCTGCCGGCCTGCTCGGGGGCGGGGACGACCGCGGCGCAGCCCTCGCCGTCGAGCGTCACGGCCGGCGCGGTCGCCGTCGTGTCGCCGAGCAGCGTGTCGACGCTCGTGACCGTCGTCTGCAGCTGGGAGAGGACCGTCGACTGCGTGGCGGTGACCGTCGCGCCGAGGTCGCTCTCGAGAGCGGTCAGCTGCCCGCTCAGGCCCTGCATGGTGCTCGCGAGGGAGGCGCTGCTGTCGCGGAGCTGCTCCGCCGTGCGGACGCCGAGGGTGTCGGAGGTGCTCTCGAGGTTGGTGCGCACCTCGGTGATCGTCTCGCCCGCGCGGCTCAGCACGAGGTCGACGTCGGAGACGAGGGCGATGGTGCGCTCCTGCAGCGCGAGCTCGCTGGTCGAGCTGTCGTCGAAGGCCGAGGCCAGCACGCCGTCGACGGAGAGGTCCGTGGAGAGCCCCGCCTGTGCGGCGAGGTCGAAGGTCGGCGATCGGAAGTCCGCGACGTCGGCGACGAGGTGCAGGGTCGTGCTGGCGCCCGAGCGGGGCGGGGCGAGCAGCGCGCCCCACTGGACGACGGCGTCGCCGCCGTCGTTCGTGCTGACGATGCCGTCGGTCGCCCCGGCGGCGCCGGAAACGTCGGTGACGACCGAGCTCGGCGAGACGCCCTCGAGCACCGTCGAGGCCGCGAGGCTGAGGGGGGCGCCGACCAGCGCGGGGTCGGTGCGCGACGAGCCGGCGACGTCGTAGGTGAGCTCCTGCGGCGCCACCGTGAGGTTCTCGACGGCCAGGTCGATCTCGACCCGCCCGTCGAAGCCGTCGAGGTCGGCGAGGTCGGTGCCCGACCGGTCGCCGGCACGGTACGACGTGCTCACGCGGATCGGCAGGTCGTCGGCGACGTCGGCGGGCACGTGCTCGGTGCTGCTCGTCGAGGTCGTGCCGGTGGTGTCGTCGACGGAGACCGTCGTGCTGTCGACGGCCGTGATCGACCCGTCGCTCGACAGGGTGGTGGCGACCGACTGCAGGACGCGGGTGGGGTCGGTCACCTCGGGCGCGCCTCCCGTGCAGCCCGTCGCGACCACCGCGACCACGCCGACCACGGCGACCGCCGACAGTCCCCGGGCGCGGCGGAGCGCCCTCCCTCGTCGGGCGGAGCCGGTGCCCCGCGTCGTGCTCGTCTCCGCGTCGGAGCGCACGGCGACGCCCCCGTCGTTCGATCCCCAGGTCATGACGACCAGTCCCCTCGTGATGACGTTCCTCCGCCCAGAGTAGCCGGAGGCGGTGCACCGACAGATCGGTCGCACGCCCCCCGAAGGGGGACCGACGGATCGGTGCACGAGGGTGCATCCTCGACGAGACGAGGTAGTCTCGTCTCGTTCCGGCCCCGGGGGCGCGTCTCGCGCAGGGCCACACCACGATGAAGGGGTACATCACCATGTCTCGCGTTCTCTCCACCGAGCAGGCCAAGACGGCCATCCAGCAGCTGCAGTCGATCGTCAACGGCGGCTTCACCGACCAGATCACCCAGCTCGACGCCCAGGGCCGCATCCTCTCCGACGCCAACGTCTGGGACGGCCCCCTCGCCGCCACCTTCCGCGGCTCGACCTGGCCCGAGACCAAGGCCGCCCTCGACAAGGCCAAGACCGAGCTCGAGCAGCTCCGCACCCAGCTCGACAAGATCTCGCAGGACATCTTCACCGCCGGCGGCGGCGCGTAGCACCACCCGAGGTCCCGGCTGCTCCCCCGAGGGGGAGCGGCCGGGACCTCCTGCCGTCGCGCCCGCCGTCCGCGGGCGCGACGGTCGATTGATCCATCTGCACTCGGGGGAGAAGAGCACATGACCGATCCGTACGGCAACGAACCGCTGAAGTTCAGCTTCTGGGCGGCCGACAACCTGAAGTCGGCGTTCACGAACGCGGCGTCCGACGTCGAGGGGCAGACCGCCTCGCGCGCCTCCGCCGTCGAGACCGGCAAGCAGGAGTTCCGCGGGCTCTTCGCCGACCTCTTCGCCGAGAACGCGACCACGGCGGCGAGGGGCGCCGAGGGCCTGGTCGACAAGCTCCGCGAAGCTGCCGACTTCGTCGACCAGATCATGGAGTCGGCGAAGCGAGAGAACGCCCGCCGCAAGGAGGCGCGCGACTACACGCAGCGCCAGGGCGAGCGCAACGTGGTCGACCACGTCGTCGACGCCTTCACCGGCGGCGAGAAGGCCCCGACCACGAAGAAGGAGGACCAGCTCGTCCTCCGGGCGAGCTACACGCCGCCGCCCCGCGAGGTGCCCACGGGCGGGGGCGCGTCCGGCCCGACGTCGTCGGCCCTGCCGGCGAACCTGCGGTCGTTCGCCTCCTCGACGACGACGCTCGACGGCGAGCTCTCGTCGCGCCCCGGCACCCTGTCGTCCGCCCTCGACACCTTCTCGACGCAGTGCGACTGGGGCGAGTTCTCCGCCGACGGGCTCGTGCGCGCCCTCTCCGCCTGGCTCGACGACAACGCGAACGACGCCGCCTGGGCCACCACCGTCGCCGACAAGTTCGCGCAGGCCGGCGGCGAAGGGTCGGTGTCGACCCTCTCGAACGCCGCGATCGCCGCCTCGCTGCAGGCCGCCGGCATCGACCTCGGCCGCGACGACCTCGTCATCGAGCCACCGCAGGCCTACGGCGGAGCCCCGACGAACGGCTTCTCGGTCGACCCCGTCAACACCACCACCGGCAACTTCCTCGAGACCGAGGTCGACCTGCCGTTCGCGGGCGCCAGCACGACCCTGAGCGTCTCCCGCACCTACAACAGCCTCGACGGCACCGTCGGCCTCTTCGGGCCGGGCTGGTCGTCCGTCCTCGAGACGCGCCTGGAGCTCGACGACGAGGGCGCGACCTTCACGATGGGCGACGGCCGTCAGGTCGTCTTCCCGCGCCTCGGCGACGGCTGGGACCGCGCCGTCGGCGAGAACTGGTGGCTCGCCTCCGAGGGCAGCATGCTGGTCGTCCGCGACAACGCCGGCGCCCGCTGGGACTTCACCCCCTCGGGCACCTGGCTGGGGTCCGCCGGAGGCGCGGGCACGGCCGTGCAGGTCGCTCGCGGCTCCGACGACCTCCCGGCCCGCCTCACGCACGCCCGCGGCCGCTTGGTCGAGGTCGAGTACGTCGACGGCCGCGTCGCCGTGCTGCGCTCGTCGGACGGGCGCCGGGTCGAGCACTCGTACGACGAGGCCGGACGGCTGGTGGCCGCGACCACCGAGGCCGGCACCCGGCGCTACGGCTGGGACGACGCGGGGCTGATCACGACGGTGACCAGCGCCTCCGGGGTTGTCGAGGTGGTCAACTCGTACGACGACCGCCGACGCGTCGTCGAGCAGCTCACGCCCCACGGCCGCGCCGTGCGCTTCGCCTACCTGCGCGGCCGCGTCACGGTCGTCTCCGACCACGACGGCTCGCGCTCCGACACCTGGATCTCCGACGCCCGCGGCCGTCTCGTGGGCCTGCTCGACAGCTCCGACCAGCGCCAGTCGATGAGCTACGACGCCCACGGGAACCTCGTCTCGGTGATCGAGCGCGACGGCAGCGTGACCGTGCACGGGTACGACGAGCGCGGCCGCCGCGTGCGCACCGTCACGCCCGCCGGCGCCGACCTCACCTGGGGCTGGGACGACCACGACCGCGTCACCACCGTCGTCACCGAGTCGGGCGCCGTCGTGCAGTACGAGTACGCCGACGACGCCGATCGGGACCCCTCGACGATCGTCGACCCCGAGGGCGGGCGCACCGAGCTGGTCTGGCGCGACGGCCTGCTGCAGCAGGCCACCGACCCGACCGGCGTCGTGGTGCGCTGCCGCTACGACGAGCACGGCGACCTCGTCGAGACCGAGAACGCCCTCGGCGACGTCGCGCGCCTCGAGCGCGACCAGGCCGGGCGGCCCGTCGCCGCGGTGAGCCCGAGCGGCGCCCGCACGACCTTCCGCTACGACGCCGCGGGCATGCTCGTCTCGCGCCGCGACCCCGACGGCGCCACCTGGCGCTTCGAGAACGGCCCCGGCGGTCGCCGCACCGCCGTCGTGGACCCGCTGGGCGCCCGCACCGAGCTGAGCTACGCCGCGAACGGCGAGCTCGAGAGCACCACCGACGCCCTCGGCCGCGTCGTCACGCGCACGTTCGACGACCAGGCCGCGCTGGCCCGCGTCGTCCTCGCCGACGGCAGCGTGCAGTCGTTCACCTACGACGCCTTGTCTCGGCTGCGCACGGTCACCGACCCCACGGGGGGCGAGTGGACCCACGAGCACGACCTCGTGGGCGCGCTCACCGCCGTCGTCGACCCGACGGGGGTCAGGCAGGAGGCGCGGCGCGAGACCGCCGACGGCGCGGCTACCCTGCGCGACGCGTTCAGCACCACGACCCTGCGCTTCGACGAGTTCGGGCGCCCGGTCTCGCAGACCTCCGCCGACGGCTCCGCCGAGCTGACGACCTACGACCGCTGCGGCCGCCCGGTCGAGCTCGTCGACGGCGAGGGCGGCCTGACGCGCCTCGAGCGCGACGCGGCCGGCCGCGTCGTCGCGGTCGTCTCCCCCGGCGGCGCCCGCACCTCGTACGAGTACGACGCGTGCGGACGACCGGCCGCCAGCACCGACCCGCTCGGCGCCCGCACGACGCTGACCCACGACGCCGACTCCCGGGTCGTGGCCCGCACCCTGCCCACCGGCGAGGTCGAGCGCATCGCCTACGACGCCGTCGGGCGCGTCGTCTCGCGGCACGTGCCCGGCGTGGGCACCGCCCGCCTCGGCTACGACGCCGCCGGACGGCTGACCTCCAGCCAGGACACCCGCCACGGCCGGCGCCGCTTCCGCTACGACGCCGTCGGGCAGCTCGTCGAGGCCGTCGACGGCCTCGACGGCGTGACCCGCTACGAGCACGACGAGCGGGGCCGCGTGGTCTCCGTCACCGACCCGCTGGGCGGCGTCACCCGCCGCGCGTTCGACGCCGCAGGCCGCCTCGTGAGCTCGACCGACCCGCTCGGCCGCACGACGACCACCGGGTGGGACGCCGCGGGCCGACGCGTGCTGCGTCGCGACCCCGACGGCCGCGAGACCCGGTGGAGCCACGACGCCGCCGGCCGCCCCTCCACGATCACGGTCGAGGGCCGCGAGACCGCGGCCCTCCACCTCGACCCCGCCACGCGCACCCTGCGCGTGGTCGACCGCTCGCGGGGCGAGGGCGTCGACGTCGAGCACGAGCTGGTCTTCGACCGGCGCGGGGCGCTCGTCCGCCGCGCGCGGGGCTCCGAGGCGATCACGTGGGAGCACGACGCCGACGGCCGCCTCGCCGCCCGCGTCGACCCCGACGGCACCCGCACCGAGTACCGCCGCGACGCCGCCGGCCGGGTCGTCTCCGTGTCGCACGCCGGGGTCGAGTCGACCCTGTCGCACGACGCCTCGGGACGCCTCGTCGGGTCGGTCGCGGGCGACGTGGCGCAGACCTGGCGCTACGACGACGGCGAGCTCGTCGAGCACGTCACGACCCGCCTCGACGGCGTGCGGAGCACGCTCGTCGAGCGCGACGACGACGGTCGCATCCGGCGCGTCGAGGGCGTCGACGGCGCCGTCGAGCATGAGTACGAGTACGACGCGGCCTGCCAGCTGCGCTCGGTCCGCGCCTCCGGAGGTGCCCTCACCACCTGGGAGTACGACGCGGCCGGACGAGTCGTGAGCGAGTCGGCCGACGGTGCCGTGTCGCGCTCGACCTACGACGCGGCGGGCCAGCTCGTCTCGCGCGAGCTGCCCGACGGGCGCCGTCTCGACTACGTGCACGACGGCCTCGGCCGCCGCGTGCGGGAGATCGCCGACGACGGCTCGTACGTCGAGTACGCCTGGTCCGACCTCGGGTCGCTGGCCTCGGTCGTCGACCGCGACCCCGACGGCGCGGTCGTGCGCCGCACCGACCTCTGGGTCGATGCGCTGGGCGAGCTCGCCGCGATCGACGGCGTCGAGACCTGGTGGGACACCGCCAGCGCCGTCCCCGCCCTCGTCTCCGTCGGAGGCGCGTCGGTGTTCACCCTGCCGGGAGGCGCGACTCAGGTCGGCGACGACTGGCTCGGCCCGGCCTGGCGCGGCGTGCGGGCGACCGACGCGGGCGACCCCTGGGGCTCGGCCGACGCCTCCTCGGGGCTGGCGGGCCTGGAGCTGCCCGGAGGCGCGTCGCTGACCGCCACGGGCGGGCTGCAGATCGGCGGCCTCGAGTGGCTCGGCGCGCGGGTCTACGACCCGTCTGCCCGCGGGTTCCTCTCCGTCGACCCGCTCGCACCCGTCACGGGCGCGGCGTGGTCGGGCAACCCGTACTCGTACGCCGGCAACGACCCGATGCACGCCGTCGACCCGCTCGGGCTCCGGCCCGCGACCGACGCCGACATGAAGGCGTTCGCGACCGCGAACCAGGGCGCCTTCGCCGCCGCGGGCACGTGGTGGGACGAGAACTGGGAGTACGTCGCTGCGGGCGCCGCGATCGTCGGCGGCGTCGCGCTCATGTGCACCGGCGTCGGCGGGCCCGCCGGCATCGCCCTCATGGCGGCCTCGGGAGCCCTCCTCTCGGGCGGCATCTCGGTGGCGTCGCAGAAGGCCACGACCGGCGAGGTCGACTGGGCCAAGGCCGGCGTGGACACCCTGATCGGCGGGGTCATGGGAGGCGCGGGCGCCGCGGCCGGCGCCTGGGCGACCGGCAGCCAGGCAGCCCGGTCGGCCCTGGCCGTGTCGAACGGCATGAACCGCGTCGGCACCGCCGTCGGCGGCGCGGGGCAGCGTGCCCTCGCCACAGCCGGACAGGCGATCATGTCGGAGACCGGCAAGAAGGTGGTCGCGAACGGAGTCGTCGGTGCCGCAGGCAACTTCGGCACCTACGCGGCGACCACGGACGAGTGGCACTGGGACGAGGCTCTCGGGGCCGCCGGCAACGGCTTCGTCAGCGGCGGCACGGGAGCGTACGGCGGCCGCTTCACCGGCGAGCTCACCGGAGCGGCCGGGTTCCTGGCGAACGGTGCCGTCGGCGCCACCAGCAGCCTGCTCGGCGGAGGGGCCGAAGCCATCATCAGCAACGAGGGCTACCAGCCGGCCGACCTCCTCTGGAACGCGGGGAGCGGCTTCGTCCTGGGGCAGATGCCGGAGGCGGAGGGCACCCCGGGCACCGACCCCGGCTGGGGCATCCACTTCGGCAACGCCGGTGCCGGGCAGGTCGCCAGCTGGGGTGCGGACTCGATCCACGAGGTCGGCGTCGGCATTGGTATCTTGCCACGATGAGCAACGAGACAGCCAAGGGCAAGCCCCGGCGGGACCTGACGGACGACGAGATCGCGAAGGGCACGGTCGTGAACCGGTGGGTGCGCCGTGCCCTGGCCGCGGGCCTCGTCGCCTCGCTCGTCGTCGCCGCGGTGGTCGTGCTGAGGGTGCCCCTCGACACCACGATCGCCTACCGCGGGAACGGTCGCGACGTGGGCCTGCCCGTGCTGGCGCTGCTGCTCGTGCCGCTGATCTTCGTCATCGGGCTGTTCAAGTCACGCGGCCCGGATGCCGGCAAGGTCCCCGAGGCAGAACGCCAGTTCATCGTGGTCGGGTACCCGATCTTCATGCTGCTCGCCCTCGGCGGGCAGCTGTGGTTCGCGGCGTTGTTCTTCGACGCGGCAGGGGCCTGAGGCCGCGGCGGTGACCGCGGTGTCGACGGAGGAGGACCTCGAGGAGGGGCGCGTCGCCTACCTGTGGGGCAGCAGGGCGATCCTCGTGACGAGCCTGTTCCTCGCAGCTGTCGCGATCTCCGTGTCCACGCAGGTCCCCCTCGACACGACGATGGCCTACAGCCGGTCGAGCGGCGCGTTCCGGATCCCCGTCCTCGGCCTCGTCGTCCTCCCCGTCTTCCCCGTCTTCCTCGCGGTGGCGTGGCTGCGGGGCAGGGGCCAGGACACGAAGGAGCTGCCGCGAGCAGAGCGCTTCGTCATCGACATCGTCTACCCCGTCGTGCTGGCGGGGTTCATCTGGGCTCACCTCACGCTGGCGGCCGGGTTCCTCGCCGAGGGCCGCCGGCGGGCCTCGGCGAGGAGGCTGACGACTCAGCCCAGAGGCTCGTAGGGCAGGACGGTGCCGTCGCCGCAGCGCACGGAGTCCGAGGCGCCGGCGACCGAGAAGGTGATCTCCGGGGTCCAGTCGGACGCCTCGAAGTCGGCCAGCGTGCCCACGCTCTTGGGGTAGACCGCCGTCACGACGTCGCCGGAGGCCGTGGCGGCGTCGGGCACGTCGACGCCCTCGTCGTCGCCGACGGCCGCGGTGGCGGAGCGGAAGGCGCCGCCCACGAACTCGGACGACAGCAGCGCCTCGCCGTCGTCGCTGCCGAGGATGAGCTGGAAGGTCGCCTCCTCGGTGTCGCCGTCGACGGGCAGGCCCGTGAAGACGACCTCGTAGGAGTCGCTGGTCTCGGTCAGCTGGACGGTGCCGGTCACCGCGCCCTCGAGGCCGCAGGAGGCCTCGCCCGGCGTCGTCGCGGGAGTCGAGGTGCTCGCCTCGGGGCTGTCGCCGCCGGCCGCCTCGTTGGACGAGCCCGCCGAGCAGCCCGCGAGCAGCACGCTCAGCAGCACCGCCCCGGTCGCTCCGATGGCCCGTGTGCTCGTCGTCGACGTCATGGTCGTCTCCCCCTCAGGTGGCGTGTGGCGGCCGGGTGGGGCCGCGTCGTCGACGCTAGCAGCCCGGCAACGGACCTGTCGGTCCGCCGGACGTCGCCCCGGGAGGGCTCAGCTCTCCTTGGGGAAGAGAACCCAGAGGACGACGTAGAGCAGCACCTGGGGGCCGGGGAGCAGCAGCGACGCGACGAAGATCACGCGCACGAGGAACGGGCTGAGGCCGAAGCGGTTCGCGAGGGCGGCGCAGACGCCCGCGATCATCTTGCCGCGGCGGGGACGAGTGAGGGTGGCCATGCGCCCAGCGTGCCAGCCGAGGCTGGGGCGTGCCCGAGCGTCGACGACGCCTCGGCCGCGGCTCGTCCCTCCCCAGGGCGTGCCCGTCCCCGGGAGCACGCCCGACCCGGCGCCGACCTCGGGGCTCGCCCTCCGGCCTGGGATGATGGAGGGATGAGCGCATCACTCGTGGCCAAGGGCCTCGCCGGCGGCCACGGGCACCGCACGCTGTTCGACGACCTCGACCTCACGGTCGCGCCCGGCGACGTCGTCGGCGTGGTGGGCGTGAACGGGGCCGGCAAGTCGACGCTGCTGCGCCTCCTCGCGGGCGTCGACGAGCCGCAGGCCGGCAGCGTCACCCTCAGCCCGGGCGACGCCTTCGTCGGCTGGCTGCCGCAGGAGCACGAGCGCGTGCCGGGCGAGACGGTCGCCGGGTACATCGGGCGCCGCACGGGCAGCACGCAGGCCACCGCCGAGATGGACGCCGCCGCCGCGGCCCTCGGCGAGGTCGACGCCGCCCCGCGCGCCGACGGGCTCGACCCGGCCGACGTCTACTCGACGGCGCTCGACCGCTGGCTCGCGAGCGGGGCGGCCGACCTCGACGACCGCCTCCCCCAGGTGCTCGCCGACCTCGGGCTCGACAGCCACGGCGACGGCGCGGTCGGCCCCGCGTCGCTGATGACCGCGCTGAGCGGCGGCCAGGCGGCCCGCGTCGGCCTCGCGGCCCTGCTGCTCAGCCGCTTCGACGTCGCCCTGCTCGACGAGCCCACCAACGACCTCGACCTCGACGGCCTCGAGCGGCTCGAGCGCTTCGTCGAGGGGCAGCGCGGCGGCATCGTGCTGGTCAGCCACGACCGCGAGTTCCTCGGCCGGTGCGTCACGAAGGTGCTCGAGCTCGACCTCGCCCAGTCGTCGAACCGGGTCTTCGGCGGCGGCTACGACTCGTACCTGGAGGAGCGCGAGACCGCGCGGCGTCATGCCCGCGAGGCCTACGACGAGTTCGCCGACAAGAAAGCCGACCTGGTCGGCCGGGCACGCACCCAGCGCGAGTGGTCGAGCCAGGGCGTCCGCAACGCGATGAAGAAGGCGCCCGACAACGACAAGATCCGTCGCAAGGCGTCCGCCGAGTCGAGCGAGAAGCAGGCGCAGAAGGTGCGCCAGATGGAGAGCCGCATCGCTCGGCTCGACGAGGTCGACGAGCCCCGCAAGGAGTGGCAGCTCGAGTTCACCATCGGCTCCGCGCCGCGGTCGAGCGCGGTCGTGTCGACGCTCAGCGGCGCCGTGTTCCGCCAGGGCGACCCCGAGACGGGCGAGTTCGTGCTCGGGCCGGTGTCGCTGCAGGTGGCGGGCGGCGACCGCATCGGCATCACCGGGCCGAACGGCGCCGGCAAGTCGACGCTGCTGCGCGGCCTCCTCGGGCGGCAGGCGCCGACCGAGGGCGGCGCGAGCACCGGCACCAGCGTCGCCGTCGGCGAGATCGACCAGGCCCGCGCGCAGCTCGCCGGCACCGTGCCGCTCGCCGAGGCGTTCGAGGCGCTCGTGCCCGACTGGCCCCAGGCCGAGGTCCGCACGCTGCTCGCGAAGTTCGGGCTCAAGGCCGACCACGTCTCTCGCCCGGTCGACGAGCTCTCGCCCGGCGAGCGCACCCGCGCGGGCCTCGCCCTGCTGCAGGCCCGCGGCGTCAACGTGCTCGTGCTCGACGAGCCCACCAACCACCTCGACCTCGCGGCCATCGAGCAGCTCGAGCAGGCGCTCGAGACGTACGAGGGCACGCTCCTCCTCGTCACCCACGACCGCCGGATGCTCGAGACGGTCCGCCTCGACCGGCACTGGCGGGTCGAGGGCGGCAGGGTGACCGAGTCGTGAGGGCCGCACCGCGACTCCTCTCGCACCTCGGCGTCGTCGCGGGCCTGGGGCTGCTCGGCCTCGGGCTGACGGCGTGCACCACGGGCGAGACGGCGCCCGCCGCGGGGACGTCGGGCTCGGCGAGCTCCCCCGCGCCGAGCGCCACGGGCCCGTCAGGCGCCTCCGGCTCCTCCTCGGCCGACGCCTGGGCGACCTGGGACGCGGCCCTGGCCGCCGTCGACGTCGAGCCGGCCCGCTGGCTCGCCGTGGGCGACTCGATCACCGAGGGGCAGGGCGCCTCGTCGCTCGGCACCCGCTGGGTCGACCTCACGCGGGACGGGCTGCGGGCGGCGCACCCGGTCGAGGGAGTCGCGGGCGGGGTCGGCTACCGCCCGGCCGCCTTCGCGACGTACGGCCCCGACTCCCCCTGGGCGCAGTGGGCCACCGCCCGTGACGGCCGCACCACGGCGGTCGCCGACGTCGCCGACCTGGGGCACCGCGCCGTCGAGCTCGACCCGGGCTCCAGCCTCCGGTACGACACCGTCGGCACCGACCTCGACCTCTGGTGGACGCCGGGCGAGGGGGCGTTCTCGTACCGCGTCGACGCGCAGGCGGAGGTGGTGGTCGACACGGCCTCGGGAGCCTCAGGCGGCTCGAGCGGCTCGGACGGCTCGAGCGGCTCGGATGCCTCGGACGGCTCGGACGCCTCCGGCACGGTCGGCGTGACCGAGGTCACGGGGCTCGCCGCCGGGCCGCACGTCGTCACGATCTCGGTCGCCGACGACGCCCCGGCGAGCGTGGTGCTGCAGGGCCTGGCCCAGTTCGACGGAGACCGCGGGCGCGGCGTCACCCTGTACGACTCGGCACGCTCGGGCGCGACGGTGTCGACGTTCACCGACGACCTCGACGGGTTCCTCGCCGCGGCCGGGGCGGCGCAGCCCGACCTCGTGACGATCACGCTGGGCGCCAACGACGCCGTGACGACGAGCCCCGACGACCTCGCGGCCGGCTACACCACGCTGATCGAGGGGCTGCAGGGCCTCGACTCCGCCCCGTCGGTGCTGGTCGTGGACGAGTTCACGCCGGCGCTCAGCGTCGCCTCGGCGTGGAACGGATCCGCCGCCGACTACCGGAGCGCCGTCGAGGAGGTCGCCCGCCAGACGGGCTCCGCGCACGTGACGATCGACGACGCCCTGGCCGGGTCGGGGGTCGCCGACCTCGGCTCGCTGCTGTCGGCCGACGGGCTGCACCCGAACGACGCGGGGCAGCGTGTGCTGGCCGACTACCTGACGGCGACGCTCGCGCGGGGCTGAGCACTCGTCACCGGTCACCAGGGGGGGACCACGACCTCGCCAGGGGACCGGGCCGCGGCGCGGTGCCCGGGCGGGGTCGTGGTCCCGTCGGCTGCCCGGCTAGTCGAGCAGGGCGTACGTCAGCGCGAGGGTGTCGTCGGTCGAGAGCGGCTCGTCGCCCTCGCCGGCGGCGGTGGAGCCGACGATGACGAGGCCGTGCGGCGTGATGACGCTCGCCTGCGTGGTGGGCACGTCGGCCTGGTCGATCGTCGACACGAACGCCCGTCCGCCCACCGCCGAGGCGAGGCCGTCGTCGACGGACTCGGTGCCCTCGGACGCGGTGATCTGCGAGACCTGCTCGTCGATGGCCGCGGCGTCGAGCTCCTGCGCGCTCGCGAGGGCGATGATCGCCGAGCCCTCCTGGGGCTCGACGCCCGGCGTCGACCAGATGCACTGCACGCTGGAGGCGCTGGTGCTGCCGCCCTCCTGCAGCTCGAGGCCGTCGATCGAGCCGCCGAGCGCGGTGCCGACCTCGTCGCACGAGGCGAAGGAGGTGAGGGTGCCGCTCTCGGGAGCCTCGGCCTCCGGGGCCGAGCCGCCGGAGCCGCCCGCGCCGTCGCTGTCGCCGCCGCCGCTGCCCGCGCCGCTGCCGCCGCTCGCGTCGCCCGAGTCGTCGCCGCCGGCCGTGCAGCCGGTGAGCAGCAGGCCGAGCGCGAGGGCCCCGGTGGTGAGGGCGGTCAGCGCCGCCCTCGAAGTCGTCGTGGTCATGGGTCCCCCTGCTGTCGCCGGCGACGCTCGTCGTCGCCGGACCGGGCCACCCTACGCGGCGGGGCGACCGCCCGGCCCTGGCCGCGGAGCGCGCCCGGCCGGACGGCTCCCGGCGACGGCGGGTACCGTCGACCGCCCACGACCACCACGAAGGAGACCCTCATGGCCTCGTTGCTCCGCCGCCTCGCCCCCCTGCTCATCCCGATCATCATCCGCCAGGTCCAGAAGCGCACCGGCAAGGGCGGCTCGACCGGCAAGGGCGGCAGCACGCGCCGTCGCTGACCGACGCCACGGGCGACCCGTCACCTGAGGGAGGCGCGGTGCCGGCACCGGAGCAGGGTCGCGTCGAGCGCGACCCGCCCTCGGTCCCGGCACCGCGCCTCCGTCGTGTCCGGCCGCGCGTCCGTCGTGTCCGGCACCGCTACTCCGTCGCGTACCGGCACCGCGCCTCCGTCGTCCGGGGTGGACCCGGCGTGCGTCAGCGCGGCGAGCGCCGCATCAGGACGGCGTCGGTGACGAGCACGACGACGAGCATCACCGCGGCGACGACGACGTAGAGCAGCGGGAGCACGTCGAGACCGGCTCCGTCGAGCACGAGGGCGCCGATCAGGGCACCGCCGCCGATGCCGGCGTTGAAGCCGGTCGTGTAGAACGCGCTCGCGATGTCTCGGAGGCGCGACGGGGCGACCTGCAGCATCTTCGTCTGGAACAGCGGCGGCAGCGCGCCGAACGTCACGCCCCAGACGACGAACGCGACGAGCGACGGGCCGGGCTGCCCCTCCAGCGCCACCATCGCGAGCACGGCGACGACGACCACGGCCATGCCGACCGGGATGGTGATGCGCGGGCGCTTGCCGAGGAACCAGCCGACGAGCAGCAGGCCGACGCCGCCCGCGATGCCGAACGCGAAGAGCGCGAGGCTGAGCTGCGACTCCTCGATGCCGGTCGAGCGCACCAGGTACGGCGCGATGTAGGTGAAGAACGAGTAGTGACCGACCATGAAGACGGCGGTCACGACGCAGCTGAAGACGATGCCGAGCACCGACGGCGCGGGCATCCGGCGGCGCGCCGTGGTCGTCGCCGACGGCGTGGTCGCGGTGGCGGAGGCTGCGGCCGTCGAGTCGGCCGCGTCGATGGTCGGCACCGCCCCGGTGACGGTGCTCGGGTCGGGGGCGGGCACCGGCGGCAGCAGCCGCCAGACGAGCAGCGCGCCGAGCGCCATGGCGCCGGCGAGCACGCCGAACGCCGCGCGCCAGCCGAGGGCCTGGCCGAGCGCGGTGCCGAGCGGCACGCCCAGCACGAAGGCGAGGGTGCCGCCGCTCATGGCGACGGCGAGCGCGCGGCCCACCTGCTCACGGGGCACGAGGTGCGCCGCGTAGGCGCCGCCGATCGCCCAGAACATGCCGTGGGCGAGGCCGCCGAGGATGCGCGACGCCACGACCAGCTCGTAGCTCGGCGCGATCGCGGTGAGCGCGGCGCTCACGGCGAGCACGGCGATCAGGCCGACGACGAGCAGGTGCCGCGGCAGGCGGCGCGTGAGGTGCGTGAGGGTCGTGCTGGTGAGCACGACCGTGAACGCGAAGACGCTGACGAGCAGGCCGATGGCCGACTCGGTCACGCCGAGCTCGCTGCTCATCTCGGGCAGCAGGCCGGTCGGCAGCATCTCGCCGGAGATGGAGAGGAAGGTCGCGACGGCGAGCGCGAGCAGGCCGGCGAGGGGGAAGCGGGTGGAGCGTCCGTCACCGGCCGGGAGGCGCGGGGGACGCGGAGGTGCGAGGGTCATGGAGGGTCTCGGTCAGTCGGCGGGCGCCGTTCTCTCGACCCGTGGTGCACGGGGAGGATGGTGATCCCGACTGCGCGCTGTCGTGCACGCCCGGGGCCGCGCGTGACGCACGACCACCGTCGAGGGTACGCGACGCGGCCGCGAGGCGCCAGGGTGTGGGCCGGGCGGGCGCTCGCGCTCGGCGCTCGGCGCACGGCGCTCGGGGCTCGGGGCTCGGGCGCGGCGGCGTGCGTGCGTGCGGCAGGCACGGGTGCGGCGGGCGCGTTCCCCGGGGCAGGGCGGGCGGAGGAAGACGCGAGTGATCCGGGGATCGGCCCCGCGCCTCCCGCCTGTTCTCGTCGTCGGCGGGCTGATCACTCTCAAATTTGAGAGGACAGGAAGAGCGGAGGAGCGGAGGAGCCGAGGAGCGGTAGGCGGGCGGGCGCTCGGCGCTCGGCGCTCGGGCGGCTCACGGAGGCGGGGAGCAGCATGGGGCCATGCCCGAGCACGACGAGAAGACCTGCCGCTCGTGCGGCCGCCGCATCGAGTGGCGCAAGAAGTGGGCCGCGAACTGGGACGAGGTCGCGTACTGCAGCGACGCGTGCCGAAAGCGCAAGGTGTCGGCGCTCGACCGGGAGCTGGAGGAGCGCATCCGATCGCTCCTCGCCAGCCGGGCCGCCGCCTCCACCATCTGCCCCTCCGACGTCGCCCGGTCGATCGCTCCCGACGACGAGGCCGCCTGGCGTGACCTGATGGAGCCGGTGCGCCGCGCCGCCCGCCGCCTGGTCGCCGCGGGCGAGGTCGACATCACCCAGGGCGGGTCGGTCGTCGACCCGTCGACGGCGAAGGGACCGATCCGCATCCGGCGCCACCGCGGCTGACCCGTGCGCGGCCCGGCGAGCTGGCCGAAGCGAGCCGGCCGCCGCGTCGGGCACCACGTCCTCGCACGCGAACCACGCCGCGGCGTGGTTCCCGGGCGGGAAAGTGGTTCGTCGCCCTGCGCGGCCGCCCGCAGTAGCGTGAGGGGGTGACCGCGCGCCGCTTCCCCTCGTCCGTCTACGGCGTGGGCAGCGAGCCCGACGCCCGCTTCACGCTGGCGAACGAACGCACCTTCCTCGCGTGGATCCGCACCGCCCTGGCCCTGCTCGCCGGCGGCGTCGCCCTGGAGGCGCTCGGGCTGGGCCTCGAACCGCACCTCCGGCTGGCCGCCTCGCTCGTGCTCATCGTCGCCGGCGTCGCCACCCCCGTGCAGGCCTGGTTCGGCTGGGCCCAGGCGGAGCGGGCGCTGCGGCTCGGCCGCCCGCTGCCCTCGGCTCGGCTGGCGCTGCCGATCGGCGTCGCCGTCGTGGTGGCCGGGGTGCTCGTGCTGCTCGCGGTGGTGCTCGCGTGACCCGGGGGCCGGCCGGGACGTGCCGGGGGGCGGCGGGGCTCACGCGCGCGGCGCCGCGCCGGTCGGCTGCGGGGCGCCGGTCCACTGCAACTTGCACGCGCGCGGCACCGCGCAGGTCGGCGGCGGCGTGAGCGAGGGAGGCGCGGGTCGCGTCGACCGCTCCGCCCGCCCGTTCGACCCCGGGCTCCAGCCCGAGCGCACCGCGCTCGCGTGGCGGCGGACGGCGCTCGCCCTCACGGTGGGGTCGCTCGTCGGGCTCCGCGTGCTGCCCCTGCTGCTCGGCGACGGCGCCGCGACGTACGCGGTCGCCGGGCTCGGGGTCGCGGCGTCGGTCGCGGTGCTCGTGGGAGCGCACCGGCGGTACCGGCGGGTGCACCGCCTCCTCACCTCCGGGGCGGACGACCGCGCCCCGATCGGCAGCGGGCTGTTGCCGGCGGCGGTCGCGCTGCTGACGTTCGCGGCGGGCGTCGCGGCGCTCGCGCTGGCGGTGGCCGGCGCCGCGGGGGCCGGGCAGGGCTGAGCCGCGGCGGCGGCGCACCGCTGCTGCGTGTCCGCGGGTCGGCGGGTCATCGCGACCCCGGGCGGCAGCCGGGAACGAGCCGGCGGGTCGCCGTCACTGCCGGCGGGTCAGCCAGCGCCCGCCCGCCCAGGACGACGCCGACCCGCCGCACCTCAGCGACGCACGTCGTGGAGGTGGTGCACCGGGTCGTGCACGAAGTAGCGCGCGAGCGACTCGACCGTGAAGGCCGAGCCGTCCGACCGGAGGCCGGTGCGACCGAGCTGCTCGTCGGCCACGGCCTCGAAGCGGGCGGCGACGACCTCGGCCACGGCGACCAGCTCGGCGGCGACCGCGGCCGGCTGCTGCTCGGAGTAGCGGTCGGCCACGGCGGTGGCGTCCTGGTCCCAGTTCGCGAAGGCGGGCGCCTCCTCGCGGAGCATCAGCGCGAGCCGCTCGTCGAACACCCGGAAGACGTCGCGCACGTGGGCGCCGTACTCGAGGGCGGACCAGGTGCGGTCGTCGGGGCGGACGGCCGCGTCGGCGGCCGCGAGCACCCCGGGCCACGCCGCCGCGTTCTCGCGGACGAGGCGGGGCACCTCGCGGAACTCCGTCGCCGGCCCGTCGTACCCGCAGTCGTTGCAGGTCTCGTCGAGCACCCAGGTCCAGTTCTTCGTGTCGGGGACGATCGCCATGTCGCGACGCTACCGACGCCCCGGGGAGGCGCGCCACCGACATCCTGCCGACCAGCGACGAGCGCCTGCCGCGGCCGCGCGAGCGAGGCTCGTTCGCCTCCTCCGGTGCCGCAATTCCCGACCATCTGCACCCGAGGGCACACCTGGTGCGGGAAAGATCACGTATTGCAGGCTCGGCGGTCGGCATTTGCAACCACCGGCACGCGAGCGGCGGCGGCGCGGGTCAGACGGGCTGGAGCGGCAGCGGCGCGGGTCAGACGGGCTGCAGCGGCAGCGGCTCGCCGGCGGGCAGCTCGACGACGACCTCGTCGCCAGCACGCACGGTGCCGCCGACGAGCACGACCGACATGACGCCGGCGCGGCGCTCGACCTGGCCGTCGGGGCCCCGGCCGACCATCTGCTTCAGGAGCCCCGGCTCGAAGCCCTCGATCTGCGTGCAGGGGTTGCGCAGCCCGGTCACCTCGACGACGGCCTCCGCCCCGAGCCGCAGACGGGTGCCGGTCGGCAGGCCGAGCAGGTCGACGCCCCGGGTGGTGACGTTCTCGCCCATCTCGCCGGGCGAGACGTCGAGGCCGGCCGAACGCGCCTCCTCGAGGACCTCCTCGTGCATCAGGTGCACCTGCCGCAGGTTCGGCTGGCTCGGGTCGCGCCGCACGCGCGACCGGTGCTGCACCGTCGTGCCGGAGTGCGCGTCGCCCTCCACGCCGAGCCCCGCCACGAGCGTGATCTCGTCGACCACCGGCTTGCTGAAGCGGTGGGCGGAGTCGCGGCTGACGGAGACGACGGAGGCGCGGGTCATGACCACATCCTGCCCCCGGTCGGCGGCGGGGTCACCCCCTCCGCCCGATCTCAGCGCACGGCGGGGGTGACGAGGATCACGACCGACGCCGTGGGCTCCCAGCCGAGCGACCGGTAGAGCAGGGCGCCGTCGACCGAGGCCACGAGCAGCCCCCGGGTCGCACCGCGTCGCCGGGACTCGGCGACGAGGGCGTGCACGACCGCCCCGCCGAGGCCGCGGCGGCGGTGCTCGTCGTCGGTCTCGACGCGGTCGAGCACGGCGGTGCCCGCGGGGGTGAGGGCCGCCCGGCCGGTCGCGGCGTCGTCCCCCTCGCCGGGGTGGCCCTCGCCGACCCAGGCGGTCGCCCGCAGGACGGGGGCGGGGGGCGCCCCGACCTCCTGCACGTCGAGCTCGTACGGCGCCGACACCTCGCGCACGGCCTGCTGGTCGAGGGCCATGCCCATCAGCGACTCCTCGGCGCTCCGCACCTCGAAGCCGGAGCTCCGACCGGCCGCCACGACGGCCTCGGGGTCGTGGCCGACCACGGTCACCCAGACGCGGTCGCCGAGACGCCCGACCTCGGCGGCCTCGGCGAGCACGGCGGCGAGCTGCTCCGTGCGCGCGGCGCGGGACGCGGCCGAGGAGGACGAGGTGGCCGAGGCAGCCGAGGAGGACGAGCCCGCTCCGGGGCCGCCGTCGAGCGGCACCACGAACTCGGCCCAGCGGTCGGGGTGCCCGAACGGCACGCGCCACGAGCCGTCGCGCTCGACGGCGACGACGCCGCGCGAGGCCGTCCAGCCCACGACCCAGTCGGCCACGACCTCGCGGAGGGGACGGGCAGAGGCGGGGGGCGGCACGGCGGGGTCGGTCACCCCCCGAGTCTGCCGCAGCCGGGCGCGGGCCCGCGGCAGGCCCGCGCCCGCAGCAGGCCCGGGCCCGGGCGCCGGGTACGATCGGCGGACCCGTCCGCGCGCCCCGCGCGCCCTCCCCCGAGGAGCCCCCGTGTTCGAGATCGCCGACCGCCTGCTCACCCGCCTCGACGCGGGCGAGCGCGTCGCGGTCGCGACCGCGGTCTCGGTCGTGGGCAGCGCGCCCCGCACGGTCGGCACCTCCATGGTCGTGACGGCCGACGGCACCGTGATCGGCAGCATCTCCGGCGGCTGCGTCGAGGGGGCCCTCTACGAGGCGTGCGAGCGGGTGCTCGCCGACGGCGTGCCCCTGCTCGAGTCGTTCGGCTTCAGCGACGAGGCCGGCTTCGAGGTCGGCCTCAGCTGCGGCGGCACCATCGAGGTCGTCGTGCAGCGGCTCTCCGCCGACGACGACGAGGTCGTCCGCCAGCTGCGGGAGGCGCGGGCCGGCCGCCCGGCGTCGCTCACGCGGGTCGTCGGCGCGGCCGCCACGGCCGACGGGCGCGACGCCGCCGACCGGGACACCACGGGCGACGCCGCCGCCACGCGAGGCACGGCCGGGCCGACCGGCACGGCCGGCACGGCCGGCACGGCCGGCACGGCCGGCACGGCCGGCCCGCGCCTCGGCGACGTCGTCGACCCGGCCGACCTCGACGCGTGCGCGGGGCTCCGCCTGGTGACCGAGCGCTCGGTGCCGGCCCCGCGACTCCTCGTGGTCGGGGCCGTGGAGTTCGCGGTCGCCCTCTGCGCCGCCGGCTCCGCCCTCGGCTACCGCGTCACCGTCTGCGACCCGCGGCCGGTCTTCCTGACCCCCGAGCGCTTCCCCTCGGCCGAGGAGGTCGTCGTCGCCTGGCCGCCGACCTGGCTCGCGAGCACCGAGGTCGACGAGCGCACCGTCGTCGCCGTGCTCTCGCACGACGACCGGTTCGACGCCGAGCTGGTCGCGGCGGCGCTCGCCTCCCCCGCCGCGTACGTCGGCGCGATGGGGTCGCGCGGCACGCACGAGCGGCGCGTCCGCCAGCTGCGCGCCCTCGACGTCGACGAGGAGTCGCTGGCCCGCCTGCACTCCCCCATCGGGCTCGACCTCGGGGCGAGCACCCCGGAGGAGACGGCGATCTCGGTGCTCGCCGAGGTGCTCGCGGTGCGCTCGGGAGCGACGGGCGTGCGGCTGCGCGACCGCTCCGACCCCATCCACCGCTGACGGGCGCCCCGTCGCCGTCGCCGACGCCGACGAACCGACCACCGACTGATCAACGAACCACCTCGTGACGTGGTTCGTCGATCAGTCGGTGGTTCGGGGGCCCCGCTACCCTCGCAGGATGACCGAGCCGAGCCCCGTCGAGAGCACCGCCGCGCAGCCCGCCTGGGACCACGTCGTCGTCGGGGCCGGCGTCGTCGGCGCCGCGACGGCCCGGGCCCTGGCCCGGTCGGGCGCCCGCGTGCTCGTGGTCGAGCGGTTCGCGCGCGGCCACGAGGCCGGCTCGTCGCACGGCGCGACCCGGATCTTCCGCCGCGGCTACACGGCCGACGACTACGTCGCGATGACCGGTGCCGCCCTCGCCGAGTGGCGCGAGCTGGAGCGCGAGACGGGCCGCGACCTGCTCGACCTCACCGGCGCCGTCGACCACGGCGACCCCGCCGTGCTCGACGCGATCCAGGCCGCGTTCGAGCGCGCCGGCGTCGTGCACGAGCGTCTGTCGCCCGCCGAGGCCGAGGCCCGCTGGCCGGGGCTCCGCATCGACACGAGCGCACTCGTCCACGCCGAGGCCGGCCGCCTGCGCTCCGCCGACGCCATCGAGGCGATGCTCGACTCCGCGGTCGCGCACGGCGCCGAGCTCCGCTTCGAGACCCGCCTGCGCGACCTCGACCTGACCGACGAGGGGGCGGTGCTCCGCCTCGAGGGCGCAGGAGGCGCCTCCTCGGTGGTCCGCGTCGCCAGCGTCGTGCTCGCGGTCGGCTCGTGGGCCCACGACCTCGTCGCCGAGCACGCCGCCGCGGCGGGCACCCCGCTGCCCCCGGTGCGCGTGACGCAGGAGCAGCCGGCGCACTTCGCCTCCGCCCTGCCCGACGAGGCGTGGCCGAGCTTCGTGCACTACCCCTCCGACCCGGCCCTGCGCTCCGTGGTGAGCAGCGTCTACGGGCTGCTGACGCCGGGCGAGGGCGTCAAGGTCGGCACCCACGGCACCGGCCGCGAGGTGCACCCCGACGAGCGCGACTTCGCGCCGACCGCTGAGGGCACGGCGGTGCTGCGCGAGTACGTCGCGCGGTGGGTGCCCGGCGTCGACGTCGACAGCCTCGTGCCGATCAGCTGCCTGTACGACACGACCCCGACCGAGGACTTCGTGCTCGACCGGGTCGGCGCGGCGACCGTCGCGACCGGGTTCGCGGGGCACGGCTTCAAGTTCGGGCCCCTGCTCGGCACGCTGCTGGCGGGCGTCGCTACGGGCACGCCGGCCCCCGACAGGTTCCGGCTCGGGGCGGTCGCGGCGAGCTGAGGCGCCGGGCCGCCCCGCGCGGGCAGTCGGGCGAGCGGCTCAGCTCAGCCCTGCGCCTGGCTCTCGCCGCCGCCCGGGCGCACCTTCGCGGTGTCGGCGACGTCGATGCGCGTGACGCCGTCGGGGCGCTCCTCGGTCGTGATGCGCGGAGCCGCGTCCGTCTCGTCCGACTTCGGCGCCCGGGTGAGCTGGTCGTGGCGCTTCTCGTCGGCGGTCATCCCCGTGCTGTCGGCGTCGTCGTGCTCGCTGTCGTGGCTCATGCTGCGACGCTACGCGACCCGGTCGCCGCGCGGCCGGGGTACACCCTGGGACGACGCCCGGGCGGGCCGGGCGCAGGCTGGGGTCGACCGCGGGGAACGCCGCGGCGCCACCGACGCAGAAGGAGAACACCATGGCAGGCATCGCCGACAAGGCCGGAGACTTCCTGAACAGCGACAAGGGCGAGAAGGTCTCGGACGCCGGGGTCGACAAGGCCGGCGACGCGGCCGACAAGGCCACCGGCGGCGGCCACTCGGAGCAGATCGACAAGGCCACCGACGCTGCGGACGAGAAGGTCGGCGACTGATCCACGCCGTCCGTCACGAGACCCGTCGCCCCGCATCGCGGGGCGACGGGTCTCGTCGTCTCGGCCCTCGCACTGCTTTACGTTGCGTTGCGTCCAACCGAGTTGTGCGCGATGTGGTAGCGTCACGACCATGACGACGACGAGCGCGACCCCGGTGGCGGAGGCGACCACCGCCTCCCCGGCGACCGCTCCCCTGCTCGACGAGCAGATCTGCTTCGCCCTCTACGCAGCGTCGCGCGCCCTCACCGCCCGGTACCGCGAGCTGCTCGAGCCGCTCGGCCTGACCTACCCGCAGTACCTCGTCATGCTCGTGCTCTGGGAGCAGGGCCCGACCGGCGTCTCCGCCCTCGGCGAGCGCCTGCACCTCGACTCGGGCACCCTCTCGCCGCTGCTCCGCCGCCTCGACGCCCAGGGCCTCGTGACCCGGGCGCGCGGCGGTCGCGACGAGCGCGCCGTGACGGTGTCGCTGACCGCGGCGGGCGATGACCTGCGCGGCCTGGCCGCGCGCATCCCCGAGAGCATCTGCGCCGCGACGGGGCTCCGGCCCGCCGACATCGCCGACCTGACCGAGACCCTCGGCACGGTGGCCGACAGCGTGCGCGCGGCGTCCTCGTAGACCGCCCCGCGACTCCTCGGCCCTTAGCCCCCTGACTCCTCCGACCACCCGCGACACCCGACCCACACCGACGAAAGAGAGACAGCATGCCCACTCGCACCGCTCGCACCGCCTGGAACGGAAGCCTCGAGACCGGCGAGGGCCAGGTCGAGATGACCAGCTCCGGCGTCGGCACGTACGACGTGTCGTTCCCGAAGCGCGCCGCTGACGAGGCGAACGGCTCGACCAGCCCTGAGGAGCTGCTCGCCGCGGCCCACTCCGCCTGCTACGCCATGCAGTTCAGCGCCGTGCTCGGCGCGGCCGGCGGCACGGTCGAGGCGCTCGACGTCAAGGCCGACGTCACGCTCGGCCCGGACTCGGCCGGCGGGTTCCGCCTCACGGGCATCGCCCTCACCGTCCGCGGCGAGGTCTCCGGCATCGACGAGGCCGCCTTCCAGGCCGCCGCGCAGGACGCCAAGGAGACCTGCCCGGTCAGCAAGGCCCTCACCGGCGTCGAGATCACGCTCGACGCGACCTTCGAGGGCTAGGCAGCCGCACCGCCTCCCTCACGGGCGCCCCGTCACGCAGGTCGTGGCGGGGCGCCCGTGCGTGGTGGGCGCGAGCACGGTGCCGGCACCGCCCCGGCACAGTGTCGGCACCGCGCCGGCACCGCCCCGGCACCCGGACTGGGGACGCCGCCGCACCCAACCCGGCGCGGCCGCGCCCCGAAGACTCCTCGACCGCCCGCCCCGACGACACCAGGAGGACACGATGACCCCGCGCGACTCCTCCCTCGACCGCCCCGCCCGCTGCGCCGAGTGCGGCGGCCCGGCCCGTCTCGTGCGGAACCCGTTCTTCGGCTCGGGGCTGTCGGTGCACCCCGAGCTGCTGACCTGCACCTCGTGCCGGTCGGTCACCTTCGTGCCCGCGCCGCCGCGGCGGGCCTGCACGCCGCCGGCCGGCCGACGCCGCGGCCTCCGTCGCGTCGCGCGCTGGTTCTGCCGCCGCTGACGCGCCGCCGCCGAGCCGAGCTGAGACACACCACGTCCTCGCCGGCGAACCACGCCGCGGCCTGGCTCGGGTGCGACGACGTGGTTCGTCGCCGTCCGACCGCCGCGTCGGCGCTCAGGCGCCGAGCCGCCCGATCAGGCGCCGAGCCGCCCGATCACGCTGTCGTCGAGGCCGCGCAGCAGAGCGGCCACGTCGTCGACGACCTCGGCCGCGCCGGCCTCGGTGAGCTCGCTGCGCGACATGCCGCCGGTCAGCACGCCGACGCAGGCGACGCCGGCCCGACCGGCCGCCTCGACGTCCCACACCGCGTCGCCGACCATGACGGCGTGGTCGGCGTCGACCCCGGCCTCGTCGAGCGCGGCCTGGACGATGCCGGGGTCGGGCTTGGCCGTCTCGGCGTCCTCCGACGAGGTGACGGCCCAGAGGGCGCCCTCGACGTCGAGCAGGGGGCGCAGCACCTCGAGCTCCTCCTCGGGGGCGCTGGTCGCGAGCACGACGCGGTGCCCGCGGCGGCCGATCTCGGCGAGCAGCTCGGGCACCTGGTCGAAGACGTGCAGGTCGGTGTCGCCGTGGGGCAGGTAGTGCGCGGAGTGGCGCTCCTTCGCCTCCTCGCCCCGCGCCTCCGCGACGTCGTCGCCGAGGAGCGAGCTGAGCAGGAGCGAGCTGTCCTTCCCGATCGCGCGGTGGACCCGCCAGCTGTCGACGGGGTGCCCGATGTCGGCGAAGGCCTTCGACCAGGCGTCGACGTGCGCGTAGTTCGAGTCGACGAGCGTGCCGTCGATGTCGAAGAGGACGGCGGTCGTCGGGGCGTCGGACCCGGCGGAGTCGCGGGTCGGGTCGGAGGAGGAGGAGGCCTGGTCGGAGGCGCGGGTCGAGTCGGTCATGCCCCCAGCCTGCGCCTGCAGACCGTGCACCGTTCGGGGCTGGACACGCGCCTCCCGCGTCCTGTCGGGACGGGCGACGCGGCTGGGCGCCGCCTCCGAGGTGGCTGGGAGCGGGAACACGCGACCGCCCGACGGGCGTTGGCTGACGACATGACCACATACGGAATCATCGGAGCAGGCAACATCGGCAGCCAGGTCGCCCGGGCCCTCATCGCCCAGGGGCACGACGTCGTCATCAGCAACTCGCGCGGGCCCGAGACCCTCGGCGACCTCGTCGCCGACCTGGGCGAGAAGGCGCGCGCCGCGACGTCCGAGGAGGCGGCGGAGGCCGGCGAGGTCGTCGTCGTCACGGTGCCGCTGAAGAACTACGAGCAGGTGCCCGTGGCCCCGCTCGCCGGCAAGGTCGTCATCGACACGAACAACTACTACTTCGAGCGCGACGGGCAGATCCCCGCCCTCGACAACGGCCTCGACACCGTGTCGGGCATGCTGCAGCGCCACCTGCCCGAGAGCAAGGTCGCCAAGGGCTTCAACCACATCATGGCGAAGGACATCACGACCGACGGCAAGCCCGCGGGCGACCCCGACCGTCGTGCGCTCGCCACCTCGAGCGACTTCGAGGAGGCCGCCGAGCTCGTGCAGCGCCTCTACGACGAGGTCGGCTTCGACACCGTCAACGTCGGCCCGCTGAGCGAGAGCTGGCGCGTCGAGCGCGACCAGCCCGCCTACGTCGTCTCGCAGACCCGCTCGGAGCTCGTCGAGAACCTCGCGAAGGCCACCCGCGCCACCGCGACCGCCGAGCCGGCGCCGCACCCCTCCGAGGCGTAGCCCCCTCGCCCCGCCCGGCGTGAGCCGAGCGGTGCGGCCGGCACCACGCGTCGAGCCCCGGCCCGGACGCCGCACCCTGACCACAGGGCGCGGCGACCCGTCCGGGGCTCTCTCGTTCCCGCCGGCCTAGCGCGTCACGACGACGAACCCGCCGGTCTTGACGAGCACCACGCTGCGGCCCGACACGGCCTTCTCCGACACGAGCCGGCCGCGCGAGTCGTAGCTCGACACCGTCGACCGGGTGCCGGATGCCCCGACCGTCGCCGGCAGCGGCAGCCGCGACGTCGACGACACCAGGTCGGTCGCCCGCCCGCCGGCCCCGGTCAGCGACAGCCGCTGCACGAGCGGCCGCACGATCAGCGCATCGATCGTCACGGGCTGCGAGCCCCGGGCGGTCACGGTGACCGCGGTGGCGCCCGGCCCGACCGGCACGGGCAGCGTCTGCGGCAGCAGGGCCCCGGAGGCGCCGGTCACGCCCTGCGCGCCGACCCGCGTCGACAGCGTGCCGAGCGGCACCTTCCCGGCACGCCAGACCGAGGTCGAGACGACTCCCTCGGCACCGAGCAGCACGGGCTCGACGCGGCGGAGCCCCGACCCGGCGGGCACCGTGATGGTCGCGGTCTGCCCGGGCCGGAGCGTGAGCGCCGAGCCACCGCTGAGCTGCGACTCCCCCGTCCACGCGGACTCGGGCGTGACGACCGTTCCCGTGGTCGCCGTGGCGGCCTCGGCCTCGACCGTCGTGAGGCCGTCTCGGGCGGCGACCGTCGCCGACGCCTGCGCGAGCGCCGACACGTCGGGCGCACCGTCGAGCGCGATCATCGAGAGCAGGCCGTGGATGGTGCTCTCGGCCCCGCTGTTGCGGTTGACGCTGCCGTCGGCCTGCACGCCGTCGTTCGTCACGCCCGTCGCCCGGTCGTAGACCGGCTGCCCGGAGCGGTTCGTGCCGAAGTACCAGCTGGCGGCCACCGCGGCGACCTCCCGGAACCCGGCGCCGCCCGAGGCGTCGGCCACGGCGAGCGCCGACTGCAGGCGCGCGTCGGCGCCGTAGGCGATCTGCGTCTGGTCGACCGGCGTCGGGTACCAGGCGTTGTCGGGGCCGCTCGCGGTCAGCAGGGTCGTGGTGAACGACGCCGTGTCGACGACGGCGGGCGCGAGCAGGTCGGCACGGCCGAGCACGGTCGAGGCCCGCGCGAGCGCGGCCGGCATCTGCGACGCCCACGAGTGCCACATCGACCGCGAGTTCGTCCAGGGCAGCACGGCCCCGTAGGGCCAGGTCTGCGGGTCGCCGGAGGCCATGCGGGCCACGCTCTCGGCGAGCTGCGTCGTGGCCGTCCGCACGACGGCGTCGTCGGGGGCCGCGGCGACGTACGCGCCCAGGCCGAGCACCGCCTCCGCCGTCGCGTCCGCGCCGTCGACGATCAGCCAGGCGGGCACCTGCACGCCGTCGGCGACGTCGTACTGCCCGTACCGCGAGAGGGTGTCGCGCTGCAGCGCCGCGACACCGAGCTGGAGGCGCTGCTGCAGGAAGGCCGCGAACTCCGGGTCGTCGTCGCGGAAGGCCGCGAAGCCCTCGCCGAACGCCCAGAGGCTGCGGGCCAGCCAGTAGCTGTTGCCGCTGTCGGACGGGTCGGGCAGCTCGACCGGCACCGGGCTGCGGTTGAAGGTGCCGTCGGGCTGCATCCACAGCACGACGTTGCCCGCGGCCGGGCCGGTGGTGGTCTGGAAGTACGCGGTCGCGCGCAGCAGCTCGTACGCCTTCTCACGGCTCGCCTCCGCCCCGGTCAGCTGCCAGTCGCGCAGGTAGACGACGGCCGCCCGCGAGACGTCGTCGGAGTTGTACGCGCCCTGGCCCCAGTACCCGGTGGCCGGGTCGAGCGGCCCGCCGCCCACGCGGGCGAAGGCGCCGCCGTCGCGGGCGTCGGCCTACGTCCACGGCAGGGTCAGCGTCGGCTCGGAGTCGAGCCGGTAGGAGGTGTGGCCCTCCTCGGGCGCCGGCGTCGCCTGGTCGAGGAGGAAGTCGAGGTGGGCGAGGTTCGTCAGCGGAGCCGGGGCTGCCGCGGGCGCGCCGGCCGCCGGGGTGGGAGCCGCCGGAGCCGCAGGGGCAGGAGCCGCCGGAGGCGCGGCGGAGGCGGGCAGCGCCCCCGTCACCCCCAGCGCGAGGGCTGTCGTGGCGGCCAGGGCGAGCCCGGCCCATCGTGCGGTGCGTGCGGTCATCGTCGACCGCCTCCTTCTGTCTCGTCGTGCGGAGTGGTGGGGGTCGTGCGGGGTGGTGGGGGTCAGGCGTGGTCGAGGCGGGCGACGCCGATCTTGGAGTCGGCCATGCCGTAGAAGACCCACGGCACCCCGTCGACCTCCTCGATCGCGGTCGGGAAGACGACGTTCGGCACGATGCCGGCGCGCTCGTCGTCGGTCTCGGCCTCGAGCAGCGGCTCGGCCGAGCGGGCGAGCACCCGGGAGGGGTCGTCGGCGTCGAGGATCATCCCGCCCGCGGCGTAGTTGACGTTCTGCTGCTGCGCGAAGGCGTCCTCGATGACGCCGGTGACGCCGTGGTGCAGCAGCAGCCAGCCCTCGGGCACGCGGCGCGGGGGCGGGCCGCCGCCGATCTTGAGCTCCTCGAACGGGGCCGCGGGCCCGGCGACCGGCCGGTGCTGCCCCCAGCGGGCGAGGGCGCGCAGGTCGCGCTCGACGGCCTCGACCGGCACGTAGCTGATCCAGATCGAGTGGCGACCGTCGGTCACCCCCGCCGGCAGCGGGCTGCCCTCCCCCGGCACGGTGGCGCCGATGTGCCACATCGGCCGGTGCAGCACGGCGAAGCTGCGCACCCCGTCGGGCGCCGTCACCGCCTCGGGGAAGAACGTCGTGTCCTTGTTGTGGAAGAGGCCGAGGTCGGTGTCGAGCTCGTCGACGTAGTCGAACGTCACGGGCCCGAGCCGGCGCCACTCACGCAGGTCGTCGCTGACGGCGACGGCGGTGCGGGGGCCGAGCGGCCCGTACGCGACGTAGGTCATGACGTGCAGGCCGAGCTCGTCGACCCGGGTGACGCGGGGGTCCTCGACGCCCGAGTGCGTCGCCCCGCGCTCCCAGCCGCGGTCGGGGGCGAGCACGACGCCCTGGCGCTCGACGCCGACGGGCACGCCGTCGTCGACGAGCACGCGGGCGAGGCCGACGCGCGAGACGTTGCCGTCGGCCACGAGCCGCGGCAGCAGGTACAGCTCGCCGTCGGGCCCGCGGCCCGAGCCGGGGTTGAGTACTCCCTCGGCCTCGAGGGGGTCGCCCGGGTCGGGGGTCATGACGACCCCGGCCCGGGTCAGCCGGTAGGGGAAGGCGCCCGGCGCGACGGCGGTGGCGGAGCCGCCCGAGGGGCCGGTGGAGGCGGTGGAGGCGGTGGTGGGGGATGCGGTGGTCACGGGGATCTCCTGTCAGCCCTTCACGCTCGAGCCGACGTCGGTCGAGATGAAGTAGCGCTGGAACACGATGAACAGCACGACCACGGGCGCCGCGAGCACGACGGCCCCGGCCAGGGTCGCGCCGAAGGGGTTGGCGGCGGTCGCGGCGACGTTCGAGATGTAGTTCGCCAGCGAGACCGCGAGCGGCTGCATCGATGCCTCCTTCGTGATGAGGAACGGCCAGAGGAACTCGTTCCACGGCCCGATGAAGGTGAGCAGCAGCGCCGTGACGAGGGCCGGCCGCACGAGCGGCAGTGCGATGTTCCACAGCAGCCGGAACTCGCCGGTGCCGTCGATGCGGGCCGCCTCGAACAGCTCGCGCGGCAGCTGGAGGAAGTACTGCCGGAAGATGATGACCGCCGTCGAGTTGATGGCGAACGGCAGGATCATGCCCAGGTAGCTGTCGCTGAGGCCGTAGTTGCGGGCGATCAGCACGTAGAGCGGGATGACCAGCAGCTGGAACGGCACGACCTGCACGAGCAGCGCCAGCGCGAACGTCACCCCGCGCCCCCGCCACTGCAGCACGGCCAGCGCGTAGCCGACGAGCACGCCGAAGACGACCGTGCAGACCAGCACGCCCCCGGTGAAGATGCCCGAGTTCACCAGCCCGGTCAGCAGACCGATGCGGCTGTCGATGGCGGCGTAGTTCGCGCCCGTCAGGTTCGACGGGTGCGGGAAGGCCCCGGCGACGGTGGGGTCGGGCTTCGTCTGCAGCGAGCCGATCACCATGTAGTAGAAGGGGAAGAGGAACGCGAGCGCCCCCACGGCGAGGACGACGCCCCGCAGCACGACCTGGAACCTCGACATGTCAGTCCTCCTTCCCGCCGGCGAAGCGGTTCTGCAGCAGCGCGATCACGAGCACGAGCACGACGAGCACGACGCCGATGGCGGCCGCCTGGTCGGGGTTCCCCTGCTCGATGCCCTTCTGGTACATCAGCAGGACGGGCGAGGTCGACGCGCCGTTCGGCCCGCCTCCCCCGGTCAGCAGGTAGGGCTCGGTGAACAGGTTCGCGCCCGTCACGGTCGAGACGAGCAGCACGAGCACCGTCGCGGGCCGGACGCCCGGCACGGTCACCGTGAAGAACGACCTGACCACGCCGGCGCCGTCGCTCGACGCCGCCTCGTAGAGCTCCTTCGGCACGTTCTGCAGCGCCGCGAGGTAGAGCAGGATGTAGAACCCGAGCTGCTTCCAGGTGACGAACAGCGCGATCGAGGGCATCGCCCAGGCCGAGTTGATGAGCCACGACGGCGACGGCGCCAGCGGCCCGAGCACCTGGTTCACGAGCCCGTTGCCGTTGAAGAGGAAGAGCCACACCGCGACGACCGCGACGCTCGCGGTGAGGTACGGCACGTAGTAGGCCACCCGCAAGAAGCCCTTGAACCGCACGACCTTGTTGAGCGCCGTCGCGAGCACGATGCTCAGCACGACCGTGAGCGGCACGTTGATGACCAGGAACACGCCGACGTTGCCGAACGACCGCAGCACGGCCGGGTCGGTGAACGCGGTGACGAAGTTCTGCAGCCCGACGAACGGGCGCTCGACCTGGGCGCCGGGGGCCGTGAAGAAGTAGTCGTGGAAGGCGATGTACACCGCGTAGCCGAGCGGGTACGCGAAGACCGCGAGCACGAAGACCAGGTACGGCGCGCTGAAGAGCAGGCCGAGGGGGTTCTTGCCGAGCGGGCCGCCGCGACGGCGACGCACGGGGCCGCGACCGCCCGACCGGGCCCCGCCGGGGCGGGGGCGACCCGAGGAGGCGCGGGGCGCCTCCTCGGAGCCGCCGCCGGCCGCCGGCGTGGCCGGCTCGGCGCTGAGGGTCGACACGGCCTAGCCCTGGGCCGCGAGCTCGTCGACCTTCGTGGCCGCGTCGCCGAGGGCCTGGTCGACGTCGCCCTCGCCGAAGATGACGCTCTTCGACCAGGCGTCGCGGAGGGCCTGCAGCTCGGCGACGGTGTTCGGGCCGGACGGCACCTCGATGGTGCGGGCCGCCTGGTCGCCGAAGAGCGCGTAGGCGGGGTTGGCCTCGAAATAGTCGGCGTACGTCGTCGCGAGGTCGGTGCGGATCGGCATCTGGCCGGTCGTCTCGAGCAGCGCGCGGTCCTGCTCCTCGCTCGTGGAGAACTTCAGGAACTCCCACGCGGTGCCCTGGTTCTCGCACGCCGTGTACATGCCGACGTTCTTCGCGTCGCTGAAGGTGTACGTCTCGTCGGCGGGCGTGCCGTCCTCGGTCGGCACGGGCACGGCGCCCCAGTTCACGTCGGAGTAGACGTTCACGGCCCACGGCCCGACGATCGACATCGCCGCCTCGCCGTCGGCGAACGAGTCGCCGGTGTACTGCTCCTGGCCGGCGAGGCCCTGGTCGTAGAGGTCGCGCCAGAACCCGGCGACGGTCTCGCCCTCGTCGTCAGCGAAGGTGGCCTTGCCGTCCTCGACGAGGCCGGTGCCGCCGGTCGCCGCGGCGTAGAGCGGCATGAAGTCGAACTGCGTCTGGAAGAACTCGCTGGTCGGCGCCGGGTGGATCGCGTAGTCGGAGACGCCCGCGTCGACGAGCGTCTTGCTCGTGGCCAGGAAGTCGTCGTAGGTCGAGAGCGCGGGGGCCTCGGCGTCGAGGCCGGCCTGCGTGAAGAGGTCCTTGTTGTAGAAGATCATCACGGGGTTCGACTTCCAGGGCAGCTGGTAGTACTTCCCGTCGGCGTCCTGGTACTGCTCGGCGAGGTCGCCGCTGCGCTCCTCGACGTAGTCGGCGCCGTCGTCGAAGCTCGACAGGTCGACGAGCCCGCCCTGCTTCTGGAACTGGCCGACGGCGCTGGGGGCCGTGTTGTAGACGAGGCAGGGTGCGTTGCCGGCCGTGATGGCGGCGCCGATGACCTCTTCGCTCGACTTGCCGGCGGGGATCTCCTGCCCCTTCACCTGCTCGTCGGGGTGGTCGGCGTTCCAGGCCTCGACGGCGGCCTTGCCCCAGGCGACCTCCGACTCGTTGTTCGAGTACCAGATCGTGATCGGGCCCTTCGCGGTGAGGGCGTCGCCGCCTCCCCCGCCGCCGCCGGAGCAGGCGGTCAGGCCGAGGCCGGCGAGCAGGACGGTGGCGCCGATGAGTGTGGTGCGTCGTTGCACGGTGTTCTCCTTGATCGGGTGGTGCGCTGTGAGGGGGTGCCGCCACCGGCGAGCCGGCGCGGGCGGAGGTCAGGAGGCGCGGGTCGGGCCCGCCGCCTCGCGGTAGACGAAGAGCTCGCGGCGGCCGGGAGGCGCGTCCCAGCCCTGTGCGAAGGTCCAGCGGCCGTCGACCCGGCTGAGCCCGCCCCAGCTGAGCGAGCCGCCCGGCGTGAGGGCGAGCTGCTCGAACGGGCGAGCGACGTCGTAGAGGGCCTGGCTCGCGGCGAAACGTCCGTCCACGTCGTGGAAGACGTCGAGCACGAGGTGCCCGTCGCCGGTGACGATCGCCGCGGCGACCTCGTGCAGGTGGCCGCCGACGCTCGACAGGTCGAGGTAGTCGACCGGCTCGAAGGCCCAGGTGCGCATGTCGTCGGAGCGGCCGACGTGCAGCACGCCGTCGAAGCCCTCGCTGACGAACATCAGGTACTCCCCGCCGAGGCGGACGGCCTCGCCGTGCTCGTCGCGGGGCACCACGGCGCCCTTCGCCCAGAGCCTCGTCTGCTCGGGCGGGGCGATCGGGCCGAGGCGCTGCCAGGTCACGAGGTCGTCGCTGACGGCGAGCATCATCTCGCAGCCGACCGCCCCGACGGGGTAGCCCGTGCTCGGGAACGCGGCCCGCGCCTCCTCGGTGATCGGGTGGACGCCGTTGTAGAACAGCCACCAGCGGCCCTCGGCGCGGTACACCTTCGGGTCCTCGGTGCCGAGCAGCTCGAGGTCGTCGGTCGGGCGGACGACCGGGTTGGCCGGGTCGTCGACCCACGAGGCGCCCGGGGCCGTGAGGTCGAGGGTCGCGTGGCCGATGCGGCTGCCGAGGCTCTCCTTGACGGGCGACGCCCGGTAGAAGAGGTGCAGCGTGCCGTCGTGCTCGACCATCGAGGGGTTGTAGAGCGACGAGCTCGTCCAGCCGATGCCGTCGGGGTCGCTCCACTGGCCCTCGAGCGTGAAGGTCAGGGCGGGGTCGGGCTCGAACGGGCCGACGGTCCAGTCGGGGCGGTCGGGGCCGTAGGCCGCCGGGCCGGAGAAGGTCAGCTGCGCGAGGGCGCCGGTCTGCTCGTTCTCGTGCACCAGGGCGTCGTCGAGCACGGCGCGGAGGGCGTCGGGCGTGAGCGGCTCGAGGCGACGGGCTGCGTCGGTGCTGGTGTTGCTGCTGGCGGGGGTCATGGGGCTCCGACTTCGTCGTCGTGGCGGTCTGGCTGGCGTGGCTGACGGTTACCGAAACGTTTCGGTAGACAGGAAGCTAACACGGCGGGGCACCGAGCGGAAGGGGCTCGGCCGACGAGGCGCCGGGCTCAGCGCGCGGCGGGGGCGGTGGAGTCGCGGACGAGCAGGCGGGCCGGCGCCACCGAGGCGTCGGGCCCGGCCTGGCCCTCGACGGCCGCGAGCAGCAGCCGGGCGGCCTCGGCCCCGATCAGCCGGGGCGTCGTCGTGAGGGTCGTCAGCGCGGGGCGCACGTACGAGCCGAGCTCGATGCCGTCGAACCCGGCGACGCTGACGTCGTCGGGCACGCGCACGCCGAGCCGGTCGGCCTCGGCCATGAAGCCGATGGCGGCGAGGTCGTTCGCGCAGAAGACCGCGGTGGGCCGCTCCGGGCGCGACAGGAGGTCCGCCGCGGCCCGACGCCCGCCGTCGTAGGTGAAGTCGGCCTCGACGACGACGCCGGGGTCGTGGCCGGCGGCGACCAGCGACTCCTGCCAGGCCTCGACGCGGTGGACGGCGTGCACGAAGCGGGCGGGCCCGGCGACGTGCGCGAAGCGGCGGTGCCCCAGCCCGACGAGGTGGTCGACGAGCTCGCGCACGCCCGCGGCGACGTCCTGCCGGACCGCCGGCAGGGGGAAGCCGGGGGCGGGGTTGACGCCGACGGCGGGCAGGCCGAGCTGCTGCACGAGCGGCACGCGCGGGTCGTCGACGACGAGCTCGTTGAGGAAGACCCCGTCGACACGGCGCCCGGCGGCGAGGCGGCGGTAGCGGTCGAGGGTCTCGTCGGCCGCGGAGCCCATCTGCAGGATGAGCGCCCAGCCGCGGGGGTCGAGCACCGACTCGAGGCCGCCGATGAAGCTGCCGAAGAACGGGTCGCTCTCGAGGACGAACGGGTCGCGGTGCACGACGAGGCCGACGGTGAACGCGCGCCCGGAGCTGAGCGAGCGGCCGCGCACGTTCGGCACGAAGCCGAGGTCGGCGGCGGCCTGCTTGATGCGCGCCCGGGTCTGGTCGGAGACCCCGGGCCGGTCGTTGAGGGCGCTCGACACCGAGCTGATGGCGACCCCGGCGCGGGCGGCGACCTCGACGATGGTGACCCGCTGGGTCATGTCGCGCCTCCTCGCCTCGCCCGTGACGGCTCCGCCGCGGCGAGCGCCGCGGACCGGGACGATGCTACGGCAGGCGTCACGGCACCTCGCGGAGTGGCCGTTCAGCGCGCGTGCACGCGCGGGTCTGCGGACTCACAGCCGTTCCATCGGATCCCGCCAAGAGACTGCACGACATGCACCTTCCCTGGCACCGCGGGCGCGCGGACGACGACGCGGCCACCTCGACGGGCACCGCCGACCTCGACATGTCGGGCGCGCCTCCCCAGGCCCCTGCCGCGACGGTCGCGCCGGAGGCGCGGGTCGCCTCCGCGGGCGCGGTCGTGCCGGAGGCGGCGGTCGCCTCCGCAGGCGCGGTCGCGCCGCCTGCCCCCTCGCCCCCGGCCGCCTCGGCCGTCCCGCCCGCGATGCAGCTCGCGGGGGCCTGGGGCTGGCGGTTGCTCGTCGTCGCCGGCTGCCTCGCCGTCGCGGGCTGGCTGATCGCGACCCTCGAGGAGATCGTGGTGCCGCTGCTCATCGCGATCCTCATCTGCGCCCTGCTGCAGCCGGTGGTGCGCCTGCTGACGCGCCGCCGCCTCCCCCACTGGCTCGCTATCGTCATCGCGCTGCTGGGCCTCGTCGTCGTGGTCGGCGGCCTGCTCGTGCTCGTCGTCACGCAGGTGCGGGCCGGCGCGGACGACCTGACGGCGAAGGGGGTGGCGTCGTACGACGCGCTGCGGGAGTTCCTCCGCACCTCGCCGCTGCAGCTCACCGACCGGGAGTTCGACCAGTACGTCGGCCAGGCCGGGCAGGCACTGCAGGACGCGAGCCAGCAGATCCTCAGCGGGGTCGCGGCCCTCGGCTCGGCGGCCGGGCACGTGCTGGCGGGCGGGCTGCTGACGCTGTTCGCGACGATCTTCCTGCTGATCGACGGCCGCGGGGTCTGGCACTGGGTCGTGAGGCTCTTCCCGCGCGCGGCGCGGCCGGCCGTCGACGGCGCGGGCCTCGCCGGGTGGCAGACGCTCGCGTCGTTCGTGCGGGTGCAGGTGGTCGTGGCCGCGGCGAACGCGGTGGGCATCGGGCTGTTCGCGGCGTTCCTCGGGCTGCCGCTGGCCATCCCGATCGCGATCCTCGTCTTCCTCGCGTCGTTCATCCCCGTCATCGGCGCGATCGTGACCGGGGCCCTCGCCGTGCTGCTCGCGCTCGTCGTCGCGGGCCCGGTGCAGGCGCTCGTGATGCTCGGCGGGGTGCTGCTCGTGCACCTGCTCGAGGCGCACGTGCTGCAGCCGCTGGTGATGGGAGGCGCGGTGCGGGTGCACCCGCTCGCCGTCGTCTTCGCGGTGGCGGCGGGGTCGCTCGTCGCGGGCATCCCCGGCGCGCTGTTCGCCGTGCCGACGGCGGCGACGGTGAACGTCATGGTGAAGCACGTCTCCTCGGGGCGGTGGCGGGCGGCGGTCGAGGGGCCGGCGCTGCCCGACGGCACGCCCGCGAAGGGCGCCTAGCGGCGGGCGGGCCCCCGGGCCGGCCAGGGGTCGACGGAGCGCGAGCCCGCACGGGAGCGCTGCTCGGAGCGGAGCAGCCAGCGGCCGAGGCGGCCCCGGAGGGTCGCCTTCTGCGCGGCGTCGCGCGCCCACCGTTCGTCGATCATGTCGACGATGGCCCGGAACTCCGCGAGCACCGCAGAACGAGCTGCGTCGTCGTCGGTCATGGCTCTTCTCCCGCCTCAGGGTCGCGACGACCCTCCTCGTCACCGAGGTCGAGCCGCGCGATCTCGATTCCGATCACACGTGCTATCGCTTCATCCTCCCGGGTCACCCAGGGCGACGCAAGGAGGACGCACATCATCGCCGCACCAGCACGCTGCTGGTCGGTGCTGCGCCCCAGGCACCTCTCCAGGGTCCACGACCACCTCGTCCACCACTGCTCACGCACGGTCGCGGCGTCGAGGCGGCGTCGTGACCGGCGAGCGTCGGCCACGGTCGCCCCGACGCTGACGACGGAGACGACCGCGGAGACGCAGGCCGCGAGGAACACGGCGGCGGCGCCCGGCGGCCAGGCGGCGAGGTCGAGGAACGGCATGGCTCCGGGCTGACCCACCTCCAGGGGCGGACGGAGACGACACGGCTCCGCCTGTGGACGGCGGGACCTGTGGACATGGAGGGAGCTCGAGGGCCAGGGCCGACCCGTGCGGCTCGTCGGCGTGCTTCGCTGGGCGGATGCGCATCGGAGTGTTCGTCTCGAGCTGGGAGCAGGACTGCTGCGGCACGGCGGCCGGCATCGGCGACGAGGTGACGTGGGAGCTGACCTGGGGCCGCGAGTGGATCGAGGCGTCGTACGGCCCGGAGGAGGCGGCCGGCGTCGACTTCGCCGAGACACACCACGGCGGGGACGATGCGCCCCGGGTCGCCGTGGCCGGGCGGATCCTCTCCGTCGACGCCGTCCGACAGCGCTTCCACCGACCGGACCCCGGGGGCCCGTGGACGAACGTCGTCGGCGAGTCGACCAGCGTCGCCGTCGAGCGCCTCCCCGGCCACGGCGAGGACGAGGACGAGGCCGGGGCAGCGGTCGCGGTCTCGGTCGCTCTCTCGGACGAGAACGACGCCTCTCGACCGTTCGGGCCAGGCTTCATCCTGCGGTCAGCGGGGCCCGACGCCCTCGACCTCGCCGGGCAGAGCGGCGTCGCCGGGTGGAGGGTCCGCCTCGACGTCGACGACGGCACCGCCCTGCCGGACGCTCGCTGACGGGCCCTGGCCGACGACGCGGACCAGGCACGGCCCGGACGACGACCGTCGGCGTACTCTCGAGCAGACGACGACACGCGTCGCGCAACTGCGGCGGTCGTCGTGACGTGCAGGACCTACATCGACGGCAAGGGAGCCACGACATGGAACGACTGACAGACAAGATCGCCCTCATCAGCGGAGGCGCGCGGGGCATGGGCGCCTCGCACGCCCGAGTGATCGTGGCGGAGGGGGGCAGGGTCGTCGTGGGCGACCTGCTCGACGTCGAGGGCCGAGCCCTCGCGGAGGAGCTGGGCGACGCGGCCCGCTACGTCCACCTCGACGTCACCTCGGAGGCGGACTGGGCCGCGGCGGTGTCGACGGCCGTCGACGAGTTCGGCGGGCTGAACGTGCTCGTCAACAACGCGGGCATCGTCAACTTCGGCCGACTCGGCACGTACACGCTCGACCAGTGGAACCTCATCCTGAGCATCAACGTGACGGGGGCCTTCCTCGGCATCACGGCCGCCCGCGACGCACTCGTGGCGTCGGCACCCTCCTCGATCGTCAACATCTCGTCGACGGCGGGCCTGCAGGGCACCACGGCGCTGCACGGCTACGTCGCGTCGAAGTTCGCGATCCGTGGCCTGACGAAGTCGGTCGCGCTCGAGCTCGGTGCGGAGAACGTGCGCTCGAACTCGGTGCACCCGGGCGTCATCCGCACGCCGATGACCGACGGCCTCGAGCTCGGCGACCAGCTCGGCGCCCTGCACCGCATCGGCGAGCCGGCCGAGGTGTCGAACCTCGTCGTCTACCTCGCCAGCGACGAGTCGAGCTTCCAGACCGGAGCGGAGTTCGTCATCGACGGCGGCGAGCTCGCCGGCGAGAGCGACAGCGTCAGCGAGTGACCCACCCGGGGCCGCGTCGACACGGCGCGGCCCTGGCCCGGCCTCAGCCCCGCCCCTCCCCCACTGGCAGCCACACGCGCATCGTCGACGGCCCGCGGTTGCCCCACGAGGCGTAGGGCACGAGGTCGACGCGGCCGAGCTGCTCGACCGTCGCCGCGACGGACTGGCCGTACGGCCAGGGCGCCGGCCGGGTCCAGCTGCGGGTCAGCGCCACCCGGGCGCCGGTCGGCGTCGTGACGGGGGCGACCCGGGTGTCGACGAGGACGTCGGCGACGCTGCCCGAGGGCAGGTCGACCGACTCGAGCGCCAGCACCAGGGGCCCCCGCTGCACGGCCACCTGGCCGCGCACCGCGTCGATCCGCGGGTCGGGGTGCACCCAGGAGGCGCGGGTCGGCAGGTCGAGGACGACCACGTCGCCCGCCGCGAACGCCTGCCGCACGACCACCGTCGAGGTCGCGTGCCGACTGACCTCGCCGTCGGGCGCGACCAGCGTGACGGCCGCGCCCTCCGTCCACGAGGGCACCCGGAGCGTCAGCTCGACCTCGCGGTCGGTGGCCTCCCGCCAGGTCACCTCGACGCGGCCGTCGAACGGGTACCCGCTCGCGACCGAGAGGGCGACGGCCGTGCCGTCGGGCAGCTCGACGTCGACGTCGTAGCTGCCGTACTGGTGCAGCTGCACGCCGTCGTCGGTGCGGGTCGCGAAGTACTGCTCCACGCTCGCCAGCGTCCGCGCGACGTTCGTCGGGCAGCACGACACCTCGAACCAGGGTGCGCGGAGGCTCGACAGCGCACGGGCGTTGACCTCGAGCTCGTCGGGCACCGTGCCCTCGGTGCGCTGGTGCAGCGTGTTCGTGTAGAAGAACGCGCGCCCGTCCTCGCGCGGCGACGCCAGCACGACGTTGAGCAGCGTGCGCTCGATCAGGTCGGCGTACCGGGCGTCCCCGTCGGCCAGCAGCAGCCGCCACGACAGCATCGTGGAGGCGATGCCGGCACAGGTCTCGGAGTACGCGCGGTCGGGCGGAAGCTCGTGGTCGGCACCGAACGCCTCGTCCTGGTGGTGGGAGCCCATGCCGCCGGTCACGTACGTGCGGTGCGCGACCGTCGCCTCCCACTGTCGGCGGACGGCGTCGGCCAGCTCGTCGTCGCGGGTCTCGACGGCGACGTCGAGGGCTCCCGCGGCGAGGTACAGCGCACGCACGGCGTGGCCGCGCAGCACGTCGGCCTCGCGCACGGGCCGGTCGTCCTGGAAGTACTCGGCGCCGTACTCGATCTCGGCGAGCAGGCCCCGGCCGCGACGGTCGACGAAGAGCCGGGCGAGCTCGACCCAGCGGGGCTCGTCGAGCGCGCGACCGAGCTCGGCCAGGGCCACCTCGATCTCGGGGTGACCGCAGATCGCGACCCGCCCCCCCGGCCCGAACTCGCGCCACAGGTGCTCGGCCAGACGGCGACCGACCTCGACGAGGCGGGGGCCGGTGCCCGTCCGCTCCGCGGCGACGACGGCCTGCAGGAGGTGGCCCATGGAGTACAGCTCGTGGCCCCACTCGAGGTCGCTCCACCGGGCGCGCTGCCAGGGGCGGCCGAAGCTGGTGTGCAGGTAGCCGTCGTCGTCCTGCGCGCCCGAGACGCGCTCGACGAGGTCGTCGTAGCGGCGCTGCAGGTCGGGGTCGTGCTGACGGCCGAGCTCCCACGCCATGCCCTCGAGCAGCTTGTAGACCTCGCTGTCGACGAACTCGATGCCGGAGTGCTGCCACTCCACGTCGACCTGGTCACGGCCCGCGGCGGCGAGGTCGAAGTTGCGGATCCAGCCGATGCGCTCCATCCAGTCCTCACAGTGCCGCAGCACGACGTCGGCGTTGAGCTGCTGCTTCTCGGCCCAGAACCCGCCGGTCAGGCGCACCTGGGTCGCGTCGAGGGGGGTCAGCGTCGACGTGCGGGGGTCGACGGGCCCGGCGAACCGGCGCCGGTCGCCCGCGAGCGTGGTGGGGCGGGGGGAGGTGGTGGTCACGGTGGTGCTCCTGGTCTCGGGGGGTACGGCGACGGGCTGCGCGGCGAGGGGCCGGGTGGTCACGGTCAGTCCTTGACGGCGCCGGCGGTGACGCCGGCGGCGACGTAGCGCTGGGCGACGACCAGCAGCACCGTCGCGGGGATCGAGGCGACGACCGCGGTCGCCATGATCGAGTTCCACTCCTGGTTGTTGTTGCCGATGTAGCGGTAGATGCCGAGGGTGATGGTCTGCGCGTCGCCGCCGCTGTTGAGGGTCGACGAGAAGACGAAGTCCGACCAGGCCCAGAGGAACGCGAAGAGACCGACGGTCACGGCCGAGTTGCGGCTGACCGGCAGCACGATCGAGACGAAGGTGCGCCAGGTGCCGGCCCCGTCGAGCTTCGCGGCCGAGAGGAGCTCGTCGGGGATGCCCTGCATGAACGCGGTGAAGATCAGCACGCCGAAGGGCACCGCGAGGGTCGAGTCGGCGATGACGAGGCCCCACCACTCGTTGAGGATCCCGAGGTTGAGGTAGATGGCGTAGAAGCCCATCGCCATGATCACCTGCGGGATCATCTGCGCGACGATCATCACGAAGCTCAGGGCTCCGCCGCCGACGGGCCGCAGCTTGGCGAGCGAGTAGGCCGCGGGGGCCGACAGCGCGATCGTCACCACGACGGTGCCGAGCCCGACGAGCAGGCTCGTGCCGAGGTACGGCAGCTGCTCGCTGACGACGGCGCGGTAGCCGTCGAGGGTCGGCTGCGCCGGGAACCACGACGGCGGGCTCTGACGCATCTGCGCCGTCGGCGTCAGCGAGACGTTGATCATCCAGTAGATCGGGAACAGCATCACGGCGGTCAGCGCGACGCCGACGACGGTGGTGCCGAGGCTGCGCCGGCCGAGGCGCCTCGAGGAGGCGCGGCGTGCGTCGCTGGGCGGGCTCGCCGCCCCGGTGGGCCGGGTGGTGGTGACGGCGGTCACGAGTTCGCCTGCTTCCTCTGCACGCGCAGGTAGACGAGGCCACAGATGAGGGCCATGACGATGAGGAGGTTGCCCACGGCGGCCGCGGGCCCGAAGGTGGGCAGCGTCGAGCCGAAGCCGAGCTGGTACGACCAGATGGCGAACGTGGTCGAGGCGTCGCCCGGCCCGCCGCGCGACATGATCCAGATGATGTCGAAGACCTTCAGCGTGTAGACGAGGCCGAGCAGGATCGTGATCGCCGAGACCGGCCCGAGCAGCGGGAAGGTGATGCGCCAGAACGCCTGCCACGCGTTCGCGCCGTCGAGCGAGGCGGCCTCGTAGACGTCCGCGGAGATGTTCTGCAGCCCGCTGTAGAGGATGACGAGGTTGAACGGGATGCCGATCCAGATGTTGGCGATGATCACGCTCGTCAGCGCCCACTGCGGCGAGGTCAGCCAGTTGACCTGCTCGCCGCCGACGGCACGGATGACGGAGTTGACCACGCCGCTCTCGCTGTTGAGCATCCACGACCAGGTCGAGGCGCTGACGATGAGCGGCAGCAGCCACGGCACGAGGAAGAGCGCCCGGAGCGTCGACGAGAGCGGGAACTTCTGGAAGAAGAAGACCGCGAGGGCCATGCCGATCGAGAACTGGAACGCGATCGAGATCGACGTGAAGAGGAGGGTGTTGACGAGGGCGGGGCCGAAGGTGGGGCTCTGGAAGACCTCGACGAAGTTCTGCAGCCCGATGAAGGGCGCGGTGCCGTCGATGAACGACCGCACCGTGTAGTCCCGCACGGAGAGGTCGACGTTCCGCAGCAGCGGGTAGACGTAGAAGACGGCGAGGTAGGCGACCACGGGGGCGAGGAACGCCCAGGCCGCGGCCTGGCCCGGCTCGACGCGTCGACGGCGGCGCGCCGCGGAGGGGTCCGGCGGGGCGCCGGGGGCCGGCGGGGAGGCCGGCCGTGCTGCTCGGGTCGCCTCCGGGCGGGGGACGGTGTCGGTGGTCATCTGCTGCTGCTCCTCGTCGGGGGACGGTGCGGGGGTGCCGCGGGGGCCGGGGCGCCGTGCGCGCCCCGGCCGGGTGCCAGGCCGGGGCCTCGCTACTTCGTGGCGGACTCGGCGGCCTGCTGCGCCTCCTGCAGGGCCTCCTCCGGGGTCGACGACCCGCTCAGGCTGTTCTGCACGGCCTTCCAGAGCTGCTCCGAGATCTTCGGGTAGTCCGTGCCGAGGTCGTCGCTGGTGCGGCCCTTCGCGTCGGCGACCGCGTCGACCCAGGGCTGGAGGTCGGGGTCGGCGGCGACCTGCGCCTCCTGCGCCTCCGTCGTCGGGGCGACGTACGAGAGCGTCGTGTCGGTCGCGACGAGGTTGTCGGTGCTCGTCAGGCAGGCCTGGATCTTCTCGGAGACCGCGTAGCGCGCGTCGTCGGACTGCACGGGCACCGTCAGGAACTCGCCGCCGGTCGGGGCCGGGGCGGCGCCGCCGTCCTTCGAGGGGATGGAGATGATGCCGTAGTCGATGCCCGACTCCTTGACCCCGGCCAGCTGCCAGGTGCCGTTCTCGCCGAAGGCGTAGTCGCCGGTGAGGAACTCCTGCCAGCTGGTCGTCTGCGTGTTGCCGATCACCGAGTTGGGGGCGTAGCCCGCGTCGACCCAGTCGGTCCACAGGGCGAGGGCCGACTGCCCGTCGTCGGAGTCGAGCGTGGTCAGGTCGGCGCCCGAGCCCCAGAACCAGGGCAGGAACTGGAAGCTGCCCTCCTCGGTGCCGATGGCCGAGAAGGTGATGCCCTTCTTCCCCGCCGCGGTGACCGCCTCGAGGGCGGTGGTCAGGCTGTCCCAGTCGGTGATCGAGGCCGGGTCGACGCCGGCGGCGTCGAGGACGCTCTTGTTGTAGTAGAGAGCGAGCGTGTTGGCGCCGATCGGGACGCCGTAGGTCTTCCCGTCGAGCTGGCCGGCGGCGAGCAGGTTCGCCTCGACGGCGGAGGTGTCGGCGCCGGTCTCGTCGGTGTCGGTGAGCAGGCCTGCCTCGGCGAGCGTGGAGACGACGGGGTTGTCGACGAGCAGCAGGTCGGGGCTGTTGCCCTGCTGGCCGGCGAGGAGCGCCTTGCTCGTCAGGTCGGAGGTGTCGTAGCCCGTGCGCTCGATCGTGACGCCGGCGTCGGTGCCGCACGAGCTGACGAGTTTGGCCCAGTCGCTGGAGTCGTCGAACTGGGGGTACGGGTCCCAGAAGGTGTAGGTGCCGGACGCGGCGTCGGACGAGCCTCCGCCCGATCCGCCGGCGCAGCCGGTGAGCGCGGCCGCGGTGGCGAGCCCGACGACGGTGACGATGGCGGCCTTGCGGCGAGTGTTCGTGTTCACGGTGATCCTCTCTGGTGCTGCAGGGATCTCGCAGAGAGGCCGCGCGGTCCGCGCATCTCACCGTCGAGAAAGTAGGGGGTGTCGGCTCCGGTGCGGGGTGGACACCGAAACTGGTTTCGGGGATGAAGCTATGCCTGCTCGGCTTGCTTGTCAACACAGACATGAACTAATTTCGGTACATGGCCACGACAGGGGACAGGGCGGGGTCGACGACGGTCACCCTCGCCGACGTGGCGCGGGTCGCGGGGGTCTCGGTGGCGACGGCGTCGAAGGCCCTGAACGGCCGGGCCCAGGTCGCGGCCGGCACGCGGCTCAAGGTCGAGGAGGCCGCGGCGGCCCTCTCGTTCACCCCGAACTTCTTCGCGAGGGCCCTCAACTCGGCTCGCACCGGCACCATCGGCATGGTGACGAGCGACCTCGACAACCGCTTCGTGCTGCCGATCCTCCTCGGGGCGGAGGACGCCTTCGGCTCCGGCTCGCTCTCCGTGCTGCTGGCCGACGCCCGCGACGACGCCCTCCGCGAGCAGCTGCAGATCGACTCCCTCCTGACCCGACGGGTCGACGGCCTCCTCATCGTCGGCCGGACGACGAACCCGCGGCCGCCCGCCGCCGTGCCCGCCGACGTGCCGGTGGTCTACGTGTACGCGCCCTCGACCGGCGACGGCGACGTGTCGTTCACGCCCGACAACGTCCAGGCCGGCACCGCCGCGGCCGAGCACCTGCTCGGCCTGGGCCGCCGGCACATCGCCCTCGTCAACGGCGAGGCGTCGTACGCCGCCGCCCGCGACCGCGCCGCCGGGGTCGCCGGGGCCCTGCGCGCGGCCGGGCTCGGCCTCGTCGGCGGCGACTCGCTCTACGGACAGTGGGGCGAGGCCTGGGGCCGCGACTGCGCGCGCCTGCTCGTGCGCGGCAGCGACCCCCTCGACGCCGTCGTCGCGGGCAGCGACCACATCGCCCGGGGCGTGCTCGACACGCTCCGCGACGAGGGCCTGCGGGTGCCCGACGACGTCGCGGTCGTCGGCTTCGACAACTGGGACCTCCTCGTGCGGGAGTCCCGCCCCCCGCTGACGAGCGTCGACATGGAGCTCGAGGTGCTCGGGCGCACCGCGGCGCAGCACCTGGTCGACATCATCGAGGGGACCGTCTCCGCCGGCGTGTTCCCGCAGCCGGTGCGCGTGCAGGCGCGGGCGTCGACGATCCCGCGCACCGACGCCGGGGCGTGACGCCCGACGTGAGGCGCTGAGCCCGCGCCTGCGCCGTGGCCCTCGTCGTCGGCCGAGGGCGAACTCCCTCGCCCTCGTCCGAGGGCGAGATGGCCGAGCTACGGCCAGGCGACCCTTGACCTCGCGTCCTCGAAACCACTTCAGGGCACCTTCTTGCTTAATCCGTAGACCTCTGTCAGTCTCAGCGAAAGCGGTTTCGGACAATGCCGTCCCACGCGGCGCCGCTCGTCCACGCGAAGGAGCACAGGATGAGAAAGACCAAAAAGACCATGGGGGCCGTCCTCGCCCTCGGCCTGAGCGCAGCCGTCGTCGCGGCGCTCGTCACCCCGGGCGCGACGGCCAGCGCCGCCGGGAACACGCTCGTCGTCGACGCGTCGAGCAGCATCCGGCCGGTCACCCACGTCGGGGCCGGCGGCCTGTACGCCGTCTCGAGCACCACGGAGCCGGCGCCGGGCCTGCTGACCCCGCTGCGGCTCAAGCAGCACACCCAGCCGGCACCCGGGGTCCAGCAGCTCGGCAACGGAGCCACCGTCCCCTCCGGCGACGTCCTCGTGACGGCGCCGGCGTTCACGCGCGACGGTGCGCAGTCGTACGCCCGCATGCCCGACGTGTACCCGGACTTCCCGTACCGCTGGATCAGCTGGGCCGACTGGACCCAGAAGATCGACACGATGGTGAAGGCGCGCGTCGACGCCACCGGCACGACGAACATCAACGGCTGGGAGCTCTGGAACGAGCCCGACGGCACCTGGGACACCGCGAAGGCCGGCCCCTTCCTCGACGGCTGGACCCGCACCTACCGCCAGGTGAAGCTGCAGGACACGACGACGCCCATCGTCGGCCCGAGCTACAGCCGCTACTACCCCGACCTGATGCGCGACTTCATGGCCCGGGCCAAGGCCGACGGCACCCTGCCCGACGTCGTGGTCTGGCACGAGCTGGAGGACGAGACCTACAACACGGTCGACGAGCACGTCGCCGACTACCGGGCCATCGAGCGCTCGCTCGGCATCAGCCCGCGCCCCATCTCGATCAACGAGTACGGCTCGCCGTCGCAGGTCGACACCCCCAGCGTCGCGGCGCACTACATCGCCCAGTTCGAGCGCACCGGCATCAACGACGCCGAGCGGGCGTACTGGTACGAGTCGGGCACCGTCGGCGGGCTCGTCTGGAACGGCGCCCCCACCGGCTCGTACTGGCTCTACAAGTGGTACGGCGAGATGGCCGGGAACATGCTCGCCGTCACGCCCTCGGGCGACCTCGACGGCTTCGCGTCGTACGACTCGACCCGCAAGATCGTCAACGTCGCCCTGGGCGGCACCTTCGGCGACAACGCCGTCCAGGTCAGAGGCCTCGCGAGCTTCGGCGCACAGGCCAAGGTGACGGTCAACTACACGCCCCGATCCGGGCGCATGACCAACGTCTCGGCACCCACCCAGATCTCGAGCACGACCGTCTCGATCGTGGACGGAGCCGTCACGGTGCCGATCACGAACCAGGACTACCTGGGCGCCTACCAGGTCGTCGTCACGCCGGCCGCCGGGCCGACGACGTCGTACCAGCAGGTGTACGAGGCCGAGAACGCCACGGTCGTGAACGCGCAGCGCCTGTCGTCGGCCACGGCCTCGAACGGCGGCTACGTCGGTCGCATCGACGGCCTGGGCGACGGCCGCTCGAACAGCTTCGTCGACTTCGTCGTCGAGGTGCCGACCGCGGGCGCCTACTCGCTGACGACCCGGTACGCCAACGGAGGTGCGGCCACGTCCACCCAGGGCCTCGCCTACAACGGGGGCGCGTTCTCGACGGTCTCGTACCCGACCACGGGCGGATGGGGCCGGTTCGCCGACTCCGCCGCCGCCCCCCTCACCCTGAAGGCCGGCTACAACGTCATCAGGCTCGCGAAGGGCTCGCCGAACTACGCCGGCGGCAGCGGCTTCGCGGAGATCGACTCGATCACGGTCCGGCCCCGCTGACCCGGGCCGGGCAGAGCCGACGGCCACGTCACGGGAGCCCCGTGACGTGGCCGTCGGCCTGTGCGGTGGCCACCGTCGCGGCTGGTGCCCGGAAGGGGGCGTGAGCCCCGTCGAGGCCGTCGCCCGAGGGGCGTCCCCGACGCCTCGATTGGTCCTTCTGCCCCAAAAGTCAGAGAATTGCTCCTCATGTCAGGAAACCAGCAGGCCCCCCGACCTACCGATCCGCCCGGCGACCACCGCCACGACCGCACCGCCGGAGGCGCGCGACGCCTCGTCCGCGACTTCACCGAGCCGCCGCCGAGCGGGGTGCACCCCGCCCTGATCCCGGGCCTCGGCGTCGAGCAGACCGGCCGCGTGTTCCGCACCGACCGCACCGTCTTCGGCATCGCGATCCTCTTCGCGGTCGCCTTCCTGGCGTGGGGCGTCCTCGGCGGCGGGAGCCTCGCCTCCACCGCCTCGGCCGTCCTGGCCTGGGTGATCGAGTACACCGGCTGGTTCTTCACGTCGATCGCGACCGTGATCATGGTCTTCATGCTCTGGGTCGGGTTCGGCCGCTTCGGGCGCATCCGCCTGGGGCGTGACGACGAGGCGCCCGAGTTCTCGATGTTCTCCTGGATCTCGATGCTCTTCGCCGCCGGCATGGGCATCGGCCTCGTGTTCTGGGGCGCGGCCGAGCCGCTGACCTTCTTCGAGACGCCTCCCCCCGGCACCGACGAGGCCGAGACGGTGGAGGCGATGCACACGGCCCTGACGCAGGTCCTGTACCACTGGGGCCCGCAGGCGTGGTCGTTCTACGCCCTCATCGGCGGCGCGATCGCCTACGGCGCCTACCGCCGCGGCCGCACCCCGCTGATCTCGTCGATCTTCGCGTCGCTGCTCGGCGAGGGGCGCACCCAGGGCCCCCTCGGCAAGACCATCGACATCTTCGCCATCATCGTGACGCTCTTCGGCACGGCGGCCTCGCTCGGCCTCGGCGCCCTGCAGATCGGCCACGGCGTCGAGCTGATCAGCGGCATCGGCCAGGCCGGCAACACGCTGCTGGTCGGCGTCATCACGGTGCTGACCATCGCCTTCATCATCTCCGCCGTGTCGGGGGTCTCGCGCGGCATCCAGGCCCTCTCGAACATCAACACGGTCGTGGCGCTCCTGCTGGCGCTCTTCGTGTTCTTCGTCGGCCCGTCGATGCTGATCCTCAACGTGATCCCGTCGGTCGCCGCCCAGTTCGTCGGCGACCTGCCGATGATGATCGGGCGCTCCGGCTCGCAGGGCGAGGAGGCCCAGGCCTTCCTGTCGAGCTGGACCATCTTCTACTGGGCGTGGTGGATCTCGTGGTCCCCCTTCGTCGGCATGTTCATCGCCAAGATCTCGCGCGGCCGCACGCTGCGCCAGTTCGTCTCCGTCGTCGTGGTCGTGCCGTCGATCGTGTCGTTCATCTGGTTCGCGATCTTCGGCGTCACCGCCATCGACCAGCGCATGAAGGACGCTCCGCTGCCCAGCAGCCCGCCCGAGGAGGTGCTGTTCGGCATGCTCGGCGGCCTTCCGCTGGCGGGCGTCACGACGGTCATCGCCGCGATCCTCGTCGCGATCTTCTTCGTCACCGGCGCCGACTCGGCGTCGCTCGTGATGGGCACGCTGTCGCAGCAGGGCCGCCCCGAACCGTCGCGCTGGGTCACCGTGACCTGGGGCGTGCTCGTCGGCGCGATCGCCGCGGTGCTGCTCGTCGCCGGCGGGGAGGACGGCGCGGGGCTGAGCGCGCTGCAGAACGTGACGATCATCGCGGCGCTGCCGTTCGCGATCATCATGGCGTTCATCATGATCGCGTTCCTCAAGGACCTCCGCCGCGATCCGCTCATCCTCCGCGACCAGTACGCCGAGCGCGTCGTGCGCCACAGCGTGCGCAACGGCCTCGAGGAGTTCGGCGACGACTTCGCGCTGGTCCCCGCCGCGTACGACCACTCGAAGGACGACCTCGCCTGGGTCGAGCACGACGCCGACGAGGGGCTGAGCGCCTCCTACGCGGCGGTCGAGGCCGACGCGGCCGCCGAGGCCGAGGCGTCGGAGGCCTCCGAGGCCTCCGCTGCGGACGAGACCCGGGGAGGCGCGGACGACGCCTCCGTCGCCGAGGGAGCCGTCCCCGGCAGCGGCGAGCAGCACCGCTCCTAGCCGTCCACCACCTGAGGGCGCCCCGCACGACAGCCGTGCGGGGCGCCCTCCGTGCGCCCGGCGGCGCCGAGCGAGGTCGTGCGGACTCGACGGGGCCCCTTGCGGTCACCGGGGATGTCGCTAGCGTGTCGTGATGAACACCGCCACGGTCGTCGTCACCCTCATCGTCCTGGGCATCGTCGCGGCCACGGCCGTGGTGGTCCTCCGCGAGCACCGGTCGCGCGTCCTCGCCGCGCGGCTCGACGCGCAGGAGCACGAGTCGGGCCTGCGCGCCCAGGCCGAGGCCGAGCGACAGCAGGAGGGCCCGCGCGGCGAAGCCGGCGGCATGTCGTGGTCGGCCGGCGGGCACAACTCGGCCTGAGGGCGGGGGCGGCCGTCGGGCCCTGCCTCGAGGATGTCCGCCCCCGCGAACTCGTCGCCTGATGTCGACAGTGGCCTAGCCTGACCAGATGTCGAAGAAGAACGTGGGGGCGGCCGCACTCGCCGTGCTGACCGTCGTCGGGGGCCTGCTCCTGACTGGCTGTGCGTCGGGGAACGCGGCGGCCGGGGCTCCGTCGCAGACGTCGTCGCCCCAGGCCGCCGTCGGCACGGGCGCCGGCGGCGACGACTGGCCCGACGGCGCCGACGCGAGCACGCCGGCGTGCCAGGACGCGTCGGCCGCGACCCTGGCCGTCGTGAACACGTCGCTGCACGAGGCATCCGTCGCGAACGGCACGGTCGAGTCCGTCCTGCCGTGGCTCAGCGCCCGACCCGACACCGACCTCGGCACGTGGACGCTGACCGGCCTCGTCGAGAACGCGCAGACCGCACAGGGCACGGAGGGCGGCTACTTCGTCGTCTTCGCGACCGACTCGGACCCCACCTCACCGACGTTCGACGGTCAGGTCTCGGCGGTCGGAGGCGCCAGCGCCGCCGTGACGACGCTGCCTCCCCTCCAGCCGGCCTACGTCGGGCCGACCGACATGGACGACGTCCCGGCGGGCGCGCTCGCCTGCGGCACGCAGCGGTCGCGGGAGTCCTGACCGCGCGACCCCCACGACGAACGACGTGCCGCACACCCCGAGGGGCGTGCGGCACGTCGTGTCGGCGGCTGCGACCTAGCGCGGGTCGCGCACCGCCTCGTCCGCGGCGTCCTGCGTCGCCGTCAGGGGCTCGAGACCACGGCGCCGGGCGACGACCGCTGCCGAGCCGAGGCCGAGCAGGGCGAGCGCCAGCATCGCCAGGACTCCGGTCGCGACGCCGGGGCCGGTGTACGCGAGGTCGGAGGCACCGGCACCGGAGCCCGGGCGGGCCGTGATCGGCGTGGCACCGGAGGCCGCGGGCACGACCGGCACCGCGCCTCCTGCACCCGCACCGGGCGCACCCGGGGCCGGCGCACCGGGCGTGCCCGGGTCGGCCGGAGCCGGGTCGACGGGCGTCGGCACGACGGCCTCGGCACCCACGCGGTAGCTCGCCGTCGCGGTCAGGCCGGAGCCCGCCCCGAGCGCGCTCACCGTGCGGACCCCGTCGGGGGCGTCGGCCGCGATCGTGCTGACCAGCGCGAAGGAGCCGGCCGAGTCGGCGATCACGGTCTCGACGAGGGGCTCGCCCTCGTCGACCACCGCGACGGTCGGCGCACCGGGGGCCGTGGCGGCCTCGGGGGCGATCGTCACCGCGACGGCCTCGCCGACCCGGAAGCCCGAGCCCGAGATCGTCAGCGACTGGCCCTGCTGCACGACGTCGTCCGACACCGTGAGGGTGCCGGCCTCGGCCTGCGCCTCGGCGCACGCGTCGCCCTGCACCCCGACGGCCGGGGCCATCGGCAGCACCGTCGCGGGCACGGTCGCCGTCGGCACCGTCACCACGGCGTCGTCCTCGCGCACCGTCACCCAGCCGAAGCTGTCGCCGATGGTCGAGCCCTCCTGCGTGTTCGAGATCGTCGCGCGGAACCGCGTCGTCGCCGTCGGGCTCGAGAGGTCGTCGCCCGTCGTCGGCACCGTGACCACCTTGCAGGTCTCGCCGGGCGCGAAGGTCAGGGGCCGCATCGCGACGTCGACCTTGCCGCTCGGCGTGCCGATCGCGCTGAACCACGCGGTGGTCGGGGCGTCGGAGGCGCGGCTGAGCAGCACCGGGACGTCCACCGACCCGAGGCCGTCGCCCTCCTCGATCGCCACGTCGGGCACCGAGACGAACGGACGGGTCGAGATCGCGGCCGTGCCGACGCTCGGCGCCGCGAGGAACGACAGGTCGCTGAGCAGCGCACCGCCGGCGACGCGGGGAGCCGTGAAGCGCACCTCGCGCACGTCGGCCAGGTCGACGCCGGTGAACGACGCGACCGGGATCTCCAGCTGCTGCAGCAGCAGCTTGCGGAGCGGCGCCTTCGTGCCGGGCAGCACCTGCAGGGCGTCGCCGAACTCCGAGGCGGGCAGGCTCGCCGAGCCGCCCTTCCCGTCGACGAGCGTGACGACCAGGTCGGTGCGGGCCGCGACGGTCTCGTCGGGGCTCACACGGAACGACAGCCGCTCGTAGCCGGAGACGTCGGTCGAGCCGCCGGGCATCGGGACGCGCAGCTCGGCCGGGGCGGCGGTCGCCGACGAGGGCTCGGTCCAGGTGAACCGCAGCGACGGCGTGGTCGGCACCGACGGCGCGAAGTTCGCCGGGGTGAAGTCGGGCACCTGGGCCGACAGCAGCGAGGTGGCGCAGTAGGGCTGCGTGCCGGGCACCGGGCGACCGGCGAGGCTGGCGCACCAGGCGTACGTGCCGGCGCCGGCCACGCGCACGGCGGGGTCGGGCACGGCGAACGTCTGCACGTCGAGGCGGGTCGAGGCGGGCTGCGAGGCGGTGACGCGCACGTCGGCGCGGCCGGCCGAGGCGGGCACCTCGTCGGAGCCGTCGAACATCGGCAGGAACTGCTGCTCGCCGCCCATGGTCAGGCGGAAGAAGCCCGTGAGGTACGCGGTGCCGACGTCGTACTGCTCGTCGTCGGTGAGGCGGGCGGGCGCCGTGCCGTAGCCGCAGTCGGGGTCGACCTGCTGGCGGTCCTGCGCGGCCCAGTCGTCGCTGGCCGAGTAGGCGTACTTGCTCGGCGTCCACGTCGTGTTGTAGAAGTTGTGGTTCGTGCCCATCACCAGCACCGACGAGCGCAGCACGTCGTCGCCGTAGGCGAGGCGCGAGTCGTCGAAGAAGTGCTGGCCCTGCAGGTTCGACACGTCGCCGTCGCAGTACGGCAGCACGACGGCCATCGGCACGTCGGGCAGCGTCATGCGGCCGAAGTCGGTCGGTGCGAGCGGCAGCACGGCCTCGATGCCGAAGGGCTCGGGCAGCTCGGCGTTCAGCAGCGCGGCGCGCACGGCGCCGTCACCGCCGCGCGAGTGGCCCATCAGCCCGACGTGGTCGAGGTCGAGGCGCCCGGCGAGGGCGGGGCTGAGGCCGACGGCCGTGCCGGAGTTCGCCTGCTCGAGCAGCGCGAGGTGGTCGAGGATCAGCTGGGCCCGGGCGACCGCGCCGTTGTCGTCGGAGAGCGTGCCGTCGAGGGCGTTGATCGCGTTGGCCGAGATCGAGACGACGGCGTAGCCCTGGCTGGCGAGCACGTCGGCCGAGTCCTGGTACCCCAGGTAGCTCTCGACGTCGACCTGGTCGGGGCTGCAGGGCCAGGCGAGCGGGTTGCGGGTGCCGCCCGAGCACGAGGTGTGGCGCCCGTGCAGGAACATCACGACCGGACGCTCGCCGGTCGCCCCGACGGGCATCGTGACCGACGCGCGCATCTCGCCGAGCCGCCCGAAGCCGCGGATCTCCTCCGCCTCGTCGCCGAGGTCGTAGTCGAGCCGCTCGGTGCCGTAGGCACCGGTCGTCGCGGGGTCGGCCGCGAGCAGGCGCTGCGCGTCGGCGACGCCGTCGTCGGGCACGGCGTCGGTGGTGGGCGCCGGCGCGGCCTGGCGCCGCTGGGCCTGGCCGCCGGTGGCGCGGGCCGGGTCGCCCTCGCCCGTCCAGCCCGCCTGCACCGAGGAGGCGGTGGCCGCGACGGGCAGGGTGGTCACGACGGTGAGGGTGAGACCGTCGAGGCTCTCGGTCGCGACGCCGAGCTCGACGCCGTCGGCCCACAGGGTCGGGGCGGCGCTGCGCTGCTCGACGGGGGCATCGAGGGTCTTGGTGACGACGTACCCGCCGGCGGCGGGCGTGACCGACCAGTCCGAGCCCTGGGCGAGGGTCGTGACCGTGGGAGGCGCGGCGGAGGCCGGGGCCCCGAACGCGAGCGTGCCGGCGGCGACGCAGAGGGTGGTGGCGACGGCGACGCGTCGCCAGAGGCGGTCGAGCGGACGCGACGGGGCGCGACCGGCGGAGGGCCTGGGGGCAGGCCGGGGGGCAGACGAGGGCACGGGTCTCCTGGGTGAGGGGGCGATGACGGACGGTCGTCCGCCCCCGGGCTCCGTCGGCGGCGTGCTCTCCGACGCCCCGGCTCTGGGCGGATCCAGGGGAACCATAGAGCCGTTCCACAGGCCCCCAGGTCGTTTCGTATACGTTCTTCACACAGCCGAAACGGGGCCGTAACACCGGGTGCCAGAAGGCGAACGGAGCCCCGCCCGCGAGGGAGGGGCCCTAGAGTCGGCCCCATGCTCATCGCCCTGATCGCCGGCGCCCTCGCCGCGCTGCTGCACGTCTACATCTTCGTCATGGAGTCCGTGCTGTGGACGACCCCGCGGGTCCGCGCCACGTTCGGCATCTCGAGCGACGCCCAGGCCGAGCACACGAAGCCGCTCGCCTACAACCAGGGCTTCTACAACCTCTTCCTCGCGATCGTCACCGTGGTCGGCGTCGTGCTGATCGCGTCCGACGACTCGGCGGGCGCCTCCCCCGCGGGCGTGGCCCTGCTCGTCGCGGGCACCGGCTCGATGCTCGCCGCCGCCCTCGTGCTCGTGCTGAGCGACCGCACGAAGGCGCGCGCGGCGACGCTGCAGGGCGTGTTCCCGCTGGTCTCGCTCGTGGCGCTGCTGATCGCCACGGTCGCGTAGCACGCCCGCCTCCCGCACTACCCTGGGCTGGTGACCGACCCGACCAGCGACTCCCCCACCACCACGCACTGGACCTTGACGCTGGTCTGCGAAGACCAGCCCGGCATCGTGCACGCCGTCAGCGGGGCCGTGGTGGAGGCGGGGGGCAACATCACGGAGTCGGCCCAGTTCTCGAGCCACGACACCGGCACCTTCTTCATGCGCCTGCAGGTCGAGGCCCCCGGCGAGCGCGCCGCCTTCGAGGCGCAGCTCGCCCCGGTCGTCGAGCGCTACGGCATGCAGCACGCCCTCGACGTGGTCGGGCGCCCGACGCGCACCCTGGTGCTCGCGAGCAAGGCCGCGCACTGCGTCAACGACCTGCTCTTCCGGCAGCGCGCCGGGCAGCTGCCGATCGAGGTGCCGCTCATCCTCGCCAACCACGACGACCTGTCGGGCCTCGCCGAGTTCTACGGCAAGCGCTTCGAGCACCACCCGGTCACCGACGCGGAGTCGAAGGCCGCCTTCGAGGCCCGTGTGCTGCAGGTCGTCGACCGATACGACATCGAGCTCGTCGTGCTCGCCCGCTACATGCAGATCCTCAGCCCCGAGCTCTGCGCGGCGCTCGAGGGGCGGGCGATCAACATCCACCACTCGTTCCTGCCCGGGTTCAAGGGCGCGAACCCGTACCGCCAGGCCCACGCCCGCGGGGTCAAGCTGATCGGCGCGACGGCCCACTTCGTCACGAGCGACCTCGACGAGGGCCCGATCATCGAGCAGAACGTCGTACGCGTCGACCACACCCGCAGCGCCCCCGAGCTGATGGCGATCGGCCAGGACGAGGAGAGCCGCACGCTCACCCAGGCGGTGCGCTGGTTCGCGGAGGACCGCGTGCTGCTCGACGGGGCCCGCACGATCGTCTTCCGCTAGGAGCGGCGGGGGTCGGGCGCCGGGGCGGGGGCGGCGCCGACGCTCGGGCCGTCCCGCCCGCGGTGCCGGGGCGGGCGCCGAGCCGCCGGACGTACGCTGGCCCGGTGACACCGACCTCCTCCGCGCCTCCCCCCGGCCCCTCGCGCACCGGGCCCGTCACGCCGCTCGGCGTGCTGCGCGTCGCGACGATGGCCTTCGGCCTGCTGAGCCTCGCGGCGTGGGGCTACCTGGCGTGGCCGTTCCCGTGGCCGGCGGTGCTGGCCATGGTCGCCGCGCCGCTGTTCGCCGTCGCCGTGTGGCTGCTGTTCCGGTCGCCCCGCTCGGTGGTGCGGACCGACCGGGTCGGCAAGACCCTGGTCGAGACGGCCGTCGTCGGCGCGGTCGTCGTCGTCTGGGTGCAGCTCGGCTACCCCGTGGTCGCGGTCGTCGTCGCGGTCGTCGCGCTCGTGACCGGCGTGCTGGTCGCGAGGCGGGAGGGCGGCTCCTGACCGTCCTGTTCCGCGGAGCCCACGCCGTCGACGCCTCGGGCGAGCGGCCCGGCACGTGGCTGCTCGTCGACGGCGACCGCATCGTCGCGACCGGTCGCGAGGTCGACCTCGACGTCGACGTCGACGTCGACGCGGGCCCCCGGGCCTCGGCGCCCGGGCAGCCTGCAGGAGGCGCGGTGCCGGTCGCCGACGCCACCGTCGACCTCGCGGGGGCCCGCCTGACGCCGGGGATGGTCGACCTGCACTCCCACGGGGCCGGAGGCGCCTCCTGGGACGACGACCTCGCCGACGTCGAGGGCGGCCTGGCCGTGCACCGCGCGCACGGCACCACGCGCTCCGTCCTGAGCCTGGTCGCGGCGCCGCTGCCGCGCCTCCGGCGGTCGCTGGAGCGGGTCGCCGCGCTGCGGGAGGGCGACCCGCTCGTGCTCGGGGCGCACCTCGAGGGGCCGTTCCTCGCCCCGGGGAGACGGGGCGCCCACGACCCGCGGCACCTCGTCGCGCCCTCGCCGGAGGCGGTCGACGCCCTGCTCGCCGCCGCGCCCGGCGTGCTGCGGCAGGTGACCGTCGCGCCCGAGCTGCCGGGCGGCCTCGAGGCGGTCGAGCAGTTCGTGTCGGCGGGCGTCGTGGTCGCCGTGGGCCACACGGAGGCCGACCACGCGCTGACGGCCGCGGCGTTCGAGCGCGGAGCGACGGTGCTCACGCACGCCCTCAACGCGATGCCCGGGCTGCACCACCGGGAGCCCGGGCCCGTCGGGGCGGCCGTGGGCGACGAGCGCGTGACGCTGGAGCTCGTGCTCGACGGGCGGCACGTGCACCCGCAGGTGGCGGCGCTGCTCTTCGCCGCCGCGCCCGGCAGGGTCGCGCTGGTGACCGATGCGATGGCCGCGGCGGGAGCAGGCGATGGTGAGCACCTGCTGGGCGGGCTCGCCGTCACCGTGGCGGACGGGCGCGCCGTGCTGGTGGGCACCGACACGCTGGCGGGCTCGACCCTGACGCAGGACGCGGCCCTGCGCGTCGCCCTCGGCCCCGCACGGCAGTCGCCGGTCGCGGCCGTGACGGCGCTGACGCTGACGCCGGCGAGGGCGCTCGGCCTCGCCGCGGCACCTGCCGGATCGGCCGGTGCGGAAGCGGGCACGGGGGCGGGGTTGGGGGCGGAGGCGGAGGCGGGGGCGGTGGCACCTGCACCCGCGGTCGCCGCGGCGCCTGCCGCGGGGGCAGCCCCTCTCGGGCTGTTGGCGCCCGGCCACGCCGCCGACCTGGTCATCTGGACCGACGACTGGCACGTCGCCCGGGTCTGGGCCGCCGGGGTCGAGCTCGACGTCGGCCGCGCCCCCGGGGGCCCGTGACGGCGTCTCGGCGCAGCGGGCCGTGCCGCCGGGGGTGCGTGACCGCATGCCGACGCCGTCCGGCCGGCTGATGACCGTCGGGCTGGCGGTCGCTCGGCGGGGCGGCGGTCGCCCGGCGGGGCGGCGGTCGCCCGGCGGGGCGGCGGTCGCCCGGCGGGGCGGCGGTCGCCCGGCGGGGCGGCGGTCGCCCGGCGGGGCGGCGGTCGCCCGGCGGGGCGGCGGTCGCCCGGCGGGGCGGAAGCGACGGTCCAGGACGCTCGATCCACTCCGGAGTGGAGCAGCCGCCCGCCCGGTCCGCCCGCCTCGATCCGCTCCTCCACTCCAGAGTGGAACGGCGAACCGCCCGCGCCCCCCTCCGCGCCGGCACTCGCACTGCACGACCGCCGTTCCACTCCGGAGTGGAACGGCGAACCGCCCGCGCCCCCGCCGCTCCGGCACTCGCACTGCACGACCGCTGTTCCACTCCGGAGTAGAGCATCCGCCCGCCCGGTCCGCCCGCCTAGATCCGCTCCTCCACTCCAGAGCGGAACGGCGAACCGCCCGCGCCCCCGCCGCTCCGGCACTCGCACTGCACGACCGCTGTTCCACTCCAGAGTGGAGCAGCCGCCCGCCCGGTCCGCCCGCCCGGTCCGCCCGCCTAGATCCGCTCTACCACTCCAGAGTGGAACGGCGATCCGCCCGCGCCCCCGCCGCGCTGGCACTCGCACTGCACGACCGCTGTTCCACTCCAGAGTGGAGCATCCGCCCGCCCGGTCCGCCCGCCTAGTTCCGCTCCTCCACTCCAGAGTGGAAGAGGGATGCCAGGGGGTCGCTCCGGGGCGGGACGCAGCCGTGGCGACGGGGACGCACCACGTTCTCGCACGGGAACCACGCCGCGGCGTGGTTCGGAGGCGAAGACGTGGTGCGTCGTCGCCGGGCTGGTGCGACGGGACGCGGGCCGAGAGGGAGACGAGGTTCCCGCGCGGAGCGTGCGGTGACGCACCCTGTCCTCGCAGGCGAACCCCGCCGCGGCGGGGTTCGGGTGCGAAGACGGGGTGCCTCACCGGGGCCGGCCCGGCCCGGCGCAGCCCGGCCCGAGCGGGCACGGCCCGGCCCGGCACGGCCCGGCCCGGCCCGGCCCCAGAGCGTGCGGCCCGAGCTGGGCCCGGCCCTGCCCTGCCCTAGAGCGTGCGGCCCGCGTTCGCGTCGAGCCAGGCCTTCGGGTCGACCTGCGTCGAGCCCCCGACGAGCACCTCGAAGTGCAGGTGCTCACCCGTGGCGACCCCGGTGCGGCCGACGGCTCCGACGAGCTCGCCGACCCCCACCGACTGGCCGGTGACGAGCGGGCTGGAGCCGAGGCGCATGTGCGCGTACAGCGTGCTGATCTTCTGCCCGTCGATCACGTGGTCGATGACGACGTACTGGCCGAACTGCGCGTGCAGCCCCGAGACCCGCACGACCCCGTCGGCGACGGCCCCGATCGGCGTCCCGCCGCCGGGCGTCATGTCGAGCCCCATGTGCATGCTCGAGCAGGCCGCGCACGGCGCCGCCCGCGGGCCGAAGCCCGAGCTCAGCACGACGCTGCCGGGGAACGGCCAACGGATGTCTCCGGTGCCGCTGTTCACGACGGTCCCGGCGCCGGACGCCGCACCGCGCGGTGCCGCACCGGACGAACTGCGCGCCGACGACCCGCCCTGCGTCGCGGTCGACGACTCGGCGGCCACCTCGACGGGCGGCGGCGGCGGGGGCGGAGGCGGCGGGTCGGTGACGCCGAAGCCGTCGCGGTCGTCGACGGTCAGCACGACGAGCGAGGCCGCGAGGGTCTGGCCGGGCAGCGGCGCCGTGGCCGACGTCTGCACGCCCGAGCCGCCGAGCTCTGTCGCCGTCGCCGGCGTGACGTTGGAGGAGAAGAACAGGGTGACGGCGACCAACGCGAGAGCGGGCACGGCGGCGTCGCGGACGCTCCGCAGCGCGCTCCGCACCGAGCGAGCCGGGCGAGCCGAGCGAGCCGAGGCGGGGGTAGCGCTCGTGGCGCCAGCGACCTGCGAGGCCGCCACCGACCGCAGCGACGCCGGCTGCCGGAGGCGCGGTGCCGGTCGACCCGACCCCTCGCCCCGGGGCACCGAGACGGGGTGGCGCGTGGTCACCGTGCGCCGAGCGGCGGCCGGCAGGACCACGGGCCCCGCCGCGGGCGGCTCGACGGGCTGGACGATCGAGGGCACGACGGGCTCGAGACCGGACTCCGACGCGTCGCGAGCGGGCTCGACGGCCCCGGCGGCGGCCACCTCGGCGGCACGCTCGAGGGCCCTGGCCTCACGCCGCGTGAGCGGCACGGGCGACGATGCGGGGTCGGTCACGAGAGGCCTCTCACCGGGCTCGCGCTGCTGATCACGGTTCTCCTCGTCGACGGACCTTCCGACCTTAGTCACCATCCTGCCCGCTGACCAGCAGCTCAGGCCGATCCGACGGCACCGCCGACGCCCCCAGAGCGGGCGACGAACGGACGACGAGCGACCGAGGGCCGCGCCTCAACGCACCCGCAGCCCCGGGAAGTCCTCGTCGCGCCACTCGCCGTCGAGGCGCTCGCCCGACCGGGCCGCCGCCTCCTCGCGCTCCCGCAGCTCGACCCGGCGGATCTTGCCCGAGATCGTCTTCGGCAGCTCGTCGGTGAACTCGACGCGGCGCACGCGCTCGTAGGCGGGCAGGCCGGTGCGGGCGTGGGCGAGCACGGCGCGCGCCGTCTCGGCGGTGGGCTCCCAGCCCGCGGCGAGCGTGACGTACGCCTTCACGACGGCGAGGCGCACGGGGTCGGGGGCGGGCACGACGGCCGACTCCGCGACCGCCGGGTGCTCGATCAGGACGCTCTCGACCTCGAACGGCGACACCTTGTAGTCGGAGGCCTTGAAGACGTCGTCGGTGCGGCCGACGAAGGTGATCATGCCGTCGGCGTCGCGGGTGGCGACGTCGCCGGTGTGGAACAGGCCGTCGCGGGTGGCCGCCGCCGTGCGGGCCTGGTCGCCGAGGTAGCCCGTCATGAGGTTGACGGGCCGCACCCGCAGGTCGAGGCAGATCTCGCCCTCGTCGCCCTGCTCGCCGGTGACCGGGTCGACCAGCACGACGTCGACGCCGGGCAGCGGGCGGCCCATCGACCCGGCGACGACGCGGCCGCCGGGCGGGTTGGCGATGATCGCCGTCGTCTCGGTCTGGCCGTAGCCGTCGCGGATGTCGAGCCCCCACGCCTGCTGCACGCGGTCGATGACCTCCGGGTTGAGGGGCTCGCCGGCCGACAGCGCCTCGCGCAGCGCGACCGGCGCCTCCCCCAGCGACGACTGGATCAGCATGCGCCAGACCGTCGGCGGCGCGCAGAACGAGGTCACGCGGGCCCGGTCGAGCTGCTCGCGCAGCGCCGACGCCGAGAACCGCGCCTGGTTGTGCACGAAGACGGTGGCCTCGGCGATCCACGGGGCGAAGAAGCAGCTCCAGGCGTGCTTGCCCCAGCCGGGCGACGAGATCGTCAGGTGCACGTCGCCGGGTCGCAGGCCCAGCCAGTAGGTCGTGCTGAGGTGCCCCACCGGGTACGACGCGTGGGTGTGCACGACCATCTTCGGCTTGCTCGTCGTGCCCGAGGTGAAGTAGACGAGGCAGGGGTCGTCGGTCGCCGTCGCGACCTCCGGGCGGGCCGGGGAGGCGCGGTGCGAGTCCTCGAAGGAGGCCCACCCCTCGAGCTCCCCGCCCACCACGATGCGACCGACGCCCGGGTCGACCCCGTCGAACTTGGCCGCGTCGGCGACGTTGACGAGCACGTGCCGCACGTCGCCGCGCACGACGCGGTCCTCGACGTCGTGGTCGGCGAGCACCACCGAGGTGGGCAGGATGACCGCGCCGACCTTCATGACCGCGAGCATCGCCTCCCACAGCTCCACCTGGTTGCCGAGCATCAGCAGCACGTGGTCGCCGGGGCGCACGCCGCGCTCGACGAACCAGCTCGCGACCTGGTCGGAGCGGCGGCGCATCTCGTCGAAGCTGACCGTCGTCTCGCGGCCGTCCTCCTCGACGATCCAGAGCGCGGTGCGGTCGTTGCCCTCGGCGACCACGTCGAACCAGTCGACGGCCCAGTTGAAGCGGTCGCCGACGTCGGGCCAGCGGAAGGAGTCGCGGGCCGCGTCGTGGTCACCGGCGGCGGCCGCCGAGGCGAGCGAGTCGCGCGCCGCGCGGAACGCGTCGGTCGCGGCCGGGTCGCGCGGGGCGGCACGCGGCGTGGGGGCAGGGCTGGGGGTCGAGCTCGGGTCCGCGATCGCGGTCGGGTCTGCATCGTCGAGGGGCACGCCACCATGATGCTCGCTCGCCCATGCCGACGACGGAATGAGCCGCCCGCCGCTCAGAGCGTGACGACGAGCTTCGTCGCCGACACCCCCTCGCCGAGCCGGTCGAGCGCCGCTTGCACGTGCTCGAGCCCGTGCCCCACGACCTCGGCCCGGGGCGCCGGCACGAACCGGCCCTCGGCGAGCGCCGCGGGCAGGTAGCCGGCCCAGAGCATCGGGCCGACCTCGTCGTGCATGAGCGAGCTGCCCCAGACGAAGGTCGCCCGCACCCCGCGGAGGCGGCTGCGCACCATCACCGCGGCGGTGCGGCTGCCGAGCGCGACCACGGTGCGCACGAGGCCGAGGCTCAGGCCGGGTCGCCGGGGCACGCCGCCGAACGAGACCGAGGGGCTCGCCATGCTGACCCGGGGCGCGCCGGTGCGGGCGGCGATCGTCACGCACGGGTCGGCCGACCCCGTGCCGATCGCGAGCACGCCCGCCACGCGGCGACCGTGCAGGGCGGCCACGACGTCGTCGACGACGCCGGCGTCGCGGTAGTCGAAGAGCTGCGAGGCGCCGAGGGCGCGCAGCCGCTCGTGGTTCGCGGGCGAGGCCGTCGCGACGACGTCGTAGCCCGCGGCGACGGCGAGCTGGATCGCCGCGCTGCCGACGCTGGTCGTGCCGCCCCAGACGACGACGACCTCCCGGGCGCCCCCGGTCGGGGCGGGCCGGGCGCCGACGGGGTGCCGGAGCCCGAGCTGCCCGCCCTGGAAGAGCGCGCTGGCGGCGGTGCTCACCGCCAGGGGCAGGACCACCGCCTCCTCGAACGCCGTGCCCTCGGGCACGGGGGCGGCGAGCGCCTCGCGCACGAGCACGAGCTGCTGGAAGCCGCCGCCGGGCGCGTGCTCCTCGCCCTTCTCGACGCCCACGGCGAGCGCCACGACCCGGTCGCCGACGGCGAACCGGGTGACGGCCGAGCCGACCGCGACCACGTCGCCCGCGACGTCCTCGCCGAGCACGGCGGGGGCGGGCAGCCAGCGGTACATGAGGTCGCCGGTCGTCTGCTTGACGACGTCGACCGGGTTCACGGCGACGGCGCGGGCGCGCACGAGCAGCTCGTGCGGGCCGGGCGCGGTGACCGGGGCGGGGCGCACCGTGAGGTCGGCGAACGGCGCGTCGAGCCAGGCGGCGACGTTGGTCAGCCCCGCGAGGTCGGGGCCGGAGGCGCGGGCGGGGGTGGTGGCGTCGGTCACGGTGTCCTCCTGGACGTCGGCGAGGTGATGTCACCTCGTGTCGTCACTGTACACACGATGTCACTCCGTGTCATCACTAGGATGGGCGCATGAGCAGATGGCAGCCCGACGCCCGCGGGCGACTGGAGCAGGCCGCGCTCGAGCTCTTCCGCGACCGGGGCTTCGCCGAGACGACCGTGCCCGAGATCGCCGCGCGGGCGGGCCTGACCCCGCGCACCTTCTTCCGTCACTTCGCCGACAAGCGCGAGGTGCTGTTCGCCCGCCAGTCGGAGGTGCCCGCCCTCGCGCGGCGGATGATCGCCGAGGCGCCCGCGTCGCACTCGCCGATGCGGATCATCGCCGAGAACCTCGACGCCGTCGCCGCCGCGCAGTTCCCCGACGGGGTCGAGGCGGTGCTCGCCCGCAAGGTCGTCATCGACGGCGACGAGGGCCTGCGCGAGCGCGAGCTGCACAAGATGTCGGCCCTCGGCGACGCGCTCCGTGAGGGCTTCGCCGAGCGGGGGGTCGACCCGCTCACGGCCGCGCTGACCGCCCAGGTGACGATGACGGTGTTCGGCGTCGCGATCGGCCGCTGGCTCGCGGGCGGCGACGACGACGCGCTGCCCGGGCTGCTGCACGACACGCTCGAGTCGCTGCGCGGGCTGCTCGCCGACGGCTAGGGCCCGTCCGTCACGGGCGGCTCCGTCACGGGCCGGCACCGCGCCTCCGCCCGGCTGCCTCGTCGCTCGACCCGCGACTCCCCCCTGACCTCGGCCGCGCCACGCCGGGCGGGCGCGCCGCCGCCCCGCCGCGGGTGCACAGTGGAGCGATGACGCAGAAGACCCTCCTCGTGATCGGCGGCACCGGTCAGATCAGCGCCTCGTGCGTCCGGCTGGCCGTGCGCGACGGCTGGGCCGTGACGGTCGTGAACCGCGGCAGCACCTCGATCCGTGCGCTGCCCGCCGAGGTCGAGCACCTGACCGCCGACGTCCGCGACGAGGAGTCGCTGGCCGGCGCCCTGCGAGGCCGCCGGTTCGACAGCGTGGCCGACTTCCTGACCTTCACCCCCGAACAGCTCGCGACGATGCTGCGCGTCGTGGCCGCCAGCACGGGGCAGTACGTCTTCGTCGGCTCGGCGTCGACCTACCAGAAGCCGCCCGCCGTGCTGCCGATCACGGAGGCGACGCCCCTGTTCAACCCGTGGTCGCAGTACGCCCGCGACAAGATCGCCTGCGAGCGCCTGCTGCGCGACGAGCACCTCGCCGGGCGGGTGCGCGCGACGGTCGTGCGCCCCTCGCACACGTACGACGAGACGCACGTGCCGCTGCTCGGCGGCTGGACGGTCATCGACCGGATGCGCCGCGGCGAGCCCGTCGTGCTGCACGGCGACGGCACCTCGATGTGGGCGATGACGCACTCCGACGACTTCGCGCCCGCGTTCGTCGGGCTGCTCGGCCGCAACGAGGCGCTCGGCGAGGCCTACAACATCATGGGCCCCGAGCTGTTGACGTGGAACGGCATCGTCCGCTGCCTGGCCGACGCGGCGGGCGGGTCGCTGCAGCTGGTGCACCGCACCACCCACGACCTCGTCGAGCTCGCCCCGGAGTGGGACGCCGACCTGCGCGGCGACCGCAGCCACCCGGCCCTGTTCGACACGACGAAGATCCGCGCTCTGGTGCCCGACTGGGAGCCGCGGGTGCCGTTCGCCGAGGGTGCCCGCCAGATCGTGGCGTGGCACGACGCCGACGCGTCGCGCCGCGTCGTCGACCCCGCGGTCGACGCGCTGTACGACCGGCTCAGCGCGTAGCTCGCGGCCGGACGGGACGGGCCGGGGGCTCGTCCTCCCCGGGCCGGCGTCCCCGGGCCGGCCGCGGGGCCGGCCAGGGCCGCCCTCTAGGCGCCGGTGACCACGGCCGTCCGGCGCACCCAGGCGTCGTCGCCGAGCTGGGCGAGCATGAAGCGGGCGACGTCGCCGCGGCTGATCGAGCCCGACGCCCCCTCGGGCAGACGCTCCCCCACCGCGACCTCGCCGCTGGCGGGACCGTCGAGCAGGCGCGTCGGGTAGACGAGCGTCCAGTCGAGGTCGCTGGCGCGCACCTCGGCGTCGGCGACCTCCTTGGCCTCGTAGACCTTGCCGAGCACGGTGTGGAAGAACATCTTCTGGAAGGCGTTGGCGTCGCGCTCGGAGTCGCCGACGCCGAAGGCCGAGCAGACGACCAGGCGCCGGACCCCCGCCGCGGTCATCGCGGGCAGCAGCGCCCGCCCCACCTCGACCTCGACCGGGTGCCGCACCTGGCGCGATCCCACGGCGTTGACCACCGCCTCCTGCCCGGTGACCGCGGCGGCCACGTCGGAGGCCGACGTCGCGTCGCCGACCACCACGCGCACGCCGTCGTCGACGTCGAGCTGCGACGCGTCGCGCACCAGCACCGTGACCTCGTGGCCGGCCGACAGCGCGAGGCGCAGCACGTGCGACCCCACTCCGCCGGTGGCGCCCAGCAGCAAGACCTTCATGGTGCCTCCTCGTCGACGGCGGTCGGGCCCGCGCGTCTCGCTCGTGTCGCCACAGCGAACACCGTCGGGCCAGGAGCGGGCCGAGAGGCCGCTGCACGGTCGCCGACGGGCGCCGGGTAGGCGGGGCGGCGGGGCGGGCGGGGCGGGCGGGGGCCAGCGGGCCGGTGCGCCGGGTCAGCCCTCGAGCAGGTACGTCCGCACCGGCAGCCCGAGCAGCGGGTGCTCGTGCAGCTCGCCGTGGGGCCGCCAGCCGTGGGCCTCGTAGAGCCGCACCGCCGGAGCGTTGCTCGGCATCACGTGCAGCGAGAGGCGGGCGTGCCCGGCCGCGCGGGCGTCGGCCGCGACCGCGTCGAGCAGCGCGCCGCCGAGGCCGCGGCGCCCGTGGCCCGGAGCGACGCCGAGCATCGACAGGTACGCCGCGTCGGGCGGGTCGGTCGGGTAGCCCGAGCCGGGCGCGGTGACCAGGGCGAAGCCGAGGAGTCGCGCCGCCGGCGAGCCCGCCGCCCCCGCGCCCGGGGCGGTCGGGTCGTGCACCCCGCGGCCGGCGACCCACGGCGCGGCGAACTTGGCCGCCGCCCGCTCCGCGGTGCCCCGCGCCGGCTCCGCCCCGTCGCGCTCGCGCAGCGCCGCGAGCCAGACCTCGACGCAGGCGGCGGCGTCGCCGGGCTCGAGGGGGACGGTGGGGACGGGCTCGGTCACGGCAGGCACGCTCCCATGCTGCCAGGGCAACCCCCTCCGCCACGGCTGGTGCGCCGCCGGGACCGCCACTAGCCTGGGCCCATGACCGGCCTGCGCCTCGAAGAACTGTCCGCCTCCACCGTCGTGGCGGCCAACAACCTGACGCTCAAGCCCGGTCAGGAACAGTACGTCGCCCCCGTCTCGCACTCGATCGCCGAGGCCTACGTCAACCCGACGACGGCCTGGCCGCGCGTCGTGGTCGACGACGACGAGGTGGTCGGCTTCATCATGGGCAACTTCGACGCCGAGAGCGACGACGACACCCTCCGCAGCTGCATCTGGCGCATGAACGTCGCCGCCGACCAGCAGGGCCAGGGCATCGGCCGGTTCGCCGTGCACGCCCTCGCCGACGAGGCCCGACTCCGGGGCTTCGACCGCCTCACGGTGGTCTACGAGCCCGGCGACGACGGCCCGGAGGAGTTCTTCCGGCACATCGGCTTCGAGGTCGTCGGCGAGACCCCCTACGGCGAGCACGTCGCCGCGCTGACGATCGCCCCCTCGCCCCACGCGGAGTGACCGCGGCGGCGGCGGAGGCGTCGGGCGGGGCGCCGTCGGGCGGTGCGCCGTCGGGTGGTGCGCCGTCGGGCGGGGCGCCGCCGTCGAGCGGTGAGCCGTCGGACAGCGCGCCCGTCGGCGATCTGACGGGCCCCCCTCCGGCCGGCGACGACTTCGCCTCGCGGGTGGTCAGCGTGGTCGAGGCGATCCCGCCGGGCCGCGCGATGACGTACGGCGGCGTCGCCGCGGCCGTCGGGTCGCGCTCCTCCCGCGGGGTCGGCCAGGTCATGGCCCACGCGGGGTCGGAGCTGCCGTGGTGGCGGGTCGTGCGCGCCTCGGGGCTGGCGCCGCAGGGGCACGAGCAGCGCGCCCTGGAGCAGTACCGGGTGGAGGGCACACCGCTGCTCTGGGCGCGGACGGGCACCTTCCGGGTCGACCTGACCCGCGCCTCCTGGTGGCCCGACGACTGACCGCCCCTCCGGGCGGCCCCGCCCTGGCCCTGTGCCTGCCCCCGTGCCCGGCTACCCGACTGCCCGGCCGCCCCTCCCGGGGGAATCGGAGAGGGATCCGGTCGCCGGGACCCGGCAGAGCCTGGCTCTGGGGGCCCAGCGGTCGGATCACTCTCGAATTCGGAAGGGGTGCGGGCCTGGCCCGGCGCGAGGGGATCGCCGGCGCGATCGGCTCAGACCAGCGAGTCCCGCCAGGCGGCGTGCAGCTGGGCGAAGCGGCCCGTGCCGGCGATGAGGTCGGCGGGCGTGCCGTCCTCGACGACGCGGCCGTGCTCCATGACGAGCACCCGGTCGGCGATCGCGACCGTCGACAGGCGGTGCGCGATGATCACCGCGGTTCGGTCGGCGAGCAGCGTCTGCAGCGCCTCCTGCACCATCCGCTCGGAGGGGATGTCGAGCGACGCGGTCGCCTCGTCGAGGATGAGCACCGCCGGGTCGGCGATGAACGCCCGCGCGAACGAGAGCAGCTGCCGCTGGCCGGCCGACACCCGCCCGCCGCGCTTCGCGACGTCGGTGTCGTAGCCGTCGGGCAGCGCCATGACGAACTCGTGGGCGCCCACGGCCCGGGCGGCCCGCTCGATCTCCTGGCGCGTCGCGTCGGGCTTGCCGAGGGCGATGTTGTCGGCGACGCTGCCCGAGAAGAGGTACGCCTCCTGCGTCACCATGACGATGGCCCGGCGGAGGTCCTTCGGGTGCAGGTCGCGCAGGTCGACGTCGTCGAGCGTCACCGCGCCGCGGGTGGGGTCGTAGAACCGCGACATCAGCTTCGCGAGGGTCGACTTGCCCGCACCGGTCGAGCCGACGAGCGCGATGGTCTGGCCCGCGGGCACGTGCAGGTCGAACTGCGGCAGCACGACGGCGTCGGCCGAGTAGGCGAACTCGACGTCGTCGAAGTCGACCGCGCCCCTCGCGTGCCGCAGATCGACCGGGCGCACGGGGTCGGGCACGCTCGGCTGCTCCTCGAGCACGCCGGAGATCTTCTCGAGCGCGGCAGAGGCCGACTGGTAGCTGTTGTAGAACATCGCCATCTCCTCCGCCGGGTCGAAGAAGCGCTTGGCGTAGAGGGCCACGGCGAGCAGCGCGCCGATCTCGAGCGTGCCGCCGATCACGCGGAAGCCGCCGAACAGCACCACGGCCGCGAGGGTCGCGTTGCCGATCAGCACGAGACCGGGGTCGAAGGTGCCGAAGAGCGTGAACACCTTCGAGTTGGCGCCGCGGTTGCCCTCGACCTCGCCGGCGTACTCCACCTCGTTGCGCGCCTCCTTGCGGAAGGCCTGCACGGCCCGCATGCCGGTCATCGTCTCGACGAAGTGCACGATCACCCGGGCGCTCGTGACGCGCGTCGCGCGGAAGAGGCGCTGCGAGCGCACCTGGAACCACCGCGTCAGCGCGACCAGCGGCACGAGCGCGACGGCGAGCACGAGCCCGCTCGGGGCGTCGAGGCTGACGAGCGCGATCGCGGTGAAGACCATGTAGAGCAGGCCCTGCACGAGCTGGTTGATGCCCGAGTCGAGCAGCTCGCGGATGGAGTCGAGGTCGCTGGTCTGCCGCGAGATGATGCGGCCCGACGTGTACGTCTCGTGGAACTCCAGGCTGAGCCGCTGGGTGTGGAGGAAGAGCCGCTTGCGCAGGTCGAAGAGGATCGCCTGGCTGATGCGCGCCGAGAGCACGGTGTACTGCGCCATCAGCACCGCGCCGACGACGCCGGTGGCGAGGTAGACGCCGACGACGAGCAGCGCCGGCGCCCAGTCCTGCTCGCTCATCAGCGCGGGCAGGGCGCGGTCGATGCCGGCCGCGATCAGCGCCGGCCCGGCCACCTGGCAGGCCGTGCTGACCACGACGACGAGCGCCATGACGACGAGGCGCCAGCGGAGCGGCCGCACCAGCGACCCGAGGAGGCGCAGCGAACGCCCCCGGAGCCGCTTGCTCTCGGCCGCGGTGAAGTCGTCCCTCTCCTCGCCGCGGACCCCCTCGGTCGAGGAGCCCTGCCCGATCCGCTTCTGCGCGGGCGTGCGGCCGTCGAGCTCGGCGTGCTCGGCGGGGGCGTCGGGGCGGTCGCCCGGGAGTGCCTGGTCGCTCACGCGAGCACCTCTTCTCGGCTGGGGACGTCGCCGTCGTCGAGCGACGAGATGACGTAGCGGTAGTGCTCGTTCGTGGCGAGCAGGTCGGAGTGGGTGCCGACCGCGGTGACGACGCCGTTCTCGAGCAGCGCGACGCGGTCGGCGAGGGTGACGGTCGACGGGCGGTGGGCGACGATCAGCGACGTGGTCGACGCGAGCACGCGCCGGAGCCCCGCCTCGACCCGGGCCTCGGTGTCGACGTCGAGCGCCGACAGGGGGTCGTCGAGCACGAGCACCGCGGGCCGTGCCGCGATCGCGCGCGCGAGGGCGAGCCGCTGCCGCTGGCCGCCCGAGAGGCTGAGCCCCTCCTCGCCGACGCGCGTGTCGACTCCCTCCGGCAGCTCGTCGACGAACTGCGCCTGCGCGATGTCGAGCGCCTCGCGCAGCACGCGCTCGGACTCGACGGGGTCGTCGACCAGGTCGGGGCGGCCGAGCAGCACGTTCTCGCGCACCGAGGCGCTGAACAGCGTCGCGTCCTCGAAGGCCATGCCGATGTGGCGGCGCAGCTCGGCCCGGGTGAGGTCGCGCACGTCGACCCCGTCGAGCAGCACGCGGCCGCCGGTGACGTCGTAGAGGCGCGGAACGAGGGCGAGCAGGGTGGTCTTGCCCGAGCCGGTCAGGCCGACCAGGGCCATCGTCTCGCCGGGCTCGACGACGAGGTCGACGCCGTTGACGAGGTCGTCGAACTGCGCCGGGCTGTCCTGGTAGCGGAAGTGCGCGGCCTCGAACTCGAGCCGGCCCAGCGGCTCGGCGATCGTCTCGGGGTGCTCGGGGTCGGTGACCGTGTTGACGCTGTCCATCACCTCGAAGAAGCGGTCGACCGCGGTCCGGGTGTCGAAGGTCATCGACAGCAGGAACCCGATCGACTCCACCGGCCAGCGCAGCACGGTCGCCGTGGCGAAGAACGCGAAGAGCTGGCCGACCGTCAGCTGGCCGTCCGCGGCGAGCCAGATGCCGCCGAGCAGGCAGAGCGCGAAGGCGACGTCGGGCACGAGCAGCAGCCAGAGCCAGAGCTGCGAGATGGCCTTCGCCTTCTCGATCTCGGTGCCGCGCAGGTCGTCGGCGCGCTTCGCGAACTCGCGCAGCGAGTGCTTCCCCCGCCCGAACGCCTTGAGCACGCGGATGCCGTGCACGCTCTCCTCCACGCTCGTGGCGAGGTCGCCGACCTGGTCCTGGCTGCGACGGGCCACGACCGAGTAGCGGTTCTCGAACGCGAGGCTGACGACGAAGACCGGGATCGACGCGACGACGAAAATCAGCGCGAGCACCCAGCTGTAGAAGAAGAGCACGACGAAGCCGACGACGATCGTCAGCAGGTTGACGACGAGCAGCACGACGCCGAAGGCCAGCCAGCGACGGATGAGCGACAGGTCGCTGACCGACCGGCTGAGCAGCTGCCCGCTCTGCCAGCGGTCGTGGAACGCCACCGGCAGGTCTTGCAGCTTGGCGTACAGCGCGTTGCGCATGGTGGCCTCGACGTGGGTGCTCGGGGTGAGCACGAGCCGGCGGCGAGCGGCGATCATGCCCGCCTCGACGACGCCGAGCACCAGCACGACGGCGAAGGCCGGCCACACCTGCGCGGTGTCGCCGCTCGAGAGCGGGCCGTCGACGAGCAGCTGCAGCACGGCGGGGATGACCAGGGCGACGACGGCGGCCAGCAGCGCGGCGACCATGCCGAGCACGATGCGCGGCAGGGCGGGCGCGACGTAGGGGCGGAGGCGCGCGAGCGACCGGACGGTCGACGGGCGACCCGGCTCGGAGCGCGCGGGGGCGGAGGGCTGGCGTGACATGGGTGGTCCAAGTGTCGTGATCGGAGCGCGACGCCGGGGCGCGGCGTCGCGGAGCGTGGAGCGGAGGGCCGCCGGGGCTCCTGGGGAGGAGCGGGGCGGGCGGCCGCCGGAGGTGCCGGTCGGCGCAGTGGAGGAGGGACGGAGGCGACGGTCGTCGGCTGCGGGCAGCCTCATAGACTATGTGATCCGTTGCGCACCCCGCAAGACCAGGTGGTTCGGACGAACGAGCCGGACGCCGGACGACGGCCGCCCCGCCACGACGGGTCGTGACGGGGCGGCCGGAGAGCGACGCGGGCGGCGTCAGTGGAAGAAGTGGCGCTCCCCCGTGAAGTACATCGTCACGCCCGCGGCCGTCGCCGCGGCCACGACCTCCTCGTCGCGGATGGAGCCGCCGGGCTGCACGACGGCGCGCACGCCGGCCTCGAGCAGCACCTGCAGGCCGTCGGCGAACGGGAAGAACGCGTCGGAGGCGGCGACCGAGCCGGTGGCCCGCTCCCCCGCCCGGGTCACCGCGAGGTGGCACGAGTCGACCCGGTTGACCTGGCCCATGCCGACCCCGACGGAGGCGCCTCCGTCGGCCAGCAGGATCGCGTTCGACTTCACGGAGCGGCAGGCCCGCCAGGCGAACTCGAGGTCGGCGCGGGTGGCGGCGTCGGCCTCCGGCCCGGCGACCAGCGTCCAGCCCTCGGACGAGAAGGCGTCGAACGAGTCGACCTCCTGCACGAGCAGGCCGCCGGAGACCTGGCGCACCTCCTGCGTCGGGCGGGCGAAGCCCTCGGGCAGCACCAGCAGGCGGATGTTCTTCTTCGTGGTGAGGACCTCGAGCGCCTCGGGCTCGAAGGCCGGCGCGATGACGACCTCGGTGAAGATGTCCTTCACGACCTCCGCCATGGCGCGCGTGACCGGGCGGTTCGCGGCGATGACGCCGCCGTAGGCCGACACCGGGTCGCAGGCGTGGGCGCGGCGGTGCGCGTCGGCGATCGCGTCGGCGGCGTCGGGCGAGGCGACCGCGATGCCGCAGGGGTTGGCGTGCTTGATGATCGCGACGGCCGGCTCGGCGAAGTCGTACGCGGCGCGGAGGGCCGCGTCGGCGTCGACGTAGTTGTTGTACGACATCTCCTTGCCGTGCAGCTGCTCGGCCTGCGCGATGCCCGTGCCCGCGGGCGAGGCGTAGAGGGCCGCCGCCTGGTGCGAGTTCTCGCCGTAGCGCAGGGTGGCGAGGCGGTCGCCCTCGAGGGCGACGTGCTCCGGGAAGCCGACCCGCGACTCCTCGGCGCCTGCCTCGGTGCCCGCTTCGGTGTCTGCGGCGTCGTGCTCGGCGCGGACTCCGACGTTGTCGGCGAACCAGGCCGCGACGGCCGTGTCGTAGGCGGCGGTGTGCGCGAAGGCCTCGCCGGCGAGGCGCTGACGCTGCGCGAGGGTCGTGCCGCCGAGCGTGAGCGACTTCACGATCTGCGCGTAGCTGGAGGGCGAGACGGCGATCGCGACGTTGGCGTGGTTCTTCGCGGCGGCGCGCACCAGGGCGGGGCCGCCGATGTCGATGTTCTCGACCACCGTCGGGGCGGCGGCGCCCGAGGCGACGGTCTCGACGAACGGGTACAGGTTGACGACGACGAGCTCGAACGCGGCGATGCCGAGATCGGCGAGCTGCTGCTCGTGCGACTCGAGGCGGAGGTCGGCGAGCACCCCGGCGTGGATGCCCGGGTGCAGCGTCTTGACGCGGCCGTCGAGCGACTCGGGGAACCCGGTCACGGCGCTGACGTCGGTGACGGAGAAGCCCGCGTCGCGGATCGTGGAGGCGGTGGAGCCGGTCGAGACGATCTCGACCCCGGCGGCGGAGAGCGCCTCGGCGAGGTCGAGCAGGCCCGTCTTGTCGCTGACGCTGATCAGCGCCCGGCGCACCGGCACGGCGTCGCGGTCGCGGTAGAGGGCGGGGTCGATGGCGTGACCGCTCATGCGGTGGGCTCCTGTTCGAGGTCGATGGTCTTCGTGGCGATGTCGTGCACCGTGCGGACGAGCAGCTCGCGCTCGACGATCTTGATGCGGTCGTGCAGCGACGACTCGTCGTCGCCCGGCAGCACCGGGATGCGGCGCTGCGCGAGGATCGGCCCGCTGTCGACGCCGGCGTCGACGACGATGACGCTGGCGCCGGTCTGCTCGACCCCCGCCGCGATCGCGTCGCGGACGCCGTGCGCACCGGGGAACTCGGGCAGGTAGGCGGGGTGCGTGTTGATCAGGTGCGGGCTCAGCGCCTCGACCACCCGCGGCGGCAGCAGGCGCATGAAGCCGCTGAGCACGACGAGGTCGGCGCCCCAGCCGGTCAGCTGCGCGAGCAGCTCGTCGCCCCAGCTCGCGCGGTCGGGGAACGCCGTGAACGGCACGGTGAAGGTCGGGATGCCGAACGCCTCCGCGTGCTCGAGCCCGTCGGCGTCGCGGTCGGCCCCGACGGCGACGACCCGCGCGGGGTAGTCGGCGTGCTGCGCGGCCTCGAGCAGGGCACGCAGGTTCGAGCCGCCACCGGAGATGAGCACCACGAGCTTCAGCACCCGGCAAGCCTAGCGGTGGCCCGACGGGGCCCCGGTCAGCGGGTCAGTCCGTCGATCTGCTCGGTGGCGTCGCCGTCGTCGTCGCGGGCGCCACGGGCGCTTCCGCTGGCGGTGCCGGTGCCGGTGCCGGTGCCGGCGGGCTCGGGCGGAGTCGCGACCACGTCGATCGGGCCGGTCGCGTCGTCGTCGTGCTCACGGCGTCGCCGCGACGGGATCGACGGCAGGCTCGGCAGGCTCGGCAGCGACGGCAGCGAGGCGCGGGTCGGCAGCCGAGGGAGCCGGCGTCGCGAGGGCGTCGCCTCCGCGTCACCGTGGCCGTCGGGGATCTCCGGCCCAACGGCATGCGCCCCGTCGCGGTCGCGGTCGCGGTCGCGGTCGCGGTCGCGCCCGGCTCCGGCGGCACGGAGGTCGGACTCGCGCCGCGTGTGCTCGCGCCGCGCGTCGTCGCGCCTCGCGTCCTCGCGTCGGTCTTCTTCGCGCCCGTCGTCGTCGTGCCCCTCGTCGTCGTGCCCCAGGAACTTGCGGATCGACAGGGTCAGCGCCAGCGCCGCGGGCAGCCCGACCTCGAGCGCCGCGAAGGCCCCGACGAGCAGCGGGTCGGGGCCGACGTCGACGAGACGGCCGGGCCCGGCCGAGCCGGAGGCGGCCCAGGCCAGCAGTCCGACCGCGAGGCCCGCGACGACGCCCGCGGCGACGCCGACCACGACGCGGCGCAGCAGGTCGTCGACGCCGGCCCGGCGCAGGGCGGCGTGCACCCGGCCGCGCAGCAGCGTGGCGACGACGAAGGAGGCGACCACGGGCACGAGCAGCCCGACGAAGCCGAACGGGAGGTCGGCCGTCGGCAGGGCGCCGAGGAACGGCACGGCGGGCAGCGGCCCCACGGTCGTGCCGAGCGGCGAGACGCCCGAGCCGGTGCCGAGCGCGAAGCCCGGGCCGACGAGCCAGGAGGCCGCCCAGACGACGAGGTCGGGCAGCAGCGCGAGCTGGCCGAGGGTGAGCGCGAGGCCGCCGAGGAACCCGCCGTGGGCGCCCTCGTAGAGCGTGATGAGCTCGGCGTAGCTGGTCACGAGCAGCAGGCCGACGACGAGGCCCGAGACGGCGAGCAGAACGGCGGCGCTGCCGACGCCGATGCGCAGGGCGGCGGCCGTCACGACGCGGACGGCGTCGGGGAGCCGGCCGACGGTGCGGGCGACCCAGCCCGTGACCGGGTCGGGCTCGGCGTCACGGCGACGCCGCGTCACCTCCGCCATGGCGACGAGCGGCACGGCGTAGACGAGCGTGGGCAGCACGATCCCCTGCACGAACGACGGCGTCGCGAGCTCGTGCCGGGCACTGGCGGCGAGGCCCGTGCTGAGCAGCGCGAAGGCCCCGGTGCTGACGAGGACGCCCATGACGCGGTGCGGCGTCTCGGCGATCGCCCGGCCCGCCCGCACGGCGAGCAGGACGGTCAGCACGGAGAAGCCCAGGGCGGCGATCGTCACCGAGATGGGCGCGTCGGCGCCGGCGACCCCGGAGGCCGCCGCCTTGGCGGGGCTGAGCTGGAGGGTGAGGTCGACGCCGTGGCCGACGAGCCAGACGTCGACGGCGGCGCGCCAGAAGACGATCCAGTCGATCTGCAGGCCGTACTGGAAGGCCCAGAGCGAGCTGAGCACGACGACCGGCAGCCCGACGCCGATGCCGACGACGAGCAGGGCCTCGAGGGCCGCGAAGACGGCGGTGACTGGGCGGTTCATCGGGCTCGACTGTACCGGGGCCGCGCGGGGCCGCCGACCCGCCCCGCGGGCGCGCCGCGCCCGGGCCGGGGCACGACGAACGGGCGTGTGCGACGTCCCTGGGCGGTCGGGACCGCCCGCGGACGCCGCACACGCCCGTCGTGCCGACCGGGGTCGGCGGGGCCGGCGAGGGCGTCGCGCCTAGAGCGCGGCGTAGACCTCGCGCAGCAGGGCCGCGGTCTCGCTCGGCGTCTTGCCGACCTTGACCCCGGCGGCCTCGAGGGCCTCCTTCTTGGCCTGTGCGGTGCCCGCCGAGCCCGAGACGATGGCGCCGGCGTGGCCCATGGTCTTGCCCTCGGGCGCGGTGAAGCCGGCGACGTAGCCGACGACCGGCTTGGTCACGTGGGCCGCGATGTAGTCGGCCGCGCGCTCCTCCGCGTCGCCGCCGATCTCGCCGATCATGACGATCGCCTTGGTGTCGGGGTCGGCCTCGAACGCCTCGAGGGCGTCGATGTGGGTCGTGCCGATGACGGGGTCGCCGCCGATGCCGATGGCGGTCGAGAAGCCCAGGTCGCGCAGCTCGAACATCATCTGGTAGGTCAGGGTGCCCGACTTCGAGACGAGGCCGATCGGGCCGCTGCCCGAGATGCTGGCCGGCGTGATGCCGACGAGCGACTCGCCCGGCGTGATGATGCCGGGGCAGTTCGGGCCGATGATGCGCGTGGTGCCCTTCGCCTTGGCGAGCGACCAGAACTCCGCGGCGTCCTGCACGGGGATGCCCTCGGTGATGACGACGACGAGCGGCACCTCGGCCTCGATGGCCTCGATGACGGCGTCCTTCGCGAAGGCCGGGGGCACGAAGACGATCGAGACGTCGGCGCCCGTCTTCTCGACGGCCTCGACGACCGTGCCGAAGACGGGCAGCTCGACGTCGCCGTGGGTGACGGTCGTGCCGGCCTTGCGGGCGTTGACGCCGCCGACGACCTGGGTGCCGGCCTTGAGCATCAGGGCGGTGTGCTTGGTGCCCTCGCCGCCGGTGATGCCCTGGACGATGACCTTGCTGTCGCGGGTGAGGAAGATCGACATTGTTCTGAGGTCCTTTACTTCGAAGCCAGCTCGGCGGCCTTGTCGGCCGCCTCGTCCATGGTCGCGACGACGGTGACGAGCGGGTGCGCCGCCTCCGCCAGGATGCGTCGGCCCTCGTCGACGGCGTTGCCGTCGAGGCGGACGACGAGGGGCTTGGTGGCCGAGTCGCCGAGGATGCCGAGGGCCGCGACGATGCCGTTGGCGACCGCGTCGCAGGCCGTGATGCCGCCGAAGACGTTGACGAAGACGCTCTTGACCTGCTCGTCGCCGAGGATCACGTCGAGGCCCGCCGCCATGACCTCGGCGCTCGCTCCGCCGCCGATGTCGAGGAAGTTCGCGGGCTTGACGCCGCCGTGCGCCTCGCCGGCGTACGCGACGACGTCGAGGGTCGACATGACGAGCCCGGCGCCGTTGCCGATGATGCCGACCTCGCCGTCGAGCTTCACGTAGTTGAGGCCCGAGGCCGCGGCCTTGGCCTCGAGCGGGTCGGCCGCGTCGGCGTCCTCCAGCTCGGCGTGCGCGGGGTGGCGGAAGGCGGCGTTCTCGTCGAGCGAGACCTTGCCGTCGAGCGCGACGACGTCGCCCTGCTCCGTGAGCACGAGCGGATTGACCTCGACGAGCGTCGCGTCCTCCCCCTCGTAGACCGCGTAGAGCTTGACGATGACCGGGGCCACCTTGCCGACCAGCTCGTCGGGGAAGCCGCCGGCGCGGGCGATCTCCTCCGCCTTCGCGAGGTCGATGCCGGCGCGCGGGTCGACCTCGACGCGCGCGAGGGCCTCGGGCTTCTCGACGGCGAGCTGCTCGATCTCCATGCCGCCCTCGACGCTGCAGAGCGACAGGTACGAGCGGTTCGCCCGGTCGAGCAGCACCGAGAAGTAGAACTCCTGGGCGATCTGGGCGCCGCCCGCGACCATCACGCGCTTGACCACGTGGCCCTTGATGTCGAGCCCGAGGATGGCCTCCGCCGCGGCCTGCGCCTCGTCGGGGGTCTTCGCGACCTTGACGCCGCCGGCCTTGCCGCGACCGCCGACCTTGACCTGGGCCTTGACCACGGTGACGCCGCCGAGCTGTTCGGCCGCCGCGCGCGCCTCCTCAGGGGTGTCGGCGACGATGCCCGGCAGGACGGGCACGCCGTAGGACTCGAACAAGTCCCTGGCCTGGTACTCGAAAAGATCCACGCTGTTCTTCCAATCCGCATCGCTGCGCCAGTGCTAGCTCGGTCGTGCCGCAGGGCGGCACCGGCCTCGTCACGGCTCAGCCGAAGTGTCTCGACGTCGTGACGAACAGGCCTCGGCCAGCCTAGCGCCTGGCCTGTGAGCCGCCCTCGGGAGCCGTGACGGGGGTACTCTCCCCGGCCGGGGTACGGATGGGGAGGGATCTCTGCCGATCGCCTGTGGAGCCCGAGCGTGTCGCCGGGGCCGGGAATCTCATGGTCACTCCCGGCGCACCACGGCGCCGCCCGCACCACGAGGAACGCCATGAGCCGCACCGCGAAGAAGCCCGCCCGCACCGCCCCCGACGCCGCCGCGATCGCGGAGATCGCCGCCCGCCTGTTCGAGTGGGACGAGCTGCGCCCCGCCCAGGCCGAAGCCATCACGGCGGTGCTCTCGGGCCGCGACACGTTCGGCATCATGCCCACGGGCTCGGGCAAGAGCGCGATCTACCAGGTCGCCGGCGCGCTGCTCGACGGCCCGACCGTCGTCGTCTCACCCCTCATCGCGCTGCAGGCCGACCAGGTCGCCGGGCTCGTGGGCCACCCGGACGCTCCCCCGGCCGCCGACATCAACTCCGGGCACTCCGACGCGGAGAACGACGAGAGCTGGCGTCGCATCGAGGCGGGCGAGATCACCTACGTCTTCCTCGCGCCGGAGCAGCTCGCCCGCGACGAGACGGTCGAGCGCCTGTCGCGCGCGGGCGTCGCCCTCTTCGTCGTCGACGAGGCGCATTGCGTGTCGTCGTGGGGCCACGACTTCCGCCCCGACTACCTTCACCTCGGCGAGGTCGTCGAGGCCCTGGGCCGCCCGCCGGTGCTCGCGCTCACCGCGACCGGCTCGGGCCCCGTGCGCGACGAGGTGATCGAGCGCCTGCGCCTCCGCGACCCGCTCGTCATCAGCCGCGGCTTCGACCGCCCCAACCTGTCGCTCTCGGTCGTGCGCCACGAGGACGACGCCGAGAAGCGCCGTGCCGTCGTCGAGCAGGTCGCGGAGCTCGTGACCCCCGGCATCGTCTACGTCGCGACCCGCTCCGAGAGCGAGCGCTACGCCGACGAGATCGGCGAGCGCTGCCCCGACCGCACCGTCGAGGCGTACCACGCGGGCCTCCGCTCGGCCGAGCGCGGGGCCCTGCACGAGCGCTTCCACGCCGGCGAGATCGACGTCGTCGTGGCGACGAGCGCCTTCGGCATGGGCATCGACAAGCCCGACGTGCGCTTCGTCGTGCACGCCGACGTGCCCGAGTCGCTCGACGAGTACTACCAGGAGATCGGGCGGGCCGGGCGTGACGGTGAGCCCGCCGACGCGACGCTGCACTACCGGCCGGAGGACCTGGGGCTGCGGTCCTTCTTCGCGTCGGGGCTGCCGTCCCGTGCCGAGCTGCGGTCGGTGTACGAGGCGGTCCGCGCCTCCTCGGGGCCGGTGCGGCGCACGACTATCGCCGAGGCGACCGATCTCAAGCCGCGGCAGGTGTCGCGCCTGGTCGACCTGCTGCTCGAGGCGGGCACCGTGCGGGAGGAGAAGGAGGGGTACACCGCGACCTCCGGCGTCGACGCCGAGACGGCCGCCGAGCGGGCGAGGGAGACCGCGGAGGCGCGTGACCGGGTCGAGAAGTCGCGCATCGCGATGATGCGCAGCTACGCCGAGGGCCGGGGCTGCCGCCGACGCTTCCTGCTCGGCTACTTCGGCGAGGAGGCGCCCGAGCGCTGCGGCAACTGCGACGACTGCCGCGCGGCCGAGGAGGCTCCCGAGCTGCCGGCCGCCGAGGAGTCGCGGGTCGGGTCGGATGCTCCGGCCCCGCTCTTCGACGCCGACACCCGCGTCACGCACCCCGCCTGGGGCGAGGGCACGGTCATGAGCACGGAGGACGACCGGCTGACGGTCTTCTTCGAGAGCGAGGGCTACAAGGTCCTCGCCGTCGAGGCCGTCGTCGAGCACGACCTGCTCAAGGCCGTCTGACACCCCGGCGGAGTAGACCGGGAGCGACCCGAGCACCACCCCCGACCACCGCACCAGGACCACTAGGAGACACGCATGTCGAAGGACAAGAACCTCGCCGCCCAGCAGCTGATCAGTGAGATCCTCACCGCCCGGGAGGTCGACCGCCTCGGCGAGGGCTTCCACGCCGACGTCGTCGACCACGACCCGGCGCCGGGCGCGCCCGCGGGCGTCGCGGGCATCAAGGCGTTCTGGAGCGACTTCTTCACGGCCTTCCCCGACGTCGACCTCGCGGTCGAGACGCTCGTGGCCGACGACGAGAACGTGACCGCCGTGTTCACGATCTCGGGCACGCACACCGGGCCGTTCCAGGGCCACGAGGCGACCGGGAAGTCGTTCACCGTGCGCGGCATCCAGGTCGGCCGCTTCGACGACGACGGCCTGCTCGTCGAGCGCTGGGGCGCCACCGACGAGGCCGGCCTGATGCAGCAGCTCGGCCTGAGCTGAGCGGCTGCTTCTCTCACCACCCACCGCTGTTCCATCCATCCCTGACCCACCACCGGAAGGACGCACCATGAGCGACACCCACGTGCCCGCCGCCTCGGGCGACGAGCCCTACGACGAAGAGACCGAGTTCGAGGAGAGCCAGCAGATCGTCACGAACGACGCGGTCGCCGGCGAGACCGTGCTGCCGGGCCTCGGCGACGGCAACGACGGCCCCACCGGCGGGTCGCCGCGCGAGGCCGAGCCGGGCCTCGCCGACAACGACCTCGCGGGCGAGGACATCGACCTCGACGAGACCGAGTAGACAGCAGCACCGCTACGACGCCCGCCCACCTAACTACGGCGGGCGGGCGTCGTCGTGTCCGGTGTGAGCCGAAGTCGCGCGCTGTCGTCAGTCGCGTCGTTCATCCACCACCCGCAATGGGCAGGGCAGCGCGCACGGGTCCACGGTCGTCTCCGAGCTCACGAAGGCGACGGTCTGCCACCATCACGCGTCGGTGGCAGGCTGCCGCTACGCGAGGACTGTGAGTGGCGATGATGAAGCTGGTTCCGCTCTCCTGAAGACGGGTGAAGAGATCGAGGATCTCGCCTTCGGTGTCCTCGTCGAGGGCGCCGGTGGGCTCGTCAGCAAGGATGAGGGTGGGACGCCTGATGATCGCTCGCGCGATCGCGACACGTTGGGCCTCCCCCCCGGAGAGCTTGGTGACCGGCTTCTTGCCCATGCCCTCCAGCCCTACCAACGCGAGGGCCTCCCTCGTCCGGCGCTCCGGTTGCTCCAGTCCGCGGGCGCCGAAGAGGACGTTCCGTTCAACGGTGAAGTCGTCGAGGAGATCGTAGGACTGCGCGACGAGGCCGATGTGCCGTCGTCGGTGGTCAGCGAGCGGATCGAGGTGCTTCGCCAGCGCCGTGCCTTGGAAGACGTACTGTCCGTCGTATCGACCATCCAGGCCGGCGATGATTCGCAGCAGCGTCGTCTTGCCGCTGCCGCTTCGCCCGAGGAGTGCCACCGAACGCTCGTCAGATGCCATGGTGAAGGTGAGGCTGTCGAATATCGGGCGCATGGCGCCGTTGGGCTCGCGCACGGCTTTGGTGAGCGACTGCAGCCCGAGGAGTTCGGTCATGGTTCGTTCCTTGGACGGTGTCGGATGGTGTGTCGGAGCTGCGTACGGCAACGCAACAGATCCGCGGCCCCCAGCAGGGCGATGAGCGTCAGGCAGAATGTCCGTGCGGACGAATCCTGGTTCGGAAGCAGGTGCGTGACCGCGAGGAATACGACAGCAAGGCTGGCGTACTCGATGGCGACGATGGTCAGCACTGCTCGTCCGAGGTCGCTGCGGCTCTGCCCGAGCTCCCACGCGATGCGAATTCGTCGTTCTCTGCGTCGGGTCGCGCTGTTCGTCAGGATGCCGCTCATCACGAGAGATGCCGCCGCTACAAGGCACTCGACGGTCAGCACCAGGGCGAAGTTGTCGTGAACGAGAGCGCGGACTGAGGCGAACTGCGTCAGGTAGCTCGGCACGCTCAGCAAGGCGTATTGGTCGAACCCTGATGACGTCGCTGCGCTCTGCAGTGTCGTGAAGACCACCGTATCGGGCTGGCCTCGGTCGACGGCGATGTTGGCGTTCAGCATCGCGAAGGCGAGGATGCCGTAGAACCCCGGATCGGCCTCGGCCGCCCCGGTGATGCTTCTCGGGTAGGGAACGACGAGGTGGTCGTCCAGAAAATGATTGATGTCGCCCTGGTAGAACATCGAGGCGTTCGGCGGGAGGAACCCGGCGACCCGCATGCGGGTGGGCTTGAAGTAGTAGTTGGCGGTGAGGCGGTCGCCGACGGCGTAGACACCGTCGTAGTCGGCCCCGAGGAGGACAGGAATCGTTTCGCTGTCGTAGTCGACAGCACCCCAGTCCAGATCGATGTCGTTCTGACCCGCGAGGTTGTAGAAGTCGAAGGTGGATTCGCTCAGCTGCACGGATTTGACGTTCACGACCTGCTTGCCCAGGACCGGATCCTCGTAGGGACCCTGCACTGTCTCCTGGGTTCCGTAGCCTTGCTCGAACGCCTGCCCGCCCGCGAAGTCCGCGACCGGCATGGCCTGATCGAACGCAGAGAGCAGCCGCACGCCTGCAGGGGCGCCTTGCTCGAGGGAGTCATAGAAGGTGGTGACCTTCTCAAGGTTCGCCAGGGACTTCCGGTACTGCTCGAAAAGCGCAGGGTCAGTCAAGCGATCGGTCAGGCCGTACATGTCGACTTCGGCGGAGTCGTCGAAGCTCTGGCTGACCGCATCCTGGGTCGACCGCGAGAAGCTGAATACGTTGTAAAGACTCGTCACGAGGAAGGCGAGCACGAAGACCTTCGCCACGAGACGGCCGTAGGTGCCGCGCAGCAGCGACGACGCGTTCATCTGTCCCTCACCCAGAGCGATGTTGCGAGGGCCCCCGCAGAGACGACGGTGCTCAGCACGAGCGGTGCGCCCGCTGCGGCCGCGAGTTCCGTCGCAGAGCGCAACGCTCCCGCTGAGGCCAGCGCGAGGCCCCAGACCGTCACGAACACAGCCCCAGCGAGCGAGGCGAGAGGGAGAACGCTCAACATCAGCACGCGCAGGCGTCGAGAACCGAGCCGGTACTGAACGGCTGCGACCGGCCTGCGGAAGCCCGCGATGAGCAGCCCGGAGGCCCCCGCACCGAAGAGCGTGAGTCCCCACCCGCACAGGATGACGATCGGTGAGACGTAGTCGATATTGGTGCGTTGATCTGTTCGCCCGCCTACCGGTTCCGTCGCTCTCACCCTCATGTCTGGCAGCGCCTGCGCGCCGCCCTCTACGTCGACAATGACAGGCCCGTCGACGCTGGCGAGGTCCCGGTCCTGCAGCAAGACGTCATGGGCGAGTCCGCTGTCGGCACGGACACCGAGACGGCCGATGACCAAGAACGCCTGCCCCTCGTAGTCGACGTAGCGCCGCCCGTTGTTCAAGCGTGTAGCCACCTGGTGGCCGACGAGAGCAACACGCTCGTCGGTGGCGCGGAACTGTCTTCCTTCGTGGATCGGCAACGGTTCAGGTCGGCCCAGCGTGCGAACCACCCGCAGGTGGCCGCTACCGTCGAGCTCCTGGAAGAGGCGGCCGGTGGGGGGTGTCCTGTCGAGCTCTGCTTGATCGACGACATCGAGCGAGTCGAGCCTCACCGCCGTGGCGCTGTAGAGGTTTCCTCCCTCCAAGGCAACGGCACTGCGGACATCGGCGTAGACGCCGATCCCTGCGCCGAGGGCGCTGAACAGTACTAGGAGCGTCACGCTCAAGAGAGGTTCTCGACGGTTCATGAGGTTCCCGAATGGCTAGAAGCGAGAAGGGGGGGAGGGCAGAACCCTCCCGCCCCGAGGTCCTACCGGCCGTAGTAGGACTTCGCTGACCCCTTGCCGTAGGTGTGGTTCGCGACGAACCACGGCGACGTGGCCTGCGTGCCGCTCGTGCCCCACTGACGACCCGAGCTGGTGAGAACCGTGCTGCCGCTCTCCATCCGAGCAGTCGTGTAGTGGCGCACGCCTACCCACGTCGTCCAGCCCTTCGCGCGCTTGTTCGTGTACCCGTTGACGACCTTCTCTTCAGATGCACCCCGGTGGTTCACCGCGGTCACCGCCGCCGATCTGCCACCGATCTCAGGGCCGGATGAGGTCGAGAACGAACCGGTGTTCTCATCCCACCCACCCAGCTCAGCCGCGCCGGCAACACCAGCCGGCAGAGCTACGGCACCGACAACGAGCGCCGCGACGGCTATCGACATCTTCATTTTCTTCATTTCGATCCTCACCATTGACTGCGAAGAAGGGCAATGGGGCTCCTTGCATACGACTGATGTCGTGCAGCAAGTGACGCCGAACGCCCAGTCGAACCCCAGCGGAAAGTCCGCTTCCCAGCGGCATCCTGCCAGTATTGACATGTTCCACACAAGAACTGGGCGGTATTCATATCGGCAGCCTGACGACGACGGCCTGGCCAGCGAGCGCTGGCGAGCCACGAGGAGGCCTGCCTGATGCGGCAGCTCGGGCGTGCCGCGCCCTACGGCGAGGAGACCACCTTGGAGGAGAGCCAGCAGAACGCCAGGAACGAAGCCGTCGCCGGCGAGACTCGGCTGCCTAGCGAACGGTTCGACAAACGGCCTCTACTCGACCAGCGCGCTCTGCCGCATAGCCAAGCTTGCAGACCCAGGCGCGCCCCTAGACAGGATCCCTCTAGCCGCAAGCTACAGCCATGTGGCCGAAGACCTGGTCGAGGCATCAGCTCGTGGTCCACTGCACGTGAAGGGGCTCGACGTCGTCGACGAAATGCAGATCTTCGTCGGAGGGCGCAGCCATGAGTGGAACCCCGCTAGGTGTCCGGCGCACACCCACGAGAGGGCTTTCATCCATTTCGCGGTTGTCTGTCATCGCTAGACCAACTTCTCGATCGGCGCGACCTTGATCAGCAGCTTCTTGCGGCCGGCCGTGTCGAACAGCACCTCGGCGATGCGGCGGGCACCGACGCCGGTGATGGCCATGACGCGCCCCTCACCGAAGTCGACGTGCGAGATGCGGTCACCCTGCTCGAGCTCGAGGTCGCCGTTGTCGCGCACGGTGCCGGTGACCCGGTTCGACCACTCCGTCTTCGGCTTGGTCTTGGCCGCCGCGGTCGCGCGGTCGTAGCTGCCGCCGCCGTAGCCGCCGCTGGCGCGCGGGGTCGAGCCGAGACGGTCGCCCGCACCGCCCTCGCGACGCGCGTTGAGCGCCCTCGGCTGCGTGCCTCCTCGGCTGTCGGCCATGCCGGGCGACTGCTTCCAGTCGATCAGCTCGACCGGGATCTCTTGCAGGTACCGCGACGGCATCGCCACGTTCACCTCGCCGAACTGGGCCCGCGTCGCGATCGAGACAGCGTCGACGGGTAGGGCCCGTCCTCCCCCGCGACGCCCCCCGCCTCGTCGTCCACAGGAAGAAAAGGTCGTCCCTCATCCGCCGCGACACCTTCGCCAGGGTCATCGCATGACCTCATCGCACCGCCCTCCCAGGCCACCTCGTCCTGCTCTCCTCACGGCCCTCCTGATCGTCCTCGCCCTCGTGGCCGGGCCGCTCTGGCTCGCGGCGCCCGCCACGGCCGTCACGGGCGCGGGCCTCGGCACCGGCCACCTCTGGCGCGGCGACGGCGTCTCGTACCTCGGCACCTACCGACTCGACGACGGGCGTCAGGCCTTCTGCCTCGAGGCCGGCAAGTCGTCGCCCGTCGGCAACCACTACGACACGGAGACCGGCTCGGAGGTGGTCGGCGTCTCGACCGCCGACCACGCTCGCCTGGCCTACATCGCCCGCACCTGGGGCGACACCACCGACGCCGACACGGCCGCTGCGGGGCAGCTCGCGGTGTGGACGATCACGGGGCTGAACGGGCACACCCAGCGGTACTACGCGGGGCGCGCCAACGAGCGCTGGCCGATCGTGCTCGACCGGGCCAACGAGATGCTGGCCGAGGCGACGGCCGCAGCGTCGACCTCCGTCACGGCGTCGACCTCCGTCGAGCTCCGCGACGACGGCACGGGCACCCTCCGCTCCGACCTGTCCGTCGACCGGGTCGGCGGCGGGCCCGAGCTGCTCACGCCGCAGCACGACGGCACCGTCGCCCTCACGGGCGGGGCGTTCGCCGACGGCTCGACGACGGCGGTCGTCCAGAACGGCGTCGACCTCGACTTCCGCGCGACCGGCGACCTCGCCCAGGTCGAGGTGTCGGCCGACACGCGCTTCGACGGGCTGCCCTATGGGCGCATCGTCACGGCCGGAACGAGCCCGGCCGGCTCGCAGCGCATCCTCTTCTCCGGCGGCACCAGCGTCGAGGCCTCGGGCGCGGCGAGCGCCGAGGCCCTCTCGCCGCTGCCCTTCCGCCCCCGGGTAGAGACCCGCACCAGCGACGTCGTCGCCGAGCCCGGCACGACGGTCACCGACCAGCTCACCGTCGACGTGCTGCCGGGCGAGGGGCTCCTCTCGGAGTGGGGCCGCCACGACGTCGCGGGCACGTGGCAGCCCGTCCCCGTCACCGTGCGCAGCCGCCTCCTCGGCCCCTTCCGGGAGCCCGTCGCGCGCGCCGACGACTGGCCCTCCGACGCGCCCGTCGTCTGCGACGTGAGCGTCGTCGTCGACGAGGGCCCCGGCACCTACACGACGCCGGGCTGCGAGCTGCCGAGCGGCGGCTGGTTCACGTGGGTGGAGACGATCGACCCCTCCGACACCCCGGTCGACGCGGGCCGGGACCGCGTGCAGGGCTGGCGCTCTCCCTTCGGCACCGCCTCCGAGACGACCTTCGTCCCGTGGGCGCCCGAGGTCTCCACCACCGTCGTGGGGGCCGACCAGGTCGAGCCCGGCGCTTGCGTCAGCGACGAGCTGACCGTCACCGAGTGGAACGGCCAGGCGCCGGAGGCGCGGGTCGACACCGTTCTCGTCGGTCCATTCCCCGAGGCCCTCGCCGCCGGTCACGACCTCGGCCCGATCGCGGAGATCGACGAGGCCCTGCTCGCCGGCCGGGCCAGCACCACGGTGAGCGGCGACGGCACCTACGAGTCGCCGTGCCTCCCGGTGGAGCGCGAGGGCCACTACGTGTTCCTGTTCACGTCGGAGGGCTCCGTGCCTGACGCCGACGGCGTCCAGGTGGTGCCCGCGTTCGCCGACACGACCGTGCACCTCGCGGAGTCGTTCAGCGTGGTGGCCCCCGAGGTCCCCGAGCTCCCCGCCGAGACGCCCGCGCCGGCGACGGCACCGGCGGGGCTGGCGTTCACCGGGGCGGACGGCAGCCTGCAGGCGGGTGCGGCGGCGCTGGGCGTGACGCTGGCCGGGGCCGTGATGCTCGTGGCCTCCGTGGCGCTCCACGTCCGTCGTCGCCGACGTGGCCACGGAGACACCGCCGAGGAGCTGCCGGTGTCGAGCGCCCCCTGACGTCCTCACGGCGCACCCGCGGGACCGCAGGCCTCCTGGCCTGCGGTCCCGCGGTCCCGCGGGTCGGCGGGTCTGCGGGCCCAGGCCTGGCCGCTCCGCCCGGGAACGTCAGCCGCGGGGCACCGTCACGGGCACGGTGACGCCGTCGCCGAGGTGCACGTGGGCCCGCCCCGGTCGGGAGCGAGCTGACGTGGCGCTGCGGGCCAGCTGTGCCCCGACGAGCTCCCCGTCCGAGGTCGCCCTCGGGCTGAGCACCGCGCCGCAGCGGTTCCGGCGGAGGTCGGCGTGCCAGCCCATGAAGCCGACGCCGAGGTCCGCGGCCGACCCCGCGGCCACCAGGGCACCGGGCCCGTCGGCGCACGAGCGCACGAAGTCGGCGAGCCACGCCGCCGCCGGGGCGTCCTTGACGAGCTCGGCGTCGTCGACGACCAGCACCCGCCCTTCCGGTGCCTCGTCGCCGAGGACGGCGTCCAGCTCGTCGGAGCGGAGGTCGGGGCCGCGCAGCACGGCCACCACCCCGGGCAGCCCGTTCAGGTCCCGGAGCGGTGACGACCGCGGTGTGACGACGACCACCTCGAGCCCCTGGGCGAGGAGGGACCGCACCATGCTGACCAGGACGGTGCTGCGTCCGCTCCGTGGCGGGCCGCCGACGACGAACGTGCCCGGAGCGTCGGCGAGGCGCGGGCCGACCGGCACGAGGTCGTCGCCGCCGATCCCCACCATCGCGAAGGCGCTGCCGAGGGCAGCGGGATCGTGACGTGACCACGCGCCGTCGAAGGTCAGGTCGCCCTCCAGCCGGTCGAGCCGGAACGGCCTGCGGCCGGGCGGCACGGCGAGGTCACGGCGGACGGCCTCGCCCGCCGCCTCGCGGAGGGCCTCGGCCTGGGCGCTGCCCGACGGGTCGGCACCGACCACCGCCACCTGGGTCTCCGCGCCGCTGACGGTGTCCGCTCCGCGCCCAGGGCCGGGCTCGTCGGGCATCGACCTGGGGTCGAGGCCTGCGAGGCCGTAGTCGGCGCGGTCGGCCATGCGCAGGACGAGCTTGCGCTCGACGAGCGTCGCCATCCTGCCGCTGACGAGGAGCCGGTCCCCCGTCACGACGAGGTGCACGCCGACGGCCGCCCCCTCGCGCAGCAGGAGCGTGACGAGCTCCACCGGCTCGCCGAGGTCGAGGTCGCCGAGGCTGGCGACGAAGCCCTCCCAGGGGTCGATCATCAGCACGACGTGGGGCAGGCGGTCCTCCTCCGGGGCGGCCCGGCGCTGCTCCGTGACGCTGGCCCAGCTGCCGGCGGCGAGCACCGTCTGCCGCCGGAGCGTCTCCTCCACGAGGCGTGCCAGCAGGCGGCGCGCCCGCTCGACCTCCGTGCGGCGCACGACGGCGCCGGTGTGCGGCGCCGACGCGAGCGGGAGCAGCGCCCCGCTGCCGCAGTCGATGCCGTAGAGGTGTACGTCGGCGCTCGAGGTGTGGCGGACGACCGACGCCGCCAGGGTCCGCAGCACCTGCGACCTCCCGCTCCGGGCGGCGCCCGCGACGAACAGGTGCCCGTCGACGTCGAGGTCGAGTGCTGCTGTCCGCCGGGCCTGTTCCCGAGGGTGGTCCTCCAGCCCGAACGGCAGTCGCGCCAGGGTGCGGGGAGGCCCGCCCCCTCCGGCCTCCGGCCCGACGAGGTGCTCCAGCTCGACGAGGGGAGGCAGGGCGTCCAGCCAGGGCCGGTGCGGCGACTGCCCGCCGCGGAGCGCCTCGGCCTCCACCACGGCGGCGACGAACTGGACCAGGTCGGTCGTCTCGTGGTCCTCGACGGCGGCGGTCGCGGGCGGACGGGGCTCCGGCCCGGCCGCCCCGTCCCACGACAGCCGGGCCGACCAGGTGCCGTCCGGTCGGGACTCGCGCTCGGCGCGGCCGCCGACACGCCCGGCCTGGAACGGCACGAGCGCCCCCGCGCCGAGGCGCACCAGGGCGCGCCCCGGTGCGGACCGGGGGATGCGGGAGGCGTCGGCGGCGTCGATGACGTCGGTGCTCTCGCCGGCGTCCGTGACGCGCAGGGCGATGCGCAGGTTGGTGTTGGCCCTGATCTCGGACGACACCACTCCCGACGGTCGCTGCGTCGCGAGCACGAGGTGGATGCCGAGGGAGCGCCCCCGCTGGGCGACGTTCACGAGCCCGGTGACGAAGTCGGGCAGTTCCCGGGCGAGGCTCGCGAACTCGTCGATGACGATGAGGAGGCGGGGCAGGGTCGGGAGCGTTCCGCCCTCGGACCGGCGACGCGCCTCCTCGTAGTCCTCCAGGTCCTTGGCCTCGGCGAGCGCGAGCAGCTGCTCCCGACGGTGGAGCTCGGCGCCCAGGCTCGTCAGCGCCCGCTGGACGAGGTGCGGATCGAGATCGGTGACCATGCCCACGGTGTGGGGCAGCGGGCCGCAGTCGCGGAACGCGGCGCCGCCCTTGTAGTCCACGAGCACGAAGGTCATGGAGTCGGGGGCGTTGGAGGCGGCGAGCGAGGCGACGACGCTCTGCAGCAGCTCCGACTTGCCCGAGCCCGTCGTGCCGGCGACGAGGGCGTGGGGTCCGTCCCGCCTCAGGTCGATCGAGAAGGGACCGTCGACGCCCTCGCCGAGCAGCACCTCGGTGCTGGGCGCCCTCTCGGCCCAGCGCGCGAGGACGGCCCTGCCGCTGGGGCGGTCGAGGCCGAGCACGTCGAGGAGGCGGGAGGACGTCGGCAGTCCGCCGGCGTCGCCTCCGTCGTCGACGTCGACGACGGGGGCGAGCGCCCGCGCGACGGAGTCGTGCCAGCCGACGGGCAGGGCGTCGACCCGCACGTGCTGGACGTCGGCCTCGCGGTGGGCGGAGAGCTCGTGGGCGCTGCGCCCGGCCTGCACGACCGTGACGCACTCCTCGGGCAGTGACCGTCGGTCGGCGTCGAGGCAGAGGGCGACGACCCCGACGCCCGGTCCGTCGCGGAGCACCGTGACGAGGCCCGGCAGCGCCCGGAGCCGGCGTGACCCGTCGACGACGACGAGCACGTCGGGGGCGTCCAGCACGGCGCCGCTCGACTCCCGGCGAGCCCGCTGTCGCGCGTCGACGACGGCGGCCAGCTCGGTGAGCCTCCGGGCGACGGACTCGGAGTCGTTGCCGAGGCGGACGCGGCTGTCCGCGCCTCCCTCGTCGGGGCGGGCGTGGGGCACCCAGGCGAGCCAGCCCCAGTGCTCCTCGGCGTCGCGGTCCGTCAGCACGACGACCGCGAGGTCTCGAGGGCTCTGGAGGACGCAGAGCTGGGCCACCATCCACGCGGCGAGCGCCCGGCGTTCGGGGGTGCGCCCGTGCAGCCCCACGACACCCCGGTCGGCGAGCGCCACGGTGACGGGCACGGCCCGCGCGGGGCTGGCGACGGTGCGTCGGTGCTCCAGCAGGTCAGGGTCGTCGAGGGTGACGCCGGAGGGCAGGTCGGCGACGCCGATCCGCACGGTCAGGTGGTCGGGGTCGTCCCGGCGCCGTTCCCAGAGCCGGGCGCGACGCCGGACGGCCAGATCGAGGAGCGTCGCGGCGTCCGGGCAGCTGGACCGCAGCTCGTCCTGCCGACGCACGACCGCCTCCGCGGCGTCGGCGGCCACCGCCTGGCGGGTGGCCGCGTGCGACGCGAGGGCCTCGCGGTGCGTCACCCGGCCGTTGCGCCGGTCGTACAGGTAGTTGCCGACGAGGATCACCGGCGAGAGCAGGCCGAAGACGAGGAAGGTCGGGTTGTCGAGCACCAGCACCATGACGCCGCCCATGACGAGCGGGGCGGCGGCGGCGACGATCGGCAGGGGGCGCCGAGGGGGCGCCTGCGGCTGCGCCGGGTACCGGAAGGCGGTCGTGGGGGGCTCAGGCAGGAGTCGCGGTGGGCGTGCGTGCTCCAGTCGCCCTCCGCCCTCGGCGAGGCCGATCGCGGCGGAGGCCGTCCCGGCGTCCGCGACGCCCAGCAGCACCTCCCCCAGCTCGACCACCGACGACGGCGTGAGCGCCACCGTCGTCGTCAGCGGCACGCCGTCGACGGTGACGGGCGGGACGTCGGCGTCGTCGCAGGCCACGGGAGTGATCGAGAAGCGCGATGCTCCGTCGAGCTGGACGAGGGCCGCGACCGGGGCGACTCCTCGCGCGGCGAGACGGACCGTCGCCTCGGGCGCCGATCCGACCACGACGGTGCCGGGGTCGACGTGGAAGACCGTGCCGGCCCCGGGGCCGCCCACGATGCGGATGCTGGGCAGGTCGGGCGGCAGTGCGGCGACGCCGGGAGGACCGCCGATCGTGAGGACGCAGCCCTCGAGCACCGTTCCCTCGGCGATGCGCGCGCTCTCGGCGACGCGGGCGCCGTCGACCGTGACGGCGGTGCCAAGAGCTGCGGCATCCGGACCGTCGGCGCGGATGCCGACCAGCGGTGCAGCCTGTGCGACGAGCTCCCCCACCGTGGTGTCGGGCGAGGTCTCGAACACGACGTCGGCCGAGGCGCCCGTCACTCCGTCGCGGACGGTGACCGTGAGCCTCACGTCGCCCTGACGACGCTGATGCCGTCGACGAAGGCTCGCGCCACCGGCACCTTCACGGGGACGAACTCGGGCGGGCCGACGTCGCACGTGACCCGGAGGTCGAACGGCCCCGAGCGGAACGCGAAGATGCTGGTGACCGTGATGCCGCCGTCCAGCTCGGCGTAGCGCAGCCCGTAGACACCGAGGCCGAGGGAGTCGGTGGTCACGTCCTCGAGGACGGGTGGCTCGATCCCCGGCAAGTCGCTCTCGAGGACGAGCTCGCGGAGGGTCGCCTCCCGGTCACCGTAGACGAGGCCGAACTGGATCCGGAGCAGGCTGAGCTCGCTGCTCAGCGAGGGCAGGTACATGAACTTGAGCTCGTTGGGCGTCTGCCAGGTCGCGAGCCGGTCGAGCACCTTGACGAGCCACTTCTTGCCGGCCCGGGTCGGGGCCGCCGTCCGGGCGACGACGTCACGGACGGTGGCGGCGATCCACGACCTGGCGGTGTCGTGCCCCTGGTGGGGCCATCGGGCGGGCAGGGCGATCCAGAGCCCGGGGTCGTGCTCGACGAGCACCTCCCACCCGTCGGCGGTGCGGGGATCGAGGCCGTCGTCGCCCGTCGGCTGGATGTCGTCGGAGGTGAGTTCGTGGTGCGTCATGCCTGTTCCTTCTCGAGAGGGGCGGGCGGGTGCGCCCGTCATGTCGTGGGTCGATCGGTGATGACGCGCCCCTGGTCGTCGAGCCAGCGAACGGTGGTCATCATCGCGTCGAAGAGCTCGACCAGCGCGTCGGCCACCGCCTGGGCCTCGTCCTCAGAGGTGTCGGGTGAGGCGCCACCCTCGAGCTGGGCCACCATGACCGCGAACGAGATCAGCACGTCGTCGTCGCCGGGAACGCAGCTGATGACCGTCTTGGCGCGGAGGACCCGCATGCCACCTGTCACAGGCCGCTCGACGCCTGACGAGACCGACGAGACGCAGATGGCAGGCTCTCCTCCGATCAAGAGCGACTGCCTGCCTCTCGCCCCTGCGAACGATTCGCGAGGTCCTGCACGCTGCCCCGCATCCTCGACGGCCACAGACGTGACGACGATGCTGAGGCTGACCCCGCAACCCGGTACCGGGCCTGCCGTGACGTAGGTGTCGAGGACACGCCCCAGACCGGCCAGCTCCTCGAGAGAAGTCGTCGCGCTCACGCCCGAGTGTGAGATTCCTGGACCGTCGCGCTCGTCAGCGCCCTCCCGGACGAGCTGGAGGATGTCCTGCAGGTGGACGGCGCCAGGAAGACGGATCACGGCTGGTGGGACTGCAAGGCGGTACGACCTTGCGCTGACAAGCGATCCTCGGGAGACGTACGAGCTCGTCATGCCGGTGCTCCCTCCGGAGGGCTGTCAGGGTGGGCTGAGTCGCTGACGCCACGGAGCAGATGGCTCGTCGCGATGATCACGACAGCGAGCACGAGGCTGACCCAGATCGTGCCTTTCACGAGCGTCGTGAGCAGGTCCGGTCCGGGACCGGCTGCCGAGAAGACGTGACTGATCGCGATGGAAGGTGCCGTCGACAGCACCCATCCCAAGGCCGAGAGATACGGACGGAGGAGGTGGATGTGCCGGGCTGGACGGCGGACGTACCTCACCAAGACCGCGGTCTGCCAGGCGTTGCCCACGACGAACAGCAGCCCCAGGACCATCGAGGGCAGGACGCCGAGAGTGACCTGAGCGAGCGGATCCTCTCCTGCGGTCTCCGCCATGACCATCCTGAAACGTGTCGTGAGGATGACGATGACACCGAGGACGAGGTTCCACGCGACGGCGACCCGGACGATCGCCACGGACCTGCGGAGCGAGGGATCGTCCGGACGATCGACCGATGCCCGCGTCACCATGCGGTTCCGTTCTCGATGCGGAGGGTGGTGGCGTCGCGGAGGTCACCGAGGAGGGGGTCCAGCCACCCCGTCGAAGCATCGACCGCCCTTGCTGCGGTCACCCCGGCACTCGCGGCCCGGAGGGCCGTCCCTGCGACGAGTAGACGATCGAGTCTCGCCACAGTCTCGGCTCCGGCCCTCGCTAGTGCAGCGGTGGACTCGATGCTCCAGGTAGAGAGTCGTCCGAGTTCGGGGTCACCGAGACCGCGCATGCGTCCTCGCAGGTCGAGGGGACCGTCCATGATGCCTCGGTGTTCACCGTTGACGGCTTCCACGGCTGTGCTCAGCGGCACGCCCCCACGCTGCAGTTCCGCGACGCGTTCGAAGGCCACCTTGGCGACCGAGGTCTTCGCCGCGGCCTTGAGGGCCGCGCCCCCCACCCCGAACGTGGCGAGTGACACGATGCTGATCCCCAGCTCCATGAGGCTTCCCGTGCCTGCCGCCGCCCGAGCCGCCTCGGTCGCTGTCGACGCGAGCATCGTCGCCGTGGCCACGACGCCGATCCACGCCGTGAACGGGCAGAGGAAGGACGCCAGCATGAGGACCAGACCGATGTAGCCCAGCGCTTCGGTCAGCAACTGGATCCACGCGTCGTTCTCTTCCATCCACTGCTGGAAGGATTCGTAGGCGGCGCTGGCGACGCCCCGGACGTCATCCCACCAAGAGTCGACGAGACCGTCGGAGGTGACGTCGTCGAAGCGGGCGATCGCTGCCTCCGCGGCGACGTCGAGGGCGGCTACAGCGGCGTCGACCTTCCGACCCTGGGTCACGACACGGCCGCCCGCCTCGTCCTCACGGAGGCGCTGGACCCGAGCCAGCTCGTCGTAGTCTCGTTGCGCTTCCTCGGAGGTCGCCACGAGAGCCATGCCCTCGTACTTCTCCGCGAGCTTCGCGGCTGCGTCTCGGTCTGCCACCGCGGCCTCGTGCTCTCGCGCCGCGGGGCCAGCCTCCTCCTGGGCCTGCCGCAACGCGACGGCGTAGGCGTGGAGGGCTTCCCCTGCTCCGGCGTAGCGCGCGTGGGCTGCTTCGAGCTGCTCGGCCACGGTGCCCGATCGGTCGAGGAATGCGTCGATGGCATCGCTCTGAGCCCCCTCGGAGTCGAGCTGCCGGAGGGCTCGCGCTGCCGTCGCGATCACCTCAGCGGTCTGGCGGAGACGCGCTGCGGCGAAGAGGACCATCGCCGGATCGCCCGGGACGCTCGCCGCCGAGAACGGACCATCGACCCTCACGACGTCGCCTCGTCACCGGCGAAGGTTGCGGCGAGCCCCTCATCGGCTTCCGCGAAGCCCTCGGCGATCGACGTGGCCGAGGTGCCGAGGCCGCCGATGGAGTCCGCGAGCTCGCGGCGAGTGTCGTTCCAGCTGGTCGAGAACGACTCCACGCGACCGGAGAGGCGGGCGTGGCCGAGGTGCTCGGGCGAACACGCCACCGAGTCGGCAGCCTCGAAAGCGGACCGGACGCCTGCCAAGGTCGTGGTGAGTCGCCCGAGCGCCTCGGCGTCGAACGACAGGGATGATCTGGGGGTCATGCGTGCTCCTGAGCGAGGTGGCCGCGCCGTCGCCGGCACGGCCACCGGGGTGGTCAGCGGTCAGCGGTCAGCGGTCAGCGGAGGCTGGCGGCCAGCTGCTCGTCGGCCGCCTGCAGGGTCTCGGCCGCGTTCTCGAGGAACCGCGCCATGCTGTCCAGGGCAGCGATGGTCGTGCTCGCACCGGTGCTGAACTCGCCGTACGTGGTCGCGAACGCCTTCGAGGAGCTGTCGGTCACGTAGCCCGAGGCCACCAGGTTGTCGATCTGCCCCTTGAGGCGTGAGAGCTGCTCCTCGATCGACGCCTGCCCGGTGCGCAGGTGGGTCGCCTGCGTGCGCAGGTCGTCGTAGGTCACGGTCACGTTGGCCATGGGGTCTCCTGTCTCGTCGAGCCGTCAGGAATGACGACTGCCATGAATATTCCACATGAGACAGACTGGTCGCACCACTTTCCACAGAATGGACGAGAGATGACCAGAAGAAGGAGCCTGGGGAGGCGCGGGGCACCACCCGAGGGCCCGATCGTCGTCGACGCCGCGGCCGTCGCTGCGCTGCGCGACCAGGGCCTGCTGTCACGGGTGCAGACGCTGCCTCCGCCGCCTCCCGAGGGTCTGGTCACAGCCGTTCCCGCGGCGGCCGCCGTCATCCCGCCAGGCCCCGCCGTGCCCCCTCCCCGACGGCACGTGCCCTCGCCCGCGCCCGCCGACCTCGACGACCCCGAAGGCCTCGACGACCTCGACGACCTCGACGACCTCGACGTGACGGTCCTCCGTCCGCGCTCCTACGAGCTCGTCCTCCCCGACGGCGAGGCCGTCCCTGTCGACCGCGACGGCGTCGTCGTGGGCCGACGCCCGCGACACGCCGCGCCGCCACCCGGCGTCTCGACCACCGCCGACGTGGCTGCCACAGCCCCCGCAGCAGCCCTCACCACCGCGCCAGCTCCCCCGGCGTCGATCACCGTCACGGACGAGACGCGTCAGCTGTCGCGCGCCCACTTCCGTGTCTGGGCCGACGACGCAGGGGCCGTGGTGATCGACGACCTCCACTCCGCGAACGGCACGACGCTCCTCCGCCCCGACGGCGGGCCGGTCACGGTCGAGCCCGGGGTCGGCGTGCAGCTGACGCCCGCCGACACGATCGTCGTGGGCGACCACCGCTTCACGCTGCGGCGGTCACGCCCCGCCCCGTGACGACGAACCACGTCGTCGCACCCGAACCACGCCGCGGCGTGGTTCCCGTGCGAGAACGTGGTGCGTGGCGGGGAAACCGCTAGATCTTCTCGATCGGCGCGACCTTGATCAGCAGCTTCTTGCGGCCGGCCGTGTCGAACAGCACCTCGGCGATGCGGCGGGCACCGACGCCGGTGACGGCCATGACGCGCCCCTCACCGAAGTCGACGTGCGAGATGCGGTCACCCTGCTCGAGCTCGAGGTCGCCGTTGTCGCGCACGGTGCCGGTGACCCGGTTCGACCACTCCGTCTTCGGCTTGGTCTTGGCCGCCGCGGTCGCGCGGTCGTAGCTGCCGCCGCCGTAGCCGCCGCTGGCGCGCGGGGTCGAGCCGAGACGGTCGCCCGCACCGCCCTCGCGACGCGCGTTGAGCGCCCGCGGCTGCGTGCCTCCTCGGCTGTTGGCCATGCCGGGCGACTGCTTCCAGTCGATCAGCTCGACCGGGATCTCTTGCAGGTACCGCGACGGCATCGCCACGTTCACCTCGCCGAACTGCGCCCGCGTCATCGCCAGCGAGAGGAAGAGGTGCTTACGGGCACGCGTGATGCCGACGTAGAACAGCCGTCGCTCCTCCGCGGGGCCGCCGGGCTCGCTCGCCGACATGCGGTGCGGCAGCAGGTCTTCTTCGACGCCGGTGAGGAAGACGGCCTCGTACTCGAGGCCCTTCGCCGTGTGCAGCGTCATCAGCGACACGGTGCCGATCGTGTCGTCGAGGTCGTCGGCCGCGGCGACCAGGGTCACCTCGGTGAGGAAGTCGAGCAGGGTGCCGTCGGGGTTGTTGCGCTGGAACTCCTTCGTCACCGCCACGAGCTCGTCGATGTTCTCGGCGCGGGCCTCGTCTTGCGGGTCTTGCGACGCCCGCAGCGCCTCGATGATGCCGCTGCCCTCGATGAGCGTGGTGAGGATCTCGTGCACCGGCGCCGTCGCGGCCGTGGCCTGCACGCCGTCGAGCAGCTGGCCGAGGCCCGTGATCGCCCCGGTCACCTTCGGGCCGAGACCCAGCTGGTCGGCGTTGCGCAGCGCCTCGCGCAGCGGCGCCTCGTGCTGGTCGGCCCAGCGCTGCATCGCCGTCTCGGTCGCCGGCCCGATGCCGCGCTTCGGCACGTTCATGATGCGGCGCAGCGCCATCGGGTCGAGCGGGTTCGCGACGGTGATCAGGTACGCCATGGCGTCCTTGATCTCGGCGCGCTCGTAGAACTTCGTGCCGCCGAGCACCCGGTACGGGATGGCCGAACGGATGAAGATCTCCTCGAGCGCTCGGGTCTGCGAGTTGGTGCGGTAGAACACGGCCATGTCTTTGTAGGCCATGCCGCCCTCGCGCAGCGTCGCGATCTCGTCGGCGACGAACTGGGCCTCGTCGTGCCCGGTGTAGCCCGTGAACCCGGTGATCTTCTCGCCCGCACCGACCGTCGTGAAGAGGTTCTTCGCCTGGCGGTCGAAGTTGTTCGAGATGACGGCGTTGGCCGCGTCGAGGATGTTCTGGGTCGAGCGGTAGTTCTGCTCGAGCAGGATGACCTTCGAGTGGGGGAAGTCGCGCTCGAACTCGACGATGTTGCGGATGTCGGCGCCGCGGAAGGCGTAGATCGACTGGTCGGAGTCGCCGACCACGGTGAGGGAGGCGCCGGGGATCCGCCCGCTGCCGTCGCGCATCGACTGCACGTACTGACCGCCGCGCTCGAGGTCGTCGACGATCTCGGGGTCGACCGGCCGCGTCAGCTCGCGGATCAGCGCGTACTGCGCGTGGTTCGTGTCTTGGTACTCGTCGACGAGGATGTGCCGGAACCGCCGCTGGTAGAGCGCGGCCACGTGCGGGAAGGCCCGGAAGAGGAAGACCGTCTGCGCGATCAGGTCGTCGAAGTCGAACGCGTTCGCCCGCTGCAGCTCGCGCGTGTACTGCCGGAAGATCTCGAGGAACATCACGTCTTGCGGGTCGCCCGCGTTGATCTGCCGCGAGTAGGTCTCGACGTCGGTCAGCTCGTTCTTCAGCTTCGAGATCTTGCCCGACGCCTGGCTGACCGTGAAGCCGAGCGAGTCGGCGTCCAGCTCTTTCAGGATGCGCTTCAGCAGCGCCCGGGAGTCCGCCGAGTCGTAGATGGTGAAGCTCTTCGTGAAGCCGAACTGCTCGGCTTCGCGCCGGAGGATGCGCACGCAGGCGCTGTGGAACGTGCTGATCCACATTCCCTCGCCGGCCTGGCCGACGAGGTGGCCGACCCGCTCGCGCATCTCGGCCGCGGCCTTGTTCGTGAAGGTGATGGCGAGGATCTGGCTCGGCCAGGCCTCGCGCGACGCGATGAGCCCGGCGATGCGCCGGGTCAGCACGCTCGTCTTGCCCGAGCCGGCACCGGCCACGATCAGCAGCGACTGCCCGCGGTACTCGACCGCTTCTTTCTGCTGGGGGTTCAGCCCCGCGGTCAGAGGGTCGCCGGAACCGCCGGCAGCGTCAGAGGGCTCGAGCACGATCGTCATGGCGGGCCCAGTCTAGGCGGGGCCCCCGACACCGGGCAGGGGGCCGCCCAGCGCCTCCTCAGAGCCCGTCGCGCACCGCGATCGCGAGGTCCGGCTGGTCGGCGAAGACCCCGTCGACGCCGAGCTCCATCAGCGCCTGGAACTCCGACTCGTAGTCGCCCGTCGCGGCCTTCCCGCCGGCCTGGCGGTTCGCCTTCGCGAGGAAGTGGTTCTCGATGCGGAGCGTCCAGGTGAAGACCTCGAGGCCCGCCGCGTGTGAGCGGTCGACGACCCGCGACTCCGTCGTGCCGTCCGGGGCGACCAGGGTCGACTTGTCGAGCGAGACGCCGTGCAGCCCAGCCGCGGCGAAGCCCGCCAGCGAGGCCTCGTCGAGCTGGTCGACGTAGGGCGTCGCCGCCGAGCCGTCGCGGGCGACGAGGTCGGCCGCGGCGCCCGCCTTCTCGAGCAGGTAGACCTGCCGGCCGCCGACCCCCCGCTCGCGCAGCTGGCCGAGCACCGTCTGCTCGAAGCTCTCGACGGTGAGGCGCGGGTCGTCCGTCCAGCCGGCGGCGGCGAGCTCGGCGGCGAGCAGCTCGTCGAGCGGCAGCCCGATCGAGGCGAACCACGTCGCGTGCTTGACCTCGGCCACGAGCCCGACCGGGCGGTCGGCCCCGTCGAGGATCGCGAGGAGGTCGCTGAGGCGCTGCACGCGCCCCTCCCCGTCGTGCGCGGCGCTGCCGGGCCGGAGCTGCGGCAGGCGTTCGCGCACCCGGAGGGTCGACAGCTCGGGCCAGGTGAAGTCCTCAGTGAACCAGCCCTCGACGACCCGGTCCTCGATCTCCTTGGTCGTGCGGCGGTCGGCGAACTCGGGCCGGTCGGCCACGTCGGTCGTTCCCGAGACCTCGTTCTCGTGCCGGAGCACGAGAACGCCGTCGCGCGTCGCGACGAGGTCGGGCTCGATCGCGTCCGCGCCGAGCTCGACGGCCAGGCGGTAGGCGGCCTCGCCGTGCTCGGGGCGGTAGCCGCTCGCGCCGCGGTGGGCGATCACGAGGGGCGCGGCGGCGCGCGAGGAGTCGGTGGTCGAGGAGGCGGGGGAGGTCACGTCGGCCACGCTAACCGCCCCCGCCCGGCCGACGCCCCCGTGGGCCCGACGAGCGCCCCCATCCGTGCAGACAGTGCACGTTCGCCCGTCGCGAATGTGGCTCTCATCAGGCAGATCCCCAGCCCGTGCCCGGCCGACACGCGTTAGCCTTTCCCCACGGCGACACGGGTGGACGAGAGCGAGCCCGCGCCGGGCCACGTGGCCCGGCGGCGACCCGGCAGCACCACTCCGGGTCACCACGTCACCGTCGACAACGCGATCAGAAGAGGAACCCCTTGGCATTCTCGAATCCCGGCTTCAGTCAGTCGCCGGCCTTCTCGGAGAAGGGCGGGCCCGTCATCCGCCAGCAGCAGGCCGACGCCCGCACCGTCGCCTACGACGGCATGACGGCCGAACAGCTGCAGGAGCTCTACACGAAGCCCGCGGCCGGCCCCGACCAGACCGACCGCATGACCTACGAAGACACGATCACGAAGACGCTGATCGCGTTCGCCGTGGTCGTCGTCGGCGCGGCCGTCGGCTGGTTCATCCCCGCCCTGGCCTTCGTGGGCGCGATCGCCGGCTTCGTGCTGGCCCTCGTCAACATCTTCAAGAAGAAGCCGTCGCCCGGCCTCGTGCTCGCCTACTCGGCCGCGCAGGGCCTGTTCGTCGGTGGCATCTCGAGCATCTTCGAGGCCCAGTGGGACGGCATCGTCACCCAGGCCCTGATCGGCACCGTCTCGGTCTTCGTCGTCACGCTGCTGCTCTTCAAGAGCGGCAAGGTGCGCGAGTCGGCCCGGGCCACCAAGGTCTTCATGATCGCGATGATCGGCTACGCCGTCTTCTCGCTGCTCAACGTGGGCCTGATGCTCTTCGGCGCCAACACCAACCCGTGGGGCCTGCGCGGCGCCGAGATCTTCGGCATCCCGCTCGGCTTCATCATCGGCATCCTGGTCGTCGTCATGGCGGCCTACTCGCTGGTGCTCGACTTCACGCAGGTGAAGACGGGCGTCGAGCGCGGCGCCCCCCGCATCTACGGCTGGTCGGCCGCCTTCGGCATCGTCATGACCGTGATCTGGCTCTACGTCGAGATCCTGCGCATGCTCGCGATCCTGCGGGGCAACGACTAGCCGACACGGCTGCACCACATCGAGCGGGGCTCGTTCCGAGAGGGGCGGGCCCCGCTCCTGCGTTCGGGGAGGAGCCGCCCGTGCCGTTCGTGGGCACGCGGCTGCGGTCGGGGCCGAGGCCGGGGACTGGCACCCAGTTCTCGCACGGGAACCCTGCCGCGGCGGGGTTCGTGTGCGAGAACGGGGTTCGGGATGGGACGGGGGTGGGCGGGACGGGTGCGACCCTGGAGTGCGTGAGCCTGGATGGCTGGGGCGGGCGTGGCCTATGCCGTCGTAGGTACCGGGTGGGGACGCTACTGGGTGGGCACCGGGGGCGGGGGCGCCCCCGGAATGACCGGGGCTGAACGCTTCGCGTTCAGAGCGGCTCGGTCGGGCGTGGCCTATGCCGTCGTAGGTACCGGGTGGGGACGCTACTGGGTGGGCACCGGGGGCGGGGGCGCCCCCGGAATGACCGGGGCTGAACGCTTCGCGTTCAGACCGCCCCGGTCATTCCCATTCGATGGTTCCCGGGGGCTTGCTGGTGACGTCGAGCACTACTCGGTTGACGCCGTCGACCTCGTTCGTGATGCGGTTCGAGATCTTGGCGAGCACGTCGTAGGGCAGGCGCGTCCAGTCCGCCGTCATGGCGTCCTCGGACGAGACGGGGCGCAGCACGATCGGGTGACCGTACGTGCGGCCGTCGCCCTGAACGCCGACCGAGCGGACGTCGGCGAGGAGCACGACCGGGCACTGCCAGATCTCCTCGTCGAGGCCGGCCGCGGTGAGCTCGGCGCGGGCGATCGCGTCGGCCTTCCGCAGCAGCTCGAGTCGCTCGTGCGTGACCTCGCCGATGATGCGGATGCCGAGGCCGGGCCCGGGGAAGGGCTGACGGCCGACGATGACCTCGGGCAGGCCGAGCTCGCGGCCGATGGCGCGCACCTCGTCCTTGAAGAGGGTGCGCAGCGGCTCGACGAGCTCGAACTGCAGGTCCTCCGGCAGGCCGCCCACGTTGTGGTGGCTCTTGATGTTCGCCGTGCCCGTGCCGCCGCCGCTCTCGACCACGTCGGGGTAGAGCGTGCCCTGGACGAGGAACTTCACCGTCGCGTCGCCCTCGGCCGCAGCCTCGAGCACGAGCGCCTCGGCGGCGCCCTCGAAGCTGCGGATGAACTCGCGGCCGATGATCTTGCGCTTCTGCTCCGGGTCGGTCACGCCGGCCAGCGCGTCGAGGAACTGCTGCTCCGCGTCGACCGTCACGAGGCGGACGCCCGTCGAGGCGACGTAGTCCTCCTCCACCTGGCGACGCTCGTCGGCTCGCAGCAGGCCGTGGTCGACGAAGACGCAGACGAGCTGGTCGCCGACGGCCTCGTGCACGAGGGCGGCCGCGACGGCCGAGTCGACACCGCCGGAGAGGCCGCAGATGACGCGCGACGAGCCGACCTGCTCGCGAATGCGGGCCACCTGCTCGGCGATGACGTTGCCGCTGTTCCAGTCGGCGGGGATGCCGGCGGCGCGGTGGAGGAAGTTCTCGAGCACGGCCTGGCCGAACGACGAGTGCTTGACCTCGGGGTGCCACTGCACGCCGTAGAGCCTGCGGGCGTCGCTCGAGAAGGCGGCGACGGGGGTCGCGGCGCTCGAGGCGAGCACGTCGAAGCCCTCGGGGGCCTTCGAGACCGAGTCGCCGTGGCTCATCCACGTCGTCTGCGAGGTCGGCTGCCCCGAGAGCAGGGTGCTCTCACCGGCGGCGAGGGTCACGTCGGTGGCGCCGTACTCGCGCTGGCCCGTCTGCGCGACCTCGCCGCCGAGGGCCTTCGCCATCGCCTGGAAGCCGTAGCAGATGCCCAGCACGGGCACGTCGAGCTCGAGGATCGCCGGGTCGAGGGCGGGCGCGCCCTCTTCGTAGACGCTGGACGGGCCGCCGCTCAGCACGATGCCGACCGGGTTCTTGGCCGCGATCTCGGCGGCGGTGATCGTGTGCGGCACGATCTCGGAGTAGACGTTGGCCTCACGCACCCGTCGGGCGATCAGCTGCGCGTACTGCGCACCGAAATCGACGACGAGGACGGGGCTCTGCGCCGTCTCGGTGGCTTCTGTCACGCGGGGGCTCCCTGGGTCTTCGGGGTGGGCTCGGCGACCAGCTCCGCGTGCTCACGCAGGGCCAGCTTGGTCATGTGGCTCTCGACGAAGAACGAGAGGAAGGGCACGACACCGCCGAGCGCGATGATGATGAACCGCGAGAACGGCCAGCGCATCAGGCTCCAGAGGCGGAAGTCGGCGAAGAGGTAGACGACGTAGAGCCAACCGTGGGCGATCAGGATGGCCGTCGAGAGGTTGAAGCCCTCGGTGATGCTGTCTTTCGGGACGAGGAAGCCGCCCTGCCCGCCGAGCTGCATCTCGAGCTGCAGCGGCGTGTACTTGAACACCATCTCGAAGACGAGCAGCAGCAGCATCACGCCCGTGACGTAGGCGGAGATCTTGTAGAACTGCACGGCACCCGGGATCTTCGGGATGTCGCGTTGCCGGGGCTTCAAGGGCATGGGGTCGATCCTACTCGGGGCGGGACGGGGGTCGAGCGCCGCTGCGGCGGGCGACCCGGAGGTCGGGAGGGGAGACGGGAGGAGCGGGTCAGGCGGCGACGTCGGCCGCCAGCCGCGCCTCCTCCGCCTCGTCGATCTCGCGCTCGAACGCGTCACGGACGAGGCGGAACCAGAGGAAGACGGCGAAGCCGGCGAACACGACCCACTCGATCGCGTAGAAGACGTTCAGCCAGTTCAGCGACACGTCGTCGACCGGCGCCGGGGAGTAGATGGCGTCGAGGCCGCCCCATGGCTCGGAGGCCACGACGTAGCCGGCGTAGACGTCGCCGCTGAAGTCGGACCACTCGTTGACGAGCGCCGCGACCGAGACGACCGTCTCACGGCCGTCCTGGTAGGCGCCGTCGGAGGGCGCGTCGCTCGGCGAGTACCGGCCGACCAGCGACACGTCGGAGCCGACCGGCACGGCGGCCTCGGCCGCGACGGCCTGGTCTTCGGTGGGGGCCCAGCCGACCGCGACCGCCACGGAGGCGCCGTCGGAGTCGTCGACCAGGCGGCCGATCAGCCACCAGCCCCGGTCGCCGTCGTTGACGCGGTCGCTGACGACGCGGAAGTCGTCGGCGTCGAACTGGCCGGTGACGCTGACCATCTGACCCCCGACGCGGTCGAAGAACGGGGACTGCGGCTCGACGGTGTCGGAGAGCACCTTGACGGTCTCGGTCTCGGGGTTGACGACCTTGCCGCTCTCGATGCTGCGCTCGATCTGCCAGTGGCCCAGCCAGGCGAAGATGCCCGCGATGACGAGCGCGAGCGCGAGCATGGCGATCCAGCGCGGCCGACGGGCCACCTGCCACATGGAGTCGGGGAGGTCGGAGCCGTCGGGAGCGCTCGTGACGGGATGGACCTCGAGGCGACTCACGGGGGCCATCGTACCGTCGGCCCCCGACGGCCCCGCTGTGCGTCCGCTGCGCTCAGCCCGGCGCTCCGCGTCGGCCAGCGCCCCCGATGACGCTCAGTACTCGGGGTCGCGCTGCCGCGTCGCCCGCTGGTCGGACTGCTGCCCGGCCTGCTCGGCCCACATGGCCCGCTCGGCCGCGCTCATGCCGTCGACCTCCGAGTCGTCGTCGAGGTCGCCGTCAGGGTCGCCGTCGCCGCCGGCGGCGCCGGTCGGCGAGGTCGCCACGTCGAGCTCGTCCACGACCGGCCGTGCGTGGTCGAGCTCGTCGACCACCACGGTCCGTCGACGGCGGGGCACCGGCGGGTCGTCGAGGTCGGGGTCGTCGAACAGGCCGGAGTCGGGGTCCGGGTCGCGAGCGATCGTGTCGCCGGGCTCCTCGCCGGCGAGCGCCGCCTCCATCAGGGCGATCTCGTCGGCGTGACGCCCCTCGCGCTGCTGGCGTCGCGCCTCCGCCGCGGCCTTCTCGGCCCGGTGACGCGACCGGAACAGCACGGCGCCGATGCGCTCGGAGTTCGCGGCGAGCAGCGGGCCGATCACGGCCATGATCAGGACGTAGAGGCCCGCGAAGGGCTGCAGCAGCGGGTTCAGCCCGGCGCCCGCCGAGAGCGTCGCGAGGATGAGCGCGAACTCGCCGCGGTTCTGCAGGATGAACGAGGTGTTCAGCCCCGCCTGCGGCCCGAGCTTGTTGAGCCACGCGACGAACTGGCCCGCGACGAGGTTCAGGCCGATCGTGATGCCCACGGCCGCGGCCACCGGGCCGAGCACGCTCGGGAAGAGCGACGGGTCGAGCCCGAGGCCGAAGTTGAGGAAGAAGAAGGCGCCGAAGACGTCGCGCATCGGCAGGGCGAACTGCTCGACCCGGTTGCGGTACTTGGTCGCCCCGATGATCAGGCCGATGAGGAAGGCCCCGATCGCGTCGGTGACGCCCAGCACCTCGCCGAGGCCCGCGAAGAGCACGGCGAGCCCGAAGAAGAGCACGGTGAACAGCTCGTCGTCGCGGGTGCGCATCAGCTTCGACACGACGCGGCCCCCCCACCGCGCGACGCTGAACATCACGACGAGGAAGACGAAGGCGATGCCGAGCTTGAGCACCACCGGCCCCGGGTCGGTCTCGCCGCTCAGCACGACGGAGACGATGGCGAGGTAGATCGCGATGAAGATGTCCTCGACGACGGTGACGCCGAGGATCATCGGCGTCTCGCGGTTCGCCAGGCGGTTCAGCTCGATGAGCAGCTTCGTGACGATCGCGCTCGACGACGTCGCGGTCATGCCCGCGACGATCAGGGCCTCGCGGGTGCCCCAGCCGAGCATGAAGCCGAAGGCCAGGCCGACGCCCATGTTGACGGCGATGTAGGTGCCGCCGGAGACGATCAGCCGGCCCGCGTTCGAGAAGAACTCGTCTTGATCGAACTCGAGGCCCAGGTTGAACAGCAGCAGGATCAGGCCGAAGATCGCGATCAGCTCGATGCTGTGCGCGTCGAAGCTGAGCGGGAACCAGCCCGTGTTCGTGCTGGCGAGCAGCCCGACGAGCATGTAGATCGGGATCGACGGCAGGCCGATCAGCTTGCCGAGCCGCCCGAGCACGTAGGCGAGCAGGAGGAGGATGCCGAGGACGATCAGCTCTTCACCCAGGTGCACCGGCGATCAGCTCCCGGGCGGCGAGTCGACCGGGGCGCGGTGCCCGAACGTGCCCGTGCGGTACCAGGAGAACGCCTTCGCGACCTTCTCCGGCGACCCGGCGACGACGAGCGTGTCGCCCGGGAACACCTTGAAGTCGCCCGACGGGGCGGGGTTCGCCGCGTCGCCGCGGACGACGGCCACGACCGTGAGTCCCACGACGCCCTTGGCGCCGAGGTCGCCGAGCGGCTGTCCGGCGATGTGGTCGTCGTAGTCGACGGTGAACCAGTCGATGCTGAGGCCGGGGATCTGGTCGAGCGCGGAGAGCGACTCGGTGATGCGCGTGCCGCCGAGCAGCTCGGCGAGGGTGTGCGCCTCGTCTTCGCTGAGGCGCAGGGAGACCTTCGTGACGTCGGCCCCGTCGGCGTCGTCGCTGAAGGTGATCAGGTCGCTGTGGCCCGAGCGGTGCGTGATGACGCCGCACTTGCCGCCGTCGTCGGTGATGAAGGTGTGCAGCACACCCACGCCGGGGAGCTTGACTCGACGCACGTCAACCATGGTTGGTCTCCAGGAGGATCGGGGGCAGTCGTCTCAGCCTAGCGGCGGGCTCCGTCGCGCTGGCCGGGCTGCTCATGGTGGGCACAACAGGGCCCCGGGCCCCGGTGTTCCCGCCTCGTGGCCGCGTTCTCGGCGGGCGGACCTGCAGGAGGCGCGGTGCCTGCCCCACGGGCACCGCGCCTCCTGCAGCCTGATCGCGTCGCGACCCCGCCTCGCCCTCGGCTCAGCCCTCGCGGCCTCCCGGCTCGCTGGCGCGCGCCGGCTCGTCGGCGGGCGTGCCGGCCGGCTCCGCCACCGTCTCGCCCGGCTTCGGCGCGCCGCCCTGGTCGGCGCCCGGCACCTTCATGTCGTCCTCGTCGAAGCCGAACGTGATGTCGGGCGCCTCGAGGCGCACGCGGTCGGCCGAGGCGTCGTCGGGCTCGAGCTGGCTGGCCCGCTCGGCGGCGACGCGCTTGAGGTAGTTGCCGACCTCCTCCTCGGTCTCGGAGTCGGACCAGCCGTGCACCTCGGCCATGAGGCGGGCGGCCACGGGCGCGGCGGACTCGCCGCGGTCCCACGCCTCGATCGAGATGCGGGTGCGACGGGCCAGGACGTCCTCGAGGTGCAGGGCGCTCTCGTGGCTGGCCGCGTAGACGACCTCGGCGGCGATGTAGTCGTCGGCGCCGGGCAGCGGCTCGGCGAGCTCGGGCCGCTCGCGGATGAGGTCGAGCAGCTCGTCGGTGAGCGTGCCGTAGCGGTTCAGCAGGTGCTCGATGCGGACCTTGTGCACGCCGAACGCCTTCGCGATCTTGCCGCGCTTGTTCCAGGCCGCGTGGTAGCCCTCGGCGCCGAGCAGCGGGATCTCCATCGTCGTGCTCTCGGGGATGCGACCGTCGAGGGCGGCGACGGCCTCGTCGATGGCGTCCTCCGCCATGACGCGGTAGGTCGTCCACTTGCCGCCGGCGACGACGACGAGGCCGGGCACGGTGTGCGCCACGATGTGCTCGCGCGACAGCTTCGAGGTCTGGTCGGACTCGCCGGCCAGCAGCGGCCGGAGCCCGGCGTAGACGCCCTCGACGTCGTCGCGCGTCAGCGGCACGGCCATGACGCGGTTGACGTGCTCGAGGATGTAGTCGATGTCGGCGGCCGTCGCGGCGGGGTGCGCCTTGTCGAGGTCCCAGTCGGTGTCGGTCGTGCCGACGAGCCAGTGACGGCCCCACGGGATGACGAACAGGACGCTCTTCTCGGTGCGGAAGATCATGCCCATGTCGGAGTGGATCCGGTCGCGGGGCACCACGAGGTGCACGCCCTTGGAGGCCCTGACCTTGAACTGGCCGCGCTCCCCCACCATCGCCTGCGTGTCGTCCGTCCAGACGCCGGTCGCGTTGACGACCTGCTTGGCGCGGATCTCGAAGTGCTCGCCGGTCTGGTAGTCGTGGGCCTTCACCCCGACGACGCGCTCGCCGACCTTCACGAAGCCCTCGACGCGCACGCGGCTGGCCGCGTGGGCGCCGTAGCTCGACGCGGTGCGCACGAGCGACGAGACGTAGCGCGCGTCGTCGACCTGGGCGTCGTAGTAGGTCAGGCCGCCGACGACGGCGTCCTTCGAGAGGCTCGGGATCGCGCGCAGCACCTGGGTCTTGCTGAGGTGCCGGTGGTGGGGCACCCCGGGCGGGCGACCGCCCGTCCAGCTGAAGATGTCGTAGAGGGCCATGCCGGCGCCGATGTAGAAGCGCTCGTACACGGGCTTGCTCAGCGGGTAGAGGAAGCGCACGGGCTTGACGAGGTGCGGGGCGAGCCGCTGCAGCAGCAGGCCGCGCTCGATGAGCGCCTCACGCACGAGGCGGAAGTTGAGCTGCTCGAGGTAGCGGATGCCGCCGTGCACGAGCTTCGACGACCGGCTCGACGTGCCGGAGCCCCAGTCTCGCGCCTCGACGATGCCCACGCTGAGGCCGCGGGTCACGGCGTCGAGCGCGGAGCCCGCCCCGACGATGCCACCCCCGATCACGAGGATGTCCAGCTCTTTCTCCTTGAGCGCCTCGATGGCGTCGGCCCGTTCCTCCGGACCGAGCTTCGAGGAGAGGGATGCGGACGCGGTCGTAGCCATGCGGGGCCTCCATCGTTGGATCGGCGCGGGCCTGAGCCCGCCTCATCGCCCATACAACGCCCGTCAGCCTGACAACGGTGCGTGAGATCGCCCCGCTGGGGACGGATCGAGGTCTAGTGCGGCTGGTAGGGAGCCACGACGACCTCGCTGCGCTGGAACTCCTTGAGGTCGCTGTAGCCGGTCGTGGCCATCGCGCGGCGCAGGGCGCCGACCAGGTTGGCCTGGCCGTCGACCGTGGAGGCCGGGCCGTAGAGGATCTTCTCGAGCGGGCCCACCTGGCCGACGTGCACGCGACGACCGCGGGGCAGCTCGGGGTGGTGCGCCTCGGCGCCCCAGTGGTAGCCGCCGCCGGGCACGTCGGTGGCGCGCGCGAGGGCGGCGCCGAGCATGACGGCGTCGGCGCCGCAGGCGACGGCCTTGACGATGTCGCCCGACGTGCCGAGCCCGCCGTCGGCGATGACGTGCACGTAGCGCCCGCCCGACTCGTCGAGGTAGTCACGGCGAGCGCCCGCGACGTCGGCGACCGCGGAGGCCATCGGAGCGTGGATGCCGAGGGAGGCGCGGGTCGTCGAGGCAGCGCCGCCCCCGAACCCGACGAGGACGCCGGCCGCGCCCGTGCGCATGAGGTGCAGCGCTGCCGTGTACGTGGAGGCGCCTCCCACGATCACGGGGACGTCCAGCTCGTAGATGAACTCCTTGAGGTTCAGGGGCTCGGTGCTCTTCGACACGTGCTCCGCCGAGACGGTCGTGCCGCGGATGAGGAAGAGGTCGACGCCGGCGTCGACGACGGTCTGGTAGAGCTCCTGCGTGCGCTGCGGGCTGAGCGACCCGGCGACCGTGACGCCGGCGGCGCGGATCTCGGCGATGCGCGCGGTGACGAGCTCGGGCTTGATCGGCTCGGCGTAGATCTGCTGCATGCGGGCGACGGTCTCGTCCTCCGGCAGGTCGCGGATCTCGGCGAGGACGGACTCGGGGTCGTCGTACCTCGTCCAGACGCCCTCGAGGTCGAGCACGCCGAGGCCGCCGAGCTGGCCGATGCGGATGGCCGTCTCGGGGCTGACGACGGAGTCCATCGGCGCGGCGATGATCGGCGAGTCGAACTGGAACGCGTCGATCGACCAGCTCACCGACACGTCTCGGGGGTCGCGGGTGCGCCGGCTCGGGACGATCGCGATGTCGTCGAACGCATAGGCGCGGCGCGCGCGCTTGGAGACGCCGATCTCTACCTCAGTCACCGTGCCACCCTACCGGGTGCCGCCCCGCGCCGAGCCCGGCGGCCCGCGGCCCGCCCCGGCGCCCGGCCCCGGCACCCGCCGCCCGCACCCTCGGAGCACGGGCGAGTCCGACCCCGACGGTCTACGACGCTCGCCCCCGTTGGTCGTACTCGCCCGGAACGTGTCGGCGGGGGACGACGAGACCCGCCGAAGCCAACCTCGCGGCGAGCCGACCGAGGTCGAGGGCGTCGTCCCATCCCCATCGGGCGAAGCCGTTCACCTCGGGAAGGCGTCGCACGGCGTTCTCGCGGTCCTTCTCGTGGAGGAGCGCCTCCTTCGACGAGCGCCCCGCCACCATGCCCTCGTCGAAGTACTTGTCGGTCCCGTCGGCTTCGCCGGCCACTCCCTCGCTCGCCCACCAGAAGTCGAGGGTGGCGACGTGGCGACCCTCCTCGCGGAGGACGTGCTGGAGGACCGGGTCGGGCAGCCCCAGGAGGCGGATGCCCACCCGGCTGACCGACTCGAGGGGCGACGCGGCGCGGGGATCGGCGAACTCCACGACCGCTCCGACCCGGCGAGCACCGCGGATCGTGCCTCGGGACTCGAAGTCCGCGAGGAGCTCGGCGGGCGTGACGACACGTCGACGCAGGGCATCGTCCGTCATCACGACGGCGCGGAGGAACGTCTCGGTGAGGCAGACGTCGACCAGCGTCGTGGCCACGGACGTCACGAGCACGCCCTGCACGACGTCGAGCCCGTCTCGGCCGACGGCCCGGGCGTGCTTGACGAAGCCGTGTTCACGGCGGCTTCCGCCCGCGGGCGGGACGAGGACGTGCACGGCGGCCCCGGGCGCGCCGACGACAGGGAGCCCGTGCAGCACGGCCGCGGAGAGATGGCTGACGACGACGTCCGACCGGCAGGCGGCCGCCGCCGCCACCGCGGTGGTCGCGTGGCGCTCCTCCACGCCCATCTCAGCCCAGACCGACGTCTCGACGTACGCCCCGCGGCGGACCCGCACCAGGGCTCCTCGGGCGTGGGACCGTCGGAGCATCGCCGGGTCGAGACCGAGCGAGGAGACGTCACGACTGAGCAGGAGTCCGGGGCGGTGGACGGTGATGAGCATCCGCCCAGGATCGTCCGGGGCAGGCGGCGGCTCCTCCCCCGGCGCCCCGCACGGGGACCACGGCCCACGCGCACCCCCTGGGAAGGGACGACGCCCGGGACGATCGCCCGGGACGACGACGGGCGAGTGCGAGCCGGGCGGGCGTCCAGGGACGCCCGCCCGGGTCGAACTCGCCCGGGGTCGGCGAGGGCGGCGGGCTAGCGGCGGTAGTTGGGCGCCTCGACGACCATCTGCAGGTCGTGCGGGTGGCTCTCCTTGAGGCCGGCCGCGGTGATGCGGACGAACTTGCCCTTCATCTTCAGCTCGTCGACGGTGCGGCCGCCGACGTAGAACATCGACTGACGGAGGCCGCCGGTGAGCTGGTAGACCACGTTGCTCAGCGCGCCGCGGTAGGGCACCTGGCCCTCGACGCCCTCGGGGATGAGCTTGTCGTCGCTGGGAACGTCGGCCTGGAAGTACCTGTCCTTCGAGTACGACGTGTTCTTGCCGCGCGTCTGCATGGCGCCGAGCGAGCCCATGCCCCGGTACTTCTTGAACTGCTTGCCCGCGACGAAGACGAGGTCGCCGGGGCTCTCGTCGCAGCCGGCGAGCAGCGAGCCGAGCATGACCGTGTCGGCGCCGGCGACGAGCGCCTTCGCGATGTCGCCCGAGTACTGGAGGCCGCCGTCGGCGATGACCGGCACGCCGGCCTCGCGGGCCGCGAGCGACGCCTCGTAGACGGCGGTGACCTGCGGCACGCCGACGCCGGAGACGACGCGGGTCGTGCAGATCGAGCCCGGCCCGACGCCGACCTTGATCGCGTCGGCCCCGGCCTCGATGAGCGCCTCGGCGCCCGAGCGGGTCGCGACGTTGCCGCCGATGACGTCGACGGCGGCGAAGGTCGGGTCGGCCTTGATGCGCTTGATCATGTCGAGCTCGCCGGCGCTCTCGCCGTTGGCCGTGTCGACCACGAGGACGTCGACGCCGGCGTCGCGGAGGGCGCACGCGCGCTCCCACGCGTCGCCGAAGAAGCCGATGGCGGCACCGACTCGGAGCCGTCCCTCGTCGTCCTTCGTGGCGTCGGGGTACTTCTCGCTCTTGTCGAAGTCCTTGACGGTGATGAGGCCGCGGAGCTTGCCCGCCTCGTCGACCAGGGGCAGCTTCTCGATCTTGTGCTGGGCGAAGATCGCGATCGCCGAGTCGGGGTCGACGCCCTCGGGGGCCGTCACGAGGGGGGCCTTCGTCATGACGTCGCGGACGAGCGTGGTCTGCATCTCGAAGGGCGAGACGAAGCGCATGTCGCGGTTGGTGATGATGCCGACGAGCGTGCCGTCCTCCTCGACGACCGGCAGGCCGGAGACGCGGAACTGGCCGCAGAGGGCGTCGACCTCGGCCACGGTGGCGTCGGGGGTGGTGGTCACCGGGTTGGTGATCATGCCCGACTCGCTGCGCTTGACCTTGTCGACGTGGGCCGCCTGGTCGGCGATCGAGAGGTTGCGGTGGATGATGCCGATGCCGCCCTGGCGCGCCATGGCGATGGCCATGCGCGACTCGGTCACGGTGTCCATCGCGGCGGAGAGGAGGGGGACGGCGACGCGGATGCGCTTCGTGAGGCGGGACGAGGTGTCGGCCTCGCTCGGGATCACGTCGGTGCGCCCGGGGAGGAGCATGACGTCGTCGTACGTGAGTCCGATGAATCCGAACGGATCCGGCTGGTCCATGAGTCCCCTTCGAAGGAGCGAGATGAGGTGGTCGGTGGCACCGGATCGCCGTCGACTCCGGTGCTCCATGTTAAGCCGCCCCGTGCCTCCTGAATTCCGCCCTCGGAGGACGCTCTCGTGCGTCGATGTCGCTATTTCGTAACGAATTGTCGTCATTGGCCTGTGTCCTGCACGAAACACGGCCGACACACAGCGAAAGTAGCGTCACCAACGACGGTCGCCAGCGGCACCCGGGGCATCGCCCCGACTGGCACCTGTCCAGGAGGTCCCGTGAAACCCGACACGACCATCGCAGGCAGAGCTCCGCTCCGCCCTGCCCTGATCGTCACCGTCCTCGCTCTGCTGCTCGGCCTCGCCGGCGCGTTCGTCTCGGTGACCCTGGCTCCCTCGGCCGCCCACGCGCAGGGCGGGGCCACGGCCTCGTGCCAGGCCGACGCGAGCACGGGCTGCATCCAGGGCAGCATCAGGACCTCCGACGGCGAGCCGGCCACCGGCGTCGTCGTCGACGTCACGGGCCCCGGCGGCTTCGAGGGCACGGCCGAGGTCGACGGCACCGGCCGCTGGGCCGTCCCCGTCACCGAGGCCGGCGAGTACGCCGTCCAGCTCGACGAGGAGTCGCTGCCCGACGGGCAGTTCCTCCGCAACGCCGAGACCGAGCGCAGCGTCGACGCGACGCTCGGCGCCAACAAGAGCGTGATCTTCCAGCTCACCCAGACCGAGGGCGAGGTCTCCGGCGCCGCCGCCTCCTCCTTCAACTGGGACCGCCTCGCGCAGCAGTTCGCCTCGGGCATCCGCCTCGGCCTGCTGCTCGCCCTCGCCGCGATCGGCCTCTCGCTGATCTACGGCACCACCGGCCTCAGCAGCTTCTCGCACGGCGAGCAGGTGACCCTCGGCGGGCTGCTCGCGTACGTCTTCGCCAACCAGCTCGGCATGAACATCTTCCTGGCGGCGACGATCACGGTGATCCTCTGCGCGGCCACCGGGTTCATCCAGGACTGGGCGATCTGGAAGCCGCTCCGACGGCGGGGCCTCAGCCTCACCCAGCTCATGATCGTCACGATCGGCCTGTCGATCGCCCTGCAGTACGCGTTCCAGTACTTCTTCGGCGCCGCGACCGTCCGCATCCAGACGGCCAACCCGACCACGGTCACCTTCGCGGGCGTCACGCTCACGGTGCAGTCGTACGTCGCCATGGGCATCTCGGTGATCGTGCTCGTGCTCACCGGCCTCTTCCTCACGAAGACCCGCACCGGCCGCGCCACCCGCGCCGTCTCCGACAACCCCGCCCTCGCGGCGGCGTCGGGCATCGACGTCGACCGCATCATCCGCCTCGTGTGGACGGTCGCGGCGGGCCTCGCCGGCCTCTCGGGCGTCATGCTCGGCCTCGTGCTCAACGGCGTCAACTGGATGACCGGCCTGCAGATCCTGCTGCTCATGTTCGCGGCGGTCACGCTCGGCGGGCTCGGCACCTCCTTCGGCGCCCTGGCCGGCTCGCTCATCATCGGCGTCATCGTCGAGCTGACCAACCTGGTGCTGCCGGGTGACTTCAAGTACGCCACCGCGCTGCTGATCCTGATCGTGATCCTGCTGTTCCGTCCGCAGGGCATCTTCGGTCGCGCCGAGCGGATCGGTTAAGGGGACAACACATGGACTACGTCATCGACCTCATCCGCCAGCTCACCGGCGAGGCGCTCGCCCCGACCACGGCCGCGTTCGCGATCGCCGCGATCGGCCTCAACATCCACTTCGGCTTCACCGGACTCATCAACATGGGCCAGGCGGCGTTCCTGCTGCTCGGCGCCTACGGCTTCGCGATCTCGCTGACCAGCGGCCTGCCCCTCGGGCTCGCGGTGCTGATCGGCATGGCATGCGGCCTCGTCTTCGCGCTCATCCTCGGCGTCCCGACGCTGAAGCTGAGGGGCGACTACCTCGCCATCGTGACCATCTGCGCGGCGGAGATCATCCGCATGGTCGGCCGGTCGAGCATCCTCACCGACGTGACCGGCGGCTCGAACGGCATCACCGGCTCGTCGTACCGTGACCCCTTCACGGCGCTCTCCCCCCTGCCCGACGGTCAGACCACCGTGCTGTGGTTCACGTACGACAACAACGGCGTCAACGGCTGGTGGATCCGCATCGTGGCCTGGGCGCTCGTGGCCCTGCTCTGCGTCATCGTGTTCCTGCTCAGCCGCAGCCCGTGGGGCCGCGTGCTCAAGGGCATCCGCGAGGACGAGGACGCCGTGCGCAGCCTCGGCAAGAACGTCTTCTCGTACAAGATGCAGGCGCTCGTCTTCGGCGGCGTGATCGGCTCGCTGGCGGGCATCATCTACGTGCTGCCCTCGTCGGTGCAGCCCGACGCCCTCGGCCGCTCGACGACGTTCTTCATCTGGACGGCGCTCCTGCTCGGCGGCGCGGCCACGGTCTTCGGCCCGGTGCTCGGCGCGATCCTGTTCTTCGTCGTCCGCCTGCTCATCCGCACCCTGGCCGGCGACTTCATCCCCGCGAGCATCATGAGCAACCAGCAGGCGGACCAGTTCTCGTACGTGCTCGTCGGCGTCGCCCTGATGTGCCTGATCATCTTCCGACCGCAGGGAATCCTCGGCAACAAGAAGGAGCTGTCGTTCAGTGTCTGAGACCACGACCACCGGCACGGCCGGAGCGCCCTCGGGCCGAGACCGCAAGCCCGGCTACGACTACGACCGCACCGTGCTGCGCCAGAAGCTCACGACCGTGGGGCGCACGCCCGGCTCGTCGAAGCCCGACCCCATCCTCACCGTCGACAACGTCGTGCGCCGCTTCGGCGGCATGACCGCCGTCGACGTGGGGCACGTCGAGGTGCAGCGCGGCGCGATCACCGCGCTGATCGGCCCCAACGGCGCCGGCAAGACGACGTTCTTCAACCTGCTCACCGGCTTCGACAAGGCGTCCTCCGCCCCGACCGCGTTCAAGCGCGGCGAGGGCACGGCCAAGTGGGTCTTCGACGGCAAGCCGATGGGCAACGTCGGCGCGGCCAAGGTGGCCCGGGCCGGCATGGTGCGCACCTTCCAGCTGACGAAGGCGCTCTCGCGCCTCACCGTGATGGAGAACATGCTGCTGGGCGCCCGCGACCAGCCGGGCGAGAACTTCTTCGTCGGCATCGTGCCCCCGCTGTGGAAGGCCCGCGAGCGTGAGATCACCGTCAAGGCGGAGGAGCTGCTCGCGCGCTTCAAGCTGCTCGAGAAGAAGGACGACTACGCCGGCAGCCTCTCCGGCGGCCAGCGGAAGCTGCTCGAGATGGCCCGCGCCCTGATGAGCGACCCCGAGATGATCATGCTCGACGAGCCGATGGCCGGCGTGAACCCGGCGCTGACGCAGTCGCTGCTCGGCCACATCCAGTCGCTGCGCGACGACGGCACGACCGTGCTCTTCGTCGAGCACGACATGCACATGGTGCGGCACATCTCCGACTGGGTGATCGTCATGGCCGAGGGCAAGGTCGTGGCCGAGGGCCCGGCCGACACCGTCATGGACGACCAGGCCGTCATCGACGCCTACCTCGGCGCGCACCACGACACCGACCTCGGCGACGACTCGCTGCTCACCGACGAGGCGTTCGACCAGATCGAGGAGGAGGTGGCGGCGGAGGACGCGGCCCGCGAGGGCGACCCGACCCGCGCCTCCTCGACCACCACCGCGGGCGGCGTCGCCGGGCGCGACCTGCCGGGCTCGCCCGACCCCTCCACCCCCACCGCGACGAACGCGGCCGACGACCAGCAGAGCGGAGACAGGGCATGAGCGCCTCGACGACGGAGATGCACCCCGGCACGGAGAAGTTCGCCGGCACCGAGCCGATCATGAACGCCAGCGGCCTCGTGGCCGGCTACCTGCCCGGCGTCAACATCCTCAACGGCTGCGACCTGGTCTGCTACCCCGGCGAGCTGATCGGCATCATCGGCCCGAACGGCGCCGGCAAGTCGACGCTGCTCAAGGCCCTGTTCGGCCTCGTCAAGATCCACGAGGGCAGCGTCACGCTCGGCGGCGAGGACATCACGAACCTCAAGGCCAACAAGCTCGTGCAGGCCGGCGTCGGCTTCGTGCCGCAGACGAACAACGTCTTCCCGTCGCTGACCATCGAGGAGAACCTGCAGATGGGCATGTTCCTCCGCCCGAAGGCCTTCACCGAGCGGCTCGAGTACATCTACGACCTCTTCCCCGTGCTCGGCGACCGTCGCGGCCAGCGCGCCGGATCGCTCTCGGGCGGCGAGCGCCAGTCGGTCGCCATGGCTCGCGCGCTGATGATGGACCCGAAGGTGCTGCTGCTCGACGAGCCGTCGGCCGGCCTCTCGCCGGTGCGCCAGGACGAGACCTTCATCCGCACCCGCCGCATCAACAAGGCCGGCGTCTCGGTGATCATGGTCGAGCAGAACGCCCGCCGCTGCCTGCAGATCTGCGACCGCGGCTACGTGCTCGACCAGGGCCGCAACGCCTACTCGGGCACCGGCCGCGAGCTCGCCGACGACCCGAAGGTGATCGAGCTGTACCTCGGCACGCTCGCGAAGGACGTCGACGAGACGCACTGACCCCGGCGCCGAGCGCCACGAGGGCCCCCACGCTGCGGCGTGGGGGCCCTCAGGCGTCGTGGGGGGGGGCTCGTGTGGCGGGAGGCTCGTGCGGCGGGGGCGCTGGGCCTGCGGGAGGCGCGGTGCCGGTCCCACGCACACCGCGCCTCCCTGCGGCCCTCGCTGCGGATCGTGGCCGGTGCGGCGGGTCGGCGTCACTCCCGGCGGGCCCGCGCCGGCCCGCCCCGGAGGACACCGACCCGCCGCACCCGGGGCTCTGCCGTAGAACGCGAGCGATCCGTCGGGCGCCGACGCAAGAAGGCGGGCCTCCGAACCATCGCAGCACGGATCACGCTCAGATTTGAGAGCACGACGCTGTGGGAGGCGCGCTGCGGGTTCGGCGCACATCGCGCCTCCCCGGGGTTTTCCCGTAGAACGAGAGCGTTCCGTCGGGCGCCGACGCAGGAAGGCGGGCCGCCGAACCGCCGCAGCACTGATCACGCTCAAAATTGAGAGCAGGGGGCTGTAAAACAGGCCCTCGGTGGTGGACCGTGGCCGAAGCGGCGGGTCCCCGTCACCCCCGGCGGGTCAGCGCCCACCCGCCCAGGAGGACACGGACCCGCCGCACACGCCTACACCGCACCCCGCACCCCGCACACGGAGAAGGCCCCGACGCCGGAGCGTCGGGGCCTTCAGGGTGCAGCAGGTGCCGCGGTCGGGTCAGTCGCCCGCGGTGCCCTCGACGGCCGTCTGGTAGACGAAGGCCCCGACGCCGGAGCGTCGGGGCCTTCAGGGTGCAGCAGGTGCCGCGGTCGGGTCAGTCGCCCGCGGTGCCCTCGACGGCCGTCTGGTAGACGGGCTTGTTGTCGCCGTCGAACTGGTAGATGCCGATGAAGGCCGACGACGGGTCGTTCTTGTCGTCGAACGGTCCGATGCCCGAGGGGCCGGTGTAGTGGATGTCGCCGCCGCCGTCGAGCGCGGTGACGCACTCCTCGAAGGTCGAGCACTCGGTGCCGTCGGTCGCGCCGGAGACCCCGGCCATGTTGGCCTGGATCGTGCCGGCGTCGGTGCCGCCGCCCTTCACCGCGGCGAGCGCGGCGAGGATGGTGGCGTCGTAGGACTCCTGTGCGTACGAGTAGTCGGCGAGGGGGCTGCCGGCCGTGCGCTGGTAGAAGTCGCTGAAGCGGGCCTGCAGGTCGGTCGACGGGAACGCGCCGGGGATGGTGCCCTTGGCGCCCTCGAGGGTGCCCGGGTCGAAGTCCTCGCTGTAGTCGGCCGTGTTGCCGTCCGACATGTAGACCTTGCTCATGTCCCAGCCCTGCGAGACGAGCTCGGGCACGATCGACGCGGTCTCGTCGAAGGCGAGGATGACGATGGCGTCGGGGTCGGAGCCGATCGCCGCGGTCACCTCGGACGAGAACGTGGTCTGGCCGGGCGGGAACTCCTGGCCCTCGCCCTCGGCGCCGTAGACGACGGTGCCGCCGGAGGACTCGATCGAGGCCTGGGTCGAGTTGCGGAGGCCGGTGCCGTAGGTGTCGTTGAAGACGATGAACGCGACGTTGGCGTTGCCGTCGTCGACGATCTGCTGGCCGAGCGCCGAGCCCTGGACGGAGTCCGGCGGCGCGGTGCGGAAGTAGTACGACGAGTAGCCGCTGAGGTCGGTCGCCGTGTTGGCGGGCGAGATCTGCACGATGCAGGCCGCGGTGATCTGGTCGATGACGTTCAGCGTGACGCTGGAGGACTCCGCGCCGATGGCGACGGGCACCTTGGCGTCGATCAGCTGCGTCGCTGCGGCGCTCGAGACGGTGAGGTCGTTGCTGTCGCCCGAGTCGGTGCTGGGGTCGATCGTGACGTCCTGGCCGAGCACGCCGCCGGCGGCGTTGATGTCCTCGACGGCGAGGCCGACGCCGGACTCGGCGGGCGGGTTGAGGTACGCGAGGGTACCCGTGCTCGGCAGGATGGTGCCGATGCGGAGAGCGTCCTGGCTGGGGCTGCTGGGCGCCTCGCAGGCGGCAGCGGGGTCGGTCTTCGCCGACGCCGACGCACTCGACGAGGAGGTGTCGTCGCTGGGCGTCGAGGTGGACGAACAAGCGGCGAGGAGGACGGAGGCGGCTCCTGCGAGCGCCAGAGCCTTCAGCCCTTTGGTGGATCGGATCATCCGTGGTCCCTTTCTGGAAGCGCGTGCAGCCGGACCGCCACTAGGCAGACGGTCCTCGCGATTGAGAAGAAACTAGGGCTCGATTGTTTCCGGCGCGTGTTCTGGTCGTCACTCAGGGGTTTCGTTAGCAATTCGTGACATGCCCTCAGGAGGCGCGGTGCGGGCCCCGGACGGACGTCACGCTTCGGCGGGCCGCGGCCGTGCCCGGCGGCTCGCCGACACCATGTCGACGGTCAGCACCACGAGGGCGACCCAGACGATCGCGAAGCCGACCCAGCGGCTGGTCGGCATCTGCTCGTGGAGCAGGACGACGCCGACGACGAACTGCAGCACGGGCGCGAGGTACTGGGTGAGCCCGATCGTCGCGAGGGGCAGCCGTCGCGCGGCGGCCGCGAAGAGCAGCAGCGGGACCGCGGTCACGACGCCCGAGCTGATCACGGTGAGGGTGTGCAGCAGGCTCACCGAGCCGAACACGACGCCGCCGTCGACGCCGGTCGCCGCGATCACGACGAGGGCGACCGCCGCGACGGGCGCGACCGCCAGCGTCTCGAGGGTCAGGCCGCTGACGGCGTCGACGCGCCCGCCCATCTGCTTCTTGACGAGCCCGTAGGCGCCGAACGAGAACGCCATGATCAGCGACGCCCACGGCACGCCGCCGGTGCCGAGGGCGATCACGACGACGGCGACGGCGCTGAGGCCGATGGCGGCCCACTGGGCGGGCCGCAGGCGCTCCCGCAGCACGACGACAGCGAGCAGGACGGTGACGATCGGGTTGATGAAGTAGCCGAGGGCCGCCTCGACGACGTGCCCGGCGAGCGTCGCGACGATGAAGGTCGTCCAGTTGACGACGATGAGCACGCCCGCGAGCGCCATCGGCGCGACGACGCGGCCCTGGCGCAGCAGCGCCAGGAAGGCCGGGAAGCCGCGCGTGACGGCGAGCAGCACCAGGCAGAACGCCAGCGAGAAGAGGATGCGCCACGAGACGATCTCGAACGGCCCCGAGGGCGACATGAGCAGGAAGAAGATCGGCAGCACGCCCCACAGGCCGTAGGCGCTGACCGCGTAGGCGAGGCCGGAGCCGGCTCGCTCGGCCGGGCCCGAGGGCCGGGCGGGGCCGGCGGGCTCGACGGGGGCGGAGGAGGCGCGGGCACGGTCGTCGGTCACGTCACGACTCTAGGGCGAGCCCCCGTCGCCGACCGGCCCGGTGCTGCCGTCGACCGTGCCGCTCCTGCCGATCTCGCGAACGGGCGGCCCGCACAGCGCCTCGACGGGACGGCGCCCCGCCTCGCGCCGCCCGCGCACGACGAAGGCCCCCGCCGTGTGGCGGGGGCCTCCGGGTGGAGCAGGGTGTCGACCGACTAGCGGACGATGACGGCGAGCACGTCGCGGGCCGAGAGGACGAGGTAGTCCTGGCCGTCGTACTTGACCTCGGTTCCGCCGTACTTGCTGTAGATGACCTTGTCGCCGACGGCGACGTCGAGCGGGACGCGGTTGCCGTTGTCGTCGATGCGACCCGGACCGACCGCCACGACCTCGCCCTCCTGGGGCTTCTCCTTGGCGGTGTCGGGGATCACGAGGCCGGAAGCCGTGGTCTGCTCGGCTTCGACCTGCTGGATGACGATGCGATCTTCGAGCGGCTTGATGGAGACCGACACGGTTGACCTCTGCTTTCTCGGAACTTCGTAGAACGTGGGGTGGCACTCACCACGTGCGAGTGCCAGGAACAACTGTAGGGGCCCGCTGGCACTCGGTCAACACGAGTGCCAGCGGCACGGCGTCGATGCGCGAGACTGGAGCCCATGGACACCACCGAGCTGCTCGAGATCCTCTCGCCCGAGGGGCTCCGGCTGCTCGACTCGCTGCCGGCGCGGCGGAGCGACGACGACGTCGTCGGCACGGTCGCGGCGCTCCGCAAGCAGGGCCACTCCCCCGCGCTCGTCGCCGCCGTGCTGAGCCAGGCCCGGCTCCGGGGCCGTGCCGTCGCCAAGTTCGGCGACTTCGCCAGCCGCATGCTCTTCACCGAGGCGGGCCTCGAACAGGCCACGCGCCTCCCCGTGGCCGCCCGGCACGCCGGCCGGTTCCGCGCCGCCGGGGCCCGCCGGGTCGCCGACCTCGGCTGCGGCATCGGGGGCGACGCGATGGCCCTGGCCGCCCTCGAGCTCGACGTGCTCGCGGTCGAGCGCGACGAGGTCACCGCCGCCGTCGCCGCGTACAACCTCGCCCCCTGGTCGGGCGCCCGCGTCGAGCACGCCGACGCCGCCGACGTCGACCTCGCGGACGTCGACGCCGTCTTCCTCGACCCGGCCCGGCGCACGGCGGGCCACAGCGGCACCAAGCGCCTCGCCGACCCGGCCGACTGGTCGCCCTCGCTCGACGTCGCCTTCGGGCACGCCGAGCACCGCCCGACCGGGGTCAAGCTCGGCCCCGGCATCGACCGCGAGCTGCTGCCCGCCGACGCGGAGTGCCAGTGGATCTCCGTCGACCGCGAGGTCGTCGAGCTCGGGGTCTGGTTCGGGGCGCTCGCGCGGCCCGGCGTCGGGCGGTCCGCCCTCGTGGTCACCGCCTCCGGCACCGCCGAGCTCACCGCGCCCGCCGACTCCGACGACGTCGAGGTGGGCGACCTCGGCGAGTGGCTCTACGAGCCCGACGGCGCCGTCATCCGGGCCCGCCTGATCGGCGACCTCGCCCGGAGCCTCGGCGCCCGGACGGTCAGCCGCGACATCGCCTACCTCACCTCCGACACGCCGGTCGAGACGCCCTTCGCCCAGGTCTTCCGCGTGGTCGAGGCCCTGCCCCTCGACGAGAAGACCCTCAAGCGCGAGCTGCGCGCCCGGGGCGTCGGCCGCCTCGAGATCAAGAAGCGCGGGGTCGACGTCGACCCCGCCGCGTTCCGCAAGCGCCTCTCGCTGCAGGGCACCGGCTCGGCGACGCTGGTGCTGACGCGCGTCGCCGGGCGACACACGGCCCTGCTCTGCGAACGCGTCTGACCCGGCACGACGACGGCCGCCGCACCGGGGTGCGGCGGCCGAGGTCGTCAGGAGGCGCGGGCCGGGCGGTGAGCACCGCCGCCGGACCGCCTCGGGTCAGTACCCGTAGTAGCTGCTGTCGGCGACGGTGCTGAAGAACGTCGCCCAGCCGATCCAGACGACGATCGCGAGGGCGATGCCCGCGTAGCCGACGATGAGGCCGGTCAGCCAGAACCCGCGCGAACGGGGCTCGCGCTTCTGGGCGATGTGGCCGAGCACCACTCCGGCGATCGAGAAGATGATGCCGGCCCCGAAGGTGACGACGAGGATCGTGATGAACGCGCCGAAGATCGACCCGATCATCGCGAGCAGGCTGAGCACGCTCGACGGCTTGGTGGGCCCGGCCGAGGCGTAGGGGGCGTAGGGCGAGCCGTAGGGCTGCTGCTGCTGCGGGGCGCCGTAGGGCTGGCCGTACTGCTGCTGCGGCTGGCCGTACTGCTGCGGGGGCTGACCGTACGGGCCTGGCTGCGGCTGGCCGTACTGGCCCGGCTGCTGCGGCTGCTGCCCGTACTGGCCCTGCTGCGGCTGCTGCCCGTACTGCTGCGAGCCCGGCTGGCCGGGCGCCGCCGGGCCGGTCGGAGCACCGTAGCCGGGCCGCGGCGGCTGGGGAGCACCGTAGGGCGCCGACGCGGGAGCCCCGTAGGGAGCCGACTGCGGAGCGCCCTGCGCCGGCGCCCCGTAGGGTGCCGACTGCGGAGCGCCCTGCGCCGGCGCCCCGTAGGGAGCCGACTGCGGGGTCCCGTACGGCGCCGACTGCGGCGCACCCTGCGCCGGGGCACCGTAGGGAGCCGGCGCCGACGGCGCCGTGCCCTGCGCCGGGCCGGCCTGCGGCGCCGCGAACGGCGAGCGCTGCGGGGCCGGGGTCTGCCCCGGGGCGATGAACGGGTCGTGGGCGGGGCGCGCGGCGGGCTGGGACGCGGCGCCGGGGAAGGAGGTGGGGGGAAGCGGCGGTGACTGCTGCTCACCCGCGGGTGCGGGCGGAGGCGTCGGCGCCTGCGCCGGCTCGGTCTGCGGCGCGTCAGCGGACTGCGGTGCGCGCCCGGACTGCTCGGGGGTGGTGTCGTCGGTGGCCATCAGGAGCCTTTCGCGTGCGGGCGGCGGAGCATCGGAGGAGTCGCGGTGCGGTGTCGCAGGTCAGGTGCGGTGCCGTGCGGTGTCGCCTCGACCGCGGCGGGCCGGACGGACGACGGGGCCCACGCCGTCGGCGTGGACCCCGTCATCGTATCGACGCCTCCGATGAGGCAGCCATGAAGCCCGTGGGCGTCGGCTCAGTACGTCGAGTAGTCGAGCTGGCCCGAGCTGGCGAGCGCCCCGAAGAGGACGGCGAAGCCGACGGCCAGCAGGATGCCGCCGATCAGCACGACGTAGCCGAGGACGGTGCCCCAGAGCGCCATGCCGCGCCCCTCCTCGCCCGTCTTCTTGATCTGGCTGAGCGAGATGTGCCCGACGACGATCGCGGCGATGCTCGCGATGCCGGTGAAGAAGCCCGCGATGCCGAGGATGAGGGCGATCAGCGCGAGGCTGTTGCGCGGCGCCGGGCCGTAGCCCGGGCCGCCGGGGGCGCTGTAGCCCTGGCCGACGGGAGCGCCGTAGGCCGGCGGCTGCTGGCCGGAGGGCGTGCCGTAGCTGTCCTTCTGCGGCTGGCCCTGGGGGGCCGGGTACTGGTCGGTCATGTCCCGTGGTCTCCTCGTCGTGCGCCCGGCTCGTGCCGGTGGTCTGGTCCGCTCGATGCTACCGGCAGGGGCCCCGAGCGCCCCGCCCTCCGGGCACCTCCCGCGCAACAGCCGCGGGCGCGGGGCTCAGACCGCCTGCACCACGGTGACCGGCAGCGTCGAGTCGGCGCCGAAGTCGAGCGGCGAGGGCGCGTGACCGCGGGCCACCAGCTGGGCCCCCAGTGCGGCGATCATCGCCCCGTTGTCGGTGCAGAGCGAGAGCGGGGGCACGCGCAGCTCGACGCCCGCCGCCGCGCAGCGCTCGGCCGCCAGCGCGCGGACCCGGGCGTTGGCCACGACCCCGCCTCCGAGCAGCAGCCGCGGCACGCCCCGGTCGGCGCACGCGGCGAGGGCCTTCGTGAGGAGCACGTCGGCGACGGCCTCGCGGAAGCTCGCGGCCACGTCGGCCACGGGCACCTCGAGCCCCTCGTCGCGACGACGCTCGACCCAACGGGCGACCGCGGTCTTCAGCCCCGAGAACGAGAAGTCGTACCGGTGCCGCACGAGGTCCTTCGGGAGGGTCAGCCCGCGCGGGAACCGGATCGCCGCGGGGTCGCCCTCGGCGGCCACCCGGTCGATCTGCGGCCCGCCGGGGTAGGGCAGGCCGAGCAGGCGGGCGACCTTGTCGAAGGCCTCGCCCGCGGCGTCGTCGATGGTCTCGCCGAGCAGCTCGACGTCGTCGACGAGGTCGCGCACGTGCAGCAGCGAGGTGTGGCCGCCCGAGACGAGGAGCGCGATCGTCGGCAGCTCGAGGTCGCTGCCGTCCTCGCGCAGCACGTCGGCGCCGACGTGGCCCACGAGGTGGTTGACGGCGTAGAGCGGCGTGCCGGTGGCGAGCGCGAGGGCCTTCGCCGCGCCGACGCCGACCATCAGGGCCCCGGCGAGACCGGGGCCGCTCGTGACGGCGATCGCGTCGAGCTGGTCGAGGGTGACGTCGGCCTCGGCGAGCGCGGCGCGCAGGGCCGGCTCCATCGCCTCGAGGTGGGCGCGGGCCGCGACCTCGGGCACGACGCCGCCGTACCGGGCGTGCTCGTCCATCGACGACGAGATGACGTTGGCGAGCAGGGTCGTGCCGCGCACGATGCCCACGCCGGTCTCGTCGCAGCTGGTCTCGATGCCGAGCACGAGCGGGCCCGAGTCGCCGGACGCGGCTGCGGGCGCGACGGACGGTGCCGGGGAGGCGGTGGTGGCGGTCACGGGGTCGGCTCGCTCTCGGTCGCGGCCGGCCGGGTCTCGGTCGGCGGAACGGTCAGGCGCATCACGACGGCGTCGACGCCGTCGGGCATGTAGTAGCGGGGGCGGACGGCGATGGCCTCGAAGCCGGCGGTCTCGTAGAGGTGCTGCGCTCCCGGGTTGTCGGCCCGCACCTCCAGGAAGACCTCGCGGGCGCCGCGCCGCCGGGCCTCGGCGACGAGCTGGGTCAGCAGGGTGCGCCCCAGGCCGCGGCCGCGCGCGCCGGGGACGACCGCGATGGTCTGCACGTCGGCGTCGGGGGCCCCGGGCAGCGAGAGCAGCCCGGCGTAACCCTCGACGACGGTGTCGTCGGCCTCTGGGGTGGCGACGAGGTAGTAGCCGTCGCGCGACGCGAGCTCGTGCGCCATGCCGCTCCGCGACCACGCGTCGGTGGCGAAGACCGACGTCTCGATCGCCATGACCGCGTCGAGGTCGTCGACGTCGGCCCGACGCAGCCGCCAGCTCACCGGCCGACCGGCTTCGGCCCCGCCGAGGGCGTCACGTCGGGCTCGCCGAGGGCGTCACGTCGGGCTCGCGGAGGTAGAGCGGCTCGGGCGCCGCGAAGGCGCGGCCGTGCTCGAACAGGCGCTCGGCGAGCATGCCGAGGGCCGCCGCCGAGACCACGGTCGAGTCGGGGTCGGTGCGGGGCGACCCCGAGGAGGCGCCCGTCGCGTCGTCGAGGTCGGCCGGGCGCACCAGCGCGGGCCCGTCGAGCAGCACGGGCAGGCCGTCGTCGTCGAGCCCGGCCCACGCGCTCCAGGCCACCTCGCGGCGGCGCGCGTCGGTGACGACGACGAGGGGCGAGTCCAGGCGGCCGCCGGCCTCGGCGACGTCGCGCCCGGCCTCCGCCGAGAGCCGTTCGAAGGCGACCGCGTCGTGGCTGCCGACCGCGAGGCAGGGCACCCCGGCGCCGAAGGCGAAGGCGCGCGCGGCGACGATGCCGACCCGCAGCCCGGTGAACGGCCCGGGGCCGACGCCGGCGACGACCGCGCTCAGGCGCGAGGGCTCGACGCCCGCGACCCGGAGGGCCTCGTCGATCAGGGTGCCGATCACCTCGGCGTGCCGCCGGGTGTCGGCGACCGCGCACTCGGCGAGCACGCCGCCGTCGCGGTCGACCACGGCGACGGCCGAGCCGGCGGAGGTGTCGATGGCCAGGATCACGCACCGATCGTACGCGGTCCCGGGGAGGCGGCCCGCGCCTCCCCGGGGCCTCCCCCGTCGACGAGGCGGACCGCCGCCCCGAGGCCCGGGGCGAGCCGGCGCCGCGTCAGTGCGCGCTGAGCACGCGCAGCACGTCCGCGTGCCGCCCCTCCGCCTCGGCGTCGCGGAGGAAGCGGACGCGGTCGACCAGGACCTCCTCGACGTCGGGCTGCTCGGTGAGGATGCGCATCGTCTCGTCGAGGTACTCGTCGAGCGGCATGGCGTTCGGGTCGTCCGACTGGCCCATCAGGGTCGTCTGCACCGCGGGCGGCACGAGCTCGACGACCTGCAGCGGGGTGTCGGCCCACTGCACGCGGAGGCTCTGCGTGAACGAGTGCACGGCCGCCTTCGTCGCCGAGTAGGTCGGCGCGGCCGGCAGCGGCACGCTGGCGAGGCCCGACGAGACCGTCACGAGCACGCCGTCGGGCTTCGCGGCCAGGAAGGGCGCGAACGCCGTCGTCGTGCGGATGGTGCCCAGCAGGTTCGTCACCACCGTCGCCTCGGCGGTCTCGAGGTGGGCGGGGTCGCGGAGGTCCTCGGGCAGCATGATGCCGGCCATCGTCACGACGACGTCGAGGGCGGGGTGGTCGCGCGTGACGCTCTCGGCGGCGGCCGCGATCGAGGCGGGGTCGGCGACGTCGACGACGACCGACGACATGCCGGGGTTCGCGGCGACGATCTCGTCGAGCAGGGCACGGCGGCGACCGCCCACGACGACGGTGTCGCCGCGGGCGTGCAGGCGCTCGGCCAGGCCGCGGCCGATGCCCGAGGTCGCGCCGGTGATCAGGACGGTGTTGCCGGTGGTCTTCACGGTGCCTCCAGGGCGGTGAGGGGGTTCTCGGGGGTGACGGGCGCCGTCGGGGCGCCCACGACGACCCTCCTCCGTCGGCACCGGGGAGGGAAGGGAGCGTCGGTCGGGGGAGCGTCGCTCCCTGGCTGGCGGGCGCCGACCACGGCAGGATGACGGCATGGACCGCTCCGGGCTCGCCGACTTCCTCCGCCACCGCCGCGAGCGCCTGCAGCCCGCCGACGTGGGGCTGCCCGCCGGGGCCCGCCGCCGCACCGCGGGGCTGCGCCGCGAGGAGATCGCCGGGCTCGTCGGCATGTCGACCGACTACTGGTCGCGGCTCGAGCAGCAGCGCGGCCCGCAGCCGTCCGACCAGATGCTCGCCGCCATCGCCCGGGGGCTCCGCCTCGGCCTCGACGAGCGCGACCATCTGTACCGCCTCGCCGGCCAGGCGGTGCCCCGCCGGGCCCGCCACACGCCGCACGTCAGCCCGGGGCTGATGCGGGTGCTCGACCGGCTCGACGACTCCCCCGCCCTCGTGATCACCGAGGCCGGCGAGACCCTCGCCCAGAACCGGCTCGCGACCTCGCTCTTCGGTGACCACACGGCCCATGCGGGACTCGACCGCAGCGCCGTGCACCGCTGGTTCGCCCGGCCGGAGGCGCGGCGCCCGTACCCGGAGCGCGAGCAGCCCCGGCAGGCCCGCCTCCAGGTCGCCCAGCTGCGGGTCGCGACCGCGTCGGCCGACCCCGACCCCCTGGCGGTGCGCGTCGTCGAGAGCCTGCTCCGGGTCAGCCCGGAGTTCGCCGAGCTCTGGCACCTGCAGGAGGTCGTCACCCGCTTCGACGACCACAAGACGCTGTGGCACCCGGAGGTCGGCGAGATCGAGGTCGACTGCCAGGCCCTCTTCACCGAGAACCAGGCCCAGGTGCTGCTCGTGCTGACGCCGCGGGCGGGCACGACGGCGGCGGAGTCGCTCCGCCTGCTCGGGGTGCTCGGCGCACAGGCCTTCAGCTCGTCGGGAGCGTGACCCCGGCCCAGCGCGGGCCGTGCGCGGTGATAGTGACGCGGCGCGGCTCGTCGTGGACGTCGTCGGCCGCGGCCACGTCGTCGGCGAGCGCCTCGTCGGCGAGCGCGTCCTCGACGACGGGCACCGCGCCTCCGGCGCCCGTGGGCCGCTCGATCACGACGTCGAGCCACGAGTCGGCGACCCCGTCGAGCAGCCCGGCGCCCCACTCGACGACGACCACCGAGCCCTCGTAGTCGAGGTCGAGGTCGTCGAGCTCTGCCGCGCCGCCGAGGCGGTAGGCGTCGACGTGCACGAGGGGCACGCCCGACTCGCTGGGGTGCGTGCGGGCGAGCACGAAGGTGGGGCTGGCGACCTGGCCCCGCACGTGCAGGCCCTCGCCGAGGCCGCGGGTCAGCGTGGTCTTGCCGGCTCCGAGCGGCCCCGTCAGCACCAGCAGGTCGCCCGCCCGCAGGAGGCCGGCCAAGCGACGGCCGAGCGACTCCATGTCGTCGGTGTCGACGACGGCGCCCGCGAAGAGCGATCGCCCCTCGTCGACCGGGGCCGCGTCGTCGGTCACGCGCGACCGCCCGTGTACACCCGCTCGACCCGGGCGCCGATGCGGCACGAGACCTCCTCGGGCACGCTGCCCGTCAGGTCGGCCCACTCGCCGATGGTGAGCTCGCCGCGGTCGCCGGGGCCGAAGAGCACGACCTCGTCGCCCACCGCCACGTCGTGGTCGCCGACGTCGACGAGGAACTGGTCCATCGCGACCCGGCCGACGATCGGGTGGCGGCGACCCGCGATGGTCACCTCGACGCCGTGCTGGGCCCGGCGGCTGACGCCGTCGGCGTAGCCGATCGGCACGAGGGCGAGGGTCGTGTCGTGCGGCGCCCGCCAGGTGTAGTCGTACGAGACGCCCGTGCCGGCGGGCACGCGCTTGACGCGGACGACGCACGCGCTCACCGTCAGCACGGGGCGGAGGCCGCGGTCGGCGGCCGTCACGCCCTCGGTGACCGGGTTGCCGTAGCCGTTCGAGCCCATGCGCACCATGTCGAAGCGGCGCTCGGGGTGCTCCATGCCCGCCGAGCTCGACGACATGTGGCGCTTCTCGAAGGTCGCGCCGAGGGCGGCGGCGTCGTCGAGGGCGCGGCGGAAGACGAGGGAGGCGGCGTGGTCGTCGGCCTCGCTGGTCTCCGACACGTGCGAGAAGCAGCCCCGGAGGCGCACGACGCCCTCGTCGCGCAGCTCGACGGCTCGGGTGACGAACTCGGCCCAGTCGGCGGGCAGGCAGCCCTCGCGGTGCAGGCCGGTGTCGATCGTGAGGTGCACGAGGGCCTCGTGGCCGGGGCCGGCGGCCCGGGCGGCGGCGGCGAACGCCTCGAGCTGCTCGAGGGTCGAGACGCCGAGGTCGACGCGCAGCCGCACCGCGGCGTCCCAGTCCTCGTCGGGGCCGAGCTGCCAGGCGAAGTACGAGGCGTCGTCGCCGACGCCCTCGCGCCGCAGGCGGTACGCCGGCTCCGGCTCGACGGTGCCGAACCAGCGGATGCCCGCGGCGAGCGCCTCGGGCACCAGCACGTCGACGCCGAGCGAGTAGGCGTCCGCCTTGACGATCGCGAGCACCTCGACCGGGGCCATGCGCTCGATCAGCGAGGTGAGGTTCGCCCGGTAGGCGGCGAGGTCGATCGTCGCGCGGCGCAGGTACCCGGCCGCGGGGCGCGCCGCGACGCTCTCGGGGCCGGTCTCGGGGGCGGGGCCGGTCTCGGGGGCGGTGCCGGTCATGCGTAGCTCCTCGGGAGGCGGGCCGACAGCGACGCGACGACCTCGTAGGTGATGCCGTCGAAGGCCCGGGCCCAGTCCTCCGCGCCCTGGTGCCCGAGGGCGGGGTCGCCGAACAGCACGACCTCGTCGCCCACCTCGACCGGGTCGTCGCCGACGTCGATGACGAGGGCGTTCATCGCGATCCGGCCGCGCACCCGGTAGGTGCGCTGGCCGATCGTGACGGAGGCGCGGTCGCTGGCGGCGCGGTCGACGCCGTCGGAGTACCCGACCGGCACGATGGCGATGGTCGTGTCGCGCTCGGGCCGGAAGACGTAGCCGTACGAGACGCCCTCGCCCGCGGGCACCCGCTTGACGGTCGTCACGGGCGCGCGCATCGTCAGCGCCGGGCGCAGCCCGAGGTCGGCCGCCCGGCGGTCGGGGAAGGGGCTGAGCCCGTAGGCGGCGAGCCCGAACCGCACCATGTCGACGGGCCCCTGGCCCACGTCGGCGAAGTGCAGGGCCGCGGCCGAGGCGGCGACGTGCCGGAGGCGCGGCTCGAGCCCCAGCCCCCCGAGCGTCTCGATCGCGGAGAGGAAGGCGGCGACCTGCGCGCCGTCCTCCTCTGGGGAGGCGTTCGACAGGTGGGTCATCACGCCCTCGACCGGCAGGCGGTCGGCGAGCGCCGCGGCGCGGGCGAAGAACTCGGGCCACTCCGCGGCCACGGCGCCGTTGCGGCTGAGGCCGGTGTCGACGCAGAGGTGCACGGCCCGGACCCCGGCCTCCGCCGCGGCCTCGAGCTGGGCGACGTCGGAGACGGCGGGCGTGACGTCGTGGGCGGCGGCACGCTCGAAGGTCTCGCCGGGAGCGTGCAGCCAGGCGAGCACCGGGGCCGTGACCCCGGCCTCCCGGAGCTCGACGGCCTCGTCGAGGTCCGCGACGCCGAGCCAGTCGACGCCGGCGTCGACGAAAGCGCGGGCGCACTCCACGGCGCCGTGCCCGTAGGCGTTGGCCTTCACCACGGCCATCACGCGGGCCGGTGCCACCGCGGCCTTCAGGGTCGCGACGTTGTGCCGCAGGGCGGCGGTGTCGATGGTCACCCGGATGTCCTGCGTCACGCGTCGGCTCCTGTCTCGGTCTCGGCGGTCTGGGTCGGGCGGTGGTCGTGCTGCGGGGGCTCGTGCTGCGGGGGCTGGTGCTCCGGGGGCTCGTGCACCGGGGGCTGGTTCTGCGGGGCACGCTGGTCGGTCTCGGCCACCACGTAGGCCACGGCGACTCCCCCGTCGTGGCTCAGCGAGAGGTGGAGGCGCGTCGCGCCCCGCGACTCCGCCAGCGACCGCGCTCCCCCGGTCAGCCGGAGCGAGGGGGCGCCGCTCGCGTCGGAGACGACCACGATGTCGTGCCACCGCACGCCGGTCGACCCGCCGAGGGCCTTGATCAGCGCCTCCTTGGCGGCGAACCGGGCCGCGAGCGACCGCACCGGTCGGGGGCTGCCGTCGGCGAGCACCCTCTCGGCGTCGCCGAAGAGCCGGGCGGCGAGCGCGCCGGTGCGCTCCAGCGAACGCTCGAAGCGCTCGAGGTCGACGACGTCGACCCCGATGCCGACGATCACGGGCGGGCGCGGGTGCTCATGCGGCCGGGTGCCCTACTCGACCGTGACCGACTTGGCGAGGTTGCGCGGCTGGTCGACGTCGAGGCCCTTGGCCGCGGCCAGCTCCATGCCGAAGACGTGCAGCGGCACCACCGAGAGCAGGGGCTCGAAGAGCGGGGCCGCGAGCGGGATGTGCAGCACCTCGTCGGCGAAGGGCAGCACCGCGGCGTCGCCCTCCTCCGCGATCGCGATGACGCGGGCGCCGCGCGCGCGGATCTCCTGGATGTTCGAGACGACCTTGGGGTGCAGCGACCGCGGGTCGCGCGGGCTCGGCACGATCACGAAGACGATCTGGCCGGGCTCGATCAGGGCGATCGGCCCGTGCTTCAGCTCGCCGGCGGCGAAGCCCTCGGCGTGGATGTAGGCGAGCTCCTTGAGCTTGAGCGCCCCCTCGAGGGCGATCGGGTAGCCGACGTGGCGGCCCAGGAAGAGGACGGACCGGGTGTCGGCCATCCAGCGCGCCAGGGTCGCGATGCGCTCGGACGACTCGAGCACCTTGCGGATCTTGTCGGGCACGGCCTGGAGGTCGGTGACCTGATCGGCGATCTGCTCGGCGGTCAGGGTGCCACGCAGGGTCGCGAGGTGCAGGCCGAGGAGGAACAGTGCAGTGCCCTGCGCGACGAACGCCTTCGTCGACGCGACGGCGACCTCCGGACCGGCGTGCGTGTAGATGACGGCGTCGCTCTCGCGGGGGATGGTGGAGCCCTGCGTGTTGCAGATCGACAGCACCTGCGCGCCCTGCTCGCGGGCGTACTTGACCGCCATCAGCGTGTCCATCGTCTCGCCGGACTGGCTGATCGAGACGACGAGGGTCTTCTCGTCGAGCACCGGGTCGCGGTAGCGGAACTCGTGCGCGAGCTCGACCTCGACGGGCACGCGGGCCCACTGCTCGATGGCGTACTTGCCGAGGATCCCCGCGTAGGCGGCCGTGCCGCAGGCGATCACGATCACGCGGTCGACGGTGAGGAGGCGGTCGCGCACGCCGTCGAGGTCGGTGAGGGTGACGGCGCCGTCGTGCACGCGGCCGAGGAGGGTGTTGGCGACGGCCTCGGGCTCCTCGCTGATCTCCTTCGCCATGAAGCTCGACCAGCCGCCCTTCTCGGCGGCCGAGGCGTCCCAGTCGACCTCGAAGGTGCTGGTCTCGACCGGCGCGCCCTCGAAGTCGACGACGTCGACCGAGTCGGGGCGGATCGTCACGATCTGGTCCTGCCCGATCGACATCGCGCGGCGGGTGTGCGCGACGAACGCGGCGACGTCGCTGCCGAGGAAGTTCTCGCCCTCGCCGAGCCCGACGACGAGCGGGCTGTTGCGACGGGCGCCGACGACGACCCCGGGCTGGTCGGCGTGCACGACGAGCAGCGTGAAGGCGCCGTCGAGGGTGTTGACGACGACGCGGAGCGCCTCGGTCAGGTCGCCGGAGGCGCGGTAGGCACGGGCGACCAGGTGGGCCGCGACCTCGGAGTCGGTCTCGCTCGAGAACTCGACGCCCTCGGCGAGCAGCTCGGCCTTGAGGTCGGAGAAGTTCTCGATGATGCCGTTGTGGATGAGCGCGAGGCGCCCGCCGTCGGAGAGGTGCGGGTGCGCGTTCGCGTCGGTCGGGCCGCCGTGGGTGGCCCAGCGGGTGTGCCCGATGCCGGTGGCCCCGTCGGTCAGCGGGTCGGCCTCGAGGTCGTCGACCAGCACCTTCAGCTTGCCGGCGCGCTTGCGCGTGCCCAGCTGGCCCGCCGCGTCGACGACGGCCACTCCGGCCGAGTCGTAGCCGCGGTACTCGAGGCGCTTGAGCCCGCCCAGCAGGACCTCGATGCTCTTCTCGCCGACGCCCGAGGCGCCGACGTAACCCACGATTCCACACATGCGACCGATCCTATGCGGTCCCGTCCGCGCCTCCTGTGCGGTCGCCCCGCGCGCCCGACCGGGTAGCCTCGCCGTCATGGCCGAAGCCCCTCCGTCGACGACGACCCCCGCGCCGGGCCAGGCCGCGCACGCCGCACACGCTCCCCACGCGCCGACGCACGCCACCCCGTTCGTCGAGATCGGGCGCGACGCCTGGGCCGACCTCGCCCCGGCGACGCGCCTGCCGCTCACCGAGACCGAGATCGTGCAGCTGCGGGGCCTCGGCGACCGGCTCGACATGCGCGAGGTGCAGGACGTCTACGTGCCGCTCAGCCGCCTCCTCAACCTCTACGCCGCGGGCGCCCGCAACCTGCACCGGGCGACCAGCGACTTCCTCGGCGAGCGCGCCCAGCGCACGCCCTTCGTGATCGGCGTCGCCGGCTCGGTGGCCGTCGGCAAGTCGACGGTCGCCCGTCTGCTGCGCGAGCTGCTCAGCCGCTGGGACGACACCCCCCGCGTGGAGCTCGTCACGACCGACGGCTTCCTCTACCCGAACGCCGAGCTCGAGCGCCGCGGCCTCACCGACCGGAAGGGCTTCCCCGAGTCGTACGACCGCCGGCACCTGCTGCGGTTCGTCTCGCAGGTCAAGAGCGGGGCGGAGGAGGTGCGGGCGCCGTTCTACTCGCACACCAGCTACGACATCATGCCGGGGGCCGAGGTCGTGGTGCGGCGCCCCGACATCCTCATCGTCGAGGGCCTGAACGTGCTGCAGCCGCCGACCCCCGGCCGTCTCGCCCTCAGCGACCTGTTCGACTTCACGATCTACGTCGACGCCCGCACGAGCGACATCGAGTCGTGGTTCGTCGAGAGGTTCCTCGCCCTGCAGAAGGGCGCCTTCACCCAGGAGCGCTCGTTCTTCCACCGCTTCGCCGGCATGGACGAGGCGGAGGCGCGCGCCTTCGCGTCCGGCGTCTGGCGGTCGGTGAACGAGCCGAACCTCGTCGAGAACGTGCTGCCGACGCGGTCGCGGGCGACCCTGGTGCTGCGCAAGGCGGCGGACCACGCGGTGAGCTCGGTGCTGCTCCGCAAGATCTGAGCGGGCCTGCGGTGCGGCCACCGCGACTCCTCGGCGGCCGGAGCCCGGGAGGCGCGGGTCGGCTCACACGGGCAGCAGCGACCAGACGGCGGTGAGGCCCACCAGGGCGACCGCCACCGCCACCGCCGCGGCGTTGAGTCGACGGTGCTCGACCATGATCGCGACGTACTCGCGGAGGAAGGCGCTCGGCACGTAGTACGCCGCGGTCGGCGAGCCCACCACCTGGGCGTCGCTGCCGATCGACCGGGCCAGCAGGGCGGCCCGCAGCACGTGGTAGTCGTTCGTCACGACGAGGGTGCTGCCGTCGCGACCGGCGTCGCGCTGCACCTCGCGCGAGTAGAGCAGGTTCTCGCGGGTGCTCGTCGAGGCGGTCTCGGGCCGGACGTCGGCGGGGTCGGCCCCCTGCGCGAGGAGGTACTCGGCCATGGCGTCGCCCTCGGCGCGCGGCTCGTCGGAGCCCTGGCCGCCCGACGGCACGAGCAGCGGCCTCGCGGCGGTGCCGGGCACGGAGCGGTAGACCGAGAGCGCCTTGTCGAGACGGCTGCGCAGGAGCGGCGGCACCTCGCCGCGGACCAGGCCGGAGCCGAGCACGACCACCGTCGCGGGCGTGCGCGTGTGGCGGTAGCGGCTGTAGACCAGCGAGTAGAGCCCGAACGCGGCGAAGGTCGCGGCCGCGTACCCCGCGACGAAGACGAGGAGGACTCCCAGGGCGACGAGGACGACCCCGACCGGCCCCGGCAGCTCGGCGACGTCGGGCCCGAAGACCAGCGCGGCCGCCGCGACCGGCACGAGCAGGATGGCGACGCCCGCCAGCAGCGACAGCAGGTTGCCGAGGCTGCGCCCCTCGGAGCGCAGCATGGTGACGCCGTTGCCGAGCAGGAAGAGCGCGAGCACCACGACGAGCAGGCCGGCGACCACGACGCCGAGCAGGACGGCGCTCTGCTGGGCGGGCCCGGTCGCGGCGACCTCGAGCACGCCGGCCACCAGGAGGCAGCCGAGGGCCGCGACGAGGAAGACGCCGTTGCGCAGACGCCGCGCGTCGCGGCGGCGGCTGACGACGTAGAGCACCGCGAAGACGACGGCGGGCAGCAGGAGGAGCATGCGCCCATGGTGCCCGATGCGGGCACGGGGGCGGGGACGCCGGGCCTGCGGGAGGCGCGGGTCGGGCCCGCTAGAGCGCCAGTCGCTCGCGGACGACGTCGGCGAGCTCGTGCGCGACGCGGTCGGCGGTCGCCTGGTCGGCGGCCTCCACCATGACGCGCACGACCGGCTCGGTGCCCGACGGGCGGAGCAGCACGCGGCCGGTGTCGCCGAGCTCGGCCTCCAGGGCCGCCACGGCGTCCGCCACGCCCTGGTCGCCGTCGAGACGCTCACGGTCGACGCCACCGACGTTGATGAGGATCTGCGGGAAGACCGTCATCACCCGGGCCAGCTCGGCCAGGCTCTTGCCGGTCTCCGCCATGCGCGCGACGAGCGACAGCCCGGTGAGGATGCCGTCGCCGGTGGTGGCGTGGTCGCCGAAGACGATGTGGCCGGACTGCTCGCCGCCCAGCGTGTAGCCGCCGGCGCTCATGTCCTCCAGGACGTAGCGGTCGCCGACGCGGGTCTGACGCACGGCGATGCCGTGCTGCTCCATGGCGCGGATGAGGCCGAGGTTGCTCATCACCGTCGCGACGAGGGTGTCGTGGGCGAGGCGCCCGTGCTCCTTGTGCGCCAGGGCGATGATCGCCATGATCTGGTCGCCGTCGACGACGGTGCCGGTCGCGTCGACCGCGAGGCAGCGGTCGGCGTCGCCGTCGTGCGCGATGCCGACGTCGGCTCCGTGCTCGAGCACGGCGCGGGCGAGGTTGTCGAGGTGCGTCGAGCCGACGCCGTCGTTGATGTTGACGCCGTCGGGGTCGGCCCCGATCAGGGTGACCTTCGCGCCCGCGTCGGTGAAGACCTCGGGCGAGACGGCCGAGGCGGCGCCGTGGGCACAGTCGAGCACGACGTGCAGGCCGTCGAGGCGGTGGGGCAGGGCCCCGAGGAGGTGCAGGACGTAGCGGTCCTCGGCGTCGGCGAACCGGCGGATGCGACCGACGTCGCCCCCGACGGGCATCAGCTGCGGCTCAGCCATGGCGGCCTCGATGCGGTCCTCGACCTCGTCGGGCAGCTTCGTGCCGCCGAACGCGAAGAACTTGATGCCGTTGTCGGGCGCCGGGTTGTGCGAGGCGCTGATCATCACGCCGAAGTCGGCGCCGATGTCGTCGACGAGGAACGCCGCCGCGGGGGTCGGGATCACCCCGGCGTCGAGCACGTCGACGCCGGAGCTGGCCAGGCCCGCGCACACGGCGGCGGTCAGGAACTCCCCCGAGATGCGGGGGTCACGGGCTACCACCGCGACGGGTCGTCGCCCTTCAGCACGACGAGCGTCGGCGTGGTGGCCCTTCGTGAGCACCACCGCGCTCGCCTGGGCGAGGCCCAGGGCGAGCGCGGCGGTCAGCTCACGGTTGGCGAGGCCCCGAACACCGTCGGTACCGAAGAGACGCGACATCGCGAGACCTGCCTGTGGGGGTGTGTGACTAGCGCTTCGAGAACTGCGAGGCCTTGCGGGCCTTCTTGAGACCGGCCTTCTTGCGCTCGATGACGCGGGCGTCACGGGTGAGGAAGCCGGCCTTCTTGAGCGTGGCGCGGTTGTTCTCGCGGTCGATCTCGTTCAGCGTGCGGGCGATGGCGAGGCGCAGGGCGCCCGCCTGGCCGGAGGGGCCGCCGCCGGTGACCTTGACGGTCACGTCGTAGGCGCCGAGCAGGTCGAGCACCTTGAACGGGTCGTTGATCAGCTGCTGGTGCAGCTTGTTGGGGAAGTACTCCTCGAGGGTGCGGCCGTTGACCACGAAGGTGCCGGAGCCGGGGACGAGGCGGGCACGAGCGATGGCCTCCTTGCGACGTCCGACGGCGGAGCCGGAGACGTTGAGGACGGCGCGGGGGGTCGCCGAGGCCTCGGGAGCGGAGCTCTCCGTGGTGAAGCTCTCGGGAGCCTGGTCGATGGAATCTGCGATCTGAGCCACTGTGTGGGGGTCCTTAAGTCTGAAGGCGGACGCTACTGAGCGACCTGGTCGAGGGTGTGAACCGTGGGCTGCTGAGCAGCGTGGGGGTGCTCGGCACCCGCGTACACCTTCAGCTTCTTGATCTGGGCACGGCCCAGCGAGTTCTTCGGCAGCATGCCGCGGATCGCCTTCTCGACGGCGCGCGTGGGGTGCTTCTCCACCATCTCGGAGTACGTGGTGGCGGTGAGGCCGCCCGGGTAGCCGGAGTGGCGGTAGTAGAGCTTCTCGGCCAGCTTGGAGCCGGTCAGGGCCACCTTGTCGGCGTTGATGATGATGACGAAGTCGCCCATGTCCATGTGGGGGGCGAAGGTCGGCTTGTGCTTGCCGCGCAGCAGTGCTGCCGCGTGGCTGGCCAGACGGCCGAGGACGACGTCGTTGGCGTCGATGATCAGCCAGTTCGGCTGGACGTCAGCCGGCTTGGGGGAGAAAGTGCGCGTCACAGTAGTGCTGCTTCCTGGTCGAGGTGAGGTGTTCGTGGATCCCGCTCCGTTGCCGTTGTCGCCGAAGAGACGGCGAGAACGAGTCAGGTGGAGGGCTCAACTTCGGGCGCCGCGCGCAGTTGCGCAGACACCAAGGGTCGACGATACCCGACACGCCCGGGGCCGTCAAACGGCGTCACTCGCCGCCGAGCGCCGCCAGGGCCTGGCCGTCGAGCCGGAACGTGGTCCACTCGTCCATCGACGTCGCGCCGAGCGACCGGTAGAAGCCGATCGACGGCTCGTTCCAGTCGAGCACGGCCCACTCGACGCGGGCGAGGCCGCGCGCCGTCGCCTCCTGCGCCAGGCGCGTCAGGAGGGCCCGCCCGTGGCCGGCGCCCCGGTGCTGCGGCGCGACGTACAGGTCTTCCAGGTGGATGCCGTGGACGCCCTCCCAGGTCGAGAACGTCAGGAACCAGACGGCGAGGCCCGCGAGCTCGCCGGGCTCGTCGCCGTCGACGACGAACGCGAAGACGGCGGGGGCGTCGGCGAAGAGCGCCCGGCGGAGGTCGCCCTCGGTGGTCTTCACCGCCTCCGGCTCCTTCTCGTAGACCGCCAGCTCGACGATCAGGCGCAGCATCTCGGGGACGTCGGAGGGGGTCGCGGGGCGGGGAGCGGTCATCCGTCGAGGCTAGCGGCCGACCGCTTGACCTGGGTGAGCACGACCCGGGCCGCCACCTCGTCGTCGGGCGGGTAGCCGACCTCGACCATGGTCAGCCCCGTGGCGGGGACGACGCGGAACTCACCGTTGCGCTCGGCCTCCCGCCGGACCCCGACGGCCCGGTGCTCCGGCATCGACCCCTCGCCGACGGCGACGCACGCCCCGACGAGGTTGCGGACGAGGTTGTGGCAGAAGGCGTCCGCCTGCACGGTGGCGACCAGCACGCCGTCGGCCTCGCGCCTCCACGTGAAGTGCTGGAGCTCGCGGATCGTCGTCGCGTAGTCGCGGTGGCGGCAGTACGCCGCCCAGTCGTGCAGGCCGACCAGGCCCGCGGCCGTCGCGTTCATCAGGTCGAGGTCGAGCAGGTGGTCGTACCAGAGGGTGTGGCGGCGGCGTGAGGGGTCACGCTCGGCCCCGCGGTCGGCGATGCGGTACTCGTAGCGGCGCCACAGCGCGCCGAAGCGCGCGTGGAACCCGGGAGGCGCCACCCGCGCCCCCGAGACCACGATCTCGTCGGAGGCGCCCGCCAGCCCGTTCAGCCGACGCGCGAGGACGGTGGGCGCGTCGAGCGGCGAGCGGTCGACCATGCCCCGGTGCGGCCGCTGCAGCTGGGCGACCTGCTCGGCCGTGAGGTCGAGGTGGACGACCTGGCCGCGGGCGTGGACGCCGGCGTCGGTGCGGCCGGCGACGGTCACGGTGGGCACGTGCTCGTGCCGGCCGAAGAGCACGCGGAGCGCGGCCTCGACCTCGCCCTGGACGGTGCGGCGGCCGGGCTGCTCGCTCCACCCGGAGAAGTCGGTGCCGTCGTAGGCCACGGTGAGCCGCACCCGGGTCATGCCGGGGTCGAGGTCGGGCACCAGGCCGGAGGCGGGGGCCGGGGCCGGGTCGTCGCTCGTCACGTCGACCATGGTACGAGCCCGCGGGGCGCCGGGGCGCCGGGGCGCCGCCGCCTGCACGGCAGCTCGCGGCGCACGACGACGGCGGCGGCCAGGGCACGGTCTCCCGCGCCCCGGCCGCCGCCGTGGTCAGCTGGTGCGGGCTACTCCCCCGCGGCCAGGCGACGACGCTGCACGAGCACCGTGCCGCCGGCGGCCATCAGCGCCAGGGCGAGCACGGCCCAGCCGAGGACCCCGTCCGAGCCGGTGTAGGCCAGGCCCGAGCGGGTCGGGGCGGAGGCGACGGGGGCGCTGCCGGCCGGAGCCGTGCCCGCGCCCGTGCCGGCACCCGCGCCGGCACCGGGCGCGACCGGCGTGGCCGGGTCGGTCGGCACCGGGGTCGGCGCGACGACGTCGGCGAGCAGGTCGACGCCGACGACGACGGGGTCGTGGTCGCTGGCGCGGAACTGGTCGAGCTGGAGCAGGTCGCGCACGTTGTAGTTGAAGCGGCTGTACTCGAGGCCGACCGACTCACCTGAGTTGATGTTCCAGATGTCGACGCCCGTGACGGCCTCGAGGGCGGCGGGCGAGGCCAGCACGTGGTCGAGCGAGCCGCTCAGGCCGCTGAACACGTAGCTGTACTCCTCGCCGTCCTCGGTCGAGCCGAGGTCGGTGAAGCCGGCGGTGCGCAGCACCTCGATCGGGTCCTCCTGCGAGTAGGCGTTGAAGTCGCCGAGCAGGAACACCTTGTCGGTGCCGACGGCGGCCTCGCGCTCGGCGGCGAAGGCCACGAGGGCGTTCGCCTGGTTCACGCGGGAGGCGTTCGAGCCGCCCTGGCCGTCTCCCAGGTCGGCGTCGGCGCCGGACCCGCTGCCCTTCGACTTGAAGTGGTTCGCGATGGCGAGGATCGTCGAGTCGACGTCGCCGCCGACGGGGCGGAACGCCTGGGCGAGGGGCTGACGCGCGTTGCTGAACGCCGCAGAGCCCGTGAGGATGCTCGAGTCGCCGACGCTCTCGACCACGTCGGCCTTGTAGATGAACGCGAGGCGGATGACGTCCTCGTTGGCCGGCAGGGCGGCGGGCGACGGGACGAACTCCCAGACGTCCGACCCTGCGTCGGCGTTGAGGGCGTCGACCAGGATCGACAGGGCCGAGTCGCGGTCCTTGCCGAAACGGGCGGAGTTCTCGATCTCCTCGAGCGAGACGACGTCGGCGCCGAGGGCGTTGATGGCCGTGACGATCTTGGCCTGCTGCCGCTGCAGGTCGTCCTGGTTCGCCGCGCCGCGGGCGTCGCAGCCGCTGTTGACGGTGACGGGGTCGCCGGCACGGTCGCGGTAGTAGGTGCAGCCGGTCAGCGAGTCGCCGGTGGTCGGGAAGTAGTTCAGCACGTTGAAGCTGGCGAGCCTGACGTCGCCGCCGACCTCACGGGGAGCCTCGGTGCGGACGTTCTCGAAGGTGACGGGCAGGTCGGCGTACGCGACGTCGCCCGTGACGCGGCTGGTGGGCTGGTACTTCCAGGCCGAGTTCCGGAAGTCGAGGACCACCGGCTCGGTGAAGGCCACCGAGGCACCGACCGTGACCGGGTTCTCGTTCGACAGGTACGGCACCGGGATCGACTGGTTCGCCGCGGTGAGGAAGTTCGTGGTGGCACCGTCGTCGAGCGTCACGGCCCGAGCGGCGTTGTCGGCGATCGTCGCCGCGTACTTCGCGCTGCCGGGGCGTCCGACCTCGGTCGGCTGGATCAGCGGGGTGCTGCCCGACGCGAGCTTCACCTCGCCGTACTGGTTCGTCGTGTAGGTGTCCGCGACCGTGAACTCGCCCTGCGGCAGCAGGAGCATGCTCTCGATCGACTCGCGCTGCGCGTCCGTGGCGGGGAACCCGACCGTGGCCGGCGCCGGGGCGACGACGGTGGAGGCGTCCAGCTGCGTGACCTGGTCGGTGCCGTCGACCGTCAGCTCGGTCAGCCCGAAGAACTCGGTGACCTCGCCGACGAGCTCGACGTAGTCGCCGACCTCCACCGAGGAGGCGGTGGCCGAGGAGTACACGAAGACCGCGTCCGACGAGAGGTGCGTCGAGAGGTCGAGCGCGCCTCCGGTGCCCGGGGTCTGGACGACGTAGCCGTCCAGGCCGCCGGTCGGGTACGTCGCCGTGACGACGCCGCGGGTGGTGACGGTGCGGCCCGCGTAGGGGCTCGTGTCGGTGACGCCCTGCAGCTGCGCCACGGTGACGTCCGCCTCCGACACCGGCGGGGTCGGCGGCACCGGCGGAGTGGGCGTCGTGCCGGTGCTCGCGGCGTTCTGCGGCGTGATCTGGCCCTGCTGGACGAAGTCGGCCGCGTTGACGTCGGTGTCGGAGAACGCCGTGCGGACGTACGAGGTCGGGACGGGGTTGGCCGATCCCACCTCCGCCGCCGTCGTCTCGAACGTGTTCGACGTCCCGTAGCCGAGAGCGTCGACGACGCCGGGCGTCGCGGTGGAGATCGACCCCGCCGGGAGGGCCAGGGCGGTCGTCGTGCTCGCCAGCACGAGGGTGCCGCTGGCACCGCCGGGATTGACCGTCGTGACGACGTCGGGCGTGGGCAGCGGCGCGCCCGTGGTCCCGTTGGACGACATCTGCACGAGCAGGTAGCCGCCGGGCGCGATCGACCCGCTCAGGGCCCCCACGCCGGTGAACGTGCCGCTCGACGTCGCCGAGCGGTACTGGATCGACCAGCCCGCGACGGAGACGGAGGCGGTGGTCGGGTTGTAGAGCTCGACGAACTTGTTCGCGAACGGAGCGTTCATGCTGCCGCCCTTGAGGTAGGCCTCGTTGATGACGACGCCGGTGCCGCCGGGGGCCGCGGAGGCGGCGACGGGCACGAGCGGAGCGAGGCAGAGGGCGAGGCCGGCCGCGAGGGCGGCGGCCGTGACCGGGGTGTGGCGGGAGCGCGGGGACATGTGTTCCTTCAGCTGGCGGGAGGTGACCCACCGACGCTACGGTCCACAACCTCCTCAGGGGTTTCTGCCATGTGACGCGTAGGTGAACGACACCTGTTCGGGGGACGCGCGCGTCCGCCGAAGGCCCCACACCCCGCGATCCACGACGAGCGTCGCCCGCGGGCGGACGACGGAGGGCCCGTCACCTCGCGGTGACGGGCCCTCCGGGCGGTGCGGTGGAGCTCGCTGCTACTTGTCGTCCGACTTCGCGGCGGCGTCGGCCTCGACCTCGGCGGCGGGGGCCGTCTCGGTCTCGGACTCGACCGGAGCCGACTCCTCGACGGTCTCGGGCTCCTCGACGGGCGCCTCCTCGACGACGGGCTCCTCGACGGGCGCGGCGGCCGCGGCCGTCGAGCTCTTCGACGACTTGACCTTGGGGGTCACGGGCTCGAGGACGAGCTCCATCGACACCATCGACGCGTTGTCGCCCTTGCGGAAGCCGAGCTTCGTGATGCGGGTGTAGCCGCCCTCACGCTGGTCGACCAGGGGAGCGATCTCCGTGAAGAGGATGTGCGCGGCGTCCTTGTTGTTGCGCAGGGTCTGCATGACGCGACGACGCGAGTGCAGGTCGCCGCGCTTGGCGAAGGTCACGAGGCGCTCGGCGACGGGACGGAGGCGCTTGGCCCGCGTCTCGGTCGTCTTGATGCTCTTGTGCTCGAAGAGCGAGGCCGCGAGGTTGGCGAGCATGAGGCGCTCGTGCGCCGGTCCGCCTCCGAGACGGGGACCCTTGGTGGGCTTGGGCATGATTGATGGTTCCTAGCTGTCGAAGATGATCAGGGCGGGGACGGACGAGACCTAGTTGGTCTCTTCCTCGTCGTAGCCGCTGTAGAAGTGGGCTCCGTCGAACCCGGGGACCGTGTCCTTGAGCGAGAGACCGAGCTCCACGAGCTTGTCCTTCACCTCGTCGACCGACTTCTGACCGAAGTTGCGGATGTTCATGAGCTGCGTCTCCGAGAGGGCGACGAGCTCGGACACCGTGTTGATGCCCTCGCGCTTGAGGCAGTTGTAGCTGCGCACGGAGAGGTCGAGGTCCTCGATCGGCGTCTGAAGCTCGCTGGAGAGGACGGCGTCGACCGGCGCGGGGCCGATCTCGATGCCCTCGGCGGCGGTGTTGAGCTCACGGGCCAGGCCGAACAGCTCGGTCAACGTGCGACCGGCCGACGCGATGGCGTCACGGGGCGAGATCGCGGGCTTGGTCTCGACGTCGACCACGAGGCGGTCGAAGTCGGTGCGCTCACCGGCACGGGTGGCCTCGACGCGGTACGTCACCTTGAGGACGGGCGAGTAGATCGAGTCGATCGGGATCTGACCGGCCTCGCTGAACTCCGAGCGGTTCTGCACGGCCGACACGTAGCCGCGGCCACGCTCGATCGTGAGCTCGAGCTCGAACTTCGCCTTGTCGTTGAGCGTCGCGATGACGAGCTCGGGGTTGTGGATCTCCACGCCGGCGGGGGCCGAGATGTCGGCCGCCGTGACCTGACCGGCACCCTGCTTGCGCAGGTACGCCGTGATGGGCTCGTCGTGCTCGCTCGAGACGACGAGCTGCTTGATGTTCAGGATGACCTCGGTGACGTCTTCCTTGACACCGGGGACCGTCGTGAACTCGTGCAGCACACCGTCGATGCGGATGCTGGTGACAGCGGCTCCGGGGATCGACGAGAGCAGGGTGCGACGCAGCGAGTTGCCGAGGGTGTAGCCGAAGCCGGGCTCGAGGGGCTCGATGACGAACCGCGAGCGGAACTCCGAGATGTTCTCCTCGGTGAGGGTGGGGCGCTGTGCAATGAGCACTGGTGGATTCCTTTCGGCGAAGAGTCCGCTATATGACTCTTGGCGGTACGACAGGTGGCTGGCCCGTCGGGTCTGTTGAGTTGTGGGGGCTCCCGGCGAGGGAGCCGGAGGCGCGGTGAACGCGGGTGAGCCCGTCGCGCCTCCGGGCCCTGCGGACAGGGCGGGGAGGCGCGACGGGCATCGACTCAGTTAGACGCGACGACGCTTCGGCGGGCGGCAGCCGTTGTGCGCCTGAGGGGTGACGTCGTTGATCGACCCGACCTCCAGGCCGGCGGCCTGGAGCGAGCGGATCGCCGTCTCGCGGCCGGAACCCGGCCCCTTGACGAAGACGTCGACCTTCTTGACGCCGTGCTCCTGCGCCTGGCGGGCGGCCGACTCGGCGGCCAGCTGCGCGGCGAAGGGCGTCGACTTGCGCGAGCCCTTGAAGCCGACGGCTCCCGAGGAGGCCCAGCTCAGCACGGCACCCGAGGGGTCCGTGATCGACACGATCGTGTTGTTGAACGTGCTCTTGATGTGGGCCTGGCCCACGGCGACGTTCTTCTTCTCTTTGCGGCGGGGCTTACGCGCGGCCGACTTCGGTGCTGCCAATTTTTTCTCCTACAACCTAGAGGCGAGTACGGCGGGAGCCGGGGCCTAGCGAGCCTTCTTCTTGCCGGCGACGGTGCGCTTCGGGCCCTTGCGGGTACGAGCGTTCGTCTTGGTGCGCTGGCCGCGCACAGGCAGGCCGCGGCGGTGGCGGATGCCCTCGTAGCTGCCGATCTCGACCTTGCGGCGGATGTCGGCGGCGACCTCGCGACGGAGGTCGCCCTCTACCTTGAAGTTGCCCTCGATGTGGTCGCGGAGAAGGACGAGCTGGTCGTCCGTGAGGTCCTTGACGCGGATGTTGCCGTCGATCTCGGTCTCGGCGAGAGTCTTGAGCGCGCGGGTGCGGCCGACTCCGTAGATGTAGGTCAGTGCGACTTCCACGCGCTTGTCGCGCGGGATGTCAACGCCTGCTAGACGTGCCATGGTGGCTTCTCCTCAGAGAGTGGTGGAGGTCTGTCACAGCGCCGGTGCCCGGGCCTCCGCCCCGGGGTGTCCCCCGCGCCTCCTGCCTGGCTGCTGCCGGCGGTGCGGGTTCTGGTGCTGCTCTGTCTTGTGGTGCTGTGGAGCCCTCGAGGGACTCCGGCCTCTGTCCGACCGCGGGAGGCGGCCGGTCAGATCAACCCTGGCGCTGCTTGTGGCGCGGGTTGCTCTTGCAGATGACCATGACGTTGCCCTTGCGGCGGATCACCTTGCAGTGCTCGCAGATGGGCTTGACGCTGGGGTTGACCTTCATCGTTGTTTCCTTGATCTCGCTGGCTTCGTGCCCCACGGGTGCGTGGGGCCGTTCCTTTCCAGCACGCCCTACTTGTAGCGGTAGACGATCCGGCCGCGGGTCAGGTCGTAGGGGCTGAGTTCGACGATCACCCGGTCTTCGGGGAGGATGCGGATGTAGTGCTGACGCATCTTGCCGGAGATGTGGGCGAGAACTTTGTGCCCGTTGCTGAGCTCAACGCGGAACATCGCGTTGGGCAGAGCTTCGACCACTGCGCCTTCGATTTCGATGACACCGTCTTTTTTGGCCATAGCCTCACTGTCGCTAAGAATTGGGAGTGTTGGTCGTGCGGGGATGCGGTGCCGCAGGCACAGAAGTGACCTGGGAACACCAAAGATCGATCCTAGGTCCTCCCGCTACACTTCAGCAACCCGCCCGTCGACCCGACACGCCGAGTCGAGGGTGATGACGCCGACCCGTGGAGCCCCGATGCCCGACCAGACCCGACCACGAGGCCGCCGCGGCCTGGCCCGCCACGGCCGGCTGCGACGCCGCGGCCCCGCCGGGGCGCTCGTCACGATCGTCGCGAGCTCCCTCGCCGTGCTGCTCGTCAGCGGTGCCTCCCTCGCCGCCATCGCCGTCCGTGACGTGACCTCGTCGGTGTCGACGGTCTCGCTCGGCAACGAGGCGCAGGTGGAGGACGAGAGCATCGAGGCCATCACCGGCGGCGCCAACATCCTCCTCGTCGGGAGCGACGAGCGCGCCGACCAGTCGTCGGCCACCGCCGACACGTCGATCGAGGGCCAGCGGAACGACGTCACGATCCTGGTGCACCTCTCCCAGGACCACAGCCAGCTGACGGCCGTCAGCATCCCCCGCGACACCATGGTCGACCTGCCGGCCTGCACCGGCGAGGACGGCACCGCCTACCCCGCCGAGACGTACGTCCAGTTCAACACCAGCCTCGAGAACGGCGGGCTGTCGTGCACGGTGGCGACCGTGGAGGCCATGACCGGCCTCACCATCCCCTACGCGGGCAAGATCACCTTCGACGGGGTCATCGAGATGTCCAACGCCCTCGGCGGCGTCGACGTCTGCGTCGCCGAGCCGATCTCCGACCGCGACACCGGGCTCAGCCTCGACGCCGGCACGCACAGCCTCCAGGGCGGCCAGGCGCTGCAGTTCCTCCGTACCCGCTACGGGGTCGGCGACGGCAGCGACCTCGCACGGATCAACTCGCAGCAGGTCTTCCTCTCGGCCATGATGCGCAAGATCATCTCCGGGGGCACCCTCAGCAACGTCGCGACTCTGTACAAGCTCGCCTCCGCGGCGCTGAGCAACATGCAGCTGTCGTCGACGCTCAGCTCGCCCGACACGCTGGTGAAGCTGGCCCTCGCCCTCAAGGACCTGCAGCCCGCCGACATCGTCTTCGTGCAGTACCCCGTCGTCGACGACCCCCGGAACTCCGCCAAGGTCGTCCCCTCGACAGCCGACGCGCAGCTGCTCAACGACGCCCTGGCGGCCGACACGCCCTTCACCCTCGGCGACGCCGCCACGGGCCGCGGCAGCGAGGCGGACCCGGCAGCCCCGGTGCCCGCTCCCGCCGCCACCACGGCGCCCACGGCGCCCTCGACGGCCACCGCTGCCCCGGGCGCGGCCTCCACCTCGGAGCCCACGTCGCCGGCCGCGGAGCCGGGCGCACCGGCCGTGCTGCCCTCGACGATCACCGGCCAGTCGGCGGCCGAGGCGACCTGCTCCGTCGGCAACGGCTGAGCCGCGTCGCCCGCGGGCGGTGACGCCCCGGGTTCACGGACGTCCGGGGGCGGGCCGAGGCATGACGTGCCGGCCCGCCCGGGAGGCGCGGGTCAGGCGATCGGGACGGGCACGACCCCGAGGGGCGCCAGCTGGGCTGCTCCCCCGTCGTGTGCGGTGAGCACCCAGATCCCGCCCTCGTGCACGGCGACCGAGTGCTCCCAGTGCGCCGCGGAGCTGCCGTCCACGGTGGTGACGGTCCAGTCGTCGTCCTCGGTGACGGTGTCGATGCCGCCGAGGGTGATCATGGGCTCGATGGCCACGACCAGACCCGGCTTGACCGCCGGGCCGCGCCCCTTGACGCGGTAGTTGAAGACCGGCGGGTCCTCGTGCATGGAGCGCCCGATGCCGTGGCCGACGTAGTCCTCGATGATCCCGAAGCTGCCGCGCGACTCCACGTACTCCTCGACGGCGTCGCCGACCTCGTTGAGGTGACGAGCCGACGCCAGGGCAGCGATGCCGTGCCAGAGGGCCTGCTCGGTGACGTCGGAGAGCAGCCGTCGCTCGGCGACGAGCTCGGGGCGGCTCGGGTCGTCGAGCACGAAGGAGCGTGCGCTGTCGCCGTTCCAGCCGTCGACCTCCGCCCCGCTGTCGACGGAGACCAGGTCGCCGGGCTCGAGGGCGCGGTTGCCGGGGATGCCGTGCACGACCTCGGCGTTCACCGAGGTGCACACGGTGTTGCGGTAGCCCGGCACGAGCATGAAGTTCGGCACGCCGCCGCCGTCACGGATGGTGCGCTCGGCGATCGCGTCGAGCTCGCCGGTGGTGATGCCGGGTCGCAGCGCGGCAGCGACCGCGTCGAGCGATCGCGCCGTCAGCACGCCGGGCGCCGCCATGGCGCGCAGTTCGTCCCGGGTCTTGTAGATGCCCGGCTTGCGGAAGGCCACCCGGCTAGGAGGCGGTGGCCGTCGAGCGGAAGCCGCGCTCGCCCAGGGCGGCGTCGATGCGCTCCGCGACCTGCTCGATGGTGCCGAGGCCGTCGACCTCGACGACCAGGCCCCGCGACCGGTAGCTCTCCAGCAGAGGAGCGGTCTCGCGCAGGTAGACGTCCTGGCGGTGCCGGATGGCGTCCTCCGTGTCGTCCGAACGCCCCTGGTCGAGGGCCCGCTTGCGCAGCCGCTCGACGATCTCGTCGCGGTCGGCCACCAGCAGGATCACGGCCTCGAGCGCCTGCCCCTTGGTGGACAGGTAGTCGTCGAGGAACCCGACCTGCTGCAGCGTGCGGGGGTAGCCGTCGAGCAGGAAGCCCTGCGCCGCGTCGCTCTGGTCGAGCCGGTCGGAGACGAGCTCGTTCGTGAGGCTGTCGGGCACGTAGTCGCCGGCGTCCATGATCGTCTTGACCTTGACGCCCAGCTCGGTCTCGTCACGGACGTTGGCACGGAAGATGTCGCCGGTCGAGATCGCCGGCACCCCGAGGGTCTCCGCGATCTGGGTCGCCTGCGTGCCCTTGCCGGCGCCGGGAGGGCCGACGATCAGGAGGCGCGGGCTGGGCCCGGTCTCGCCCCCCGTCACTTGAGGAGCCCCTCGTAGTGACGCTGCTGCAGCTGCGAGTCGATCTGCTTGACCGTCTCGAGACCGACTCCGACGATGATCAGGATGCTCGCGCCTCCGAACGGGAAGTTCTGGTTGGCGCCGACCGTGGCCAGGGCGATCAGCGGGATGAGCGCGATGATGCCGAGGTAGAGCGAGCCCGGCAGGGTCACGCGCGTCAGGACGTAGTCGAGGTACTCGGCGGTCGGGCGCCCGGCCCGGATGCCGGGGATGAACCCGCCGTACTTCTTCATGTTGTCGGCGACCTCTTCGGGGTTGAAGGTGATCGCGACGTAGAAGTACGTGAAGCCGACGATGAGGGCGAAGTACAGCGCCATGTAGAGCGGGTTGTCGCCGGAGGTGAGGTTCGCCTGGACCCACGCCACCCACGCCGGGGGCGCGGTGCCGTCGGAGGGCTGGTTGAACTGGGCGACGAGCGCGGGCAGGTACAGCAGCGACGAGGCGAAGATGACGGGCACGACGCCGGCCATGTTGACCTTGATCGGGATGTACGTGTTGTTGCCGCCGTACGTGCGCCGCCCGACCATGCGCTTGGCGTACTGCACGGGGATCCGCCGCTGGGACTGCTCGACGAACACGACCGCGGCCATGATCACGAGCCCGACGGCGATCACCATGAGGAAGATCTCGAAGCTGCGCGCCTGCGCGATGCTCCAGAGGGCGGTGGGGAAGCGGGCCGCGATCGAGGTGAAGATCAGGAGCGACATGCCGTTGCCGATGCCGCGCTCGGTGATGAGCTCGCCCATCCACATGATGAGGCCGGTGCCGGCGGTCATGGTGATGACCATGAGCATGACGGCGTACCAGGCGTCGTTGGTGATGAGCTGCTGGCACTCGGCAGCGCCGGAGCCGGCGAACAGCGCACCGGAGCGGGCCACGGTGATCAGGGTCGTCGACTGGAGGATGCCCAGCGCGATCGTGAGGTACCGGGTGTACTGCGTCAGCTTCGCCTGGCCCGACTGGCCCTCCTTGTAGAGGGTGTCGAAGTGGGGGATGACGACGCGGAGCAGCTGCACGATGATCGACGACGTGATGTAGGGCATGATGCCCAGCGCGAAGACCGAGAGCTGCAGCAGGGCGCCGCCGCTGAAGAGGTTGACGAGCTCGTAGAGGCCCGAGGTGCCCTGGTTGCCGGCGAGGCACAGCTGCACGTTCTGGTAGTCCACGAACGGCGAGGGGATGAACGACCCCAGCCGGAAGAGCGCGATGATGCCGAGAGTGAACCCGATCTTTCGGCGAAGGTCGGGCGTGCGCATGATGCGCGCGACAGCTCTGAACATGTGGGGCCTCCCGGCATGAAGGATAGACGACTGAAAGGGGTGGCCCTGTCGGACCACCCCCTCAGGTGATTACTTGGAGACGGTCCCGCCGGCGGCGACGATCTTCTCTTCGGCAGAGCCGGAGACCTTGTCGACCGCCACGGTGAGAGCGACGCTCAGGTCGCCCTGTCCGAGGACCTTGACCTTCTCGTTCTTGCGGACGGCACCCTTGGCGACCAGGTCGCCGACGGTGACCTCACCGCCCTGCGGGTACAGCTCGCCGAGCTTCTCGAGGTTGACCACCTGGTACTCGACGCGGAACGGGTTCTTGAACCCGCGCAGCTTCGGAGTGCGCATGTGGAGCGGCATCTGACCGCCCTCGAAGCCGACCTTGACCTGGTACCGGGCCTTCTGGCCCTTGGTGCCACGTCCGGCCGTCTTGCCCTTCGAGCCCTCACCGCGACCCACGCGGGTCTTGGCCGTCTTGGCACCGGGAGCCGGACGGAGGTGGTGGACCTTGAGGACCTGCGGGCGGGCGACGTCCGCCGACTGACCGGCCGAGGCCGACTTCGTCGAGGTCGTCGTCGAGGCGGCGGCCGAGGAGGCCGTCGACTTCTTGGTCGTCGCCTTGGGGGCGGCGGCCTTGGTGGTGGTCGCCTTGGCGGCGGCCTTCTTCGGAGCGGCCTTCTCGGCGGCGCCGTTCTTCTCGTCAGCCATTAGTCAATCTCCTCGACCTTCACGAGGTGGGCGACCGTGTTGACGTAGCCGCGGTTCTGCTTGGTGTCCTCGCGCACGACCGACTGGCCGATGCGCTTGAGGCCCAGGCTCCGCAGCGTGTCACGCTGGTTCTGCTTCTCGCTGATTACGGACTTGATCTGGGTCACCTTGAGCTGGGCCATCAGGCACCTGCCTTCTCGGTCGCAGCGGCCTTGGCCGCCTGCTCGGCGCGGGCCATGAAGGCCGGCATCACGGCGTCGATGTCGAGGCCGCGGCGAGCGGCGACGGCACGGGGCTCCTCGAGCTGCTTGAGGGCCTCGACGGTCGCGTGGACGATGTTGATGGTGTTCGACGAGCCGAGCGACTTGCTCAGGACGTCGTGGACACCGGCGCACTCGAGCACGGCGCGGACGGGACCACCGGCGATGACTCCGGTACCGGCCGAGGCCGGACGCAGCATGACGACGCCGGCAGCGGCCTCACCCTGGACGGGGTGCGGGATCGTGTTGCCGATGCGGGGGACGCGGAAGAAGTTCTTCTTCGCCTCCTCGACGCCCTTGCTGATGGCCGTGGGGACCTCGCGGGCCTTGCCGTAGCCGACGCCGACGAGTCCGTTGCCGTCTCCGACCACGACGAGCGCGGTGAAGCTGAAGCGACGACCGCCCTTGACGACCTTCGACACGCGGTTGATCGTGACGACGCGCTCCAGGAACTGGCTCTTGTCGTCACGGTCGCCACGGCCACGGCCGCCGGCGTTGCGGTCTCCGCGACCCTGGCCGCCACGACGGTCGGTGCGACCGCCCTCGCGGTTGTTGGACTCCGAGCCGGCAGCCGTCTCGACGGGGCGCTCGACGACGGCCTCGGCCGGAGCCTTGACCGTCTCGGTCGCCGCGACCGCGTCGGTCTCTGCGGGGGGAGTGGTGTTCGTAGCGTCGCTCACAGGTTCAAACCAGCCTCTCGGGCGCCTTCGGCGATGGCCGCGACGCGTCCGGCGTACTTGTTGCCGCCGCGATCGAACACGACGGCCTCGATGCCCGCGGCCTTGGCGCGCTCGGCGACGAGCTCGCCGACCTTGCGGGACTTCGCGGTCTTGTCACCGTCGAAGGTGCGCATGTCGGCCTCGAGGGTCGATGCGCTGGCGACGGTGAAGCCCTTGCTGTCGTCGACGACCTGCACGAACACGTGCCGGGCCGAACGGGTGACGACGAGACGGGGGCGCTCTTCGGTGCCCACGACCTTCTTGCGCAGGCGGGTGTGACGGCGCTTGGTGGCGGCCGACTTGCTCTTTCCTCGTGTACCGAGACCCATGATTACTTACCTGACTTTCCGGCCTTGCGGCGGACGACCTCGCCGGCGTAGCGAACGCCCTTGCCCTTGTAGGGCTCGGGCTTGCGCAGCTTGCGGATGTTGGCAGCGACTTCGCCGACTGCCTGCTTGTCGATGCCGACGACGGTGAGCTTGTTGTTGCCCTCGACCGTGAAGCTGATGCCCGCGGGCGGCTCGACGGTGATCGGGTGCGAGTAGCCGAGAGCGAACTCGACGTTGGAGCCCTTGGCCTGCACGCGGTAACCGGTGCCGACGACCTCGAGGCCCTTGGTGTAGCCCTGGGTCACGCCGATGATCTGGTTGGCGATGAGGGTACGGGTCAGGCCGTGGAGCGACCGCGACTCACGCTCGTCGTCGGGACGCGTCACGACGACGGTGCCCTCCTCGAGCGCAGCTTCGATGGGGCTCTTGACGACGAGCGACAGCTCGCCCTTGGGGCCCTTGACGGTGACGGCCTGGCCGTCGATCTTCACGTCGACCCCGGCAGGGATCGAGATGGGGAGTCTTCCGATTCGAGACATGACGAATTACCACACGTAGGCGATGACTTCTCCGCCCACGCCCTTCTTCTCGGCCTCACGGTCGGTCAGCAGACCGGAGGAAGTCGACAGGATCGCGACGCCGAGGCCGCCGAAGACCTGCGGGATCTCGGTGGACTTCGCGTAGACGCGGAGGCCCGGCTTCGAGACGCGCTTGATGCCCTTGATCGAGCGCTGGCGCTCGGGGCCGTACTTGAGGTCGATCGTGAGGGTCTGGCCGACGCGAGCGTCTTCGACCTTCCACGAGTCGATGAAGCCCTCACGCTGGAGGATCTCCGCGATGTGGGACTTGAGCTTGCTGCTGGGGAGCGACACGGTCTCGTGGAACGCCGAGTTCGCGTTGCGCAGTCTGGTCAGCAGGTCTGCGACCGGATCTGTCATCGTCATGCGGTGTACTTCTTCCTCATCGGGTTTCGCCATCCGGTACACCGGGTGTCGACCTTGATGATCGGGTGGTCGTGGAGCGGTTCTCCACGACCTCAGGGGAACGGTCGGCAACTCCGGTGAGGAGTTGCCGACCGAACGATCTTAGTTGGCCTGGTCGGCCGTGCGGAACGGGAAGCCGAGAGCCTTGAGCAGAGCCCGGCCCTCGTCGTCGTTCTTCGCGGTGGTGACGACGGTGATGTCGAAGCCGCGGACACGGTCGATGCGGTCCTGGTCGATCTCGTGGAACATGCTCTGCTCGTTGAGACCGAACGTGTAGTTGCCGTTGCCGTCGAACTGACGGTCGCTCAGACCGCGGAAGTCGCGGATGCGGGGCAGCGCGAGCGACAGCAGGCGGTCCAGGAACTCCCAGGCACGGTCGCCGCGCAGCGTGACGTGCGCGCCGATCGGCTGGCCCTCGCGCAGCTTGAACTGCGCGATGGACTTGCGGGCCTTGGTGACCTGGGGCTTCTGGCCGGTGATCGCCGTGAGGTCCTTGATGGCCCCGTCGATGATCTTGCTGTCGCGGGCGGCCTCGCCGACACCGGTGTTCACGACGATCTTGACCAGGCCGGGGACCTGGTGGACGTTCGTGAAGCCGAAGTCGCTCTTCAGCTGCGGCAGGATCTCCGCGCGGTACTTCGCCTTGAGGCGCGGCAGCGCCGCAGGCGTGGTGGTGGTGGTGTCAGTCATCAGAGGTTCTCTCCCGACGCCTTGGCGTAACGGACGCGGACGGTCTTGGTGACGCCGCCCTTGGTGACCGTCTCTTCACGGAAGCCCACGCGGGTCGGCTTCTTGGTCTTGGGGTCGACGAGCGCGACGTTCGACACGTGGATCGGGGCCTCGAAGGTCTCGATGCCGCCGGTCTTGGTGCCGCGCTGCGTCTGGCCGACGCGGACGTGCTTCGTGACGAAGTTCACGCCCTCGACGACGACGCGGTTGCGCTCCACGAGCACCTCGAGGACCTTGCCCTGCTTGCCGCGGTCTCCGCCGCGGGCCTGCGAGGCTCCGCTGATGACCTGCACGAGGTCACCCTTCTTGATGTTTGCCATGACTTAGATAACCTCCGGCGCCAGCGAGATGATCTTCATGAACTTCTTGTCGCGAAGCTCGCGACCGACCGGCCCGAAGATGCGGGTACCACGGGGGTCCCCGTCGGCCTTCAGGATCACTGCGGCGTTCTCGTCGAACTTGATGTAGGAGCCGTCCGGACGACGGACCTCCTTCTTGGTGCGGACGATGACCGCCTTGACGACATCGCCCTTCTTCACGTTGCCACCGGGGATGGCGTCCTTCACCGTGGCGACGATGACGTCGCCGAGGCCGGCGTAGCGACGGCCGGAGCCACCGAGCACGCGGATGGTGAGGATCTCCTTGGCACCGGTGTTGTCGGCGACCTTGAGGCGGGATTCCTGCTGGATCACTTCTGTCTCCTTCTGCTCAAGCAGGCCGCGAGGCCTACTTGGCCCTCTCGAGGATCTCGACCAGGCGCCAGCGCTTGGACGCGCTGAGCGGACGGGTCTCGTTGATCACGACGAGGTCGCCGACGCCGGCCGCGTTGGCCTCGTCGTGGACCTTGACCTTGGAGGTGCGGCGGATGACCTTGCCGTACAGGGGGTGCTTCACGCGGTCCTCGACCTCGACGACGATGGTCTTGTCCATCTTGTCGCTGGTCACGTAGCCACGACGGGTCTTGCGGTAACCGCGGACCTCGACAGCTGCCGAGTCGACCTCGGTCTTGTTCTCGGTAGCCATTACTTCTCCTCGGCGGTCTCGGCGACGGGCGCCTCGTCGGCGGCGGCAGCCTTCTTGGTCGACTTCTTGGTCGCCTTGGGGGCGGCCTCGACCGGGGCGGGGGTGGCACGGATGCCGAGCTCGCGCTCACGCAGGACCGTGTAGATGCGAGCGATGTCGCGCTTCACGGCACGCAGGCGGCCGTGGCTCTCGAGCTGACCGGTGGCCGACTGGAAGCGCAGGTTGAACAGCTCTTCCTTGGCCTTCTTCAGCTCATCGACGAGACGCTCGTCTTCGAAAGTGTCGAGCTCGACAGGACGGAGCTCCTTGGAACCGATCGCCATTATGCGTCGCCCTCCTCGCGCTTGATGATGCGTGCCTTGAGGGGCAGCTTGTGGATTGCACGAGTGAGCGCCTCCTTGGCGACCTCCTCGCTGACGCCGCTGAGCTCGAAGAGCACGCGACCCGGCTTGACGTTCGCGACCCACCACTCGGGCGAGCCCTTGCCGGAACCCATGCGGGTCTCAGCGGGCTTCTTCGTGAGCGGACGGTCGGGGTAGATGTTGATCCACACCTTGCCGCCACGCTTGATGTGACGCGTCATGGCGATACGAGCGGACTCGATCTGACGGTTGGTCACGTAAGCGGGCGTGAGGGCCTGGATGCCGTACTCACCGAAGCTGACCTTGGTGCCACCAGTGGCCTGGCCGCTACGGCCGGGGTGGTGCTGCTTGCGGTGCTTGACACGACGGGGGATAAGCATGGTTACGCCTCAGCTCCTGTGGTGGCGGGTGCCTTCTGCTCGCGGGGAGCGCGGTCGCCCCCGCCGCGGCGGGCGCCGTCACGGTCGTTGCGGCGCTCGGGGCGAGACGACTTCTGGTTCGCCTGCTCGCGCGCGAGCTCCTTGTTGGTGATGTCGCCCTTGTAGATCCAGACCTTCACACCGATGCGACCGAAGGTCGTCTTGGCCTCGTAGAAGCCGTAGTCGATGTTGGCGCGGAGCGTGTGCAGGGGCACGCGGCCCTCGCGGTAGAACTCCGAGCGGCTCATCTCGGCGCCGCCGAGGCGACCCGAGACCTGGATCCGGACGCCCTTGGCGCCGGCGCGCTGGGCGCCCTGGAGGCCCTTGCGCATGGCACGACGGAACGCCACGCGAGCAGCGAGCTGCTCGGCGATGCCCTGGGCCACGAGCTGAGCCTCGGCCTCGGGGTTCTTGACCTCGAGGATGTTCAGCTGGATCTGCTTGCCGGTGAGCTTCTCGAGGTCGCCGCGGATGCGCTCGGCCTCGGCGCCACGACGACCGATCACGATGCCCGGACGGGCGGTGTGGATGTCGACGCGGACGCGGTCACGGGTGCGCTCGATCTCGATCTTGGCCACGCCGGCGCGGTCGAGCGAGGTCTTGAGCAGGGTGCGGATCTTGATGTCCTCCGCGACGTAGTCGCTGTAACGCTGACCCGCCTTGGTGCTGTCGGTGAACCACCGCGACACGTGGTCGGTGGTGATGCCCAGACGGAAGCCGTACGGGTTGACCTTCTGGCCCATTACTTGCTCGCCTTCTTCGTAGCGTCTGCTGCCTCGACCTCATCCGGCGTCGCGAGGACGATCGTGATGTGGCTCGTGCGCTTCAGGATCTGGAAGGCACGACCCTGGGCACGCGGCTGGAACCGCTTGAGGGTTGCGCCCTGGTCGACGAATGCACGGCTCACGTAGAGGTCCTGCTCGTCGAGGTAGCTGTTGTCCTTGTCCGCCTTCACACGGGCGTTGGCCATGGCCGACGCGACGAGCTTGTAGACGGGCTCGCTCGCGCCCTGCGGCGCGAACTTCAGGATGGCCAGGGCCTCGAGGGCCTGCTTGCCGCGGATCAGGTTGACGACGCGACGGGCCTTCATGGGGGTGACGCGGATGTGACGCACGCGTGCGATCGACTCCACCATTTCTCTCCTCCTTACGTCGCCGCGTTAGCGGCGACGACCCTTCTTGTCGTCCTTCACGTGACCACGGAAGGTACGGGTGGGCGCGAACTCGCCGAGCTTGTGGCCGATCATGCTCTCGGTCACGAACACGGGGATGTGCTTGCGACCGTCGTGCACCGCGATGGTGTGGCCGAGCATGTTCGGGACGATCATCGACCGGCGGGACCAGGTCTTGATGACGTTCTTGGTGCTGGCCTCGTTCTGCGTGACGACCTTGCGAAGCAGGTGGTCATCGACGAAGGGGCCCTTCTTAAGACTGCGTGGCATCTTCTACAACTCCTACTTACGCTTCTTGCCAGCGTTACGACGGCGGACGATGAGCTTGTCGCTCTCCTTGTTGATGTGGCGGGTGCGGCCCTCTTTCTGGCCCCACGGGCTGACCGGGTGGCGACCACCGGAGGTCTTGCCCTCACCACCACCGTGCGGGTGGTCGACCGGGTTCATGGCGACACCACGGACGGTCGGGCGGACGCCCTTCCAGCGCATGCGGCCGGCCTTGCCCCAGTTGATGTTCGACTGCTCGGCGTTGCCGACCTCACCGATGGTGGCGCGGCAGCGGGCGTCGACGTTGCGGACCTCGCCCGACGGCAGGCGGAGCTGCGCGTAGGGGCCGTCCTTGGCGACGAGACGCACCGAGGCGCCGGCCGAGCGGGCCATCTTCGCGCCGCCGCCGGGCTTGAGCTCGATGGCGTGGATGACGGTACCGACCGGGATGTTCTTGAGCGGCAGGTTGTTGCCGGGCTTGATGTCGGCGCCGGGGCCCGACTCGACGATGTCGCCCTGCGACAGCTTGTTCGGAGCGATGATGTACCGCTTCGTGCCGTCGACGAAGTGCAGGAGCGCGATGCGCGCCGTGCGGTTGGGGTCGTACTCGATGTGAGCGACCTTGGCGTTGATGCCGTCCTTGTCGTTACGACGGAAGTCGATCACGCGGTACTGGCGCTTGTGGCCACCACCGATGTGACGCGTCGTGATGCGGCCGGCGTTGTTGCGGCCACCGCTCTTGGACAGGGGACGCAGCAGCGACTTCTCGGGCGTGGAACGCGTGATCTCCGCGAAGTCGGAGACCGACGAACCGCGACGACCAGGAGTCGTGGGCTTGTAGTTACGAATAGCCATTTTGTCTTCCCTCCGGGCCCTAGCCGACAGCCGTGAAGATGTCGATGGTGCCCGACTTGAGCGTCACGATGGCGCGCTTGGTGTCCTTGCGCTTGCCGGTGCCGAAGCGCGTGCGGCGGGTCTTGCCGACACGGTTCAGCGTGTTGATGCTGTCGACCTTGACGTTGAAGATCTTCTCGATGGCGAGCTTGATCTCGGTCTTGTTCGATCGCGGGTCCACCGTGAAGGTGTACTTGCCCTGGTCGATCAGGGAGTAGCTCTTCTCGGAGACGACGGGCGCGATGATGACGTCGCGAGGGTCCTTGCCGTAGCCGCTCATGCGGTGGCCTCCTTCTGGCGCTTCGAGGCGACGAAGCCGTCGAAGGCGCTCTTCGTGAAGACGATGTCGTCGCTGACGAGCACGTCGTAGGCGTTGAGCTGGTCGTACGTGATCACGTGGACCGTGGGCACGTTGCGGACGCTCTTGCGGGTCAGCAGGTCGTCGCGGTCGATGACGACCAGGACGTGCTTGCTCGACGCGATGGTCGAGAGCAGGTCGAGGGCGACCTTGGTGGAGATCGTGTCGGCGACGAAGCTCTCGACGACGTGCACGCGGGCGCCGCGGGCACGGTCGGACAGAGCACCGAGGAGGGCCGCGGCGATCATCTTCTTGGGGGTGCGCTGCGCGTAGTCACGCGGCTGCGGACCGTGGACGACGCCACCGCCGGTCATCTGGGGAGCGCGGATCGAGCCCTGACGAGCGCGACCGGTCCCCTTCTGCTTGAACGGCTTGCGGCCGGCGCCGGAGACCTCGCCGCGACGCTTGGTCTTGTGCGTGCCCTGACGAGCGGCGGCCTGCTGGGCGACGACGACCTGGTGGATGAGCGGGACGTTGGTGACGACGTCGAACAGCTCGGCGGGGAGCTCGACCGTGGTGCCGGTCGAGGCGCCCTTGGCGTCGATGACGTCGACCGTGGTGGCCGATGCGGTAGTGGTGGCCATGAGCTACTTCCCCTTCACGGCGGTGCGGACGAAGACGATGCGGCCACGAGCACCGGGGACGGCGCCCTTGACGAGCAGCAGACCCTTCTCGGCGTCGACGGCGTGCACCGTGAGGTTGAGGATGGTGACGCGCTCTCCACCCATGCGACCGGCCATGCGCATGCCCTTGAAGACACGGCTGGGGGTCGACGAAGCACCGATCGAACCGGGCTTGCGGTGGTTGCGGTGGGCACCGTGCGAGGCGCTGACGCCCTTGAAGTTGTGTCGCTTCATGACACCGGCGAAGCCCTTGCCCTTGGAGGTGCCGACGACGTCGACCTTCTGGCCGGCCTCGAAGGTGTCGACCGTGATCTCCTGGCCGAGCGCGTACTCGGCGGCGTCGGCGGTGCGGACCTCGGTGAGGTGGCGGCGGGGCGTGACGCCCGCGGCGTCGAAGTGGCCCGTGGAGGGCTTGTTCGACTTGCGGGGGTCGATCTGGCCGGCGGCGATCTGGACGGCGCTGTAGCCGTCCTTCTCGAGCGAGCGGATCTGGGTCACGACGTTGGGAGCGATCTCCACGACGGTGACGGGGACGAGCTTGTTGTTCTCGTCCCAGACCTGGGTCATGCCGAGCTTCTTGCCGAGCAGGCCCTTGACGTTCTTGGTGGCGCTGACAGTCATGGTCGCCCCCCTACAGCTTGATCTCGATGTTGACGTCGGCCGGGAGGTCGAGGCGCATGAGCGAGTCGACGGCCTTGGGGGTCGGGTCGACGATGTCGATCAGACGCTTGTGGGTGCGCTTCTCGAAGTGCTCGCGCGAGTCCTTGTACTTGTGGGGCGAACGGATCACGACGACCACGTTCTTCTCCGTCGGCAGCGGCACGGGGCCGACCACGGTGGCGCCCGCGCGGGTGACCGTGTCGACGATCTTGCGCGCGGAGGTGTCGATGACCTCGTGGTCGTACGACTTGAGTCGGATGCGGATCTTCTGTCCCGCCATGTGTGGCTCTCTCTCGTTCGGACGTCGCGCACCTCGGGGGCCGCCTGACGCTGTTTGCTGGGCAAACATCTGGCACGACGTGTCTCTCGCGTACCGCTGTTCTCGTGTGAAGCCATCTCGGACACCAGCGAGCCGTGGCTCGAGCGTGTCGGTGGCACGAGGGTGGCCCGGGGAGGGCAATCTTCGCTGTCACCGCCGCGCAGAGCTGTGCCCGAGGGCCAGCGCGCTGGAGATTCCGTTGTGAGATGTGTCCTGCTACCCGCGGCCCAGGCGACGAACGCCTGTGCACTGCCTGGCAGTGATCCGGGGCTCGGCGCTCGGCCGACCCGGAATGTTGAACTAGACGATTTTGCCACACGCGTGCATTTGCTGCAACCCGGGCGTGTCGCGGATCCGGGCGACCCCGGCGAGGGGGCCGTGACGCAGGGGAGGCGCGGTGCGAGTGGTCTCGCACCGCGCCTCCTCGAGGGCCGGTCGTCAGGCCGTCGCGACCTCCGCCGGGCGGAACCACGGCGGGTACACGGCCACGCGCGGCGCGTGGTCGGACGAGTCGGCGAAGAGCTGCTTGACGCGGTCGCGCATCTTGTCGTTCGGGACGCCGACGAGCGTCACGGCCTCGAGCTGCACTCCCCCGGGCACCAGCACCTCGGGCTCGAGCAGGTCGGGGTCGGCGAGCGAGAAGCGGCGGACCATCGAGGCCGCGTCGTCGAGGCCCACGGCCTGACGGACGCCCTGGACGGCGGCGTCGCCCTCCGTGACCACGAACCCGTCGTCGAGCGACGAGACCGGCACGACCAGCATGACGAAGTCGGTGGCCTTGGCGGCGCGTGCGGCGTCCGACCACTCGTAGCCGTCGGCGCCCGAGCGCAGGACATCCCACGCGGAGGCGTGGGGCGACAGCGAGAACGGGACGTGCTCGGCGAGGACGGCACCGGAGGCGCTGGTCACCGAGGCGCGGAGCGCGCGGGTCGCCTCCGAGCTCACGTCGAGCTCGGGCTCCGCCGCGGCGCCGGGGCGGAGGGCACCGGCTGCGATGATGCCGGGCAGGTTGCTCACGTGGGTCCAGTGGTAGACGCGCTGCTGCGCGAAGACCGGGACGGGGGCCGCGGCCGACTGCGCGGCGACGGCGACGGCCGCGGAGTCGCGGGCCAGCGCCGGCGTGCTGCGCAGCGACTCAGGCTTGCGCGACGCGGCGCGGCGCTTGGTGGTGAGGGTCCGGACCTCACCGTCGGCATCGAGCAGGGGCTCGCGCTTGCGGGGGGCGCAGATGTCGCAGAGCTCCCTCTCGAACCCGTGGATGCACTCGTCAGTCACTGCAGTAGTTCCTCTCGGGCGTCCGACTCGATCGGACGCAACCCTCTACGGTACGTCATGAGCCTGCGTGGCCGCGACTCAGCGATAGAGCAACGAGCGCACCTCGGACTCCGCCGAGCCCAGGCGGCCCGGGTCGATCGTCTCGCCGTGCTCGTACGCGTCGACGAGACGCGGGTCGACGTACGACTTCCGCGCGATGCTCGGGGTGTTCCCCAGGACGTCCGACGCGTCGCGCATCGCCTGCGCGAGCGCCCGGCGGCGCCGACCGACCGTGGGCTGCGGTCCGCTCCGGGCGAGGCTCACGGCGGCCGCGACCGTGCCGTGCAGGGTGCGGAAGTCCTTGGCGGTGAAGTCGTCGCCGGCCCGCAGCTTCACGTACTCGTTGATCTCCGACGCGTGCAGGGGCCGCCAGGGGCTCCCGGCCTCCGGTCGCCAGGCCAGGAGGCGTGAGCGGCCACCCCGGGTCTTGAGGCTGCGCACGACCGCAGCGAGGTCGGGGTCACGGATCTCGCTGTCCCACTCCTGGCCGCTCTTGCCGGGGAAGGAGAGCGCGACCACGTCACCGGACACCTTCCCGTGCGAGCAGAGCAGGGTCGAGAGCCCGTGGCTGCCGTGCTCCTCCGCGTAGCGCTCCGAGCCGACCCGCAGCGAGCCGGTGTCGAGCATTCGGAACGCCGCCCCGAGGGCGCGGTCGCGGACGGGCTCGTCGAGGCGCAGGTCCATCGTGACGAACCTGCGGGCGGTGGGCAGCGACTCCGCGAGGGAGAGGGCGCGGTCGAACTTGATCCGGTCCTTCTGCTCACGCCAGGTCGGGTGGTAGATGTACTGGCGCCGGCCGGCGGCGTCCTTGCCCGTGGCCTGCACATGCCCGTTGGGGTACGGCGCGATCCAGACGTCCGTCCACGCGGGCGGGATCCCGAGGTGGTCGAGCCGTTCCCGCACGACCGGGTCGCTGATGGTCGACCCGTCGGCGTCACGGTAGCTGAAGCCCGTGCCCGAGCGGTGACGCGAGATGCCGGGATGGGCCTGATCGGTGCGTCGGAGGCGCGGCATCGGTCGAGTGAACACCGTCCGGTCGAACGGTGGCCGGGTCGCCGGGGTACAACGACGGCCCCCGTGCCCCTCGAGGGCTCCGGGGGCCGGCGACGGGGCCGTGGGCCCTACTCGTTGCCGATCTTCTTGTCGGCGGCGCTCTTGGCCTGCTGGATCTTGTCGGAGTGCTTGCCCCCGGTGGCCTTGTCGGCAGCGCCGGCGACGGCGTCGAGGATGCGGTCGCTGACGCCCTCCGCCTTCTCGCTCTTCAGGGCGTCCTGCACCTTGCCGTCGTTGAGGAACGACTGTGCCTTGCGGGTGATGTCGTCGAAACCGGCCATGACGTCTCTCCTGTCTGCGCCGGCGCTTCCGGCGGCACCCCATGGTGACACGCCGGACCCTGGTGACACGAGAGAGGGGGCCGGGCCCTCTCGGGCCCGACCCCCTCTCAGGAGATCAGCAGTGCTGGAGTGACCAGTACTTACTTGGCGATCTTGGTGACGGTGCCGGCGCCGACCGTGCGGCCACCCTCGCGGATGGCGAAGCGCAGGCCCTCTTCCATGGCGATGGGCTGGATCAGCTGGACGGTGATCTCAGTCGTGTCGCCGGGCATGACCATCTCGGTGCCCTCGGGCAGCGTGATGACACCCGTGACGTCGGTGGTGCGGAAGTAGAACTGCGGGCGGTAGTTCGCGTAGAACGGGTTGTGACGCCCACCCTCGTCCTTGGAGAGGATGTAGACGTTCGCCTCGAACTCGGTGTGGGGCGTGATCGAGCCGGGCTTGACCACGACCTGGCCGCGCTCGACGTCCTCGCGCTTGGTGCCGCGGAGGAGCAGGCCGACGTTCTCACCGGCGCGCGCGTCGTCGAGGGTCTTGCGGAACATCTCGATGGCGGTGACGGTCGTCTTCGACGACTTCTCCTTGATGCCGACGATCTCGACCTCGTCGTTCGGCTTCAGGATGCCGCGCTCGACACGACCGGTGATGACGGTTCCACGACCGGTGATCGTGAAGACGTCCTCGACGGGCATGAGGAAGGGCTGGTCGGTCGCGCGGACCGGCTCGGGCACGTTCTCGTCGACCTGGTCCATCAGGTCGGCGACCGTGGCGGCCCACTTCTCGTCGCCCTCGAGGGCCTTGAGAGCGGAGACCTGGACGACGGGGGCGTTGTCGCCGTCGAAGTCCTGGCTCGAGAGGAGCTCGCGCACCTCGATCTCGACGAGCTCGAGGATCTCCTCGTCGTCGACCATGTCGGACTTGTTCAGCGCCACGACGATGTAGGGAACGCCGACCTGACGGGCGAGCAGGACGTGCTCACGCGTCTGGGGCATCGGGCCGTCGGTGGCGGCGACCACGAGGATCGCGCCGTCCATCTGAGCCGCACCGGTGATCATGTTCTTGATGTAGTCGGCGTGGCCGGGAGCGTCGACGTGAGCGTAGTGACGCTTCTCCGTCTGGTACTCGACGTGCGAGATGTTGATCGTGATGCCGCGCTGCTTCTCTTCGGGCGCGTTGTCGATCTGGTCGAAGGCCGACGCCTCGTTGAGGGTCGGGTACTTGTCGTGCAGGACCTTGGTGATCGCCGCGGTGAGCGTGGTCTTGCCGTGGTCGACGTGACCGATGGTTCCGATGTTGACGTGCGGCTTGGTCCGCTCGAACTTGGCCTTAGCCACTGTGGGTCCTCCTCAGGACTCGGTTGCAGTGGGGCCGGGGGCCGGGTCGATGACCCGGCCTACCGGACACTGCGGATTGGTGTGTGTACATGTTACGCGGTCGAGGAACGGCCGCGAGATTCGGGACTATTCGCCCTTGTTCTTCTGGATGATCTCCTCGGCCACGGCCGAGGGGACTTCCTGGTACGACTCGAACGTCATCGAGTAGACGGCACGGCCCGAGGTCTTCGACCGCAGGTCTCCGACGTAGCCGAACATCTCCGACAGCGGCACGCTGGCCCGAACGACCTTCACACCACTGGCGTCTTCCATCGACGAGATCTGCCCGCGACGCGAGCTGAGGTCGCCGATGACGTCGCCCATGTACTCCTCGGGCGTACGCACCTCGACCGCCATGAGCGGCTCGAGGAGAACGGGCTGGGCCTTGCGAGCCGCCTCTTTGTAGGCGATCGACCCAGCGATCTTGAAGGCCATCTCGGACGAGTCGACGTCGTGCGCCGCACCGTCGAGGAGCAGGGCCCGGACGCCCACGGTCGGGTAGCCCGCGAGGACTCCGACCTGCATGGCGTCCTGGATGCCCGCGTCGACCGACGGGATGTACTCGCGCGGCACGCGGCCACCGGTGACCTTGTTGACGAACTCGTAGGTCGACTCGGCCGTGACCTCGAAGGGCTCCAGCGCGATCTGGACCTTGGCGAACTGGCCCGAGCCACCCGTCTGCTTCTTGTGGGTGTAGTCGTAGCGCTCGATGCCCTTCTTGAGGGTCTCGCGGTACGCGACCTGGGGCTTGCCGACGTTGGCCTCGACGTTGAACTCGCGCTTCATGCGGTCGACGAGGATGTCGAGGTGGAGCTCGCCCATGCCCTTGATGACCGTCTGGCCGGTCTCGGCGTTGAGCTCGACGCGGAACGTCGGGTCTTCTTCGGCGAGCTTCTGGATGGCCAGCGAGAGCTTCTCCTGGTCGGCCTTCGTCTTCGGCTCGATGGCGACCTCGATGACGGGCTCGGGGAAGGTCATCGACTCGAGGACGACCTGGTCCTGCGGGTCGCACAGGGTGTCGCCGGTGGTCGTGAACTTGAGGCCGATGACCGCGTAGATGTGGCCGGCGGTCACGCTGTCGACCGGGTTCTCCTTGTTGGAGTGCATCTGGAAGATCTTGCCGATGCGCTCCTTCTTGTCCTTCGTGGAGTTGACGACCTGGGCGCCCGACTCGATGGAGCCCGAGTAGACGCGGACGTAGGTGAGGCGACCGAAGAAGGGGTGCACCGCGACCTTGAAGGCGAGGGCCGAGAAGGGCTCCGTCGACTCGGGCTTGCGGATGATGACCTTCTCGGCGTCACGCACGTCGTGGCCCTCCATGGGCGGCACGTCGAGGGGCGAGGGGAGGTAGTCGATGACCGCGTCGAGCATCGGCTGCACGCCGCGGTTCTTGAAGGCCGAGCCACAGAAGATCGGGTAGACCTCGCTGTTGACCGTCAGCTTGCGGACGGCGGCCTTGATCTCGGCGACGGTGAAGTCGGTGTCGCCCTCGAGGTAGCGCTCCATGAGAGCGTCCTCCGCCTCGGCCACGCGCTCGATGAGCTTCTCGCGGTACTCGGCGGCGCGGTCGGCCAGATCGGCCGGGATCTCCTCGATGTCGTACTTCGCACCGAGCTCGACGTCGCCCTTGGCGTCGCCGCGCCACGTGAGCGCACGCATCTCGACGAGGTCGATGACGCCCTCGAACGAGCTCTCGGCACCGATCGGCAGCTGCATCACCAGGGGCTCCGCGCCGAGGCGGTTGACGATGGTGTCGACGGTGAAGTAGAAGTCGGCGCCGAGCTTGTCCATCTTGTTGACGAAGCAGATGCGGGGCACGTCGTACTTGTCGGCCTGACGCCAGACGGTCTCGGACTGGGGCTCGACGCCCTCCTTGCCGTCGAACACGGCGACGGCGCCGTCGAGGACGCGGAGCGAGCGCTCCACCTCGACGGTGAAGTCGACGTGGCCGGGGGTGTCGATGATGTTGATCTGGTTCTTGTTCCAGAAGCACGTCGTGGCCGCCGACGTGATGGTGATGCCGCGCTCCTGCTCCTGCGCCATCCAGTCCATCGTGGCCGCACCGTCGTGGACCTCACCGATCTTGTGGGTGATGCCCGTGTAGTACAGGATGCGCTCGGTGGTCGTCGTCTTGCCAGCATCGATGTGAGCCATGATGCCGATGTTGCGGACCTTGTTCAGGTCGGTGAGCACGTCCTGTGCCACGGGTTCCTCCGAAGGGGTAGGTGGGGAGTTGTGGGAGCCGGGGAGGCGCGGTGCGGGGAGTGCCCGCACCGCACCTCATCGACTGGTTACCAGCGGTAGTGCGCGAAGGCCTTGTTCGCCTCGGCCATCTTGTGCGTGTCCTCGCGACGCTTGACAGCGGCGCCGAGGCCGTTGGAGGCGTCGAGGATCTCGTTCATCAGGCGCTCGGTCATGGTCTTCTCACGACGAGCCTTGGCGTACGAGGTCAGCCAGCGGAGCGCCAGGGTGTTGGCGCGGTGCGGCTTGACCTCGACGGGGACCTGGTAGGTCGAGCCGCCGACGCGGCGCGAACGCACCTCGAGGGTCGGGCGCACGTTGTCGAGCGCCTTCTTCAGCGTGGCGACGGCGTCCTGGTCGTTCTTCGCGGCGACGCCGGCGAGGGCACCGTAGACGATGCGCTCGGCGAGGCCCTTCTTGCCGTCGAGGAGGATCTTGTTGACGAGCTGGCTGACGATCGGCGCCCCGTAGACGGGATCGGCGACGACAGGGCGCTTGGGCGCGGGTCCTTTACGAGGCATTACTTCTTGTCCTTCTTCGCACCGTAGAGGCTACGAGCCTGCTTGCGGTTCTTCACGGCCTGGGTGTCGAGGGCGCCACGAACGATCTTGTAGCGCACGCCGGGGAGGTCCTTCACGCGACCGCCGCGGACGAGCACCATCGAGTGCTCCTGCAGGTTGTGGCCCTCGCCGGGGATGTAGGCGGTGACCTCGGTGCCGTTGGAGAGCTTCACACGGGCGACCTTGCGGAGCGCGGAGTTCGGCTTCTTGGGGGTGGTGGTGTACACGCGGGTGCACACGCCACGCTGCTGGGGGTTGGACCGCAGGGCGGGGGCCTTGGTCTTGACGACCTTCGGCGTACGACCCTTGCGGACCAGCTGCTGGATGGTTGGCACTGGTTCTCCTAGATTGCGCTCTGCTCGTGCAGGGCTCTGCTCTGTCCGACCGGACGGTCGGCATCCTCGTCGTGCCTCACGCCGGCGCCGCACCCGGAGGTGCTCACCAGCGCTGAGCCCGACCGCGGCGCTGCTCGAGAGACGAGGCCGCTGGTCGTCGTGGACGGCCTGGAGGCCACCACGAGAGACGGTGCATCCGACCCCCACGACCGGGCGGACCCCGTCGTGGTGCGGATTTTTCGGGCGCGCCGTTGAGCGCACACCCGATAGAGCATAGCTTCCGGTAGGGGCTTAATCAAATGATCGCGGGCTGCCCCGGGACGGGTCGACGCGCGACGCCGCCGCGACCCCGAGCACCACGAGCCCGGCCCACAGGGCGCTGCCGAGCACGAACGGCGAGAGGACGTACCGGCCCGCGAACAGGACGGCCGCGGCGCCGTCGTCGCGCACCAGCGCGTAGCCGACCGAGCCGACGACGACCATGGCCGCCCAGACGAGGAGGGCGGTGACGAGGGCCGGGGGCAGGAGTCGCGGGGCCGGGGTGCGGGGCGCGCCCGCGCCGGGGCCGTCGGCGGTGCCCGTCGGGGCCGGTCGGCCCGGGCCGACGCCGTCGGCGGGCTGGGCCGGGAAGGTGCCCCGCGACTCCGGCGCCCTGCCCTCGGCCCGGTCGGCGACCGCGGCCGAGCGCATCAGCGCCAGGAGCACGACGAGCAGCGCCGCGGCCGCCATGGCGGGGCCGAGCAGAGTGCCGGCGTCGGGCTCGCTGATGACGTCGCGGTCGAGGAGCAGGCTCTCGAAGCCGGCCGTCGCGATGAGGAGCGCGGCGAAGAGCACCGTGCCCATGAGTGCGTACACGGCCCTGGTCATCCCGCGAGCGTACGCCGCGCCTCCGACAGGGCCCGGGCGGACGACGGGACCGCCCCGCCGCGCCTCAGGGGAGGGCGGCGGGGCGGTCCCGTCGAGCGGAGCGTCGACCCGCGTCAGGCACGGCGGCGTGCCCGCCCGGCGCGGCCCGCGGCCACGGCGGTCAGGGCGAGGCCCAGGCCGACCAGCACGGCGGCGATGCCGAGCGGCGTCGTCGTGTCGGAGCCCGTGAAGGCGAGCTCGCCGTCGGCCGGGTCCGCGGCGGCGCGGGTGGCCGTCGGGGTGAGGCGCGTCGGAGCCCCGGCAGCCGGCGTGGTCGCCGCGGGGGCGGCCACGGCGGGCGTCGCCGGGGTGGTCGGCACGGTCGGCGTCACCGCGGCCGGGGTGGTCGGGGTCGTCGGCGTGGTGGGGGTCGTCGGCGTGGTCGGCGTTGTCGGCGTCGTCGGCGTCGTCGGCGTCGTCGGGGTGGTGGGCGTCGTCGGGACGACGGCCGCCGCGGTGATCGCGAGGAACTGCAGGCGGTCGGTGTCGCTGTCGGTCACGACGACGGTGTCGCCGTCGACCGCGACGCCCCACGGGTTCGAGAAGGAGCAGGCGTCGGCCCCGCCGGCGCCCACGGTGGTCCAGGTCTCGCCCTCGCGGACGAGGAGGACGTCGCGGGCCTCGTCGGTGACGTAGATGCGGCCGGCGGCGTCCACGGCGATGCCCGCCGACTCGTCGAGGCGGAAGGGCACGGCGATGGTCGACACCGTGCCGTCGACGGCGACCACGCGCACCTCGTCGGCGGGGCGGTCGATGACGTAGACGAGGCCGTCGGCGCCGACGGCGACGCCGATCGTGCCGTCGGTCGTCTGCGGGTCGCTGGCGGGCAGCACGACGGCCCACGTGGTCTCGCCGGGGGCGAGCGCGACGACCTGGTCGGTGTAGCCGGTCGTGGCGTAGACGGTGCCGTCGGCGGCGACCGCGACGCTGGTCACGCGGTCGAAGCCGGCGTAGTCGGGCAGGGCCGTCCAGACCTGGGTGTCGGGCTGGTAGCGCAGCACGCGGTCCGCCTCGGTGTCGGCGACGACCAGGCTGTCGGCGCCGACGGCGCTGCCGTCGAACGCGAGGCCGAAGGCCTGGCCCACGGGGCCCAGGTCGGCGCCGGGCGCGGGGGCGTCGGTGTAGGTGCCGTCGGCCGCGCGCTGGTGCAGCACGCCGGTGGCCGAGTCGAGCACCCAGATGCTGTCGCGGGCCGTGTCGACCGCGACGCCCTTGGGGTAGTCGAGGCCGTCGGCGCGGCCGGGGACGTCCTCGGACGTCGTGCACGACAGCGTGGCCGGCGCGGTGGCGGCGAAGGCGGAGGGCGCGGGGAGGAGGACGACGGAGGCGGCGAGCAGGGCCGGGATCGCGACCGCAGCCAGGCGGGTGCGACCGCTGAGGCCGCGCCTCCCGGCGTCGGTCGGGACGGTGGAGGGCAGGGCGGGGCGCGCGCCAGGGCGCGCCGACGAGGACATCGACATTCGGGTGTGCGACTTTCGTGCGGAGTGGTTCGCGACCGCGGGCGTTCGGGGCGCCCGGGACGACGAGCTGGGTGGGCTCGGCGTCGTCGTGGTGGGTGGCCACGAGGGGCAGGTCGCGGGCGCGCCCGGTCGGGATGGTCGGGCGGCTCTCCTGGAGACTACGGGCTCGGGCCCGGGAGGGCGATGTGGACGGCGGGTGGTTCCCCCCGCCCGGGGGGCGTGGTGGCCCTCACCCGGGGTACACGGGGACCGGGCGGTCGGGGCGGTGGCGGGGGACACGCGCGCGGTCGTCGTCGCCGTCGTCGCCGATCGGCCCCCGACGACGCCGGTCGCCCCGGACGACGAACGAGTGGTCACGACGTGCTCCTCCGCCGGGGCGGGGAGGGCACGTCGTGACCACTCGAGGGTCGCGCAGGTGGGGGGGCTACTCCCCCGCGGCCGTGCTGTCGTCGGCGTCGCCCTCAGCCTGCGCGGTCGGCGTCGTGGTGGCGTCGGTCGGGGTCGAGGCCGCGTCGAGCAGCACGTAGACGTTGCCCGAGACCGTCCAGCTGTCGGGGGCCGCGCCCTCGCTGCCGGCCTCCTCGCTGCCGGAGCTGCCGAAGGTCTCGAGGGCGAACAGCCGGCTGCCGCCCTGGAGGGCCGCGACGAAGTCGAGGGCGTCGGAGTACGAGCCCTCGACCGTGATCGAGACCGGCACGACGGAGAAGTTCGCCGCGGTGATCGCCGGGTCGCTCACGAGGTCGGGCGCCGTGGGGGCGACGGGCTCCGCGGCCGGCGCGGCCGTGGCGGCGTCGGTCGACTCGGCCGTGGCGTCCGTGGAGGCCGCGGCGTCGGCCGGGGCGGTGGCCGCGACCGGGGCGTACGCCTCGGCCTCGGTCGTCGTGATGTCGACCACGGTCGTGCTGGTCTCGTCGGAGAGCCGGCTGACCTCGCTGATGAAGGTCGAGAGCGACGCCGACGACGGGATCGCCGTCTGCAGCGTGCCGAGCTCGGACCGCAGCGCGGGCAGGGCGTCGTTGTCGGCCTGCAGCTGGGCGATCGCCGCCCGGATCTGCTCGTTCTGCGTCGTCACCGTCGTGATCTGCTCGCGCGACGCGGTGGCCGCCGAGAGCTGCGGCTGGACGCCGAGCAGGAAGCCGAGGGCGAGCACCACGACGGCGGTGCCCATCGCGGCGAACATCATGAGTCGGTTGCGGTCCACGTCAGTCGTCCTTCTCGTCGAACCGGCCCGAGAAGGCGTCGGCGGTGATGTGCATGGTGACGGTCGCCTCGTAGACGCCGTCGGAGAAGGCGACCGACCCGGGGGTCGCGTCGGCGAAGCCGGGCAGGGTCGCGAGGCCGTCGAGCCAGACCGGCACGGCGGGCAGGGTGGGGCTGGTCGCCGTGAAGACCACGGTCGCCACGCGCGAGCCCTCGAGCGGGGACGTGCCCTGCGCGTACGACTCGAGCGGCGAGGCCTGGTCGAGCGAGACGCTCGTCACGGTGACGCCGACGGGCAGCGTGCCCTGCACGGAGCGCAGGTAGGTCGCCCAGTCGATGTCGGTGGAGCCTCCGACGGCCTGGCCCGACTCGATCAGGTCGACCTGCGACTGCGTGTCGCGCACCTCGGAGAACTTCGCCTGCTGCGCGAGCAGCGTGCTCGTCTCGCTCTGGACCACGGTGAGGTCGTCGGCCGCGGAGAGCGAGCCGAGGGTGGCGGCTCCCGAGGCGACGACGGTGGCGGCCACGAGCACGACGACGCCGAGCCAGGTGCGGCGCGTGGTCGAGGCGGCGCGACGCTCGGCCCGCACCTCCGGGGGCAGGAGGTCGACGCGGGGGGCGCCTCCCACGGTGATGGCGGCGTCTCTCTTGGACGATCTCATGCGGCGCTCCCGAGGGCGAGGCCCAGGGCCACGGTCAGGTCGGAGGGGCGGGCCCGGAGGGCCGCCTCGTCGACGGTCTTGGCGACGGCGACCGTCGCGAGGGGGTCGCCGAGGGCGACGGGGAGGCGCGTGACCTCCGACAGGGCGTCGGAGAAGCCCGGCATGGCCGAGCCTCCCCCGGCGAGCAGGATGCCCGCGACGGGGTTGGCGGGCCGCGTGTTGACGAAGTACTGGACGGTGTTGCGCAGGCTGCCGAGCAGGTCGTTGGTCGACTCGAAGATGGCCGACGAGGCCGCCTGCTCCTGCGGGGTGGTGACGACGGTCGAGAGTCCGCGGGCGTGCTTGAGCTGCTCGGCCGCGGCCGGGCCCGTCTCGAGCGCGGCGGCCACGGCCTGCGTGATGTCGTCGCCGCCCGAGGGGATGATGCGGACGAACTGCGGCACCCCGTCGGTCACCATGACGACCGAGGTCGTGTTGTGCCCGATCTCGACGACGGCCACCGTGCCGACGACCCGGGGGCGGTTCACGAGGAGGCGCACCGTCGCGAACGGGATGAGGTCGACGCCCAGCGTGGTCAGGCCGGCGAGCTTGCTGGCGCGCACGTTGCCGAGCACGGCGTCCTTGACCGCGGCGATCAGCAGGCCGTTGACGACCGGCCCGTTGTCGCCCGCTCCCTCGCTGTACGGGTAGAAGTCGAGGAGCGCGTCGGCCACCGGCACCGGCAGCATGTCCTGCACCTGGAAGGGCAGCGCCTCCTTGATCCGCTGCGGCGACATCTTCGCGACGGTGAGGTCGCGGGCCAGCACGCGCTGGTTGCCCATGCCGAGCACGACCCGCTTGCTCTTGAAGCCGCCGACGGACCAGAGCTGCTTGAGCGACCCGGCGACGGTCTGCGGCTCGAGCACCTCGCCGCGGCTCGCGGCGCCCTCGGGCAGCTCGACCTCGGCGAAGCGGACCACGGTCGGCTTCGCCTTGTCGGCGTCGGCCACCTCGACGGCGCGCACGGAGCGGCTGCCGATGTCGATGCCCACGATGTTCTTGCCCATCAGTGCTGCTCTCTGTCAGGTCGCCTGGTCATGCCAGGCCGAGGAGGGTGAGGTAGCCGGTGGCGACGATGCCGCCGGCGAAGACGCCGACCCAGGCGCCCGCGAGCATCCAGGGTCCGAAGGGGATGCCGCCGCTGCGCTGCACCCGGCGGGTGGCCAGCAGGACGACCGAGAAGAGGCCGCCGAGCAGGAAGGCCGCGAACGACCCGACGGCGAGCTCGGCCCAGCCGAGCCAGCCCAGGTAGAGGCCGAGCACGCCGGCGAGCTTGATGTCGCCGAGGGCCATGCCGCCCTTCCAGCCGAGGCCGAGGGCCAGGTAGAAGAGGAACATCGCGGCGAGGCCGACGCCGGCGCGGAGGAGCGCCGCCCAGTCGCCGACCAGCGCGCTGGAGGCGGCGAGGAGGACGCCGCCCACCGCGTAGCTCGGCAGGACGATCGCGTCGGGCAGGCGGTGGTGCTCGACGTCGATGACGGCGAGCGCGACGCTCGCGCCGGCCAGCCAGAGGAAGGCGAGCAGCGAGAGGAGGCGCGACACCAGCGGCAGGACCTCCGTCGGCACGTCGGTGAGCGGCCAGAGCCGCGCCGCGACGACGAGGAAGAAGACGCCCGTGGCGAGCTCGACGATCGGGTAGCGGGCCGAGATCGCGGCCGAGCAGTCGCGGCAGCGCCCGCGGAGGGCGAGCCAGCTGACCACGGGCACGTTGTCACGACGACGGATCGGCGAGCTGCACGACGGGCAGGCGCTGGCCGGGCGTGCGATCGAGACGCCGGCCGGCACGCGGTGCACGACGACGTTGAGGAACGAGCCGATGAGGAGGCCGAGGCCGCCGGCGACGAACAGGGCGACGAGCCAGGGGGCGGCGGCGGTCACGAGGCGGCTCCCGTCGACCGGTAGGCGGGCAGGACCTCGGTCTGCGTGGTGATGCCGTACGACGTGGTCACCGGGCTGAGGAACTTCGGCGGCGCGAGGTAGCGCAGGCGGGTGTCGTACGCGTAGGCCTTGATGTAGCCGTTCGAGCCGTTGCGCACGACGCCGCGGAAGGCCTGGGCGATCGAGCCCTTCACCGTGAGCGTGCCCCGGTCGCCGCCCCGCCCGTAGTTCTGCACGAGGAAGGAGTGGTTGACCGAGATGATCGCCGCGTCGATCTCGCGATCCGAGTCGCCGAGCAGCGAGGCGCCGGTGGCGGCCGACACGGGGTTCCAGACCCACGCGACGCCGTCGGACGCGAGGCCGAGGACGTTCGTGCTGGCGTTCGTCTGCGAGTACACGACGTCGCCCGTGACGTAGAGGTAGTTCTGGGCCGCCACCGTGAGCTGGCCCTGGAAGGTGCCCTTGACGAAGACGTCACCACTACGGGCTCCGTAGGCGCAGGTGCCGGTGCCGGTGCCGCCGGTGGTCGAGGAGGTCGGGACGGACTCGCCTGCCCGGGGGTAGCCGACGTGGTTGTTGCTGCACGACGTCTCGGTGAGGTCGCCGACCGACGCGGCGGCGTTGACGTTCTGCTTCCCCGCGCCGGCGCCGGCGACGAGGACGGGGATGTTCTGCACGTAGACGATGTTGTTCGCGGGCACGGGGATCGTCGCGCCCTTGGCGGAGCCGAGCTGGCCGTCGGCCGTGCCGGGCAGCCCGCAGTCGGCGTCGGTCGTTCCCTCGGTCGCGGCGGCGTTCGAGATGCGGGTCTTCTTCGTGTACGGGGACTTCACCGTCATCTTGCCGTCGGCGGTGAAGACGATGTCGGTCGGCCCCGTGTACAGGCAGCCGGGGCGCGCGACCTCACCGGGGATGTCGGTGCGCATCTCGCGGATCTTGTCGCCCAGGGTGTCGGGCATCAGGACGCTCGCCACCTGGTCGGGCCCCGCACCGGGGGCGCGCTCCTTGAGGAACCGCTGGCCCGAGCACGCGTAGCCGTTCGAGTCGACCTGGGCGTACGAGCGGCCCGTCGTCGGGCTCGCCGTCGTGACGCCCTGCTCGAAGGTGGCCGAGCAGACGCGCATCGTGTCGTTCGAGTGCGCGGGGCCGGCGATGACGTCGCCGCCGCTGAATGCGATCTCGCCGCAGGCGTCGCCCTGGGTGCGGCCCTCCCACGCGTGACGCTTGCAGTCGGCGCTCGTCTTGCCCGTGAGCGTCGGGTCCTGCGACTCGATGTCGGTGAAGTAGAGGTAGTCGATGAAGCCCTTCTGACGGAGCTCCGCGATCACCGATCGGGTCTCGCCGCCGACCTTCCCGGTCGCCCGCACGCGGAGCGCGCCCGCCGAGGCGAACTTCGAGTTGTCGACCTCGTAGCGGAACGACGCCCGGCCCTCGCTGAAGGGCACCGTGGCCCAGGTGCCGGCGGCTCCCGTGCCGAACGCGGGGTTGACCTGCGAACCGGTGGGCAGGCTCACGGGGCTCGCGGTCAGCTTGCTGAACGGCGCGGCCGGGTTCCCGAACTGCTGGTAGCTGTTGTCGTTGGCGAGGCGCGCCTGGTACTCCTCCACGCCCGCGTAGGCGGCGGAGAGGGCGGCGTTCCAGTCCTGGTCGCGGTCGGCCTTCTTCAGGCCGCTGGTCGCGACCGTCAAGGCGGTAGCCGCCATGATGATGAGCACCATGCCGAAGATCAGGGTGATGGCCATGGCCATCCCGCGGTCGTCGCGGAGACGGTCTAGGCGGAGTGCGCGGCGGAGTCGGATCACGAGACGGCTCCTCCGAGGAGGTTCGAGAGCGAGACGCTGTTCTGGAGGGTGACCGTCTGGGCGGTCTTGGCGCCGGCCCGGTCGACGGACAGGCTGATGCGCACCGAGGCGATCGTCGACATCTGGGTCGCGGTGAGGGCGCCGGAGGCGTCGGGCAGCAGCTGCTTGCCGCTGAAGTCGACGTAGCTGAAGAGCGGCGTGCCCGAGACCGCGGTCGTCAGCACGGAGCCCCCGACGACGCGCGTCGTCGCGGCTCTCGTGAACTCCCACGAGTCGGACCCGCTGGCTGTGCCGACGACGGTCGTCTCGACGAGGCTGCGGTCGGGACGGACGGTGAACGACACCTTCCGAGGGACGGTGCTGACGGAGTCCGCGGTGTTGACCGCCGAGGTCAGGGTCAGGGCCTCGGTCGAGGCCACGCTGAAGGACGGCGTCTCGGCGCCGCCGGGGGCGGGGGTCGTGCGGGCGGCACGGATCGTGCGGGTGAGGTCGGCGAGGCCGGTCGACGCGACACGCGTGTTGAGGTCGATCGAGCGGGCCTGGCTGGTGGCCTTGGCGAGCGAGACGAAGGTCGTCGACACCACCGTGATGACGATGCCGAAGACCATCATCGCGACGAGAAGCTCGGCGAGGCTCACGCCCGCGTCGTCGCGACGGCGGGCGAGCAGCGCGCGCAGCGCGGTCACGAGGCGGGCCTCGGGTCGAGGCTCACGACGTTCGACGACGTGCCGGAACCGCCGAGGATCGCGCCGAGCAGGGAGCCGATCAGGCCGCTCAGCGTCACGCCACGGAGGGTCGAGGTGCTGCCGCCGGAGGAGATGGCCCAGGTGCCGTAGGGCAGGGCGAGGGTGACCTCGCCCGAGTTCGTCTTGTTCTTCACCGTGAAGTTGTAGGTCTGGGGCACGGCGCAGCCGGGGTCGCCGTTGAGGGCCGCGGACGACGTCGCCCGGACGACCGAGTCGGTGCCGGCGGCCAGGCGGATGGTCACCACGCCCATGGGCAGCGGGTAGGCGGCCTTCCCGTCGGAGGCGGCCACGAAGGGCTGCACCGGAGCCGTCTTGCCCGCGGCGTTGGCCGGCCAGAGCGACGGGTCGGGCGAGAGGCAGGTGCCGCCCGCCGTGCCGGTCGGTCGGTAGTCGCCCGCGACCATGCGGTAGCCGGTGGCGAGAGGGAAGAGGAAGACGTCGGACGGCGTGCCCGTGGTCGTCGTCGGAGCGGGCCCGCCGAGGACGGTCGTCTTGAGGTCGTCGGGCAGGAGGACGGAGGGACCGCTGTAGTTCGAGGCGTACTTGACGGCGTAGTCGTCGCCCGCGGCGTAGGTGAACGTCACGCCTGCGGAGTCGCCCTTGACGACCACGATGCCGGTCTTGACCGGGGCCGCCGCCTGGGCGGCGTCCCGCCAGGGAGCGGCGTCTGAGCGGGAGATCGTGACCTTGTACGCCCCGGGGAGCACCTTGATGGCGACCGCGCAGCCGTCAGCGTTCGTGGTGCCGGGCTTCGACCCAGCGGTGAGCGCCTTGCCGGGGCTCGACGTGGTCGTGTCGGGCTCGACGGCGACGACGAGGCCGGGGACGGGTGCGCCCTGGTCGTCCTTGACGCCGACGAGGATCGTGCCGGTGTCCTGGTCGTTGAGGCGACTGTTGGGGGCGAGGATCGTCTCGCTGCGCACGGGCGAGTCGGAGCTGCGCATGCCGTCCCACTCGACCTCGATGTGGACGTGCTTGTAGAAGAGGGATCCGTTGCCGCTCGCGGCAGCCGGGGTGCAGGTGGCGTCGACGCCGGAGGTCGTCTGCCACGACGCGGTCTGCTTGACGGTGTACATGACTCCGCCGACGCTCTTCTTCGTCTGGCCGCTGGCCACCTGGATGACGTCGGAGGTGCCGCGGGCGACGTCGACGGCCTCGGAGGCGAGGTTGGTCGCCACCTCACGGCTGCGGTTGTCGCTCGAGATGGAGAGCGTCAGGCCCACGGCGACGACAGAGCCGACGGTGATGACGGCGAAGACCAGGAGGGCGACGACCACCTCGACGAGCGAGAGGCCGGCGTCGCGGTCGGCCGGGTCGGCGGGCCGCAGCCGGTCGCTGAGGAGCTGGAGCATGGTGGGTCACCTCCCGGTCGGGTCAGGGGTGGAGTTGCAGGGTGGGGGCGGAGCAGGGCGGGAGGCGAGGCGCGTCGGCACCTCGCCTCCCGGTCGATCGTCAGGCGCAGGCACCCTCGACGACGGCAGCGGCGTCGGTGATGCTGAAGAGCTTGCCGGTCTTGCCCTTGCCGTTGATGCAGAAGGTGGTCGTGCCGGTGGTGGGCGCCGTCTTGAAGCCGAGGACGTTGTCCGCGCTGACCGTGTAGCCGTACTTGCCGAGGGTCGCGGCGTCGAGCGTCGTGGGCAGGTTGCCCGTGTCGGTCTGGAACCCGATGACCGCGGTCTTCGCGTTCGAGAGGTCGCTCTTCACGGAGGCGTCACGGGCGTTGTTCTGCACGCCGAGGTACACCGGGATGGCGATGGCGGCGAGGATGCCGATGATGATCACGACGACGAGGAGCTCGATGAGCGTGAAGCCCTTGTCCTTGTCGGCGGCGAGGTTCTGGCGGCGAGCGCTGAGCTTGCCCATGAGCGCGAAGTACATGAGGGTGTCCATTCCGGTACGGGGTGCAGGGGGAGTGATCGGCAGCGGTCACTGATCACCGCCGGGAACGATGCTGCCAGCGGGCCGCAGCCCCCGGAATCCCTTGGACGGGGGGTTATGCCCTGCGACACGGCCCCAGTCCGGGGCTCCCCCGAACGGGACAGAACCCCTGGTCACGCCTCGATCACACCCGTATGGGGCACACGCACGAAGGACCCCTCCAGGCGACAGGTGTCGCCCGAAAGGGGTCCCGGGCCGTGCGGGCCGAGCGCTACTTGATCAGCGAGGTGATCTGGAAGATCGGCAGGTAGAGCGCGACGATCATGCCGCCGACCACGACGCCGAGGAAGGCGATCAGCAGCGGCTCGATCAGCGCGGTGAGCGACTCGGTGGTCGACTTGACCTCCTGGTCGTAGAAGTCCGCGACCTTCTCGAGCATGGTCTGCAGCGAGCCGCTGTCCTCCCCCACCGCGATCATCTGGGTCACCATCGACGGGAAGACGCCGGAGGCGGTGAGCGGGCCGGCGATGGACTCGCCCTGCCGGACCGACTCCGCGACCTCGACCAGCGCCTCCTCGAGCACGTAGTTGCCCGAGACCTCGCCCACGATCCGCAGCGCGGTGAGGATGGGCACGCCGGCGCCGATCATGTTCGAGAAGTTGCGGGCGAAGCGCGCGATCGCGATCTTGCGCAGCAGCACGCCGAAGACCGGCAGCTTGAGCTTCAGCGGGTCGAGGCGCGAGCGCACCTTGACGCTGTTCTTGTTCGTGCGCCACCAGATGGAGAACGCGATGCCGATCACGAGGCCCGCGGGCACCACGTACGGCATGGCCCGGGACGCGTAGACGAGCATCATCGTCGGCAGCGGCAGCTGACCACCCAGGTTCGTGAACATGTCCTGGAAGATCGGCACGATGAAGAGCAGCATCACGACGACGGCGACGAGCGACATCACGAGCACGACGACCGGGTAGGTCATCGCCGACTTGATCGTGCCGCGGAGGGCGACCTCCTTCTCGAAGTTCTCGGCCGTCGACTCGAGCGCCTTGTCGAGGAACCCGCCGGTCTCGCCCGCCTTGATCATGTTGATCATCAGGGGCGGGAAGTCCTTGTCGTGCTTGCCGACCGCGTCGGAGAACGAGACCCCCGTCTCGACGTCGTCACGCACCTCCCCCATGATCTTCGCCAGGCGCTTGCTCTCGACCTGGTCGGCGAGGATGGTCAGGGTGCGCAGCAGCGACAGGCCCGACCCGATCATGGTCGCCATCTGGCGCGACATGACCGCGATGTCCTTCATCTTCACGGCCTTGTCGCCGAGGCCGGGGATCGACACCTCGCGCTGCAGGCCGGTGCCGGCCGCCGCCTCCGTGATCGAGATCGGCTGCACGCCCATCGTGCGCAGGCGCGTGATGACCGCGCCCTCGCTCGAGGCGTCGACCTTGCCCTTGACGACCTTGCCCGCCGTGTCGCGCCCCTTGTAGGCGTAGGCGACCGCGCCGGCCATCAGGCGTCGCCCCGCGAGAAGGCGTCGCCGAAGTCGATGCCGCTGTCGAGGCCCTGCGACTCGCTCTTGTTGATGACGCGCGTGACGAGGCGGTCGAAGCCCTCGCGGTCGTGCACCTTCTCCATCGCGGCCTTGTGCGTCACCACGCCCGTGTTGACGAGGTCGGCGAGCTTCTGGTCCATGGTGTGCATGCCGAGGTCACGGCCCGCCTGCATCGAGGATGCGATCTGGTAGGTCTTGCCCTCGCGCACGAGGTTGCCGATGGCCGGCGTCATCATCATGATCTCCGTCGCGACGACCCGACCGCGGCCGCTCGCCTTGGGCAGCAGGGTCTGGCAGACGACGCCGCGGAGCGTCGAGGCCAGCTGGGTGCGCACCTGGTCCTGCTGGTGCGGCGGGAAGACGTCGATCACGCGGTCGATCGTCTGCGCGGCGCTCTGCGTGTGCAGCGTCGCGAAGACGAGGTGCCCGGTCTCGGCGGCCGTGAGCGCCACCGAGATGGTCTCGAGGTCGCGGAGCTCGCCGATCAGGATCACGTCCGGGTCCTGGCGCAGCACGTGCTTGAGGGCGGCGGCGAAGCTGTGGGTGTCGTGCCCGACCTCGCGCTGGTTCACCAGCGAGCGCTTGTGCTGGTGCATGAACTCGATCGGGTCCTCGACCGTGACGATGTGGTCGGCCCGGGTGCGGTTCACCAGGTCGATCAGCGCGGCGAGGGTGGTCGACTTGCCGGAGCCCGTGGGGCCCGTGACGAGCACGAGGCCGCGGGGCAGCTTCGCGAAGGTCGACACCGACTCGGGCACGCCCAGCTCGTGCAGCGGCTTGATCTCGGTCGGGATGAGGCGGAACGCCGCCCCGAGCGAGCCGCGCTGCTGGTAGAAGTTCACGCGGAAGCGCGAGTCGTCGGAGAGCGACCAGGCGAAGTCGAGCTCGAGCTCGTCGTCGAAGCGCTCCTGCTGCTCGGGCGTGAGCAGGCTCGCGAGCGCCGCGGCGACCGTCACGGCGTCCCACGGCTCGGGCGAGGTGTGCGTCGGCTGCAGGGAGCCGTCCACGCGCAGCGTGGGAGCGGCGTCGACCGTGACGTGGAGGTCGGAGGCGCCGCGCTGGACGACCTCGATCAGGGCGGCGACGAGACCGGGGTGCGCCGTGGTGCGGGCGTGCTCGTGCAGCTCGATGCCGAGGTCGGTCGCGGAGACGACGGGCAGGGCGGCCGTGACCGGAGTCGCGGGCGAGGCGACGGGGGCGGCGTGCTGCGGCTGGGGCGGCGCCACGGCGGCCGCCGCGGGGAGCACGGGGCGGGCGGCGGGAGGCGTCACGGACACGGGGGCGGAGGCGGAGGCGGAGGCGTGCATGACGGGCGCCGGGGCCGGAGCAGCGGCCGGAGCGGCAGTCGGCTCCGCGACGGCCACCGGGGCGACGGCCACGGGCGCGACCGACACCGGCGCGACCGACACGGCCGGCTCGTCGGCCATGTCCGCGATCGCGTCGAAGCGCGGGTCGCTCCAGCTCGGCGTGGCCGGGGCACGCGTGAGCCCCGCGACCGCCGGCGACGACGGGGCGCGACCGCTGCCGACCTCGGCCGCGGCGGACGCGACCGCTGCGCCGAGGGCCTCGGCGAGGCGCGCGGCCCGCCGACTCGAGGGCGCGGGCGTCGGGGTCCAGCCCAGCACCGCCTCCTGGTCGCCCTCGAGCGCGTAGACGTGCTTCGTCGGGTCGACGGGGGGCGAGGCGGGCACGAGCGTCACCGGCGCGGGCGGCTCCCACGACGTCGCGGGCGTGTCGGTGCTGACCTCGCGGCCGGGTCGGCCGGGGGCCCACCCGTCGGCGGCGTGGGGCTCGTCGGGGATCTCGTAGACGCTCATGCGGCGGCCTCCGGGGCGGTGGTGGCGGATCGGGTCTCGGGGGCGACGACGCGCGTCGCGGGAGCGGGTGCAGGTGCCGCAGCCCCGGCGGGGGCCGGGGCAGGGGCGGAGGAGGCGCGGGGCCGGGTCACGCGACCACCCGCAGGATCTCCTCGACGCTGGTGAGGCCGAGCTTCGCCTTCTCCCAGCCGTCCTGGCGGAGCGTGAGCATGCCCTGCTCGCGGGCCGTGCGGCCGATCTCGGCGCTCGAGGCGCGGGTCACGGCGAGGCGCTCGATCTCCTCCGAGACGCTCATCACCTCGTGCAGGGCGATGCGCCCGCGGTAGCCCGTGTTGGAGCACTGCTGGCAGCCGACGGGCTGGAAGACCGTCGGGTCCTCGCCGTCGCGCAGCTCGAACTTCAGCGCGGCGAGCTGCCGCGGCGAGTAGTCCGTGGGCTGCTTGCAGCGGTCGCAGAGGCGCCGGGCGAGGCGCTGGGCCACGACGCAGTCGATGGCGCTGCCGACGAGGAAAGGCTCGATGCCCATCTCGGTGAGCCGCGTGATGGCGCTCGGGGCGTCGTTCGTGTGCAGCGTGCTGAGCACGAGGTGGCCGGTCAACGACGCCTCGATGGCGATCTGCGCGGTCTCGTGGTCGCGGATCTCGCCGAGCAGGACGACGTCGGGGTCGGAGCGGAGGATGCTCCGCAGCGCGCTCGCGAACGTGAGGCCGGCCTTCGGGTTGACCTGCACCTGGTTGATGCCGCGCATGCGGTACTCGACCGGGTCCTCGACCGTGATCACGTTGATCTCGGGGCGGGCGACGGCGTTGAGCGTCGTGTAGAGCGTGGTCGACTTGCCCGAGCCCGTGGGGCCCGTGACGAGGATCATGCCGTACGGCTTCGAGTACGACGCCGCGTAGACGTCGAAGTTGCGCTCGAGCAGGTTGAGGTCGCGGAGGCTCATCGACGTGTTCGAGTTGTCGAGGATCCGCATGACGACCTTCTCGCCCCACACCGTGGGCAGCGTCGCGACGCGGAGGTCGATCTGACGGCCGCCGTGACGGACCGACATGCGGCCGTCCTGCGGCTTGCGGCGCTCGGCGATGTCGATCTCGCTCATGATCTTGAGGCGCGAGATGACGCCGTTCTGGATGGCCTTCGGGGCCGGCTGCATCTCGTGCAGCACGCCGTCGATGCGGTAGCGGATCCGAACGTCGGTCTCGCTCGGCTCGATGTGGATGTCGGAGGCGTGGTCGGTGATCGCCTGGCTCACGAGCAGGTTGACGAAGCGCACGATGGGCACGTCGTCGTCGGGGCCGTCGGTGATGTCGGCCGCCGCCTCCTGCGCCTTCTCCTCCTCGAGCGTGCTCGTGAGGTCGTTGAGCTCGTCGTCGGCGCGGAGGTAGCGGTCGATCGCGGCGAGCAGGTCGCCCTTCTCGGCGACCACGGGGTCGACGCCGATGCGGAGGCCGGCGCGCACGTCGTCGATGGCGAAGACGTCGCCCGGGTCGGCCATCGCGAGCAGCAGGCCACCGTCGCGCACGCCGATGGGCAGCACGCTGTGGCGGCGACAGACGGCCGCGGGCACCATCGTGACGGCGGCGCGGTCGACGGGGTAGTCGATCAGCTCGACGAAGTCCATGCCGGCGGCCTGCGCACGGGCGCGGGCCACCTGCGAGGTGGTCACGACGCCCTGCGACAGGAGCTCGCGGATGGAGGCCTCCTCGTCGGTGGAGCGGCGACCGACGCGGTCGAGGTACTCCATGGGCAGCAGGCCGTGCAGGATCAGGATCTCGGTCATGGAAGCCACGGGACGTACCTCCTCGGTACAGCCGCCGCGGGTGGTCGGGATCGCGTCGGCACGGTCGCCCGGGTCGGGAGTCCGAGCGGTGTCCACGCTAAGGCGAGCGGCCCTCGGGGGCACGTCCCAGAGCGGGTGCCCCCGCAAGGGGGCACAGGGCGTCACCCGTCGCCGCGGCCGGCCGTGCAGGAGGCCTGCGGGAGGCGCGGGCCGACTACCCGAGGACGCGCTGGTACAGCACGTGGTCCTGCCACCGCCCGGCGATCCGGAGGTAGCTCGGCGCCGTGCCGATCAGCGTGAACCCCGAAGCCTCGAGCACGCGCCGGGAGGGCACGTTGTGCGGCAGGGCGCTCGCCTCGAGGCGGTGCAGCCGCAGGCGCGTCGCGGCGAGGTCGGCCACGACCGCCACGGCCGCCCGGGCGAGGCCCCGGCCCGTCCGCTCCCGGTCGACCCAGTAGCCGACCGAGGCGGCCTGGACCGGGCCACGGACGATGTGGTTCAGCGAGATGCCGCCGACGACGCGGTCGCCGTCGGGGCCTCGCTCGACGAGGTGGAGGGGCAGGGCCTCCCCCGAGTCCGCCGCCGCGATCCGTGCCGTCAGCAGGGCGAGCTGGCCGGCCGGCTCGAAGAACGAGGCCGGGCGAGCAGGGTCCCAGGGGGCGAGGTGGTCGCGGTTGCGCGCCTGCGCGGCCGCCAGCGACGCGGCGTCGCCGACCCGCGCCTCCCTCAGGGTGACGTCGTCGGTGAGGGCCTGCTCGAACTGCACCCCACCGAGCGTAGGCGCGGGCACGACGAAGGGCCCTGGCTCTCGCAGGTGCGAGAGCCGGGGCCCTTCGTGGTGCTGGGCCTCCTGGGGAGGTGCGGGTCAGGTCAGACCCTCACCGCGCCTCCCCGGGGGGGCTCAGTTGTAGGTGCCGGGCGTGAAGTCGTCCGACGAGAACGAGTCGAAGTCGACGAAGCTGAGGTCAGCCTCGTTGAACGACGCGTCGTCGGTGAAGACGCGGTTGGGGTACCGCTCGGCCTTCGCCTCCTCCGTCGCCTCGACCGACACGTCGCGGTAGCGCGACAGGCCGGTGCCCGCGGGGATCAGCTTTCCGATGATCACGTTCTCCTTGAGGCCGACCAGCGGGTCGCTCTTGCCCTCCATGGCGGCCTGCGTGAGCACGCGGGTCGTCTCCTGGAAGGACGCGGCGGACAGCCACGACTCGGTCGCGAGGGAGGCCTTGGTGATGCCCATGACCTCCTGGCGAGCCGACGCCGTGCGCTTGCCCTCGGTGAGCGCACCGCGGTTGATCTCGTTGTACTTCGACCGGTCCACCAGCTCGCCGGGGAGCAGGTCGGTGTCGCCGTGGTCGACGACGGTGACCTTGCGGAGCATCTGACGGACGATGACCTCGATGTGCTTGTCGTGGATCGGCACGCCCTGCGAGCGGTAGACGTCCTGGACGCCACCGACGAGGTGCTGCTGCACCGCACGGACGCCCTTGACTCGCAGGACCTCCTTCGGGTCGACCGCACCGGCGATGATCTGGGCACCGAGCTCGACGTGCTGACCGTCCTCGACGAGGAGGGTCGAGCGCTTGAGCACCGGGTAGATCACCGGCTCGTCGCCGTTGTCGAGGTTGAGGATGACGCGGCGGGCCTTGTCGGTGTCCTCGATCGTGATGCGACCCGCGCCGTCGGCGATCGGGGACGCGCCCTTGGGGGTGCGCGCCTCGAACAGCTCCGTCACACGGGGGAGGCCCTGCGTGATGTCGTCGGCCGAGGCCGAACCACCGGTGTGGAAGGTGCGCATCGTCAGCTGCGTGCCGGGCTCACCGATCGACTGGGCCGCGATGATGCCGACGGCCTCGCCGATGTCGACCAGGTTGCCGGTGGCCAGCGAACGGCCGTAGCACTGGGCGCAGACGCCGACGGCGGCCTCACAGGTCAGCACGGAGCGGACCTTGATCGACTCGACGCCCGCGGCGACCAGCTGGTCGATGAGGACGTCGCCGACGTCCGCACCGGCCTCGGCCACGACGGTTCCCTGCGGGTCGACCGCGGCGGCCGCGAGCGACCGGGCGTAGACCGTGTTCTCGACCGTGGCGTCGCGCACCATGACGCCGTCGGCGTCGGGAGCGGCGATCGGCAGCTCGAGGCCGCGCGAGGTGCCGCAGTCGTCCTCACGGATGATGACGTCCTGCGACACGTCGACGAGTCGACGGGTCAGGTACCCCGAGTCGGCCGTACGGAGGGCCGTGTCGGCCAGTCCCTTGCGGGCACCGTGCGTCGCGATGAAGTACTCGGCCACCGACAGGCCCTCGCGGTACGACGAGATGATCGGGCGGGGGATGATGTCGCCCTTCGGGTTGTTCACGAGGCCTCGCATGCCGGCGATGTTGCGCACCTGCAGCCAGTTACCACGAGCACCCGAGGTGACCATGCGGTTGATCGTGTTGTCGACCGGGAAGTTCGACCGCATCTCGGCGGCGACCTCGTTCGTGGCCTCCGTCCAGATCTTGATCAGGTCGGCACGACGCTCGGCGTCGGAGATGAGGCCCTTGTCGAACTCGGCCTGCACCGCCGCGGCCTGCTTCTCGTAGCCCGCCACGATCTCCGGCTTGCGCGGAGGCGTGAGGACGTCGGAGAGCGCGACCGTGACACCGGAACGCGAGGCCCAGTAGAAGCCCGCGTCCTTGATGTTGTCGAGAGCCGCCGCGACGGCGACCTTCGGGTAGCGCTCGGCGAGGTCGTTGACGATCGTCGAGAGCATGCCCTTGTCGGTCACCTGCTGGACGAACGGGTAGTCCGCCGGCAGGTTCTCGTTGAAGAGCGCACGGCCGAGGGTCGTGTCGAGCAGGATGTCCTGGCCGACCTCGTAGCCCTCGGGGCCCTCGCCCTCGGCGAAGTGCACGCCGTTCATGCGGATCTTGACCATCGCGTTGAGGTCGAGCGAGCCCTGGTCCTTGGCGAGGATCGCCTCGGACACCGACGAGAAGGCACGGCCTTCACCGGTGGCGCCCTCGGTGACCGTCGTCAGGTAGTGCAGGCCGATGATCATGTCCTGGGCGGGCAGGGTCACCGGACGGCCGTCGGACGGCTTCAGGATGTTGTTCGACGCGAGCATCAGGATGCGCGCCTCGGCCTGGGCCTCGACGGACAGCGGCAGGTGCACGGCCATCTGGTCGCCGTCGAAGTCGGCGTTGAACGCCGCGCAGACGAGCGGGTGCAGCTGGATGGCCTTGCCCTCGACCAGCTGGGGCTCGAAGGCCTGGATGCCGAGACGGTGCAGGGTGGGCGCGCGGTTCAGCAGCACGGGGCGCTCGCGGATGATCTCCTCGAGCACGTCCCACACCTGCGGGCGCGAACGCTCCACCATGCGCTTGGCCGACTTGATGTTCTGAGCGTGGCTCAGGTCGATCAGGCGCTTGATGACGAACGGCTTGAACAGCTCGAGCGCCATCTGCTTGGGCAGACCGCACTGGTGCAGCTTCAGCGTCGGGCCGACGATGATGACCGAGCGGCCCGAGTAGTCGACGCGCTTGCCGAGCAGGTTCTGGCGGAAGCGACCCTGCTTTCCCTTGAGCATGTCGCTCAAGGACTTCAGGGCGCGGTTGCCGGTGCCGGTGACGGGACGACCACGACGGCCGTTGTCGAACAGTGCGTCGACGGCCTCCTGCAGCATCCGCTTCTCGTTGTTGACGATGATCTCGGGGGCACCGAGGTCGAGCAGTCGACGGAGGCGGTTGTTGCGGTTGATGACGCGGCGGTACAGGTCGTTCAGGTCGCTGGTCGCGAAGCGGCCACCGTCGAGCTGCACCATCGGGCGCAGCTCCGGCGGGATGACCGGGACGACGTCGAGAACCATCGCGGCCGGCGAGTTGCCGGTGGCGAGGAAGGAGGAGACGACGCGCAGTCGCTTGATCGCGCGGATCTTCTTCTGGCCCTTGCCCTCCGAGATCTGCAGGTGCAGGTTCTCGGCCTCGGTCGCGAGGTCGAAGGCCTCGAGGCGCTTCTTGATGGCCTCGGCGCCCATGTGGGCCTCGAAGTACATGCCGAAGCGGTCCTGGAGCTCGTGGAAGACGGCGTCCTCGGGCTTGAGGTCGCCGACCTTGAGGGTGCGGAAGTCCTCCCACACGCGCTCGAGGCGGTTGATGTCCTCGTCGAAGGCCTTGCGGGTCTGGCCCATCTCCTTCTCGGCGACGTCCTTCGCGCGACGCTTCTGGTCGCTCTTGGCGCCCTCCTCCTCGAGCACCGCGAGGTCGTCCTCGAGCTTCTTGAGGCGGTCGGCGATGCGCGTGTCGCGCTGCGACTCGAGCTGCTTGATCTCGAGGCGGAGCTCGTTCTCGAGGCCGGGCATGTCGGCGTGACGGCCCTCCTCGTCGATCGAGATCACCATGTAGGCCGCGAAGTAGATGACCTTCTCCAGGTCCTTCGGGGCCATGTCGAGCAGGTAGCCGAGGCGCGAGGGCACGCCCTTGAAGTACCAGATGTGCGTGACGGGGGCGGCGAGCTCGATGTGGCCCATGCGCTCACGGCGCACCGACGACTTCGTGACCTCGACGCCGCAGCGCTCACAGACGATGCCCTTGAAGCGGACTCGCTTGTACTTGCCGCAGGCGCACTCCCAGTCACGCGACGGCCCGAAGATCTGCTCTCCGAAGAGGCCGTCCTTCTCGGGCTTCAGCGTGCGGTAGTTGATGGTCTCCGGCTTCTTGACCTCACCGTGCGACCAAGCACGGATGTTGTCGGCCGTCGCGAGGCCGATCCGCAGCTCATCGAAAGTTGTTGCTTCGATCAAAATTCAGTCCCTTGTCAGAAAGATTCGACGTGTCGTTGTGGGAGGGGGCTCAGATTTCGTCGACGTTCGACGACTCGAAGCGCGAGGAGATGTTGATGCCGAGCTCTTCGGCGGCACGGAAGACCTCGTCGTCCGTGTCGCGCAGGCTGACCGTCTGGCCGTCGGCCGAGAGGACCTCGACGTTCAGGCAGAGCGACTGCATCTCCTTGATGAGGACCTTGAAGCTCTCCGGGATGCCGGGCTCCTGGATGTTCTCGCCCTTGACGATCGCCTCGTAGACCTTCACGCGGCCGAGGATGTCGTCGGACTTGATCGTCAGGAGCTCCTGCAGCGCGTACGCGGCGCCGTAGGCCTCGAGGGCCCACACCTCCATCTCTCCGAAGCGCTGTCCGCCGAACTGCGCCTTACCACCCAGCGGCTGCTGCGTGATCATCGAGTAGGGGCCCGTCGACCGAGCGTGGATCTTGTCGTCGACGAGGTGGTGCAGCTTCAGGATGTACATGTACCCGACCGAGATGGGGTTCGGGAACGGCTCACCCGAACGACCGTCGAACAGGCGCGCCTTGCCGGACGAGCCGATCAGGCGGTCGCCGTCACGGGTCGGCAGGGTCGAGTCGAGGAGGCCCTCGATCTCGCGCTCGGCGGCGCCGTCGAACACCGGGGTGGCGACCTTGGTGCCGGGAGCGGCGCTGAGCGCCTCCGGGGGCAGGTTCTTGGCCCACTCCTGGACGCCCTCGACGTTCCAGCCCTGCGCGGCGATCCACCCGAGGTGGATCTCGAGCACCTGGCCGAAGTTCATTCGACCGGGGACGCCGAGCGGGTTGAGGATGATGTCGACCGGCGTGCCGTCCTCGAGGAAGGGCATGTCCTCCACGGGGAGGATCGTCGAGATGACGCCCTTGTTGCCGTGGCGGCCGGCGAGCTTGTCGCCCGCGGTGATCTTGCGCTTCTGGGCGATGAACACGACCACGCGCTGGTTGACGCCCGAGCCGAGCTCGTCGTCGCCGTCCTGCGAGTCGAAGACCTTGACGCCGATGACCGTTCCCTGCTCGCCGTGGGGCACCTTCAGGGACGTGTCGCGGACCTCACGGCTCTTCTCGTTGAAGATGGCGCGCAGCAGGCGCTCCTCGGCGCTGAGCTCGGTCTCGCCCTTCGGCGTGACCTTGCCCACGAGGATGTCGCCGGGGCGGACCTCGGCGCCGATGCGGATGATGCCGCGCTCGTCGAGGTCGGCCAGCAGGTCCGGGCTGACGTTGGGGAGGTCACGGGTGATCTCCTCCTTGCCGAGCTTCGTGTCGCGGGCGTCGACCTCGTACTCCTCGATGTGGATCGAGGAGAGCGTGTCGTCCTTGATGAGGTTCTGCGACAGGATCATCGCGTCCTCGTAGTTGTAGCCCTCCCACGGCATGAACGCGACGAGGAGGTTCTTGCCGAGCGCGAGCTCGCCGTTCTCCGTCGCCGGGCCGTCGGCGATGACCTCGCCGACCTCGATGCGCTGACCGGCGTCGACGATCACGCGGTGGTTGTAGCTGGCGCCCTGGTTCGAGCGGTCGAACTTGCGCAGGTAGTACTCCTGCGTGCCGCCCTCGTCGAGCTGGACCACGACCACGTCGGCCGAGACCTCGGTGACGACGCCCGCGGCGTCGGCGGTGACGACGTCACCGGCGTCGATCGCGGTGTAGCCCTCCATGCCGGTGCCGACCAGGGGGCTCTCGCTGCGGACCAGCGGGACGGCCTGGCGCTGCATGTTGGCGCCCATGAGGGCGCGGTTCGCGTCGTCGTGCTCGAGGAACGGGATGAGCGAGGTCGCGACCGACACCATCTGGCGCGGCGAGACGTCCATGTAGTCGACCTCGTCCTTGGCGACGAGCTCCACCTCGCCGCCCTTCTTGCGGACGAGCACCTTGTCGTCGACGAAGTCGAAGCCGTCGGTGAGGGGGGCGTTCGCCTGGGCGACGACGTAGTCGTCCTCCTCCGACGCGGTGAGGTAGTCGATCGTCGCGGTGACGTGACCGGCCTCGACCCGGCGGTAGGGGGTCTCGATGAAGCCGAACGAGTTGATGCGCGCGAACGAGGCGAGCGAGCCGATCAGGCCGATGTTCGGGCCTTCCGGGGTCTCGATCGGGCACATGCGGCCGTAGTGCGAGGGGTGCACGTCTCGCACCTCGACGCCGGCGCGCTCACGGGAGAGACCGCCCGGCCCGAGGGCCGAGAGCCGACGCTTGTGCGTCAGGCCCGAGAGCGGGTTGTTCTGGTCCATGAACTGCGACAGCTGCGAGGTACCGAAGAACTCCTTGATCGCGGCGACGACGGGGCGCACGTTGATCAGGGTCTGCGGGGTGATCGCTTCGATGTCTTGAGTGGTCATGCGCTCGCGGACGACGCGCTCCATGCGGGAGAGACCGGTGCGGACCTGGTTCTGGATCAGCTCGCCGACCGCGCGGATGCGACGGTTGCCGAAGTGGTCGATGTCGTCGACGTCGAGGCGGAGCTCGACGGCGTTGCCGTCGCGCGTGCCGTCGATGGTCTTCTCCTCGGCGTGCAGCGAGACGAGGTACTTGATCGTCGCGACGATGTCGTCGACGGTCAGGACCGAGTCGCCGAGGGGCGCGTCGATGCCGAGCTTGCGGTTGATCTTGTAGCGACCCACCTTCGCCAGGTCGTAGCGCTTCGGGTTGAAGTAGAAGTTGTCGAGGAGCGCACGCGCGGCCTCGGCCGCGACCTGCTCGCCGGGACGGAGCTTGCGGTAGATGTCCTTGAGGGCCTCTTCCTTCGTGAGGATGGCGTCCTTCTCGAGGGTGGCCTCGATGGACGCGAAGCCCTTGAACTTCTCCGTGATCTCTTCGCTCGTCAGGCCGAGGGCCTTGAGGAAGACGGTGACGCTCTGCTTGCGCTTGCGGTCGATGCGGACGCCGACCTGGTCGCGCTTGTCGATCTCGAACTCGAGCCAGGCACCGCGGCTCGGGATGACGCGGGCCGAGTAGATGTCCTTGTCGGAGGTCTTGTCGGAGGCGCGCTCGAAGTAGACGCCGGGGCTGCGGACCAGCTGCGACACGACGACGCGCTCGGTGCCGTTGATGATGAACGTGCCGCGCTCGGTCATGAGCGGGAAGTCGCCCATGAACACGGTCTGCGTCTTGATCTCACCCGTGAGGTGGTTCATGAACTCGGCGTTGACGTAGAGGGGGGCGGCGTAGGTCTTGCCGCGCTCCTTGCACTCGTCGATCGAGTACTTGGGGTCTTCGAGCTCGGGCGCGGTGAACGACAGCTGCATCGTCTCGCCGAGGTCCTCGATCGGGGAGATCTCCTCGAAGATCTCCTCCAGGCCGGAGTGGAGGGCGAGGTCGGTGCGACCCTGCTCGGTGGCCTCGGCGAGGCGCTGCTTCCAGATGTCGTTGCCGACGAGCCAGTCGAAGCTCTCGGTCTGGAGCGCCAGGAGGTCGGGGACCGTCAGCGTGTCGGTGATCTTGGCGAACGAGAGGCGCGATGCGCCACGGCCGTTCTTGGGTGAGTTGGTGTTTGCGGTGTTCGCAGCAGCCAAGGAAGTAACCTCCGTGGACCCCGTCGGGTCATCACTGTCGGACAGTATGAGTGAGTGGTTGAACGGCCCTCCCGGAGCCGTCGGGGCGTACAGTCCGAGGACCAGCCCGTTCCGACGACCGGACGCGCCCCCGCCGCGATATTCGGAGGCCGTCTCGAGGTGCGTCGTCGACCGCAATATGACGACGGGACGCACGGGGAGCGCAAAGGTCAATACTATGCAGCCGGGACACGCCTGGCAAGCCCTGTCGTTGACTCTCAGCGGAACCTTCGGTATAACGCGGGAGCGGCCCGTGTGTTCCCGCCCCCGAGGGGTGGGAAGCTGGGCCACATGGCTGCTGCGCACGACGACCCCTCCGGCGAGATCACCATCGGCGCCGGCCTCGCCCGCGTCGACGAGGACCGCCACCGACCCGGCGCGTTCACGCTCGTCGTCGACGGCACCCCGCAGTCGCACGTCGACCTCGACGACCCCACCCACCTCGCCTTCGAGTACGTGCGGCGCATCGGCCACGCCATCGACCTGCTGCCCGAGGGGCCGGTCACGGCGCTGCACCTCGGAGCCGGCGCGCTGACGCTGCCCCGCTACGTGGAGGCCACCCGCCCGGGGTCGCGACAGCAGGTGGTCGAGCTCGAGGCGGACCTCGTGGCGCTGGTGCGCGAGAAGCTGCCGCTGCCGAGGGGCGCCTCCATCAGGGTCCGCTACGGCGACGCCCGCGAGGTGATGCTGAAGCTCCCGGCCGGGCTGCGCGGCACGGTCGACCTGCTCGTCGTCGACGTCTTCGGTGGCTCGCGCATCCCCGCCCACGTGACCTCGCTCGAGTTCTACTCAGCCGCGGCGGAGTTCCTCTCCCCCACCGGCATGCTGATCGTCAACTCCGCCGACGGGGCCGGGCTCGCCTTCGCCCGCGGCCAGGCGTCGACGCTCTCGACCGTCTTCGACCACGTCGCCGCCGTCGCCGACCCGGCGACCCTCAAGGGCCGGCGGTTCGGCAACGTCGTGCTGATCGGCTCGCCGTCGCCGCTGCCGACCGACCGCATGCCGCGGCTCTACTCGTCGGACCCGTTGCCGGCCAAGGTCGTGCACGGCCGCGAGCTGCGCGACTTCGTCGCCGGCGCGCCCGTGGTCACCGACGCGACGGCGGTGCCGTCGCCCGAGCCGTCGCGGAGCGTGTTCGGGGCGCGCTGACCGCCCGTCACGGCGAGGCACCCCCTTCTCGCACGGTAACCCCGCCGCGGCGGGGTTCACCTGCGAGAACGGGGTGTGTCGCGAGCAGGGCGGGGTCGCAGGCGCGGGGCGCGCCGGGCGCGCCGGGCTACTGGTCGGCGCGGGGCGCGGGGGCACCGAGCGCGGCGCGGAGGCGGGCCTCGGCGTCGTCGGGGGCCGCGGCCGCCGCGACGTTGGCCTCGGAGACCGCCTGGACGACCTCCTCGCGCTGGATCTTCACGCCGCGGGGGGCGTCGATGCCGATGCGCACGCCCTCGCCCCGGGAGTCGAGGACGGTGATGACGATGTCGTCACCGATGAGGATCCGCTCCCCGACCTTGCGCGTCAACACCAGCATCGGGCCAGCTTAGCGACGTGAGGGTCGCTGGCTACTCGCGCCACCCCACCGGCACGCCGAGCAGGTGCACCGTGCCGGGGGTCGCGGTGTCCTGCGCGCCGACGACCGCGACGGCCGCGACGGGCTGCACCGCGCGGACGGCCTCGACCCAGCGCGCCGTGTCGTCGTGCTTGCGGCCCACGTCGACGGCGACCCAGAGCTGGTCGGCCCCGATCGAGCGGAGGGCGTCGGGGGCGTCGTCGTCCCACGCGAGGGCGGTGACGACCGACGAGCCCTCGTGCACCCCGGTGGCCCGGGCGAGGATGGCGCTGCGGCGGTCGGAGACGTCGACCGAGCGCAGCCCGAACGCCGACGCCATCTGCGCCGCCACCCGGAACGCGTCGCCCGGGCGGCCCACGACGACGACGAGGTCGCCGGCGCCGCGCAGCAGCCCCGGAGCGGCCGGCAGGTCGGCCTGCCCGGCCGCGGCGAGCGCGGGCGACGTGGTGGCGGCGGCCGCGGCGAGGAACTCCGCGGCGGTGGTCAGCGGGCCCGGCCGGGCGTCGTCGGCGGCGGCGGGGGCGACGACGGGGTCGACCGCGATGCCGTTGAAGGTGAAGTCGTCCATGATGTCGGCGAACGCGTCGGTGCGGGTCGAGACGTCGGCCGGCGACGGGACCGGCACCGCGCCTCCGGCGGTCGACGAGGAGGCGGTGGTCGCGCCCGCGGCGGAGGCGGCGGCCGCGGCGGCACGGGCGGCGCGACGGGGGCTGTCGACGGCGCCCGCGTCGGGGGCGCGCGGCAGCACGACGACCTCGGGTGCGGGGCGCCGGCCGGCTCCCCCGCCGGCGAGCACCTCGTCGAAGGGGTCCCGCGCGGGTGAGGGGGCGGCGGCCGCGGCGCCGGGGCGGGCCCCGTCGTCGAAGCCGTCCGCCGCGTCGGCGTCGGCGAGGAGCGCCGCGATGCCCGCCCGCGAGGCGGGCTGCGTGATGGTCACCCGGGCGACCGGGCGGTCGGTGGCCGGGTCGGGCACCTCGACGGTCACCTCGTAGTGCTTGCGGGCGAACAGGCCGCCCACTCCCCCGACGGTCACCTTCTGGGCGGCGACGACCCGGGCGCCGGGACCGTGCACCGCGCGGGCCTCAGCGGCGAGCTGCTCGAGCGACTCCCCGCTCATCTGCACCCTGCGCGCCACGTCAGGCCGCCGTGATCGGGTCGGCCGCGCGGACGACGCCGACGGTCTCGATGGTCGAGCCGGCGGCCGTGGCCTCCTGGTACGAGAGAACCGGCAGGCCGTTCTGCTGCGCCGACACGAGCCGGTGGATGGCGGGGCGGAGCGCGGGCGCGCAGACGAGCACGGCGCTGAGGCCCTGGGCCTCGACGCTCGCGACCGAGTCGCGCAGCGAGCCGAGCACCTGCTCGACCCGGTGGCCGTCGAGCAGGATCTGCGTGCCCTGGTCGCTCGGCCGCAGCCCCTCGAGCATCGACTGCTCGAGGCCCGGGTCGATCATGATGACGCGCAGCACGGCCCCGTCGAGGTAGCGCGCGGTGAGCGCGGGCCCGAGGGAGGCGCGGGCCGCCTCGATCAGCCCCTCCGGGTCGGTCGACTGCTTGGCGCGGAGCGTCAGCCCCTCGCAGATGCGCGCGAGGTCGTTGATCGGGATGCGCTCGGCGAGCAGCCCCTGCAGCACGCGCTGCAGCTCGGCGAGTGACAGCATGCTCGGCACGAGGTCGTCGACGGCGGCGGCGTTGACCTGCTTGACGCCCTCGGTGAGCACGCGGACGTCCTCGCGGCTGAGGAGGCGGGCGGCGTTGTCGCCGATGATCGACGAGAGGTGGGTGACGAGCACCGAGACGCGGTCGATGACGGTGGCGCCGGTCATCTCGGCGCTGTGGCGCATCTCGGCCGGCACCCATTTGCCGGCGAGGCCGAAGACGGGCTCGATCGTGACCGTGCCGGGCAGCGAGTCGAGCTGGTCGCCGAGGGCGAGCACCGAGCGGGCGGGCGCCTGGCCGCGGCCCGCCTCGACGCCGGCGATGCGGATCGAGTAGGTCGACGGCGGCAGGTCGACGCTGTCGCGGGTGCGGACGGGCGGCACGACGATGCCCATGTCGACGGCGATCTTGCGGCGCAGCGCCTTCACGCGGCCGAGCAGGTCGTCGGAGGCCCCGCTGACCATGTCGACGAGGTCGGGCGCGAGCAGGATCTCGAGGGCGTGGACGCGCATCTGCTCGAGGAGGTCCTCCGTGGTGTCGGTGGGGGCCGGGGGCGCGACCTCGGCCTCGAGGGCCGCCCGCGCCTCCTCGGCCTTCGCCTTCGTGCTGAGGCGCTGGGCGATGATCAGCAGCGTCGCGCCGATGACGAGGAAGGGGATGATCGGCATGCCGGGGATGAACCCCATGCCGATCGCCGCGACGCCCGCGATGGCGATCGCGATGCGCGACTGCCCGAGCTGCGCCGCCGCCTGCGAGCCCATGTCGCTGTCGGCGCCCGAGCGGGTGACGATCATGCCGGTGCTGACCGCCATCAGCAGCGCGGGGATCTGCGTGACGAGGCCGTCGCCGATGGTGAGCAGGCCGTAGTGGCCGAGGGCGTCGGCGGGCTCCATGCCGTTCTGCAGCACGCCGATGGCGATGCCGCCGATCAGGTTGATGACGATGATCAGGATGCCCGCGATCGCGTCGCCCTTGACGAACTTCGACGCGCCGTCCATCGCGCCGTAGAAGTCGGCCTCGGCGCTGACGTCGGCGCGGCGCTGCTTGGCGACCTCGTCGGTGATCAGGCCCGCGTTGAGGTCGGCGTCGATGGCCATCTGCTTGCCGGGCATCGCGTCGAGGGTGAAGCGCGCGCCGACCTCGGCGACGCGCTCGGCGCCCTTGGTGACGACGACGAACTGGATGATGACCAGGATGCAGAAGATGACGGCGCCGATGATGATCGAGCCGCTCACCGCCACGTGGCCGAACGCCTCGATGACGTGGCCGGCGAAGCCCTCGCCGAGCACGAGGCGCGTCGACGCGACGTTGAGGCCGAGGCGGAACAGCGTCGCCACGAGCAGCAGCGACGGGAAGACCGAGAAGTCGAGCGGCTTCTTCACGAAGAGCGTCGTCAGCAGGATCACCAGCGCGAGCAGGATGTTGCAGATGATCAGCACGTCGAGCATCGGGGCCGGCACGGGCACGACGAGCAGCAGCACGATCGCGACCACGCCGACGGGCACGGCGAGCTTGGGGAGTGTCTTCTTCATCAGGCGGTTCCTCCGGTGACGGACGGACGGGGAGCAGTGGGGGCACCGGCCGGAGGCGCGGTTCGGGAGGCGGCGTCGCGCGCGACCCGCAGGCGGCGGGGCATCGCGTCGGCCTCGAGCGAGCCGGGCGTGAGCACGCCGGCGACCTCGTCGGGGGTGGTGGGGCGGGGGTTGGCGTGGGTGCCTGCGACGGCGGACGCCCCGCGGGCCTGGAGGGCCATCACGAAGGTCAGCACGCGCGCGACCGGCGTGTAGAGGTCGACCGGGATCTCGTCGCCGAGGCCGCAGGAGGCGTGCAGGGCACGGGTCAGGGGGACGTCGCGGACGAGCGGCACGCCCGACTCCTCGGCGCGGGCACGGATCGCGGCGGCGACGGCGCCGGCGCCCTTGGCGACGACGCGGGGCGCCGACTTGCCGGGCTCGTAGCGGAGCGCGACGGCGTAGTCGGTCGGGTTGACCATGACGACGTCGGCGTCGACGATCGCGCCCATCATGCGGTTGCGGCTCATGGCGAGCTGACGCGAGCGGCGCTGCGACTTGACCAGGGGGTCGCCGTCGCTGCTCTTGCTCTCGTCGCGCACCTCCTTCTTCGTCATGCGGGTCTTCTTGCGGTTGCGGCGCATGACGACGAAGACGTCGGCGGCGGCGAGCAGCAGCCCGGCCACGATGGCGGCGCGGAGCAGGATGCCCGTGCCGGCCTCGGCCTCGGCGAGCAGCGCGGAGACGCTGAGGCCGCCGCCGCTCATCAGCACGGGCATCAGGCCCTGGATGGCCATCCAGAGCACGACGCCGACGACGGCGGTCTTGATCAGGGCCTTCGCGCCGTTCCAGAGGGCCTGGGTGCCGAAGGTGTTCTTGATGCCGGCGAGGAGGTTGAACTGCTCGTAGTTGCCGGTCATCCGCTTGATGTGGACGCCGCCCTGCACGATCGCGGTGACGAGCACGGCGACGCCGACGACGGCCAGCATGGGCGCGATGGTCGCCGCCATCGACCCCACGCCGTCGCCGAGGAGGGCGACGACGGTGGTGTCGTCGGGGTGGCGGATGATCTCGCCGATCGAGAAGAGCTGGTCGGTGCCGGCCTCGGCCCCGCGCTGGATGGTGCTGGGGATCATGACCGCGGCGGCGCCGACTCCGATCCACGCGCTGAGGTCCTGCGAGCGCGACAGCTGGCCCTTGGAGTGCACCTCCTTCATCCGCTTGTCGGTCGCGGCCTCGGTCTTCTCCCCGGAGTCGTCGGCCACGGCTACCCCACCCCCAGGAGCATCTTCGAGGCGTCGCCGGTCAGCGAGCGCACGACGCCGGGCAGGGCGAGGAAGACGCCGCCCGCGAGCATCACGGTCATGAGGATCTTGAGCGGGAAGCCCATCGCGTAGGCGTTGAGCGCGGGGGCGACGCGACTGAGGAGGCCGAGCCCGACGTCGGCGAGGAAGAGCACGACGGCGAGGGGGCCGGCGATCTGCAGGGTCGCGAGGAACATCTGCGAGACGCCGTGCGCCATCATCTCGACCGGGCGGGAGAGGTCCATGCCGAGCCCGAGCGGGAACGCGTCGAACGACCGGGTCAGCCCGCCGATCAGCAGCTGGTAGCCGCCGCTCGCGAACATCAGCGCCAGCGCCGTCATCTGGAAGAGGCGCGTGAACTGCGCGCCGTTCACCATCGACTGCGGGTCGAACGCCTGCGCGAGCGTGAACCCGCCGAAGAGGTCGATCAGGCTGCCCGCGGCCTGCACGGCCGAGAACGCGAGGAACACCAGGAACCCCAGCACGCCGCCGACGACGACCTCGAGCACGAGCGCCACGACGAACTGCCCGGTGGCGAGCGACTCGTACCCGGGCGTCACGCGCGGCGCGACGGCGAGGCCGAGGCCCACGCCGAGCATCGCCTTCACGCGGCCGGGGAAGGCCTTGTAGGAGAACGGCGGCGCGATGACGATGAACGCCGTCATGCGCACGGCGGCCAGCATCGTGGCCTCCAGCCAGCTGAGGTCGAGGGTCACGGTCGGGCCTAGCCGCCGCTGAGGAGCTGCGGGATGCGGTCGAAGACGGCCGTCGTGAACGAGACCATCTCGGAGATCATCCAGTGCCCGCAGACGATGAGGGCGACTCCCACCGCCACGGCCTTCGGCACGAACGAGAGGGTGACCTCCTGGATCTGGGTGATCGACTGCAGGAGCGAGATCGCGAAGCCGACGACGAGGGAGGTGATCAGCACGGGGGCGGCGAGCTTGCCCGTGATGATCAGCGCCTGCATCGACAGGTCGAGGACGGCGTTGGAGTCCATCAGCTGCCCACCTGGTAGCTCTCGATCAGGCTCGTGATGATGAGGCCCCAGCCGTCGACGAGCACGAACAGCAGGATCTTGAAGGGGAGCGAGATCATCACCGGCGGGAGCATCATCATGCCCATCGACATCAGCGCGGCGCTGACGACGAGGTCGATGACGAGGAAGGGGATGAAGATGACGAAGCCGATGATGAAGGCGGCGCGCAGCTCGCTGATCATGAACGACGGGATGAGCGTGAGCATCGGCACGTCGGTCTGGTCGGCGGGGTTCGGCTGGTCGGCCGAGCGGGTCATCAGCGCGAGGTCCTCCTCGCGGGTGTGCGCCAGCATGAACTCGCGGAGCGGCGCCGAGCCGGCGTCGATCGCGCCCTGCAGGTCGAGCTGGCCCGAGAGGTAGGGCTGCACGGCGTCGTCGTTGATGTGCCCCAGGATCGGCGCCATGATGAACAGGCTCAGGAAGAGCGCGAGGCCCGCGAGCACCTGGTTCGGCGGGATCGACGGCAGCGCGAGCGCGTTGCGGGTCATCGCCAGCACGACGAAGATCTTCGTGAACGACGTCATCATCAGCAGCAGCGCCGGTGCCACGCTCAGCAGCGTGATGCCGATCAGCGTGACGACCGCCTGGCTGGGCGTGCCGTCGGGGCCGGTGATGTCGATGTCGAGGCCGCCCGTGCCGGTGCCGTCGGTGACGGTCTGGTCGGTGTCGGTGTAGTCGGTGGGGGTCGTGCCGGCGGTGCCGTCGGTGCTGCCGACGGCGGGCGCGGTCGGGTCGACCGGCGCCACCGGCGAGACGGGGGCGGGCGCCGGGGCGGCGCTGGCGCTCTGGCCGATCAGCATCAGCAGGGCCGAGGCCACGACCATCGCCAGCAGGCCGACGACGACCGCGCGGGCGAGGCGGGTGTCGGCGAAGCGCACGGGCGCGGCGTCGATCGAGACGAAGCTGCTGCGGCGGGTGGGCCCGCCGGCGAGGGCACGGCCGCGCAGGCCGTCGTGCAGCGTCGGGGCGAGCCGCGCGACGAGCGCGGAGCCGAAGGAGGCGCGGGTCGGGCGGGCGAGGGAGGCGCGGGTCATCCGGCGCGTCCGGCCCGCAGGGCCGCGGCCGCCTGGCGCCACGTGCCGGGGGCGAGGATCGAGCCCTCGAGCGGGGTCGAGGCACGGCCGCGGCGGCGCTCTCGCGGGTCGCGCGGGGCGCGGGCGGCGGTGGCCGACGCGGAGGCGACGGTCGCGGCGCGGCGGGCGGCGCCGCGGGGGCGGAGGAGCTCGGGGGCCGGGGCGACGGCGACGGGGGCCTGTGCGGCGGCGGCGGCGGCCGACGCGGCCGGGACGGCGGCCACGGGCAGCGGGGGCTGGGTGGCGAGGACGGCCTCGAACGACATGGGCGCGGGCGCGGGCACCACGGCGGGGGCCGGGGCGGTGAGGGGGGCGATCGGGGTGACCCGCGCCTCCTGCGGGGCCGTCACGGGCGCGACCGGGGCCGGCACCAGCGCCAGCGGCGCGGGGCCGGGCACCTCGGCGGCCGAGAGGACCGTGACCGACGACTCGGTGACGCCGAGCACGAGGCGCTCGCCCTCGACGTCGACGACGACGACGCTGGCCTTGGCGCCGAGGCCCTGACGGGCGACGACGGTGACCGGGGCGGCCGACTTGCCGGAGCCCCGGACGCCCTTGACGAGGCGCTTCTGCAGCACCCACAGCAGGGCGAGCACGACGCCCAGCGAGAGGGCGACGCGCAGCGCGACGAAGAGCGTGTCCACCGGTCAGACCAGGCCGTCGGCGACGTCGAGGATCTTGGTGATGCGGACGGCGTAGTCCTGGTCGACGACGACGACCTCGCCGTGCGCGATCAGGCGGCCGTTGAGCAGCACGTCGGCGGGGGCGCCGGCCGAGCGGTCGAGCTCGATGACGGCGCCGGGCTCGAGGCCGAGCACGTCGCGCACCGACATGCGGGTGCGGCCGATCTCGACCGTGAGGGCCATCTCGACGTTGTTGATGCGGCCGAGGTTGCCGGCGACGGAGTCGAACAGGGGCGACGAGGAGGCGCGGGCCGGGCTCGACCCCACGGTGCCGCCTTCGCGGATGCGGATCGCGAACCAGCCGGCGGGCTGCCCCGCGGCGGTCAGGTCGAAGACCACCGTGTCGGGGTCGGCGAGGAGCGCGTCGGCGGGCTCGCGGCGGCTCTCGCCGAGCACGCCCACGCCGAGCACGCCGGTGGCGGCCTCGAGGGCGGGGCGGAGCACGTCGCCGACGGAGACGAGGGGCGAGTCGGTGCCGGCGGCGGCGGTCAGCTGCTCCATGTCGACGAGCACGAGCGCGGTGTCGGCCGAGACGGCGCCGACGAACGAGGTCATGACGACGCTCGACGCGGCCGTGCGGCGGCCCTGGGCGACGACGGCCTCGAGCGGCACGGCACGGAGCGGCGACGGCGTCGGCAGCACGGAGACGAGCGCCTCCGCCGCGGCGGTGTGCAGGGTGATGGTCGTGCCGGTCATGAGGTTCCTTCTTCGGTGCCGGTCAGGGAGGTGGAGACGACGATGCCCGCGAGGCGGGAGCCGTTGGCCCCGACGGCGGCACGGCCGACGGACTGGCCGTCGACGGTGATCTCGAGCGGTCGCGAGCGCGGGTGCGGCAGGGGCAGCAGGTCGCCGACGGCGAGGCCCAGCACGACGCCGGGGCGGACGGAGGCGGGGGCCAGCTGGAGCGCGACGCCCACCGGCACGGCGGCCAGCTGCGCGCCGAGCAGGCGACGGGCGTCCGCGGCGCCGACCGTCGGGTTCGACTCGCCGAGCTGGGGCAGCAGCACCTCGGCCGGGATGGCCACGGTGCCGAGGGCGGTGCGCTCGCCGACGCGGATCTCGAACGTCGCGACGATCATCAGGTCGGACTTCTGCGCCGCCTGGGCGAACTGCGAGTTGTACTGGAAGCCGCCGACCGAGACCGCGTCGACCAGCAGCGAGCCGAACGAGTAGCGGAGGTCGTCGAGCGCGTCCTCCATCAGGCGGCGCACGAGGGCCTGCTCGACGGGCGAGAAGGTGCGGTCGGGCATCGCGTGCGGCTTCGAGGCGCCGAGCATGTGGCTGACCCAGCCGAGGGCGGCCGAGGTCGGGAACTGCACGACCGCCTTGGGGCCGATGCCCTCGAGCGGGCAGAGCACCATCGCCGTCGTGGCCGGCAGCGACGAGGCGTACTCGTCGTAGGTCAGCATCTGCACGTGCTCGCAGGTGACCTGCGAGAGCACGCGGACCTTGGCGGTCAGCTGCGTGCCCCACTGGCGCGCGAAGGTGTCGAAGGCGAGCTCGAGCACCCGCGAGTGCTCGCGGGCGAGCGTCGTCGGGCGGCGGAAGTCGTAGACCTCGACCTGGCGCGCCGACCGGGCGACCGGCCCGGCGGCGGGCGCGGGGGCGGCGGGCGCCGACGCGGGCGCGCTCGTCACGGCGGGGTCGAGGAGGGTCACGGACGGACCTATCGGCCCGTGCCGTCACCGCGTTAGAGGCGCGTCGTCAGTGCCCCCCGGACTGGGCCCCCTCGTCGTGCGACTCCTCCTTCTTCTCGCTCTTCTCGGACTTCTTCTCGTCCTTCTTCTCCGTCGGGGCCGCGGCGGCCTCCGCGGGGGCCGCGGGCGCGACCGGCTCGGGGTTCCTGCCCGCGGTCACCGCGCCTCCCGCTGCCTCGGCCGCCTGCTCGAGCTTCGGCAGCAGGGCGCTGACGTCGTCGCTCTGGTTGGAGAGCACGACGATGTCGACCCGGCGGTTCGCCGCGAGGTCGGCGTCGGTGCTGCCCTGCACGAGCGGGCGCGACGAGCCGAAGCCGACGGCCTGGGCGTGCTCGACCGGCAGGCCGCCGCGCTCGACGAGGTCGCGGAGCACCTGCGTCGCCCGGGCCGACGAGAGCTCCCAGTTCGTGGCGAACGGCGCCGTCGAGCTGCGCTGGTCGGCGTGGCCCTCGACCGAGACGTCGTGCGAGCTGTCGCGGAGCACGGGCGCGATCGCGTCCATCACCCGGGTCGCCTCGCCGCTGAGGTCGGCGCTGTTCGTGCCGAAGAACGTCTCGGAGCCGACGAGCCGCACGGTCAGGCCGCGGGCGTCGGTCGCGAACTGCACGTCGGCGCTGAGGCCGGAGCCCTCGAGGTTGCCGGCGATGGCCTCCTTGATGGCGGTCAGGTCGTCGAGCTCGGACTGCGCCAGGGCCTGCGCCGCGGCCGCCTGCTCGGCGGTCTGGGCCTCGCCCGACGCTGCCGCCTTGCTCATGTCGGTCTCGTCGCCCTCGGAGTAGCCCTCGCCCTCCTCCGTCACGTCGCTCGCCGGCACCACGGTGCCCGAGGCGCTGTCGACCTTGCCGACGTCGGTCTGGCCGAAGCCCGTCGCGAGCGAGTTGCGGAGCGCGATGTACTTGTCCTGGTCGACGCTCGACATCGCGAACAGCACGATGAACATGCACATCAGCACGGTGACCATGTCCATGTACGAGGCGAGCCAGCGCTCGTCGGGGTGCTCCTCCTCGGCGTGGGTCTTCTTCTTCCGCCCGCCGCGGCTGCCGCTCACGCCGCGAGCCCCTGGTCGTCGGCGCCGGCCTTCGCCTTCGCCCCCTTGGCGCCGCCCTTGCCCTTGGCGTCGGTCAGCGCGTGGGTCGGCACCATGGCCTTGAGGCGCTCGCCGAGGAGGCGCGGCTGGCTGCCCGCCTGGACGGCCAGGACGCCCTCGATCAGCAGCGTCATGCGCGCCTCGTCGAGGTCGGCGAGCTTCTTGAGGCGGCCGGCGAACGGCAGCCAGAGGAAGTTCGCGCTGAGGAGGCCCCAGAGGGTCGCGACGAAGGCCGCCGCGATCAGCGGGCCGAGCTCGTCGGGCGACGCCAGGTTCTCGAGCACGTGGGTGAGGCTGACGACGGTGCCGATGATGCCCACGGTCGGGGCGTAGCCGCCGAGGCTGTTGAAGAACTTGCTCGCGGTGCGGTCGGCGGCGAGGCGGGACTCCATCTCGTCCTCGAGCAGGATGCGGAGCTCCTCGCCGTCGGTGCCGTCGGCGATGTTCTGCAGCGCGCCCTTCATGAACTGGTCGGTCGACTTCTCGGCCTCGGCCTCGAGCGAGAGCAGGCCCTCGCTGCGCGCCTTCTCGGCGAGCGCCACGATCTCGTCGATGACCGACTGCGGCGGGATCACCTTGCCGGTGAACGCGTGCGGGATCTTCTTGAAGCTGAGCAGCGCGTCCTTGATCGTCGTGCCGGCGATGCCGACCGCGATGGTGGCGCCGAAGACGAGGAGCATCGGGGCCGGCAGCAGCAGGCCCTCGACGTGGACGCCCTCGAGCTTGATCATGCCGAAGAGGGCACCGAAGGCGAGCAGGATGCCGATTATCGTCGCGGGGTCCACGTCAACGCTCCAGGGTGGTGGTCGCGGGGGCGGCGGTGGCCGTCGGGGCCGCGGCCGTGGGGAAGGGCGAGACGAGGCCGGAGCCGCTCGAGCCACGGACGATGCCGAGCTGCGGGCCGGTCGACGTGCGCGAGCCGAGGGGCTGCGTCGCGGGGGCGGCGGCGTGCGGCTCGTCGTAGGCGATGGCGACGATGCGGGCGCGGTAGCGGGCGATCATCTCGATCACCTCGGCCATGGGCTCGGTGACGATGTACTTCGCCCCGTCGACCATGATCAGCGTCGTGTCGGGCGTCTCGTGGATCCGCTCGATCAAGTCTGGGTTGACAGCGAATCTGCTGTCGTTGAGTCGCGTGACGACGATCATCGGCCCGTCCTAGGTCTGTGTTCTCCCGCCACCGTCCGTGGGGCGAGCGAGCGCTCGTCCTGAGCTGCTCAGGGGGGACTATCGGCCGGGGGCGGGCCGCCGTTAGGCGGCGGCCGCCGCGGTGTCCGCACTTCGGCGGACGCGCGCCGAGGTGCCCCGTCCTGGGCCCTCCGAGGCGTCGCGGGCCCAGGACGGGGCACCTCGATGCCCGCGGTCGCGGCGGAGACCGACCGATCGGTATGGTGTGTGGCACATATCAGTCGTGACCCGTCGGAAGAAGGCAACTGTGAGCCACTCGCACCCCTCCCCCACGCCCCTCACTCCCGGAGCGACGCCCGACGTCGTCGTGCACCGGCCGACCTGGGCGGCGTTCTGGGTCTCGGCGAAGACGCGCGCCCTCATCTTCGGGGCCGCGATGCTGTTCGTGGCGGTGCGTTCGGGCCCGTCGGGCCTCGTCGCCGTGGTGGTCGCCCTCGCCGTGGCCGGGGTCGGCTTCGCGGTGTTCCTGCGGACCGCCACGGTCACGGTCACGCCGACGTCGGTGAGCTACCGCCGTCTCGGCCGCACGAGCACGGTGGCGCTCGACGGGCGGCAGCGCGGCCTGCTCTGCGTGATGACCCAGGGCGTCCAGGGCATCCCGTGGCTGGGGGTCGTCGGCCCGGGCGGCGAACGCGTCGGCCTCAGCGGCGCCTACTTCGACGGCGCGGTGCTCGGCGACGTCGCCGCCCGCTCCGGCGTCACGGTCGTGCCGGCCGAGCAGCGCCTCACCGGGAAGGAGGCGCACGGGATGGCCCCGGGGTCGGTGCCCGCCCTGCTGCACCGCCCCGCCCTCGTGGCGCTGATCGCGACTCCTGTGGTCCTCGGGGTGATCGCCGTCATCGCGATCCTTGCCTAGTGGTGCCACAGATGGGACCATCGAGATGAAGGCTTCGTTGCGGAGGATCGTCGAGAGCATGCGGCGCAACCCCGTCGACGTCAGGTTCACCGACCTCGAGAAGGTCTGCGACGGCGTCTTCGGTCCCCCTCGACGCAGGGGCGGCAGCCACGCGATCTACCGGACACCCTGGCGAGGAGACCCTCGGGTCAACATCCAGGACGATGCCGGCAGAGCGAAGGCCTACCAGGTCAAGCAGGTACTCGCAGCGATCGACGAGATGGAGTCACGATGAGCATCGTTCTCGACACCCCCGAGGTGCGGCACTACAGCTACGCGGTGGCCTGGTCTGCGGAGGACCAGGAGTACGCCGCCACGGTGGCGGAGTTCCCGTCGCTCTCGTGGCTCGACGCCGACCAAGACGCAGCCCTGACCGGGCTCCGCGGCCTCGTGGCCGACGTCGTCGACGATCTCGTCGCCTCCGGCGAAGACGTCCCGACACCGTTCGGAGAGCGACGCTTCAGCGGCGAGTTCCGTCTGAGGACGACGCCGGACGTGCACCGCGGCTTGACCATCGCCGCAGCTCGTCAGGGCGTCAGCCTCAACCGTTACGTCAACTCCCTGCTCACGCGCGACTGAGGGCGCTCACGCAGAACGACGCACGCCCTCAGCCGAGCGACCACCCGGGCGAGGGCGAGGAGGCACGGGCGGGCTGGCAGGATGTCCCGGTGACCGACACCCCCGCGAACGACGGCACGCGCGACGCCACCCCTGTCGCCCGTCCCTCCTCCCCCACCGCCGAGAACGCCGCCGCCGAGAACGCTGCCGACGGCGCGACCACGCCCACCGGTGCGACGCCGACCTGGTCGACGCCCGAGTCGACCGGGCCGGACGCCGCGCTGTCGCCCGACACGGCGACCCCGCTCGTCGACGACCCGGCCCTGACCGAGAACTCCGTGACGGTCGACGCCAACAAGCACACGCTCGCCGAGAACGTGATGGGGGTGGTGACGGGCGTCTTCATCGCCTCCTTCGGGCTGTTCCTGCTGAAGGAGAGCGGCTCGGTCTCGGGCGGCACCGCAGGCCTCGCCCTGCTGGTCAGCTACGCGACCGGCCTGTCGTTCGGCCTGCTCTTCCTGCTCGTCAACGTGCCGTTCTTCGCCCTCGCGCTCTGGAAGAAGGGCGTGGGCTTCACGCTGCGCACCGTGATGACCGTCGCGATGGTCTCGGCCTTCTCGTACCTGCACCCGGTCGCCCTCGGCATCGACGAGCTGAACCCCGTCTACGGCACCCTCGGCGGCAACCTGCTCGTGGGCGTCGGCCTGCTCATCCTCTTCCGCCACGGGGCGAGCCTCGGCGGCATCAACATCCTCGCGCTGATCCTCCAGGAGAAGGTCGGCTGGCGTGCGGGCTACGTGCAGATGGTGATCGACGTCGCCATCGTGCTGTTCTCGCTGACCGTCGTCTCGCCCTGGGTCGTGCTCGTCTCGGCCGCGGGCGCCGTCGTGCTCAACCTCGTGCTCGCGCTGAACCACAAGCAGGGGCGGTACCTCGGGCGGACGTGAGCCGCGGGGCACCCTCGCGCCCTAGGGCGCCCAGAGCGTCCAGAGGAGCACGACCGCGACGGCCTGGAGCACGACGCTGGCGACGATCGTGACGACCACGCGCCTCCTCGTGACCGACAGCTGCGCGTCGGCGAAGAGCGGCGACAGCGGCAGCAGCATGCGGAAGCTGCTCTGCTGCGGCAGGAACACCGCCACCAGGTAGGCGACGTAGCCGATCGTGTACGTCTGCAGCTCGAGCCCCAGGCGACCCGACCGCCGCACGAGTCCGACGGCCAGGACGGCGATCAGCGCCGCCGCCGCGACCACCCCGAGCCACCCGCCCATCGCCGCCCCGAACCGGAACCACGGCGTGAACGGCACGAAGCCGTCCGACCCGATGTAGTCGCGCCACCACGACGACTCCGTGGCGAAGTAGCCGTCGCGCTCGCCCGTGACGAGCGCGACGACGACCGGCCAGGCGAAGCCGGCCGCCGTGACGACGAGGCCCGCCGCCCAGATGCGCACGTGCTCGGTGACCGGCTCCCGCTCGCGGCGCACGAGCCGCACGAGCCAGGTCAGGCCGAGCGCCGCCGACAGCGCGAGGGCCCCCGGGTGCGCGAACGACGCCAGCACCCCGAAGACCGCGAACCAGAGCCACCGCCGAGCCGTCATCGCGAGCAGCGCCGCGAACATCAGCAGCAGGAACAGGCTCTCGGCGTAGGGCACCTGCAGCACGAACGACATCGGCGAGACCGTGAAGAAGACGGCGCCCCAGAAGGAGGCGCGGGCCCCGAAGCGCCGCAGCATCAGCCGGTGGAGCACCAGCGTCGCGCCCGCCCCGGCGAGCGTCGCGACGACGAGCGCGCCGACCAGCCAGCTGCCGCCGACCACCGGCGCGACGAGCTTCACCACCGCGGGGAACAGCGGCATGAACGCCCATGCGTTCTTGACGACCTGGCCGTCGTCGTTCCGCGGCAGCTGCGTCGGGTAGCCGCGCTCGGAGATCTCGGCGTAGAAGCGCGCGTCCCACGACGAGAGGTAGCCCGCGAAGCCGGGTCCGCCGTCGTGCTGCGCCCAGCTCGAGGTCGCGGTCAGGCCGTACGTCACAGCGAGCAGCGCCGTGCTGAGCAGGCGCGCCAGGGCGTAGACGGCGAGGAGGCGGAGGGCCGTCGCGAGGGCGCTGGTGGTCGGCGCGGGTCGGGCTTCCGGAGCGGCGTCGAGGCTGAGGCCTGGGCCGGGGCCTGGGCCGGGACGGGGGGCGGGCGGCGTGCGGTGCGCCTCCGTCCCCGTGCTCATCTCCCTTGTCTACGCACCGGGCCCTGGGAGGCCCGCTCCCGCGTACCCCGCCGGTCGGGGCGTCGAGTGGTCACGATCTGCTGCTCGCCGGCCTCTCGGACCGCAGATCGTGACCACTCGGCGCGTGCAGGCCTCCGCACCGCGAAGAACCCCGTTCCGTTCACCGAACCCCGGCAGAACGGGGTGCAGTGAACGGAACGGGGTTCGTCCGGGCCGAGCAGGCGCGGCGCGGCGCGCGTCGAGCTAGCGCTTGAGGTTCGTGAGCTCCTGCAGCACCTCGTCGGAGGTGGTGATGATGCGGGCGTTCGCCTGGAAGCCGCGCTGCGCGACGATCAGGTTGGTGAACTCCTGCGAGAGGTCGACGTTGCTCATCTCGAGCGTGCCGCTCGAGAGCGAGCCGACGCCGGGCGAGCCGGGGATGCCGAGCGCGGCGCCGCCCGAGTTGGCCGTGGCGCGGTAGCCCGACGCCCCCGCCTTCTCGAGGCCGCCGGGGTTGGTGAAGGTGGCGAGCGCGATGCGGCCGAGGGCGAGCGACTCGCCGTTGCTGAACTGGCCGACCAGCGTGCCGTCCTTCGAGAGGGTGAAGCCCTGCAGCGTGCCCGCCTCGCGGCCGTTCTGGTCGGTGACCGCGACGGTGTTGAGCTGCGCGAAGCCGGTGATCTTCGACAGGTCGACGGTGATGCCGTCGACGACCATCGAGCCGGCGCCGACCTGCGCGCCGTCCTGGAAGGCGAGGGTCGTGTTGCCGCCCGCGCCCGAGCCGTCGGTGCCGACGACGTTCCAGCCGCCCGCCGTGCGCGTGAACGACAGCGTCAGGGTCTTCTCCGTGCCGAATGCGTCGTACACCTTCGTGTCGCGCGTCAGCGTCGAGCCGACGGCGGTCTCGGAGGGGAGGTTGCCGGCCACATTCGCGGCGGTGGTCGCCGTGGCGGGGGCCGCGCCGTTGAGGGGCAGCGTGATGTCGCCGATGGCGCCGCCGTCGTTCACGACGCCGTCCGCGGCCGAGTAGCCCTGCACGATCTTGCCGTCGGCCGACACGAGGCGGCCGTCGGCGTCGAAGTCGAACGCGCCGGCGCGCGTGTAGAGGGTGTCGTTGCCGAGGCGGGTGACGAAGAAGCCGTCGCCCGAGATCATCAGGTCGGTCGCCTTGCCGGTGGCCTGGGCCGAGCCCTGCGCGAAGTTGGTCGAGATGCCCGCGACCTGCACGCCGAGGCCGACCTGGGCGGGGTTGGTGCCGCCGATGCCGGTCTGCGGCCCGCCGGCGCCCTGGGTCATCTGCGACAGGGTGTCCTGGAACTGCGTGGTCGAGGCCTTGAAGCCCGCGGTGTTGACGTTGGCGATGTTGTTGCCGGTCACGTCGAGCATCGTCTGGTGCGAACGGAGGCCCGAGATGCCGGAGTAGAGGGAGCGGAGCATGGCAGCTGCCTTTCAGGGAGCATGAGGGAGGCGCGTCCTGCGCGGGGAGACCGGTCGCGTCCTGCAGCCGGTGTGGTGCGGGGAGCTACGGGGCGGTGGGAGCGGTCGGGGAGGTCGGCGCGGTGATGCCCGAGATGAGGTCGAGGGCGACCTCCTTGCCGGCGACGGTGACCTTGGGCACCGAGTCGGCGAAGGAGACGCTGGTCGCGGTGCCGGTGACGCTCTTGCCGTCGGCTCCGGTGTAGCTGACCTGCTGGCCGACGAGGTTCGAGGCCGCGATGCGCATCTGCAGCGAGAAGCCCTCGTTCGCGGTGGTGGTCTGGTTCGTGACCTGCTCCATCATCGCGAGCTGGGTGGTCTGCGAGATCATCGCGTTCGTGTCCATCGGCGACGACGGGTCCTGGTTCTTCAGCTGCGTGACGAGCAGCTTCATGAAGATCTCGCTGTCCATGGTCTGCTTCGGGGCGCGGCCGGCGCTGGCGGCGGCCATCGCGGCGGCCTGCGTGGCCGGGTCGACGGTTCCGGAGATCTGGTCGATCGAGGGCATGTGACGGGACTTCCTGGTCGGGGTCGTGAGGTCGAGGGGAGGCGGCGGGCGCGGTCGGCGCCGGCGGTCAGGCGAGCACGTCGAGCGAGGTGACGGGCCCCGAGGAGGCGCGGTGCACGCCGTCCGCACGGGCGGCGGCTCCGAGGCCGGTGCCGGAGCGCCGCAGCCGCTCGTCGTCGGGTGCCCGCCCGGCGGCGCCGTCGCCCCGGCCGTCGCGCTCGCCGGCGCCCGCGGCCGCGCCCCGGTCGTCGGAGGGGGCGTTCTGGCCGGAGAGGTCGATGCTCGCCTGCACCCCCGACCCGCCGAGGTCACGGCGCAGGTCGGGCAGGATCGCCCGGACCGCCTCGCGCCCGGCGTCGGACGCCGCGAACATCTCGACGTGCATGCCGTGCGCGCCCACGTGGGCACGGACGGTCACGGGCCCGAGGGCCTCCGGGCTGACGCTGACGGTCACGACGTGGATGCCGGGGCCGGCGGCGGCCAGCGAGAAGAGCGGCCGGTGCAGCTGCGGGGCGAGGGAGGGCGCCGGGGCCGACGGGGCCGCGGCCGGGGCGGGCGTGGCCGCCGCGGCCGCACCAGGGCCGGAGGCGGGGGCCACGACCGGCACGGCGAAGAGGGCGGCGGGGCCGGTGCCCGCGCCGGGGTCGGCGGGGGCGGGGGCGGCCGCGACCGACGTGCCGGGCACGGAGCCCGTGGTGGCCGTGCTGCCCGTGGCGGAGCTCGACGCGGCAGGGCCCGCCGGGGCCGCCGCGGGGGCGGCGAGGTCACCCGTCGCGGTCGCGACGACGGGCGAGCCGACAGCGGCAGTTCCGACCGGACCGCCCAGAGTCGTGAGGTCGCCGGTCGGCACGGAGAAGGCAGGTGCCGGTGCCACGGCGGAGGCGGCCGCGCTCGTGCCCGCGGACGGGACGGCGGACGCCGACGTGACGGGGCCCGGCAGGGCGGAGGTCGACGCGGCCGGTGCAGAGGCGACGGAGGCGGCGGCCGGGGAAGCGACGCCGGTCTCGCCGAGGGCACCCGCGGCGACGACGACGGGCCCGGCGCGGTGGGGAGCACCGGAGGCGTCGGGGACGGCGGGGCTGGTGCCCGCCGACGTCGCCGTCGCCGCGGCGAGGACCGTCGCGGCGCCGGACAGCGTGCCGGTCAGCGCCCCGGCCACCGACGGCACGACGGCGGCGGGGTCGACGTCGCTGGTCGTGGGGCCGGTGACGACGGTCGGCACGGCCTCGGACGTCGGTGCACCGACCGGCGACGGTGCGACGCCGAGCCACGGCGCGGCCACGGCGAGCAGGGCCGTCGAGAACGGACCCGACGGTGCCGGGGCGGCGTCGGCTCCGGCCGTCGGGTCGGCGGTGGCGGGGACGGCTGCGCCCGCCGCCACGGCGGCGTCGGCGGCGCCCGCCGCGTCGCCCGCAGGATCGACGACGGCCGCGGCCGCGTCGTCCGCCGCGGGAGCGGTCTCGCTCCGCGCTGCTCCACTCCGGAGTGGATCAGCGACCCCGGCGGGCGTCGCGCCCGTGCCGGGGGCGTCGCCGACGCGCGTCGGGGCAGAGGCACGGTCGTCCGCGCCGGCGGGGCGAGCGGGGTGCGGCTGGACCCGCGACTCCCCCACGGCCTCGCGGGTCAGCCGGGCGGCGGCCGCCCGGGTGGCGACGACGTCACGGGCGGCGCCGGCGTCACGCGACGACCCGGCGTCGCGCGCCGAGCCAGCGTCGCGCGCCGAGCTCATCGCCGCGCCGAAGGCCCCGAGCGCCGCCGCGCCCGAGGAGGGGACGGCGCCCGAGCCGAGCCCGGCGGCGCGACCCGACGCGGGCAGCGCCGACGGCGCCGGCGGCGCGGACGGCAGCGTGCGCAGCCCGCTCACGAGGTCGCTCCCGACCGCATCAGCTGCTGCAGCTGCGCGGTCATCAGGTCGACGTTCTGCACGGAGCCGGCGGCGGCCGCCGCGGCGCCGACCGACGACACCGGCGCGGTGCCGGCCGTCGCGGGCACGACGCGGCGGATCGTCGCGAGGTCCGAGTCCTTGTACCAGTTGTTCACGATCTGCACGTCCTTGCCGGGGCGCGGGGCGTGCAGCACCTTGCCGTCGCCGAGGTAGATCACGATGTGCCCCTCGCCCTTCGGCACGAGCAGGTCGCCCGGCTTCGCCTCGGCGAGCGACAGCACCTCGGCGCCCATGTCGGCCTGATCGGGCACGACGCGGGGCATGGCGACCCCGAGGTCGGCGAACACGCGCTGCACGAGCCCGGAGCAGTCCATGCCGCTCGCGTCCTCGCCGCCGAACACGTACGGCACGCCCAGGTACTTCTTCGCGGTCTCGACGACGTCGGGGCCGGTCGCCCCGCTGCCCGAGGCCACGGCGCCCTTCACGGCGTCGACGGAGGCGGTGGTCGAGAGCGAGCCCGCGCCGGCGGCCGAGGAGGCGGCCGGTGTCGCCCCGGTGCCGGCGAGCGCGTCGGCGAAGGCGCCGGCGGACGCGGCGGACGTGCCGGTGCCGGTGCCGGCCGCGGCGGCGCCGCCGAGCAGCGCGGCCGCCCCGCCGGTGCGGAGCTGGGCGATCTGGCTCTGGATGTCCTGGATGCGTGACAGGACCTCGGTCACGGGGCTCACGAGCGTCCTCCGGGAGGGGTCGAGGGGGAAGGCGGGAAGGGCGAGGGAGTCGTGGTGCCGACGGCCGGGGCAGGCGCCGCGGTCGGGGCGGGCGGGGCCCACGACTGCGTCGCGATCTCGTCGAGGGCGACCTGCTCGTCGTGCAGGTCCTCGGCGGCGGAGAGCACCGCGTGCTTCTCCTCCAGCTTCTCGAGCCCGATGGCGGCGCGGCGGGCCTCGCCGAACGCGGCCTGGGCCTCGGCGGCCTCGGCCTGGCGGCGCTGCGTCACGGCGTCGAGCTCGGCGAGCATGCCCCGGGTCGAGGCGCGCGACGCGGCGACCGCGCTGAGCATGGCCGCGTCGGTGATGGCGACCGGGCCGTCGTCGAGCGTCCGCCGCGCCGCGAGCCGCGCGTCGGCGGCCGTCCGCAGGCGGCCGTTCGCGTCGGCGAGGCGGCCGGCCGCGATGTCCTGCTGCGCGTGGCGGAGCCGGAGCAGGCCCGCGAGGGAGAAGGATCGGGGCATCAGGCACCTCCGAGTCGAGCGGTGAGCTGGGCCAGGCGGCCCCACGACTCGGTCGAGGGGGCCTGGTCGTCCATGGCCTGCTGGAGGAAGGCGTCGATGGAGCCCTGGTGGTCGACGGCCGCGTCGACGAGCGGGTTCGTGCCGCGCTGGTACGCGCCCACGTCGAGCAGGTCCTGCGCGGCGCGTCGGGCGGCCATCACCTTGCGGAGGCTCGTCGCCGCGGCGCGCTGGGCCGGGGTGGTGACCTTCGAGGCGACGCGCGAGACCGAGCCGAGGGCGTCGACGGACGGGAAGTGGCCGGTCACGGCGAGCTTCCGGTCGAGCACGACGTGGCCGTCGAGGATGCTGCGCGCGGCGTCGGCGATCGGCTCGTTGTGGTCGTCGCCGTCGACGAGCACCGTGTAGAGGCCCGTCACCGAGCCGACGCGGTCGGTGCCGGCGCGCTCGAGCAGCTCGGCGAGCACCGAGAAGGTCGACGGCGGGTAGCCGCGGGTGGCCGGGGGCTCGCCCACCGAGAGGCCGATCTCGCGCTGCGCCATGGCCACGCGGGTCAGCGAGTCCATCATCAGCACGACGTCGGCACCCTCGTCGCGGAACGACTCCGCGATGCGGGTCGCGACGAACGCGGCGCGCAGGCGCATCAGGGCCGGCTCGTCGCTGGTCGAGACGACGACGATCGAGCGCGCGAGGCCCTCGGGCCCGAGGTCGTCCTCGAGGAACTCCCGCACCTCCCTGCCGCGCTCGCCGACGAGGGCGACGACGCTGACCTGGGCGTCCGTGCCGCGGGCGATCATCGAGAGCAGCGACGACTTGCCGACGCCCGAGCCCGCGAAGAGCCCGACGCGCTGGCCGCGGCCGACGGTGGTGAGGGTGTCGAGCACGCGCACGCCGAGCTGCAGGGGCGTGTCGATGCGGGCCCGGTGCATGGCGGAGGGGGTCTCGTGGTGCAGGCCGACGAGGTCGACCGGACGGCCGTCGGGGCGGCGCAGCGGGCCCTTGCCGTCGATCGGGCGGCCGAGGCCGTCGAGCACGCGGCCGAAGAGGCCGGCGCCGGTCGGCACGAGCAGCGGGCGGCCCGTGGAGCGGGCGGGCGTGCCCGCGGTGACGCCGGTCAGTCGACCGAGCGGCATGCAGCGGAGGCCCTCGGGGGTGGTCGCGACGACCTCCGCGAGGGTGGCGCCCGGAGCGCCGGGGCCGGCGGAGTCGCCGACGGTGACGACGTCGCCCACGGCGGCGTCGAGCCCCTGGACGGTGAGGCCGAGGCCCACGGCGCTGACGACGCGCCCCACGCGCTGCGGGCGGGCGGCGACGCGGGCGGCCGCGACGCGCGCGCCGAGGTGGGCGGCGAACGGGTCGCCGGTGCGCTCGGCGGAGAGGTCGAGGGGAGTCGCGGTGAGGGTCACGAGGCCACCTCGTCGCCGTCGCCGAGCAGCGCCGTGCGTGCCCGGCCGAGCGCCGTCGACAGCCGGGCGTCGACCAGGCCGGTGGGCAGGTCGGCCTCGGCGTCGCCGTGGCGGAGCGAGGGGTCGGCGACGACCTCGACGCCGGCCGAGCGGGCGGCGTCGGCGACGAGCGCGGCGTCGGCCGGGTGCAGGCGCACCCGCACGACGACGGAGGGGTCGAGGCCGTCGAGGGCCCGGGCGAGGGCGGCGCGGGCCGTGCGGCCCCCGCGCGGGTCACCGTCGCGCGAGCGCTCGGAGGCGGCGACCTCGTAGCCGACCACCGCGGAGGCGAGGTCCAGCGCGGTCGCGACCAGCGCCTCCTCGGCCTCGTGCAGCACGGGCACGACGCGCTCCTCGAGGGCGCGGCCGGCGGCCGCCAGGGCCGCGAGGGAGGCGGCGGTCGCCTCCTGCAGGCGCGCCAGGGCGTCCGCGTGCTCGGCCTCGAGCACGGCTCGACGGGCCGTCAGCTCGCGGTCGGCGGCCCGGAGCCCGGCGGCGTAGCCCGCGGCGTGGCCCGAGGCCTCGGCGCGTGTGCGGCGCTCGACGTCGGGGTCGGCCTGGTCGGTCGCACGGGCACCGGTGAGCGACGGGTACACGAGGCGCGAGAAGGCGTCCTGGGCGGACGGGGCGTCCGGTCGGGACATCACGGGATCGAGCACAGAGCAGCCGTTCGACGGTGGGGAGTGCGGCCGATCCGTGGCCAGGGAGGTGAGCGATCCGTGCTCAGCTGCGACTCTCGGCGGCCGCGCGGGGGGCGTTAGCGCTCGCCCCGAAGGGGGGCCGGGCCGCCGGCCGCCGGCGGAGAACGAGAGGGATCCGGCGCGGAGCACCGGGGACGCCGCGATCCCGGGGCCGCCGCCGGCCGATCACTCTCAAATTTGAGAGAGAGGGCTGCCGAGGGCGGGCGGGCGCCGCCGCGGGGGGGCGGCCGGGCTACGCGCCACTCTCAAATTTGAGAGTGATCCGCCGCGGCGGGGGCGGGGCTAGTCGACGAGGGCGTCCTCGTCGGCGCGGTGCACCGTGATGGCGCCCTGGGCCTCGAGCTCGCGGATGGCGCGCACGACCTCGGCCCGCGCCTCCTCGACCTGCGACTTGCGCACCGGGCCCATCGACTGCAGCTCGTCGTCGAGCAGCTCGCGGTTGCGCTCGGAGACGTTGCCCCGGATGACCTCGGTGACGGCGGCGAGCGCGCCCTTCATGGCGGTCGCCAGCACGGCGGCGTCGATGCCGCGGAGCACCTGCTGGATGTCGCGCGACTCGAGCTTGACGATGTCCTCGAAGGTCAGCATGCGCGAGCGGACCTCCTCGGCGAGCGCCGGGTCACGCTCGTCGAGGCCGTCGAGCAGGGCGCGCTCGGTGGCGCTGTCGCTGCGGTTGATGATCTCGACCAGCGGCTGGATGCCGCCGACGACCTCGACCTGCTCGCGCGGCGCGACGACGGCGCCGGCCCGCACCTTGAGGGTGGTCGCGACGATGCCGACGGCCTCCGGGGTCGCGGTGCCCATCGTGGCGATGGCCTGGGCGACGTCGGCGCGCACCTCGACGTCGAGCCCGGCCAGCACGGCGGAGGCCTGCTGCGGCCGGAGGTGCGCGAGCACGAGGGCGATGGTCTGCGGCAGCTCGCCGTCGAGCAGGGTGATGACCTGGCCCGGGTCGGCCTCGTCGAGGAACTCGAAGCTCTTGCCCATCGCGTTCGAGGCGAGGCGCTCCATCACGCCGGCGGCGCGCTCGGAGCCGAACGAGGCCTCGAGCAGGCCGACGGCGACGTCGTGGCCGCCGCGGCGCTGGTAGCGGCCGCTGACGCTGAGGTCGTGGAACTCCGCGACGGCCGACTCGGCCACCGCGGGGTCGACGCGGCGCAGCCGGACGATCTCGGCGGTGATCTCCTCCGCCTCCTCCTCGCTGAACTGCTTCATCACGGTGGCGGCGCGGGTCTGCTCCATCTGCATGAGGATCACCGCGACCTTCTGCGCACCGGTCAGGGGGGCGCCGCCCGCACCGGGTGCGGCGGTGCCGAGCCCGGCCAGGGGCACCAGGCTCACGAGCCGACCCGCTGGTCCATCAGGCCGCGCAGCAGCTCGGCGGTCTTCTCCGGGTCGCGCTCGGCGAGGGCGTCGATCTCGGCGCGCTTGCGCTCGGCCGACACGTGCTCGGGCGAGGGCTCGGGGGCGTCGACGCTGAGCAGCTGGGTGGGCGCGTCGTCGCCGAGCATGCGGCGGCCGGAGGCGCCGGCGTCGCCGAGGTCGAGCGGCACCGTGGCGTCCCAGGTCTGGGCCGGGGCGCCGGCGCTCAGCTCGCCGAGGTCGATCTCCTCCCGGGCCTGGCGGCGGCTGCGCTTCGCGAAGACGATCATCGCGACGATGATCGCCAGGGCGATCGCGCTGACGATGCCGACGGTGCGGACGGTGCTCCACATGGCGGCGTCCGCGGCGGCGGCGTCGGCGGCGGCCAGCGCCTCCTTCGCGGCGTCGGCGCCCGAGGTATCGAAGTCGACCAGCGCGACCTTCACGTCGTCGCCGCGGGCCGCGTCGATGCCGGCCGCGGCCGTGACGAGGTCGTTGATGCTCTGCAGGTTGACGTTCTTCGCCGCGTTCGCGTCGAGGGCGACCGAGACGGTCTGTCGGCTGACGCCTCCCGAGGGCACGCTCATCGTCTCGGTGGTCTTGTCGACCGCGTTGTTCTTCGTCGCCGACTCGTTGACGTAGCCGTCGTCGCCCGCGGCGCCGCCGGCGGCGGTGCCGCCCGCGGTCGCGGTGTTGTTCGGCACGGCGATGTTGTCGGGGCCGAGCACGCCCGTCGCCCCGGTGCCGCCGGCCCCGGCGGCTCCCGCTCCGTACTGCTCGGTGGTGCTCGACTCGCTGAGCGCGATCGGGCCCGTGGTGGGCTGCGAGAACGACTCGGTGACGCGGGTGCCGGCGTCCTGCTCGAGGTCGGCGGCGACCACGACCGACGAGTTGCCGACGCCCACCACCTTGTCGAGCATCGCCTGCACCGACGACTGGACCTTGGTCTCGTAGTCGCCCGCCTGGTCGCCCGCGCCTCCCACGGCCCCGGTGCCGATCTGCGAGAGCACGGCCCCCGAGGCGTCGGTGACGGCGACGTCGGTGGTCTTCATGCCCTCGACGGAGGCGCTGGTCAGATTCACGATCGCCTGCACCTGCTGGTCGGTGAGGGTCGCGCCGCCCTGCGTCTCGACGAAGACGGAGGCCGTCGGGTCCTTCTGCTCGGAGACGAAGACGCTCTCCTCCGGCACGGCGAGCTGCACGCTCGCGGTCTTCACGCCCTTCATCGCCATGATCGTCTTGGCGAGCTCGCCCTCGATGGCGCGCTTGTAGGTGACGTCCTGCTGGAACTCCGACGAGGTGACGCCCATGGTGTCGAGCAGCGAGTAGCCGCCCTCGCCGTTCGTCGACGGCAGCCCCGCCGCGGCCGCGGTGAGGCGCTCCTGGTAGACGCTCTCCTCGGGCACGAGGATCGTCTGGCCGCCGGCCGTCAGCTGGTACGGCACGCCGTCGGCCTTGAGCTGCTCGACGATGGCGCTCGCGTCGACGGGGTCGATGCCGCTGAACAGCGGGGTGTAGGTCGGCTTCGTCAGCCAGCTCATCAGCGCGAACGCGCCGAGCGCGAGGGCCGCGACGAGGATGACGACGATGGTCTTCTGGGCGACCGAGAAGCCGGCCAGGGTGGCGCGCAGCTTGTCGAGCGTGCCCTTCAGTGCGGTGGGCATCAGGCCTGCATCCTCATGATCTCGGTGAAGGCGTCGACGGCCTTGTTGCGGACGGCGCTGACCAGCTCGAGGGTGACCTGGGCGCGCGTGGCGGCGATGGTGGCGTCGTGGATGTCGGTGAGGTCGCCGGTGACGGCCTTCACGGCGAGGGTCTTGGCCTCGCCCTGCAGCTGCTGGAGGCCCTCGACGGCGCCGACCATGCTCGCGCCGAAGGTCGCGCCGGAGGCGGTGGGCGCCCCGGCCACGCCGGTCACGTCGGCGACGCCGCCGGCCCCGCCCGCGCCTCCCGCCTGCACGATCGACGACACGTCGGCGTAGCCGGTCGGCTGAACGGCTCCGAGAGCCGGGATCCCTGCGACAGGCATCAGCCACGTCCGATCTGTAGTGCGGCCTCGTAGGCCGTCTTGGCACGGTCGACGACAGCGGCGTTGGCCTGGTAGCCGCGCTGCGCCATGATCAGGTCGCCCATCTGGGCGCCGAGGTCGATGTCGGGCATCCGGACGTAGCCCTCGGCGTCGGCCAGGGGGTGGTCGGGGAGGTACGTGACGCGGCCGGCCTCGCTGCCGTAGCGGTCGGCACGGACGAAGACACCGGAGGTGCCGGCGCCCTCCTGCACCTCGACGTAGCGGGCCTGGAAGGCGGTGTCGTCCATCGACTTGACGGTGTTGACGTTGGCGATGTTGTCGGAGACGGCGTCGAGCCACTTGCGGTGGACGGTGAGGCCGGTGCTCGCGATGCCGATCGCGTCGAAGGCGGGCATCAGCTCGTCCGGAACGCGGCGCGGACGGCCGTCAGCTCGGAGTTCATCGCCTGCGTGGCGAACTGGTAGCGGAGCACCGTGTCGACGTTCGAGAGCGTCTCGGTGTCGAGGTTGACGTTGTTGCCGTCGAGCCGCGTCGGCTCGAGCGACCGGCTCGTGGTCGCGCCGACGGCGCCGCTGCCCTGCGAGACGGAGCGGCCGAGGGCCTCCTCGAACGCCACCCGCTTGGCCTGGTAGCCGGGGGTGTTGACGTTCGCGATGTTGGCCGCGATGGTCTTCTGGCGCAGCGAGAGGCCGTCGAGGGCGCTCTGCAGGGCGGCCTGGGTCACGGATTCGAGGGGCATGCACGTTCCAGGGGTCTCGTGTCTCCGTGTCAGGGAGACGAGGGGCCGATCCGTGGCCGGGGTGTCGAGCGATCCGTGCTCAGGGCGCTCTATCGGCGCGGCGGCGGGGCACGTAAGTGCACGCCCCCGGAGTGGGGGGACGCTGGAGCTCAGAGGATCGCGGAGCGATCCCGCGACGCCAGTCCCGAGGGAGCCTGCGACCGAGGCCTGCTCGCGTCGACACCCGCCTCAGGCGCGGAGGTAGCGGTGCTCGGGCCGGCCGGCCGACCCGTAGCGGAGCTGCATGGCGAGGTGGCCGTCGGCGGCGAGGGAGGCCAGGTACCGCTGGGCGGTCGCCCGGCTGACCCCGACCTGGTCGGCGACCTCGGCGGCGCTGAGCTCGGCGGCGGACGCGACCACCGCCTCCAGCACGGCCTGCTCCGTCGCCGAGCGCGACCGCGACGACGCCCGCGCGTCGCCGGAGTGCAGGATGCGCTGTGCGCGCTCGACCGCCTCCTGGTCGACGCCGCCGCGCTCGCCGGCGCCCCGCCCGGCTGCGCCGCCGCCCTGCTCGGGCCCGTGGTCGTCGAGCACGTGCTCGAAGCGCCGGTAGGCCCGCAGCCGTTCGTCGAGCAGCTCGGCCGCGAAGGGCTTGATCAGGTAGGCGAGCGCCCCGCGGCGGAGGGCGGTGCGCACCGTCGACGGGTCGGAGGCCGCGCTGAGCACGAAGGCGTCGACGTCGAGCTCGCGCAGCAGGTCGAGCCCGCTGCCGTCGGGCAGGTAGAGGTCGAGCAGCACGAGGTCGACCGGCTGCTCGGCCAGCGCCCGGCGGGCGGCCGCGACCGTGCCGACCGGGGGCAGGGCCCGGAAGCCGTCCTGCGCGTCGACCCTCGCGCGGTGCACGTCGGCGACCCAGAAGTCGTCGTCGACGACGAGCACGGTCAGCGGGGAGGCGGGCGTGGCGGTCACGAGGTGCTCCTGGAGGGGTCGGGGCGGCCGGGGCGGCCGGGAGCGGCGGCGGGGCCGGGCGGCACCGCGCCGGCGGGCTGCACCGCGCCGACGAGCCGGGCGCAGAACACGGCGCCGTGGGCGTCGCCGCCGGGCGAGCCGAGCCACACGTCGCCGCCGCGGCGACGCGCGGTGTCGCGCGACAGGGGCAGCCCGAAGCCGAGGCCGTGCACCGGGTCGTGCACCGCGCCTCCCCCGGGCTCGCCGTCGTCGGCCTGCGACGGGCCGGGCACGTCGCGGCGGCGCTCGAAGAGCCGCTCGGGGCGCGCGACCCCGTCGCCGGAGTCCATCACCGAGAGGTGCAGGTCGGGGCCGTCGTCGAGCAGCTCGACCTCCACCCAGGCCGGCGTCGTGCGGCCCGCGACGGCGGCGCGCACCGCGTTGTCGATCAGGTTGCCGAGCACCGTCGTCACGTCTCCCGCCTCGACCACCTGCCCCGCGACGAGCGTCTCGGGGCCGAGCTGCAGCAGCACGCCCCGCTCCGCCGCCTCGACGCCCTTGGCGCCGACGAACGCCTGGAGGTACGGCTCGGCGAGCCGGTCGGCGTGCTTCACCGGGTAGCGCAGCGGCCCGTGCTCGAGCACGTCGGCGAGGTAGCCCTTCGCCTGCTCCACCCGCCCGATCTCGAGCAGGCCGGCGACGGCGTGCAGCCGGTTCGCGAACTCGTGGCGCTGCGCGCGCAGCGCCGTCGTCATCGCGCCGACCGCGTCGAGCCGGCGGGTGAGCGCCTCGACGGCCGTGCGGTCGCGCAGCACGGCGACGCGGCCGAGGTCGACGCCCTCGCGGGCCACCGGACGCACGTCGACGATGAGCACCCGGGGCCCGACGACGAGGGTCGTGCCCGCGGGCCCGGCCAGCCCCGCCGAGGGCGACCCCGAGGAGGCGCGGGCCGGGTCGAGCAGGTCGGCCAGCTCCCCCGGCAGCTCCAGCTCCGCGAGCGCGCGCCCCACGACGTCGTCGCCCGCCGAGCCGAGCGCCAGCAGCTGCGCCGCCTGCTCGTTGCAGACGCTGACGCGGCCCTCCCGGTCGACCGCGAGCACCCCCTCCCCCACGCCGCCGAGCACGGCCTGCTGGTTCTGCACCAGGGTCGCGAGGTCGTCGGGCTGGAGGCCCAGCGTGAGGCGGTCGAGGCGGCGGCGGATGAGCACCGACGCGACCACGCCGAGCAGGAGCGCGAGGGCCGCGACGCCGACCACCGGCAGGGAGTCGCGCGCGACGGTGTCGTACACGCGGGCGGGGGCGTAGCCGACGCTGACCTCGCCGACGACGACGGGGCGCTCGCCGGAGGCCGCGTCGGGGGCGAAGACCGGCACCTTCGCGCGGGCGGAGTCGCCGAGCGTGCCGCGCTCCCACGACACCGTCTCCTCGCCGCGGAGCGCCGCGTCGGGGCTCGTGCTGACGCGCTCGCCGATGCGGTCGGGCTCGGGGTGGGCGAGGCGGACGCCGCGGTCGTCGGTGACGACGACGAAGAGCGCGCCGGTGCGCTGCTGCACCGACGAGGCCGTGAGCTGCAGCGGGCCCCCGGCGAGCGCCTCCTCGTCCAGGGCGGTGCCGTCGACGCTGAGGGCGGCGACCTCGCGGCGCACGTCGCCGTCGGCCGCGACGCTCTGCGCGACGGCGAGGGCGGTCGACTCGGCCTCGTGGGCCAGGCGCTGGACGGCGACGCCGACGAAGACGGCCGTCGTGAGCAGCACGACGGCGGTGACGACGGCCAGCTGCAGCAGCAGCACCTCGGTCGCGAACCGGCGCCGCGGCCGCGACGGTCGGGCGCGGGCGCTCCGGGGTGAGCTGTCGTCGGTCACGAGCGTCAGCGTAACCGGGGCCGGGGAGGCGCGTGAGCAGAACGAGCAGAACGCCGACAACGTGCGGAACGGCTCCAACGCGCAGAAGCGCGACGCGCCTCCGACCTGGCCGCTAGCGTGCCCGGACGCGCCGCGCACCCGACCGGCCTGCCCCCTCGGGGGCGGTGACGTCGGGCCGGCCCACCGACACGCTCACGGACGAAGGAGTCCCGATGCTCGTACTGCTCGGCTATCTGATGATCCTCACCTTCATGGTGCTGATCATGACGAAGCGGCTCTCGCCGATGCTCGCGCTGATCATGGTCCCGACGATCTTCGGCCTCTTCGCCGGCGCGGGGCTCGGCATCGGCGACATGGTGATCGAGGCGGTCGGCGACCTCGCCCCGACCGCGGCCCTGCTGATGTTCGCGATCATGTACTTCGGGCTGATGATCGACGTCGGCCTGTTCGACCCGCTGGTGCGGCTCATCCTCCGCGCGACCGGCAACGACCCCGCGAAGGTCGTGCTCGGCACCGCCCTGCTGGCCGGCGCCGTCTCGCTCGACGGCGACGGCTCGACCACCTTCATCGTGACGACGGCGGCCATGCTGCCGATCTACCTGCGGCTCGGCATGAGCCCGGTGGTGCTGACCTGCGTCGCCGGCCTGATCAACGGCACGCTGAACATCGTGCCCTGGGGCGGGCCGACCGTCCGCGCCGCGGCGGCGCTCAACGTCTCGCCGTCGGAGATCTTCGTGCCCCTCGTGCCGTCGCTCGTCGCCGGCCTCGTCATCGCGTTCGCCTTCGCCTGGCTGCTCGGGCTGCGTGAGCGGAAGCGCCTCGGCGGCAGCGTCTCGCTCGACACCGCGGCCGTCGCCGTGCCCCTCTCGAAGGCGATGGCGAACGCCGGGGCCGGCGTCGCCGAGGGCCGCGGCGTGTCGATGTTCACCAGCCCGACCGTGGCCCTCGGGCTGCGCGGCGGCCGGGCCGACGGGTCGCGGGCCGACGCCCCCGGCGAGCGGGCGGTCGACAACGCCGGCACGGGCCTGTCGGAGAACGGCACCCCCGGCGTCGGCACGATGGCCGACACCATGCTCGACCCGACCCGCGAGACGCTGCGCCCGCGGCTGATCTGGTTCAACCTCGTGCTGACGGTCGCCGTGATGGTGCTGCTCGTGCTCGACCTCTTCCCGCTCGCCTACGTCTTCATGGTCGGCTCGGCGATCGCGCTGCTCGTCAACTTCCCGAAGGTGAAGCAGCAGACGGCCGAGATCGTCGCCCACGCGCCGAGCATCGTCGGCGTCGTCTCGATGGTGTTCGCCGCGGCCGTGCTGATCGGCGTGCTGAACGGCACCGGCATGGTCAGCGCCATGGCCGACTGGCTCGTCGACGTCATCCCCGACGCGATGGGGCCGTACCTCGCCGTCATCACGGGCCTGCTGAGCCTGCCGCTCACCTTCTTCATGAGCAACGACGCCTTCTACTTCGGCATCCTCCCCGTGCTCGCCGAGAGCGCCTCGGCGTTCGGCATCGAGCCCGTCGAGATGGCCCGCGCGTCGGTGATCGGCCAGCCGGTGCACCTGCAGAGCCCGCTCGTGCCGGCCATCCTGCTGCTCGTCAGCCTCGCGAACGTCAACCTCGGCGACCACCACAAGAAGGTGCTCTGGCGGGCGGCCGTGGTGTCGGTCGTGATGCTCGTCGTCGCGGTCGTCGTCGGCGTCATCCCCTGGGGCTGACGCGCCGGGCCCTCGACACGAGTGGTCACGAACTGCTGCTCCCGGCGACGGGAGGGGCAGTTCGTGACCACTCGGCCGTGGGGGCGGGGGTGGCAGCGAGGGCGCGTCAGCCCGTCGCGTCGAGGTAGACCGGGCGCTCGGGCTGGTGCGAGGCCTCGACGGTGCGCACGACGTCGAGGTGGCGACGCGCGTCGAGACGGGCCGCGTCGACCCGGGCGAGCGCAGCTCGCTGGGTCGTGGCGACGCCCGCCGCCCGCTCGGCCAGCGACGGCGGCAGCGGGCCGAGGCCGACGGGCGGCGCCCACGCGACGAGGGCCGCGAGGTCGGCCCCGCCGACCTCGCGGTCGGGCGCCTCGGTCGGTGCCCCGGCACGGAGCGCCAGACGCTCGAGGTCGTCGAGGACGGCCGACCAGGTGACGACGGCGGAGCCTGCGGTGACGTCAGCCGACACCGAGGGCACCCCCGAGCGACGACGAGGAGGCGATGGTCGAGCCGTAGCCCGCGGTCGCTCCGCCGAACGCGGAGGCGCCGGCAGCCCGGGGGGCTCCGGCCCCGGTGACGGCCGCGCCGGGCGCGGCGGGGGCGGGGAGCGGGACGCCCGCCGCGCCTCCGGCCTGGAGCGACGCCGCGGCGTCGTGCCACGCCTGGCGGAGGGGCTCGAGCAGGCCGACGACCTCCCGCGTGAGGGCGACGTCGTGGTGCACGTTGGCCGTGACGAGACCGGTCGACGTGTAGTTGTAGAGGGCGAGCAGGCCCTCGCCGCCGTCCCAGACGTCGACCTTGAGCGACGACGAGAGCTCGGCGATGATCGCCTGCGCGTGCAGCAGCTGCTCCGACGCGCCCGCCCAGTCGGCGACGAGCTGGGCCTGCTCGGCCCGGCCGAGGTCGAGCATGAGGCGGTCGTAGAGCATGGTGACGAGCTGCACGGGCGTCGCCGAGAGCACGGCCTGCTCGTTGTAGGCGGCACGCTGCTTCTGCGCGACGGCGGCGGGGCGTGACGTGGCGGCGAAGGCCGCGAAGGCGGTGGAGTCCATCAGCTGCTGCTCCCGGTGAGGCCGGCGATCTGCGAGGTGAGCCACGACTGCTGGCTCTGCAGCTTGCTCAGCGAGGTCTCGAGGGCGGTGTAGGTCTTCTGCAGCTCGGCGCGCCGGCTGGCCAGGCGGTCGTCCCACCGGACGACCTGGTCGTTGAGGCTCCGCACGACCGACTGCTGGCCGGTGATGACCTTGGTCAGCGTGCCGTCGCGCTTGTCGCTGACGCTCGTGGCGGCGGCCGCCACGCGCTCGGCGATGCCGCTCATCATCGCCTGGACCTTCTCGGGGTCGGCGGCGAGGGCGGCGGCGTACTTCTCGGCGTCGACGGAGAACTGGCCGGTCTTCGCGTCGATCGAGATGCCGACGGTGCTCGGCGAGAGCCCGCCGACCGGGGCGATGACGGCGTCGGTGAGGAGCTGCGTGACGGCGCGCGTCACCGAGTTCCCGCCGAAGACGCCCGGGGTGACGGTCGTGGTGCCCGAGGCGTTCGTCGTGCTCGCCGCGGCGCTCCTCGTGCTGATCAGCGAGAGGGCGCCGTTGACGCCGGCGACGAGGTCGGTCGCGACCTTGGCCGCGGCCTTCGCGTCACGGGCCACGGTCAGGTGCACGGGGTCGGCGGAGACCGCCGAGACGGTCACGGAGACGCCCGGCAGCACGTCGGTGAAGGTGTTCGAGCTGCTCGTCACGACCTGCTCGGCGGCGGTGCCGGCCCAGAGGGTGACCGAGGCGTCCCGCGCGGCCGCGACGACGGCGGCGCCGGGCCGCGCGACGACGTCGGGGGCGGTGCCCGCGGCCACGTCGGCGGCCGAGCCCTCGCGGAGGGTGAAGTCGCGCGCCGAGCCCGTCTTCTCGCTCGACAGCTGCAGCCGGTACTGCACGGCGCCCGAGGCGTCCTTGCCCGAGGCGACCTTGACGGCGCTGACGCCGGCGGCGGAGGCGTTGATCGCCGTCACGACGTCGTCGAGCGACGAGGAGGCGGCGGTCACCTCGGTCGTGGTGCCCGACGCCGAGACGAAGGTGAGGACGGGCGGCGACTGCGGCCAGCTCGTCATGGCGGCCGTGACGACGGTCTTCGACGAGGCGACGGCGCCGACGACGAGGTCGACGCTGCCCGAGACGGCCGACGAGGTGGTCGTGGCGGTGACGGCGGCGGAGCTGCTCGTCGCCGTGAAGAGCGAGAGGGAGGCCGGCTTCGCGGTGCCGCCGGCGAGCGTCGCCAGGTCGGCGATGCGGGTGTTGAGCCCCTGGAGGGCCGAGACGAGGCTCTGCCCGGCGGTGGCCTTGTTCTTCAGCAGGGTCTGGGGCACCGCCTCCGAGGCCATGAGGGTCTCGATGAGCTTGGTGGTGTCGAGGCCGCTGACGAGGCCGTCGATGCCGAGTGACGCCATCGGGGGCTCCTTCGGGTGGGGCGGTGCGGGCGTGCGGGGGGGGGGGCAGGGACGTACAGGGGCACCGGCGACGATGCCGGTGCCGGTGAGACACGACGACCGGCGGCCGGGGCGCGGAGGATCAGCTGCCGCGCCCCGACCACCGGTCAGGACCGTGAGGTCGAGGGTGTCGACCTCCCGCTGGGAGCAGGAGGCCTCAGCCGTTCAGCTCCGACTAGCGGAGGAGCGACAGGACGCCCTGCGTGCTCTGGTTGGCCTGGGCGAGCATCGCCTGGCCGGCCTGGCTGAGCACGTTGGAGCGGGTGTACTTGACCATCTCCTCGGCCATGTCCACGTCGCGGATGCGCGACTGGGCCGCCGTGAGGTTCTCCTTCGCGACGTTGGTCGACGCGATGGAGTGCTCGAAGCGGTTCTGCACGGCACCCAGCTCGGAACGCGCCGTCGACACGTTCTTGATCTGGGTGTCGATCGCGGCGATCGCCTTGAGGGCGTCGCCGGCCGAGCCGAGGCCGGCGGCCGTGGCAGCACCCGTCGGGTCGGCAGCCTGGGCCGCGATGCCCTTGACGACGGTGGCGACCGCCTTGATGTCGGTCAGCTTGACGTCGATCTGGTCGTTCGCGGCGGTCGAACCGGCACCGACCTGGAACGTCAGCGACTTGGTGCTGTCGAGCAGGTTGATCCCGTTGAAGTTGGTCGACCCCGAGATGCGGTCGAGCTCCTTGCCGAGCGACGCGACCTCGGTCTGGATCGCCGTGCGGGCGTCGGCGTTGTTCGAGTCGTTGCCCGACTGCACGGCCAGGTCGCGGACGCGCTGGAGGATCGAGTGCACCTCGGTGAGGCCACCCTCAGCGGTCTGGACGACGGAGATGCCGTCCTGGGCGTTGCGAGCGGCGACGCTCAGTCCGCCGACCTGCGAGCGCAGGCCCTCGGAGATCGCGAGGCCGGCCGCGTCGTCAGCGGCACGGTTGATGCGGAGGCCCGACGAGAGCTTCTCGAGGCTCTTCGACAGGTCGTTCTGCGTGGCGTTCAGGTTGCGGTACGTGTTGTTCGCAGCGAGGTTGGTGTTGATCTGCATGCCCATGGTGTTTCCTCTTCCGTGACTGGGTGGTGTTCGTCAGCCCGTCCGTGGGCTGACACCGGCTACTGTCGGCCGGCTGCCGGTGGTCGTTAGCGACCTCCGGAAGTTTTCTGGGGCCCGCCTAGACGGCGGCGCTGAAGCCGTCCGCGGCGGGCTCGCGCATGGCGCGGGCGATGCCGACGGCGGCGTTGGTGGCGACGCGCGACAGGTAGGCGCTGCGGCGCGCGGGCGCCGTCTTCGAGACCGGCACGAACTCGGCCGCCTCGTCGTCGGCGTAGTGCGCCGCCAGGGCGTCGCGCAGCAGGCGGACGGCCTCGGTGCGCTGCTGCGAGACGGCGCTGTGGGTGATGCCGAGCTCGTCGGCGATCTCGGTGACCGTGCGGTCGCCGAAGTAGACGCCCTCGACGATGAGGCGCATGCGCTCGGGCAGCGCCTCGACGGCGGCGCGCACGTACCGGCTGCGCTCAGCGGCGAGCAGCTGCTCGCCGGGCAGGGGCACGTCGGCGGCGAGGTGGTCGGCGACGGTGTCGTCGAGGCTCGAGACGGTCCGCGCCGCGTCGGTGAGGGCCGCGGTCGCGGTCTGGCGGTCGACCCCGAGGGCACCGGCGATCTCGTCGACCGAGGGGGCGCGCCCCAGCGACGCGCTCAGCGCCTCCTGCACGGCCAGGGTCTCCTTGATGCGCTTGCGGGTGCCGCGGCTCGCCCAGTCGCCCGAGCGCATGTCGTCGGCGAACGCGCCGACGACGCGGGTGCGGGCGTAGGCGCCGAACGGGATGCCGAGCGTGGGGTCGAAGGCCTCGGCGGCCTGCACGAGGGCGACCGCGCCGACGCTGGCGAGGTCGTCGCGCGAGAGGTGCGTGGCCCGTGAGCAGACCTCGGAGACGAGGTAGCCGACGAGGGGCAGGTTCTCGACGACGAGGGCGTCGCGGGTGGCGCGGTCGGTGCGGTTCATTCACTTGCTCCCAGCAAGAGGGGCCTGCGGGGGCAGGCACGTCCGAGGTGTTCCAGGCGCGACGAACAGCCCTCTGATCAGGGCTGTCTCGATCCGTCACGCTGCCTGCCCCGTGAGGGGCGCGGCGGTGGTGGTACGAGGTGGGGCGGGCGGTGCTGCAGGCCCCGGATCGAGTCCGTGGCCCGGCGTGTCGATGTGGCCCGCCGTGCACCAGCAACGCTATCGACGCGCGGGGGGCGGGTGGGGGCCGCGCTGTCCCCAGAGCGGGGGCGCGCCTGTCACGTCTCCGGGGGGGCCTCGCCGGAGGTGCCCCCCGGGCTGGGGTGGAACGCCCCTTCCGCCGACCCCCGCCGACCCTGTAGGGCCGACCGCACGACATCGTCCGGCCGGGCGCCTAACGCCCCGCCGGGGTGCGCCGATAGTCCCCGCTGAAGAGGACGTCACCGCTCCTCGACCACACCCGACCACAGGAGACCGACATGGGAGCGAACGAGCTGTCCGCTCTGCTCTGGCGAGAGCGCGAGCTCCTCGAGCTGCTCACCTTCAAGCTCGAGGAGGAGCAGCTGCTGCTCACCGCGGGCCGCACCCGCTGGGTCGACCACGCCACGCGCGAGGTCGAGCAGGTGCTCGACCGGCTCCGCGAGGCGGGGCTCGCCCGCAGCGTCGAGGTCTCGAGCGTCGCCCAGGAGTGGGGCACCGACGAGGAGGCGCCCCTGCGCGACATCATCGCCGCGGCTCCCGCAGGCCCCTGGGGCGAGATCTTCACGGCCCACCTCCGCTCCATGACCGACCTCACCGCGCGCATCGCGCAGCTGCGGGACGAGAACGAGCGCTTCCTCCGCGCCGCCGCCCGGGCCACGCAGGAGACCCTCGCCACGGCGGCCGACGCCGCCGCCGGCAGCATCTACGACGCGAGCGGCTCCGTCGGGGCCGGCGCCCCCGGTCGCCGCGGCGGCCCGGCCGGCGCGACCACCGCCTCCGGCGGGCACCTCTTCGACGGGAGGCTGTGACCGTGGCCAGCACCTTCGGCGGGCTCAGCGCCGCCTACACCGGCCTCGTCGCCGCCCGCACCGGGCTCGACGTCACCGGCCAGAACATCGCCAACGTCAACACCGAGGGCTACACCCGCCAGCGCGTGGGCCAGTCGTCGGTGGAGGCGCCGGCCCGCGTGGGGCTCTACAGCTCCGGCGTCGTCGCCGGACAGGGCGTCTCGGTCGACGCGATCGCCCGCCTCGGCGACCAGGTGGTCGACGGCCAGGTGCGCGGCACCGCCGCCGCCGCCGGCTACCAGTCGGTGCGCGCCACGGCCCTGTCGACCCTCGAGGAGTCGCTCGGGGAGCCCAGCAAGACCGGCATCGCCGCCCAGCTCGGCCAGTTCTGGAACGCCTGGAGCGACCTCGGCAACCACCCCGGCGAGACCGGCCCCGCGGCCGTGCTGCTCGGGCAGGCGACCACCCTGGCCGGCAGCATCGCCAGCGGCTGGAAGGCCGTCGACGACCAGTGGACCGCCGTGCGCGGCCAGGCCGACTCGCTCGCCGGGCAGATCAACAGCGCCGCGACGCAGGTCGCCGACCTCAACGACCGGATCCGCACCGCGACCCAGCAGGGCGTCAGCGCGAACGAGATGATCGACGCCCGCTCGCGCCTCACCGAGACGATCGCGTCGCTCGCCGGCGGCACCGTCCGCGACGCGGGCGACGGCACGGTCGACGTGCTCCTCGGCGGCAACGCGCTCGTCAGCGGCACGACCGCCCGCAGCATCGTCGTCACCGGGGAGCACTCGATGACGACGGCCGCGGGCGGCGCAGCCGTGGGCCTCGCCTGGAGCCACCGCCCCGGCGACGCGATCGCCCTCGACGGCGGCAGCCTCGCCGGCGCCGTCTCGCTGCTCGCGCCGGCCACCGCCGACGGCCGCGGCGGGGCGATCGCCCAGGCCGCGGCGTCGTACGACGCCCTCGCCAGCCAGCTCGCGACCCAGGTCAACGCCGTGCACGCCACGGGCGTCACGGCCGACGGCTCGCCCGGCGGCGCCTTCTTCGGCCAGACCGCGGGCGTCTCCGCGGCGCGCGGACTCACCGTGCTGCCGACCAGCGCCGCGACCATCGCCTCGCGCTCGGCCACCGGCGGTGCGCTCGACGGCTCGATCGCCCAGGCGGTCTCGCAGGTCGGCGTGGGCACCGGCTCGCCCGACCGCACCTGGTCGACGATCGTCGCCGGCGTCGGCGCCGCGTCGCAGACCGAGTCGGCACAGTCCACGCTGACCGACCTCGCTGCGACGTCGGCGAAGTCGCGCCAGCTCAGCGGCGCCGGCGTCAGCCTCGACGAGGAGAACGTGAACCTGCTCAGCTACCAGCACGCCTACCAGGGAGCCGCCCGAGTGATGACCGCCATCGACGAGATGCTCGACACGCTGATCAACGGCATGGGCCGGGTCGGGAGGTAGGGGCGATGCTGACCCGTGTGACGAACCAGATGACCGCGCTGCGGTCGCAGGAGCACCTGCAGGCCGGGGCCACCCGCCTCGCCCAGATGCAGGACAGGGCGTCGAGCCTGAAGGCGATCTCCGTGCCCTCCGACGACCCGACCGGCACCGCCGAGGCCCTGCGCGTCAAGGCCCTCCAGTCGGCCGCCGCCCAGCACAGCCGCAACGTCGACGACGGCTCCGGCTGGCTGACGACGGCCGACAGCGCCCTCACCGCCGCCGACGCGGTGCTCGCCAAGGTGCGTGAGCTGACCGTCCAGGGCGCCAACGAGGGCGCTCTCTCGCAGGGCGCCCGCGACGCCATCGCCACCGAGATCACCGGCCTGCGCGCCGACCTCCTCGCCGACGCCAACGCCAGCTACGCCGGCCGCAGCGTCTTCGCCGGCACCTCCGACGCGGGCGTCGCCTTCCGGCCCGACGCCGCCTTCACCGGCGTCACGGGGGCCGCGGTCACCCGCCGGGTGGGCCCCGAGACGACCGTGCGGGTCGACGCCGACGGCGCGACCGCCTTCGGCACCGGTGCCGACTCCGTCTTCGCCCTGCTCGACCGCATCGCCACCGACCTCCGGGCCGGCACCCCCGGCATCGCCGGCCACCTCACCGCCATCGACGCCCGCGTCGGTGCCCTGCGCGGCGTCCAGTCGGACGTCGGCGCCCGCCACTCCCAGCTGCTGAGAGCCGAGGACACGCTCATGGACACCTCCGTCACGCTGGAGGCCCAGCGCTCCGGCCTCGAGGACCTCGACCTGGGGCGGGCCGTGCTCGACCTCAAGCTCCAGGACAACTCGTACCAGGCGGCCCTCGCGGTCACGGCCAAGGTGCTGCAGACGTCGCTGATGGACTTCCTCCGATGAGCGCCGTGACGACGACGGTGACCTTCACCGCGCCTCCCTTCGGGCTCGAGCCGGCCGTCGACTTCGTGCTCGACGAGATCGACGGGGCCGTCGGGCTCTACGCCCTCCGCGCCGTCGACCCCGCGACGAGCGAGGTCGACGCCTCCGTGCGCCTGTTCGTGCTCGACGCGGCCGTGCACCTGCCCGACTACTCGCCGGTGCTGACCGACGAGCAAACGACCGCCCTCGACCTCCGCTCGGCCGACGAGGCCCTGCTGCTCGTCGTCGCGACTCCGGTCGAGACGGGCATGACCGTCAACCTGCTCGCCCCGGTCGTCGTCAACGGCCGTACGGGATCGGGCGCCCAGCTCATCCTCGAGGGCCAGGACTGGCCGCTGCGCGCGGAGCTCGCCGCACGCTGACGACGCCGCCGCCCGTGGGCGGGCCGTCGGCGGACGTCCGCGGGCTGTCCGCGGGCTGTCCGCGGGCGGAGGCGACGATCCCTCGCTCGTCACGGTCCTGCAACGATGCGCCCCACGTGTCGTCTCCGTCGTGTCTGATGGAGCGATGGAGGCGCGGAGCACGACGACGAGGCGCCCCCGGCCCCGACGTCTCGCGCTCGGCGCCGCGGGGCTGGCGATCGTCGTCGCCGCGGGCCTGGCCTCCTGCACGGGCGGCGACTCCGGGCCGGGCTCGGCCGACGCCTCCCGCTCGGCCTCCGGCATCGCCTCGGCCCCCGTCACGACCGACCGCGGGCCCGCGCCGGCCGCGCGCGCCACGACCACCGGCGCGGTGCGCGTCGCACCGGGCGCCGAGCCCACCGACGTCGTCACGGGCCTCGATTCCCCCTGGTCGGTCGTCCGGCTCGACAGCGGCTCGTCGTTCGTCAGCCTGCGCGACACCGGCCGCGTGGTCGAGCTGACCGCCGACGGCGACGTGCGCGACGTCGCCGAGATCGACGGGGTCGTGCACCAGGGCGAGGGCGGCCTGCTCGGCCTCGCGGTGCTCGCGGGCTCGCCGTCGTACCTCTACGCCTACGCGACCACCGACTCCGACAACCGCGTGCTGCGGGCCCCGATCACCGGCACGGCGGGCTCGTACGGGCTCGGCCCGGTCGAGGAGGTGCTCACGGGCGTGCCGAAGGCGTCGAACCACGACGGCGGCCGCCTGGCCTTCGGGCCCGACGGCATGCTGTACGTCACGACCGGCGACGCGAACCGCGGCGACGAGGCCCGCGACCCCGACTCGCTCGCGGGCAAGATCCTGCGCCTGTCGCCCACCGGCGACGTGCCCACCGACAACCCGATGCCCGGGTCGCCCGTCTACACGCTCGGCCACCGCAACCCGCAGGGCATCGCCTGGGACGGCTGGGGCTCGATGTGGGCCGCCGAGTTCGGGCAGGACCGCTGGGACGAGCTCAACGCCGTCAGCCCGGGCGGCGACTACGGCTGGCCCGACGTCGAGGGCACGTCGCCGTCGTCGGACACGCTCGCGCCCGTGCTGCAGTGGGGCACCGACGACGCGAGCCCGAGCGGCCTGACCGCGGTCGGCTCGACCCTCTTCCTCGCCGGGCTCGGCGGCGAGCGCCTGTTCGAGATCCAGGTGCCCGAGGCGGGCGTGGCCACCGCGACCGAGCGGTTCGCCGGCGACGACTCGCTCGGGCGCGTGCGCGACGTGCTGCCGGGGCCCGACGGCACGCTCTGGCTGGTCACGAACAACACCGACGGCCGCGGCGACCCGCGCGGCGGCGACGACCGGATCGTCAGCGTGCCGCTCTCCGCGCTCGACTGAGCCGGGCGGGCGGTCTCGGACGGAGTCGCGTGTCGCGTGCGCGGCGGACGGCCAGTTCCGCGCACCGGCGGTTACCCTCGTACTCGATGAGCCAGCACGACCCCTCCCTCGGATCAGCCTCCGGCAGCGCCCGCCCCGGCAGCGCCTCGGAGGGCCGCGCGCGCCCGAGCAGCTCCGCCGCCGGATTCGACCCGGTCAGCCTGCGCACGGCCGTCGACGTCGGCGCCGCCGAGGCCCGGCTCGCCGCCCTCGGGCAGAGCCGCAGCACCTCCGCCCTCGGCGAGCGGGCCGACCTGCTGCGCACGCTGGGCCGCCTCGACGAGGCCCTCGCGATCGCGGAGGAGGCCTTCCGCCTCGCCCACTTCACCGGCGACCGTGCCGACTCGACCGCGGCGCGCATCCGCCGCGCCCACATCTTCCGCGAGCAGGGCAAGCTCGAGCGGGCCCTGAACGACCTGCACACCAGCCGCATCACCGCCTCGACGGAGGAGTGGCGCGACCTCGAGACCGCCGCCGCCGAGCTCGAGGGCTACACGCTGTTCGACCTGGGCCGTCACGACGAGGCGCAGGAGGCCCTGCAGCAGGCCGTCGTCGCCTTCGAGGCCACCGGCGCCCCGCGTGACCGCGTCGAGGCCCTACGCCGCGCGATCGAGGGCGTCCTCCGGGCGTACCTGTCGGGCACGGGGCCGATCGAGCCGGTCAGCGCCCCCGCCGACGCCCCGACCACGAGCGCGCCCGCCGCGGCGGCTCCCGTCGCCGCTCCCGCGCCGGCCCCCGCGCCGGACGCGGAGGCCCGCCCCGGCGACACGAACCCCGTCGACCTCTCCCGCCCCTCCGACGCCCTGGTGCCGACCACGGCGCCCGCCGACGACGAGCGCCCCGCCGCCGTGGCCCCGGGCTCGGCCCCGGCCGGCTCCTGGCGCCCCAGCCAGCCGGCCCCGGCGGGTGACCCGCAGCCGGAGCTGCCGCCGCGCGCCGACGCCGGCCTGTGGAGCAAGATCTCCGGCCTCGCCGCGAACGCCTCGGCGCACCGCGAGCGCACGGAGCGGGCCGAGCGCGCCGCCCGCGGCGACGGGCGGGCCGACGGCCCGCACGACGACGAGCCGCGTCGCGGAACCACCGGCGTGACCGGCGTGGTCGACGGGCTGCCCCGTGACGACCAGCCGACGACGTGGCCCTTCCCTCGCCGCTGACCCGCGCCTCCTGACCCTCCCGTGGCCGACCTCGACCGGGTGCGGCGCTGGGCCGACGCGCTCATCGCCCTGCACCTCGACCCCGCGGTGTGGAGCTTCGCCTTCGACGCGGCCAAGACGCGGGCCGGGCTCTGCAACTACACGGCGAAGCGCATCTCGGTGTCGCGGCACCTCGCCGGCCGGTACGAGGACGACGAGATCCACCAGGTGCTGCTGCACGAGGTCGCGCACGCGATCGCCGGGGCGCGGGCGGGCCACGGGCCCCGCTGGCGGGCCACCGCCGCCGAGCTCGGCTACGTCGGCGGGCGGCTGCACGACGGCGCCGTCGCCACCGAGCTGGCGCCCTGGGTGGGGGTCTGCCCCGCGGGCCACGAGCACCACCGCTACCGCCGGCCGACGAAGGTGCTGACCTGCGGCCGGTGCGCCCGGAGCTACGACCCCGCCCACGTGATCACCTGGACGAAGCGCGAGGTCTGAGCCGCAGCGGCGACACCGCCTAGGGTGGTCAGGTGACTGGTCAGTGGCTGCGTTCCGACACGGGCACCCCGTGGTTCTTCGACTCGGGGGCGCTCAGCCTCGACTTCGCGTACCTCGGCGGGTTCCGGGCCGGCTCGCGGCTGGGCCCCGAGTCGGGGTTCGCGCTGCCGGCCGACGGGTCGGTGCCGTGGGACGGCCTGCTGCTGCCCGCCGACCTCGACGACTGGGTCGCCGAGCGCTGGCCCGGCGTGGGGGCCGCCGCCTCCGACCGCGAGCTCGCCGACGCGCGCGCCCTGCGCGACGCCGTCGCCCGCCTGGCCGTCGCCGCCACCGACGCGACGTCGCCCGACCCCGACGACGTCGACACGCTCAACCTCTTCGCGGCCACCCCCGACGTGCCGCCGACCCTCGCGGGCGGCCGGCGCCAGGCGGGGGCGGGGCGACTGCGGCTGGGTCAGGCCCTGGCCTCCGTCGCGCGCGACGCCGTCCGCCTCCTCGACGAGGTGGGGTTCGGCGGCGGTGACGACTCGCGCCTCCGGCGCTGCTCCAACCCCGAGTGCGGCCTCGTCTACCGCGACGAGTCGCGCGGGCGCAGCCGGCGGTGGTGCTCGATGCAGCGCTGCGGCAACCGCGCCAAGGTCCGGGCGCACCGGGCCCGTCTCGCCGCGGGCTGACGCCGCCCGGAGACAGCAGTGCGGCGGGTCACCGTCCTCCCGGGCGGGCCGTCGCCGACCCGCCGAGGAGGGCGGCGACCCGCCGCACCCGTCAGACCGTCTACTCGACGACCTGCACGTCCTTCCAGAACGCGACGTAGCCCGAGTAGTCCTGGCCCACGCGCTCGAACGACGTGGGGATCGGGGTCGGGTAGCTCCACGCGCGGTCCTGCAGCAGGGTGTCGCCCGACTTCACGCTGAAGTACTGGGTGTCGCCCTTCCACGGGCAGTGGTACTGCGTCGGGCTCTCGGTGAGCAGCTCGGCGTCCACGCTCGCGGGCGGGAAGTACCAGTTGCCCTCGATCGAGATCAGGTCGTCCTTCGGGGCCTCGGCCACCACGGTGCCGTCGCTCAGCACTGCCTTCATCGTTCCTCCTCTGGGGTCCGTCCGGGCCCGGCCGGCTCGGCCCGGCCCGTCGAGGTGAACGCTACGCCCGCGCGCGCTCTTCCCCGACGACGCGCAGCGGCTGCTCAGGGGCCCGGGCGGCCGCGACGGCGTCGGCCCGGCCGGCGCCGGCCAGCTCGGCCGCGGAGACGGAGGCGCTGAGCAGGTGGGCGGACGCCCGCCGCAGCGAGACGGCCGCGGCGCAGACGAGCGCGGCCTCGGGCGACGAGAAGTCGACCCCGGCCGCGGCGAGCGCGTCGACGACGGCCCCGGCGGCCAGCTGGTCCTCCCCGGCGGGGCGGAACCCGTCGTCGTCGACCGACCCGGCCGCCACCACGGCCACGACCGCGCGGTCGCCGCGGCGGGACTGCCGGTCGAGCACGTGCCGGGCGACGTCGTCGGCGGCGGAGGCGGCGGTCACCGACAGCAGGTCGGCCCCGTCGTCGACGAGCTCCGCCACGCGGTCGAGCACCTCAGCCCGCGCGAGGAGGCCGTGCCCGTCGAGCACGTCGACGACGACCACGACGTGGGCGCCCGCCACGACGCGGGCCGCGCCCGGGACGCCGTGGTCGAACCGGACCTGGTACTTCTGCTGCTGGGGCTCGCTCACCCGTCGAGGCTACGTCGGAGGCGCGCACGGGTCGCGGGTGTTGCGGCGCGTTACGCGAGCGGCTGCGGGGCGGCGGGGGGGGGGGGGCTGCGGTCGCGGGGGTGGAGCGGCTGCGGGGCGGCGGGGGTGGAGCGGCTGCGGTCGCGGGGCGGGGCTCGCCCAGCACCGGGGGTGCACACTCGACCCATGCACGTGCAGCTCAAGATCCGCCTCGCCTGCCCCGTCGACGCCGCCGCCGACGCGCTGCGCGACCCCGCCGTCATGGTCGCGGTGACGAAGCCCCTCGTCGTCTACCGCTCGGAGGAGCCGGGCGGGTTCCCGCACCGCTGGGACGAGGAGGCGCACCCGGTCTCCGCGCGCATCCTCGGCCTGGTCTCGCTGGGGCACACGCACGTCGACCTCGACTGGCACGAGCGCGACGGGGCCTGGATCCAGCGCGACACCGGGCGCGGCACCTCGGGCCAGTTCGCCTCGATGCGCATCGACCACCGCATGGCGGTCTCCCCGCTCGGCGACGGCGAGACTCTGCTGCGCGACCGCCTCGTCTTCCACGCCGGGCCGGTCGGCGTGCTGCTCTGGCCCGGGCTGTGGGCCGTGTGGCAGTGGCGGGCGCTGCGCATGAAGCAGCTGGCGCCGACCTGGCGCACGCCGAGCGCGCACCCGCGCCACGCGGGCTGAGCACCGGGCGCGCGCCGAGCTGAGCGCCGGGCGCGCTCATCGCCGCGCGGGTGCCGTCCGGGCCGAGCGTCAGCCTTTCGGCTCGTCGTCGACGACGACCGACACCGTGTACTCGCCGTCGTCCTGCCCCTCGGTCGAGATGGTCGAGACCGAGTCGTAGAGCACGTCGTAGCCAGGAGTGTTGACGTCGCAGTGCACCTCGTCGCCGTCGACCACGGGCACGGCCTCGTCGCCGCAGTCGACGTCGGGCCGCGTGCCGACCTCCTGCTCGAGGGCGTCGGCGACCGCCGTGGCGAACGCGTCCGCCGACACCGTGGGCGACACGGAGGCCGAGGCGCTGCAGCCGACGACCCCCAGGGCGAGGGCGGCCGCGACGAGGGCGGTGCTGGTGACGGTGCGGACTGTGCTCATGGTTCCCCCTGTGCGGGGGCACGCCGGTCGTCCCCCGGCGTCGAGCTTGCCACGGACGATGGGAGGCGCGTTCCCGGTCGACGAGGAGGGCCCGGGTCTAGCGTCGAGCCGGTGACCGACCCGACCCGCGACTCCTCCGTGCCCTCCGCCTCCCCGGAGCTCGCCTCCCCCGTCTCGACCGTCGACTCGGGGCTCGACCTCGCGGCCTGGCGGCGGACCATCCACGGGCTCTACCGGCAGGTGCGCGAGGCCACCGACCTCGCGGCGGCCCACGACCTGTGGCGACGCACCCGTGACGAGCTCTTCGCGACGAACCCCGTGACGCCGCTCCTGCCGGAGGACCGCCCCGTCTTCACCGGCCTGCCGACCGCGCCGTACGACCCGGCCTGGCGGTTCGAGGTGCCGATCACGCCCGCCGAGCCGCACCGCATGACCGTGACGACCGGCACCGACGGCGACGTGCCCTTCGACCGCGTGGGCCTGGTCGACGTGCCCGGGGTCGGCAGCCTCGACGTCTGGCGCCTGCGCTCGTACGGCGGCGGCCTCTTCGTGCCCGTCGGCGACGCCCTGGCCGGGAAGCCCGGCGGCACCTACGGCGGCGGCCGCTACCTCGTCGACACCGTCAAGGGCGCCGACCTCGGCCCGGGCTCGGAGCCCGGCTCGATCGTGCTCGACTTCAACTTCGCCTACAACCCGAGTTGCGCGTACGACCCGGCCTGGGCCTGCCCGCTCGCGCAGCCGGGCAACCGCGTCGCCGTCGAGATCCCGGTGGGCGAGCGGTACCACGGGGCGCACTGACGTCGGCGCGGAGGGCTGGGGTCACGCCCGCACGCCCGCACGCCCAGCCGGCTGGACGTGGTCCGTCCAGCCGCCCCGGTCGGCCCACCGACCTGTCGGCTAGCGTGGCCGCCGTGACCTCGACGACGCCGCCCGCCTCCTCCGGCCCCGCTGGCCCCTCCTCGCCGGAGGCCGTGACCCAGGCCCTGCTCGACCTGGGCCGCGACCCGCAGCACCCGTTCTCCGTCGCCGTCGAGGGCGAGCGCATCATCGCCCGGTGGGTCTGGAAGGACGCGCACGACGCCGTCGGCAGCGCACGCAGCAGCTACGCGCTCCGCATCACGCTCCTGGCCGAGACGCACGAGTACAAGCGCTCAGAGATCAACACCGAGCGCAGCACCGGCACCGCCACCGGGACTGCCACCTTCACCTCGGCGAAGGTCGTCGGGCCGGTCGCGCGGACCCTCGAAGCCCACGGCTGGCAGCGCCGGAAGACGGCGCTCGGCAAGGCCATCCGCAGCCTTTTCTCCTGAGCCCCTCGGTGCCCCTGCTGTCCACCGGCGCTCGGGGCGGAACGACGACCGTCGCGCTTTGCCGACACAGCCGCTAGACTGGGGGCACTTGTGGATCGATCCGTTCGGTCCCCTGCGTCGTAGCACGCCCCTCCCCGCCTCCCGACCTGGCACACACCCAGGCATCCAGCAGGCGCGCGAAGCTCACTCTGCGGCGAAACGATCGTGCACACCTGCACCGTCGCCACACCTCGAGCCCGGCTACGACAGCCGCTCTCCGGCTCTGCACCGCCGTGCCGTCCGCGCCCCGCGCAGACGTCGCGGCCGTCCGCAGCCCGGCCCGGCTCGACACCCTGCCCCTGAAAGGCACGCATGTCCACCACGCTCCCCGTCACCGACGCCACCGACGTCGCCGACGCCCCCACCGCCTCCTTCGCCTCGCTCGGCGTCCCGGCCCCGATCGTCGCCGCCCTCGCGAAGGACGGCAAGGAGAACGCCTTCCCGATCCAGATCGACACGCTGCCCGACACCCTCGGCGGCCGTGACGTGCTCGGCCGCGGCAAGACCGGCTCGGGCAAGACCCTCGCCTTCTCCATCCCGATGGCCGCGCGCCTCGGCGGCGCGCTGGCCGGCGGCGCCCGTCGCGCCGGTCGCCCCCTGGGCCTCGTGCTCGCCCCGACCCGCGAGCTCGCCACCCAGATCGACGCCGTGCTGGCCCCGCTCGCCGCGGCCTACGGCATGCGCACCACCACGATCTTCGGCGGCGTCTCGCAGAACCGACAGGTGCAGGCCCTCAAGGCCGGCGTCGACATCGTCATCGCCTGCCCCGGCCGCCTCGAGGACCTCATGAAGCAGGGCTTCATCAAGCTCGACGCCGTCGAGGTCACCGTGCTCGACGAGGCCGACCACATGGCCGACCTCGGCTTCCTGCCCGGCGTCACCCGCATCATGAAGGCCACCCCGAACGACGGCCAGCGCCTGCTCTTCAGCGCGACCCTCGACAACGGCGTCGACAAGCTGGTCAAGCAGTTCCTCCACAACGAGGTGCTGCACTCGGTCGACGAGGCCAACTCGCCCGTCGCCAAGATGACCCACCACGTCTTCGAGACCGAGTCGCTCGACACCAAGAAGGCGCTCGTCGAGAAGCTCGCCTCGGGCAAGGGCCGCCGCATCCTCTTCATGCGCACCAAGCACCACGCGAAGAAGCTCGCCAAGCAGCTCACCGACTCGGGCATCCCCGCCGTCGACCTGCACGGCAACCTCTCGCAGCCGCAGCGCGACCGCAACCTCGCCGCCTTCCAGGACGGCTCGGCCCGCGTGCTCGTCGCCACCGACGTCGCCGCCCGCGGCGTGCACGTCGACGACATTGAGCTCGTGATCCACGTCGACCCGCCGACCGAGCACAAGGCGTACCTGCACCGCTCGGGCCGCACCGCCCGCGCCGGCGCCGAGGGCGACGTCGTCACCCTCGTCATCCCCAGCCAGAAGCGCGACGTCGCCCAGCTGATGAAGAAGGCCGACATCCGCCCGACCATCACGTCGGTCACCCCGTCGTCGCCCGAGGTCGCCGCGCTCGTCGGCGAGGTCGCCGCGTACGTGAAGCCGGCTCCCCGTGCCGCCGTGCAGCAGCAGGGCGGCGGTGGCGGCGGTCGCTCGCAGGGCGCCAACGCCCAGCGCAAGCGCGCCGCCCGTCAGGACAGCCAGGGCAACCCGATCGCCCGCGCCGACCGCTCGGGTCGCCCCGCGGCGGCCGGTGCCGGTGCCGGCGGCGGACGGTCCGGAGGCGCGGGTCGCGGCTCCGAGGCCGGTCGCGGCGGTGCCGGTGCGGGTCGCTCCGGCGGCGCGCGTCAGGGCTCCGGCCAGGGCTCGCGCGACGGCGGCTCGCGCCGCGACGCCGCGCCCCGGGGCGGCGCCTCGACCTTCTACTCGACCGAGTCGGGCCGCGGCGCCGTGACGCCCGTGCGCGAGGACTCGCGCGACGAGGCTCGCGGCACCCGCCAGACCGGGCGCCGTGCGCAGAGCGACGGCGGCCAGAGCCGCACCAACGCGGTGCGCAACGACCAGGCCGACTTCGCCGCCTCGCAGGGCCAGCGCTCCGGCGCCGGCGCCGGCGGCGGCTCGCGCCGTGCGTCCTCCGACGGCGGTCGCCCCGGCGGCCTCAAGGTCGGCGGCCTCGTCGGCGGCAAGCCGCGCAGCGGCGGCGGCCAGCGCGGCGGTCGCTGAGCCACCAGCTCTCCCCGCTGACCCCGAGACACCCCGTTCTCGCATCGGAACCCTGCCGCGGCAGGGTTCGGGTGCGAGGGCGGGGTGTTTCATCGTCCACGGCGAGCGACACCGGCGTCAGCCAGCACCGCTGCCAGCCGGCTCGGGTCGTTCGCCGCGGCCCAGTCCCACCGAGCGAAGCCGCGCACCTCGGGCAGGGCGCGGATGCGGTCTTCCCGCTTCTTCTCGTCGATCTTCACCTGATCGAGACTGCGCCCGGACCGCCGGGCGAGCTCGAGGTACTTCGTCAGGCCGTCGAACTCGCCGACGACGCCGAGCTCCGGCCACCAGAAGTCCACGCGGCCGATGAGACCCCACCTGTCCCAGAACTCCCGCTGCAGCTCCGGCAGCGGGACACCGATCTCGACCATGACGACCCGGCTGAGCGACTCGCCGGGCGACTCGGCCAGGGCGTCGGCGAGGTCGAGGGCGATGAGCGCGCGTCGCCGACCGACGCGAGGCGCGCGCTCGACCGCGGCGCGGAGCGCGCCGCGGTCGAACGCCCCGAGTCGTAGACCGTGGTCGAGCGCCATCACGGAGGAGCGGAGGCTCTCGAGGCGGCTGACGTCCGACGCGGCCCGCACCGGGCTCACGACCCTCAGCCCGCCCAGCTCCGTGATCTCATGGCCGGCCAGTGCGGCACTGTGCCTGACCATCAGCCCCGTGGTCTTCGTCGCGCTCCTGGCCCTGTCGACGACGTGCACCCGGGACGGCATCGGGGACGCGAGGGGGAAGCCGTGCACCGCGAGGGCCGACCGGTGCGACACCACGATGTCGGACGTCGTCCGGGCGACGGTGGCGCGCACGACGACGGCGTGCCGCTCCTCGGGGGACGCCGCGACCCACGCGGGAGCGGAGACGTACGTGCCGGGGGCGACCCGCACCAGCTCGCCCCGCCCGGCTGCCCGGCGCAGCGCCCGGTCGTCGCGACCCGACCGCACGAGCGACGACCGGTGGATCATCGAGCCGACGAGCGGCTCAGGAGGAGGTCGGTGGGGCGGCTGAGGGGGTGGCGAGAGCAGGGGCATGACGACGATCCTGCGACCGTGATGCCGACGCGACGGGGCCACACGTCTTGCCCTGTGCAGTCGCGACCCCCGCCTCCCCCTGTGGAGGAATCGGGTCGCACCATCGAGACGAACCTCGTCCTCGCTCACGAATCCTGCCGCGGCAGGGTTCCCGTGCGAGAACGGGGTTCCTCAGCGAGGAGGGGGCGCGGCGGGCGCTAGTGCAGGGCGCCGACGGAGGCGAGCGCCGAGCGGAGCAGCGCGCCGCGGCCGCCCTCCATCTCGTCGGCGACCTCGGGGCTCGCGGCCTGGTGCGGCGTCAGCCAGGTGAGCTCGAGCGCGTCCTGGCGCGGCTCGCAGGTGCCCGTGACGGGCACGACGTAGGCGAGCGACACCGCGTGCTGGCGGGCGTCGGTGTAGACCGACGAGCCCGGCAGCGGGAAGTACTCGGCGACCTGGAACGGCACCGGCGACGGCGGCAGCTGCGGGAACGCCATCGGCCCGAGGTCCTTCTCGAGGTGGCGGAACAGCGCGGTGCGCAGGCTCTCGCCGTACATCACGCGGCCCGACACGAGCATGCGCGACATCTCGCCCTCGGGCGACGCACGCAGCAGCACGCCGACCTCGGTGACGATGCCCATGCCGTCGACCCGCACCGGCACGGCCTCGACGTAGAGGATGGGCAGCCGCTGGCGGATCGAGTGCAGCTCCTCCTCGGACAGCCAGCCGGGATTGGGGTCGGGGGTCTGCACGGAGCTCATGGCCCATGTCTACAGGCAGCGCGCGGCGCCCGGGCGACGAAACGCTAGGGGCGAACACGCCGACGACCGCCGGTGGCCGGGCGGGCACGCCCCGAGGCGAGCGCGCCCGCCCGGCGCGGAGCGAGCCCACGAGGCGAGGCGGGACAGGGCGAGGCCCGACGAGCGGAGCACGAGGAGGCGCGCCCCGCGACGCCCCGCTGGCTAGGCTCGGCGCATGGTCACCATCGATGCCGCCCTCGTCCGCTGGTCCACCGACGAGGCCGAGCGTGCCGGCCGCCCGTTGCTCGTGCTGCTGCACGGCGTCGGGTCGCACGAGGGCGACCTGATCGGGCTGGCTCCGTACCTGCCCCGCGACCTGGCGATCGCCTCCCTCCGGGCTCCGCTGCCGCACGGCGACGGGCACTCCTGGTACCCGCTCGCGCTGCCCGGCTCGCCCGAGCCCGGCCCGGTCGACGAGGCCGCGGAGGCGGTGCTCGCTTGGGTCGACTCGCTCGGCGACGCGCACCCGTCGGTGGCCCTGCTCGGCTTCTCGCAGGGCGGTTCGCTGACGCTGCAGCTGCTGCGCCACGCCCCCGAGCGCTTCGCCTGGGCGGCGGTGCTCGCGGGCTTCGTCGTGCCCGACGACTCGGAGGCCACGTCGCGTCGCGACGCCGAGCTCGCGCGGGTCCGCCCCGACGTCTTCTGGGGCCGCGGCGACGTCGACGCGGTCATCCCGCTCGACGCCGTGCAGCGCACCGCCGACTGGCTCGCCGCGCACGCCGACGTCGAGGAGACCGTCTACCCCGGCCTCGCCCACGGCATCAGCCAGGAAGAGCTCGACGACCTCAACGCCTTCATCTCGCGCGTGACCAACCCGCTGGCCGGCCTCGATCCCGACACTCTCGACAGCGACAACGACAGCGACAGCGACAGCGACAGCGACAACGACAGCGACGTCTCGGCGGCCGACCGCGACGCACCCGACCGTGCGGCCGCACCCGACGCCCCCGCGACCACCGACGCCGACGCCCTCGCGGTCGACGCCGGCCGGCGCATCGGCACCGTCGACGACCCCGCCGTCCGCTAGGCGGGAGCGCCCCGTGGTCACGATCTCCGTCACCGGCACAGCGACGCACCGGCACCGGGCCGAGCGCGGCACCGTGCGCCTCGGCCTCGCGAGGGAGGGCACCGACCGCGAGCAGGTGCTCCGCGACAGCGTCGCCCTGCACGACCGGGTGACCGCCGAGGCCACCGTGCACCGCCGTCAGGGCGCCGCGACCTGGTGGAGCGCCGACGACGTGACCGTGGGCCCCGTGCCCGGTGCCTGGCAGGAGGACGGCACCCGCGCCTCCACCGGGCTGGTCCGCTCGCGGTCGACGGTCGCCGTGCGGTTCTCCGACGTCGCCGTGCTCGCCCGCTGGGTCGCGGGGATCGCCGCCCTCGAGGGGGTCGCCGTCGAGGGCGTCGAGTGGTCGCTGAGCCACGACCGGCGGCCTGAGGTCGACCGGGCGGCACGGGTCGCCGCGGTCGCCGACGCCGTCGTGCGCGCGGTCGACTACGCCGACGCCCTCGGGCTCGGCACGCCGACCCTGCGGTCGCTCTGGGAGCCGGGCCTGCGCCCGGGTGCCGGAGGCGCGGGCGCGGCGGGCGGACCGGGCCTGTTCGCGCGCGCCGCTTCCCCGTCCTCGGCCGACGACGGCTCGCTGGCGTTCGCGCTCGTGCCCGCCGACGTCGAGGTGCACGCCGAGGTCAGCGCGGACTTCGTCGCGGAGGGCTGAGGCCCCCGCCCGCTACACGCTCCGCCAGCTGTCGTCCTGCAGGTGCGACCCCGCCTGCGGGCCCATCTGCAGCATGCCGCCGTCGACGGCCCAGGAGGCGCCCGTCACGTACCCGGCGGCGGGCGACGCCAGGAAGGTGATCACCGACGCGATCTCCCACGCGTCGCCGGGGCGCCCGAGCGGGATGCCCGGCCGGTCGACCCCCGTCGGGTCGACGTCGGTCTGGCCGGTCATCGGCGTCGCGATCTCGCCCGGGGCGACGGCGTTGACCGTGATCCCGTCCCGACCGAGCTCGAGGGCCATCGTCTCGAGCAGCCCGCCGAGGCCGTGCTCGGCGGCGTCGTAGGCCGCCGACCCGACCCGCGGCTGGTGCTCGTGCACGCTCGTCACGCCGATCAGGCGGCCGCCCCGGCCTGCGGCGACCATGCGGCGCGCGGCCCGCTGCAGGCAGACGAAGGCGCCGTCGAGGTCGGCGGAGACGACCCGTCGCCACTCGGCCAGGGACATGTCGACGACGAGCTCGGAGGCGCCGGTGCCGGCGTTGGACACGAAGACGTCGAGGCCGCCGAGCCGGTCGGCCAGCTCGTCGACCACGTCGCCGCAGCGCTCGAGGTCGGTCGTGTCGAGCTGCGCGACATGGGCGGTGCGCCCGTGCGAGCGGACCTCCTCGGCCGTGGCCTCGGCGCCGGCCTCGTCGTCGAGCCAGGTGACGCCGACGTCGAGCCCGGCGACGGCGAGGGCGACGGCGGTCGCCCGGCCGATGCCCGAGTCGGATCCGGTCACGATGGCGTGCTGAGGGGCGAAGGGGGGCACGGGGGTCCTCTCGACGTCGGTGGCGGTGAGGTGCCGGCGGGAGGCTGCCCCTCCCGCCGGCTCCTCACGACGCTAGGCCGGAGTCGCGGGTCGGGTCGGGCCTTGACAGCCGCCTCCCCGAGGTGGCAGCGCGGGCACCGAGCGGCTGGCGTGGCCCCGGGGCCCCCACCGCGCCTCCCCGGGGCCCGCGGCGGTGCGCGCCGCCCGCGCTGCGCCTCCTACCGGGCCGGCAGCTGCTTGCTCCAGACTCCCTCGTGCTCGAGCGGGACGAAGCCGACGGCCTCGTTCACGTCGAGCATCGGGCGGTTCTCCTCCGCGTTGAAGGTGATGACGGCGGGGTGCCCCGGGCGCTCGGCGGTGAGCAGGTCGGTGGTCGCGACCTTCAGCAGCCAGCCGAGCCGGTGCCCACGGTGCTCGCGCAGCACCAGGGTGTCCTGCTGGAAGGCGGGCGACGCGAGGTCGGCCGGGGCCGCCAGCTGGCTGAAGCCGACCAGGTGCCCCGACGGCACGTGCTCGACGACGGCCGTGAAGCGGGTGCGGGGGCCGGCGAGCGCGAGCTCCTCCTCGTCGCGGAAGCGCTCGGCCGTCCAGACGTCCTCGGGCTCGGGCACGCCGCCCGCGGGGGCGTCGGTGCTCATGCGCGTCTCGAGCAGGGCCAGGTCGACGAGCCAGCGCTCGGGCGAGCGCCCGACCCACGAGTGCAGCCGGTAGTCGTCACCGGCGGAGGCGCGGGCCCGGTCGCGGATCTCGCCCAGCGCCTCCTCGTCCGGCGGCAGCGCGAGGCGGCTGCAGCGCATCACCTGGCCGAGCTGCCACCCGCGGCCGCGCAGGAACCGCACCTCGACGTTCGTCGCGGGCACCGAGCCGGCGCCGGTCGGCGGGGTCAGCCGGGGCTCGCCGTCGCCCCGCGACCGCACGTAGGCGATCAGCTGGGTGCGCCCCTCGGCGGCGGCGAGCGCCTCGAGGTGGTCGGCGAGCACGGTGCCGAAGCCGCGACGGCCGACCTCGGGCAGCACGCAGACGTCGAGCCACGCGGTGCCGGCGGCGTCGCCGGAGCGCCGCGTCTCGTAGTCGCCGACCGCGACGACGACGCCGTTCTCGCGGAGGACGAACCGGCGGCGGTCGGACCACGTCGTGTCGAGGTAGCCGGTGAGCAGCTCGGCGGGGCTCCACGAGAGCTCGTCGCTGCCGACGGCGGCGCGCCGGACGGCGTTCTCGACCTCGACCGACTCGACGAAGTCGGCGGCGTCGGGCGCGTCGATGCTCGCCGGGACGACGACCTGCTCGACGACGGCGCCGGTGTGGGGGTGCGTGGTGCGGACGGGCGTCGCGGCGGTGCCGGCGGGGGTGTCGACGGGGATGCCTGCGGGGGTGCCGTCGGTGCCGCCGGGGCGGGGCCCGGTCGGCTCGGGGGTGCTGGTGCTGGGGGTCATGTCGGCCCTCGGCCGCAGGGGCGTGCGGCGGTGCGCGCCGCCCGGTGGGTAGCCGACCAGACTAACGCGTCCGGTGCGCGGAGTCGAGGGCGTGGTCGTGGCCGTGGCCGTGGCCGGCGGGTCCGCGTCCTCCTGGGCCACCGCCTCGCCGGATGCGGCGGGTCTGCGTCCTCCTGGGCGGGCCCGCGCCCACCCGCCCGGGAGGACAGCGACCCGCCGCAGGGGTAGACCGGAGCGATGACCGACCACTCCGAGCTCCTCGCCCGCCACGACCTCGAGCGCTTCGTCGACGCCCAGGAGGCGGACGGCACCTTCGACCGCGCCCTCCGCGAGCTGCGGAACGGGAACAAGCGCACCCACTGGATGTGGTTCGTCTTCCCGCAGGCGGCCGGCCTGGGCACGAGCGAGACGTCGCGCCGCTACGCGATCGGCTCGATCGGGGAGGCCCGTGCCTACCTGGCGCACCCGCTGCTCGGCCCGCGCCTGCTCGACAGCGTCGACGCCCTGCTCGACCTGCCCGGCGACGACGCCGTCGCGGTGCTCGGCGACGTCGACGCGACGAAGCTCCGCTCGTCGCTCACCCTCTTCGCCCAGGCGGACCCGTCCGAGCGACGCTTCTCCGACGCGCTCGCGAAGTTCTTCGACGGGCAGCTCGACCCGGCCACGCTCGAGCACCTCTGAGCGCGGGCTCTCCGCCCGCCGCTGCCGCACGCGCGGCACGCGGCACGCCCAGCCGGCGCCGCTAGCCTCGCAGCATGAGCGTCTACATCGCCGGCTGCGGAGACCTGGGCACCGAGGCAGGGCTGCGGTTCGCCGCCGCCGGGCACCGGGTGGTGGGCCTGCGGCGCCGCGCCGAGCTCGTGCCCGCGCCCCTCGAGGGCCGTGCCGTCGACCTCCGCACGGAGACCCCCGTCATCGACGACGACGCCACGGTGGTCGTCGTCGCCCTGGCCGCGGGCAGCCGCGACCCGGACGAGTACCGGGCGACCTACGTCGACGGGCTGCGCCGGGTGCTCGACGCGATCGAGGCCTCGGCGGCCGACCCGCGACTCCTCGTGGTGTCGTCGACCGCCGTCTACGACGTCGACGACGGCAGCGTCGTGACCGAGGAGACCCCCGCGACGGGCGCGAGCCCGACGGCGGCGGTGCTGGTGGAGGCGGAGGCGCTGCTCCGGGAGCGCGCACCGCACGCGACCCTGCTGCGGCTCTCGGGCATCTACGGCCCCGGCCGGGAGCGCCTGATCGAGCAGGTGCGCGGGGGCGAGGCGACCCTCGCCGAGCAGCCGGGAACGTCGCCGCACACGAACCGCGTGCACCGTGACGACGCCGCGGCCGCCATCGTCCACCTGGCCGGGCTCGCCATGATCGGGCCGGTCTACCTCGTCACCGACGACGAGCCGGTGCGGCTCGACGACGTGCTGACCTTCCTCGCCGCGGAGCTGGCCGTCGAGGCCCCCGCACCCGCGCCTCCCCGGGGTCGTCAGGCCGGCGGCGACAAGCGCCTGTCGAACGCGCTGCTGCGCGCGACCGGGTTCTCGTTCACCTACCCGACCTACCGCGACGGCTACCGCGCTGTGCTGGCGGGCGCGGGCACCCGGCACGACTGACGGGCGGGCCGCCGGGCGGTCACGAGACGCGGCCGGCGGACCCGCCGACGAGGGCGCGGTGACCGCTCGGCAGCGCGGTCACCAGCGGGGGTGCACCTGATCGCGGAAGTACTGGTCGTAGATGCGGACGACCTCGGAGTCGAGGCCCTCCTCCAGCTCGACGTCGCCGGCGGCCGCGTTGGCCCGGGCCTGCTCGACGTTGCGGGCGCCGGGGATGACCGTGCTGACGCCGGGCTGGTCGACGATCCAGGCGAGGGCCGCCTGCGGCACCGTGACGCCCTCGGGCACCGACTCGGCGAACTCGCGCGCCGCGGCGACGCCCTGTTCGAAGTCGACGCCGCTGAAGGTCTCGCCCTGGTCGAAGGCCTCGCCGTGGCGGTTGAAGCTGCGGTGGTCGTTCGCGGCGAAGGTCGTCTCGGTCGTGTACTTGCCCGAGAGCAGGCCGCTGGCCAGGGGCACGCGGGCGATGATGCCGACCCCGGCGCGCTGGGCGGCGGGCAGCACCTCGTCGAGGGGCTTGAGCCGGAAGGCGTTGAGGATGATCTGGACGGTCGAGACTCCGGGGCGGGCGGTGGCGGTCAGGGCCTGCGCGGTCTCTTCGACGCTGACGCCGTAGGCCGCGATCGCGCCGTTCGCCACGAGCTCGTCGAGGGCGTCGTAGACGGCGTCGTCGGAGTAGACGGCCGTCGGCGGGCAGTGCAGCTGGACCAGGTCGAGCGTGTCGACGCCGAGGTTGCGCCGCGAGCGGTCCGTCCACGCGATGAAGTTCTCGCGCACGTAGTTCGAGGGCACCTGGTCGGCGCGGCGGCCCATCTTCGTGGCCACGGTCAGCGGCACGTCGGGGTTCGCGGCGCGGAACGTGCCGATGATCTGCTCGCTGCGGCCGTCGCCGTAGACGTCGGCGGTGTCGAAGAAGGTGACGCCGGACTCGACGGAGGCGTCGAGCACCTCGAGAGCGTCGCTCTCGGAGACGTCGCCCCAGTCGGCGCCGAGCTGCCAGGTGCCGAGGCCGATGACGGAGACTTCGCGGCCGGTGCGGCCCAGGGTGCGACTGTGCATGGGGACGAGCGTAGGCGTCGCCGCCGACATCGGTCCGCCCGGCCGGTCGGGAGGGGCCGCCGAGGCCCTCCGGCCGGCCGTGCTCAGCGCCTCGTCGTCGCGCGCCCGTCCGCCGCCCGCCGCACGGCCGCCCGCACGATCGCCCAGGCGACGGCGACCAGCACGAAGGCGGCGAAGAGCAGCACGACCCCCACGCCGACGCTGCCCTTGGCGAGCGAGACCAGGCCGACCACCGCGGCGATCGCCGACAGGAAACCGAGCACCCGGGCCGTCGCCGCCTGGGCGCGACGCGCGAGGCGCGACCGCGTGGGGCCCGCCACCTCAGCCGAGACGACGCGCGGCGTCGCCCGCGGCCGTGAGGGCGGAGGCGAGCTCCCGCTCCGACCTCTCGCGCGCCTCCGCCGGCATCGCGAGCAGCTCGCTGAGCGTGAGGTCGGTCGTGATGACCTCGACCGCCATGCCGAGCGCCCCGCCGAGCACCTGCTGCAGCACGGGCACGGCGTGGTCCCAGCCGGCGGTCGGCGTGCCCGCGTCGTAGGCGCCGCCGCGGCTCGTGACGACGACGGCCGGGCGGCCCGCCATCGGCTGCTGGTCGTCGCCGTCGAGCGGCGCCGTGACCGAGGGCAGGTGGACGTTGTCGATCCAGGCCTTGAGCGTCGACGGCACCGTGTAGTTGTAGAGGGGAGCGCCGACGAGCACCACGTCGCTGGCCACCAGCTCGGCGATGAGCTCATGCTGCAGGGCCTCCGCGGCCGGGTCGGGCGACGCGCCCGCCGGGCGCAGGCGCGGCGGCCAGTGCAGCGCGGCGTCGGCGAGGTGCGGCAGCGGGTCGGCGTGCAGGTCGCGGCGGGTGACGGTGTGGTCGTCGCCGAGCGACCGCCACGCGGCGGCGAACGCCGCCGTGATCGCCCGCGAGCGCGAGGCCCCCAGGTCGGCGGACGAGTCGAGGTGCAGCAGGTTCGGCATGCGACCACCGTAGCCGCGGCCGCCCGGCCGGTTGTCGGGGGTGCAGGGCAGGATGGCCTGCACGATGACCGACGTGCTCGAGAAGTTCTCCCCCGCGACCCGCGAGTGGTTCCGCGGCGCCTTCCCGGCGCCCACGCTCGCCCAGGTCGGGGCCTGGGAGGCCATCAGCGCCGGCGACGACGCCCTCGTGATCGCGCCGACCGGGTCGGGCAAGACCCTCGCGTCGTTCCTCTGGTCGATCGACACGCTCGCCAGCGGGCCCGCCCCCGAGGCGCGCGAGCACCGCACGCGGGTGCTCTACATCTCGCCCCTCAAGGCCCTCGGCGTCGACGTCGAGCGAAACCTCCGCTCGCCCCTCGTCGGCATCACCCAGACCGCGCGACGCCTCGGCATCGAGGCACCCGAGCTGACCGTGGGCGTGCGGTCGGGCGACACCTCGTCGGGCGACCGCCGCCTCCTGCTGCGCACCCCGCCCGACATCCTCATCACGACCCCCGAGTCGCTGTACCTGATGCTCACCTCCGCGGCCCGCGAGAACCTCAAGGGCGTGCACACCGTCATCGTCGACGAGGTGCACGCGGTCGCCGCCACCAAGCGCGGCGCCCACCTCGCGCTCTCGCTCGAGCGCCTCGACGGCCTGCTCGAGAAGCCCGCCCAGCGCATCGGGCTCTCCGCGACGGTCCGCCCGCCGGAGGAGGTGGCGCGCTTCCTCTCCGGCCGCAAGCCCGTGACGATCGTGAACCCCCGGTCGGAGAAGACCTTCGACCTCAAGGTGGTCGTGCCGGTCGACGACATGACCGAGCTCGGCACGGCCGCGCCGCTGGAGGGCTCCGCCGCCGGGTCGGCCCCGCAGGGCTCGATCTGGCCGCACGTCGAGGAGGGCATCGTCGACCTGATCCTCGACCACCGGTCGACGATCGTCTTCTCGAACTCCCGCCGGTTGGCCGAGCGCCTCACGGCCCGCCTCAACGACATCTACCTCGAACGTACGGGCGGTGACGAGGCCGTCGCCGAGTCGAGGTCGACCACGGTCGGTCGCGAGCTGGTCGCCGTGGGCGCGGTCGCCGGGGCGGTCGGCGACGAGGCCGACGTGGCCGTCGACCCCTTCGCGCCGGCCGCACCGGCTGCCCCGACGCGGAACCCCGCGGTCGGAGGCGGCGCTCCCGCCCAGCTGATCGGCGGCAGCGGGCAGACCCAGGGCTCCGAGCCGCTGCTCGCCCGCGCGCACCACGGCAGCGTGTCGAAAGACCAGCGCGCCATCATCGAGGACGACCTGAAGAGCGGGCGCCTGCGCTGCGTCGTCGCCACCAGCTCGCTCGAGCTCGGCATCGACATGGGCGCCGTCGACCTCGTCATCCAGGTCGAGTCGCCGCCGTCGGTCGCCAGCGGCCTGCAGCGCATCGGCCGGGCCGGGCACCAGGTCGGCGAGACCTCGCGGGGCGTGATGTTCCCGAAGCACCGCGCCGACCTCATCCACTCCGCGGTCGCGGCCGAGCGCATGGTCGCCGGCCTGATCGAGGAGCTCCGGGTGCCGACGAACCCGCTCGACGTGCTCGCCCAGCAGACCGTCGCCGCGGTCGCGCTCGACGAGATCGACGCCGACGAGTGGTTCGACACGGTGCGCCGCAGCGCCCCCTTCGCGACCCTGCCCCGGTCGGCCTACGACGCGACCCTCGACCTGCTCAGCGGCAAGTACCCCTCCGACGAGTTCGCCGAGCTGCGGCCCCGCATCGTCTGGGACCGCGTGCACGGCACGCTGACCGGCCGACCCGGTGCTCAGCGGCTCGCCGTGACGAGCGGCGGCACCATCCCCGACCGCGGCCTCTTCGGGGTCTTCATGGTGGGCGAGAAGGCCGCCCGCGTCGGCGAGCTCGACGAGGAGATGGTCTACGAGTCGCGCGTCGGCGACGTCTTCGCGCTCGGCGCGACGAGCTGGCGCATCGAGGACATCACGCACGACCGCGTGCTCGTCTCCCCCGCCTACGGCCAGCCCGGCCGCGTCCCGTTCTGGAAGGGCGACGGCATCGGCCGCCCCGCCGAGCTCGGCCGCGCGATCGGCGGGTACCTCCGCGAGCTCGCGGGCTCGTCGGCCGACGACGCCGCGGCGCGGGTCGCGGCCGGCGGCCTCGACGGGCGGGCCGCCAAGAACCTCATCGCCTTCATCGCCGAGCAGCGCGAGGTCGCGGGCCACGTGCCCACCGACACGACCCTCGTCGTCGAGCGCTTCCGCGACGAGCTCGGCGACTGGCGCCTCATCCTCCACTCCCCCTACGGCATGCAGGTCCACGCGCCCTGGGCCCTCGCGGTGTCGGCCCGCATCCGCGACCAGCTCGGCGTCGACGGCGGTGCGATGGCGGCCGACGACGGGATCGTCGTGCGCATCCCCGACACCGACGCCGAGCCTCCCGGGGCCGAGCTCTTCCGCTTCGAGCCCGACGAGCTCGACGACATCGTCACCGAGGAGGTCGGCGGCTCGGCGCTCTTCTCCTCGCGCTTCCGCGAGTGCGCGGCCCGTGCCCTGCTCCTGCCCCGGTACAACCCCGGCCGTCGGTCGCCCCTCTGGCAGCAGCGCCAGCGGGCCTCGCAGCTGCTCGACGTCGCGCGCAAGTACCCGCAGTTCCCGATCGTGCTGGAGGCGGTGCGCGAGGTCCTGCAAGACGTCTACGACCTGCCCGCCCTGATGAGCCTCACCCGCGAGCTCGAGACCCGCGCCGTGCGCGTCGTCGAGACCGAGACCGAGGTGCCGTCGCCCTTCGCGCGCTCGCTCCTCTTCGGCTACGTCGCGGCGTTCATGTACGAGGGCGACTCGCCCCTCGCCGAGCGCCGGGCGGCCGCGCTCTCGCTCGACTCCACCCTCCTGCAGGAGCTCCTCGGCCGCGCCGAGCTCCGCGAGCTGCTCGACGCCGACGTCATCGACCAGCACGAGCTCGAGCTGCAGCGGCTCGCGCCCGACCGTCGCGCCCGCGACGTCGAGGGCGTCGTCGACCTGCTCCGCCTGCTCGGGCCCCTCACCACCGACGAGATCGTCGAGCGCAGCTGGCTGGCCGAGACCGCGGGGTCGGCGGCGGCGGAGCCCGACGACGAGGCTCGCGGCAAGCTCGAGGCCGCGCTGACCGACCTCGCGCGGTCGAACCGCGTGCTGCGGTTCACGCACGCCGGCGTCGAGCGCTGGGCCGGCATCGAGGACGCCTCGCGCCTCCGCGACGCCCTGGGGGTGGCCCTGCCCATCGGCGTGCCGACCGCGTTCGTCGAGCCCGTCGACGACCCGCTCGGCGACCTCGTCGGCCGGTTCGCCCGCACCCACGCTCCGTTCACGCCGCTCGCCGTCGCCGAGCGGCTCGGCCTCGGCACCGCCGTCGTGCTCGAGACCCTGCGCCGGCTCGGCGTGCAGCGACGCGTCGTCGAGGGCGAGTTCCGGCCGAAGCACCAGGGCAGCGAGTGGTGCGACGCCGAGGTGCTGCGCCGCCTGCGCAGCCGCTCGCTCGCGGCGCTCCGCCACGAGGTCGAGCCCGTCGCTCCCGACACGCTCGGGCGCTTCCTGCCCGCCTGGCAGCACGTCGCCACGGGCACCAAGGGCAGCGGCCTGCGGGGGCTCGACGGCGTCGTCCAGGTCATCGACCAGCTCAGCGGGGTGGCGTTGCCGGCCTCCGCGTGGGAGTCGCTCATCCTGCCCGCCCGCGTCACGGACTACTCCAGCGGCATGCTCGACGAGCTGACCGCGACGGGCGAGGTCATCTGGTCGGGCTCCGGCAGCCTGGCCGGCAACGACGGCTGGGTCAGCCTGCACCTCGCCGACGGCGCCCAGGTCACCCTGCCCGAGCCGCTCGGTACCGACACCGACGAGCTGCAGCGCGAGGTGCTCGCCGCGCTGGCCGGCGGCGGTGCCTACTTCTTCCGCCAGCTCTCCGACGCGGTGGGCAGCACCGACGACGACGCCCTGGTCACCGCCATCTGGGATCTCGTCTGGGCCGGGCAGATCACGAACGACACCTTCGCCCCGCTCCGCACCCAGGTCGGCGGCAAGGCGCCCCGGCCGCGCACGCCGACCCGCTCGCGCTCGTCGTACCGGAGCCGCGGGCGCGTCACGATGCCCCGGCAGGCGGGGCCGCCGACGGTCGGCGGGCGCTGGTCGCTGCTGCCGCTCGCCGAGCCCGACGCGACGGTGCGCGCCGCCGCGATGGCCGAGATCCTGCTCGAGCGGCACGGCGTCGTCACGCGCGGCGCGGTCGCCAACGAGGGCGTGCGCGGCGGGTTCTCGACGGTCTACAAGGTGCTGAGCGGCTTCGAGGAGTCAGGCCGGGCACGGCGCGGCTACTTCGTCGAGGGGCTCGGCGCGGCGCAGTTCGCCACCGGCCCGACCGTCGACCGGCTGCGCTCGTTCGTGCGCGACGAGACCGACCGCCGCGACGACGACGCCCTCGCCGCCGCGGGGCGCGGGCGCGAGATCCCCGTCGTCACGCTCGCGGCGACCGACCCCGCGAACCCGTACGGCGCCGCGCTGCCCTGGCCGGGGCAGGCGCCCGAGGGCGTGCTCGACCCGACCCCCGGCGGCCGGGCGGGGTCGTCCGGCGGTGCGGCCACGGCCGGTGGCGGCACGGCCGACGCCACGGCGAGCGCGGCGACCATGACGAGCTCGGCGACCGCGACGGGCGGTGCCGGTGCCGGCGGCGCGACCACCGCCTCCGCAGCGTCGGCCCCCGCCGGCAAGAAGAAGGCCGGCCACCGGCCCGGGCGCAAGGCCGGGTCGCTGGTCGTGCTGGTCGACGGCCGTCTCACGATCTACGTCGAGCGCGGGGGCAAGACGATCCTCACCTTCGGCGAGCCCGACGACCGAGAGCTGGCCCTCGCGGCGGGCTCGCTCGCCTCGGTCGTGCGGTCACGGCTCGGCAAGCTCGCGGTCGAGCGCGTCGACGGCGAGTTCGTGCTCGGCACCCCGTTCGGCGACGCCCTGCGCGACGCGGGGTTCGCCCCGACGCCCAGCGGCGTCCGGCTCAGGTCGTAGAGGGCACCGATGCCCGAGGGAGACACCGTCTACCGCGCCGCGAAGAACCTCGACGCGGTGCTGCACGGCCAGACGCTCACGGCGAGCGACTTCCGGGTGCCCGCGTTCGCCACGGTCGACCTCAGCGGCGAGGTCGTCGACGACGTGATCAGCCGCGGCAAGCACCTGCTGCACCACATCGGCGGCCTGACCCTGCACACGCACCTCAAGATGGAGGGCTCCTGGCACATCTACCGCCGGGGCACCCGCTGGCGTCGCCCCGCGCACCAGGCGCGCGTCGTGCTCGAGACCGAGGAGTGGGTGACCGTCGGGTTCGACCTCGGCGTCGTCGAGCTCGTCGAGCGCGACCCGGAGGACAGCGTCACGGCGTACCTCGGCCCCGACCTGCTCGGCCCCGACTGGGACGCCGGGCGGGCCCTGGCGAACCTCGAGGCCGACCCGGCCCGCGAGGTGGGCCTCGCGCTGCTCGACCAGCGGGTGCTCGCCGGCGTCGGCAACGTGTACCGGGCCGAGATCTGCTTCCTCCGCGGGGTGCTGCCCACCCGGCCCGTGGGCGAGGTGGCGAACCGCGCGAAGATGATCGACCTGGCCCACCGCCTCATCGTCGCCAACAAGGACAGGGTCGAGCGCACCACGACCGGGACGCTCCGCGGCACGACCGACTGGGTCTATGGCCGGGCCGGGAAGCCCTGCCTCCGCTGCGGCACGAAGATCCTCCGCGGCGAGCTCGGCGAGTCCGAGCTCGAGCTGCGCGACACCTACTGGTGCCCGCGCTGCCAGACCTGAGCTGACGCCGTCGTGGCGCGCGCGCGGGCCTGCCGACCTGCGACTCCTCGGCACCGCCGACCCGCGACTCCCCCGCCTTCGTGACGAACCGTGACGCTCACGCGGGTCACGCCGAGGAGGCGACCGTACAGTCGGCAGCACCCGGTCCGCACCCGACGCGGACCCGCCAGGAGGTCGTCATGACGTCATCGTCCATCGCCGAGCAGGTCAGCACCTTCAACGAGGGCTTCACCGCGCAGATCGGCCCCGAGCTCTCGGCCGTCTTCGACGCCGAGCAGCAGGCCCTCACCGCCGCCGGCCGCCCGGACGACGCCGTCGGCGTCGGCGACCAGCTGGTCGACGCGACGCTGCTCACGCCCGAGGGCGCCGAGGTGTCGCTCGCGACCGTCGTCGGCGAGGGCCCCGCGGTGCTCGTCTTCTACCGCGGTGCCTGGTGCCCGTACTGCAACCTCACGCTCAAGACCTACCAGGAGCAGCTGCTGCCGACCCTCCGTGACCGCGGCGTCGGCCTCGTCGCGATCAGCCCGCAGACGCCCGAGGGCTCCGAGCTCGCGACGAGCAACGGCAGCCTCGACTTCCCCGTGCTCTCCGACCCGGGCAACGTGCTCAGCCGCGCCCTGGGCATCGTCACCGAGCCGACCGCCGAGGCCCGTGCCGCCCACACGCAGCTGGGCTTCGACGTCGCCGACAGCAACGCCGACTCGACGGGCGACATCCCCTTCCCCACGGTGCTCGTGGTCGACGGCGACGGCCGCGTCGTGTTCGCCGACGTGCACGTCGACTACACGACCCGCACCGAGGTCGACGAGGTCGTCGCCGCGCTCGACCTGCTGCCGTAGCGCGGGGGCGCCCCCGTCATCGCGGTGCCCCGTCCTGGGTCCTGCCTCCGCTCGGGGGCCCGGGACGGGGCACCTCCATGCCGGGTGGAGTTCAGGAGGCGCGCAGCGGCTCCCGGCGGAGCACCAGCTCCAGCCCGTCCACCTCGTCGACCTGCTCGCCCACCAGCACGAAGCCGTGCGACCGCGCCAGGGCCAGCGAGGGCGCGTTGTCGGGGCTGACGCTCGCGCGCACCGACCGCACGGCGGGAGCGGCGTCGCAGAACGCGAGCACCGCCTCCAGCACCTGTGCCCCGACGCCCCGGCCGCGCAGCTCGGGCAGCACCGTGTACGACACCTCGACCTCCCCGTCGGCGTCGGGTCGGCCGTGGAAGCCGGTGTGGCCCACGACCTGCCCGTCACGGGTGGCGACCCAGGCGACCCAGGGCTCGTCGCGCTCGTCGGCGAGGATCTGCTCGAGGCGGATCGCCCAGAGCCACCCGTCGTCGAGGAAGGCCGCCGGCAGGTCGACGCCGATCGCCACCGACGCGAGGGCCAGGTCGCCCGCGACGAGCGCGTCGACCGCACGCAGGCCGAGGGGCCCCACGGCGACGGCGTGCTGCCGTGCTGCCGGGGGCCCCTCGGGTGTCGTCATGCGGTCAGCCTAGGGCGGGCCCGCTACTGCTCTCCGCGCCCCACGCGCGAGTGGCGACGGCCGTAGGCGAAGTACACGACGACGCCGATCACGAGCCAGACCGCGAAGCGCGCCCAGGTGAGCGTCGTGAGGTTGAGCATGAGCCACACGCAGAGCGCGGCCGAGAGGATCGGCAGCACCGGCGACCACGGCACGCGGAAGGCGCGCGGCAGGTCGGGGCGCTGGCGGCGCAGCACGATCACGCCGATGCTCACCAGCACGAACGCCGAGAGGGTGCCGATGTTGATCATCTCCTCGAGCACGCCGACGTCGGTGAGACCGGCGATCAGCGCGACGACGACGCCGGCCAGCACCTGCACGCGCACGGGCGTGCCGCGCTTGGCCGAGGTCTTGGCGAGGCCGCGGGGCAGCAGGCCGTCGCGGCTCATCGAGAAGACGATCCGGGCGAGGCCGAGCAGCAGCACCATGATGACCGTGGTCAGGCCGATCAGGGCGCCGACCGCGATGACCTTGGCGGCCCAGTCGACGCCGACCAGCTCGAACGCCGTCGCGAGGTTCGGGGTCTCGCTGGCGGCGAGGTCGCGGTACGACACCATGCCGGTCAGCACGATCGCGACGAGGACGTAGAGCAGCGTCACGATGCCGAGGCCGAGGAAGATGCCGCGGGGCAGGGTCTTCTGCGGGTCCTTGACCTCCTCGGCGCTCGTCGCGACGATGTCGAACCCGATGAAGGCGAAGAAGACGAGCGAGGCGCCGGCCAGCAGGCCGAAGACGCCGTACTGCGCGGGGGCCGCGCCGCTGAGGAAGGAGAACAGCGACTGCGTCCACGCGTCGGTGCTGCCCTCACCCGTGCGGGGCTGCGAGGCCGGCACGAACGGCGTGTAGTTCGAGGCCTTGACGAAGAAGAACCCGACGACGATCACGAACAGCACGATGCCGACCTTGATCACCGTGAAGACGCCGCCGACGCGCGAGCTGAGCTGCGTGCCGAGCACGAGCAGCACCGTGAAGACGGCGACGATGAGGAAGGGGCCCCAGCTGAGGTCGACCGGCCCGAGGGCGATCGTGTCGGGCAGCGGCACGCCGAACTGCTCGAACACCGTGCTGAGGTAGATGCCCCAGTACTTGGCGAGCACGGCGGCGCCGGTGAGCGTCTCGAGGATGAGGTCCCACCCGATGATCCAGGCGAGGAACTCGCCCATGGTCGCGTAGGTGAAGGTGTACGCGCTGCCCGCGACGGGGATGGTGGAGGCGAACTCGGCGTAGCACATGATCGCCAGGCCGCAGGTGACGGCGGCGAGGATGAACGAGATGATGACGCCCGGCCCGGCGAAGTTCGCGGCGGCGTTCGCGCCGACCGAGAAGATGCCGGCACCGACGGCGACCGCGATGCCCATCAGGGTCAGGTCGGTGACGCCGAGCGAGCGCTTGAGCTTGCTCTCGCCCTCGAGCGAGTCCTGGATCGAGGCCTCGACCGACTTCGTGCGCCAGAGGCTGCGCGACCCGGGGCCGTGGGTGGGTGCGGTCATGTCGTCTCCTCGCTCGACCTGCGCCGCCCCGGCCGGAGCGACCCGCCATGCTACCCAGCAGACGGGCCCCGTGACGACGGGGCGGCCGGGCTGGGTCGGCGCCGTGGTGCGGGCTGCACCGCGACTCCTACGATGGCCGGGTGGACGACGACGAACGCGGGGCCTGGCAGCCGACCCCGCCGCCGCGCCCCGACGTCGCGTGGGAGTCGCGGGTCGGCCAGGGCGGCGGGCCCGCCCCCGCAGACGCCCGCGCCCGCACCGTCGGCCCCGAGCCGCACGCCGACGCCGACGCCGATGCGGCCGCCGCCCCCGCCGCCGGCACGTCGCCTCCCCCGCCCCCGTCCCGCCTCGCCACCTCCGCGGCGTCCGTCGCCGACGCCGCCCGCGCCGGCTGGGCCCGCCAGGGACGCGGCCGCCGCCTCGCCCTGGCCGGCGTCGCCCTCGTCGCCGCGACCGTGCTCGTGACGACGGGCGGCGTGCTCGCCCGCCCGAGCTGGGCGCCCCTCGCCGCTCCCGGGGCCGCCGTCGACGAGCTGCGCGGCCCGCCCACCGACGGCCTCTGGCGCACCGACCTCGGCGCCGCCTTCGACCTCGACCTCTCCGACCAGTGCACCTCGCTCGAGGTGGTCGCCGACGTTGGCACCGACGACGTCGTGGTCGGCACGCGCTCCCAGGGCTACGGCGACGGCTCGCCCTGCGGCGGCACCGGCGGCCGCCTGGTGCGGCTCGACACCCGCACCGGCGAGCTGCGCTGGGGGCTCGACCTCGGCGCCGAGCTCGGGCTGGCCGTCACGGGCGCCCGCGTCGCGGCCGCCGCCGACGGCGAGACGGCCCTCGTCTCGGCCGACGGCGTCTGGGGGCGCACCTCCGGCACGGTCGCCCGCGTCGACACGACCGACGGCCACGTCGTCGAGCGGCTCGACGACGCCGCCGCCGGGCTCGCCCCCGGCACCCTGCTCGAGGCGCTCCAGGTCGAGGGCGACGCCGTGCTCACGTCGGCCACCGACCTCGACCGCTACGACCCGGGCGGGGGCCTCGAGCTCGGCCCGGGCGACGCCGACCGGCTCACGCTCTTCGCCGCCGACGACTTGACGCGCCCGGTCTGGACGGGGCTCGGCGTGAGCGCCACGCAGGCCTGGCTGCTCGGCGGCACGCTCGTGGCGCAGCTCGTCGACCCCGCCGCCTACGCCGTCGACGCGGAGGAGGCGGTCGCCGACGCCGTCTGGTCGACCGTCGACGTGGGCACGGGCCAGGTGCAGCCGCTGCCCGGCGAGGCCCGCGACCTCGGCAGCGTCGAGGCCTGGGGCGACCGGCTGGTGCTCGGGCGGCAGGTCTCGTCGGCGGGCGACTCGGTCGTCTCGCTGGTCGACCCCGTCGAGGGCCCGGTCTGGTCGCGCGACCTGCCGCCCGGCACCTGGACCCGGCTCAGCGCCGGCTGCCTCGTCGTCTCGGACGACTCGGGCACCGTGACCTGCGTCGACCCCGACACCGGCCGCGCGCGGTGGAGCCGCGAGCTCGGGACGGACGACGCGGGCTCGCCCGGCAGCTCCGGCCTGACGGTGAACGGCTGGGTGCTGCCCGGGTCGGGCACGCCCGAGGAGTCGGTGGTCGTCTCGACGGCACCCGGCCAGATCGAGGAGTCGTCGGAGGGCGAGACCGACCCCGTGTGGATCGTCGACCCGGCCACGGGCGAGACCCGCCTCGACCTGACGCTGCCCTCGGCGTCGGTGGTGGTCGCGGCCTCGCGGACGACCGGCTACGCCCTGCGCAGCTGGTGGAGCTCCGACTCCCCGCCCGCGGTCACGGCCTTCGACCTCGCCGACGGCCGGACCCTCTGGACGCACGAGATCGGCACGACCGGCTCGCTGTCGCCGTTCTGGCGCCGCACCCTCGTGACCGTCGACGACGGCGTCGCCCGGGGCCTGGCCGACGACGTGCGCCTGCCCGACTGACCCCGCCGGCGCGAGCGCTCAGCGCACCAGCATCGGGAAGACGAACACCGCGAACAGGAAGAACGCGGCCATCACCGCGAAGAGCACATACGTGCCGCGGCCCACGGCGGCCTGCCCCTGGGCCTCGCGGCGGCGCATCACGCGGCGGCGGTAGACGACCTGGAGCACGATCAGGACGACCGCGGCGACGGCCAGGATCGTGACGACGAGGGCTTCGATGGGACTGCTCCGTTCGGGGGCGGCGGGCTGCCAGCCTACCGGCCGCGGCCCGGGCGACCGGTGGGCTCGTACGATGGCGCTGCACGAGGAGGCGCGGTGCGCGACCCCGAGGACGGAGGGCCAGGTGACCGAGGCTCCGTGGCGCCCGCCCCGCCCGTCCCGCGGCGACGACCCCTGGTCGGCCGGCGCCGACGACGCCCGCCGTGCCGAGCCGCTCGCCTCCGCCGACCCGGCCCCCGACGACGCCCGCCCGACCGGCGCCGCCCGCCCCGCCGACCGTGACGCGACCGGGCGGCGGTGGCCGCGCCTCCTGCGGGGCCCGCACCGCGCCTCCCGGGGCCGTCGCCTGCTGCTCGCGGCCGGCGCGACCCTCCTCGCGACGACGCTCGTCGTCACGGCCGGGGTCGTCACGCAGCCGCGCTACCCCGTCGGGCGGCCGCTCGGCGGCGTCGTCGTCGACGAGCTGCGCCGGCTGCCGTCGCCCGAGGGCTGGGTGCTGACGCCCGACCGGCTGGGCGTCGAGGGGGTCGACACGGCCTGCCTCGACTACACCGTCATCGGCCGGGTCGGCGGCGGGTCGCCCGACCTGCTCGTCGCCACGAGCACGCAGCTGACCACCGTGCTCGGCGTCTGCGACGACCGCGACGGCCTCGGGGAGCGCGTCGCACGGCTCGACCCCGGCACGGGCACCGTGCGCTGGTCGCTCGACTCGGACGCGGTGGGAGGCGGCGGCGGGGCCCTGCAGGTCTGGCCCAGCACCCGGCGCGGCGACCTGCTGCTCAGCACCGGCGCGTTCGGGGGCTTCGGCGTCTCGGAGTCCGGCTTCGCCCGCGTCGACCTCGGCACCGGGGAGCTGCTCGAGGTGCAGGCGACCGACGCCGGGCTGCGCCGCGTCGTCGACGCGAACGACGACTGGGTGCTCGTCCGCACCGACCCCGACCGGAGGGGCGACCGGGGCACGTCGTTCGTCGACGGCGACTCGCGCAGCCGGCTCGAGCTCTTCGCGCGCGACGACCTCGACGCGCCGACCTGGTCGGGGTCGACCTCCGACCAGGAGGACGTCGTGCTGCTCGACGACGCCGTGCTCGTCTTCGCCCGCGGAGCGGCCGTGCGGGTCGACGCCGCGAGCGGCGAGACGAGCGCGTGGGGCGACCGCTGGCGCACCCCCGTGACGCCCGTGCGGCGGGGCGAGCTGCTCGCCGTCGACTCCCCCGGCTCGGACGGGCGCGTCGACACGGCCGAGCTCGTGGTCTACGACCTCGACGGCACCGAGCTCTGGCGCCGCCGGCACGACGCCGACCGCACGCCCGTGCTCTCGGGCGGGTGCGTCGTCTTCTCGGGGCGGGACGCGCTGTCGTGCGTCGACCGCCTGACCGGCGACGAGCGCTGGAGCGTGCCGCGCGACGACGACGACCGGGGCGTGCCGATCGTGCTCGAGCCGCCGGTCGGCCAGAGCGGGCGCGACGCCTTCGTGCGGACGTTCGTCCGGGCGCCGTCCGGCGACGACGACGGAGACCGGGTCGTGGCGATGATCGACGACGCCACGGGCGAGCAGCTGCTCGAGGCGGCCGTGCCGAACGAGTCGACCATGGAGCGCGCGTCGGAGTCGGTCGGCTACGCCTTCTCGCTGCTGCGCTACGCGAACACCGGCGACCTCGTGGGCCGCTCGGTGACCGCGTTCGACCTCAGCGACGGCCGGCGGCTCTGGCGCGCGGAGCCCGACGAGCTCGGCGTCGACGACCTGCAGTTCTGGGGCGGGGTGCTGGTGGGCATCGGCCGCGACGGCACCGTCCGCCGCTTCGGCGACCCCGTCCGCCTGGTCGGCTGACCGGGCGGACGGGGGGAGGCGCGGGTCAGCCCGCCGAGGCCGCCCCGGCAGCCAGGATGTACGCCATGGCGTACGACCGCGAGTTGCCGTTGTCGATCGCCGTGTCGGGCAGGGCCTCGAGCGTGGTCAGCGCCGAGGCGGCCGCGTCGGGCCCGGCCAGCGCCGAGTACATCAGGACGTAGTCGCCGAGGGCGCCGGCGAAGCCGTCGGGGGCCGCCTCCGCGACCAGCGCGTCGACCTTCTCCGCGCCTCCCGCGGGCTCCGACCCCAGGTAGCCGATCGAGGTCGGCGACAGGGGGATCAGCTGGATGCCGGCGATGGCCGAGGGCTCGGCCGAGAACCAGGTGGCGTAGTCGCGCTTGCCGCCCCAGTTGAGCGAGACGACCTCGTGGTCGAAGCCCTCGAAGACCGGGTCGGAGAGGTCGGGCGCGACGTAGTAGGCCAGGGCCGACTGCGTCTCGGCGCTGAGCATCCACGACGCCTCGTCGCCCAGGGCGGCGTCGCCGCTCGCGGCGGCCCAGAGGGCGAGGCCCGAGTAGGCCGTGACGGCCTCGGACGACGACTCCTGGTTGTTGCCGTCGGCGAAGGGCGAGTAGCCGCTCGCCCAGCTGTGCGACCAGTAGGGGTCGAACGCGCGGCGGTCGGGGAACGAGCCGTTCTGCGCGCCGGAGGCGATGTCGGCGGCGAGCAGGTCCATCACGGGCTGCCAGCGCTCGGCGAGCTCGGGGTCGTCGGCGGCCATGACGCCGGCCGCGTAGAGGAAGTAGCCGTAGTGGAAGTAGTGGTCGTTGAACTCCTCGGAGCCGAACGACACGGCCTTGCCGACGACGCCCTTCACCGCGGGGTCGTAGACGAAGCACTCCTGGTCGCGGGTCTCGCAGCCGGCCGGGTCCGTCCACAGGTCGAGCTCGTCGACGATGGTCTCCTTGAGCGTGGCCGCCGACTCGTCGTCGCCGAGCTGCACGGCGAGCTGCCAGAGCATCGAGGCCCGGTAGAGCGACTTGCCGCCGAAGTAGGTGTCGGCCGCGAAGGTGGGCAGGGCCGCGACGTCCTTCGTCAGCTGCTCGCCGACGGCGGTCTTCTGCTCGTCGGTCAGGCTGCCGAGGTCGAGGCTCGCGGCGGGCGCCGTGGTCGGCGCGTCGAAGGTCAGCGAGCTGCCGACCGCCAGGGGCACGGTGCCGTAGACGGTCTCGTAGCGGAGGCCGGTGTCGGTGCAGCCGGAGACCTTCGCGGTCTGCCCCTGGTGGGGCGCCGCGACGACGAGCGTGTCGCCGCCCGCGGCCGTGGCGTAGGCGAGCTCGGTGGTCGTGACCGCGTCGTCGCCCTCGCCGGAGGACGACCACGACGTCGCGACGCCGGCCAGCGGCGAGGCGGCCGCGTCGAGCACGGTCGAGACCTGCTCCGACGACGCGCCGGCGGGGATCGCGACGAGCACGACGCTGCCGCCCTCGTCGAGATCGACGCTGGTGCCGTCGAGCGTGCCGCCGTCGACGACGACGCCCCAGGTGGAGTCGCCGACCTCGATCGTGCCGCGGCCGTCGCCGGCGGCCGTCACGGCCGCGCCGAGGGTGTCGGTCTGGGCCGAGGCCGCCGTGTACGACACGGTCGGCGAGCCCTGCGCGACCACGGTGTGGCCGAGCACGGCGTCGCCGTCGCGGTGCTCGACCGTGACGGAGACCTCGTCGTACGCGCTGACGACGGACTCGGTCGCGCCGAGGTCGAGCGTCACGTCCGGCAGGGCCGGCCCGACGATCGCCGTGGGCGAGGTGACCGGCTGCGGCATGCCGGCGGCGACGCCGTCGTCGGTCAGCTGGAACGAGATCGGGTACGGGAAGACCGGCATGGGGGCGTCGCCGAAGACGAGGCCGGAGAACCACTTGTTCGTCGGGGGCACGAGGCCGTCGGCGAGGCGCATCGTGGGCACGTCGCCGACCGACTCCTGCGGCAGGGCCTCGACCAGCGGGTCGACCTGCGACGCGGGGAACACGCCGCCCGTCGGGGGCGTGGAGTCGTCGGGCGTGGCCGTGCCGCCGTCGGGCGACGCGCTGCCGCTGGTGCAGCCGGCGAGCACGAGGGCTCCGGCGGCGGCGAGGGCGACGCCCGAGAGGAGGCGGGAGGCGGCGGGGCGGGGAGTGCGTGCGCTGATGGTCAGATGCCGATCTGTCGGAGGAAGCCCTGCACGGCGTCGGTCGGGCCCGCGAGGACGCCGTCGTCGCGGAGGTGGAGCTTGGCGGTGACGGGCGTGCCGGGGCTGACGAGCCCGCCGAAGGAGCCCTGGACGAGCTCGTCGCTGGCGACCTGGAGGGTCGTCTCGGCGCTGCCGTCCTGGGTCTCGACGGTCACCTCGGAGACGGTGCCGACGACCGAGGTCTGGTTCGGCAGCTGGAGGTCGACGACGGCGCCGGGCACGATGCGCTCGTAGTCACGGGGCGTCAGCACGAAGTCGGCGCGGACGAACAGGGTGTCGGACTTGTCGATGGTGGCGAGCGAGGCGCCGGCCTGCACGAAGCTGCCCTCCTTGAGGGTGACGTCGGCGACCGTGCCGTCGACGGCGGCCTTGAGGGTGAGCAGGCCGTCGGCCGCGACCGAATAGGTGGCCGTGTCGTAGGTGACGAGGCCCTTGTCGATGTCCTGCAGCAGCGAGAGGCTCTGCACCTCGAAGAGGGTGTCGCCCTCCTTCACGGTGTCGCCGTTCTCGACGAACGACTGCGTGATGGTGCCGCTGTAGTCGGAGCCCACGGAGTACTCCTGGGCCGCGATCTCGGCGCTGGTGCTGATGGCCTGCTGCTGGCGCTGCGTGAAGATCATCGTCGAGCCGGCGACGAGCACCAGCACGACCAGGATCCCGGCGGTGAGCTTGAGTCGGTTCATCCAGGTCATGAGGTGACCTCCTGCTTCTGCTTCTCGGCGGTCGAGCCGTCGGTGTCGTCGGTGCGGCGGGCGGCCTCGCGGCGGCCGCGTCGGGTGGCGAGCGCCTGGGCGCCGACGAGCATCGCGTGGCGCTCGTCGTCGCGGGCGGCCTGCTCGGGGTCGTCACTGGGGGTCATGTCGGCGAGGTGGCGCAGCTCGCGCAGCTCCTGCAGCTCCTCCGCCGAGCGGGGGGCGGGCCGCGACACCTGGGTGCGGGTCGGGGCGGCGGAGGGCGTCTCGTCGTGGAGCACGAGGGCCTCGGGCTCGGGCAGCTCGCCGCGCTTCGCCGCACGGGCGTAGCGCTTGATGGCCCGGGCCTCGCGGCTGGCGGCCACCATGAAGGCGGTGAGGATGCCGGTGTTGAGGAGGTTCCACACCGTGGCCAGGGTCAGCACGCCGTTGTCGACGTCGCGCACGATGGCGACGAGGCTCGTCAGCGACAGGAAGACCCAGAACAGCACCTGCGGGATGATGAAGTTGAAGGGCGACGAGACCTTGCCGGCCCGCCCCGTGACGCTCCACGCCTCGTCCTTGCCGCTCAGCACGTTCCAGAGGGCCTTGACGTAGATCGGGAACGACACCGACGCGAGCATCAGCACCTCCCAGCGGAACGACCCGAGCGTGTAGAACGCGAGCACGATCTGCATGAGGTAGAAGCCGGCGTAGAAGAGGAACCACTGCAGCACCGAGATGTGCAGGTTCATCGGGCGGAGGTCGAAGAAGATCTCCATCGGCGGCACGAGCAGCAGCAGCAGGGGCGCGATGCCGGTGAGGTAGTTCGTCGCGGTGACGAAGTACTGGAGGCGCTGGTCCATCGTGAGGCGGCGGCGCGGGCTGAGCGGGAAGTGGCGGAAGAGGATCTCGAAGCCGCCGGTCGCCCAGCGGAGCTGCTGCTTGCTGTAGGCCTCGATGGTCTCGGGGGCGTCGCCCACGGCGAGGGTCAGCGGGATGTAGATCGAGCGCCAGCCGGCCTCGTGCAGGTGCAGGCTCGTCCAGACGTCCTCCGACTTGGAGTCGGTGTCGATGCCGCCGACCTCGTCGATGGCCTCGCGGCGGAAGATGACGTTGGTGCCGACGCAGAACGCGGCGTTGAAGCGGTTGCGGCCCGGCTGGATGAACTTGTAGAAGACCGTCTGCATGTAGCCCGCGCCGCGGCTGACGAGGCTCGTCAGGTTGCCGTAGGTCTGCGGGGTCTGGACGAAGGCGACCTTCTCGTCGACGAAGAACGGCACCGTCTCGAGCAGGAACCCCTCCTTCGGCACGAAGTCGGCGTCGAAGATGGCGAAGTAGTCGCCCTTGGCGATGGCCAGCGCGTGGTTGACGTTGCCGGCCTTGGCGCCGTTGCTGCTCAGGCGGCGGATGTAGCGGGCGCCGAGGGCGGCGGCGAGGTCGCGGACCTCGTCGCTCCGGCCGTCGTCGAGGACCCACGTGCGGTGGGCGCCCCGGAGCGCCAGCGCGGCCTTGACCGTCGTCGCGATCTTGGAGAGCTCCTCGCCGTAGACGGTGATGAAGACGTCGACCGTGACCTCGCGGCCGTCGACGACCATCGGCCAGAGGTGCGGGGTGCCCTCGAGGCCGCGTCGCTCGATCTCGGCCTCGTCGAAGAGCGTGTCCTGCGTGGCGTGGAAGTCGAAGTCGCGGGGGTCCTGACCGCCCGAGAGGATCGTCCACATGGCCAGCAGCGCCTGCACGACGAGGATCGCCTCTGCGACGATGATCATCGAGTAGGGCAGCAGGTCGCCGCGGTTGCTGGGGTTCAGCAGGAACTGCGCGTAGAGCAGGATGCCCAGGGTCGCGACCAGGACCAGCAGCACCATGACGGGGCTGTGGCTGCGCGTGCCCTCCGCCCGGGAGCGGACGGCCTCACGCTGCGCCGACACGGGTCGGCGGGTGCGGGCGGCGGGCTCGACGACGTCGGGTGTCAGGTGCCGCACGACGGCTCGGGAGGCTGTGTCGTGCGTGTCGTCGGGCCCGCCGCCGTGGCGGGGGCTCTCGTCGGTCGTGCCGGGGGTGCGCGGGACGTCGCGCATGGTTCGGGACATGCGTGTGCTTCTCCAGGTTCGGGCTGGGGAGACCGGGCGACTGGAGCGGGGTGAGCGCGCCGGACGTCCGGTGAAGTGCGTCGGCGACTCCGGCGACGAGGGGCGACGGCCCCGGGGCGGGGGCACGTCGGACGGCCGGTCGTGCTGGTCGTCCGTGGGGGCACCAGGGGGTGTCGGCCGGAGGGGTGGTCCGGCTGCAGGGTGGCCCGGTCGTCGTGTGGGCCTTTCGGGGGACCGCACGTCGACTTCGATGAACAGTACAGGGGCGTTCGGAGCACACTAGCCCCCCGGACGGGGGGCATGTCCCCCGTCCGGGTGGCGACTGCCCCGGGTTGCCGGGCCTGACGCCCGCTCCGCTCGCCCGGATTGTCACCCGTCCGGGTGACGACGTCACCCCCTGCGGTGTCCCCCGGGCGCACCGGCGCACCGGGTGCCTCGCCGCGCGGCGACGACAGGGTGACGGGTGCCTCAGGCGCCCGGGCCGGCGAGGCCGAACAGGGCGACCACCTCGTCGAGGTCTCGGCCCAGGACGAGGTCGAGCGGCCCGACGTCGCCGGCGTCCGCCAGCTGCGCGACGGCCGCGCCCGACGAGCCCTCGACGGCACGGGCCCTGCCCGCGACCATGAGATCGACCGGCTCGGCCCGGGCTCGCACGGGCGCGTCGGGCAGCGGGTCGAGGCCGTCGGCGACGCGCCGGTCGACGGCGAGGGCCGCCAGCACCCAGCGTTCCGCGAGGCCGACCGGGCGCAGCGACGCGAGGGGCGACCGGTGCCCCCGGCCGAAGACGACCGTCATGGTGTCGCGGAGCTCGACATGCCAGGCGACGCCGCCGACGTCGAACCGGCAGAGCTCGTCGGAGTGGAGGTCGACGACGGCCCCGAGGCGCTCCAGCGCCCGAACGGACGTCGGGCCCAGGAGGCGCACGGTCGTCGAGGCCTCGCGCTCGCGACGCTCGCGCTCGAGCACCGCCCGGGCGGTCGGGGCGTACTCGGCGTCGAGCGCGTCCTGGTCGAGCGGCGCGCCCTCGGCGAGGCGCGCGTGCAGCCACGCCGGGTCGAGCTGGCCGAGGTAGCGGAAGCGCACCTGGACGACCCCGGAGGGGTCCGGCGCGGTGAGGGGCCCGTCGGGGACGAGCAGGGCGACGCCGTGGTCGACCGACCACACGGCGACGACGGTGCCGTCGACGACGGCCACCCACGACCAGCCCTGCGCGCGCACGTCGGGGCTGCTGCGCTCGACGACGTCGCTCACGAGCGACCCGGCCGGGACCCGCAGCTCGCGGCGGTGCGTCCGGGCGTCGTCGCCCATCGACACGCTCTCCCGGTCGACGACGACGACGAGCTCCGCGGGCACGTCGCTCGACGCCGCGCCGACGAGCCGAGACCAGATCCCCATGACCGTGACGCTACCGGCACGTCAGTCCGGCCGCGCCCGGGGGGCCTCCTGCCCGCGGGGGACGAGGCCCGGCGTGCGGCCGCCGTGTCGACGAGCGTGACGGCTACAGCGCGCCCGCCCAGCCGGCGAGGAACTCCGCGCCCGCCTCGTCGTGGATGAGGCCGGAGGCGCTCGTCAGCACGGCGTACGGCTTCACGGGGACGCCGTCGGCCGGCCGCACGTCGACGTGGGCGACGGAGTGGCCGTGCTCGTGCAGCCAGTCGGCCATCGCGTAGTCGCTCCGCGAGTCGCCGACGGTGCGCCAGGCGAGCGGTGCGGGGCCGTCGAGGGCGAGCAGCTCGAGGGCTCGCTCCGCCCCCAGGTCCTTGCCGAGCCGCACGGACTCGATGTCGGTCGAGATGATCGTGGGGTCGACCCGCCACTGGACGGCGCCGGCGGCGTCGGGCCGCACGTCGTCGAGACGGCGCACCCCGGCGCCGCGGCGGGTCAGCGCCTCCATCGCCCTCTCGTCGAAGTCGCGCTGGCGGGCCAGGTAGGTGGCCGACTCGACGGTCGTCAGCTGCTCGATCGAGACCATCGCGCGCTTCGTCCGGTCGAAGAAGACGAGGTCGGCGTAGTCGCTCGCGACGAGCGCCTCCATCTCGTCGGCGAAGTCCGCGGGCATCGCGAGGCTCGCGTCGACCTGCACCTCGCTCATGCCCGCCGGTCCGTGCTCGGGCCCGATCGAGAACCACGACGCGCCCTTCTCGCAGACCGCGTGCACCCGGGCCCCCGCGGGGAGGCCGGCGGCGATCAGCTCGCCGACGACCTCGTCGCGGATGAAGGCGTCGGAGCGGCCCGTGTTGAACACGACCGGCGTGCCCGCCGCGGCGAGCACGACGAGGTCGCGCGTGATCTCGGGCAGCGCGATGCTGCGGGTGACGGGGCTGGCGATCGGCCCGTCGACGTCGAGGAGGAGACCGAGGGCGGGCTGCGGGGCGGCGTTCACCCGGTCATCTTCGCAGGCGCGGAGACCTGAGGAGTCGCGGGTCGGGTGACCGGGGTCAGGGAGCCGGGGTCATCTCCGCCACCTGGGGCAGGAACTCGGCGAGCGCCGCACCCACGATGATGACCGACACGACGACGCTCACGACGCTCAGGACGAGGTACACGACCATCGGTGCCACGCCCCGCCCGGTGCGGCGCTTCACCACGACGGCACGGCCGATGACGTAGACGACGCTGAGGAACGCCCACGGCCACGCGAAGGGACGGTCGACGCCGCGGCGCTTCAGCGCGCGCCAGTCGAAGAAGGCCAGCACGACGGTCAGGGCGTAGAGGCCCCAGCTGACGAGCTGGGCCAGGAGCATGCCGGGCGACGAGGGGGTCGCGGTGCTGCCGGCCTCGGCGAGGCGGAGGCTCTCGTCGAGGTAGGACGAGATGTCGACGAAGGCGAGGGTCAGGAGGCTGAGCAGCGGCGTGACGGCGATCGCCCACATGTACGGCGTCGACGGGTCGGCGTCGGTGCGCTGCGGGGCCGGCGGCCCGTACGAGTTCGGCTGGCCCGCCCACGGCTGCTGGCCGTACGCGGGCTGCTGACCGAGGCCCTGGCGGGGGTCGTCGCTGCCGGGCTGGCCCGGGTAGGAGGGGAAGGTCATCGTCGGTCCGTCCGGTCGGGGCGCAGGGTCGCTCCACTGTAGCGACGAGGCGACCCCCGCCTCCTCGGCCATGCGACGGAGACGAGACCCCTCCCGGAGTGGGAGGATGGTCGCTCCGGACCTGAGGAGGACTCCCGTGGCGTTGCTCCCCGAGCCTGTCATCGCGGCGCTCGACGCGTTCGCGGCCCCCGACCGCCGCGACGACCTGCGGTCGCTCGCCGTCGGCGACACCGACCCGTCGCCCGACCGCCTCGCGGCGCTCACCGAGTCGACCGACTGGGTCGACATGGCCGCCGCCCACAGCGTCGCCCCCTCCCTCGGCGACCCCGAGGGCCTCCGCCGCCTGTTGACCGCCATGGGGGCGGAGGGCCGCTGCGCCGTCCTCTCCTCCGCCGGCTCGGAGGACGACCGAGACCTCGGCGGCGCCCTCGACAGCGTGCTGCACCAGTCCGGCGGCGCCCTGGTGGTCTGCCGACCGGGGCCCCTCGCCTTCCTGATCACCGCCTCCGGCGAGCACTGGCTGCTCAGCGACCGCGAGGTGCCCCAGCTCACCGGCCCGATCCCCGTCGTCAAGCCGTAGCCGTCATCTATCCGGGGCGTCGACACGACACCCGGCGCGGACAGGCCGCCGCCACGGGTGCAGTGTCGGAGCATGGCTGATGACGACGACCGGCAGACGACCTGGGACGACTTCCACGACGACGTGACGATGACCGCGTCGGAGCTGGAGGCGTGGCTCGAGACCGACGAGTCGAAGGAGGTCGGGCAGCACTCCGAGCCCGGCGGCGAGTCGGTCGGGCACGAGAGCGGCCGGCACATCGTGCGCATCCTGCACACGAAGAAGGCCGACCTCACCGACGACGACTGGGCCCACATGGCCAAGGTGCACGGCTACGTGGCGCGGCACTCGAAGCAGCGCCCGGACGGCGACGTGACCGACACGAAGTGGCGCTGGTCGCTGATGAACTGGGGCAACGACCCGCTCAAGTGAGGCTGTCGGCGCGGGACCGGCGTTCCTCCTGAGCTGAGATACCTTGCGATACCCTGCCTCAGGTATCCACACGTATCAGGGGAACTGGCGCGGATCAGGTCGCGGCGGGCCCGCCGTCGGGGGCCCGCGGCAGACTGGCCGCATGAAGACCGCCCTCGTCACCGGATCCACCCGCGGCATCGGCCTCGCCGTCGCCCGCGACCTCTCCCGCGACCACCACGTCGTCGTGCACGGCCGTGACGAGGAGGCGGTGCGCGCGGTCGTCGCGTCGCTCCCGTCGGCCTCGGCCTGGGTCGCGGACCTCTCAGGGCCGGCCTTCGCCGCCCCCGAGCTCGACCGCCTCGACGTCGTGGTGCACGCCGCCGGCGTGATCGGCGGCGACACCGTCGAGTCGACGACGCGCGACGACTGGCGCCGCGTCTTCGAGGTCAACGTCTTCGCCGTCGCCGAGCTGACCCGCCAGCTGCTCCCCGCGCTCCGGGCCGCCGAGGGCACGGTCGTCGCGATCAACAGCGGCTCCGGCTTCATGGCCGGCACCGGCGGCGGCACCTACGCCGCGAGCAAGTTCGCCCTGCGCGCCCTCACCGACGCCCTCCGCGAGGAGGAGCGCCCCCACGGGGTGCGCGTCAGCTCGGTGCACCCGGGCCGCGTCGACACCGACATGCAGCGCGAGCTCGTCGAGAAGGAGGGCGGGCGCTACGACACCGCGCTCTACCTCGAGCCGGGGTCGGTCGCGGACGCGGTGCGGCTCGTCGTCGACCTGCCGCACGGCGCCACCGCCGAGGTGGTGTCGGTGCGGCCGACGCGCCGCGCCTGACCCGGCGGTCTAGCGTGCACGACATGACGACTGCGAACACCGAGACGGCCGCCAAGGCCGGCTCGTCGGCCCACGGCCCCGCGACCCTGCTGATCCTGGGGGCGAGCGGAGACCTCGCCTCGCGCCTCCTCATGCCCGGCCTCGGCGGGCTGCTCGCCCACGAGCCCCAGCGTCGCGTGCAGCTGATCGGCGCCGGCGTCGAGGAGTACACCGCCGAGGAGTGGACCCAGCGCGTGCGCGACTCGTTCGCGTCGGTCGACGCCTCGGGCCCCGCCGTCGACGCCCTGCTCGAGTCGACGCGGTACGTCACGGCCGACGTGACCGGCGCCGAGGGGCTGCGCACGCTCCTCGAGGCCTGCGACTCGCCGCCCTCGATCTACTTCGCCCTGCCGCCGGCGATCACCGAGAAGGCCTGCGCGGCGCTGCGGGAGGTCGACCTGCCCGACGGCACGGCCCTCGCCCTCGAGAAGCCCTTCGGCACCGATCTGGCGTCGGCGAAGGCGCTCAACCGCTCGGTGCTGAAGCTCGTGCCCGAGGACCAGGTGCACCGCGTCGACCACTTCCTCGGCCGGTCGACCGTGCTGAACCTGCTCGGGCTCCGCTTCGCGAACCGCCTCATCGAGCCGATGCTCAACAACCAGCACGTCGAGAGCGTCGAGATCGTCTACGACGAGGAGCTCGCGCTCGAGAACCGCGCCCGCTACTACGACCACGCCGGCGCGATGGTCGACATGATCCAGAGCCACCTGCTGCAGGTGATGGCCGTGCTGACGATGAACGCGCCCGCGACCCTCACCGCCGCCGACCTCCGCGACGAGAAGGAGCTGGTGCTGCGCGCCACCCGCATCTGGCAGGACGACGCGACGCGCCACACCCGCCGGGCCCGCTACGGCGCCGGCTCGGTCGACGGCCGCGAGCTGCCGGCCTACGCCGACGAGCAGGGCGTCGACCCGTCGCTCGAGACCGAGACGCTCGCCGAGGTCGTCGTCGAGGTGCAGAACTGGCGCTGGGCCGGCGTGCCGATCCTGCTCCGCTCGGGCAAGGCGCTGGCCTCGCGCCGCCGCGAGATCGTCATCACCTTCCGCCCGCCGGCCCACGTGCCGCGCGAGTTCGTCGGCGGCGGCGAGCCCGACCGCCTGCGCATCGCGATCAGCCCCGACGAGATGTCGCTCGAGCTGAACGTGAACGGGCCGGGCGACGCGTACGACCTCTCCCGCGCCTCCTTGAAGGCCGTCTTCGGCGCGTCGGACCTGACGGCCTACGGCGAGGTGCTCGAGGGCATCCTCGACGACGACCCGACGCTGTCGGTGCGCGGCGACTCCGCCGAGGAGGGCTGGCGCATCCTGACGCCGGTCGTGCAGGCCTGGTCGAGCGGGGTCGTGGCCCTCGACGAGTACCCGGCCGGCTCGGCCGGGCCGTCGTCGTGGCCCGCGGGGCCCCTGCAGGACGAGCCCGCCGAGCGCTCCGAGGAGGGCGCCGAGCTCGCCCACGACGCCGACGACCCGCAGGCCGGGCGCGACTGAGCCGGCGTCGCGGGCGATCGCCGGCTCCGGGCCGCCGACGGTCCGGGGCGCGGACGCTGCCGCCGCCGCTGCCGCCGCCGCTGACGACCTGAGGGGGTCGGCCGCCGCGCTCAGCCGAGCGTCACGAAGGCGGTGACGTCGTCGCGCGGCAGCTCGTCCGCGACCGCGGTGACCGTCATCGACCGCAGCCCCACGTAGGCGCCGTAGCTCGAGAGGAACGCGGTGTCGCTCGCGTCGCGCCCGGTCGCGATGCGCACGAGCGTCTGCCGCGGGGCGAGGGCCGTGGCGTCGACGACGTGCCACGCCCCGTCGACCCAGGCCTCGGCGACGGCGTGGAAGTCCATCGGCGCGAGTCCGGGTGCGTAGACCGACACGAGTCGGGCGGGCACGTCGAGCGCCCGCAGCAGGGCGACGACGAGGTGCGCGTAGTCGCGGCAGACGCCCCGCCGGTCGAGCAGCGTCTGGACGGCGCCGTCGGTCGGGGCGCTCGCGCCCGGGACGTACGCCAGCTGGGCGCCCACCCACGAGCTCACCGCGGCCAGGAGCCCGCGCCCCTCGAGGCCCCGGAACTCGGCGCGGGCGGTCGGGGCGAGGGTGTCCGACTCGCAGTAGCGGCTCGGCCGCCGGTAGCGGACGAGGTCGATCTCGTCGCGCTCGGGGGCGTCGGCGTGGCCGGTCACGGTGGCCCGGTAGTCGACGACGACCGTGCCGGGGCCCACCTCGCAGAGGTGCAGCCGCGTGCCGTGGCGGTCGTCGACCTCGCGCACGTCGACGGGCTCGCCGTCGAGCGTGACGACGAGCTGCTCGTCGAGCTCCGTGCCCGGCAGGCGCGCGGCGGCGATCGAGAGGACGAGCTCGGCGGGGCCCGCCACGTCGAGGTCGAGGTGGGCGGTGGCGGTTCGGCGCATGCGCCGATGATGCCAGGCCCCGGGGTCGGGCACGTGTCGGCCCCGTCACGGGCTCGTGACACGCCGTCCGAGGCACCAGCGCGGGGGTCTCGGCGGTGTCAAGGGGTCGGGTCCGGAGCCGTCCATGCCGGGGCGGGCATCTACCGTAGTGAGCTGAGGAGGAGCACGTTGGGGACACTGTTCTACGGGTCGGACCGCACGGCCGTCGACATCGACGACCGGACGCTCGCGCACCTCCAGCTCGCCGTCGTCGCGAAGCTGCGCCGGCACGAGAGCTTCTCCCTCACCTGGCGCGACGCCGACGGCTCGGGCCAGGGGCGCCACGTGCTCTGGGTGCACGAGTCCATCCCGCTCCGCTTCGTCTACGCCGGCAGCCGCATGGCCGCGATCAACCGCGCGTGGGTCGACGCGATGCTCGCGACGGCGACCACGACCACGGGCATGCGCGTCGTCCCCGAGCCTCCGCTCGGCGGCGCGGCCGTCGCCGCGGGGGACGCGGCCTCCGCGCTGGGCTGACCCGCGCCTCCGCGGGGGGGGGCCGCGGTGCCGGTGCCGGTGACCGACATCCTCGCGGCACGGCTGTCAGGGGTCGGCGGTTGGATCGGGGCATGCCCTCGTACCGCGTCGCCCTCTCCGTGGGAACCCTGCGCCCCGGTTCCCGCCCCGACGAGCTGCTGCCCCGCGCCGCCGACGCCGCGGCCGAGCTGACGACGGTGGAGGCGCGCGACATCCTGCTGAGCCGCGGCGAGCCCCAGCTCGTCGTGCGCTACACCTCGCCCGACGACGACGTGGCGGTGGCGGTCGGCGCCGTGGTCGAGGCGACGGTCGGCGAGCTCGCCGACGTCCTCGGCGGCCGGGTGCTGCGCCGCGACGGCGGGGCCTGGACGCTGGTCGCGGCCGTCTGACGCGGGCTGGTCGGCGCGGGCTGGTGGGTGCGAGCTGGTCGGCGCGGGCCTAGCCTGCGGGAGGCGCGGTGCGGGCTCCGGTCCTAGCTCACGCCTCCGGGCGCGGGGCGGGGCGGGCGGACGAGTCGCCGCTCCCACGCTCCGGTCGGCACGTCGAGCTTGCGCGTGCCGTCGGCGACGAACCCGTGCCGGGCGTAGAACGCGAGGGCCCGGGCGTTTCGCTCGAAGGCCCAGAGGTAGGCGGCACCATCGCCCAGCGCCTCCCGCAGGAGGGCGTCGGCGAGGCCGCCGCCGCGGTGGGCGGCGCCGACGTAGAGGGTCGTCAGCTCGACGAGGTCGAGGTCGAACGGGTCGTGGCGGAGGTCGCCGTGCGCCCAGCTGACGACGCCGGCCACCTCGCCGCGCGCGTCGTCGGCCGAGGGGCCCCGTGCATCGTCGCCCGGGGTGTCGTCAGCGTCGTCGCCTGAGGTGTCCCCCGCGGCGTCGCGCACCCGGGCGACCACCACGTGCCGCGCCGGCGAGGCGACGCGCAGGCCCCACGAGGCCACCCTCTCGGGCACGCCCACGGCCGCGAGGTAGGCCGGGTCGACGACGTCGCGGTAGGCCTCCCGCCACGTCTCGGTCTGGAACACGGCGATGTCGTGCACGTCGGCGGCGCTGGCGGTCCGCAGCGTCCAGGGCAGCGCCTCGGGTCGCGCCGCACGACGCGCCTCGGCGTCGTCGCGGGGCTCCGGCGGGGTCATGCGCCCATCCTGCCCAGGGCGACCGGACAGTGTCCGGGCGACCCGCGCCTCCTCGACCTCTCCCCCGGCGGGTGCGTAGGCTCGGCGCATGAGGGGACAGGCGAAGGTCGCGACCGTGCTGCTGACGGCGGCGCTCGGAGCCGTCGTGCTCGCCGGCTGCGGCGACGACGAGCCGGTCGTCGAGGTGACGCCGAGCCCCGTCAGCCCCACCGCGACTCCCGAGCCCGCGACGCCCGCGCCCACGCCCGCGCCGACCGTGACCGTGCCCGCCTCCCCCGGCGACGGCGCGTCGGAGCCCGGCCCGGCCCCGACCTCGCTCGTGCCCGTGCCGCGCGAGGAGGACGAGTTCAAGACCATCCCGCCGCAGGACTGAGGGTCGACGCCGGGCGGGCGGGTGCGACCGGGGCGGGCCGTCACGGTCGCCCGGCGGGGTCGCACTCGCCCGCCGACTCCCGAGCCCCGCACGCCGAGCCGGCGCCGGACGGGACGACGACGGCGGGGCGCCTCCCGAGGGAGGCGCCCCGCCGTGAGCGGGTCAGGCCGGACCGATCAGTACCAGTTGACGGACTGGCTGTGGCGCCAGGCGCTGCACGGGGTGCCGTACGCGCGCTTGATGTAGTCGAGGCCCCAGGCGACCTGCGTCGAGGCGTTGGTCGCCCAGTCGCTGCCGGCCGTGGCCATCTTGCTGCCCGGCAGGGCCTGCGGGATCCCGGTCGCGCCGCTCGGGTTGTAGGCCTGGTAGTTCCAGCCGGACTCCTTGGTCCAGAGGTTCACGAGGCAGCCGTACTGGTCGCTGCCCCAGCCGTACTTCGACGAGGCGAGGGCCTGCGCGGTGGCCTTGGCACCGGCGGGCGTGTTCTGCGCGGCGAGGGCCGCGGCGGCGTCGGCGGCGGCCTGCGCGGCGGCGGCGGCCTGCCGGTCGGCCTCCGCCTGGGCGGCGGCCGCTGCGGCGGCGGCGGCTGCGGCGTCGGCCTGGCGGTCGGCCTCGGCGGCGGCGGACTGCACCGTGCGGGCGCTGTCGACGGTCGCGGCGACCCGGTCGGCGAGCGTGTCGGCGTCGAGCGACTCGTAGTCGGCGAGCGAGGCGACGCTGGTCTGCAGGGCCGACGCGTCGACCTTGCCCTGCGACGACGCGACGACCTGCGACGCGGCGTCCAGAGTCGCCTTCGCCTGGGCGTCGGCGAGGGCCGACGCGATGGCGTCCTCCTGCCTCTCGGTCTCGGCGGCGTGCGCGGCGGCGACGGCCTCGGCCGACGGAGCGCGGTTCACGAGGGCGAAGCCGGAGCCGGTCACGAGGGCGACCGCGGCGATCGAGCCGATCGCGATCGTGCGGCGACGAGCGGTGCGGCGACGGGCGGAGGCGAGCTCGCGGCGGGTGGGGGCGGCCGCGGCGGGGGCCGTCGGCCTCGTGCCCTCGGCGGGCACGGTGGCGCTGGTGTTCTCGGAGGTCATGTCGTCCAATGCTCGGCCGACCCGCGCCTCCGGAGGGGCTCCGGGTGCTCCTCGAGGGAGCGGGCACGCGTCACACGGGGGCGATCACCGCGGTGGCGGTGTCGGACGGTCCCTCCGGATCTCGGGGCACGGCGTCTCCGGCCTGCGGGGGCAGGCTCCCGAGGTTCGGGCGAGACGGCGCGAGGACGCGTCGGCGTGACGGGGTCGGTGGTGCGGCAGGGCTCAGGGCCCGTTCGTTCGTCCGCGCTCCCGCGGGGGACAGGGCGTACGCGCAGACGAAGCGGCAAGCATGCACGCCCGGCCTGAACGGGACCGACCGGCTTCCTGGCAAACCCCTGTGCGGTCTCGACCTCGCGGCACATGCCCAGGTCGGAATGTGCCCGGGTCAGCTCAGTGCAGGCGGGTGAACCGGGGCCCGTCGTGCTCGCCCCGCGTCACGTGCGCGACGAAGTCGGCGAGGGGGCGCACCCAGAACGAGTAGTCGTCGTAGAGCTTGCGGTAGAAGACCAGCGGCTCCTCGGTCTCGCTGTGCCGCCCGGTGCCGACGACCTCGTAGAGGGCGCCCTTGAAGTGGCGGTAGATGCCGGGCTCGGGAGGCGCGGGCGGGGTCGCGGGGGCGGGCGTCGGCTCGGTCATCGCCCCAGGCTAGGACGCCGTCGGCCCACGACGAACCCCGTCCTCGCACGGGAACCACGCCGCGGCGTGGTTCCTCGGCGAGGACGGGGTTCGTCAGCGAGGAGGCGGTGGTGCCGTTACTTGATCGCGGCGCGGATCTCGGCGGCGGCACCGGCGACGTCGTCGGCCGAGTAGATCGCGGCACCGGCGACGGCGACCTGCGCGCCGGCGTCCTGCACGGAGCCGACCGTCGCGGCCTTCACGCCGCCGGCGACCGAGAACGGCACGCCCGAGGCGCGGCCGGCCTCGAGCAGCTTCTCGAAGGTGAAGCCCTCCTCGGCCTGCTCGTCGAGGCCGGCGTGCATCTCGACGAACTCGGCGCCGAGCGCGACGACCTCCTTGGCGCGGGCGGCCTTGTCGCTGACGCCGATCAGGTCGACGACGATGCCCTTGCCGTGCGCCTTCGCGGCCTTGACGGCACCGGCGATGGTGCTGTCACCAGCGACGCCGAGCACGGTGACCAGATCGGCACCGGCCTTGAAGGCCTCGTCGGCCTCGAGCTCGCCGGCGTCCATCGTCTTGAGGTCGGCGAACACGATCTTGTCGGGGTGCGCCTCCTTGATCGCGGTGATGGCGCGGAAGCCCTCCGCCTTGATCAGCGGGGTGCCGAGCTCGATGATGTCGACGCTCGGGGCGGCGGCGGCCGCCAGCTCGAGGGCGGCGTCGGTGGTCAGGGTGTCCATGGCGAACTGCAGCTTCATGTGGTGCTCCTTCTGTGGTGGGGTGAGGGGGTGTCGAGGAGGCGCGGTGCGGCTACTCGAGGTTGGCGTGGCGGGGCCACATGTCGTCGGCGCTCTGGCCCGACCGCTGCCAGAGGGCGTGGAACAGCGCGTCGCCGACCAGCACGACGACCTGCTCGAAGAGGCCGCCGGCGTACTGCGCCGAGGCGGCCCTCGAGCGGTCGAGCTTGTCGGCGGCGGGCACGATCAGCACGGCCGTGGCGACCTCGGCGAGGGGCGACGAGTCGTCGGTGGTGACCGCGGCGACGCGGGCCCCGGCGTCGACGGCCGACTGGGCCGCGCCGACGATGCCGCCGGTGGTGCCCGAGCCGCTCGCCGTGAGCAGCACGTCGCCCTCGCCGATCGCCGGCGCGGTCACCTCGCCCACGACGTGGACGGTGAGGCCCAGGTGCATGAGGCGCATGGCCGTCATGCGGAGCGCCAGGCCCGAGCGGCCGGCTCCGTGCACGAAGACGCGGCGCGCCCCGGAGAGCAGGTCGGCGACGGCGGCGAGGCCGTCGGGGTCGGTGTCGACGACGGCACGGACGGCCCGGTCGACCTCGGCGCGCACGAGGTCGAGCGCGACGGAGGGGACGGCGGCGTCGGGGCGGTCGGCGGTGTCTGCGGGAGGCATGGCTCCTGGTCTACGCGCACCGCGCCTCCCCGGGGCCGTCCGTCCGGTGGGGGCGACCTGCCCGAACGGGTAGGTCGGGGAGGCGCGGGTAGGGTCGGGCGGGTGACCGACGACGACCTGCCGCTGCCCTCCCCCGCCAGCCGGGCCCTCGTCGTCGAGCACGCGCGGGCCGTGTCGGACCTCGTCGACCGACAGGCCCTCACGCTCGAGTCGCTGCTCGCGACGCTCCGCTCGACCCGGCTCGACGATCGCGCCGCCCGGACGCTCGCGACCGAGATCGCGGCCTCGGCGATGGTCGAGATCCGCACCGAGACCGACCAGCAGCGCTCGCTGCTGCTCGAGCCGGTGGTCGGGGCCTTCGCGCGCCTCCGGAACGACCTGCGGCCCCTCGTGCGGTTCGGCGACCTCGACGTGCAGTTCGTCGAGCCGCCCGCGACCGGCCGGGCCCTGCCCGGCGAGGTGGCCCACGCCGCACGCGCCATCGTGCGGAGCGCCGTGCTCGCCCTCGTCGACTCCGGGCGGTCGAGCCGGGTGCGGATCCAGTGGGACTGCGACGGGCTCAACCTGCTGATCGGCATCCGCGACGACGGGGCCGGCGAGCTGACGGTGCACGACGACTCGCTGCGGCCGATCGCCGAGCGGGTCGCGGCGCTCGACGGCTCGCTCGACGTGGCGTCGACGCCGGGGTGGGGCAGCGACGTCGCCGTGACGCTGCCCCTCGACCCGCCCGCGGAGCCGGGCAGCCTCGACGAGTCGGTCGCCCTCAGCCCGCGCGAGCGCGAGGTGCTGCGGCTCGTCGCGTCGGGGGCGCGCAACCGGTCGATCGCCCAGGCACTCGGCATCAGCGAGAACACGGTGAAGTTCCACGTCTCGAACCTGCTGCGGAAGGCCGGGGCCGCGACCCGAGCCGAGCTGACCGCGCTCGCCCGGTAGGCGCCCTCTCAAATTTGAGAGGGATCCGCGCCGGAGGAGCGCAGGGACGCGGGAGTCGCGGGTCGAGATCACAGATCACTCTCGTTCTGCCCGGAGCGGCCCCTCGCCGGGCAGACTGGACGCACTGTGGACGAGACACCGGACGCGACGCCCCCCGCCCCGCACGGCCCCGGCCGGCCGGCCGACGCCGGCACGCCCGAGGCCGCCCCCGCGGCCGGCACCGTCGCGGCAGGCACCTCCGACGCCGGCACGCCCGCGGCCGCCTCCACTCCCGCCGCCGCACCCCGCCGCCTCCCCCGCCGCACCGCCGTCCTCGCCGGCGCCGCCGCGCTGGCCCTCGTCGCCGCGGGCACCGTCGCGGTCGCGGTGACCCGCGGCGAGCCCGCCGCCGCGCCGACCTCCGCGCCCGCCGCCGCGCCGACGCCCAGCCCGAGCCCCACCGCCGCGCCGGCCCCGGCGGCCGTGCCCGCGCCTCCCTCGCCCGAGGCCCTGGCCGCGCTCCCGCTCGCGTTCTTCGACGCGGTCGTGCCCGAGCTGCTCGACGGCGGCGACCTCACGCCGACCAACCAGTGGACGATCGCGACCCCGCGAGCCGCGCTCGTCGCCCTCTACGCGAGCCCCTCGGCCGACGCGGCCCCGGTCGCGACGTTCGGCGCCACCGTCCCGACGCTGAACCGCCCCGCCGCCACCGCGGTCTGGGGCACGAGCCCGGGCCTCGACGGGGGCATGGTGCTCATCTCGACGCCCGCCCGCAGCGCGACGCCGGGCGACGGCGGGGTCGCCGCCGCCCCGAGCGCGACGTTCGCGTGGGCACGAGCGGCCGACTTCACGCTCAGCCCCGCGACGCAGTCGATGCTCGTCGACAACGCCAGCTCGGTGATCTCGGTGCTCGACCAGGACGGCGCGGTCTCGGCCCAGGAGGTCGCTCGCCTCGGCTCCCCCGACGACCCCACGCCGGCCGGGACGGCCACCTACATGGAGGCCAACTACGTCGACCCGAGCATCGGCTACACGCAGGGCCAGCCGATCGCGCTGACCGGCGCGCACTCGCCGCTGCTGGCGGGCTACGGCGGCAACTCCGCGCTGACGGCGATCCACTACTACCCCGACCCCACCGGCTCCTCGCACGGGTGCGTCCGGGTGTCGGCGGCGATGACGCAGGCGCTGGCGACGCTGCCCGTCGGCACGCCGATCCAGTTCACCTGAGCGCCGGAGGCGCGGGCGGGGCCGGGTGCGCACCGCGCCTCCCACAGGGCCTGCTGAAGAGATCTGCACGAGTTCGTCAGGATCCGTCCTCCGGCGACATTCCTAGGTGAGGGGGGTGGACATGGACCTGACGACGGAGAGCGACTCCGATCTCGTACGACGCACGGCGACGGGCGACCGGCACGCGCTGTCGACGATCTTCGACCGCTACGCGCCGGCCGTGACCCGGTACGCGTGGGCACTGGTCGACAGCCGCATGGACGTCGAGGAGGTCGTGCAGGACACGCTCGTCACGATGTGGCGACGGTCGGCCGAGATCGTGCTGCACGACGGGTCGCTGCTGCCCTGGCTGCTCGTCGCGTGCCGCAACCACGCGATGAACCTCCGTCGCAAGCGGGTCCGTGACTCCGCCGACGAGCTGCCGCTCGACCTCGCCGACCTCGACCAGGAGGACGCGGCCGAGGCGCGGGAGCGGCTCCGCTGGGTGCGCGCCGAGATCGACGCCCTCAGCCCCCTCGACCAGCAGGTCATCGAGCTGTGCCTCATCGAGGGACGTTCCTACGCCGAGGCCGCGAAGGCGCTCGGCATCAGCGTCGGCTCCCTCACCCAACGGGTGAGCCGGAGCCGCGCCCGACTCAGGAAGGCGGTGACGAACGATGGACGTTGAGCCCCCCGTCGGTGACGACCTGAACCGCATGCTCGTCTCGATGAAGCAGCAGGTGCTGCAGCGAGCGGCGACCGAGCCCCCCGCGAAGCCCCGCCCGTGGGCCCGCCGGCACCTCGGCCTCACCCTCGGCCTCGTGGCGCTGCTCGGCATCGGCGGCGCTTCGGGCGCCCTGGCGCTCGTGCTGCCCTCGCCGTTCGAGGCGGCCGCGCCGGCCTCGCCGACGAGCACCCCGGAGCCCTCGGCGACGCCGCGCGCGACGGCGACCCCGACCTTCACTCCGGCCGCGCCCGAGCAGGACCCGGTGCCGCGGCCCGCGTACGACGTGGACTGCGCGACGCTCGGCGACCAGATCGGGGTCGACGAGGTCGTGCCGGGGGCGTCCGTGGAGGAGGTGCCCCTCGCTCCCTACACTGCGGAGTACCTGCAGGAAGGTGCCCTCCGGTGCACCTGGGTCGAGGGTGACGTGAGCACGTCCGGGCCCTTGAGCGGCTTCTCCGTGACGATCGTCCCGCAGGGACCTCGTGGCCTCGAGTGGATCTCGGGCCTGCGCCAGTCCGGCCTGTCCGAACTCGGGGTGGGCGACGCGTCCGCCGTCGCGTGTGACCCGGACATGGACCGTGCGTGCCGCAGCTCCGTGGTGGTCGGACCCTGGTGGATGGAGGTCGGAGCCTACGACTTCCGCGCGGCCTCGGCGGGCGGCTACGTCGCAGCGCCGACCGCGGACACGCTCCGACCCGCCGCCGCGGCGCTCGCGGGTCTGCTGGAGGCCCGGACGCCGCCGGCACCGTGGCGGGTGCCGACGTCGACCTGGGGTGTGACCGGGTGCGACGGCCTGCCCTCGGCAGCGGCACTGGCTCCCGCCGTCGGGGCGGGACCGCTCGACGAACCGACCGACCAGCTGGCCACCGACGCCGTCTCCACCGGCATCGAGCTGACGCAGCTCGACGCACCGATCTGCACCTGGGTCGTCCAGGACCAGCAGCTGGACGGTCTCTACGCGGTCGAGGCGGTGTGGGCTGACGGAGCAGCGTGGGCCCTCCGCGAGTCCCTCGTGCCGGGCACGCCGGTCACGGTCGCCGGCGCTGAGGACGCCCGAGGATCGTGCTCCTCCGAGGTGGGCCGAAGTGGCTGCGTCATCGACATGGTGGTCGCCGACACCTGGGTCCAGGTGTTCAGCCAGTCCGCCCCGACGGCCCCGGACGGCTTCCAGCAGCTCGTGCCGGCTGCCGAGGTGATCGCCGCGGCGAGGCGCGGCTGACGAGACCCGGCTCGGCGCGGGGGCGCCGGGCCGTGGTCGGCCGCCGGGGGGCGGTCGGCCCGGGGTCGGGGGCCGGTGCGGGGGCACCGGCCCACGACCTCGTCACGCGCGAGGCGCAGAAGACGCGCGAGGCGCAGAAGGCGCAGGAGGCGCAGGAGGCGCGGGAGGCTGCTGCAGGTCAGCTCCGGAAGAGGCGGATCGTCCCCTGCAGCCCCGCCCCCGCGTCCGCCGCGACCGTGCCGGTGCGGGCGAAGTCGGCCCAGATCTGGCGCACCCGCCGCCCGCGGCGGTCGACGTCGGCCCAGTCGGCGTCGCCGACGAGCATCGTGTGCCCCCAGCTGTCGACGCCGCCGAGCAGCAGCGGCACGTCGGTCACGTGCGCCGCGCCGAAGACGGCCCCCTCCGGGGCCCAGGTGAGCTCGTAGCGGACGGCCCGGCCGCCGGCCGCCCGGTGCCGCGCCGCGAACGCGCGGGCGTCGCGCCCGTAGATCGCGTGGGTGGTCGCGCCGACGAGCAGCCGCCGGAAGACCCGCCCGACGACGGGCAGCGCAGCCAGGCGCTCCAGCGCCGGCACGAACGCGAAGAACAGGCCCGTCTCCTCGCTGGTCGAGCCGATCAGCAGGTCGACGTCGGGCGCGACCTCGCGCCACGCGGCCTCCCGGTCGGCTTCGGCGGGCAGGGGCGCCTGGCCGTACTGCAGCCCGAACGCCATGCCCCCGCGGAGGCCGAACCGGCGGGCGGCCTTCTCGGCCGCGGCCTGGAGGGCGAGCACCTGCGCGACGGGGGCGTTCCGGGGCGGGGTCCCCACCGCCTCCACCATGGCTCGGTTCATGCGCGAGCGGCCGCGGGTGATGCCGAGCGGCGCGCTCTGCACGATCGCGCGGCGGAAGAGGCCCCGGGCACCCTCGCTGATCATCAGGTGGGCGACCGAGTCGCCGCCCGCCGACTGGCCGAAGAGCGTCACGCGGTCGGGGTCGCCGCCGAACGCCGCGACGTTCTCGTGCACCCAGCGCACGGCGGCCACCTGGTCGAGCAGCCCGAGGTTGGCGGGCACCGAGGCGCCGTCGCCGTAGAAGCCCAGCATGCCGAGGCGGTAGGTCACCGTCACGACGACGACGCGCTGCTCGGCCACGAGCGCCCTAGGGTCGTAGACGCCGAGGTCGCCGGCGCCCGTCACGTACGAGCCGCCGTGGATCCACACCATCACCGGCAGCGACTCCCCCGGCTCGAGGTCGGCGGGCAGCGTGATCGACAGCGCCTGGCACCGCTCGGAGTCGACCATGCCGTCGCTCGCGCCCTCGATCAGGGCGCTGAGCGTGCGCGACGAGAGCTGCGGCGAGGCGGGCGCGCGCGAGAAGGCCTCGTAGGGCACGGCCCGGCCGTCGGCGTCGACCGCAGGAGTCGCGGGTCGGGGAGCCTCGAAGCGCTCGGCCTCCGCGTACGGCACGCCGAGCACCCGCACCACGTCGCCGTCGACGAGGCCGACGACGGGCCCGCTCGGCGGGGCGAAGGAGCGGGTCTCACGAGGGGCTCGGGGCTGGGTCGGCGCGGTCACCGCCCCACGCTAGTCGCGCCTCCCCGGGACTCGCGTCGACCCCCGTGCGCCCACGAGGCGGGCGCGGGTTCCTGGGGTCTCGCTGTGCAGTTCGGTCGTTGTCTTGAATGATTCAAAACTAGGGCTAGGGTAGAGGCAACGCCGACGGTGACGAGGAACGCCACCCGACCCGACGGTGCCGCCTCGCCGCCCCGCACGCCGAGGAGGCCCCCATGAGCACGAACCACACCCGCACCGCCGCCCCCGCCCAGCCCTTCCCGCTGGGCGGCCAGTACACCAGCACCGCTCGCCGCGACGAGCCGGTCGGCAGCTACGTGTCGTCGACCCGCGGCGCCGAGCGCCTCGTCGGGTCGTACGTCTCGCCGTCGGTGCCGCGCACCTCGCTCGGCCGCTACGTCCGCGCGCAGTTCGGTCGCCTGGCCACCCACACCTCGACGATCCGCACCCAGACCGGGTCGATCGTCCTCGGCCGCTAGCCGAGCCCCTGACCGGCACCGCTCCCCCCGGCGGTGCCCCGGTGGCGTCGTCCCCCCGACGCTGCCCGACGCCCTGCCTCGCGATGTGCACACGCTTCCCGCGAGGCAGGGCGTCGCTGCGTCCGCGCGACCACCATCGAGGTGACGCTTGCTGGGTCTTGCGGGCACGCGAGGGCCCAGGACGCGTCACCTCGCTGCGGCGCCACGCGCGACGCACGCCGCGCACCCGGACGAGGTGGCCCGCCCGCTCCCCCACCGTGGTGGGGAGGGCGGGGCGGGCCACCTCGTCGGCGGAGCCGGGTCGCTACGCGCCCTGGACCGTGTCCTTCGACTGCTGCGCGCTGTCCTTCACGTCGCCCGCGGCCGACCGGGCCTCGTCCTTGACGGTGCCCGCCGCCTCCTGGGCGGTGTCCTTGACGCTGGCGAACGCCTCCTGCGCCGGCTCCTTGAGGTTCTGCGCGACGTCCTGCGCGGCGCCCTTGACGGCGTCGACGGCGGGGCCGGCCTGCTCCTTCGCCTGGGCGACGAGCTCCTGCTCCTTGTCCGAGGCGGGGATCAGCGACGACAGGAGCCAGCCGGCGCCGAAGGCGATCAGGCCGACGGCGAGCGGGTTGCCCTTCGCCGTCTGGACGCCCTGGTGCACGGTGTCCTTCGTGGAGTCGACAGCGCCCGACGCGGCGCCGGAGACGCTGCTCGTGCCGTGGTGCGCGGTGCCCATGACGGACTCCTTGACGCTGCTGAACTTGCCCATGACCTTGTCGGTCTGGCGGTGGGCGATGCTCGTCGGGTTCACCTTGTCGGCGAGGGCGTCGACGTCGTAGCCGAGGCCCGCCCGGGTGCGCTCGATCTCGGCCCGGATCTGCTCCGGGGTCTTGTTCTCGTCAGTGGTGCTCATCAGTGGCCTCCAGGCTTCACGGTCTCGGGGATCTTCTTGAGGGAGTCGGCCGTCTTCGGCGCCCCCGTGATGTCCTTGACTTCCTTGCGTCCGCGCGTGAACAGCACGAGCGCGACGACGGCGTAGACGACGGCGATGATCAGCGACGACCAGCCCAGGCCGATCAGCTCGCCGAGGCTCCACATCGCGGCCAGCGACAGGAAGAGCAGGGCGAACAGGCCGGTGAGGCCCGCTCCGCCGAACATGCCGGCGCCCTTGCCCGCCTTCTTGGCCGACTCGGTCAGCTCCGCCTTGGCGAGGTCGACCTCCTGGCGGAAGAGGGTGGAGATGTCGCTCGTGACGCTGCCGAGGAGGTCGCCCAGCGACGACGTCGCCGCACGCTCCTCCGGGTCCGGCACGCCGGGGGTGGGCCCGCCGGCGGGCACGCCGCCGCCGGGGAAGGTGGCGTCGGTCACGGGCGCGTCGCCCCCTCGCCCGGGAAGGTGCCCGGGGTGCTGGAGCTCGTGGTCGTGCCGAAGCCGGGCACGTCGCCCTCGGTGACGACGTCGTACTCGCCCGCGACGGGGCCGGTGATGGTCGCGTCGCCGGCCGGAGGCGCGGTGCGGCTCGTCACGCCCGCGGGCGTCGTCGAGGCGGTGCCGGTGCCCGTCGAGCCCGCGTCGCTCGCGTGCTCGCTCTTGGCCTCGGCCGTCAGCGCCTTGACGACGCGTCCGGCGAAGAGGCCGGAGACGGCGGCGATCGCGATGAAGGTGCCGGGCTTGCGCGCGGCGTAGTGCTTGACGTCGTCGAGCAGGGTGCCGGGGTCGCGGCCCTCGAGCCAGCTGGCGACGCCGTGGGCGCGGCCGCTGAGGTTCCGGACGAGGTCCTGCGCGAGCCCGGTGTCGCTCGAGTCGGCCATGGAGGTCAGCTGCTGGCTGACGGCGTGGAGGCCCTCGGCCGCCTTCTGCTGCTGCGCGCCGGCCTGGTCCTTCAGCTCGGAGGTGGCCTGGCCGAAGAGCTGCTTCGCCTGGCCGGACGCCTCGGAGGCGACCTTGCCGGCCTGATCCTTCGTGGTGCCCGCGACCTGCTGCGGAGTCCGCCGCGTCGCCGGCGACGGCCTTCACCTCGCCCTTGGCCGCGTCGGCCTTGCCGGAGCCCGACGAGTCGGCGGAGCCGGAGCCGGAGCTCGTGCCCGTGCCGGTCGTGGTGGCGCCCGGGGCGGACGTGCCCGCGACGACGGAGTCGAACGGGTCGCCCTGACCGGTGACGTCGCCCAGGGACGACGTCGAACCGGCCGCCTGGTCGTACAGGGGGGTCGACGGAGTGCCGTCGGTGTGGTCAGTGTCGCTCATGTCGAGACCTCTCGGGATGGTCGGTCGGCCGCCGGGGGAGCGGCCGCTCTGTGGTTGCGGCCACTCTCGACCGGGCGCTCCCGCACGGCGCCCGGGTTGGGCCGGAGGGGTACATCCCGTCCCAAACGTGCTTGACAGCCCGACTCGACACCGTTCGTCGACCCCGCCCGCACACGCGGAAGAGCCCCGCTGCGCGGTGCGCAGCGGGGCTCTTCCGGGAACCACCGGTCGGGTCGTCGACCGGGTGGGGTGCGTCGCCGGAGGGCGACGGCGGGTGCTACTTGGTGGCGACGGTGATCTTCGCGACGCCGACGAGCATCTCGTCCTGGACGGCGTCGGTCTTGAAGGTCTGGTTCAGCAGCGCGGCCGCGTCGGGGCTGACGTGCACCGTGGTGCCCTCGAGGATCGCGTTGTCGCCCTCGGTCTGCAGGGGCTTCAGCGAGCCGCCGTAGAGGTTGAACAGGTAGGCGTCCTCGGCGGCGACGGTGCCGTTGGCGGTGACGGTGCCGTAGAGCTTCGACTCGCCCGGGTCGATCCGGAAGTCGGTGAGCTCGACGACGGTGCCGTCGGCGGCGGTCAGCGACAGGCCGGAGCCGTCGTGGTCGATCTCGCCCTGGACGTAGGGCCGGACGTCGCTGGCGGGGTCGTAGTAGTCGACGTTGCCGCCCGTGATCGGGAAGGCGAAGGAGCCGTCGGTGAAGGTCGCGGTGCCGACGACGCCGGGGGTCAGGCCGAGGCTGGTGAGCGCGTCGACGAAGGACTGGTCGACGGCGACCTGGGTGTCGACGCCCTTGCTCAGGTCGGGCAGCGACGCCAGCGGCGTGGCCTCGGCCGTGGGCTCCGCGGCGGCGGAGGACGAGCTCGACGAGCCGGCGTCGGACGAGGTGTCGTCCATCGAGCAGGCGGCGAGCGAGAAGACGAGTGCGCCGGAGGCGACGAGGCCGAGGGCGGTCTTGGTGATGGTCTTGCGCGTGATGGTCACGATGCAGCTCCTTGTCTGTGGTTCCCGGTGGGGATGACAAGGGTTCGCCGCCCCTCCCGAGATCGACTGGTCTCGTTACCCGACCGTGACCTGCGGGCCTGCACCGCGACTCCCGCCGGCCCGTGCCGAGGCAGCGCCGGGGCCGTGCGCGGCCGTCAGCTCGCGATGGCGAACAGCCCGCCGAGCCCCACGAGGTACAGCACGAGCACCACCAGCGAGTCGACGCCCATGCCCGCGATCCGCCGCCGGGGGCGGAAGAGCAGCCCCACCACGTAGACGAGCGTCAGCAGGGCCGCGAGCGCCGTCAGGTAGATGTCGGAGGCCTGCGCGGCGGGCAGCACCGCCTCGCCCGAGATGAGCGTCGCGACGAGGAAGAGCACGGGCAGGAAGGCGTTGCCGCCGAAGATGTCGCTCATCGCGAGGTTGTCGTCGCCCTGACGCACGGCCTGCAGGCCGGTCGAGATCTCGGGCAGCGACGTGGCGAGCGCCAGCACGGTCGCGCCGAAGAGCACCCCCGACAGCCCCAGCTGCGACGACGCCGCGTCGCCCGCCCGCTCGAGCACGACGCCGGCGGCGAGCGTCGCGAGCGCCGACACGGCGAAGACGACGGAGGCGCGGGTCGTGCTCATGCGGGAGTGCGGCTCGGCGGGCTTCCGACGTCGGTGCCCCGTGGTGTGGGGCGACGCGTCGGGGGCCCGGCCCTCCTCGTGCCAGGGCAGCCCCTTCCCGGCGCGCTGCACCAGCAGCAGCCCGACCACCCAGAGGACGGCGATCAGCACCACGTCGGGCGTGAGCCGCAGCAGCACGAGCCCGTCGGGCAGCTGGCTGCCGGCCACGACGACCGTGAGCACGGCGACCACGACGACCGCCTCGAGCACGAGCGTGAGCGACGCGGCCCGGTAGGTGAGGGGCGCGACCCCCTTCCCCCGGCGGCCGAAGACGTCGAGCACCACGAGCACCACGGTCTGGATCGCGATGCCGCCGAGGATGTTGCCGACCGCGACCGACACGTCGCCCGACAGCGCCGCGCTGACCGTGATCGCGATCTCGGGGAGGTTGGTCGCGACGGCCAGCACGATGAGCCCGCCGAGCGCGCTGCCGATGTGCAGCCGGTCGTCGAGCACGTCGGTCGTCTTCGAGAGCTGGATGCCGGCGACCCAGGTCACGGCCGCCGCGGCGACGAAGATCACGATCAGGAGCCAGAGGGGGAGGGAGTCCACACGGCGAGGCAACTCCTCCCGACGGGCCGTGTCCGGCTCCGGGCCGCGGAGATCCGCCGTCGTCCGGGAGCGGGGCGCGGCCGCCCCCACCAGCACCCGGGGAGGCGCGGTGCCCGATCCCGAGGGAGGGCTCGACCCGCCGCCGGGGCCGGTCTAGGCAGGAGGCATGTCGTGCACACCTCGTCCGCACCGCACCTGCTCGCCTTCTTCGTGATCGGGGCGCTGGCACGGTGACCGGCACGCGCACGACGCGGCGTCGCCTCGTCGACCGGATCCGCGACTCCGGCCTGGGCCTGTTCTTCGGGGCGCTCTTCGTCGCCGCGCTCGTCGCCCAGTCGTTCGCGGGGTGGGCGACCTTCACAGACGACCAGACGAGCGCCCGCCTGCAGCCGGTCAGCTGGCTCGAGTACGTGACGTCGTCGAGCTTCGCCGCCGACGTCGCCGAGAACTGGCAGTCGGAGTACCTGCAGTTCGTCCTCTTCATCGGCGCCACGGTCTGGCTCGTGCAGCGCGGGTCGACGGTGTCGGGCGAGCTCGACCAGGTCGGCCCTCAGAGCGACGAGCGGCAGCACGTGCGCGGGCACGCCCTGCCCGGCTCGCCCCGCTGGGCCGCGGCCTCGGGCTGGCGGCTGTGGCTCGCCTCCCACTCGCTCGGGCTCGTGATGGGGGCGATCTTCGTCGCCTCGTGGGCGGCCCAGGCCGTCACCGGCCACGTCGCCCACGACGAGCAGCAGCTGCTCGACCTGGAAGCGCCCACAGGTCTCTCCGGCTACGTCGCGTCGGCCGACTTCTGGAACCGGACCCTGCAGAACTGGCAGTCGGAGTTCCTGGCGGTCGGCAGCATGGTCGTGCTGTCGATCTACCTGCGCGAGCGCGGCTCAGCCGAGTCGAAGCCCGTCGGCGCCGCCCACGACGACACCGGGGTCGAGGGCTGAGGCGCCCTCGGCGAAGAAGTCGGCGTAGCGCGCCTCGTCGACGGCCGGGGGCACGTCGGCGGGGGCCGGCGCAGGCACGGCGCGGCGCTTCGGGTACGCGCCGATGTGGGCGCGGGGCACCGCGGAGTCGCTCGAGTAGGCCGTCACGGTGCTGACGCTAGGGGACGGGAGCGACGCCCCGGGCCCCGGGCGACGGCGCACGAACACGGACCCCGCCCCACCGCGCATGCCGGACAACCGGGGGCGGACCGCGGCCGTGCGCGGCCACTCCCGCTCGTTCTGCCGATCGTGCAACTAGTGTCGTGCAGGTCCCGACCAGACCCCACCGATCGATCCGAGCCCATGACCACAGCCGCCGTGAAGCCCCCGCCCCTCGACGTCACCGGGCGCCACGTCGTCGACGTCGCCGACGACCTCTTCAACTCCCGGGGCATCCGGTCGGTGCGCCTGCTCGAGGTGGCCACCGCCTCCGGCGTCGAGATCGACGAGATCCGCCGCCTCTTCCAGTCGAAGTCGGGGCTCGTCGAGGTCGTGCTCGAGGCCCGCCACGTCACCTGGTCGCAGCACATCGCCGACGCGACCGTCGAGGTGCCCGACTCGCGCGACAAGCTGCTCGCCATCTTCGGCTACCTCGAGGAGTGGTTCGCGGAGGACTCCTTCCAGGGCTGCGTCTTCATCAACTCCTACGGCGAGCTCGGCCGCAACAACACGCGCATCGCCGAGATGGCCCAGCGACACAAGGAGTCGTTCGTCGCCCTCGTCACCGACCTCGCGCTCGACGCCGGCCTGCCCCGCGAGCTCGGCTCGAGCATCGCCCTGCTGGCCGAGGGCGCCCAGGTCTCGGCCGCGATGACCCGCACCACCTCCCCGGCCCGCGACGCCCGCCAGGCGGCCGCGATGCTCATCGCGCTCTACCAGGACGACGACGAGCGCTGAGCCCGCTCCCCCGCGCCGAGCCGCTCCCCCACCTCGGCCCCTCCCCTGCACTGGGGCCGCGCCCGGACGGTCGGTCTGTCCACCCCGCGCATCGTCGGGCCCCGGGGTACAGCGCTTCGTGCGACACTCAGCCAGTGCGCGCCCTCGAGAACACCCCCGTGAGGCTCGAGCTCACCTCGTCGGACCTCACCACGGCGCGCGAGACGCTCGAGGGCCCCTTCGCGTCCGGCCGCTTCGAGGCCCGGCCCGTCCGCGACCGCCCGTTCTCGTTCCGGCACACGGCCGTCGGCGACACCGCGATGACGCTGCGCGAGACGCGGTTCAGCGGCCACCTCGGGGGCGGGCTCGCTCCGCACGACGAGTACGTGGTCGCGTGGATGCAGTCGGGCACGGGGTCGTTCACCGAGGGCCGTGACGAGACCGAGTTCACCTCCGGCATGCCGGTGCTGCTGCCGCTCGAGACCGACTACTCATTCGCCTTCGACGACTTCGTGCAGAAGTGCGTGCACTTCCGCACCACCGATCTCGAGCGTGTCGCCGCCGAGCGGGAGGGCGCCGCCCCCGGCCGCCTGCACTTCGACCGCCGGGCCACCCCGACGCCCGCCGCGATCCGCGCCTGGTGGAACACCCTCGCCCTCGTCTCGCGCACGGTCACCGACCCCGAGGTCAGCCCGCTGCTCGCCTCCGAGATGTCACGGCTGGCGGCCGTCGCCCTGTTGCAGCTCTACCCGTACCGCAGCGCCGACCTGCCGCCGCAGCTGCAGGCCCCGCGCAACGCCCGCATGCGCACGGCGGTCGAGTACGTGCACGCCCACGCGCACCTGCCGATCACCTCGACCGACATCGCCAAGGCCGCCGACCTCAGTCTCCGGGCCCTGCAGGAGGGGTTCCAGCGCACCTTCGACCTCGCCCCCACGGCGTACCTCCGCCAGGTGCGGCTCGACCGCGCCCACGACGAGCTGCGCTCGGCGGCCCCGGGCGCGACCTCGGTCGCGACCGTCGCCCGCACCTGGGGCTTCGCGCACCTCGGCCGGTTCTCGGCGTCGTACATGGAGCGCTTCGGCGAGTACCCGCGCGAGACGCTGGCGAGCTGAGCTGAGCTGCGCTGCGCTGCGCTGAGCTGCGCGGAGCTGGGCTGCGCTGCGCTGCGCTGCGCCCGCTAGCGGCGGGCGGCGCGCGCCGGGCGCGCGGCGCGGTCGCGACGGGGCGGCAGGCTGAAGAGCGGGATCACCGGGGCGAGCCCCTCCTCGGGCTGGGCCTCGACCGGGCGGGCGGGCTCGACCCGCGCCTCCCACGCCTCTCCCTCGTCGATGACGAGGCCGCCGAGCTCGGCGCCGACGGGCACGAGCTCCTCGAGCGAGCTGACGAGCGCCAGGCGGTCGCGGGCCTCGCGGTCGTGCCGCAGGAAGGCCGACGCGGGGGTCGCGGGGCGGCGGTAGAGCACGTAGCCCTTCACGTCGTCTCCCGCCGTCGAGGTCGCCCGCGGCCTGGTCGGCGCGGGCCCGGCGAGGTCGTGGCCGGAGCCGGAGGGGGTGCCCCCGGATGCGCTGAGCCTACGCGGCGGCACGGCCGCTGTCCGCGGCCCGCGGACACGTGCCTCCTGAGGCTCGCTCAGTGGGTAGCCTGTCCTCCGGACGGGACACGATCCCGGCCATCCTCGGGGTCAAGGGCGACCACCGGCTCGCACCACACATCGCAGGAGTCAACTCATGGCTGAAGACAGTCGCCCCCACATCGTCATCGTCGGTGGAGGCTTCGCCGGCATCGCCGCCATGCGGGCGCTGCGCCACGCCGACGTGCGCATCACCCTCGTCGACCGTCACGTCTACAACATGTTCCAGCCGCTCATGTACCAGGTCGCCACGGGCGGCCTCAACGCGGGCGACGTGACGTACTTCCTCCGCAGCCTCCGCTCGAAGCAGTCGAACGCCGAGTTCCGCCACGGCCTGCTCACGACCGTCCGGGCCGACGAGCGCGTCATCACGCTGCGCGACGGGGAGGAGATCGCCTACGACGCCCTCGTGCTCGCGAACGGCGTCAACACCAGCTACTTCGGCACCAAGGGCGCGTACGAGTACGCCTACTCGATGTACTCCCGCTCGCAGGCGCTCCGCATCCGCGACGAGCTGTTCACGCAGCTCGAGAACGCCGCGGCCTCGGTCGGCAGCGGCGAGGTCCGGGTCGTCATCGTCGGCGGCGGCGCGACCGGCGTCGAGATGGCGGGCTCGCTCGCCGAGCTGCGCGACCAGGCCCTGAAGGACGCCTACCCCGAGATCGACGCCTCGAGCATCACGATCACCCTCGTGCACCGCAGCGGCGAGCTGCTCAAGCCGTTCTCGCCGCGCCTCCGCAAGTACGCCGCGAAGGTGCTGCGCAAGCGCGGCGTCGACCTGCGCCTCGACACCGGCGTCGAGGAGGTCCGCCCCGACGGCGTCGTCGCGGCCGACGGCGAGTTCATCCCCGCCGAGCTCGTGATCTGGGCGACCGGCGTCGCCGCCCACGCCGAGGTGGCCGGCTGGGGCGTGCCGCAGACCCACGGCGGGCGCATCCAGGTCAACGACGACCTCACCGTCAAGGGCCTCGACCGCATCTTCGCCGCGGGCGACATCGCCGCGACCGACGACGCCCTCGCCCAGCTGGCGCAGCCGGCGATCCAGGGCGGCGAGCACATCGGCGAGCAGATCCAGCGGATGCTCGCGGGCAAGCCCCTCGAGAAGTTCAAGTACCACGACAAGGGCACCATGGCGACGGTCGGCACCAACGCCGCCGTGGTGCAGCTGCCCAACGGCTTCACCCTGACCGGCCCGGTCGCCTGGCTGCTGTGGGTGTTCGTCCACATCACCAGCCTGCTCGGCAACGGCAACCGCCTGTCGACGCTGACGCACTTCTTCGTGCGCTACCTCTGGGCGCTCCGCAAGCGGGCGATCCCGATCGTCGGCGACGTGCGCCCGGTGCGCCCGAACGGCGACCGCGCGCCCGAGAAGTGGCAGACCGAGAAGGCGGAGTAGCGCCCTCAGGGCAGGCCGCCTCCCCGCGCCGCCCTGCGCCCCCTCGCCGCCCTGCGCCCCCGCGCTGCCCTGCGCCCCCGCGCTGCCCTGCGCCCCCTCGCGAACCACCGACTGATCAACGAACCACCATCTGACGTGGTTCGTTGATCAGTCAGTGGTTCTGTCGTGTGGCGGCGGCAGCGGCGGCAGGGGGGCGGGGGCATGCGGGAGGCGCGGTGCCGGACTGACCGACACCGCGCCTCCTCGGGGCTGCTGCGGGCTGCTCAGCCCATGTGCACCACGGGGCCGGAGGGGAGCAGGTCCTCCTTCGAGCCGCGGATCATCACGAACGAGATGACGGCGGCGACGAGCGTCGCGACGCCGGCGGCGACGAACGCGGCCGAGTAGCCGTCGACGAGGCTGCCGAGGCCGACGGCGGCGCTGCCGGCCACGGCCGACGCGTAGAGGTTCGTGTAGACCGCGAGGCCCACCGAGCCGCCGATCTGCATCATGGCGTTCGAGGTGGCGCTGGCCGCGCCCGCCTCGTGCGGCGCCACTCCGGCGAGGGCGAGGTTCTGCATCGGCACGAAGACGCCGGCGAGGCCGACGCCCATCACGATCAGCGGGGGCAGCACGTGCGTGGCGTACGCGCCGTCGACCGTCACGAGCGAGAGCCAGAAGAGGCCAGCCGCCGCGATGACCGGGCCGACGATCATCAGCACGCGCGGGCCGATCACGGGCAGCAGCTTGGTGAGGATGGGCGCCATCACCATGATGACGAGGGTCATCGGCAGGGTCGCGAGGCCGGCCTCGAGCGGGCCGAAGCCGAGCACGATCTGCAGGTGGAAGGTGAGGTAGAGCAGGGCGCCGATCATGACGCTGCCGACGATCAGCTGCACGAGGAAGGCCCCGCCGCGGACGCGGTTCGTCAGCACGCCGAGCGGCAGCAGCGGGTGGTCGGAGCGCTTCTGGATCAGCACGAAGAGGGCGAGCAGTCCGGCGCCGAGGGCGATGAAGCCGATGACGACGGCGGAGCCCCAGCCGTCCTCCGCCTGCGTGAAGCCGTAGACGAGCGAGGCGAGGCCGAGGGCCACGACCACGGTGCCGGCGACGTCGAGGCGGTTGTCTCCCTCGGCCTTGCTCTCGCGGACGACGAGCGCGGCCGCCACGATGGCGACGATCACGATCGGCACGTTGACGAGGAGGCACCAGCGCCAGCTGACGAACTCGGTCAGCACGCCGCCGAGCACGAGGCCGACGGCCGCGCCGGCACCGGAGATGGCGCCGAAGACGGCGAAGGCGGTGTTGCGCTCGCGCCCGCGGTCGAAGGTCGTCGTGAGCACGGCGAGGGCGGCGGGGGCGAGCAGGGCCGCGAAGACGCCCTGCAGGGCGCGGGCGGTGACGAGCAGCTCGCCGGTCGAGACGAGGCCGCCGAAGGCCGAGGCCGCGCCGAAGCCGACCATGCCGACGATGAAGGTGCGCTTGCGGCCCCAGAAGTCGGCGATGCGGCCGCCGAGCAGGAGGAGCGCGCCGAAGGCCAGGGCGTACGCGGTGACGACCCACTGGCGGTTCTCGTCGGTGAGGCCGAGCTCGGCCTGCGCCTGGGGCAGGGCGATGTTGACGATGGTGCCGTCGAGCACGACGACGAGCTGGGCGAGGCCGACGATGACGAGCACCCACCAGCGGCGGCTCGGGTGGGCGGGGGCGGAGCCCGGCGTGGGCGACGCGGAGGGCGCGGTCGTCGGGACGGAGCCTGTCGATGAGGTGGTCACTGTTCTCCTGGGTAGGGCGGGTCCCGGCATGAGGACCGGGCAACACTACCAACCATTTGGTTGGAGCGCCACCGTGGGCTAGGTTCTCGGCCATGGCCCACGACGCGAACGAGACCCGACGACGCATCCTCGAGGCGGCGACGGCGGAGTTCTCGGCGCGCGGGCTCGCGGGTGCCCGGGTCGACCGCATCTCGGCCGCGGCCGGCTGCAGCAAGGAGCGCCTCTACGCCCACTTCGGCGACAAGGAGGCGCTGTTCACGACGGTGCTGAACCTCTCGTTCGCGGAGCTGGGCGCCGCCGCCGCCGTGCCCTACGCCAGCGCCGAGGAGTTCGCCGTCGCCCTCTTCGACCACCTGGCCGAGCACCCCGAGAACCACCGGCTGCTCAGCTGGGCCCGCCTGGAGGACACGCACGACTGGCAGGCCTCCTTCGCCGTGCTGCAGGAGACCCGCGACGCGTCGATCGACCAGCTCGACCGGGTCGGCGCCGTGCGCGCGACGCCGTGGGGCGGCGACGACCTGTTCGCCGTGCTGCTCTCGATCGCGTCGGCCTGGGTGCAGCTGCCCGGGCTGGAGGGGGCGCCGGCCGCGACGACGGGGCGGGACGAGCAGCGTGAGATCGTGCGGGAGGCGGTGCGGAGGCTGGTGCGGGGTTAGGGCGCGCGGGACGGGCTGCCGCGGGAGCGGCGTCGGTGGTCGGCCGTACGGTCCGGGGATGGACCTGACCGACGCCCCGCCGTGCACCGGCGGCGGCGACTGCCCGCACGCCGTCGAGCCGGGTGCGCCCGTCCCGCTCTGCCGGCGGCACCTCGAGCTGGCCGCGGACTGGTGGCGCGACGCGGAGCGGGGAGGCGCGGGCATCGGCGTCGAGGACGCGCTGCCCACGCCGTGCCCGGCCTGCGGAGCGCGACTCGGGGTGCGCTGGCCCTCCGCCTGGCTCTGCGCGGTGTGCGAGTGGCGGCAGGGGGACGTCCCGGACGGCGAGCTGGCGCCTCCCCGGGTGGACGTCGTGTACTACCTGCGCTTCCGCGACAGGATCAAGATCGGCACGACCGGGAACCCCCGTCAGCGCCTCGCCGCGATCTGGCACGACGAGCTGCTGGCGCTCGAGCGCGGCGACCGCGCCGTGGAGCGGGCACGGCACGAGCAGTTCGCGGCCCAGCGACACGGACGCACGGAGTGGTTCACCGCCGACGGCGAGCTGCTCGCGCACGTGCGCGCCCTCGCCGAGGGGCAGCCCGACCCGTGGTCGCTGCACGCCCGCTGGAGGAGCGAGGCGGTCGCGCGGCGCGTGTGATCCGGGCGGGGCGGTACGGGCGGGATGCGCGGGACGGGGCGCGGGTGGTCGTCGAGCGTCGGGGCGTCGGCAGCGGGTGCGACCGCGACAGCGACAGCGACAGCGACCGGATCGTCCGTGCGACCGGACGACGCCCCCCAGAATGCTCGATCCACTCCGGAGTGGAGCAGCCTGGCTCGAAGGGCACACCTACCGAACGCCGCTCCACTCCAGAGTGGATCAGCGCGGAGCGGGACCGTCCTCAGAGCCCCGTCGTCCGAGACCCGCGCCCGGCGCCCGGCGACCCGCGCCTCCGACGGAGCACCACGAGACGACCCAGCACCCCCACCGCGAAGACCCCCGCCCCGGCGACCACCGACGCGAGCGGCAGCGTGACCACGAGCGCCACGCACGCGACCGCCCCCAGCACCGGCAGCACGCGGGGCCAGCGACGGTGCTCCCCCGTCTGCGTCAGCGCCGCGACGTTCGCCACGAGGTAGTAGACCAGCACGCCGAACGACGACGCCCCGATCACGCCCCGCAGGTCGACGGTCAGCACGAGCACGCCGACGACGGCGGCCAGCACCAGCTCGGCCCGCAGGGGCACACCCCTCCGGGCGTCGACCACGGCGAGCCCCCGGGGCAGGTCGCCCTCGCGCGCCATCGCCAGGCTCGTGCGCCCGATGCCCGCGACCAGGGCCAGCAGGGCCCCGCTCGCCGCGACCCCCGTCGCGACCGCGACCACCGGCGCCAGCCACCCCGCTCCGGCCGCCTCGACGGCGTCGACGAGGGGGCGCTGCGACGCCGCCGTCCCCGCCGACCCGAGCGCACGGAGCAGCACCAGCGCCACCGCGGCGTACACGACGAGCGCGGCCGACAGCGCGATGACGACGGCCCGCGGGATCGTCACCGACGGGCGCCGCACCTCCTCGGCGAGGGTCGCGATCCGCGCGTAGCCGGCGAAGGCGAAGAACAGCAGGCCGGCCCCCTGCAGGACGGCGACCGGCGTCGGTCCCTCACCCGCGCCTCCCGCACCGCCTGCACCACCAGCACCGGAGGCCGCGTCGAGGACCGCCCCGACCCCGGGAGGCGCGCTGCCGACCACGACCACCACCACCACCAGCACGGCCAGCACCGCGGCCACGATCACCGCGGTCGCCGCGGCGGTCCGGGTGATGCCCGCGGCGTTCAGCGCGGTCACGGCGACGACGAGCAGGAGGGCGGCGGGGCGGGTCCACGGGTCGGGCACCAGCGCGACCGCGGCGGTGGTCGCCATCGCGGCGCAGCTCGCCGTCTTGCCGACGACGAAGCCCCAGCCCGCGACGAACCCGGGCCACTCGCCGAGCCGCTCGCGGCCGAAGGCGTAGGCGCCGCCCGAGGTCGGGTGCTGGGCCGCGAGCTGCGCCGTCGACGTCGCGTTGCAGAACGCGACGATCCCGGCGATCAGCAGGCTGACGAGCAGCAGGTCGCCGGCCGCCGCCGCGGCGGGGGCGAAGGCCGAGAAGACTCCTGCGCCGATCATGGAGCCGAGCCCGATCACGACGGCGGCGACGAGGCCGAGCCGCCGCTGCAGGCCCCCGGGCGCGGACGACGAGGGCGAGGCCGAGGGAGGCGGGGCGGCGGTCACGCGCGGAGCATACCCACCGCGGGTGACGCGCCCGCGCTCAGGCCCGGCTGTCGTACTCCCGCTGCGAGTCGCTGACGTCGCCGAAGTGCTCGATCGACCAGCGCTCGAGGGCCTTGAGCGGGGCCCGGAGCGTCTGGCCCGCCTCCGTCAGCTCGTACTCGACGCGCGGCGGCACCTCGGCGTAGACGGTGCGCGAGACCAGGCCGTCGCGCTCGAGCCCGCGCAGCGTCTGCGTGAGCATCTTCTGCGAGATGCCGTCGACCACCCGGCGGATCTCCGAGAAGCGCCGCGGGCCGTCGTCGAGGGTGCCGACGACCAGCACCGTCCAGCGGTCGCCGATGCGGTCGAGCACCCGCCGCGTCGGGCAGCCCGCCTGGTAGGGGTCGAGCTCGTACGACGAGGCGTCGAGCCCGCTGGTCTCGCTCGTCGACTCGCTGAGCTCGCGCGTGGCCGGATCGATGGTTACCAAAAAGTGCCTACTTCCCGATGGATACCAATGGACGTAGCGTAGCCCCGTACCGCCCCACCGCGACAGAAGGAGAACCACATGACCCGCATCACCGTCTTCGGAGGAACCGGCTACGCCGGCAGCGCGATCGTCGCCGAGGCCGCGCGCCGCGGCCACGAGGTGACCTCGGTCAGCCGCTCCGTGCCCGAGCAGCAGGTCGAGGGCGTGCGCTACGAGACCGGGTCGGTGCTCGACGCCGACGTCCGCGCCCGTGCGGTCGCCGGGGCCGACGTCGTCGTCTCCTCCCTCTCGCCCCGCGGCGAGCTCGACGGCCAGATCGTCGAGGCCGACCGCGAGATCGCGACCCTGGCCGCCGAGCACGGCGCCCGCCTCGTCGTCGTCGGCGGCTTCAGCTCGCTCCGCCTCGAGGAGGGCGCCGAGCGCCAGGCCGACACCGGCCAGCTGCCGCCCGAGTTCGCCGCCGAGGCCCTCCAGATGCACGCCGTGCTGCTCGAGCTGCTCGACCGCCCCGAGGGCCTCGACTGGACCTTCGTCTCGCCCGCCATGCTCTTCGGCGCCTACGCACCCGGCGAGGCGCTCGGCCGCTACCGCGTCGGCGGCGACGTCGCCGTCTACGACGCCGAGGGGAACTCCGCGATCAGCGGGGCCGACTTCGCCCTCGCGATCGTCGACGAGGTCGAGACCCCGGCGCACGGCCGCGAGCACATCAACGTCGCGTACTGAGCGACCACGGGGTCACACGGTGACCCACCGCGGGAGGCGCGGTGCCCGGTCGACGGGCACCGCGCCTCCGGCGTGTGGTGGGGTGGTGCGCTCGGCCCACGCCGCCCGGAGCGGCTCAGCCCCGGCGGCGGCCGATCGCGACCGCGAGCGCCAGGACGGCGACCGTGACGCTGCCGCCGACGGCGAGGAGGACGCGCTCCTGACGGCGGCCCGCGAGGGCGAGCCGGTTCGTCGCGTCGCGGAGGGAGTCGGCGGCCGTCTCGGTGACGTCGCGGCTCGCCTGCGTCACGTCGGCGACGATGCGCTCGGCGGCGGCGGCGAGGTCGCGGCCCTCCTCGGCGGCGTCGTGCAGCAGGCCACGGGCGTGCTCGGCCGCGTCGCGCCCGGTGGCGGCGGCGCCGTCGACGAGGCGGGCGGCACGGTCAGCGGCGTCGCGCCCGGTCGCGGCGCTCTCGCGGACCTTCTCGCCCGCCTTCGCGGCGAGGTCGCGGAGGGCAGCGCGGTCGTCGGGCGAGACGACGCCGCTCTCGTCAAGGGCCGACAGCGCCCGGCGCGCTGCGGCGCGGAGGGAGTCGCGGGGCCTGTCTGGTTCGCTCATGTCGTCGCCTCTCGTTCGCGGTGCTGAGCCCCCGACGCTACCCCGCGCACATCCGGATGCCCCTAGGTGGGCCCCGGCGGGCGCGGAGGGCCCAGGACGAGGCATCTCGACGCCGCCGGGGCGCAGCGTGCCGCGGCGTGGCGCGTCGCGGCGGGGCCAGCATGGGGGCATGACCCTCACCTTCCCCTCCTCCTCCGCCGCAGCGCTGCGCGGGGGCCCCGCCCTGCGCTGGGGCGTCATCGGCGCCGGCGAGATCGCCGGCGACTTCACCGACGCCCTGCACTCGCTCACCGACCAGCGCGTCGTCGCGATCGCCTCCCGCAGCCAGGAGCGCGCCGACGCCTTCGCCCGCCGTCACGGCGTCGAGCGCGGCCACGACGACGCCGCCGCGATGGTCGCCTCCCCCGACGTCGACGTGGTCTACGTCGCCACCCCGCACACCCGGCACCGGCCCGACGCCCTGCTCGCGATCTCCGCCGGCAAGCCGGTGCTGATCGAGAAGCCGATGGCCGTGAGCACCGCCGAGGCCGACGAGATCGCGGCCGCGGCCCGGGCGGCGGGCGTCTTCGCGGCCGAGGCGCTGTGGACCCGCTACCTCCCCCACATGACCGTCATGGCCCAGCTGCTGGCCGACGGCGCGATCGGCGACGTGCGGCTCGCGACCGCCGAGGTCGCCTGGGCGAACGACCTCACCGCTCCCGGCCGCATGACCGACCCGGCCCTCGGCGGCGGCGCCCTGCTCGACATCGGCGTGTACGCCGCGTGGTTCACGCAGTTCGCCGGCGGGCACCCGGTCGAGGTGCGCGCCTCGGGCACCACCCGCGCCGACGGGGTCGACCTTGAGGCCGCGATCGTCACTCGCAGCGACCGGGGAGTGCTGGCGACGGCAGCGACCAGCCTGCTGGCGACCTCGCCCGGGCGGGGGACGATCAGCGGCTCGGCCGGCTCGCTGCGGACGCTCGAGAACCTGGTCTTCCCCGCCTCCTTCGAGCTCGCGACCGACGAGGGCACCGCCGTCTGGAGCGACCCCGCCGTGCCGACCGGCCGCCGCGGGCTCGCCTACGAGGCCACGGCGGTCGCGGGCTTCGTCGCGGAGGGCGTCACCGACTCGCCGCTGCACTCGCTCGCCGACGCACGCTCGGTGCTCGCGACGATCGAGGCGGCCCGGGCGCAGCTGACGGTGATCTGAGGGCGGCCGCGGTGGGCTGGGCGGGGCCGCCGTCCCTCCCCAGGAGCCCGTACCCCACAGGGGCGAGACCCGGGGAGGCGCGGTCAGGCACCACCTGACAGGATCAGCCCATGAGATGGCGCTCCGTGCTGAAGGCACTCCCCACCGTGGTGCTCGTCGTCGACATCGTGATCCGCGTGGTGTCGGTGGCGGCCGTGCCGCGCAACCGCAAGCCGAGCTCGGCGATGGCGTGGCTGACCGCGATCTTCGTCGCGCCCATCCCGGGCAGCCTGCTCTTCGGGCTGATCGGCTCGTCGAAGCTGCCCCGCGACCGGCGCGAGAAGCAGCGCGAGATCAACCAGCGCATCCTCGACGGCACCGCCGGCCTCGACACGAAGGCCGCGACGATCGAGACCGAGCCGCCGTGGTTCGGCAGCGTCGTGAAGCTCAACCGCACCCTCGGCTCGATGCCCCTCAGCCCGGGCAACACGGCCGAGCTGCTGCCCGACTACCGCGCGTCGATCGAGGCGATGACGGCCGCCGTCGACGAGGCCGAGCGGTACGTGCACGTCGAGTTCTACATCTTCACCCGCGACGAGACGACCTTCCCGTTCTTCGACGCGCTGAAGCGGGCCCACGACCGCGGCGTGCAGGTGCGGGTGCTCTACGACCACTGGGCGACGATCCGCAACCCGCAGGGCCGCGTCACGCGCCGGTGGCTGCGCGAGGCGGGGCTGAACTTCGAGGAGATGCTGCCGTTCCACCCGACCAAGGGCATGTGGCGGCGCCCCGACCTGCGCAACCACCGCAAGATCGTCGTCGTCGACGGCGACGTCGCCTTCACGGGCTCGCAGAACATGACCGACCCGAGCTACAACAAGCGCGGCAACATCAAGCGCGGCCTGCAGTGGAAGGACCTGATGGTGCGGCTCGACGGGCCGGGTGCCGTCGGCCTCAACGCGCTCTTCCTCACCGACTGGTACTCCGAGACCGACGAGCTGCCGGTCGTCGACGACCTCGAGGCCCCCGTCGAGCGCCGCACCGGCCCCGACGCGATCGAGTGCCAGGTCGTGCCGAGCGGGCCCGGGTTCGACGGCGAGAACAACCTGCGGCTGTTCAACGCGCTCGTCTACGGCGCGCAGGAGAAGCTCATCATCGCGAGCCCCTACTTCGTGCCCGACGACTCGATGCTCTACGCGATCACCACGGCCGCCGAGCGCGGCGTCGACGTGCAGCTGTTCGCCTGCGAGGTGGCCGACCAGTTCCTCGTCTACCACGCCCAGCGGTCGTACTACGAGACGCTGCTGCGCTCGGGCGTCCGGATCTTCCTCTACGAGAAGCCGATCGTGCTGCACTCGAAGCACTTCACCGTCGACGACGACGTGGCCGTCGTCGGCTCGAGCAACATGGACATGCGCTCGTTCAGCCTCAACTTCGAGGTGTCGCTGCTCGTGCGCGGTGCCCACTTCGTCGAGCGCCTGCGCGCCGTCGAGGACGACTACCGCTCGAAGTCGCGCGAGGTCCACCTCGACGAGTGGCTGACGCGGCCGGCGGCGATCCAGGTCGTCGACAACGTCGCGAGGCTGACCGCGGCCGTGCAGTAGGCGGGAGGCGCGGAGGCGCGGGGGACGCGGGCCGGGCAGGAGGCGCGGGCCGGGCAGGAGGCGCGGGCCGGGCAGGAGGCGCGGGCCGGACGGGAGGTGCGGGCCGGGCGCCCTGCGGGTCCCGTCGCGCTGACGGCTGCGTCATGGGATCGCTCCCTAGGGTGTGCCCGCCCCGCGACCCGTCGACGCCCGACCTCCGGCGGGGCTCGTCCGGAAGGCCCCGCGGTGTCGTTCTCCCTCGTCTCCGTCCTCACCCTGGCGCCGGTGTACGCCCTGGCGCTCGGGCTGGCCGTGTGGCTCGTGCGCCCGCCGGGCGACCGGGTCGGGCGGCGGGACGCGCGGCCCGGGCGGAACTCGGCCGGGCTCCGACCGCACCTCCGGACCCGGGCGGGCCGCCTGCGACCCCGCCTCCGATCTCGCACCCGCCCCCGCCCCCGGCGCTGGTGGACGGCGGTCGGCGTCGCCGCCGTGGTCGGTGCCGGCGCGGGCGCCCTGGTGTCGTGGTGGGTCGGCGACGTGCAGGCCGCCCTCGACGTGCCTCCGACCTGGGTCGACCGGGCCTGGGTCTCCGCCCTCGGCGCGGGCCTGGCCGTGGCGGTCGTCGCCGCCGTGCGCGGCGGGGCCGGTCGTCGTGTCGTGGCCGGGCTCGGAGTCGTCGTCTTCGCCCTCTCGACGGGCCTCGCCGTCAACCGTGACGCCGGGCTGTTCCCGACCGTGGGGGCGCTGCTCGGGGTGTCGCACGTCGCGCCGCTCACGCTGCCGCCCGCCCAGCACGGGGTGTCGGCGGGCGACGCGACCACCGCCTCCGGCACCCTCCCGGCGGAGTGGACCCCGCCCGCCGAGCTGCCCCGGCACGGTCGGCTCGGCAGCGTGGTGATCCCGGCGACCGACTCGCACTTCCGGGCCCGGCCCGCCCTGGTGTGGCTGCCGCCGGCCGCGCTGACCGCCGACCCGCCCGCGCTGCCGGTCGTCGTGGCGCTCTCCGGCCAGGGGCCCGGTGCCGCCCCCGAGAACCTCGTCGACGCCGGGCACCTCGACGACCAGCTCGACGCCCTGGCGGCGCAGCACGACGGGCTCGCTCCGATCGTCGTGATGCCCGACCAGCTCGGCCGGCCGACCTCGAACCCGATGTGCGTCGACGGCGAGCTCGGCGACAGCGCGACCTGGCTCACCCGGGACGTGCCCGCCTGGGTCACGGCCCACCTCGACGTGCAGCGCTCCCCCGCCGCGTGGGCGATCGCCGGCTTCTCGCAGGGCGGCACCTGCTCGGTGCAGCTGGCGACCGGGCACCCCGACGTCTTCGGCTCCTTCGTCGACGTGAGCGGGCAGCTCGGTCCGCTGCTCGACGGCGGCGTCGACCGCACGATCGCCCGCGGGTTCGACGGCTCGCGCGCCGCGTACGACGCCGCCCAGCCGGTCGCGGTGATGCGGGCGCACGGTCGGTACGCCGACCTCGGCGGCTTCTTCGCCGTGGGGGCCGACGACTCGCGCTACGGGCCCGTGCAGCCCGTCGTCTCGGCGGCGGCGCAGGCGGCGGGCATCGACGTGACCCGTCTCACGGTGCCCGGCAGCGGGCACGACTGGCACACCGCCTCCGTGGGCCTCGCTGCCGGCCTGCGCTGGCTCTGGCCGCGCCTCGGCCTCGGCGCCGTCGTGGGCGGCTGACTCCCGGAGGCGACCCGCCCCGCCGCCCCGCCCGTCCCCCGCCCGGCCGTCCTCGCACCCGCGAGAACCACCGACTGATCAAAGAACCACGTCAGATCGTGGTTCTTTGATCAGTCGGTGGTTCTGCCGCGCAGCCGGGTCGCCCGCCGTTCACCTGGCCGGCCGGGCAGGCGACGGTGCTGGCGTTCGGGGCTCAGCGCGCGGCGGCGCCGTAGATGCTGCTCAGCCAGACGTGCAGCAGGGTGTCGACGGGGTCGACGGCCGCCCCGGGCAGGCTGGGCTCGGTGAGCGCCGCCATGATCACGCGCTCGTTGAGCAGGTTGAGGCTGGTCGCGAGCACGCGCGGCTCGGGCCCGGCGACGGCGGCGCCGCGGGCGCGCTCGGCCCCGATCGCGCGGGCCGTCTCGTCGATCCAGCCCTGCAGCAGCCGCGACCACTGCGCGACGATCTCGGCGTCGGTGCCGCGCGCGCCGACCACGGCGGCGACGACGCCGGGGTGCGCCGCGAACGTCTCGAAGAAGGCCGAGATCGCTCGCCGCCAGGTCGCGGCGGGGTCGTCGGCGAGCCCGACGAACACCTCGGCCGAGCGCCGCGACGCCTCGTGCGCGACCCGGTCGAGCAGCGCCAGCAGCACGCTGCGCTTCGACGCGAAGTAGAAGTAGAACGTCGGCCGCGAGATGCCCGCCCCGCGAGCGAGGTCGTCGATCGTCAGGGCCGAGAAGTCCTTCTCGCCGAGCAGCCGGTCGGCCGTCGTGAGGATCGCCTGCTCGCGCTCGTCGCCCGACACCCGGGTCGACCGCCGTCCCCGGCCCCCGGGAGTCGCGGCGACGGCGTCGAGGTCACGGGGCATGCGCCGATGGTACCGTCCCGCAGCGCTCGGCGGACACACCGTCGACACTCTCAACACTGTGTCGATACAGTGGACGCATGACCGATGAGACGACGACGTCCGCCCCGGCGAGCTCCGCCGACGGCCCGACCGGCCCCGTCGAGCACCTCGACGTCGTGGTCGTCGGGGCCGGCCTCTCCGGCGTCGGCGCCGCCGCCCGGCTGCGCGCGGCGTTCCCCGGCCGGAGCATCGCCGTGCTCGAGGCCCGCGCCGTCAGCGGCGGCACCTGGGACCTCTTCCGCTACCCCGGCGTCCGCTCCGACAGCGACATGGCGACGCTCGGCTACTCGTTCCGCCCCTGGGTCGACGAGCGGTCGATCGCGCCGGGCGCGGCCATCCTGCAGTACGTCCGCGACACGGCGGCCGAGACCGGCGTCGAGCAGCTCGTGCGGTACCGGCACCGCGTCGTCGGCGCCGACTGGTCGTCCGACGACGACCGCTGGACCCTGCGGGTCGAGACCGGCGCCGCCGACCCGACCCGCGACTCCGGCGGGCCCGACGCACCCCGCGACCCCGGCACGCACGACGGGGCCGTCACGACCACCACCCTCACCACCTCCTTCCTCTTCCTCGCCTCCGGCTACTACCGCTACGACCGGGGCCACCGCCCCGAGCTGCCCGGCGAGGCCGCCTACGAGGGCGAGTTCGTGCACCCGCAGCAGTGGCCCGAGGGCCTCGAGACCGCCGGCCGCGACGTCGTCGTGATCGGCAGCGGCGCGACGGCGATGACCCTCGTGCCGGCGCTCGCGGCCGGGGGCGCCCGGGTGACCATGCTGCAGCGCTCGCCCACCTGGGTCGCGGCGCTCCCGAGCCGCGACCGTCGCCTGCTGCCGCGGGCGCGACGCATCGGGCTCCGCGCCTCCGCCCGGGTCTCGCGCTGGCGCGGCATCGCGACCGGCCTCGTCACCTACCGGTTCAGCCGGCGTGCGCCCGAGCGCACCGGGCGGATCCTCCGCGAGCGCGTGGCCGCCCGCCTGCCGGAGGGCTTCGACGTCGACCGCCACTTCGTGCCGCGCTACGACCCGTGGGACGAGCGGCTCTGCGTCGTGCCCGACGGCGACCTGTTCCGGGCGATCCGCGAGGGGTCGGCACGGGTCGTCACCGACACGATCGCGGGCTTCACGCCGCGCGGCGTGCGGCTCACCTCGGGCGAGGAGCTGCCCGCCGACGTCGTCGTCACCGCGACCGGCCTCACGCTGCAGCTCTTCGGCGGGGTCCGGATGACCGTCGACGGCCGCGAGGTCGACCCCGCCGAGCACGTGACCTACAAGGGCGCGATGCTCGACGGCGTGCCGAACATGGCCTTCGCCATCGGCTACACGAACGCGTCGTGGACCCTCAAGATCGACCTCGTCGTCACCTTCGTCGAGCGCGTGCTGCGATCGATGGAGTCGCGGGGCGAGTCGCGCGTCGTGCCCACCGCCCCGACCGGGTCGCGGGGCCTCGGCGAGCTCACGCCCCTCATCGACCTCCGCTCGGGCTACGTCGCGCGCGGCGTGCACCTGATGCCGCGGCAGGGCGCGCGGACGCCGTGGCGGCTGCACCAGGACTACCTGCGCGACCTCGTGCTGTTCCGGCTCGGCCGCGTCCGCGGCGACGGGCTGACGTTCGGCTCGGCGGGCGGGCGCCCGGGCCAGCGCCGGCTCCCGGGCCCGCGCCGGTTCCCGCCCCGATGACCACTGCCCCGACCACCACCCGACCGACCCGACCGAAGGACCGACCATGACCTCCCCCCTCGACCCGGCCACCGCCTCCCACGATTCCGCCACCGCCTCCGACCCCGCCTCGGCGACCCCGCTCTCGCGCGTGACCGTGCTCGGCACCGGCGTGCTGGGCGCGCAGATCGCCTTCCAGGCGGCGTACACCGGCAGCGACGTCGTCGCGTACGACATCGGCGACGAGCAGATCGCCGTCGCGCGGGCCCGGTTCGACGGCCTCGCCGCGACGTACCTCACGCCGCAGGGGCTGCGCGGCGCCACGGAGGAGACCACGAGGGAGGCGCTCCGTCGCGTGACCTTCAGCACCGACCTGGCCGAGGCCGTCGCCGACGCCGACCTCGTGGTCGAGGCCGTGCCGGAGAGCCTCGAGCTCAAGCGCGACCTCTACGCCCGGCTCGCGCCGCTGCTGCCCGAGCGCACCGTGCTCGCCACGAACTCGTCGACGCTGCTGCCGAGCGACCTCGTCGACGCGACCGGGCGGCCCGAGAAGTTCCTCGCGCTGCACTTCGCCAACCTGATCTGGGTCAACAACACCGCCGAGGTGATGGGCACGCCGGCCACCTCGCCCGAGGTGTTCCGCGCCGTCGTCGAGTTCGCCCGCGGCATGGGCATGGTGCCGATCGAGCTGAAGAAGGAGCAGCCCGGCTACGTGCTCAACTCGCTGCTGGTGCCGCTGCTGAACGCGGCCTCGGCGCTGCTCGTGAAGGGCGTCGCCGACCCCGAGACCGTCGACACGACCTGGCGCATCGGCACCGGGGCGCCCTTCGGGCCGTTCCAGATCATGGACGTCGTGGGGCTCCGCACCGTGCACGCCGTCTCCGTCGCCGGCGGGCCGGAGGGGCGCGCGTTCGCCGAGATGATCCAGCGCGACTACCTCGACCGCGGCGCCACCGGGCGCGAGAGCGGCGAGGGCTTCTACAGCTACCCCGCACCGTCGGCCGAGTAGCGTCCGCGTCGTGGAGCTGAGCCGGGTGCTGTCGTCCGTCCGTCGTCGTGCCGCGGGGCGGGGGGCGGGGTCTCGCGGTGCCGGTGCGGGGTCTGGCGGTGCCGGGTCCGGGGGCGGTGCCGGGTCTCGACCCGCGACTCCCCCCGTCCGCTCCGTGCACGAGCCGCTCGCCACACGGCTGGTGCTGCCGCGGGCGCTGGCCCCCGTCTTCCTGCGGCTGACGCGGGCGAACCGCACCTTCACGACCGAGGCCGGGGCCCGGCGCCGCATCCTCGAGCGGTCGCTGCGGCCCGCGCCGTACGGGCCGCCCGCGACGCTGCGCTCGGACGTGCGCGTCGACGTCGAGCAGCGCGGCGGCTGGCCGGTCTACCGCGTCTCGCGCCGCGACGGAGCCTCCGCCGGCACCGTCGTCTACGCCCACGGCGGCGGCTGGGTCGGCGAGATCGTGTCGCAGCACTGGCACCTCGCCGCCCAGGTCGCGGCCGAGGTCGGCACCACCGTGCTGCTGCCGATCTACCCGCTCGTGCCCTTCGGCACCGCCGAGGAGGCGCGGGTCGGCATCACCGACCTGGTCACCTCGGCCGTCGGCCCGGTGGTGCTCGCGGGGGACTCAGCGGGCGGCCAGATCGCCCTCTCCGCGGCGCAGTCGCTGCGCGACCAGGGCGTCGACGTGGCGCACGTGCTGATGATCTCGCCGGCGCTCGACCTCACGTGGAGCAACCCGCGCATCCCCCTCGTGCAGCCGACCGACCCCTGGCTCGGCACGCCCGGCGGGCGCGTGCTCGCGGAGCACTGGCGCGGCTCGCTCGACCTGCTCGACCCCGTGGTGAGCCCGCTGGCCGGGGAGCTCGCGGGGCTCCCGCCCCTGACGGTCTTCACCGGGACGCGCGACGTGCTCAACCCCGACGCCCACCTGCTGCGGTCACGGGCGGCCGCCGCGGGGGTCGCGCTCGACTGGCGCGAGGGGGTCGGCGAGCTGCACGTGTTCCCGCTGCTGCCGACGCGCGCCGGGCGCGCCGCGCGGGCGCAGATCGTGCGCACGCTGCGCGCGGCGCTGCGCGGCTGAGCGCGCGGCGCGCGGCGCGCGGCGCGCGGCGCGCGGCGCGCGGCGCGCGGCGCGCGGCGCGCGGCGCGCGGCGCGGCCCGATCGAGGTGACCCGATCTGGGCCCCCGCCCGCCCGCAGGGCCCACGACGAGTCGTCTCGATGAGAGGCCCGGCGCTGCGCGCCGACCACTCCGCCACGAGCAACCCGCCTCAGTCAGTTGCCGATTTGGGGGCCCCACAGGGCCGCTCAACCCCTCAAATTGGCAACTCACGAGCGCGCACCGATCGAGGTGACCCGATCTGGACCCCCGCCCGCCCGCAGGGCCCACGACGAGTCGTCTCGATGAGAGGCCCGGCGCTGCGCGCCGACCACTCCCCCCACGAGCAACCCGCCTCGGTCAGTTGCCGATTTGGGGGCCCCACGACGCCGCTCAACCCCTCAAAATGGCAACTCACGAGCGGGAACCGATCGAGGTGACCCGATCTGGGCCCCCGCCCGCCCGCAGGGCCCACGACGAGTCGTCTCGATGAGAGGCCCGGCGCTGCGCGCCGACCACTCCTCCCACGAGCCACCCGCCTCGGTCAGTTGCCACTTTGGGGGCCCCACAGGGCCGCTCAACCCCACAATTGGCAACTCACGAGCGCGCACCGATCGAGGTGACCCGATCTGGGCCCCACCCGCCCGCAGGGCCCACGACGAGTCGTTTCGATGAGGGCCCGGCGCTGCGCGCCGACCACTCCCCCCACGAGCCACCCGCCTCAGTCAGTTGCCGATTTGGGGGCCCCACAGGGCCGCTCAACCCCTCAAATTGGCAACTCACGAGCGCGCTCCGATCGAGGTGACCCGACCTGGGCCCTCACCCGCCCGCAGGGCCCACGACGAGTCGTCTCGACGAGGGGCCCGGCGCTGCGCGCCGACCACTCTCCCTACGAGCCAGCTGCCTCGGTCAGTTGCCATTTTGGGGGCCCCACAGGGCCGCTCAACCCCTCAAATTGGCAACTCACGAGCGCGCACCGATCGAGGTGACTCGATCTGGGCCCCAGCCCGCCCGCAGGGCCCACGAAGGGTCACCTCGACGAGCACGCCCGCGGCGACGACGACGAACGACACCCCGCACACGGACCCCGCCGAAGCGGGGCCCGCGTGCGGGGCGCGGCTCGCGCAGCGCGGCGCAGCTACAGCTACAGCGTCGCGAGCGCCGCGTTGAACGTCGCCGACGGGCGCATCACGGCCGCCGTCTTCTCGGGGTCGGGGTGGAAGTAGCCGCCGATGTCGACCGCCGTGCCCTGGGGCGCGATCAGCTCCTCGACGATCGTCTGCTCCTGCTCGCCGAGCGAGGCGGCGAGGGCGGCGAACGCCTCCGCCAGCTCCGCGTCGACGGTCTGCGCGGCCAGCTCGTCGGCCCAGTACTTGGCGAGGTAGAAGTGGCTGCCCCGGTTGTCGATCGAGCCGAGCTTGCGGCCGGGCGACTTGTTCTCGGCGAGGAAGGTGCCGGTCGCACGGTCGAGGGTGTCGGCGAGGATCTGCGCGCGCGGGTTGTCGGTCGCCGTCGCGAGGTGCTCGAAGCTGACCGCGAGGGCGAGGAACTCGCCGAGGCTGTCCCAGCGGAGGTAGTCCTGGTCGACGAGCTGCTGCACGTGCTTCGGCGCCGAGCCGCCGGCACCCGTCTCGAACAGGCCGCCACCGTTGATCAGGGGCACGACCGACAGCATCTTGGCCGAGGTGCCGAGCTCCATGATCGGGAAGAGGTCGGTGAGGTAGTCACGCAGCACGTTGCCGGTCACCGAGATGGTGTCGGCACCGCGACGGATGCGCTCGAGCGAGAACGCCATGGCCTCGACCGGCGACAGCACCTCGATCTGCAGCCCGTCGGTGTCGAGCTCGGCCAGGTACGAGCGCACGAGGCCGATCAGCGTGGCGTCGTGGGCGCGGCTCTCGTCGAGCCAGAACACGGCGGGCGTCGCGCTGGCGCGGGCACGGGTCACGGCGAGCTTGACCCAGTCGCGGATCGCGATGTCCTTCGTCTGGCAGGCCCGCCAGATGTCGCCCTCGGCGACCGCGTGCTCGATCAGCGACTCACCGGCAGCGTTCACCACGCGGATCGTGCCCTCGGCCGGGGCCTGGAAGGTCTTGTCGTGCGAGCCGTACTCCTCCGCCGCCATGGCCATCAGGCCGACGTTCGGCACGGTGCCCATGGTCGCCGGGTCGAAAGCGCCGTGGGCGCGGCAGTCGTCGAGCACGGCCTGGTAGATGCCCGCGTAGCTCGAGTCGGGGATCACCGCGAGGGTGTCGTGCTCGGCGCCGTCGGGCCCCCACATGTGGCCCGAGCTGCGGATCATCGCCGGCATCGAGGCGTCGACGATGACGTCGCTCGGCACGTGCAGGTTCGTGATGCCCTTGTCGGAGTCGACCATGGCCAGGTCGGGGCCGGAGGCGATGCCGGCCTCGAACGCCGCCCTGATCTCGGCGCCCTGGGGGAGGCGGTCGAGACCCTGCAGGATCGCGTTCAGCCCGTCGGCGGGGTCGAGCCCGGCGGCGGCCAGCGCCTCGCCGTGCTGCTCGAAGACGTCGGGGAAGAAGGCGCGGATGACGTGGCCGAAGATCAGCGGGTCGGAGACCTTCATCATCGTCGCCTTGAGGTGCACCGAGAACAGGACGCCCTCGGCCTCGGCCCGGGCGATCTGCGCGGCGAGGAACTCGCGGAGCGCCGCGACGTGCAGCACCGTGCCGTCGACGACCTCGCCCGCGAGCACGGGGATCGACTGACGGAGCACCCGCGTGCTACCGTCCGCGCCGACGAACTCGATGGTGAGGGTGTCGTCGGCGGGCATGACGACCGACTTCTCGTTGCTGCGGAAGTCGTCGACGCCCATCGTGGCGACGTTCGTCGCCGAGTCGCTGCTCCACTCGCCCATGCGGTGCGGGTGGTTGCGTGCGTACTGCTTGACGCTCGCCGGCGCGCGGCGGTCGGAGTTGCCCTGGCGCAGCACGGGGTTGACGGCGCTGCCCTTGACCTTGTCGTAGCGGGCCCGCGCCTCCTTCTCGGCGTCGGTCGAGGGGTCGTCGGGGTAGTCGGGCAGGTCGTAGCCCTGCGACTGCAGCTCGCGCACGGCGGCCTTGATCTGCGGGATCGAGGCCGAGATGTTCGGCAGCTTGATGATGTTCGCCTCGGGCGTCGTCGCCAGGGCGCCGAGCTCGGCGAGGGCGTCGTCGACGCGCTGCGCCTCGGTGAGCCGCTCGGGGAACTGGCTGATGATGCGGCCGGCGAGCGAGATGTCGCGGGTCTCGACGTCGACCCCCGCGGTGCTCGCGTACGCCTCGATGACGGGAAGGAACGAGTAGGTCGCCAGCATCGGCGCCTCGTCGGTGAGCGTGTAGATGATCTTGGCCATGCCGCTGGTACTCCCTCGTGTGGCTCTGCGTTCGTGGGCCCCACGCTACTCGCGCAGGTCTCTCGACATGAAGATACAGGCGACGACCGCCGGGCCGCGCCCGTCGCACGACGGAGGGAGCCGCGCGGCAGGCCGGACGACGGAGGCGCGGTGCGCGTCGACCGCACACCGCGCCTCCCTGCACCGCACCTCCCGCAGCGGCGAACCCCGCCTACCGGAGCCCGCGCACCGGCCCCGTCACCGGCCGGCGACGACGGCCGAACAGCACCAGCCCGAGCCCGGCGAGCATCACGAGCAGCGCGACGCCGAGGTCGGCGGCCACGTGGCCCGCCCCGGTGAACGCCAGGCCGAGGATCGCCGGGAAGCGCAGCGTGATCAGGCCCTCGAGGGTCTCGGCCGAGGTGTCGGCGACCCGGTACGCGATCGACGCGACGCCGGTGAAGCCGTCGACGGGGGTGAAGCGGACGCCGTCGGCGCCGACCGTCCAGGTGCCCTGGCCGGGCACGGTGACCGTGCTGGCCGCGACGCCGGTGGCCGGGTCGACGAGCACGAGCGTGCCGCGGTCGAGGGTCTGGCCGCCGCTCGCGAGGTCGTTGGCGAGCGGGTCGATCGTGACCGGGCGGCCCGGCGTCGCGAGCTGCGTGTCGTCGGCGGCGACCGCGGCGCTGCGCACGGCGATGGTGACCGTCGCCGTGCTCGTGGCTCCGTCGACCGAGGTCACGAGGTAGGTGAACGAGTCGGTGCCGGTGAAGCCCTCGGCGGGCTTGTAGGTCCACGAGCCGTCGGCCGCGACCGTGGCGGTGCCGTGCGCCGGCTGCGTCGCGATCGACGCGACCAGGCCGGTGCCGAGGTCGTTCGCCAGCAGGCCCGCGTCGGCCGGGACGCGCAGGGCCCGGCCCGCGACCGTGCTCGCCGCGTCGTCGACGGCGACCGGGTCGGTCACGATCGTGAGCGTGCTGCTCGCCGGCAGCCCCTCGGCGTCGACGACGTCGTAGGTCACCTCGTCGCTGCCCGACCAGCCCGGGGCCGGCGTGTAGACGACGGCGCCGTCCGAGCCGATCGACAGGGTGCCGTGGGCCGCGGCGGCGTGGCCGACGACGACCCGGTCGCGGCCGAGGTCGTTGCCGAGCACCGCGGGCGCGGCGACCGTGAGCGTCGTGCCCGCGGCGACGTGCGCCCGGTCGGGGGCCGCGGTCGGCGTGACGGTGACGGTCACGAGCCCGGTGGTGACGCTGCCGCGGTCGTCGGTGGCCGTGTAGGTGAAGGTGTCGGTGCCCGAGAACCCGTCGGCGGGCTCGTACGTGTACGACCCGTCGGCGGCGAGGGCCACCGTGCCGTGGCCCGGCTCGACGTCGACGCGGGCGGTGAGGCCGGTGCCGGCGTCGTTCGCGAGCACGCCCTGGGCGGCGGCGACCTCGAGGCGTCCGCCGGCGGCGACCGTCGCAGCGTCGGGCGTCGCGGTGGGGCCGACGAGCACGGTCACGACGGAGTCGGCGGTCAGGCCGTCGGCGTCGGTCACCGTGTAGTCGAAGGTCGCGGCGCCCGAGGTGCCGGGGGCCGGCACGAAGCGCACCGAGCCGTCGGGCAGCAGCGTCGCCGTGCCCGACGAGGGCGTGCCGACCCGGGTCACGGCGAGGCGCGAGCCCCGGTCGTTGCCGGTCAGCTGGGCGGCGCGCAGCACGAGCGGGGTGCCGGCGGGGGTGCTGGCGGAGTCGACCGTCGCGACGGGCGAGACGGTGACGGTGACGGTCGACTCACGCTCCTGGCCCGAGTCGTCGGCCACGCGGTAGCTGAACGTGTCGACGCCCGAGAACCCGGCGTCGGGCACGTAGGTGACCCAGCCGTCGGTCGTCGACATGGCGGTGCCGTGCGCCGGGGCCGAGACCGAGAGCAGTCGCAGGCCACGGCCGCGGACGTCGGCCATCAGGCTGAACACGGTCTGCTGGCCCGAGACGGTGCGGCGCGCGTCGGGCGACGCGGTCGGCGTGACGGTGACCGAGACGGTCGTGCTGCTGGTCTGCCCGGCCGCGTCGACGACCGTGTAGCCGAAGGTCTCGACGCCCGAGAAGCCGACGGCCGGCGTGTAGACGACCCGGCCGTCGGTGCCGAGGCGCGTGGTTCCGCCCTGGTCGCCGGCGGTGACGGACTGGATGCGCAGGGCCTTCCCGTGGTCGTTCGCCAGGAGGTCGGCGATGGTCAGGGCCGTGTCGGCGGGGGTGCTCCGCACGTCGGCGACGGCGGTCGGCACGACGGTGACGGTGACGACGGCGTCGGCCGTGCGGCCGGCCGCGTCGGTCGCGGTGTACCCGAAGGAGTCGGTGCCCGAGAAGCCGGCGGCGGGCACGTACGTGACCTGGCCGGCCCGGTCGACCGACGCCGCGCCTCCCGCGGTGGTCGACCCGACGGCGGTGACGACGAGGGCCTTCCCGTGGTCGTCGGCGACGAGGTCGGTGAGCGACAGCGCCGTGTCGGCCGGCGTGCTGCGGGCGTCGTCGGCGGCGGTCGGGCGGATCGTCATGGTGACGACCGACGAGACGACCTGGCCGGAGGCGTCGGTCGCCGTGTACCCGAAGGTCTCGGTCCCCGAGAAGCCGGGCGCACCGGTGTGGGTGACGCGGCCGCGCTGGTCGACGGAGGTCGTGCCGCCCTGGTCGCCCGCGGTGACGGAGGTCACGACGAGGCGCTGGCCGCGGTCGTTGGCCGTGACGTCGACGAGGGTCGTCGCGGTCTCGGCCGGCACCTCGTAGGCGTCGGGCGCGGCGCGGGGCGTGACCGTCAGGGTGACGGTCGCGGTGCTCTCCTGCCCGTCGACGTCGGTGACGGTGTAGTCGAACTGCTCGGTGCCCGAGAAGCCGACGGCGGGGGTCACGACGACGGCGCCCGAGGCGTCGAGGGCCACGTCGACCCGGCCGCCCGTGCTGGCGGTGACGGCGGTGACGGTCAGGTCGCTGCCGCGGTCGTTCGCGAGCAGGTCGGCGAGCGTCGTGGCGGCCCCGGTCGGGACGCTGCGGGCGTCGTCGACGGCGGTCGGCGCGACGGTCATCGTCACGGTCGCGGAGCTCGTGCGCCCCGCGGCGTCGGTGACCGTGTAGCCGAAGGTCTCGGCCCCGCTGAAGCGGGCGGCGGGGGTGTACGTGACGGTGCCGTCCTGCTCGAGGCGCACCGCGCCTCCTGCACTGCCCGCCGTGACGGCGGTGACGGTGAGGCCGCGACCGAGGTCGTTCGCCCGGAGGTCGCGCAGCGTCGTCGACTCGCCCGGCGTCGCCGTCGCGCGGTCGTCGCGGGCCTGGGGCGTGACGGTGACCGTGACGGTCGCGGTCGAGGTGCGGCCCGAGGCGTCCTTCGCCGTGTAGGTGAAGGTCTCGGTGCCCGAGAAGTCGTCGCGGCTCGTGTAGGTGACCGAGCCGTCGCGGCCCAGCTCGACCTTCCCGCCGGCCGAGCCCTGGCTCACGCCGGTGACGGTCACGTCGGTGCCCACGTCGTTGCCGGCGAGGTCGGTGAAGGTGGTCGGCGTGCCCGCGACGACGGTCTTCGCGTCGGCGGCGGCGGCCGGGTCGACCGTGACGGTCAGCGTCGCGGTGCGCTCGGTGCCCGAGGCGTCGCGGACGGTGTACGTCACCACGATCGTGCCCCCCGAGGAGGCGGTGGCCGGGTCGAGCACGACGCCCCCGTCGCGGTCGACGGAGACCTCCCCGCCGCCGGAGACGACCTTCGCGCCGACGACCGTGAGGCCCGTGCCGAGGTCGTTGCTGAGCAGGTCGGTGAAGGTGGTGGTCTGGCCGGCCGGGGCACTGCGGGCGTCGTCGCCGGGGGTCGGGGCGACCGTCAGCGAGACCGTGGCGGTCGAGCGCACGCCGGCGGCGTCGGCGACCGTGTAGGTGATGCTCGCGGGGCCGGAGGTGCCGGGCTCGGGCGAGTAGACGAGGTCGCCGCCCGGGGCGACGGTGACGCTGCCGCCGCCGGAGACGACCGTGGCGTCGACGATCGTGAGGCCCGAGCCGGCGTCGTTGCCGAGCAGGGTGGTGGCCGGGATCGTCGTTGAGCTGCCGCTCGGCTGCGCGGGCACGGTGGCGTCGTCGTCGACGGCGTGCGGGGCCACGGTGACGGTGACGGTCGCCGTGGAGGAGGCGCCGCTCGCGTCGGTGACCGTGTAGGTGAAGGTCTCGGTGCCCGAGAAGCCGCGGTCGGCGGTGTAGCCGACGGTGCCGTCGGCGCGCAGCTCGACGACGCCGCGGGCGCTGCCCTGGGTGACGCCGGTGATCTTCAGGCCGGTGCCCGCGTCGTTCGCGCGCAGGTCGGTGAAGGTGGTGGCGACTCCGGAGACGGCCTCCTCGGCGTCGTCCTTCGCCGCGGCCGCGAGCACGTTGACGAAGGAGCAGGTGACCTCGGAGGAGGCCTCGCTCTTCGACGTCGGCTGGGTGTACGTGGCCTTGGTGCCCGTGCCCTCCGAGACGACCGTGCTGCCGTCGGCGCAGGTGTAGCTCGTGGCGTAGTCGGCGGGGAGCGTCGTCGAGTTGCCGGGCTTCTGCTCGACCGTGTACTGCGTGCCGCCGACCGCGAGGATCGGGCCCGCCGTGGCGGTGTCGGAGCCGGGCGCCGTCGTCGCGGTCGCGCTGGGGCTGCCGGCGGGGATGCCGCCGCCGGTGAGCGTGACGCCGAACTGGTCGGAGGGCTTGGCGCGGTCGACGATGGTCGTGCTGGCCGAGGTGGTGTTGGGGTAGTTGCAGGTCGCGAGGTCGACGGTCGCGAAGCCGGGCAGCACCGTCTCCTTGATCGTCGCGCCGGAGGCCGGGTCGACCTCGGTCAGCGTCGTCTGCGGGGCCTGGGCCGTGCCGGTGCTGCGGGAGAGGAACAGCGTGCCGTCGTGCGAGAACGCGATGCCGTTGTAGGCCGCGTTGGTGCCGCCGAGGGTCGCGATGTTCGTGGTCGGGATGGGGGTGTCGCCCGAGGTCGTCGGCACGGGCACGTCGGCGCGCTGCACGAGCGCGTTGGAGACGACGAACATCGTGCCGCTGCGGCTGAAGGCGAGGTCGCCGTTGCCCACGGTGGTGTTGCCCGTGATGCCGATGGTGCCGACGCGGCCGAGGGCGACGCCGGGCTCGGGGGGCTTCGGCGGCACGTAGGCGCTGAGCTGCGGCTGCGCCTGGGCGGCCGCGTAGTAGTAGCTGCCGCTCTGCGGGTTCACGCCGCCGCGGATGATGTTGAGGTTCGCCGCCTCCGGCCGGGTGGTCGGCGTCGAGGTCTCGCCCTCGCGGTCGTAGGTGATGATCTGCGGCACGCCGTTCGAGACGCCCGTGGCGTAGGCGCGGAGCCCGCCCGCGCCGATGCCGAGGCCGTTCGTCGCGCCGGTGAGCGTCGCGACCGAGGCGACGGTGCCCGTGGCCAGGTCGACCGAGCGGACCTGGCCGGTGCTCGTGATCGAGTACACGGTGTTCTGGTCGCAGGCGAGCGGGCTGGCGGCGAGCGCCGGGGCCGCCGGCGTGACGGTGGTGAGGACGCCCGCCGCGAGCAGGGCGGTGAGCCCGACGGCGACGGTGCGGCGCCCGAGCGAGCGGGCAGACAGGGAGGAGGGCATGGTGGGGGCCTTCGGGTGGGGTGGGCGCGGGTCAGGAGGCGCGGAGCGGGTGGGAGGGAGCCGGTCCGGTCGCGCAGGTGGTGCTGTCGGGGGGGGCGGGCTGCACGGTCGGGTCGCAGGGGTGTCGGGCGCCCTGCGGTCGGGCTCAGGTTATTGACAGGGAGGGGTCCCCCACATGCCCCACAACGGGCATCCCCCGCTAGGGTGTCACGGCACGAGCTGTCCTCTCGGCGCACCCTCGGCAGGGCGACTCGCCCCGACGGCCGGTCTGTGGTCCACTGGTGGCCGACGCGCCGACGGAGGGCGCGAGCAGGGAGACGACCGTGACCGACGACCTCCTGCCGCCGACCCCCGCCAACCACCCCGACTCGATCAAGAAGCTCGCAGCGACGCTCCGGCGGCTCGACGAGGCGCACCGTCGCTACCGGGTGCACGCCGCGAAGGTGGTCGGCATGGCCCCGACCGACCTCTCCGCCCTGCTCGTCGTGAGCGAGAACCCCGGCATCACCCCCGGCGCCCTCGCGAAGGAGCTCGTGCTCAGCACCGGCACGGTGACCGCCGTCGTCGACCGCCTCGAGGCGTCCGGCCGTGTGGCCCGGGTGGCCCACCCGGGCGACCGGCGCAGCCTCCACCTGCAGCTCACCGAGCAGGGCACCCAGATCGCCTCCGCGCTCGACGAGGCCTACTGGTACGTGCTGTCGACCACCGGCACCGACGAGACCATCGCGGGGGCGCTGCCCCAGCTCGACGGCATCACCGAGGCGCTCGACGCCGTCGCGAGCGAGGCCGTGGGCTGAGCCGCCCTCGTCGCCTCGTCATCGAGGTGCCCCGTCCTGGGCCCTCCCGGCTCGGCAGGCCCCAGATGGAGTCACCTCGGCGCGCACAGCAGGGACGCCGAGGAGGCGCGGGGCGCGACGCGCCCCGGCTCAGGGTGCGACGAAGGGGGCGAGCGCCGCGATCCAGGCGTCGTGAGCGTCGAGGTGCGCGTCGTGCGAGCCCCCGACGAGATCGACCCTGGTCACGGCCCGGCCGTGGGCGACGAAGGCGCCCTGCTGCTCGGCGGTGAACATGCCGCCCTCCGCCCACACGACGAGCGTGGGCGCCGTGACGCTCTCCCACTCCGCCCAGCGCGGCACCCCGACCGCCTCGATCGTGGCCTGGAGCACGTCGGCGTCGAAGCGGGGGCGCAGCCCGTCGCGCCCCTCCTCGAGGTCGTCGACCCAGGCCCGCTCGAGCGGCCCGTCGCCGAGCGCGGCGAGCGCGGCCGCCCGGTCGGCGAACGGGACCGCCCACGACCGGAAGAAGTCGCCGAGCGCCCGGTGCGACTCCGGCGTCCCTCCGCCCTGGTCGCCCTCGAGCAGCACCAGCCGGCGCACGAGGTCGGGGCGTGCCGCCGCGACGAGCATCGCCGTGTGGGCGCCCATCGACTGGCCCACGAGGTCGACCGGGCCGGTGGCCTCCGCCTCGACGACGCTGACGACGTCGGCCACGAAGGCCCGCCGCGAGAGGTCGACGGGGCGCCGCGTGCTGCGGCCGTGCCCGCGCTGGTCGACGAGCACCACGCGGCGCCCGACGAGCGCCCGGGCGGTCGGCAGCAGCTCGCGGCCGCTGCCGGCGAGGCCGTGCAGGAGCACGACGGTCGGCTCGGCGCCCTCCTGCACCGCGTACGCGACGCGGGTGCCGTCGACGGCCGTCACGGCCGCCTCCCGAAGCTCGCTGTGCCCCCCGGGCTCCGCGGAGGCGGTGGTCACGCCGCCGAGGCGACGGACGCGGGGCCGCCGTCACGGAGCGCGGGGCAGTGCTCGGGCGTCGGGTGCAGCGAGACGTCGATGACGCGGTCGAGCTCGGCACGGGCGGCGGTGAGCTCGGCGATGCTCGCCGTGATGCGGTCGCGCTCGCGGCGCAGCAGCGCGAGCGACTCGTGGGTGGCGACGCCCGCGTCGACGCAGGGCAGCAGCTCGACGATGGTGCGGCTCGCCAGGCCGGCGGCGAAGAGCTGCTGGATGAGCTGGACCCGCTCGACCGCGGCCTCGTCGTAGACGCGCTGGCCGCTGCCGGTGCGGGCGGCGGGCAGCAGGCCCTGCTCCTCGTAGTAGCGCAGGGCGCGGGGGCTGACCCCGGCGCGGGCAGCGACGTCTCCGATGCGCACGAGCGCTCCTCCCGGTGGGGCGTCGGGCGGGTGCACGGCGCGGGTCTGGTGGTCGATCTCGGGCAGGACTTGCCCTTGACGTCGACGAGAGGTCCTAGCGTAGCCGCGCAGGCCCGGACGCACCGCCCGGCCGCCCCGAGAAGGAAGAACGAACACCATGGACATCACCGACCAGGTCGCCCTCGTCACCGGCGCCAACCGCGGCATCGGCCGCCGCTTCGTCGACGAGCTGCTCGCCCGCGGGGCCCGGAAGGTCTACGCGACCGCCCGTCGCGTCAACTCCCCCGAGGCCCTCGAGCTGGCCGCCCTCGACCGCGTCGAGGTGCTCGCCGTCGACATCACCGACCACGCGTCGGTCGTCGCCGCGGCCCGCGCCGCAACCGACGTCACCCTGCTGGTCAACAACGCGGGCATCGCGACCTCGACGCCGCTCGTCACGGGCGACCTGGCCGAGCTGCGCCGCGAGATGGACACGCACTACTGGGGCACGCTCGACATGATCCGCGAGTTCGCGCCGGCCCTCGCCGCGAACGGCGGCGGGGCGATCGTGAACGTGCTCAGCGCACTGTCGTGGTTCGCGTACCCCGGCAACGGCGGCTACGGGGCCGCGAAGGCGGCCGAGTGGAACATGACGAACGGCGTCCGCCAGGACCTCGCCGCGCAGGGCACCCTCGTGCAGGGCGTCCACCTCGGTGCCGCCGACACCGACATCATGGCCGGCTACGACGGCCCCATGATCGACCCGGCGGACGTGCCCCGCGCCTCCTTCGACGGCCTCGCCGCCGGAGCGATCGAGGTCGTCGTCGACGACTGGAGCGCGATGGTCAAGGCCTCGCTGGCCCACGACCCCGCGCTGCTCTACGCGCAGATCAGCCCCGCGAGCTGAGGCGGGTGCGGGCCGGGTCCGGCGGGTCCGTGTCCTCATGGGCTGCCCGGGCCCGGCGGGTCCGTGTCCTCCTGGGCTGCCCGAGCCCTGGGTGCGGCGGGTCCCCGTCCTCCTGGGCGGGTCGGCGCCGACCCGCCCAGGAGGACACCGACCCGCCACACCGCGGCGCAGACCCCTCCGGGCCGCCTCGCGGGCTCGCCAGACGCTAGCGGTGCGCGGCCTGCACGTCGACGACCCAGGTCACCCCGAAGCGGTCGGTGAGCATGCCGAAGCCGGGGCTCCAGGCCGACGCGGCGAGGGGCTCGACCACGTCGGCGCCCTCGGCGAGACGCTGCCAGAGGGCCTCGACCTCCTCCAGCGTCTCGCCCTGGAGCGACTGGAAGAAGGTGCGGTCGGTGACGGTCGTGCCGTCGACGCGGCGGGTGGTGCCCGCGACGGCGGCGGGGTCGGTCGTGTCCAGCCCCGGCACGTCGTAGGCGAGCAGCCGGAAGCCGTCGGCCGCGTCGACCCGGCCGAAGACGACCTTGTCGGCGCCCGGCAGGTCGCGGGGCATGCCGACGTCGCCGTAGGTGGCGGCCGCGGTCACCTCGCCGTCGAAGACCGAGGCGTAGAAGTCGAGGGCGGCCCGGGCCGTGCCGGGGAAGTTCAGGTGGGTGGTCGTGGTGACGGTCATGGAAGGGTCCTCCGGTCGTGGTGGTGCGCGGCGACCTGCCGCACGCTCACCGTCCCGCACCATGCGGACAGCGGCGGTCCGCTCCTCACGGCAGACTCGGCACATGGTCGGGAACTCGTCGCGGATGCTGTCGCTCCTCTCGCTGCTGCAGACGCGGCGCGACTGGCCGGGGCCGCTGCTCGCCGACCGGCTCGGGGTCACCGCGCGCACCGTCCGGCGCGACGTCGACCGGCTCCGCGAGCTCGGCTACTCCGTCGTCGCCACGCGCGGGCCCGAGGGCGGCTACCGCCTCGCCCCCGGCACCGACCTGCCGCCGCTCCTCTTCGACGACGAGCAGGCGGTCGCGATCGCGGTCGCCCTGCTGGGCGTGACGGCGAGCGGCGTCGACCTCGACGAGGCCGCCTCGCGCGCGCTCGCGACGGTGCGGCAGGTGATGCCGTCGCGTCTGCGGCACCGGGTCGACGGGATCCGCTTCACCGCGCCTCCCCCCGTCGACCCGGTCGACCCGGCCGTGCTCGAGGTCGTCAGCGCCGCGACGCGCGACGCCCGGGTGCTGCGCTTCCGCTACGACCGGGTCGCGGTGCCCGGGGCCGACCCGGCGCCGGGCGACGAGACGGCCGGCACGACGGCCGTCCCGTCAGCCGGCGACCTGCCCGCCCCGCCCCGCCGGGTCGAGCCGCACGGCGTCGTGCTGCGCGGCGGACGCTGGTACCTGCTCGCCTGGGACCTCGACCGCGACGACTGGCGCGTCTTCCGCCTCGACCGCGTGCACCCCCGGAGCCCGGGAGGCGCCCCCTTCGCCCGCAGACCGCTGCCGGGCCCCGACGCGGCCGCGGTCGTCGCCGCGCGCGCCAAGGGCTCGGCCGACGCCGACCGCTGGCCCTGCGAGGGCGTCGTCGACCTCGAGCTGCCGCCCGGCGAGGTCGCCCCCTGGGTCGCGGACGGCCTGCTGGAGGCGCGGGGCGAGCACCGCAGCCGCCTCACGATCGGCTCGTGGTCGTGGGCGGGGGTGCTCGCCGCGGCGCTGCGCTTCGACGCGCCGTTCACGGTGGTGGGCCCGCCGGAGCTGCGGTCGGCGGCCGAGGCCGCGGCGGCGCGGCTGCGCGGCGGCTCCGCGTGAGGGCCGCCAAGTGGTGCGCGGGCGGGCCCTGGGTGCGGCGGGTCCCCGTCCTCCTGGGCGGGTCGGCGCCGACCCGCCCAGGAGGACACCGACCCGCCGCACCAGGCCTCAGCCCGAGACCGGAGCCCCGGGTCAGCCGCAGGTGACGACCAGCCCGAGCCCCACGACGGAGACCACGCTGATGCGCACCGCGTTCGGGACGGGCTTCGTCCACTGCCCCACGAGCTGGGTCGTGACCGTGAGCTGCTGCGACCCGAGCACGAGCACGCCGCCCGGCTTGAAGTCGACGGCGCGGTCCGTCGACGCCGTGGTCGTCGCGGTCGTCGTCCCCGACGACACGCTGAAGCGCAGCGTGGACGGGGTCTCGCCCGCGTAGCTCCAGCCGATGCGGACGCCCCCGGCGATCGGGGCGCAGGTGAAGGCGGAGGCCGCGTCCACCGTCCCCGCCGTCAACGACGCCGACGTCGCCGTCCGGGCGAAGAACGGCGCCGCCGCCGCCTCGGTGGGCAGCGTCGCGAGCGGGGCCGTGACGAGCATCGCGAGCGCGAGGGCGGACGACGCGGCGCGCAGGCGCCGCAGCCTCCGCGCCCGGTGGCGGATCGACCGCCGGCTCGGCCAGGCGACGAGGGCGGGCAGGCCCGGGCCGACCCGCGACTCCCCGGTGCCGGCCGCGGCCGCGGCCTCGGCCTCGGCGCAGATGCGACGCTGCTCGCGGTCGACCGTCGTCAGCGCCAGCAGCACGAGCACCCCGAGGGCGACCATCGCGAGCGGCACCCACCTGCCCTCGCGGGCCCAGACGACGGGCATGCCGATCGACGGCACGCGGAGGAACCCCACCCCGTGCACCGCCGACGCCCCGATCGGCGTCGAGTCGGCGGCGGCGTTGGCGTCGCCCTTGGTCACCATCAGGCCGCCGGCCAGCGCCTCCGCGTAGCGGTGCAGGCGCAGGTGCCCCGGCTGGTCGGGGTCGTCGGCGAGCAGCACGTGCCCGGTCTGGACGAGGTCCATCGGTACGGGGCGCGAGACGACGACGTCGCCGACGCGGATGCGCGGCTCCATCGATCCGGTCACGACCGTCGTCGGGTGCCAGCCGAGCACCGCGGGCGCCGCGGCCCAGAAGGCGAGCCCCAGCAGCGCGACGATCACGCCGCGGGCGACCGTGGCGACGACGATCCGCGACCAGTCCTCGACGCCGGTCCGAGCCACCGGCAGGGTCGGCGAGGAGGCGCGGGTCGAGCCCTGCAGCGGGCTCGCGACGTGCTGTGCCGTCGCCGACATGGCGGCCTCCCCTCTCGACGTGGGGTCCGTGACGCGGGGCGGGCGGCGGCGCGGCACGAGCCGCGCCGTCGCCCGGGGACTGGCTAGTTGTTCTGGGCTTCCCAGGTGAAGCCCTGCTTGACGTTCACGCCCTGTGACGTGTTGAGCAGGTCCGACGCGACGGTGTAGGTGAACTTGTACAGGCGGTTCTCGGCGGTGGCGTCGGCCCCCGTCGGGTTGCCCGTCGTCACCCACGCGTCGGCGCCGTTCGCGTAGCTGGAGCGCGCCGTCTGGAACGCGGCGAGCGTGCCGTCGTAGACGGTGCCGCCCGTGCCCGCGGCGACGAACGCCTGGCAGGTGCCGGTGCCCTGCTCGATCTTGAGCGTGGTCTTGAGGCCGAGGTCGCTGCTGACGTTGACGGCACCGGTGCCGTAGAGCTTCACGGTCGAGGGCAGGCTGCCGGTCGAGGTGACGGTGATGCAGTTCGTGCCGGTCGAGCCGGGCTTGAGGTTGACGGCGCTGAACAGGGCGACGTCGGCGTCGTTGTCGGTGAGCTTCACCGAGCCGGTGGTCCAGTTGCTCGTGGGGTTGCTCGTCTGCGCGCTGAACGCCGAGTACGACGCGTTCGAGACGACGAGCCCGGAGGCGACGAGGGCGAGCGGGACGCCGATGACGGCGGCGAGGCGGGCAGCACGGGGCGTGGCGGTGCGCATGACGGGGTGTCCTGATCCTTGGGTGCAGCGTGTCCGGTCGACGGAGTGCCACGGAGGGGCGCGGGAGGCGGCTGGTGAGACCGCGGTGCGCCGACCGCACGGGCGTGGTGAGGGCCCGACGTCGTCCGGTTGTTACGGTCACCAAGATAAACCTGTGAGCTCTCCTCAGCAAGGTCGCGGGCGACCCCCGAGGGAGGGGGGCTCGCGCATCGGCCAGGGCCCCGGGGAGGCGCGTGCCTGGGCGTCGGCAGCGCCCGCGTCGGTACCGTGGCGGGCATGCAGCAGCCCGACGCCCCCGCCCCGTCCGACGCCCCGAGCCCGGGCGTGGCCCCCACGTCGAGCGGCGCCCCGGCCTGGACGGAGCACGTCGTGTGGTGGCACGTGTACCCCCTCGGGTTCGTGGGGGCCGACACGACCGGGGCGGACCGCTCGCCGGCACCGCGCCTCCTCGACCTCGTGCCGTGGCTCGACCACCTCGTCGCGCTCGGCGCCAACGGGCTCGCGCTCGGGCCCGTGTTCGCGTCGTCGACGCACGGCTACGACACCATCGACTGGATGCACGTCGACCCGCGGCTCGGCGGCGACGACGACCTCGTCACGCTGATCGACGCGGCGCACGAGAAGGGCGTCCGTGTGATGCTCGACGGCGTCTTCAACCACGTCGGCCCCGAGTTCCCGCCGCTGGTCGAGGCCCGCGCCGACCCGTCGTCGCCGGCTGCCGCGCTGTTCCGCCGCGACGGGTCGGGCGACCTGGCGACCTTCGAGGGGCACGGCGGGCTGATCGCCCTCGACCACTCATCGCCCGAGGTGGCACGCCTCGTCACCGACGTGATGACGCACTGGAGCGACCGCGGCGCCGACGCCTGGCGCCTCGACGCCGCCTACTCGGTGCCGACCTCGTTCTGGGCGACGGTGCTGCCCGCCGTCCGCGAGCGCCACCCCGACGTGTGGGTGGTCGGCGAGGTGCTGCACGGCGACTACGCCGCGATCGTGCGCGAGGCGGGGCTCGACGCGGTCACCCAGTACGAGCTCTGGCAGGGCGTCTGGCACGCGCTGCAGAGCGTCAACCTGCACGAGCTGGCGTGGGCCCTCACCCGGCACGACGAGTTCCTCGACGCGTTCGTGCCGCTGACCTTCGTCGGCAACCACGACGTCACCCGCATCGCCAGCCAGGTCGACGACGAACGTCACCACGCGCACGCGACCGTTCTGCTCTTCACCCTCGGCGGGGTGCCGTCGGTCTACTACGGCGACGAGCTCGGGCTGCGGGCCGTGAAGGAGGAGCGGATCGGCGGCGACGACGCGGTGCGCCCGGCCTTCCCCCGCTGGTCGGGCGACGACGTCGTGTCGCTCGTGCCCGACGCCGACCCCGTCGCCCTGGCGCTGCACCAGCAGATGATCGGGCTGCGCCGGCGTCACCCGTGGCTGCACACGGCCCGGTCGCGGACGGTGTCGGTGACGAACGAGTCGCTCGTGCTCGAGCTGCGACCCGGGGCGGGCGGGGACGCGGGTGCGGGCGGGGGCGCGGGCGACGTCGCGCTGGTCGTCGCCCTCTCGCTCGGCGATGAGCCGCTGCGGGTGGCCGACCCGGTGCCGGGCGAGTTCCTCGCCGGGCGCGACGCGGGGCTCGACGGCGACGAGCTCGTCGTCGGCACCCACGGCTGGGCGGTCGTCGCGCGACGGTAGGCGCGGCGGGCCGGGTGGTCACGATCTGTCCGTCCCCCATCCCGGGAGCAGCAGTTCGTGACCACTCGACGACCGCGCGCGGGAGGCCCGCGCGTGGGAGGCGCGCGCGTGGTGGACTGGCTCCGTGCTCGACCCCTTCACCACGCCCCTGCCCGACCGGCACTTCGAGGACTACCCGCCCGGCCTCCACGCCGAGTACGGCCCCACCACGGTCACGGCCGACGAGATCGTCGCCTTCGCGACCGCCTTCGACCCGCAGCCGATGCACGTCGACGCCGAGTGGGCCGCCGCCGGCCCGTTCGGCGGGCTCATCGCCAGCGGCTGGCACACGACCGCGATCATGATGCGGCTGCTCGTCGACCACTGGCTGAACGGCGAGACGAGCCTGTCGTCGCCCGGCGTCGACGAGCTGCGCTGGCACCGCCCGGTGCGCCCCGGCGACCAGCTGACCGCCCGGTTCACGGTGCTCGAGGCGCGGCCGTCGGCCTCGCGGCCCGACCGGGGCATCCTCCGCACGCGCATCGAGCTGGTCGATGCCGACGAGCGGCTCGTCATGTCACAGGTGATGACGAACTTCGTCCTGCGTCGCCCGTAGCGCGCGCCACGAGCCCGGGCGTCAGCCCTGCAGGTCGCCCGCGTGCCGCACGACGTCGTCGGCGGTGAGCCGTTCGGCGTCCGACTCGGCGACCCCGGTCACCCGGAACGTCGCCGACTCCCCCGCGAGCAGCGTCACCATGCCCGTGTCGACCACGGCCCCGGGGGCGACACGGTCGACGAGCAGGGTCACGTCGCGGGCGTAGCTGCGGGCGGTGACGGTGACCAGCGCGACGCCGGGAGCGGTCTCGGCGAGGGCGACCACCGCCTCCACCGCACCGGGGTCGAGCTGCTGGTCGACGACCTCGGCGGCGTCCCACCGGGCGCGGCCGGCGCCGAAGCCGGGCAGGTCGGCGACGAGCAGCTCGGCGGCGGGGTCGAGGCCGTCGACGAGCGCGGCCGGCAGCGAGACCGTGGTGCTGCCCCGCGCCTCGACCGTGACCGGCATCGCGACCTCGTCGCGGCGCCCGCCGTCGAACGCGACGGCGGCGACCGTGGCGGTGCCGCTCCACGCCTCGTCGGTGTCGTTGAGCAGCACCAGGGCCAGGCCGGAGGCGCGGGGCTGGATCGTCGCCAGCCGCGCCTCGTAGACGGCCCGGAGCACGTGCCAGAGCGGCTTGCGGTGCCCCGCGAAGTCGACCGCCGCCCACGACACGACGGGCCAGTCGTCGTTCAGCTGCCAGACGACGACGCCGGTGTTCCGCGGCGCCAGCGAGCGGAAGTGCTCGACGCCGAAGCGGATCGCCGCGGCCTGGTTGAGCTGGGTCGCCCAGTGCCAGTCCTCGATCGTCGAGGGCGCGGGCAGGTGGCCGTCGAGGCCCCGCTCTAGTTTGAGGTTGCCGTCCTCGGCCTTCTGGTGCACGAGCATCTCGTGGCCGTACGGGTCGAGCGGCTCGTCGTGCACGACCGAGGTCAGCGTCGACCAGGCGGGCGGCCCCTGGAAGCCGAACTCGGAGACGAAGCGCGGCTCGTGGTCGCGGTAGGCCGTGTAGTCGAGGCGGTTCCAGACGTCCCAGATGTGCATGGTGCCGTTCGCGGCGTCGTTCGGGTGCAGGTACTCGCCGAACGACCACGGGCTGCCCGGCGAGTACGGCCGGGTGCCGTCCAGCTCGGCGACGACGCGCGGCAGCAGGTCGAAGTAGTAGCCCTCGCCCCAGGTGCGGCCGGCGAGCTGGCGACGCCAGTCCCAGTCGACGTAGCCCCAGATGGCCTCGTTGTTCCCGTTCCAGATCACGAGGCTCGAGTGGCGGCTGAGGCGGGTGACGGCCTCGCGGGCCTCGGCCTCGACCTCGTCGGCGAGCCAGGGCTCCTCGGCGTAGGCGCCGCAGGCGAAGAGGAAGTCCTGCCAGACGAGCACGCCGGCCTCGTCGCACGCGTCGTAGAGGTCGTGCGACTCGTAGACGCCGCCGCCCCACACGCGCAGGAGGTTCATGTTCGCGTCGGTCGCGTCGGCGACGCGGAGGCGGTAGCGCTCGGGCGTCATCTCGGTGAGGAAGGCGTGGTCGGGGATCCAGTTCGCGCCCCGCACCTGCACCGGCTGGCCGTTGACGCTCAGCACGAAGGGGGCGCCGTGCTCGTCGGGGGCCGTGTCGAGGGCGACGGTGCGGAAGCCGACCCGCGCCTCCCACGGCTCGGTCTCGCTGCCGCCGCCGACCGTGACGGTGACGGGGTAGAGCGGCTGGGCGCCGTGGCCGCGGGGCCACCAGAGCTCGGCGTCGGGAACGACGACCGTGAGCCGCACCTGCGTCGTGCCGGGGGCGACCGCCGAGGAGGCGCGGTGCCCGTCGACGAGGACGGTCACCTCGGTCTCGGCGGCGGCGGTGCTGGCGGCCGGGGCGACGGGGGTCGCCCACTCGAGCTCGACGTGGGCGTCGAGCACCCCGCCCTCGTCGGTGACGTCGACGAGGGGCCGGACGGACGCGATGCGCACGCCCGACCAGCTGTCGAGCCCGATCGGTCGCCAGATGCCGCTGGTGGCGACGTCGACGCCCCAGTCCCAGCCGAAGTTGCTGGCGGACTTCCGCAGCATCGTGAAAGGGTGGTGGTTGACGTGCGGGAGCGCTCCGTGGCGCTCGACCCGCGACTCCACCTCGGGCACGGGCGCGGCGAACGTCACGACCAGGTGGTTGTCGCCGTCGGTCAGCGCGTGGCGCACGTCGACGCGGTACGAGCGGTGCTGGTTCTCGGTCTCGGCGACGACGACGCCGTTCAGCTCGACGCGGGCGACGGTGTCGAGCCCCTCGGCGATGAGGTCGTGGCGGTCGGAGCCGTCGTCGTGCCACTCGAACGTCGTCCGCCAGCGCCAGACGGTGTCGCCGATCCACTGCTGAGCGGCCTCGGCGTCGCCGTCGAACGGGTCGGTGACCATCCCCGCGGCGAGCAGGTCGGTGTGGGCGACGCCGGGCACGGTGGCCGGGATGCGCCGGCCCACGACCTCGGCGGGCACCGGGCCGCTCACGGCCTCGAGGGTCCAGTCGTCGTGGAGGGGTCGGAGAGCCATGCGTGCGTGTCCTCGTCGTCGAGATGCGGGTGGGCCTCGCACCACGCTAGCGGGAGGCGCGGGGCCGCGGGCGCCCGGCGGGTGCGGCGGGTTCCCGTCCTCCTGGGCGGGTCGGCGCCGACCCGCCCAGGACGACACGGACCCGCCGCACTGGCGTGACCTCCCCCGGCGGGCCGACCCGCGCCTCCCCGGGGCCCTCAGAACTGGCGGGCGGCGACGTCCGCGCGGTGCGACGCGGCGACCAGCTCGCGGAGGCGCTCCGCCGTCACGGGCGCGCCCGGGTCGGCGAGGTGGTCGACGGCGAGGGCCGCGGCGTCGGCCGCGTAGATCGGGGTGTACGCGCCCGACTCGGGCTCGGTGCGCCACGACTCGGCGAGCGAGCCCGCGTCGACCGGCTCGAAGCCGAGCAGGTCGACGAGCTCCGAGACCCGGGCCTTCGCCGCCGCGTCGTCGCCCTGGACGGCGAGCGCCGTGCGCGGGGTCGAGCCCGTGAGCGCCGGGATGTGGTGGGCGAGGATCCCGTTGAACGCCTTCACGACGAGCGCGCCGGGCAGCAGCCGCTGCTCGAGCTCGGCGGTGGCGAGCTCGAGGCTGTCGAGCTCGGGGATGCGCCCGTCGCGGTGCGGGTAGTAGTTGCCGGTGGAGAGCACGACGCGGTCGGCGAGGGCGTCGACGGGCAGCGCCGGGTAGGCGCCGAGCGGGACGGCGAGCACGACCAGGTCGCCGGCCTCCGCCGCCTCGCGGGGAGCGGCGGCGCGGGCGCGGGGGCCGAGCTCCGCGACGAGGCCCGCGAGCGACTCCGGCCCGCGCGAGTTCGCGACGACGACATCGAGGCCGGCCGCCACGGCGAGGCGGGCGAGACCGCTGCCGATGTCACCGCTGCCGATGACGCCGATGCGGGTGAGGGGTGTGGGGATGCTGGTGGTGTCGGTCATGGTGCCTCCTGGTCGTGGTCTTGGTCTTGGTCTTGGGGGCCGGCGGCCGCCGTCAGGCGTCGTCGCCCGCGGCGGCCGGACGTGCCTGCCACCCCCGGCGGGCGAGCGCTGCGAGCCCGTCGGCCGAGTCGTCGTCGGCGAGCGCGGCGCCCCGCACCCAGCTCGTGGCGAGGGCGGCGAGGAAGAGGTCGCGGGCGCGCACGTCGCTCCGGGCGGCGCCGTCGCGGCGGGCGGCGTCGAGGAACTCCTCGGTCACGGTGACGAAGCCCTGGCAGGTCGTCGCGAGGGGCGAGTCGCTCGTGAGCGTGGCGGCGCGCAGGGGCCCGGGCAGGCCGTCGAACGCCCCCGCCCAGTCGATCACCGCGTCGAGCCAGCCGTGCAGGGCGTCGCCCGCGTCGACGGTGCCGTCGTCGCGGCCGGCCCTGAGGGAGTCGCGGCGTGCGACGAGCGCGTCGTCGCGGGCCGTCAGCAGGGCCGCGAGCAGGGCCTCACGCGTCGGGAAGTGGCGGTACAGGGTGCCGGCGCCGACACCCGCCCGCTTCGCGATCGCGTCGAGGGAGCCGCCGACGCCGTGCTCGGCGAAGTGCTGCTCGGCGGTGGCGAGGAGGTGCTCGCGGTTGCGGAGCGCGTCGGCGCGGGGAGCCCTGGCTCCGCGGGTGGTCGTGTCGGGCACGGCGTCCTCCTGGCGTCACGATGCGGAGGACCTCTCCGCATCACGAAGAGGAGACTATCTCCGTTCGCGCGGGAGCGCACCCGGGAGCACGGCCAGCGCCCTCGCGTGGCTCACCGCTGGTGCGGCTCAGCGCAGGCGCGGCGCGACGACGAAGGCCGCCGCGGCGTCCAGCACCGGGTCGGCGCGGTCGCTCACGACCGTGCAGACGCCGAGGCCGAACGAGCGGCAGAGCGAGACCACGCCGAACTTGCTGCTGTCGGCGAGCACGACGGTCTCGCGGCTGTGCGCCTGCACGAGGCGCTTCTTGTTGGCCTCGCGGATGTCGAAGGTGGTGACCCCGGCCTCGGCGTCGATGCCGGTGACGCCGATGAAGGCCCGGTCGAAGTAGAGGTCCTCGAGCTGCCGGTCGGTCATCGTGCCGGCGACCGAGCCGATGTCGGGCAGGTAGTCGCCGCCGAGCGCCGTGACGGTCACCCGGGGCCGGGGCACCATGCCGAGCACCTGCGTGTTCGAGGTGATGACGTGCACGTCGATGTTCGGCAGAGCCACCATGAACTCGGTCAGCGACGTGCCCGAGTCGACGTAGATCGTCTCCCCCTCGACCACCATGGCGGCGGCGGCGCGGGCGATCGCGACCTTCTCGTCGCGGTTGATCTGCGACTTCATCGCCGCCGGCAGCTCGGCCGAGCGCTCCTCGGCACGGATCGCCCCTCCGCGCAGGCTCACGACGTGCCCGGACTGCTCCAGCTCGCGGATGTCGCGGCGCACGGTCGAGGGCGACGCCCCCGTGGCCGTGACGAGGTCGTCGATCAGGATCGAGTCGCCCGAGGCGACACGGTCGAGGATCAGCTGGTGCCTGGCGAACGATCTCACGCCTCGAGGTCCTCCCGGGTCGGCATGCTGGACTGTGCCCCCATCCCCGCGACGGTGATCGAGGCGACGAGCGCGGCGGTGCGGGCGGCCGAGAACGGGTCGACCCCGTCGGCCAGCGCGACGGCGAAGGCCCCGATGAACGAGTCGCCGGCGCCGGTCGTGTCGACCGCGTGGGCGGGCACCGCCCCCACGAACTCCACCCGTCGGCCCTCGAGAACATAGCAGCCGCGACTGCCGAGGGTCAGGACGACGGAGTCGCAGAACGCCGCCAGCTCGGCGACTGCGGCCCGCATCGCCGCGTCGTCGGCGACGTCGCCGAGGGGGCGCCCGAGGTACTCGGCCGCCTCGTCCTCGTTGACGACGAACCAGGCGCAGGCGCGGGTCACCTCGAGCGGCACGGGCCGGGCGGGCGCGGCGTTGTAGACGACCGGGACGCCCGCGGCCGCGGCGAGCGCCACCGCCCGCTCGTTCGCCGACGCGGGCACCTCGTTCTGCAGCACGACGACGGCCGACGACGCGACGAGGTCGGCGTTCTCGTCGACCCACTCGCCGGTCACGACGGCGTTCGCCCCCTCGACGATCGTCGCGTGAACCTCGCCGTCGCCGACGACGTGCACGATGCCGAGGCCGGCCGCCGCGCCGGTGGACCGCAGCCGGCACTCGATGCCCTCGCGCTCGAGGGCGGCGCGGCAGATCTCGCCGTGCTGGTCCGCCCCCGCGGCGCCGACGAAGCGGACGGAGGCGCCGAGGCGGGCTGCCTGGACGGCCTGGTTCGCGCCCTTGCCGCCGGGGTCGGCGCGGAACCCGGTGGAGACGAGCGTCTCGCCCCGCCGCGGCAGCCGCTCCTGGCTGACGATCAGGTCGTAGTTGATGCTGCCGACCACCAGGATGGCGTGCGCCGTCATGCGGTCCTCCACTTCGTCGTGTCGACGACGTGCCGCCGCCAGGGCCGACAGTAGGCGGCGATGACGACGGTTGTCAAAGACGATCGGCATGCTGGTGCGGCGAACGCGCTCATCCGGCCGCTGAGCGTGACTAATAATGACACTGCTTGACAATCCCGGTCATGCTCCGTACGGTCGCCACCATGAAGTTCGCCACGCGCCTCAACTCGTTCATCGCCGGTGGAGACACCGCCGCAGCCCTCCGCCGCATCAGCGCGACGAAGGGCATCGACCACGTCGACCTCAACTACCCCGAGCACTTCGTCGGCATCGAGCCCGCCGACATGAAGCCCCTCCTCGACGAGCTCGGGCTCTCGCTCAACAGCGTCGCCATGCGCTTCCGCAAGGACTTCGTCCACGGCGAGTACAGCAACCGCGACGAGGCGGTCCGCCGCGAGGCCATCGAGCTGACGAAGGCCGGCATCGACGCCGCGGCCCTCGGCGGCAGCGACCTCGTGACGGTCTGGCTCGGCTACGACGGCTTCGACTACACGTTCCAGAAGGACTACGCGCGTGACCTCGGCCGCATCGTCGAGGCCTTCCAGGAGCTCGCCGACCACCGCCCCGACGTCCGCATCAGCATCGAGTACAAGCCCTACGAGGAGCGCGTGCACTCGGTCATCCGCAGCGTCGGGCAGACCCTGCACGTCCTCCAGCTGATCGACCGGCCCAACGTCGGCGCGACGCTCGACTTCGCGCACATGCTGATGGCCGGCGACGCGCCCGGCTTCGGCGCTGCGCTGCTGCTCGCCGAGGGCAAGCTGTGGGGCGTCCACCTCAACGACGGCAACAACGACCACGACGACGGGCTCATGATCGGCTCGATCCACCCCTTCGAGACGATCGAGTTCCTCTACTACCTGCTCCGCCACGACTACGACGGCGTCATCTACTTCGACACGTTCCCCATCCGGGAGGACGCGCAGGAGGAGGCGGAGACCAACCGGGCCACCGTCGAGCTGCTCATCGCGAAGATCGAGGCGGTCGGCGTCGACCACATCACCTCGGTCATCGACCAGGCCGACGGCATCGCCTCGCAGCGCCTCCGCAACGAGCTGATGAGCGTCGCCGTCCCTGCTCCCGGCGCCTGACCCCTCGTCGAGGGCGTCCCGAGACTCCTCAGGCCCCGGCCGGGTGCCTCCCCGCGACCCGCGCGTGCGGAGGCACCCGGCCCGCGACTCCCCCGGGCCCCCGCCCGACCCCGCACGACCCGACCGACCCGCACCACCCCGCACGACGAACACCCCCCGACCCCTTCTCACACACAGGTGGACACGCAATGGCGCGATCTAGAACAGTCTTCTCCCTCTCCCTCGTGGCGACCATCGCCCTCGTCGCCCTCGTCGGCGGCGTCGTCGGCGGCCGGGCCACGGTCTCCGAGGCGGCATCGAGCGGAGGGGGTGAGGGAGGCGCGGCGTCCGGAGTCAAGGTCGACGTCATCATCCGGGCCAGCGACTCCGCCTACTGGCAGACCCTGCTCGCTGGCTCCGAGGCCGCCGCGGCCGACTACGGCATCGAGGTCGCGACCTTCGGACCGACCTCCGAGACCGACATCGCCGGGCAGGTGCAGCTCGTCGAGAACTCCGTCTCGCGCGGCGCCGACGCCATCCTCATCGCGCCCAGCTCGAGCGAGGCCCTGAACGCCTCCATCGACCAGGCGCGGGCGGCCGGCATCAAGGTCATCACGGCCGACACGAAGGTCACCGCCGACATCGAGGGCCACATCGGCACGAACAACGTCCTCGCCGGCACGGCCGCCGGCGAGCGCATGTGCCAGCTGCTCACCGACGCGGGCACGACCACCGGCAAGGTGCTCGTCGAGGCCCCGATCGCGGGCATCGAGGCCAACCAGGACCGCGACGCGGGCTTCCGGGCCGGGCTCGCGGCAGGCTGCCCCGACATCGACTCCAGCCTGCAGAGCTACAACAACAACGACATCGGCACGGCGGCCTCGCAGGTGAACGACGCCATCTCGGCGAACTCCGACCTCGTGGGCGTCTTCGCCGACAACAACAGCTCCGGCGTCGGCGCGGCCACCGCCATCAAGGACAACGACGCGTCCGACGACATCGTCGTCGTCGCCTTCGACTCCGACCCGGCGGAGAACGCCGCCCTGGCCGACGGCAGCATCGACGCACTGGTCGTGCAGAACCCCTGGTTCCTCGGCTACCAGGGCGTCGTCGAGGCCGCGATGGCGACGCAGGGGCGCATCCCGCCCGCGAGCCTCGACCCCGGCGTCGCCGTGGCCGACCGCGACAACATGGAGAGCCCCGAGATCAAGTCGCTCCTCGAGCCGCGGACTGCCGAGACCAACGGATGACCGTCCGCGAGCCCGAGGGCGCTGCCGTGCTGCAGCTCACCGACGTCTCGAAGGCGTTCGGCGCCGTCCAGGCCCTCAGCGGCGTCTCGCTCAAGCTCGTGGCGGGGCAGGTGCACTGCCTCGCCGGCGAGAACGGCGCCGGCAAGTCGACGCTGATCAAGGTGCTCACGGGGGCGCTGCCCCGCGACTCGGGCGACTACGACATCGACGGCCGCACCGTCACGACGGCCACCCCGGCCGCCCTCCGCGGCGCGGGCGTGCAGGCCGTCTACCAGGAGCTCAGCCTCCTGCCGCACCTCTCGGTGGGCGAGAACATGTTCATGGGCCGCCTGCCGGCGCGCTCGGGCGTGATCCGCTCCCGCGACCTGCACGACCGCTGCCGGTTCGTGCTCGACTCGCTCGGCCTCGCCGACGTCGACCCCGACGTCGTCGTCGAGCGGCTGCCCGCCGCGACGAAGCAGCTCGTCGAGGTCGCGAAGGTCGTCACCGCCGACTCCGTCAAGGTGATCGTCTTCGACGAGCCGACGACGGCGCTGACCGAGGCCGAGTCCGACCGCCTGCTCGACCAGATCCGCAAGTTCAAGGCGGAGGGCGTCGCGATCCTCTACGTCACCCACCGCCTGGAGGAGATGTTCGCCGTCGGCGACTGGGTCACGGTGCTCCGCGACGGCGAGCTGTCGCAGAGCGGGCCGATGAGCGACTACACGGAGGACACGCTGATCAACGCCATGGTCGGCCGTGAGGTGTCGAGCCTGTACCCGGACGAGGCGCGCGAGGTCCACCCGGCGCGCCTCAGCCTCCGGGGCCTGCGGCGCACGCCGGACAGCCCGACCATCGACCTCGAGGCCCGGGGCGGCGAGATCCTCGGCATCGGGGGCCTGCTCGGCTCGGGGCGCAGTGAGCTGCTGCTCAGCGTCTTCGGCTCGGAGCCGGTCGCGGAGGGGGAGATCCTCGTCGACGGCGTCGTGGTCCGGCCCGACGGGCCGCGCACGATGATGGACGCGGGCGTGGCCCTGCTCACCGAGGACCGCAAGGTGCTCGGCCTGCTGCCGGAGCTGTCCATCCGCGAGAACGTGACGATCGCGAGCCTGCGTGTCGGCTCCCGGCGGGGGCTGCTGCCCGGCCGGGCACAGTCCGACGAGGCCGACGCCCTGCTCGACAGCCTCCGCATCCGCGCCGGCTCGTACGACCAGCCGGTCTCGACGCTCTCCGGGGGCAACCAGCAGAAGGTGCTGCTCGCCCGCTGGCTGCTGACGAAGCCCGGGGTCATCATGTTCGACGAGCCGACGAAGGGCATCGACGTCGGCGCCAAGGGCGAGCTCTACGACGTGATCAACGACCTGGCCCGCCGCGGCCTCGCGGTCGTCGTCGTCTCGTCGTACCTGCCCGAGCTGCTCGGCCTCGCCGATCGCGTGGTGGTGCTCCGCGAGGGCGCCGTCGCGGGCGAGCTGCCGGGCGGCGCCTCCGAGGAGGACGTGCTCCGCCTCGCCAGCGGCGGGGTCGACGACCCCGCCGACCACCTGCACGGCGTCCCGCCGCTCAGGCACGACCCCCGCACCGACCCGGTCACCCGACAGAACATCGAGGAAGTCCCCCATGCCTAAGTTGATGTGGCGCGAACCCATCGAGACGACGACCATCCGGGTGGTGCGGAACGGCGACGACGCCGCGGCCGCGGCCGCCCGGGCGTCGACCAAGCCGCGGGTCACGACCCTCGGCAGCATCGCCGGCCGCGAGAGCGGGGTGCTGATCGTCCTGCTCGTCGTGTTCGGAGCGCTGACGCTCGCGAGCGACGACTTCCTGACCGGCAACAACCTCGCGAACCTGGCCCGCCAGGTGTCGATCTTCGGGATCCTCGCCATCGGGCAGCTGATGGTGATCCTCACCGGGGGCATCGACCTCTCGGTCGGGTCGATCCTCGGCCTCGCCGGGGCGGTCACCGCGCAGCTGCTCGTCGCGGGGGTGCCGATCCCGCTCGCGCTGATCCTGGGCGCGCTCGTCGGGGCGGTGCTGGGCATCATCACGGGGCTGCTGGTGACGAGGTTCAAGCTCCCCCCGTTCATCGCGACGCTCGGCATGCTCGGCATCGCCCGGGGCGTGGTGCTCGTGATCACCGACGCGAACACGATCCAGGGCCTGCCCGAGGGCTTCCAGACGATCGCCAACGGCTCGGTGGTCGGCGTGCCGAACTTGCTGATCCTGTTCGTCGTCATCGCGGCGATCGCGGCCTTCGTGCTGAAGCGCACCGTCTTCGGCCGGTACGTCTACGCCGTCGGCTCGAACCCGGAGGCGGCGCGCCTGGCCGGAGTGCCGGTGCGGCTGGTGACCATCACGGTCTACGGCATCGCGGGGCTGCTGTCGGCGGTCGGCGGCGTGCTGCTGACCTCGCGGCTCGGGGCCGGCGTGCCCACGGCGGGCACCGGCTTCGAGCTGCAGGCGATCGCGGCGTGCGTGATCGGCGGCGCGAGCCTCTCCGGGGCACGGGGCAGCGCGATCGGCGCGGCCTGCGGGGCGCTGCTGATCGGCGTGCTGAACAACGGCGGCAACCTGCTGGCCGTGAACTCGTTCTACCTCCAGATCGCGATCGGCCTGCTGATCCTCGTGGCCGTCGCGTTCGACCAGCTGAACACCCGGGCCGCCGCCCGGGAGTGAGGCACGGCGACGGCCGGGCCGGTGCCTCCTGCGGGAGGTGGCCGGCCCGGTCGTCGTGCACCGCGACTCCCCCCGTCCCCTCCCTTCCTGAAGGAGCCCCTCGTGCTCAAGGGCATCGACCCCGTCCTCACCGCCGAGCTGCTGTCGGTGCTCATGTCGATGGGGCACGGCGACCAGCTGCTGCTCTGCGACGTGAACCACCCGGCCGCGTCGATCGCGGCCCACACCACCCACGGCACCGTCGTCGACCTCGCGGGCTGCGACCTGCCGCGGGCCGTGGGCGCCGTCCTGTCGCTGATGCCGCTCGACACGTTCGTCGAGGCGCCCGTGACGCGGATGGCGGTGGTGGGCGACCCCGACCGGCTCGTGCCGGTGCACCACGCCGTGCAGGCCGCGGTCGACGCCGCCGTCGGCGGGGCCGTGCCGGTGGAGGCGCTCGAGCGGTTCGACTTCTACGCCGCGGCCCGTGGAGCGTTCGCGGTCGTGCGGACCAGCGACTGGGGGCCGTACGGGTGCTTCCTGCTGCGGAAGGGCGTGGTGGAGGGCAGGGCGTCGGGCGGGGCAGAGGCCGCCGCAGGGGCGTGAGCCTCCGGGCTCGTCACCCGATGCGGGTGGCGTGCTCCAGCACCGACTCGGCGAGCGCGGCGCGGGCTCCGACGACCTCGATCCCGAGCAGGCGCCCCTCGGCGTCGAAGTCGAGCACGACGGTGGCGCGGTCACCGGGGGCCTCGACGACCTCCTGGGCGACGGCGGCGCCGCGGCCGACGCGCGGCACGAGCTGGATGTAGGCGCAGTCGGCGGACGCGTCGTAGGTCACGGGGAGGTCCATCGCGCCACGCTAGCGCGCGGCTGACTCAGGCGGGTCCGTGTCCTTCCCGGCGGGCGGGCGCCGGCACGCCGCCGAGGACAGGAACCCGCCGCACTCCCCGAGCGCCCTCGGCGCCACCCCGGAAGTACGGTCCAGCAGCGCTGATCCACTCCGGAGTGGATCAGCGATGCTGCACCACGACTCCCGTCCCTGCCGCACCGAGGCGAGCCCTTCGACCCACCGACCGCGGCGCTGCGTAGGCTCGCAGCGGGGGGCGAGCTCACTGCCGCGCCCGAGGGGGAAGCGCCATGGAGAACACGACGACCGACGGAGGTCGCGATTCGTTGAGCGGCCCGGCGCGGGACGCCCGTCGGCTGATGGTCGCCGGGGCCGTGTGCGTGGTCGTCGCGATCGTGCTGCTGTTGCAGCCCCAGGACGAGCTGCCCGTGCTGGGCGACACGTCGTCCGCCGCACGCATCATCGGCGGTCTCGGGGCTGTCTTCGTGATCCGAGCTGGCATCGGCCTCTGGCTCGTGCGCCGGGACCGACGGAGGCGCGGGCCCGACGAGCAGACCTGACCGGGATCGTGCGGAGCACTGGACTCGCGGGGGGGTACGGTCCACGGACGCTTATCCACTCCAGAGTGGAGGAGCGATGCGGGGGCGCACTCCCGGAGCCGCCCGCCGCGGGCTCACGTCGCGACCGACCTGACATGACCTGACCTGACCTGACCCGACCCGAGGAGCACGACATGGACGCCCGAGACACGACGAAGCGCGGAGCACCCGGCGGCCTCCTCGGGGCGTGGTTCAACGTCGCCGTCTGCACCGCGATCGTGGTCGGCGCCATCGTCTACACGGTGACCGGCCCGGACGTCCTCTCCGACCGCCTCATCGGCGGAGGCGTCGCCCTCGTCGGCGTCGGCATGCTCGTCTTCTTTATCTCGGTGCTCCGCCGCGAACTCGCCCGCCGTCGGGACCGCTGAGGCCCCGACCCGCACGAGGCTGAGCCTGCACCGGCACGCGAGCCCGACGCCTGCCGTGAGCGTCGCGGGTGGCACGGTCGCCGTCCCGGCCGCTAGCCTGCCCGGATGAGCACCGACGAGTGGGAAGACCGCGTCGCCGCCCTCTGGGCCGACGAGACCGTCCACGACGCGCGGCGGATCGCGCTGATGCGCGACCTCGCCGCCGACGCGCCGCACCCCGCCCTCGGCGCGTTCGAGCTCGGCGGCGCGCACGACTCCGGCGGCCGGGAGGCCGACGCCGACGTCTCGTACGCGGCCGCGACCGCCGCCGGGCTCGACGCGGTCGACCCCGACCGAGCGGCGCGCATGGTCGTGCAGCACGCCTCGACCCTCCGCAACCTCGGCCGCGTCGACGAGGCGATCACGATGCTCCGCGACGCCCCTCCGCACCCCGCGACCGGTGCGGCACCGAGGGTGTTCCTCGCGCTCGCACTCCACAGCGCCAGCCGTGTCGACGAGGCGCTGCGCGTCGCGATCGAGGCCGTCGAGCCGACGCTGCCGCGGTACCACCGCTCGGTCCGCGCCTACGCGGCGGCGCTGACCGGCGACTGAGCGCGGGCGCGACCTCCCTCACGGGCTCGCACCGCGACTCCTGCCTGCATCGGCGACGACGACTCAGTCGGCCGGCGGAGGAGGCAGCGGAGGAAGACGGTCGCGGATCGCTGATCCGCTCCGGAGTGGATCGAGCTCCTCAGCGACCGTCTCCCCGGCGACGACGAGCGAGCAGCCCCGCGACGAGCGAGCAGCCCCGCGGCGAGCGCGACCGCGAGCGCCGCGCCGCGCCGCGCCTGCGACCCTCAGCCGCGCGGCAGCCCCACTCCCGTCTCGCGCTCGAGCGCCGCGAGCACCTCGCCCTGGAAGCCCTCGTCGCCGACGGAGGCATGCGGCTGCTGCCGCTCCTCGTGGAACCAGTAGGCCCCGCTGACGTCGCCGAGCTCGCCGAGGGCGAGCAGCCGCTGCGTGCGGTGGCCGAGCTCGAAGTCGTCGGGCGCCCCCGCGCCTCCCATCTTCGTGGCGACCCAGCCCGGGTCGACCGCGTTGCTCCGCAGGTCGGGCCGGAGTCGCGCGACGGCCGCCGAGAACGCCGTCACGAACAGCTTGCTGTCGGAGTACGACCCGGTCTCCCGCGAGCCCGACCAGTCGACGTCGCCCAGCACCGAGGCCGTGCCGCTCTTGTGCATGCCGCTGCTGAGGTACACGTGCCGCGTCGGCGCCGTCACGAGGGCGGTCAGCAGGTACGGGGCGACGACGTTGACGGGCATCATCGCCGCGCCGCGGATCAGGCCCGCGTTGTGGATGACCGCGTCGAGCGGGGCGTCGAGCCCGTTCAGCTCGTCGGCGAGCGCCGTCACCGCGTCGCGGTCGCCGAGGTCGGCGACGACGAGCCGGGCTCCGCGGTCGACGAGCGGCTGCAGCACCTCCCCGCGCGAGTCGCTGCGGGCGTGGACGACGACGTGGTGCCCCTGCTCGAGCAGGGCTTCGGCTGCGCCGCGGCCGAGGCCGTCGGTCGAGCCGGTGACGAGGATGCGTGCCATGCCCCGATCCTGGCCCCGAGGGCCTGTGACCGACCGCACCGCCCCCCTAGCGTGGAGGGCATGACCACCTCGCCCGCGACTCCCGCCCGACCCGAGCACCCCGCCGACCCCGCGCGCCCCGCCGACCCCGACCGCCCCTCCCAGCCCGGCGTCGACGTCCCCGACCACCGCGGCCGCACCGGGCTCGACCAGGTGGGCCGCGACCTGGCGCGCAACCCGGACGTCGTCGTGCGCGACGTCGAGCTCACGAGCACCGGCTGGCACGTGCTGCGCCGCACGACCTTCGACCTGCGGGGCCGCGACGGGCGCTGGACGACCCAGCAGCGCGAGACCTACGACCGCGGCGACGGCGCGACGATCCTGCTCTACGACGCCGAGCGCGGCACCGTGCTGCTGACGCGGCAGTTCCGCTTCCCCGCCTACGTCAACGGGCACCCCGACGGCATGCTCGTCGAGACGGGCGGCGGCCTGCTCGACCCCGACGACGCGGGCGACGCGACGGCGGCGATCCGTCGGGAGGCCGAGGAGGAGCTCGGCGTCCGCGTCGGCGAGGTCACCCCCGTCTTCGCCGTCTACATGAGCCCCGGATCGGTGACCGAGCGGGTGCACTTCTTCGCCGCGCCGTACACGGTCGACGACCGCGTCGGCCCGGGCGGCGGCCTCGAGGAGGAGGGCAAGGACATCGAGGTGCTCGAGGTCGACCACGAGGAGGCGCGCCAGATGATCCGTGACGGTCGCGTCGTCGACGGCAAGACGATCATGCTGCTGCAGTGGGCGGCCCTCGACGGCCCGTTCGCGCCGCGCGGCCCCGAGCGCGACACGCCCGCTGGGTAGGATCGCGCCGTGCCCACCTCCCTCTACGAGCAGATCGCCGACGACCTGCGCCGACGGATCCTCGCCGGAGAGCTCTCGGTGGGCGACGACGTGCCGAGCGAGGGCGAGCTCGCCGAGCAGTGGCGCACCTCGCGGGGCCCGATCCGCAACGCCCTCGCCGCCCTCCGGTCGGAGGGCCTCGTCGAGACGCGGCGCGGCCGGCCCGCCCGCGTCGTGGCGCGGAAGGCGCACCACCCGGTCGACGTGTCGATCCCGTTCACGAAGTGGGTGCACGACGTCGGCGGCGAGCCCGGCGCCCGCACGCAGGAGGTCTCGCTGCGACGGGCCGGCGAGGAGAAGGCGCGGTCGCTCGGCATCGAGCCCGGCGACCTCGTGGTCGACGTCGTGCGGCTGCGCCTGGTCGACGGGCGCCCGACGATGCTCGAGCGGCTCACCTTCATCGAGGAGGTCGGTCGCGTGCTCTTCGACGTCGACCTCGACACCGTGTCGATCACGGAGTACCTCGACTCGCGCGGCTTCGGCTACGCCGACGTCGACCACGAGATCGACGCCGTCGCCGCCGACGACCTCGACGCCGAGCTGCTCGACGTCGAGCCCGGCACCCCGATCCTGCGCCTGCACCGCGTGACGCGCGGAGCCGACGGGCGGACCTTCGAGGCCTCCGACGACCGCTACCGCAGCGACATCGTGCGCTTCACGGTCGCCGCGTCGGGGCGGGCCCGCGAGGGCGGGCACTTCATCCGGGCGCTCGGCGCCTGAGCCGCCGCGCCGGCCGTCGACGTCCCGCAGCCGACGAGCGTGGGAGGCGGGGAGGCGGGGAGGCGGGGAGGCGCGGAGGCGCGGAGAGCGCACCACCGGAGGCTCGGCGGGTGCAGCGCGGGAGGCGCGGTCCAGGATCGCTGATCCACTCCGGAGTGGATCAGCGATGACGGCGTGCTCTTCCCGGCCGGTCGACGTCCGGCCCGGTGCCCCTCGGTAGGCTCGCGCCGTGCCCGACCCCACCTCGCCCGACGCCCCCAGCCCTCGCCCCCGCCGCCCCCGCACCCCCCGCCGCCCCGACGTGACCGCCCTCGAGCTGGTCGGCGGCCCCGAACGCGTCACCGTCACGCTGCACGAGCCCGACGAGGCCTGGGCGGCGACCTACCTCGAGCACCGGGCGCGCATCCTCGACGCGGTCCGCGCCTCCCCGGCTGCCGGCTCCGACGACGACGACGACGGCTTCGGCGACGGTGAGAACCGCGGCACCGCTCCGTCCGTCGACGTCGAGCACATCGGCTCGACCTCGGTGCCCGGGCTCGCGGCGAAGCCGATCGTCGACGTCGTCGTCGCGGTCGACGACATCACCGCCGAGGAGGACCACGTCGAGCGCCTGATCGCCGCCGGCTACGAGCTGCGCGTCCGCGAGCCCGGGCACCGGCTGGTGCGCACGCCCGAGCGCGACGTGCACGTGCACCTCTACGAGCGCGGCCACCCCGCGGTCGACGACTACCTGCTGCTGCGTGACCGGCTCCGATCCGACGACGCCGACCGCGCCCTCTACGAGAGCACGAAGCGCGAGCTGCTCGACCGCGACTGGAGCGACATGAACGACTACGCCGACGCCAAGACCGCCGTCGTCGAGGCCATCAAGGCGCGAGCGCGAGAGGCGCGAGAGGCGCGGGAGGCGCGGGCCGGGTCGTCCGCACCGGCCCCGCACCCCGGGGGCGCCGAGTAGCTCGTACCCCACCTCGGGGCGACCCCGGGCACGACGTGACGCGACGCGTCTACCGTCGACGTCACCCGCACCGCACGACCGCCACCCGAGAGGCACCCGCATGGCCCTGCACGACCCGAACGTCGCCCTGACCGCTCCGATCCGTCCTGAGACGCGCCTCCCGCTGCCCGCGACCGAGAAGGTCGACATGGCGCCGCTGCTCGCCGAGCGCGACTGACCCGTGCCCCGCTGACGCACCGCCAGGCTGACCCACTGCCAGGCTGACCCGCCGACCGGCTGATCCGCCGACCGGCGCGGAGAGCCCGGGAGGCGCGGCTCAGCGCAGCCGGTGCCCCTCGGCGTCGAGGTGGTCGCGCCACGAGCGCGTGGCCGTCCAGCCCAGCAGGCGCCGGGCCTTCTCGGTCGAGATGCCGGAGGCGTCGACGCGGTCGATCGCCCGCAGCTCGACCTGGTCGCCGTGGTGCTCGCGCAGCGTCGCCGCGAAGTCGTGGCCGCCGGCGTTGTCGGCGGCGGCGATGTAGAACACCTCGTGGCCGGGCAGGTCGCTCTCGGCGGCGAGCAGGAGAGCGTCGGCGAGGTCGTCGGAGTCGATGTAGCTGCCGAAGTTCGCGCTCGTCGGCGACGCCTCGCGCACCTGCGGCCCGAGGTTCTCCTCGTAGTTGCTCTCGTCGTGCACCGTGCTCGGCCGGATCGAGATCGCCCGCAGGTCGGAGCGGCGGACGGCCGCGTCCATCAGCTGCTCGCCGAAGGCCTTCGAGAGGGCGTACGGGTCCTGCGGGTGCAGCGGGTGCTCCTCGTCGACGGGCACGTAGTCGGGCAGGAAGGGCCGTTCGGGGAAGAAGTTGCCGACGATGCTCTCGCTCGACACGTTGACGAAGCGGGGCACGCCGAACCGGACCGCCGCCTCCACCAGGTTGAACGTCGACATCAGGTTCGTCTGGAAGACGACGTGCGCGGGGTTCGCGGTCGGCTGCGGGATGGCCGCGACGTGCACCACGGCGTCGGCCCCGGCCACCGCGGCGTACGCGGAGCCCGCGTCGGTGAGGTCGGCCATCATGTACCGGCCGGGCGCGACGGAGCCGGCGTCGAAGACGGGCCGCACGAGGTCGACGCCGAGCACGTCGTGCCCCGCGTCGACGAAGCGACGTACGGCGGCGCGGCCGACCTTGCCGCGTGACCCGGTGATGACGACCTTCATGCAGTGCTCCCTCGACGGGCGACGGTGTCGCCACCGGCCGTCAGGCCGACCAGCGCGACGCTACGCCGCCCTGGACCTGTGGGCATGCTCGCCGTGGCCCGGGCGGCGCCGTGGGTCAGGCGGGCGGACGCTGCACGCTGCCCGACTCCGGAGCTCCGCGGGCGACCGACCGAGGCCGCCCGCTAGCCCTCCGTGCGAGCCGCCGTGCCGAGGTGAGCGGCGAGCACGTCGCGCACGGTGGTCCACTCGTGGGCCCCGAAGCGGTCGTTGTCGACGTGCCGCAGCTGCGCCTGGCCGCTGAACATGTTGACGAAGTACTGCATGCCCTGCCACGCGGGGAAGGCCTCGTCCGGGTCCCTCGAGAGGCGCCGGCCGACCTTGCTCATCGCCGACAGGGTCGCCGTCGTGCCGGCCCACTGCAGGCCGAAGGGCTCGCCGGTCAGCTCGGTCATCGCGCTGGCGATCTCGCGGGTCGTCATGCGCGACCCCGCGACCTCGACCACCCGCGGGGCGTCGGGGTCGAGCGCCACGAGGGCGGCGACGCGGGCGACGTCGTCCTTGGTGGTGAAGTCGAGCACCTGGTCGGGGCTCGACCAGTACAGGACCTTGTGGCGCCCGAACAGGATGAGCGGCGCGTCACCGGTGAGCAGCTCGGTGAACATGCCGTTCAGCACCGACGTCGCCCGCACGGGCGCCGCGTCGACGTCGGCGGCGAACTCGCGGCGGAGCTCGAAGTTGCGGTTGCTGCCCACGTCGATCGAGCGGTAGTCGGCCGACCAGTCCGAGGGCACGAAGCGCGGCACGCCGGCCGCCACGGTCGCGGCGAGCAGGGCACGCTGCGCGTCGACGATCACCGACCGGGTGCCGCTCACCGCCGAGACGACGACGTCGACGCCGCGGGCCGCCTCGGTGAGGGCGGCGTGGTCGCCGTACGCCGCGACGACTACGTCGACCCGGTCGTCGGCGTCGAGGGCCGCAGCGCTCCGGCTGCCCGGGCGGGTCAGCACCCGCACGCGGGCGTCGTGCGTCAGGAGTTCACGGAGGATGCGCTGGCCGAGGTCGCCGGTGGCGCCGGCGAGGAGGACGGTGGTGGTCATGACCTCGAGTCTCTCCCTGTCGCGGCGCGGCCGCGCACTCGCCGCGGCCGGTCAGGGGCGGTGAGGGGGTGGTGCCGTCACTTGGTGTCGACGTGCCCGATCGGGTCGGCGGCTCGGCGGAGGGCGTCCCGGGCCGCGGGCCAGGCGCCCCCGTCGACGCGGAGGGCGGTGCGGAGGTAGGCGGTGCTCAGGCGCTGGACGACGGCGACCCGCTCCGGGTCCTCGTCGGTCGTCTCGGCGACCTCGTAGCCGACGATCCCGCCCAGGGAGTGCTCCGCGCCGTGCAGGGTGAGGAGGTCGCTGGCGCCGGGGCTGTGCGCGTAGGCGTCGGTGAACCAGTCCGGTCCGCGGCTGGACATCCGCGACTGGTCGTGGTCGCCCGCGACGACGAGCGTCGGGGTGGCGAGCTCGCCGAACGAGGGGCGCATGAAGGGGAAGTTCGCCTGCGCGAAGGGGTGCAGGTCGTCTCCGCCGAGGCCGGTGGCGGCGAGGAGGACGCCCGCGGTGACGCGGCCGTCGGACATGTCGTCTCCGACGTGGCCCTCCTCGTCGACGATGCGCGCGCCGAGCAGCGCCTGCGCCGTCTGGCCGCCCCAGGAGTGGCCCGTCGCGGCGATCCGGTCGCGGTCGACCCGGCCGGCGAGACCGGGGACGGCCGCCTCGACGGTGTCGAGCTGGTCGAGCACGCGGGTGAGGTCGGCGATGCGCTCGGTCCAGATCGAGGGGAAGACCGGGTGGTCGAACCCGAACCCGTTCCGCCTCGAGTCGAGGTGCGTGGGCTGGACGACGACGAAGCCGCGCGAGGCCCAGAACGCCGCCAGGGGCGCGTACCCGTCGAGGTTCCAGCCGTTGCCGTGCGAGAACACGACGACCGGCAGGTCGCCTCCCGTGGCGGGTGCCGACACGCGGACCTCGAGCGGGACGGCCCGCCCCGGGGCCGACAGGGTCACCGGCGCGACGGAGACGACGGGGTCGCCGTCGCCGACGATGTCGTCCAGGGCGATGACGAGTGATGAGGGCATGGAGGGTTCCTTCCGTGAGGAGTCGCGCTCTGCGATACTGGTTATCGGAGCGCCGCTCCGCAACGTTACGGAACGTTGTTCCGTTAAGCAAGCACCGGTTCGACCCGATCGAGGAGGCGCCATGCCCGACACGCAGGGAAGCGACGCCCCAGCCGCGCGGTCGAGGCCGGTGGGCCGCCCCCGCCGCAGCCAGCAGGCTCTCCTGGACGCGGCGGCGGAGGTGTTCGTGGAGTCCGGCGTCGACGCCCCCGTGCGCGAGATCGCGGCGAAGGCGGGCGTGGGTGTCGGCACCGTCTACCGGCACTTCCCGACGCGGCCTGAGCTGGTCGTCGCCGTCTACCGACACCAGGTCGAGGCCTGTGCCGAGGCCGGGCCGCGACTCCTCGTCGAGAGCGCGACCCCGGAGGGAGCCCTCCGCACGTGGGTGGCGCTGTTCGTGGACTTCCTCGTGACGAAGCACGGCCTCGCCACCGCCCTCCACGGCGACGCCGCCGGCTCGGACGCACTCCACGCGTACTTCGTGGGCCGCCTCGTGCCGGTCTGCGGGTCGCTCCTCGCCGCGGCCCGCGCCGATCTCGGCCCCGCGGGCGGGGAGGCGGCCCTGGACGGGTACAGCCTCCTGAAGGGCGTCGGCAACCTCTGCATCGGCGCCGCGAGCGACCCGGGCTACGACGCCGAGCGGCTGGTGCAGGCCCTCGTCTCCGGCGCGCTCGCCCCCGGCCGGTCCCCGGGCACGAGCCCGGGGTAGTTCGTCCCCGACCGGACGACCGCCGCGGCGGCAGCGCTCCCGGGCTTCCGCCCGGGGCGGCGATCCGTGTACGGTGTCGTCCACTGAGGTAAAAGGCGCCGCGCTCTGCGACGCACCCGCACGCGGCATCGAACGAGTCGCCACTTCTTCCCAGAAGGAGTGCACCCTCGTGCTGCCCAGCCCCTCTCTCACCCGCGGTCGGCTGCGTGACGGCGACGCGCCTCCCCGGCTCGCCGACGCGTGGATCGCCCTGGCAGGCCTCTCCGCGGTCTTCCTGTTCGAGATGCTCGACACCTCGGTGCTGAACGTCGCCCTGCCGACGATCGGTCGCGAGCTGGGCTCGTCGACGACGGGGCTGCAGTGGGTGTCCGGCGCCTACGCGGTCGCCTTCGGCGGGCTCATGCTGCTCTTCGGCGCCGTCGCCGACCGCGTGGGTCGTCGGCGCGTCATGCTCGCGGGCCTCGTGCTGCTGGCCGTGGCGAGCCTCGCCACCGTCGCGGTCACGACGACCGAGCAGCTCATCGCCGTCCGGGTGCTGACGGGCGTCGCCGCGGCGATGACCACGCCCGGGTCGATGGCGCTGGCGTTCCGGCTGTTCGACGACGAGGGCCTGCGCGTCCGGGCCCTCACGGTCATCTCGACCGCGGGGCTCGTCGGCCTCGCCGTCGGCCCGACCGTCGGCGGGCTCGTGCTCGCCGTCGCCCCGTGGCAGGTGCTGCTGCTGGCCGACGTGCCGATCGCGGCGCTGGCCTTCGTCGGCGTCCTCGTCGGCGTCGGCCGCGACGACGCGGCGGGGCTGCGACGCGACCCGGTCGACGTGGGCGGAGCACTGCTCGGCACCGCGACCGTGGCGGGGCTGCTCGTGACGCCGACCGTCCTCGTCGGACCGGCCACCGCCTCCTCGTGGGGGTGGGCCGCCGTCGCCCTGACCGTCGCCTGCGGCGCCGGGTTCGTCGTGCGCCTGCGGACGGCGCGGCACCCGGTGGTCGACCTGCACCTGCTCGCCCGCCCCCTGGTGTCGAGCGGCCTGGCGTTCAAGGCCGCGTCGGGCCTCGCCGTCGCCGGGCTGTCGTACCTCGTGACGCTGCAGCTGCAGTTCGCCTGGGGCTGGCCGCCCGCCCTCGCTGCCGTGGGCACGCTGCCGCAGGTCGTCGTGCTCCTGGCCGGGGGCCGCCTCGTGGGGCCGTTCGTGCAGCGGGTCGGCCTCGGCCGGGCGGCGTGGGTCAGCGCGGCGGCGGTCGTGTCGGGCCTCGCCGTGTTCGGCGCCCTGAGCCGCCACGGGTACGTCTGGGTGCTCGTCGCCCTCGTGCTCGTGGCCGCCGGCATGCGCGTCGTCGGCGTCGTCGCCGGAGCCTCCGTGCTGACGGGCCTCCCGGCCGACCGCACCTCGGTCGGCGCGGCCCTCGTCGACACGTCGAGCGAGCTCGCGGGAGGAGCCGCGGTCGCCGCCGCGGGCACGATCGTCGCGGCCTTCGTCACCGGCAGCATCACCACCACCCCGTGGACGCCCCCGCGGCTCGCGGGCTTCGAGAACGCCCTCACCGTCGCCGGGCTCGGCCTCGCCGCCGTCGCCGCCGCGCTCGTCGTGGTCGGGATGCTCCGGGCGCGAGCCGCCGGCCCGGCCCCCGACGCCACCACGGCACCCGCCCCCTCGACCCCCCTCACCCCCACCGCCCCCACCACCCAGGAGCCCTCCCGTGCCTGACCCCACCACCGCCCTGCCCCGCCCCCCGTTCGACCCCGAGTTCGTGCCCTTCCTGGAGGCGATGGACGCCCGCGGCCGCTTCCGCCTCGAGACCGCGATGCTGCCGCAGATGCGACAGCTGGACACGACGGAGGCGCGGCTCGACGAAGGACTGCGCGCCCGCGGCCTCGAGAGGCGCAGCATCACCGTCCCCGGGCACCTCGGCGACCCGATCACGCTCGCGGTCGTGCAGCGCGTCGGCCGCACCGGGACGGCGGCCTGCGCGTACGCGATCCACGGCGGCGGGATGATGTTCGGCCACCACCTCGGCAACCTCGACGCGTACGACGACTGGCTGCTCGTGCACGACGTCGTCCTGGTCAGCCCCGACTACCGTCTCGCCCCCGAGCACCCCGACCCGTACCCGGTCGAGGACTGCTGGGCCGGCCTGGCCTGGGTCGCCGAGCACGCCGACGAGCTCGGCGTCGACCCCGGGCGGATCGTGCTCGTCGGCCAGAGCGCCGGGGCCGGGCTCGCGGCGGGCACGGCGCTCCTCGCCCGGGACCGGCAGGGGCCGGCCGTCATCGGGCAGGTGCTCGTCAGCCCCATGCTCGACGACCGTGACGCGACGCTCTCCGCGCGGCAGTTCGACGGGGTGGGCGTCGCCGACCGCGAGATGACGCGCTTCGGCTGGGACGCGTACCTCGGCGACCGTCGCGGCGGCGACGACGTGTCGATCTACGCGGCCCCCGGCCGGGCGACCGACCTGACCGGCCTGCCGCCGGCCTACGTCGACTGTGGCAGCACCGAGGTGTTCCGCGACGAGACCGTCGCCTACGCGAGCGCGCTCTGGGCGGCGGGCGTGCAGGCGGAGCTGCACGTGTGGCCGGGGGCCTTCCACGGGTCGACGAGCATGGTGCCGGGGGCAACGCTGTCACGGAGGGCCGTCACCGCCCTGCGGGACTGGACCGGGCGCCTCCTCGACTCCACGCCCTGACGGCTAGTCGGTGATCGGTGTGCTGAAGAGGTTGACGACGTTGCCGTCGGGGCCACGGACGAGTGCGGAGCGGTTGACCCAGGGCATCGTGGTCGGCTCGAGGACGACGTCCTCGCCGCGGAGCGCGAGCGTGCGCACGAGCTCGGCGAACTCGTGGTCGACGTCGGCGACCTCGAACTCGATGACCACGGAGCGGTTCGTCGCGGGGGCGAGGGCGCCGCCGAGCACCGCGACGGTCGCGGTGCTGGCGAGCGCGAGGGTCGCGCCGGGGCCGCTGAACTGCGCGAAGACCGGGGCGGGGCGCTCGGCCTGCTGGCCGGTGACCTGCTCGTAGAACGCGACGAGGCCTTCGAGGTCGTCGGTGACGATGCGGACGGATGCGAACGACATGGGGCTCCTTCAGGGGCGCTGGTGGGTGGAGCACCAGCGTCGCTGGTCGTCGCGACGACGTCCTGTCGGTGTTCGACGAAGACGTCGCCGCCGATCAGTCGTCGACGACGGACCGGAGTCGCCCGTACGGGATCGCGAGGTCCTCGGCGCGGAGCACGCGTCGCGGGGGCCGTTCGTCGGTGACCCTGACCGCGAGCATCCGATCCGCGCGGAACGCCCGCACCCCCTGTCGGAGGCGGCACCACGCGATCAGGTACCACTGGCCTCCGTTCTCGATCGACCCCAGCGGCTCGACGTCCCGCACGGACTCCGCGCCGCCGGCGTCCTGATAGCGCAGCTGCACGACACGGTCCGCCCGCAGGGCCTCGGCGAAGTCGACCGGGGCGGGCACGCGAGGGGTGCTCTCGTCGCCCTCCGCGCCTCCGTCGCTCTCGTCGCTCTCGTCGCTCTCGTCGCTCTCGTCGCTCTCGTCGCTCTCGAGGAAGTGCACGCGGGACGCGAAGGCGCTGGCCCGGGCGGCCTCGCGCTCCGGCATGACCGCGAGCAGCTTCCGCGCGGCGGTCTGGGCAGGCTGCCGGAAGGGGCTACGGCGGAGAGCGCCGAGCCCGATCAGCACCGCGAGGGCCTCGTCGAGTGTGAACCCCGCCGGGCCGAGCGTCGCCGACGCGTCGATGACGTACCCGCCGGCCCGGCCGGGCTCCGCCCAGATCGGCAGCCCCGACTGCTGCAGCGCCGCGAGGTCCCGCTCGATGGTCCGCACCGACACCTCGAAGCGCTCGGCGAGGCGGCGCGCGCTCCGCGGACGCGGTGACGCAGCTCGCAGTTCCTCCACGAGACCGTAGAGACGATCGGTCCGGTTCACCGCCCCATCATGCCCTGGGGCGAGGTCGGCTCTTCCGGTCGGGGCCATTCCCACTCCGGCAGCAGATCGCGGAGCGGCGCGGCCCGGCCGTGGCCGAGCACGACGGTCGCCCCGAGGTTGGAGTCGTCGATCTGTCTGATGAACTCGCGGCAGCGACCGCACGGTGGGAGGACGGTCACGCGGTCGTCGTCGTCCAGCCAGACAGCCACGATGCGTGCGATCTCGTACTCGCCGCTGGTGACCATGGAGGCGACGGCAGCGTGCTCGGCACAGAAACCGGTCCCCGAACCGGTGTCGATGCAGACACCCGTGTGGATCGCGCCGGTGGTCGTCTCGAGAGCAGCGCCGACGTCACCGAAGAGACGATCGCCCACGCGGTGCGGGTTGACGGCAGCTCGGGCGACCTCGATGAGATCGGCGTGTTCGCTCATCGGCCAAGGATAGGCAGAGGTGCGCTCACCGTCGTCCGCGGACGCAGTTCGCCGTCAGCGCGGAGACGGCCGGAGCCCCGGACCGATCGGCCCGGGGCTCCGGCTGTGACGACGGCGTCCGCGTCAGTAGGTGACGGTGAGGGTGTTGGTCACCGACACGAGCGTCACCACCGCGGCGCTGATGAAGCCGCCGACGTACGGGTTCCCCGTCACGCGGTAGAGCTTGCGCGACAGGACGGCCGTGGCCGCGAGGATGACGATGACCGGGAACAGCCAGATGCTGAAGATGCCGCCGAAACCGGGGATCGTCTCGCCCGTGATGAAGAACGTCGTGTACTGAGCAACGACCAGCACGATCGGTGCCGACGCGTTCACGAGTGCCAGCACCGCCGTGTTGACCCATTCCCGACCCCGGAACGTGAACCGGTTGAAGACGTTGATCGCCACCGAGTTCGCGACGAAGTACACCAGGAAGAAGGGCAGGTAGAGCAGAGCCACCCACAGCTTGTCGGGCTCGAAGTCCTTCACCGCGACCACCCAGAACCGGTAGTCGGTGTGCAGCAGCCAGTCGGACAGGAAGACCAGCCCGAACGCCGCAGCGACGGTGACCGCGGCGAGGCCGACGCTCTTCAGGAGTTTCCTCCCGCCGGGGAGCAGTCCGAGGTCGCGCACCTTCACCCCGTTCTTCCGGCCGAAGAGCAGGTACGAGATCACCATGATCGCGATCGCCGCGACACCGTTGACGGCCGCCCAGAAGGCGATGAAGAACGTGGCGCCCTGCGTGAACGGGGTGGGTGCGGCGTTGAACGCGATGCTGTTGATCCACGGGGCCTGGCTGAGGGCGACGTAGCTGACGCCCGAGACGACGGCGGAGACGATCATGCCGCCCCAGAACCATCCGAGGCCCCTGCGGGTGTTCGCGGCGACCGGCACGGCGTCGGTGCGCAGCTCCGCGAACGCCCGCGTGGTGAGCAGTGCGCGCGCGAACGCGAGCAGGAAGATCATGAACCCGATCAGGCCGAGAGCCGTGAAGGCCTCCTTGACCTGCCAGATCTGCGAGCCGGAGTCGATGGGCTCGGGAGCGCCGAACGACGCCTCCCAGAACTCGAGCTGGTCAGACACCGTCTGCTTCGAGATCGTGCCCCACGGGTGGGTCTGCGCGGGGGTGTAGACCACGCGGAGGGAGTCGTCGTCGTAGAGGGTGTTCGCCTCACGCACGTCGCCGTCCTCGGCGGGGTCGACCCCGTGGTTGAGGAACGACTGAGCGTTGGGCGTGCCGATGTAGTCGCGAGGCGCCGTCAGGGCGACACCGTCCGCGTCGTAGCTGCGGAAGAAGAACTCGTCGTACTGGTCGGCGACGAGGCCGGTGTCGCGGTCGCCGTAGATGTTCGTGTACGCGCCGTCCGCGTCGACGTAGACGGGGTCGTTGTCGACGAGGAAGACGGCGTCGATCAGCTGCTCGTCGGCCTCGTTGTCGAGGGCGACCGAGAAGTTGGCCGCGCGTGCACCGTTGGAGTGGCCCGAGACGCCGATCTTGTCGGGGTCGACGTAGGGCAGGTCGGCGACGAGCTTCACGGCGTCGTACATGCCGGTGCCGCCGAGCTCGAGGTTCGTTGCGGGCAGGTAGTCGGAGTCGCCGTGACCGTACATGTCGATCGACACCACGACGTAGCCGCGACGGGCGAGCTCGACGTAGTTGGCGTCCTGCATCTCCTTGTTGTTCCACCAGCCGTGGGATACGACGATGGCCGGCGCCTGGTCGTCGGCGGAGACCCCGTTCGGCTTGTACAGCAGGGCGCTCATCGACTGGCCTGACGCGGTCTCCCAGTTCATGTCCTTGACGGACACGGCGTAGCCGGACGTCTGCACCGCAGACGACACGATCGACGACATCGCCATCAATACGAGCGATAAGGCGAGCCAGAAGCCATTGCGCCTGATCAGTGTCGGTTTCATCTTCACTCCTTCGTGAGAACGCAAGCCCAGTTACTGCGGTCGATCTAAGAGCGTAAACACACCGATAGCGCCGAACTGCAGTCAATGCACGCATGCACACATGTGCAGAGCTAGGCGTTAGTGTCGCCGATGCAATGCGGTAGCGGCGCGCAGATGTGCATTGCCCGTCTTGCATGGACATCCAGTAGCGCCTGTCGTCGCGCGGTGCCTCCTCGGTCGGGAAGCGATCACCCCCCGGGGCGTTGCTCGTCGAGACCTAGAGACCGCGTCTGCGCTGCCAGCGATTGATGAAGAACACGGCCACCCCGAGGACAGCAAGACCCGAACCAACGTAGATGAGCAGGGGATCGCCACCACCCGCGAGCCCCGCGACGGCACGTACGGCCAGGAACACCCCGACGATGACAGCGACGATGGGCAGGACGTCTCGCAGCGGGTTGAACTTCAGCTTCTGGAATCGCTTCGGGACTCGCCTGTTCCCGGCGCCATCGTCAGTCATGCCGCCAGCGTCTCAGACCTCGGGGAAGAATGACCGGTGCCCGCTGGTCGAGCGGCTACCGGACGCCGCGGAGGGACCTGGTCGACACTCGCCCACGTCGACGGATGGGAAAGATAGGAAATGAGCGGTCCACCCAGCATCCTGGTCCCATGACCACAACACCGGACGCTGACAGCAGCGTCGCGCTCTGGCGGCCCACCGGCCCGGAGGAGCTCGAGCTCGTAGAGGCGAGTGGCTGGTCAGCGTGGCCGCCGAGACTGCCAGACCAGCCGATCTTCTACCCGGTGCTCAACGAGGACTACGCCGTGCGCATCGCCCGCGACTGGAACGTGAAGGCGTCGGGCGTTGGCCATGTCACCCGGTTCTCGGTGCGGCTGAGCTTCCTCGAGCGCTTCGATGTCCAACAGGTGGGTGGTCGGAGCATCCTGGAGTACTGGATCCCAGCGGAACGCCTCGACGAACTCAACGCCAATCTCGTGGGGCCCATCACGCTCGTCAGCACGTTCCGTCGCGACGACGCCAGCGGCGAGATCACGGAGTTCCGCGAGGAGCGGCCCGCCCCTAGTGCACCGTGAGGCAGGGGCCAGTAGTCGATCTCCTACTGAGACTACTGATCACAGCCTTCTGCACCGAGGTGCCGTCGGGCGCGCCACAACCCCGCACGCAGCAGTGAGAAGGTGATGCATGAGCTCTGAGGAAGAGGCCTTCGCCCCGGACCCCTCGGAACAGACACGAGCCATGCAGGAACTCCTGCCGTACCTGCACGACCTCGTCGGCGGTACCGCAGAGATCACGACCGAGGACTACTGGTCATCCGAGCGCGACGGCAGCGTGGACTACGACGAGCCGCCGTCCATCCGCTCCGCCTACATCAGGCCCCACAACGCAGCAGCCCTGCCCATGGACGTCACGTGCGAACAATGGATCGTCATCGAGCTGGGCCGGATCGGCGGTCGATGGGAACTGGGCTACGACAGCGGCGACCTGGGCCGCGCCAAGGCACTCCTCGGTGCTGCTGTCGCCGGCCGCGTCACCGAGACCACGGCTCTGGGGAGGTCCAAGGTCGACGTGACGTTGACGGACGGGACTCTCGTCACCGAGACCGGGTACGACGGCTGCCTGACTATCCTCATCCCGCTTCCCGGCTGGACGACGTGGGGACGCACGACGCAGTACGAGCCGTACCGCACGAAGGCGGCTGACTAGCGAAAACCCGTGTCAAGCTCCCCTGTCGGGCATGAACGGGCTTTCGAGCGGGAGGCTTGCTCAAGGACAGCGCGCACGACAGAGTTGCCGTCGTGAGCGACATCATCTTGGAGATCCATGTTCCCCTCTCGGCGTCACCGCAGGACGATCAGGAGGACCTGTCGTGGATCGACACCGTGGACGATCATCTCGCGAGCCTGGCCGGCCCCGCCGAAGCACTCGACGACAGCGAGGAATGGCACACAGAAGAAGGCCAGCCCGAGTACCTCTTCTTCCTCAGCAATGCGTCGGAGCAGGACCTGATCTCAGTGGCGCGTGATGTCTCGCACCTTCCCGGGGTCCCTTCGGGGGTCTACGTCACGCTGAACACACCTGACGGCGACATGGGCGAGGGCCGGCGCCTCGACCTCGCTACTTCCTAGCCAGGCAGCCCCGGAGCCGCTAGCCGAGCCCCCATCGGACAGGCGCTTGCTCTTCGTTCGCAGCTAGACACGACTGTGGGCCAGAATCAACGCATGGTCGACGCTCAACGTGACGCATGGTCAGAGTTGACGGAACTCATCGCAGTCTCGTCTCTGAATGTCGTGGTGTGCCCACCACACGAAGACTCATCCACCGCGGCGACGCTGGGACTCGGCACGGGTTCGTACCTCGGCGCGGTCGCGCGCAACACCTCCGGCGTCATCATGGACGACGGGTGGCTGCGCCTCCTCGGTGGTAGCTCCACCCCCGAAGGCCTGCCTGGTCTCGACCAGGCCAGTTCTGGCACCACCGGGTTGCTCGTCATCGCGTACGACGTACTGGGCGGCGTCTTCGCCCTGGACGGGGGTGCCCTCGGCACAGGCGACGGCTCCGTCCACCATTTCTCGGTCGACTCCCTGTGTTGGGAGGACCTCGAGCTGGGCCACGCCGCCTTCGTGACCAGGATGCTCGCTGGTGCGACCGCGAGCTTCTACGAATCCCTCCGGTGGCCGGGGTGGCAGGACGACATCGCCACTCTGCAGCCGAGGCAGGGTTTGTCGCTCTACCCCTATCCGTTCACGGCAGAGGGCAAGGACGTCGGCAGCGCCAGCAAGCGGGCCGTGCCCATGGCGGAGTTACTCGCCATGCACAACGACGTAGCAATCCAGCTCGGAATTGATGACGGCCCGCCTGCTCCGTGGTCCTGAGTGGTCCGTACCGTTCCGGAGGCCGATGGGCTATCGAGACAGCAACGGCCTGAACTGGTCGAGGGATGCTGCCGGGCGCGTTGCGCTAGCTACTTCCCCCTGCGTAGCTGACGAACATGCTCGCGCGTGTGAGCAGACGAATTCGACCCAAGGCCTGAGGTGGCCAGTAAACGATCCTTCTCCGGGCGCAGGCAGCCACCTAGGCGCTGCGACGGAAGACGCACTCGGTCGAACACCGCTCAGACCCGTCAGGACACTCGGCCAGATCGTGCTCGGCACGACCAAGGCGCGACCGGAGCCGGTCGAGCCGGGCCTGCTTCTCCTCGATCTGACGCACCTGCTCTGCCAAGAGCGGCCGCAAGGCCTCCCGGACATCGGTGCAGGACGTCGACTCCATGGCGCTGAGGTGCGCGCCGACCTGATCAAGAGGTAACCCGAGTTCCTTGCTGGCTTCAATCAGGTCGAGCCGGCTGAGAACGTCCGGGGTGTAGTCCCGGTACCCGTTCGAGGTCCTGGCAGGGGTCAGGAGCCCGATGGACTCGTAGTACCGGAGCGCCGTGGCGGAGACGCCGCTGCGTTTACTGACCTCGGAGATTCGCACACCGCGACCCTAGAGCCGCCGCTGCCGCTTGACCTTCAAGCGGCTTGAACCTCTACGGTCGCTGACGTGCCCTTCTCCTCCACACCGGTCCAGCCGTGAACGCGGTCGTCTCCTGGCTCGAACACCGGCAGATCGGCCTCTACCTGGTCGCTATCCTGGCTGCCGGCCTGGTCGGCCTCACCGTGCCAGGGGCACATCACCTAGAGGGAGCGATCGAGCCTGTGCTCGCGCTGCTGCTGTTCGCGACGTTCCTCGGGGTGCCGTTCGCGGCGATCGGGAGGTCCCTCCGAGACGGGCGGTTCCTCGCCGCGGTCGGGGTGCTGAACTTCATCGTCGTCCCCCTCGTCGCGTACGGGCTGTCCCGGTTCGTCGCGGACGAGCCGGCACTGCTGTTCGGGGTGCTGCTGGTGCTGTTGACCCCGTGCATCGACTACGTCATCGTGTTCGCCGGCCTTGCCGGCGGCGCGTCAGAACGGCTCCTCGCTGCGGCACCGCTGCTGATGCTGGCGCAGATCCTTCTCCTGCCGCTGTACCTGCTGCTGTTCATCGGCCCCGAGGGCGTCGCCGTGGTCGAGGTCGGCGCCCGGGCGTTCCTGCTCCTGATCGTCGTCCCGCTCACCGCGGCCGCGCTCGTGCAGGCACTCGCCCGGCGACAGCGAACCGGTGTCGTCATCGAGCGGACGATGCTGGGCCTGATGGTGCCGCTGATGATGGCGACCCTGTTCACCGTCGTAGCCTCACAAGCCGGAGCTGTCGGAGACTCCCTGGGGCAGCTGCTCGTGCTGGTGCCGATCTATGCCGCGTTCCTCGTCGCCATGGCAGCGCTCGGCATCGGCGCCGGCCGCATCTTCCGACTCGACGTGCCCGCAACCCGTGCCCTGGTGTTCAGCGGTGCGACCAGGAATTCGCTCGTGGTCTTGCCGCTCGCGCTGGCCCTGCCGGCGTCGCTGTCTCTCGCTCCGGTCGTCGTCGTCACCCAGACCCTCGTCGAGCTCATCGGCATGGTGATCTTCGTCCGTCTCATTCCTCGTTTTGCCCCGAGCCCAAATGGGCGAATCGAAGCGGCGACAGCGAGGCCAGCGTCTCATTAGCCAGTCGCGTCGCGTCAGCGACGACTGTATAGTCAGCGCATGCTGACTCTTTCGTCGCGCGTCGACGTCATGAACCGCCTCGGGCGCGCCATGGCCGATCCCACCCGATCGCGCATCCTGCTCCACCTTCTCGACCAGCCCGACTACCCCGGAACCCTGGCTGAGCAGCTCGAACTCACGCGGTCCAACGTGTCGAACCACCTCTCGTGCCTCCGCGGTTGCGGCATCGTCGTCGCAGTCCCCGAGGGCCGGTCGACCCGCTACGAGATTGCTGACGCCCACCTGACTAAGGCGCTCACCGCTCTCGTCGACGTCGTGCTCGCAGTCGACGACGGAGAGCCCTGCACCGACGACAGCTGCGACGTCCCCTTCTGCTGCGGAACCGGCGCATGACCACGACCACGCTCCCCGCCCTACTCGCGCCGGCCCGCCGGGTGCTCCTGCAACGTCGCATCCGGATCATCGTCGCCGTCACGATCACCTACAACGTGATCGAGGCGATCGTCGCGATCGCCGCCGGCACCGTCGCGTCCTCGACCGCCCTGATCGGGTTCGGCCTCGACTCGATCGTGGAGGTCCTGTCGGCAGCCGCGATCGCATGGCAGTTCGCCGCCCCCGACCCGGAGAAGCGGGAACGGGTGGCGCTGCGCGTCATCGCCGTGTCGTTCTTCGGCCTGGCCGCCTACGTGTCCGTCGACGCGGTGCTCGCCCTCACTGGCATCCGCGAGCCCGACCACTCCCCCGTGGGCATCGTTCTCGCCGCAGTGAGCCTCGCGATCATGCCGTTCCTCAGTCTGGCCGAGCGTCGCACCGGCACCGAGCTGGGCTCCGCGTCAGCCGTGGCCGACTCCAAGCAGACGCTGATCTGCTCGTACCTGTCCGCGGCCGTCCTCATCGGCCTGGTCCTCAATCTCGCCTTTGGGTGGACGTGGGCCGACCCTGTGGCGGGCCTCGTGATCGTCGTGTTCGCAGTCCGGGAAGGACTCGAGGCGTGGCGCGGCGACGTGTGCAAGACGCCCGTATCGGCCCTGACGGGCGAGCGCCAGGTCGAGGCCTGCGACTGCTGCTGACCTGCTCTAACCACCCCTGACGGCACGACAAGCGTGCCGCGACCGCCAGGAGAACCATGAAGCGCACCACCAAGATCAACCTCGCCCTGATCGGCGGCCTCGTGGTCGCAGCGACGGTCGCGGCCGTCGTCCTGGTCAGACCGGCAGCCCCACAAGCGGAGCCGGCTGAGGTGACCGTCGTCGCGGAGAACAGCCACCGTCTCGACACCGCCCCGGACGGGTCGGTGGTGTTCACCGAATTCCTCGACTTCGAGTGCGAGGTCTGCGCTGCGGTCCACCCGGTCGTCGAGGAGCTGCGCGACATCCACGCGGGAGAGGTCACTTTCGTCACGCGGTACTTCCCGCTGCCGGGGCACAAGAACTCGATGAACGCCGCGATCGCCGTCGAGGCTGCGGCCGAGCAGGGGCAGTTCGAGGCGATGTACCAGCGCATGTTCGAGACCCAGGCCGAGTGGGGCGAGCAGCAGGAGTCGAAGGCAGGCGTTTTCCGCGGCTACGCCGAGGACCTGGGCCTCGACATGGACCAGTACGACCACGCCGTTGGTGACCCGTCGACGGAGGCGCGGGTGCAGCAGGACTTCGACGCCGGCATGGCACTTGGGGTGGAGGCGACGCCGACAATCTTCCTCGGTGACGAGCCGATCGAGCTGTCGACCCCGGACGAGTTGCGCGCCGCGGTGGCGTCCGCCGTAGAGGCTGAAAGGTGATGCGCGCTGTCCGATAGACGATCGGTCACCGACCAACGGCCAAGGCTAGCCACTCCCCCGCAGTTATAGGGCGTTGGCCGTCTCGATAGGTCAGTCCGAAACTGATCTCGATGAACTTTCGTCTACCGGGCAGTTGAGAACAATTGCTTTTGACGGCCCCGCTTGGCTGTCCCTCATTCCGTCGCCGTTACGTCATCAGGGCAACAGGACAAAGGCTCCCCCTGCCCTATGTCACCGCATTCAGGTGCTCGACACCGAGATCGAGTTCTTCCAGGAGCCTGATCACGACGAAGACGCTCGGCCCGGTGCCCTCGCCTCTCTCGATGCGCCGAAGGGTAGCTGTCGCGATCTCACTCCGCCGGGCGAGGTCTTCCTGACGCATGCCCCTGTCGACTCGAGCTGTTCGGATCAGGTTCCCCAGACGCGCCGCAGGACGTGGGTCGGTGAACAGTGCGCTCGGCACGGGTCACTCCCGGTCAGGCCTGCGCGAGGCAGGGACAGTGGTCACCGGCTGGGGCTTGCTCCGGGTGGCGAACGAGCCCGCGGCGAGGAACGCCACGGCGAGGAGCGCCGCAACCAGCCAGAACGAGCTCAGCAGGCCGACGGCCTCCGAGAGGCCACCGATGACGGGCGGCCCGGCCAGGTTGGCGAGGTAACCGATCGAGGCCACGGCACTGACTCTCGCCGCGGCGTTCGGACCACTGTCTGCCGCCGCGGACATGCCCAGGGGGAACCCCATCGAGACGCCCACAGCCCAGAGGACCACTCCGAGCAACACCAGCCACAGCGGCCCACCGAGGACGAAGACGACGACGCCCACGACGCCGATGCCCGTGGTCAGACGGATGGTCGCGACACGGCCGATCCGGTCGACGACAGGCCCACCAGCGATCCGCGCCAATGTCTCGGAGATGGCGAAGACGGTGAAGAACAGCGCGGCGACCGTCTCGGTCTGTCCGTGACCGTCGCTGGCCGACAGCGACAACCAGCTGTTCGCTGTCCCTTCGCCGAGCTCCGCACCGAGCATGACGATGCCGATCAGCAGGAGGCGCGGGTCGAGGAGGCGCCGGACCGAGAGCCTCAGACGCTCCCACCATGGTGTGACTTCGCCGGACGTAGACGCCGCAGCCTCCTCCGGGGCCGGGAGCTGCAGCCATCGGAGGGCTCCGAGCCCCACGAGGGCGATCAGGGCAGCCTCCCCGATGAACTGCCAGACGAAGTCGACCCCCAAGGCCGCCGCGCCGGCACCGATCCCGGATCCGACCACGGCACCGGCTGACCACGCCGCGTGGAGGAGAGGCATCAACGTCTTGCCGGCGGCCTTCTCCACCGCGGCCCCTTGGACGTTGATCATCACGTCGAAGCTGCCCACGCCGAGTCCGATGACGAGGAAGGCGACGACCGTGGCCGGGACGGAGCTGGCGAGCCCGGCTCCTGCTCCGAGGATCGTGATGCCGACGGCGATCAGGACGACGGCACCCCCGATCGCCCCGCGATGCCCGAATCGCGCCAGCGAGTACGAGGCCAGTGCGACGCCGGTGATCGATCCGATCGTGACGCCAGCCAGGGCGAGGCCGACGATGCCGTCGCCGATGCCCAAGGCGTCGCGGATGCTGAGCAGTCGCGGCCCCCAGGTGGACAGCGCGATGCCCCCGAGGGCGAAGAGCACCATGACGGCATTGCGCCACGAGGAGACCCCTGCAGGATGGGAAGTGAGCTTGGTTGTCGTCTGACCGTGAACGTTCACGGCAGAACCGTAACAGCATCGTGTCGACGGCGTCCAGTCGCCGATCGAGAGCACCGACCGAGTGCGCCGACGGCGCGACTGAGGTCGCTACGCCGACCGACGGAGGGTGAGCGTCAGCGGCACCCGGGCGACCTCGGGAGCATCTCCTCCACCGCCGGCACCGAGAGCTCGGTCGAGGAGCTCGACGGCCGCTCGTGCGATCTCGGCCTTGTCGATGCTCAGCGTGCTCAGCTCCGGCGTCACCGCTCTCCCCATCGTGAGGCCGTCGATCCCCATCACGGCGATGTCGTCGGGAACGGCCTTCCCGGCTCCGGCCAAGGCCTTCAACACACCGATGGCCATGATGTCGTTGTAGACGAGGACGGCGTCGGTCTCAGGCCGTTCCTGCAGCAGACGTCGCGCTGCACGTGTTCCTCCGTCGATGGACTCCTCGTCAGCGATGTCCTCGATCTCGGGTCCCGCCGTGCCTGTGCCGGCGAAATGAGAACGGAAGAGGTCTCGTCGGTCACCGGGCCCCTCCGTCGAGCCGATGAACGCGATGCTCGCGCGCCCGAGTCCCTCGAGGTGGTGGAGAGCTGTCGTGATGGCGGGTGCGATGTCGAGGACCACCCGGGCGTCGAGACGCGGATGAGATGGCCCGTCGAGCATGATGACGGGCATGCGGACTCCGGTGCCCTCGAGGACCTCGCTGGGCAGGAGTGACATCGTGTCGCTGCGGCAACCCGTCAGGAACACCGCGTCGACGCCTTGGATCATGGAGGCGACCTGCGCGCGCCCACGAACCGGGTCAGACCCGACGTCACAGAGCAGCAGACTCCACCCCCGTTCAGCAGCCTCCCGGGACAACGCTGAGGCCAATTCGGCGAAATACGGGTTGCCGAGGTCGTCGAGGATGAGACCGACGGTCGTCCGTCGCCCCTGCACGAGGCTCTGGGCGGCACGGTTCGGGCGGTAGTTGAGGGTGCGGGCGGCATCGAGCACGCGCTGCTTCGTCGCCGGGCTGATGTCCGCCAAGTCGTTCAACGCCCGGGTCACTGTCTGCCGCGACACCTTCGCGAGCTCAGCCACGTCGATGATCGTGGCGCGGGGCGACGGTGACGGCATGGACCGAGGTTAGTGGCCCATCGCAGCAGATCACTGGTCACCGAGACTAAGCGACCAGGACCGACAGCCTGACCCGGTCAAGCGTCTCGATAGCTGATCGGCTATCGGGCATCTGCTTGTCGTGACGCTGGCGGTCAAACTGAGTGACGCCGCAGCTCGGCAAGAAAAAGTAGAGCACCACCCGGCAACACCCCGGTGTCGGTGGCTTGCCATACATTTGACGCAAACGATGAGGGGGACTCATGGCGTCGCGAACCGCAGAACAATTCAGCGAGTCAGTCCTCACGCGCGGCTTCACGGGGTCAGTCCAGCTATCAAAGGCTCTCGAGGAATCGTTTGGCGAGTCCGGGCATCCGCAGTTCATGCATCTCGCGGTAGGCCAGCGAGCCTCATGCAACATGGTCTCTGTCTTCTTGGATTTGACTGACTTCACTGGTCGAACCTTCTGGGATGACGCGGACGATGCCGCTTCGCTCGCGCATTCGGTCCTAACCGCCTTTTCCGACGTAGTGCAAAAGCTAGGCGGACACGTTCTTGGCCTACGAGGCGACGGCCTTTATGCAGGATTTGGACCGACAGGAAATGGCCGTGACGTCATCGCGGCAGCCGCGGCACTGACAGCATGTGCGGCTTCCCTGGATGCCATCAGAAACTCCTTGAATCCACGCCTCCGCGCCCGAAGCGTGGCTCCGCTGCAAGCCCGCGCGGGTTTGGACTACGGCAGAACCACCTTTGTTAGGTCAGGTACCGCTTCTGGCAGCGAAGTGAACGTGATCGGGTTCGCCCCCAACTTCGCCGCGAAGTGTGAAAAGCGAGCGCTTTCGTGGGAAGTGGTCGCGGGCGAAGGGCTTCAGGAATTGATGACTGGAGGAGATCTCTTTTCCGAGCACCCCAAGTCTCCCAAGACTTACCAGAGAGATGGAGAACGTCGAACCTATAGATATTTTGACGTCCACTGGGCCGGTCTCGTCCCCTTCATCGATTCAACCATTGACGAGATCGATGGCCGCCCCCTTGGAACCCTTAAATAGAAGGAAGACCTCATGACCATTGCGGATGTACTCCGAGCAAACGGAACTAACGTTCCAAGGACCGTCTCACCAAAAGGACTCGTGCAGTTCGAGACCGACTCCACTCAAGCCCCGGGAATGCCTCTCAAGTCGCACACTTTTCACGGTGGGGACGATGCGATAGACGGCGAAGTAGACGAAGCGCGCTGGTGGGAAACCGAAGGAGCCCTGGATCGGGAACGTGAAACCATGGCGATGTGGTTCCCCACGTTTATTGAAGCGGCAGGGGATCATGACTCGCCACCTGCATGGGGAGGAGTCATCGACACCGGCAAGCGGAAGTTCAGCGTCCTGTTCATGCATCGCTGGGATCGCGGTCTGCCCCTAGTCATTCCCATTACCCCGGAATCCCTGAGCCGCAACTTCGGCTATCGAGACCGGAAAGATCCCCCACACCTTTACACGAGTGGAAACCTGTGCGTAGCCGCACAGGAGGATTGGGACCCCGAGACTGACACCATGGCCACCGTCGTTGCTTGGGCGGCGCACTGGCTCGCTAACTACATGGAGTGGACGTTCACTCGTAAGTGGCCGACCGAGGGGTACGCAAGCCTTGCCGCGTGATCGGAAGACCTCAGATGACGGTGCCGAGTGGGAACACGCAAAACTCGCCATCCAAGAATTCGGGGGCTGGATTCGAAATGCCGACGCGAAAATCACAATTTTGGCTGGCGCGCTGGGAGTAAGCCTGACTTTTACGTTACCCCGCGTAGTCGTAGCCGTTGGGAACGCGGCCACAAGCGCCTGTGGCTGCGCCTTCCTTCTCTTTCTTGCCCTGGGCATCGCTGGGTGCTTTTGCGCGGCCCTTAGCGGGTACAACCTGTATCGAGCGCTATCGCCAAACTCAAAGCCTCGAGCAGGAACCGCGATCAGCCTCAATCGTTTTTCGTGGCCAAGTATGGCCGCCGAAATCACGGCTCCGAGACCGACTCAAGTTGGAGCTCTCAACGAGGCCTGGGAACAGGCGCACACCCTGGCGACAATCGCTAGCGCCAAGTACAGCCGTTTCCGCCACGCCTTGCACCTCTTCGTTGCTTACCTCGTGCTCTTCGGCTGCGTTGGGCTAGCTAGCCAAGCTGTACCTCTGAGTTCCGCCCTCCTCTAGGTTGCCCGCCTCGCTGGATGGCCCGGTACACAGTCGCGTGGGCGAAGCCAAACAGCCCCGCGATCTAGCCGGCCGTGTGCTCCCCGCGACGGTGCAGCTGCACCGAGTGCTTCTCTTGCCAGGAAGCGCGCTTGGTCTTAGGGCCACGGATCTAGCCAGCGGCCTTCGCGATCGCCATAACTTCACGGGGCGTGCACGGATCAGGTCCTCAAACTCATCAACCATCCCGAGGACGTTGAAGAACAACCGGCCCGCGGGATCGGTCGGGTCGTAGACCGCTCCCCCAAGGCCCAACTCCACGCCCTTCTTCGTGAGCTCACCGGCGATGTCGATCGCCTCACGAAGTGAACGGGCGATGCGGTCGAGCTTCGTGACGACTAAGACGTCGCCGGGACGGCACGCAGTGAGCGCTTCTCGGAGGCCGGGCCATGCTCGGGTCGTACCCGACAAGCCTCGCTCAACATGTACGTGTTGATGGTCAATGCCAAGTGTCGCAAGACCGTCACGTAGTGCTGCGAGATCCTGTCCGGATGTCGAGACGCGGGCGTATCCGATGAGCATCCGACGACTGTAGCGTTTAAGCCCCCTCACCGGGCTTTTTTAAGGGACAGGCATACGCGAATCGGCAGGCCAGACGCCACTTGGCCTTAAGCGAGCCAGAGGAGCCCGAGCAGGTGCCCCGATGAACGACCGCCCGTCGGGCAGCCATGGCGATGACGACCCAACATTGAGTCTTCGTTCGGGCGGCACGGAGTGTCCCGGTAGTTCGGACACCACCTCGAAAAGGCGAGTCACCGCACAGACAGCGCCGGCCGCACCCCCACGCGCACCGCACCCGCCGACGCCGCCCGGTCGATCCCGGCGTCGAGGTCCGCGAGCGCGACCTCGTCGCCCACGAGCTCGGCGAGCGGCCAGGCGCCGTGCCGCCGCTCCACGAAGCGGGCCGCCTCGACGAGGTGCCGCGGCGCGTAGTTGTGCACGCCCCGGACGGTGACCAGCCGACGGACGGCGCTCTCGGCGTCGAGCGCGACGGCCGGAGCCGGGAAGACGCTGCCGACGAGGACGGCCACGCCTCCCACGCCGAGCCTCGTCAGCGCCGAGGCGACGGCCGAGGGGGCACCGGAGGCCTCCACGGCCACGAGGGGGGCGCCTCCGGCGACCTCGAGGGCACGGTCGACGCTCTCCGCCGCACCGGGCGCGGCCACGGGGTCGGCCGTGGCGACGGCTCCGAAGCGGGCGGCGAGGGCACGGCGAGCGGGGTCGGGGTCGACCACGACGACGCGGGCTCCGGCGTCGGTCGCCAGCGCCGCGACGGTCAGCCCGATCAGGCCGGCGCCGAGCACGAGCACCACCACGGGGGCACCCGCACCGGCACCTGCACCTGCACCTGCACCGGCACCGGCGTCGACACCGCCGCCCAGCGGCACGATCGCCGACGCCGCGTCGAGCGCCGCCACCGCGGTCGCCGTGCCGCACGAGACCGGCGCGAGCAGCGCCGCGTCGAGGTCGTCGGCGACCGGCACGACCGCCGTGCCGGCCCGCACGTGCACGTGGGTCGCGAAGCCGCCGCTGAGCTCCCACCCGGTCTCGAGCCGCTCGTGCCCGTACTTGCGCACCCGCTCGCACTTCTGCGGCAGGCCCCGCCCGCAGGTCGCGCACACGCCGCAGCTCACCGTCAGCGACCAGACGACCCGCTGGCCGACGACGACCGACGTGCCGTCGACCGCGACGGCCCCCTCGCCGACCGCGACCACGCGGCCGACCTGCTCGTGGCCGAGCACGAGCGGCGTCGGCGCCCCGCGGTCACCGCGCGTGGTGTGCACGTCGGAGCCGCAGATCGTCGCCAGCTCGACCTCGACCAGCAGGTCGCCGGGCGCGAGCCGCACGCTCGGCACGGCGACGGCGTCGTGCGGGCGGCCGGGCTCCGTCCAGACCATCGCGGTGGGCGCGGGGTCGAGGCGCAGCTCGACGAGGTCCCCCACCGACACGGTGCCGGCGGCGGCACCGACGACCAGCGGGGCGTCGACAGTCGTCACGCGACCGGCACGGCGACCGCGGCGGGCGCGGCGACCGGCGCAGCCGCCGGCACCGCGACTCCGGCGAACTGCGGCAGCCACGCCAGCTCGCGCACCGAGTCGAGCACCACGTCGGCGCCAGACGCGAACAGCTGCTCACGGGTGTGCGCCCCGGTCGTCACGCCGACGACGAGGCCGGCCCCGGCGGCCCGGCCCGAGAGCACGTCGCTCGTCGTGTCTCCGACGACCGCGACGGCCGCCACCGACGAGGCTCCCGTGCGCAGCAGCGCCGTGAGCACGAGGTCGGGCGCGGGGCGGCCGCGACCGGCGTCGACCGGTGAGAGGGCCGCGTCGACCGTCCAGCCGAGCGCGTCGAGCAGGCGGTCGCGCGTCGCGGGCGAGAACCCGGTCGTCAGCACGACCGACCGGCCGGAGGCGCGGAGCGCGTCGACGAGGTCGCCCGCGCCCGCGATCGGCTCGACCCCGAGCTCGTCGACCAGCTCGCCGTAGGCCACCTCGAACTGCTCGTTCGCCCGCTGCGCGAGCGGCTCGTCGCCGCCCGTCAGGTGCCGGAACACCTCGATCTTCGACTGCCCCATCGTGTCGCGCACGTGCTGCAGCGCCTCGTCGCGCGTCAGCGTCGGGCCCAGGTCGACCCGGTCGGCGACCCGCGCGAAGGCCTGCTCGACGACGCCGTCGTCGACGACGGTCGTGCCGGCCATGTCGAGCACGACGAGCTCGATGGCGGGGGCGGCGGGAGCCGCGGCGGCAGCGGGGGCAGCGGTGGAGGGGGCGGGGAGGGTGCTCATGAGGCGGTGCTTCCTGTGAGGAGGGGGAGGTCGCGGCCGGAGGGAGCCGCGGCCCGCGACGTGGTGGCGGTGGGAGAAGAAGAAGAGGAGGCACCGGCCGACGACCCGCCCAGCGCCGCATCGCGCCCGCCGTCGAGGTGCGCCCCGACGACGTGCTCGGCGAGCCCGGGCCCGGTGGTCATGCCGATGCCGGTCGCGACGACCGTGACGAGCACGCCCGGCTCGACCTCGTCGACGACGAACTCGTCGCGGCCCGAGGCGTAGACGCCCTGCCACCGCTCGGTGACGACCGGCTCCGCGCCGAACAGCACTCGGAACTCGTCGAGGAAGGCCGTCGCGGCCCGCTCGCTCTGGAACGGCGCGATCGCCGCCCCCTTCTGGTGGCTGTCGCCGACGATGACCGTGCCGTCGGGCAGCTGGGTGTACATCTGGTTGAGGTCGAGCGCGGCGAGGTCGGGGCGCTCGGCGTGCAGCCGGGCCCGCACGGCGTCGGCGGCGGTCGTGCCCGCGAACGCGCTGTAGCGGATCAGCGACCACCCCGTCAGCAGCGGCGCCACGAGCGGCCGCGCGAGGTCGGCCCGCACGCGCAGCATGTCGAGCCCGCAGCGCTCCAGCGCCGAGCGCTCGGCGAGGTCCGGCAGCAGCTGGTCGAGGTCGTGGTTGGTCGCGACGACCACCGTGCCCGCCTCGATCGGGCCGCGGCTCGTCTCGACGCGCCCCGAGGCGACCGAGCCGACGGAGGTGCGGGTCAGGAAGCGCACGCCTCGCGACTCGAGGTGCCTGCGGATCGCGTCCGCCGCCTCCCGCGGGTCGACCTGGAGGTCGTACGGCAGGAGGGCACCGCCGAGCGTCGTGCCGGGAGCGACCGGGGCGAGCGCCGCGAGCGCGGCCTCGTCGAGGGGCTCGATCTCGGGCCGGTCGCCGAGCACCCGCGCGGTGCGGGCGGCGGCCAGCTCGTCGAGCAGGGCGAGCTCGTCGGCGTGCCGGGCGGCGACCAGGGTGCCGCGCTGCGAGACCCAGAAGCCAGCGTCTCGGGCGAGCCGCAGCCAGAGCTCGCGGGCGGTGACCGCGTGCCGACGGGCCTCGCCGCTCTGCGGGGTGAGGCAGAGGTGGCCGAAGTTGCGCACCGTCGAGCCGCCGATCGCGGCCGAGCGGTCGACGACGAGCACCGAGAGTCCGCGGTCGACGGCGGCGAGCGCCGCCCCGAGGCCGACGATGCCGGAGCCGACGACGACCACGTCGTGCCGGTCGGCGGCGGGGCGGCGGGCGGGGGCGGAGTCGGGTGCGGGGGCGAGGGCGGGTGCGGTCGCGGTGGTCGCTGCGCCGGAGGCGCTGACCGGCCCGACCGTGCCGGCGACGGGCCAGCGGGACGGCTCGCTCGTGGGCGTGACCCCGCTCATCGGAAGACCCGCCGCATCCAGATCGCGAGCCCCTCGACGGCGAGCACCGTGACGAGGATCATCAGCACGATCGCCGTCACCGTCGCGTAGTTCGAGCCCTGGCTGGCGTTCAGCAGGTAGTAGCCGACGCCTCCCGCCCCGACGATGCCGAGCAGCGTCGCGGCGCGCAGGTTCGTGTCGAGCATGTAGAAGGTGTGGCCGATCAGCGCGCGGGTGCCCTGCGGCAGCGTCGCCGAGGCGTACACCTGGCCGCGCGAGGCGCCGGTCGCGGTGAGCGCGCGCTCGGGGCCCGGGTCGACCTCCTCGAACGAGTCGGCGATCAGCTTGCCGAGCAGCCCGACGCCGCCGAGGGCGAGCGCGAGCGTGCCGGCCTGGGTGCCGAGGCCGGTGACGACGATCAGCACGATGGCGAGGATCACCTCGGGCACTCCGCGGATGCCGACGAGCAGCAGGCGCATCCCGCCCCGCAGGCCGGGGCTCGGCGCGACGTTGCGGGCGGCGAGCGAGCCGATCAGCAGCGAGCCGCCGACGGTGAGCAGGGTCGCGGCGAGCGCGATCGAGATCGTCTCGCCCATCGCGGCGAGCATCGTCGACGCCTCGTAGCTGCCGAACGACGGCGGCCAGAACTGCACGGCGACGGCGGGCACGCCGCTCCACACGGTGAGCAGGTCCGACCAGGCGATGTCGCAGACGAGCACGCTGGCGACGACGACCGCGACGGCGGCCCAGCCCCACGAGACGCCCCGCACGCGGGCCCTGTCCCACGGGCGGCGCAGCGCGGCCTCGACGGCGGCGGAGGTCGTGCCGGAGGCGCGGGTCAGGTCGGTCGAGACAGCGGCCGCCGCGGGGGCGGAGACCGGGCCAGCACCGGAGGCGCGGGTCGAGCCGGCAGCGGAGCCCGCAGTCTCGGGGGCGGCGGCCTCCTGCCGGCCGGCCCCGCGCCTCCTCGTGACCCCGCGCACCACGCGGTCGCCGAGGCCCCGCCCGGTCGGTGCGACGCCGAGCATGGCGGCGCGCACCGAGCTCGAGACGACCTCCATGACGACGCAGAGCACGAAGATGACGAGGGCGTAGCCGAGGCCGAGCCCGTACTGCAGCGACTTGAACGCGAACGACATCTGCATGCCGAGGCCGACCACGCCGACGTAGCCGAGGATCACGCTGCCGCGCAGGTTGATGTCGTTGCGGTGCAGCACGGTCGCCACCCACGACGGCAGCACCTGGGGCAGCACGCCCGCGGTGAACTGCTGCAGGCGGGTGCCGCCGGCGGCGCGGACGGCGGTGCGCGGGCCCTCGTCGATCTGCTCGATCGCGTCGGCGAAGAGCTTCGAGATCATGCCGACCGAGTGCAGCCCGATGGCCAGGATGCCCGGCAGCGTGCCGAGCGTGAAGAGCAGCACGAAGACCATGGCGAGCACCACGTCGGGCACCGCGCGGGCGAGCACCGTGACGAACCGGGCCGCCGCACGCCAGACCGGCCCGGGCGTCGTGTTCGAGGCGGCGAGCACGGCGACCGGCACCGAGAGCACCGCGGCGAGCAGCGTGCCGCAGATCACGAGGCCGAGGGTGAGGGCGGTGAGCTGCAGCAGCTCGCCGAGGGGCGGGAACTCGATCGCGCCGACGCGGCCGAGGAAGCGCTGCGCGTTCGACCAGCTCTGCACCATGCGGGCCGGGTCGATGTCGACGCTGCGCAGCGCGAGCACGCTCGCGACGAGCAGGGCCAGGAGCGTGAGGCCCGCGGCGACGCGCTCGGGCGAGGTGCGGCGCCGGGGAGGCGCGGTGACGGGAGCCAGCGGAGCCCCGGTCGTGCGAGGGCGCTCGACGACGGCGCTCATCGGACGGCGTCCCCGCGGAGGGTCGCGGTGCCGGGCGCGGTGCCGGTCGCGCTGCCGGTCGCGCCGCCGGCCCCGCCGCCGACCGTGCTCAGCTCGAGCTCGATCGCCTCGAACTGGTCGGTGCTCGTGGCGACGCGGCCGTAGATCTCCATCACCTGCGCCTTCGAGAGGCCCTCGGTCGCGGTGTCGAGCACGACCTGGCCGTGGCGCAGGCCGACGATGCGGTCGGCCCACGAGAGGGCGAGGTCGACCTGGTGCAGGCTGCAGATGACGGTCAGGCCCTCGTCGGCGGCGATCTCGCGGATCAGCGCCATCACCTGGTCGCTCGACTCCGGGTCGAGCGAGGCGACGGGCTCGTCGGCGAGCAGCACCTGGGGGCGCTGCATGAGGGCGCGGGCGATGGCGACGCGCTGCTGCTGGCCGCCCGAGAGGGTGTCGGCGCGCTGGTAGGCGCGGTCGAGCAGGCCGACGCGCTCGAGGCGGGCGAGCGCCTCGACCTTCGCGGCGCGGCCGTACGACCAGAGGCCGAGGCGGGGGCCGCGCACGGCAGCGAGCGAGCCGGTCAGCACGTTCTCGAGCACGGTCAGCGACGGCACGAGCTCGAACTGCTGGAAGATGAACCCGACCTCGCTGCGCAGCTCGCGGAGCGCCCGGCCGGTGAGGCGCGTGACCTCCCGGCCCAGCACGCGGACGGTGCCCGACGTGGGCCGCTCCAGCCCGTCGACGTGGCGCAGCAGCGTCGACTTGCCCGAGCCCGAGAGCCCGAGCAGCACGACGACCTCGCCGCGGGCGACGGTGAGCGACGCGTCGTCGAGCGCGACGGTGGAGCCGAAGTGCTTGGTGATGCCCTCGAGGGCGACGACGGTCGCGGCGGGGTCGGCGTGCGGGGTCATGGGTCTCTCCGGGGGCTCAGTGGGGCGTGCGCGGCGGGGCGGGCGGGTGCGGGAGGCGCGGGGTGCGGGAGGGGGGCGCCTGCGGGAGGCGCGGTGGCGGTGGCGACCGTCACCGCGCCTCCCTCAGGCGGAGGCCGTCAGGCCTGGCACTGCGTGGCGTTCGTCTTCTCGCAGATGTCGCGGATCTCGTCGTAGTACGCGTCGTCGACCGGGGTCGTCTCGTAGAACACGCTGCGGAAGCCCTCGCTGTCGGCACTGTCGATGCCCGCGGCGACCATGTCGTCGGCGGTGACGTTCGACAGGATGTCCTTCAGCTGCGCCTTGACGTCGTCGGGCAGCGAGTTCGACTCGACGATCGGGGCGCCGGGCACCATCTGCTGGTCGATGACCTCGACGGCGTCGCTCTTGGCGACCTCGCTGTCCTCCGCGAAGCCGGCGTCGCACTCGGTGCCCTCGCCGGTCTTCTGCACGCTGACGTCGTGCTTGCCGGCGAACACCGGCGTGATGTCCTTCTCCGGGTCGATGCCGGCCTGCAGCAGGGCGTAGCTGGGGAAGAGGTAGCCCGAGGTCGACGAGGGGTCGACGAAGCAGATCTTCTTGCCCGCCATGTCGGCGATGCTCGCGATGTCGCTGCCCTTCGGCACGATGGCCTGCGAGTAGTAGCCGGGCTCCTGGCCCTCGGCGGTGGTGATCGACGAGATCGGGGTGAGCTCGGCGCCGTTGTTCGTGGCGGTGACGTAGGTGAAGCCCGAGAACGAGGCGACGTCGATCTGGCCGGCGATGCTCGCCTCGATCAGCGCGGCGTAGTCGGTCGACTCGTGGTACTCGACGGTCTTGCCGGTCTCCTGGGCGATGTAGTCCATCAGCGGCTGGTAGTTGGTCTCGGTGTCGACCGAGTCGGGCACGACGCCGAAGACGAGCGTGCTGTCGTCGACCGCGTAGCCGCCGGCGGCGCCGTCGTCCGAGCCGGTGGACGAGGAGGCGGGGCTGGAGCAGGCGGAGAGCGTGGCGGCGAGCAGCACGGCGCCGAGCAGGGCAGTCGCGGCGCGGGGACGGCGGAGGGGCATGACGGCCTTTCGGGGTGGGAGCGGGACGTCACGATGGTGACACGAGGTCGACCGACGTAGGAACCTACCTCCTGCCTTGTTCAGCCCGAGTTCACGTGTTGTATGCCCAACCCCCTCTTCGGGGGGCTGCTGCTGGGGGCGCGGGCGCCGCCTCCTCGGGATGCGCCCTCGAGGTGTCCCTTCCTGGGCCCTCGCCCGCTCGGAGGGCCCAGAACGAGGCACCTCGATGAGTCGCGCTACAGCGCGAGCAGCGCGATGCCGCCGAGCACCACGCCCGACGTGACGAGCCGGCCGCGGAGCGACCCCTCGCGCAGCACCAGCGCCCCGAAGACGGCGACCATGACGACGCTCGTCTCGCGCGCCGGCGCGACGAGGGCGACCGGGGCCGACTGGATCGCGACCAGCACGAGGATGTACGACAGCGGCGACAGCACCCCGAACGCCAGCACCTTCGCCCCGTGCGCACGCACGACGGCGAGCAGCTCCCGACGCCGGCGGCCGAGCGTCGCGGAATAGAAGACGACCTCGACAAGGGTGACCCCGACCATGAACGACACGGGCGAGAGCTGCCAGGTGCGGATCGCGTGGGCGTCCCAGATCGTGTAGGAGGCGATGGCCAGGCCGGTCAGGAGGCCCCAGGCGATGCTGGGGTCGAGCCCGCGCCTCCTCGGCTCCCCCGGTGCCGTGGCCGCGGGTCGCGCCGCGGCCCCGGCCCGGTCGACGAGCCCGGTGGCGACGACCCCGACCACGACGACGGCGATGCCGACGACGGCGAGGGGCGAGAGCCGCTCGCCGAGCAGGGCCACGGCGAGCGCGGCGCTGACCGCCGGGCCGGTGCCGCGGGCGGTGGCGTAGACGGTCGAGAGGCTGCCGACCGCGTAGCCGCGCTGCAGCACCGTCATGTAGACGACGTGGAGGACTCCGGAGGCGGTGGCCCCGACGGCGAGGCCGACCAGGCTGCCGCCCCACCCGCCGGTGAACGGCACGACCGGCAGCCACAGGACGGCGCTGGCGACCGCGCCCCACCAGAGGAAGGGCGTGCCGATGCGGCTGACGCCGTGGGCGACGACGTTCCACGAGGCGTGGCAGACGGCGGCGGCGAGGACGAGGAGGAGCGCGGTGGTGGACACGGAGGGACCCTTCGGGCCGGCACGGGGCGCGCCGGTGGGGTCCTCCAGGCTTTTGTCCGTTCAGATGACGCCCGGGCGATGGCGCCCGGCCGTGGCGCCGCTCGGACCAGACGGGTAGTGAGACCCCGGAACCCTAGGCGCTGTCGGCGGGACTGTAGCAGGCGGGGGTGACGCGGCGGGGCGAGGGTCGGGGCGGGGTGCCGGAGTGGCGCTCTGCTCAGGCGTCGGGGGCCTGGGCGGGCGCCCGGCCGTGCGCCTCGTCGCGCTCGGCCGTTCGGACCCGCATGCCGCGGAGCCCCTTCGTCAGGTAGTAAAGCCCCACGGCCACGAGCGGCAGGCTCGCCCAGGGGGTGTCGAGCGTCGACAGCAGGGTGACGCCGACGGCGAGGAAGACGACGCCGAGGGCGAGGTCGTTCGCCTTCGCGTCGGCGGCGGGGCGGGCTCCGCCGGTCGGGTCGGGCTTCGTCGCGGCGGGCTTCGTCGAGTCGGGCTTCGTCGAGTCGTCCATCCGTCGACGCTACGACGAGCGGGCGGGCGTCGCCTCCGTCGCGCGACGGAGCCTCGGTGTGCCGGTGCGGGCCCAGGCGCGCGAGCTACCCTCGACGGAGTCCCCGCCGCTCGACGGCGCCCTGCCCCGTGACGGAGGCCCCGCATGCCGACCGACGACGCCGCCCCGACCGACCCGGCGAGCCCTCGCGACGACGACCTCGACGTCTGGTCGAGCGAGCGGCACCGCGAGCTCGAGCTGCTGGTCGCCCGCGACCGCGAGGTCGAGGCGGCCCGCCAGCACGAGGCCGAGCGCGCCGCTCGGGAGGCCCGGGCCGAGCACGCGGCCCGGCTCGAGCGAGAGCGCCGCCGCCGTGAGGCCGAGCTGCCGCCCGAGCTGCGCGACGCCGACGACGAACCGTGGTCGGGCGGGCCGCGGAGGCGCCTCGTCATGGGCTCGTCGCGGGTGCTCGCGGCCGTGGCCCTCCTGGCCGCGATCGCCGTCGCGGTGACTGGGTTCCTCTAAGGCGACCCGCGCCTCCCCCGGTCCGCTGCGTGGGCGTGTCTCAACGACCGACGCCGGAGGTCTCGAAGTCGGTCGCGCGGCTGCGGTCGGCCCAGGCGTCGATGTCGGAGCGGAGGTCGTCGAGGGCGCCGGTGACGACGTCGACGGCGTCCGAGCCGAGCAGCAGGAGGTAGGGCGCCTCGCCCGACTCGACCGCGTCGACCAGCAGGCGCGCACCGGCCGTCGGGTCGCCCGGCTGGGTGCCGTGGGAGCTGTCGACCCCGATGCGGCGCTTGCCGGCGGTTTCGGCGTAGTCGTCGATGACCGTCGCCGACTCGGTGAGCGAGCGGCCCGAGAAGTCGGTGCGGAACGAGCCGGGCTCGACGACGGTCGCCGTGACGCCGAGCGGCGCGAGCTCGGTGCGGAGCGCCATCGTCATCTGCTCGATCGCGGCCTTGACGGCGCCGTAGTAGCCCGAGCCGGGCCCGGTGCGGCGGGCGCCGATCGACGACAAGTTCACGATCGTGCCGCTGCGACGAGCGCGCATGCCGGGCAGGACGGCCTTGATCGTGCGGACCGAGCCGTGGAAGTGCGTGTCGAACAGGCGGGCGACGTCGGCGTCGTCGCCCTCCTCGACGGCCGCGCGGTAGCCGTAGCCGGCGTTGTTGACGAGCACGTCGACCCCGCCGAACCGCTCGCCGGCGAGCGCGACGGCCGCGGCCACCTGGTCGGCGTCGGTGACGTCGAGGGCGGTCGCCACGGCGTGGTCGGGGTGGGCGTCGGCGATGCCCTGCACGGTCGACGCGTCGCGGGCGGTGACGACGACGTCGTGCCCGCGGGCGAGGGCCTCCTCGGCGAAGGCTCGTCCGAGCCCCGTGGAGCATCCGGTGATCAACCAGGTCGACATGCGGTTCCTTCTCTCCGTGTGCGCGGGCACTCGTCGTGCCGACCTCGAGGCAACCAGGGAGGCGCGGTGCGCGTCACCCTGCTGGCCAGATCCGCGGCCGCGGCTGCTCGACGGACGGCCCTCGCCCCACAGCGGGGGCCGTCCGTCGTGTGCTGCGGGAGGGCTGGTCGATGCCCTAGCGTGAGCCGACCGACACCAGGGAGGCGCGACCGTGACCCGTCTCGTGATCGACGCGCCCACCTGCCTCGCGCTGCTCCGCCGCGACGAGCGGGTGGAGTCGCGCCACCAGCTGGTCGCCCCGGTCGCCCTCAAGTCGGAGGTCCTGGCCCTCCTCTACGCCGAGGTGCGGGCCGGTGCCCTGACCGACGCGGTGGGGCGTCGCCGACTGGACCGCTTCGCGGAGCTGCCGGTGCGCCTCCTCGGTGACCGCGTCTCGCGGGCTCGCGCCTGGGCCCTCGCCCGCGACCTCGGCTGGGACGACCCCGGGCTGGCCGAGTACCTCGCGGTCGCCGTGCTGCAGGCGGACGCCGTCGTGACCGCCGACCCCCGGCTCGTCGAGGGGGCGCGCGGGCGGGTGCCCGTGGTGTCGCCGGCGGAGCTGCTCACCGAGCTCGGCGGCGGGCCCGACGCAGCGGGGGTCGGCGAGCGCTGACGCCGCCCCGCTCCGCGCGCGGCGGCTCCGGGATCACCAGGGGCCGAGGTCGCCGCCGGAGATGCCGTAGAGCGCGATGACCGCGATCGCGGCGATCGCCAGCAGGCCCACGCCGAGCGGAGCCCAGTCCATGACGACGTCGAGGCGCGAGCGCGGGGGCTTCGCCGAGGAGGCGGGGGTCGCGTCGCCGGGGCCGGCGGCGGGGCCTGCGCCGCGGGTCGAGGGCCGGGCGGGGCTGCCGGTGCTGCCGGCCCTGCCGCTCGCGGGCCTGAGGCCGGTGGTGGCCTCGTCAGGCTCGGAGGCGCCGTCGCCCTCGCGGTCTGCGGCCTCGAGGCTGCGGCGGAGCTCCTCCCGGAACCGGCGGTCGGCCTCGGAGCCGACGAACTCGTCGGGGTCGGTCATGGTGCTCCTGTCGCCTCGGCGGGGCAGGCGCCCCGTCGGGTCGAATCGTACCGGCGAGCCGCATCACCTCGTGCTCGGAGTCGCGGAGCGCAAAAGCGGCAACAGAGGGCGAGTTGTTGCCACTTACCGACGATGAGTGGCAACAACTCCTCGGGAAGCGACAGGAGCCCACGGCGTCAACACTTGGCGCGAGCACGTGACACGGACCGGGCCGTGGAGGTCCGCGAGTCGTTGCCCCCACGATGACAGCCGAACGCGGTCAACACGCCATCTTTGCTTGACACGGTGACTGAGTACGCTCAAAATCGAGTCGACTCGGATGTTATGGTGTCGCTCATCGCGCGCCTCCCCGATGTCTCCCCCACCGAGCAGCCAGGAGCCCCCACCATGCGAGCCTTCGCCTTCGACGCCTACAAGGGACCGCTGCACGAGGTCACGGTGCCCGAGCCGACGGTGGGCGCCCACGACGTCCTGATCGAGGTCCACGCGGCGGGGCTGAACGTCCTGGACGCGAAGATCCGACAGGGCGACTTCAAGCTCGTCCTCCCCTTCGAGCTGCCGCTGACCCTCGGTCACGACCTCGCCGGCACGGTGGTCGAGGTCGGCGCGGCCGTCAGCACCCTGGCGCCCGGTGACGAGGTCTTCGCCCGCCCCCATGACCCGCGCATCGGCACCTTCGCCGAGCGCATCGCCGTCGACGAGGCCGACGTCGCCCTCGCTCCGACCTCCGTCAGCACCGTCGAGGCGGCGTCGCTGCCCCTCGTCGCGCTGACCGCGTGGCAGGCGCTCGTCGAGCTCGGCGACGTCCGGCCCGGCCAGAAGGTCCTGATCCACGCCGGGGCCGGCGGTGTCGGCACCATCGCGATCCAGCTCGCCGCGCACCTCGGCGCCCACGTCGCCACGACCGCGTCGGCGCGCGACGCCGACTTCCTCCGCGAGCTCGGGGCCGACGTCGTCCTCGACTACCGGACCCAGGACTTCGAGGAGGAGCTGTCCGGCTACGACCTCGTGCTCGACAGCCTCGGCGGAGAGAACCTGTCGAAGTCGCTCCGAGTGCTCGGGCGCGGCGGCCTCGCGATCGGCATCCAGGGGCCGCCCGACCCCGCGTTCGCCAAGACGGCCGACCTGAACCCCGTGCTGCGCCTGGCGATCGCGGGCCTGAGCCGCAAGGTCAGGGCCCAGGCGCGCAGGCTCGGCGTCTCGTACCAGTTCCTCTTCATGCGCGCCGACGGCCGTCAGCTGGCCGAGATCGCGGCCCTGGTCGACGCGGGCGTCATCCGACCCGTCGTCGGGAAGGTCGAGCCCTTCACCGAGACGGCGGCGGCCCTCGCCCGCCTGGGGAAAGAGAGCGTCCGGGGCAAGGTCGTCGTCACCGTCCCGTAGCAGCCGGTCACGTCGACGCTGCGGGGGTCGCTCCGGTTGCTCACGCTGCTGGTGCTGAACGAGGCGAGGGCGACGTGCAGCTCGTAGGCTCGTCACATGACGACCACGTGGCCAGCCGTCCAGATCGCCTTGTCCGCGGTCGTCCTCGCGTGCGCGATCGTCCTCATCGCTGGCGACAGCCAGCGCGTCGGCGTGCTGATGTCGATCAGCGCTGTGGCCTCGATCGCCGTAGCCGCGCGGACCATCGTGGTGAACCGTCGCATCGAGCGGCAGCACGCGGCCCTCGAGGCGAGCGACGCGTAGGCGACGGGGCGGCCTCTCGACTGCGTCAGACACCTGCCCGTCGTCCGGCTGCCTCACCGCGTCGCCTCCGAGAGGGAAGAGAAAAGCCCCGAGCCCCTCGTCGATGCGAGGTTCTCAGGGCTTCTGCTCTGGCGGTACCGGTGGGATTTGAACCCACGGTGGAGTCTCCCCCACACATGTTTTCGAGACATGATCCTTCGGCCGCTCGGACACGGTACCGGGAGAGAGTTTAGTACATCCCGCGGCCATGTCGGAAATCGGGGTGGCGGGGGTGCCGACCCGCGCCTCCTGCAGGCGGCCGGGGCCAGGGAGGACCGCGTTCCGTTCCTTGGACCGCGGCAGAGCGCGGTTCACGGAGCGGAACACGGTTCATGGCCACGCCGCGCACGCCGTGAGCAGCCGCCGAACTGCCCGGCGTAGCGTCCAGGGATGCCCACACGCCACACCGCCGTCGCCTTCTTCTCGGGCGTCGGCGTCACCCTCGTCGCCACCGCAGCCGCCGGAGCCGGCGTCCGCAGCTTCCTCCGCCACCGGAACGCCGCCGCCGCCGACCTGAACGCCCTGCTGCCCGTCCACTCGGCCTGGTGGCGCGCCCGGTTCGACCGCGGGGGCGCGCTGCTCTACGTCGCGATGGGCGACTCCGCCGCGCAGGGCATCGGCGCCTCGAGCCCCGCCCGCAGCTACGTCGGTCGCCTCTCGGCGTACATCCGCCGCCAGGGCCACACCTCGCTGCGCGTCGTCAACCTCAGCGTCAGCGGCTCGACCACCTGGCTCTGCCGGAAGGACCAGCTGCCGAAGTTCGAGAAGTACGAGCCCGACGTCGTCACCGTGGCCATCGGCGCGAACGACATCGTCCAGTTCGACCCCGAGTCGTTCGAGAAGAACATCCGCGTGATCTACGGAGCCCTGCCGTCGCACGCCATCGTCGGCGACCTGCCCGCCATGTGGATCCCCGACCGCGAGAAGAAGCTCGTCGAGGCCAACCGCATCGTCCGCCGCGTCGCCGACGAGTTCGGCCTCACCGTCGCCCCGCTCTACGAGACCACCCGCAGGCAGGGCTTCTTCCGCACCTACCGCAACTCGGCCGGCGACCTCTTCCACCCCAACGACCGCGGCTACCGCGTCTGGGCCTCCGCCTTCGAGCCGGCCGTCGCCGCCCGCGTCGCCCGCATCGCCGCGGACCGCGCGGTCACCGACGCCACCGCCACCGTGCACGACGCCGCCGCCGCGGGGGCCGTCGCCCGCTCCGCCGAGCGCCGTGCCGGCCGCGCCTCCCAGCGCGGGACGGACGCCGCCGGCCGCTGAGCGCCGAGTGGTCGCGAACGGCTCGCACGCCGACGAGGAGGAGCCGGTCGTGACCTCTCGACCCGCGCCTCCCGCCCTCCCCAGGTCGGCCGAGAGGGCCTTCTCCCCCGCAGCCCCGAGGAGGCGCCCCCGCTGTCGGTGGACCCACCTAGGCTGACCGCATGGCCCGCTCCACCTCCCCCTCCTTCCGCTGCACAGAGTGCGGCTGGACCAGCCTCAAGTGGGTCGGTCGCTGCGGGGAGTGCCAGCGCTGGGGCACCGTCGTCGACGTCACCTCGGCCCTGGTCAGCGCCCGCGGCACGGCCCCGGTCACCGTCGGCGGCGACCGCGTCGCCCGCCCCATCACGCAGGTCGAGGCGAACAGCGTCGCGTACTGGCCGAGCGGCATCCACGAGTTCGACCGCGTTCTCGGCGGCGGCATCGTCCCCGGCGCGGCCATCCTGCTCAGCGGCGAGCCCGGCGTCGGCAAGTCGACCCTGCTGCTCGAGGTCGCCTCCCGCGCCGCCGCCACCGGTGCCCGCGTGCTCTACGTCACCGCAGAAGAGAGCGCGGCGCAGGTCCGCCTCCGCGCCCAGCGCACCGGCGCCATGCACGACAACCTCTTCCTCGCCGCCGAGGTCGACCTCTCCGTCATCCTCGGCCAGATCGACCAGGTCGACCCGCAGCTCGTCATCGTCGACTCCGTGCAGACGGTCTCGTCGTCGTCCATCGACGGCATCGCGGGCGGCACCTCTCAGGTGCGCGAGGTGGCCTCGACCCTCATCCGCGTCAGCAAGGACCGCAACCTGCCGGTGCTGCTGGTGGGGCACGTGACGAAAGACGGCACGATCGCCGGCCCGCGCCTCCTCGAGCACCTGGTCGACGTCGTCTGCCAGTTCGAGGGCGATCGCCAGACCGCGCTGCGGTTCATCCGCGCCCACAAGAACCGCTTCGGCCCGACCGACGAGGTCGGCTGCTTCGAGATGACCGGCGACGGCATCGCCGAGGTCGCCGACCCCAGCGGCCTCTTCATGTCACGCGGAGGCCCACCCGTCAGCGGCACCTGCATCACCGTCGCGATGGAGGGGCGGCGTGCGCTCCCGGTGGAGGTCCAGGCCCTCATCGTCGCCAGCAGCACCCCGCAGCCCCGCCGCGTCGTCAACGGCGTCGACTCCTCCCGGGTCGCCATGCTGCTCGCCGTGCTCGAACGGCGCGCGGGCATCCGCCTCGGCGACGCCGACGTCTACGTCTCGACCGTCGGCGGCATCAAGATCACCGAGCCCGGCGCCGACCTCGCCATCGCCCTGGCCCTCGCGAGCGCCAGTCGCGACGCGAGCTTCCCCCACACCCTCGCGGCCGTCGGCGAGATCAGCCTCGCGGGCGAGATCCGGCCCGTGTCGTCACCGAAGCAGCGCGCGTCGGAGGCCCGGCGGCTCGGCTTCACGCACCTCGTCGACTCGGAGTCGGGCAACCTGCGCGAGGCGCTGCGCCGCGCGTTCAGCGCTGCGGCGACGCCGCGCGAGCGCGAGCTCGACGCCGCGTTCTAGCGCGCCTCGCGCGCCCCGCGAGACACCCCGTTCTCGCACGCGAACCCCGCCGCGGCAGGGTTCAGCGGCGAAGACGGGGTGCGGCACGTTGCACCGCCCGGAGCGGCCCGACCCGGCCCTGCCCGGCCCGCGAGACACCACGTCCTCGCACGCGAACCACGCCGCGGCGTGGTGCCGAGGCGAGAACGTGGTGCGGCACGCCCCGCGCCGCCCGGAGCGCCTCGCCACACACCCCGTTCTCGCACACGAACCCCGCCGCGGCAGGGTTCCGGTGCGAAGACGGGGTGCGGCGGCACGCTTCGCGCGGCGCGGCGCCGCGCGGCCCGGCCCGGCCCGCGAGACACCACGTCCTCGCACGCGAACCACGCCGCGGCGTGGTGCCGAGGCGAGAACGTGGTGCGGCACGCCCCGCGCCGCCCGGAGCGCCTCGCCACACACCCCGTTCTCGCACACGAACCCCGCCGCGGCAGGGTGCCGGTGCGAAGACGGGGTGCGGCGGCACGCTTCGCGCGGCGCGGCGCGGCGCGGCCCGGTCCTGCCCGCGAGACACCACGTTCTCGCACGCAAACCACGCCGCGGCGTGGTTCCGAGGCGAGAACGTGGTGCGGCACGCCCCGCGCCGCCCGGAGCGCCTCGCCACACACCCCGTTCTCGCACGCGCACCCCGCCGCGGCAGGGTTCCGGTGCGAAGACGGGGTGCGGCGGCACGCTTCGCGCGGCGCGGCGCGGCCCGGCGCGGCCCGGCGCGGCCCGCGAGACACCACGTTCTCGCACGCGAACCACGCCGCGGCGTGGTTCCGGTGCGAAGACAGGGTGCGGCACGGCGCGCGCCACGGCGTGCGGCTAGCGCAGGGCCTTGAGCAGGTCCTCGGGGGTCGCAGCCATGGTGTGCGGCCCGGCGATGTCGAAGAAGACCTGCTCGAGCACGTCGAGGTGCACGTCGAGGAAGGCCCGCAGCGCGGCGGCGTCGTAGAGCATCACCTCGCGGTGCGGGTCGTCCGGCACCATCGCCGCGTAGGCGTCGGCCGACGAGAAGAGCAACAGGATCCGCTTGTCGGTGTTCTCGCGGCCGAAGACGCGCACCTGCTCGGCCGCCCCGAAGACGGGACTGTCGTCGGGGAGCTCGTCCGCGCCTCCCTCGGCTCCGTCGACCGTCGAGCCACCGTCAGCGCTCGAGGCACCCGAGGCACCCGAGGCACCCGCAGCATCAGTACCCGCAGCAGCACCGCCCGCGGGCGCCACCAGCTTCGGCACCACGACCACGTCGTGACGGAGGGCGAACGCGACGGCCGCGACGTCCTGCGACGCCAGCGCCAGCTCGAGGGCCTCGGAACGGGGAGAAGGATCGGTCATGCGCTCAGTTCAGGATCATGGGGGCGGTGTCGGCCGAGACGATGTCTCCGACGCTGACGGTCAGACGGTAGGTCGCGCCTCCCGCAGGAACCGGGGTGCGCGTGCCCTCGCAGGTGTCGGGGGTGGAGCGGGTGCGGTCCCAGGCGATCGCCGGCGTGGTCAGGGTCTGGCCGGCCTGGATGGTGACGACCTGGTCGGTCGGGTTCACCTGGCAGTCCTTCGACGACCACCACTGCTCCTGGCCGCTCGTGACCACGAGGGCCTGCTGGCTCGACCCGAGGTTGAGCGAGCAGTCGACCGAGCCGGTGTTCGTGATCGACATCGAGATCTGCGGCAGCTGCGTCGACGCGTACGTCGCCGCGTCGGTGATCGGCACGAGGTCGACCACGCCCGCGGCACAGGTGGCGTCGTCGCCCGCGGCGGGCGCGTCGGTGGCCGGAGCGGTCGCGTCGGCGGCGGGAGCCGCGCCCGTGGCGGGGGCCGAGGCCTCGGTCGTCTCCTCGGCGATGGCCGGGGGCGTGCTCGTCGTCGCGGCGCCGGGCTCGGCGGCGCCGGAGCCGGGTCGCACGACGATCAGCACGATGACGATGATGACGACGACGAGACCGAGGGCGACCATCGCACGCCGACGCCAGTACACCGAGGGCGGCTGCGGCCCGGTCGGATCCATGAACGTCGACATGAGCAGAGGTTAAGCGCTGGTCACCGCGGTGACCGGGAGGGCGGCGGCGTGTGCGCTGAGAATGGGCCGAGCGTGCGCCGAGCCGCCGGCCGTCGAGCCCGTCGAGCCGGACGAGCCCCGCGAGCCACCCGCACCGAGCCGCCGACCTACGGCCGCGGCGGCAGCGCCTTCAGCATGCGCGAGTTGCCCAGCGTGTTCGGCTTCACGCGCGCGAGGTCGAGGAACTCCGCGACGCCCTCGTCGGTCGACCGCACGAGCTCCGCGTACACCTCGGGCGGCACGAGCCCCTCGTCGCCGACGTTGAGGTAGTCGTGCTTCTCGAAGAAGTCGACCTCGAACGTCAGGCAGAACAGGCGACCGATCTCGAGACGACGGGCCGCCTCCTCCAGGCCGTCGAGGAGGCGGTGGCCGACTCCCTTGCGGATCCACGCGGGGTCGAGGGCGAGGGTCCGGATCTCGGCCAGGTCGTCCCACATGACGTGCAGCGCACCACAGCCGACGGGCACCCCGTCGGGGCCGACCGCGATCTGGAACTCCTGCACGTCGCCGTAGAGCGTCACCAGGTCCTTGCCGAGCAGGATGCGTCGCTGCACGAACGGCTCGCAGAGCCTCTGGATGTGCGGCACGTCGCTGACGACGGCGTCACGCACGGTGATGCCGTGCTGGTCGGCGGAGGTCATCGGGCCAGCCTACCCACGCGCCCCGCGCCTCCGGCGGGCGCGGAGAGCCGAGGAGGCGCGGGTCGGCGGGTCGGCGTCGGTCACGGCGGGTCAGCGCCCACCCGCCCGCGGGGACGGTGACCCGCCGCACCCCGCCGTCCGAGCACCGGACCACGGGAGCGAGGACGCACGAACGCCCGAGGGCGGCCCGGCCGGAGCCGGACCGCCCTCGGGCGTCACTGCGGGTGGGACCCGCACGGGGTGCTGCCTAGTCGTCGCTCTTCTCGAGCACGAGCACCTCGTCGCGGCCCTGCTGGCGGGTCGTGGTGAACACGAACTCGCCGTCGACGTAGTCGACCACGACGTGGTCGCCGGCCGTCAGGTCGCCCGTGAGGATGCGCTCGGAGAGGCGGTCCTCCACCTCGTGCTGGATGGCACGACGCAGCGGGCGAGCACCCAGGGCCGGGTCGAAGCCGACCTGGATGAGGCGCTCCTTGGCGGGCACCGTCAGCATGGCCGTCATGTCGCGGTCGAGCAGACGCTCGCTGAGGCGCTTGACGAACAGGTCGACGATCTGGAGCAGCTCGGGGCCCGACAGCTGCGGGAAGACGATGGTGTCGTCTACCCGGTTGAGGAACTCGGGCTTGAAGTGCTTCTTGAGCTCCTCGTTGACCTTGGCGCGCATGCGGTCGTAGCCGGTCGCGGTGTCGCCCTCGATCTGGAAGCCGACGGGGCCGCCGGCGATGCCCTTCGAGCCGAGGTTGGTCGTCATGATGATGACCGTGTTCTTGAAGTCGACGACACGACCCTGGCCGTCGGTCAGACGACCCTCCTCGAGCACCTGCAGCAGGCTGTTGAAGATGTCGGGGTGGGCCTTCTCGATCTCGTCGAACAGCACCACGGAGAACGGCTTGCGACGCACCTTCTCGGTGAGCTGGCCGCCCTCCTCGAAGCCGACGAACCCGGGAGGGGCACCGAAGAGGCGCGAGACGGTGTGCTTCTCGCCGAACTCCGACATGTCGAGGCTGATCAGCGCGCCCTCGTCGTCGAAGAGGAACTCGGCGAGCGCCTTGGCCAGCTCGGTCTTGCCGACGCCCGTGGGCCCCGCGAAGATGAACGAGCCGGAGGGGCGGTTCGGGTCCTTCAGGCCGGCACGCGTGCGGCGGATGGTCTTGGAGAGCGCCGCGATGGCCTCCTCCTGACCGATGACGCGCTGGTGCAGCGCCTGCTCCATGAAGACGAGACGCGAGGTCTCCTCCTCGGTGAGCTTGAAGACCGGGATGCCCGTCGCCTGGGCCAGCACCTCGGCGATGATGCCCTCGTCGACGGTGCCGCCGGCTCCGGCCTCGCCCGAGCGCCACTGCTTCTCGAGGCGGAGGCGCTCACCGAGCAGCTTCTTCTCCTCGTCGCGGAGCGACGCGGCCTTCTCGAAGTCCTGGTCCTCGATGGCGGCTTCCTTCTGGGCGCGCACGCCGGCGATGCGGTCGTCGAACTCGCGCAGCTCCGGCGGGGCCGACAGGATCGAGAGGCGCAGGCGGGCGCCGGCCTCGTCGATCAGGTCGATGGCCTTGTCGGGCAGGAAGCGGTCGCTCACGTAGCGGTCGGCGAGGTTCGCCGCCGAGACGATCGCGCCGTCGGTGATGGACACCTTGTGGAAGGCCTCGTACTTGTCGCGGAGGCCCTTGAGGATGTTGATCGTGTGGGGCAGCGACGGCTCGTTGACCTGCACCGACTGGAAGCGGCGCTCGAGGGCGGCGTCCTTCTCGAAGTGCTTGCGGTACTCGTCGAGCGTCGTGGCGCCGATGGTCTGCAGCTCGCCGCGGGCCAGCAGCGGCTTGAGGATCGACGCGGCGTCGATCGCGCCCTCGGCGGCGCCCGCACCCACGAGGGTGTGGATCTCGTCGATGAAGACGATGATGTCGCCGCGCGTGCGGATCTCCTTCGTGACCTTCTTCAGGCGCTCCTCGAAGTCACCGCGGTAGCGGCTGCCGGCGATGAGCGAGCCGAGGTCGAGCGAGTAGAGCTGCTTGTCCTTCAGGGTCTCGGGCACCTCGCCCTTGACGATGGCCTGCGCGAGGCCCTCGACGACGGCGGTCTTGCCGACGCCGGGCTCGCCGATCAGCACGGGGTTGTTCTTCGAGCGGCGGGAGAGGATCTGCATGACCCGCTCCATCTCCTTCTCGCGACCGATGACCGGGTCGAGCTTGTTGTCGCGCGCGGCCTGGGTCAGGTTGCGGCCGAACTGGTCGAGGACCTGGCTGCCGCCCTGGGTGCCCTGCTGCTGCTCGCCTCCCACGGCCACCGCCTCCTTGCCCTGGTAGCCGGACAGGAGCTGGATGACCTGCTGGCGGACCCGGTTGAGGTCGGCGCCGAGCTTCACGAGGACCTGGGCGGCGACGCCCTCGCCCTCGCGGATCAGGCCGAGCAGGATGTGCTCGGTGCCGATGTAGTTGTGGCCGAGCTGGAGGGCCTCGCGGAGGCTGAGCTCCAGGACCTTCTTCGCGCGCGGCGTGAAGGGGATGTGACCGGTGGGCTGCTGCTGGCCCTGGCCGATGATGTCCTGGACCTGCTCGCGCACGGCGTCGAGCGAGATGCCCAGCGACTCGAGGGCCTTGGCGGCGACGCCCTCGCCCTCGTGGATGAGCCCGAGCAGGATGTGCTCGGTACCGATGTAGTTGTGGTTGAGCATCTTCGCCTCTTCCTGGGCGAGGACGACGACGCGACGGGCACGGTCGGTGAATCTCTCGAACATCTTCTCTTGCTCCCTCGGTGGCGGGGTGGGAGTGGCGCCACCGCTCATGCAGTCGGTGCCAACTGGGGGCAGCACCGGTGTCTGTTGTCGAGAGTAACCACGGGCCCCGGGGTTCGCAGCCCCTGTTCGCTGGGGGCGTGACGGAGGTGCAGCGACCTGTCGGAGGGCGCCGGTACGGTCGCTCCATGGGCACCTTCACCGTCGGTCTCGTGCCGCACCCCACCAAGTCCGTGGCCGAGTCGGTCGCGATCCTCTGCGCCTGGAAGCAGGACGGCCTGCCCGGCAAGGGCGACGTGCTGCTGATCGCGCTGCAGAGCGACGAGCACCGGGTCGCGGGCGCGGTCGAGCTGGTCGACGAGCGGTCGTTCCGCGACCGGGTCGACGTCGTGGTCGCCCTCGGCGGCGACGGCACGATGCTCGGCGCGATGCGCCTCGTGGCCGACCGCCCCGTGCCGGTGCTCGGCGTGAACTACGGCAACCTGGGCTTCCTCGTCGAGGTCGAGCCCGCCGACCTGCCCGACGCGCTCGAGCGCCTCGCCGCGAAGCGCTTCTCGCTCGAGCCGCACCACGCCGTCGAGGTGGTGCACTCGACCTCGACCGACGAGCACACCTTCCTCGCCTTCAACGACGTCTCGATCGCGCGCCGCCCGGGCGAGGGCGTCGTCACGGCCGACCTCGTCGTCGACGGCACGCCCTACGGCCACTACAAGGCCGACGCGATCATCGTCGCGACGAGCGCCGGCTCGACCGCCTACAACTACGCCGCGGGCGGGCCGGTCATGTCGCCGGCCGTCGCGGCGACGCTCATCACGCCGGTCGCCCCGATGTCGGGCATCGACCGCTCGGTGGTGCTCGGGCCGGGCGAGGCCCTGCGCTTCCAGGTCGGCGCGGGCACCCGGTCGGCGGCGCTCGAGGTCGACGGCCGCGTGGTCGCCGACGTGAGCGAGGGCTGCGTCGTGTCGATGCGGCTGCAGCGCGAGGCCGGCCAGGTGATCCGCTTCGACGCCGGGCGGCACGCGACGAAGGGGCGGCTGAAGCTCAGCCTGCTCGACCTGCCGCTGCGCGAGGACCAGCTGCTCGAGCTCGTGCCGAGCGACGTCCGCGCCAAGTTCAAGGCCCGGACGGCGCATCGCCGCGGCGGGCTCGTCTCCGCGGCGCAGCTCGAGGCCGAGGCAGCGGAGGTCGTGGCGAACGCCGAGGCCGAGGACGAGGCGGGCGACACCGCCTCCTGACCTGACCCCGGAGGCCCCGGGGAGGCGCGGGGCGGCACACGACGGAGGGCCGCCTCCCCGGGGCGGGGAGGCGGCCCTCTCGTGGTGGTGCAGGTGCAGCGGACGCTGCCGCCAGACTACTGCAGGTACAGCTGCAGGTCCTGGCTGACGGCCTTGGCGAACATGCGCAGGCGGGCGCGGCTCTCGACGCGCGAGACGGCCTGGCGCGAGCTGTGCACGCGCTTGCTGATCTCGTCGAGGGTCATCGGCTGGTCGTCGTCGAGGCCGAAGCGCATGCGGATCACGCGGGCCTCGTCCTCCGGCAGCGTCGCCACGAGGGCGTGCATGTCGCGGTTCAGCAGCGAGTTCTCGGTGGCGGCCGTCGGCGACGGGGTCTCCTCGTCCTCGATGAAGTCGCCCAGCTCGCTGTCTTCCGCATCGCCGACGACGGTGTGGATCGAGACGGGCTCGTGCGAGCGCGACTTGAGCTCGACCAGGTCGGCGACCTCCATCGCGACCTCGGCGGCGACCTCCTCGACGGTGGGCGCACGGCCCAGGTCGACGGTCAGGTCGCGCTCGGCCCGCGAGATGCGGTTGATGCGCTCCACCGTGTGCACGGGGATGCGGATGGCACGCGCCTTGTCGGCGAGGCCGCGGGCGATGGCCTGACGGATCCACCAGGTGGCGTAGGTCGAGAACTTGTAGCCCTGCGTGTAGTCGAACTTCTCGACCGCGCGCACCAGGCCGAGGTTGCCCTCCTGGATGACGTCCATGAAGGGGAGGCCGCGCTGCGTGTAGCGCTTGGCGATGCTGACGACGAGGCGGAGGTTCGCGGTGATCATGCGGTCCTTCGCACGCTCGCCGTCGTGCTGCAGCCACCGGAGGTCGCGCATCGTCTCGGCGTGCGCCTTCGTGCGGACCTTCTTGACGGCGTCGGCGGCCTGGAGCTCCTTGAGCTTCTCGCCGGCGAAGAGGCCGACCTCGATGCGTCGGGCGATCTCCGTCTCCTCCGCGGCGTCGAGGAGGGGCATGCGGCCGATGTGGCGGAGGTAGTCGCCCACCTGGTCGGTGGAGGCGCCTCGCACCTGCGAGAGGACCTCGACCTCGGTGTCGTCGGTGGTGTCCGTGGTGGTGTTGCGCGTGGTGACGGTAGTCATCGTTTCTCTCCCTGCTCGAATTCAGACCGTGGTGTCGTGTCGAATAGTTCGTGAAGCTCTTCGGCGTACTTCGAGTCTGGTGCCAGCACGAAATGACACTGGTGTCATTCAGGCAGTTCACAAGGTTGTTCGGAGGGCACGTACAGGGTTTCGAGTGCTTCGGGGGACGAACGGGGTGCGGCTTTGACTCGGGGCACATCGCGGGTGTAGGCCCGGTCGGGGTGTCACGGGGTACGGCTTCCTGGGTGCGACCCCCGTGCATCCCCATGAACACGCGGATCGCGGGGTGTCAAGCGAACACTGCGCGACTGTCCACCGAACGCGCCGGGGTACGCGGCGACCGGCTGACCCCGCCCCCGGGGAGGGGGACACCGAGGCCTGCGGGAGGCGCCCCTCAGCCCCCCGAGACCACCCGGGTGAGCAGGGGGTCGAGAGCGCGGTCGCGGGCGTGCCGCCGCCCGCCGCGGGCGAGGTCGCCGCGGGAGGGGTAGTGGGCTGACGACGACGAACGAGGTGACCCGTCCGGGCCCCTCCACGAGGGAGAGGACCCAGGACGAGTCACCTCGTCAGAGCTCGGAGCGGCGCCTCAGCGGCCGGAGCGCTCCTCGGCCTCGGCGCGGGCGCGCTCCTCCGCCTCGATCTGCGAGTAGACGGTCCGCTCGGTGCGGTCGGCTCGGAGCAGCGACCGCACGGCGAACCAGAAGATCAGCCCGACGACGATGGTCGGGGTCACGGCGAAGAGCGCAGCTCCCCAGAAAGTCTCAGGCACTCCACAAGGGTAAGCGATGGTGCCCGGGAGTCCACCGGGTACCGCGGCCGGCCCTCACGAGCCGACCCGCGCCTCCCTCACTTGACGAGCGGGAAGAGGATCGTCTCGCGGATGCCGAGACCGGTGATCGCCATCAGCAGGCGGTCGATGCCCATGCCCATGCCGCCGCTCGGCGGCATGCCGTGCTCGAGCGCGCGGAGGAAGTCCTCGTCGAGGCGCATCGCCTCCGCGTCGCCGCGGGCCGACAGCGCGGCCTGCTCGACGAAGCGCTCGCGCTGGATCACCGGGTCGACGAGCTCCGAGTACGCCGTCGCCAGCTCGAAGCCGCGCACGTAGAGGTCCCACTTCTCGACCACGCCGGCCTTCGACCGGTGCTGGCGCACGAGCGGGCTCGTGTCGACCGGGAAGTCGACGACGAAGGTGGGGCGCTCGAGCGACGGCTTGACGAAGTGCTCCCAGAGCTCCTCGACCAGCTTGCCGTGCGTCTCGTGCGGCACGACGAGCTCGACCGAGTCGGCGAGCTCCCGCAGCTCGGCGACCGTCGTCTCGGGCGTGATCTCGCGGCCGGCGGCCTCGCTGAGCGACTCGTACATCGGCACGCGGGCCCACTCGCCGCCGAGGTCGTACTCCGAGCCGTCGGCGAGGGTGACGAGGTGCGAGCCGGCCACGGCGTGCGCGGCGTTCTGCACGAGCTCCTGCGTGAGGCGGGCCATCTGCTCGTAGTCGCCGTACGCCTGGTAGGCCTCGACCATCGCGAACTCGGGCGAGTGGGTGGAGTCGGCGCCCTCGTTGCGGAAGTTGCGGTTGATCTCGAAGACGCGGTCGATGCCGCCGACCACCGCGCGCTTGAGGAACAGCTCGGGCGCGATGCGGAGGAAGAGCTCGGTGTCGAAGGCGTTGCTGTGCGTCTGGAACGGACGCGCCGCGGCGCCGCCGTGCATCGTCTGGAGCATCGGGGTCTCGACCTCGAGGTACTCGTACGAGTCGAAGGTGCGACGCAGCGACGAGACGGCCGCGGCACGGGCCCGCACGGTCACGCGAGCCTGGTCGCGCACGATCAGGTCGAGGTAGCGCTGACGCACGCGCGTCTCTTCGCTGAGCTCGGAGTGCAGGTTCGGCAGCGGCAGGATCGCCTTCGCGGCGATGCTCCACTCGGCGACCATGATCGACAGCTCGCCCCGCCGCGACGAGATGACCTCGCCCTTCAAGAAGACGTGGTCGCCGAGGTCGACGAGCTCCTTCCAGTCGGCGAGCGCCTGCTCGCCGACGGCCGCGAGCGAGACCATCGCCTGGATGCGCGTGCCGTCGCCGGCCTGCAGCGCGGCGAAGCAGAGCTTGCCGGTGTTGCGCGCGTGCACGACGCGGCCGGCCAGGCCGACGACGTCGCCCGTCTCGGCGCCGGGCTCGAGGTCGGCGTGGCGGGCACGGACGGCGGCGATCGTGTCGGTCACCGGCACGCCCACGGGGTAGGCCTCGCGGCCCGACTCGAGCAGGCGGGCGCGCTTGTCGAGGCGCACCTGCTTCTGCTCCGACGCCTCACGGGCCGCCTCGGCCTCGGCGGCCGCCTCGTCGGTGGGGGTGCTGGTGTCGGGGGCGTCGGTCATGTGCGAGGGGCTCCTGCAGGGGACGAAGGGTGGAGGCGGTGCGGGCGGTGCGGGCCCGGGCGCGGAGGGGGCTGGCGGGACGGGGCTGGCGGGGCGGGCTGGCGGGGCGGGCTGGCGGGGGCGTGCGGGAGGCGCGGTGCGGGTCGAGCCCGGACCTCACGCCCCGTGCCGCGGTGACGGCCCGTCGTCGGCCGACGGGCGCCCGAACGGCGCAGTGTCGATGGTACCGGGGCCCACCGACCCCTCGGCGACGGCGAGGGCGCGGTCCATGGCCGAGCGGACGAGCGGCGCGATCACGCGACCGGGGTCGGGCACGCCGAGCTCGGCGAGCATGCCGACCGACTGGGTGACGATCGCCGCCGAGAACTCGGACGCGGTGGCGACGGCCTCGGCGTAGCGCGGCCGGTCGGCCTCCGCGACGAGCACCGGCTCGGCGCCCATCTCGACGACGAGCGCCTGGCCGATCGGCTGCACCGGCACCGGCGCGGTGACCGCGCAGTACGCCTCGCGCAGCCGCACCAGGTCGATGGTCGTGCCGGTGAAGGTGAGGGCGGGGTGGATGGCGAGCGGGATCGCCCCGGCCTGCAGCGCGGGGCGGAGCACCTCGAGCCCGTGCACGGGCGACGTGTGCACGACGAGCTGGCCGGCCTGCCAGGCGCCGGTCGCGGCCAGGCCCGTGACGAGGTCGGCGAGCTGGTCGTCGGGCACCGCGAGCAGCACGAGCTCGGAGCGCTCGACGATCTGCTGCACGGTCAGCACCGGAGCACCGGGCAGGATCGCCTCGGCACGGTCGCGGCTGCGCTCGGAGACGGCCGAGATGCCGACGATCGCGTGGCCGGCCGCGGCGAGCGCGGCGCCGAGCACGGGCCCGACGCGGCCGGCCCCGACGACTCCGATGCCGAGGCGTCCGCTCTGCTGGGGGCTCATCGAGGGTCGTCCTCTCGGTGGCGGGCGGGGGCGGGGGTCGGTGCGGGTGCGGACGCCGGCGTCGGGGCTGGTGCGGGGGCCGGTGCCGGGGCCGGGGCGGGTGCGCGTGGCGGTGCCGGGGCGGGTGCCGGCGGGGCGTCCGGGGGCGTGACGGGCGTCGGCGACCCGACCCGCGACTCCTCGGGGGGAATCCGAGAGGGATCCGACGCAGCGAGCCCGTTCTCCGCGGCTGCCTGGTCGCTCGCAGCCGGATCACTCTCAAATTTGAGAGCAGGGGCAGGGGCAGGGGCGGGAGCGGGAACGGCGGGAGCGGGAACGGCGGGAGCGGGAGCGGCGGAAGCGGGAGGGGCGGCGGGGCCCGGGGAGGCGGCGGGCACGACGCCGGCAGCGGTGGCAGGAGCCGAGGCGGCGGCGGGGACCGGGGAGGCGGGGGGCTCGGCGGCCGAGGCGACGGCGAGCCAGCGGTGGGTGCGGTCGGCCCGGGCGGCCTCGACGCCGTCGCGGGCGGCTCCGGTGAAGAAGGCGAGGGCGTCGGCCTCGTCGAGGGCGCCGATCTGGGCGGTGATCGGCCCGGCGACCGTGTGCAGGTGCACGGCGGCGAGGCGGAGCCGCCGCAGCAGCGGGCCCTGGTGCAGGCTCACGCTCTGCACCCGGGGCAGGGGCACGATGATCAGCTCACGCCAGATCGCACCCTTCCGCAGCAGCAGCGCGCCGGGCGCCGCCCGGAAGCCGTTGCGCCGCCACGAGAACCAGCGCAGCACCGCGGCCCGACGCGGCGACGTCGTGAAGCCGCCGTCGGAGCCGCGCGACGTGAGGCCGTCCTCGACGAGCCGCAGCGTGTGCGAGGCGTGCTCGTCGGCCGCGGCGCGCAGGTCGTCGGGGGGCGAGGCCGCCGCAGCGGGCCCTGCCGGGCCGTCGGCGACCACCGTCGGCGCCCCGTCCGCGTCGGCCTCCGCCGCCGCCGCGAGCCCGACCAGCTCGGGCAGCACGAGCTCGAGCACCCGGCGCACGTCGCCCTCGTCGCCCACGGGCAGCAGCACGCTCGCGCCCTGCTGCCCCGTCGACGACGACGACGCCGTGCTCGACCGCGAGGCGCGGTTGATGCTGATCTCCCACCAGCCGAACGGTCGCCAGAGCAGCGGCTGGCTCACGCGCACCGAGTGGATGCGCCCGGGCGGCAGCGTCTCGTTCGTCGTCGAGAACAGGCCGTAGCCGATGCGGACGCCGTCACGGGTGCCGGCGATGCTGTACCGCAGCGACTTCGAGACCCGGTTGACGTAGTAGCCGCTCGAGCCGAGCACGGCCGGCAGCAGCGCGAAGAGCAGGAACCACTCCCCCGTCAGCCGCACCGTGACGACGACGGCGATCGCGGCGGCGACGATGAACAGCGTGTAGCCGCTGAGCACGACGGAGCCGACCAGCCTGCGGAGGTCGACCCGCACGACCGACTCGGGAGGCGCCTCCTCGGTGCCGTCCGCGAGGAACTCCGCGGCGCGCTGCTCGACGAGGCCGACGAAGCCCGGCCGCCCGGCCGGCCCCTTCGCCAGCGAGACCCCCTCGGCGCGCTGGGCCCCGGAGGCGCGGCGCAGGATCTCGCGTCGGAGGTCGTCGGCCGAGGCGGAGCGCAGGTACGCGAGGCTGACGTTGGCGTCGTCGCCCGCCTGGCTGACCTCGAGCTTGGCGGCGCCGAACAGCCGCGCGAGGACGGGCCGCTGCACGGCGATGCCCTGCACCCGGTCGAGGCGGGCCCGACGCTCGGTGCGGAAGACGATGCCGCTGCGCACCTCCACCGTCTCCTCGGTGACGCGGAACGTGTTCATCCGCCAGGCCAGCCAGAAGAAGGTCGAGAGCACGGCCACGACGACGACGAGCCCGAGCAGCACCCAGCCGAGCAGGCCGTGGTCGACGACGTAGCCGAACGGGTCGCCGTCGTCGCCCCCGCGGCGCCCGCTGACGATGCCGGCGACGAGCTGCACGACCCAGTCGCGAGCGTTGTAGACGATGATGCCGAGGGCGACGATCAGCGCGGTGCCGCCGCGGAGCAGGGGCGTCGCCGGGTGCAGCCGGTGCCACTCGCCGTCGGTGAGGGCCGCGACCTCGGCGGGGGCCGGCGGGCCGGCGGGGCCAGCGCGACCGGCCGGGCCGACAGGGCCGACGGGGCCAGCGGGATCGGCCGGCCCCGGAGCCGGCGGCCCGACGTCGGTCACAGCCCCGCCCGCCTCGACTCGGCGAGCTCGACCAGGCGGTCGCGCAGCGCCTCCGCCTCGGCCTCGGGCACCCCGGGGATGGTCACGGCCGACGACGCGGCCGCCGTCACGAACTTGAGGTCGCTGAGCCCGAGGGCGCGCACGACCGGCCCGCGGTTGATGTCGATGAGCTGCATGCGGCCGTAGGGCACGGCGACGACGCGGGTGAACAGGATGCCCTTGCGCAGCAGCAGGTCGTCGTCGCGCAGCTGGTAGCCGATGGCCCGCACGCGCCGCGGCACGAACGCGCAGACGAGCAGGGTCACGACGACCAGCCCGGCCGTCAGGAGGCGCCACCACAGCGAGTCGAGGAACCACAGCGGCAGGGTGGCCGCCGCCACGACGAGACCCGTGACGAGCCAGCCGATCACCTCGGGCCAGACGTACCGCGGCGAGACGCCCGTCCAGGTCGCGTCGGCGACGTCGAGTCGGCTCATGGCGGTCCTCCGGGGCGGTGCGGTCGGCGGGCGTGCTCTCAGGCGGCCTGGGCCCCCGGCCCGCCGTCGTCGTCGTCACCGGGCGGCACGGTGCACATGTGCTCGGCGACGATCCCCCCGACGAGGAGGCCGAGGCCCCCCACGACGGCCACGACCGCGGGCACGACGGAGCCTACTGCCACCCCCACGCCGCGCGTCGTCATGAACAGCAGCACCCCGCCGGCGCCGCCGCCGAAGAGCGCCCCGGCCAGGCTGCTGGCCTTCGCGAGCAGCAGCACCCGGGTCGCGTAGTACGGGTCGACGCGCTCGGTGCGCGAGCCCCGGGCCACGCGGCGGACCGGCATCGCCATCGTCACGACGATGCCGCCGATGGCGAGCAGCACGAGACCGAGCACCACGGGCGGCACGATCGACGGCCGACCGGTCGCGACGAGCGCCGCGTCGAGCACGAAGCCGACCACGAGGGCGACGACGGCGAGGCCGATCAGGGTGGCGGGGCGGGTGTGTCTCACGCGTCGGCTCCGGGGGTGTGGTCGGGGGCGGGGGCGGCGGGCTCGGAGCGGACGGCGCCGGGAGCGCGCTCGGCGGGCGGCCACAGCGCGCCGGCTCCCGCGACCGGCCGGGTGCGGTCGGGCAGCGCGGCGAGCAGGTCGGCGACGCGCCCTGCCCGGCCGAGCCGCGCCTCCGGCTCGACCTGCAGCCAGGGCTCGAGCACGAAGGCCCGCCCGGCGGCGCGCGGGTGGGGCAGCGTGAGGCGCGGGTCGTCGCTCTCGTCGTCGCCGAGCACGACCACGTCGAGGTCGAGGGTGCGGTCCCCCCAGCGCTCGGTGCGCACCCGGCCCCGGTCGGACTCGATCGACTGCAGGGCCGCCAGCAGGTCGAGACCCCCGAGGGTGGTGTCGACGAGGGCGACGGCGTTGAGGTAGTCGGGCTTGCTCTCGTCGGGCCCGTCGAGCGTGACGGCCACCGACGAGACGGGGGCGGACGCTGCGACGACGTGCACCCCGTCGACGGCGTCGAGGGCCGCGACGGCGTCGCGGAGCAGCCCGTCGCGGTCGCCGAGGTTGGAGCCGAGCGCGATCACCGCGCGACGGGCGAGGGGCCCGGGAGGCGCGGTGGGGGAGCCGGGGACCGGGACGGAGCCGGGGCCGGAGCGCGCGGGCCCCGCCGTGCTCACGCGCGCTCCCGGACGACGGTGATCGACACGTCGCCGAACGGCACCGTGATCGGCGCGTGGGGCTTGTGCACCGTGACCTCGGCCCGCACCGCGGCGGGGAACGACAGCACGACGTGCGCGAGCCGCTCGGCGAGGGTCTCGACGAGGTCGACCGGGTCGCGCTCGACGGCGGCGACGAGCTGCTCGGCGAGCACGCCGTAGTGGACGGTCTGCGCGAGGTCGTCGCCGTCGGCGGCCGGCGCGGCGTCGAGGTGCACGACGACGTCGACCACGAACTCCTGGCCGTCACGGCGCTCGTGCTCGAAGACGCCGTGGTGGCCAGTGGCCCGCACGCCGCTCAGGCGCAGCACGTCCAGGCCGCGCGGCACGAGGCGGAGGGCCGGGGCGGCCGGAGCTGCGCCGTCAGCAGCAGCGCCGGCGGCAGCAGCGCCGGCGGCGTCCGCGGCACCGCCCGCCGGCACCTCGGCGCTCACGCGTGCCTCGCCGGTCGGGCGGGCACGGCAGCGCCCTGCCAGGCGTGCAGCACGTCGAGGGCGACGCGGGTGCCGGCCGCGTCGTGCACGCGCACCGCCCACACGCCGGCCTGGGCCGCGAGCACGCTCACCACGGCGGTGGGCAGGTCGCGGTGCTCGGGCGGGGCGCCGTCGGGCAGCAGCTCGCCGAGGAACCTCTTGCGCGACGCCCCCACCAGCAGCGGCTGGCCGAGGCGGGCCAGCTCGGGCAGGGCCGCCAGCACGCGCCAGTTCTGGGCGGCGTCCTTCGAGAAGCCGACGCCGGGGTCGAGCACGAGGCGGTCGAGTCGCACGCCCCGGCCCGCGAGGGCGTCGACGCGGGCGGCGAGCTCGTCGCGGACGCGGCGGGCGACGTCGCCGCCGTAGTCGGGCGCGCCGCGGCCGTGCTCGAGGTGACCGCGCCAGTGCATGGCGACGAAGAGCCGCTCGGTCTCGGCGGCCACGTCGGCCATCGCGTCGTCGGCGAGGCCGCCCGAGACGTCGTTGATCACGTCGGCGCCGGCCTCGACGGCGGCGCGCGCCGTGGAGGCGTTCATCGTGTCGACGCTGACCCGCACGCCCTCGGACGCCAGCTCGCGGACGACGGGCAGCACGCGGCGCTGCTCCTCGAGCGGGTCGACCCGGGACGCCCCGGGGCGCGTCGACTCGCCGCCCACGTCGACGAGGTCGGCACCCGCGGCGACGAGCTCGCGAGCGTGGTCGAGGGCCGCGCCGAGGCCGACCCAGCGACCGCCGTCGCTGAAGGAGTCGGGGGTCACGTTGAGGATGCCCATCACGAGGGCGCGGCCGCCGTCGGCGGGCAGCAGGTCGAGCGGGACGGCCGGGCGGGACCGGACGACGACGGGCGCCGCGTCGGCTCCCCGACGCCGTGCGCGCTCACCACGGGGCCGGCCGGGCTCGACCGAGGAGCGCGGGGGCCCGTCGACCAGCCCGGGGGCGGCGTGCGAGCCGACCCGGGTGCGCTCGGCGCCGACGGGCAGCGGGCCGTCGAAGCGGCCCCCCGCGACGAGGCGACGGCCGGAGGCGCGGGTCGGCTCGGCCTCGCCGCCCGCCTGCACGGGGGTCGAGACCGCGCGTCGCGACACGGCGTCGCGCGCCGGCGTCGGCCGCGCGGGCTGCGCCGAGGGCGACTCGGCGGGAGTCGGCGTCGGCTGCGCGGGAGTCCGGGCCGGCGGCACGCGGATCACCGCGGCGGGCACCTCCGCCGCTGCCCGCGTCGCCGGAGTGTGCGTCACGGGAGGGAGCTGGGCGGGCGGCCGGACGGCGGCCGTCTCGTCGAGGGCGAGCGCGAGGCGTCGCTCCGTGCCGGAGGCCGGGGCCGACGTCGGCGGAGCGTCGACCTCGACCGGGTCGGGGTACCGCTCGCGCCCACGGGGCCGCCTCCACGCCGGAGCGTCGGGCGCGGCGGCCGGGTCGCGGCGGGAGCCGCCGGTCGGCGAGTCGGTCACGAGGTGCTCCTTGCCATCAGGCCTACGGTTCGACTGACCAGGCTACCGACCGGGGCGGGAGCTCCACACCGCCCCGGTCGGGTGGCCCGCTCAGGCCGTGGCGATGCCGGGAGCGGTGCGCGGCGGGCGCTTGCGGGTCGTGAGGCCCTCGGGCTCCGGCTCGGAGCCGACCCCGCCGTCGACGGCGTCGGCGTCGACGGGTGCCTTCGTCGGCATCGGGATCGCGGGGCGGTCCGACACGGGGCGCTTGTCGCTGGAGAGCCACTGCGGGCGCTCGGGCAGCTTCTTGACGTCCTTGAAGATCTCCGCCAGCTCGTCGTGGTCGAGGGTCTCCTTCTCGAGGAGCTCGGCGGCGAGGTGGTCGAGGATGTCGCGGTTGTCGTTGATGACGGCCCAGGCCTCGTCGTGCGCCTGCTCGAGCAGCACGCGCACCTCGGCGTCGACGGTCTCGGCGATCGTCTCCGAGTAGTCGCGCTGGCCCATGTCGCGGCCCATGAACTGCTCGCCCGAGCCCTGGCCGAGCTTGACCGAGCCGACCTTGTTGCTCATGCCGAACTCGGTGACCATCTTGCGGGCGGTGCCCGTGGCCTTCTCGATGTCGTTCGAGGCGCCGGTGGTCGGGTCGTGGAAGACGAGCTCCTCCGCGACGCGGCCGCCCATGGCGTAGGTGAGCTGGTCGAGCAGCTCGTTGCGGGTCACGCTGTACTTGTCCTCCAAGGGAAGCACCATCGTGTAGCCCAGGGCACGGCCGCGCGGCAGGATCGTGATCTTCGTGACCGGGTCGGTGTGGCGCATCGCCGCGGCGGCGAGGGCGTGGCCGCCCTCGTGGTACGCGGTGATGAGCTTCTCGTGGTCGTTCATGATGCGGCTGCGGCGCTGCGGGCCGGCCATGACGCGGTCGACGGCCTCGTCGAGGGCGCGGTTGTCGATCAGCTGCGCGTTCGAGCGAGCCGTCAGCAGCGCGGCCTCGTTGAGCACGTTGGCCAGGTCGGCACCGGTGAAGCCCGGCGTCTTGCGGGCCAGCACCTCCAGGTTGACGGAGGCGGCGAGGGGCTTGCCCTTGCCGTGCACTTCGAGGATCTGCTTGCGGCCGTCGAGGCCCGGGGCGTCGACGCCGATCTGGCGGTCGAAGCGGCCGGGGCGCAGGAGGGCGGGGTCGAGCACGTCGGGACGGTTGGTCGCCGCGATCAGGATGACGTTCGTCTTGACGTCGAAGCCGTCCATCTCGACGAGCAGCTGGTTCAGCGTCTGCTCGCGCTCGTCGTTGCCGCCGCCGACGCCGGCGCCGCGGTGGCGGCCGACGGCGTCGATCTCGTCGACGAAGATGATGGCGGGCGAGTTCTGCTTGGCCTGCTCGAAGAGGTCACGGACTCGGCTGGCGCCGACGCCGACGAACATCTCGACGAAGTCCGAGCCGGAGATCGAGAAGAACGGCACGCCGGCCTCGCCGGCGACGGCGCGGGCCAGCAGGGTCTTGCCGGTGCCGGGAGGGCCGTAGAGCAGCACGCCCTTGGGGATGCGAGCGCCGACGGCCTGGAACTTCGCGGGCTCCTTGAGGAACTCCTTGATCTCCTCGAGCTCCTCGATCGCCTCGTCGGCGCCGGCCACGTCGGTGAACATGACCTGCGGCGTCTCCTTCGACGCGAGCTTGGCCTTGGACTTGCCGAACTGCATGACCTTGCTGCCGCCGCCCTGCATCGACGAGAGCAGGAACCAGAAGATGGCGCCGATGATCACGAAGGGCAGGAGGACGCTCAGCAGCGAGAGGAACCAGTTGCCCTGCGTGACGTTGTCGTCGAAGCTCTCGAGCTTCGCGTCGTCGACCGCCTGGACGACCTCGTCGCCGCGGGGGGTCGCGTAGTAGAACTGCTGCTGCTCGTCGCCGTCCTTCAGGACGAGGTCGACGCGCTGCTCGTTGCTGAAGATGGTCGCCGAGGAGACCTTGTCGTCGTTCAGAGCCTCGAGGCCCTTCTGGGTCGACACGCGCGTCGAGCCGGAGGCGCTGATGACGCTCCAGCCGATCCCGATGCCGAGCACCGCGATCACGACGTAGATGATCGGTCCGCGGAAGAGTTTCTTGAGGTCCATGTCAGTACGGGCGGAGCCCGACACCTTTCTGCAGGGAGAACGTGAGGGAGAGGTTACCTCGCGTCCCCTCGGGGGCTGGTGGGTGTTCGCTCTGAGCGGTCGGGGAGCCCCTCACTGGGGCCACGGCCCCCGTCGGGCCCTCGGCCCGCCCGGGCCCCGGTCAGCTGTAGACGTGGGGCGCCAGCACCCCGACGCCGCGCAGGTTGCGGTACTTCTCGTCGAAGTCGAGGCCGTACCCCACGACGAAGTCGTTGGGGATCTCGTAGCCGACGTACTTCACGTCGACCTGCACCTTGGCGGCGGCCGGCTTGCGGAGCAGGGCGAAGATCTCGACGGAGGCGGCGCCGCGGCTCTTGAGGTTCTCGAGCAGCCACGAGAGGGTCAGGCCCGAGTCGATGATGTCCTCGACGATGATGACGTCGCGACCGTGCAGGTCGGTGTCCAGGTCTTTCAGGATGCGCACGACGCCCGACGACTTCGTCCCCGAGCCGTACGACGACACGGCCATCCAGTCCATCGGCGCGTTGAGCTTCAGCTCGCGCGCGAAGTCGGCCATCACCATGACGGCGCCCTTGAGCACGCCCACGAGCAGCGGGTCACGGCCGGCGTAGTCGACCTCGACCTGGCGGGCGACCTCCGCGATCTTCGCGTGGATCTGCTCCTCGGTGTAGAGGACGCTGGTGAGGTCGCCGTCGATGTCGCTGAGTTCCATGGGCGCGCGTTCTCCTGGGGGGTCGGGGATGACGGGGTGGGGGCGACGACGTCGGAGGTGACGACGTCGGGGGCGAGGGGCGGCGGCGCTGGTCGAGCGGCCGGGCCTCAGGCGGTGCCGGCGGCGCTGAAGTGCAGCACGCCCCCGGTGCGCTCCACTGTAACGCCCGGCAACGAGACGGCTCCCTGGCCGTGCCAGTCGGTCACGAGGCGGGCGACCTCGAGGGTCTGCGAGCGGCTGAGGACGACGCCGAACTCGCCCTCGACGGCCAGCCGGATCAAGCGCTGTCGGAGCGCGGCCGGGTCGGCCGCGAGCGCGCGGACGTCGAGCGAGATGCCGGCCTCGGCGTGGTCGGCGACCTCCTCGGCCTGCTCCTCGGCGAAGTGGTCGAGTGCCTCGGAGTCCTCGCGCAGCTGCGCCGCGGTGCGGACGAGGGCCACCGCGACGCCGGGGCCGAGCTCGCGCTCGAGCACCGGCAGCACGACCTGCCGGACGCGCACGCGGGCGAACGAGGCGTCGTCGTTGTGCGGGTCGAGCCAGGGGTCCAGCCCGAGGTCGGCGCAGGAGGCGCGGGTCGTCTCCCGCCGGACGGCCAGCAGCGGCCGTCGCCACGGCCCCCGCACCGCGTCCATCCCGTGCAGGCTGGTGGGCCCGCTCCCCCGCGCGAGCCCGAGCAGCACGGTCTCGGCCTGGTCGTCGAGGGTGTGGCCGAGGAGCACCGCGACCGCACCGGTCTCGGCCGTGACCTCGCGCAGGGCCCGGTAGCGCGCCTCCCGGGCTGCCCCCTCCGGGCCGCCCTCGACGCCGACGGCGACGCGGCGGACGACCACCGGGGCGAGCCCGAGCGCCGTCGCCTGGGAAGCGGCCGCGGCCGCCACCTCGGCCGACCCGGACTGCAGCCCGTGGTCGACCACGACGGCGCCGGCCCGCAGCCCCGCCCGGGGCGCCTCGAACGCGGTCGCCGCGGCGAGCGCCAGCGAGTCGGGCCCGCCGCTCAGGGCGACGAGCACGAGGGAGTCGGCGGCCAGGTCGCCGAGGGAGCCGCGGACGGCCCGGCGGACGTCGGCCATGGCGGGGGTCAGACGCGGTCTGTCGGGCATCTTGTAACGTTACCGGCAGCCGCCGACCGGTCTGGTCGGCACCCCCACGACTGAACCAGGAGCACCCATGGCCGCGTACGACGCCGTGATCGAGATCCCCAAGGGAAGCCGCAACAAGTACGAGGTCGACCACGAGACCGGTCGCGTCTACCTCGACCGCGTGCTCTTCACCGGCTTCGTCTACCCGACCGACTACGGGTTCTTCGAGAACACCCTCGGCCTCGACGGCGACCCCGTCGACGTGCTCGTGCTGCTCGACTACCCGCTCTTCCCCGGCGTGGGCGTGAAGGTCCGCCCCGTGGGCGTCTTCAACATGACCGACGACGGCGGCAGCGACGCCAAGGTCATCGCCGTGCCGGCGAAGGACCCGCGCTGGGAGCACATCCAGGACGTCACCGACGTGCCGGAGTTCCTCCGCAAGGAGATCGAGCACTTCTTCGAGCACTACAAGGACCTCGAGCCCGGCAAGTGGGTCAAGACCGAGGGCTGGGGCGACGCCGCCGAGGCCGAGGCCATCGTCGAGGCCGGCATCGTGAAGCTGGCGGCCGAGGGCCACTGACCCGCACCCGCCGACGACGGAGGGCCCGACACCTGCTGGTGTCGGGCCCTCCGTCGTCGTGCCGCTAGAGGCGGATGCCGCGCTGCGCCATGAAGTCGACCGGGTTGGCGGGCGTGCCGCCGACCCGTGTCTCGAAGTGCAGGTGGCAGCCGGTCGAGTTGCCGGTCGAGCCGACGTGGCCGATCTGCTGCCCGACCTCGACGTGCTGGCCCACGCTCACCGTGATGCCGCCGTTCGGCTGGTGCCCGTAGCCGGTGGTGACGCCGCCGCCGTTGTCGAGCAGGACGAAGTTGCCGTAGCCGCCGTACCAGCCGGCGTAGCTCACCGTGCCGCTCGTCGCCGCGAAGATCGGCGTGCCGCAGGCCGCGGCGAGGTCGGTGCCCGCGTGCAGGATGTAGGCGTGCGTGACCGGGTTCACCCGCATGCCGAAGCCGCTCGAGATGTTCCCGCCCGACGGGCGCGTCCAGCCGGCGCTCGAGACGACGCCGGTGGGGGTGCCGTTCGTGGGGCTGCCCAGGCGGGCCGCCTCGGCGGCGGCGGCGGCCTCCGCGGCCTTGCGCTCGGCCTCGCCCTTCTCGAACTCCTCCTTGGTCGTGGTGAGGTCCGACTGGAGGATCGCGAGCTGCGTGTCGAGCCGGCTCTTGTTCTCCTCCTGGGCGGCGACGGCGTCCGCCGCGGCCTGGGCGGCCTCGTTGGCCGCCGCCAGCGCGTCCTCCGCCTCGACGGCCAGGGCCTTGAGCGCCGTGGCGGCGACGTCGGCCTGGTCGCTGAGCGACTGGGCGGTGTTGCGGTCCTGCGTGGCCTGCGAGTAGATGCCGTCGGCCTGCTCGGTCAGCTTCGACATGGCGCCGATCTTGTACAGCAGCTCGTTGGCGTCGCCCGGGTCGGCGATGAGGCTGCTGCTGATGTCGTTGCCGCCCGACGAGCGGCCGAGCTGGGCGGCGAGCTGGCCCGCGCGCTCCTCGCTGGCGGCGGCGACGGCGTCCGCGGCGTCGGCCTGGTCCTGCAGCTGGCCGAGCTTGAACTCGGCCTGGTCGTAGGCGGTCTGCGCCTCCTCGTAGGCCGCGCCCTTCGCCACGGCGTCGGCGTTCGCGGCCTCGAGGTCGGTCGAGAGCTGGGCGAGGAGGCCCGTGATGGTGGCGATCTCGGCGGCCTTCGCGTCCGTGTTCGCCTGGGCGGCGGCGACCTGCTCCCACGTGGGGTAGTCGGCGGCCCGGGCGGATGTCGGGGCGGCGAGCACGCTGCCGGTGACGGCCAGCGAGAGGGCGGCGGCGACGAGGGCGAGGCGGACGGGGCGGCGGTCGGCGCTCGTGAGGAGGCCGCGGGCGGCACGCGGCCGTCGGGGGGAGGTCGAGATCATGAGGCATCACCGGTTCGTCGTGGTCGAGGCGCCGTGCGGCTCCGCCCGGCCGGGCGCAGGGCCGTCGCGACCAAGCATCAAGGACAGGTCGAACCTAGCTCCCGCTCCCCCCTCCGAGCGAGACCCCCGTCGGTGTGGCGACGGGGCGTCGCGGTCGTGAGGGACCCTCCTGGACCGGGGAGGCGCCTCCCCGGTTTGCATCGTGGCCGCGGGTTGCGTATGCTCCTTCCTCGGTTGCTCTGTGATCTTCCGAGGTCACTCGGCCCCATCGTTTAGTGGCCTAGGACACCGCCCTTTCACGGCGGCAGCACGGGTTCGAATCCCGTTGGGGTCACGGTTCCAGCAATGGTCTCGAGTCCGGTAGCATCGTTCACGGAAACACCACGCACCACCAGTTTGGCCCTGTAGCGCAGTTGGTTAGCGCGCCGCCCTGTCACGGCGGAGGTCGCCGGTTCAAGTCCGGTCAGGGTCGCAGCGACGGGTCACCCCGTCCGAGAGGCACCGCCTCTCACCAGGAGCTACGGCTCCCTCGGCTGGGTAGCTCAGTTGGTAGAGCGTTCGACTGAAAATCGAAAGGTCCGCGGATCGACGCCGCGTCCAGCCACCACGAAGCCCCCGGCCCCGCCGGGGGCTTTCTCGTTGCCCGGCGCGCTGCCGACGTGCCCGGGGCTCGCTCCCGGCCCGCCCGGGCCCGCTCGCAGCTCCCCCCGGGGTCGCTCGCGACGCGTCGGAGGGGCACCCGCTAGCATCGGACGACCGTCCCCGCGCCCGAAGAACCGAGAGGTCCACGGATCGATGCCGTGCCCAGCTGCCGAGAGCCACGCCGAGGGCCCCGCCGCCGCGGGGCCCGGCTCCCCTGACCTCCGGGCCGCCGTCGCGTGAGCATCGGGCACGACCCCGCGGTCGCACACCCCCGCAGCCGCTGGCTCGACCCCGTGGTCGCCGGCCTGGCGGCGCTGCTGGTGGGCTTCGCGGCGTCGTGGGTGCCGTCGTACTGGAGCGACGAGGCGACCACCCTCCAGGCCGCCCGCCTGCCCCTCGGCTCGCTGCTCGAGTTCACCCACCAGCGGGACGCCGTGCACACCGCCTACTACGTGGTGATGCACGCCTGGACGACCCTGTTCGGCGAGAGCACCCTCGCGACCCGCCTGCCGAGCGCCCTCGCCGCGGGGGCCGGCGCCGCGGGCCTCCTGGTGCTCGTGCGGATGCTGACGACGCGCACGACGGCCGTCCTCGCCGCCGGCATCTACGCGGTGCTGCCCCGGCTGACCCTCGAGGCGGCGGAGGCCCGGCCCTACGCCCTCACCGCTGCCCTCGCCGTCTGGGCGACCGTCCTCGTCCTGGTCGCCTCGCGGCGGCAGAGCCGGTGGTGGTGGGTCGCCTACGGCGCCGGCCTCGCGGCGTGCATCGCCGTGTTCGTGCCCATGGCGACGATCGTGCTCGTGCACGGCGTCTTCCTGCTGCTCGCCCCGGCGCAGCGACGTCGTCGGGGAGCGCGCCACCGCCTCCTGGGCTGGTCCATCTCGACCGGCGCCGCGCTGCTCGTCACCGCCCCGGTGATCGGCACGGTCATCCGCGAGCGCACGCGGCTGCTGGGCAACGGCGACCCCGCGACGGGCTCCGACGTCACCTGGTACTCGGTGCTCGTCGAGCCCTGGTTCGCGACCTCCGTGGCCTACGCCGTGCTGGGCGCCGCCCTGCTCATCCTGCTCGGCACGCGCCTCCGCGACCGCTCGCGCACCCCCGGCAGCGTCGTGCTGCTCGGCGCGCTCTGGGTCGTGCTGCCGACCGGGGTGATGCTGCTGGTCGGCCTCGCCATCGCGCCGCTCTTCCAGGCCCGGCTGGTGGCGTGGTCGGCGCCGGGCATGTGCCTGCTGCTGGCGGTCGCCATCACGGGGTTCCGGAGGCGGTGGGTCAGCATCGCCCTGATCGCCCTGCTGGTCGCGGCCTCGGTGCCGACGTACGTGCTGCAGCGGCTGCCCGACGGCAAGGGCGGCGGCGCCGACCTCGCGCAGGTCGCCAGCTACGTCGAGCAGCAGGCCCGCCCGGGCGACGCCGTCCTGCTCGACGCGACCGGGGTCGTCTCGACCCGGCCCCGCCAGGCTCTGTACGCCTACCCGCAGCGCTTCGCGGGGCTCGACGACGTGGCCTTCGTCAGCTCGGGCATCGCCGCCGGCCGGTTCACCGACGAGACGCTCCAGCTCGACGACGCCGACGACCGCGCCGAGCTCTCGGAGCGCCTCGCCGCCACCGACCGGGTCTGGATCGTCCGGCGCCAGGTCGACGTGCTGACCGACGACGACCGCGAGCTGCTCGAGGGCCTCGGCTTCGCGAACGCCCAGGAGCACCGCACGGGGCGGAGCGTCGTCTACCTCTTCGTCAAGCCCGAGGGGCGCGCGGGCGGCTGAGGCCCGGCCGGGCCTGGCCGAGCAGCCGGGCGGCCAGGCGGCCGGTCCAGCCGGGCGGCCAGGCCGGCCGGCGACCCGACCTCAGGCGCGGAGGTCGCGCAGCACGGCCGCGAGCGTCGACACGAGCTCGTCGACCTCGGCCTCGGTGATCACCAGCGGCGGGGCGAGGCGGATGGTCGAGCCGTGCGTGTCCTTCGCGAGGACTCCGCGGCGCATGAGCTCCTCGCAGACCTCCCGCCCGGTGCCGACCGCGGGGTCGATGTCGACGCCCATCCACAGCCCGGCGCCGCGCACGGTGACGACGCCCTGGCCGACGAGAGCGTCGAGGCCCTCGCGCAGGCGGGCGCCGAGCCGCGCGGCCCGCTCCTGCCACTCGCCGGTCGCGAGCATGCGCACGACGGCGAGCCCGACGGCCGCCGCGAGCGGGTTGCCGCCGAACGTCGAGCCGTGCTCGCCGGGCCGCAGCACGCCGAGGACGTCGCGGTCGCCGACGACGGCGCTGACCGGCACGACGCCGCCGCCGAGGGCCTTGCCGAGCAGGTAGAGGTCGGGCACGACGTCGACGAGCTCGCAGCTCACGGTCGCGCCGGTCCGGCCGAGGCCCGACTGGATCTCGTCGGCGATGAACAGCACCCGGCGCTCCCGCGTGATGCGGCGCACCTCGGGCAGGTAGTCGGCCGGCGGCACGACGACGCCCGCCTCGCCCTGGATCGGCTCGAGCAGCACGGCCACCGTGTCGTCGTCGATCGCGGCCTCGAGCGCGGCGGAGTCGCCGTAGGGCACCGTGAGGAAACCGGGGGTGTAGGGGCCGAAGTCGGCCCGCGCCTCCTCGTCGTCCGAGAAGCTGATGATCGTCGTGGTGCGGCCGTGGAAGTTGCCCGACGCCACGATGATCTTCGCGGCCCCGGGCCGCACGCCCTTGACGCGGTAGCCCCAGGCGCGCGCGACCTTGACGCCCGACTCGACGGCCTCGGCGCCGGTGTTCATCGGCAGCACCATCTGCTTGCCGAGCAGGGCGGCGAGCTCGGCGGCGAACGGGCCGAGCTGGTCGTTGTGGAACGCCCGGCTGGTCAGCGTCACCCGGTCGAGCTGGTCACGGGCGGCCGCGACGAGGGTCGGGTGGCCGTGGCCGAAGTTCACGGCCGAGTAGGCGGCGAGGCAGTCGAGGTAGCGGCGGCCGTCGACGTCGGTGACCCAGGCGCCCTCGGCGGTCGCGACGACCACGGGCAGCGGGTGGTAGTTGTGGGCCAGCGCGGCGTCCTCGACGGCGATGGCCGCCTCGGTGGGGCCGGAGGCGCGGGTCGTGTCGATCGTCATCGTCGCAGCTCCAGGGTGCAGCACTTCACGCCGCCCCCGCCGAGCAGCAGCTCGGAGAGGTCGACGCCGACCGGCTCGTAGCCCCGCTCGCGCAGCTGTCGCGCGAACCCCGTGGCCTTCTCGGCGATCACCACGTGGAGACCGTCGCTGTAGCTGTTCAGGCCGAGGATGGTCGCGTCGTCGTCGCTGACCAGGACGGCGTCGGGGAACCGCTCGCGCAGCACGGCCAGAGAGGGCTCGTCGAAGGCGCTCTCGAGGTAGGCGATGTTCTGGGCGCCGCCCTCGACCGGCTCCGGGTCGAGCACGGCCACCGCGGTGTCGAGGTGGTAGAACCGCGGGTCGACCAGGGTCAGGCCGACGACCTCGCGACCGGTGACCCGGGCGAGCTCGGCGTGGGAGTCGGAGGCGCTGCGGAAGCCCGTGCCGGCGAGGATCACGTCGCCCACGAGGAGGAAGTCGCCCTCGCCCTCGTTGACCTCGACGGGCTCGGCGACGCGGAGGCCCGCCTGTCGGAACCACTCCATGTAGGCGGGGCCCTCGGGCTGGCGCTCGGGGTAGGTGAACTTGGCGCCGTAGGCGACGCCGTCGAGCACGAAGCCCCCGTTGGCCGCGTAGACCATGTCGGGCAGGCCGGGCAGCGGGTCGATCAGCTCGACCTGGATGCCGAGCCGGAGGTAGGTCTCGTACAGTGACTCCCACTGCCGCACGGCGAGCGACGTGGAGGTCGGCTTCGACGGGTCCATCCACGGGTTGATGCGGTAGCTGACCGTGAAGTGGTCGGGCCGGCACATCAGCACCGTGCGGCGGGAGGCCCGTCGCGTCGGCGCCGGCGAGGCGGCTGCGGAGGGCTGGGCGGTGGGGGCTGCGATGCTCACGCCAGCCAGTGTCACACGCAGCCTGCGCATCATGGACGCTCAGGACGCACTTAAGTTGCGCAGGCGAGGCCCACCGCGCAACTTTCTAGCGTAGGATGCCCGATGTGGACAACCTCGACTACGGCATCATCGACCTGCTGCGCCAGAACGCCCGGGCGGGCTACGGCGACATCGGCTCGTCGGTGGGCCTCAGCGCCTCCGCCGTGAAGCGACGCGTCGACCGCCTGGTGGCCGACGGCGTCATCAAGGGGTTCACGGTGCAGGTCGACCCCGCCGTCGACGGACTCGGCACGGAGGCGTTCGTCGAGCTCTTCTGCCGGGGCACCGTGTCGCCGGCCGAGCTGCAGCGCATCCTCAGCACCGTGCCGGAGGTGGTCGACGCCGGCACCGTCACCGGCAGCGCCGACGCGATCGTGCACATGCGCAGCCGCGACATCCCGTCGCTCGAGGAGGCGCTCGAGCGCGTCCGGAACGCCCCGAACGTCGACCACACCCGCAGCGCCATCGTGCTGTCGAAGTTGATCAGCCGCCAGCCCGCGTAGCGCGCCGAGCGTCGAGCGCGCTCCGCGCACGGAACGCGCGCCGCCCCGCGGTGCGCCCCCGCGCCCTACAGGCGCAGGTCGCGGAACGCCGGGTCGACGTGGCCGGCCCGGTGGGTGACCACCGCCACCGCCTGCTCGCGCACGAAGGGCAGCAGCTCGACCCGCCCCTCCTCCGTGACGTCGCCCGCGTGCACGACGACGTCGAGGCTGCCGCCGACGGCCACGGCGAGCGCCCGCGGGTCGCCGCCCACCAACCGGACGACCAGGTCGCGGTACCGAGCCACGGCCTCCGGGTCGGCGTCGGGCAGGCGCCCGTCTCCCCGGGCGTCCCGCGCGACGGCTCCCGCAGCCCCGGCGGCGGCCTCGTCGTCGGAGGCGCCCTCCGCCGCGTCGGGATCGGCCGCCCGGGCCAGCAGCTCGAGGTCGTCGAGGGGGTCGGGCCGCCCGCCGCCGCGCTGCAGCAGGCCGGCGGCCGCCCGGGCACGGAACGCCTCGTCGCCCTCGACCACGATCTCGCCCACGCGGAGCGGGGCCCCGGGCGCCCGCACGAGCTGGACGAGCGCCGCCGGCAGGGGCACGGGCGAGCTCACGTCGACCGGGGCGCCGGCCCGCGCCGCCGCCACGAGGAGGCGCACCAGGTCGGCGAGGTCGCCGTCGGACGAGAGGCGGACGACGACCGGGCGCGCCCGGTGCCGCAGCAGGACCCTCTCGACGCCGGCTCCGACGGCCTCCCGGGGGGCGAAGACCGCCTGCCAGGCCTGCTCGTCGGAGACCGCGCCCGACCGGACGCGGTCGAACTGCTCGAACGACAGCCCGGAGCGGGCGGCCTCGATGACCGCCACCACCGCCTCCGACAGGCCGGTGAGGCGGAGCGACGCCTGCGGCTCGCGCGGCACGCTCCACCACCGCCCCTGGGCCACCACGGCGTCGGCGCCGGTCGGCGAGACCATGCCCACCGACGAGCGGCCCCAGCCCGCCGCCGGCTGACGTCGGGCGGCGACGTCGGCGGTGCTGCCGTTCACGACGAGGGCACCGGCGTCGGTGCGGCGCACCCAGCGGGCCACCTCGTCGACGTCGCGCGAGGCGACGGCGGCCACGTGGCCGCCGCCGAGGGCGGCCTGGTGGGCGAGGGCCTCGTCGAGCGTGGCGACCCGCACGACGCGCAGCAGCGGGCCGCGGACGGCCTCGTCGACGACGCCCGGCTCGCCGACGCCCTCGACGACCCCGAGCGACCAGAGCGCGCCCTCGTCGTCGAGCTGACGGGGCTCGACCAGCCAGCGATCGCCCTCGCGCAGCGTCGTGAGCGCGGCCCGGAGGGCCGGCCCGGCGGGCTCGACGAGCGGGCCGAGGCGGGTGGAGAGGTCGTCGGCCCGCCCGACCTCGAGGCTCGTGACGGCGTCGACGAGCTGCCGGCGCAGGCGGGAGTCGTCACCGGCCGAGCCGACGAGCAGCACGTGGCTGGTCGCGACGCGCGAGCGGCCCGCGCCGCTGACCGCGCCGCGCACGATCGCGTCGACGGCGAGGTCGACGTCGGCGCTCGGCGTCACGACGACGACCCCGGGGGCGTCGAGCCGGGCCGTGAGCGGCAGGTCGGGCCGCCACGACCGGAACAGGCGGGCCGTCTCGACCGAGCCCGAGAACACCACGCGGTCGACGGCGGGGTGCACGACGAGGTCGCGGCCGAGGTCGTCCTCGTCGAGCTCGGCGAGCGCCAGCAGCTCGGGCGGGACGCCGGCCGCCCAGAGCACCTCGCAGAGCACGGCAGAGGTGCGCCGCGCGCGGGGGTCGGGCTTCAGCACGACGCCGCTGCCGGCGGCGAGGGCCGCGGTCGCGCCCTCGGCGGGCGCCGCGAGGGCGGCGGCGGCGTCCGAGACCACGACCGTCAGCCGGGGAGGCGCCCAGCGCGCTCCCGTGACGCCCTCGAGGCCGCGCGCCAGGGCCGCGTGCCGCCGCGCCGCGTCGACCACCTCGCTGACCTGGTGGTCGGCCTCCCCGACCGTGGTGCCCGTCTCGCCGACCAGCACCTCGACCAGGGTCGTGCGGGCCGCGGCGAGCGCCGCGGCCGCCCTGTCGAGGAGCTGGGCCCGCGTGGCGGCCTCGGCGTGGCCCCACAGGACGCCGGCCTGGGCCGTGCGGGAGACGACCTCCTCGAGGGCGTCGCGGTCGAGCACGCGGGAGCGGCCGACGGTCTCCACGCCCGCGTGCGACGTCGCGGCGCGGGCCAGGACGCGACGGGCGGCCCGCCGACTGCGCTCGAGGGCCGGGTCGGTGTCGCCGACCCCGCCGTGACCCGGCGCGGCGGGCCGGGTGACGAGGTCGTCGCCCCGGGCCGCGAGCTCCGCCGCGGCGAGCCAGCGCTCGACCGCCGCGTCGAGGTCGTCGGCGGTGGCCTCCGCCGACTCGCTGAGCCGGTGGAGCAGCCACGGGACGGCCGCGTCGGGCTCGGCGTGCGGCGCGACCGGCACGTGCAGCACGAGCCCGCCGGCCTCGGCCAGCACGGCGTCGGCCTCGGCCGCTCCGAGCTCCGCCTCCAGGTCGAGCAGGTGCGTGACCTCCCGCGCCCGCGCGAGGGTCCAGGCGTGGGCGAGGTCGAGGCGGCCGCGGGCGGCGACCGCGACGTGGGCGACCTCGGCGTGGGCGGGGCGCAGCGCCCAGTCGAGCACGCGGTGGTGGGCGGCGTCGGCCTCGACCGGGGCCGGCGGCGTGGCGGCGGCCCAGCCGTGGCGGTCCGCCTCGGCGACCGCGGACGACGGGTCGCCGCCGGCGGAGAGCCGGACGCGGATCGGGGCGCCGCCGCGGGCGACGCGGCCGCGCGCCCAGTCGGTGAGCAGCTGGAGCGAGGGCAGCGAGTCGGGCAGGCCGGTGGGGAGCGCGACGCCGGCGACGAGGTCGCGCAGGTGAGGCTGGTCGAGGAGGCGCGTGAAGACGTCGATGGTGAGGTCGAGGTCGGCCGAGCTGGTCACCTCGAGGGTCACCAGCCGGGCGGGCTCGGCGGCCAGGGCCCGCTCGTAGAGCGGCGTGAGCCGCTCCACCGCGAGCGCGCTGGTCTCGTCGACGGCCCACGGGGAGGACGGCCCGACGACGGCGTCGACGGTCGTGCGGACGCCCGCGACGTCGTCGTGGCCGAGCACGGCGGTCAGCTCGGCGAGCCGCCGGTCGGCGCCGGCCCGGCCGAGCACCGCCGGGCCCAGCACGCTGACGTCGAGGCGGACGCCCTCGCGGGCCCGCAGCGCGGCCAGGGCAGCGCCGCGCTTCTCGGGCGCGGCGTCGACCACGAGGTGCTGCAACGTACGACGGAGCGCCTTCCGCGCCACGCCGATGACCGACCGCGGAGCGAGCGGGCCGAACCCGCCCGCGGCAGAGACGGCGGCGCGGAGGTGCCAGGGCAGCGTCGACGGCATCGAGCGGCTGAGCGCGTCGAGCGTGCGGGCCGCGACGGCGGGGTCGGCGGCCCCCAGCACGCCGTCGACGACCGCGAGGCTGAAGGCGAGCCCGTCCGGGTCTCGGACGACCGCGGTGAGGCGCGCGGCGTCGCGGTCGGCGGGGGACGCGGCGGCGGCCGCGGCCCAGCGACGTGCCGTCTCGACGGTCTGCTGCGGGAGGTCGGCGGCGCGCAGATCGGACATGAGCAGAGGATATGCCGCGCCGCCGACCCTGCCCTGGCACGCGTCCCTATGCTGGGCCCATGCCCGACCCGCTCACCGACGACGACTGGGCCGTCTGGGACGAGTTCTACGCGATGCGGCGCCGCCTCGACCGGGCCCTCGAGCTCCGGCTGCACCACGACTCCGGCGTCTCCGCCCCCGAGTACGAGATCCTCGTCGGGCTCGGGCGCAGCTCCGACCGGCGGCTCCGCGTGCGCGACATCGCCGAGCAGATCGGCTGGGAGAAGAGCCGCGTCAGCCACCAGGTCACCCGCATGGAGAGGCGCGGCCTCGTGCGGCGCTCCGACTGCTCGTCGGACGCCCGCGGCACGTGGGTCGAGCTGACCGCGGACGGCCGCCGGGCCATGCTCGCGGCGACCCGCGGGCACACCGAGGCCATCCGCCGCTACTTCGTCGAGGCGCTCGACGCCGACGCCGGAGTCGTCCGCGGGTTCTCCCAGCGCGTCCTCGCCGCGATCGGCGACGACGCCTCCCCCGACGCCCCCGCACCGCGGGCGGCCGACGCGCAGCCCTGCTGAGGGCCTGCCCGGCCTCTCGCCCACCGGGCCTCACGCCCACCGGGCCTCTCGCCTCAGTGCGACCGGTGGTCCTGGATCGTCATCCGCGGCCCGAACTTCGGCTTCGAGAAGCCGCTGCCGGTGATCAGGCGGACCACCCGGCCCCGGTGCCCCCGCCACGGCTCGAGCAGCTCGAGCATGCCGTCGTCGTCGACGGGCCGGCCGACGAGGGCCCAGCCCACGAGGGCGGCCAGGTGGTAGTCGCCGACGCTGGGCGCGTCGGGGTCGCCGTGCGCGCGCTGCATCGTCTCGGCGGCCGTCCAGACGCCGACGCCCGGCACGGAGCGGAGCCGGCGTTCGACCTCGGCGCCGCCGCGCCCCAGGGCGACGGTGCGCTCGAGCGACGCGGCCACGGCGCAGACCCGCATCACGGTGTCGGAGCGCTGCGGGCCGACGCCGGCCCGGTGCCACTCCCAGCTGGGCACCCGGCGCCAGGTGGCCGCGTCGGGCGGGACGGTGAGGCCCTCGGGCGCCGGCCCGGGCGCGGGGTCGCCGTGGCGGCGCACCAGCTCGCGCCAGGCCCGCCAGGCCTCGCGGCTCGTCACCTTCTGTTCGAGCACCGCGGGCACGAGCGACTCGACGACCAGGCCCGTGCGCGAGAGCCGCAGGCCCGGTGCCCGGTGCCGCGCGGCGGCGAGGAAGTCGACCCCCGAGACGTCGAGCCCCGACCAGTCGTCGCCCTCGCCGAGCATCTCGGGCACGGAGGCCAGCAGCCACTCGGCGCCGGGGCCCCAGGTCGCCGCGTGGACGCCGTCACGCCCGGAGGTCAGGCACAGGGTGGCCGCGCCCGCCGGGGTGCGGACGGCCCGCCACAGCTGGCCGCCGACCGCCCGCCACGCGGGGTCGCCCGCGCCGCGGGCGAGCGGCCGGAGGGTGGCCCGGACGTCGACGGGGGCCGCGGGCGACCAGGTGCTCTCGAGCGGCGCGGCGTCGTCGCCCGGCACGGCGCCCGCGGAGGCGTCGAGGGCCGGTGAGAGCGTCATGCGGCGATGGTAGGCGACGGCGCCGACATCTCACCCGCGACACGGCCGACCATGAGACGTATGATGTTCCACGTGTCCGACGACGGAGGAGCCATGCCTGTACCTGAGCGACCCACGCGCGGCCCGCGCCGACTCCTCCGCGACCTGACCTTCGAGTCGGTCCTCGGCGCGATCGTCGACGGCACGCTGCGGCCGGGCGAGCGCCTCTTCGAGGACGACATCGCGACCTGGCTGGGCGTCTCGAAGACCCCGGTGAAGGAGGCGCTGGCCCGGTTGGCGAACCAGGGCCTGGTCGAGATCGAGGCGAACCGCTTCACGCGCGTCGCGCCGGCCACGGCCGCCGACCTGCTCGACTCGCTCGAGCTGCTCGGGCTCCTGCACGGCGTCGCCGTGAGGTCCGCGGGCGACGCCGACCCGGTCGAGGTGTCGCGCCTCGCGGCCACGGTCGTCCGGGTGCTCGACCGCCCCGGGGCCACCTGCTCCGACCTGCTGGCCGCGACGGGCGCCTTCCTGCCCGTCTCGGGCAACCCCCTCGCCCGGCAGGCCTCCGAGCCGCTGCAGAACCGCACGGCCTTCCTCTCGCGGCACCTCGCGCTGCCCCTCGACTCCCCCTCGCTCGCCGCCCCCGTGGCCGAGCTGCGCCGGGCCCTCGACCACCGGGAGTGGTGCGCCGCGGGCGACGCGGTCGTGACGCTGCTCGGCCGGCGCACGCTCGAGCCGCTGCTCGGCAGCGTGCCCGCCCCCGAGCTCGTCGCGACGGGTCGCCACCGCACCTCCCGGTGACCCGGGCGCGGGCGGCCGGCCCGTCAGACCCGGGCGCGGGCGGCCGGCCCGTCAGGCCGCGACGCCCGCGACCACGCGGTCGTCGAGCCGCACCAGGGCCGCGCCCCAGGCGCCGGGCTCCCCCGCCGCGGCGGCGTGACGGGCGGCCGCGAGGCCCTGCACGAGCAGGCCCGCGTCGGCCTCGCCCCCGACCCCCGAGGCGTGGTGGTGCAGCAGGAGGCCGAGGTGCTCGAGCACCGCGCCGAGCGACCGGTTCGCCGAGAACGCGGCGAGCGCGGCGCCCACCTCGCACAGGGTGGTCGTGACCGCGGCCGCCGCCTCGGGGGCGCCGGCGCGCACCTCCCCGCACCGCGCCTCCCCCGCCTCCAGGGCTCGCACGAGGCCGGCCCGGCCCGCGGGCTCGGCCGCGGCGACGTCGGCGTCGGCGAGGGCCCAGAGGCCCCAGGTGGTGCGCACGAGGTCGGTCAGCAGCTCGGGGCGGGCCGGCGCGACGCGCGTGACCCGGGTCGAGGTCGTCTCGACCAGCCCCAGGTCGCCCAGCCGCGCGAGCGCCATGCGGATCGGGGTGCGCGAGACGCAGAGCCAGGCCGAGAGGTCGTGGTCGCGGATGCGCTCCGCCGGCTCGAACGTGCCGTCGAGGATGGCCTCGAGCAGCCGGTCGTACACCTCGTCTCGGTGCAGGCGGCGGGGGATGCGCATGGTCGTCGTGGTGGGGACCGGCACGGGGACCTCCTCGATGTACAGAACTGGAGTTCCACGGTAGGGCATGTATGCCCTCCAGCGCGAGGGGGAGGACCGAGCCGACCGGATCGGAGCCGCTCCGGGGTACGACGCGGCGGTCCCTGGGAGGGGCGGTGCGCCTCCCCGGGTACCTTCGGCGCCATGACCGAGACCAACGACATCCGCCGCGTCGCCGAGGTGCTCGACGCCGCCCGCATCGGGATCCTCACCACCCAGAGCGCGCGCCAGCGCCTCGTCAGCCGCCCGCTCGCCGTCGTCGACCGCGAGTTCGACGGCAAGGTGTACTTCTTCACGCCCGACCCCTCGCCCAAGGTCGACGACATCAAGGCGCACCCCCACGTCAACGTCGCCGTCGAGACGGGCAAGGGCTGGCTCTCGCTCGCCGGCGAGGCCTCGATCGTCAAGGACCGCGCCCTGATCGACGAGTTCTGGAGCGCGGGCACCGAGGCCTGGTTCGACCAGGGCAAGGACGACCCGACCGTCGCCCTCATCGAGGTCGACGTCGAGACGGCGGAGTACTGGGTCAGCAACGAGCCGAAGGCCGTGACCTTCCTCAAGTACGCGAAGGCCGCCGTGACCGGCGGGCACCCGCAGAACATCGCCGACACGGGCACCGTCGCCCTGTAGGAGGCGCGGTGAGGGCCGACAGCGCCGGCCCGGTCAGTCGCAGGTGACGCCGCGGCCCTGGTCGTCGACGTACTCGCCCGGCCCGAGCTGGGCGCACGTCGACGACAGCCGGGCGGCGTAGTCGAGGGCGGAGACGCCCGCGACGAGGCCGACGACGATCATGACGCTCGAGACGACGAGGCCGACGCGGGCCAGGGCGGCCGACGCCCCCGCCGCCGCGGCCCGCCGGGCGGCCACGAGGCCGAAGACGAGGCCGAGCGGGGCCGCGAAGACCCCGAAGACGACCGAGGCGACGGCGAGGCCGCGACCCTCGTCGGCGCCGTCGCGCGGCCGCGGCGGCGGGGGCCACTCGTCGTCGCCGACGGCGAAGTACGAGCCGACCCCGGGGGCGGCGGGGGCCGGCCAGGTCAGGGCGTCCTGCGCCGACGAGGCCTGCGGCGCGGCGGCCTGCGGGGGCGCGGCCTGCGGGGCCCACTGCGCCGCCGCCGTCGCGGCCGCGGGCGCGGGGAACGGCTGCGGGTGCTGCGGGAACGGCTGCGGCGACTGACCCCCGACCTGCGGGAACGGCTGACCGGCCCAGGCCTGGTCGGCCCCGCCCTGCCCGGGCGCCCCCTGCCGCGCGGGCGGGGGCTGCACCTCGGCGCGCGGCCGCTGCTCGCCGGGCGCCGGGCGGGCGAAGCGGGCCCAGGGCGACGGGGGCCGCGGGGCGGGCTGGTCGGTCATGCGCACGAGGCTAGCAACCGCGGCCGACGGCGACCCCGGCCGTCGGGGCTGCCGTCCAGCCGCGGGTGCGCCATGATGGGACCGATCTCGGCCGGCCCGACGGGCCCGACATGCGACGGAGCAGCGCGATGCGAATCGGTATCCTCACCAGCGGCGGCGACTGCCCCGGCCTGAACGCGGTCATCCGCGGGGCCGTGCTCAAGGGCACGACGATCCACGGGCAGGAGTTCGTCGGCTTCCGCGACGGCTGGCGGGGCGTCGTCGACGGCGACGTCATGCCGCTCACGCGGAAGGAGATCCAGGGCATCGCCAAGCAGGGCGGCACCATCCTGGGCACGAGCCGCACCAACCCGTTCGAGGGCGACGGCGGCGTCGCGCGCATCAGCGAGGTGATGGACCGCTTCGGCATCGACGCCATCATGGCGATCGGCGGCGAGGGCACCCTCGCGGCGGCGAAGCGCCTCACCGACGAGGGCCTGAAGATCGTCGGCGTGCCGAAGACCGTCGACAACGACCTCGGCGCCACCGACTACACGTTCGGCTTCGACACGGCCGTGCAGGTCGCCACCGACGCCATGGACCGCCTGCGCACCACGGGCGACTCGCACAGCCGCTGCATGGTGGCCGAGGTGATGGGCCGCCACGTCGGCTGGATCGCGCTGCACTCGGGCATGGCCGCCGGCGCGCACGCCATCCTCATCCCCGAGCAGGCGACGAGCATGGACCAGATCGTCGCGTGGGTGAAGGCCGCCTACGACCGCGGCCGGGCGCCGCTCGTCGTGGTCGCCGAGGGCTTCGTGCCCGACCACGAGAGCGACGCGCACTCCGAACGGGGCCTCGACGCCTTCGGGCGCCCGCGCCTCGGCGGCATCGGCGAGCGCCTCGCGCCGGTGATCGAGGAGCGCACCGGGATCGAGACGCGGGCGACGACGCTCGGCCACATCCAGCGCGGCGGCACCCCCACCTCCTACGACCGCGTGCTGGCGACCCGCCTCGGCATGGCCGCGAGCGACAGCGTGGTCGAGGGCCGCTGGGGCCGCATGGTGGCGCTGCGCGGCACCGACATCGTGCACGTCTCGTTCGAGGAGGCCCTCGACAGCCTCAAGACGGTCCCGCAGCACCGCTACGACGAGGCCGCCATCCTCTTCGGCTGAGCGACCGCCGAGGAGGCGCCCCGTCGCCGGGCGGGGAGGGCCGCGCCCCAGCCCGCGCGCGTAGCGTGTCGCCATGCGCGCCGTCGTCGTCGAGAGTGACCGCCCCGCCTCCGTGCGGGAGATCGAGCAGGAGTTCCTGGGCACGGGCGACGTCCTCGTCGACGTGGCCTGGTCGAGCCTGAACTACAAGGACGGCATGGCCCTGGCGGGCGACCCCGGCGTGGCCCGCACCCTGCCGCTCGTGCCGGGCATCGACCTCGTGGGCACCGTCGCGACCAGCGCCTCCCCCGCCGTGTCGCCGGGCGACCTGGTCGTGCTGAACGGCGCGGGCGTCGGCGAGAGCCGGCACGGCGGCTTCGCCGAGCGGGCCGTGGTCGACGCCGGCTCGCTCGTCCTCGTGCCCGAGGGCGTCTCCGCCCGCCAGGCCGCCGCGATCGGCACCGCGGGCTTCACCGCGATGCTCAGCGTGCTGCGGCTCGAGCGCGACGTCCGCCCCGGCGACGGCGAGGTCGTCGTGACCGGGGCCGCGGGAGGCGTGGGCTCGGTGGCGATCGCGCTGCTGAGCCGTCTCGGGTACTCGGTCACCGCCTCCTCGGGTCGCGTCGACGAGCTGGGCGGGTACCTGCGCGGCCTCGGCGCCACGACGGTCGTCGACCGCTCCGAGCTCGCCGAGGCCGGCCGGCCCGTGCAGCGTGCCCGCTGGGCCGGAGGGATCGACTCGGTGGGCAGCACGACGCTCGCCTCTGTGCTCGCCCAGACGCGGTGGGGCGGCACCGTGACCGCCTGCGGGCTCGCGCAGGGCGCCGACCTGCCGACCTCGGTGCTGCCGTTCATCCTCCGCGCGGTGTCGCTCGCCGGCGTCAACTCGGTCGACGCCCCGGTCGAGCTGCGCCGCGAGGCGTGGGCGAGGCTCGCGACCGACCTCGACCTCGACCTGCTCGACTCGATGACGACGGAGGTGGGCCTCTCGGAGGTCGTGGAGCTCGGGCCCCGGATCGTGGCCGGGTCGGTGCGCGGCCGGACCGTCGTCGACGTGCGCCGCTGAGCGCTCGTCACGAAGTCACGGCGTGGGCTCGCCACGGCGGCCCCGACCGTACTAAGGTCGTGTGAAGTACCGGATACCCGATACGTCCTCGTACATGGTGGTGCGACATGCGCCTCGACCGGTGACCAGGGCCCCGCCCTGGGCCGTGAGCCCGTCGCACCCCCACTCCCGCCCCCGAACAGGAGCACCCGGATGCCGATCCCCACCCTGACCGACCAGCCGCCCGCCCCCCGCCGCCTGCTGCGCGACGTCGTCTACGACAAGATGTTCGACGCGATCATCGACGGCACCCTCGAGTTCGGCGAGCGCCTCAACGACGACCAGCTGGTCGCCTGGCTCGGCGTCTCGCGCACCCCCGTCCGCGAGGCCATCGCCAAGCTCGCCGACCAGGCCCTCGTCGACATCGAGGCGAACCGGTACACGCGCATCGTCGCGCCGACCTTCGCCGAGTTCACCGACACCGTCGAGACCGGCTACCAGGTCTGGGCCCTCGTCGTCGAGCGCGGCGTGCCCGCCCTCACCAAGGAGCAGCGCAAGGAGGTGACGGCGATCCTCGACCGCCGCCTCACCGCGTTCTCGAAGCGCAAGCCCGAAGACGTCGCCGATCTCGTCCGCATGAACGAGCTCCTGCTCGACGCCTCCGGCAGCTCGTCGCTCCGTCGCCTCTGGGCGGCCACCGGGCCGCGCCTCCTGCTCGTCCTCCGTCGCCCCGCGACCGACGGGATGTACCCGTGGGAGCAGGCCGTCGAGCTGACCCGCGGCCTGCGCGACGCGGTCGCGGACGGCGACGGCGAGGCCGCGGCCCGCCTCGTCCGCGAGCAGCCGGCCTCGTTCGGCGCGTACTTCGACGAGGTCTCCGGCAGCGGCATCTACGCTGCGTGACCTCCCGGGCGGCCCTGCGACGAGCAGGGCCGCCCGACCGGCGCCGACCGGCGCCGACCCGCGCCTCCCCCGCACCACCAGCACCCCCGCACCACCAGCACCCTGCAGGAGCGAGACACCGTGCCCATCCCCGTGCCCGACGCCGTCCCCACGCCCCGACGCCTGCTGCGCGACGTCGTCTTCGACCGCCTCGTCACCGCGATCGGCGACGGCACGCTCGAGTTCGGCGAGCGACTCAACGACGACCAGCTCGTCACGTGGCTCGGCGTCAGCCGCACCCCCGTGCGCGAGGCGATCGCGAAGCTCGAGGAGCTCGGCCTGGTCGAGATCGAGGCCAACCGGTACACCCGCGTGGTGACGCCGACGGCAGAGCTCTTCGAGGACTGCTCGACCACCATCCTCGGCCTCTGGTCGCTCGCGGCGACCCGGGGCGTGGCGACGATGAGCGACGCCGACGTCGCCGAGATCACGCGCCTCGCCGAGCTGCGCCTGAGCGACGGCGTCGTCGAGACGCCCGAGTCGATCGACGCCATGTTCGCGCTCTTCGACGTGCTCATGCGCGCGGCCGGGAGCCCGACGCTGCTCGCCTGCGCCGAGCCCGTCTCACGCCTCACCACGGTGATGTTCCGCCGCCTCGCCGAGAACTCGGCATACCCCTGGCAGCTCGGTGCCTCGACGACGACCTCCGTGGCCGAGGGCGTCGCCCGGCGCGACGCCGAGGGGGTCGCCGACCTGCTGCAGCGGCAGTCGGCCGCCCTGGCCCCGTTCTTCGCGGCCGTCCGGGAGACCGGCTTCTACGCCGCGCAGGCGTGACCGAAGGCCTCGCCGACGCACCCCCCGAGCCGGTCGGCGGGGCCCCGCTCGTCCTCGCCGTCGAGCACGTGCGCGTCACCCGACAGGGCCGCGACCTGCTCGACGACGTCTCGCTGCACGTGCGCGCGGGCGAGCACTGGGCGCTGATCGGCCCGAACGGCGCCGGCAAGACGACACTGCTCACGCTCGCCGGGGCCCTCGGGCACCCCACGAGCGGCACCGTCGACGTGCTCGGCCACCGGCTCGGCCGCGTCGACCTCCGCGAGCTCCGGCAGCACGTGGGCCACGTCGACCCCCGGCACCGCGTGCTCGGCGACGCGACCGTGCGCGAGGTCGTGCTCACCGGGCTGACGGGCAGCACCGACCCCGTGGCGCGGTGGCGGCCCACCCCGGAGCAGGAGGCGCGCGCCGACCTGCTCACCGCCTCCGTCGGGCTGGAGTCGCGGCGCGAGGGGCTCTGGAGCGTCCTCTCGCAGGGTGAACGCGGCCGGGCCCTGATCGCCCGCGCGCTGCTCGTCGAGCCCGCCCTGCTCCTCCTCGACGAACCGGCCACGGGCCTCGACGTCGCCGCGCGCGAGCACCTGCTCGACACCGTCGACGCCCTGCGGCTCGCGCACCCGGAGGTCGCGTCGGTCACCGTGACCCACCACCTCGAGGACCTGCCGGCGAGCACCACCCACGCGCTGCTGCTGCGCGACGGCCGGGTGGCGGCGTCGGGCCCGGCCGACGAGGTGCTCACGTCGGAGCTCGTCTCGGCGGCCTTCGACCACCCGCTGGCGATCGACCGCGTCGACGGGCGCTGGCGGGCGCGCTCCCGGCCGCGGACGACGCCGAGGTGACCCGATCGGGGCCCTCGACCGTGGTCGGGGCCCCGATCGAGTCACCTCGACGTGCGGCGGGCGCCGCGCGCGCCGCTCGCGCCGCGCGCTACGCGGTCGCGGCGGCGGCCGCCCGCGCGGCGGCGGGCAGCGCGTCGACGATGCGCGACACGGCCGCCTCGTCGTGCGCGGCCGTCACGAACCACGCCTCGTAGACCGACGGCGGCAGCGAGACCCCGGCGTCGAGCATCGCGTGGAAGAACGGCGGGTAGCGCCAGGTGTCCTGCGCGCGCATGTCGTCGTAGTCGACCGGCGTCGTGTCGGTGAAGGCGAACGAGAAGAGCGACCCGGCGCGCTGCACCGTGTGCGCCACGCCCTCCGCCGACAGGGCCGACGAGACCTCGGCCGACAGCTGGTCCGCGAGCGAGTCGAGCTTCGCGTAGACCTCGGGGGTCGCGAGCCGCAGCGTCGCGATGCCGGCGGCCACGGCGACGGGGTTCCCGCTCAGCGTGCCCGCCTGGTAGACCGGCCCCAGCGGGGCGAGGAAGTCCATCACCTCGGCGCGGCCGCCGAGCGCGGCGAGCGGCAGGCCGCCGCCGATGACCTTGCCGAAGGTGACGAGGTCGGGCTCCCAGCCCGCGCCGTCGGGCACGACCTGGGCGGCCTCGAGGCCCCACCAGCCGGCGGGCCCGACCCGGAACCCCGTGAGCACCTCGTCGACGATCAGCAGCGCGCCGTGGCGCTTCGTGATCTCCGACAGGCCGCGGTTGAAGCCGCGCACCGGGGGCAGCACGCCCATGTTCGCCGAGGCCGCCTCGACGATGACGGCCGCGATGCGCGGCCCGTGCTCGTCGAACACGGCGCGCACGGCGTCGAGGTCGTTGTACGGCACGACGAGGGTCTGGGCGGCCGTCTCGGCGGTGATGCCCGCCGAGCCCGGCAGCGACAGGGTCGCGACGCCCGAGCCGGCCTCGGCCAGCAGCGAGTCGGAGTGCCCGTGGTAGTGCCCGGCGAACTTCACGAGCAGGTCGCGCCCGGTGTAGCCGCGGGCCAGGCGGATCGCCGTCATGGTCGCCTCGGTGCCGGTCGACACCATGCGGATCTTGCCGATCGGGTGCGCGTCGCCGACGGTCACGCGCTCGCGCACGAGCTCGGCCAGCTCGGTCTCGCCCGGGGTCGACGCCCCGAACGACAGGCCGCGCGCCGCCGCCTCCTGCACGGCCCGGACGACCTCGGGGTGGGCGTGCCCGAGGATGGCCGGGCCCCACGAGGCGACGAGGTCGACGTACTCGCGCCCCTCGGCGTCGATCACGTGGGGGCCGCGGGCTCCGACCAGGAAGCGGGGCGTGCCTCCCACGCTGCCGTAGGCGCGCACCGGCGAGTTGACCCCGCCCGGGATGGACTGCTTGGCGCGGGTGAAGTAGTGGTCGTTGCTGTGGTCGCTCATCAGAGGTGCCCCTTCCGGAGGCGCGTGGCCAGGTCGGTCGCCCAGTACGTCAGGATCGTGTCGGCTCCCGCGCGCTTGATCGACAGGACGCTCTCGTACGAGGCGGCGTCCGCGTCGATCCAGCCGTTCGCGGCGGCGGCCTGGATCATCGCGTACTCGCCGCTGATCTGGTACGCCCAGACCGGCACGGGGCTCATCGCCGCGGTCTCGGCGAGCACGTCGAGGTAGCTCATCGCGGGCTTGACCATCACGATGTCGGCCCCCTCGGCGAGGTCGAGCTCGACCTCGCGGATGCCCTCGCGGCCGTTCGCCGCGTCCTGCTGGTAGGTGCGGCGGTCGCCGACGAGGGTCGACTGCACGGCCTCGCGGAACGGGCCGTAGAACGCCGAGGCGTACTTGGCGGCGTAGGCGAGCAGCGCGGTGCCGCCGTGGCCGGCGTCGTCGAGGGCCTCGCGGGCCGAGCCGATCTGGCCGTCCATCATGCCGCTCATGCCGATCAGCTCGCTGCCGGCGTCGGCCTGCACGACCGCCATCTCGTCGTAGCGCGCGAGCGTGGCGTCGTTGTCGACCGAGCCGTCGTCGGCGAGGACGCCGCAGTGGCCGTGGTCGGTGAACTCGTCGAGGCAGAGGTCGGTCTGCACGACGAGGGCGCCGCCGGCCGCGTCGGCGGCGACGCGGGTCGCGACGTTGAGGATGCCCTGCGGGTCGGTGGCGCCCGAGCCGACGGCGTCCTTCTCGAGCGGCACGCCGAAGAGCATGACGCCGCCGACGCCGGCCTCGGCGGCCTCCTCGACGGCACGCGGGAGGCTCGCGAGGCTGTGGTGCACGACGCCCGGCATCGAGCTGATCGGCTGGGGCTCGTCGATGCCCTCGCGCACGAACATCGGCAGCACGAGGTCGGCGGGGTGCAGCCGGGTCTCGGCGACCAGGCGGCGCATGGCGGGGGTCGCGCGGAGGCGACGGGGGCGGACTCGGGGGAACTGCGACATGGTCCTTCTCGGGTGATCAGGTGCGGGGGCCGGTGCCGCGCTCGTGGCGCGGACGGACGGAGGGGCGGGAGGCGCGGGGCACGTCGTGCGCGCCCCGCGCCTCAGAGCGCCTCGTCGAGGCGCGGGGCCTCGGGCGGGGCGTCGGCCGCGAGCGCGCTCGCGTGGTCGACGACGGCCTCGACGAGCGAGGCGGCGGAGCGGGTCTCGGCGATCAGGTGCACGGGCAGCCCCGCGGCACGGGCGTCGAAGGCGGTGCGGGGGCCGATGCACGCGACGAGCGTCGACTCGGGCAGGGGCGCGAGCTGGGCCGCGATCTGCCGGGCGACGCTGCCGGAGGTGACGAGCACCACCGAGATCGAGCCGGAGGCGACGTCGGCGGCGACCTCGTCGCTGACCGGCACGCCCACGGTGCGGTAGGCCGCGACGAACTCCGCGTCGAAGCCGCGGGCCGAGAGGCCGGCGACGAGCGTCGGCTCGGCGATGTCGGACTGCGGCACGAGCACGCGGCCCGTGACGTCGGAGCCCGGCCACTCCTTGACGAGGCCGCGGGCGCTGTTGTCGCCCTCGGGCACGAAGTCGACGCGGTACCCCGACAGGGTCAGGGCAGCGGCCGTCGTCTCGCCGACGGCGGCGATGCGCGTCTCGGCCGGCGGGCGGATGCCGTGGCCGACCAGCACGTCGACGGTGGTGGCGCTCGTGACGACGAGCCACTCGTAGACGCCGGCCTGCAGCCGGGCGAGGGCCGCCGCGAGCAGCTCGGGCGTCTCGGCCGGGGCGAAGTTGATCAGCGGCGCGATGACGGGCGAGGCGCCGAACGAGCGCAGCGACGCCGAGACGCCGTCGCCCCACTTGCCCCCGCGGGGCACGAGCACGCGGGCGCCCTTCAGCGGCTTGCCGGCGGTCACGAGGCGCTCCCGACCGGGTCGCCGCCGCCGGGGCCCTCGCCGAGCGGGGCGAGGTCGGCGGCGCCGAGCTCGAGCAGCTCGGTGACGACTCGGCCAGCGACCTCGTGCACGTCGACGAGCTGGTCGGCGAGCGAGCCGCCCTCCAGCGAGACGGCGTGCGAGGCGCTGACGTGGGCGCCGCCGTCGGGCCGGTAGACCGTGGCGCTGAGCAGGAGCAGGCCGGCGTCGACGACCGCGGTGGCGCCGATCGGCGCCGAGCAGCCGGCCTCGAGCGCGGCGAGCACCTGGCGCTCGGCGGTGACGACGAGACGCGTCTCGCGGTGGTCGACGGCCCGGAGCGCACGGGCGAGGTCCGGGTCGGGGTCGCCCTCGCGCACCTCGACGGCGAGCGCGCCCTGGCCGGGGGCGCTCGGCCACGGGCCGAGGCCGAGGAAGTCGGTGACCTGGTCGAGGCGGCCGAGACGGCCGAGGCCGGCCGCGGAGAGCACGACGGCGTCGAGGTCGTCGGTCACCCGGCGGAGGCGCGTGTCGACGTTGCCGCGGATGGGCACGACCTCGAGGTCGGGCCGTGCCGACAGCAGCTGTGCGACCCGGCGGGGCGAGCCGGTGCCGACCCGGGCGCCCTGCGGCAGGGTCTCGAGGGTCAGGCCGTCGCGGGCGCAGAGCGCGTCGCGGGCGTCGGCGCGGCCCGGGATCGCCCCGATCACGAGGCCCGGGTGGGAGGCGGTGGGCAGGTCCTTGAGGGAGTGCACCAGCACGTCGCACTCGTCGGCGAGCAGCGCCGCGCGCAGGGCGCTGGCGAAGACGCCCGTGCCGCCGAGCGACAGCGACTCGCCGGTCGCCTGGGTGCGGTCGCCCTCGGTGTGGACGCGCACGAGCTCGACGTCGTGGCCGGTGGCCTCCGCGAGCCGCTCGGCGATCGTCGTCGACTGCGCGACGGCGAGGGCGCTGGCCCGCGTTCCTACTCGGAGGGTGGTCACGTCGCTACGGCACCAATCCCGAGACGGCGGGCTTGAAGCCGAGGCGCACGTTCTCGCAGCAGCCCGGCCGGCAGACGTCGTACCAGGGGCCGATGTCGGTGAGGTGCGGGCGGTCCTCCGCCGGGACGCCCTCGACGCGCTCGAGCACGAGGTCGACGAGGCCGGTGACGTAGTTCGGGTCGATGCCGGGGGTGGGCGTGCGCGTGGCCCAGAAGCCGTTCTTCTCGCTCGTCTCCAGCGCCTCCTCGTCGAGGTCCCACATGACCTCCATGTGGTCGCTCACGAAGCCGAGGGGCACGATGACGACGGCCCGCGTCGGGCCGCCGGCGAGGTCGTCGATGGCGTCGTTGATGTCGGGCTCCAGCCACGGCATCGAGGGCGGGCCGCTGCGCGACTGGTAGACGAGCTGCCAGGGCACGGTCGTCCCTCCCTCGGCGGGGGCCTCGAGGCCAAGGCCCGCCTCGGCGGCGGCCATGACGACCTCCGCGACGGCCTTGTGCTGGGCGGCGTAGGCGCCCTCCTCGTCGAAGCCGCGCGCCTGGGGGCCGCTCTTCGCCGCGTCGGTCGACGGGATGGAGTGGGTGGCGAACAGCACCTGCACCTCGGTCGCGAGGTCGAGGCCCTCGTTCTCGGCCCGGGCCTTCTCGAGGCCCTCGCGGACGCCGTCGATGAAGGGCTGGACGAAGCCGGGGTGGTCGAAGAACTGGCGCACCTTGTCGATCATGACCTTGCCCTCGAGGCCGGTCGCCTCGAGCGCCATCGCGAAGTCCTCGCGGTACTGGCGGCACGAGCTGTACGACGAGTAGGCGCTGGTGGCGACGGCGATCAGCTTCGTGAAGCCGCGCTCGTCGGCCTCGCGCACGGCGTCGGCCATGTAGGGGTCCCAGTTGCGGTTGCCCCAGATCACGGGCAGGTCGACGCCACGGCGGGCCAGCTCGCCCTCCAGCGCGACCTTCAGCTCGCGGTTGTGCTGGTTGATCGGGCTCACGCCGCCGAAGTGGCGGTAGTGGGTCGCGACCTCCTCGAGGCGCTCCTCGGGGATGCCCCGGCCGCGCGTGACGTTGCGGAGGAAGGGGATGACGTCGTCCTGGCCCTCGGGCCCGCCGAAGCCGGCCAGCAGGATGGCGTCGTACTCGGTGGGCTCGCTCACGTGCTCGGGGCCCTGGGCGGCCGCGGGGGTGGCGGCGCGCACGAGCTGGCCGTTGGTGATGCCGGTGGTGTCAGTCACGACAGGACCTCGATGATCTCGGTGGTGGTGAGGCGGCGGCCCGTGTAGAACGGCACCTCTTCGCGGACGTGGCGGCGGGCCTCCGTGTAGCGGAGGTCGCGCATGAGGTCGACGAGCTGCACGAGCTCGGGAGCCTCGAGCGCGAGGATCCACTCGTAGTCGCCGAGCGAGAAGCTCGCCACGGTGTTGGTGAGGACGGCGCGGTGGGCGGCGCCCTGCTTGCCGTGGTCGGCGAGCATCTGGCGACGCTCCTCCTCCGGCAGCAGGTACCACTCGTAGCTGCGCACGAACGGGTAGACGGTGAGCCAGGCCTCGGGCTCCGCGCCCCGCATGAAGGCGGGGCTGTGGCTGCGCGAGAACTCAGCCTGGCGGTGCATGCCCATGGCGTTCCAGGTCGGCAGCAGGCCGCCGAGCACGTCGGTGCGGAGGAGGCGGCGGTACGCCGACTGGATCGCCTCGGGGACCTCGCCGTGCAGCCAGATCATCAGGTCGGCGTCGGCGCGGAGCGCGCTCACGTCGTAGAAGCCGCGGACGACGACGCCCTCGCCGGCGAGCTCGGCCACGAGCTCGTCGAGCTGCGGGACGTCGTCGAGGTCGGGGGCGTAGGGGTTCTGCGGGTCGCGACGCAGCACGGCCCAGAGCGTGTAGCCGAGGGTCTCGGCGGGCTGGTCGCCGGGGGTGCCCTCGGGCGACGGGGCCGGGCCGGAGTCGGCGGTGCGGGGGTGGGTCGGCTCACCCGTGAGGGCGGCGGGGGAATCAGACGTCGGCAGCTCGGGGACTGGCGCGTCGGCGCTGGGACTCATGCTCATCATTCTCCTCCCGCCACGGCTGGGAACCCAACCAGGTAGCAGCACGTCGAGGCATCTGCGGCGACGCCCCCGGCCCGGGGGCGGAGGGCGTCGCGACCGGCGCTGCCGGCGGGGAGGGCGGAGGGGCTCAGCGGCGCTTCACCGCGGCGACGACGACGCCCGCGAGGGCCAGGGCGGCGGCGCCGGCCCCGGCGAGCCAGGGGGTGCGGTCGCGCTCGAACGACGCCTTGGCGCGGTGGCCGGCGGCCCCGAGCTGCTTCGGCACGTTGAGCTTGTCCTCCAGCTCGTTGAGCGTGGCGGCGAGCTCGGCGCGGGTGCGGTCGACGCGGGCCTGGATGTCGTCCGCGTCGGTGCGGTCGGCCTTGCTGCTGTCGTTCTTGCTGTCGCTCACGAGGACTCCGTTCGGTGCGGGCGGTGCGGGGATGCGGTGCTGGTGCTGGTGCTGGTGCTGGTGCTGCTCGGTGCGGGGTGCCGCACCGGTGCTGGTGCCGGTGCGGCGCTGTCGGTCCGGGCGGGGGCCCGGCCGGGTCAGCGGTCGGTGAGGTCGGCGCGCGGGATCGAGCCCACGCCCTTGATCGCCTTGAGGTCGCGCTTGAGGCTCGCGATCGTCTTCTCGGGCACCGCGGGCAGGCCCTTCTTGATGCTCTTGTAGCCGAGGAAGGCCAGCAGCGCGGCGACGAGCAGCAGCACGAACGCGACGATGAGCGCCGAGAGCCAGCCCGGCAGCCAGATGGCGATGAGCAGCACGATGCCGGTCAGGAGCACGCCGAGCATGGCGAACACGAACACGAGGGCGCCGACGAGGAAGCCGGCGCCGATGCCGAAGGCCTTGAGGGTGCCGATGACCTCGTACTTGAGCAGGGCGAGCTCGCCCTTGACGAGGTCGGTGACCAGCGTCGGGACGTCCTGCACGAGGGCGAAGAACGACCGCTTGGACGCCTTCCCCCCGTGCCGCACCCCGGCGCTCCGGGTGGAGTCGGTCACTTCTTCTTCTTCCCGCCGCCGAAGGCGCGCGTGACGAGGAACTTGACCCCCTCGACGACCGCGTCGACGGCGTCGGCGGCCTTCGCGCCCGCGAAGTCCTCCGCCTTGACGACCTGGCGCTGCACGGCGCGGCTGTGCCACACCTTCGACGTCTTGTCGGCGATCTGGTCGTAGCGGTCGTGCCCGGCGCGCGCGCCCAGCACGAACCCGAGTGCTGCTCCGGCGACGAAGATCAGTTTGCCTCGCATGTCGCTCCATTCGATGTCGTCCGCGCGCGGACGAGTGCCCGGCGCGTGGGTCCAATGTAGCCCGGGGCCGCACCGAGATGCCCGGACGGGCATGCCGACCCGCCGGGCGGGGACAGCGCGCCCGCGGTGGAGGGAGCGGCGGGCCGCGCTCCGGGTCGTCAGCCCTCGAGCAGCTCCGCGGCGGCGCGACGCGACCGGGCGATCACGGCGGCGAGCCCCCGGCCGGCCACGGCACCGCCGACGCGCACGACGCCGTCGAGGGGCGAGGGGGAGGCGGGGGGCGCCTCCTGGGGGAGGGGAGCGTCCCAGACGACCCGGGCGGTGCCCTCGACCGAGCGCTCGTCGAGGTCGACGCCGAGCAGGGCCGACGCGTCGGCCAGCGCGGTGCGGCGCAGCTCGTCGTCGGGGGTGCCCGCGTCGACCACGGGCGAGTCGTAGCTGAGCCGGAGGACGTGACGACCCGCCGCGGCCTCGGCGAGCCAGGGCCACTTGACGGTGCCGTGGGTGAGCGCCTTCGCGCGGACCCCGACGGCGCCCGGCGCGACGAGCACGCCGGTGCCCCGCGGCCCGACGTCGAGCCGGTCGTCGCGGAGCACGATCGTGGCGAGGGTGATCAGGCCGGGCTCGGGGGCGCGGCGGCCGGCGAGCGCCCGGGCGGCGCCGTCGCCGACGGCGAGCAGCACGTGGGGAGCGTCGAGGCGCTCGCGCGTGGCCAGGGTCACCGAGCGGGAGTCGACCGCGGCGACGGGGGCGTCGACGCGGACGTCGACGCCGAGGCGGTCGAGGTCGGCGACGAGGGCGTCGACGAGGCGGGCCATGCCGCCGCGGAGGCCGGCCACGGCCGAGCCCGCCGGCGCGAGGGCACGGACGCTGCGGACGGCGGCGGCCAGCGAGCCCTCGTCGCGCAGCGCGCGCCGCAGGGTCGGCGCGACCCGGTCGACCGGCAGCGCGTCGGGGTGGACGGAGTGGACGCCGCCGACGATCGGCGCGACGAGCCGGTCGAGCACCGCGCTGCCCATCCGGGCGCGCACGAAGGGCCCGACCATCACCTCGTCGGCCCCGACCTCGCCGGGGGCGGAGTCGAGCCGGGCGGCCTCGGCCGCGGCCTCCTCGCCGATGACGGCCACGACGTCGGCTGCACCGAGGTCGCCCGGCACGCCGAGCAGGCCGGTGCGCGGCAGCGGGAACGCCTCGCCCGCGCCGTGCTGCACCCACGCGCCGCGGGGGTCGGGCAGCACGACGTCGTCGCCGAGGCCGAGCTCGTCGAGGAACGCCGCGACCGTGCCGCCCTTGGTCGCGAAGCTCTCCGCGCCGGCGTCGAGGTCGATGCCCGCGACGGTGTGGCGCGCGACCTCGCCGCCGAGGCGGGGGGCGCCCTCGACGAGCACGACCCGCCGGCCCGCGAGCGCGAGGTCACGGGCGGCGACCAGCCCGGCCACTCCCCCGCCGACCACGACGACGTCGCCCGCGGCCGGCGCCTCCGAGGAGGCGCGGGTCGCGGCCCCGGAGCCCTCGGCCCCGGGTGCGCTGGTCGCGTCGGTCACGGTCTCGCGCCTCCTCAGAGGGTGTGGGCCAGCTCGACGATGCGCGTCAGCACGTCGGGGTCGGTGTCGGGGTTCACCCCGTGGCCGAGGTTGAGCACGTGGGCGGGGGCGGCGCGGCCGCGGCGGACGACGTCGCGGACGTGCGCCTCGAGCACCGGCCAGGGCGCCTGGAGCATCGCGGGGTCGATGTTGCCCTGCACGGGCACGTCGCCGCCGAGGCGCCGCGACGCCTCGTCGAGCGGGATCCGCCAGTCGACGCCGACGGCGCCCACGCCGATGCCGTGCATCGCGCTGAGCACCTCGCCGCTGCCGACGCCGAAGTGGATCGTCGGCACGTCGAGGTCGGCGACGTGCGAGAGCGCCCGGGCCGAGAACGGGGCCACGCGCTGCTCGTAGTCGGCGAGCGAGAGACTGCCGACCCATGAGTCGAAGAGCTGGGCGGCGCTGGCGCCGGCGAGCACCTGGGCGCGCAGGAAGGCCCCCGTGACGTCCGCAGCCCAGGTGAGCAGCGCCTCCCACGTCTCCGGGTCGCTGTGCATGAGGGTGCGGGCCCGGATGTGGTCCTTCGACGGGCCGCCCTCGACGAGGTAGGCCGCGAGCGTGAACGGGGCGCCGGCGAAACCGATCAGGGGGGTGTCGCCCAGCTCGGCGACGGTGCGGGCGACGCCCTCGGCGATCGACGACAGGGCGTCGGGCTCGAGGGGGCGGAGGGCCGCGACGTCGGCGGGGGTGCGGATCGGCGACTCGAGCACCGGGCCGCGGCCGGGGACGATGTCGACCGCGACGCCCGCGAGCTTGATCGGCACGACGATGTCGCTGAAGAAGATGCCGGCGTCGACGCCGTGGCGGCGGACGGGCTGGAGCGTGATCTCGCTCGACAGCGCGGGGTCGAGGCAGGCGTCGAGCATCTTCGTGCCGACGCGCAGCTCGCGGTACTCGGGCAGCGACCGGCCGGCCTGGCGCATGAACCAGACGGGGAGGCGGTCGGGGCGGTCGCCGCGGAGGGCGCGCACCAGCGGCGAGCCGCTCGTGAGGCCGGAGCTGAGGGGGTGCTGGTCGGGCAGGGTCACGTGCTCCATCCTCGCACCCGGGCGCTGGGCGGCCGGCGGGGGCCGCTCGACGTCGAGGCGCCGCCGCGCCGCGCGGCGCCCGCGGCGCCGACGAGGCGACCCGACCAGGGCCCCGGCGAGCGCCGAGGCCCCGGATCGCGTCACCTCGACGGCCGGAGGCGCGGGTCAGCCGACGCGGACCACCATCTTGCCGACGTTCTCGCCGCGCATCAGGCCGGTGAACGCGTCGAACGCCGAGTCGATGCCGTCGACGACGGTCTCGTCGTGGACGACCTCCCCGTCGGCCAGCCACGGGCCCATCTCGGCCTGGAAGGCGGGTGCGACGTGGCGGTAGTTGCCGAGCGTGAAGCCCTGCATCGTGAGGCCGCGCGTGACCATGTTGGTCATGTTGGTGATGCCGACGGGGGCGCCGGTCGCGTTGTAGTTCGCGATCGAGCCGCAGAGCGCTGCCCGGCCGCCGTCCTTGAAGGCGCCCAGCGCGGCCGACAGGTGGTCGCCTCCCACGTTGTCGAAGTAGACGTCGATGCCCTCGGGCGCGGCCTCGGCCAGCAGCTCGGCGACGTCGCCCGTCTTGTAGTTGAAGGCCGCGTCGAAGCCGTACTTCGAGGTGAGGAGCGCCACCTTCTCGTCGCTGCCCGCGCTGCCGACGACGCGCGAGGCGCCCTTGAGGCGGGCGATCTGGCCGACCATCGTGCCGACGGCGCCGGCCGCGCCGGAGACGAAGACGACGTCGCCCTCGCGGATGTGGGCGATCTCGGTGAGGCCGACGTAGGCGGTCAGGCCGGTGAGGCCGAGCACGCCGAGGTACGCCGAGAGCGAGACGCCCTCGGTCGGCTGCACGGCGCGGAAGCCCGCGGCCGGGCCCTGGGCGACGTCGCGCCAGCCCAGGTCGTGCAGCACCACGGTGCCGACCGGCAGGTCGTCGCTGCGCGACTCGACGACCTCGCCGACGGCGCCGCCGGTCATGGTCTCGTCGAGCGCGAAGGGCGGCACGTACGACTTCACGTCGTTCATGCGGCCGCGCATGTACGGGTCGACCGAGAGGAAGGCGTTCTGCACGCGGACCTCGCCGTCGGCGAGCTCGGGCAGCTCGACCTCGACGCGGCGGACGTCGTCGGCGGTGGGCTCCCCGACCGGGCGGGCGGCGAGCTGCCACTGGGTGCTGGTGGTGGTGGTCATGGTCCTCCTCGTGGTGCACTGTGTTGCATTCGGCAACGATCATGGCCCCCGAACCCGAGCATCTTCTCGACGTCGAGTCAACGCCCAGCCGAAACAGCCGATCAGAGTTAGGATCGCTCAGTGCTCATCTGCCTCACGGCGTCCCACCAGAACGCCAGTTTCGACTTCCTCGAGAAGCTGAGCATCGGCGCACCCTCGGCGGCGAGCACCCTGGTCGACGGCAGCGACTTCGTCAGCGGGGCCGTCGTGCTCGCGACCTGCAACCGCTTCGAGGCCTACCTCGACGTCGACGAGCCCCTCACCGCCGCCAGCGCCGTGGCCGTCGAGGCCACCATCAGCACGATGAGCGAGGCCAGCGGCGTCGACCCCGACGAGATGCGCGACACCGTGCGCGTCATCACGGGCGACGAGGTTGTCGAGCACCTCTTCGCCGTCTCGAGCGGCCTCGAGTCCGTCGTCATCGGTGAGGACGAGATCTCCGGCCAGGTGCGCCGCGCCCTCGAGCGCGCCCGCGAGGTCGGCACGACGTCGTCCGACCTCGAGCGTCTCTTCCAGAAGGCCTCGCACACGTCGCGCGGCGTCAAGAACCGCACGAACGTCGGAGGCGCGGGTCGGTCGCTCGTGCGCCTCGCCCTCGAGCTGGCCTCCTCCCGCGTCACGGACTGGGCCCACGCCCGCGTGCTCATCGTGGGCACCGGCCAGTACGCCGCCACCACGGTCACCGCCCTCCGCGACCGCGGCGCCGGCGACCTCGCCGTGTTCTCGTCGTCGGGCCGCGCCTCCTGGTTCGGGCTGAAGCACGACCTCCGCCCCTTCGACGACCTGGCCGAGGCCATCGCCTGGAGCGACGTGCTCGTCACCTGCACGACCACGACGACCCCGGTCGTCGTGCCCGAGGTCGTCGACGCCTCGCGTCGCCTCGTCATCGACCTCGGCCTGCCGCGCAACGTCGACCCGTTGGTCGCCACGGTGCCGGGGGTCGAGCTGCTCGACCTCGAGACGATCAGCCTGCACGCCCCGTTGACGCAGCTCACCGCCGCCGACGACGCCCGAGCCATGGTCTCCGACGCCGCCGCCGAGTTCCAGGCCGTCGCCGCCGAGCAGTCGCTGACCCCGGCCGTCGTGGCGCTGCGCAAGCACGTCTTCGACCTGCTCGACTCCGAGATCGAGCGTGCCCGGTCGCGCGGCGACTCCTCCGACCGCACCGAGGCCGCCCTGCGCCACCTGGCCGGCGTGCTGCTGCACACCCCGTCGGTGCGAGCCCGCGAGCTCGCCCGAGAGGGCCGCGGCGAGGACTTCCGCGACGGCCTCGAGGCCCTCTTCGGCCTCACCGACACGCGGGCGGCCGCCGCGCCGCGCCCGCTGCGGTCCGTCGACGACGTGCCCCGCGCCTCCGCCGGCTGAACCGGCCGCCCGAGGGTCGAGTGGCCACGCCGTGCCGCTCCCCCGCCGACCAGCAGCCGACCGTGACCGCTCGACGCGGGAGGATGGGCACCATGGAGCCCCTCGTCGTCAGCGCGCTGGTGCTGGTCCGTGATCGCCGCCTCCTCATGGTCACCGCCCGGGGGCGCGACGTGCTGTACCTGCCCGGCGGCAAGCGGGAGGCGGGCGAGACCGGCGAGGACGCCCTCGCCCGCGAGACCCGCGAGGAGGTCGGCCTCGAGCTCGACCCCGCGAGCGTCCGCGAGCTGACGACGGTCAGCACCCAGGCGCACGGCGAGCCCGACGGGCGCATCGTGCACATGACCCTCTACGCGGCCGAGCCGCTGTCGAGCAGCCCGCCCGCGACTCCCTCGGCGGAGGTGGGCTCGCTGCACTGGGTCACGACGGCCGACGCCGACCGCTGCCCGCCCGCCGGCGTCGAGACGCTGCGCGTCGTCGCCGGGCTCGGGCTCATCGACTGACCCCTGGCCGGTCGGGCGCAGGCGCCCCGGCTCAGTGCACGTGCTCCAGCAGGTCGGTGCCGAGTGAGCGCAGCGCGTCCACCACGCGGAGGCGGCGGGCCAGCGTGAGGTCGTCGAACGCCACGGTCACGGCGTACGCCACCCCGTGGGCCGGGCCGCGCAGCACGCCGAGCTCGGAGCGCGTCCCCGGTGAGACCCCCACCGTGTTGACGAGCTGCAGGCCGTGGTCGAACCGGCGGTGCGACACCGGGTCGAGGCCGAACGACCCGGCCACGAGCGAGAGGTCGACGCCGAGCGACAGCCAGCCGAGCACGCGGCTCGAGACCGCCTCGTCGACGACCTCGCCGTGCGTCAGGCGGGTCATCAGCCCGACGAGCTCGACCGCCGTGCCGACGGCGAGGGCCGGGGCGTCGTCCGGGCCGCGCTCGGCGCGCACCTCGTCGAGCAGGGCCGTGCGCACCAGGCCGAGGCCGTCGGCGCGGGCTCGCACGGCGTCGAGGCCGACCCTCCCCACGAGCGCGTTCACGGCCGCGGGGTCGCGCAGCGCGCCGACCAGCGCCGCCGCGTCGGTCACGGCGAGGGCCCGACGCTGCAGGTACGACCAGACCCCTCCGCCGCCGAGCGCGGCTCGGTCGCCGGGGCCGGCCAGGCGCTCGAGCTCGTCGAGGGCGCCGAGACGGCCCGACTCGATCTGCGCGCTGACCTCGACGAGCAGCAGCAGGGCGCCGACCTGGGCGACCGGCAGGGCGACCGTCTCGTCGACGCTCAGCAGGTCGTCGCCGCCGTCGAGGTCGCGCACGGCCACCGAGACCGACGCGCCCTCCACGGCGAGCTCGCCGAGCGTCGTGAACGACCGGCCGAACGACTCGGGCGCACGGGAGCCACCGTGGCGCGCACCGGCGCCACGGTCGCCTCCCCGGCGGTCGCGACGACCGCCTCCTGCACCCTCCGTCACCCGCGCGGGGCTACCAGATCGTGACGCGCTCGGCCTCGGGCAGCCAGAGGCGGTCGCCCTCGGTCACGTCGAACGCCGCGTAGAACTCGTCGATGTTGCGGACGATCTGGTTGCAGCGGAACTCGTTCGGCGAGTGCGGGTCGATCGACAGGAGGCGGATCGCCTCCTCGTCACGGATGGCGATCTGCCAGGCCTGGGCCCAGCTGAGGAAGAAGCGCTGCGCGCCGGTCAGGCCGTCGACGACCGGCGCCTCCTCGCCGCCCAGCGAGAGGAGGTACGCGTCGTAGGCGATCGACAGGCCGCCGAGGTCGCCGATGTTCTCGCCGATCGTGAGGGCGCCGTTGACGTGGTGGCCGGGCACCTGCGCGGGCTCGAGCGCGTCGTACTGCGCGATCAGCGACGAGGTGAGGGCCTCGAAGGCCTCCCGGTCGGCGGCCGTCCACCAGTCGGTCAGGCGGCCGTCGCCGTCGTACTTCGAGCCCTGGTCGTCGAAGCCGTGGCCGATCTCGTGGCCGATCACCGCACCGATGGCCCCGTAGTTCGCGGCGGCGTCGCGGGTCTCGTCGAAGAACGGGAACTGCAGGATGGCCGCGGGGAAGACGATCTCGTTGAAGCCGGGGTTGTAGTACGCGTTGATCGTCTGGGGCGTCATGAACCACTCGTCGCGGTCGATCGGCGAGCCGATCTTGGCCAGCTCGCGGTCGAACCCGACGACGGCCTGCGAGCGCACGTTGCCGATCAGGTCGCTCGCGTCGACCTCGAGGGCCGAGTAGTCGCGCCACTTCACCGGGTAGCCGATCTTCGGGGTGAACTTGTCGAGCTTCTCGAGCGCGCGCTGCCGGGTCTCGTCGGTCATCCACGAGAGCTGCGTGATGCTCTGGCGGTAGGCCTCGACGAGGTTCGCGACCAGGTCGTCCATCGCGGTCTTCGCCGCCGGCGCGAAGTGCCGCTCGACGTAGATGCGGCCGACGGCCTCGCCCATCGCGCCCTCGACGAACGAGACGCCGCGCTTCCAGCGCGCCCGCTGGACGGGGGTGCCGGTCAGCGTGCGGCCGTAGAAGTCGAAGTTCGCCTCGACGAAGTCGGACGAGAGGTACGCGGCGAACGAGCGGACGACCTGCCAGCTCAGCCAGTCGCGCCACTCGGGCAGCCGCTCGTCGACGAGCAGGCCGGCGAGGCCGGAGACGAACGAGGGCTCGCGCACGACGACCTCGTCGAAGGTGCCGGCCGGCGCCTGCACCGCGTCGCGCCAGACCGCAAGGTCGACCCCCGCCGCCGAGGCCGCGAGCTCCGACCACGGCTGCAGGTTGTAGGTGGCGTCGCTGTCGCGGGTCGCGACGTTGCTCCAGTGGTGCGTGGCCAGCTCGGTCTCGAGCGCCACGACGCGGGCGGCACGGCCGGCGGCGCCGTCGAGCCCGGCCAGGCCGAGCATGGTCTCGACGAAGGCGACGTACGCCGTGCGGACGGACTCGAACTTCTCCTCCCGGTAGTACGACTCGTCGGGCAGGCCGAGGCCGCCCTGCTCGAGGAAGACGACGTAGCGCTCGGGGTCGCCCGGGTCGTTGTCGACGAAGAGCTGCACGAAGCTCGCGACGCCCTGCTTCTCGAAGCTGCCGACCAGGCGCAGCAGGTCGGGCACGTCGCCGACCTGCTCGACCTGCTCGAGCAGCGGGCGGAGCGGGGCCGCGCCCAGCGCCTCCACCCGGCCCTCGTCGAGGAAGCTCGTGAACAGGTCGCCGACCTTGCGGGCCTCGGTGCCCGGCTCGGCCTCCTGCGACTCGTGGATGATGTCGCGGACGGCGGCCTCGGCCTCCTCGGCCAGGACGAGGAAGGAGCCGTAGCGCGCCTTGTCGTCGGGGATCTCGGTGCGGGCGATCCAGCGGCCGTTCACGTGGCGGAACAGGTCGTCCTGCGGGCGCACCGCGGGGTCGAGGTCGTCGGTGGTGATGCCGGAGGTCAGCGCGTCGCTCGTCATGCCCGTCAGCCTAGGTGAGGCCCCCGACGGCCGTCCGGGGAGGCCCCGCGAGACGCCGCACGGCCCGGTCGACCGAGCTCACCGCCGGCCGTCCCCAGGAAACACGGAGGAAACGGCTTCCTCGCTACAGTTCTCGGCATGGCACTCCCCTGGGCACTGCACGGCGACGGCAAGACCGTCGACTCGACCGAGATCGTCGCCCCGGAGGAACGCCTCACCTGGCCCCGCACCGTCGGCCTCGGCGGCCAGCACGTCGTCGCGATGTTCGGCGCGACCTTCCTCGTGCCGATCATCACGGGGTTCCCGCCGAGCACGACCCTGCTCTTCTCCGGCATCGGCACGCTGCTCTTCCTCCTCATCACGAAGAACCGGCTGCCCAGCTACCTCGGCTCGTCGTTCGCCTTCCTCGCGCCGATCGCCGCCGCCACCGACGTGGGCGGCATCCCCCTCGCGCTGAGCGGCATCATCGTCGTCGGGGCGCTGCTCGCCCTCGTCGGCGTGCTCGTGCACCTCGCCGGCACGCGGTGGATCGACGCCCTCCTGCCGCCGGTCGTCAGCGGCTCGATCGTGGCCCTGATCGGCTTCAACCTCGCCCCCGCCGCCCGCGACAACTTCGCCCTCTCGCCGGGCATCGCCCTCATCACGCTGGCCGCGGTCGTGCTCAGCGCCGTCCTCTTCAAGGGCCTCCTCGGGCGCCTCTCGATCTTCGTCGGCGTCGTCGTCGGCTACGTCGCCGCCGTCATCGCGGGCGCGGTCGACTACAGCGCCGTCGCGGCCGCGCCGTGGGTGGGCCTGCCGACGTTCACCGCCCCCGCCTTCGACCTCGGTCAGCTGCCGATCTACCTCGGCTTCCTGCCCGTCGTGCTCGCGCTGATCGCCGAGAACGTGGGGCACGTGAAGGGCGTGGGGCAGCTGACGAAGCGCGACCTCGACCCGCTGACCGGTCGTGCGCTCTTCGCCGACGGCCTCAGCACCGTGATCGCGGGCCTCGGCGGCGGCTCGGCGACGACGACCTACGGCGAGAACATCGGCGTGATGAGCGCCACCCGCGTCTTCTCCACCGCGGCCTACTGGGTCGCCGGCGTCGTGGCGATCCTGCTCGGCCTCTCGCCCAAGATCGGCGCCGTCATCTTCACCATCCCGCCGGGGGTGCTCGGCGGCGTGACCACCGCGCTCTACGGCCTCATCGGCGTCATCGGCATCCGCATCTGGGTCGAGAACAAGGTGGACTTCAGCCGCCCGAAGAACCAGCTCACCGCCGGCGTCGCGCTGATCATGGGCATCGCCGACTTCACCCTCGTGCTCGGCGGCGCCAGCTTCGGCGGCATCATCCTCGGCACGGTCGCGGCGATCGTCGTGTTCCACGTGATGAGCGTGCTGGGTCGGCTCCGGGGCACCGACTGAGCGTGCGCCTCCGCTCGCCCCTCGACCGTGAGATCGTCCGCCTGGCCGTGCCGGCGCTGGGGGCCCTCGTCGCCGAGCCGCTCTTCCTGCTCACCGACACCGCCCTGGTCGGCCACCTCGGCTCCGTGCCCCTGGCCGGCCTCGGCGTGGCCAGCGTCGTCCTGCAGACGGCCCTCGGGCTGCTGATCTTCCTCGCCTACGCCACGACGCCGACGGTCGCGCGGCGGCTCGGCGCCGGTGACCAGCGCGGGGCGATCCGTGCCGGCGTCGACGGCATGTGGTTCGCGCTGCTGGTCGGCGTGGTCGTCGCGGGCGTCGGCGCGGTGACGGCCGAGCCGCTCGTGGGCCTCTTCGGCGTGGCCGACGACGTCGCGGCGGCCGCCACGACCTACCTCTCGGTCTCGCTGCTCGGGCTGCCCGGCATGCTGCTCGTGATCGCCGCGACCGGCCTGCTGCGCGGGCTGCAGGACACCCGCACCCCGCTCGTCGTCGCCACCGTCGGCTTCGCGGCGAACGCCGGGCTCAACGCGCTCTTCCTCTACGGCCTCGGCTGGGGCATCGCCGGCTCGGCGGCCGGCACCGTCGTCGCGCAGTGGGGCATGGCGGCGGTGTACGTCGTCATCGCCGTGCGGGCCGCCCGGGCCGTCGGCGCCGACCTGAGACCGGGGCTCGCCGGGGTCGGCCGCACCGCCCAGGCGGGGGGCTGGCTGCTCGTGCGGAACGCGGGGCTCCGAGCCGCGCTCATCGCGACCGTCGCGGCCGCCGCCTCCTCGGGGGTCACCGGGCTGGCCACGATCCAGGTCGCGCTGACGCTCTTCATCACCCTCGCGTTCGCCCTCGACGCCCTCGCGATCGCCGGGCAGGCGATGATCGGGCACGCCCTCGGCCGCGGCGACCGCGAGCGCGTGCGGGCGATCACGCGGCGGCTGATGCTGTTCGGCGTCGGCGGCGGGGTGCTGCTCGGCGGCGTGCTGGCCCTGCTCGCGCCGGTGCTGGCGCCGGTCTTCAGCCCCGACCCGGGCGTGCAGGCGCTGCTGCCGTCGGTGGTGGTGGCGATGGCGGTCGGCATCCCGCTCGCGGGCTTCGTCTTCGTGCTCGACGGGGTGCTGCTCGGAGCGGGCGACGCCCGCTACCTCGCGATCGCGTCGGTCGTGAGCCTCGCCGCCTACCTCGCGGTGCTGCTGCCGGTGGAGTCGCGGGTCGGGTCGACGACGTCGGGCGCGGTCGCGCTCTGGCTCGCGTTCGGCCTCGGGTACATCGGGGCCCGGGCGGTCACGCTCGGGCTGCGCGCGCGGACGGACCGGTGGATGGTCGTCGGGGCGCGCTGAGGGTCGCGGGCCGTCGGCTGCGTCGCTAGGGGTGCGCGCGCTGAGCGTCGCCGACCCTCGGCTACGTCGCGCGGGGGGCAAATGCCGACCAGATCGGCCCCGAGCGCGCTCTGGTGACCGGATCTCCACTCGTTCTGGGCTCCGTGGTCGGCATCTGCGGCCGGTGGCGCGAGGGGAGGCGCGTGGTGCGGGGGCGTCGGCGCGGCGTCAGACGGTGGGGGCGTCAGCGCAGTGGGGGGGGCGTCAGCGCGGTGACGGCGTCAGCGCTGCGCCCCGCGCGCGTCGCCGGGGAACGACGCGGCCCAGACCTGCGGCAGCCGCGTGCGCAGGTGGTCGGCGAGCAGGTCGTGGTTCAGCTCGAGCCCGTCCGAGATGAAGAGCTTGCCCCCGTCGGCCCCCTTCGCGACGATGCCGCCGTACTGGCTCGCGTACGGCGTGAGCCTCGCGACGTCCGAGAGCAGCACCAGGCGCTCGGCCCGGAAGCCGCGGCGGGCGAGGAGGCGGTCCTCCCAGACCTGGAGCCGGGTGCGCCCGAGGGCGCTGGCCATCATGACGAGCCAGACGCCGAAGGCGAGGATGAGCACCGCGGCGATCCAGAACCCGAACGGCAGGGCCTCGTCGGGGTCGGTGAAGCCGACGACGGCCCCGATGAAGGTCATGAACGCGCCCACGATCGCCATGACGTAGCCGATCACCCGCAGCAGCACGCGCTGCCAGCGACGGGTGCGCACCTCGAACAGCACGCCGGTGACGGCGTCGGGCATCGGGAACGTCTTGCCCCGCGCCGCGTCGCCGCGACGGACCAGGGCGGCGACGACGATCGGCACGACGATGCCGATCACGAGGGCGAGGGAGACAGACAGGACTGTGATGTGCACACGGCGACGCTAGGGGCGGGAGGCGCGGGTCGGCCGGTGCAGGCCCCGCGAGTCGCGAGAACTGCTCACCGCAGAGGCCCGCGCCGCACGCGCGACCGCCACCGTGCGCCGGCCCGCGCCGCACGCAGGCCCGCGCCGCACGCAGGGCCGTGCCGCACGCAGGGCCGCGCCGCGCGCGAGACCGCGACGGCGACGTGCCCCGTCGTGGGACCTCGTGCGCACCGAGGGCCCAGGAGGGGGCACCTCGGCGGCCTCTCGGCGGCTCGGAGGGGCGAGCCGGCGGGGCGAGCCAGGTGCTCCGATGGCGCAGCCGCGTGCGACGCCGCTCAGCGCGCCGGCGGCGCCGTCGTCGAGCCCGCGCGGAACACGCTCGTGAAGGTCGTTCCCACCGCGGGCTCCCCGGCGAGCAGCGCGAGCACGGCGCGCCCCGCGGCCCGGCCCTTCTCGACCGCGGGCTGCACGACCGTGGTGAGGTCGGCGGCGCGCGGGTCGTCGAGCCGCACCCCGTCGTAGCCCACGACGCTGAGGTCGCGCGGCACCGAGAGCCCCAGCTCGGCCGCGGCGGCGATGACGCCCGAGGCCAGCAGGTCGCTCTGCGCGATGATCGCGGTCGGCCGCTCGTGCTCGGGCACGTCGAGCAGCTGCAGCCCGGCCCGGTGCCCCTCGCTCGTCCAGCTTCCGTAGGTGACCAGGCCGCCGACGCCCGGGTAGACGCGGCGGGTGCCGCGCAGCCGCTCGAGCGTGGGCCACGAGGTGCCGAGGGCGACGCGCTCGTCGGTGAGGGGCCCGACCCAGCGCGTGGGGCCCAGCTCGAGGGCCACGACGGCGACGCGACGGTGGCCGAGGTCGTGCAGGTGGCGGGCGAGCAGCTCGGAGGCCCCGACGTTGTCCTCGCCGATGTCGAGCACGCCCTCCATCGGCTTCGCCTCGATCGACACGAGCGGGATGCCGCGGCGCCGCACGGCCTCCACCGACTCGTCGAGCCGCGTGCTGCAGCCGAAGAGAACGGCCGCGTCGAGGGGCGCGTCGAGCAGGCGCGAGTGCTCGCCCTCGTTCTCGGTGAGCAGCAGCAGCGAGTTGTCGGCGGGGCCGGTCACGTCGGCGATGCCGTCGAGCATCGCGACGTTGATCGGGTCGCGGAAGGCGTTGCTCAGGGTGTCCTCGAGCACGGCGCCGACGATGCCCGACCGGCCGCGGCGCAGCGAGCGCGCCCGGGGGTCGGGGCCGCCGTAGCCGAGCTCGGCGGCGGCCGCGAGCACGCGCGTGCGGGTCTCGTCGGAGACGGGGCCGGCTCCGCTGAACGCCAGGGAGGCGGTGCTCGCGCTGACCCCGGCCGCCCGCGCGACCGCGGCGAGGGTCGGCCTCGCGGCGACGTCGCCCTCTGCCCGGCTCATGGTGCCGCAGCCTAGCTGACCGGCCCGGACGCCCCCGCAAGGCCGGGCGCCCAGCGCCGGGCGCCGCAGGGCCGGTCCCCGCGAGGCGCCCACTCAGGGCCGGCCCCGCAGGGCCGCACGCCGCCGCGGGCGCGCCGCTCAGTTCGCGGCGAACCGCTCGTCGGTCGCGGCGAGCACGCGCAGGACGTTGCCGCCGGCCAGGGCGCGCAGGTCTGCGGGGCCCCACCCGCGACTCCTCAGCTCGTCGGCCAGCACCGGGTAGCGCGACGCGTCGCGGAGGTCGTCGGGCAGCGTCGGCGTGCCGTCGTAGTCGCCGCCGAGGCCGACGTGGGCCGCCCCGGCGAGGTCGCGGGCGTGCTCGACGTGGTCGGCGACGTCGGCCGCGGTGACCGGCGGCGCGGCCTCGCCCGGCTCGCCCTCGGCCCGGGCGACGTCGGCGGCGAGCCAGTCGGCGTACCGCCGCGAGACGAACTGGGGCACGAAGGTGACCATCACGACGCCGCCCACGTCGGGCAGCCGCCGCAGCACGTCGTCGGGCACGTTGCGCGGGTGGTCGGCCACGCCGACGGTCGACGAGTGGCTGAAGACCACCGGCGCCGTCGCGACGTCGAGCGCGTCGCGCATCGTGTCGGGGCTGACGTGCGACAGGTCGACGAGCACGCCGAGCCGCTCCATCTCGGCGACGACCTCGCGGCCGCGGTCGGTGAGCCCGCCGTGCGGCCGGCTGCCGGTGGCCGAGTCTGCCCACGGGGTGTCGTCGTTGTGCGTCAGCGTCATGTAGCGGACGCCGAGGCGCGCGAAGGTGCGCAGCACGGCCAGGTCGTCGCCGATCGAGTGCCCGCCCTCGGCCCCGAGCAGCGACGCGACGCGCCCCTGCTCCACGGCCCGGACCACGTCGGAGGCGGTGCGCGCGAGGGCGAGCCACTCCGGGTAGCGGGCGACCATCCGGTGGACGAGGTCGATCTGCTGCAGGGTCGCGCGCACCGGGTCGGGCTCGGTCGTCTCGACGAACACCGACCAGAACTGGCCGACGACGCCGCCCGCCCGGAGCTTCGGCAGGTCGGTGTGCAGCGTCAGGGCCGTGTCGTCGACGCCCTCGACGCTCGAGCCGCGGGCGACGCGGCACTCCCAGGGCAGGTCGTTGTGGCCGTCGATCACCGGGAAGGCCAGGTCGGCGGGCAGCGTGAGCGTCGTCATGGGCCGACCCTACCCACGAGGCGCCGCCCGGCAGCCGCCCGGTCGCCACCCGGTCGTCGCTCGATCGTCGCTCGCCCGGCCCGCCCTCGACAGCGGGCCCGACGACCCCCTAGGCTGACGGTCGAATCGATTCGACCCGCATGTCACCAGGCCCGAGGAGGCGCGGTGCCGGCCGGTCGGAGCGCTCCCGCCCGCCGAACACCGACGCTCGAGGTGACACCGCCATGACCAGCCCCACCGCCGAGAAGCGCAGCTACGACGGCGACCTCACCCGCCAACAGGTCGTCCGGTGGCGGAACGCGCTCTTCGTCGTCTTCGGCCTCAGCGGGCTCGCCGTCGCGACCTGGCTGGGCCGCGTGCCGGCCGTCCGCGACGTGCTCGGCGCGACGACGCTCGAGATGGGCCTGCTCGTCACGGGCCTCAGCGTCGGCTCGATCGTCGGCATCACCTTCTCGAGCCACCTCATCGCCGCGCTCGGCGCCCGCCGCACGGTGCTCGCCTCGCTCGGCACGGTCGCCGTCGGCCTCACGATCGCCGGCCTCAGCACCGACCTCGGCGTCGGCTTCGTCGGCATCGTGCTCGGCCTCGCCGTCTTCGGCCTCGGCAACGGGCTCTGCGACGTCGGCATGAACGTCTCGGGCGCCGCCGCCGAGCGCGTGCTCGGCAAGACCGTCATGCCCCTCTTCCACGCCGCCTTCAGCCTGGGCACCATGGTCGGCGCGCTCCTCAGCGCCGGGGCCGAGGCGCTCGACGTGCCGGTGTCCGTGCACGTGACCGTGCTGGCGGTCGCGATCGCCGCCACGGCGCTCGTCGTCACGCGGTGGATGCAGTCGGAGGACCTCGGGCACGCGCCCGTCGAGGGCGACGCGGCCGGCGCCTCCGGCACCACCGGCGGCTGGCGCTCGCGCCTCGCGGTGTGGCGCACCCCCGGCACGGTGCTCATCGGCCTCATCGTGCTCGGCATGGCGACCGCGGAGGGCTCGGCCAACGACTGGCTCGCCCTCGCCATGGTCGACGGCCACGGGCTCGAGAACGCCGCCGGCACCGTCGTCTTCTTCGTCTTCGTCACGGCCATGACGATCACCCGCGTCGCGGGCTCGCCGCTGCTCGACCGGTTCGGACGCGTCCCCATGCTGCGCTTCTCGGCGGTGTCGGCCGCGCTCGGCCTGCTGCTCGTGATCGTGGCGCCCGAGCCGTGGCTCGCGATCGTCGGCGTCGTGTTCTGGGGCGCCGGGTCGGCGCTCGGGTTCCCGGTCGGGCTGTCGGCCGCCGCCGACGACTCGCGGAACGCCGCGGCCCGCGTGAGCGCGGTGGCGACGATCGGCTACGTCGCCTTCCTCGCGATGCCGCCGGTGATCGGGTTCCTCGGCGAGCACGTCGGGCTGCTCAACGGGCTCTGGGTCGTGCTGGTGCTGATCGCCGTGGCCGGGCTCGCCTCGGGTGCCGCGCGGGAGCCCTCCCGCCGCTGACCCGCGCGCCGTCCGCCCCGTCCGCCCCGTCCGCCCCGTCCGCCCCGTCCCGAACCCCTTCCTCGCACGGGAACCCTGCCGCGGCGGGGTGTCGGTGCGAGAACAGGGTGTCGGTGCGAGAAGAGGGTGCGCCCGCGCCGGTCAGGCGGGGTCGCCGGGCGAGCGGGGCTCGTCGGCGCCGAGCGCGACCGTGTAGTCGGCGACGAGCCCCGGCACGTCGGCCCAGTCGCCGTAGTGCGCGGCCGCCTCGACGAGGTCGACGATCGCTCCGCGCACGCCCTCGGGCAGCGCCGGCACGACGCCGTGCACGTGCAGGGCCGTGGTCGTCGAGAGCACGGTGAGCGGCAGCAGCAGCTCCGAGTGCACGCGGACCCGCTCGTCGGTCGGCAGCGTGTCGACCATCGTGCGGGCCAGGTCGAGGAAGTGCTCGACGTCGGCGGGCAGCGCGAGGCCGTGGCGCACGAGCAGGTCGGCCGCGGGCAGGCGGGTCTCGGCGGGCTCGGGCAGGGCCTCGAGCACGGGCGACACGGCGGCGACGCCCGCCAGCACCCGGCCGAGGCGCCGCATGAGGGCCTCGTTCGTGCGGCGGTGCCAGACGACGACGCGGGTGCCGCTGAACGGCACGCCGGTGACGAGGCCGGCCCGCCGCAGGTCGTAGAGGGCGATGCGCACGTCGACGGGGCGGAGCCCGTGCTCGCGGGCGACGACCTGTGCGTCGATCTCGTCGCCGGGGAGGTACCGGCCGGTCGCGATGTCGACGAGCATCAGGCCCGCCGGGTCGACGGCCGGGCGGGGAGCGTGGGAGTCGCGGGTGCGGTGCGGCTGGGCGGGGCGGGTCGGGCGGGGCAGGGTCGCGCTCACGGCGGGGCCTCTCGATCGGGTGTCGGTCGGGGCACGGCCCCTCGGTCACCCCGACGGTATTTCGCATCTCGCATTCTGTCAAGAAGATATCGACGGATCGTCACGAGCCCGACGGCTCACCGGGCACCTAGGATCGTCGGGTGCGCCTCGTCATTGCCCGCTGCTCGGTCGACTACGCCGGCCGACTCAGCGCCCACCTGCCCCTCGCCACCCGCCTGCTGATGGTCAAGCGCGACGGCAGCCTCCTGGTGCACTCCGACGGCGGCAGCTACAAGCCGCTGAACTGGATGAGCCCGCCCTGCACCGTCCGCGTGGTCGAGCCCGACGACGACCAGCGGGAGGCGGGGGTCACCGAGCTCTGGAAGGTCACGCAGCCGAAGACCGCCGACGTGCTCGTCGTCTCGATCCACGAGGTGCTCCACGACTCGAGCCACGAGATGGGCGTCGACCCGGGCCTCACGAAGGACGGCGTCGAGGCCGACCTGCAGAAGCTCCTGGCCGAGCAGATCGAGCTGCTCGGCGAGGGCCACACCCTCGTGCGGCGCGAGTACATGACGGCGATCGGGCCGGTCGACATCCTCGCCCGGGACGCCGCGGGAGGCGCGGTGGCGGTCGAGCTGAAGCGTCGCGGGGACATCGACGGCGTGGAGCAGCTGACGCGGTACCTCGAGCTGATGAACCGGGATCCGCACCTCGCCCCGGTGACCGGCGTCTTCGCGGCGCAGGAGATCAAGCCCCAGGCGCGCACGCTCGCCCACGACCGGGGCATCCGGACGCTGCTGCTCGACTACGACGCCATGCGCGGGCTGGACGACTCGCACTCGCGGCTGTTCTGAGCGGCCGCGCACAGCTCGTCGCGCGCGGTTGCGAAATGTGAATATCAGCGTAGTATTCCGGGAGGCGACCGGGCAGGCCGGCGCCGACCCGCAGGAGGACCCGCCATGACCTCGCCCATCTTCGACGCCATCGTCGCCCGTCGCGACGCGACCCCGATCTTCGAGTCGATCGTGGTGACGCGGCCCCTCGACCTGCCCGTCGACGTGCCCGTCGGGCGCATGACGCCGAGGGCCGAGCCGTCGCTCGTGTCGGCGACGCCCGCCGTCGTGCTCGAGCCCGCGACGACGACCTGGCCGCTGCGCCGCGTCGGCTGACGACCCGGCGGCGCCGTCCGCTCCTAAGCTGAGGGCGATGACTCTCCCCTACACCGCCGTCCTCTACGACCTCGACGGCACGATCGCCGACTCCGCGCCCGCCATCACGGCGAGCCTCGCGTTCACCATCGAGCAGCTCGGGCTGCCCGTCCCGCCGCAGGCCGAGATGCTCGCCTGGGTGGGCCCGCCGCTGCCGCAGAGCTTCGAGGTGCGCCTGGGCCTCTCCGGCGACCGCCTCGTCGAGGCGATGAGGGTCTACCGGGCCCACTACCTCGCGCACGGCGCGCTCGACAGCCCGATCTTCCCGGGCGTGCGAGAGCTCATGGCCGCCGTGCACGCGGCCGGCCTGCCGACCTCGACGGCGACCTCGAAGCCGGAGACCCCGGCCACGCGCATCCTCGAGACCCACGACCTGCTGCAGTACCTCGACCTCGTGACGGGCGCCTCCGACGACGAGGTCCGCAACACGAAGGCCGACGTCGTCGCCGAGGCCCTCCGCCGTCTCGGCGAGCGCGGCGTCGACCTGTCGCGGCCGGTGCTGATCGGCGACCGCCACCACGACGTCGAGGGCGCCGCGGTGCACGGCGTGCCGACGATCATGGCGGGCTGGGGCTACGGCGACGAGGCCGAGCACGCCGGGGCCGTGGCGGTCGCGGCGACGCCGGCCGACGTCGCGGTGCTGCTCGGCGTCCCGCTGCGCGGCGCGGCGTGACGAAGGTCGGCGGGGCGGCCGTCCGCTCCGCGCCGATCTGGCTGACCACGCTCGCGATCGTGCTGATCGCGCTGAACCTCCGCGGGCCGATCGTGGCCACGGCGCCGGTGCTCGACCAGATGATCGGCGACCTGCAGCTCTCGGCGGTCGTCGCGGGGCTGCTGACCAGCATCCCGGTGCTCTGCTTCGCGCTGGCGAGCCCGCTGGCCTCGGGCCTGATCGTGCAGCTCGGCCCGGAGCGCGCGGTGTCGATCGGCCTCGCCGGCGTGCTCGTCGGCACGCTGCTGCGCGCCCTCGGCACGTCGTCGTGGCTGTACGTCGGCACGATCGTGATCGGCGTCGCCATCACGGTGGGCAACGTGGTGCTGCCGGTGATCATCCGCCGCGACTTCAGCCCCGAGCGCGTGGGCTTCGTCACGGGCATCTACACGTCGGCGCTCAACGTCGGGTCGATGATCACGTCGCTCGCGACGGCGCCGATCGCGGCGGCCGTGGGCTGGCCGCTCGCGCTCATCACGTGGGGCGTGCTCGCCGTGCTGGCGGCGGTCGTCTGGTCGATCGCGGTCGGGCCGCGGGTCGCCTTCGGCCGCGGTCGACCGGCAGGAGTCGCGGGCGGGGTCGGCGAGGCCGGCGGGGCACCCGGGGCGGCCGGCCCCGACGACGCGACCCGCGCCTCCTCGCCGGGTGCGAGCTCGGCGTCGGCGTCGGACGTGCTCACCGGCGGGATCTCGGTCGTCGACGAGGCGTCGGCGGCGCGCGACGCGGCCGAGCGCCGGCGCCCCCTGCTGCGCCGGGCGACGACGTGGGGCCTGATGCTGGCCTTCTCGGGGCAGGCGTTCGCGTACTACGGGCTGACGGCCTGGATGCCGACGCTGCTGCGCGACGAGGTCGGGCTGACGCGGGAGGCGGCGGGGGCCAGCTCGTCGATCTTCCAGATCCTGGCGGTCGTGGGGGCGCTCGGGGTTCCGTTGCTCGCGCTGCGGGTGCGCCCGGCGGTCGTCATCGCGATCATCGCGGTCTGCTGGACGGCGATGCCGCTCGGCCTGCTCTTCGTGCCCGAGATGTGGTTCGTCTGGTCGCTCTTCGGCGGCGCCGCCCAGGGCGGCGGCATCACGATCGTGTTCATCGTGATCGTGCGGATGGCCTCGACCGACGACGACGCCCGGCGGCTCTCGGCGCTGGTGCAGGGCGGCGGGTACGCGATCGCGTCGCTCGGGCCGCTCGCGATCGGGGCGCTGCACGACGTGTCGGGCGGGTGGCAGCTGCCGATGGTCGGCGTGTTCCTGTCGACGGTGGTGCTCGGCGTCAGCGGCGTGCTGTCGTCGCGTCGCGTGCGCTGAGCCCGATCGGGTCCGACGGCGCGGGGCCCCGGGGCCCCGGGCGCCCGGTCCCATGGGTCCCCAGGCCCTGTCCTGGCTCGGCCCCTGGCGGGAAGTGCCCGCCAGGAAGTGTCCGCCGGGAAGTCCGTTCCACTCCGGAGTGGAACGGCCCGTGTCAGGACACGCACCCCGTCCCGCTCCTCCACTCCGGAGTGGAGGACCCGCACGCTCCTCCACTCTGGAGTGGAGCACCTTCCCGCTCCTCCACTCCGGAGTGGATCAGCCTTCTCGGCGGGCATCTCCGGGACGAGCCGCTCCGCCCGGTGCCGCCGCGCCCGCACCGCACCCGCACCCGCACCAGCACCCGCATCGGCACCCGCACCGCACCGCACCGCACCGCACCGCACCGGCACCGGCACCGGCACCCGCACCCGACCCGACGACTCAGCGCCCCCCGAACAGCCCCTCGATCGACAGCGGCGCGTGCCCCGTGAGCGTCCGGACGTCGTCCGTCACGCGCGACACCTCCCCCGAGGCGATCGACGTGTACGTGCTCACCCACGCGTCGGCCTGCCACGGCTCCGGCTGCCAGCGCTGCCGCGACTCGTAGGCCTCCTCGACCGTCTCGGGGTGGTACGTGAACGGCCGGCCGAGCACGGCGCTGAGCCGGGCCACGACCTCCGAGAGGGTGAGCGCCTCGGGGCCCGTCAGCTCGTAGACCCGCCCGGCGTGCGCCTCCGGGGCCTGCAGCACCGCGGCGGCCGCGTCGGCGATGTCGGCCCGCGCCACGGCCGCGACGCGCCCCTCGCCGGCCGGTCCGCGCAGCACCCCCGCCTCGTCGGCGAACTCGGGCAGCACGTCGAGGTAGAAGCTGTCGCGCAGCACGGTCGTCGCGAGCCCGGACGCCGCCAGGTGCTCCTCGGTCGCCGCGTGGTCGCGGGCGAGCGTGAAGACCGCGTCGGGCCCCGCGCCCTGGAACGACGTGTAGACCACGTGGCGCACGCCGGCCTCGACCGCGGCGTCGACGAAGCCCCGGTGCTGGGCGAGACGGTCGACCGCCTCCGCCGCCGACACCATGAACAGCACGTCGGCCCCGCGCAGGGCCGCCACCGACGCCTCGTGGTCGCCGTACGTCGCGACGGCGACCTCGACGTCGGCCGCGCCGAGGTCGGGAGCGCGCGAGGCGTCGCGCACGACCAGCCGCAGCGGCACGCCGGCCGCCGCGAGCGTGCGCGCGACGCGCCCGCCGACGGCTCCGGTCGCGCCCGTCACGGCCACGCGGCGGCGCAGGACGGGCTCGGCGGACGGAGAGGACGAGGAGGCGGTGGTGTCGGTCATGCGCCTAGCCTGGCCCTCCGTCGGGTGCGGTGGTGGCGCCTCCCGCAGTTCCTGACACCGAGAATCGTCATCGACTGGGCCGCGGGCATGGTGCTGCGCGGTGCGCGCGGGTAGGTTCGTCCGCGGCGACCGCTGACGACCCCGCCCGGGCCGGCGGCTCGGGCCCCACGAGAGAGCACGAGATGGCGCACGACCACACGCACGGGCACATGGCCGCCGACGGCCGACGCCTGCGCCTCGCGATCACCGTCGTCGCCCTCGGCCTCGTCGCCCAGGCGGTCGGCGCCGTGCTCTCCGGCTCGCTCGCCCTGCTCGCCGACAGCGGGCACATGGCCTCGGACCTGATCGGCCTCGTCGTCGCTCTCGTCGCGACGGTGGTCGCCGCCCGCCCGGCGAGCGGGCGCCAGACCTACGGCTACCGGCGGGTCGAGGTCTTCGCCGCCCTCGTGAACGGCCTGCTGCTGCTCGCGGTCGCCGGCTCCGTCGCCGTCTCGGCGGTCGGTCGGCTGCTCGACCCGGCCACGCACGAGGTGCTCGGCGTGCCGATGCTCGTCGTCGGCGTGGTCGGCGGGGCGACCAACGTCGTGGCGTTGCTGGTGCTCCGCGGCGGGGCGAGCCACTCGATCAACATGCGCGGCGCCTACCTCGAGGTGCTCGGCGACCTGCTGGGCTCGGTCGCGGTCGTCGTCGCCTCGGTCGTCGTGCTGACGACCGGCTTCGCCCAGGCCGACTCGATCGGCTCGCTCGTCATCACGGCGATGATCGTGCCGCGCGCCTGGGCGCTGCTGCGCGAGGCCGTCCGGGTGCTCTTCGGCTCGGCGCCGGGCGACATCGACCTCGACGACGTGCGCAGCCACATCGCGGGCACGCCCGGGGTCGTCTCGGCCCACGACGTGCACGCGTGGCAGATCACGAGCGGGGCGACGGTCTTCTCGGCGCACGTGGTCGTCGAGCGCGACGTGTTCTGCGACATGAAGGTCGACGAGACGCTCGACGCGCTCGACCGCTGCCTCGCCGCCCACTTCGAGGTCGAGCACGCGACCTTCCAGCTCGAGCCGGCCGACCACGCCGAGCACGAGCGCTCCACGCACGTCTGAGCCGGGCTGCGCGGCGAGTCGGCGGCGACGCCCGCCGCCCGCGCCGTCCGCGCCGTCCGCCCGTCAGGCGGAGGCGAGCAGCGACCCGAGCCAGAGCCCGAGCCCCGCGGCCGCCACGCCGGCGACCAGGAGGCCGAGGGCGGACGCGGCACCGGCACCGCGCCTCCCCGCGGCGAGCAGGCGGACGGTGTCGACGCTCGCCGTGCTGAAGGTCGTGTAGCCGCCCAGGAGCCCGGTGCCGAGCACCACCCGCCAGGTCGGCGAGACGACGGCCCCGAGCGCGAGCGCCGTGACCAGCCCGAGCAGCAGCGACCCGCTGACGTTGATCACGGCCGTGCCCCACGGGTAGGGCGCGGGGGCGGCGGCGTCCGCACCGCCGACCGCGCGGCGTGAGCGACGAGCCGCGAGCGCGTCGCCCACCGCCCCGTCGACCCAGAAGCGCGCGCCCGCCCCCACCCCGCCGGCGAGGGCCGTCGCGGCGACCAGCAGCGGCGTCACCGGGAGCCCCGGGCCCACCGGGCCCCGACGGCGATCCCCGCGGCCGCCGCGAGCACCCCGAGCAGCACCGACGCGAGCCCGTAGACGGACGCGGTCAGCACGTCGCCCGCGGCGCCGAGGGTCGCCGTCTCGGTCGCGAGCGAGCTGTAGGTCGTGAAGCCGCCGAGCACGCCGGTGCCGAGGCCGAGGCGCAGCACGCGACGACGCCCCTCGTCGGGCCCGCCGCGGAGCAGGCGCTCCAGCAGCAGGCCGAGCACGAACGCCCCGACGACGTTGATCGCGAAGATCGCGGTGTCGAACGAGCCCGCGGGAGGCACGGCCAGCGTCACGAGGACCCGCAGCGCCGTGCCGACGGCCCCGCCCGCGACGACGAGCAGCACGAGCGGGAGGCGCCGACGGAGCGGGGTCGACGGGCTGAGCGGCGGGGCCGACGGGTCGCGCGGCGGGGTCGACGGGCTGACGGGCGGGGTCGGCGGCGTCACAGGTCGTCGTCCCACGGCAGCGCCTCGGAGCGCGCGACCGGGGCGAGCGGGACGACCACGACGGGCCGGTGCTGGCGGTGGCTGAGGTGGAGCGCGACCGACCCGGCGAAGAACTCGCGGACGCTGCCGCGGAGCCCCGCCTCGCGGCTGCCGACGACCACGAGCGGGGCGTCGACGCGGTCGGCGAGCGCGCCGAGCACGTGGGCCGGCTCGCCGGTGAGGCAGGTGGCGACCAGGTCGACTCCGCGGGCCTCCGCGATCGGCCGCAGCCGCGCCTCCAGCGCCGGGTCGAACTCGAGCTCGGCGGCCCAGCTCTGGGGGTCGAGCGGGTAGGAGAGGACGGTGCCGTCGATGCCCTCGGCGAACGCCATCCGGTCGGGCTCGACGCTGACGCAGGCGAGGCCGGTGCCGAACCGCGCCGCGAGGTCGACGGCGGTCGCGACGACCCGCTCGGCGGTCGACGGCACGACCCCGACGACGACGTAGCCGCGGATGCTGCGCTCGGTGCTCTCCATGCCGCCAGTGTTCCACCGCGGGGGTCCGGGCGCGAGCACCGGGCCGGGTCGAGCCGACCCCTGGCGCGGTGGGGCGCGGAGGCGGAGACTGGGGCGATGTGCGGTCGCTACGTCGTCTCCCGGGCGACCTCCGAGCTGTTGCCCGACCTGCTGGCCGGGCTGCCCGACCTGCCCGACGACTTCAACGTCGCGCCGACGACCGCGGTGCCGGTGGTGCGGCAGCGGCACGGGGAGCGCGAGCTGCCCCGGGCGCGGTGGGGCCTGACGCCGTCGTGGTACCCCGACCTCAAGAAGAGGCCGCAGCCGATCAACGCGCGGATGGAGACGGTCGCGACGAACGGCATGTTCCGGCGGCCGTTCGCGCAGGCGCGCTGCATCGTGCCGGCGCTGGGCTACTACGAGTGGGTGGTGACGGAGACGGGCAAGCAGCCGCACTTCGTCCACCAGCCGGAGGCGGCCCTCGCGATGGCAGGGGTGATGAGCGCGTGGCCCGACCCCTCGAAAGCCGACGACGACCCCGACAAGTGGGTGCTGTCGATGTCGATCATCACGCGCGACGCGCACGTGGCGCCCGGCGAGGTGCACGACCGCATGCCGGCCTGCCTCGCGCCCGACTCGTACGACGACTGGCTCGGCGACCACCTCGGCACGGCCGAGCTGCTCGAGCTGCTCGACCGCGACTCGCACGAGCTCGCCCACGACCTGACCCACCACCCGGTCAGCCGCGACGCCAACTCGGTGCGCAACACCGGCCCGCAGCTGATCGAGCCGGTCACCCTGGGCTGAGGAGCGGAGCGAGGGCCGGACAACGGCAGGCGGGAGGAAGGACCCGCCCGCACCGCTGATCCACTCCGGAGTGGATCAGCGGATCTGGAGCGTGCCTCCGGGAGCGCGCCGCGCCCGGGTCCGGCGGTCCCGGCCGCTCAGCCCGCGCCTCCCCCGTGGCTCGTCAGACGCTCGCGGAGGTACGACGCCAGCGTGTCCTGGGCGTGCCGCGACTCGCCCGTCACGCGGTTCAGCGGTACACGGCCGCCCGCGGCGAGCGCCGGGTCGCGCGGGATGACCACGAGCGACCGACGGCCGAACTCGTTCTGCAGCGACTCCTCGGCGCGGGCCGTGCGGTGCTCGCCGACGTGAAGACCGCCATGGCGGACTACCAGGCCGACGGCTCCAGCGAGGAGTACGCGGGCAAGGAGCAACGCTGGAACCGCGTCGCCACCGAGGTGCGCACCATCATCAACACGCTGCGCACCTCCCTGCAGTCGAACGACGAGTCCGCCCAGACCGCGATGCAGCGCGCCAAGGCCGCGGTCGACGGCATCTAGCCCCACAACGGGCGAGTTCGACGCGTCCGGGCCGTCACGGACGCCCGACCCCGTCGAACCCGCCCGCCCGCGTCACCGCAGAACGGCTCACCCAGAGGGTGAGCCATTCTGCCCCTGCGCCGCAGGGGCGGCGGCGCAGCCGACAAGCACTGAGAACGAGAAAAAGACCCTCCAGAGGAGGGTCTTTCTCGTTCGTGCGCGAGGGGGGACTTGAACCCCCACGCCCTTTCGAGCACTGGCACCTGAAGCCAGCGCGTCTGCCAATTCCGCCACTCGCGCGAACTCAGCAACTCTAGCACGGTGGAGGGGCCCGGATGAGCGTCCCCAGGCTGGCCGACACCGACCTCGCACGCGACCCGGCTAAGATCGGGCGACCAGTGACCCCCGACCTGGAGACGCATGGGACTGCTCGACAACTTCGAACGTGGGCTGGAGCGCGCCGTCAACGGTGCCTTCGCCAAGACGTTCCGTTCGGGCGTCCAGCCGCTGGAGATCACGAACGCTCTGCGTCGTGAGCTCGACACGAAGGCCGCCGTCGTCTCCCGCGACCGGATCCTGGTGCCCAACGACCTCGTCGTCCGGCTGTCGGCGACCGACCACGCGAAGATGTCGGCCATCGGCCCGACCCTGATCGACGAGCTCACGCAGCTGACCCAGCGCCACGCGACCGCTCAGGGCTACGCCTTCGCCGGCCCGCTCAGCGTGCGGCTGCAGGAGGACGACTCGCTCAGCGTCGGCATCATGTCGATCGAGTCGGGCACCGTCCGCGGCGAGGTCAAGTGGCGTCCGTTCGTCGAGATCGACGGGGTGCGCCACCCGCTGGTCGGCCAGCGCACCGTCATCGGCCGGGGCAGCGACGCCGACATCACGGTGAGCGACACCGGCACGAGCCGTCAGCACGTCGAGGTCCTGTGGGACGGCCAGCACGCGCAGGTCCGCGACCTGGGGTCGACGAACGGCTCGAAGCTCAACGGCGCACCGCTCAAGAAGTCGCCCCTGCTGCCCGACTCCACGATCGAGATCGGTCGTACGCGTATCGTGTTCCGCGTGCTCCCCCTGTCCTCGACGCCCGACCCCTTCGCCGGGCCCGACTCCCGGGAGGCCCGTCGATGACCAGCGAGCTCACCCTCCTCGCCCTCCGGTTCGGCTTCCTGGCCGTGCTGTGGCTCTTCGTCTTCGCCATCGTGTTCGCGCTCCGCTCCGACCTCTTCGGCCAGCGGGCGCGCAAGCTGCCCACCGACGGCGGGTCGGGGCAGGCGCAGTCGACCGCCACCGCGCCTCCGGCACCCGCGGCTCCGCGAGCACCGGTGACGCCGGCCCCTGCAGGAGGCGCGGGTCGGCCCGCCCCCGCCGGTGACGGCCCCGCGTCCCGCCTGGTGATCACGAAGGGCGCCAAGGCCGGCCTCGAGATGCCGCTCGGCGACGGCCCGCTCACGATCGGTCGCTCGCAGGAGAGCAACCTCGTGATCCGCGACGACTACACCTCCACGCACCACGCCCGTCTGATGCTCTGGAACGGCCGCTGGGTCGTGCAGGACCTCGACAGCACGAACGGCACCTTCCTCGCGGGCGAGCGAGTGACCGTTCCCACACCGGTGCCGGTCGGCGCCACCGTGACGATCGGGCAGACGAGCTTCGAGCTGCGACGGTAGCGCCCGTGACGCACCCCAAGAGCGCCGCTCTGTCCCACGTGGGCAAGATCCGGTCCAACAACCAGGACAGCGGCTACGCCGGCACACAGCTGTTCGTCGTCGCCGACGGCATGGGCGGGCACGCGGGGGGCGACGTCGCCTCGGCGATCGCGATCCGCCGCATCCGCGAGACCGACAAGCAGTACACCTCGCCCGGCGACGCCGAGTTCGCGCTGCAGTCGTCGCTGATCGCCGCGAACCAGCTGCTCGCCGAGACGGTCTTCGAGCACCAGGAGCTCACCGGCATGGGCACGACCGTCAGCGCGCTGCTGCGCGTCGGCGACAGCATGACCGTCGCGCACATCGGCGACTCGCGCATCTACCTGTGGCGCGAGGGCGAGCTCAGCCAGATCACCGCCGACCACACGTTCGTGCAGCGCCTCGTCGACAGCGGCCGGATCACGGCCGAGGAGGCGGCGGTCCACCCCCGCAGGAGCGTCCTGATGCGCGTGCTCGGCGACGTCGACGCGGCGCCCGAGATCGACACCGCGACCCTCGGCACGCTGCCGGGCGACCGCTGGCTGATCTGCTCCGACGGCCTCAGCAGCTACCTGGCGGAGGACCGCATCAAGAAGGCCCTCGCGGCGGGCCTCGACCCCGAGCAGACCTGCCGTCGCCTGGTGAAGGAGACGCTCGACCACGGCGCCCCCGACAACGTCACGGTCGTCGTCGTCGACGTCGACGAGTCGGGCGACTCCTCGGTCGAGCCCGCCGTCACGGTCGGCTCGGCCTCCGAGCCCCTCACCTTCGAGGGCGAGGCCGGGCGCAAGTCGCTGCGCCTGCCCAGCATCCTGCTTCACCCGCTCAAGGTCGCGACCACGCCGGAGGACAGCCACTTCGAGCCCGAGAGCGACGAGTACCTCGCCGAGCTCATCGCCGAGGACCGCCGTCGTCGTCGCCGTCGTCGCGTCACCTGGCTGGTCGCCCTCGTCGTCGCGGTCGGGGCCCTGGCCGCCGGCCTCGTGCTGGCCTACCAGTGGACCCAGGACCACTACTACGTGGGTGAGCGCGGGGGCAGCGTCGTCATCTACAAGGGCGTTCAGCAGACCCTCGGCCCGATCAGCCTCAGCGAGGTCTACGAAGAGACCCCCGTGCAGGTCGACGACCTGCCCAACTACACGCAGCTGACCGTACGCGACACGATCAACGCCGACTCGCTCAGCGACGCGCGCGCCATCGTCGAGAGGCTGACCGATGCGGCCGAGTGACGACGCGTCGACCGAGCTGATCGGCCAGTCCCGAGGAGGCGCGGGAGGCTCCCGCGGGCCCGTCACGTCGTCCGCCGCCTCCGCTCCCCCGGAGAACTTCACGCAGGCCATCACCATCCGCCTGCGTCAGCCGGCCCGGCTCCGCAACCTCGAGCTGCTGATGCTCGTCGCCGCGGCGGGCATCTGCGCCGGCGCGATCGTGCTGGTCCAGCTGGGGGCCACGGGGGCGATCGACCCGAGCGTCCTCGTGTCGGGCTCGAGCATCCTCGGCCTGGCCCTGGTCTTCCACCTCGTGCTGCGCGTCGTCGCCCGCGAGGCCGACCCGTTCATCATGCCGATCGCGCTCACGCTCAACGGCATCGGCATCGCCGAGATCTACCGCCTCGACCTGGCCCGCGGCGTCGCCGGGTGGGACGCCCTCGGCATCAAGCAGATCGCCTGGACGGCCATGGCGATGGCGATCGCCCTGGTGGCGCTGCTCGTCATCCGCAACTACCGCGTGCTGTCGCGGTACCGCTACATCGCGATGTTCGTCTCGATCGTGCTGCTGCTGCTGCCGCTGGTGCCGGGCATCGGCCGTGAGGGCCTCAACGCCCGCGTCTGGATCGACCTCGGGCCCTTCTCGTTCCAGCCCGGCGAGATCGCGAAGATCACGCTCGCCGTCTTCTTCGCCGGCTACCTCGTGACCGCGCGCGACAACCTCTCGCTGATGGGCCCGAAGATCCTCGGCATGCGGTTCCCCCGTGCCCGCGACCTCGGCCCGATCCTCATCGTCTGGCTCGTGGCGATGGGCGTGCTGATCTTCCAGCGCGACCTCGGCACCTCGCTGCTCTACTTCGGCCTGTTCCTCGTGATGATCTACATCGGCACGGGGCGCGCCAGCTGGATCGTGCTCGGCCTCACGCTCTTCCTCGGCGGGGCCCTCGTCGCCAGCACCTTCCTCGGCTACGTGCAGGGGCGCTTCGCCGCCTGGCTCAACCCGTTCGACCCGGTCGAGTACAACGCCGACGGCGGGTCGTTCCAGCTGGTGACCGGCCTGTTCGGCTTCGCGAACGGCGGCCTGCTCGGCACCGGCCTCGGCCAGGGCCGCCCGCAGACGACCCCGCTGGCCGAGAGCGACTACATCTTCGCGGCCCTCGGCGAGGAGCTCGGGCTCGCCGGCATCTTCGCGATCCTCGCGCTCTACATGCTGCTCGTGTCGCGGGGCTTCCGCATCGGCTTCGTCGGCCAGGACGACTTCGGCCGCATGCTCGGCGTCGGCGTCTCGTTCGTCATCGCCCTGCAGGTCTTCGTCGTCCTCGGCGGCGTCACCCGCGTCATCCCCCTGACCGGCCTCACCGCGCCCTTCCTCGCGGCGGGCGGGTCGTCGCTCGTGGCGAACTGGATCATCGTGGCCCTGCTGCTGCGCCTGTCCGATTCGGTGCGCTCCCAACCGAGGCTGGTGGTCGGCTGATGAACAAGGAACTGAGACGCGTGAGCTTCGTCGTGCTGGCGATGTTCGTCGCACTGCTCGTCTCGAGCACGTACATCACGGCCTTCCAGGCCGACTCGCTGCGGGCGGACAGCCGCAACTACCGCACGCTGCTCGCGAGCTACTCGGCGCAGCGCGGGCCGATCCTCGTGGACGGCCAGCCGGTCGCGCAGTCCGTGCCCGTGGACGACGTGTACGAGTTCCAGCGCACCTACCCGTCGGCCGAGCTCTACGCCCCCGTCACCGGCTACTACACGCTGGGCCAGGGGTCGCGGGGCATCGAGGACTCCATGAACGACTACCTCACCGGCAACGCGAACGCCCAGTTCTTCGACCAGGTCAACTCCGTGCTCACCGGGCAGGACCCTGAGGGCGCTACGGTCAACCTCACGATCGACCCGGCCGTGCAGCAGGCCGCGTACGACGCGCTGGGCGACAACTCGGGCGCGGTCGTCGCCGTCGACCCCTCGACCGGCGCGATCCTCGCGATGGTGTCGAAGGAGAGCTACGACCCGAACCTCCTCGCGAGCCACGACCGCGACGCCGTCAAGGCCTCCTACGACCAGCTCGTGGCCGACCCGGGCGACCCGCTGCAGAACCGGGCCATCCAGGGCGACCTCTACGCCCCCGGGTCGACGTTCAAGCTCGTCACGACCGCGGCGGCGCTCGAGAGCGGCGACTACACGCCCGACAGCGAGTTCCCCAACCCGGCCACGCTGACCCTGCCCGGCACCTCGACGAACATCAACAACGCCGAGGGCGGCAGCTGCGGCGGCGGCGAGACCGCGACGCTGGCGACGGCCCTGCGCCTCTCGTGCAACATCCCGATGGCGCAGCTCGGCCAGCAGCTCGGCGCCGACGCCCTGCAGGAGCAGGCGGAGGCGTTCGGCTTCGGCGACGACTCGATCGCGATCCCGCAGGCCGTGACCCCGAGCCAGTTCCCGATCACCGACGAGGACGGCGACCCCATCAGCGACGCCTCGCTCATGCTCCAGTCGTTCGGTCAGGGCTCGGACCGCGTCACGCCGCTCCAGATGGCCATGGTCTCGGCGGCGATCGCCAACGGCGGCACTCAGATGGACCCCACCCTCGTCGAGAGCGTCCTGAACCCCGACCTGAGCCCGGTGCGCGACTTCTCGCCGACCGAGTACGGCAAGCCGATCAGCGCCGACACCGCGTCCACGATGACCGACATGATGGTGCAGGACGTCGCCGACGGCGCCGCCAGCAATGCGAGAATCAGTGGCGTCGACGTGGCCGGCAAGACCGGCACGGCGGAGAACGGCCCGGGCGACCCCTACACGCTCTGGTTCACCGGCTTCGCCCCCGCGGTCGACCCCCAGGTCGCGGTGGCCGTCGTCGTCGAGAACGGCGGAGGACAGGGCCAGTCGGCCTTCGGCAACAGTGTCGCGTCACCAATCGCGAAGAAAGTACTAGAGGCGGTGCTGAACAGATGAGACCTTCCGGCGGAATCACCTTCGGTGGGCGATACCAGTTGTCGACCCGCGTCGCCATCGGCGGCATGGGCGAGGTCTGGGAAGCCACCGACCTCGTCATCGGCCGCACGGTCGCGATCAAGATCCTGAAGGACGAGTACCTGGGCGACCCCGGGTTCCTCGAGCGCTTCCGGGCCGAGGCGCGGCACGCGGCCCTCGTCAACCACGAGGGCATCGCGAACGTCTTCGACTACGGCGAGGAGGAGGGCAGCGCCTACCTCGTGATGGAGCTCGTGCCCGGCGAGGCCATGTCGACGGTGCTCGAGCGCGACCGCGTGCTCCCCACCGACAAGGTGCTCGACATCGTCGCGCAGACCGCCTCGGCCCTCCAGGCCGCCCACGCGGCCGGCCTCGTGCACCGCGACATCAAGCCGGGCAACCTGCTCGTCACGCCCGACGGGCGCGTCAAGATCACCGACTTCGGCATCGCCCGCATCGCCGACCAGGTGCCGTTGACGGCCACCGGCCAGGTGATGGGCACCGTCCAGTACCTGTCGCCCGAGCAGGCCAGCGGCCACCCCGCGTCGCCGAGCACCGACATCTACTCGCTCGGCATCGTCGCCTACGAGGCCCTCGCCGGCCGTCGCCCCTTCACGGGCGAGTCGCAGGTCGCCATCGCCATGGCGCAGATCAACGAGCAGCCGCCGGACCTCCCGGCCTCCGTCCCGGAGCCCGTCCGTCGCCTGGTGCTCTCCTGCATCGCCAAGAAGCCGGCCGACCGCCCCGCGTCCGCGTCGGCCCTCGCGCAGGCCGCTCGCGCGCTCCGCCGCGGCGACGTCGCGGCAGCCACGGTCGCCGTCCCGGCCATCGGCGTCGCCGCCGGCGCCGAGGCCGCCACCCAGCTCTTCTCCGCTCAGGACGACAGCACGCGCGCCTTCGCGCCCGCCGGCGCCGCCGCGACCGGGGCGTACGTGCCCGGCTCGGCCGACCCCGACGCGCTCCGCGGCGACGAGCTCGACGACGACGAGAAGAAGAAGCGCAGCCCCTGGTTCTGGCCGCTCATCGTCCTCGGCGTGCTCGTGCTCGCCGGCGTGATCGCCCTCGCGGCCTTCGCCCTCAACGGCGACGACCCGGAGCCCGCGCCGACGCCGAGCGTCACCTCGTCGACGCCGACCCCCGAGCCGACGACCCCGACCCCCACGCCGAGCGCGACGCCCACCACCGTCCAGGTCGACTCGAGCGACTTCGTCGGCCTGGCCGAGGGAGACGCTCGTTCGCAGCTGGAGGACCTGGGCCTCGTCGTCCTGTCCCAGGACAGCTCGACGCCGGCACCCGACCCGGCGGCGGACGGCACCGTCGCGAGCCTGAACCCGACCGGCAACGTGACGAAGGGCAGCACCATCACGCTCTCGATCTACCGCGCCGCGCCCCAGCCGACGCAGCCCACGGCTCCGACGGCCTCCCCGAGCAGCATCCCCGCCGACGGTGCGACGACGGCGACCGTCTCGTGGCAGCCCTACCAGAACTGCCCGTCGGGGTACTCGCTGACGGGCTACACGTACACGATCACCGAGCCCGGCACGGACGCCGCCGGTGCGACCAGCGGCGGGCTGGGCACCAACGTGACGCAGGTGCAGGTGAAGTCGAGCACGGCCGGGAACGTCACGGTGTCCTACGTCGCCAACTGCGGCTCGCTGCAGAGCGCCGCCTCCGCCGGGGTGACGATCACGGCCACCACGCCCACCGACCCGGGCGCCGGCGAGTCGGACGAGCCCTCGGTCCCGGTGCCGAGCCGCTAGTCCCTCACCCGCTCCGCCACGACGGCCGCGACCCCCACGGGGCCGCGGCCGTCGTCACGTCACGGGAGCATCACGAAGCCCTGACAATCATCCTCCCGGCGTACCGCGCGACCCGGATGGGGGGCGGGGCGGCAAGTACACTTGCGAGGACCGCTGATCCGACCTGCGGTCGCGACGGGAGTGCAGGGCGTGGTTGAAGGCGTGAGAGAGGGAATCCACCTCCTCGCCAACCGGTATCAGATCGGCGATCTCATCGGTCGGGGCGGGATGGCCGACGTCCACGTCGGCACCGACGCCCGGCTGGGGCGCAAGGTCGCGATCAAGCTGATGAAGCCGTCGCTGGCGCTCGACCCGGCCTTCCGCACCCGCTTCCGCCAGGAGGCCCAGGCGGCCGCCCGCATGGCCCACCCCACCATCGTCCGCGTCTTCGACGCCGGCGAGGAGTCCGCCCGCGACGCGCGCGGCCAGGAGGTGCAGGTGCCCTTCATCATCATGGAGTACGTCGAGGGCCGCCTGCTCAAGGACATCGTCGCCGAGGGCCCGCTCGAGCCCGCCGAGGCGGCCCGCCTCACGGAGGGCGTGCTCACCGCCCTCGAGTACTCGCACCGCGCCGGCATCGTGCACCGCGACATCAAGCCCGGCAACGTCATGGTCACCCACGCGGGCCAGGTGAAGGTGATGGACTTCGGCATCGCCCGGGCCATCTCCGACTCCGCCGCGACCGTCGCACAGACGACGGCGATCCTCGGCACCGCCCAGTACTTCAGCCCCGAGCAGGCGCGCGGCGAGACCGTCGACGCCCGCTCCGACCTCTACTCGACCGGGGTCATGCTCTTCGAGCTGCTCACCGGCCGGCCGCCGTTCCGGGGCTCGTCGCCGGTCGCCGTCGCCTACCAGCACGTCAGCGAGGCTCCCGTCCCGCCGAGCACGATCGCCCCGGCGGTCTCGCCGGGCCTCGACGCCGTCGTGCTCCGCGCCCTGGCGAAGGACCGCTTCGAGCGGTTCCAGACCGCGGCCGAGTTCCGTGACGACGTCGCCGCGGCCGCCGCGGGGCGCGCCCCGGCGCGGCGGCAGCCCGTGCACGACGCGAACGCGACCATGTTCGGCGTCGACGCGCTGTCCGCGGTCGGCAGCGACGCGGCCCTGAAGGAGCTCTCCTCCGACGACAACGACCGGCCGCAGCGCACGCAGACGCGACCGCCGGTCGCGTGGATCTGGGCCGGCATCGTGCTCGTCGCCATCGTCGTGCTCGCCGTCGTCTTCTGGGTCGCCAACATCAAGCCCCCCGAGATCGCGACGGCCACGGGCTCGACCGTGCCCGCCGTCGTGGGCATGAGCTACGACGACGCCGCGGCGGCCCTGGAGGACGTCGGGCTGGTGGCCGTCCGCGCCGACGTGCCCAGCGACTCCGTCCCGGTCGACGAGGTGATCGGCGCCTCCCCGGCCGAGGGCACCACGGAGGTGCCGGAGGAGACCGAGGTGACCCTGCAGGTCTCCTCGGGGCCGACCATGGTCGCCGTCCCGGCCCTGAAGGGGCTCGACGTCGCGGCCGCCTGGGCGGCCGTCACCGGCGCCGGGCTCACCCAGGGCACGCAGACGACCGACTACTCGACCGACGTCCCCGCGGGGGGCGTGCTCGAGGCCGACCCCGCCGAGGCCGAGCAGGTGGCCGAGGGCACGACGGTCGACCTCGTCGTCTCGAACGGCCTGGTGCAGGTGCCCGACGTCACGCGTCAGTCGGTCACGGCGGCGATGAGCGTCCTGGGCGACGAGCTGGGCCTCGTGGTCGGCACCTACCCGGACGCCGGCTGCTCCGGCCAGAGCGTGTCGACGCAGTCCCTGCCGCCGGGCGACCAGCCGCAGGGCTCGACGATCCAGCTGGGCATCTGCAGCGCCGAGTAGCCCCAACGGCCCGGAACACGCTCGTGCGCCGGGTGCGCCCTCCGGTCAGCGGCGACCCGTCAACGGGTCGAGCCCTCGGGCGGTGACCGCCGCCTCCGGCAGGCCCGCGACGCCGAGCCAGTTGCCGATCATCCGGTAACCGCCCTGGGTGAGTACCGACTCCGGGTGGAACTGCACGCCGTAGACGGGCGCCGATCGGTGCTGCAGACCCATGATCACCCCGCCGTCCGTCCGCGAGGTCACCTCGAGGTCGGTCGGCACGGTCTCGTCGACGACCGCCAGCGAGTGGTACCGGGTGGCCGTGAAGGGTTGCGGCACGCCGTCGTAGATCACGCTCGCGTCGTGGCTGACCTGCGACGTCTTGCCGTGCATGAGCTCCTCGGCGTGGGTGACGGTCGCGCCCATCGCCTCGGCGATCGCCTGGTGGCCGAGGCACACGCCGAGCAGGGGCAGGTCGGCCTCGAGCGCCGCGTGCACGACGTCGATCGAGACGCCGGCCGCGGCCGGCGTGCCCGGGCCCGGCGACAGCAGGACGGCGTCGTAGTCGGCGATGCGCGCCGCGACGTCGGCGGCGGCGAAGGCGTCGTTGCGCACGACGTCGGTCTCGGCGCCGAGCTGCTGCAGGTAGCCGTTCAGGGTGTAGACGAAGCTGTCGTAGTTGTCGACGACGAGGACTCGGGTCACGGGGTCTCCACGGTGACGTCGGGGGCGGGGATGATCTCGTTGACGAACGGGAAGACCCACTCGACGAGGGCGTACAGGGCGGCTGCGAGCAGCACGAGGACGAGGAACAGCCGCACCCACCAGGGGCCGGGCAGGACGCGCCAGAGGCTCGAGTACATCGTCAGGCTCCCACTCCGGCCGCGGCCAGCTCGGCCGGCACCTCGGTGAGGGGCGACCACGAATCGTAGACCCCGTACGCCACGATGCGCTCCTGCGCCGTGAACATCGGGTTGCAGCTGGTCAGCGTGATGAGACGCTCGCCGGAGGCGGCGCTCACGTCGGGTGCGTCGGGCACCGGCTGCAGCACGGAGACCTGGGTCGCCGGCACGTACTGCAGGTTGCGGAAGGTGTACGTGTACCAGCCGTCCTGCGTCTGCACGTAGATCTTGTCGCCGGGCTGCAGGTCGGCGATCTTGTTGAACGGCGCCCCGTACGTCGTGCGGTGCGCCGCGATGCCGAAGTTGCCGACCTGACCCGGCATCTGCGTCTCGTCGTAGTGGCCGATGCCGATCTTGTTGAGCGTGCGCACCGTGCTCGTGCCGCCGGCGATGGGCACGGCGTAGTCGGCGCCGAAGCGGGGCACGTAGAAGTTCGCGAAGGTCTGCGCCTCGGCCGGCGCGGCCGTCACCGGCGGGTCGGCGCCCTCGGGCACCTCCGTGGGCGCCGCGCTGGCCTGCTGCTCGAACTGCTCGCTGAGCTGCGATGCCTGGTCACGGTGCTCGTCGGCGACGACGAGGTCGTTGAACCACTGCTGCCACGCGATGAACAGCAGCACGAGGACGCCCGCCGTGATCAGCAGCTCGCCGAAGACCCCCACGACCGAGACGCGCCGTCGGGGCCGACGGGGCCGTGGCGGCTTCGCCGCGGCGGCACGGCGTCGGCCACGGGACCGGCGGGAGTCGTCATCCATGGCTCGATCCTACGTGCTGCACCCGTGCGGGAAAGCGGCCGTCACACGGCGTTCACCTGGGGAGGGACCAGGGCTCCCCCAGCACCCGGGACGCTAGTATGTGCGCCATGGCCACTGACAAGAACCGCACGACGAAGCCCGCCCGCGCCCGCGAGGCCCGCTCCGGCGAGGCTCAGACCTCCGCCGAGGCGCCGAACCCGGTCTGGTTCAAGCCGGTCATGTTCGGCTTCATGCTCGTCGGCCTGGCCTGGATCGTGGTGTTCTACGTCAGCCAGAGCACGCTGCCCGTGCAGTCGCTCGGCTCGTGGAACATCCTGATCGGCTTCGGCATCATGTTCGTCGGCTTCCTCATGACCACCCGCTGGCGCTGACGCGGGCTCTCCGCGTCACGGCCTGCTCGAACGGGTCTTCGGAACTACCCCCGCGTAGTTCTCCCCAGTGTTAATAAGCCTGTGGATAACTCCCTGTGGAGAACACTGAGGAGAAAGTCCCGGTCACACTGCCCGGCCAGAACCGAGAAGAGGCGGCTCCCCACAGGGGAGCCGCCTCTTCTGTCGTTCAGGTGTTCGAGCCCGGACGGCGCTCGACGCTCAGAGCAGACCGATCAGCTGCGCCGACCTGAGCAGGGTGATCGCGACCACCGCGACGCCGAGGGCGACGAGCACGCCGGTCTGCAGGGCGCGCTTCGACCGGTGACGTGTCTTGGAGTACAGGAACGCCACCGCGCCTCCGGCGATCAGGCCACCGACGTGGGCCTGCCAGGCGACGCTCGGCAGGATGAAGCCGAGGGCGAGGTTGATCGCCACGAGCACCAGCAGCTGGATGCTGCGGCTGCCGAGGCTGCGGGCGATCACGAAGAACGCGGCCATTAGGCCGAACACCGCACCGGAGGCGCCCAGCACCACCGAGGACGGTGCCAGGACCGCGACCGCCGCCGACCCGCCGATGCCGGCGATGAAGTACAGCGCCGCGTACCGGGCCCGACCGAGCTGGCGTTCGAGCTCCGCTCCGAAGATGTACAGGGAGTACATGTTGAAGAGGATGTGCCAGAAGCTGCCGTGGACGAACATCGTCGTGACCATGCGCCAGGGCTGCTGGATCTCGACCGGCGCGTAGAAGACGAGCGCCTGCGTCACGACGCCGTTGCCGACCCCCGTGAGCAGCTGCAGCAGGAAGACGACCGCGGTGACGGCCATGATGCTGTACGTCACGACGGGCTTCCCCGCCGCGGCGGCTCCGCGGAAGCGGGTCACGACGGCCGGCTTCACGCGCGGCGCGGAACCGCGCGCCTCACGCACGCACTCGGGGCAGTGCACGCCGACCGCGGCCGGGGTCTGGCACTCGCCGCAGATCGTGCGCCCGCACCGCTGGCAGAGCACGAAGCTCTGCCGGTCGGGGTGGCGGTAGCAGTAGTTCGCGGCGTTCCGGGGAGCGTCGGTCACCTAGACCTCGTCGATGGTGACGCTCTCGAGCACGACGTCGTCGATCGGCTTGTCGCGGGCGTCGGTCTTGACGGCCTCGATCGCGTCGACGACCTTCTTCGACTCGTCGTCGGAGACGACGCCGAAGATGGTGTGCTTGCCCTGCAGCCAGGGGGTGGGCACCGTGGTGATGAAGAACTGCGAGCCGTTGGTGCCCTTGCCGCCGCGGGTGCCGGCGTTGGCCATGGCGAGGACGTAGGGGGCGTTGAAGTTCAGCTCGGGGTGGATCTCGTCGTCGAACTGGTAGCCGGGGCCGCCGACGCCCTGGCCGAGCGGGTCGCCGCCCTGGAGCATGAAGTCCTTGATGATGCGGTGGAAGACGACGCCGTCGTAGAGCTTGTCGGTGCTGACCTTGCCCGTGGCGGGGTGGGTCCACTCGATCGTTCCGGTGGCGAGGCCGACGAAGTTGGCGACGGTCTTGGGGGCGTGGTCGCCGAAGAGGTCGACCTTGATCGTGCCGAGGTTGGTCGTGAGGGTGGCGACAGCAGTGTGCGTGGACATGAGCGCCATTGTCCCACAGGGCCCGGACCCCCCAGCAGGTGCCCAGCGATCGCGGTGTTACCTGCCAGGATGCCTCGTGCCAGGATGGGAGGCCAGCATCGTACTCACCCGTTGCCTACTAGTCGTTGGAGGAACACTGTGGCCCTGTCACGCAAGCAGAAGAAAGAACTGAAGAAGTTCAAGAAGCACGCGGTCGACGTGTGGTCGGAGCAGCGTGAGGTCCTCGGCCACGCCGGCAAGGTCATCGGCGACGCCCGTGACCACGGCGTGAAGTACGCGAACAAGACCGTCGTGCCGCGCGTCAAGGGCGCCGTCGACGCGAACGTCCGCCCGGCCGTCTCCTCCGGCCTCGCCGCGAGCTCGCACGCCGCGGCCGTCGCGCAGGACCGCTGGAAGCACGACGTGTACCCGGCCGTCGCCTCCTACCTCTCGGGCCTCGACCTGGTCAACGACCCCAAGGTGAAGAAGGCCGTCAAGAACGCCAAGAAGCAGGGTTCGAAGGTCGCGGCCAAGTACGTGCCCTCGAAGAAGAAGTCGGGCCCCGGCGTCGGCGGCGTGCTGCTGATCGGTCTCGGCGTGGTCGCCCTCGGCGGGATCGTCTTCGCCGCCGTGCAGACCCTCCGTGCCGACGACGAGCTCTGGGTCGCCGACGACGACGCCGACACCAAGGCCTAGTCGCCCCGCACCACCCCCGAGAGGGCCCGCTCCGGGGGGAGCGGGCCCTCTCGCACGTCCCCCCGCCCCCGACGAGCGAAGCCACGTCCCCCGCCCCCGTCCGCGGCTCCGAGCCCGGCCCCCGAGTCGACGTCGCCGCCTCCGACCTCCTAATTTGAGAGAGATCGCCACGCGGATGCGGCTGCACCCGCACTACCGGGGCCTCATCCCCCGGATCTCTCTCGCTTTCCCGCCACCGCGAGCCGAGCCGCGTCGCCTCCCGCCCCCCCCGACGAGCGAAGCGACGCCGCCCGTCAGATGACGAGCGAAGCGACGTCATCCGGCAGGTGACGAGCGAAGCGTCGTCACCCGCGGCGACGAGCGAAGCGACGTCCCCCGCAACGAGCGAAGCGACGTTGCGCCTCCCCCTTCGGGAGCTGGCCCCGCACGGTGCTGCGCCGCAGGAGCGGCGGCGCAGCCAACAAGCACGAACGAAAAATCCCCGCGAGTTCCCCGAAGGGGAACGAGCAGGGAAAGACCCATTTTTCGTGGAGCCTAGGAGAATCGAACTCCTGACATCCTGCTTGCAAAGCAGGCGCTCTACCAACTGAGCTAAGGCCCCGTTCGGCGGAGTGAACCGCGCCGGGGAACCCGTCGGTGGTTCTCACGGGAGTGGGGCTAACAGGACTTGAACCTGTGACCTCTTCGTTATCAGCGAAGCGCTCTAACCGCCTGAGCTATAGCCCCCGGACCGTCGTAAAGCCTACAGCACGACGACGGAGTTCACGAATCGAGCGTCTGCTCGGCCCGTGAGCCGGTTCAGTTGTTCGTGAAGCCCACGAGCAGGCCGCCGGTGACGCGGACGCTCAGGTTGTACAGCACGGCGACGATGGCACCGATGACGGTGCCGACGACGACGTTGAGGACGGCCACGACGATGCTGAAGAGCATGATCTGGGCGATCGAGAACGTGTCCTGGATGGAGAAGTTCTGGTCGCCGAGGATGTCGCGCAGCAGGGTGTCGAGGTCGTTGAAGATCCCGGTCTGGTTGAGGATCAGCCAGATCAGGAACGTCGCGACGATCGTGATGATGCCGAGGGCCACCGCGATGAGGAACGACAGCTTCACGACCGACCAGAAGTCGATGTAGACGAGCTTGAGTCGGACCTGCTTGGTGCCCGAGGGCTTCTTGGCCTTGCTCTGGAGTCTGTCAGCGACGCTACTCATTGATCGGTTCCTCTTCCGTGCTGTCGTCAGCGGGCTCGACGGCGGGCTCCGGAGCGTTCTCGACGGTGTCGATCACGTCGCCGGGGCTCACGGCGGGCACAGCTTCGTTGTCACCGACCGCGTCGATGACGGCCTCGTCGGACTGTGCCACGAGATTCCGTTCGGTGTTGCGCGCCACGGCGATGATGCGGTCATCAGCGGCGAAGCGCGCGAACACCACGCCCATGGTGTCACGGCCCTTGGCCGGCACCTCGGCCACGGCAGACCGTACCACCTTGCCGCTCGAGAGCACGACGAGCACCTCGTCGTCCTCGCCGACGATGAGGGCGCCGGCGAGGTCGCCCCGCGCCTCCGCCAGCTTGGCGACCTTGATGCCGAGGCCGCCGCGGTTCTGCACGCGGTACTGGTCGGCGGCGGTGCGCTTCGCGTAGCCGCCCTCGGTGACGACGAACACGTAGCCCGTGTCGTCGGCGACCGACGCCGACAGGAGGGTGTCGCCCTCGCGGAAGGTCATGCCCTTCACGCCCGAGGTCGAGCGCCCCATCGGACGGAGGGAGTCGTTGGTGGCGGTGAAGCGCAGCGACATGCCGTGACGGGACACCAGCAGCAGGTCGTCGCTCTCGTCGACGAGCAGCGCCGAGACGAGCTCGTCGTCGTCGCGCAGGTTGATCGCGATGATGCCGCCGGTGCGGTTCGTGTCGTACTCGGTGAGCGCCGTCTTCTTGATCAGGCCCTCCCGCGTGGCGAGCACGAGGTACTGCGCCACCTCGTAGTCGCGGATGTCGAGCACCTGCGAGATGGACTCGTCGGGCTGCATCGCGAGCAGGTTCGCCACGTGCTGGCCCTTGGCGTCGCGCCCGGCCTCCTGCAGCTCGTAGGTCTTGGCGCGGTAGACGCGGCCCTTGTTCGTGAGGAAGAGCAGCCAGTGGTGCGTCGTCGTCACGAAGAAGTGGTCGACGACGTCGTCGGCGCGGAGCTGGGCGCCGCGGACTCCCTTGCCGCCGCGGTGCTGGCTGCGGTAGTTGTCGCTGCGCGTGCGCTTGACGTACCCGCCGCGGGTGATGGTGACGACCATCTCCTCCTCGGGGATGAGGTCCTCGACGCTCATGTCGCCGTCGAAGCCGAACATGATCTCGGTGCGGCGGTCGTCGCCGTACTTGTCGGTGATCTCCTGCAGCTCGTCGCTGACGATGCTGCGCTGGCGCTCGGGCTTGGCGAGGATGTCCTTGTAGTCGGCGATCTCGCGCTCGAGCTTGTCGGCGTCGTCCTGGATCTTCTGGCGCTCGAGGGCCGCCAGGCGGCGCAGCTGGAGGTTGAGGATGGCCGAGGCCTGGATCTCGTCGACGTCGAGCAGCTCCATCAGGCCGCCCCGCGCCTCCTCGACGGTGGGCGAGCGGCGGATGAGCGCGATGACCTCGTCGAGGGCGTCGAGCGCCTTGAGGTAGCCGCGGAGGATGTGCGCGTCGGCCTCGGCCTTCTTCAGCCGGAACTGGGTCCGACGGACGATGACCTCGATCTGGTGGTCGACCCACGCCGAGATGAAGCCGTCGAGCGCCAGCGTGCGGGGCACGCCGTCGACGATGGCGAGCATGTTCGCGCCGAAGTTCTCTTGCAGGCTGGTGTGCTTGTAGAGGTTGTTCAGCACGACCTTGGCGACGGCGTCGCGCTTGAGAACGATGACGAGGCGCTGGCCGGTGCGGCCGGAGGTCTCGTCGCGGATGTCGGCGATGCCGCCGATGCGGCCGTCCTTGACGAGCTCGGCGATCTTGATCGCGAGGTTGTCGGGGTTCACCTGGTACGGCAGCTCGGTGACGACGAGGCAGGTGCGCCCCTGGATCTCCTCCACCGAGACGACCGCGCGCATGGTGATCGAGCCGCGGCCCGTGCGGTAGGCGTCCTGGATGCCCTTGACGCCGAGGATCTGCGCGCCGGTCGGGAAGTCGGGGCCCTTGACGCGCTGGATCAGCGCCTCGAGCAGCTCTTCGCGGGTGGCCTCGGGGTTCTGGAGGTACCACTGCGCGCCCGCCGCGACCTCGCGGAGGTTGTGCGGCGGGATGTTCGTGGCCATGCCGACGGCGATGCCGACGGAGCCGTTGACGAGGAGGTTCGGGAACCGGCTCGGCAGGATCGCGGGCTCCTGCGTGCGGCCGTCGTAGTTGTCCTGGAAGTCGACGGTGTCTTCGTCGATGTCGCGGACCATCTCGAGGGCGAGCGGGGCCATCTTCGTCTCGGTGTACCGGGGGGCGGCGGCGCCGTCGTTGCCGGGCGAGCCGAAGTTTCCCTGGCCCAGGGCGAGCGGGTAGCGGAGGCTCCACGGCTGCACGAGACGGACGAGCGCGTCGTAGATCGCCGTGTCGCCGTGCGGGTGGAACTGGCCCATGACGTCGCCGACGACGCGCGAGCACTTCGAGAACGCGCGGTCGGGGCGGTAGCCGCCGTCGTACATCGCGTAGATGACGCGGCGGTGGACGGGCTTGAGGCCGTCACGCACCTCCGGCAGGGCACGCCCGACGATGACGCTCATCGCGTAGTCGAGGTACGAGCGCTGCATCTCGAGCTGCAGGTCGACCTGCTCGATGCTGTCGCGCTTGATCGCCGGGGCGAAGGTGGGGGTGCCCTCGGCGTCGTCGCCCTCGGGGGTCTGGGTCGGCTCGTCGGCCATAATTCTCCGTCTGTCGTGGTGTGCCCCGGTCGTCTCCGCGGGGCGCGGGCGTGCTCCAGCTCAGCCGGAGGCGCGCATCAGATGTCGAGGAAGCGCACGTCTTTCGCGTTCTGCTGGATGAAGGCACGGCGTGACTCGACGTTCTCGCCCATCAGCGTGTCGAAGATCGTGTCGGCGGCCGCGGCGTCCTCGAGGGTGACCTGGAGCAGGGTGCGGGTGTCCGGGTCCATGGTGGTCTCCCACAGCTCCTTGTAGTCCATCTCGCCGAGGCCCTTGTAGCGCTGGATCCCGTTGTCCTTCGGGATGCGCTTGCCGGCGGCACGGCCCTGCACGAGCATCGCGTCGCGCTCGGCGTCGCTGTAGACGTACTCGTGCGGCGCGTTGCTCCACTTGAGCTTGAACAGCGGCGGCTGCGCGAGGTACACGTAGCCGAGGTCGATGAGCGGGCGCATGTAGCGGAAGAGCAGCGTCAGCAGGAGGGTCGTGATGTGCTGGCCGTCGACGTCGGCGTCGGCCATCAGGACGATCTTGTGGTACCTCGCCTTGTCGGGGTCGAAGTCCTCGCCGATGTCGGCGCCGAACGCCTTGATCATCGCCTGCACCTCGTTGTTGCCGAGCGCACGGTCGAGGCGCGCCTTCTCGACGTTGAGGATCTTGCCGCGGAGCGGGAGGATCGCCTGCGTCTCGGGGTTGCGCCCCTGGACGGCCGAGCCGCCGGCCGAGTCGCCCTCGACGATGAAGATCTCGGAGAGCGACGGGTCTTTGCTCTGGCAGTCCTTGAGCTTGCCGGGCATGCCGTTCGACTCGAGGACGCCCTTGCGGCGGGTCTGCTCGCGCGCCTTGCGGGCGGCGAGGCGGGCCTGCGAGGCCAGGATGCCCTTGCGGACGATCTCGCCGGCCTGCTTCGGGTTGCGGTCGAACCAGTCGTTGAGCTGCGAGCCGGCGACCTTCTGCACGAACGACTTCGCCTCGGTGTTGCCGAGCTTGGTCTTCGTCTGGCCCTCGAACTGCGGCTCGCCGAGCTTGATCGAGATGACGGCGGTGAGGCCTTCGCGGACGTCGTCGCCCGACAGGTTGTCGTCCTTCTCCTTGAGCAGGTTCTTCTCGCGGGCGTAGCGGTTGATCAGCGTCGTCAGCGCGGCGCGGAAGCCCTCTTCGTGGGTGCCGCCCTCGTGCGTGTTGATCGTGTTCGCGTAGGTGTGGACGCTCTCCTGGTAGGAGGTGTTCCACTGCATGGCGACCTCGAGCGAGATCTTGCGCTCGACGTCCTCCTGCTCGAAGGCGATGATGTCGTCGTGGACGGTCTCGACCTTCTTCACCGTGTTCAGGTACTCGACGTAGTCGACGAGGCCCTTCTCGTAGTGGAAGACGTCGTGGCGGGCCTCGACGCCCTCCTCCTGCACGCGCTCGTCGCTGAGCTCGATGCGGAGGCCCTTGTTGAGGAAGGCCATCTGCTGGAACCGGGTGCGGAGGGTCTCGTAGTCGAAGTCGACCGTCTCGAAGATCTCGGCGTTGGGCCAGAAGGTGATCGTGGTGCCGGTGGTGTCGTCGGCCTCGCCCTTCGCGAGCGGCGCGACGGGCACGCCGTCGGTGAAGCTCTGGCGGTAGACGTTGCCCTGGCGGCGGACCTCGACGTCGAGCTCGCTCGAGAGGGCGTTGACCACCGAGCTGCCGACGCCGTGCAGGCCGCCCGAGACGGCGTAGCCGCCGCCGCCGAACTTGCCGCCCGCGTGCAGGACGGTGAGCACGACCTCGACGGTCGACCGGCCCTCGATCGGGTGGACGTCGACCGGGATGCCGCGGCCGTTGTCGACGACGCGCACGCCGCCGTCTTCGCGCATGGTGATCTCGATGTGGTCGCAGTGGCCGGCCAGCGCCTCGTCGACCGAGTTGTCGACGATCTCGTAGACCAGGTGGTGCAGACCGCGGGGCCCCGTCGAGCCGATGTACATGCCGGGCCGCTTGCGCACGGCCTCGAGGCCCTCGAGAACCTGGATCGCACTGGCGCCGTAGGAGTCGTCGGGCTGGGCGTCGGTGGGGTTCGGTGACATGTGCGTGGGGGCTCCTGCCGGACGGGACGAGGGGTGTCGCCCCGCTGCGACACGCGGGCGCGCAGAGCGGTCAGACGACCCTCAGAGTCTACCGCAGGCGTGTCCCCCGTAGGGCGAGATCCGCCCACAGACGGATTTTCACGAGCCTGTTGGACGATTCACCCTCCCTAGCCGTAAGTATCGCGAGGACCACGCCCTGGAACCGATCTGGGGCCGCGTTTCCAGGACGGGGCGTTGGGTGCCAGGAAACGCACCGACTGGATCCCCGCGTCGGGGTACCTCTGGACGATGGTCGTCGTGACCGTCCCGCGCATGAGCCGGAGCTGCGTCGCCCACGCCGTGGAGTCGCACTGCACGGTCAGCGTGCCGTCGTCGATCGACACCGGGTCGGAGTGCGCGGCGAGCTCCTCGCCGACCATGTCGGGCCACGCGGTCATCAGCTCGGACTGCGCCAGCGGCGAGCTCCAGCCCATCTCGGTCGTGACGGTGGCGAGCACGTCGGCGATGCCGCGGGGCTCCCGGCCGGTGCCGAACGGCTGGCTCGGCGAGCCCAGCTTGATGGCCTTGCGACGACGGCCGTCGCGCGAGCGGCCGTTCGGGTCGCCGAACACGCGCCGGAACCGGAGGTACACGCGCTGCGCCTCGTTGTCGCCCCGGGGAGGCGCGGGCTCGGTCGCCGGGGCCGGCTCCGTCGCCGGGGTGGTCGCGTCGTCGCTCACGGGGTCGCCGCCTCGTCGACCGGCGCGGCCTCGTCGACCGGCGCCGCCTCGCTGACCGGCGCCGCCTCGTCGACCGGCGCGGGCTGGTCGACGATCGTGCCCTTCGCGATCCGGACCGTGTGCGCCTTGAGCCGGGCGGGCACGTCGCCCTCGACCGCGGCGGTGATGAGCACCTGCTCGTAGTCGGCGACGGCGTCGGCGAGGCGCTCGCGCCGTGACCCGTCGAGCTCGGCGAACACGTCGTCGAGCACGATCACCGGGTCGCCCGTCGCGGAGTCCGTGCGGATGACGGCGGCAGACGCGAGCTTGAGCGCGAGTGCGAACGACCACGACTCCCCGTGGCTGGCGTACCCGCGCGCCGGCAGCGCGTTGAGCGAGAGGAAGAGGTCGTCGCGGTGCGGGCCGACGAGGGTGAGACCGCGGTCGAGCTCGGACGGCCGCACCCGCGCGAGCGCCTGGCGGAAGACCTCGGGGACCTCCGCCGGCGGGATCGACTCGCTCGGCGCCTCCGCCGCGGTGGTCTCGTCGTCGGGCACGGAGCCCCGGATGCTGAGGACCGTCGAGAGCCGGGCGGCGTGGTCCTCGCCGGCGACGGCGGCGTACGACCGGGCGACCTCGGGGGCGAGGTCGGCGACGAGCTGGTCACGGGCGACGACGATCTCGCTGCCGAGCGCGACGAGCCGTTCGTCCCAGATGTCGAGCGTGCCGAGCTGGTTCGGCTTGACGCCGGAGGCGCGGGCCGACTTCAGGAGCGTGTTGCGCTGCTTGAGCACCCGCTCGTAGTCGGCCTGGACGCCCGCGAGGCGCGGCGAGCGGGTCACGAGCAGCTCGTCGAGGAAGCGACGGCGGCCCGAGGGCTCCCCGCGGACGAGTGCGAGGTCCTCCGGCGCGAAGAGCACGCTGGTGAAGTAGCGCGGCAGCTCGCGGGGCTTGATCGCCCCGCGGTTGACCTGCGCACGGTTGGGCGACGACCGGTTGATCTGGACCTCGGCGAGGAGCTCGCGGTCTCCCGCCTCGAGGCGGGCCCGCACGATGGCCGAGTCGGTGCCCTGCCGGATCAGCGCGGCGTCGGACGACACCCGGTGCGAGCCGAGGCTCGCCAGGTAGCCGAGCGACTCGACCAGGTTCGTCTTGCCCTGGCCGTTGCTGCCGACGAAGAGGTTGGGCCCGCGCGCGAGCGCGACTTCTGCGGACGCGTAGTTCCGGAAGTCGGTCAGGCTGAGATGCAGTACTCGCACGCGGGCCGGTGAGGCGACTAGGCCTTCTTGACCGCGTGGCCGCCGAACTGGTTGCGCAGGGCAGCCACGGCCTTCATGGTCGGCGAGCCCTCGCCCTGGCGCGACACGAAGCGCGCGAAGATCGAGGCGCTCAGCGCGGGCATCGGGACGGCGTGGGCGATGCCCTCCTCGAGGGTCCAGCGACCCTCTCCGCTGTCTTCGACGTAGCCCGACAGGCCGTCGAGCTTGGGGTCGGCCTCGAGGGCCAGCACCATGAGCTCGAGCAGCCAGGAGCGGACGACCGTGCCGCGCTGCCACGCCTTGAAGACCGCGGGGACGTCCTCGACGAGGCCCTTGGCCTCGAGGAGCTCGTAGCCCTCGCCGTACGCCTGCATGATCGCGTACTCGATGCCGTTGTGGACCATCTTCGCGTAGTGGCCCGCGCCGACGCCGCCGGCGTGGCTGAAGCCCTCCTCGCGGGGGCCCTCGGGGCGCAGCGCGTCGAAGACGGGCATGGCGCGCTCGACGTCGGCGGCGTCGCCGCCGACCATCAGGCCGTAGCCGTTCTCGAGGCCCCAGACGCCGCCGGAGACGCCGGCGTCCATGTAGCGGATGCCCTTGGCGTCGAGGAGGGTCGCGTGGACCTCGTCGTCGAGCCACTTCGAGTTGCCGCCGTCGATGACCAGGTCACCGGGCTCGAGCACCTCGCCGAGGTCCTTGATGACCGCGTCGGTGATCTGGCCGTGCGGCACCATCACCCAGACGAGGCGGGGCGACGGCAGAGCCGCGGCGAGTGCGCCGAGGTCCGCGACGTCGGAGACGGCGGGGTTGGCGTCGTAGCCGGTGACCTCGATGCCCGCGTTGCGCAGGCGAGCGCGCATGTTGTTGCCCATTTTGCCGAGACCGACGAGGCCGATGTGCATGAGATTCCTTCGTTCAGTGGAGGCGCCGTCTGAGCGCCTTCGTCGTGGTGCGCGTCAGCGCAGGAGGAGGTTGGGCTGCAGCAGGTACTTGTAGCTGTCAGCACCGGCCTGGTCCCTCGAGGACTGACTGGTGATCAGCACGGGACCGGGCTTGTTCGGGTTCTCCGTCTTGGTGAAGGAGATCCGCACGAACTCGGAGTGGACCGCTCCGAGGCCGTCGAGGAGGAACTGCGGCTTCAACGAGACCACCGTGTCCTCCCCCGTCAACAACGCGTCGATCGACTCTGATGCCTGCGCCTGCTCACTGCCGATGGCCTCGAGCGTGAGCCCGTCGATCGTGAACGTGAACCTGAGGGCCGCCTCGCGCTCGAGCACGAGCGAGACGCGGCGGACGGACTCGACGAGCTCGGCCGTGTTGATCACGGCGTAGTTCTCGACGGTCTCGGGGAAGAGCCGCTTGACCGGGGGGAAGTTGCCCTTGATCAGCAGCGACGTGACGGTCTTGTCGCCCGCCTGGAACGCGATCAGCTCACGGTCGTCGCTGCCGGTGATCGAGACGGCGACGGTGGTGGCGCTGCCGAAGGTCTTGCCGACCTCCTGCAGGGTGCGGGCCGGGACGAGCGCGGTGGTCGTCTCGGCGCCGCCGGTCGTGCCGGCGTCGAACTCGATGCCACGGACGGCGACGCGGTAGCGGTCAGTGGCCACGAGCGAGAGGGAGTTCTCGGAGACCTCGAGCTGCACGCCGGTGATGACCGGGGTGACGTCGTCGCGGGACGCGGCGACGGCGACCTGCGAGATGGCGAGCGAGAAGGCGTCGCCGGGGACGACGCCGGACTGCGCGCCCACGGTGGGCAGCGTCGGGTACTCCTCGACGGGCATGCTCAGCAGCGAGAAGTTGGCGGAGCCGCAGCTGACGGCGATGCGGTTCTCGTCGGTGGCGAAGGTGACCGGTGCGTTGGGCAGGCGGCTGGCGATGTCGGCCAGGAGGCGGCCGGACACGAGGATCGTGCCCGGTTCGTCGACCTCCGCCGCGATGCTCGTCTGGGCCGAGACCTCGTAGTCGAACGACGAGAGCGTGAGCCCGTCGGCGTCGGCCTCGATCAGGACTCCGCTGAGGATCGGGAGCGTCGTGCGCTGCGGGAGGAGCTTCACCGCGAACGAGACGGCATCGCTGAAGACGTCACGGTTGACCTGGAACTTCACGCGGGGACCCCTGTTCGACTACGCACCGGTGGATTGCCCGCCAATACTGCCACAGCGATGAGGCGGGCGGTCCCGGGGCTCCGGAGGGCAGCCCGCTGTCCACAAGGTTGTCTCTCGATCAATTTCTTGTAATCCAGGATTAACAGTCTTAACCGTTGTGCACAGTGTGGATAACCTGTTTAAAACCCCGCGGCCAGAGGGAACTACACGTTTGTGACTTGTGCACGGAGTGTGGAAGTCGGAGGGGGAACCCCCGGTGTCCGACCCCGGTCCCCCGGGCCGTTCCCACAGGTCGAGGCGATCTCCCCACAACGAGCCCCCGAGTTGTCCACGAGTTTCCACAGGTTATCCACACTGTGGGATCGTCCCCGGTCCTGGCGTGGCGCGGGGCGCCTCCCACCGGCCCACGGGACGACGAACGGGCGCCGACACGAGGTCGACGCCCGTCGGGGCGGTTCGTCGGGGAGGCGCGCGGCAGCGGCCTCGACTCCCCTACTTGTAGCGGGTGTCCTGCTTGATCCGGCTCGTCAGCTCCGTCACCTGGTTGTAGATCGAGCGGCGCTCCTTCATGAGCTCGCTGATCTTCTTGTTCGCGTACATGACGGTGGTGTGGTCGCGGTTGCCGAAGAGCTGGCCGATCTTGGGCAGGGAGAGGCTCGTCAGCTCGCGGCAGAGGTACATCGCGATCTGCCGGGCGGTCGCGATCGCCTGCGAGCGGGACGACCCGTAGAGGTCGTCGACCGAGAGCTTGAAGTAGTCGGCGGTGTGGTTGATGATGTCGACCGGCGCGATGACGTTGTCCTCGTCGAGGGTGATGAGGTCCTTGAGGACCGTCTGCACGAGCGAGAGGTCGACCGCCGTCCGGTTCAGGCTGGCGAAGGCCGTGACCCTGATCAGGGTGCCCTCGAGCTCGCGGATGTTGCTCGACACCTTCGTCGCGATGAACTCGAGCACCTCGTCGCGGATCTGGAGCTTCTCGCTCTGCGCCTTCTTGCGGAGGATGGCGATGCGCGTCTCGAGGTCGGGCGCCTGGACGTCGGTGATCAGGCCCCACTCGAAGCGCGACCGCATGCGGTCCTCGAAGCCGGTCAGGTGCTTCGGCGGCAGGTCGCTCGTGATGACCAGCTGCTTGTCGTGGTCGTGCAGGGTGTTGAAGGTGTGGAAGAAGGCCTCCTGCGTGGAGTCCTTCCCCTGCAGGAACTGGATGTCGTCGATCAGGAGGATGTCGATCTCGCGGTACCGCTGCTGGAAGAGGTTCGAGCGGTTGTTGGCGATCGAGTTGATGAAGTCGTTCGTGAACTCCTCGCTGCTCACGTAGCGGACCCGGATGCCCGGGTACATCGTCTCGGCGTAGTGGCCGATGGCGTGGAGGAGGTGCGTCTTGCCCAGCCCGGACGAGCCGTAGATGAAGAGGGGGTTGTACGCCTTCGCCGGCGCCTCGGCCACGGCGACCGCCGCCGCGTGGGCGAACCGGTTCGAGGCCCCGATCACGAAGTTGTCGAAGCTGTACTTCGGGTTCAGGCGCGAGTCGTTGCGCTTGCCCGACGAGGGCGACTCGACCGGGGTGGGGACGAACGGCGCCTCGATGTAGTGGACGGGCTCCGACTCCTCGGGCTGCTGAGTCAGGGTGTCGGGCGTGATGTCGGGGTTCACCGTGATGGCGAAGCTCGCCACGGAGGCGTCGCCCAGGGCGGCGATCGACTCCAGCAGGGGGGTGCGGATGCGTTGCTCGAGCATGCCGCGGGTCAGGTCGTTGGGCACCTCGAGGTAGAGGGTGCCGCCGAGCACTCCCTTCGGCTCGACCAGGCTGATGAAGCCGTGGAGCTGAGGGGTGATCCGGTCGTCGGTGGTGAGGGTGGCGAGGACGGACCGCCAGAGGTCCTGGACCGGATCGACGGTGTTCGCCACGGGTCATCACTTCCTGTCGGGTGCGCGAGGGGGCCCCGGCTGTCGTTCGGCAGGGCCCGGTCGGGCCCGCACGAGGATCTCTCCTGCACCAAGTTATGCACAGCTTTCTCCACCGGTGGACGATCGTCGTCTGAGCCGGGAGAGCCGCGGATTCCCCGTGGTTACAGGGATCTGGAGCAGGAAGTACCCACCTTAGTTCGGATGAGTATGACCCCCGCAATCGAAGTTCTCAACAGTGTGGACAAATGCCGGGAGCCCAGTCGTTTGACCGCAGCGCGGATGCCGCGTACTTTTAATCAGTTGATTTCAGCCGATTGGGCTGTGACAAGACTTCTTCGGACACGGCAGCAGGCCAGGTCCGCTTCCCCCACGGAGAGAACACCATGAGCAAGAGAACGTTCCAGCCGAACAACCGCCGCCGCGCCAAGAAGCACGGCTTCCGTGCCCGCATGCGCACCCGCGCCGGCCGCGCGATCCTGGCCGCTCGTCGTGGCAAGGGCCGCACCGAGCTCTCCGCGTAGCTAGTCCTTGTTGGCCCGCGCCAACCGGATCGTCCGCGCAGACGACTACCGCAACACAGTGCGCCGTGGCCGCAAGTCGGGCACGGCGCACTCGGTCGTCTACGTGCGGCGTCGTCGAGACGACGACGCGATCCGGTTCGGCTTCATCGTGGCCAAGACGGTCGGCAACGCCGTGGCGCGGAACACCGTCCGGCGGCGGCTCAAGCACGTGTGCCACGAGCTGCTCCCGACGATGAGCCCCGGCACCGACGTGGTCATCCGCGCCTTGCCAGGCAGTCTCGACGTTCCGTGGTCTACCCTGCTCACGGACATCTCGGGGGTCGTCGACGAGAGCGTGAGGTCATGACCGGTGCACTGCAGTTCGTGGCTCTCCTGCCGCGCAACGTCTGCGTCGTGATCCTCCGCGCCTACCGCGCCGTGGTCTCTCCTCTCTACGGCGAGGTCTGCCGCTACCACCCGTCGTGCTCGCGGTACGCCCTCGAGGCGATCCAGCAGCACGGGGTCGTCCGCGGCGTCGCGCTCGGCACCTGGCGCATCGGTCGCTGCAACCCCTGGTCGGCAGGGGGCGTCGACGACGTCCCGGAGCCCCGTCGGCAGAAGCACTCCCTCACCGCCTTCGGGTTCGTGGTCCCTCGACGGGCCGACTCCGCCCCGCAGACTCCCCCGCGCCTCCTCGCACAGACCCACTGGAAGGGCTGACCCGCCACCATGGACCTCCTCGGTACCGTTCTCTGGCCGCTGAAGTGGATCGTCGAAGCGATCCTCGTCAGCTTCCACACCATCCTCACGGGTGCCGGCATGGGCACCGACTGGGGCAGCACCTGGGTGCTCTCCATCGTCGGCCTCGTCCTCGTCGTGCGTGCCTGCCTCATCCCGATCTTCGTGCGGCAGATCAAGAGCCAGCGTCGGATGATGGAGATCGCTCCGCGCCTGAAGAAGATCCAGGACAAGTACAAGGGCAAGCGCGACCAGTTCAGCCGCGAGGCCATGTCGCGCGAGACGATGGCGCTCTACAAGGAGACCGGCACCAACCCGCTGAGCTCCTGCCTCCCCCTGCTGATCCAGATGCCGATCTTCTTCAGCCTCTACTCGGTGCTGCACAACGCCCAGCAGGACAAGGTGGGCATCGGCCTGCTCAACCAGGCCCTCTCGACGTCGTTCGGCGAGTCGACCCTGTGGGGCGCTCCGCTGAAGGAGACCTTCCTCGGCGCCACCACGTGGGAGGTCCGCCTCCTCGCCGGCGCGATGGTCGTCGTCATGACCGCGTCGCAGTTCATCACCCAGCTGCAGATCGTCTCGAAGAACATGTCGCCCGAGACCAAGGCGAGCCCCATGTTCAAGCAGCAGCGCATGCTCCTCTACTTCCTCCCCCTGGTGTTCGTCTTCTCGGGCCTCTCCTTCCCCCTCGGCGTGATGTTCTACTGGCTGACCTCGAACATCTGGACCATGGCCCAGCAGTTCCTCGTCATCAGGAACATGCCGACGCCCGGCAGCGAGGCCGCCCTGGCCCGCGAGGAGCGCCTGGCCAAGAAGGCCCAGCGCAAGGGGCTCTCGCTCGGCGACATCACGGTCACCGAGATCGAGCCGGCCCCCGCCGTGCCCAAGCCGACCCAGCGCGTGCAGCCCGTCGGCAAGAACCGCTCCAAGAAGCAGAACGGCGCCAAGAAGTAGCGCGTCGGCCCTCCCCCGGGCCGACGCCTCCCCCCTGCAGTGCCGCAGCACCTTCCCCGCCGTGATCCCGACCGACCCGGAGAGACGACCGACATGAACGACATCGACAGCACGAGCGCCGACCACGACGTCGCCCCCGAGGCCACGCCGGAGGCGCGGGTCGAGACCGACGCACCGGTCGCCTCCCCTGCTCCCGCCGTCGACGCCGTCCCCGGGCCCCCGACCCGGCGCGAGCCCGTCGGCGACGCTGCCGCGGCCTCGCCGGCGCCGTCTGCCCAGTCGATCATCGACGAGGGCGAGATCGCCGCCGACTACATCGAGGAGCTCCTCGACATCTGCGACTTCGACGGTGACATCGACATCGAGGTCCGTGCCGGTCGGTCGTACATCTCCATCGACTCGAGCGGGGGCGAGGGCTCGCTGCGCCTGCTCTCGAAGCCCGACACGGTCAACGCCCTCCAGGAGCTGACCCGCATCGCCGTCCAGGCGAAGACCGGAGAGTTCTCGCGCCTCATCCTCGACATCGGCGGCTCGCGCGCGACGCGCGAGCAGGAGCTCGGCGCCATGGTCGACCGTGCCGTCGAGAAGATCGAGGAGGGCGCCGCGGCGGCCTCGCTGCCGCCCATGTCGTCGTACGAGCGGAAGCTCGTCCACGACATCGTCGCGGCCCGCGGCTTCACCTCGGAGTCCGAGGGCGAAGGCCGCGACCGCCACACGGTCATCACCCGCGCCTAGCCGCGCTGCGCCGACGCCCCGCCCGGCGACCCGACCTCCCTGCTCCACCCGACCGGATGACCTGCTGACGCCATGACCGACACCGCCGAGCTCGAGACCGAACCCGCCGTCGCCGCCGAGATCTTCGGTGACCGCCTCGAGGTCGTCCGTCGCTACACCGCCGACCTCGCCCAGCACGGCGAGGAGCTCGGTCTGATCGGGCCGCTCGAGCTGCCGCGCCTGTGGACCCGGCACGTCATCAACTCCGGTCTCGTCGCCCCGCTGCTCACGGCCGGTCGGGTCGGTGACGTCGGCTCGGGGGCCGGGCTGCCCGGCCTCGTCCTGGCGGCGGCCCGACCCGACGCCACGCTCGTGCTGATCGAGCCGATGGAACGCAGGGTCGAGTGGCTGATCGCCGAGGCGGAGCGCATGGGCCTCACGAACGTGGAGGTGGTCCGCGCCCGCGCCGAGGAAGTCGAGCTCGACGGGTGGCTCCACCAGGTCACCGCACGCGCCGTGTCCGCGCTGTCCAAGCTCATCCCGCTCACCGCGCCCCTCGTGAAGACCGGCGGCCAGCTGCTCCTCATGAAGGGGGCTCGTGTGCAGCAGGAGATGGAGGCGGCTCGCAAGGCGATCGCCAAGGCGCACCTCGTCGACGTCGAGGTGCTCGAACTGGGCGTGGGCCTGGTCGACCCGGCTGAGGTCACCCGCGTCTTCCGCGCGACGCTGGACTGACGGTCCGGGCCGTCTCCACAGGAGGCGATCTGAGCGGGGGCGGGGTCGGTCGAGCTGGGCTGCCGCCAGGGCTCGCGTTCTGTGGGCGTGTGGTGCCCAAGGTCCGCTACCACATCCCATTAGATGCTCCTGAACAGCACATTTTCTGGCTTTCGCGCGTCATGCCACGCCCTCGTGCCGTTCCGGCCGAGGCAGTTACCAACATGTTGGTGAGCCTGTGTAGAAAGTCGTCCACAGGCGCCCACGGCGACGCCGGGTGACCCCTGTGGATGCCGTGCCGGACACTGGGGACACCCCGCTCTGGACCTCCGTCGACTGCGGTCGACGAGCTAGAGTTGACCGTGGTCGACCGCAGTGCTGGTCGATCAGGAGCCGACACGAGTCGCTGCTCCCACCCCGCGACCGGAGGCGTCGACCGTCCCGAGTCGACCACCGTTCCACGTGAAACATGGCGAGCAGGAGATCAGATCGGTGAGTTCCTCCACGGAGTTCGACAACAGCACTCCCCTCGCCCGGGAGCTCGCTGACCTCAACCGCCGCAAGCGAGCGCTCTCCAAAGAGCCCCTCCCGGCGCCGGCGAAGACCAGGGTCCTGACTGTCTCCAACCAGAAGGGCGGAGTCGGCAAGACCACGACGACCGTCAACCTGGCGGCGGCACTGGCTCGCAGCGGTGCGCGCGTGCTCGTCATCGACCTGGACCCCCAGGGGAACGCCTCGACGGCTCTCGGGGTCGAGCACCGCGCAGAGACACCCAGCGTGTACGACGTCATCGTCGGCGAGGGAGACGTCGCCGACGTCGTGCAGAAGACCCCGGAGTTCGAGGCGCTGTACTGCATCCCCGCGACCATCCACCTCGCCGGTGCGGAGATCGAGCTCGTCTCCCTGGTCGCCCGCGAACAGCGGCTCCGCCGGGCGCTCGACACGTACCTCGAGCAGACCGAAGCAGCGGGTGAGCGCTTCGACTACGTCTTCATCGACTGCCCACCGTCCCTCGGGCTGCTCACCATCAACGCCTTCGTGGCCGCCAGCGAGGTCCTCATCCCCATCCAGTGCGAGTACTACGCGCTGGAGGGCCTGAGTCAGCTCCTCCGGAACATCCAGCTGATCGAGAAGCACCTCAACCCGACACTCAAGGTGTCCAGCATCTTGTTGACGATGTACGACGGCAGGACGAACCTCGCTCAACAGGTCGTCGCCGACGTGCGTGAGCACTTCCCCGCGGAGGCCCTGCAGACCCTCATCCCCCGGTCCGTCCGCATCAGCGAGGCGCCCGGCTACGGGCAGACCGTCATCAGCTACGACACCAACTCACCGGGCTCCATCTCGTACCTCGAGGCGGCAGCCGAACTAGCGCGCCGAGGAGCACCCCAGTAGTGGCAACCAAGAGAACAGGGCTCGGCCGTGGCATCGGCGCCCTCATCCCCGTCGCTGACGAGTCGCAGGACCGGCCCGTCGACGTGTTCTTCCCGACCGCGCAGCAGACGGCGGAGGAGCTCGTAGCCGTCCCCGGCGCCCGCCTGGCGAACCTCAACCCGCTCGACATCCTGCCCAACGCTCAGCAGCCCCGGACGGAGTTCCGCGAGGAGGAGCTGGCGGAGCTGGTCACGAGCATCCGGGAGGTGGGCGTCCTGCAGCCCATCGTCGTCCGGCCTCTGCCGGCGGCACCGCGCGGCAAGGGCAAGGGGGCGTCCCGCGAGACGACGGACGTGCAGTACGAGCTCGTCATGGGCGAGCGACGGCTGCGAGCGACGAAGCAGCTGGGTCTGGCCACCATCCCCGCGATCGTCAAGGACACCGCGGACGAGTCGATGCTCCGGGACGCACTGCTCGAGAACCTCCACCGTGCAGAGCTCAACCCGCTCGAGGAAGCGTCCGCCTATCAGCAACTCCTCGCGGACTTCGGCATTACGCAGGACGAGCTGGCCAACCGGATCGGTCGGAGCCGGCCGCAGATCAGCAACACCCTGCGACTGCTGCGCCTGCCGGCGTCGGTGCAGCGCCGGGTCGCGTCAGGTGTCCTCTCGGCCGGGCATGCGCGAGCCATCCTGTCGACGGGTGATTCGCTCTTGATGGAGCGTCTGGCTGACAAGATCGTCAACGAGGACCTCTCCGTGCGGGCCGCGGAGGCGATCGCGGCGGGTGGGAGCAGCAAGCCCCGATCCACGCGGGCTGCGGTCGGCAAGCACCAGGCCCACCTCGACGAGGTGGCGGAGAACCTGGGTGACGCGCTGGACACCAAGGTGAAGGTGCGGCTGGGTGCCCGGAAGGGGTCGATCTCCATCGACTTCGCCTCCATGCAGGACCTGAACCGCATCCTGGCGGCGCTGGGGCAGGATCCCTTCGCCCAGGAGTAGTCGGTCCTGGTCTGCGTGACGCCCCTCTCGTCGAGAGGGGCGTTTCACGTGGAACGGGGGCGGGGGGGGCGGGGGTGAGCCGAGCCGTCTCGGTCTCGCTTCCCGATGACGAGGAGAGGGCGGAAGGCTCTCGTCCTTCCATCTGCGTCCTGCAAGCGTGGCAGTGGTCGGGTTTCACGTGGAACGGGGGCGGCGGTGCGGGAAACGTGGCTAGCGGCAGAAGCGCGCCCGACTACGAGGCTGGGCCTGTGCGTGCTGTCGAACCCCTGAAGACATGCGTGCCTGTGGCGAAATGCCTAAGATCGACCTTAGTCAGAGATCAACGCCTCACCACGCAACAGCCCGAACGCTCATAGTATGGCGATCGCGGGGACTGACTGTCGTGCCCTGGTACCGAACCCAGCCATGATGACTGTTGACCGACCACCCGGGCACCTTGCCTTTCAGGGCATTTGCGCCGTGACGGTTGTGTCAGCCAACGCATGTCTCTGTCACGGCTGTCGCGGTTGATCAGCACCTTGCTGAATTAGACCATACGAACGGCGGCCGCCACGTCGCCTCGTTCGAGGGTTGACGTGACGGCTCACCGATGAACCCGCTCGCCCGGCGCCGCGCGGAAGCACCCTGTTCCACGTGAAACGGCCCGCACCCTGAGCAGGATGCGGGCCGTTGTACGCCAGAGTTGTCAGCCGCGGTCGCGGACGGCCTTCTCCGCGAGGGCTGCGTAGACGAGGCCGAGTTCGTATCCCGCCGCGTCCAGGGCCATCGGCACGAGCGACGTCTCGGTGAGGCCGGGCAGGACGTTGACCTCCAGGAACCACGGGGTGCCCGCGGCGTCCACGATGAGGTCGACCCGGGAGAGGTGACGCAGGCCCAGCGCCTCGTGGACCGCCACGGCTGCCGCAGCGGCCGCCTCCCCCGCTGCCGCATCCAGCCGTGCCGGCGTGTAGAACGTCGTCTCCCCCGCGTTGTAGCGCGCCTCGAACCCGTACGTCCCTGATCGGGGCACGATCTCGACGGCGGGGAGCGCCACCGGGCCGTCGCCGGTGTCGATGACGCCGACGGCGATCTCCGTGCCGGTGATCTTCTGCTCGACGATGACGTCGTCGCAGTAGGTGTACGCGTCGACCATGGCGCGAGGGAGCCCACCGGGCTCGTCGACGACGGTGATTCCCTGCGCCGAGCCGCCGCGGGCGGGCTTGACCACCACGGGGACGGGGTGCTCCTCGGCGATCGCGGCCAGCACGCCGGCTGCGCCGAGCTCCCGGAACGCGTCGTGGGAGAGGGTGATGCCTCGCGGCGTCCTGACCCCGACGCGACGAGCCAGCTCCTTCGCGGTCGGTTTGTCCCAGGCGAGCCGGGCGGCGGCGGAGGTGCTGCCGACGAAGGGGATGTCGAGGGCCTCGAGGAGGCCCCGGAGGGCGCCGTCCTCGCCCGAGGCACCGTGCAGGGCCGGCCAGATGACGTCGGGGCGGTCGGACGTGAGGTGCGCGAGGAGGGAGGCGTCGGGGTCGCGGAGCTCCACCTGGATGCCGTTGGCCGCCAGGCTGTCGACCACGCGCCTCCCCGATCTCAGGCTCACGTCGCGCTCGTGCGAGATGCCTCCGGCGAGCACGGTCACGGTGTGGATGGCGCTGGTGGTCATGGTTTCTCCCCGGGGGTCGAGCGTGAGGGCAGGGCGGGCGTCGAGGCGACGATCAGGTCGAGGGCGTCGTCGCCGCCGCGGCGGCGGACCGTCGCCCTTGTCAGGTAAATGCTGATCAGGAGATGTTCGGGGGCGGCATCGTGACGCCCTGCCGCAGCACCGAGGGCGCCCCCAGCGAGGCCGACGAGAACGTCGCGAGCAGGTCGAGCTCGCCGTTCACCACGGTGGCGAGCCGGGCCACCCCCGTGCGGATCGCCTCGGGGGTCGGGTAGCAGAACGACAGGCGGATGTTCTGGCGACCGCCGCCGTCAGCGAAGAACGCGGTGCCGGGGGTGTACGCGACGAGCTCCTTGACCGCCCGGGGCAGCATGGCCTTCGAGTCGAGCTGCTCGGGCAGGGTGACCCAGACGAAGAAGCCGCCGTCGGGCTCCGTCCAGGAGAGCTGTGGGAGGTACTCCCCCAGGGCCGAGAGCATGGCGTCGCGACGCTCCCGGTAGAGACCGCGGAAGGTCTCGATCTGGGCCTTCCAGTCAGCCTGGTCGAGGTACTCCGTGATGACGAACTGCCCGAACGAGTTGGGCGAGAGCGTCGCCGACTCGTTGGCGAGGATGAGCTTCTCGCGGATGGCGTGCGGCGCGAGCGCCCAGCCCACCCGGAAGCCGGGGGCCAGGGTCTTGGAGAACGAGCCGAGGTAGATGACGCCCTCGTCGTCGACCGAGCGCATGGCCTGCGGCGCGGGCTGGTCGAAGTACAGCAGGCCGTAGGGGTTGTCCTCCAGCACGAGGATGCCGGCGTCGCGGCAGATCTCGAGGATCTCCAGCCGCCGCGCCCACGTGAGCGTGACGCCCGCGGGGTTGTGGAAGTTCGGGATCGTGTAGAGGAACTTGATGGTGCGCCCCTGGGACCGCACCGCGGCGATCGTCTCGCGCAGCGCCTCCGGCACGAGGCCCTCCGCATCGGTCGCCACGTGCGCCACGTCGGCCTGGTAGGCCTTGAAGACGCCCAGGGCGCCCACGTAGCTCGGCGACTCGGCGAGCACGACGTCGCCCGGGTTCACGAACAGCCGCGTCACGAGGTCGAGCGCCTGCTGCGAGCCGGTGGTCACCACGACGTCGTCGGCGCTGCCGCGGATGCCCTCCATCGCCATGATCTGCATGATGTGCTCGCGGATCGCCGGGGTGCCCTGGCCGGAGCCGTACTGCAGGGCCATGGCCCCGCCGTTCTGCGACATGACGCGGTCGATGGCACCGGTGACGAGCTCACGGGGCAGCGCGGAGACGAAGGGCATGCCGCCGGCCAGGGAGACGACCTCGGGGCGGCTGGCGACGGCGAACAGGGCTCGGACCTCGGAGGCGCTCAGGCCGGCCGTACGGTCGGCGTACGAGTCGTACCACGGGTCGAGGTTGGTGCCCTTGTTCGTCATCTGCGTCCCTGTCTGTCGGGGGTGGTGCGGTTCAGGATATGCCCGGAGGCCGCCGGGTACGGCGAGAGCCCGCCCAGCGGGTGTGCTGGGCGGGCTCTCGGGGTGCTGTCGAGGGTGTCGACTACGCGAGGAACTCCGCCAGGTCGGCCTCGAGGGCCGGCTTGGGCTTGGCGCCGATGACGGTCTTGACGACCTGGCCGCCCTGGTAGACCTTCATCGCCGGGATCGACGTGATCTGGTACTGCATGGCGGTCTGCGGGTTGTCGTCGACGTTGAGCTTGACGATCTCGATCTTGCCCGCGTTCTCGGCCGCGATCTGGTCGAGGATGGGCGAGACCGCGCGGCACGGGCCGCACCACTCGGCCCAGAAGTCGACCAGGATCGTCTTGTCGGACTTGAGGACGTCGGCCTCGAAGGACGCGTCGGTGACTGCCTTGGCGGTGCTCATGGTGGTTCCTTTCGTCGTGTGGTTCAGGGGGAGGGCGAGGGTCAGACGGCTACGGACTCGGCCGTGTCGATGCCCTCGGCGGCGCCGTCGGTGTGCTCGGCTAGAAACGTCTGGTCGAGGCTGGCGAGGAAGTGCTCGGCGTCGAGCGCGGCGACGACGCCCGACCCGGCGGCCGTGGCCGCCTGGCGGTACGTCGCGTCGATGACGTCGCCCGCGGCGAAGACGCCGCGCAGGTTGGTCTTCGAGCTGCGGCCCTCGACGGCGATGGTGCCGTCGCTGGTCAGGTCGAGCTGGCCGTGCACGAGGTGCACGCGCGGGTCGTTGCCGATCGCGATGAACAGGCCGTCGAGCTCGAGCTCGCTGGTGCCGCCCTCGACGGTGTCGGTGAGCTGCACGCCGGTGGCCTTCTCGCCGCCGAGGATGGCCGTGACCTGCTTGTTGAACAGGAACTCGATCTTGGGGTTGTCGACGGCGCGCTGCTGCATGATCTTCGAGGCGCGGAGCGACTCGGAGCGGTGGATGACGTAGACCTTGCTCGCGAAGCGCGTGAGGAAGGTCGCCTCCTCCATCGCGGAGTCGCCGCCGCCGACGACCGCGATCTCCTTCTGCTTGAAGAAGAAGCCGTCGCACGTGGCGCACCAGCTGACGCCGCGGCCGCTCAGGCGCTCCTCGTCGGCCAGGCCGAGCTTCCGGTACGCGCTGCCCGTCGCGAAGATGACCGAGACGGCCTCCTCGACGGCGCCGCTGCCGAGCGTGACCTTCTTGACGTCGCCCGTCAGGTCGACGCTGGTGACGTCGTCGAGCAGCACCTCGGCGCCGAACTTCTCGGCCTGCTCCTGCAGCTTGAACATGAGCTCGGGGCCCTGGATGCCGTCGGGGAACCCGGGGAAGTTCTCGACCTCCGTGGTCTTCATGAGCTCACCGCCCGCCTCGACGGAGCTGGCGACGATGAGGGGCTCGAGACCGGCGCGGGCCGCGTAGATACCGGCCGTGTAGCCGGCGGGGCCGGAGCCGATGATGATGATCTGGCGCATGAGCACCTTCCTCGAGGAACGTTCTGGATGGGGTGGGATCGAACCGTCGGAGCCGGAGGGCCCCTGCTGTCTCCCTCGACCGTCTGATCAAACGCATCCTAGCGGCGGGGCATTCCCCGCCCCGGGCCCCCTCCCAGAGGGCGTCCAGGAGGCGCGGCGGAGGGCGCCGGGGAGGCGCGGTGCGGCCCTCGGGGAGGGCTCGCGTCAGCGTCGGCGCAGCTTGCCGGCGAGCGGTGCGAGGCGGCGCAGCACCGGCCGGAGCAGCTCGTCGAGCTCGGGCAGGCGGATGAGCGCGAGCAGGCCGAAGTAGACGAGAGCCATCACGGCAGCGGCCACCACGACCGTGGCCAGCCCGGCGATCCGGCTCGAGTGAGCGAAGCCGTCGGCGACGAAACCCCCGAGGCCGGTCACGACGAGCAGGCCGACGACGCCCGACAGGAGCGAGAAGAACGCGTACTGGACGTACCGGCGCAGCACCCACCGGCCGTCGATGCCGCCGAGGCGGCGCTTGACGAGCACGAGCGCGACGACCGTCTGAGCCGAGCCCGCGATCGAGGTCGTGACCGCGATGGCGACGGCGATCCGGTCGTCGGGCACGACGGCCGAGGCGACGAGCGTGCCGACGACGAAGATGCCCGACTGCACGAGCTGCATGAAGAACGGCGTGCGCTGGTCGTGGAGGGCGTAGAAGACCCGCTGCACGACGAACAGCACGCTGAACAGCACGAGCCCCGGCATGAATCCGACGATGACCTGGGCCATCTGGCCGGCGCCGCGGAAGGTGCTCTCGAAGAAGCTCGCGAAGGGGTAGGCAACCACGCACATCGCGACCGTCGCGAACACCATGAACATGCCGATGGTGCGGAGCGACTGCGAGAGGTCGACGCGCACCGAGCGGAGGTCGCCGCGCGAGGCGTGGCCGCTCATGCGGGTGAAGTACGCGGTCGCGATCGACACCGCGACGATGCCGTGCGGGAGCATGAAGAGCAGCCACGCGTTCGCGAGGACGGCGTTGGAGGCGCCGGTGCCGCTGCCCTCGGAGGCCACGCGGCTCTGCACCAGGCCGGCCAGCTGCGTCACGAGGACCATGCCGAAGAGCCAGCCCGCGGCCTTGCCCGTGGCGCCGAGGCCCACCCCGCGCCAACGGAAGTCGGGGCGGTACGTCAGCCCCGCGCGGCGCCAGAACAGCAGCAGGAACCCGGCCTGGGCGAGCACGCCGAGGGTGGCCGTGCCGGCGAGGAGGGTGATGCGCCCCGGCGTCCAGACGTCGACCAGCGAGTTCTCGCCGGCGCCGCCGAAGGCGATCATGAAGACGACGAGGCCCGCGATGGCCACGACGTTGTTGATCACGGGCGCCCAGGTGAAGGGGCCGAACACCTGGCGGGCGTTGAGCACCTCGCTGAGCAGCGAGTACATCGCGTAGAAGAAGATCTGGGGGAGGCACCAGTACGCGAACGCGGTCGCCAGGGCCAGCGAGTCGGAGGTGTAGCCCCCCTGGCCGGACGAGTTGGCCTGCTGCGCGTAGATCCGCACGAGGACCGGTGCGAGGAGGGTGCCGAGCAGGCCGACGACGGCGAACAGCATCGTGCCGAGCGTGACCACCTTGTTGATGAAGCGCTGGCCCCCGTCGTCGTCGTGGGTCGCGGCCCGGACGATCTGAGGCACCAGGACGGCGCTGAGCAGGCCGCCGGCGATCAGCGCGTAGATGTTGTTGGGCAGCTGGTTCGCCAGGGCGAACGAGTCGGCGGCCCGGCTGGCCGTCTGGCCGATCGCGGCGGCGAGCACCGCCGTCTTCACGAAGCCGAGGACGCGCGACACCATCGTGCCGGAGGCCAGGAGCACGCTCGCGCGCCCGAGGCCGGCCTGCCCGCTCACGAGCGGCCCGCCCGTCCGTCGGCGGGGTCGGAGGCGTCGGGGCCGTCGGCCGTGGGCCCGTCGGCCGTGACGGGCTCGAGGCCGTCCGCGCCGTCCGCCCCGTCGAGCCCGTCGCGGGCACGGCGTCGCTTGCGGAAGGTGCGGTACAGCCCGCCGCCGAAGAGCAGCACGAAGCCGACGGCGAAGACCCACGTCAAGGCGGTCTCCCAGCCGGCCTGGACGTTGACCTGGACGGTGCTGGGCGCGCCGATGACGGCGCCGGTCACGCTGGCGAGCGTGATGCTGGCCGAGACGGTGCCGTTGGCCACGGACTGCACGGGGACGCGCACGCGGACCTGCGACTGGGCCTGGACGGTGACGGGGATGCCGACCTCCTCGACGGACAGGATGGAGTTGGACGGCCTCACCGTGACGTAGACGGTCGCCGCGGAGCTCGTGCCGTTCTCGACGTAGAGCGGCATCGACGAGCGGTCGCCGAGGATGAGCTGGTCGCTGCCCCGCACGACCGACACGAGCCCGGCGGTCGCGCTCGCCTCGGCGTCGGCGACCCCGACCTCGCTGGCGAGGCCCTCGGGGTTGTCGCGCCACGACTGCGAGGTGAGACCGAGGACGCGCAGCCGGACGGCCGCCGTGACGGTCTCGGGCTGCGCGAGGGCGGTGCCGAGGTCGACGACCCGCTGGTCGGCGGCGAGCAGGGTGCGCACCTGCGCGACCCGGGTCGCGTCCTCCGCGCGGTCGACCACGACGGCGCTCGTCCGCGGGGCGTCGAGGGCGTCGCCCAGGCCGACCGTCGTCGTCCAGGGCAGCCCGGCGAGGGCCACGAGCGTCTGGTGCAGGTACGGCCCCTGGGCCGCCCAGTCGCGGTCGAGGGCGGTGAGCAGGGTGCGCGCGTCGCTCGGCCGCTCACGGGCGACGGTGGCGACGCTCGCCGAGAGCTCCGCCACGGCGGCGGCCCAGGCGGCGTCGTCCGGGGCGCCGGCGGCCTGGCCGACCAGGGCGGTGAGCGAGTCGTCGGAGACGAGGCCGGTGCGCCCGCCGAGGTCGACCGCCGCGTTCTCGGTCGAGTCGGTCGAGCCGTCGACGTTCGAGCTCGAGAGGATGGCGCTGGTGGCGCCCGACGCCGTCCAGACGTCGAGGTCCGCGGCGACGACGGAGTCGTCGGTCGGCCAGACGACGCCGGTGTGGCTCCACGGCCAGCTCAGCAGCGACTCCGTGGTGGGGAGGGGCGGGGCCGTCGTGCCGTCGCCGGGCTGCTCGCCGGCACCGGGAGCCTGCCCGCCGGGGTCTGTGCCGGCCCCGGCGTCGTCACCCGCGCCTCCCTGGTCGGCCTCGCCCTCGGTCGAGGCCGACGGGTCGCCCGTGCCGGAGGGCGTGGCCTCGCTCGTGGGCGTGGCCTCCCTCGTGGGCTCGGGGGCGGGCGAGCCGCTGTCGTCGACCTCGGCGAAGAGCGACGGGTCGATCAGCGGGTCGAGCGAGAGGGGCGACGGCAGCGTGGCGGCGCCGGCCTGGCTGAGCGCGGCGGCGTCGGCGTCGGCCCAGGCGAGGGAGAACGACTCGAGCCCCGACGACTGCAGCTGGTCGAGCCAGGAGAGGGCCGAGGGAGGCGCGGAGCTGCCGAGCAGGCGGACGGACGCGATGATCATCGGGTCGACGGCCACCACGGCCCCCGTGCCCTGGACGGCGCGGAGCTGGCGAGTGAGGGTGCCGTCGACCGAGGTGTACGCGCTGAGGGCGGCGGCGTCGAGCACGCCGTTCTCGGTCTCGGGCGTCGTGATCGGCACCGCGACCGCGAGGCGGGTGGGCTGGAACGACTCGCCGGGGAACCACACGACGCTGCTGCGCGTCTGCGCGACCTCCTCGCCGTCGTCGTCGAGCAGCCGGGCCCCCAGGGCGCGGGCGCCCCAGGTGTAGCCCTCGAGGCCGACGTCGGCCGCGGCGACGGTGACCGAGGCCACGGTCTGCGTCGAGCCCGCCGGCACCGCCGGCACGTCGAGCCGGGTGAGGTACGAGCCGAGGTAGTCGGAGCCGGAGGTCGACTCGGGCCGCAGCCAGTTCGCGAGCTTGCCGCGCGTCGCGAACGCGCCGCGGTCGAGGTAGACGCGAGCGACCCCGGCCGCGACGTCGGTGTCGCTCGCGTTGCGCACGGTGACGTCGAGGACGAGGTCACGGCCGGGCACCAGCACCCCGTCGGCGGCGGGCGACAGGGTCAGCGTGACGCCGTCGACGGCCTCGCCCTCGTCGGCGGCCGCGGACGAGCTGCTCGCGGAGGGGCTCGACGAGCCGGAGGGCGCGGCGGTCGCGGCGGCCGGCAGGCCGACGACCACGACGAAGACGGCCGTCAGCGCGGCGAGGAGGGCGTGGAGAGGTCTCATAGGCAGTGTGCCCGCCGAGCACGAGGCGGCCGGAGGGCATGGCGAGTCTAGGGAACCGAGCCCGGGGGCACGCGGTGCGGCACCCGGGAACCCGCCCACCGGCGGGCCAGGACCATCCCTGGGGAGGAGGCGCGCGGCCGGGCCCGGGGAGGTCGCTGTGGCAAAGTGGTGCGTCATGGACACCGTCGCCTCCGCCCTCCAGCGACTGGACCTCCTGGCCGCCGCCCCCCGCGTCTCCGCGCTCGCCTCCGCCTTCGCCGCGGCCGGCCACGAGCTGGCGCTCGTCGGCGGCCCGGTCCGCGACGCGTTCCTCGGCCGGCCGGTCAACGACCTCGACTTCACGACCAGCGCCTCCCCCGACGAGATCCTCGCGATCGTCGTGCCGCTCGCCGAGGCCCACTGGGACGTCGGCCGGGCCTTCGGCACCATCGCCGCCCGCGTCGACGGCGAGGTCGTCGAGATCACCACCTACCGCAGCGACGTCTACGACGGCGAGACCCGCAAGCCCGTCGTCGAGTTCGGCGACACCCTCGAGGGCGACCTCGTGCGGCGCGACTTCACCGTCAACTCGATGGCGCTGCGGCTGCCCCAGAAGGTGCTCGTCGACCCCGCGGGCGGCGTCGAGGACCTGCTGGCCCGCCGCCTCGCGACGCCGGGCACGGCCGTCGACTCGTTCCGCGACGACCCGCTGCGCATGATGCGGGCCGCACGGTTCACCGCGCAGCTCGGCTTCGCGGTCTCGGAGGAGGTGCGGGAGGCGATGACGACCCGCGCCTCCACCCTCTCCATCGTGTCGGTCGAGCGCGTCGCCGACGAGCTCTCGAAGCTGCTGCGCACCGACACCCCCCGAGACGGTGTCCGCCTCCTGGTCGACACGGGTCTCGCCGACCACGTCGTGCCCGAGCTGGCCGCGATGCGGCTCGAGGTCGACGAGCACCACCACCACAAGGACGTCTACGAGCACAGCCTCACCGTGCTCGACCAGGCCATCGGCTACGAGCGCGAGCGCCACCCGGGCGAGGCCCCCGACCTCACGCTGCGCCTCGCCGCGCTGCTGCACGACTGCGGCAAGCCGGCCACGCGCCGACTCGAGGCCGGCGGCGTCGTCACCTTCCACCACCACGACGTGGTCGGCTCCAAGCTCGCCAAGAAGAGGCTGAAGGCCCTCCGCTTCGACAACGACACGATCGCCGCCGTCTCGCGCCTGATCGAGCTGCACCTGCGCTTCTTCGGCTACACCGAGGGCGCCTGGACCGACTCGGCCGTCCGTCGCTACGTGCGCGACGCCGGCGACCAGCTCGAGCGGCTGCACATGCTCACCCGCGCCGACGTGACGACCCGCAACCGGCGGAAGGCCGACCGGCTCGGCTTCGCCTACGACGACCTCGAGGCCCGGATCGCCGAGCTGCGCGACCGCGAGGAGCTCGACTCGCTGCGGCCCGACCTCGACGGCGACGAGATCCAGCGCGTGCTCGGCATCTCGCCGAGCCGCGAGGTGGGCGAGGCCTACCGGTTCCTGCTCGAGCTGCGCACCGAGGAGGGGCCGCTGGGCGCCGAGGTCGCCACCGAGCGCCTGCTCGCGTGGTGGGCGGCGCGGCAGGGCTGAGCCCGACCGGCCGGACCGTCCTGTCCGGGGTACGCGGCCCTGCAGACGGGCACCGCGACTCCCCCGGTAGCCTGCACGCGTGCGCAGCAGACCCCGAGCCGACTCCACCTTCGTCGCGACGTCGGTGGGCGTGCTGATCGTCGCCGCCAGCGCCGCCGGCATCGCCGCGTTCGGCGCCTCGACGGCGCCGGCCCCGGGCGCGCGGCTGACGCCGTCGGAGCAGGGCGAGACCACCGTCACCGTCCGCCTCTGGGACGAGACCGTCGCCGCCGGTTACGAGAAGTCGTTCGCGGCCTTCGAGCGCGACAACCCCGACATCGACGTCGAGGTCGAGGTCGTGCCCTACGCCGACTACTTCGACCAGCTCGCCGACGACGTCGACGACGGCGACGCGCCCGACGTCTACTGGCTGAACAGCTCCCACTACGACGGCTACGCCGAGGCCGGTGACCTCGTCGACGTCGACGCCGTGCTCGGCGAGAGCGCCCGCCGTGCCTGGAGCCCGGCCGTCGTCGACCAGTTCACGCACGACGGCTCGCTCTGGGGCGTGCCGCAGCTCAGCGACGGCGGCATCGCGCTCTACTACAACGCCGACCTGCTGGCCGCGGCGGGCGTCGACCCCGCCTCGCTCGACGACCTCACCTGGGCACCCGGCGGCGGCGCCGACGACACCCTGCTGCCGCTGCTCCAGCGCCTCACGCTCGACGACCAGGGCCGGAACGCCGCCGACCCCGCCTTCGACGGCACCGTGGCGCAGTACGGCTACAACGCGGGCAACGACCTGCAGGCGATCTGGTACGACTACCTGGGCTCGGCCGGGGGCCGTCTCGAGGACCCGGAGGGCGCCTCCTTCGAGCTGGACACGCCGGAGGCGCAGGCCGCGTTCCAGTACCTGGTCGACCTCGTCGGCGTGCACCGCGTCGCGCCCCCGGCCGCCGCCACGAACGCCGACCCCGACCACAGCCGCGACCTGTTCACGGCCGGCCACATGGCCCTGTTCCAGTCGGGGCTCTACAGCCTCTCGACGGTCGAGAGCCAGGCGCAGTTCGACTGGGGCGTCGCGATGATGCCCGCGGGGCCGGCCGGCCGCGTCAGCGTCTCGAACGGCATCGTCGCCGCGGGCGACGCCCACACCGCGCACCTCGACGACACCGCGAAGGTGCTGGCCTGGCTCGGCTCGACCGACGGCGCCGAGTACATCGGGCGCGACGGGGCCGCCGTGCCCGCGGTCACCGGCGCGCAGGAGCCGTACTACGCGTACTGGGCCTCGCGCGGCGTCGACGTCTCGCCGTTCTTCGACGTGATCGCCTCGGGCGACACCATCCCGGCCCCGACGTCGCTGTACGGCACGGCGCAGCCGGCCCTCGACCCGCTGCTCGACCAGGTCTTCGCGGGCTCGCTGCCGGTGCCCGAGGGGCTGGCGGCGGCGCAGGCCGCGGCGGAGGCGGCGGTCGCGGCCGCCGAACAGGCCAGCGACCCGTCGGCGACGCCCGCGCCGTAGGACCCTGGACCCGGCCGTCTCGGGGGCCGTGACGGGCCCGCGGGGCTCGACCCGCGTCTCCGGCGTTGTGGCCGGAGGCGCCAGCAGCTACGCTGGGAAGGTTGCGTCTGCCTCTCTGGCTGACGCAGCGTCATGAACACCCTCCTGTCACAGACCGTCTGTGGCCGTCAAGTCCGAAGGAGGTGGGTTAGTCATGCACCAGTACGAACTGATGGTCATCCTGGACCCCGAGATCGATGAGCGCACCGTCGCCCCGAGCTTGGACAAGTTCCTCAACGTCATCCGCGCCGATGGCGGCACCGTCGACAACGTCGACATCTGGGGCCGTCGTCGCCTCGCCTACGAGATCAACAAGAAGTCCGAGGGCATCTACGCCGTCGTCAACCTGACGGCGAACCCGTCGGCCACGGTCGAGCTCGACCGCCAGCTGGGTCTCTCCGAGGCCGTGCTGCGCACGAAGGTCCTCCGCGCCGAGGAGGCCATCGCGATGGTCGCCGCCGCGAAGAAGCTCTCCGACGAGAAGGCCGCCCGCAAGGCCGCCAACGCTGCCGCCGCCCCGGCCGCCGCTGCTGCTCCGGCCGCCGCGGTCGCCGGTGCGTCGCCCGCTGCCCCGTCCGCTCCCGCGAAGGCTGCCGAGTAACCGATGGCAGGCGAGACCGTCATCACAGTGGTGGGCAACCTCACCAGTGACCCCGAGCTGCGCTACACGCAGAACGGGCTCGCGGTCGCGAACTTCACCATCGCGTCGACCCCCCGCACGTTGGACCGCGCGTCCAACGAGTGGAAGGACGGCGAGGCGCTCTTCCTGCGTGCCAGCGTCTGGCGCGAGTTCGCCGAGCACGTGGCCTCCTCTCTGACGAAGGGCTCGCGCGTCATCGTGCAGGGCCGTCTGAAGCAGCGGAGCTACGAGACGAAGGAGGGCGAGAAGCGCACCAGCTTCGAGCTCGACGTCGACGAGATCGGCCCCTCGCTGCGCTACGCGACCGCTCAGGTCACCCGTGCGGCCTCCTCCCGCGAGGGCGGCGGCGGCGGTGGCTCCTTCGGGGGCAACCGCGGCGGCGGCCAGCAGGGCCAGGTCGGCGGCGGCCAGCAGTCCGAGCCGTGGGGCCAGCCCGCGCCGGCCCAGGGGGGCAACTCCCAGGGCGGCGGCGACGTCTGGAACACGCCCGGCGGCGGCGGCACCTACAACGACGAGACCCCCTTCTAGGTCGTCACCGACCTCCCAGGTCGTCTCGTCAGGGGCCTCCCGCCCCACCCCCTCAGAACTTCACCATCACTCGAAAGCAGAACAACAATGGCTGGAAAGAGCAGCGGCGACCGTCGCAAGCCCCTCCGCGGCAAGGGCGGCAAGAACGCCGCTCCCGCGAAGGCGATCCGCGTCGGCGTCATCGACTACAAGGACGTCGCGACCCTCCGCAAGTTCATCTCGGAGCGTGGAAAGATCCGCGCCCGTCGCATCACCGGCGTCTCCGTCCAGGAGCAGCGCCTCATCGCCCGTGCCGTGAAGAACGCCCGCGAGATGGCGCTCCTCCCCTACGCCGGCTCCGGCCGCTGATCCAGCGCCGACTGAAGGAGAAGCACCATGTCGAAAGTAATCCTCACGCACGAGGTCTCCGGCCTCGGCTCGGCCGGTGACGTCGTCGACGTCAAGAACGGCTACGCGCGCAACTACCTCGTCCCCCAGGGCTTCGCCGTGGCGTGGAGCCGCGGTGGCGAGAAGCAGGTCGCGCAGATCCGCACGGCCCGCGAGACCCGCGAGCTCAAGACGATCGAGGAGGCCCACGACCTCAAGCAGCGTCTCGAGGCCCAGAAGATCCGTCTCACCGTCAAGACCGGTGCCGACGGCCGCCTCTTCGGCTCCGTCCGCCCCGGCGACGTGGCCGACGCCGTGACCGCCCAGGGCGTCGCGACGATCGACAAGCGCAAGGTCGAGATCCCCTCGGCGATCAAGGTGACGGGTGAGCACGAAGCCACCCTCCGCCTGCGCGAGGACGTCATCGCCACGATCACCCTCACGGTGGTCTCCGCGAAGTAGCTCCACCCGCAGCACCTGCACCGTCACGAGAGCGGCGGCCCCCTCGGGGGTCGCCGCTCTCGTGCGTCGTGGGGTGGGTCAGGCCGCTGCGATGAACCGCGTTCCGATCCATGAACCGCGTTCTGCCGCGGTTCATGGTTCGGAACGCGGTTCTTCGTCGAGGGCGGTGTGGTGGGCGCGGTGGGTGCACCTTGCTTCCTCAGCGCACCCGGTTCCGTTCAACGAACCCCGTTGCAAAGGGGTTCGTTGAACGGAACCGGGTGTCCTCCGGGCTCGGCGAGAGGCGCGGCCCCGGCATGCGGGCAGCCGCGAAGCGGGCGGCGCGCAGCACCCCGCTAGGAGGGCTGCATCGCCCGGCAGCGAGGCGGAGTCACGCGCGCCGCCATGAACCGCGTTCCGATCGATGAACCGCGTTCTGCCGCGGTTCATGGTTCGGAACGCGGTTCTTCGTGGAGTGGCCGCCAGCAGCAGGCCCCGCAGAACCACGGACTGATCAAAGAACCACGTCATCGCGTGGTTCTTTGATCAGTCGGTGGTTCTCGAGCGGGGACGGGGGACTCGGGGAGGCGCGGGGTCGGGGGACTCGGGGAGGCGCGAGGAGCGCGGAGCGGCAGCCGGCGGGGGCGCGGTTGACAGGGCGGGGGCCAGCGCCTACTGTCATGGAATCGATTCCATGGAATCGATTCCACAGCCCCACTACAACGAGGTAGAGCCCGATGAACGCCGTCACGATCAAGGACGTCGCCACGCGCGCCGGAGTGTCCCCGGCCACCGCGTCGCGGGTGCTGTCGGGCAACCCGTCGACCTCCGCCGAGTCGCGCGAGCTCGTCGAGCGGGCCGTCCGCGAGCTCGACTTCCGCCCCAACGCGCAGGCCAGGGCCCTCCGCTCGACGCGCTCCGACACCGTGGGCCTGCTCGTCTCCGACGTGCGCAACCCGTTCTTCGCCGACCTCGCCCACACCATCGAGCAGGCGCTGCTCGAGCTCGGCTACGTCACGCTGCTCGGCAACGCCAACGAGAACCAGCAGCAGCAGGACCGCTACCTCGACACCCTCATCTCGCGCCGCGTCGACGGCGTCATCGTCGCCCCGCAGGGCACCGACTCCGCCAGCATCGAGGCGCTGCTCGCCCGCGAGGTGCCGACCGTCTTCGTCGACCGCACGGTGCCCGGCCTCGACGTGCCGAGCGTCACGACCGACAGCGGCCCCGGCATCCGCGCCGCCGTGCGCCACCTCGCCGAGCTGGGCCACACCCGGGTCGGCTACATCGCCGGCCCGCAGAGCGTCTCGACCGGTCGCGAGCGGCTCGAGTCGTGGACGGCCGCGATCGCCGAGCAGGGCCTCAGCGACGACCCAGCCCTCGTGCACGTCGGCGACTTCCAGTCCGCCAGCGGCTCGGCCGCGGTGCACGCCTTCCTCAGCCTCGACCAGCCGCCGACCGCCATCCTCGCCGCCGACAGCCTGATGGCCGTCGGCGCGATCGCGATGCTGCACCGTCTCGACCTGCGCATCGGCCGCGACGTCGCGGTCGTGGCCTTCGACGACATCGAGTGGTTCTCGCTCATCGACCCCGCCCTCACCGTCATCTCGCACAGCGTGGAGGACATGGGCGCCACCGCCGTCGCACTGCTCCAGGAGGTCATCTCCGGGGGGCGACCGGAGTCGGTGACGCTCGTGAGCGAACTGGTGATCCGCGCCTCCTCGTCCTCTCCCGTCCCGACACCGCCCCGATCCCTCGGCAGGAACTGACCATGACCCCCACGATCGACGACGATCGCCCGCTGCTCACCCTCGACCACGTCAGCAAGTCGTTCGGCCCGGTGACGGTGATCGACGACGTCACCGTGCACGTCCGCGCCGGCAAGGTGCAGGTGCTGCTCGGCGAGAACGGCGCCGGCAAGTCCACGCTCATCAAGATGATGTCGGGCGTCTACCAGCCCGACGGCGGCCGCGTGCTCGTCGACGGCGAGCCCGTCTCGCTGCCCGGCACGCTCGCGGCCGAGAAGCTCGGCATCGCGACGATCCACCAGGAGCTCAACCTCGTCGCCTCGCTCAGCGTCGCCGAGAACGTGATGATGGGCCGCTTCCCGCGGAGGTTCGGCATCGTCGACCGCCGCGAACTCAAGCGCCGCGCCCGCGCCGCCCTCGAGATGATCGGCCTCGACGTCGACGTCGACACGAAGGTCGGCACGCTCGGCATCGCCCGCCAGCAGCTCGTCGAGATCGCGAAGGCGCTGAGCATCGACGCGCGCATCCTCATCCTCGACGAGCCGACCGCGGCCCTGACCCGCCACGAGACCGAGCAGCTCTTCTCCGTCGTGGCGCAGCTGCGGGCCCGCGGCGTCGGCATGCTCTTCATCAGCCACCACCTCGACGAGATCGCCGAGATCGGCGACACCGTGGCCGTGCTGCGCGACGGGAAGTTCGTCGCCGAGGTGCCCGCGAGCACCCCCGAGGCCGAGCTGGTTCGCCTGATGGTCGGCCGCGACATCGACGAGCAGTACCCGCGCGGCACCGGCCCGGTCGACTCCGCCGAGGAGGTGCTGCGCGTCGAGGGCCTCACCTCGAGCGTCTTCCGCGACGTCAGCTTCACGGTGCACGCCGGCGAGGTGCTCGGCATCGCGGGGCTCGTCGGCGCCGGCCGCACCGAGGTGGTCCGGGCGATCGCGGGAGTCGACAAGTACGACTCCGGCACCGTCAGCGTCCGCGGCGTGGTGCTGAAGAAGGGCGACGTCGCCGGGGCCATCGCCGCGGGCGTCGGCCACGTTCCCGAGGACAGGAAGGCGCAGGGCCTCGTGCTGGGCGCCTCCGTCAATGACAACCTCGGCTACGCGACGCTGGCCCGCAGCGCGAGGGCCGGACTGGTCGACTTCGCCGGGCAGCGCTCGGCGGCCGAGGCGGTCGCGTCGCGCCTCCGCATCAGGATGCGCGACATCGACCAGCAGATCGGCTCGCTCTCCGGAGGCAACCAGCAGAAGGCCGTCTTCGGCCGCTGGATCATCGCCGGCTCGACCGTGCTGCTGCTCGACGAGCCCACCCGGGGCGTCGACGTGGGAGCCAAGGTCGAGATCTACGAGCTCGTCAACGCGATCACGGCCGCCGGCGGAGCCGTCGTCATGGTCAGCAGCGAGCTGCCCGAGGTGATGGGCATGAGCGACCGCATCCTCGTCATGCGCGACGGAGTCGTCGCCGGCGAGGTCGCCGCGGCCGACGCCACGCAGGACGCCCTGATGACGCTCGCCGCCCGCGACGTCGCCCCCACGAACTGACCCCGACAGACGAACCCAGGAAGACGACCCAGATGACCACCACCACCGTGAAGGCGCAGCGACGCTCCTTCGACATCAAGGCGTTCCTCGCCGCCAACGGCGCCCTCGTCGGGCTCGTCGTGCTCTGCCTCGCCCTGTTCATCGCGACGCCGGACTTCCTCACCGGGCGCAACCTGCTCAACATCGGCATCCAGGTGTCGACGGTCGCCGTGCTGGCCTTCGGCATGACCTTCGTCATCGTCGCCGGCGGCATCGACCTCTCGGTCGGGTCGGTCGCGGCCCTGTCGGCCATGGTGTCGGGCTGGTTCTTCGCCACGGCGGGGCTGCCCGGCGGGCTGGCGCTCGTGCTGGGGCTCGGCACGGGCCTCCTCGCCGGCGTCGTCAACGGCCTGGCGAGCGCGTACGGCAAGCTGCCGTCGTTCATCGCGACGCTCGCCATGCTCAGCGTGGCGCGGGGGCTCACCCTCGTGGTCTCCGACGGTCGCCCGATCGCGACTCCCCCGGCCGTCTCCTTCCTCGGCGGCAACGTCGGACCGGTGCCCGTGCCGATCATCGTGCTGGTGATCGCGGCCGCGATCGCGTCGTTCATCCTCAACCGCACCGTCATCGGCCGCTCGATGTACGCCGTCGGCGGCAACGCCGAGGCCGCGCGCCTCTCGGGCCTGCCCGTCAAGCGCATCGTCGTGGTCGTCTTCGGCCTCGCCGGGCTGTTCGCCGCGCTGGCCGGCCTGCTGCTCGCCGGCCGCCTCGACTCGGCCCAGCCGCAGGCGGCCTCGGGCTACGAGCTCGACGCGATCGCCGCCGTCGTCATCGGCGGCGCGAGCCTGGCCGGCGGCGTCGGGCGCATCTCGGGCACGATCATCGGCGCGCTCGTGCTCGTCGTGATCCGCAACGGGCTCAACCTGCTGAACGTCACGTCGTTCTGGCAGCAGGTCGTCATCGGCGTCGTCATCGCGCTGGCGGTCGGCGTCGACGTGCTGCGGCGCAAGACGCGCAACGCCTGACGCAGCGGCAGGGCACCCGGGGCGAGCGCGCCCCGGGTGCCCGCCCCGCGCCTCCTCGGCTCTTTTCCCCCTCCTCTTCTCCCCCACCCCCACCCGCACCCCACGAAGGACCCACGATGAAGTCGACCTCGTTCCGCAAGACCGCCACGATCGCGGCGATCGCCGCCCTGATCACGACCGGCGCCGCCGGCTGCAACCGCACCCCCGCCGGTGAGGCCGACAAGCCCACCGTCGTGCTCTCGCTCAGCACCCTCAACAACCCGTTCTTCGTCGAGCTGCGCGACGGCGCCGTCGCCGAGGCGAAGAAGCAGGGCGTCGACCTCGAGGTGGTCGACGCGCAGAACGACTCCGCCACGCAGGCGAACCAGCTCGCGACGGCCGCCTCGAGCGCCGACGCGGTCATCCTCAACGCGGTCGACAGCGACGCCGCCGGCCCCGCCGCGAAGCAGCTCAACGACTCGTCGGTGCCGATCGTCGCGGTCGACCGGGCCGTCAACGGCGCCGACGTCGCCTCGTTCGTCGCGAGCGACAACGTGGCCGGCGGCAAGCAGGCCGCCGACGCCCTCGCCGCCGCCATCGGCGAGAAGGGCGAGGTGATCGTGCTGCAGGGCGTCGCGGGCACCTCGGCCAGCCGTGACCGCGGCCAGGGCTTCGCCGACGGCATCGCCGCGTACCCGGGCATCACCGTGGTCGGCCAGCAGACGGCGAACTTCGACCGCGCCACCGCGCTCGACGTGACCACCAACCTGCTGCAGGCGCACCCCGACGCGGTCGGCGTCTTCGCCGAGAACGACGAGATGGGCCTCGGAGCGATCCAGGCGCTCGGCTCGCGCGCCGGCAGCGACGTGAAGGTCGCGGCCTTCGACGGCACCGAGGACGGCCTGAAGGCGGTCGAGGCCGGCACCATGTCGAGCACGATCGCCCAGCAGCCCGCCAAGCTGGGTGCACTGGCCGTCGACCAGGCCGTCAAGGCGATCGACGACGACGGGGCGGCCGACGAGGCCGTCGACGTCATCACGGTGACGAAGGAGAACGTGGGTGACTTCAGCTGATGAGCAGTGCGGATGAGGCGGGTGCGGGTGCGGGTGCGGCGGCGGCCGGGCAGGTCGGTGCGGGCGGCGACGCCGGTGCGGCCGGTGCGGCCGGCGCCGGGCAGGTCGGGACCGAGGGAGGCGCGGGGTACGGCCTCGAGGCCGGGATCGTCGGTGACGTGACCGGCTCGGGGGAGCCGCGCCGCGCCTCCGGCGGGCCTGCGGCGGGTGGGGAGGCCGGGGCTGACGCCCAGGGCTCCCCCGCCGACGGCGACCGCTCGGGCACTCCTGCCGCCGGCACCGTCACCGGCACGGTCGTCGTGGTCGGGTCGATCAACGTCGACCAGGTCGTGACCGTGGCGCGCCTGCCTCGTCCGGGCGAGACGCTCATCGGCACCGGCATGGTGCTGCTGCCCGGGGGCAAGGGCGCCAACCAGGCCGTCGCGGCCGCGCGTCGCGGGGCGTCGACCGTCATGGTCGGGGCCGTCGGCGACGACGTGCACGCGGCGGCGGCGACCCCGCTGCTGACCGAGAGTGGCGTCGACACGTCGCGCGTCGAGGTCGTGGCCGGCCCCACCGGGCTGGCCGTGGTCAGCGTCGGCGACGACGCCGAGAACACGATCGTCGTCGTGCCGGGCGCCAACGCGTCGGTCGGGCACGACGCCGTGGAGCGTCACGCCGACGTGCTGCGCTCGGCGGCGGTGGTCGTGCTGCAGGGCGAGATCCCGGCCGACGGCATCGAGCACGCGGCGCGGCTGGCGACCGGGCGGGTGCTGCTGAACCTGGCGCCCGTCGTCGCGGTCGACGCGGAGATCGTGCGGCTGGCCGACCCGCTGGTGCTCAACGAGCACGAGGGGCGCCTGCTGCTGGCGGCGCTCGAGGGCTCGGCGTCGGTCGCCGACGCCGCTGAGCTCGGCGAGGACGCCGTCTCGTCGGTGTCCCTGTTCTCCGACTCGCCCGAGGGCGGACCCACCGACGGCTCGGCCGGCCTGGGGGAGGCGCGCGACGCGGACGCCGCGGTCGTCACCGCCCTGCGCCAGCACGGGGTGCCCTCGGTGGTGCTCACGCGCGGATCCGCCGGCGCGATCGTCTCGGACGCAACAGGCCTGCACCACGTCGCGTCGCCGCGCGTGGCGGCGGTCGACTCGTCGGGGGCCGGCGACGCGTTCGTCGGGGCCCTGGCGGCGCGGCTCGCGGCGGGGGCGACCCTGCTCGAGGCGGCGCACGAGGCCGTGCGGGTGGGGGCGTACTCGGTGACGGGCGCGGGGACGCAGCCGTCGTACCCGGGGCTGGGGGACGAGCTTCCGTCTGTGGAGTCTGTGGACTCCGACCTGGACGGTGACGTGGCTGCTCCTGGGGACGGTGGGGGCGCCTCCTCGGGGGCCGGCTCTGCTGCTGAGGGCCGCGCGTGAAGCGCGGCGGACTGCTCAACGCGCAGCTGAACGAGGCGATCAGCCGGCTCGGGCACGGCGACCTGGTGGTCGTGGCCGACTGCGGGCTGCCGCAGCCGATCGGGGTGCCTGTCGTCGACCTCGCGGTCGTGCACGGGCTGCCGAGCTTCGCCGGGGTGCTGGACGCGCTGCTGGGTGACCTGGTCGTCGAGGGCGTGACGGCGGCGGCGGAGAGCCGCGGGGCTGCTGCCGGTGAGGTGATCGACGCGCGGTTCGGTGCTGGCGGCGGCGGCGACGGCGGCGGCGGGCTCGGGCTCGGGCTCGAGGTGGCGCACGTGTCGCACGAGGAGCTCAAGCGGCTCAGCGGCACCGCGCGGCTGTTCGTGCGCACCGGTGAGGCGACTCCGTTCGCGAACGTGGTGCTGCGCTGCGGGGTGCCGTTCTAGCTCGCCCGCTGCGCCCTGCCGAACCCCGTTCCGCTCATCGCACCCCGCTACGTCGGGGTGCGGTGAACGGAACGGGGTTCTTCAGCGCCCGGGGAGACCCGGGCGTCAGAACACGGCCCACGACGAGGCCCGGTCGCCGTCGAGCTCGGCGAGGGCCCGGCGCCGGTCGCGGGCGGCGGCCGAGCGCTCGGCGAGGAGCGGCCCGAGCGCGCCGAACACGACGCCCGGCAGCACCCAGCCGGGCCACGGCAGCACGAACCCGCCCACGAGCACCATGGCCGTCGTCGACAGCACCGCCGAGATCGAGCCCAGCACCAGGACGCGGAGGCGCGGTGAAGCCCCCGCGAGGACGGGCCGGAAGAGCGACACCAGCGCCCCGAGCAGCGCCCCGGCGACGAGGCCGACCGGGACGGTGAAGCAGGCGAAGAGCAGCCACGCGATGACGAGGCCGGGCGCGGCAGCCCACGAGCTGCTCAGGAGGTCGCCGTCGGTGGTGAGCGTGAGGGCGGAGGCGGTCACGGGGGAGACGAGCCCGGCGGCGGCGCCGACGAGCAGCCCGGTGAGGGCGTAGGCGCCGGTGCGGGTCGAGGCGTCGCGCAGGGCGAGGGCGGAGGGGTCGTCGGTCATGCCCGTCCCCCTGTCGTCCGGTCGCCGGGCGTGGTCGACCGTGCTGACTCCATCCAGGCCCACGCGGGTCTCGCGCGCAACCCCTCGAACCACGGACTGATCAACGAACCACGTTCTGACGTGGTTCGTTGATCAGTCGGTGGTTCGGGCGCGCCGGCGGGCTGTGCGGGCGGCGGAACCGGGGGAGTCGCGGGTCGGCTCCGGCGCCCGCCACCCCCGAACGAGGGGGTTGCCGGAAGCTGAACACGAGCCGTGCCCGTACAGGTCCGCGAACCCCCGTGTCAAATCTCTCGTCCACAGGCAGTTGTCAAATCGGGAGTCTCAACTCCTGGTTCAGACTATTTTCTGCACACAGGGTGGGGATACGGAAACCCCAGGTCAAAGCCGGTAGAACGAGCAAAATCCCCATTTTCTCCACAGGTCGATCCACAGTTGTCCCCAACCGCCTCCGGCGTTTCTCACCGGTTCTCCCCAAAGTTATCCACAGGGCTGTTTGCTGTGGAGAACTAGGTGTCCATAAGGTGTACCAGCGCTCGTCAGGGTGGGTCGCGACGGTCTGGTCAGGGGTTGTCGGGGGTCTGCCGTAGAACGGTCTCGAGCGCCTCCCGTGCTGCCCGGCACGGCCCCGAACACCGTCTCTTCTCCTCCGGAGGTCCCATGTCGATCGCCCACCTCGGTCTCGCCAGCGACACCAGCGACCGTGACCGGAAGGGCGGCGGCGACCGCGGCAACATGATGGACCGCGTGCCCCCGCACGACCTCCTCGCCGAGCAGAGCACCATCGGCGGAATGCTGCTCAGCAAGGACGCCGTGGCCGACGTCATCGAGACGGTGCGCGGCATGGACTTCTACGTGCCCAAGCACGAGGTCATCTACGACGCCATCCTCGGCCTGTACTCGCACGGCGAGCCCACCGACGTCATCACGGTCAGCGACGAGCTGATGAAGTCGGGCGACCTGTCGAGGGCCGGAGGCGCGGAGTACCTCCACACGCTGACCGGCGTCGTGCCCACGGCCGCGAACGCCGGCTACTACGCCTCGATCGTGGCGGAGAAGGCCGTGCTGCGGCGCCTCGTGGAGGCCGGCACGCGCATCGTGCAGATGGGCTACGCGAGCGAGGGCGAGGTCGTCGACCTGGTCAACAACGCGCAGGCCGAGGTCTACAACGTGGCTGGGGGAGTCCAGACCGAGGACTACGTGCCGCTGAACGAGGCCGTGACGGTCGCGATCGACGAGATCGAGGCGGCCAAGGGCCGTGACGGTCAGATGACCGGCGTTCCGACCGGCTTCGCGCAGCTCGATGCGCTGACGAACGGTTTCCACCCCGGGCAGCTGATCATCGTGGCCGCGCGACCGGCCCTGGGTAAGTCGACGTTGGCGCTCGACCTGGCGCGGGCGGCGTCGATCAAGCACGGGCAGGCGTCGGTGTTCTTCTCGCTCGAGATGGGGCGCAGCGAGATCGCGATGCGTCTGATGTCGGCGGAGTCGAGCGTGCCGCTGCAGAACATGCGCAAGGGAACGGTGGATGCGCGTGACTGGACGAACATCGCCCAGGTGCGAGGGCGGATCAACGACGCCCCGCTCTTCATCGACGACTCGCCGAACATGACGCTGGTCGAGATCCGTGCCAAGTGCCGTCGTCTGAAGCAGCAGCACAACCTGAAACTGGTCGTGATCGACTACCTGCAGCTGATGACGTCGGGCAAGCGGGTGGAGAGCCGTCAGCAGGAGGTCTCGGAGTTCTCGCGGGCGCTGAAGCTCATGGCGAAGGAGTTGCAGGTGCCTGTGATCGCGCTGTCGCAGCTGAACCGTGGCCCCGAGCAGCGTGCCGACAAGAAGCCCGCGATCAGCGACCTGCGTGAGTCGGGGTCGCTCGAGCAGGACGCCGACATGGTCATCCTGCTGCACCGCGAGTCCGCCTACGAGAAGGACAACCCCCGCCAGGGCGAGGCCGACTTCATCGTCGCCAAGCACCGCAACGGGCCGACGGACACGATCACGGTGGCGTTCCACGGGATGTTCTCGCGGTTCGTGGACATGCCTAGCTAGGTCTTGTTTTGTCGTCTGCGAGTTAGTTTGTCGAAATGCTGCCTAGATCGTCGCTTTTGATGAAGAGCGACAATCTGATTTGCAGTTGAGCGGGCAGAATCTCGAGTCTGGGATGTCCAATCAAGGGTCGCCTAGTGCGACGAGGTGCGGCGCATTAGCTCCGCGGGGAGCTATGACTGGAACGGCGGCAGCATCGAATCGAGCCCCGGGGGCTGGACCGTCCCCGGCCATACCTCCGGCTCCGGCGAGCTGCGCTCAATCAGCGCGGGTATCCGCCTCATGCTGCATCGCCCAGGCGACGGCAGCGTTAAGCGTGTCGAAGGTCCGCAGCCACGGCCGGCGGCCGCCGTCGTCGCGGCAGTGCGCGTAGACGTCGTACACCCAGCGGCCCGTCGAGCTGCGGGTTGCAACGTACCCGAGAGGTGGCGCTGGCAGGTGCTGCACGAGCCACAGCCCGTGCGCACCTGGGAACACCGGCCGCGCGTAGGGGTGCTGCTCCCCTCGCTTGGCGAGGATGCTCCGCATCGCGTCGCCTGGTTCCCGCACACCCACAGGCGCACGGTAGGTCGAGCCACCGACAGGGACAGCGCGTCCCGGGGAGGGCCGGCTGATGGATCGGGCATGAGGCAACGCTAAGCGCTGTCGCGTGACTCGGGACGGCGCCCGTAGACGACTGAGAGCACCGCGAGGGCTCGCTTCGAGTGACGGGGCTTACCCAGGATGCTGACCAGGATGACGAAGATGAAGATGGCCATCCACAGACAGGGCACGACGAACATCACCGGGCTTACTGAGGCCGCCGCAAGAGACAGCGTGGCGGGTGCCCACGCCAAGATGGACTGAATACTCAATATCGTGCTCCAAGCGGTGCTCGACGCCCCGCGTGTCTCCACCAGTTGGCTGACGATATTGCGATGAATCCGGAGGCAAGGTTTGGCTGCCTGTCGTCCCGCAAGAAGCGCGTCCCGTGGGGGAAACGCGATACTCAACGGGCAGGAAGCCCCTTGCTGCCCTCTGCGTTGAGGAGTTGCGCCACAGGCTTGGTTTACTTAAGAGTGAGACGCAAGAAGTTTGTAGATATTCAGAGTTTTTGAGTGTCTGTCTGAATTCGTAGTTGAACTTGGAAGCCCGGATATCACTCGTTTGCATGCATTGATCTGCCGCACTGGATTCGCACAGGTCAGGACAGACTGACCGCATGACGAATCGAAACCTGCTTGTGACGAAAGAATGGATCTGGGTAGTTGTGTTGTTAGTGGTCTGTAGTGCCGCTGCTTTGTGGCTGGTAATGACTATTCCGTTCGTCAACAAGCTACCCGAGGGAACGAGCACCGTGACCGAGTACGTCGTGAACCAGACCGTGTCGCGTTTCGGTATCCCCGTGGTCGCCTTCCTGTTTTTAGCGGCGTCGATGACCGTGCTCGGACACAACAGGGGCGACGGGCGATCTCGACTCGACCTCGGCGCCAAGCTGTGCAGCTTGGGAGCCGCGTCGTTTTCTCTATGGGCCGTTGGCGTCGCCATTGCAGTCGGCGGTGGAGTCTCCAAGTGATCTCCAGTGTCTAGTTGGGGTCGGTTGAAAACGATCAATTACGGCTGGTGGCGAAGGGCTAGTGAGTCTCTACAAGCCCATACACAGACGAGAGGCCGGATCTCGGGCCCGACCTCTCGCCTTAGCATTCCCGAGAGTCATGGACGACTCTCTGCGAGAAGGGGTTCTGTTCAGGTCCGGCTAGTGGCCGGTGCCGAGCTTGCCAGCGATGCCGGGTCCCTGGCAGTTGTTGGGCGCTCGAGGGCCTAGCCCAAAGGAAACAGTGAGCAATAGGCTTCGACAAAGATTGGGGAACAACATGGCTGAGCCACGGGCATTTTTGAGCTTTGATTTTGACCACGACGCGACGTCGCGGGTCCTCTTCGCCGGCCAGGCGAAAAAGGACTCACCGACACCCTTCACGGTCCAGGACTGGTCGAGTAAGAGATCTCTGCCCGAGGCTCAATGGGAACGATTGATCGCTGCGAAAATCGCGGCGACAAACGTCCTGATCGTTCTGGTGGGGCCCACCACATATACGGCCACGGGTGTGGTGAAAGAGATTGCTTTCGCTAAGGCCGCGAACGTGCCGATTTTCGGTGTGTACGTCAACGGCGCAGGTGCACTTACGCCTCTACCTACTGGGCTGCAGCGCAACCGCACGATTGGCTGGACTTGGAAGGCGGTTGCGGCGGTAGTCGACCAAGCCCTTGGTGAAGGCAAGAACGCATAATGACCGTGCCTAGCGGAGCGCGCGCATTAAGCAACGGCGAACTTCTTGATCTGTACAAGCTGACCGTTGAAATGGCCGATCGGGTGTCGGCTCGGCGCGGCCAGGCTAATCAGTTTTATGTCGCTTTGCAGACAGCCTTGCTGGGGGCCCCAGCACTTTTCTCCGTCGTTGGAGAAGGGGCAGAGATCAATCCCCTGCGTGGATTTCTCCTGGCCGTCGTAGGCGTCATGGTCAGCGTTGTCTGGTGGTTCCAGTTACGCAGTTATCGTGATCTAAACACCGCTAAGTTCGTCGTCATTAACAAGATTGAGGCCGACAATTTGCCGATCACCCCATTCTCGGACGAGTGGGCTCAGCTGAAAAAAGACCCCGTTCCGAAGCTTCGAGATAGGTATGCAGAATTGGGATTTGTGGAGCGCTTCGTGCCCATTGTGTTTCTTCTCGTGAATGCGGCCCTCGCTGTGAGTGTGTGGCTATGAAATACATCGACAAGATCGCCTTGGCCGTTAGGGATGAATTGAAGCCGGAGGACCGTCCCGCGGAGCATGGCAAGGCGCTGTACGAGCTGTATGCGCTCCTGGTGCTCACCCGTGGCGATGAAACATCGTTAGCTGATGTGCACGATGCGTGGTCGGTCTGGATGGGAAGGATCAATCCGGAGCACGAGGCTCTGGTGCCTTTTGGCACGCTCTCCCGATTGAAGCAGGACGAGGATCAACCATTTCGAGATGCTATCCGGCGGGTGGCTAAAGACCCTACGCTGGCCAGACTTGTCCACAGAGCTAGCGCCCATGACACTTCCAGATAGGAAAAGTGGCTATTAGTTCTTGAGAGCTTCCGCCAGTTCCTCCGTCTCGTTTTGGAGGGCATCCCAGTCGTACGAGTCGACCTCGCGAGGGCGGAGGAAGTTCACGCGGATTCGCAGCGGTTCCTCGATTCCGACGAAGAGGGCGTTCCCAGAGGCTTTCGCGAGCTCACCTTGGACGTCCAAGAGGGCTCCTGGCCCGTGGAGGTCGCGGGCCTTGAGTTGCTTCTTCACGGAGGCGATCGAGCCCAATAGGGTTTTGCGCGTTGCGGCGTCGAGGTTGCCCGAGCCCCACTCCCGCGCCAGCGTGTGGAGGCCGGCGAGGAACTGAGCTGCTTCGGCGTAAACGATGTCGTCTCGAAACACTTCGTGCAGTTGCACCGCACTGGCGCCCACACCACGAATGAAATTGCTGACCTCTTTGGCGTCGCCCGTTCAACGTTCTGCTGAGCAAACCAGCGCGGTCAGCAGCCGTGAGCCTAATTGGCGCGTGCGGACCAGGAACGGCATGGTCTACCCACTGTCTCTACATAACAACGCGATCTCGTTGTCGCAAGCACTGCAGCCCAGGGCTAGGCAGGCTTATTCGGCGTCCTTTATGGTGTGCAAGGGGTCAGGCTCAGGTCGGCAATGCGGCTGCGAATGAGTTTCGCTGCACCCCAGGAGCGACGGGGCAAGGTCAATGGTCGACTTCGGGGCAATGCTGGCGAGCGACGCGGACGACGCGCCGATCGAGCCACGTGAACTGCACAGCCAGCTGACAAAGGCACCCGGGTACGGGTATCTACGGGACGTGCAGGGTCAGGTGCTCTCGAAATGGCATGAACGCCGCGACGAACGTGACATCGTCATCAAGGTCAACACCGGCGGCGGCAAGACCATTGACGGTCTCATTATTCTACAGAGCTACCTCAACGCAGGTGAGGGGCCGGCGCTGTTCGTCGCGCCTAGCGACTACCTCGTAGGTCAAGTTCTCGCAGAGGCCCAAAAGCTCGGTATCGAGGTCACGACCAACGTCGACGGGGCGGCGTACCTTAATAGCGAAGCCATCGGTGTCGTCAACGCCCATAAACTGGTCAACGGACGTACTGTCTTTTCGAGCCGACGGCCAACACGTCCTCGCGCTCCCATCGGAGTGGTCGTGGTCGACGACGTACATGCGGCCCTTGCTACAACCCGCGAAAAGTTGTCCTTGACAGTGCCACGCAAGAACGCGGCATTTATGCCTCTCTTGGACCTATTTGCGGAGGATTTAAAAACTCAGTCCTCGGATTCGTACCTGGACGTGCGCGACGATCGGCGTGGCGCTCCTGTCAGAGTGCCGTTCTGGGCCTGGCGATCCAAGGTTGAACAAGCACGGGAGATACTTCGCAAAGAAACTGGTGAAAAGCAGGACCTGTTCTATGACTGGCCGGCTGTGGCAGAAGTCTTGCCGCTGTGCCGCGCCGTCTTCTCAAACCACGAGCTGACGATCACGCCGCACTGTCCTCCTATCGACCACGTGACGTCGTTCATGGAAGCAAAGCACCGGGTGTTCCTCACCGCAACGCTCGCCGACGACAGCGTGCTCGTCACCGACTTCGGCGCCTCTCCGGCCAGCGTGCAGTCACCCATCACCCCTCTGTCTGCCGGTGACATCGGAGAGCGAATGATCGTTGCTCCACAAGAAATCAATCCCGCACTCACCGCCGAGGCAATCCGTGCAGAAATCATCAGTCTCAGTAAGACATTTAACACAGTGGTGCTCGTCCCTAGCGCTTCCTGGGCGGAAGCCTGGAGAGCGCACGCGGCCATCGTTGCTACGAAAGACGACATTGATGAGGCCGTCAAAAAGCTTCGCGGCAAGAAGCACGTCGGACTTGTTGTGCTGGTGAACCGCTACGACGGGATTGACCTTCCCGACGACGCCTGTCGGATTCTCGTTCTCGACGGCTTGCCTGAGGCGTTTAGCCCGGAAGAGCGCCTGAGTTCCAGCCTCGCCCGCGCCAGCTCCGGGATCGACGACCGCCAAGTACAGCGCATCGAACAGGGAATGGGTCGCGGAGTACGTAGCAACGAGGACCACTGTGTCGTGTTCCTGCTTGGCCCTCGGCTTGCGCAGCTCACCGTGGACCCTCGCACGGTGACCCGTTTTAGTCCCGCAACCCAGCAGCAGCTCAAGCTCTCACGCCAAGTTGCGGCGAACATGGACAACCTCCCGCTCAGCAAGATTGTCGATACCGTCAAACAGGCGCTCACGCGGGACAAGAACTGGGTGGAGCTAGCCCTTAAGGCACTGCGCAACATTGCCCCGGCGCCGGGGCATGTCTCAGACGCGGCGGTTGCAGAACGGGAGGCATACGTCCTGGCGCACAACGCCGATCTGGCCGGCGCACGTGATCGAATCGCTACTGCCGCAGCTGCAGCGGACGAGACTTCCTCGGGGAGACTGCTGGAGCTCCAAGCGACGTACGCCGACATGACTAGCCCGGAACTCGGTCAGCAGATCCTCACCCAGGCCCGCGCGAAGAACACCAACGTCACAAAGCCCCTTGCCGGCCTGACCTTCGTGGCCCTCGAAACCCATTCACCTCAGGCAGTGGCGTGTGCCGCCCGCCTGGGGCAGAAATACTCGACCGCCGCCGCGCTGCGACTGGACGTGGAGTCCATCATTGAGGACCTCGCTTTCGATGAGTACCGAGTTGAGCAAACTGAGGAGGCTCTGCGTCGCGTCGGCGAGTTCATCGGGCTCGGGTCCCAGCGTCCCGAGCACGATACAAACACCGGTCCCGACAACCTCTGGGCGCTAGGCAACAACGAGTTCTGGGTCATCGAAGCAAAAACAGGGGCGAAAAGCACCGCCATCGGGAAGCGTGACATGAGTCAGCTCGCGTCATCGATGCTGTGGTTCGGTCAGCGATACGATCCTGCCGCTCGCGCGGTGCCGATCATGGTGCACCGCGCCGTCGCCGCCTACTCGGACGCGACTCCTGTGACTGACATGAAAATCATCACGGAGAGAGGGCTAGGCGAGCTCACCGCGGCCCTGCGCGCCTTCGCTATTGCCCTTGCCGAGGGTGTGTGGGCGGACCCCGAGGCTGTGGCTCCCTTGCTGGAAGGCCATGGGCTCTCTTCCAGAAAGCTGAGCAGTTTCACCACCGCGCAGCGCGGCATCAAGAACTGATTGCATCGTCGCATCCACCGTGTCGGCGGCCAATGGCTCAGCTGGATCTGCTTTGGGCCCGCCAGGCCCGCGCCCGAGCCATCGTCATTATCAAGACGAAGCACGCCATGGTTTTCATCGCCCCAACGACTGAGCACCAGGGCTCCCCGCATCACTGCCAAGCTGACCCCATGGATCCCGTCGTCGTCATCGGCACGCACTCCGAGGGCGTGACCGTCCTCGACGTCGAGCGCTTGGCCCACGAGGAGGGCGAGCAGGTGCTGGTCGAGATCAACCGCGGGGGCCTCACCGCCGCCCGCTGGGTCTTCTTCTTCCACGATGCGTCCGAGCTCGTCCGCTACTTCTCCTCCCTCTCCCGGCACTGGCGCGGGTGGCAGGGCACGAGGGAGTGGAAGAGCCTGGAAGGCGATCTCGAGATCCAGGCGACCCACACCGGGTCTCACGTCGACTTCGTCGTCTCGCTCCGCTCCGAGCCGTCCTGGCGGTCCGAGATCAGCCTCACCGTCGCGGCCGGCACCGACCTCGAGCGGATCGCCGACGTCCTGGCGACGACCCTGCCGACCTGAGGGGACGGCGACGTGACGGGTGTGGGGGAGTGGGCCCGCGACTCCTCGGGTCAGCCCCGGTCGGGGACGCAGGGGGCGTCGTCGCCGAAGGCCTCGGTGACGCGGCGCACGGCCTCGGGGGTGCCCCACTGCTCGACGTGCTCGCAAGCGCGGTCGGCTCGGGAGGCGTACATGCCGAAGACGCCGACGTCGACGTAGGTGTAGTCGTGGACTCCGACGGAGCGTGCGCCGGTGCCGGGCTCGTCGGGCAGGTCGATCACGGCTCCGTCGGGGAAGCGCATCTCGACTCCGTGCGGCGCACAGGTGGGCAGGGCGTCGGTCGAGAGGTCGGCCACGATCACCGGCTCGTCCGTGCTGCACCACGGGATGTCCGTCTCGGCGGCCGTGAGGGTGAGCGGCACGTCGGGGTCGGCCCTCACCGCGAGCACCAGCAGGACCAGGGCGAGGAGGAGCGCCGCCGTGATCCCTGCGAGGAGCTTCATGAGGCGAACCTAGTGCTGGGCCGGGGGAGGTGACCCGCGCCTCCTCGGGTCTCGGGAGTGCGAACGGGAGGCCTGCCGGCCCGATCGCTGCGATGATCGAGGCGGGGGTGCTCGCGCGCGGGCACGGGGGCGACGTCCCTCTCGGCCCCACCGCGCCGAGGAGGACCGTGTCGAAGCCTGGAACGACCCGCGAGCCGCCGAAGCCGTTCACGGCGCAGCAGAAGCGCGACCTCCGGACGTCGTTGATCATCATCGGCGTGGCCGTCGCCGGGTTCGCCGTGCTGATCGTCGGGGCCCTCTTCTGGGACCACGCGGCGTTCCCGCGCGAGCTCGCGGAGTCCACGCCGCACAGCGTGCTCCAGGAGGAGCGCTCGGACCCCGCCACCTGGTCGTACGTCGACGACGACCTCGTGACGCGGCCCCTGGGGAGTGCGTCCGCATCGACGGCTGGCGGCTGCAGCGCCCCTGGCAGTGCACCTCGGCCGACGGCAGCCACGTCCTCACCTTCCTGTACTCGACGGGGCGCCACGGCAGCGGTCTCCGTGATCAGACCCTCACCGTCCGGGGCGAGGACGTCCCGATCGAGTGCACCCGGGGCGGCGCGTGGCACGCGGCGTACTACTGCGCGCCGGAGTCCGCGCTCCCGGCGGACGCGGAGTAGCGGCGCCGGACCACCGGCCGCGTGTCTCGGGGAGGCGCTGGTCACCTGACCCGCGCCTCCGTCAGTTCTCGGTCGCGTCGAGCAGGGCGGCGACGGCCTCGTCGACGGTGTCGTGGGTGGTCAGCGTCGTGGTGGGGGTGGCAGCCTGCCAGCCCTCGCCGGGGCGGCCGCGGAGGGAGCCGACGTGGTCGATGTAGGGACCACTGTCGTCCGTGGCCGACGACGAGAAGACGGCGAACTCCATGAGGAGGCCCGGACCCGTGGGGACAGGACTGAGGACCGACCCCCGCGGGCCGGGGAACGGCTCGGTGGCGTCCACTGCTCTCATGTCGGCCACGTACGAAGCGTGCCGGTCGGCCCTGATGATCTCGAGGTCGCGACCTGCTCGCCCTCGCGCGAGGCCGTCGTCGAGGGCGTCCGACTCGGAGTCGTAGACGGTCGTCCGCCCCCACGGTGACGCACGTTCGCCGGTCGCCCAGACCCGGTAGCCACCGGTGTCGCCCGTCGTGACCACGACCATGTCGGTGTCGTTCAGGTGCGGCTCGAAGATCTTCATGCGCAGGCCCTCCGCGTCGCGCAGGGCGCGGGCCTCGTCGACGGTCGTCATGCGTCAGGCCCGGAGGTCGTTCGTGTCGGTCATCTCTGTCCCCCCGTCGATGGCACCGTCAGGAGCGGCGGCTCGTCGTCGATCTTGGCACTGCCTCCCTCGGGCTCGGGCTCGGGCTCGGGCTCGGGCTCGGGCTCAGGCTTGACGCTGCCGGTGGGGGGGCGACAGCCTGAGCAGGACTCGGTCACGAGGCAGCGCGACGTCGCACCGCAGGGCGCCCGCCTCCTCGCCGGCACCCCACGGAACGGACGAGGGACCATGACGACGCTCACCACACGCGCCCTGGCCTGCGCGGCCACGGGCGCCGTCGCGCTCGTCCTCTCCGGCTGCGCCTCGAGCCCAGCTGAGCAGAGCCCCACGCCCACTCTCGCGCCGACGTCAGGGGCCGCCGCCGCCCAGGAGTTAACCACCCGCACGACCGTCCTGAGCCGCGACGGCAGCGCGGCCCCGGTGCTCTGCCTCGACGTCGTCCTCAAGTCGTACCCGCCGATCTGTGACGGACCGGCCGTGCAGGGCTGGGACTGGTCGGGCCTCGAGGGCGCCGAGACCGCCGCGGGCACGACCTGGGGCCGCTATGAGGTCACCGGCACGTGGGACGGGACGGCGTTCACCGTGACCTCCCCGGCCCGACCGTGGGACGGCGTCGCCGTCGACCTCCTCACGCCCGGCTCGTCCGACACCGCAGGCACGGCAGCGTCACCGGCCGTGACCGCTGCCGTCGAGGACTACCGTGCGGCGATCTGCATCGACGGCACCGTGCTCGGCGTCGAGGAGCTCGATGGTCGGGCCCGCGTCCACGTCATCGTCGACGACGGCACCCTGCAGCGGTCGGCGGACGAGCGCTACGGCCCCGGCGTCGTCGTGATCGACCCGGCGCTCGAGCCGGCCGCCGACCCCGCGAGCTGATCCGGCGAGCTGGCCCGGCAGGGCCGCAGGGGTGGGGAGGCGGTGGTCACGGGACCAGCGATCCTCGCGGCCCTGCCTGGGGTGACCGGTGCCAGCCCAGCTAGCCCCGCTCGACGCGCTCGTCGTTCGCGGCTCGGGTGGTGCTGTCGCGCCGGCGGCGGAGTGCCAGGGTTCCGACTGCTTCGCTCCATACCACTAGGGCGGAGGCGAGGGCCGGCATCCACTTCGTGTCGTCCGGCGAGGCAGCGAACCAAGCCGATGAGGCGATCAAGGCCGCGGTGGCGACGACGTAGAAGATCCAGCGCATGGTGCTCGCTCCTGGGTTTACGGGGCTGCGTCGGTACAGCTCAGAGAGGGCTGATCGAGATGTCAATGTCGACCTGATCGGGATTGCCTCCATGAGGATCGGTCTGACGCTTCCCCGCATTCTGGGGGTGCCGATGAAGGTGAGCCTTGCTCCTATGCTGAGCCTGTGCCCCTGAACTTCGTGTCCATCGACTTCGAGACCGCGAACTTCGATCGTGCGTCCGTGTGTGCCGTCGGTCTGACGAAGGTCGTCGACGGAGCTGTGGCGGACGCCGACTCCTGGTTCGTGAGTCCGCCGACCGGGTCCGACTTCACGAACACCTATCTCCACGGCATCGGTCCGAGCCATGTCGTAGGGGCACCTTCCTGGGCGGAGACGCTCCTCAGGATCAGTCAGATGACGGCAGGCGTGCCCCTGGTCGCCTACAGCCCGTTCGACAAGGGCGTCTACAACGCCGCGAACGACCTGACCGGAGTGGCGCCAGGCGAGTTCCAGTTCCTCGACGCGCTCGCGATCGTGCGGCGGCACTGCCAGCTGCCCAGCCATCGCCTCCCGCTCGTCGTGGAGCACTTCGGGTTGCCCGACTTCAACCACCACGAAGCCGGAGCCGACTCCTTGGCCTGCGCTCTCATCACGCTTCGCGTCGCGGAGGAACGTGGTGCCGACAGCATCGAGGCGCTCTGGGCCTCCGTGCCCCCGAAGGACAAGGCCCGATCAACCCGCATCCGCACCTACCAGAAGAAAGCGGAGCTGCCGCAAGCCAGCCTCGAGGCCGACCCTGGCCATCCTCTGTTCGGTGAAGTGGTCTGTTTCTCCGGCGACCTGGACAGCTACACGCGTGCGAAGGCTCAGGAGATCGTGGCCTCGTTCGGCGCGACCGTCGCCGGCAACGTAACCAAGAAAGTCAGTCTCGTCGTCATGGGTGGTTTCGATCCTGCAACGCTGCGGGTCGGCGCCACCCTCAGCTCCAAGATCGAACGCGCCAGGGAGCTGGCCGCAGGTGGCCAGGCCATCGAGATCGTGACGGAGCAGACGTTCCTCCAGATCCTGGCGTCCTGAACGCATGGGGTTCTACGTCCGCAAGACCCTGAGATCGGGGCCGTTCCGTTTCACCGCGAGCACGTCAGGGCTGGGGGTCAGCGCAGGAGTGCCCGGCTTCCGCGCCGGGACGGGGCCGCGCGGCAACTATGTCTCAGTCAGTGCTGGTGGGCTGAACTACCGAACTACGCGGGCTCAGTCGCGACGCCCGACACGCGCCTCTCCTCCCACGCGCACCTCGTCGCAGCACGATGTCGAGATGGAGGACGTCACCGGGGCCACCATCCACGAGCTCGTGGCGACAGGTCGCGGAGACATCGTCGAGCAGCTCAACGACGCGGCCGCGTACCGGTCGTGGACCTGGCCGATCTTCGGCGTGCTCTTCCTCGCCGGCCTCGCGATCGCGTCCTGGGGGTGGCTGCTCTCGGGGGCCGCGCTCGTGGCGCTGGTCTATCTCGTGCTCCGTGACCAGGCCAAGCGCAGGGTCATCGTCTTCTACGACGTCGAGGGGGCCGATGAACGGTGGTTCGACTCGTTGGTCGACTCGACGACGGTCGCCGCCGCGTCACAGAAGGTGTGGCGGATCGTAGAGTCGGGCCAGGTCGTCACCACCCGTCAGCACAAGACGAACGCCGGCGCAGGGAACCTGGTGAGCCGCGTCTCGGCGACGGTGACGTTCGACGCTCCCCGGCACCTGGCGACCAACATCGCCGTGCCGACGATCACGGCGGGCCACACGAGCTTGCACTTCCTGCCCGACCGGATCCTCGTGAAGGAAGGCCGGCAATACGCCGACGTCGCGTACGGCGACCTCGTCAGCGGAGCCCGCAGCACCCAGTTCATCGAAGCTCTCGGTGGGCTGCCTACCGATGCGCAGCAGGTGGACCGGACGTGGCAGTACGTCAACGTCAAGGGCGGGCCCGACCGGCGGTACTCGAACAACCCCGAACGAGCGGTGATGCTCTACGGCCAGCTCGAGATGTCGTCGCCCGGGGGCCTCTACTGGAAGGTGCAGACGTCGGCCGTGTCGGCGACGAACCGGCTGCACGAGTCCCTCCGGGCGGCACCTCGGCACTGACGGGGTCACTCGGTCGACTGACGCAAGACCGGAAGCTCGGCTTCCATTCGACGCTGTACCGAGCCGAGGAAACCAGCCGCTGACCTCGCGAGAGCGTCATGCCTTTCGCCCCATTCCGCGCGCACTCGTTTGGTCTCGTGGCACGTGTGGCCGGTTGGTGAACTGAGATCCACCACTCGGATCCGCCTGTCTCATGTCGGGTCAGGCGCGGCTCATCACGGTCGGCGATGACTGACAAGATGAGGCGCTCACAACAACTGGAGGCGTCGTGGTACCTGAAGAAGCTGTCGTTGTTCCACTCGTGTCGATGACGTCCGAGCCGAGCACTGAGGACATGCTCCGCATGCTCCTGAACCGCGATGCATTGCTCATCAGTCGTGCCCCTGCCTCGCCTCTGGGCACATCCTCGGGTCTTGTCGCCCAGAGCACGGGCGCCTTTGCCAAGGCGATCAGCCAGGCGGCGGGACACCTGGGTCGTTCGTCCGGGTCCACCGAAACCCTCTACCGCGTCATCATGCCGACAGGTTCGGTTGCGCGCGATCTCGTCCCCGCGGTGGGCGGTGGTTTCCGTGGACTGGCTCGAGCGGCGGGTTCATCGAAGATCTCTGGTGACGTGCGGCTCGTCCCCGCAGTAGCGGGTGCTGGCGCGACTGTTGCTGCCGGGCCGCTGATCGCAACAGTCGGGCTCGCTGTGGCCGGCGAGATGCTGGCTCAGTATCAAATGAACAAGAAGCTCGACGGGATCAAGAACGCGTTGGTCGGGATCGAGACCCGAGCGAACGACCACGACCGGTCAGTGCTGTCGACTGCTGCTCAGCAGGCTGGCAAAGTCGCTAGCTACCTGCTCGATCAGGCGCACATCCCGGCGATCTCGTCAGCTGCCTACGCGTTCGGTGAACTAGACACTCTCACCAACAGCTACATCGATCGGCTTGACCGATGGATCGACGTGACTCGGAAGTACGCAGATGCGGAGCGGGTCTATGGGCCGGAGCTCCTGGTCGCATTGGTGGGCAAGCGCGACAACCCCATGAGGGAATTCGAGCGGATCGTCGCCCAGACGTACGAGGGACTCGCGCTTCGGGCCCGAGTGACGGTCCTGGAGAAGGTCGCTGCCGAGTACTCGAACCCGGATCGTTCACTGCCACACGTCGAGAGCCTGCTGAGCAACGAGCTCGGGCAGATCGCCGATCGACAGTCTCAGCTCGTCGGACTACTCGACGATCTCAGCGTGCTGCGGCTCGACTCCAGCAAGGTACCCGTCACCTTCGCCGGCAAGGGAACTCTCGAGGCCAGAACCACTTTCAGCCGTCTCGCTCGCGCCCTGCACGCTTTACCTGACGGCATCCCGGTGCTCACTGATTCCGACCAGACCGTCCTCGAACTCACTCCTGGCACGGGCGGTCTCTCGGTGGCGACGCCTGGAAACTGACCACTTAACGGCGCAAGCCAATAAATTCTGCAACGAAGTAGACACGGAGAACGCATGGTCAAGGCAGCGGAGACGAACCTCGCTGGTGTGCTGGAAGGTAAGAAGCAGTACCAAGTACCTCTCTATCAACGGGTCTACTCCTGGGCGACTCCGCAGCTCGACCAGTTGTGGAATGACATCGTCGAGCTCGCCGCAACGCGCCGCCTCGAGCCGTCTGCCACCCACTTCATGGGGTCCTTGGTCCTGGCTCAGAGTCCCGACTTCTCGGTCGTCGGTGTCTCGAAGTTGCTCGTCGTGGACGGCCAGCAGCGTCTGATGACCCTCACGCTTCTCCTGGCAGCCCTTCGCGATCATCTGATCGAGACCGGGGATCTCGAGAGAGCGGAGGGCATCAACGCCCAGTACTTGGTCAACGTGTACGACAAGGACAAGCCCGCGAAAGTCCTGCCGACGCAGGCCGACCGGGCGTCCTATCTCGCTGTTGTGCGGTCAGCTCCCGACGCAGGGGGCAGCAACAATGTCGGCGAGGCTTACAACCACTTTCGAGCAAAGCTAGCTGCCGCCGACGATCCAGAGGAGCCGCAAGACCTCGAAGAGATCGAGAACGTCGTCGTCAACGGCCTTGCTCTCGTGGTCGTGACAGCCGAGCCCAGGGACAACGCACACCGCATCTTCGAGTCGCTGAACAACACCGGCCTGCAGCTGACGCAGTCAGACCTGCTCAAGAACTACTTGTTCATGCGACTCGGAGAAGGCGGGACTGACGTCTACGAGTCCGTGTGGCTCCCGCTGGAGGACAAGCTCTCTGGCGAGAACCTCGAGTTGCTCTTCTGGCTCGATCTCGTCCAGACCGACGAGCGCGCCAAACGATCGGACACCTACGTTGGTCAGCAGAAGCGTCTCGAGAAGCTCTCTGGACCGCCGGAGATCGTCGAAGAGGTCGTTCGCATCGCCAAGCTCGGTGACGTGCTGGCGACGCTCCTCGAGCCTTCACGCGAATCCGATGAGGACGTCAGACGCCGACTCACACGCATCCGTTCATGGGGTTCGACGACCGCCTACCCCATCGTCATGCGCATCCTGGATCGACGTGCAGCCGGCACAGCGTCCACTCAACAGGTGCTCGATGCTCTGACTTACCTGGAGTCGTACTTCGTTCGGCGAGTCGTGATCGGACGCGCGACCGCGGGTCTGAACCGCACGCTACTGCAGGCAGTCGGCGGGATCGCAGACGCCGCGGAGATCGATGTCGCGCTGCGTGACTACCTGTCACGGGGCCGCAAGTTCTACGGCACTGACAAGCAGGTTCGCGATGCTGTCGCGAACGTGCCCTTCTACTGGCAGGGACGTGCGGCGCAGAAGAAGCTCATCCTCTTGTGGCTCGAGGAGTCCCTCGGGTCCAAGGAGATCGTCGACCCGACGACTTTGACGATCGAGCACGTCCTGCCTCAGACCCTGACCGACGCTGTGCGCGACACATTTGCTCTCAGCCTCCCTGAGGAGTCTGACGTCGCCTTCGAGCATGACCGGCTCGTCCACACCATCGGCAACCTGACGCTCACGGGCTACAACAGTGAGTTGAGCAACCACCCGTTCAGCAAGAAGAGGGTCATGCTCGCGGAGAGTGGCTTACGTCTGAACCAGGCGATCGCGGGGCACGAAGCATGGGGTGCTCCTGAGATCGTGCAGCGCGGTGCCGACCTGGCGGAGAGGATCATCGCCTTGTGGCCGGGGCCCGACGAGACGCTGACTGGTCTCGAGGTAGAGGAGTCGACCTCCCTGGGCCGCCTGGTCGCCGCGATCGTGGCCGAGATCCCAGCTGGCCGATGGACGTCCTATGGTGAGGTTGCACTAGTCGCAGGGTCCTATCCTCAGCCGGTCGCGGCTGTCATCACAAGCCACCCCATGCAGGCTGCATGGCGCGTGCTTCAGATAGGTGGAACGATCTCACCCGCGTTCCGGTGGCTCGACTCGGCCCGGATCGACGACCCGCACGACGTCCTGACGTCTGAGGGGCTCACCTTCGGGAGTGACGGCCGCGCCGACATGGACCAGTTCATCAGCGCGGAAGAGCTCGCCGAACTGACTGGGCTGGACATTGACAGAGATCGCCTCCGGACGCCCGGAGAGAGACCTCTGCTTGCGCAGAGGCAGGCTTTCTTCCAGCGAGTCCATGACCTGGGCGAAGCGAGCGACACGACCATCGCTTCCTGGCCGAAGGCTTCGACGAATTATGCGGTCGACGTTCGCCTGGGCATAGCGGGTACGGCGATCGTGCTGTCCCTCTACTCACGCAAGCCTGAAGCGGTCTTCTGCGCTTTCTACATTCGCGACGACAAATCCGCCTACGCCCGCCTTCGCGACCGCCGACAGGAGATCGAGGCGGCGGTCGGTGCGGAGCTCGAGTGGGTTGACGCTCCTGATGTTAAGTCGAACCAAGTGGTCCTCCGCAAGGACGGCGATTGGCGTGACGATGAGTACGCATCGGAACTAGCTGAGTGGCTCGTCAGGACCGCTGACAGATTCGCTCGAGTATTCCCTTCGCACCTCTGAGTGCTCGGACAAGGGACCGCGACGTCGTCGTGAGGCGACTGACCTCGACACGGCTCGATGACTGGACGGCAGTGCCGGTGAGGTTCAGGTCGTCACGTCGATCGTCTCGGCTCCCGGTCGTGCACACAGCGCCTCCCGCGCCTCCCGCGCGTCAGTCCGCGAGCCGCCCGCGCAGCACGATCGCGATCTCCGAGGCGTCGAGGTTCGCTAGGGCGTCGGCCAGCACGTCGGCGTCGAAGAGGCCGTTGTCGCGGGCGTCGAGCAAGGCCGACCGCTGCGCCGCCAGCATCGCGAGCGTGTGCGCCACCGACGCGTCGAACGCCTCCTTCGAGCGCTCGAGCACCGGCGCCTCGGGGGCCGGCACGGCGTCGCCGCTCGCGCGCATCAGCTCGAAGATCCTCGTCCGCTCCGACTCGTTGCGCTCGTGCAGCTCCGCCTCGTCGACCGGCGGCGACAGCCGCTTCAGCAACGGACCGACCGTCCCGCCCTGCACCAGCAACGACAGCGCCGCCACCGCGAACGCGATCAGCACCAGCACCGGACGCTGCGGCGTGTCCTCCGGCAGCGTCTGCGCCGCCGCGACCGTCACCGCACCGCGCATCCCCGCCCAGACGACCGCCGTCCCGTCCCGCCACCCGAGCGGCTGCCTCAGGAAGTACTCGATGTCGGCCAGGCCCTGCGTCACCCGCCTCGTGAACTGGTCGAGGGTGCGCTGCGAGGGGGTGCGCCGCGAGGGGGTGCGCTGCGAGGGCGTCCGCGACGACGTGCGCCGCGACCGGGTGCGGGAGGCGCGGGGCGAGGGCGTGCGGGAGCCTCCGGAGCCGAGACGGGGGGAGGGGGACGGCGACGCGACCTCCGCGGGGGCGGGCACCGCGACTCCCTCAGGCCCCGCCTCGGCGGCGAGCTGCGACGGGCCGGAGCGACCGCGCCGGTTCATCTCGGCGAAGGGCCCGACGGCCCCCTCGGTGCGGATCTGCTCGTGCATGCTCTGCACCCGCGGCTGCATCGCCTCGGCGTGCCGCGCCCTCGCCGACAGCACCCGCAGCAGCGGCGCCACGTACGCCGCCCGCACCACGATCGTCAGCACCAGCGCCCCCACCGCGATCAGCAGCGCGGGCGCCACCCCGGCGTGGTCCTCCTGCACGTCGACCACGATCGACCGGATCTGCAGGCCCATCGTCAGGAACACCGCACCCTCGAGCACCAGCTCGACCGTCCGCCAGTTCTGCGAGTCGGAGAGGCGGTTCTGCGGCGACAGCTCCCGCGGGGCCCGCACCCCGGTCACCAGGCCCGCGACCACCGCCGCCACGAGCCCGGAGGCCCCGACGGCGCTCGCCGGCAGCGACGCCACGAAGGGCACCGCGAACGAGATCACCGTGTTGACGGTCGAGTCGGGCACCCTCCGCCGCAGCGCGAGGTTCGCCGCCCCGACGACGAGCCCGATCACCAGGGCCACGACGACCGAGTACGCGAACGTGCCGACGGCGCCCCAGACCGAGAAGGAGGCGGCGGTCGCCACGATAGCCGTCCGCAACAGCACCAGCGCGGTCGCGTCGTTGAGCAGGCTCTCGCCGTCGAGCATGGCGACCACCCGCTTCGACACCGACGTCTGCCGCACGATCGACGTCGCGACCGCGTCGGTCGGGCTGATCACCGCCCCGAGCGCCACGCCCCACGCGAAGCCGAGGTCGGGCAGCACCAGCATGAAGAAGACGCCGAGCACGAGGGCGCTCGCCACCACCAGCACGACCGACAGGCCGCTGATCGCCCCGAACTCGCGCCGGAAGTTCATCGCGGGCATCGACACCGCCGACGAGTAGAGCAGCGGCGGCAGCACCCCGGCGAGGATCAGCTCGGGGTCGATCTCGACCGCCGCGAACGCGGGCAGGAAGCTCGCGCCCACCCCGATCGCCACGAGCAGCAGCGGAGCGGCGACCCTCAGGCGCGGCCCGACGAGCGTCGCGGCCGCGATCACGAGCAGCGCGGTCATGAGCACCGCGAGCAGCTCGGTGACCTCCATCAGGCCTCGAGCAGGATGCGCAGCGCGGCGACGAGCGCCTTCACGTCGGCCCGGAGCGCGGCGGCCTCGGCCTCGAGGGCGGCGGCACGGCCGGCGGTGGCGGGGGGAGCGGGGGAAAGGGGAGCGGGGGAGGCGGGGTATGGGTCGCGTGCCGGCTCCGCGTCGGCGGCGGTGTCGAGGTCGTCCTCGTCCTCGACGTCGTCCTGGTCCAGCTCGTCGTCCGCCGGCTCCAGATCGGTCTCGGGCTCCGGCTCGAGCTCGGGCTCGTCCGTGTCCTCCGTCGCGGGCGCCGGCTCGGCGTCGTCCTCCGTCACCACCGACTCCTCAGCGGTCGGCTCTTCCGCGCCGGTCGGCTCCGCCTCGGCGGCGTCCGCCTCGGCGGCGACCGTCTCGTCGTCGTCAGCGTCCTCGCCGGCGGGGGGCGCCTCCTCGAGGGCCGGGGCCGGCTTCGACGTGCGGACGACCTGCGAGAACTTGGGGCGCGGCTTCTTGGGCGCGGCCGCGGACTCGGGCGACGCCTCCTCGACCCAGTCGGCCAGGGTCTGCCGGGGCACGCTGAACTCGTCGGAGACCACCGTGAGCACGTTGCGGTCGCCCGGGTTGGTCATCCTGCGCTGGAGGACCCGCGCGGTCGCGGCCTCCTTCGTGGCGTCGTCGTACCACTCGTCGAAAGGCATGCGCTGATTCTAGGGACGCTCCGGCGGTCGGTCCGCGCGATCCCCCGGCGCACACCTAGAGGGCCCCGCTGATGCAGCGAGGCCCTCCGGTCGTGCGCCGGGCGGGGTTCACGGGGCCGAGGCCCCTGCCCGCCCGGCAGGTCGGTGCAGCGCGGTCAGCGCGCCGCGGTCACGGCGCCGCCGTCACTCGGCGCCGCCGTCGCGCGCGGCCCGGCGGCGGGCGCCGACCAGCAGCGCCGTGCCGAGCGTCAGCATCAGCGCCGAGCCCAGCAGCACGCCGCCGGTGCCGTCCGAGCCCGTGTAGGCCAGGCCGGAGGCGCGGGTGCCGCCGACGGGGCGGGGAACGACGCGGTCGCCCCCGGCCGGGACGATGGCCGCGGGCGCGACGTAGGTGAACGGCAGCGCGTCGGACGCGCCTCCCGCCGTCGTCACCACGATCGTCGTGGCCCCGGCCACGCAGGCCGGGGTGACGAACGTCAGGCGGGTGCCGTCAGCGGAGACCGTGACCGCAGTGGCCGGGATCGTGACTCCGCAGATCGTCACCGTCGTCGCTCCGGGCACGAACGGGCCGCCGATCACCGTGACGGTGTCGCCGCCCGTCGTCGAGCCCGAGCCGGGGTCGACCGAGGCCGCGCCGGGCTCCGCGAGGTACGTGTAGCCGTCCTCGAGCACCGCGGCGCCGTCAGCGCCGTCCAGGACGACGTCGACCGGGCCCGCGACCCCCGCCGGGGTCACCACCGTGACGCGCGTGTCGGTGGGGGTCCCGACGATCGTCGCCGCGACTCCTCCGAAGGTCACGTCCGTCACGCCGGCGAGGCCGGTGCCCGAGACGACCACCGTCTGGCCGCCCGCCGTGGGGCCGGCCGTCGGCGAGATCGAGACGACGGCGGGGCCGCCGGGGCTCACGTAGACGAAGGGGCTCGGTGCGGTCGTCGTCACTCCCGCGGGGGCGGTGAGGACGACCTCGGCGACTCCGGTGCCGGCCGGGCTGGTCACCACGACCTGCGTGCCGTCGGGCGAGACCGAGACGACCGTGCCGGGGGTGCCGTCGAACGTGACGCCGGTGGTCGTGTCGAGGCCGGTGCCCGTCAGGGTCACCGTCGTGCCCCCGACGGCCGGTCCCTGCGCCGGGTCGATCGCCGTGATCGCCGGCGCGACGTACGTGTACGCGAGCTCGGCGGTGCCCGCCGTCGGCTCGGTGACCGTCACGGTCACCGGGCCCGCGGGGGAGGCGGGGGTCGTCGCCGTGAGGGAGGCCCCGTCGGCCGCCACGGTCACGGCGGTCGCCGGCAGCGTGCCGAACGTCACGGTCGTGTCGGGCGTGAAGCCGGTGCCCGTGATCGTGACGACCTGGCCGCCGCTCGTCGGGCCGACGACCGGCGTGATGCCCGTCGCCGTGATCTGCGCGGCCGCGCCCGCGGTCGGCGACTCGCACGCCGCCGAGGCGAGGGTGACCGTGCCGAGCGGCACGTCGACGATCTGCGTGTCACCGACGGTGCCGCCGAGGGTGAGGGCAGCGACGATCGACGTGGCGGTCGCGCTGCCGAACCGGGCCTGCTCGACGCGGCTGACGTCGACGGTCAGCGTCGCACCGAGCAGGTCGCCCGCCAGCGCGGCGCTCGCCGAGACGGTCGGAGTGGTCGCGTCGAGGGTCGCCGCGGTGCCGAAGAGGGTGAGGCCGACCAGGCCGGCGTCCGCGGTCGTGCCGCCGCCGCCGACCGGGCAGGTCACGTCGGCCGTGACGGCGTCGGCCGTGAGCACGTCGACGCCCAGCAGCGACACCGCGGCGCCCGCGACGTCGGACGACGCCGACGAGCCGGTGGTCGTGCTGGAGGCGCGGGTGCTGACCGCGCCCACGGTCACCTCCCCGCCCTGGACCGTCGCGAGGGTCGACCCCTGGCTGTCGAAGGCCCCGGGCGCGCCGCCCGTGCCGGCGGTGACGAGGCCGACGGCCGCCGTCGCGTCGAGGGCGACGAGGCCGGGGACGGTGCCCGTCAGCGCGACGCCGGCGCCGAGGGCCGAGGCGTCGCCCGGAGCGGCGGAGGCTGGTGAGGCCAGGAGGACGGACGAGCCGAGGACGAGGCCGGCGGTGACGCCGATCGCCGCGGTCCGCGAACGCAGGACAGAACGCATGTGTTGCTTCTTCGCAACAGGGTGCCCCTGATCGGCACCGGTCCGCCGAATCTAAGCTTTTCTCACGGTGTCGTCACCCCCAGTGCGAGGGTGACCGGTGCGGTCTCGTTTCCGCGGATGCGCGGTCGCGCTGGCCGGGTGACGAGTGCCGGGGCGGCCGAAGCTGGGAGGGGGCCGGAGGCGCGTGACCGGTGGTGAGCGGGACGCGTCATGTAGGGGAGTCCTGCACCGCGCCTCCTGAGGGGAGGGCGGGCGAGCAGGGCCGCGACCCCGGAGGAACCCATGTCTGACGACGACACCCGCGAGGCCCCGCGCCTGCGCGACCAGCTGAGCAGCCGGGCGATCGAGCCGATCGTCCGCGCCGTCCGCACCGAGATCGGGAAGGCGCAGCGGGAGGTCGCCGACCGCGCCCGCAGCGCGCGCACCGGCCTCGTGCTCGTGGGCGTCGGCGCCGTGCTCGCCGTCGTGACCGTCGGGCTGCTCGCGGCCGTCGTCGTCACCGCGATCGCCGTCGCCCTGCCGCTCTGGGCCGCGACGCTCATCGCCTTCGGGGCCTTCGCCGTCGTGTCGGCGATCGTCGTCCGCGTTGGGGTCTCCGCGGTCAGCCGCGGTGTGCCGCCGGTGCCGAGGGACACGATCGCCGAGCTCGGCGGACGCCGGGGGACGGAGCGCGACGGCGGCGACCGCGACGGCGACCGCGACCGCGACGGCGACGGCGACCGCGACCGCGACGGCGGGGATGCGCTCGACTAGCGCGCGGCTGCTCCGCGACCGGCGACCCGCGCCTCCCCCCTGACCTCCACCCGTTCCACCCCACCCGACCCCCGAACACAGGAAGCAGCACCCCCATGGCACGCCAGGACCCGAACCCGAAGCCCGTCAGCCGGTCCACCTCCGAGCAGCGCACGCAGCACGCCGAGACCTGGTCGAGCGGGGCGCGGTACGCCTCGGAGGCGTTCGGCGCCTTCCTGCTCGTGCTCGGCGGGGTGGGCACGGCCGTGCTCGCGTCGTCGTTCCCCGACGACGGCAACGCGCTGGGCGTGGGGTTCCTCGGCGTCGCGCTCGCCTTCGGCCTCAGCGTGACGGGCGGCATCTACGCCGTCGGCCACATCTCGGGCGGGCACTTCAACCCGGCCGTCACGGTCGGCGCCGCCGTCGCGGGGCGCACCGAGTGGCGCCACGTGCCCGGCTACGTCGTCGCGCAGATCGTCGGCGGAGTCGCCGGTGCGGCCGTCGTCGCCGGAGTCGTGGCCGACGGCCCCGCCGGCGCGTTCACCGCGGCCCGCGAGTCGGGCTTCGCCTCGAACGGCTGGGGCGAGCTCTCGCCCGGCGGCTTCGGCCTCGGCGCCGTGCTGCTGATCGAGGTCGTGCTGACGGCCGTGTTCGTCGGCGTCATCCTCTCGGTCACCGCGAAGAAGGAGTACGCGGCCCTCGCGCCGCTCGCGCTCGGCCTCACGCTCACGCTGATCCACCTCGTGAGCATCCCGGTGAGCAACACCTCGGTGAACCCGGCCCGCTCGATCGCCGCCGCGGTCTTCGCGGGGCCGGACGCACTCGGCCAGGTGTGGGCGTTCGTCGTCGCCCCGCTCGTCGGTGCGGTCGTCGCCGGGGTCGCGCACCGGGTGCTGCGCCGCGCGGCGTGAGGTGAGCTGCGGCTCCCGGCCGGCTGGCGGCCTCGCCGGGGGCGGCGCGGGGCGGCGCGGGGCGGGGTCAGGTCAGGAGTCGCGGTGCCGGTCGGGCCCCGGGGTCGGCCGGTCGTGCGCGAACCAGCGGGCGAGCAGCCGCGCGCTGGCCAGCAGCAGGACAGCGAACGCCGTCTGGTCCACCGCGCCCCACACCGGGATGCCGCCGACCACCGCGATCACCGACCAGTTCACGGCGATGTCGGCGAGGATCACGATCAGCCCGAGCACGACCCCCGCACGTCGCCGGAGCAGCAGCAGCACGATGACGAGTGGGTCCCAGAGCGTCAGCGAGATCCAGAAGGCTCGCAGGGCGGGGTGCAAGCCGGCGTAGGCGTCGGCGCCCCCGACGACAAGATCGGCCACGTGCGTCGTGGTGCCGACGGCGAAGCCCGCGATCCAGAGCCAGCGGAGGAGCCGGGCGGCGCGGTGGTGAGGCGCCGGGGCTGGGGCCTGCGGGTACGCGGGGCCGGGAGGCGGGGTGACCGGCTGCACGGCGTGAGCCTAGCCCGGGTCTCGAGTCGTCACGGCTAGCCCCCGAACTGGTGATCGCTGTGAGGCTCGTGTCCCTGCGACAGTCGAAGCTCTGTCTTTGACGATCAGTCATTCCTGGACCCAGCAGAACCTCGGGGGATCTCGCCGTGCCGAAACCGCTCTTCATCGCCCTGCTCATCGCTGGGCCGACAGCCACGATCGCAGGCTCCGGCAGCTTCTTGCTCGGTCTGTTCGTTCTCCTCGTCGTGATCGTGGCGAACCCGATCGTCCGTTCCATCCGGAAGGCTCGATACTTTGCGTCGGAGCACTTCACGAGTCTCCGCGCCGCGGTCGCCTCCTTGGTCGCGGAGCACAACGCTGTTGTCGGCTACGTGGCTGAGATCAGGTCGCAGGGTTCATTCGAGCTAGGAGCGTCGTCGACCGGACAGTTCGCCCACCTCGCGACCTTCCAGAACGATTCGTCATGGAACAACCGACGTGATCGCAACGTCGCTGAGTACGCGCCTCACGTGCACAATGCATCGCTGCAGGTCGTGCGCAACGCGAGCGCTGAGCCGATCAAGTACCTGATGAAGTACTTCTCGGTCCGGGCTGATCAGGACACGCTCGCAGACGTGCAGCGCGTGTCGGGCGACATCTCTCGTCTGGAAGAGGCGGTCATGAACGTGCGCGGGCGGGAGGCCGACCTCATGGCACGGATCGCTCCTCCTGCGTTCATCCAGAAGCACTACTCCACCGAGTTCTGGGAGCAGATCGGTGCTCATCTGTCGCCCATCGCGGTGCCCTATCCGCAGTACAAGTTCCAGTACACCTCGGCGGGCGGCAACAGCGCGCAGACGACGCGGATCCGTCTGGACACTCCGACCCTGGAGGCCCTGTCGTCGACGCTGGTCGACAAGATCCGCTGGGCCAAGTCGGCGGCCGGACAGAGGGCCCTGATGACGAACGGGCTGCGCACGTTCATCAAGACGCGCGATAACTACGCGTGCCAGTACTGCGGCATCTCAGTGGCTGCTGAGCCTCACCTCCTGCTCGAGATCGATCACATCCTCCCCGTGTCGCGCGGCGGTCTCAGCACCCCAGAAAATCTGCAGACGCTCTGCTGGCGATGCAATCGCACTAAGGGTGCTCGCGTCATCGCGTAGAAGTTGCACAGACTCGAGGGAACAGCGACAGCAGGGTTCCCCAGAGGTGCGGGGACGGGCCATGGGATCTGAACGTCGGCCGTGAGACCTCCCCCCGGCCCGCCTCCTTGAGTGCGGGGCCTCGGGCTACGCGGCGACGTCGAAGACGACGATGCGGGCCGCGGACTCCTGCAGGAACGTCGCGACCTCGACGTGCTGCGGGTCGGGCAGGTAGCCGTCGAGGGCCGCCTTGTCGCGGAAGTGCACCGCGAGCATCCAGTCGAACCCGCCCTGCAGGTCCTCGTCGCCGATGTTCGGGCCGCTCGTCACCGAGAGCACGCCGTCGATCGACGTGAGCTTCTCGGTCGACCGCGCGCTCGCCTGCTCGGCGGTGTCTGCCCCGGCGGACTCCGCCCACTCGACCAGCACCACGTGCACCACTTCTCCTGCTCCGAACGCCATGGGTCTTCCTCTCGTCTGCGGCGCCGACTCGCTCGGCGCCTCCGTCGATCCTGCGCCTCCCGCCCGGACGGCGGCAGGGAGCGTGCGTCCTCCCCCCTGCTCGCCGCTGCACCTGCACCTGCACCTGCTGGCCGGCGGGAGTCGCGGGTCGGCCCGCGCAGGAGAACCACGTCCTCGCACGCGAACCAGGCCGCGGCGTGGTTCGCGTGCGAGGACGTGGTGCCTCTCGAGCCGGGCACCCCGTTCTCGCCCGGGCACCCCGCCGCGGCGGGGTTCGTGTGCGAGGACGGGGTTTACGGCGGGGGCGACGAGGGAGGGGCGGGAGGCGGCGAGGGCCGGGCAGGAGGGGCGGGGAGGCGCGGGAGGCGGCGAGGGCCGGGCCAGATCGGGTCGCGAGGGGGCGTGGCGCATCGTGGCGCAGGGTGACGCGGCCTGACGTGCCTGCGAGGGGCGGTCCAGATCCGCTCTCCTCCACTCCGGAGTGGATCGGCGGATGTGGACGGTGCCGTCTCCTGCCGTGCGCGGCGTGCGGCAGCCGAGCCCGCTCGAGGAACCACGTCTTCGCCGACGAACCAGGCCGCGGCGTGGTTCGCGTGCGACGACGTGGTGCCTCTCGGGTCGGTGCGCGGCGGGGCAGGGGGCGCCCGCCCCGACTACGGTGGGCCCGGATGAGCGACGACGACGTCACCCGACCCGGCGACCCGGGCGACCCGGGCCCCGGCACTCCGGGCCCCGGCAGCCCCGGCGACCCGCGCGACCCCGCCGCCGGCGACCCCGCCCCGCGCTGGGCGCCCCGCCGCGGCGCCGTCCTCACCATCGGCCTCATCGTCGGCATCTCGCCCTTCGCGACCGACATGTACATCCCCGGCCTCCCGGCCATCGCGGCCGACCTCGACGCGTCGACGGCGCAGGTGCAGCTCAGCCTCACCGCCTTCCTCGTCGCGTTCGCCGTCGGCCAGATCGTCGTCGGGCCGCTCAGCGACGGATCCGGCCGGAGGCGCGTCCTCCTCGCCGGGACCGCCCTCTTCGCCGTCGCCTCCCTCGCCTGCGCCCTGGCCCCCGACTCGACGACCCTCGTGCTCGCCCGCGTCGTGCAGGGCCTCGGCGGCGCCGCCGGCAGCGTCGCCGCCCGCGCCATGGTCGGCGACTCGACCACCGGCGTCGCCCGCAGCCGCCTCTTCGCCACCCTCGCCGCGATCAACTCGGTCGGGCCCGTCGTCGCCCCGCTCATCGGCGGGCTCGTGCTCGCCGCGGGGTCGTGGCGCGCCACGTTCGCGCTGCTCGCCGTGCTGGGCACCGGGCTGACCGTCGCGGCGTGGCGACAGCTGCCGGAGACCCTCACCGCGCCTCCCCCCGGCGGAGCCTCGCTCGGCGCCTCGCTGCGCCGCATGGGCGCGCTGCTCGGGATCCCGCGCTTCCGCTGGTACCTCGTCACCGGGTGCGCCGCGACGATCGGCTTCTTCTCGTACATCTCGACGTCGTCGTTCGTCTTCCAGCAGCAGTACGGGTTCAGCGAGGGGCTCTACACGCTCGTCTTCGCCTCGAACGCGTCGTGCATGATCGCGTCGACCCTCGTCTTCCGCCGCCTCGTCGGCCGCTTCGCCGAGGACCGCCTCTTCACGATCGGCCTCGCCACCTGCACCGTCGGGTCGGCGCTCGTGCTCGTCGGAGCCGTCTCGGGGGCCGGGCCGGCGCTGATCTGGCCGGCGCTCGCGCTCGTGACGGCGGGGTGGGGCTGGGTGATCCCGGGCTCGATCACGCTGACGCAGGCGCTCGGGCACCGGGCCCCCGGCACGGCGGCGGCCCTGGTCGGCGGGCTGCAGTTCGGCCTCGGCGGCGCGGCCACCCCGCTCGCCGGAGCTCTCGGCGGCACGGCGGTCGCGATGGGCGGGCTGATGCTCGGCTTCATCGCCGTCGGGCTCGCGGTGCAGCTGTGGGCGTCACGGCCCGGCTCCCCGCAGGGCGACCGCGGGTAGGAGTCGCGGGTCAGCAGGCGGGGCGAGGCCCGGCCACGACGGAGGGCCCGGCGTCTGCGACGACGCCGGGCCCTCCGGGCATCCGGTGCGTGAGCACCGGGGGAGCGGGACTAGTGGTCCGTCGCGTCCTTGGCCTTCTCGGTCTCCATGCGGGCCTCGCTCATGGCCTGGTCCTTCTGGCCCTGGTGCGTGAGCTCGGCGTCGTCGGTCTTCTTGCCGACGGCCTCCTCGGCGTGTCCGGCGACCTTCTGAACTGCGTCCTTTGCCTTGTCTCCGAGCGACATGACGTCTCCTTCGTGAAGTGGGTGCCGACGAACGTCGGCTGCCCTGGACGCTAGGCCGGGGGGAGTCGCGGGGCCTGTCTGCCCGGCAGGTTCACAGCCCGGGTGCGTCCGGTGGCCAGGAGCGGGGCCCGGGCCGCGCCTCCCGGTCGACCCGCACCGCGCCTCCCGCCGACCCGCACCGCGCCTCCTCGAGACTGGCTATTGACATTAGCCAAATGGCTACGTAGATTAGCCACATGATGACGCAGACCACGGAGACCCGCCGCCTCGACCGCCTCGGCGAGGGATCGATCGCCTACGACGTGCAGGGCCACGGCCCGCTCGTCGTGCTCGTGCCCGGCATGGGCGAGCTCCGCTCGACGTACCGCTTCCTCGCCCCGGCCCTCGTCGCGGCCGGGCACACGGTCGTCACCACCGACCTGCGCGGCCACGGCGAGAGCGACGCCGGCTTCCGCAGCTACGGCGACGTCGACACCGCCGGCGACGTCGAGGCGCTGATCCGCGAGCTCGGCGAGCCCGCCGTGGTGGTCGGCAACTCGATGTCGGCCGGCTCCGCGGTGATCGTCGCGGCGGAGCACCCCGAGCTCGTGCGCGGCCTCGTGCTCGTCGGGCCGTTCGTACGCAACCCCCCGGTGAGCGGCGTCGTCACGGCGCTCTTCCGCGTCATGATGGCCCGCCCCTGGGTCGCCACGACGTGGGGCGCCTACCTCCCCACCCTCTACTCGGGCGCCAAGCCCGCCGACTTCGCCGCCGAGAAGGCCCGCGCCCTCGCCAGCATGCGCCGCCACGCCCACGCCCGCGCCTTCAGCCTCACGACCCGCACCGACCACGCCCCCGCCGAGGCGGCGCTCGCCGCGGTCACCGCCCCCACGCTCGTCGTCATGGGCGAGAAGGACCCGGACTTCCGCGACCAGGCCGCCGAGGCCCGCTGGATCGCCGACGCCCTCCACGGCCGGGCCGTCATGGTGCCCGACGCCGGCCACTACCCGCACGTGCAGCAGCCCGAGATCACGACGGAGGCGGTCGTCGGTTTCCTGCGCGGGCTCCCGACCGCGGGCGGTCCCGTCGCCGGCGCGACCGACGGCGCCGCGGACCAGGGCGGCGAGGGCTCGCGTGCCTAGGGCAGGGCTCGACGGCGCGGTGGTGGTGGAGCGGGCGGGCGAGCTCCTCGACCAGCGACCGGGCGACTCCCTCAGCCTCGCGGTCGTGGCCGACAGCCTCGGGGTGCGCGCGCCCTCGCTCTACAAGCACGTCGACGGCCTGCCCGGGCTGCACCGCGGACTCGTGCTGCTCGCCAAGGGCGCCCTCGCCGACGCCCTGCGCGACGCGGTGGTCGGCCGGTCGGGCGACGACGCCGTCGCGGCCCTCGCCGACGCGTACCGCCGGTGGGCGCTGACGCACCCGGGGCAGTACCCGCTGACCGTCCGGGCGCCCCGCGAGGGCGACGCCGACGACCTCGCCGTCTCGGAGCGCGCCACCAGCGTTGTCTACACCGCCCTCGGCGGTTACGGTATCGACGGCGACGACGCGGTGGACGCGACCCGGTTCCTCCGCGCGGCGCTGCACGGGTTCGTGTCGCTCGAGACGAGCGGCGCGTTCGCGCTGCCGGTCGACCTCGAGCGCAGCTGGCGGCGTGCGGTGCAGCACGTCGTGGCGGCGCTCGCCGCCTGGTGAGCCGGCGCCCGGCGGCGCCGGGTGGTCACGAACTGCTGCTCCCGGGGCTCGGGAGGAGCAGATCGTGACCACTCGGCGTGCGGGGCGGGTGGCGGGTCAGGCGGGGGCGATCTCCGCGACGAGCTGCTCGACCCGTCGACGGATGTCGTCGCGGATGGGACGCACCTCGTCGAGGCCGCGGCCGGCCGGGTCGGTGAGCTCCCAGTCCTCGTAGCGCTTGCCCGGGAAGACCGGGCACGCGTCGCCGCAGCCCATCGTGACCACGACGTCGCTGTCGCGCACCGCCTCCGTCGTCAGCACCTTCGGCTGCGCCCCGGCGATGTCGACCCCGACCTCGGCCATGGCGGCGACGGCGACGGGGTTGATCTGGTCCTTCGGCTCGCTGCCGGCCGAGAGCACCTCGACGCGGTCACCCGCGAGGTGCCGCAGCCAGCCGGCGGCCATCTGCGAGCGGCCGGCGTTGTGCACGCAGACGAAGAGCACGGCGGGGCGGGCGACGGGAGCGTCGGTCATGGTGGTCTCCGGGGTCGGGTCGGGGTCGGGGGAGGGCCGATGATACGGGGCGCAGGTGTCTCGACGGCTCGGGCTTCCCTGCCCGGCTCGACCTGCGCCTCCCTCGGGGGCTCGGAGCGCGCCCCCCCGGGGTGGCGCTCCCGGGCGAGAGGGCGCACCATGGCGTGATGCGATCCGACCGAGACCTCACCTCCGTGTCCGAGCCCGCTCGCCCCGCCGTCGTCGACCGGGTGCGCGAGAGCCTCGACGACGCGGCCGCCCGCCACGGCGGGCGCGTCCGCGTCACCCACAGCTACGTCGCGGCCCAGCAGTCGGGAGGCGCGGGGCGTGTCGCCGGATGGCAGTCACGCGTGCAGGTGGCCGGCGTCCGTCGTCGCCCGGTCGACCTCTGGTGCGCCGTCGACGCCCGCGACCTGATGGTGCTCGGCGGGGCCGACCTCGCTGGCTGGCGCCTCGACGACCCCACCGCCGAGCGCGAGTGCCGCGCGGCCCTCGGCCAGCTGGTCGACGACTTCGTCGCCGGGCGCCTGCCCGTCGACCGCACGTCGGAGCTCGCCCGCACGGGCGCGGTCGTCACCCTGCTCGCGACGGCGGCCGCCGCGACGGCGCTCGCCGTGGCGTCGGTGATCGCGGGGCGCGGCAAGCGCTGAGCTGAGCTGGGCTGAGCCGGTCGGGGCCGAGTGGTCGCGATCTGCTGCTCCCGGGGCCCCCGACGAGCACTTCGTGACCACTCGCTGCCGCCGCGCCGCCGCGCCGCCGCCCGCCGCCGCCCCCGCCCCGCCCTACGACGCGAACGCGTGCAGCCCGAGCTCCCGGCTCAGCGCCGCGCTCGCGGCGGCCCCGCGCACGCTCGTGCCCTGCCCGTCGAGGGGCGGGCTGACGACCGCGGCCCCGAGCACGCGGGGAGCCGAGAGCACGATCGCTCCCGAGACGCTGGACTTGGCGGGCACGCCGACCTCGCGCATCCACCGCCCCGACCCGTCGTAGACGCCGCACGTCGCCATCACCGACACCACGTCACGGGCGACGGCGGCGTCGACGACCTGCACGCCGGTCACGGGGTTGCGTCCGCCGAGCGCGAGCGTCGCGCCCATCACGGCGAGGCACTCGGCGTCGACCAGCACCGCGCACGAGCGGGCGTAGGCCTCGACGGCGTCGTCGGCGGTGACGTGCAGCGTGCCCTCGGAGCGCATCAGGTGCGCGAGCGCGTGGTTGCGGTCGCCGAGCAGCTGCTCGGAGCGGCTCACGTCCTCGTCGACCTCGAGGTCGCGCCCCGCGAAGGCGCTGAGGCCTCGGAGGATGCGCGCGGCACGCCCGTCGGCGTCGCCGCCGTCGACGAGGGCGGCGGTGAGCAGGGCCCCCGCGTTGACCATCGGGTTCGGCGGGCGGCCCGTGCCCGCCTCGAGCTCGAGCGCGTCGAAGGCCTCGCCGGTCGGCTCGATGCCGACCCGGTCGAGGGCGTCGCCGCCGGTGTCGGCGAGGGCCAGCGCGAACAGGAACGGCTTGACCGCCGACTGCACCGAGAACGAGGTGCCCGCGTCGCCCGCGGTGCGCACCGTGCCGTCGGGCAGGGCGAGGGCGACTCCGAGCAGGTCGGGGTCGGCGTCGGCCAGCTGCGGGATGCTGTCGTCGACCTCGCCACCGGTCGTCCCGCGCACGCGGCGCAGCAGGTCGTCGAGGTCGAGGTCACGGCGCCGGGCGTCGTCGGGGGTGGGCATGGGCCCAGCTTGTCAGCGCGGCTCCGCGGCGGCCCGGCCGGGCGCGAGGCGTGGGGCGGGCCGGCGCGGCGCCGTGCGCGAGGCGCGGGGCGGGCCCGCGGGACCACGTGCGGGAGGCGCGGTGCCGGCCTGGGCCGACCCGCGCCTCCCGGGGGTGCGTGCGGTGCATGCGCGCGGTGCGGATGCGCACCGCCGCGACGTCAGTGGCGGCCGGCGCCTCCGTCGGCGTGGTCGTCGTGCGCGTGGGTGATGGGCTCGCCCTCGACGCGCTCGCGCTTCGCCTTCTCCGCGTCGCCGCGGGTCTTGGCGAGGCTCGCCACCGTGGCGACGGTGATCGTGAGGCCGATGAACAGCAGCGAGAACCAGATCGGGATCTCGGGCACCCACAGCAGCGGCTCGCCGCCGTTGATGAAGGGAACCTCGTTGACGTGCAGCGCGTGGAAGACGAGCTTGAGGCCGATGAAGGCGAGGATGACCGCGAGGCCCTGCGACAGGTAGACGAGGCGCTCGAGCAGGCCGCCGATGAGGAAGAACAGCTGGCGGAGGCCCATCAGCGCGAAGGCGTTCGCGGTGAAGACGATGTAGGGCTCCTCGGTCAGGCCGTAGATGGCCGGGATCGAGTCGAGCGCGAAGACCAGGTCGACGAAGCCGATCGCGATGACGCAGAGCAGCAGCGGCGTGACGAAGCGCTTGCCGTCGATCTTGGTCGTGAACTTGTCGCCGACGAACTCGTCGTGCACCGGCAGCACCCGCCGGGCGATCTTGACGAAGGCGTTGTCGGCCGCGTTCCCCCCGTGGCTGCCCTTGATCTGCTGGTACGCGAGCACGAAGAGCAGGGCGCCGAAGATGTAGAAGACCCAGGAGAAGTTCTCGATCAGCGCGGCGCCCGCGGCGATGAAGCCGGCGCGCATGATGAGGGCGATGACGATGCCGATCATCAGCACCTTCTGCTGGTAGATGCGGGGCACGGCGAAGCCGGTCATGATCAGCAGGAAGACGAAGAGGTTGTCGATCGACAGCGCCTTCTCCGTGAGGTAGCCCGCGAAGTACTCGCCGCCGTAGCCCCAGCCGCTCGTGAACCCGATGCCGACGCCGAACAGCAGCGCGAGCCCGATGTAGAAGGCCGACCAGCGGGCGGACTCGCCGATCGTGGGCTCGTGCGGCTTGCGCACGTGGGTGAAGAACTCGTAGACGAAGAAGGCGATGGTGACGCCGATCGTGATGAGCCAGGTGGTCAGGGTGATGTTCACGGGGTGCTCCGCGGGTCTCGGGCAGGGTGCGGGTCGACGTCCGTGCGGGTGCTCGGACGGGGAAGGGCGGGTGTTCTGCTCCTCGACAGTAGGTCGGAGGCGCTGTCAGCCTGCTCGCAGGTAGCCCCCAGCCTCCTGAGAAGCTGCAGTGCCTGCACGGGCGTGTCCCCTACCGTGGCCTCGTGACCACCGCGCCCGGGCCCGTGCCGAACAGCCGCGGCGTGCGCCGTCGGAAGGACATCCTCGACGCGGCCCGCGCCGTCTTCGCCGAGGTCGGCTTCCGCGGAGCGACGATGGCCGCGATCGCCGCCCGCGCCGAGGTCACCCACGCCGGTCTGCTCTACCACTTCGCCACGAAGGAGGACGTGCTCGAGGCCGTCCTCGCCGACGGCAGCGAGCGGGGCCGCTCGATCGTCGAGGCCGGGCGCGGGAGGTCGGACCACCTCGAGGCTCTCGAGCAGCTCGTGGCGCTGAACGCCTCCGACCCGGGGTGGTCGCGGCTCTTCTCGGTGCTGCTCGGCGAGAGCGTGTCGCCCGGGCACCCGCTGCGCGACCGCATGGCCGAGCGGTACGACGGGATCTCAGCGTCGCTCGCGGCGCACCTCCGGTCGCTGCGCACGGAGGGCGGTGCGTGGTCGGACGACGACCTCGACGGGCTCGCCCGCGTGCTGCTCGCCGTGATGGACGGGCTGCAGTTCCAGCAGCTGACGGGCGCCCGGTCGCACATGACCGACGACTTCGGGCTGCTCGTCGAGGCGGTGCGCCGCTCGCTCTGAGGGCTGGACGCAGGCCGCTGGCCGCTGGGTGGCGTGCGCTGCGCTCCGCGGCCGGGACGGGGGAGTCGCGGGTCGTGACGGCGCCCCGCCCCGGCTGCGAGGAAGTGACGGTCCAGAAAGGCCGATCCACTCCGGAGTGGAGGAGCGCGACGAGATGTGGGGACGCGCGCGGGAGCGACTTCCAGGAAGGGCGCTCCGCTCCGGAGTGGAGGAGCGGGTGGCGGTCGGGTCCTGCGAGGGGGTCGTCCTCCACTCTGGAGTGGATCAGCGATTCCAGACCGTGCTTCTCGGAGCCGGAGCCGGTGCCGGCGCTGGCGCCGGGGCCGGGGCCGGAGCCGTAGCCGCCGCCGCGGCCCCCCTCTCCCCCAGGAACGACCGACGCCGACCGTGCCCGAGGGCAGCGGCCGGCGTCGGCGGTGGTGAGCTGGGGTCGAGGCGGCCCCGGGAACCTAGCTCGCGCCTCCGGCAGCCCTGCGGCGGCGGATCACGACGAGTGCGAGGCCGAGCAGCACGAGCAGCGCTCCTCCGACGATGCCGGGCAGGGCGTCGCTGCCGGTGAAGGCGAGCGGGGTGCCGTCGGCGGCGGTCGCTCCCGAGACGACGCGGAGGTCGTCCCAGCCGTACAGCGACCCGTCGGCGGCCTGCACCACGACGCGGTGCGTGCCGAGCGTGGTGCCGGCCGGGATGGTCACCTGCACGCTCCCGTCGACCGAGGCCGTGGCCCGGGCCAGCACGACGGGCTCCGAGTGCAGCCAGACGGCCACCTCACGCCCGGCCCCGGCGGCGCCGAGGTCGACCGTGATGCGCTGGCCGCGCTGGGCCGTCGCCGGCACCGACACGGAGCCGCGGGCGGCGTCGGTCAGCTGGGCGTCGGGCACCGGGACGGTCGTCCCCGTGCCGGGCGCGGGCGAGGGCGACGGAGCCGGCGTGCCGGGGCCGCCGGGCGTTCCGGGGGTGCCGGGCTCGCCGGGGCCGGGCGCGGGCTCCTCGCCGGCGTCGCCGTAGCTGAGGCCGAAGCCGTAGGCGAAGAGCGGCGTCGCCGTGTCGTTCGGCACGTCGGGCAGCTGCGCGTCGACCTCGGCCATCGACGAGGGCAGCTCGAAGGGCAGGCGCCCCTCGGGCTCGGCGGCTCCCGTGACCACGGCGAGCAGCGCCTCGTCCGAGACTCCGTAGGCGCCCAGGACGGCGTCGCTCGACTCCACGACGTTCCCCAGCACGAGCGGGCGCGACAGCTGCGGCACGGCGATCGTCAGGGCGCCGGCGGCGTGCGCCGCCTGCAGGGCCTGGAAGTCGGCCTCGGTGCCGGTGAAGTCGAGGTCGGTGAGGTCGTCGCCCCCGCGCGGGTCGGTGAGGCGCACGATCGCGACGTCCGCCTCCTCGGGGGTCGCGACGGGCGTCAGGCCGGCCGCGGTCGCGGCCTCGGCGGAGACCCCGGAGAGGTAGACGGTCGTGCCGGGCGCGACGGTGCCCTCGGCGTCGCCGAGCGGCAGGGCCGCGGCGCCGGTCGCGGGCACGACGTCGTTCGACAGCAGCGTCAGCGACCGGGCCTGGTCGTCGAGGGCGACTGCGCGGGAGGCGGCGCTCCCGACGATCTCGTCGGCGGCGGCCGGGTCGACGTACGGGTCCTCGAAGAGGCCCAGCTGGAACTTCTGCGAGAGCACGCGCTGGGCGGCCTCGGAGACGCGCTCGTCGCTGAGCAGCCCGGTCTGGACGGCCTCGACGATGTACTGCGGCTTGTCGCTGCCGCCGATGATGTCGACGCCCGCGTTGATGGCGCTGGCGTAGCGCGCCGGGAGGCTCAGGCCCTCGACGCCCCACGGCATGCCGGCGCCCCAGGGGCCCACGAAGGAGGCGGGGGGACGGTTGTCGAGGCACGCCTGCGGGCAGTCGTTGGCGATGCCCCAGTCGCTCGTCACGACGCCGTCGAAGCCGTACGTGCCGCGCAGCAGGTCCTGCAGCAGGAACTCGTTGTGGCCGGCGCCGACCTGCTCGATCGGGCCCTGGCCGGGGACGACCTCGAGGTCCTTGAGGATGGAGTACGTCGGCATGATGCCCGCTGCGTCGACGTCGAACGCGCCCTCGTAGGGCACGACGTGCTCGGCGAAGTCGCCGCCGGGGAAGGCCGCGTAGCGGCCGTAGTAGTAGTGGCTGTCGTAGCCGTCGACCTGGGCGCCGTAGCCGACCCAGTGCTTGACGACCGTGGCGACGCCCTCGTCGGTGATGCCGTCGGTGCCGCCCTGGAGGCCCTCGACGTAGGCGCCGACGTGGTCCTTCACGGTCTCGCCGACGGAGCCGAAGGTGCCGTTCTGGCGGGTCCAGCGCGGCTCGGTGCTGAGGTCGGCCTGGGGCGAGAGCGCCTCGGTGATGCCGACGGCGCGGTACTCGTCGCCGATGATCTCGCCCATCGCGAGCGTCGCGGCGGGGTCGCCCACGGCGCCCATGCCGATCGCGTCGGGGAAGGGCGTGAAGTCGGCGTTCGAGACCGTCTGGCCCTCGGTGACGCTGAAGCCGTTGCGGGGGTCGGTGCTGATCTTGAGGGGGATGCCGAAGGGCTCCGCCTCGGCGGCCTCCTGCAGCTGGTTGTGCTGCTCGGCGAGGGCGCCCGCGCCGATGCTGAGGCGCGAGATGTAGGTCGAGATGTGGCGGTCGCGCAGCAGCGGGTCGAAGGCGGCCCGGTCGTACGTGCCGCGGCCGGTGAGGCTCGCGTGCATCAGCAGCCCGGCGCGCTGGTCGAGGTCGAGGCGGGCGACGAGGTCGGAGGCGCGCTCGTCGGCGGTGAGCCGCCAGTCCTCGTAGGGCGTGAGGTCGCCGCTGCGGTCGAGGTCGCGGAACTGCAGCCCGTCGACGGTGATGATCTCGGTCGAGCGGGACTCGAGGGTCGGCTGGGCAGCGGCTGCTGCTCCCGGGCCGGCAGCCGGGTCGGCGGCGAGGGCGGCGGGTGCCGGCGTCGCCGCCAGGGCGAGCGAGGCGACGAGCGCCCCTCCCGCCGTCACGCCGAGTGCCCGGCCCCTGCGGCCGGCACCGTGCGTCAGTGATCGCATGTCTACTCCTTCGTAGGCTCGCCCCTCCCCCATCGGAGGGGCACAGCTGAGCTAAAGCCCCCCTTCGGATTAAGTCAAGCCGACTTCAGGAACTTGCGCTGGGCGGGGGTGCGGGGGTGCGCGGGTGTGGGGGTGCGGCGGTGCGGCGGTGCGGCGGTGCGGTGGTCCGGCCGTGCGGGCGGTTCGGCCGTGCGCGGCGGAGAGTCCTGGCCCTGACCCCGGCGGGGAGGGCGCCGTCCAGAAAGCTCGATCCACTCTGGAGTGGAGGAGCGGGGGTGGGGTGGGGCGGGGTGGGGGTCGGAGCGGCCGGCCGAGGAAGCTCGATCCACTCTGGAGTGGAGGAGCAGGGCGGGGGTGCGAGATGCGAAGGGCCTGCTGTTCCGCTCCGGAGTGGATCAGCGATCCTGGACTGCTGGTCCCGGGCGGCGCGATGAGGCGCGGAGCCGGGGCCGGACTCGGGGAACTGCGATCAGCACCCCGTGCCGACAGTGAGGGCGGGAGTACGGGCGGGAGCGACCCGGGCGGGCGGTCACGAGCGCCCGTCCGGCTCGGACTCGCCCGTCGTCACGGCCGCCCCGGCGAGGGCTGCAGGGCCGAGGGGCCGACGGGCCGCGGGGGCACCGAGCTGCAGGGCCGAGCGCCCGGCAGGCGCCCTCAGCCGCGGCGGTCGAGCTCGTGCGCGATGCCGCGCAGCACCCGCGCCATGTACGGCCCCCAGAGCAGCCCCACGATCAGCCGCACCACGAGCCCGGCCCCCCGCCGCGCCCGGAACGTGTAGCGCCACGAGATGCGCGTGCCGCGGCCGCGGGTCGACCCGTCGCTCGCCCCGCCGGCGCTGTACCACCACTCCGCCCGCCCGCTGCGGACGAGCAGCCGCAGCGGCCCGCGGAAGTCGCTCAGCTCGTACGTGAACGCCCCGACGCGGTCGGCCGGCCCGGTGCCGGGCGGGTCGACCTCGACGATCGTCTCGGTGACCGAGCCGCCGTCCGACAGCTGCAGCCGACGCGTCTGGCCGGGCGTGCCCCAGCCGCCCGTCTGGTCGTGCACGGCGACGACGCCCGGCAGCGGACCCGACCGGGGGTAGAACCCCACCGGCGTCAGGGGAGTGCCGATGTCGAAGGCCCGGTCGACCGGTGCGGTGGTGACGGCCTCACGGGTCGCGCTGACTGTCGTCGTCATGGGCAGGGATTCGGAGTCGCGGGTCCGGTCGACTGGTCGGTCTCGCCCCCGGTCGGGTCACGTCCCGCCGCGCCCGGCTCCGTGGCCCGCCGTCGATCCGACCCGCACCCCTGCGCCCGGCCCGACCCGCGCCCCCGTGGCCGGCCCGACCCGCGCCCCCGCGCCCGGCCCGACCCGCGCCTCCTCGGGGGCCGGCCCTGCGCCTCCTGATCCTGCCGATCGGACGACGACTTTTGCATGTCGGTCGACAGAAGTAGCAGAATGAGCACGGGCCGCCGCACCGTGACGCGCCGCAGACCACCGGATACGAAGGAGCATCCCCATGAGCACACCGTCCGTCCAGCTCTACAGCGTGCGCGACGCCGTCGCGGAGGACCTCAACGGGGCCGTCGCGCGCCTCGCCGAGATCGGCTTCACGAAGGTCGAGCCCTACGGCTTCGCCGAGCGCCCCGCCGAGATCGCCGCCGCGCTCAGCGCCGCCGGGGTCACCGCGCCCTCCGGCCACGCCGCCGTCATCGACTCCGACGACGCCGAGCAGATCTTCGCCGCCGCCGAGCAGATCGGCCTCGAGACCGTCATCGACCCGTTCATCCCGAGCGACCGCTGGCAGACCGCCGACGACGCCGCCCGCATCGCCGAGCGCGTCAACGAGCTCACCGCCCAGGCGGCCTCGCACGGCCTCCGCTTCGGCTACCACAACCACCAGTGGGAGTTCACGAACGAGGTCGACGGGCGCCCGATCTACCACTCGTTCGTCGAGCAGCTCTCGCCCGAGGTCGTCCTCGAGCTCGACACCTTCTGGGCCACCGTCGGCGGCCAGGACACCCCCTCGCTGCTCCGCCAGCTCGGCGACCGCGTGCAGTTCCTGCACATCAAGGACGGCCAGGTCAGCGGCGACATCGCCACCGCCCTGCCGAGCAGCGAGAGCGCGCTCGTCGTGCCCGACGCCCTCAAGGCCGCGTTCGAGAACCAGACCCCGGCCGGCCAGGGCGACGTCGACGTCCGCGCCATCCTCGAGGCCGCGCCGCACGCGCTGCGCGTCGTCGAGTTCGACGCCTACTCGGGCGACGTCTTCGCCGGCATCGCCGAGTCGTTCGCTTGGCTGCAGGAGAACGACACCACGCAGCTCGACGGCACCGACGGGGTCACCGCGTGAGCGCGGGCAGCACGGGCCGCACGGGCACGGTCGGCGTCGGCGTCATCGGCGCCGGCAACATCAGCTCGCAGTACCTCGAGAACCTCACGAAGTTCCGCGACGTCGAGGTGCGCATGGTCGCCGACCTCGACCTCGCGCGGGCCGAGTCGCAGGCGACGACGTACGGCGTCGCCGCCCACGGCACCGTCGACGAGCTGCTGTCGCGCGACGACATCGAGATCGTCGTCAACCTGACGATCCCGGCCGTGCACACCGAGGTCGGCCGCCAGATCGTGGCCGCGGGCAAGAACGTCTGGAGCGAGAAGCCCCTCGCCCTCGACGCCGAGTCGGGCGCCGAGCTGCTCTCGGCCGCGCGGGAGGCGGGCCTGCGCGTCGCGTGCGCCCCCGACACCGTGCTCGGCGGCGGCATCCAGTCGGCGCTCCGCGCCATCGGCCGCGGCGACATCGGCGAGCCGCTCACCGCGACGACGATGTTCCACGTGCCCGGCCCCGACGCCTGGCACCCGGACCCGGACTTCCTGTTCGCGGTCGGAGCCGGCCCGCTCTTCGACATGGGCCCGTACTACGTGACGACCCTCGTGCACGCCTTCGGCTCGGCCTCGCGGGTGTCGGCCGTCTCGTCGAAGTCGTTCGAGCGCCGCACGATCGGCAGCGGCCCCCGCGCCGGCGAGACCTTCCCCGTCGAGGTGCCGACGCACCACGCGGCGCTGATCAGCTTCGAGGGCGGGCAGTCGGCGCAGTCGACGTTCAGCTTCCAGAACGCGCTGCCCCGCATGGGCTTCGTCGAGATCAGCGGCACCGAGGGCACCATCGTGCTGCCCGACCCCAACATGTTCGACGGCGACTCCACCCTCTGGCGGTTCGGCCAGGAGGAGCCCGAGACGCTCACCGCCTCCGGCTCGTTCTGGGGCCGCGGCTCCGGCGTCGTCGACCTCGCGCGGGCGATCCGCGGCGGCGACGACGAGAAGGCCAGCGGCGCGGTCGCGGCGCACGTCCTCGACGTGCTGCTCGCGGTCTCGACCGCGGCGGAGCAGGGCTCGCCCGTCGACGTCACGTCGTCGGTGCCGAAGCCGACGCCCCTGCCCGAGGGCTGGGACCCGGCCGCGGCGACGCTGTAGGTCGCAGGCGGAGGGCGGCCGAGGCCGCCCCACAGCCGAGGAGGCGCGGTGTCGGGACGACCGGCACCGCGCCTCCTCGGCGTCCTCCCGTCCTGGGGTCCTCGGCCTCCCGGTCGAGTGGTCGCGAACTGTCGTCGCCGGGCCCTCGGAGCAGCAGTTCGTGACCACTCGGCGGGCTCCGGACGGGCTCCGGACGACGTCGGAGGCGCGGCGTACCCTCGTCGGCATGGCCAGCGAGAGATCGGACCCGCGCATCAACGCTGCGCGGTACCGCGTCGAGGGGGAGGCCCCGCCGGAGAACGCCCCCCGCGACACCCGCACCGCCGCCGAGATGCGCGCCTGGGCCCGCACCGCGATCGACGTCGCCGTCGCGCGCGGCGACTTCGACGACCTGCCCCTGGCGGGCAAGCCGCTGCCCGGCCTCGCGGGCGACACGGTCGACCCCGACTGGTGGATCCGCGGCCTGATCGAGCGCGAAGGGCTCACCGGGCTGGCGCCTCCCGCGCTGTCGCTCCGCACCGAGCACGCGGAGTTCGACGACACCCTCGACCGGCTCGGCAGCGAGGCCGCCGTGCGCGCCCACGTCGACGACTACAACGCCCGCATCGTCGAGGCCCGCCGCCAGCTGACCGGCGGCCCGCCCGTCGTGACGCCCACCCGCGACGTCGACGACGAGGTGCTGCGCTGGCACGAGCGTCGCCGTGCCCGCCGTGCGGCCGCGGCCGCCGAGGCCGCCGCGGCCCCGCCGCCGCCGAGCTGGCGGGAGCGCCGGGCCCTCCGTCGCGAGCTGCGTCGTCGCCGCGAGGAGTCGCGGGTCGAGCCCCCGGAGCGGCCCGCCCCGAGCGGGTGAGGGGGGTGAGCGGCCGACGGCTCACCCGCGTGAGCGGGGAGGCCGGTGTGCTCGCAGGACTCGTGCCGAGGGCGCTCCGGCGATAGGGTCGAGTGTTCCCGACGAGTGACCGAGAGGACCGACCGCGTGACGAGCACCGCCTCCGCCGACCTGTCGGGCCCCGAGAACTCGGATCGCGACGCGTCGACCACCGGAGGCGGAGACGCCCCGCTGCTGCGGCCCCGGGGCCGCCGTCGGGCCCAGGCCGCCGTGCTGCCGACCACCTGCCGCGCCTCGTTCGTCCAGTCGGACGCCCTCGTCGCCGCCTCCGAGGCGGCCACCGGCCCGCTGCTCCGCGGTCGCCGTTCGGCCGCCCGTGCCGACGCCGTCGCCGCTGAGGCGGCGGAGCTCGCCGGCGAGCCGGTCGCGACCCCGACCGCGGGCGTGAGCCGCAAGGTCGTGTCGGCCAGGGCAGCGTCGGCGAGCCGCGCCGCGGACTCGACCCGCGCCTCCGGCCGGCGGGCTGCGGCGCCGAGCGCTGCTGCTGCACCTACGTCCCCCGCCCCAGCCCCCGCCGCTCGTCGTCTCGGTGCCGTGGTGAAGAAGGTCTCGGTGGTCGCCGCGTTGATCGGCTTCGCCGCCAGCGGCACGCTGCCCCTGCTCGCGAGCGCCGACCAGGGAGCCCAGGCCGTCGCGGCCGGCCCCGGGGCGTCGGCGGCGCGGGGAGCGTCGCAGAGCCTCTCCGTCGACGGTGACGTGATCGACGCCGACATGAGCCGTGACGCGTACTCGGCGACGTCGTTGGTCGACCTGGCGACGCAGGTGAAGCTGAACTCCGCCGCCGCGAGCACCTCGGTGTGGGACGGCCGCACGACCGAGAGCTACCTGGCTGACCCGCTCTACCCGACGCTCGACCGCGACCAGGTGCTGGCCGTCGCCATGCAGTACATCGGCACCCCGTACGTGCACGGCGGCGAGGACCCGACGAAGTTCGACTGCTCGGGCCTCATCACGTTCGTCTACTCGCAGTTCGGCATCTCGCTGACGCACTACGTGCCCACGCAGGACGCGGAGGGAACCCGCGTCTCGGCCGAGGACGCCGTGCCCGGCGACCTCGTGGTCTTCGACAACCTCGCGCACGACGGGATCTACGCGGGCAACGGGATGATCCTCGACGCGCCCAAGCCCGGCGGCTTCGTCGCGGTGCGCCCCATCTGGGACCAGCCGCACCACTTCGTCCGCATCGGCGCCTAGGGCCCGTCCCGCCACCCCGCCCGCCCGCACTGCTGTGCGGGTCCGGCGCCGGTCGCCCGCGCCGGGGCGTGAGTCTCCTGGCGCCCGCGCTGCGGCGTGAGTCTGCTGGCGGTCGGCCTCATCGCCGCGAGCTGGGCTGCCAGGAGCTCGCCGTCCGGATGTGACGCCCCAGATTCGTCGATCCACTCTGGAGTGGAGGAGCTCAGCCGTGAACGCGCGTCCTCCCGAGCGCTGTCGCGGTCGGTCCGGCGGGTCCGTGTCGTCGTGGGCGGGTCGGCGCCGACCCGCCCAGGAGGACGAGGACCCGCCTCACCCCGCCGTGTCACCGTGTCCGCAGGTCACCGGTCTCGCTCCTCCACTCTGGGGTGGAGCAGCGGGGTGGGTGTGGGGCGAGAGGCAGGCTCGCTCCTCCACTCTGGGGTGGAGCAGCGGGGTGGGTGTGGGGCGAGAGGCAGGCTCGCTCCTCCACTCTGGAGTGGATCAGCGATCCCAGGGACCACTTCTCCGAGATCTCGCCGAGCGGGCCCGCCACGGCGGACGGCGCCGGCGGCTCGCGCCGGCGGCTCGCGCCGGCGGCTCGCGCCGGCGGCTCGCGCCGGGGAGCGCCCGACCGACCTGCCCCCCCTCCCCGGCCTACTCCCCGAACTGCCCCGTCAACCTCGAGCGGAAGGCGTGGCTGCGGTCGTCGAGCCCGACGAACTCCACCGCCACGTCGTGGGCCGCGAACTTCGTCTCGACCGAGTCGAGGGCGGCGACGCTCGAGGCGTCCCACACCTGGGCCCGGCTCAGGTCGACGACGACCGAGGCCGGGTCGTCGCGGTACGCGAAGTGCTCGACCAGGTCGTTGCTGCTGCCGAAGAACAGCGGCCCGACCACGTCGTAGCGCACGGCACCGCTCTGCGCGTCGACGGTCCGCTCGACCCGGATCACGTGCGCGATCCGCCGCGCGAACAGCACCATCGCCAGCAGCACGCCGACCGCGACGCCGATCGCGAGGTTGCCGGTCGCGACGACCACGACGACCGTCACCACCATCACGAGCGTCTCGGGCAGCGGCATCCGCCGCAGCGTCGACGGCTTCACGCTGTGCCAGTCGACCGTCGAGATCGCCACGACCATCATCACCGCGGCCAGCGCGACCATCGGGATCCGGGCCATCACCGAGCTCAGCCCCGTCACGAGCAGCAGCAGGAAGAGCCCGGCCACCACGGTCGACACCCTCGTGCGGGCCCGTCCGATCTTCACGTTCACGACGGTCTGCCCGATCATCGCGCAGCCCGCGATGCCGCCGTAGAAGCCCGCGGCGATGTTCGCGACGCCGAGGGCCCACGACTCCTTGCCCTTGTGCGACGGCGTCTCGGTGATGTCGTCGACCAGCTTGGCCGTCAGCAGCGTCTCCATCAGGCCGACGAACGCCACGCTGAGCGCCGTCGGCAGGATGATCACGAGCGTGTCGAGCGACACCGGCACGAGCCACGGCGTCAGCCCGGGCAGCCCGCCGCCCATGGGGCCCTCGTCGCCGACCGTGTGCACGTCGTTCAGCCCGGCGAACACCACGATCGCCGTCACGACCACGATCGCGATCAGCGGTGCGGGCACGGCCTTCGTCAGCCGCGGCAGCAGCACGACGATCGCGATCGTCAGCGCGAACAGCGGGTAGACCACCCACGGCACGTCGACCACGTGGGGCACCTGCGCGACGAAGATCAGGATGCCGAGCGCGTTGACGAACCCGATCATCACCGACCGCGGGATGAACCGCATCAGCCGCGCCAGCCCCGCCGTGCCGAACGCCACCTGGATCACCCCGGCCAGCAGCACCGCCGGCAGCACGTACTCCACGCCGTGCTGCTGCACGAGCGGCGCCACGACCAGCGCGACCGAGCCGGCCGCCGCCGTCACCATCGCCGGGCGGCCGCCCAGCAGCGACATGACGATCGCGAGCACGACCGACGAGACCAGGCTGACCATCGGGTCGACGCCCGCGATGACCGAGAACGAGATCACCTCGGGCACGAGGGCGAGCGTGGTGACGATGCCGGCCAGCGCCTCCCTCGTGAGCAGGCGCGGCGAGCGGAGCACGCCGAGCACGGTGTCGTCGACGTGCACGGGCACGACGGAGGAGGGGGAGGCGGGAGACGTCACGGGGCTCCTGAGGAGAGTCTGGAAGAGTGGGGGCGCACGGCGACCCTGCCGTACGATCAACCCTACCCTCACGTGAGGGTAGAGATGGGCCATGCATGAGCGACGTCGACCAGCCGATGATGCAGATCGGCGAGCTGGCAGAGCGCGCCGAGATGTCGCTGCGCACCATCCGCCACTACGACGAGGTCGGCCTGCTCGCCCCCACCGGCCGCACCGAGGGCGGCTTCCGGCTCTACACCGAGGCCGACTTCCAGCGCCTCATGGTGATCCGTCGCATGAAGCCGCTCGGCTTCTCCCTCGACGAGATGGCCGAGCTGCTGCGCGTCGTCGCCGACCTCGAGTCCGCGACCACGGCAGGCCCCGAGGGAGGCGCGGAGGGCTCCCCGGGGCACGTCGCCGCCGTCCGCGCCCGCCTCGACTCCTTCATCGAGCAGACCGTCGAGCGACGAGCCCGCCTCGAGCGCCAGCTCGGCATGGCCGACGAGTTCCTGGAGCTGCTGCGCAGCCGCTGACGCCGGTGCGCCGGGCCCGGCCCGCGACTCCCGATGTCTCGACCAGCCCCGCGGCTACTGCTGCGAGCCCTCGTCCTCGACGCGGCGGGTGACGAGGCCCTCCGCGAACGACGGCCACCAGGTGCCCGCCGCGGGCCCGCCGTTGCAGGTGCCGTCGCTGATGCCGGGCGTCTTGACCCAGAGCAGGGCGTCGAGCCCCCCGCTGCCCCCGGCGACGTGCGGGTCCTGGCCGAGCGCCGCCCCGTCGGGGTTGCACCAGGTGCCCTGCCAGCCCCGGCCGTTGCGCGACACGTCGATCACGAAGTGGCTGTCGCCGGTGAGGGCGGAGAGTCGCTCGGCGTAGGCGCGCTCCTCGTCGACCCGGTAGAAGCCCGACACGTTCGTGAAGAAGCCGCGGGCGTCCTCGACCCCGGCGGCGAGCAGGCGCTCCGACATCGTCTGCGCGTCGACCCAGTTCGAGTTGCCCCCGTCGAGGTAGGCGGGCACGCCGGCCGCCGCGAAGTCCTCGACGGCCTGGCGCAGCAGCGGCAGCCTCTCCTCGACGAGGTCGGGGCAGCGGCTGAGGATGCCGAGCGAGTCGGGCTCGACGATCACCACGGCGTCGTGGCCGCGGATCGTCTCGGCGATGGTGCGGTTCCACGCCGGGTACTCCTCGACCGTGAGCCCGCCCGCCGAGTAGTTGCCGCAGTCGCGGTCGGGGATGGCGTACGTGACGAAGACCGCCGTCGCGCCCTGGGCGTCGGCCGCGTCGAGGAAGTCGGTGACCACCTTCACCAGCTGCTCGTCGTCGTAGCCGTCGCCGATCCACATCGCCACGGGCTGCGCGGCGATCACGCCCGCCGCGTCGGCCTGGCCGGGCTGGCCCGCGGCGTCGAGCTCGGCCTGCGCCCGCGAGGCGAGCGAGCCCGGCTCGACGGCGAGCCCGCCGGGGAAGACGAGGTCGGTCGGGGCGGTGCGCATCGTCTCGCGCGTCACGCGGTCGGGCGCGGCGGTCGGCGTGGCCGAGGCGGTGTCGCGGTCGGCGTCGCCGTCGCGCTCGCCGCGGTCGGCGGACGACGTGCAGCCGACGAGGGCGAGCAGCGCGGCGGCGACGACCGCGCCGAGGGCGGCCCGGGCGGCGCGGGGGCCGAGGGCGGCGCGGGGAGTGGTCGACATCGGAGCCTGTTCCCGGGCACGCTCGTCGACGGCCCGACGCTGGTGGTCCCCCATGACAGCACGGCGGGGCCCTCCGGCACAGGCAGCCGAACGGGGGACCGCGGGCGTCCCCCGGGCCCGGGCCGGGCCCGCCGGCGCGGTCGGCGCGGGCCTGCGGGAGGCGCGGTGCGAGCCCCCGGCACCGCTCGCGGCACCGCCCGGGCAGGGCCGCCCGCCGACCGGTGGCCTGCTCGGCCGGACGACCAGCGCGTCGGCTGGCGCCCCCGCCGCCCGCTCGGCCAGGCTGGCCGGATGACGCCCCGCGACCGCCTCCTCGCCCTCGTCGTCGCGGTCTGCTGGGGCGTGAACTTCCCGATGACGGCGCTGGCGCTCGAGCACTTCCCGCCGATCTTCCTCGTCGCGCTGCGCTTCTCGCTGCTGGCCGTGCCGACGCTGCTGTTCGTGCCGCGCCCGCCCATCCCGTGGCGCAGCCTGCTGCTCGTCGGCCTCGGGCTGGGGATCCTCCAGTTCGGCTTCCTCTACCTGGGCATGGCGGCGGGCATGCCCTCCGGCCTCGCGTCGCTCGTGCTGCAGGCGTCGGCCCCGGCGACCGTCGTGATCGCGGCGTTCTGGCTGCGCGAGCGCATCACCCGGCGCCAGGCGATCGGCATCGGCGTCGCGGTGCTCGCCCTCGCCGTGATCGCGGTGCACCGGGCCCAGGTGGCGGCGCTGCTGCCCGTCGTGCTCGTGCTCTGCGGCGCGCTCGGCTGGGGCCTCGGCAACGTGGCGGTGCGGCGGGCGGCCGCCCCCGACCCCCTCCGGCTCACGCTCTGGATGTCGGTGGTGCCGCCGATCCCGATGCTCGCCCTCTCGCTCGCCGTCGAGGGGCCCGGGCGCATCGGCCGCAGCCTGGCGACCGTCGGCACCCTCGACGCCCTGCCGAGCGTCGTCGGCCTGTTGTACGTCGTGCTGGTCGCGACGGTGCTCGGCTACGGCCTCTGGACCCGCCTGCTCGCCGCGTACCCGTCGAGCACGGTCGCGCCGTTCTCGATGCTCGTGCCCGTGGTCGGGGTGCTCGCGTCGTGGGCGGCCTTCGACGAGGTGCCCGACGCGGTCGAGGTGGTCGCGGGCGTGGCCGTCGTGGGGGGCGTGCTGTACGCCAGCCGGGCTCCGCGCCGCGGCCGACCCGCGACTCCTGCCGTGCCGGAGACGCCCGCGGCCTGACCGGGGGCGGGCGTCACACCCCGGGGCCCGCCGGTACTGTGTCTCTCCGTGCCCCAGCAAGAGCGTGCCCGAGCGACGCGCGCGGCGATCCTCCACGCCGCCGCCGAGGTCTTCGACGAGCGCGGCTACGGCTCGACGTCGCTCGACGTCGTCGCCGACACGGCGGGCGTGACCAAGGGCGCGCTGTACTTCCACTTCCCGTCGAAGGCCGCGCTGGCCGACGCGGTCATCGCCGAGCAGCACCGCCTGGCGCGCGCCTACGCCGACCGGGTCTCGGCCGTGGCCGGCTCGTGCGCGGAGGCGATCGTGCTGTCGTGCGCGTCGCTCGCGACCCAGCTGACCCGCGAGGTGACGATCACGGCGGGCATCCGCCTCACCACCGAGGTGCCCGACCGCGCGCTCACCGTCGCGCCGCCGTACCTCGACTGGCTCGACCAGATGGGCCGGCTCATCCGCGGAGCGGTCGACGAGGGCGCCTTCCGCGCCGACCTCGACGTCGACGCCGCGACGCACCTGCTCGTCGGGGCCTACACGGGCGTGCAGACCCTCTCCGGGGCGACGACCGGGCGGGCCGACGTGTTCGAGCGGCTCGCGCAGCTGCTCTCGGTGCTGCTGCCGTGGATGGCGGCCCCCGGGTCCGAGGGCCTGACCACGTCGCTCGTCGCGCTGGTCAGGCCCACAGACCTCCCCTCGGCCCCCTAGGCGCCCCCCGGCGCCGTGGTCCCTCTGTACCCCAGGTTACATACCCGCGGGACGGTTTCGACAGGCCCCCGGCCGGGGGGCAGGGGCAGGGCGGGAGGCGCGGGGAGCAGGAGGCGCGGGCCGGCAGCTCAGGGAGCCGGCGGCGTCAGCCGGGCCAGCGCGGCGTCGACCGTGCGCTTCGCCGCGGCGACCGCCCCCGTGTCGACCTGCGAGAGGCGCTCGCCGTAGTCGTGGGGCACGGTGAGCTGGTGCTCCCACTCGGCGGCGTAGAGGGCGTCGAGGTACCCCGACGACTCGCGGCAGGCGGCGTCGGCGGTGGCGACGTCGAGCTCGGCCTCGGTGACCGGCGACGCGGGGTCGTACGACCGGAAGTTGCCCGCCATGGCGTCGGTGGGCATGCCCGCCGGGGAGTCCGGGAGCTCCCAGGAGGCGTCCGCGACGGGCTGCATGCACTCGAGCCACGCGGGGACGGTGGCGAGGACGGCGTCGTCGTCGCGGGCGTCGCGGAAGGCGGCGTCGCTGAGCCGGGTGGCGATGTCACCGACCGTCCCGGTGCCCGTCCCGAGGTAGCCGGAGAGCAGCTCGGGGTGCTCCGAGTACAGCCTGTCGACGCAGCGGTCCCTCGCGGCGCTCTCGGCGGCCGAGACCGGCCTCAGGACGAACTCCCGCCACGCCCCCTCGCCCGGGTCGGCGGTCGGCGGCACGTGGTAGCCCCGAGCCTCGGCCTGGTCGAGGTCGAAGGCCCGCGTCGGCTGGCGTTCGGCCGCGGTGGTCGCCGCATCGACGTCTCGCCAGGGCACCCGTGAGCCGTCACCGCCCTCGTCGGTACGGCACTTCTCGATCATCAGCTCTTGTGCGTAGCCGAAGCGGATGTCGCCGACACCGATGTACTGGTCGAGCGGCATGGCCCAGGAGGATCGATCCTGCGTGGCGGTCGTCGGCAGGGCCCAGGGCCGAGTCGACGGCAGCCCCGCGACGACGACCCCGGCCACGACGAGGGCGACGGCGACGGCGGTGACCCGCTTGGCGACCTGCTCGCGGTCGCGCTCCGTCACCCGCGCCTCCGCTCGGCTCCGGAGACGAGGCCGTTCTCGTAGGCGAACACGACGATCTGCACGCGGCTGCGCAGGGCGAGCTTCTGCAGCACGGCGCGCACGTGGCTCTTCACCGTGGCCTCGCTGAGGAAGGCCTCGGCGGCGATCTCGGTGTTGCTCAGGCCGCGGGCGATGAGCAGCGTCATCTCGCGCTCGCGCGGCGAGAGCGGGGCCAGCGGGTCGACGGGCGGCGTGGGGGCGGGCACGGCGTACCGGTGCACGACGTCGAGCGCGGCGTCGGCGGTCGAGACGGGCTCGCCCGCGAACGCGGCCCTGATGGTGCCGAGCACCTCGTCGGGCGTGGCGTCCTTCGTGAGGAACGCGTACGCGCCGGCCTTGAGCGCCCCGTACACGGCCTCGTCGCGCTGGATCGTCGTCAGGGCGACGACCCGCGGCAGCTCGTCGGGCGAGACGCCCTCGAGCAGCCGGGCCGTGGCCTCGAGGCCGTTCATCACCGGCATGCGCAGGTCCATCAGCACGACGTCGGGGCTCGTGCGCGCCGCCAGCTCGAGCGCCTGCCGCCCGTCGACGGCGGTGCCGACGCAGGCCATGTCGGGCTGCGCCTCGATGAGCATCTCGAGCCCGCTGGCGAACAGCGGCTGGTCATCGACGACGGCGACGCGGATCATGGGGTGCTCTTCTCGGTCAGGTCTGGCGTGGTCAGGTCGCGGGAGTCCAGGTCGCGGGAGCCCGGGCCGGGAGGCGGCGGCCCGGGGGAGGTCGGCGCCGGGGAGGCGGTGGTCGCGGCCCGCTCACCCCGTGACGGCACGAAGGCGGTCACCTCGAACGAGGCGCCGTCGTCGGCCGGGCCGGCCGTCAGCCAGCCGCCCGCCAGCCGTGCCCGCTCGGTCATGCCGCGGACGCCCGCGCCGCCCTCGCGACCCTCCCGGGCGGCGACGAGCGGGGAGCCCCGCCCGAGCGAGCGGACGGAGAGCGACAGCCCCTCGCCGCGGTGGTCGAGCACGACCGCGACCGTGCTCGTCGTGCCCGCGTGCTTCAGGGCGTTCGTGAGGCTCTCCTGCACGATGCGGTAGACGGCGAGCTCCTGCGAGGGGGCGAGGGCGGGCGTCCCCTCGACGACGACGTCGAGCTCCATGCCGGCCTCGCGCATCGCCGCGGCGAGGACCCCGAGGTCGGCGAGGGTCTGGCGCGGGGCGGTCACGTCGTCGTCGTGCGTGATCCGCTCGACCAGCCGCCGCACGTCGAGCAGCGCCGTGCGGCCGACCTCGGCGATCGTGGCGAGCGAGGCGTCGGCGGCCTCGGGGCGCGTGGCCCGCAGCGCGATCGCCCCCTGGGCCTGCGACACGACGACGGCGAGCGAGTGCGCGAGGGCGTCGTGCACGTCGCGCGAGATGCGGGCGCGCTCCTGCTCGAGCCGCAGCTCGAGGTCGGCCGCCTCGAAGCGGGTCTCGGTGGCCTCGAGCGCCGCGCGGATGACGACCACCCGGCGGATGCTCGCGAACGCGACCCCGATCGCCCACGCCCCGGCGAACACGCCGAAGAGAGCGGCCATCAGCAGCGAGAACTCGATGCGGAGGCCCGCGGTGCCGGCGCCCACCCAGGTGCTCCAGCTCTGCGGCCGGGTCAGCGTCGGCACGGTGAGCAGCCAGGCGGCGAGCCCGGCCGTCACCCCCGCCACCAGCAGCGCGGCGAGGCGCAGCCACGGCGAGGGCCGGACGGCGACGAAGGCCATGACGAGCGCGACGGCGACGTAGGCCGTCCAGGTGTCCTGCCCGGGGGCCTCGGCGAGGCCGAGCAGCTGCAGGACGGGCACGACCACGACGAGGGCGAGGGCGGTCGACGGCATCCACCACGACAGGCCGATGGCCAGCGCGAACAGGCCGAAGACGACGCTGTTGTCGGCGACGCCGCCGCGGCCCCAGGAGGCCGCCACCCAGAACACGAAGTAGACGGTCGCCGCGGCCGGGGCGACCGCGTGCCGTCCCCACCGCCTCACGTCGATCATGTGCAGAAGGCTAGGTGAGGGGCGGGCCGCGCCGCGCCTCTCGGGGGTCAGGTTCATCCCGGAGGCGCATGCCCGGGGGGTGGGGAGGGACGGCGAGGGGTGGTCGTCCCCAGGGGCGAGCGAGGCCGGACGCGACGGGGCCGCACGCGACAGGGCCGCGCCCCCGGCCCGTCGTGACGGGGGAGGCGCGGCCCTGGTGAAGAAGCGGGTGCGACTAGAAGGTCAGCAGGCCCTGCGTCTTCGTGGTCGCGGCGGCGTAGCGCTGCGCGACGTTCTCCCAGTTCACGATGTTCCAGAAGGCCTTGACGTAGTCGGCACGGACGTTCTGGTAGTCGAGGTAGTAGGCGTGCTCCCAGACGTCGAGCATCAGCAGCGGCACGAGGCCGAACGGCACGTTGCCCTGCTGGTCGAAGAGCTGGAAGACGCTGAGGCGCTGACCGATGACGTCGTACGCGAGCACCGACCAGCCGGAGCCCTGCACGCCGAGCGCGGTGGCCGTGAAGTGCGCCTTGAACTTCTCGAGGTCGCCGAAGTCGCGGCCGATGGCCTCGAGCAGGTCGCCGACGGGCTCGCTGGTCTCGGGGGTCAGGTTCGTCCAGAAGATCGAGTGGTTGACGTGGCCGCCGAGGTTGAACGCGAGGTCCTTCTCGAGCTTGTTGACGTTGGCGAGGTCGCCCTTGTCGCGCGCCTCGGCGAGGGCGGCGTTGGCCGTGTTCGCCCCGGTCACGTACGTGTTGTGGTGCTTGGAGTGGTGCAGCTCCATGATCTGCGCGCTGATGTGCGGCGCGAGAGCGGAGTAGTCGTAGGGGAGGTCGGGCAGGGTGTACTCAGCCATGGGGGAGTCCTTTCGCTGGGGGTCTCCCACCACCGTACGACCCCCGTGCACCTGCAGGTCAACCGCCTCCCAGGCCAGTCCCAGGCTGGTGGTCTCGCCGGGCGTCGGGGGGCCCCGCTACTGTGGGCCGGGTCGGGGCGAACGAGCCCCGCGCGACGCCGCCGCACGGCGTCGCCCCAGGGTGCAGGAGGCGCGCGATGGCAGGGTTCACCGGCTTCGGCCGACGTCGGGAGGCCGACCCGCGCCTCCCCCCGGGGCAGCACCTCGAGCAGGGCTTCCCCGTGCTCTCGGCCGGCCCCACCCCGAACATCAAGCGGTGGGAGCTGCAGGTCGGCACCGAGCAGGGCCAGCGCTCGCTCACCTGGGCCGACTTCCAGGCCCTGCCGCACGAGGCGATCGAGACCGACATCCACTGCGTCACGAGCTGGAGCAAGCTCGGCACCCACTGGTCGGGCGTCTCGCTCGACACCCTCTTCGACGGCCTCGAGACCGACCACGGCTACGCGATGGCGACGAGCTACGGCGGCTACACGACCAACCTGCCGCTCGACGAGCTGCTCGGCGGCAAGGCGTGGGTGGTCGACACGTACGAGGGCCAGCCCCTGCACGCCGAGCACGGCGGGCCGGCGCGGCTCTTCGTGCCCGGGCTCTACTTCTGGAAGAGCGCGAAGTGGCTGCAGGGCGTCCAGACCATGGCGACCGACCGCCGCGGCTTCTGGGAGAGCATGGGCTACCACGGCCACGGAGACCCCTGGCGCGAAGAACGCTACGCGTGAGCGGTGCCGACCCCTATGCCTGGCGGCCCGGCACGGTCGTCTCGACGACCCCGCTGAGCGGCACCGGCCGGTCGATCGTCGTCGCCGTGCCCGGCCTGCGGGCCGCCCGTGCCGGCCAGCACGTCGACCTGAGGCTGACCGCCGACGACGGTTACCAGACCGTCAGGTCGTACTCGCTCTCCGACGTGCGGGGCACGCACGGCGATCCGCTCACCGCTGCCCTCGAGATCTCGGTCGAGCAGCTGCCCGACGGCGAGGTCTCGCCGTACCTGGTCGAGGCCGCCGAGCCGGGCGACCCGGTCGAGGTGCGCGGCCCGATCGGCGGCTGGTTCGTGTGGCCGCCGACGGAGTTCGACCCCGACTCGGCCGTGCACGCGGTGCTGCCCGAGCCCGCGGGGGCCCCGGCGCCGTCGCGGTCGCCCGTGCAGCTGATCGGCGGAGGGTCAGGAGTCGCGCCCCTGGTCGCGATGATCCGCTCGCGGTCGGAGCGGGACGACGCGCCCCCGATGCGGCTGATCTGCTCGGTGCGGACGCCCGACGACCAGTGGTTCGCGCCGGAGCTCGACGAGCTCGCCGCCGCCGCGGGGCCCGACCTCACGGTCGACTGGATCTTCACGCGCGGAGCGCCGGAGGGAGCGGCCCGGCCCGCCGGGCGCCTCACCCGCGAGCGACTGCTCGAGCTGGCGCTGCCCGCCGAGCAGCACCCGCTCGTCTACGTCTGCGGCACGAACGGCTTCGTCGAGACGATCGCGGGCTGGCTCGTCGATGCCGGCCACGACCCGACCCGGGTGCGCACGGAGCGGTTCGGCGGGGCGTAGCGGGGCGGCGCGGGGGCGGGCGGCGCGGCACGGGGTGGCGCAGCGCGGCGCTGTGCGCACTGCGTGCTGCGCAGGCTCGTGCCACGAGCACGCGGCACCGCCTCGGTGACCACAGGGGGGTCTCCGCGACGATGCCGCTCGTGTGCTGATCCGGTGCTGTGCGTGACGCTACGCCGCCCGCCTCCGTGCCGGGCGGACTCACCGGCCGGGCTCAGGCTCGCCGCCGCCGCTGCGTCGACGTCCGAGCGACGCCGGCTCGAGTGGTCGCTATCTGCTCCTCCTGACCCGCGCGAGCAGCAGTTCGTGACCACTCGCCGGCCGCGTGGACTCCGCGCCGTCGCCTCAGTCGGCGCTGACCTGCTCCCGGAAGGTGTCGCGCCGGGTGTGGAGCCCCCAGAGCCGCTCGGCCAGCGCCTCCGGCGTCTTCTCCGGGTCGTCGGGCGTGATGGCCCCGCCGATGATCAGCTGCGACACCTGGATGCCCTCGTCCGCCAGCTCGTCGTGCAGCAGCTGCGCGTACGCGGCCTGGCCGGCGAAGGCGATCGAGGTGCCGGTGACGGTGCGCCCGGGCGTGACGGCCGAGCCGCCGTTGACGAAGAGGATCGTGCCGCCGTGGCCGTCCGGCCCCCGCCCGAGGAAGCGCATGCCCGGCAGCACCTGGTGCACGGCCGCGACCGGCCCGTAGATCGAGAACTCGACGGGCCCGACGAGGTCGGCCGGCGTCGTCTCGAGCACGGGCCGCATGAAGTCCTTCTGCGGCAGCGGGCTGTACTGCAGCACCTGGATCGGCCCGAGCGCCTCGGTCGCCGCCTCGAGCGCCCGGGCCACGGAGGCGGGGTCGCGCACGTCGGCGACGAAGCCCTGCGCGGTGATGCCGTCGGCCTCGAGCTCGGCCGCGAGGGCGTCGAGCCGGCCCTGGTGACGGGAGATCAGCGCGACGCTGAACCCCTCCCGTCCGAATCGATGGGCCACGGCAGCGCCGAGCCCCTTGCCGGCACCGATGATCGCGAGAGTAGTCATGCCCCCCAGCCAAGCAAGGAGGCGCGGGCCGGCACCCAGGGAGCGCCGAGCCTCAGCGCGGGTCGTCGCCCTGCCACACGGGCGGCCCGGGCCGCGGGTGCCGGATCGTCTGCACCAGGCCGGTGATCGCGACCGCCAGGGCGACGAGTACGGCGAGCGTGAGGACGACGCCGAACGGGGTGACCGGGTCGCCGCGACCGAGGTGCCGACCGACCAGGACGAGGTCGAGCAGCAGCGGGAAGGCGAGGATGCCCCAGCCGACGGGCGAGCCGCGGAAGGTGGGCCAGGTGAGGCGGAGGCGGCCCGGAGCGGTGTCGCGCGGGGCGTCGTGCCGTGTCGTGTCGTGCTTCTCGTGGTCGCTCATGGAGTCCCCTCGTCGTCGTCGCTGACCTGACCAGGGTACGCCGCGCCTCCTGAGGATCCTTCGGAACAGGAGGGGCGCCTCCTGCTGGGTGCGTGGTGTGCACGACGGGAGGAGCCGCCCAGCGGCGGCCTGCGACCATGAGCGGAGTCCCGTCGACCCCCTGGAGCCCCCGTGTCGCCTCGCACCCTCTTCCGTTCGTTCGCCGTCGCCGAGGTCGTCACCTGGGCCCTGCTCATCGGCGGCATGCTGCTCAAGTACGTCGCGCGGGTCGGCGACTGGCCGGTCAGCGTCGCCGGGCCGATACACGGCTTCGTCTTCCTCGCGTACCTGGTGGCCGGCGTCGTCGTCGCGGTCAACCAGCGCTGGAGCCTCGGCGTGACGGCCGCGGCCCTCGCCAGCGCCGTCGTGCCGTTCGCCTCCCTGCCCGTCGAGCGCTGGATCGACCGCCGCGGCGGCCTCCGCGGCGACTGGCGCCGCACCGCGACCGACGACCCGCGTGACCGGCGGCCGGCCGACCGCCTCCTCCGCTGGGTCCTCGGTCACCTGGTGCTGGCCGTCGTCCTGCTCGCGGCCGCGGTGGTCGTGGTCTTCGTCGTGCTGCTGATCGTCGGGCCGCCCGTCGGGGGCTGACCCGCGGGCGGCCGGGCGGCCGCCCCCTGACCGTCGGCAGATGACCGCGAGGAGTCGCGGGTCGAGAGATCTGGACGGCGACACGGATACCCCCCTAGGGTATGCAGCATGACTCCTCGGCACGACGACGCTGCGCACGGCGACCACGGCGACCACGGCGACCACGGCGACCACGGCGACCACTCGGACCTCGCGACGGCCGCGCACGGGCAGGAGGCGCACGGCGTCGGGGACGACCACTCCGGGCACGACTCGCACGCGGGGCACCACGGGCACGACGCGCACGACGCGCACGCCGGGCACGACGCGCACGCTGGGCACGACGCACACGCGGGCCACGGCGGACACGGCGGGCATGGCGGGCACGGCGGCCACGGCGACCACGCCGCCCAGTTCCGCGACAAGTTCTGGGTGAGCCTCGTCGTCGCGATCCCGGTCGTGGCCTTCAGCTCGATGTTCGCGGGCCTGCTCGGCTACGACGTGCCGTCCTTCCCCGGAGCCGAGTGGATCTCGCCCGTGCTCGGCACCTTCCTCTTCGTCTGGGGCGGCTGGCCGTTCCTCTCCGGCGGCGTCGCCGAGGCGCGGGCGAAGCAGCCCGGCATGATGCTGCTCATCGCGATGGCCATCACCGTCGCCTTCGTCGCCAGCTGGGCGACGACGCTCGGCATCGGCGGCCTCGACCTCGACTTCTGGTGGGAGCTCGCCCTCCTCGTCGTCATCATGCTGCTCGGCCACTGGATCGAGATGCGCGCCCTCGGGGCCGCCTCCGGCGCCCTCGACGCGCTCGCCGCCCTGCTGCCCGACACGGCCGACCGCGTCGACGCGACGGGCCCCGACGGCTCGACCCGCGACTCCGGCAGGTCCGACTCCGGCAGCTCGGGCTCCGGCACGACCGAGGTGGCGATCGCCGACCTCGTGGCCGGCGACGTCGTGCTCGTCCGCTCGGGCGCGCGCGTGCCGGCCGACGGCACGATCGTCGACGGCTCCGCCGAGATGGACGAGTCGATGATCACCGGCGAGAGCCGCACCGTCTCGCGCTCTGAGGGCGACCGCGTCGTGGCGGGCACCGTCGCGACCGACGGCACGCTGCGGGTCCGCGTCACGGCGGTCGGCGACGACACGGCGCTCGCGGGCATCCAGCGGCTGGTCGCCGAGGCCCAGTCGTCGTCGTCGCGGGCGCAGGCGCTCGCCGACCGCGCCGCCGCGCTGCTCTTCTGGTTCGCCGCGGGGGCGGGCGTCGTCACGTTCGTCGTCTGGCTGCTGCTCGGCGACCTCGACCAGGCGATCACGCGCACCGTGACCGTGCTCGTCATCGCCTGCCCGCACGCCCTCGGCCTGGCCATCCCCCTGGTGATCGCGATCTCGACCGAGCGCGCCGCGAAGGCCGGCGTGCTGGTCAAGGACCGCCTGGCCCTCGAGCGCATGCGCACCGTCGACACCGTCCTGTTCGACAAGACGGGCACCCTCACGAAGGGCGAGCCCGCGGTGACGGACGTGGCCCGCGCCTCCTCGTCCGACCTCGTCGACGACGACGCGGCCGTCCGCCTCGCGGCGGCGGTCGAGCGCGACAGCGAGCACCCGGTCGCCCGCGCGCTGGTGCGCGCGGCCGAGGCCGACGCGGGGCAGGGCGGGGCGCCGGAGTCGCGGGTCGAGTCGTTCCGGTCGCTCACGGGCAGCGGCGTCACGGCCCGTGTCGACGGGGTCGAGGTGAGCGTCGGGGGCCCCGGCCTGCTCCGCGACCAGGGCCTCGAGGTGCCCGGCGACCTGGCGACGGCGACCGGGCCGTGGCGGGCCGACGGCGCCGCGGTGCTCTACCTCGTGCGTGCCGGAGCGGTGGAGGCGGCGTACGCGCTGCGCGACGAGGTGCGGCCGGAGTCGGCGGAGGCCGTGCGACACCTGCACGACGCGGGCGTGCGGGTCGCGATGGTGACCGGCGACGCGCAGCAGGTGGCCGACGCGGTCGGACGTGAGCTGGGCATCGACGAGGTGTTCGCCGAGGTGCGCCCGGACGAGAAGGACGCGCGCGTCGCCGAGCTGCAGCAGCGCGGCCAGCGGGTCGCGATGGTCGGCGACGGCGTCAACGACGCTCCCGCGCTGGCCCGGGCCGACGTCGGCATCGCGATCGGCGCGGGCACCGACGTGGCGGTGGAGTCGGCGGGCGTCGTGCTCGCGTCGAACGACCCGCGGGCGGTGCTGTCGGTGATCTCGCTGTCGCGGGTGGGGTACCGCAAGATGATCCAGAACCTCGTCTGGGGAGCGGGCTACAACGTGCTGTCGGTGCCGCTCGCGGCGGGCGTGCTGGCACCGGTCGGCTTCGTGCTGTCGCCCGCGGCGGGGGCGGTGCTGATGAGCCTGTCGACGGTGATCGTGGCGCTGAACGCGCAGCTGCTGCGCCGCTGGCGGCCTGCCGCCTGAGCGGGGTGCGGCGTCTGGGCCCGTGCTGGCCACGACCCGCGTCGGTCAGTTGCCGTTTTGGGGGCCTCCGGAGCCCTCTCAAGCCCTCAAATTGGCAACTGACCGACAGTCGCGGGCAGGGCGTGCCGGACTCGGGCCAGCACGGCTCGCTGGGGGCTGGGGGCTGCCCCGCGACTCCTCGGGGCCCGGTCGATGAGGCTGAGAAGCGCCTGATGATTCAGCAGCTAAGAGATCTCGGCGGCGTACCGTCGCCGACATGAGCACAGCCACGCGAGCCGAACCGCACCCTCCCCAGCCGAGCGACGTCGTCCGTCAGATCGTGGTGGTGGTCGCGGCCGTGCTGGCCGTCGTCCTCGCCGCGGTGGGGTCGGGCGCCTTCGGCGGCACCTCCGTCTCCGGAGCCTCCGGCGGGGCGCTCAGCGCCGACGCCACCCCGATCGCCCCCGCGACCACCGCCTTCTCGATCTGGTCGGTCATCTACCTCGGCCTCGTCGCCTACGCCGTCTACCAGGCGCTCCCCGGCCAGCGCAGCGTCGACCGCCACCGTCGCCTCGGGTACTGGGTCGCCGCCTCCATGCTGCTGAACGCGGCCTGGCTCTTCGCGGCCGTGCAGCTCGGGAACGTGTGGCTCAGCGTCGTCGTGATCGTCGCCCTGCTGGCCGTGCTGGTGCGGATCTTCGTCACCCTCTTCCGCACGCCGACCCACGGCTGGGTCGACGCGCTCGTCACCGACGGCACGATGGGCCTCTACCTCGGCTGGGTCTCGGTCGCGACCGCCGCCAACATCGCGGCTGCGCTGGTCGAGTCCGGCTTCGACGGCCTCGGTGCCCCGAGCAGCGTCTGGTCGACGGTCGTGCTCGCCGTCGCCGGCCTGTCGGGCGTGGCCGTCGCTCTCGCCGGCCGCGGCCGGATCGCTCCCATGCTGTCGCTGGTCTGGGGCCTCTCGTGGGTCGCCGTCGGGCGCTTCACCGGCCAGCCGCTCGACACCGCCGCCGGGGTCACGGCACTGGTCGCGGCGGTCGTCGTGCTGGTCGTGACCGTCGCCGTCCGGGTGCGCCACGGCCGCGTCGGCGCGACGGCCGACCTGCACCGCTGACGCGTCGAGTGGTCCCGATCTGCTCTTCCCTCGCGCCGGGAGCAGCAGATCGTGACCACTCGGTCGAGCTCACGAGGCGGAAGCCGGCCCGGGCAGGCAGAGGTCTGCTCGTCTTCCTGCCCAGCGCCATCCGCCTCGTTCTGCCCTCATCTTACAGATATCAAGAATTTCACAGTGACATCCTTGACACCGGTCGCCCGGGGGAAGAGAGTGTGAGCGTGACGCGAGCTGTCGGCTCGCATCACGCTCGAGCCGCGTGAGGTCGCACCCTCAGGGCTCCTCCCCGACAGCCGAAGGCCGGCGGTCTGGGGCACCGTCAGCTGATGAGGGGGCGGCCGCGCGGGGACTCCTCGTTCCGGGCTCCCGAGAGGAGCGTCACATGTCAGGAGATGTCGGTCACCCTCCTCATCGGAGGGCCGATCAGGCCGGGGGGTCTGCGCGTGCGTCACGGACAGCCGTGGTGCCGTCTCTGACAGCTCTCGTCCTCGTACTGGCGGCGACCGTCCTGGTCATCGCAGGAGTCCCCCTCGGGTTCTTGCCGGTCACGCTCGCCATCTGGTTGCTCCGCTGGGCAGACCGGCGCGCTCCTGGCGGATCCTGGCCCGCGATGACCTTCCTCGGGATGGTCCCCTTCTTCATCGTGATGATCGTCGTGCTGGTACGCCGATGACGAGCGACTGGTGCCGACCGGCTCCCTCGTCAGCGCGAAGGGTTCACGAGAGCAGTACGGGGCGACGATCGTCGTTCATACGCATGCGGGAGGCGCGGTGCCGGTCTGGTCGACACCGCGCCTCCCGCAGTCGCACCGTGCGGTGCCGGGCTGAGCCCGGGAGTCAGCGACCGCCGTCGATGCGGCGGCCGCGCTGGGCGACCCCGGCGGTGCCGTAGGGGTAGTCGTCGATGCGCGGGGCGCTCGCGTCGCCGAGGCGCGTGAGCTCGTCGGCGGTGAGCACGAGGCCCGACGCGCCCAGGTTGTCGTCGAGCTGCCCGACCGTCCGGGCGCCGAGGATCACCGAGGTCACGGCCGGCTGCGCCAGCAGCCAGGCGAGCGCGACCTGCGAGGCCGAGGCGCCGTGGGCGTCGGCGATCGCGGTGACCGCGTCGATGACCGTCCAGGTGCGCTCGTCCGCGTTGCGCGCCTCCCACGCCTCCATGCCCCGCGTCGGGTCCTCACCGAGTCGGGTCGAGCCGGTGGGCGCCTGGTCGCGCCGGTACTTGCCGCTCAGCCAGCCGCCGGCCAACGGCGACCAGGGCAGCAGGCCGATGCCGGCGTCGAGCGAGGCCGGCACGACCTCGTGCTCGATGTCGCGCACGAGCAGGTTGTACTGCGGCTGCAGCGTGACGGGCGGCGCGAAGCCGAGGGCGTCGGCGCGGCCCACCGCCTTCGTGACCTGCCAGCCGAGGTAGTTCGAGAAGCCGTAGTAGCCGATCTTGCCCGCGCTGATCGCGTCGTCGAGGAACCGCAGGGTCTCGTCGATCGGCGTCAGGGCGTCCCACGCGTGCATCTGGTAGAGGTCGACGTGCTCGGTGCCGAGACGCCGGAGCGAGTCGTCGAGGGCACGGGCGAGGTGCCGCCGCGAGAGCCCGACGTCGTTCGGGCCGTCGCCCATGGGGAAGCGCCCCTTCGTCGCCAGCACGACCTGCGCCGCGTCGGTGGGGCGCGCGGCGAGCCAGCGCCCGATGATCTCTTCGGAGACCCCCGCGCTGTACACGTCGGCGGTGTCGACGAGCGTGCCGCCGCCCGCGACGAACGCGTCGAGGATCTGGTGAGAGGTGGTCTCGTCGGCTTCTGCGCCGAACGTCATGGTGCCCAGTGTCAGCTCCGACACGGAGGCACCGCTGTTCCCGAGGGTCCTGTAGTCCATGGCCGCGACGCTACGCCGTGCGTCGGCGGCGGGGCTGCGGGAGGCGCGGGGCGGGGAACAGCCCCGCCTCCCGGAGCCCTGGGGAGGACTCCCCGAAAAAATTCTGAGACATTCTCCAAACCGTTCCGAGCGGTGCTCCGAAGACTGCACACCACGGCGGTTCGGGCTGGCCGTGGTGAGCACCGAGTCGGGACCCTGGCGGGTCCCCCGGCGTCGGTGCGCGAGCCGGGGTGTGGGTTGGTTCAGGTCTCCACCCCGGCTCGTCCCTCCCCGGCTCGTCCTCCCCAGCTCGTCCCTCCCCACCGCGGCCCGCCTCCGGGGCACATCGGCGTCCGCCGAAGGGGGGGCAGCTCCTGAGGCGTCGCACTATGCTGACGCCGTCGGGGGATCAGCCCGACGCTCCGACGCCGTTCCCTGACCCCGAGCGGCCCGGCGCCCACCTCGACGAGAGGCGTGACCGATGCCGTCGCCCCCGTACCCGTCGCAGCCCGTGACGCCGTCGCCCTTCGACGACCCGCGCATCCGCGGCCTGGAGACCACCGACCCCGACGTCGCCCACGAGGCGATGCGGCGCACCTTCCGCATGCGCGAGCTCGTGCCGGGCGACGCCCACGAGTTCTACTACCGCCGCGCGGTGTCGGGCGAGCACCGCTTCGCCGTCGGAGAGATGCGGTACACCGGCACGCTGCGCGCCGAGAGCGAGCCGCTGCCCTTCTTCGGCATCTGCCGCCTGCTCGGCGGGGGCTTCCGGGTGCAGGCGGGCGACGCCGACCACCGGGCGGAGCTGCTGAAGCCGTTCGCGTTCCCCACCACCACGAACAAACGGACCGAGTGGGACGACGTCCACCTGGCCCAGCTCATGCTCGACCGGGCCGCCGTGGAGGCCGAGCTGGTGGGGCTGTCGCTCACCGCGCCTCCCGCAGGCCTGCACGTGATCGGCATGGAGCCCCAGAGCGAGGCCCTCGGCCGGTACTGGCGCGGGCACATGCGACACCTCTACCAGGACGTCGTGCGCAACGACGCGGCGATGGCGAGCCCGTTGATCAGGGGGCAGGCGTTCCGGTCGCTGGTGGCGGCGTTCGTGACGACCTTCCCGACGACGGCGGTCGGCACGAGCGAGGCGTCGAGCGCCCGGCCCGTGCCGTCGACGGTGCGGCGCGCGCTCGCCTACGTCGAGGAGCACGCCCACGACGACATCGGCGTCGTCGAGATCGCCGAGGCGGCCCGGCTGACGCCGCGGGGGCTGCAGCTGGCGTTCCGCCGGCACCTCGACACGACGCCCATGGCGGTGCTGCGGGCGGCGCGGCTGCGCGGGGCGCACCACGACCTTCAGGTCGCTGACCCGACGCGCGGGCACACCGTGGCGGGGATCGCTCAGAGCTGGGGCTTCGCGAACGCGGGGCGCTTCACGGCGGCGTACGTGGCGCACTACGGGCGGTCGCCGCGCGAGACGCTGGAGTCGTAGGCGCGGGTGCCGGTGCCGGTGCCGGTGCCGGGGCGGGTGCCGGTGCCGGGACGCGCCCGGAGGTAGTTCTGGGGAGACTCCTCCACTCTGGAGTGGAGGAGCGTGCCTGGGAAGGGGTCTCGGGGTGGGGTGCCTGGGGAGCGTCCTCCACTCCGGAGTGGAGGAGTGTGCTCGGGGGCGGGGTGCCGGGGGAGGCGTCCTCCACTCCGGAGTGGATCAGCGCTCAGGGCACACGGGACTCGGCTGCGGCCGCCACCGCGACCACTGCGCACGGCGCCGACGCAGCGGGGAGTGAAGGGGGTGCGGGCGAGAGACCCGACATCGCCGCCCGCACCCAGCAACTCGCAGTCCTGAACCCGTACCGCGAGGCCATCCCAGTGTGATACGAACGCGAGTTTTCTGCAGATCGACCGGACACGGAGCGAATGCCCTGCCCCCCGGGCGAAGCCGAGCACGACGCGTGTCCCCCGACGGGCCGGGAACCGCGCGTGCGCACGCCGACGGCGCAGCGGGGACGACGGCGCTCAGGCGCCCGCCGACTCCGCCCCGCCCGACACGTCGGTGTGCACGAACCCCTGGAACGACCGGCTCGCCGTCGGCCCGCGCTGCCCCTGGTAGCGCGACCCGTACTCCTGCGAACCGTAGGGGTGCTCGGCCGGCGAGCTGAGGCGGAAGAAGCAGAGCTGCCCGATCTTCATGCCGGGCCACAGCTTGATCGGCAGCGTCGCGACGTTCGACAGCTCGAGCGTCACGTGCCCCGTGAAGCCCGGGTCGATGAACCCCGCCGTCGAGTGCGTCAGCAGGCCGAGGCGGCCGAGCGAGCTCTTGCCCTCCAGCCGTGCGGCGACGTCGTCGGGCAGGGTGACGCGCTCGTAGGTGCTGCCCAGCACGAACTCGCCCGGGTGCAGGATGAACGGCTCGTCGGCGGGCGTCTCGACCAGGCGCGTCAGCTCGGGCTGGTCGGCCGCGGGGTCAATGAACGGGTACTTGTGGTTGTCGAACAGCCGGAACAGCCGGTCGAGCCGCACGTCGATGCTCGACGGCTGGATCAGCGTCGGCTCGTAGGGGTCGAGGCCGATGCGCCCGGCGTCGAGCTCGAGCTTGATGTCGTGGTCGGAGAGCAGCACGCGGCCAGCCTAGACGGCGGGCAGGTCGGGCCCCGGCGCGGGCCCGGCGGAGGGCCTGCGGGAGTCGCGGGCACCGCCCTGGGGAGGGGGCGCCTCCCCGGGTCGTCCCCAGGTCGCCCGGCTCGCGCTCGGCCCGGACGGGGCAGGATGGCCCCATGCGTGCCGTCACCGTCCCCGTTCCCGGAGGGCCCCGTGCCCTCGTCGTCAGCGAGGTCCCGGAGCCCGTGCCCGGCCCCCGCGAGGTCGTCGTCGACGTCGCCGCCGCCGGCGTGAACCGCGCCGACGTGAACCAGCGCGAGGGGCACTACCCGTCGCCCGCCGGAGCCCCGTCGTGGCCCGGGCTCGAGGTCAGTGGCACGGTCGTGGCCCTGGGCAGCGAGGTGACCACCGCCTCCCTCGGCGACCACGTCGTCGCCCTGCTCAGCGGCGGCGGCTACGCCGACCGCGTGGCCGTCGACGAGGGCCTGCTGCTGCCCTACCTCAAGGGGCTCGACCTCGTCGAGGCCGCCGGGCTGCCCGAGGCCGTCGCCACCGTCTGGTCGAACCTCGTCATGTCGGCGCAGCTGCAGGCCGGCGAGACGCTGCTCGTGCACGGTGGGTCGAGCGGGGTCGGGTCGATCGCGATCCAGATCGGGAAGGCGCTCGGCGCCACCGTCTACGCCACCGCCGGCACCCCCGCGAAGGTCGAGTTCTGCGAGCAGCTCGGCGCCGACCGCGGCATCGACTACCGGGCGGAGGACTTCGTCGCCGTCACCCAGGAGCTCACCGGCGGCCGCGGCGTCGACGTCGTGCTCGACCTCGTCGGCGGCGACTACCTGGCGCGCGACGTCGACGCGCTCGCCGTGGGCGGCCGCGTCATGGTGATCGCGTCGCAGGGCGGCTCGTCGGCCACGATCGACGTCGCCCGCCTGATGGGCAAGCGGGGCCGGATCTGGGGCACCACGCTGCGCGCCCGCCCGCTCGAGGAGCGCCGCGCGATCATGGCCGAGGTGCGCGAGCACGTCTGGCCGATGGTCGCGTCGGGGGCCGTCCGCCCGGTGCTCGACAGCGTGTTCCCGCTCGAGTTCGCCGCGACGGCGCACGAGCGCATGGAGTCGGGCGAGCACTCGGGGAAGATCCTGCTCGCGGTGCGCTGAGCCCCGCGCTGCACCCGCGCTGGGCTGCGCTCGCGCGCCGCTGAGTCGGCGCTGCGCAGGCGCCGCCGCCGCCCCTGAACCTGCTGCCGCCCGGGCCTCAGCCACCCGCTCGAACCACCGACTGATCAAAGAACCACGTTTCTCAGTGGTTCTTTGATCAGTCGATGGTTCTGGGGCTGGTTCTGGGGCGGGGGCAGGTGCGTGCGCAGGGTCAGGGGCGGGTGCGGGAGCGGGGCGGGCGCCGCGCGGCAGGCGCGGCTACGCGACGCGCGGGTCGCTGCCGCGCTTCACGACCGACGCGCCGACCACCTCGACGAGCACCGGCTCCTCCTCGCCGAGCACCCGGTCGAGACCGCGCACCACGTCGCTCGCCGCCGCGACGACCGGCGCCGGGGCCGCGCCCGCGGTCACCCGCACGCGCACCTTGAGCGCCGGGCGGCCGCGGACCGTCCACGCCGACACGTGCACCGAGGTCACGTCGCGTCGGGCCGAGAGCGCGTCGGCCACGGCCGTCTCGGCGAAGGCGGCCGAGATCGCGATGGACCCGGCCGGCTCGTCGTGCACGACCAGGCGGCCGGTGCGTCCGCCACCGTGGGCGACGGCGGCCACGGCGAAGACGATCACGAGCAGCAGGCAGAGCGCCGCGAGGGCCACCGCGAGCCAGCTGCCCGCGCCGCCCGCGCCGCCCATGCTGTCCGCGCTGCCCGCGCCCGACGGGTCGAGCGGCGTCGCCGCGACGGCGTCCGCGACCGCCGAGGAGGCGTCGGCCAGCCAGCCGCGGACTGTCCCGCCCAGGGAGCCCGAGCCCCCGGGCAGCGTCGCCACGATCAGGAACGCCCCGACGGCGAGGGCGACGACGCCCACGACGACGAGCAGCAGGCGGTTGAGGAACCGGTTCGACGAGGTCACGCGTCCAGCCTCCCGTGGTCGGCGACGCGCGAGGTCACGCGGAGGGCGGGCTGCACGGGCCGGCTCTCGAGCTCGGAGCGGACGGCCGCGAGCACGCCCTGCTCGTCGACCGTCACCCCGGAGGCGGGGGTCAGCTCGACGCGCGCCTCCCGTCGCGAGACCCACACGGTCACCTGCCCGGCGCCGAGGCGCCCGGCCGTGCGGGCGACCCGCGCGAGCGACGCCGCCAGCACCGTGTCGTCGACGACCGCGGCGACGCGCTCGTCGGTGATCTCGTGGCGTCCGCGGTGGCCGGCGGTCAGGCCGAGCAGCACCAGCACGACGCCGACGACCGCCGCGGCGACCCCGGCGGCGACGACCAGCCCGGGGGCCTCGCCCAGGGCGGTCGTGAGGGCGCCGAGCACGTCGACGGGCGACGCGAGCAGCGCGGGGCGGCCGAGGGCGGCGAGCACGGCCTCCGTGCCGAGCCAGGCGGCGGCGAGGGCGGCGACCACCAGCACGACGACGGCGCTGGCCGAGCGGCTCGCGCGGCTCTCGCGGCGGACGAGCCGCCGGTAGGGCGCCGTGACGTCCGGGCCGGGGCCCGAGCGGACGCCGGCGTCGGGCGCGGTGGCGTCGGGCGCGGTGACGACAGACGTGGTGCCGTCCGGCGCGGCGGCGCCGGGCCCCGTGGTGTCGGAGGCGGTGCTCACGCGACCCTCCCGGTGCGGTCGAGCACAGAACGGCTGACGGTCACGTCGACGCGCGAGACGGTGCGCCCGGTGATCTCGGAGACCCGCCTCGTCAGCGTCGACTGGAGCTCGCGCACGAGGCCGACGACGCCTCCCGCAGGCACCGGCACCGACCCGGAGAGCGCGGGCACCCGCACGGGCGTGGTGACGCGGAGCGCCAGGTGGCCGGCGTCGTCGGAGGCGTCGACGCGCACCTCGGCGCGGTCGACGCGCAGCTGCTCGGCGACGACGGCGGCGGCGACGCGGGTGAGCACGCGGGCCGCGAGGCTCACGTGCCCGGGCACGACCGGGCCGCGCCCGGCAGCGGCACCGGCGCCGTCGCCGTCGCCGTACGCGTCACGCAGGGCGGACGAAGCGGACGGAGCAGACCCGCCGACCGACGCCGCGGCCGACCCGGCCCCGGCGCTCACGACGACGAGCGCCGGCCGCGCAGCGCGTCGAGCAGCCCGCCCAGGTCGGTGCGGCCCGAGACGACACGGCCGACGAGCCCGCCGACCGCGATGCAGAGCGCGACGATCAGCAGGGCGCCGAGGCCCCACTCGAGGCCGACGACCGCGAGCACGGCGCCGACCGCCATGCCGACGACGGTGGCGCTCACGAGACGCGGCCCGGGGCGGCGGCGCCGGCCGCGTCGTCGTCGTCCTCGCCGGGGATGTGGACGTCGTTGATCGCGACGTTGACCTCGGCGACCTGCATGCCGACGAGGTCCTCGATGGCCCGGGCCACGGCGGCGCGCACCTGCTCGGCGACCAGGGTCATCGGCTGCGGGTACTCGACGACGATCGTGACGTCGGCGGCGACCTGGGTCTCGCCGACCTCGACGCGCACGCCCTGGCTGAGGTCGCTGCTGCCGATCACGTCGCGGAGGGCGCCGAACGCGCGGGCCGCTCCACCGCCGAGGGCGTGCACGCCGGGCACCTCGCGGGCGGCGATGCCGGCCACCTTCGAGATGACGCCGTCGGCGATGACGGTCTTGCCGGGCGAGGAGACGCCCGGGGTGCCGACGCCGCTCGCGGGGGTCGTGGAGGCGACGGGCGCCTTGTCGACACGGCTGGCGCCGGCGGCGGGGATCGTCGCGCCCGACGGCGTGGTGCCGACGGTGCCGGGGGTGGTGGCGGTGCTCGGGGTCTTGTCGGTGGCGGCCATGGGCTGCTCCTTCTCGTCGGTGCGTCGGTGGTGCCGGGTGCGGTCCAGGGGCGCCCGGCGGTACGGTCGTCAGTGAGACGGACGCCGAGGCCCGGGTGTCACGGTCCCCGTCCCTTCCATTTCCTACACGGCCCGGCTCTGCCGGGCCCGGTGACCGAGGAGGCGCGATGGCGGTCGACCTGTCCGGTGCAGCCGACGGGGTGCTCGCGACCCGTGCCGCCGAGGGCGACGAACGCGCCTTCGAGGTGCTGCTGCGCCGCCACCTGGGCCTGATGACCGCCTACGCGACGCGGCTGACGCGCTCCCGGGCCGACGCCTCCGACGCCGTCCAGGAGGCCTCGGTCGTCATCTGGCGCGAGCTGCCGCGGCTGCAGACGCCCGACGCGGTGCGCGGCTGGATGATGACGATCGTGTCGCGCAAGGCCTACGACCTCATCCGCAGCCGCCGCGTCGCCGACGACGTCGACGAGCTCGAGGTGCCCTCGCAGAGCGGCGCGGTCGACGACCCGGAGCGCGTCGCCGCCTCCACCGACGCCATGGGCGCCCTGCGCGGCGCGCTCGCCCGGCTGCCCGCCTCACAGCGCGAGGTGTGGACCCTGCGCGAGGTCGGAGGCGAGTCGTACGCTGACATCGCCGAGCGCACCGGCACCAGCGTGACCGCCGTCCGGGGCCTGCTCGCGCGGGCCCGTGAGACCCTGACCCGAGAGATGGAGGCCTGGCGATGAGCGACGACCCGACGCGCACACCGCTGACGCCCGCCGGCGCGGCCCCGAGCGACCCCGCGGCCGACCCCGCCGACGTCGACCCCGCCGCCGAGCTCGAGGTCGTCGACGACGGCCCGATCTCGATGGAGCGGCTCAGCGACTACCTCGACGCCGGCCGCGAGCCGTACGACCCCGAGATCGAGTCCGACCCGTCGGCGCTGGCGCAGCTGGCGGCCCTCGCGCGCCTCCGCTCGATGACCGCGGGCCTCGTCGCGGAGGACGCCGCCGCCGAGCCCGCCCCCGACCCCTCCTGGATCGCCGGCGTCATGAGCCGGGTGCGGCTCGAGTCGCGCACCGGCCGGGAGATCCCGCTCTCGTCGCCCGACCCGCGGAGCACCCTGCACGTCACCGAGGGCGCGGTGCGCTCGCTGATCCGCGAGGCCGGCGACGCGGTGCCCGGCGCCGTCGTCATCTCGTGCGGCATCGTCGGCGAGGTCGACCGGCCCGACGCGGTCGTCGGCGTCGAGGTCGCGATCAGCGCGCTCTTCGGCACGACCGTGCCCGACGTCGCCGACGCCGTGCGCGAGGCGGTCGCCGCGCACCTGGCGGCGCAGACGGAGCTCGTCGTCGAGGCCGTCGACGTGACCGTGCGCGACGTGCACCTGCTCGACACCGACGGAGGACTCTGATGGCCGACCCGCTCGACGACGACCGTCTCTCGCTGCTCGCGGCCGAGCTCGGCGCGATCGCGGCAGCCTGCCCCGGGGTCCAGCGCGTGCAGGCGCGACCCGGCTTCGGGTCGCTCGTGCGGCAGGCCGTCGAGGGACTCGGCGCCGTCGTCGGCGGTGGGCCGGGGGGAGGCGCGGACGCGTCGTCGTCGGCCGCCGCGCTCGAGGGCGGTCGCCCGGTGCCCCTCGTGGGCGTCGCCGTCGCGGAGGCGGAGACCCGCGTCACGCTCGACATCGCCGTGGGCGAGGGCGCGCAGGGCCCGGCGGTGGCCCGCGAGGTGGCCGCGCGCCTCCTCGAGCGGGTCGCGGCGGAGCCGCTGCCGCCCGCCTCCGTCGACGTTCGGATCGTCGGCCTCACCTAGCGCGCGGCGGCGGGTGCCGGGCGCGCATCGAGGTGCCGCTACCGGGGGCCTGCGCAGCGCCGAGGGCCCGGGACGGGGCACCTCGAGGGAGTCGCGGCGTCGCGGCGGGCGCCGGGCGCGCATCGAGGTGCCGCTACGTGGGGCCTGCGGAGCGCCGAGGGCCCGGGACGGGGCACCTCGAGGGAGTCGCGGCGTCCGCACCGCCGTCGCGTCGCCTGCCGCGCGGGTGCAGGCGGGCGTCGCACCGGGGCGAGCCCTGCGCGCGGCGGCGGCCTACCGTGGGCGGGGCGCGGCCGCCCCGGCCGCCGCACCCCGACACGAGGAGGACAGCATGAGCGACGAGCCCCTGGAGTTCCAGAGCAGCAGCGCGGACCCCGACGACGGCGGGAAGTGGGACCAGGCGCTGAAGGGCGAGGACTACGACCTCGACGCGGACGGCGACGTCGACGCCGACGTCGAGACCGACCCGGACGCGGCCGAGGCCCCGGCCCCCGGCACGACCCCCTCGCCCGACCAGGTCTGACCCGCCCGGTCTGACCTGCCGGTCTGACCTGGCCGCGGCCCCCGCACCCCGTTCCGTTCACCGAACCCCGATGCTCCAGGGTTCGTTGAACGGAACGGGGTGCGCTGCATGCGGCGGGCTACGGGAGGCGCGGGTCGGGCTGCGCGGGAGGCGCGGGTCGGGCTGCGCGGGAGGCGCGGGTCGGGCTGCGCGGGAGGCGAGCGCGGCTAAGCGGTGCCGCCGAGGTCGGCGGCGAGGCAGGTCGCGTCGACGAAGCGGTCGCAGCGCATCCGGCTGCCGGGCCCCGGCACCTGCTCGGTGCCGAGCGCGACGACCGCGTCGCCGCGCCGCAGCCGCCGCGCGACCTCGCGGTCGAGCGCGCCGTGCACCCGCACGAGGTGCACCCGAGCGTCACCGAGGTCGGCCTCGTCGAGGAGGTGGCGGCCGGTCGTCATCCGCGACTCGGGCAGCGCGGCCACCCGCACGACGCTGGCCGAGAGCGGGCCCTCCTGCAGGGTGAGCGCCTCGTCGAGCACGACGCCGACGATCGTCAGCGGTGCCCCGGTGCGGGTCGTCGGCCAGTGCGCGGCCCGGGCAGCCGGCAGGGCCCGGGCGAGACGGGTCGGGGCGGAGGCGACCCGCGTCAGCAGCGACACGGCTCAGCCCTCGCTCGGGTCAAGGTCCGCCGAGCGGGCGTCGTCGTCCGTCGCCGCGTCGTCGTCGGGGCCGTCGAGCGCCGGGTCGGCCTCGATGTCGCGCACGGCGCCGGCGTCGAGCGGGCTGTCCGGCCCCCCGGGGTCGGGAGCGCCGCCCACCCCGCTGTCGCTCGTCCCCGTGCTCGTGTGGTCCTCGTCGGCCATGTCGTCCCCTCCGGTCGTGCACCGCGCCCCGGCCCAGCGCCGGGGGAGGTGCCGGAGGGCGCCGCACCGCTGACGGGCCCTGCCGTCGGCGCTGACCGGGGCTCACGCCCCGCGCCGACCCCACCGTCGCGGGCGGCCCCTCCTGTCGACGAGACAACCACCGCCGCGAGCCGCCCCGCAGGCCCTTGACACCAGGTCGGGGGGCGTGCGTGACGGCTCGCGGCGGCGGGCGTCACTCGTCGGCGACGCCCTTGCTGACCGCGGTCGGCGCGTCGAACGAGTCGCCCTCGAGCGCCTGCAGCGCGTCGATGACGTCGTCGGGCGCGCCCTGCTCCTTCGCGGTGGCGACCAGGTCGTCCTTCGACACGGGGTAGTCGACCCCGCTGAGGTACTTCTGCATCTGGATCTGGATCTGGGTGTCGGCCATGGCGGTCTCTCCTTCATCTCGGACGCGGGGCCCGGCCGCAGCCGGGCCGCCCCGTCATCTCGGGGTCGGCCGGTCGGGGCGACCGGCCGGGCGGCCGGCCACCTCGACCGGCCGGGGGACCCCGTCGGCACCGACCGGCTGGTCCGGCCGGTCGGGGCCGACGGGGCGGTCGAGGTCGACCACGTCGGTCGCCTCGACGTCTCGGCGGGGCACCGTGGTGGGCGCCTCGAGGTGGACGGCTCCGCTGGGGACGATGCCCGCGCCTCCTCGTCGCTCCATCACGCGCCACTGGGCGGCGACGTCCTCGCCCGCGTGCTCGGCGGGCAGCTCGCCCCAGAACGCGAAGCCGCCGGCCTCGAGCAGCGCCTCGCGCCGGTACAGCGCGCAGCCGCCGACCCAGGCGACCCGGTAGGCGGCCCAGTCGCCCGGCTCGAGGTGGAGGGTCGCGGCCTCGTGGGCGAGGTTCGCGGCGTTGTGCAGCGACCAGCGCTCGAAGCCGGGGGCGCCGCGGCGGATCCGCTCGGGCTGCACGCCGCCCTCCCAGAGCTCGAAGGCGACCCGCTCGTGCGGGCGCACGTCGCCGAGGTACGAGAGCCCCTGCACGGCTGAGCCGACGAACCCGCAGCCGAGCCGCTCGAGGGCGTCGTGCATCCGCGCCAGCGTGCCGGGCTCGAGCCAGACGTCGTCGTCGAGGAAGAGCACGGCCGGCGCCGACGCCCGCTCGAGCAGCGACTGCCTGTGCTCGGCGAGCCCGCGCCGCGGGTGGTGCACGTGGGTCGAGACGGCGCGGCCCTGCGCCCGCAGCACGCGGACCATCGCCTGGGCGGCGGGGGCCGTCCAGTCGGGGTCGCCGGTCGACTGGTCGCTGATCACGACCGAGAACGGGGGGTCGTCCTGCGCCGCGAGCCCGGCGAGCGTCACCGCGAGCTCGGCCGGCCGGTCGGCCGTGGGCACGAGCACGTCGACGGCGGGGGGCGCGGGAGTCGCGGTGCCCTCGCCGAGGACGGCCGACGCCGCCCACGCCCCCGACCAGAGCCGGCTGCCGCTCACGGCGTCGCCCCGCGGATGCGGTCGACGATGCCCGTCGTCGAGTGGTCGGAGACGTAGTCGAGGATGCGGACCTCGCCGCCGCCCTCGACCACCGCCGCGGTCTCCTCGAGCATCTGCGGCGTGTAGTCGCCGCCCTTCGCGTAGAGGTCGGGCCGGAGGCGCCGGATCAGCGGCACCGCCGTGTCGGTGCCGAACGACGTCACGTAGTCGACGCAGCTCAGCGCCGAGAGCACCCCGGCGCGGTCGGCCAGGTCGTTGATCGGCCGCCCCGGGCCCTTCAGCCGTCGGGTCGAGGCGTCGTCGTTGAGGGCGACCACGAGCACGTCGCCGAGCTGCTTCGCCTGGGTGAGGTAGGTCGTGTGGCCGCGGTGCAGCACGTCGAAGCAGCCGTTCGTGAGCACGACGGTGCGCCCGGCCGCGCGCTCGTCGTCGAGGCGGCGGAGGAGCTCGTCGACCCCGAGCACCAGGTCGCCGGTGCGGTCGAGGTGCACGACGAGGTCGTCGGTCGAGCAGACCGAGGTGCCGAAGCGCTGCACCACGATGTCGGCGGCGGCCTGCGCGAGGTCGACGCTCGTGGTCAGCGGCAGGCCGGCCGCGCGGCCCACGGTGAGCGCCGCGACGAAGGAGTCGCCGGCGCCGGAGGCCTGCCGCTCGCTCGCCCGCCGAGCCCAGGTGCGGTGCCGGACCCGCGCCTCCGCCCGGCCTGCGGGGGCGTCGACGCCCGCGCCCCCGCCCGCGCTCGCGCCCGCGTCGCCCGGTTCGCGCACCAGCGTCATCGTGCCGTCGTGGTCGAGCGTGACGACGACGACCTGCGACCCGGTCGCCGCGAGCACCCGGTCGGCGGCGTCGGCGACCCGCTCGACGCGCACGTCGGTCGGCAGCGCGTCGCCGACCGCGAGGCCGACGAGCGCGGCGACCTCGCCGGCGTTCGGCGTGACGAGGTCCGGTCGGAGGCGCGCCCACGGAGCGAGGTCGTGCGCGTCGACCACCACCAGCGGCGGTCGGTCGGCGGCGGGCCGCGCGACGAGCGCGTCGAGCACCGGGCCGGTCAGCGCGCCCGTGCCGTAGTCGCAGACGAGCTCGGCGTCGGCCCCGGTCGCCTGGGCCGTCGCGGCCTCGGCGAGCTGCGCCAGGGCCGTGGGAGGGGCGGGCACGGCTCCGAGGTCGTCGAGCCGGATGAGCACCTGGTCGTCGACCATCACCCGGTTCTTCGCGACGGTGACGAGGCCGCGCACCCGCACCACGCTCGAGGTGTCGACCCCGTGCCCCGCGAGCAGCTCGGTGAGCCGTCGACCGGCCTCGTCGTCGCCGACCAGCCCGGCGAGGCGCACGCGGGCACCGAGCGCGGCGAGGTTGACGGCCGTGTTGGCCGCGCCGCCCGGCACGTAGCGGCGGGTCGCGACCTCGACGACGGGGGCGGGGGCCTCGCGCGTCATGCGCTCGGTCGTGCCCTGCCACCAGCCGTCCAGCACGAGGTCGCCGACGACGCTGACGACGGGCGCCGCCTCGCGGAGGGCCCGAGCGACCTCCGGGCTGAGGCCGCGCACCGCGGAGAGGTCGGGGCGTGCCACGTCAGTCGCCCTCCGCGGGCTGGGCGGGGTGGACGCGGGGCTGCTCGTCGGGCGAGCCGGTGCCCTCGTCGCCGGTGCCCTCGCTCTGCGTGCCCTCGCTCTGCGTGCCCTCGTCGGGGTCGCCGCCCTCGGCCGGGTCCTGGGGGTGGGGCGTGCGCCCGGTGGAGGCGGTGGTCGCCGCGTCGGAGTCGGCGTCGGCCGACGGGGAGGGGGCGGAGGCGCGGGGCGCGGCGGGCGGGGCGGCGGCGGTGTCGACGGGGTCGGTGGCGGGCGCGTCGGCGCCGCTCGGGACCTCCGCGCCGGCCTCGGCGTCGACCGGCGCGACCGCGGCGGGGCTCGCCTCGGGCGACGGACGGCTCGCCGAGGCAGCGGTGTCGGCGGAGCCTGCGGTGCGGGCGGTGCCGGCGGTCTCGTCCGCGCCTCCTGCGCTCGCCGTCGGGGTCGACGGGCGCTCGCCCGCGAGCACGGGCGTGCCGTAGTGCACGACCTTCGTGAGCGTCATCTCGTCGAGCAGCTCGGGGCCGTAGCCGAAGCCGGCGCCGCTCTCGCCGCGCGGCTGCGCCGACCCGCCGGGAGCCCCGCCGAAGACCGCGTTGATCTTCACCGTGCCGACCGGCAGCTCGGCCATGGCCCGGTTCGCGTGGCCGATCGAGCCCGTCAGCACCGTCGCCGCGAGCCCGTAGCGCCCGGCGCAGGCCAGGCGGAGGCCCTCGTCGAAGTCGTCGACGACCTGCACGGGGGCGACGGGGCCGAAGGTCTCCTCCTGCACGACGGTCATGTGCGGCGTGCAGCCGACGAGCACCGTCGCCGGGTACCAGGAGCCCGGCCCGCTCGGCACGGCCCCGCCGACGAGCGCCCGTGCCCCGCTCGCCAGCGCGTCGTCGACCTGGCGCTGGACCTCGTCACGGAGGCGCCCGTCGACGAGCGGGCCGAGCTCGCCCCGGTCGTTGCGTCGCGTGGCCTCGGCGACCAGCGCCTCGACGAAGGCGTCGGCGACGTCGCGGTGCACGTAGATGCGCTCGACGCTCGTGCAGATCTGCCCCGCGTTCGCGAAGGCGCCGATCGCGGCCTGCTCGGCGGCCCACGCGGGGTCGACGTCGGCGTCGACGATGAGGGCGTCGTCGCCGCCGTTCTCGAGCACGACGTGCGCGCCGGTCAGCGCGGCGACGCGGGCGATGCGGCGGCCGGTGGCGGTGGAGCCGACGTGCGCGACGACGTCGACGTCGGGCTGCTCGGTGAGCGCGGCCCCGACGGCGGCGCCGCCCGAGACGGTGACCAGCACGTCGGGCGGCAGCACGGCGGAGACGATCTCGCCGAGCAGCTGGCCGACGTGGGGCGAGCGCTCGCTCGGCTTGTGGACGACGGCGTTGCCCGTCACCAGGGCGGCGCCGATCAGGCCGCAGGCGACGGCGACCGGGTCGTTCCAGGGGGTGACGGCGGCGACCACGCCGCGCGGCTGGTCGATCGTGAAGTCGGCGGCCTCGCGGGCGCCGACGAAGCTGAGGCCCCGGTGCAGCGGACCGAGCTCGGCGTACTGGCGCAGCGTGTCGGCGCCCGCGAGCACCCCGCCGCGGGAGTCGTCGAACGGCTTGCCCGTCTCGCGCTGGTTGAGCGCGGCGAGCTCGTCGGCGCGCTCGCGCAGGGCGGCGGCGGCGTCGTGCAGCAGCTCGCCTCGGGCGGCGGCGGGGGTGCGCATCCACGCGCCCTGCGCGGCGCGGGCCCGACGGACCGCGTCGACCACGGCCTCGCGGTCGGCCTCGGCGACGTCGCCGACGAGCGTGCCGTCGCGCGGGTCGAGCACGGTGAGGGTGCCGGGGGCGTGGGCGGTGCCGGCGGCGTCACGGGGGTCCGCGGGCGCGGTCGCCGTCGGCTCCGGGGTGCGGGAGCCGGGGATGCTCGGGGCGAAGGTGGTCATGCGGGCCGTCCTCTCGTGTCGGTCGCCCCTGCCCTACCCCGGCCCGGGCGACCTCACACGTGCGCCCCGCGACCCCGCACCGAGGTGACTCGTCCCGGGCCCTCGGCGGGCGGGAGGGCCCAGATCGGGGCACCTCGTGGGCGCGCCTCCCGCGCGCGACGCTCCCCGCGCCTCCCGCGCCCCCCACACCGGTCAGTTGCCGATTTGGGGGCTTCCCGGAGCGCTACAGCCCCTCAAAGTGGCAACTGACCTGCCGGGTCGCGACGAGGTGACTCGTTGCGGGCCCGCGGGGCGCGGGAGGGCCCAGGGGGAGGCACCTCGATGCGCGGCGCTGCGGCGCTCGCGTCAGGCGGCGCGGCGCCCGGCGGGCTGGCAGCGGGGGCACCACCACGCGCGGCGGGGCCGCTCCGACGTGCTGCCCGGGTCGTCGCGCGCGAGCACCGTCGTGCCGCACCGCAGGCACGGCCGCCCGGCCCGCCCGACCACCCAGTGGCTCTCGCCCCGCCGTGTGCTGCCGGTCGTCACCTGGTAGCCCGCGGCCCCCGACGCCGAGGCCCGCAGCAGCCGCGCCGCCAGCGCCAGCAGCGGCGGCAGGTCGACGTCGCCCACGGGCGTCGCCGGGTGCACCCCGCGCAGGAACCCCACTTCGTTCACCCACAGGTTGCCGAGCCCGGCCACGGTCCGCTGGTCGAGCAGCGCGGCCCGGACCGGGCGGCCGGGGTCGGCGAGGAGTCGCGTGGCGGCCTCCGTAGCGCTCCAGTCGTCGCGCAGCGGGTCCGGACCGAGGTGCCCCACCACCGTGCGCTCGTCGCGCGTCGGCAGCAGCTCCACCACGGGCAGGTCGACGCCCCAGAGCGTGTGGCCGTCGCCGAGCTGGAGGCGCACCCGGACCTGGGGCTGGACGCGACGGGGCACGACACGGCCGGGCCGCGTCACCGTCCACGAGCCCTGCATGCGGAGGTGCGTGTGGAGCGTGGTCGCGTCGTCGAAGCGGGTCAGCAGGTGCTTGCCGTGGGTGACGTGCTCGACCACGCGCCGCCCGTCGAGTCGGGTGCCGGCCGCGGCGCCCGAGCGCAGCTCGCCGCGCTCGACGAGCGCGCCGTCGGCCACGGCTCGGAGCCGCGCCGCCAGCCGGTGGACGCTGTCGCCTTCGGGCACTCCTGGAACCTAGCCCGCGCCTCCGACACTCCCTCCGGGTGCATCGAGGTGACGCGTCCCGGGCCGTCGCGGCGCCCGAGGGCCCAGGAAGCGTCGCCTCGAGGCGAGCGGCGCGGCGCGCGGCGCGACGCGCGCCCGCGCCCGCGCCACATCACGCCGGGAAGCGCAGCGTCAGCCGGTGCGACCCGTCGTCGTGCGTCTCGCTCGTGACGGTGCCGCCGAGCAGCTCGGCGCGCTCGCCGAGACCGGTCAGCCCGTGGTGGGCGCTCGGCAGGTCGAGCAGCGGCAGCGTCGCCGCCCCCGCGTCGACGTGCAGCACGACCTGGCCCGCGTCGACGAGGCCGGTCACCGCGACCGCCGCGCCCGTGGAGTGCTTGCGGGCGTTCGTGAGCCCCTCCTGCACGGTGCGGTAGACGGCGCGCTGCTGCGACGGCGAGAGCGTGGCCGGCAGGTCGAGCCGGCAGGTCACCTCGATGCCGCTGTCGGCGACGAGCCGGTCGACGTCGGCGAGCGTCGGCTGCGGGGCGAGCTCGCGGCGGTGGCCGCCGGCGGCGCGCAGCACCTCGACCATCGAGCGCAGCTCGTCGAGGGTGGTGACGCTGAGGCCGCGGATGGTCCGCGCGACGTCGCGCGCCTGCTCGTCGGGCGACGCCATCTGCAGGGCCCCGGCCTGCACCGCGATCAGGCTCACCTGGTGCGACACGACGTCGTGCATCTCGCGGGCGAGCACCGCCCGCTCGCGCGCGAGCGCGACCTGGGCGGCCTGCCGACGCTCGAGCCCCTGCGCCTCGCGCAGCTCGACCAGCTGCGCCGCGAGCAGGCGCCGTGCGCGCAGGAACGCCCCGAGCAGCGCCGGCACCGCCGTGTAGAGCGCGGCGTAGACGACGGTCTCGGTGAGGAAGGTGAGGTAGTCCCAGGCGTCCATCGACACGAGGTACACGAGGGCGGCCGCGGCGACGCCGATCGTCGTCTCCCACCGCCGGGTGCGCTGCACGCCCAGGGTGAAGAGGGCGACCATCACGGGCAGGAAGGTGCCGCCCCACCAGAAGCCGGGCAGCGCCAGCACCAGGCTGACCCACGGCCAGCGTCGGCGCACGAGCAGGCCCGCGCAGGCGAGCACGCCGAGCGCGATCGTCCACGGGTCCGAGCCGTAGAGCACGAAGCCCGAGCCCGCCGCCGCGACCAGGCAGATCAGCACGTCGAGCGCCACCCGCTGCCAGCGACGCCGCAGGTGCAGGCCCGGCCCCGGCGGCTCCTCCGCGCCTCCTGCGCTCCGCCTCTCCGCGCCTCCCGGGCTCCGCTCGCCCGCGCCTCCCGGGGTCCGCTCCTCCGCTCCTCCCGCGCTCCGCTCCGCCGCGGGCGACGTCACGGCCGCGGCACCAGCCCCGCGCGGTCGGCGACGATGGCCGCCTCGACGCGCGAGCCGACGCCGAGGGCGGCGACGACCGAGCTGACCGTGTCCTTGACGGTGCCGAGGGTGAGCCCGCACTCCGTGCCGATCTCGGTGTTCGAGAGGCCGCGGGCCAGGGCGCGCAGCACGACGGTCTCGCGCTCGCTGAGCCGGGCGACGACCGCGACCTGCGCCTCGTCCTCGGCCGAGCGGAACAGGCGCTCGCGCCGCAGCCCCGGCGCCAGCACGACCCCGCCCGCGGCGAGGGTGAGCACGTGCCGGGCCAGCTGCTCGGGGTCGGTGTCCTTGAGCAGGAACCCCGAGGCGCCCCGGTGCAGCGCCTCCAGCACCTGGTCGTCGGTGTCGAAGGTCGTCAGCATCGCCACGACCGGGGGCGCGGCGTCGGCCATCAGCTCGGAGAGGATCGTCAGCCCGTCGGGCTCGGGCATGCGGATGTCGAGCAGCACGACGTCGGGGGCGAGCTCGCGCACGGTCTCGACGGCGACGGGGCTGGCGACGGCCGCGAGCACCGTGATGCCGGGCGAGGCGCCGAGCACGAGGGCGATGCCCGAGCGCACCAGCCCCTCGTCGTCGACGACCACGACGGAGACGGGGGTGTCGCTCATCGGTGCGGGCCTCTCGGTCGGGTGCGCGGGCGCCGGGGCCCGCGCTGCGAGGCTAGCGCCGCCGAGGCCGCCCCCGGGGAGTCGCGGGCCGACCTCCCGGGCAGCTCCCGGCCGGTCACGAGCCGCCGTGGCTCGCCGCGGGCGTCGCCGTCGCTGCCGGGGTCGTGCTCGGGTCGGCCGGTGACAGCGCGCTCGCCGAGAGGCCCCAGCGCGGGTACAGGTCGCCGATGCCCACCGCGAAGCCCCGGGTCGCGGTCGTCCAGTCGTGCCCCGTGCCCGGCGAGACCCAGCGGGTGACGTGCATGCCCGCGGCCTCGGCGGCGGACGAGTTCGCCGCCATGGCCGCCCCGAAGGTCGGGTCGCCGCCCCCCACGGCGAAGAACGCGGCCGTGTCGGCGTAGGGTGCGTGCGCCGCCATGATCGCCTGCGGCTGGGCGGCGTCGTACGCCGCGCGGTCGCCCGCGAAGCCGTCGGCGACCGTCTGCTCGACCGAGCCGAGCGACGGCCCGACCTCGCCCGAGACGTCCACGATCGAGCCGAACAGGTCGGGCCGCGCCGACCCGAACTGGATCGAGCAGGTGCCGCCCTGCGAGAAGCCGCCGATCGCCCACGCGCGGGGGCCGGTGGCGACGCGGTAGTGCGAGGTCACGTAGTCGACCACGTCGGTCGTGACGTAGGTCGCGCTGTTGCCGAGGGCCCCGTCGACGCACATCGGGTTGTGGTCGTCGGCGCTCAGCTGGTCGGGCACCACCGCGATCGGCGCGAGCCCGTGGTCGGCCGCGGCGTACGCCTCCAGGGTCGTGACGAGGCCGCCCGCGGTGACCACCGCCTCCGGCGAGGCGGGCTGGCCCGACATCATCACCACGACGGGCAGGGGCGGCGGGTCGGCGACGAGCGCCGCCGGGGGCAGCCAGACGACGGCGTCGCGGGCGGGGAAGCCGGAGACCGTGCCGGGGATGTGGACGGTGCCGTAGCGCCCGTGGGCCGGCATGTCGGCGGGCGGGGTCCACGACGCGTACAGCTGCGGGTCGAGGGCGCCGGAGCCCGCCGCACCGTCGGCGCCCACCGAGGAGGGCAGCGCCGCGATCGTGCTCTCGCCGAGGGCCTCGGCGAGGGTCGGGTACGCGCCCGCGTCGCGGTTGATCGCGAGGGCCCCCGCCGTGACGAACACGACGACGCCGAGGCCGGCCACGACCCGCTTCGCCGCCGAGGTGCGGACGAGGGCCACGACGGCCACCGCGACGGCCGCGAGCACGCCCGAGAACCAGGTGCGGTCGACCCAGGTCGGGGGCACCCCGGCGACGTCGAGGAGGTCGCCGAGCACCCACGAGGCGAGGGCGCCGAGCGCGGCGCCGACGACGGCCGCGAGCAGGACGCGCCGCCACCAGCGGCGGGGGGACGGGTCGGCCGCGGTGTCCGCTGCCCGACGCCCCCGTCGCGGCGGCCACGCCACGAGCACCGCCAGCACGAGCGCGACGCCGTAGACCACGGCGAGCAGCGGGGTCGACGTGAGGGGCAGGGTCAGGAGGTCCTCCTTCATCGGGCACCGCGCATCCGACGGTCCGCCGCCGTGCCGCGGGCGGCCCGCAGCGCGGCCACCACCTGTCGGGCCCGGAGGGTCGGCACGTAGGCCGTCGCCAGGGCACGGCCGACCGGCGCGAGGTCGGCCGTGCTCGGGCAGGCGAGCCAGAGGGTCTCGTGGGCGGGGTCGAACTTGGCCTTGAAGCGCCGCAGCGACGTGAAGCCGTACGAGGGCTCGAGCACCCGGCCGGTCGTGGCGAGCAGCCGTGCGACGAGCCGGTCGACCAGGGTCGTCGGCACCGTGCCGTCGGCGCTCGCCAGCGGGGTGCCCGAGAGGCTGAGCGTCTCGAGCCCCTCGGCGCGGAAGGTCTGCGCGGCGGTCGCGATGAGGAACTCCACGACGCCTGGCATCGGGTCGTGCCCGCGGCGCATCACGTCGAGGGTGCGCCCGACGAGCCGCCCGTCACGCCACGAGGGCAGCCAGCTCGTCACCCCGTGCACGGCCCCGTCGGCGTCGACCGCGACGAGCAGCCGCACCTCCGGGTCGTCGAGCTCGCGGAGGCCGCCGAGGGTGAACCCCATCTCGGGCAGCGCCTTCGCGGCCACCCAGTCGTCGCTGAGCGCGTCGACCTGGCGGCGCAGCTCCTCGTCGAGGCCGCGGTAGGTGCTCCACACCGCGCGGACGCCGTCCCGGGCGGCGCGGTTGGTGGCGGTGCGGAGGTCCTGCCGCTTCTTGCCCGACGTGGTGAACGTCGCCAGCTCGACCACCGACTCCTCGGCGACCGGGGTGACGCTCCAGCCGAGCTCGGCGAAGACGTCGAGGTGGCGACCGTGCACGCTGTAGAACGCCGGCACGAGGCCACGCGTCGAGCAGTGGCGGGCGAAGCCGCGGATGGTCTCGGCGGCGTCGTCGGGGGCGCTGATCGGGTCGGAGACCGTGAGGGCCACGCCGTGCGCGACCCGGTAGGCGACGGCGCCGCGGCCGTCGTCGGTGAACCAGTGGCCGTTGCCGGCCCAGGTCGCCATGAAGCCGAGCGAGCCCGCGTCGGAGCGGCGCAGCTGCGCGAGCACCCGGTCGCGGCCGGCGACGCGGAGGTCGGCGGCGGTGCGACGGTCGAAGGCGCGACGGCGGCGCAGCAGCACGATCGTCGCCGTGGCCGGGGCGACCCAGATCAGGAGGAGCAGCACCTGCCACTCGACCTCGCCCGAGCTGAGGCCCGACCAGGTGAACCAGTCGTCGGCGAGCGGGATCACGGTGAAGTACCAGGCCAGCAGGCCCGTCATCAGCACGAGGGCGCCGACGGCGACGACGAGCCCGAGGCGCCGGCCGCGCAGCAGGAGGCCGACGGCGAGGGCGAGCACGCCGACCGCGACGACCGTCACCTCGGGGCCCGCCAGCTCGGAGATCGGCGACAGCACGCCGACCGCGTCGCGGGCGACGGCGGCGATGGTCCAGCCGAGGGCGACGGTGCCGAGGGCGGTGGCGGCGACGGTGCGGGCGCGACGGCTCGGCTCATCGTGCCAGGGGGCGTGCGCCGAGAGCGGCACGAGGGCGCGGCCGAGCGGCAGGCCGGCGAGCAGGGCGAGGGCCCGGGCGAGGTCGATCCCGTGCCCGCCGAAGAGCAGCCCCGCGAGGGCGACGGCGAGCACCGCGGCGCGCAGGCCCTGGCGGCGGGCCGGGGCGAGCCCGCGGCTGACGGCGACGAGCACGACGATGAGCGTGACGGACGGGCCCCAGACCCGGTCGCCGTCGGCGATCTGCGAGAACTCCTCGCCGACGGCGGAGCCGACCAGGAGCACGAGGGAGGCGGCGGCCGCGGCCCCGAGGGAGCCCACGACCGCGACGGTGCCGGTCCGCACCGCGCCGACCCGCGCCTCCGCCCAGGCCACCGTCACGAGCGCGACGGCTGCGGCGAGGGCGGGGCCGACGACGTGGCGGAGGTCGCCGTCGGCGTGCGCGACGGTGATCCAGGCGACCGCGGCGAGGAGGGCGACGAGGGTGAGGGGACGGGCGCGGAGGACGGCGGCGGTGGTGCGGGCGGCCGCGGTGGTGCGTGCGGCGGCGGTGGCGGTGCGCGCGGACGTGGTGGCGGTGCGTCCGGCCGCGGTGGCTGTGGTGCCGCGCGTGCCCTGAGTGCCGGGGCTGCCGGGGCTGCCCGGTCGGGCGCTCGTGTTGGTGCTCTGGTTGGCGCTGGTGTCCGCCGGGTCGCCGTGGGGGCTGCCGGCGGGGGGCGGGGCGAGGGTCGTGTTCTCCACGGCCCCAGTCTCGGGCGGGGCCGTGCCCGGCGCGTCGGCCCCGGGGAGCGCCCCGCCCGCCGTCCGGCTGGTGCGGGTCCGCCGGACGGCTGGGCGAGGAGAGCCGGGCGGGTCGGGCCCGGCGCCCCCGGTCGGCTACGCCTCGCGGCCGGCCGGCATCTGGGTCCCGCGGGGGTCGGTCTCGGCGAGGCCCTCGAAGATCGACTCGATCTTCGCGAGCACGTCGGCCTCGAGCTTCACCCCCGACGCCTTCGCGTTCGACTCCACCTGCTCGGGGCGCGAGGCGCCGATGATGGCCGAGGCGACGTTCTCGTTCGAGAGCACCCAGGCGAGGGAGAGCTGCGCCTGCGTGAGCCCGAGCTCGTCCGCGACGGGCTTCAACTGGGCGACCGCGTCGAGCACGTCGTCGCGCATCCAGCGCTCGATCATCGACGCGCCGCCCTTCTGGTCGGTCGCGCGGCTGCCCTCGGGCAGGGCGGCGCCCTTCTGGTACTTGCCCGTGAGGACGCCCTGCGCGACGGGCGACCAGACGATCTGCGAGATGCCGAGCTCCTTCGAGGCCGGGACGACCTCCTCCTCGATGACCCGCCAGAGCAGCGAGTACTCGGGCTGGTTCGAGACGAGCTGGATCTTCAGCTCGCGGGCGAGGGCGTGCGCTTCGCGCAGCTGCTCGGCGTTCCACTCCGAGACGCCGATGTAGAGCACCTTGCCCTGGCGCACCAGGTCGGCGAACGTCTCCATCGTCTCCTCGAGGGGAGTCTCGACGTCGTAGCGGTGGGCCTGGTAGAGGTCGACGTAGTCGGTCTGCAGGCGCTTCAGCGAGCCGTTGATCGACTCGGTGATGTGCTTCCGGCTGAGGCCGGTGTCGTTGTGGCCCTTGGGGCCGGTCGGGCCGTAGACCTTGGTGAAGATCTCGACCGACTCGCGGCGCTCGCCCGCCAGCGCCTCGCCGAGGACGACCTCGGCCTGGGTGTTCGCGTAGACGTCGGCCGTGTCGAAGGTCGAGATGCCGACGTCGAGGGACTTGCGGACGCAGGCGGTCGCGGTGTCGTTCTCGACCTGCGAGCCGTGGGTGAGCCAGTTGCCGAAGGTGAGCTCCGAGACCTTGAGGCCTGAGTTGCCGAGGTACCTGAATTCCATGGGGTGTGCTCCTTGTCGGGCGCGCTCCGGTGCGCGCCGCCGTGCACGGTAGTCCGCGCTGGGCGCGCGGCGCGGGCGCGGCCTGCGCCGACACCCCGTTCTCGCCCCGGAACCCCGCCGCGGCGGGGTTCGCGTGCGACGACGGGGTGTCTCGCGTCGGGCGCGGCGCGGGGCGGCGCGGGGCGGGGGCCGCCGGGTGACGCACCACGTCTTCGCCGGGGAACCACGCCGCGGCGTGGTTCGGGTGCGAGGACGTGGTTCCTCGGTGCCGCGGGCGGGCGGGCGCGGCTGCCAGCGCGGTCAGGCCGGGCGGAACCGTGCGGCGAGCTCGTCGGCGACGCCGTCGACGTCGACGCCTCGGTGTGGTGCTCGCTCCACGAGCCGCACCAGGCGCCTAGGCCAGCACACGGCGACGCCCCGCACCGTGAAATCGCCGCCGACGAGGGGCCAGTCGGCCTCGACGAAGCAGAGGACGCCTCGCAGCGGCACACCCGGCAGGGCCTCGGCGACCCGGGCGAGCTGCCCCTGCACACCGTCGACGAGCCGCGTCTGATCACGGCCCCGCACGAGGAGCTTCTCGACCCGGGGTCGCAGGACGCCGCCCTCGACCTTCAGCTCGGGCCGGCCCGTGTACCTCTTGGCGTCGATCACCCACACGCCGGACCGCGCGACCACGAGGTGGTCGATGTTCGCCCGGGAGCGGGGGATGCGCCGGTCGTGGAGGACACGGACGTCAGGGCTCGCGAGGGAGTCCAGGCGAGGGCCCACCGCCTCCTCGCCGACGGCGCCCGTGGCCCACGCGGCGGTGCTCTGCCGCTCGGGCGTCAGCGCGACCGCCAGGCCGCCGAGGCGGCCCCACTGGTCACGGGTCCGCTGCTCGTCGGCTGCTCGTCGTCGTTCGTGCTCACGTCGGGCTGACGCCCCGGCACGGGCTGCCCCTGCATCGTCCACGGGACCATCTGGCCATGTCGTCGAGGGGAGCGGCCATCCCCACTTCGGGCCGGGTCCGCCTCTCGCTGAGCGGCACGGTCGGGTAAGGCCGCTCCACTCCGGAGTGGATCAGCGATCCGGGAGCACACCGTCCAGCCGTCGTGGGTCGGTTCGGCCACGCGGGCGGGGGCCGCCGGGTGACGCACCACGTCTTCGCCGGGGAACCACGCCGCGGCGTGGTTCGGGTGCGAGGACGTGGTTCCTCGGCACAGCGAGCGGGCGAGCGGGCGGGCGGGCGAGCGGGCGGGCGAGCGGGCGACGCGGCTCAGGCGTCCTCGTCGAGGATGCGGGTGAGCTCGGGGGCGAGCGCCGCCGCCCAGAGCTGGTGCACCCGCGACCACGAGTAGAGCTCGTCGCCCAGGCGCGCGTCGCCGACGTCGGGGTCGGGGAAGGGCACGAACACGCAGTCGCCGCGGTCGCGGACGAGCCTCACGCTCGCCTCGTTCAGGCGCTGCACCTGGTGCCGGATGCGCTCGCGGCCCCACCGCGGCGTCTGGCGGAAGCGGTCCATCGGCGGGATGCCGCCGACGATCACGGGGCTGAGCACGGTGCCGGTGCGACGGGCCCGGTCGAGCAGCACGTCGAGGCCCGCGGTCCAGTCGCGCACCGACGTCATCAGCAGCACGTCGCTGAAGCCCAGCGCCACCACCGTCGCGTCGACGTCGGCCGACTCCGCGGCGCACCGTGCGGCGGCCTCGCCGACCGTCAGCACCCCGCCGCCGCCGTCGACCCAGGCGAAGGGCCGCCCGCGGGCCGCCGACACCGTCGCGGCCAGGCGGCTCAAGGTCGTGAGGGCCTCGTCGACGACGCCGAACCGGGGGGAGGCGGTGCTCCCGACCCAGGCGACGCGGTCCGCCGAGACGTCGGTGACGACGTCTGTCGTGGGGTCGGGCGCAGCCGGGAAGGTCCCAGCCCGGATCGCCCGTCGGAACTGCTCGAGCTGCAGCCGGAGCACGGGCCGCGCCGCCGACCAGAAGAGCTCGGAGGCGCCGCGCCGAGGGGGCGGGGTGGTGGTCGACCGCGTCATCAGGGCCTCCGTGTCGTCGCGGGCGCTGCCCGGTCGGGTTCGGGCCCCCGCCGTCGGGCCCCCGTGGCCGGGGGCGCCTGCGCCTCGAACCTAGCGGCGACCGGCGGCCCGGCGGGGCTCCGCAGGCGCACTGCGCGCAGATCGGACAGGCCGAGCGACGCGAGCCGGGCGGCGGGCGACGAGCCCTCAGCCCCGAGCCCCGAGCCCCGAGGGACGGGGGCCGGCGACGAGCGACGAGCGACGCCCGACGCCCGTCACTCCGCCCGGGGCAGCCAGCCGCGCTCGAGGGCGAGCGTCACCGCGCGCGTCCGGTCGGCGACCCCCAGCTTCTCGAACACGTGGAGGAGGTGCGTCTTGACCGTCGCCTCCCCGATGAAGAGCCGGCGGCCGATCTCGGGGTTGGAGCAGCCGTCCGCGACGAGGTCGAGCACCTGTGTCTCGCGGGCGGTGAGGGGGCTCGTGGCGGCGTCGGCGCCCGGGGCGGGCGTCCGGGCCCGGGTGACGAGCAGCGCCGCCATCGACGGCGCGAGGGCGACCTGCCCGGCGACCACGGCACGGAGGCCCGCGAGCAGCTCCGCCTCGGGCGCCGCCTTGAGCAGGTAGCCGCTGGCGCCGGCCTCGATCGCGGAGAGGATGGAGTCGTCGGTCTCGTAGGTCGTCAGCACGACGACGCGGGCCCGCGGCCGGTCGAGCAGCACCTGGCGGGTGGCGGCGACCCCGTCGACGCCGGGCATGCGCAGGTCCATGACGACGAGGTCGGGGGCGAGCTCCGCCGAGAGCCGCACGGCCTCCGCGCCGTCGGCCGCCTGGCCCACGACTGCGAAGTCGTCGGCCCCCGCGAGCAGGGCGACGATGCCCTGTCGCACGATCGGGTGGTCGTCGACGACGAGCGTCCGCGTGGCGGGGCGGGGGTCGGGGGCGGTCTCTTGCGCTGCGCCCGCGCCTCCGCCCGGTGCCGCGCTCACGCCGCCACCGCCGCGAGCGGCAGCCGGGCCGTCAGGGTCGTGCCGCCCGCGCCGCTCTGCAGGTCGAGCGAGCCGCCGGCGAGGGCGAGGCGCTCGGCCAGCCCCTCCAGCCCGAACCCGTCGCGGGCGAGGGCCGGGTCGAAGCCCGTTCCGACGTCGACGACCGTCAGCACCGCGTCGTCGCCGTCGCGCCGCAGCACGACGCGAGCGGTCGCGGAGCCGCTGTGCCGACGCACGTTCGACAGCGCCTCCTGGGCACAGCGCACCACGACGACCTCGTGCTCGCGGGCCAGGGCCCCGGCGGCTCCGGCGGCGAGCTCGACCCGCACGTCGACGTCGATGCCCGTCTCGCGGGCGAAGCGCGCCCCGAGCCGCTGCAGCGTCGTGCCGAGGTCGGTCGCGGCGGGGCCGGGGGAGGCGGTGGCCGCGACCAGCGCACGGGTCTCGGTCAGCGCCTCCCGGGCTGCCTCCTCGACCACGTCGAGCCGTTCGCCGGCCGTCGTCAGGTCGCCGGCGACGAGCGCGCTGCGCGCCTGCTGCGCGAGCAGCACGACGCCCGTGAGGCTCTGCGCCACGGTGTCGTGCAGGTCGCGCGAGAGCCGTTCGCGCTCGGCGCTCGTGCCGACGTCGCGGGCGCGGGCCGCCAGCTCGCCCTGTGCGTCCTCGAGCTCGGCGAGCAGCCGGGCCCGCTCGGCGCCGGCGTGGGCGATGCTCGTGATCCAGAGGCCCAGCGCGATGCTGAAGGCGAGCGAGAGCACCTCGCTGGTGGCGGCGGTGCGGACGGTCTCGGCCGTCGGGCCGAGGGCGAGCACGAAGCCGGCCGTCACGGCGGCGACCAGGGCGACGTTGCCGGCGATCGCGCTCCGCACCGACGGCAGCAGCGCCCAGAGCACAGGCATGAGGAAGGCCTGCGCCGTGGCGAGCTGGGGGGAGGCGGCGGTCAGGGCCCCGGCGACGAGCACGACGAGCGCGGCGGCGACGAGGGCCCGCGGGCCCGGACGGTCGGGGCGCACCGGGTGCCCGGGGCGGCCGGGGCCCCCGGAGCCCCGCGGGCCGCGATCGGCCGCCCGCGCCGCGAGCACGGGGCGCACCGCGCCGATCCACACGCCGACGAAGGCGCCGAGGGCCGGGCCGGCCGTGCCCGGCACGCGCGAGACGTCCTCCGACACGAGGGCGAGCACGGCCAGGGCAACGAGCGTGAGCGCGGCCCCGGCGTCCCAGCCGCGGAGGGCACCGCCCCGCAGGGCGCCGCCCCGCACCGGCGAGCCCGCGGGCGACCCGGCCAGCGACCCGGCGGGCGCCCCTGCGGGCGCCCTCGTCGGGGCCGTGTCGCCGGTGTGGTCGTTCACGCGGCCCCCTCGGGTCGGTCGGGTCGGCGGGCCCGGCATGGTCGGCCGGGTCGGTCGTCAGTCATCCTGCCGGATCCAGCGGAAGGTCACGAGCGTGACCACGAGCCCGACCACCAGCCAGACGCCGAGCCACAGCACCACCGACGGCAGGTCCCAGCTGCCCGAGGGCTCTGCCGCCGCGAACTCCGGCGGCAGGAAGACGCTGCGGGCGCCCTGCGCCAGCCAGCGCAGCGGGAAGGCCGAGGCCACCGACTGCAGCCAGCCGGGCAGCTGCGAGAAGGGCAGGTAGACGCCCGAGACGAACTGCAGCACGACGGTGATGGGCACGATCACGGCGGTCGCGCTGCGACCGGAGCGGGGGAGGCGCGAGAGGGCGACGCCGAGCAGCGACGTCGTGGCCAGCCCGAGCAGCCAGATGCCGGCGAACCGGGCCCAGGTGCCCGGGTCGGTCGGCAGGTCGACGCCGAACGCCAGCGCGGCGACCGCGAGCAGCAGGGCCAGCTGGAGCGCACCGGTGACGAGCACCTGCCCGATCTTGCCGAGGAACCACGACGCGACCGGCAGCGGCGTGCTCGCCAGCCGCTTCATCGTGCCGTCGGCGCGTTCGCCCGCGATGTCGACGGCGAGCGACTGGACGCCGATCAGCAGCACGCCCGAGGCGATCATGCCGGGCAGGTAGTAGGTCGCGGCGTTCACGACCGAGCCGTCGGGCGCCTCGCCGAAGTCGGACAGCTCGCTGAACGCCGTCGAGAAGACGAGCAGCATGATCACCGGGAAGGCGAAGGTGAACAGGACGGTGTCGCCGGCCCGGAAGAAGGTGCGCACCTCGGTGCGGGCACGGTCGAGGCCCAGCGTCAGGACGGTCATCGCGCCTCCTCCGTGACGATCGGGGCGGTGCCGGCGGTGCCGGCAGTGCCGGCGGTGCCGGCGGTGCCGGCGCGGTCGGGGGCGGGTGCAGCCGTCGCGCCCGCCGCGTCGACCGGATCGGGCTCGGCGACGAGCCCGAGGTAGACGTCCTCCAGGGTCGGCCGCACGACCTCGAGCCCGGCTGGCTCGCCGCCGTCGGCCACCAGGCGCGCGACCAGCGCGGCGGGCTCCGCCGTCGTCACGTCGTGCGCGCGCCCGTCGGGGCCCGTCCAGCGCACGTGCGGCGTGCGTGCCTCCGGCCCGCCCAGCGTGTCGGGCGTGCCCTCGGCGACCACGCGGCCGGCCGCGACCACGACGACCCGGTCGCTGAGCTGCGCCGCCTCGTCGAGGTAGTGGGTGGTGAGCACGATGCTCGTGCCCGTGTCGGAGAGCGACCGGACCACGCCCCAGAAGGCCCTCCGCGCCTCCGGGTCGAAGCCCGTGGTCGGCTCGTCGAGGAACAGCACCTCGGGCCGGCCCACGATGCCGAGCGCGACGTCGACGCGTCGACGCTGACCGCCCGAGAGGCTCCGGAGGCGCTGGCCGGCCTGGGCGGTCAGGCCCACCGCCGCGATCACCTCGTCGGCGTCGCGGGGCGCGGGGTAGGCGAGGGCGGTGCTGCGGACGATCTCGCGCACCGTCGAGCTGCCGTCGCCGCCGCTGGACTGCAGCACGACGCCGACGCGGGCACGCCAGGAGCGGTCGGCCCGGGCGGGGTCGACCCCGAGCACGGCGACCTCGCCCCCGGTGCGGCGACGGTGCCCCTCGAGGATCTCGACGGTGGTCGACTTGCCGGCGCCGTTCGGGCCGAGCACGGCGACGGTCTCGCCGGCCCGCACGTCGAACGAGAGGCCGTGCAGCACGGGCCGGTCGCCGTACGACTTGGTGAGGCCGCGCACGCGCACGGCGGGTTCTGTGGTCATGCCCCCAGCCTCGCCGGGCGCCGACCCGGTCGGCACGACCGGTCGGAGGACGGTGCATCCACCGACCGGTGGACGCCCTGGGGAGGGACGGTTCCCGGCCGGATCCTGCTCGTGTCCGGGAGCTGACGCCGCCGATCACTCTCGGAAGCGAGAGCTGACGACCCCGATCTCTCAAATTTGAGAGCGATCCGCCGGGGGCGACCCAGGGCAGGCGGGAGTCGCGGGTCGAGAGGTCGGATCGCTCTCGCATTCCGTCCGGCGAGCCGCGCCGTCGGCCAGCCGCACCCGCGCCCGCACTCGCGCCCGCACCCGCACCCGCACCCGCACCCGCACCCCGCCCCTACGCCCGCGGCGCGACCCGAGCGTCGACGACGGCGAGCACCGCCGCCTCGTCCGCCGGGTCGAGCCCGGCGCGGCGGGGGCGGTCGCGCCCCCGGGCCAGCTCGTCGGCGAGCACCCGCTCGACGGTCTCGCGCAGCGGCCGCCGTGCCCCGCCCGCCGCGACGTACGCCGCCCCGCTCCGCCGCACGAAGCCGCCGGCGTCGAGCGGCAGCCAGAGCGGCAGCGACCGCGGCCCGGCCCACCACGAGACGCCGGCGGCGAGCAGGGTCGCGTCGTCGACGGTCACGAGCTCGGGCGCCGGCCCGGCGGCGACACCTCCGGATGCCGCAGCCTCCGCGGCGGCCGCGACCCGCGCCTCCCGCAGGAACTCCTCGAGCGGCACCGGCTCGCCCACCGCGTCGACGGTGCCGACGACCCCCTCCCGCCCCGCCCGCTCGACGAACGCGGCCAGGTCGCCGACGTCGACGGCCTGCACCCAGCGCCCCTCCGTGGTCGGCACGACGACGCGGCCGCCGCGGTGAATCCGCCCGGGCCACCAGCCGAACCGGTCGCTGGGGTCGCCGGGCCCGACGACGAGGCCGGGGCGCACGACGAGCAGGCGGTCGCCGAGCCGTCCCGCCGACTCCCGCTCGGCCGCGACCTTCGCGTCGGCGTAGCGAGAGGTGTCGACGGGGTCGACGAGCTCGGCGGACTCGTCGGCCCCCGGGGTCGCGGTGTCGGCGTAGACGGAGACGCTCGACACGAGGGTCCAGTGGGAGGCGCGGTCGGCCAGCGCACGGAGGGCCGGCCCCACGAGGGCCGGGTCGGACGACAGCTCGACCACGTCGTCCCACTCGCCGACGAGCTCGTCGTACGCGGCCGGGTCGCGGCGGTCGGCGCGGACGAGGCGGGCTCCCTCGGCGACGGCGCCGGACTCACCGCGGGCCAGGCACACGACCTCGCCGCCCCGCGCGACGGCGGCCGCCGCGATCTCGCGGCCCAGCCAGGCCGTCCCGCCGAGGATGAGGGTGCGCGTCATGCCCCGAGCCAACCAGGCCCGGGCCCCTCCCCGTCACCGACGTCGCGCGGGAGGCGCAATTGCCGACCAGATGCCCCGATCCGCCCGTCTGGTGACGGGGAATCCGGTGCTCAGGGCCTCCGCGGTCGGCATGTGCAGGTCGACAGGCAGCAGAGAGGCGGTTCCCGCGAGGAGGAGCCAGCTGGGGAAGGGGTCAGCCCGACGGGGGAGACCGCGGAGGGCAGCCCGCGCGGAGGCGCGGTGCGGCCTAGCGGCGCGCGCCGCTGCCCTGCGTCGTGCGGGCGCGGCTCGAGCCGGCCGTGAGCTCGGGCACCAGCAGCCGCGCACGGAGCACGGCCACGAGCTGCTCGGGCTGGAGGGCGGCGAGCTCGGCGCGGCTGGGGGTGCGGGCGCGGCCCGCGGCGTCGTCGACGGGGCGGGTCACGCGGCGTCGGCGAGCTGCGCGAGCACGGCGACCATGTCGATCGGCTCGGTGACGGGCATGTCGGTGAAGGAGACGGGGATGCTCATGGGGGTCCGTTCGGTGGTGCCCGGGCAAGGAGCGGGGCGGGGATCGGGGTGCGACGGTCGAGTGCTCGATGAGCGGGGGCTCGACGTGCCTCCGGGAGGCGTCGCCCGGAGTCGGGGACCGGTCCGCTGAGACTACGGCGCGCCGCCCCCTCGATCTCCCCCCTCGACCGCGGCCCGACGGCGGCGTCGCAAACCGGACGCCCGGGAGCGCCGCGGAGACCGAGACCGGACAGTCGCGGCGTCCCCTGACCGTGCGGTCACCGGCCCCGCCTACAGTGAGGGCTCCCCCGCGAACCCCGGAAAGCGTGATGTCCTGACATCCACCGACACCCTCCTCGACCATCCCGAGACCGACGCGCACGCCGTCTGGCTCCGGGCGATGGAGACGTTCAGCGGCACCGTGGCCGACCCGCGCGACCGGGTCCTCTCCCTCTTCAGCTTCATCGCCTCCGACCACACGGCCGCCCCGCCGTGCCCGTGCCTCCACGCCGGCGGCGACGTCGAGACCGCCGAGCGGCACGTCCTCGAGCTCTCCCGTCTCGTCGACCGCCTCTGCCGTGAGGGCGGCTACCCGCCGCCCCTCGGCCACGCGATCGTGCTGATGATCGAGGGAGCCCTCATGGAGGCCCCGGTCATGGGGCCGGACGGGCCGACGCGCGACGCCAGGACGGCCGCGGCGATGCTGCTCGCCGTCTACGAGACGGGCGTCGGCGCGACCGACTTCTGAGGCGACTCCCCGGGGTGCCGCCACGGCGAGGCCGGTGCCCGAGGGGTGCGGCCCAGTGCGCTATCCGGACAGCGCGCCAGCAGTGTCGGTGGCTCGTGGCACGATCCATCGCGGATGACAGACGACTACGACGAGCGACGCTTCCGCGTCGACGCCCACGGTGACGACCTCGACGAAGCCCGCGACACCCTCGCTCACGCGTACGAGGGGATCGAGTGGCGCGCCGAGCGTTCCGACGCGCCCTTCTCCTACCGGTACTCGTCGGCCGGCGACCAGTTCATGAGCCTGCGGGCGGTGCGCTTCGAGGGCCGCATCGAGGGCGAGATGCCGCCCGGCGACGACTACGTCATGCAGTGGATCACCCGCGGCCAGGGCACGCTCGACGTCGGGCCCGACGAGATCCGGCTCGAGGCCGGGCAGCCCCGGCTCTGGCCGTCGGTGCCGTTCCGCTTCGCGTTCTCCGACTACGACCAGCGGCTGGTGCAGATCAACCGCCAGACCGTGCACGACCTCGCGGCCGAGCGTGGCTTCACGCCCGCGCAGCTCCGCTTCGACCACGCCGTCGAGCCGCGGCAGCAGGCGATGGCGCTCTGGCGCAACAGCGTCACGCTGATCTCGCGCAGCGTGCTCGACGGCGAGGCGAGCCCGCTGCTGCAGGCCGAGATGGGCCGCCTCGGCGCGATCGCCCTGATGGAGCTCTACCCCCAGCAGGGCTCGCCCCTGCCCGACGAGCTGCTGCTGCCGCGCAACGCCCACGTGCGCGCCGCCATCGAGCACGTGCACGCCCACGTGCAGCTGCCGCTGACCTCGGTCGACCTCGCCGAGGTGGCGCACGTCAGCGTGCGGGCGCTGCAGCAGGCGTTCCAGAAGCACGTCGGCACGACGCCGAACGGCTACATCCGCGCGCTCCGGCTCGACCGCATCCGCGAGGAGCTCCTCGTCAGCGACCCGCACCGCACGTCGGTCGCCGAGGTCGCGAAGCACTGGGGGTTCGCGCACGCGGGCCGGTTCGCGGCGGCCTACGCCGAGAAGTTCGGCGAGTACCCCAGCGAGACGCTCGAGCGAGCGCACTAGCGCGGCTGCCGCTGCGCCGCTGCGCCGTGGCGCCGAGGTGCCTCCACCTGGGCCTTCGACGGCCCGCACGGCCCAGGACGAGTCGTCTCGACGCCCGGCGTCGCCCACGCCGCGTCGTCTCGACGCCTCGGCGGCGGTGCGCCCGGCGCCCCGCCCGTTTGAGCCCGGGCGCGCCCGGGCAGGAGGCAGCCACCAGAGAGAGGACCCTCGTGAGCCCCGACCGACGCCAGACGATCCCCGGACTCCCGCCCCTCGGCGAGCCCTTCCCCGACGTGCGCCGCATCGCCGTGCTGCGCGGCGGCGGGCTCGGCGACCTCGTGTTCGCGCTGCCGGCGATCGCCGCGCTGAGGGCGAGCTACCCGGGCGCCTCGGTGACCCTGCTCGGGTCGCCCGTGCACCGCGCGCTCCTGGCGGGGCGGCCCGACGTCGTCGACGAGGTCGACGTGCTGCCGGTCGTGCCGGGCGTGGGCGACGCGTCGGGCACCGAGGTCGACGACGCCGCCACCGAGCGCTTCGTCGAGCGGCACCGCGCCCGGTGCTACGACCTCGCCGTGCAGGTGCACGGCGGCGGGCGCAACTCGAACCCCTTCCTGCTGCGGCTCGGGGCACGGCACACGATCGGCACCCGCACCTCCGACGCGGTGCCCCTCGAGCGCACGATCCCGTACGTCTACTACCAGCACGAGGTGCTCCGGGCCCTCGAGGTCGTCGCGCTCGCCGGGGCGGCCCCTGCGGCAGGCGCGGTGCTGACCCCGACCCCGGCCGAGCTCGAGCGCGGTGCCGAGCTGCTCGGCCGCTCGGGCCCCGGCGGTGACGGTCGCCCGGTGGTCGCCCTCCATCCCGGGGCGAGCGACCCGAGGAGGCGCTGGTCGCCCGACCGCTTCGGTCACCTCGCGGCCCGGCTCGCGCACCACGGCGTGCGGGTCGTCGTCGTCGGCGAGGGCGAGGACGTCGCCCTGGCCGACCGGATCGTGGCCGTGGCCCGCGCGCGGGAGCCTCGCCGTGCCTCCCTGGTGGGCTCGCTCGCCGGTCAGCTGAGCCTCTCCGACCTCGTCGGGGTGCTCGCGTCGGTCGACGCCTTCGTGGGGAACGACAGCGGCCCGCGGCACGTGGCGGAGGCCGTCGGCACGGCGACGAGCTCGGTGTTCTGGTTCGGCAACGTGATCAACGCGGGGGCCCTCGGTCGCACCCGGCACCGCGTCGCCATGGCGTTCACCACGGCCTGCCCGGTCTGCGGCGTCGACATCACGCAGGTCGGGTGGACGGCGGAGCGCTGTGAGCACGACGCGAGCGTGGTCGACGCCGTCACGCTCGACGAGGTGTGGGGTAACACGCGGGAGGTGCTCGACGGGGTGCTCGCCGCCCGCGGCGAGCGGGTCGGGCGTGACCTCGACGGCGGCACGCAGGTCGACTCCAGCTACGGCCTGCACGTCTGACCCGGCCACGGCACCCGTCCTCGCACCGACACCCCCTCCTCGCACGCGAACCCCGCCGCGGCAGGGTTCCCGTGCGAGAAGGGGGTTCTCGGGAGCAGAGCGCCGAGGGTCAGCGAGCGTCGATGGAGAACTGCACCGGCTCGGGCAGGTCGCCCATGCTGAGCGTGTAGGTCGTCACGACGCCCGCCGGAGCGGCCAGGTCGAGCGTGATCGACGTGCCCCGCAGCCAGCTGCCCGTCACGAAACGACCGCGCGCGTCGGTGATCATGAAGCTCGCGAACGACGAGCCGTGGACGGTCACCGAGGCCCGGCCGTCGACGATGTCGCCCACGACGACGTCGCCGGGAGCGGGCGTCCCCGGCTCGACGGGATCGACGGGGTCGACGGGGTCGACGGGGTCGACCGGATCGATCGGGTCGACGGGGTCGACGGGGTCGATCGGCGTGACCGGGCTGGTCCCGGTGCGGTCCAGGACGACATCGTGGCTCTCGACGACCGTCGTGCCCTGACGGACCTTCAGCGTGTACGACGTCGAGGTGCCGTCCGCCGCCTCGAGGGAGGCGCGCGACGTGCCGTCGGTGCCGAAGCTGCCGCTGAACGCGAAGCGGCCGTCGGCGTCGTAGATGCCGAAGGTGTGACCGGCGGGGCCGGTGAGGGCCAGCTGGGCCCAGCCGCCCTGGAAGGCGGACACCGACCACGAGGCGAGGCCGTCGCCGGGCGCCCCGGGCTGCTCGGGGCCGACGGGCTGCTCCGGGTCGACCGGGAGCTCCGGGTCGGCGGGAGTGCCGGGGTCGACGTCGGACCGCGGGTCGACGCTCCACTGCGAGAGGTACGGCACGCCCCCGACGACGGAGCGCACCTCGAAGTGGTTCTCGCGGTCGTTGGCGATGCGGATCGACACGGTGCCGCGGCCCGTGCCGTCGAGCAGGACGCGGGTCTCGACCCCTCGCTCGTTCGTGAACACGACGAAGGCGTCCGGTGCGCCCTGAACGGCGACGTCGACGGCGCCGTCGCTGATCGACACGACGGTGACCGCGGGGCGCTCGGCCGTCCCGCTGGTGTCGATCGAGCTGGCGGCGGCCGCGGTGGCGGTGCCGGCGGTCGGCGCGGGCGCGGCGAACGCCGGGCCGGCGACGAGGGAGGCGAGGACGACGCCGGTGGCGCCGATCGTCGCGAGGCAGGCTTTCTTGGGGGGCATGGTGCTCCTTGGATCAGGCGTGCCGGAGTGGCATGCTGACCGGAATGCTACACATCGCATTCCGCCCCCGCTGAGCGGACGCCCTGTCGCGCACCAGTCCGCGCCGCGCACAGGGGAACGCCCTCCTCCGCCACGGGTGGGGCAGGGGAGGGCGTTCCGGCCGCGAGGGTCCAGGTCTCGCAGCGACGCGTCGACGGACCGTCGTTCGCTCCCTGCGCGGCGCGCTCCGCGCCTCCGCCCGGCAGGCGGGCTGATGGACTTCGTCGAGGCCGTCCGTCGCCGCCGCACCACCAACGGCCACTTCACGAGCGAGCCGGTCAGCGCGGCCGACCAGCGCCTCCTCATGGAGCTCGCCGGTCGCGCCCCCAGCCAGCTGAACAGCCAGCCGTGGCGGTTCGTCCTGGTGGAGTCGCGGGAGACCATCGAGGAGGTCGCGCGGATCAGCGGCGAGAGCATGACCGAGTCGATGTCGGACGGCACCTTCTTCGAGCGCTACAAGCCGTTCTTCCGGTTCAGCCGCGCCGAGATGGAGCGTCGCCGCGACGGCATGCTCTTCGACGAGCTGCCCGCGCCGCTGCGCCCGTTCACGGGGCAGGTGTTCACGAAGCGCGGCCAGGTGCTGATGAACGCGCTGCGGGTGCCGCAGACGCTCGGCGCCGAGAACCGCGCCCTCGTCGCCGGCTCGCCGCTGCTGCTCGGCGCGATGCTCGACCGGTCGACGTACCGGCCCGACTCGCTGACGTCGTTCTACTCGACCTTCAGCCTCGGGGCCGCGATGGAGAACCTCTGGCTGGCGACCGGCACGCTGGGGCTCGGCATCCAGTTCGTGTCGTTCCCGATGGAGCGGCCCGAACGCTGGGCGCAGGTCGAGCGGCTGCTGGCGGTGCCCGACGACCTCGAGCTGATGGCGGTGTACCGGATCGGCCACGTGCCTCCCGAGCGGGTGCGCCCGGCGATCGACTGGGTCAGCGACGAGCGGCGGCGGATCTCGCAGTACGTCTTCTGCGAGGACTGCCGCACGCCGCAGACGGGGTGGGACGAGCCGCCCGGGGCGTGACCGCCGCGGTCACGAACCACGTCCTCGCCCCCGAACCACGCCGCGGCGGGGTTCCGCTGCGAGGACGTGGTTCGTCACGGTGCGGCGGGCGGCGGACGGCGGGCAGTGGCGGCGGGAGGCTGCCGCGAGCGCACGAGAGCGGCGCCGCCCTCGTGGGGGCGACGCCGCTCTGGCGTGGTGGGGCGAGGGCCGTCGACTAGTTGTCGGTCGACTCCGAGTCCTTGTCGTCGTCGACGAGCCCGGCCTTCTTGCCGTCGGGGAGCTCCTCGGTGTACTTCGCCTGCTCGTCGGTGATCTCGGTGGATCCGTCGGGGGCGGTGGACGGGGTGGTGTCGTCGGTTGCGCTCATGCCCCCGACGATACGCCCGCGGCCGCGCGAGCGACCTGATCCGCGCCTCCCAGCTCGACGACCACGTCGCACCACTCCGCGACGACGGGGTCGTGGGTCGCGACGACCACGACGGTGCCCTCCCGGCGCAGCTCGTCGAGGGCGTCGAGCACCAGCTCGCGCCCCGTGGCGTCGAGCGCCGAGGTCGGTTCGTCGGCCACCACGAGCGCGGGGCGGTGGACGAGGAGGCGCGCGGCGGCCACCCGCTGCTGCTCACCGCCGCTGAGGTGGCCGGTGACGTCGTCGCCCCGTCCGTCGAGCTGCAGTCGACGCAGCGCGGCTCGCCCCCGCGCCCGTCTCGTCTCGCGGCTGACCCCGTGCGGGCGTACGACGTCGACGTTCTCGCGGACGGTCCACTCCGGCACCAGGCTGCCGTGCTGCAGCAGGACGCCGCACGTCTCACGGAGGTGTCGGCGCAGGGCGCGGCTCCTCGCCGTGCCGACGGCGGAGCCCGCGACCGTCACGGTCCCCGTGGTCGGGGCCCGGAGACCCGCGATGCACGCCAGGAGGGACGACTTCCCGCTGCCGTTCGGCCCCGTCACCGCCACCGCGGCACCCGGCTCGGCCGTCAGGTCGAGGCCGCGCCACAGGTCCCGGCGCCCCGTCCGCAGACCGAGGCCCGCCACGACGAGGGGGGCGGTCGGCCCTCGGGACGGTGCGGGAGGCCCGGGAGGCGCGGTGGCGGTCGTCGGCACCGGCGTCGGCCGGCCTCGGTGCGGGTGGGTCACGGGGTCTCCTCGGAGGGCAGGGCGGCGGCGGTGGGGGACGGGCGCGCAGGGCGGCGACGTCGGGCGGCGAGGAGCGCCGCGCCCGCGAGGGCGACGTGCAGCCCGACGGCCGCGCCGGTGACGACGAGGGCGTCGGCAGGGCCGTCGGCCCGCGCGACCGTGAGACCGAGCGCGCAGGCGACGGTGGTGAGGCCGGTGCCGACGACGACGTGGGGGAGGTCGACCGACCAGTCCGAGCGTCCGACGGTCGCGAGGAGCAGCCGACGCCGACGGGTGCGCGTGACGTGCGCCGTCGTCGCCACGACGAGCCCGGCCGCGAGGGCGAGCCCGCCGAGCCCGGCCGCGAGGACGACCAGGCGCTGCTCGGCGAGCACCTCGCGGGCGGCGCGGGCGTAGCCGTCACCGACGGTCTCCCACCCGTGGACGAGTGGCAGCACGCCGACGTCGTCGAGGGCCGCCTCCACCGAGGTGCGGTCGTCGAAGACCACCCGGCCGTTGAAGGCGGCGGTCGCCAGCACGTCGTCGGGCAGGTGCACCAGGGGCACCTCGACGATCACGGTCGGCGGCCCGTCGACGGGGGAGAGGCGCAGGGTCGCTGGGTCGGGCACGACGACGCCGGGCGGCAGGGTCTCGAGGCGAGCGCCGAGCGGAGGCAGCACGTCGCCGGTCGTGGTCCAGACCATCCGGAGGTAGGCGACGACGTCGGCGGCGAGGGCCCGTGCCGCCTCGGGGTCGCCTGCGGTCTGCACGACGACGACGTCGTCCCCGTCGCCGTGAGGCTCGCCGGTGCCGGTGCCGGTGCCGCCCCGGGCGGTGACGAGCGCGCCGGGAACGGTGTCGGGGTCGTTCATCGTCGCCCTGCCGGCGGCGATCTCGTCACGGGCCACCCGGGCGAGCGCCCGGTCGAACTCGCGGTCGTCCGCTCCGGCGAGGCCGACGCTCAGCACGGACCCATCGTGCAGGTCGAGCTGCGCCGCGGAGGAGGTCGCGACACGGTCGGCGGCGTCGGCGGCGCGCTGGCCGAGGGTGACCTCGCCCGCCACGACCGCGACGAGGGCGACGTGCAGCGCGATCGGCACGACGAGCGCACGCCGGCGGCTCCCTGCTCCGGTGCTGGCTGAGAGCAGCCTCGACGGCCGGGGTCCGTGCGCCGCCGTCGCTCGACAGAGGAGCAGCCACGCTGTCGTTCCGCCCCAGATCAGAGCGATCACGGGCAGGACGAACTCGGGTCTCCGGAGCCCGCCGATGCTCCACCAGAGAGCCAGCACGAGCAGCACCGAGCCGAGGGCCGCTCCTGCCAGGGGCGATGCTGCCTCCCGGAGCTCGGCGACGAGGGCGCGTCGTCTGGTCCACCCGACGAGCGCGCAGACCAGGCGGCGTCGGCGGCCGCGCTCGGCCTCGACGCCGGCAGCACCGAGGGCGACGAGCATCACCGTCACGAGCAGCCCGGCGACGGAGGGCACCGTGACCAGCGCCCGGAGCTCGTCGAGAGGCCCCACCGTCGCGTCCGCCGCGGCGAAGCCGGCGCTGTCGAGAGCGGCGAGGAGGGGGCTCGGGTCGTCCGCGTCGGTCACGTAGAAGCCGCGGGGGTCGAGGTCGAGCCAGGAGTCGTGGTCGGCGAGGGTCCACCGCACCCAGGGGCCCAGGGGCTGCCCGGCTCCGCCGGTCAGGGGATGGACGAGCGAGTCGCCGACACCAGCGCCGGGCGAGTCGTCCGGGGTCATGCGGGCGACCTGGTCGCCCGTCGACGTCACCGCCCGGAGGAGTTCCTGCCGTGTCGCGTCGTGCCCGAGGTCCGGCGGCGTCTCCAGGACGACGACCCCGGTGCCCCGGCCGCCGCTCCCGCCGCTCCCCCAGGTGTCCTGGCCCTCGGCGGCGGCCAGGGCGACGCCCGCGGCGAGCGCGTAGGCCGCCACGACGGCGATCACCGTCGTGGCGGCCGTGCGCCGACGGGTCAGAGGACCGCCCACCACGCCGTGTTGTTGCTCTTGCTCTTCGCCCGCACCGCGTTGGCGAGGTAGGACGGCGCGGCGTTGCCCGAGCGCAGGCACTGCGTCTGCCCGTTCGCGCAGGCCGTGGCCCGGTGCGTCCTCGAGTAGTGCTGGTACTTGGCGTACACGGTGGAGGACGTCACGCCCCACTCGAAGTACCCGCCGCCCACGTACGTCGACCCGAGTGTGGAGAACTCGCCGGCCGGCATCATGCCGGACTCCGCCTCCGTGCCGGTGGTCGCGGCCGTGGTGGCCGACTCCGAGGTCGACGTCGATGTCGACGTCGAGGTCGCGGTCGGGGTCGACGCCGGGGCGGGAGCGGCGACCGCAGGTGCGAGCCCCGCGCCGAGCACGAGCGCTCCCGTGGTCGCGAGGGTGGCCAGGCTCCGCCCGACGGTCGTCCCGATGCTGCTGACACTGGTCATGATCACCCGTTCCTGTCTGCTCGACCGACCCTCGATCGTGCATACATACCCTGACATTGAAACCAGGAACGTCACAAGGTCGGCGGCTGTCTGATGCAGGGACACGGGGAATGCGAGAGAGATCCGTCGTCGAGGAGCCGGGTGGCGCGGCTCCGGCCTCGTCATCCGGCGGATCACGCTCAAATTCGAGAAGAGAGCGCGAGAGCAGGGTCACGGCGGCGGACGCAGGGAGGCGCGGTGCCGGTCAGACCGACACCGCGCCTCCCGCAGTCCCGCAGCCGCGACCGCAGCCGCGACCGCAGCCGCCCCCGCGGCTACGCCGCGCTCGCGACCTCCGCCGCGACGGGGCGGGCGACGAGCTCGCCGTCGCCTCCGACGCTGACCAGCACGCGCCCGCCGGCCGCGACCGCGCCGGAGACCATCAGGTCGGCGAGCCGGTCGTCGACCTCGCGCTGGATCGTGCGGCGCAGCGGCCGGGCGCCGAACTCGGGCTCGTAGCCGTGGTCGACGATCCAGTCGGTGGCCGCGTCGTCGACCTCGACCGCGATGCCCTGGGCCTCGAGGCGACGCGAGGTCGCCCCGAGCAGCAGGCGCACGATGTCGCGCAGCTGCGCCCGGTCGAGCTTGCGGAAGAGCACGATCTCGTCGATGCGGTTGAGGAACTCGGGCCGCATCGCCTCCCGCAGCTTGCCCATGACGCGGTCGCGCAGCGCCTTCTCCGACCCGAAGCCGTTCCCGGCCGCGGGGTCGGAGCCGACGGGCCCGGCCGGCGTGAAGCCGAGGGCGCCGCCGCGCGAGGCGAGGAACTCCGAGCCGAGGTTCGACGTCATCACGACGACCGTGTTGCGGAAGTCGACCGTGCGGCCCTGGCCGTCGGTCAGCCGGCCGTCGTCGAGCACCTGCAGCAGCAGGTTGAACACGTCGGGGTGCGCCTTCTCGATCTCGTCGAGCAGGATCACCGAGTACGGGTTCCGCCGCACGCGCTCGGTCAGCTGGCCGGCCTCGTCGTAGCCGACGTAGCCGGGAGGGGAGCCGACCAGGCGGCTCACCGTGTGGCGCTCGCCGTACTCGCTCATGTCGAGCCGGATCATCGCGCCCTCGTCGCCGAAGAGCGACTCGGCCAGGGCCTTCGCCAGCTCGGTCTTGCCGACGCCGGTCGGCCCGAGGAAGAGGAACGACCCGGTCGGGCGGGCGGGATCGCCGAGGCCCGTCCGGCTGCGCCGCACCGACTTGGCGATCGCGGTGACCGCGTCGTCCTGGCCGACCACCCGGGCGTGCAGCTCCTGCTCGAGCAGGGCGAGCCGCGAGCGGTCGCCGTCGGTGAGGCGCGCGACCGGGATGCCCGTGGCGCGGGCGACCATCTCGGCGACGTCCGCCGCGGTGATCTCCGTGCCGACCGCCTCCGTCCCGACCGCCGCCGTGCCGACCGCCGTGCTGTCGGCGTGACCGCTCCCGACCGCCGCGGCCAGCGACTCCTGCACGGCCTCGATCTCGTCGCGCAGGTGCGACGCCTCCTCGTAGCGCTCCGCGGCGACCGCGGCGTGCTTCGACGACTCGAGCTCGGCGAGCCGGGCCTGGAGCGCCGCGGTGTCGACCCGGCCGCCGAGGCGCAGGCGACGACGGGCGCCGGCCTGGTCGATCAGGTCGATCGCCTTGTCGGGCAGGAACCTGTCGCTGACGTAGCGCGCCGACAGCTCGACGGCCGCGCTCAGGGCCTCGGGCGCGTAGGCGACGCCGTGGTGCTCCTCGTAGCGCGGGGCGAGCCCGGTGAGGATGAGCACGGCGTCGTCGACGCTCGGCTCGGGCACCGTGACGGGCTGGAAGCGGCGCTCGAGGGCGGCGTCCTTCTCGATCGTGCGGTACTCCTTCAGCGTCGTCGCACCGATGAGGTGCAGCTCGCCGCGGGCGAGGCGGGGCTTGAGGATGTTCCCGGCGTCCATGGTGCCGTCGCCGTTGCCGCCGGCCCCGACGACCGTGTGGATCTCGTCGAGGAAGACGATCAGCTCGCCCTGGTGGGCGGCGATCTCGTCGACGACCGTCGTGAGGCGCTCCTCGAAGTCGCCGCGGTAGCGGGTGCCGCTGACCATGCCGGCCAGGTCGAGCGTGACGACGCGCTTGCCCTGCAGCAGCTCGGGCACGTCGCCGTCGACGATGCGCTGGGCGAGGCCCTCGACGATGGCGGTCTTGCCGACGCCGGGCTCGCCGATCAGCACCGGGTTGTTCTTCGTGCGGCGCAGCAGGATCTCGACGGTCTGCTCGACCTCGTCGGCCCGGCCGATCACCGGGTCGATCTCGCCGCGACGGGCGCGGGCCGTGAGGTCGCTGCCGTACTGGTCGAGGGTGGGCGTGCCGGAGTCGCGGGCCGGGTCGCCGGCACCGGTCGCGTCGGTGCCCGTGCCGGCTCCGCTCCCGGCCGCGCCTGCGGCGCCTCCCGCGGTCGACCCGCCCGTCGGCGACCCGTCGCGGACGAACGCCTGGAGCGCCTGCGGGGTGATGCCCGCGGCGGCGAGCAGCTGCCCGCTGACCGACTGCTGGTCGACGACCAGCGAGAAGAAGACGTGCTCGGGGTCGACGTAGGTCGAGCCGAACGCGCGGGCGGCCTGCGCGGCCTGGAGCAGGACGCGCTGGGCGGCCGGGGTGAGGGCGACGGTGCTCGGGGTGTCGGACGAGGGGCCGGGGAGGCGGCTGTCGACGGCTCGGAGCAGGGCGTCGCGGTCGACGCCCGCGTGGCGGACGACGTCGGCGGCGGGCGACTCGTCGAGGAGCACCCGCAGGACGTGCAGGGAGTCGACCTCGGCGTGGCCACGGCTGGTGGCGAACTCGCCGGCCCGGGTGACGAGCCCGTGGGCGGCGCTGCTGAGCAGGCGCGAGATGTCGACGGGGCGTCCGGTCTGACCCGACCGGGCGCCGTTCATGAGGCGGGCGAGGAACTCGTCGAACGAGCCGCCGTCGCCGGAGCCGAACTGTGCAGGCATGGGACCTCCTGGGGAAACTTGAGTGGCTGCGACTCAAGTAAACGCAGGGAGCCCCGGGTCATTCCCGGTCGGCGGAAGAAGTTGAGCGGAGGCGACTCAACCCGCCACGTCAGATCGCCGGGCGGCTCCCCTCGCCGCCCCCGCGCCTCCGGCCCCTCCGCCCTCTCGACCGCTCCGTGTCGCAAATGCCGACCATCAGCGCCGCAATACCGGGTTTTCCCCCTGTTGCGATCCGACCGAGCCTGCGATGGTCGGCATTTGCGACAGGGAGCGGGTCAGGAGCCGGTGCGGGCGCCGGCGAGGTGCTCGTCCGTGGCGCCGTCGGGCCCGGCGGCGGCCTCGGCGCCGCTGGAGTGCGCGCTCGCCTTGCCCTGGTCGTCGCCCTCGGCGCCCTCGGCGTCGGCGCCCGGCGCGTTCGCGAACTCGGCGCCGTAGCTCTCGCTGTCGAGGTCGGGGATGTCGAGCATCTCCTGCGGCCAGGCCGGTCGGGAGGGCTGGAGGCGCAGCGTCGCCTCCTCGAGGTCGCGGATGACGTCCTCGTCGACGGGCTCGTCCTGGCTGTTCTCGACCGGGGTGGAGAACACCTGGCTCGCCGGGCCGATGAGCAGGTGCGCGTAGGCCTTGCTGCCGCCCTCGGTCACGACGGGCACCGACACGATGTCGGAGGTGTCGGCCTCGGCGAGCGCCCTCGCGTAGCGGAGCACGGCCTTGCAGGTGCGGTCACCGACCAGCATGTAGCTGCCGGAGTAGTGGAGTCGTCTCATGGGATCGACCGAACCACGAGGGGCCCGGCCGTGCTCGCCCTTGCTCGCGGGGCGTCCGTGCACTACGCGCACCGCGCCTCCGGCGGGCTCCCCACCGCCCCGGAGCGGGAGCGAGGGCCTGCCGGAGGCGCGGGTCGGCCGGGCGGTCAGCCCGCGTCGGGCAGCCGCACCTCCACCGTGCCGTCGACGACGCGGGTGTCGAACCGCGGCTGCGGCGACGTCGCCGGACCGTGCACGACCTCGCCGGTGCGCATCGAGAAGACGCTGTCGTGCCAGGGGCACGAGACGCAGGCCTCGCCGGGCTTCCCCGCGTCGGTGACGAGCTCGCCCTCGGAGAGCGGGCCGGAGAGGTGGCTGCAGACGCTCGAGAGCACCTCCACCTCGTCGCCGCGACGCAGCGCGACGAGCGGCTGCCCGTCGAGGTCGAGGCCGGTCAGCTCGCCCTCGGGCAGGGCGTCGAGGCGGGTGACCTCGTGCCAGCCGGGCGAGACGAGGTGCGGCACGTCCTCCGCGTGGTTCGCGCCGACGGCCTGGCGGTAGGCGAGGTGCCCGCCGATGAAGCCGCCGAGGCCCACCGCTCCGAGGCCCGCGAACGAGAGCACCTTGGCGCTCGTCTGCTTGCCGCGCAGCCGCTGCAGGTAAGAGGCGCCGTAGAGCGCGGTGCCGACGAGGTTGGCGGCGGAGTGCACGAGCCCGGTGCGCTTCTGCTGCTCGTGCGTGGCCGACCAGTCGGCGAAGCCGGCCAGGGCCGACGGGGCGACCGCGAGCACGCCGGCGCCGACGAGGGTGCGGGCGGGGCGCTCCTGGCCGGGCATCAGGTCGAGGAGGGCCGCGCTGATCCACGCGCCGGTCGGCACGAGCACCATCACGGGGTGCAGCGGGTGGCCGGCGGGCACGCCGTGCAGCAGGTCGCGCAGCGCCCGGGGCTTCAGCACGGCGTCGACGACGCCGGCCACCTTCTCGACGAGCGGGTCGAGCCTCTTCTCGCGCTCGACCGCCTCGAGTGCCTTGACGATCCTGAGTTCGCGCATGGTGCCTCCTCCGCCCTCGCGGGCTGTCGTGCGCCGCGGCTGCTGTGCCGCGGGCGGTCGTGCGGTCGGTGGTGCGGTCGGTCGTGCCGTTCCGTGTCGTGCCGTGCCGTGCTCCGAGTCGACACCGACGGGGCGCCGGGTGCCCGGCCCGGGCCGGAACTGTTCGCGTCGCGGACGACGCGCGGTCGGTGCGGTCCGGGCGCCTCAGGCCCGGTCGGCGCCGGTGCCGCTGCTGGTGCCGGTGCCGGTGCCCGCGCCGCTGCCGACCTTGGGGCCGCGGCGGCTGCCGAGCTTCGCGAGCAGGTAGAGCACGACGCCCGCGGCGAGCATGATCGCGCCGAACAGCCACACCTGGGCGCTCTGCTGCGTGAGCAGCAGGACGCAGGAGGCGACGCCCAGCACGGGCACGGCCGTCCAGACCCGGAAGTGCTCGTGCTCGACGCGGTCCTTCCGCAGCACGAGCACCGCGACGTTCGTGCTGATGAACACGAAGAGCAGCAGCAGCACGACCGTCTCGGCGAGCGTGCCGATGTCGCCGACGAGGGTGAGGCCCATCGCGACGGCCGTGGTGACGAGGATGGCGGCCCACGGCGTGCGGCGCTTCTCGAGCACGGCACCGAGCGGGCGGGGCAACAGCCCCTGCTCGGCCATGCCGTAGGTGACGCGGCTCGACATGATCATGGTGAGCAGGGCGCCGTTGGCGACCGCGATCAGCGCGATGAGGCTGAACAGCCACGAGGGCACGGCGACGCCGCTGGCCGCGACGACGTCGAGCAGGGGGCCGGTCGAGCCGCTGAGCTCGTCGGCGGGCAGCGCGATCGCGCTGGCGAGGCCCACGAGCACGTAGACGACGCCGGCGGTGGCGAGGGCGCCGAACAGGGCGCGGGGGTAGACGCGGCGGGGCTCGCGCACCTCCTCGGCGATGTTGGCGCTCGTCTCGAAGCCGACGAACGAGTAGTAGGCGATGATCGCGGCGCCGAGCGTCGCGATCGCCGGGTCAGCGTCGGCCGGGAACTCGCCGACGCGGCCGACGTCGCCGCCCCCGCTGCCGAGCATCACGGCGACGACGACGATCACGATGACGAGGCCGCTCACCTCGATCACGGTCATCACGACGTTGCCCTTGAGCGACTCGCTGATGCCGCGGGCGTTGAGGCAGGCGACGAGGGCGAGGAAGGCGATGGCGGTCGGCACGGTCGGCAGGTCGACGAAGGTCGACAGGTAGTCGCCGGCGAACGCGAGCGAGAGGCCGGCGGCGCTGACGACGCCGGCGGCGAGCATGCTGAAGCCGACCAGGAACGAGACCACCGGCTGACGGAACGCCCTCTCGGCGAAGATCGCCGCGCCTCCGGCCTTCGGGTACTTGGTGACGAGCTCGGCGTACGAGCCCGCGGTCAGCAGCGCGAGCAGCAGGGCGAGCAGCAGCGGGGCCCAGAGCGCGCCGCCGACCTCGGCCGAGAGCGTGCCCATGAGGGCGTAGATGCCGGCGCCGAGCACGTCGCCGAGGATGAAGAGGTACAGCAGCGGGCCGGTGATCGCCTGCTTGAGCTTCGAGCCGCCGGCGGCGCCGTCGGCGCCCGGGGTGCCGGAGTCGCGGGTCGAGCCGGAGTCGCGGGTCGAGCCCTCGGGACGGGCCGGCTCCGAGGAGGCGGCGGCGGGTCGGGCGGGCGTGGTCATGTGTCCTCCTGGCAGCGGGCGCCGTCGGGACCGGCCGTCCTGTCGGCCGCGCCCCGGCGTCCACCGAGGCAACCACCGGCCCTGCACGCGGGGCCTCATCGCGTCAGGGGCTTGCGCCGCGCGGCCGCCGTGTGCTGAGCCTGCGCGGGGTGCACGGGTCTGTCGCCGCCCGTCTCGCGTCGGACCGGGTGGTGTGGGCAGTGCGGCGGGTCCGTGTCCCCGTGGGCGGGTCAGCGCCGGCCCGCCCACGAGGACACGGACCCGCCCGCTCGCGAGGGGCTCGGCCCGGCCGCGGCACGGCGGCCCGGGCGCCGCGCCGCTCAGGCGGGCGGCAGCAGCGCCCCCGCGGCGCCCGCCCTGACGGCCGCCGAGACGCGGTCGAGCAGGGGGGAGGCCAGCGTCCAGCGCTGCCACCAGAGCTCGACGTCGACCACGTCGCCCGGCGACAGCTCGACGAGCCGCCCGGCGGCGAGGTCGTCGGCGCTCTGCTGGTCGGGCAGCAGCGCCCAGCCGAGGCCGAGCCCGACGGCCCGCACGAAGTCCGACGACGAGGGCACGTAGTGCCGTGGCGGGCGCGGGTCGTAACCGAGCGCCCGGCGGAGGAACCCCCGCTGCAGGTCGTCGTTGCGGTCGAACGAGAGCATCGGCGTCGCGTCGACCCGGCCGATCGACGGCACCCCGCCGAGCCAGCGGTCGACGTACCCGGGGCTCGCCACCGCGCGGTACCGCATCGTGCCGAGCGCCTCCGACGTGCAGCCCTGGATCGGCTCCCTCGTCGACGTCACCGCCGCGAGCACGTCGCCCTGGCGCAGCAGGGTCGTCGTCCGCTCCTCGTCCTCGCGCCGGATGTCGAACACCACGGGCGCCTCCGGCGGCAGCGACGCCAGCGCGTCGAGGAACCAGGTGGCGAGCGAGTCGGCGTTGACGGCCAGGGCCAGCGACGGGGGCGGCGCACCCGCGTCGGAGGCGCCTCCTCGTGCTCCGTGCCCCAGCTCGGCCGCCGTGTCGGCGGCGAGCAGCTGCACCTGGCGGGCGTAGCGCAGCACGACGTCGCCGGCCGCGGTCGGCACGACCGGCGTCGTGCGCTGCAGCAGCACCTGGCCCGCCGTGCGCTCGAGCGCCTTGATGCGCTGCGAGACGGCCGACTGCGTCATGTGCAGCCGCTGGGCCGCGGCCTCGAAGGTGCCCTCGTCGACGATGGCGCGCAGGGTCTCGAGGTGGTCGAGCGCGAACGGCGTCACGCGCGCGGCCCCGAGATCGTCATCAGCACAGCTTATGCGGCATGATGATCTGTAGCTGGAGAGATGCACGGCGCGGACGTAGCGTCGCCGGGTGACCACTTCCACGCTGCTGCTGACCTCCCTCACGGGCATGGGCACCGGGCTCGCCCTCATCGTCGCGATCGGCGCCCAGAACGCGTACGTCCTCAAGCTCGGCCTGCAGGGCGTGAACCGAGTGATCGTGCCGGTCATCGTGATCTGCGCCCTCAGCGACGCCGTGCTCATCACCGCGGGCGTCGCCGGGGTCGGTGCGGTGGTCGCCGCTGCTCCGCAGGCGCTCGTCGTCGTGCGGGTCGTGGGGGCGGCGTTCCTCCTCGTCTACGCCGGGTTCGCCGCCCGTCGGGCGCTCCGGCCGGTCGGAGGGCTGACGGTCGACGGGCCCGACGAGGCCTCCGCGTCCGGCACGCCCGCCGCACCCGTGGTCGGCCCCGGCTCCGGGCCCCTCGAGCCCGTCGGCGCCACCGGCCCGGTCGAGGGACCCCTCAGCGGCTCGGTCACCAGCCCCGCCACCGGCTCGGTCGCGACGGTCGCCGCCCCGGCGCCGGCCCGCTCGTCGACCTCTGGCCGTGCGCCCGGCTCCGCCCCGGTCCGCCGCCGCACGGCCGTCCTCACCGTCCTCGCCCTCACCTGGCTCAACCCGCACACCTACCTCGACACGATCGTCTTCCTCGGCTCGGTGGCCAACCAGCAGGAGGGCGACCTGCGCTGGTGGTTCGCCGGGGGAGCGATCGCGGGCAGCCTCGCGTGGTTCGCGGCGCTGGGCCTCGGCTCGCGCCTCCTGCGCCCCTTCTTCGCGCGGCCGTCGTCGTGGCGGATCCTGGACGGGCTCATCGCCGTCGTCATGACCGCGCTCGGCCTGGAGCTGCTGCTCGGCGCCTGACGCTGCAGGTCGGGGTGCGCGGCCAGGGGCGCTGAGCCCGGGAGGCGCAGGCCCGGTCGGTAGGCTCACGGCGGGGGGCACATGGACTGGCTGGGCGTCGCGGTGCTGCTCGTCGTCGCCGTCGGCGCCGCGTGCCAGGTCGCCTCGGGGCTCGGCTTCGCGCTCGTCTGCTCGCCGTTGCTCGTGCTGGTGCTCGGTCACGGCCCCGGCGTGCGTGTGGTGCTGGTCATGTCGATCGTGCTCAACCTCGTGGTGCTCGCGCGCTCGTGGCGGCACGTCCGCCTCGGCGACGCGCTGCGGCTGCTCGTGCCCGCCGCCCTGTTCGTCGTGCCGACCGCCCTGCTGGCGCAGTCGGTGCGCACGCCGCTGCTCTCGCTGCTCGCGGGGTCGGTCGTGGTCGTCGCGACCGCGCTCGTCATCGCGCGCCGCGAGCTGCGCTGGCTCGACGGCACCCGCGGGGCGGTCGCGGCCGGGGCCGCCAGCGGCGTCTTCAACGCGATCGCCGCGGCGTCGGGCCCGCCGGTGGCGATCTTCGCCGCGCAGCGTCGGTGGGAACCGCGCGTGATGAGCGCCACCCTCCAGGCCTTCTCGCTGCCGCTCAACCTCGTGACGCTCGCCGTGCTGGTGCTCGTCGGCGACGGCGCTGGCGGTGGCGGTGGCGGTAGCGCCGCCTCCGCCACCGCCGTCGCCGCCGGCGCGGTCGCCCCAGCCGGCCTGCCCCTGGCCCCGCTCGCCTGGGCCGTCGCCGGCCTCCTGGCCGGAGCCGCCGCGGGAGTCGCGCTGGGGCACCGGGTCCCCGCCCCCGTCGTGCGGGCGGTCGCCCTGGGCGTCGCGCTGCTCGGCGGCGCGACGCTGGTGACCACCGGGCTCACCGGGCTCCTCTGAGGGGCCGCGCCCGCGCCTCCTCGACGCCGCTACGGGCGGAACACCGCCCGCACGCAGCCGTCCTCCTTCTCCTTGAACATCTCGTAGCCCCGCGGCGCCTCGTCGAGCGGCATCACGTGGGTCGCGAGGTGCTCGGTGGTCAGCTCGCCGGCGGCCATGCGCTCGAGCAGCATCGGCGTGTACCGCTGCCCGTGCATCTGGGCCCCGCGCATGGTCAGCCCCTTGTTCATCAGCGCCCCGAGCGGGAACTTGTCGACCACCCCGCCGAAGACGCCGAGCACGAACACGCTGCCGCCCTTGCGGGCCGCCGTCACGGCCTCGCGCACGGCCGTGGGCCGGTCGGTCTGCAGCCGCAGCTGCTGCTTGACCATGTCGTAGCCGAAGTCGGGCCTGTCGCGGTGGGCCTCCATGCCGACGGCCTCGATGCAGACGTCGGGGCCCCGGCCGCCGGTGAGCTCGCGCAGCTCGGGCAGCACCTCGACCTGCGTGTAGTCCATCGTCTCGGCGCCGATCACGTCACGCACCTGTGCGAGGCGCTCGGGCAGGCGGTCGATGACGACGACGCGTTCCGCCCCGAGCAGCAGGGAGGCGCGGGCCGCCATCTGCCCGACGCCGCCGGCACCCCAGACGGCCACGGTCGACCCCGGCCCGACGCCGCCGAGGTCGGCACCCGTCCAGCCGGTCGGGGCCGCGTCGGAGGCGAACAGCGCGCGCTCGTCGCTGACCGACTCGGGCACGGTGAAGGCCCCGACGTCGGCGTACGGCACCCGGATGTACTCCGCGTGGCTGCCCGCCCAGCCGCCGACCGCGTGCGAGTAGCCGAAGCAGCCGCCGGGCGACTGGCCCCAGAGGCTCTCGGCGATGCCCGCGTTCGGGTTGCCGTTGTCGCAGAGCGAGTACTGCTCCTGCCGGCAGTACCAGCAGCGGCCGCAGGCGATGAACGAGTTGACGACGACCCGGTCGCCGACGGCGTGCCGGCGGACGGCCGAGCCGACCTCGACGACCTCGCCGACGAACTCGTGGCCGAGCACGTCGCCGGAGCGCATGGTCGGCACGTAGCCGCCGAGCAGGTGCAGGTCGCTGCCGCACGAGGTGGTGAGAGACACCTTGACGATCGCGTCGTGGGCGTTGAGCAGCCTCGGCTCGTCGACCTGCTCGACACGGAGGTCGTTCACCCCGTTCCAGACGAGCGCCCTCACAGCGCACCCGCCCCGAACGCGCGACGCTCGGCGCCGTCGACGAGGGCACCCGCGACCGTGTGCTTCCGGCGCCCCTCGGGCCGCGGCAGCTGCTGCAGCACCTCGCCCGTCTCGACGCGCGTCTTGAGCTCGCGGAGGGCCCGGCGCAGCGTGTCGGCGCGGTCGCCGCCGAGCTGCTCGCGGACGACGGCCTCGGCCCGGCCGCCGGGCAGCACCCGCGCGTGCAGCTCGGTGCCGCGGTCGCCGGGGGCCGGCAGGAGGCGCGTCTCGACGACCTCCGCGAGCCGGTCGAACGGCGGCCCGACGACGCCGCCCGGGGCGATGTCGTCCGGCGTCGCCAGGACGGTCACGGACTTCCAGCCGTCGGCGACGGGCTGCTTCTCCGCGTGGCGCCGGGCCAGGGCCGCGGCGGCCGCCGCCGCGGAGGCGGCGACGCCCGCGCCGGCTCCGAGCAGGGCGAGGGTGCTCTTGTTCATGGTGGTCTCCTTCGGGGGCGGGCGGGTGCGGACGAGCCGACCCGCGACTCCTTCGTCATCAGGGTGGGGGATGCACGAGGACCCCGCCCCGGGCGGGCGTCCCGGGCGGGGAAGCTCGTCCGGGACGGGGTCCTGGTGAGGGAGGGCCGGGTCAGCCCTTGTGGAGGGCGCCCTTCGTCTTCTCGAGCAGCGGCGACTTGCCGGTCGTGCCGTGGAAGCGCTCGTCGGGCGTCGTCGGCGCGGGCATCGGCGTCGTCGTGGGGCCGTCGTGGTAGCTGAACTCGCCCTTGCCGTCGGGCGTGGGTCCGCTGGCCCACGAGCCCTCCTTCGCGTGCGCGCCGTCGGAGAAGTTGAGGTACTGGTAGTTCACCGTCTGGTCCTCCTTCGACTGCGGGAAGGTGCTCGGCACCGGGAACTGCTCGATGCCGTCGTCCTGCAGCTCCTGGATCGCGGCGAGCCACTGGTTCTGGTGCATGGTGTCGCGGGCGATGAGGAAGCTCAGGAGGTCCTGCACGCCCTTGTCGTCGGTCATGTGGTAGAGCCGGGCGGCCTGGAGGCGGCCCTGCATCTCGCCGTTCGCGTTGGCGGTGAAGTCGGCGAGCAGGTTGCCGCTCGACGTGATGAACGCGCCCTGCCAGGGGTTGCCCATGCTGTCGACGGGGCGGGCGCCGGCGCCGGCGACGATGGCCTGCTGCACGTCGGTGCCGCCGATCACGGCCGCCATGACGGGGTCGTTCTGCACGGCCTCGTCGGTGAGGCCCACGGGGGCCTTCTCGAGCAGCTGCGAGATCATGATGGCGAGCATCTCGACGTGGCCGAACTCCTCGGCGGCGATGCCGAAGAGCATGTCGCGGTACTTGCCGGGGATGTGGGTGTTCCAGGCCTGGAAGCCGTACTGCATGGCGATCGTGATCTCGCCGTACTGGCCGCCGAGCACCTCCTGCAGCTTGCGGGCGTAGACGGCGTCGGGGGCGTCGGGGGTCGCGCTGTGCTGCAGCTCTTGCTTGTGGAAGAACATGGGGGTCCTCTCGTCGAGTGGATGGACCTCCACACCACGCCGGGAGGCGCGGGTCGACACCCAGGGGAGCGCTCGCCGGGGCACGCATCGCCAAACGGGCTTGACGGGAGGCGCGGGGTGCGGGACCCTGCGCGGGCTCGGCTCGGCTCGGCTCGGCTCGGCTCGGCGGGGTTAGGCGCCCTCGGCCCCGGTCGCCCCGCTCGCGACGGACGTCGTCGGGGTCGCCTCGCCGGCGGCGCCGACGGGCGGCTCGGGGAGGAGCTGGAGGCCCTGGCCGCTGTTGGCCGACTCGGTGAGCACGGCGATCCACCGCGGGTTGATGGTCGGCGGTCGGCTGCCCGCGAACGAGAAGCGCAGGCTCACGGTCGGGTGGATCCACACGCTGCTGCGGCCGTCGCCGGCCGAGGCGGGCTCCTTCCACGAGAAGACGAAGCTCTCCTGGCGGCGGATCTTGGTGATGATCACGATCTGGAGGTGGGCCAGCACGCGGTCGTCCAGCTGCACCTCCGCGGTGCCGCCGTCGTAGGTCAGGTAGCCCACGGTGCCTCCCGTCTCCTCGGCACGAGGGGCGCAGGCCCCTTCCGTCCCATGGTGCCAGGAGGCCGAGCGCTGCGCACCGTGGTGACCGGAAGGCGCACTGGCGCCCCGGACGGCCGCCCCGGCCGCCGTCAGGTGCCCGTCGCGCTCGTCCTCCTGACGGTGCGGGGCTCAGCGGGCCGTGTCGTCGGCGTCCTCGATGCACGACAGCGCCTGCTCGGCGGCGTCGGAGTCGTCGTCGGCGTCGGTCGCACGGGTGAACGACGAGTTCTCGGCGGCGTCGTCGTTGGCCGACTCGAAGGTCGCGTCGAAGTCGTCCGACTCGACGTCGCCCGTCGTGGTCCAGAGGCCGATGGTGTCGCTCAGCACGTTGTTCTCGCCGAGGGGCGCCGCGACGTACCAGGTGTCGCCTTCCTGGACGGCGTAGCCGAGCAGCACGTCGTCGGTGGCCCCGTCGGCGAGGGTCGAGAGGGCGGTCGCGCCGATGCGGGTGCACGCGGCGTCGTTGGCCTGGCCCGGGTCGGTGCGGGTGGCGGACGAGCCGGGCACGTCGCCGGCGGGGTCCGTGTTCTGCGCGCCTCCGGTGCAGCCCGCGAGCGGCAGCATCAGCAGGGCGGCGAGGGGCAGCAGGGTCTTCTTCGTGATCATGAGGCCGACGCTAGGAGGACGGCCCCCGCTCCGCCCGTATTCACAGGCCCCCTTGCCCTTGGGCCCGTCGCGTCCCCCGGTGGGCGGGTCCCGCGCGGCCCGGTCGGCGTCCCCCGCAGCGCCCGGCCGTCGTCCCCGGCGTGGCCTGAGGGTCTCTCCGCTCCTCCGTCCCTGCCGAATTCGCGAGTGATCCGTGCCGCGGGCCCGCGGCTCCCGCCTGACACGGCCGCGGCGGGCCGGATCCCTCTCGGATTCCCCGGGGAGTCGCGGTCCGGTCGCGAGGACCGGCCTGCCCCCCGGGCCGGGCGGGCCGGGCTGGGCCGGGCGGGCTGGGCCGCCCGGGCGGCCGCAGGTCGGTCGCCCGCATCGCTGATCCACTCCGGAGTGGATCGGCGACTCTCGACCATGGCGAGGGGCGGAGGCTGCTCCACTCCGGAGTGGATCAGCGGATGTGGACCCTACTTCTCGGGGCGGATCCCGGCCCGGAGCTGGGCCGTGCGGTGGAGAGCAGCCCGCGCCCGCGACCGCATCGAACCGCGCCGCGCCGCGCCGACCAGGGCGCACGGCTCAGCCCAGCTCGACCCCGTGCTCGACGAACGTCAGCGCCGCGCAGCGCAGGTCGGGGCACGGCACGTGCTCGCGCGGCCGCCCCATCAGCGTGACCTCGTAGAGGCCCCCGGTGCGCTCGACGAAGCCGAGCAGTGCGGCGACGTCGTCGGAGGGCAGACGCCGGTCGAGCACCCGCCACTGGCCGTCGTCGATCCGGTGCAGGTGCACGTCGGAGACGTCGGTCAGCGGCACGCGCACCAGCTGCTGCGCGGTCGACGTCTGACCGGCGGGGGGCATCAGGCCACCCCGCTCGCGGCGGACTCGGCGACAAAGAAGTCGCCGTAGCGGACCTCGTGGCGGCGGGTGGAGCGCTGGCCCGGCGTGGTGCGGCGTCGGGGCCGCGGCGGGTAGGTGGTGATCTTGACCGGTCGGGCGTCAGGATCGCTGACGTAGTGGCTCATGAGGTGCTCCTCTGGTCGCCCGGGTCCGCCCAGTCGGCCCCGGTGGTCCCCTCGACGCTAAGCGGGTGGACGAATCGGTGCAGGCCCTTGACAACCGGCCCCCGACCGGGGGGCACCGGGTGGAACGGGGGACGCGACGTCGTGAGCGTGCCGTCGGGCCGGCCGTCGGGCGGCCGCACAGACCGAGGAGTCGCGGGTCGCTATAGTGGGGGAGTCCGCCTCACCGCGGCGCGCGAGTGTAGTTCAATGGTAGAACTCCAGCTTCCCAAGCTGGTAGCGCGGGTTCGATTCCCGTCACTCGCTCTCCTCGCTCGTCCCGCGCCGTGCTCGCCTCACTCGGCCGCGCCGTCACCGCCGCGCCGCGCCCGTCCCCGCACCCAGCCGCTGCACCAGCGCGACCGCGGCCGCGCGGCCCGCCCGGTTGGCACCGACGGTCGACTGCGACGGCCCGTAGCCGATCAGGTGCACGCGCTCGTCGGCCCGGGCCCGCGTGCCGACGAGCGGCACCCCGCCGAGGGGCCCGCGCAGCCGCAGCGGGTCGAGGTGGTCGAGGTCGGCCCGGAACCCCGTGGCCCAGATGACCGCGTCGACGCTCGTGCTCGACCCGTCGGCCTCGACCACGTGGTGCGGGCCCAGCGCCGTGAACATCGGGCGACGGGTGAGGACTCCCCGGCGCCGCGCCTCCACGGCGTAGCTGGTCCAGCCGAGCCCGGTGTACGACACGATGCTCGCGGGCGGGCGGCCCTCCGCCGCGTCGGCCGCGACACGGCGCTCGACGTCGACGCCGTCGAGGCTCTGCGTGAAGTCGTGGTCGAGGAAGACGGGCTCGCGTCGCGTGTACCAGAGCGTCGTCGCGACCCGGCTGACCTCCTCGAGCAGCTGCACCGCCGAGATGCCGCCGCCGACGATCGCGACCCGCCGGCCTGCGAAGTCCGAGGCCCGTCGGTAGTCGCGGCTGTGCCGCTGCAGGCCGGCGAACAGCTCACGGCCGGGCACGTCGGGCACGACGGGCGTGTTCCACGTGCCGGTGGCGTTGACGACCGCGCGCGTCAGCCAGGTGCCCGCCGTCGTCTCGACGAGCAGGTCGCCGCCCGGGTCGTCGTCGACCGCCCGCACCGCCGTCACGCGCACGGGCCGCGCGATCGGCAGCCGCTCGCGCTCCTCGTACGCGGCGAAGTACCGCGGCACCGCGTCGCGGCTCGGCTCATCGGGGTCGACGGGCGGCAGCGGCATGCCCGGCAGGTCGAAGATGCCGTTGACGGTGCCCATGTGCAGCGACTCCCAGCGGTGCTGCCACGCGCCTCCCGGTCGGTCGTCCGCGTCGAGCACGACGAGCGTGCGGGCCGCGTCTCCGTCGGCGTCGGGGTCGTCGAGCGCGGAGCCGAACCCGCGGCGCGCCAGGTGGTGCGCGGCCGACAGCCCGGCCTGGCCGGCGCCGACCACGACGACGGTCGCGCGTCGGGGTGCCGGCGACGGCCTGCGGGTCGGGACCGGGGCCGGCGTCGCGTCGCTCATCCGCGCCTCCTCGTGCCTCGGTGCGGGCATGCCCGTCGACACGTCGACGGTAGCGGAGCCGCGGTACTCGCCACGTCGAGGGGCAGATCGACGCTCTCAGGCCGTCGAAACGGCAACTGACGAGCCCCGCCTCGTCGAGGTGACCCGATCTGGGGCCTGCGCACCGCGGAGGGCCCGGGAGGGGTCACCTCGACGTCCGAGGACTCGAGCGTCAGCGCGGGACGCGCTCCGCCTGCGACGCGATCACGGTGCTCAGCTCGTCGAGGAACGCGCTGATCACCTCGGCCTGCTCCGGGGGCACCTGCATGAGGAACTCCTGCACCGGCGGCACCGTCGTGGTGGTCTCGCAGGCGTCGCGCCCCTCCGGCGTGGTGTGCACGGTCTTGCGGCGACGGTCGCTCGGGTCGGCCTCGCAGAGCACGAGACCGGCGTCCTGCAGCCGGTGCAGCAGGTTCGAGACGGCGGGCGTGGTGAAGCCCAGGGTCGCGGCGAGGGCGCCCGGCGTCATCGGCTGCTCGGTGGCCTCCGCGGCGAGGATGAGCGCGAGGGCGTCCCGCTCCGTCCGCGGCAGGGGCGACGACCCGGCCGTCCGGTCGAGGCGCTGCTCGGTGATCCGGTAGCTCTCGAGGGAGGCGTGCAGGCGGGCTGCCTGGATTCGCTGGGGCATCGCGGGGTCCTCTGGGTGATCAGGCCGTCGGGGTGACGGTGTTCGGTGCGGTGCCCGTCGGGCGTCGCCCTCGCGCTGCCGGCCCTGGTGGAGGCGGTGGTCGAGCGGGGTCATGCGGTGGTCGTCATGCTGTCGTGCGGTCGTCCTGTGCTGCTGTCGTGCGGGTGGTGCCGTGTGCCTCGGGGGAGGCGTCAGTCGAGGTCGTCGTCGTCGATCGACGTGTCGAAGTACGAGACGTGCTCGAGCTCGGGAGCGAGGGCGCGGGCGGAGAAGGGCATCAGGCCGCCTCCATCCTCGCGTGCTCGGGGCGGGCCGAGGGGGCCTCGACGGGGCTGGCGGAGAACGCCTGCACCTCGGCGCCCGAGAGCGACTGGGGGCCGACCAGGCGACCCGAGACGGCGGCGACGAGCGCCTCGTGGGTGAGCGACCGGAGGTCCATCAGGCGGCCTCCGCCCGGAAGAGGTCGGCGAGGTCGAGCGGCTCGGTCGCGGGGAGCGCGAGGTCCGACCAGGTGGCGGCGGCGCCGGCGGCGTTCACGCGGCGACCCCGAGGGCGACGAGCATGCCGGCGACGACGGTGCCGCACGCGGCGACCGCCGAGGTCGCGATGACGAAGAGGGTGGCCTGGCGTTCGGTGGCTCGGATCTCCGTGAACGGAGACTGGCTCGTGATGCTCATGTCGTTCTCGTTCCTGACGGCCCTGCGCCGTCGTCGTTGCGGGTGGCCCGCCGTGAAGTCGGGCCGTACCGCCGTGAACCGGTACGAGGGAGATCGTGACACGATTTAGCTAGGCGAGCTAGTTAGTCCTCCTAGACACTTCGCTTTCCGGACAAGCGCGTCGCGGAGCGCGCCGGGCGGCCAGCTCGGGCGCCCCCGGCGGGCGCGGCCCGGAGCCACCGCCTGACGGCGCCGGCCCCCGAGGAGGACACTGCGGGAGGCGGCAGCCCCGTCCCTGACCCGACGAACGGACCGAGCACCATGGCCATCTCCAACCTGCCCTACGACGACGGCGTCATCGTGCGTGCGGTCGCGGACGTGCCCGCACGCGACCAGTCGGTCTCCGACGTCCGGGTCGACTTCCTCAGCGACGACATCGGGGCGGGCGGCAGCGCCACGGTCACGGCGACCATCACCTGGTCGATCTCGGCGGCCGACGCCGTGTCGATCCTCGACCAGGCGCGCCTGCCGCAGGGCGCCTCCGGCCCCGCCGCCGAGAACGGCGCCCACGACCCGCACGCCGACCACGACCAGCACGCCGACCACGACCAGCACGCCGACCACGCCCCGCACGACCACGCCGTCGACGACGCGGCCGTGCCCGGCGCCTGAGCGGGGGCACGACCGTGGGCCACCTGATCTACGACCGCGGCACCGCCGAGGTGCAGATGGACGACCGTGTGCTGGCGCACCTCCAGATCGTCATGGTCGCCAAGCTGCGCCGCCACGAGAGCTTCGCCTTCTCGTGGAAGGAGCCCGCGGCGTCCGGTGACGGGCGCAGCACCATCTGGGTCTTCCCGACCGTGAGCCTGCGCTTCCGCTTCGCCGGCAGCCGCCCTCCGGCGATCAACCCCGCCTGGCTGAGGGCGCTCGCCGCCTCCGCCGACAGCGGCCCCGGCCTGCACGTGCTGCCCGAGCCGGTCTCGGCCACCGGGGCCTCGGCGCCGGAGGTCAGAGGCTGAGCTCGCGACGCACCACGCCCTCGGCGACCTCGCGGAGGCGCACCCGGTGTCGCCGGGCGTGGTCACGGATCAGCGCGAAGGCCTGGTCCACCCCCGTCTCGTGCTGGTAGGCGAGGAACCCCTTCGCCTGCTCGATCGTGACGCGGGCGTCGAGCGCCCGCTGCAGCTGGTCGGCGAGCTCGTCGCGGGCGTCGGAGTCGCGCTGCTGGAGCACGCTGATCGTCGCCACGTGGGTCATCGCCTGCAGCAGCACCAGCTCGACGTCGCTCAGGCGCCCCGCCTCGCGCAGGAAGACGTTCATGCCGCCGATGGTCCGGTCGCGCACCGTCAGCGGGATGGCGACGGCGGCGCGCAGGCCCGACGCCTCGGCCGTCTCGACGAACTCCGGCCAGCGGTCGACGACCCCGTGCACGTCCGGCACCTCGAGCAGGTGGCCGTCCGCGTAGGCGGCGACGCAGGGGCCCGACGCCGTGCCGATCTGCGCCTCCTCGACGTCGACGGAGCGCTCCGAGGTCGACGCGACGACGTGGAGGGAGCCGCCGGCGTCCGCCAGCACGACCGCCGCCTCGGAGGCGCGGGTGTGCGTGACGGTCGCCTGCACGAGCACGTCCATCGTGTCGATGACGTCGTGCCCTCCCCGGAGCGAGTCCGCCAGGTCGACGAACACGCGGGCCAGGTCGATCTCCTTCTGATCAGCGCTCATGCACCGACCCTACGAACGAAGACCGCGGCTCGCTCGCCGATGTCCGGTCACCGAACCGGGAGCTCCTGCAGCTTCGCCACCAGCGCGGTCTTCGTCAGGCGCGAGTACCCCGTGAGCCCCGCCGCGCGGGCGAGGCCGCGCAGGTGCACGAGGGTCTGGGCGTGCAGGTCCTCGCGGGCCTCGCTGCCGTCCTCGCGCGTCACGGTCGTCTCGTCGCTCGGGGGGAGCGGCAGGGCGTAGTCGACGGGAGCGGAGCCGGCGGCGGCGGCGGCTGCCGGAGTCGCGGTGCCGGCGGGCGCACCGGTCGCGTCGGCCGCCGGGCCGGACGTCGGCGTCGACGAGGCGCCCTGTGCCGTGGCCGCCGTGCTGCGCGACGCCTTCGCGGCGGCCTTCTCGGCGCGGCGGGCGGCCTTCGCGGCGGCCTTCTCGGCCGCGGCGACCTCCTCGCGGGCGGCGTCGGCCTTCGCGGCCTTCTTCTCGGCGCGGGCACGGGCCTTCCGGGCGGCGGCGCGGCGCTCTTCGAGCTCGGCGCGCTGGGCGTCCGCCTTCTCGGCGCGACGGGTCGCGGCCTTGATCTCGCCCTTGACGACGACGAGCTGCTGCGCGAGGTCGTCGAGGCCCGGCCGCGTGACGGTGGTCAGCGCCGCCGACCGGGCGCGCGCCTCGGCGACGGCGGCCTTCGCGGCGCGCAGGGCCTCGCGAGCGCGGGTCTCGGCCTCGGCGGCCTTCGAGCCGCCCTTCGCGGAGCCCTTCGCGGAGCCCTTCTTCGTGGCCCCCTTGGCGGAGCCCTTCCCCGCGTCGGAGTTCTTCGGGGTCTTGTCGTCCTTGGGCACGGCGGTCCTTCCTCGGGTGGACGGCGCCGCGGGCACGGGCGCCGGGAGATCGCTGCGGCGAGTCTGGCACCGCGACCTGCGACCGGCCTCAGGTCGCACCTACCGCATCCGTCCCCCTCCCCGCGATGTGGACAAGTCGGGCGCGAGATCGAGAGTTATCCACAGGGCTAGCCCTCGCCGAAAGTGCTGGTCACAGAGCTATGAGTGAATTACACCGGTGTGATTTCCACACCTTTGTCCCCAGTTGTCCCCAGTTCTCCACGGGGCGGGCGGCGTGTCGGCACAGGTTCTCCACACGTCATCCACACCCTGTCGACAACTCATGACTCGGGTGCCGACGCCGGGCGGGGGGTGGGCGACCCACGCCAGATGTCGCGTCCTGGGTCGTCGTGGACCCTGAGGGCCCCGATCGAGTCACCTCCGTCGAGGGGCGGCCTCGCCTCAGTCGTAGACGCGGCCCAGCACCCACCGGCCCGCGGCGTCGCGCAGCACCTCGAACATGTGGGTCGTGCCGACCCCGTCGGTGGCCTGGAACCGCCACCCGACGAACTGCCGTGGTGGGTGCGTGATGAGCGCGTGCACGAAGGTCGGCTCGTCGAAGAGCTTCGTCGGCATGTCGGAGACGCGGTACCGCACCCCGTCGTGCACGAGCCGGTCGGGCACCTCGTCGACGAACCAGAGCGCGACGTCGGATCGGGTCGTGGAGATGTTCATCAGGGCCGCCTCTCTCGAACACGTGTTCGAACAGGGGTCGAGTGTAGGCAGCCCCTCCGACGGTCCGCAAGCGCTCCGGCGCGTCGCCCGCGGACACCGGCGCGTCGCGCCGAGGCACTCGGGAGCACGCTGCGGCGGGCCCTCCCTCGCCTAGCCCAGCGGCAGCCCGAGCGCCGTCGCGACCCCGGCGTTCGTGACGCGCCCGCCCACGACGTTGAGCCCGAGCGCGAGGGCCGGGTCCGCCTCGGTCGCCGCACGCCAGCCGTGGTCGGCGAGCGCCGTCACGTAGGGCAGCGTCGCCGCCGTGAGCGCCCGCGTCGACGTCTCCGGCACGGCGCCGGGCATGTTGGCGACGCAGTAGTACACGGCGTCGTGCACCGCGAAGGTGGGGTCGTCGTGCGTGGTCGGGCGCGACCCCTCGAAGCAGCCGCCCTGGTCGATCGCGATGTCGACGAGCACCGCACCGGCCTTCATGCCGGCGACCATCTCGTCGGTCACGAGCTTCGGCGCCGCGGCTCCGGGCACGAGCACCGACCCGATCACGAGGTCGGCGTCGCGCACCTGCGCCGCGATCTCCCACGGCGACGAGTGCCGCGTGGCGACGCGCCCGTCGAAGCGCGCCTCGAGGCTCCGGAGGCGCGGCAGCGACAGGTCGACCACCGTCACGTCGGCGCCCAGGCCGACGGCGGCGGCCGCCGCGTGCTCGCCGGCGACGCCCCCGCCGATCACGACGACCTTCGCGCGCGGGGTGCCCGGGACGCCGCCGAGCAGGGTCCCGCGACCGCCGGAGGCGCGCATCAGGTGGTACGCCCCCACCGTGATCGACAGCCGCCCGGCCACCTCGCTCATCGGCTGCAGCAGCGGCAGCGAGCGGTCGGCCAGCTGCACCGTCTCGTAGGCGATCGCGGTCGTGCCCGAGGCGACCAGCGCCTCCGTCAGGGCCCGGTCGGCCGCGAGGTGCAGGTACGTGAAGAGCACCTGGTCGGCACGGAGGCGGGCGTGCTCCTCGGCGACGGGCTCCTTGACCTTGACGAGCAGGTCGGCGGCGTCCCACACGGCCGCGGGGCCGTCGACGACCGTCGCGCCAGCCGCGGCGAAGTCGGCGTCGGAGAGACGCGAGCCGAGGCCCGCCCCCGACTGCACGAGCACCTCGTGGCCCCGGCGCACCAGGGCGTCGACCCCGGCGGGCGTGATCGCCACGCGGGCCTCGTTGTTCTTGATCTCGGTGGGCACGCCGACGCGCATGGGGGCTCCGTCCGTCTCGCGGTCGTGTCGACGTCTCTGTCGGGTGACCGGGTGCCTCCATCGTGGCCCGTCGGCGACGCGGGGGCTACCAGGCGTACTCGTCGAAGTCGATGGCGGCGTCGATGCGCGCCCAGTCCGTGGCTTCCTCCGGCTCGTGGGCCGCGTCAACGGGCTCGGTCGGCACCGACTGGAGGCGCACGACGCTCGACGCCGTGACGAGCACCGAGACCAGGCCGTGCGCGACCGTCGAGAAGTCGACGAAGTCCGCTCCCTGTCGGGCGACGGCCGAGATGCGGGCCTTGAGGGCGCCCACGTCGACCGAGGGGTCGAGGTGGTAGAGCTGGCCGTCGATGCTCAGGCTGGTGACGTTCACGGTGACCCCGTCCGGTAGAGCGGCCGAGGCCGCGTGTCCGCCGCTCCCGGGGTCCGGGGGAACGGTCTCTCGTGCTCCGATGGTCGCACGTCACGGGGCCCCGGCGACAGGGTCGGCGGTACGGTTGACTCCGAGACCGGAGTGTGCAGGGAGGGCTGGGACGCCGTCGCCGCCCGCCGACCGGTGCTCGAGCCTGACGTCGCGGGCTCGCCCGTGCGCGTCTGGCCCGCGTTCTCGCGGGCGCTCGCCGACGAGCCGATCGGTGCCCTCTTCGCCTTCCCCCTGCTGCTCGGCCCGCTCGCGCTCGGCGCCATGGACCTCTGGTGCGACGACGCGCACGACCTGAGCGACGAGCACGCCCTCCGCGCCTCCGCCCTGGCCCGCGAGGTCAGCCGCCACCTGCTGCGCGCCGCCGTCCGCGAGATCGCCGACGAGCAGCACGACGACGCCGTGACCGACCGCTTCTCGCGCCGGCACGTCCACCAGGCCACCGGCATGGTGCTCGCCCAGGTCGGCGTCTCGCCCGAGGACGCCGAGCTGCTGCTGCAGGGCCACGCCTTCGCCACCGGGACGTCGATGCGCGAGGTCGCCGACGACGTCCTGGCCGGTCGCCTCAGCTTCGCCACACGCCCCACGGGCATCGAGGAGTCATCATGACGGAATCCACACGGGAGGCCGCTCTCGTCGACGCCTTCACCACCCTGGCCGACTCGCTCGTCGCGGGCTTCGACGTCATCGAGCTGCTGCAGTCGCTCGTCGAGACCTGCCACGACCTGCTCGACGTCTCGGAGGGGGGCATCCTGCTCGCCGACGACTCGGGCGAGCTCGAGGTCGTCGCCTCGACGAGCGAGGCGACCTCGCTCGTCGAGACCATGCAGCTCGACGCGGAGGAGGGGCCCTGCTGGGAGTGCTTCCGCACCGGCAAGGTCGTCTCGGTCACCTCGCTCGACGAGGGCGACGCCCGCTGGCCGCGCTTCGCCCGCGTCGCGCGGGAGCAGGGCTTCCGCTCGGTGCACGCCGTGCCCCTGCGCCTCCGCGAGACCGTGATCGGCACGCTCAACCTGCTGCGGCACGAGCCCGGCGAGCTCAACGAGCGCGACGTGCGCGTGGCGCAGGCGCTCGCCGACGTCGCGACCATCGGCATCGTGCAGGAGAGGACGCTGCGCGAGAGCACCGCCGTCCAGGCCCAGCTGCAGTCGGCGCTGACCACCCGCGTCGTCATCGAGCAGGCGAAGGGCGTGCTCGCCCACACGCACGACGTCAGCACCGACCAGGCCTTCGAGCTGATGCGGTCGCACGCGCGGCGCACCCGCACGCGCCTCGCCGACGTCGCCCGCGGGCTCGTGGAGCGGCGGCTGACGCTCTAGCCGTCGGCTCCTCCCTCCGGCCGACGACAGCGTCGGCGGCGCGCCCTACGCTGGCCGTCGTGGCTCCCTTCGACGACGACTTCGACATCCGTTCCTTCCCCGCCGCGCTCGAGCCGACCCCGGTCGCCGATGCGGGCGACGACGCTGACGGTGCCGCCGGCGACGCCGCGGGCGACGGCGCCGCGCCCGCCGACCCGCGCGCCGACGCCGACTCGACGGCCTGGACGCGGGCGGTCACCCTCGGCTTCCACAACGCTGAGCCCGACGCCGGCACGATCGGCCGCGAGACGCAGCGTGGCGTCGTCGACGGCCGGCTCTACACGGGCGTCTACGCGAAGGAGGCGCGGGAGGGCTCCCTCGCCGCGTCCGGAGTGCCCGTGGGCACCTTCGTCAGCCTCACCCGCTCGATCAACGTCGGCGGCGGGCGCCTCCTCGACGCGCACCTCGTCTCGGGCGTGACCGTGCAGCCGACCTACCGCCGTCGGGGCATCCTCCGCAGGTTGATGACCGACGACCTCGCCGCCGCGAAGGGCGCGGGCCTCGCGGTGGCCGCGCTGACCGCCAGCGAGGGCGTGATCTACCGCCGGTTCGGGTTCGGGCCGGCCACCCGCGAACGCAAGGTCGAGGTCGACCGGCGCCGCGCCTCCGGCCTGCTCTCCGAGCCCGCGGGCAGCGTCGACCTGGTCGCCCGCGACGAGGCGTTCGAGGCGACGGCCCGCGAGGTCTTCGCCCGGTTCCACCGCCGCAGCCCGGGGTCGATCGACCGGCACGAGGGCGTCTGGTCGCACCGGCTGCACGGCGGCCGGCCGGGCGGCGTCTCCGACCCCGCGATCCGCGCCGCGGTGCACCGTGACCCCGCGGGCGCGGTCGACGGCTACGTCACCTACAAGCTCGACGAGGGCGCGACGACCGTGCTGATCGTCACCGACCTCGTGGCGGCGAGCGACGACGCGTACCTCGGCCTCTGGCAGCTGCTGCTCGAGGTCGACCTCGTCGACACCGTCCGCTACGAGCAGGCTCCCCAGGCCGACCCGCTGCTGCACGCGCTGGTCGACCCCCGCGCGATGCGCATCACCCACGACGAGGACCACGTCTGGCTGCGCGTGCTCGACCCCGTGGCGGCGCTGCAGGCGCGGCCGTGGTCGGCCGACGGGGTCGTCACGCTCGCGGTCGCCGACGCCCTGGGGCACGCGGCCGGCACCTTCCGGGTCACGAGCGAGGGCGGCTCGGCGACCGTCAAGCGCGCGGGCGTCCGCCGGGCCGACCTCGACCTCGACGTCGCCACGCTGGGCTCGCTCTGGCTCGGCGGCGTCGACCCCGTGACGCTCGCCGGGGCCGGTCTCGTCCGCGAGCGCCGCGCGGGCGCGGTGCAGTCGCTCCGGGCGATGCTCGCGCCCGACCGGCCGCTGCACGGCATCACCTCGTTCTGACGGCGGGCCCGGCCGCTCGGGCGGCCGGGAGCGCACACGCCGCCGTGCCCTCTGTGGGGGACAACGCTGGGTGCAGGCCGTGCACGCCCCGTACGGTCGGAGCATGCACTTGTCGCGCGCCGTCCCGCCAGGGTCGACGACCTCCTTCGTCCGTGCTCACCTGCCGGCCTCCGTCGCCGAGGCCCTGGGCCTCGCCGCGAGCCTGACCGGCCCCGGAGCGCGGGGAGGCGCGGTGCCCGCCCCCGGCACCGGCCACACCGCGGACCTCTGGCGCGCGCTGGCCACGCTCGCCGCCCACGACCTCTCCGCGGCGCGGGCCGTCGAGCCGCACCTCGACGCGGTGGCCGTCCTCGAGCAGGCGCGGGAGGCCGGGCAGGTGGCGCCGGCCGTCGCGGGCGCTGCGGGCGCTGCGGGCGCTGCTGGCTCGGGTGGCCGGGCCTCCGCGGCCGGGCCGGTCTGGGGCGTCTTCGCCGCCGAGGGCCCGGGGGTGCGGCTCGACGCCACGCGGGCCCCGACCATCGCTGTCGACCCCGACGACCCCGCCGCCCCCGCTGCCGACGGCGCCGCGACCGCCGCCCCCGAGCGCTGGACGCTCACCGGCGTCAAGCCGTGGTGTTCCCTCGCCGGCCAGCTCGACGCGGCCCTCGTCACCGCCTGGGCGGGCGACGAGCGCCGTCTCTTCGCGGTCGACCTGCACCAGCCCGGCGTCGAGGTCGTCCCGGGCACGTGGCACGCCCGCGGCCTGGTCGACATCCCCTCGGGCCCCGTCCGTTTCGACGACGTCGCGGCGAGCCCGGTCGGCGAGCCCGGCTGGTACCTGCGCCGCCCGGGCTTCGAGTGGGGCGGCATCGGCGTCGCCGCCTGCTGGTACGGCGGAGCGGTCGGCGTCGCCCGCACCCTCCACGCCGCGACGGTCGGCCGCGAGCCCGACCCCTGGCGGCTCCGCGCCCTCGGGGTGGTCGACGAGCGCCTCGGCGACGCGCGGCGTGCGCTCACCGAGGCCGCCGACCTCGTCGACGCGGGCGAGGCCACCGGTCGCGAGGGGCGCCTCCTCGCCAAGCGGGTGCGGGGAACGGTGGCCCGCGCCGCCGACGACGTGCTCACCGCCGTCGGCCGGGCCCTCGGGCCCGCGCCCCTGGCGCTCGACGCGGCGCACGCCGCCCGCGTCGCCGACCTCGAGCTGTACCTGCGCCAGCACCACGCGGAGAAGGACGAGGCGTCGCTCGGCGGCGCCGTCCGCGAGCGGGCGCTCGAGCGTTCGGCCGAGTCCGTCGAGTGCGCCGCCGACGGGGTCGACGCCGCCGGGGAGGGGGTGGACCCGTGGTGAGCTTCGACGCCCGCGAGCCCGGCACCTCCGTCGCGACGTGGGAGGCCGACCCGCGCCTGGCGGCGCTGCCGGCTGCACCGCGCCTCCCCGGCTCCCTGCTCGTGCTCGCGGCCCACGCCGACGACGAGACGCTCGGCGCCGGCTCGCTGATCGCCGCCGCCGCCCGGCGGGGGCAGCCCGTCACGGTCGTCGTCGTGACGGACGGCACCGCCTCGCACCCGGCGTCGGAGACGACGTCGAGCGCCGAGCTCGGCGAGGTCCGGCGCCGCGAGGCGCGCGCGGCCCTCGACGAGCTCGGCCCCGGGGTCCGGCTCGTGATGCTCGGCGTGCCCGACGGGGCCGTGCGTGAGCACCGCGAGGCCGTGCGCGACCGGCTCGTCGACCTCGTCGACGAGCTCGCTCCCTCCGCGGTCGTGTCGACCTGGCGCGGCGACGGGCACCGCGACCACCGCGTGCTCGGCGAGGTGGCGGCCGAGGTCGTCGCCGGAGCGCACCCGGCGCCCGAGCTGCTCGAGTACCCGGTCTGGATGTGGCACTGGGGCTCGCCCGACCACCCCGACGTGCCGTGGGCGCAGCTGGTCCAGCTGACGGTGGACGAGGAGGCGCGGGTCGCGCGCCAGCACGCCCTCGCCCGCTACGTCAGCCAGGTCAGGCCGCTCTCCGCGCGCCCGGGCGACGAGGCGGTGCTGCGGCCGGAGTTCCTCGCCCACTTCGCCGCCGGGCGCGACGTGTTCGTGCGCTCCGTGCCCGCGGACGTCCCCGTCGACGTGCCCGTCGCCGGTGACGCCCCCGCCGACGACGCCTCGCGCTTCGACGGGACGCACGCCGCCCGCGACGACCCGTGGGGGGTCACGACGCGGTGGTACGAGCGGCGCAAGCGCGCCCTGGTGCTCGGGGCCCTGCCCGACGAGCGGTACGGCGCGGTGCTCGAGGTCGGCTGCTCGATCGGCGTCGTGACGAGCGAGCTCGCCGCCCGGGCCGACCGGGTCCTCGCGCTCGACGTCTCGCCGGTGGCCGTGCAGCGTGCCCGCGAGCGGCTCGCCGACCGGCCGCACGTGCGGGTGGAGCGGGCCGACGCCTCCGAGGGGCTGCCCGAGGGGCGCTGGGACCTCGTCGTGCTCGGCGAGGTCGGCTACTACCTCGAGCCCGGTGCGCTGACCGCCCTGCTCGACGGCGTCGCCGCCGCGCTCACGGCGACCGGGACGCTCGTGGCCTGCCACTGGCGGCACGGGGCCGACGACTTCGCCCAGGGAGGCGACGAGGTGCACGCCGTGCTGGCCGCCTGGGCCGAGCGCGCCGGGCTGCGCCGCGTGGTGCAGCACGTCGAGGCCGACTTCCTGCTCGACGTGTTCTCGCTCGACGGCCGGTCCGTCGCCGAGCGGACGGGCCTCCGGTGAGCGCGCCCGCGCCCTGCGCCGTGCCCGCCGACGACGCGCGCGACCGGGCCTCCGTCGCGGAGCCGGCCCGCGACTCCTCGCCGGCCCCGGTCGTCGGGGTCGCCGTCGTCGTGCCGGCCCGCGACGAGCAGGAGCTGATCGAGCGCTGCCTCGCCTCCGTCGCCGAGGCGCGGCGTCGCCTGGTCGAGGAGCGCCCGGAGGCGCGGGTCGTCGTCGTCGTCGTGGCCGACGGCTGCACGGACGACACCGTGCGGCTCGCAAGGGCCGTGCCGGGAGTCACCGTGCTCGAGACCAGCGTCCACAACGTCGGGCTCGCGCGGTCGACCGGCGTCGAGTGGGCGCTCGTGGAGCTGCGCCGGGGCGAGGGCCGGGGCGGGCCGGACGACGGGCCCGCGACCACCGCGGACCGCGTGTGGATCGCCAACACGGACGCCGACTCGCAGGTGCCGCCGGCCTGGCTGACGTCGCAGCTCGACGAGGCCGACGCCGGGGCGGACGTCGTGGTCGGCACCGTCCGGCCCGACTTCGCCGACCTCAGCCGGGAGCAGGTCGCCGCCTGGACGGCCCGCCACACGCCCGGGCGGCCGAACGGGCACGTGCACGGGGCGAACCTCGGGGTGCGGGCGTCGCGCTACGCGGAGGCGGGGGGCTTCGGCGACCTCGACCTGCACGAGGACGTGACGCTCGTCGGGCGGCTGCGCGCGGCGGGGGCGACCCTGCTGGCGTCGGAGGCGGGCGAGGTGCTGACCTCGGGGCGTCGCGTCGGCCGCACGCGCGGCGGCTACGCGGGCTACCTCGCGAACGACCTGCTCGCCTGAGCGCCGGCGCCGGCGCCGGCGCCGCGCCGCGCCGCGCATCGAGGTGACCCTTCCTGGGCCCTCCTCCGCACGGAGGCCCCAGGAAGGGTCACCTCGACGTCGTCGCCCGGCGCGGTGCGGCTGGCTCGCTGCTGCGGTGGCCGGCCAGGACGTCGTGGTCGAGAAACGTCGATCCACTCTGGAGTGGAGCAGCGGGGGTTGAGAAGACGTCTCCCCGAAGTCGTCCTCCACTCTGGAGTGGAGGAGCGGGACCGCGGGCGCTGTTCGCCCCGAGGGCCGTGCTCCACTCTGGGGTGGAGGAGCGGGAGTCCGGGCGCTGTTCGCCCCGAGGGCCGTGCTCCACTCTGGGGTGGAGGAGCGGGAACGCGGGCGTCCTCCGTCGGCGTCGTTCTCCACTGTGGAGTGGAGGAGCGGGCACCCGCTCATCCTCCACCGGGGGTCGTCCTCCACTCCGGAGTGGATCGACGTTCCTGGACCGTCTCGTGCTGGCCGGCGCGCGGCGCGGCGGGGACGCGGCGCGGCGGGGACGCGGCGCGGCGGGGACGCGGCGCGGTGGCGGCGCGGCGCGGCGGGGACGCGGCGCGGCGGGGACGCGCGACGCGACTACTCGGAGGGCAGCGCCCCGTTGCGGTCCAGCGCCGCACCGAAGTCGAGGAAGGCGTCCGCCATGCCGCGGTACTGCGGCGCGCTGAAGACCTCGCTGAACGAGCGGCGGTAGACGCCGGCGATCTCGATCGCGGCCGCGCGGCCCTCCTCGGTGAGGCTGACGATCACGCTGCGACGGTCGCCCGGGTTCGGGCGACGGTCGAGGTGCCCGCTGTCGATCAGCCGGTCGACCAGGTTCGTCATGGCGCCGCTCGAGAGCTCGAGGTACTCCGCGGCGCGCTTCGGCGTCACCGCGTCGCCCGCGGCCGACACGTAGAACAGGAACCGCAGGTCGGTGAGCCCGAGCCCGTGCTGACCGCCCTGGTGGCTCAGCACCCGCGAGTGGTGCAGCATCAGCAGCCGGAACGAGTTCAGCAGGCGGTCGAGGTCGAGCTCCGCGTCGACCTCGGAGAACGGCGGCCGGTCGAGGGCCGCGAGCGGGTCCTCGTCGACCTCGGGGTCGAGCTCGGGGTCGTGCCCGAGCTCCGTCTCGTCGACGGGCGAGGCCGCGTCGGGCGCCGGGAGGGTGGTCGAGGTCTGGCCGTCCGTGGCCGTGGTCATCGTCATGGTGCTCCGGTCTGGGGGCGGCCTGTCGGCGCCCGGTCGGGGTGGGGACGCCGTCCGTGGCCTCCCCGTGCCTCTCATGTTCCGTGAATCTCGACCGTCGAGATACCCCCACTACTGGGCGGCTCGGCAGCGCGGGCGCCGGCGAGGGGGGGACAACCCCCGTCCCGCTCCGGGTGGTGCCGTCATGTCGGCCGTCCCCGCCCCGCGGCGACGATGGATCCCATGCAGAAGACCTCCGCCCCCGGCCCCGCCGCTCGCCCCGTCCGCCCCGTCCGTCGCCCCGCCCGCCGCGCCGCCCGCCTCGCGCTCGTCGCCTCCGCCGCCGTCTCCGTGGTCGCCCTCACCGGCTGCTCCGCGATCACCGACGCGGCGCTCGCCGCCGTCGGCTCCGCCCCGGTCCAGGAGCGTCACTTCGACACCGCCGGGGAGGCGCCCCGCCCGTCGAACTCCGACGACGTGGCCTGGTTCCTGCCCGAGTGGGTGCCCTCCGACGCCCGCGACGTCGACGTCCGCCTGCACACCTCGCAGCCGGGCTACGAGATCAGCTTCACCAGCGCCGACGGCGTCGACCTCACGGCCTGCGAGCCCGTCGACGGCGACCTCGGCGGCCCCGCCCTCGAGCCCGAGGTGCTGCCCGACGACCTGCCCGCGACGGGCCTCGTCAGCTGTGGCGACGGCCGCGTCACCGCGCAGGTCGGCGACCGCTGGCTCGGCTGGACCACCGCCGAGCCCGTCCCCGGCGACGACGGCTCGGGCACGCTCCGCGGCTGACCCCGCGCCCGCACCCCCTCGCCCCCCCCGACTCCCCTCCCACCTCCTCCCCGGAAGGCCCCCTCGTGACGCACCCCACCGCCGCCCGCCCCGCACAGCCGGCCCGCGACTCCTCCGCCCCGTCCGCCCCCGCCGGAGGCGCGGCGCCGGTCGCCCGCCTCGCCGACGTCTCGAAGACCTACGGCCGGGGCGACGGCCGCGTCGAGGCGCTGCGAGGCGTGTCGCTCGAGCTCCGCGCCGGCGAGTTCACCGCCGTGATGGGGCCGAGCGGGTCGGGCAAGTCGACCCTCATGCACCTCGCCGCCGGCCTCGACACCGCCACCTCGGGGCAGGTGCTGCTCGGCGACACCGACATCACGCACCTCGACGACACGGCCCTCACCCTGCTGCGTCGCCGCCGCGTCGGCTTCGTCTTCCAGGCGTTCAACCTCGTGCCGACCCTCGACGTGACCGGCAACGTCGAGCTGCCGTTCCGCCTCGACGGGCGGCGCCCCGACGCCGACGAGCGCGCCTGGATCGACCGCCTCGTCGAGACCCTCGGCCTCGGCCAGCGCCTCGGCCACCGGCCCCACCAGCTCTCGGGCGGACAGCAGCAGCGCGTCGCCATCGTGCGCGCCCTCGCCACGCGGCCCGACCTGGTCTTCGCCGACGAGCCGACCGGCAACCTCGACTCGCGCACCGGGCGCGCCGTGCTCGAGGTGCTCGCCGCGGCGTCGCGCGAGCACGGCCAGAGCATCGCGATGGTCACCCACGACCCGGTGGCCGCCAGCTACGCCGACCGCGTCGTCTTCCTCGCCGACGGCCGCGTCGTGCACGAGGTCGGCCGCAGCACGCCCGCCGAGGTCTCCGCCGTCATGCTCGAGCTCGAGGCCGCCGCGTGAGCGCCCGCGAGCTCCTGGCCGAGCACCGCCCGAGCATCCTCGTCACGACCCTCGCCACCACCTTCGGCGTCGCCCTCGTCGGCGCGACCCGGGTGCTCGACCAGGCCCTCCGCGCCGACCCCGTCGCCGGCGACAGCGCCACCGTCGGCCAGATGCTCGGGGTCGTCGCCGTCGTGGTGATCGGGATCGCCCTGTACGTCGGCGCCGTCGTCACCGCGAACACCTTCGCGACCATCGTCGCGGGCCGCACCTCCACGATCGCGCTGATGCGCCTCCTCGGCTCCTCCTCTCGTCAGCAGCGTCGTGCCGTCGCGGGCGAGGGCCTCGTCGTCGGCCTCGTCGGCGCCGCCCTCGGCGCGGTGCTCGGCAGCGTGCTCGTCGTCGTCGCGGTCGCCGTGCTGGTCGGCCGCGGCACGCTGCCCGACCTGCCGTACTCCGTGGTGTCGGCCACCGCCCTGGCCCCGGCCGTCGTGGTCGTCGCGACCACCCTCGCCGCGGCCTGGGTGGGCTCGCGGAAGGTGCTCGCGGTCACGCCGCTGCAGGCGATCGGCACGGCGCAGGAGTCGCCGGCCCACGAGGCCCCGCGCCGCGTGCTGCGGACCGTCGTCAGCGCCGCCCTCGTCGTCGCCGGCGGGGCGCTGCTGGCCGCCGGCGTCGTGACCGGCCTGGCCGACGCGACCGGGGTCGTCGTCGCCTTCCTCGGCGGCGTCGTGTCGTTCACCGGGGTCGTCGTCGGCGCACACCTCGTGATGCCCCTCGCGCTGCGCGGCGTCGGCCGGCTCGCCGGGGGCGGCGCCGTGGCCCGGCTCGCGGCGGAGAACGCCGTGCGCCACCCCGAGCGCAGCACCCGGGCCACGGTCGGCATCGTGATCGGCGTCACGCTCGTCTCGACCCTCGCGGTCGCCCTCGGCACGCTGCGCGCCGTCATCGAGAGCATGACGGCCGCCGACCCGGAGTACTTCGCCGAGCTCGACGCGCTGTTCAGCACGACCCTCCTCGTCGTCACGGCGCTCGTCGGGTTCTCGGCCCTCATCGCCGCCGTCGGCCTCGTCAACGACGTGTCGCTCAGCGTGCTGCAGCGCCGCCGCGAGATCGGCCTGCTGCGCACCCTCGGCGCCACCGCCCGCCAGGTGCGGCTGATGGTGCTGCTCGAGACCGCCCAGATGACCGTCGCCGCGGTGCTGCTCGGGCTGCTGCTCGGCGTCGTCTACGGCTGGGCGGGCGCGCAGTCGCTGCTCGGCTCGGCGGCCGGCGAGCTCGTGGTGCCCCAGGTGCCCGTCGGGCTCGTCGTGGCCCTCGTGGTCGCCGCCGCGGCCCTGGCGCTCGTGTCGTCGGCCGTGCCCGCCCGCCGGGCGACGTCGGTGCCCCCGGTCGTGGCCACCACGGTCGCCTGACCGGAGGCCGGGCCCGGGCCCGGGCCCGGGCCCGAGCGCAGGCCCGAGCCGGCCGGGCCCGGGCCTACGCCCCGGCGGGAGCGGGCAGCGCCGCCTCGATCACCGCGACGACCGCCGGGTCGTCGGGCTCGGTGGTCGGGCGGAAGCGGTGCACCGCCCCGTCGGGGGTGACGACGAACTTCTCGAAGTTCCACTTCACCTTGCCGGCCTTGCCCGCCGCGTCGGGCGTCTTCTTGAGCTCCGTGTAGAGCGGGTGCTCCGCCTTGCCGTTCACGCGCACCTTCTCCATCATCGGGAAGGTCACGCCCCAGGTCGCCGAGCAGTACTCGTCGATCGCCTCGGCCGAGCCGAGCTCCTGCAGGAACTGATTGCTGGGGAAGCCCACGACCGTGAAGCCGCGCTCGCCGTAGGTGCGCTGCAGCTGCTCGAGCTTCTCGTACTGCGGCGCCAGGCCGCAGCGGGAGGCGACGTTCACGACCAGCACGACCTTGTCGGTGAAGGCCCCGAAGCGCGTGTGCTCGCCGCGGAGGGTGGTCAGGTCGATGTCGTCCAGAGTGGTCATGGGCTGACCGTACGCCCGGGGGCCGGGCGCCACCGGAGGGCTCGCTGCGACCGGGCTGTGCGGCATGCACGGGGCGACGCCCTCGGTCAAGCCCCCCTCCCCGAGTTGTCACCCGCGCCTCCCTCGTTGTTCACTCGTGTCTAATGGGTGACGAGGGCGACGATCGCGTCCGTATCGAAGCGGCCGGCACCGACCTCGACGAGGCCGTCGCCGTCTTCGAGCAGGGCTACAACGGCACAGGGCTCGTCGCGCGCGCGACGGAGCTCGATTTCTCGTACCGTCACTCCGCCACCGGCGACCCCGACCTGACGCTCCGCACCTCGAAGTTCTCCGGCGAGATCACCGGCACGATCGAGCCCCCCGGCGAGCACATCGTCCAGTGGCTGAGCCGCGGCCGTGCCGTGATGGACCTCGGGCGCGACGAGGTGCACATCGAGGTCGGCGTGCCCGTGATGTTCCCGCACGGGCGGCCGTTCTCGTTCCGCTACGCCGACTTCGAGCAGAACCTCGTGCACGTCGACGACGTGCTGCTGCACGAGGTCGCCGCCGAGCGGGAGGGCGCGGCCCCCGGCTCGCTCCACTTCGACCACTCCGTGCCGCCCTCGCCCGCGGCGCTCCGCACCTGGAACAGCACGGTGCGGCTCATCGCCCAGACCTACCTCGGCGGCGAGATCGCGCCGATGATGCGCGCCGAGATGGCCCGGCTCGCCGCCGTCGCGATGCTCGACACCTTCAGCCACTCGTCGACGAGCCTGCCGGAGGCGCTGCTCGCGCCCCGGAACGCCTCGCTGCGGAGCGCGGTCGAGTACGTGCACGCCCACGCCCACCTGCCCATCACGGCCGCCGACGTCGCCCAGCACGCCGGCCTCACGGCACGGGGGCTGCAGCAGTCGTTCAGCCGCCACCTCGAGACCACGCCCACGGAGTACCTGCGGGGGGTGCGCCTCGAGCGCGTCCACGAGGAGCTGCGGGCCGGGTCGCCCGACCGCGTCACGGTGGCCGAGGTGGCCCGCCGCTGGGCGTTCGCGCACCTCGGGCGGTTCAGCGCGGCGTACGTGAAGCGCTTCGGGGAGTACCCACGCGACACGCTGCAGCGCGCGTAGGTCGCGGGGCGAGGCGGGTGGGGCGGCTGCCCGCCCTCAGGCGGGCGCCAGGAGTCAGGCGTCAGGCGCCGGCGTCGACGGAGCCGCCCGCGGCCGCGGGGGAGGCGTCGGCGAAGAAGTCGCCGTACGAGGGCCCGGCGGCGACCGACCGGCGCCGACCGAGGGGCGGCACCACCGCGAGGCGCGCGTCGCGCGCGGGGCGCCGCTTCGGGTAGCCCTGGATGCGCACGGGCCGCGTCTCGGGGTCGGAGACGTAGCTGCTCGCGTCCTCGTCGAGCCCGGCAGACGCCAGGTCGGTCGTGGTCGTGGTCGTGGTCGTGCTGGTGCTCACGTCTCCTCGTTCCTCGAGGATCGGCCAGCCTCGCAGTGTCGTGCGCGACGTCGTGCGACGGCGCCTCCCCAACCTAGGGAGGCGGCACCGGACCAGGCAGGCTGGTCGTCCCCGATGCGAACAGGGTGTGCCGTCGTCGGACGGCCGAGGGCTCACGACCATCCGCGCGTAGCGTGAGGGGCATGCAGACACCCCAGGCCGTGGCCCAGCCGTGAAGCGCCTCCACTACGTCGAGGGCCACGTGGTCACGGGCGACGACATCGCGGAGGCGGTGGTCGCCTACGCGCGCGCCCTCGCCCTCCGCGGGCGCTCCGACTCGGTCGACCTGCCCGGCATCGACGTCGACGGCGAGGAGCGTCGCTTCCAGCTGCTGCTCGGCCCGTCGAGCCAGATGCTCGTCTCGCACGAGCCGTGGCACGGCGACGAGCTGACCGACGAGGCGCTGGTCGCCGACGTGGGCCGACGTGGCCTGCTGATCTCGGGCCCCGACCCCGTGACCACGCCGAGCGGCGGCAGCCCCGTCGCGCTCGTGCCCCTCGAGGCCGACGAGTTCACGCCGGTCGAGATCAGCTCGCCCGAGGGCTGAGCCGGCCCGGCCCCGGCACCCGCGACCAGGTGCCTCGACGACGGAAGGCCCGCCCTGCACGAGCAGGGCGGGCCTTCCGTCGTCGGGGCGCGAGCCCCTGGGTGCTACTTGGTGGCGACGGTGATCTTCGCGACGCCGACGAGCATCTCGTCCTGGACGGCGTCGGTCTTGAAGGTCTGGTTCAGCAGCGCGGCGGCGTCGGGGCTGACGTGCACCGTGGTGCCCTCGAGGATCGCGTTGTCGCCCTCGGTCTGCAGGGGCTTCAGCGAGCCGCCGTAGAGGTTGAAGAGGTAGGCGTCCTCGGCGGCGACGGTGCCGTTGGCGGTGACGGTGCCGTAGAGCTTCGACTCGCCCGGGTCGATCCGGAAGTCGGTGAGCTCGACGACGGTGCCGTCGGCGGCGGTCAGCGACAGGCCGGAGCCGTCGTGGTCGATCTCGCCCTGGACGTAGGGGCGGACGTCGCTGGCGGGGTCGTAGTAGTCGACGTTGCCGCCCGTGATCGGGAAGGCGAAGGAGCCGTCGGTGAAGGTCGCGGTGCCGACGACGCCGGGGGTCAGGCCGAGGCTGGTGAGCGCGTCGACGAAGGACTGGTCGACGGCGACCTGGGTGTCGACGCCCTTGCTCAGGTCGGGCAGCGAGGCGACGGGGGTCGCGGCGGCGCTGGGCTCGGACGAGGCCGAGGAGGACGACGACGAGCTGCCGGTGGACGAGGTGTCGTCCATCGAGCAGGCGGCGAGCGAGAAGACGAGTGCGCCGGAGGCGACGAGGCCGAGGCCGACCTTGGTGATGCGCTTGCGGGTGAAGGCGTTCATGATCAGGTCCTTTTCTGTGGTTCCCGGTGGGGTGCAAGGGATTCGCCACCGGGACCGACACGGATTGGTCCCGCTCGTCGCTCTCAGGAGACGGTCAGGTGCGGCAGTCCGCACCCCACCCGGCACCGCCTCAGAGGCCGGGCCCGCCGTAGACCCGGAGCGCCCCGGGCGCGACCTCGACCGTGACGGGCAGCGCGCCGATCCGCTCGCCGTCGGCGTAGGCGACGACGTCGTCCGACTCGATCACCACCCGTCGGGCCCGGTGGACGTGCACCCGCGGGTCGTCGAGGTGCGTCCCGGCGGCGACCCGCGCGAACAGCCGCACGAACTGCAGCCGGGTGAGCCGCTCGACGACGAGCACGTCGAGCAGCCCGTCGTCGAGCCGCGCGTGCGGCAGCACCCGCATGCCGCCGCCGAACGACTGGCCGTTGCCGACGCTGACCAGGGTGCCCCGCACCTCCGACGCGACGCCGTCGATCTCCAGCCGGTACGAGAGGTGGCGCAGCGCGAGCAGCTCGAGCGCGAGCGCCAGGTCGTAGCGTCGACGGCCCCTCGGCCAGCGCAGGCGGTTCGCGCGCTCGTTGACGACGGCGTCGAAGCCGGCCGAGAGCATGCAGCCGAACCAGGTCGACTCGTCGCCGCGCGTCACCCGGCCGGCGTCGATCACGGTCGCGGGTCGCTCGAGGCGGTGGACGAGGAGGCGCGTGGCGGCCGCCACGTCGTCGTGGGGCAGCCCGAGGGCCCGGGCCATGTCGTTGCCGGTGCCGGTCGGCACGACCCCCAGCCCGACCGGCGTCCCGGCCACGAGGTCGACGCCCAGGGCGACCATGCCGTCCCCGCCGACGACGACCAGGGCGTCGGCGCCCCGGTCGAGCTCGCGGCGGACGGCGTCGACGAGGGCCGCGTGCGACTCCTCCTGCAGGGGCGCCACCGTGTGGCCCGCGTCGCGGAGGGCGGCGACGACGCCGTCGCCGACCCCCCGGCGGCGGCCGGTCGAGGCGGAGGGGTTGACGGCGACCACGAGGCGGAGCGGGGGCATGCCCCTGATCATGGCACCGCACCTCCCGCGGGCCAGCGCGCCGTGCGCGGCCCCCGGCCCACCTGGCATGATCGAGGGATGACGACCACGACGACGCCCGCCGCCTACGAGCCCACGATCCGCGAGTCGCCGAACCGCGCGCTGGCCCTGACGATCGGCACCGTCGTGCTGCTGCTCGGCGCCGTCGGGTTCTTCGCAGAAGACATGGGGTCGTTCGTCAGCACCGAGGGCGCGCCCCTCGGGCCGTGGAACGTGAACCCCGCCCTGATCGTCATCTGGGTGCTGACCGGTGCTGCGCTCATCATCGCCGGTGCCTCGGGCCGTGCCGCCGCCCGCTCGATCAACCTCGCGGTGGGCCTGCTCTTCGTCGTCTTCGGCGTCGCCGGGTTCCTGGTGCGCGACACCGAGGCGAACTACCTCGCGCTCAACCTCGGCGACGACGTCACGCACCTCGTCGCCGGCGCGCTGCTCGTGCTGACCGCGGTCGGCGCCGAGCGTCGTCGCCGCCGCTGAGCCGCAGCTCCCGGCGGGGCCGCCGCTAGGGCGCACGTTCACGGCGGACTCCAGGGCGCGGCCCTGGCCGACCCGCGCCTCCCCGGCTATGGTTAGGCTCACCTAACCGGCCTCGTGCCGGGTCGCCGACCGGATCGGAGGTGGGAGCGATGTCCGTCGTCATCCCCTTCTCGCAGGCCCTCCGTGAGCGCACCTCGGCCAGCGCCTCCGGCGTCGACGCGGGCTGCTCGTTCATGACCGACCTGATGACCGGCCGCGGCACCCGCGACGACTACGTGCAGATGCTCGCGCAGCACCACTTCGTCTACGAGGCCCTGGAGCGCGTCGCCGAGCGGTGGGCGGGCGACTCCGTCGCCCGGCCGTTCCTGTCGCCGGCGCTGACGCGGCTGCCCGCGATCCGCGCCGACCTCGAGTTCCTCCTGGGCGAGGGGTGGAGGCGCCGCATCGAGCCCCTGCCCGTGACGGCCCGGTACGTGGCCCGCATCGAGAGCGCCTCCGCGTGGGTGGGCGGGTTCATCGCGCACCACTACACGCGCTACCTCGGCGACCTGTCGGGCTGCCAGATCATCCGCACCCTGATGCAGCGCCAGTTCGGCTTCGAGACGAACGGCGTCGGGTTCTTCCTCTTCGCCGAGATCGCCCGCCCGAAGGAGTTCAAGGGCACCTACCGTCAGCAGCTCGACGCGGTCGACTGGACCGCCGACGAGCGCGAGCGCGTGATCGACGAGGTCGTGGTCGCCTACCGCTTCAGCACCGAGCTCTTCGTCGAGCTCGCCGCCGCGAAGGCCGCCGCCGCCGCGTAGCGCGCCGGCGCCCCTCCTCGCTCACGAACCCTGTTCTCGCACGGGAACCCCGCCGCGGCGGGGTTCCCGTGCGAGAAGGGGGTGTCTCCGTGAGTACGGTGCCGCGCCGGTGCGCGCGGACCCGGGCGCTACGCGGTCGCGGCGTCCTCGGCGGCGCGGATCGCGGGCACGCGCGTCGACTGGCTCATGAAGCGCCGCACGTCGAGGTCGACGATGATGTCCGCCGGCCGCAGCGGCCGCGTCAGGTAGAGGCCCTCGAGGGTCGTGATGCGGCTCAGCGCGACGTAGGTCTGCCCCGCGCTGAACACCCGTGACCCGAGGTCGACGACCGCGCTGTCGTACGTCTTGCCCTGCGACTTGTGGATCGTCACGGCCCACGCCAGCCGCAGCGGGAACTGCGTGAACTCCGCCACGACGTCCTTCTTCAGCTGCTTCGTCGTCGCCGACCACGAGTACGCGAACTTCTCCCACACCGCCGGCTGCACCTCGTGCTCCTCGCCGTCGACCTCGACGAAGACCGTGTCTCGCACCTTCGTCACCGTGCCGGTCGTGCCGTTCACCCAGCGCTGGTCGGGGTCGTTGCGCAGGAACATCACGCGGGCCCCCGGCTTCAGCTCGAGCGCGTCGTCGGCGGGGTAGGCCCGGCCGCCGAACTCGCCGCTCACCTCGGCGCGCGCCGTCAGCACGCGCCCGGGCAGCCGCTCGAGCTCGACCTTGTTGATGCGGGTCACGGTGTCGTTGCGCGTCGCGAGCGTGATCGCCGAGCCGTCGGTCGGAGCGGGCCGCGCCCCGGCCGCGTTCAGCGCCCCGGCGATCTCGGCCGTCACGCGCCCGTGCCGCACGGCGTTCAGCATCTCCTTGAAGTCGCCCGCCGTCTGCCGGTGGATGAATGCCAGCTCGTAGATGCGCAGCGAGGCCTCCTGCCAGACGTGCGCGTCGAAGAACCACATCGACCGGTAGTTGTCGCGGAAGTACGACTTCTCCTCCAGGTCGCCCGGCACCGGGGGCAGCTGGTACGGGTCGCCGAACAGCACGACCTGCACGCCGCCGAAGGGCTCGGCGCGGCGCTGGCGCGCCTGGCGCAGCGAGCGGTCGATCGCGTCCATCAGGTCGGCGTTGACCATCGAGACCTCGTCGATGACGAGCGTGTCGATCGTGTTGAGCAGCTTGCGCAGCTCGCTCTTCTGCTCGATGTCGTGGTCGGCGATCAGGCCGATCGAGAGGCGGAAGAGCGAGTGGATCGTCTGCCCGCCGACGTTCAGCGCCGCGACCCCGGTGGGCGCGCAGATGACGATCTGCTTCGAGGTGTTCCACGACAGGTGGTTGAGCAGCGTCGACTTGCCGGTGCCCGCGCGGCCCGTCACGAAGACGTTCTCGCGCGAGTTCTCGATCGCGTCGAAGACGGCCTGCTGCTCGGCGGAGAGGGCGACTGGCACGGGCGGGACGACCTTCCGGGGCACGAGGCTGATCAGGGGCGAGGGGGAGGCGCGGCGAGGCCGGGGCGACCGGCCCCGGCGACCGCGGCCGGAGCACCCAATCTACCCGCGACTCCTCTCGGGCACGGCTCGCCGTGACCTGCTCCGACCTATGCTGTGGAGATGTCTTCTGCTGTGGGGGAGAGGAGACCCGCCCTGCGCCGCTGGCCGTTCGTCGCGATCTGGGGCGGGGCCGCCCTCCTCGTCGTGATCGGGTTCGTCGTGACCGTGTCGGCGCTCAACGCGACCCTCTACGGCGCCGCCGGCTTCGCGCGCGGCTACCTCGACGCCGTCGACCGCGGCGACACCTCGAGCGCCCTCACCCTCGCGGGCGTCGAGCAGACCGACGAGCTCGAGGACTCCCTGCTCGACGTGCCCTCGCTCGGCGGCCTCGACGACGTGCACGAGGTCTCGCAGCTCTCGCTCGGCGACGGCACGCGCACGGTCACCCTCGGCTACACGCTCGACGGCGTCGAGGGGCAGTCGCAGTTCGTGCTCACCAGGGCGGGCACGCGGTTCGGCGTCTTCCAGGCCTGGCGCTTCGCGCAGCCGCCGACGGCCATCCTCAGCGTGACGCCCGAGCACGACCCCCGCTTCACGGTCGACGGCCGCGTCGTCACGACCGCCGGCGGCGACGTCGCGACGCGCTTCACGGTGCTCGCCCCCTCGCGCTTCGAGCTGTCGCACGAGAGCACCTGGCTCGAGGCGCCGACGGTCGTGGCGAGCGTGCTCGGCGTGGGCTCGACCTCGTCGGCGACCGTGGCGACCGTGGCCCGCGCCTCCTTCGCGGAGGAGCTGCAGGGCCAGCTCGACGACCAGCTCGACGACACCTGCGTCACGCAGTCGGTGCTGCTGCCCGCGGGCTGCCCGTTCGGCCGCCAGGTCGACGACCGCGTCACCAGCGACCCCGTCTGGTCGATGGTCGAGCACCCGCAGCTCGCCGTCGTGCCGTCGGCGACGCCCAGCCAGTGGCTCGTGCAGGAGACCCCCGGCACCGCCCACCTCGTCGTCGAGGCCCAGTCGCTCTTCGACGGCCGCCGCTACACGATCGACGAGGACGTCCCGTTCACCGTCAGCTACCAGATGACCATCGGCACGGACGACCAGATCACCTTCCAGTAGCGCTCCGCGGCCGGGGGGAGTCGCGGGTCGGCCGCCCGGCAGGGCTCCCGCCCCGGTCCCGGCGAACGCCCCGGGTCCGCATCGGCCGCGCTGCCATACTGTGCCGATGATCCCGGGCGACGAGCAGGCTGGCGCGCTGCCGGGGGCCTCCGCGGCCCCCCGAGCAGCCGTGACGCTCGTCGACGTCGCCGCCCGCGCCGGCGTCAGCCTCAAGACCGCGTCGCGCGCCGTGAACGGCGAGCCGCACGTCGCGGAGGAGACGAGGAGGCGCGTGGTCGAGGCCGCCGACGCCCTCGGCTTCCGCCTGAACAGCATGGCCAGCATGCTGCGCCGCGGCATCCGCTCCAGCGTGGTCGGCTTCGTCACCGGCGACCTCGCCAACCCGTTCTACGCGGCGATCGCGTCCGGGATCGAGCAGGAGCTGCGGGGCCACGGCATGCAGCTCGTCGTGGCCAGCACCGACGAGGACCCGGTGCCGGAGCGCGAGCTGGTCGACGAGCTCGTCTCGCGACAGGTGCGGGCGCTCGTCGTGGTCTCGACCCGCGCCTCCCACGCGGAGCTCGCCTCGGTGCAGGAGCGCGGCGTCCGCGTCGTGCTCGTCGACCGCCCGCCGGTCGGGCTCGAGGCCGACACCGTGCTGCTCGACAGCGTCGCCGGAGCCCGCACGGCCGTCGAGCACCTGCTCGCCCACGGGCACCGACGGATCGGCTTCGTCGGCGACTTCTCGCGGCTCTCGACGCACCACGAACGGCTCACCGGCTTCGGCGAGGCGATGACCGCGGCGGGCGTCGACGACTGGCGCCGGTGGGTGCGCGAGGACCGGCACGACGCGGCCTCGGCCCGCTCGGGCGTGAGCGACCTGCTCGCGCTGCCCGAGCCTCCCACCGCCCTCTTCGCGAGCAACAACCGCGTCACGACGGGCACGCTCTCGGCGCTGCGCGGCCTCGCGGTGCCGCCGGCGCTCGTCGGCTTCGACGACTTCGACCTCGCCGACGTGCTCGGCGTGACGGTCGTCGCGCACGACACCGTCGAGATGGGGCGCCAGGCGGCGCGGCTCGCCCTCGCGGCGGGGGAGCCCCCGCGGTGCGTCGTGGTGCCGACCCGGCTCGTGCCGCGCGGCTCGGGCGAGGTCGCGCCCGGCGTCAGCTGGCGCTGACGCGTCGCGCTGCCCGCTGCCCGCCGCCCGCCGCCGCACGCCGCACGCCGCTGCCCGCACTGACGAACCACGTCCTCGCGGCCGAACCACGCCGCGGCCTGGTTCGGCGGCGAGGACGTGGTTCTTCTCCGGGGGCGCCGCGGCGCGACTCCGCGGGACGACAGAGACCCCCGTGCGGGCACGGGGGTCTCTGCGGTCAGGGTGAGCGGGGCGGCGGGACTCGCCCGCCGCCCCGGCCGCTAGGCGTCGTCGCCGACGGCCAGCAGGTGGCGGCGCCGACGTCGCGCCGCCTCGATCGCCAGGGCGAGCGCCCCGGCCGCGAGCAGCACGCCGGCGACGAGCCCGCCGTCGACGGGCGACTCCGGCCTGCCGCCCGTGTAGGCGAGCGACCCGTCGTACGAGCCCGGACGCAGCGGGGCCACGCCGGTCGCGGACGGTGCCGTGTCGACCACCGAGAAGGCGACGCGGACGGCTGCCTGCGACGTGCCTCCCAGGGCCTCCACCTCGTGGGCGCCGGTGACGGCGCCGGCCGGCACGGTGAACGAGCCGCTGACCAGGCCGTCGGCGCCCGCGGTGAGGGTGCCGAGCGCGATCGGGTCGCTGAACAGCGTCAGCGAGACGGTCTCGCCGGGCGCGAAGCCCGCGCCCTCGACCGGAACCGCCGTGCCGCGCGTGGCGGAGTCGGCGAGCACCCGCAGCGACGGCGTCCACGCGCCGGGGCCGCCGGGGTTGCCGGGGTTCCCCGGGTTGCCGGGGTTGCCGGGGCCGCCCGGGTTGCCGGGGTTGCCGGGGTTGCCGGGGTTCCCCGGGTTGCCCGGGTTCCCCGGCTCGCCCGGCTCCTCCGGCTCGACCGGCGCCGCCGCGATCGTGACGGTGGTCGTCGCCGAGGCGCTCGACCGCCCGTCGTCGACCGTGACCGTCACCGTGTACGTGCCCGGCAGCGCGTAGGTGTGCGCTCCCGAGACGGCCCCGCCCGCGACCGTGCCCGCGGTGACGGCCGTGCCGTCGCCCCAGTTCACGGTCGCCGTGACGGCGCCGTCGGCCGCGTCGCCGACGCCGCCCGTCACCGTCGCGAGCTCGCCCGCGACCTCGACGCCCGCCGTGCCCGTGAGGCCCGCGGCCGTCCCGGTCACCACGAGGTCGGCCGGGGGCGCGAGGCGCGTGCCGTCGGTCGCCAGCGCGAACACGTGGATCCGCCCGGCGGCCCGCGGGTCGCCCGTCTGCACCGGCAGGGTCAGCGAGACCGCCGTCTTGCCGGTCGGCAGCGTGACCGGGGCCGTGGCGTAGACGCCCGCCACCGCTCCGTCCGAGCCGTTCGCCCCGTTCGTGCGGCCGTCCGAGGTCGCGACGACGACGTTGCCGAACGCCGGGGTGGTGACCCCGGCCGTCCAGTCGCCGAACTCGATCGGGAAGGGCTGGGTCGAGCCGTCGTCGAAGGTCAGCGTGCCGACCGTCTGCTGGGCCCGCTCGTTCGCCGTGCCGATCACCGACAGCTGGGTGACGTCGTCGCCGAGCTCGAGCGGCAGCACCTGGCCCGCGCCGGTCGCGTTGTCGGGCTCGCCCGCCGGGATCGCCGGCAGGTCGAACGTCAGCGCGGTGCCGGGCACGGCCACCGTGGTGCCCTGCACGAAGCCCTTCTCCGCGAGCGACTGCCGCTTCAGCCCGTTCTGCAGGTAGTCGCAGTTCGCGGCCTGGCCCGGTTCGCCGAGGCAGACGCTGTCGAAGGCGCCGACCAGCGAGGGGGCGGTGCGGGTCACCACGACGTCGGCGGTGGTCGACGCCGACTCGGTGCCGTCGGTCGCCGTGACGATCGCCGTGTAGGTGCCCGGTGCGTCGAACACGTGCGCCGGGGCCGTGACGTCCCAGCCGCCGAGGGCGGTGGGCGTGAGGGCCGCGCCCTGCGGGCCCTCGCCGTCGAGCCAGTCGACCGTCGCAGTGAGGCCCTCGGGGGCGTCACCGCCGCCTCCTGCCCCGCCGGAGGCGCGGGTCACGGTCGCGACGGAGCCCGAGAACTCGGCCCCCGCCTCGCTCGTCAGGCCCGGCTTGCCGGTCAGCGTGAACTCCCCGGCGGGTGCCGTGGTGTCGGCCATCAGCTCGAGCTCGGAGAGCGTCATCGCGCGCCCGTCGGTCGTGCCGGCGGCCGTGAGCCGGTACCAGGTGAACGGCCGCGGGTCGGTGACCGTGAACGGCCTGGTCTGCAGCGCCGACGGGAAGGTCTGCGCGGCGCGCTCGTCGAGCGGCAGCCAGGTGGTGCCGTCGGTCGAGCCCTCGAGGGCCCAGCCGGTGGGCGCCGCCGAGCCGGCGGGGCCGTTCGTCAGCGTGTAGCGCGAGACCGTGACCGGCCCCGACGCCGAGCGCCAGGTGACCGCCGCGTCGGGCGCGTCGAAGGCGACCGCGGTGCGGGCCGAGTCGTCGGCGAGGCGGTCGACGACCGTCCCGTCGCTCGAGCTCAGCACGCCCTGGCCGGCCGTCGTCGCGTCGACGAGGGGCACCGGCACCTCGACGGGCTCGGGGGCGTGCGCCGCCCACGTGCTCGGCCGGGTGCCCATCGTCAGGTCGAGCACGCCGCCGGCCGCGACGTCGTCCTGGCTGAGCGAGACGGTGTCGATCGCCGCGCCGTTCAGCCGGGCCGACTGCACGTACACGGCCTCGTTCGAGTTGCCCTCGGCGCGCACCGTGAACTCGCGGCCCGACCCGAGGTGGATGGTCGCCTCGTCGAACAGCGGCGAGCCGATCGTGTACGAGTCGGTGCCCATGGCGAGCGGGTAGAAGCCGAGCGCCGAGAACAGGTACCACGATGACATCTCGCCGTTGTCCTCGTCGCCGGGGTAGCCCTGGCCGATGTCGCTGCCGACGAAGAGCCGCTGCGTGATCTCGCGGACGACGCGCTGCGTGGTCGCGGGGTCGCCGTTCGCCGCCGAGACGTAGGGGATGTGGTGCGAGACCTGGTTGCTCATGCCGAGCTGCCCGATCCGGACGTCGCGCGCCTCCAGCATCTCGTGGATGACGCCGCCGTACCCGCCGGGCTTGTCGGCGTCCTCCGGCGTGGAGTAGAACTCGGCCAGCTTGGCGTCGAGCCCGTCCGAGCCGCCGTAGAGCGCGGCCAGGCCGGCCACGTCGAACGGGGCGTGGAAGGCGAAGTTCCAGCCGTTCGTCTCGGTGTACGCGCCGCCCCACGACTCGGGGTCGAAGGTGTCGGGCGACTCGGCGAAGGTGCCGTCGGCGTTCCGGGCCTGGAAGAAGCCGACCGCGGGGTCGAACAGGTCCACGTAGTCGCGCGACCGGTCGAGCAGCCAGGCCGACTCCTCCCTCAGCTGCCCACGCCGCGCCTCCGGGGTGGCCGGGTCGTCGGCGAGCGCCGCCGCCATCCGGCCGAGCCCGAAGTCGTTGATGTTGCCCTCGAGGCCCCACGAGACGCTCTCGCCGGTGCTCGCCGGCGTGTAGCCGAGGAAGAGCGACTGGTCGAGGCCCTTCCGGCCGACGCCGCTCTCGGTGGGCTGCACCGACGCGTTCTTGAGCGCGGCGTCGTAGGCCTCGAGCGCGAGGTCGCCGCTGACGGCGCCCTTCAGGTAGGAGTCGGCGAACGCGACGTCCGAGCTGGTGCCGGTCATGAGGTCGGCGTAGCCGGGGCTCGACCAGCGTGCGATCCAGCCGGAGTCGCGGTACTGCTGCACGAAGCCGTCCATGAGCTCGCTCGCGACCTCCGGGTAGAGCATCGAGTAGGCGGGCCAGACGGTGCGGTAGGTGTCCCAGAAGCCGTTGTTGACGTAGATCTTGCCGGCCTTCACCTGCGCGTTCGTCGTCGTGTCGGTCGCCGCGCCCTCCTTCGGCGCGACGGGGCTGGCGTACCGGTAGTCGGGCGCCGAGGCCGTGCCCGTGTTCTCGAACTGCGAGTTCGGGTACATGTTGAGGCGGTAGAGGCTGCCGTAGAGGGTGGCCAGCTGGTCGTCGCGGGCGCCCTCGACGGTGATGACGCCGAGGCGGTCGTTCCAGAGCTGCTCGGCGGCGCCGCGCACCTCGTCGAAGCTGCGGCCGGTGACCTCGAGGTCGAGGTTGCGCGTGGCCTGCGCGGCCGAGATGAACGACGTCGCGAGGCGCAGCTCGACGACGCCGGCGGGGCTGTCGCCGCTCGGCGCCGTGGCGTCGAACGAGGCGTAGCGGGCACCGTCGCGGTCGCCCGCCGCGGTGCCGACCGAGGTGGGCGTGCGGTCGAACGTGCCGGAGACGAACATGCGGCTGGCGCCGGCCGAGAGGCCGGAGCCGTTCTCGACCCAGCCGCTGACGCGGCCGTCGGCCGAGACCGTGAGGCCCGAGCTGCCGGCGACGCGGTCGACGATGACGCTGCCGGCCCGGGTGGTGCTGCCGGGGTCGGTGCCCGCGGTCTCGGGGAAGGCGAAGCGCAGCACGGCGCCGTGGTCGGTCGGCGTGACGGCGGCCTCGAGGCCGCTCGTGGTGGCGACGCTGTAGAGGTCCGGTCGCGCGACCTCGGCCCCGTGGTCGAACTGGAGGGCCCGGGTGGCGAGCGAGGCGTCGGGCGCCCCCGCGCCTCCCGCGCCCGCGACGGTGGTCGACGGGAGGATGGCGAGCTGGTTCCGGTCGCCCATCCACGGGCTCGGCTCGTGCGAGACGCCGAGGCCCTGCAGGCGGGGGAGGTTCTGCGCGTCGTTGCCGCGGGCGTAGTCGTACAGCCACGACTGGCTCGACGCGTTCGTCATCGGCGTCCAGAAGTTGAAGCCGTTCGGCACGGTGGCCGCCGGGACGTTGTTGCCCCGCGAGAAGCCGCCGGTCGCGTTGGTGCCGCGACGCGTGTCGACGTGCGCGACCAGGCTGCTGCCGTCGACGCGGGCGGGCGCCGGGTCGAGGTCGAGGTCGTCGACCCAGCCCTGGAAGCGCGTGTCGGCCGTGCCGCCGTCGTTGTCGTAGGTGAACAGCACGCGCTCGACGGTCTGGCCGGCCAGGTCGCCCAGGGGCACCTGCACCGAGTTCCACTGGTCGGCGTAGAGGATCTTCGCGGCGCCCTGGTCGCCGGCGGAGGTGCCGCCGCCCTGGCCGTCGACGACGCCGTCGGCCGCGCTGACGAGCGAGCCGTCGCTGAGCTGCAGGTCGACGGCGGCGTAGGTGGCCGGGTACTGCAGGTCGCCGCCGAGCTCGGGGAAGACCTTGTACGAGAAGACGGTGTCGTCGCCGATGAGCAGGTCGAGGTCGTCGTAGAGCACGTTCGTCGCACGGGCGGGGCCGTCGGTCGTGTGCTCGCCGGCGTACCGCAGCGAGCGGGTGCCGCTGAAGCCGGCGCCCGGCTTCATGTTCGGGCCGCTGACCGGGCCGGTGCCGACGACGGTCACCATCGGGCCGGCCGGAGGCGCGGTGTCGGTCCCGTCGCCCAGGCTCCAGTCCGCGAGCTGGGTCAGCCCCGCACCGGCGTTGGCCGTGATGTCGAGGCGGTACGCGTCGTACGCCCCGGGCGTGGTGACGGCGTACTCGTTCGTGGCGCCGCGGCTCGCGAAGGAGATGCCGGTGAGGACGGTGATCGGGGTCCAGGTGGCTCCGCCGTCGGCCGAGCCCTGCAGGGTCACGTCGCGGGGGTCGCGGGTGGGGGCGTCGCCGCCGCTGGTGAGCGAGAACTCGGCCGCGGTCTGCGGCGAGTCGAGCAGGTAGGTGATCGACGCGGTGCGCTCGAAGGCGAGCCACTTGCTCGCCGCGTTGCCGTCGGTGAGGTTGATCGCGACCTCGCCGGGGGCGTTCTCGGCGGTGGCGGTGACCTCGGTCACGTGGCCGAGCAGGCTGCCGGCGGGGAGGCCGGTCGAGCCGGAGACGTTGTCGCTCGGGGCGACCGAGGCCGACCCGGGGTCGACGTCAGTGAGGGGCGTGCTGGCGAGCGGCTGCGCGTCGGCGGCCTCGAAGCTCGTGCGCCAGTCGCTGCCCGCGACCGCGGCGGCGCGGGCGTCTCCGCCGCGGGCGTCACCGGAGCTGCCGGAGCCGCCCGGTGCGGCGGCCGCGGGGCCGGCGCCGGTGAGGGCGCCCGTGACGGCCAGGGCGATCGCGGTGGTGATCACCCCCGCCCGTCGTGCCTGCTGCTTCGCGGAACTCCGCCTCCAGCTCGCGCCCCTGCGCTGCTGCTCGTCCGTGCGGACACGACCTGACGCCATCGTCACTCTCCTGCTGTCGACCCGTGATCGGGGGTGCGGCGGCCCGGGGGCCTGCCGCCGGCCGCTGGTACGGCCGAGCACGACGACGACGCCTGTCATCGATGACAGCGTTGTCATGCACGTGTTCTTTCTACCCCCGCCCGGGGGTGGTGGTCAAGGCCGGCGGCGCGTGCCGCCGCCGGCCGGCGGCGGCCACCTGCCTCACCGGGGTGCCGCGTTCTGGGCCCACGCCACCGCCGAGGCCCCAGATCGCGTCGTCCCGCCGCGGCAGCGGGCTCGCGCGGCCCGCGTCGCCCCGCGAGGCACCACGTCTTCGCACCGGAACCACGCCGCGGCGTGGTTCGCCGGCGAGGACGTGGTTCCTCCCGCGCTGCACCCGCTACCGTCGCCCCATGGTCAGCGTCGCCGACAAGCCCGCCCTGCACCTCACCGAGCCGCAGTGGGTGCACTACCTCGAGACGGTCGCCCACCCCGACGGCGTCCGGCTCCTGCTGCGCAAGAAGTCCTCCGCCCGGGTCGGCATGACCTGGTCGGAGGCCCTCGACGTCGCGCTCTGCCACGGCTGGATCGACGGCCAGTCCCAGCGCGTCGACGACGACTTCCTGCTGACGGCCTTCCAGCCGCGGCGCCGTGCGAGCCCGTGGTCGCAGGTCAACCGCGACCACGTCGCGCGCCTCGTCGCGGAGGGGCGGATGCTCCCCGCGGGCCAGGCCGAGGTCGACCGTGCGAAGGCCGACGGCCGGTGGGAGGCGGCCTACCGTCAGAAGGACGCGGTCGCCCCGCCCGACCTCCAGGCCGCCCTCGACGCCGACCCCGCGGCCGCCGCGCACTGGGCGACGCTCACGAAGACCGTGCGCTTCCGGACCTACTTCCGCCTCGCGGCCCTCAAGCGCCCCGAGACCCGCGCCGCGCGCGTCGCCGACGTGGTCGCCGCCGCCCGCGGCGAGCAGCACTACCGCTGACGCGCGCACCCCGCCCCGCGCCCGCGCCCGCGCCCCGCGCCCCGCGCCCCGCGCCCCGCGCACCCCGCCCCGCACAGACGACGAACCCCGTCTTCGCACGGGAACCCCGCCGCGGCGGGGTTCGAGTGCGAGGACGGGGTGTCGGGAGCTCGGCGCAGGCGGCCGGGCCGGCCCCGGGGGGCCGACCCGCGCCTCCTACCGGCGGCGCCGCTTGCTGTACACGTCGAACGCGACGGCCAGCAGCAGCACGAGCCCCTTGATGACCTGCTGCCAGGCGGCGTCGACCGAGAGGATCGACAGCCCCTGGTTCAGCACGCCCATCACGAGCCCGCCGATGACGGCCCCGACGACGGTGCCGATGCCGCCCTGCACGGCCGCGCCGCCGATGAACACCGCGGCGATCGCGTCGAGCTCGAAGCTCTGGCCGGCCGAGGCGACGGCGCTGCCGGCGCGGGCGGTGCTGACGACGCCGGCGAGGCCGGCGAGCAGTCCCATGTTGACGAAGATGCCGAAGGTGACCCACTTCGTCTTGACGCCCGACATCATCGCGGCGAACAGGTTGCCGCCCATGGCGTAGACGTGGCGGCCGAACACGGTCCGCGTCAGCAGGAACGAGTACAGCAGCACCAGCGTCGCCAGGATGATGAGGATGATCGGCGTCCCGCGGTTGTACGCCAGCAGGTAGCAGAGGTACATGATCGCGGCGACGGCGATGGCGATCTTCAGCACGAACGACACGGCGCGCTCGCGGGGCAGCTCGAGGCGGCGGAGGTTCGCGCGGGCCCGCAGCTGCTGGGCGATCAGGCCCGCCGAGGCGAGCAGCCCGATGCCGAGCGTGAACAGGTCGGGCTGGCCCGTGGTCGGCAGGGTGCCCGAGCCGATCGCGTTGAACGAGCGGGGCAGGCCGCTGATGGTGCCGCCGGTCAGCAGCACGAGGGCGACGCCGCGGAAGACGAGCATGCCGGCGAGCGTGACGATGAAGGCCGGGATCCCGACGAACGCGACCCAGAAGCCCTGCCACGCGCCGATCAGCGCGCCGACGAGCAGCGAGAGCGCGACGGCGGCGCCCCAGGGCAGGCCCCAGTCGTTCATGGCGAGCGCGGCGACGGCGCCGACGGTCGCGACGACCGAGCCGACCGAGAGGTCGATGTGCCCGGCGATGATGACGATCACCATGCCGATCGCGAGGATCAGCACGTAGGCGTTCTGCTGGATGAGGTTGCTGACGTTGCCGGGGTAGAGCAGCCGGCCCTCGGTCAGCACCTGGAAGAGCAGCACGATCACCAGCAGCGCGGCGAGGATGCCGTACTGGCGCATGTCGATCCGGAGGCGGCGCTTGGCGCCCGGCACCGGCGCAGGTGCCGGCGGCGGAGCGGAGGGGCGAGGAGGTGCGGTGGTGGTCACGAGGCTTCTGCTCCTAGGGTCCTGGTCGCGGTCATGTGGCGCATCAGCTCTTCCTGGCTGGCGTCGGCGCGCGAGAGCTCGGCCGTGAGGCGGCCCTCCGCGATGGTGTAGATCCGGTCGGAGAGGCCGATCAGCTCCGGCAGCTCGCTCGAGATGACGATGACGGCCTTCCCCTGGGCCGCCATCTCGGCGATGATCCCGTAGATCTCGTATTTCGCCCCGACGTCGATGCCCCGGGTGGGCTCGTCGAGGATGAGCACGTCGGGGCCCGAGTAGATCCACTTGCTCAGGACGACCTTCTGCTGGTTGCCGCCCGACAGGTTGCCGACGATCGCCGAGACCGTGGGGGTCTTGATGTTCATCTGCTTCCGGTAGTCGTCGGCCACGGCGTACTCTCGGTTGCGGTCGATGACGCCGAGCTTGGCGAGCTTGCCGAGGGCGGCGGCCGAGACGTTCACCGTGATGCTGCCGATGAGGTTCAGGCCGTAGCGCTTGCGGTCCTCCGTGACGTAGGCGATGCCGTTCTTGATCGCCTCGCCGACGGTGCGGGTCTGGATCTCGGTGCCGTCCTTGTAGACGCGGCCCGAGATGTCGGTGCCGTACGACCGGCCGAAGAGGCTCATCGCCAGCTCGGTGCGCCCGGCGCCCATCAGGCCGGCGAAGCCGACGACCTCGCCCGCCCGCACGTGGAACGACGCGTGGTCGACGACGAGCCGCTCGGAGTCGACCGGGTGGTGCACGGTCCAGTCCTCGACGCGCAGCTTCTCGGCGCCGATGTCGGGTACCCGCGGCGGGAACTGGCTGTCGAGCGGGCGCCCGACCATCGCTCGGATGATGCGGGTCTCGATCTCCGGGGTGTCGACCACGGGGAACGACTCGATCGTCCTGCCGTCGCGGATGACCGTGACGGTGTCGGCGATCGCCCGGATCTCGCCGAGCTTGTGGCTGATGATGATCGACGTGATGCCCTGCTCGCGCAGCTGGTCGATCAGGCCGAGCAGGTGGGCCGAGTCGTCGTCGTTGAGGGCCGCGGTCGGCTCGTCGAGGATGAGGAGCTTCACCTCCTTCGAGAGCGCCTTCGCGATCTCGACGAGCTGCTGCTTGCCGACGCCGAGCTCGAGCACCTTGGTGACCGGGCTCTCGGCGAGGCCGACCCGCGCGAGCAGCTTCGAGGCCTCGAGGTTGGTGCGGTTCCAGTCGATGACCCCGGCGCGCTGCACCTCGTTGCCGAGGAAGATGTTCTCGGCGATGGAGAGGAACGGGCTGAGCGCGAGCTCCTGGTGGATGATCACCACGCCGTCGCGCTCGGAGTCGTTGATGGACGAGTAGCGGACGGGGCTGCCGTCGATCTCGATCGTGCCGTCGAAGCTGCCGTGGGGGTAGACGCCCGAGAGCACCTTCATCAGGGTCGACTTGCCGGCCCCGTTCTCGCCGCAGATCGCGTGCACCTCGCCGCGCTGCACGCTCACCGAGACGCCGTCGAGGGCGCGGACGGCGCCGAACTCCTTGACGATGTCGGTCATCTGCAGGATGACGTCGTTCATGTCTTCTCGCTTCGGGTCGAGGGAGCCGGCGGCGGCCCCGAGGGGCCGCCGCCGGCTGCCGGGGGTGGGGTCAGAGACCGACGTCGGAGGCGTCGACGAAGCCCGAGTCGACGAGCGTGCCCTGCACGTCGTCCTTGGTGACGACCACAGGGTCGAGCAGGTACGCGGGGACGACCTTCTCGCCGTTGTCGTACGTGTCGGTGTCGTTCGTCTCGACCTCGTCGCCCGCGACGATGGCCGCCACCATCGCCTGCACCTGGGTGCCGAGCTCGCGGGTGTCCTTCCAGACGGTCATCGACTGCTGGTCGGCGAGGATCGCCTTGACGTTGGCGACGTCGGCGTCCTGGCCGGTGATGATCGGCCAGTCCGAGCCCGGCTGGTAGCCGGCGGCGTCGAGGGAGGCCTCGATGCCGAGCGCGAGGCTGTCGTTCGGCGACAGGACCACGTCGACCTTCTCGCCGCCCGTGTAGAACGACTGCAGCCGGTTGTCCATCTCGGCCTGGGCGTCGTCCGAGCCCCAGCCGAGGATGCCGATGGCCTTCCAGCCGTCGTCGTCGGCGGGGGCCTTGCCGCTCGGCACGACGAGCGCGCCGCTCTCGACGTAGGGCTGCAGGACGTCCCACGCGCCGGCGAAGAAGAAGCCGGCGTTGTTGTCGTCGGGGCTGCCGGCGAACGGCTCCATCGTGAAGGGGCCCTTCTCGCCGTCGGCGAGGCCGAGCTGCTCCTCGATGTACTGGCCCTGCAGCTGGCCGACCTTGTAGTTGTCGAAGGTGGCGTAGTAGTCGACGGCCTCGGTGCCGTTGATCAGGCGGTCGTAGGCGATGACGGTGGCGTCCTGCGACTTCGCGTCCTCGAGCGCCGGGCCGAGGGTCTGCCCGTCGATGGCGGCGACGACGAGGATCTTCGCGCCCCCGGCGACCTGGTTCTGGATCTGGCTGATCTGCTGGTCGGTCTTGTTGTCGGCGTACTGCAGGTCGACGGTGCAGCCGTCGCCCTCGAGCTTCTCCTTGAGGCCCTCGCCGTCGTTGATCCAGCGCTCGAGGCTGCGGGTGGGCATGCTGATGCCGACGTTGCACTCGGTGCCGGAGGCGTCGTCGCCCCCGCCGCCGCCGCCGGAGGAGCCGGCGGGTGCGCAGGCCGCGAGGCCGGCCACGAGGCCGACCGTGAGGGCCGCGACGGAGAGCTTCCTTGCTGTGGTCATGGTGCGGATCCTTTCGGTGGGATCTGCCCGGGCGACGCCGCTCCGGTCGCCTCGTCGAGGGCGTGCCGGGCGGTGGTTCGTCGTCGAACCGGACCAGATCGAGCGGGTACTTCGCTGTAGTGCTCGAACCGACGTGGGTGGCGTCGGGGTATTTGTTGGCTCTCGGAACATATACGCGCCCTGATCGTCGGCGCAAGGGCCTCGGAGACCGTTACCGGATCGAGATGAGCCGGGCTCACCGCGGCTATGCTCGCCGTCGTGCCCGCCGACGTGCCCCTCGCTGCCGACCCGACCACCGCCTCCGCCCGGCCCCGCGCGACGCCGGTGCTGCCGGGCTTCCACCCCGACCCGAGCGTCTGCCGGGCGCCCGGCGACGACGTGGTCTGGCTCGCGACGTCGACCTTCGAGTACTGGCCCTCCGTCGCGCTCTCCTCCTCGAGCGACCTGCTGACCTGGGAGGCGCGGGGCTCGGTCGTCACCCGGCCCGGCGCCCTGGACCTGGCCGGCGTGCCCGACAGCGGCGGGGCCTACGCGCCCACGCTGCGGCACGGCCTCGGGCGCTGGTGGCTCGTCAGCACGGTGGTCGGCGGCGACCGGCCGGGGTCGTTCGCCTGCACGGCCGACGACCCGGCCGGCCCGTGGTCCGACCCGGTCGTCGTCGAGGGCGCCGAGGGCATCGACCCGGCGCTGTTCTTCGAGGCGCGGCCGGGCGGTCGGCGCGACCGCGTCTGGTGGCTCGGCACGCGCCTCCGCGACCCCGGCTCGTACGAGGGCGAGACCGAGATCTGGCTGCGCGAGCTCGACCCCGACACGCTGCGGCTGATGGGGCCCGAGCACGTCGTCTGGACGGCCGCGCAGCGCGGCGCCGTCTGGAGCGAGGGGCCGCACCTGGTCGAGCGCGACGGCTGGTTCCACCTCGTCACCGCCGAGGGCGGCACCGAGCGGGCGCACGCCGTCGTCGCCGCCCGCTCGCGCGCCGTCACCGGGCCGTACGAGGTCGACCCGCGGGGCCCGCTGCTCACGCACCGGCACCTCGGGCAGGGGCACCCGGTCGTCGCCGTCGGCCACGCCGACCTCGTCGAGCTGCCCGACGGCGAGTGGCGCGCCACCGTGCTCGGCATGCGCCCGGTCGGCGGCCACACGGTGCTCGGCCGCGAGACCTTCCTCGCCCGGGTCACGTGGGAGGACGACCGCCCCGTCGTCAACGCCGGCGTCGGCCAGCTCGACGACGCGGTCGTCGGGCACGGGCCCCGCGTGCCGGAGGCGCGGGTCGACGACCTGAGGGGCTCCCGGCCCCTCGACGCGGCGTGGCTCTCGGTGCGCGGGGCGCCCTCCTTCGCGGTGCCGGGCCCCGACGGCCTGGCGCTCGACGGCGCCGGCGCCGCCCGCCTGCACGACCCGACCGGCGTGCCGACCTTCGTCGGGGCGCGGCAGCGCGACCACCACGAGACGCTCGAGCTGGCCGTCACGGCGCGGCCGGGGCCGGGCGGAGCGGCGGGCCTCGTCGTGCGGCAGTCCGGGGCGGCCGACCTCCGCGTCGAGGTCGTGCGCGGGCTCGACGGCGACGGCCTCCGCGTGCGGATCGTGGCGCGCGAGACCGGCGTCGACCGCGAGATCGCCGGCGCCACGGTGGAGGAGACCGGCTCGGGTGGTGTCGAGATGCTGCTCCGCGCCTCCTGCCGGGGCGACGCCTACGACCTCGTCGCGCTCGTCGTCGACCCCGCGGGCGGGCCGCCGGCCGAGCTGCTGCGGGCCCGGGCGGAGGCGCGGGTCGTCAGCACCGAGACGGCCGGCGGGTTCGTCGGCGTGGTCTGGGGCGCCGCGGTCGACGGGCCCGGTCAGCTCGTGCTGCACCGCGCCTCCCGCACCGTCGGCTGACCGGGCGGTCCGCTCCGGGCGCGCCCCCCACAGACGTGGGCAGACCTCAGGTTGGACAAATCGTCAGCCGTTGCGCATGATGACCTCGCCGCCGATCGCACAGTCGTGCACCGGGGGAGCGCCTGCGTCGCCGCTCCTGTCCTGCGACGCACGACCGATCGAGGTGGATGCCATGGGTGCGACCCGTGACGACGTGGCGCGCCTCGCCGGCGTCTCGTCGAGCACCGTCTCGTACGCGATCAGCGGTCGGCGCACCATCTCGGAGGCGACCCGGCAGCGCGTCGAGCGCGCGATGGCCGAGCTCGACTACACCCCGAACGCCTTCGCCCGCGGCCTCGCCGGCTCGCGCGGCGGGATCCTCGCCCTGCACTACCCGTCCAGCCCCCGCGGCGTGACGTCGTCCGAGTTCGAGTACGTCGCCGCCGCCACCGAGCGCGCCCGGTCGTGCGGCTACCACCTGCTGCTCTGGTCGAACCCGATCGGCGACGTCGAGGGGCTCGGCAGCCTCGTCAGCGAGCGGCTCGTCGACGGCGTGATCCTCATGGAGCTGACGTCGACCGACGCCCGCGTCGAGGTGCTCGAGCGTGCCGGGGTGCCCTTCACCAACATCGGTCGGCCCGACGACGCGGGCCGCCTCTGGTTCGTCGACGCCGACTACGAGGCGATGGGCCGGCTCGCCGTCGACCACGTCGCCGACCTCGGGCACGAGCACCTGTTCTTCCTCAGCCAGGGCCTCGGCGCGCTCGAGCGGGGCTCGGGCCCGTTGACGCGGACGACGCGGGCGCTCGCGGGGCCGGTCCGCGACCGGGGCCTGCGGGTCGAGGTGGTCCACGCCGACACCTCCGTACGCGGCGGGCGGGAGGCGTTCGCCGCGTTCGCCGCGCTGGTGCCGCGCCCGACGGCCGTGCTCGCCTTCAACGAGATGGCGCTCGCCGGCTTCGTCCAGGCCGCCGCGCTCGCCGGCTGTCGCGTGCCCGACGACGTCACCGTCGTCGCGCTGAGCATCGGCGACCTGGCCGCCGACATGACCTCCCCGCCCCTGACCACGGTGTCGCCGCCGGGCGACGAGATCGCCGCCGCGGCCGTCGACGACCTCGTCGCCGCCATCGAGGACCGCCGCGGCGAGGCGCCGCACCTGCTCGTCGCGCCGCGGCTCACGGTGCGCGGCAGCTCCGCTCCGCCGACACGCTCCTAGGCGCGGTTGCGCGCCTCCGCACGGTGTGTGACACTCATCGTCGACGCGCGTCGATGACGACACGTCGACGGTCCGCTCGACAGCACGAGCGATCGCCCGCCGCACCACTCAATGAGGAGAACCCCATGCGAGCACCCCTGAACCGCCGCGTCACCGGCGGGATGGCCTTCCTGGCCGCCACGAGCCTCCTGTTGGTCGGCTGCTCCGGCAGCTCCGACCCCAACGACCCGAACGCCGGCGGCGGAGCCGGCGGGTCGGTCGGCACCGCCGACGGCGTCGTGAACGTCTACGGCACGATCAACGGCGACGAAGCGACCCTCCTCGAGCAGTCCTGGGCGGACTGGGAGAAGGAGAACGACATCGAGATCAAGTACACGGGCGACAAGGAGTTCGAGAAGCAGATCGGCATCAAGGTCCAGGGCGGCGACACCCCCGACCTCGCGATCTTCCCGCAGCCCGGCCTGCTGGCCGACACGGTCAAGTCCGGCAAGGTGCAGGAGCTCCCCGCCGACGCCCTCGCCAACGTCAAGGAGGGCTGGTCGGAGGACTGGCAGAAGTACGGCCAGGTCGACGGCACCCAGTACGGCGCGCCCCTCATGGCCAGCGTCAAGGGCTACGTCTGGTACTCGCCGGCGAAGTTCAAGGAGTGGGGCGTCGAGGTCCCGAAGACGTACGACGACCTCGTCGCGCTGTCGAAGACCATCCAGGAGAAGACCGGCGGCCCGTCGTGGTGCGCCGGCTTCAACTCGGGCGAGGCCTCGGGCTGGCCCGGCACCGACTGGGTCGAGGACCTCGTGCTGCGCGAGGCCGGCCCTGACGCCTACGACTCGTGGGTCGCCGGCGACACGAAGTTCACCGACCCCGAGATCAAGTCGGCCTTCGACGCGGTCGGCGAGATCCTCCTCGACCCGACGCTCGTCAACGCCGGCTACGGCGACGTGAAGTCGATCAACTCGACCGCGTTCGGCGACGTCGCGACCAACGTCGCGAACGGCAGCTGCGCCCTGACCCACCAGGCCTCGTTCTTCGAGGGCTTCCTGACCGCGGCGAACAACGCCGAGGGCCAGCCCGCCACCGTCGCCGAGGACGGCGACGTCTGGGCCTTCCTCACCCCGCCGATGGAGGAGGGCGACCCCGCCGCCGTCACCGGTGGCGGCGAGTTCGTCGCCGCGTTCTCGAACGACGACGACACCGCGAAGGTTCAGGCGTACCTCGCCAGCGCCGACTGGGCCAACAGCCGCGTCTCGCTCGGCGGCGTCATCTCCGCCAACCAGGGCCTCGACCCGGAGAACGCCGGCAGCGACCTGCTGAAGAGCGCCGTGGAGATCCTCCAGGGCACCGACACCACCTTCCGCTTCGACGGTTCCGACCTGATGCCCAAGTCGGTCGGCTCCGACAGCTTCTGGAAGGGCATGGTCGACTGGATCGACGGTACCGACACCGACTCGGTCCTCGAGGAGATCCAGGCCGGCTACACCTCCTAGTCGTCCTTCCGTCAGGGGCCGTCGTTCGTCGGCGGCCCCTGACCCGTCCCCGAAAGGACAGCGATGTCCAGCTTCTTCCAGTGGTTGGCGGGTGTCCCGCCCCTGGCGCAGATCCCCCTGATCCTGCTCGCCTTCACCGCGCTCGTCGGCATCGTGCTCGTCTTCGTCGAGTTCGCCCCGCGTCGCGGCCTCCAGTACACGATCCTCCGGCTCGCGGTCTGCGTGCTCGTGCCGGTCGTGGTGCTGCTCGCGTTCGGCCTCTACAACTCGGTGATGTGGGTCGCGGTCGTCGCGGCCGTGCTCGGCGGCGGGCTGTTCCTGCTCGACTACCGCTCGAAGCGCGGCTCCGGCTACTCGCTGCAGCTGATCGCCTTCATGGCCCCCGCGGTCTTCTTCCTCATCATCGGCCTGATCTACCCGACGATCACCACGGCGGGGCAGGCCTTCATGAAGAACGACGGCTCCGGCTTCGCCGGCATCGACAACTTCATCTGGGTCTTCACGAGCCCCGACGGCCTCACCGCCTTCGGCAACACGCTGGTCTGGGTGCTGCTCGCCCCGATCACGGCGACGGCCATCGGCCTCGCCTACGCCGTGTTCATCGACAAGAGCCGCGGCGAGAAGGTCCTCAAGCTGCTGGTCTTCATGCCGATGGCGATCTCGTTCGTCGGTGCGTCGATCATCTTCAAGTTCTTCTACGACATCCGCCAGGGCGAGCAGATCGGCCTCCTGAACGGCGTCCTGGTCGCGTTCGGCGGCCAGCCCGTCGACTGGCTGGGGCTCGAGCCCTGGAACACCCTGCTGCTCGTGATCGTGCTGATCTGGACCCAGGCCGGCTTCGCGATGACGGTGCTCTCCGCCGCCATCAAGGGCGTCCCCGCCGAGCAGCTCGAGGCGGCGTCGCTCGACGGCACCAACGGCTTCCAGGCCTTCCGCCACATCACGGTGCCGGGCATCCGCACGACGATCATCGTGGTGCTCACGACGATCTCGATCGCCTCGCTCAAGGTCTACGACATCGTCTCGGCGATGACCGGCGGCCGCAACGACACGACCATCCTCGCGTTCGAGATGGTGCGCCAGTTCCAGCTCGGCAGCCGCACCGGCTACAGCTCGGCGCTGGCCGTCATCCTGTTCGTCCTGGTGCTGCCGATCGTGATCTACAACGCCCGCCAGATCCAGAAGCAGAGGGAGATCCGATGACCGCCACGCCCACCCCGGTCGGGGTCGCCGTCCCCCCTCGCACCGAGAGCCAGCTGAAGCGCGGCGTCGCGAAGATCGAGAACTCCAGCGGCAAGCTGAAGAAGGGCACGACGAGCCGCGGGGCGACCATCGCCGCCCTGATCATCGCCGTGATCTGGACCCTGCCCACCGCGGGCCTCTTCATCTCGTCGTTCCGCCCCGCGACCGACATCAAGACGACGGGCTGGTGGACGGTCTTCGCCAACCCCGGCTTCACGCTCGACAACTACGTCAACGCGCTGAACTCGGGCGACAGCCTGACCCTCGGCAAGGCCTTCCTCAACTCGCTCGTCATCACGCTGCCCGCGGCGCTGATCCCGATCACGATCGCGAGCCTCGCGGCCTACGCGTTCGCCTGGATCGACTTCAAGGGCCGCAACACGATGTTCGTGCTGGTGTTCGCCCTGCAGATCGTGCCGATCCAGATGGCCCTCGTGCCGCTGTTGCGCCTGTTCTCGGACGGGCTCGTCATCGGCGGGCTGTACATCCTCCCCGGCCTCGGGGTGAACGGGCTCGACGGCTCGTTCGCCAAGGTGTGGATCGCGCACACGATCTTCGCGCTGCCGCTGGCCATCTTCATGCTGCACAACTTCATCAGCGAGATCCCGGCCGAGGTCATCGAGGCCGCGCGCATGGACGGCGCGGGGCACGGCCAGGTCTTCTTCCGCATCGTGCTGCCGCTGTCGATGCCGGCCATCGCCTCCTTCGGCATCTTCCAGTTCTTGTGGGTCTGGAACGACCTGCTCGTCGCGACGGTGTTCACGTCGGGCGAGGGGCTGCCGATCACGAAGGCCCTGCAGGACCTCTCGGGCTCGTACGGCCAGTCGTGGGAGCTGCTCACGGCGGGCGCGTTCATCTCGATCATCGTGCCGCTGATCGTGTTCTTCGCCCTGCAGCGCTTCTTCGTGCGCGGCCTGCTGGCCGGCGCGACGAAGGGCTGACCCCGAGGAGTCGCGGGTCGGCCCCCGCAGGCTGCCTCACCACGGACGCCGGTCCGGTGCACCCGCACCGGGCCGGCGTCCGTCGTCGGCCCGGGGGTCGCCCGGGCGACGACGAGGTGACGCGACGTGGCCCCCCGACGACGTCGAGACGACTCGATCGGGGCCCTCGACGGTGCCGTGGGCCCAGATCGCGTCGTCTCGACCCGGCGAGGGCGCGAGGGCGCGCGAGGCGCCCGAGGCGCAGGAGGCGCGGGAGTCGCGGGTCGCCTCGCGCGGGCCCGCGCACGCCGGAGGGGGCGGCGCCTCCACAGCACCGCCCCCTCCGTCCCCTCGCCCCCGCGCACCACGGCGGGGGCCCGGTGCCTCAGCGCACCGTCACCACCGAGGTCAGGCGGCGGGTGTGGTCGACGACCCGCGCCTCCCCGGTCACCTCGACGTCGACCGCGGCGACGACGTCGCTGCTCGAGCGGGCGACCCGCAGCTGCAGGGCCCCCGTCTCGATGCGCCGCAGGCCGTCGCGACCGGTCGCCGAGGCGAGGTCGACCGGCACCACGATCTCGAGCACGGCCTGCTCGCCGGGCGCGAGCTGCGGGGTGCGCCCGTAGGCGACCAGCCGCTGCCCCGGCCGGACCGTCTCGGCCACCGGGTCGTGCAGGTAGACCTGCACCACATCGGCCCCGATCCGGTCGCCGGTGTTGTGCACGGTCACCTCGAGCGCGACCTCGCCGACGGTCGGCACGCGCAGCGGCCCGTCGCCGCCGCCGGGCACGACGACGTCCCAGCCGAAGGTCGTGTACGACAGCCCGTGCCCGAAGCCGAAGGCCGGCGTCGGGTCGACGTCCGACACGGCCGACCGCGCGGCGAGCGGGCTCTGCAGGTAGGTCGACGGCTGGGCTCCCGGGTGGGCCGGCACGCTCACGGGCAGCCGGCCCGAGGGCGTGACCGCGCCGGTGAGCACGTCGACGACGGCCGCTGCGCCCTCCTCGCCGGGGAAGAACGCCTGCACGACCGCGGCCGCCTCCGTGGCGGCACGGCCGAGGGCGTAGGGGCGCCCGGTGAAGAGCACGACCACGGTCGGCGTGCCGGTGTCGAGCACGGCGTCGAGCAGCTGCTGCTGCACGCCGGGCAGCGCGAGGTCGACGGCGTCGCAGCCCTCGCCGCTCGTGCCGCGGCCGAAGAGGCCGGCGCGGTCGCCGAGCACGACGAGCGCGACGTCGGCGTCGCGGGCGGCGTCGACGGCGGCGGGGATGCCGGAGGCGTCCGTCCCGTCCACGTCGCAGCCCGCGACGACCGCGCCCAGGCCGGGCACCGCCTCCCGCAGGCGCTCCGCGAAGGTGGGCAGCTCGATGCCGACCGCGACGTCGGGGTGCTGCGACCCCACGTGCGCCGGGAACGAGTAGCAGCCGAGCAGCGCGGCGGAGGTGTCGGCGTTCGGGCCGACCACGGCGAGGCGCGGGGCGGTGCCCCGGCCGGCCTCGGAGCCCCGGCCGACGCCGGAGGCCGAGCCGGCCCCGGTCAGCGGCAGCGCCCCGGCGAGCGGCAGCACCCCGTCGTTGCGCAGCAGCACGACGGCCTCGTCGGCGAGCCGCCGGGCGAGGGCGCGGTTGCCGGCCGTGTCGAGGTCGATGTCGTCGGCGCGGGCGAGGGGCGCCTCCGGGTCCCACCCGGGGTCGAGCAGCCCGAGCTCGGCCTTCTGGGTCAGCACGCGGAGCGCGGCCCGGTCGATCAGGGCCTCGTCGACCTCGCCGGCGCGCACGGCGGCGACGAGGGCCGGCCCGAACGCGTCGACCGTGGGCAGCTCGACGTCGACGCCGGCGGCGAGGGCCAGCCCCGCCGCCTCGGCCCGCGAGCCCGCGACGCCGTGCAGCGTCTCGAGGAAGGCGACGCCGAAGTAGTCGGCGACGACGGTGCCGTCGAAGCCCCAGGTGTCGCGCAGCAGCCCGGTCAGCAGCGACTCGTCGGCGGCTGAGGGCACCCCGTCGATGTCGGTGTAGGCGTGCATGACGCTTCGCACGCCGCCGAGGGCCACGGCCATCTCGAACGGCGGCAGCACGACGTCGGCGAGCTCGCGCCGCCCCATCGAGACGGGGGCGAGGTTGCGGCCCGCGCGCGACGCCGAGTAGCCGGCGAAGTGCTTGAGCGTCGCGATGACGCCGGCGCTCTCGAGGCCCTGCACGTACGCGGTCGCGACGGTGCCGACGAGGTGCGGGTCCTCCCCGATGGTCTCCTCGACGCGGCCCCAGCGGGCGTCGCGGACGACGTCGAGCACGGGGGCGAGCCCCTGGTGCACGCCGACCGAGCGCAGGTCGTCGCCGATGCGCGCCGCCATCTCGCGGACGAGCTCCGGGTCGAAGGAGGCGCCCCACGAGAGCGGCACCGGGTATGCGGTGGCGCCCCAGGCCGCGAAGCCCGCGAGGCACTCCTCGTGTGCGAGGGCCGGCACCCCGAAGCGGCCGCTCTCGACGATGGTGCGCTGGGTGCGGGCCAGCGAGCGGGCGCCGGCCACGGCCTCGACCGGGGCCGTGCCGAAGGGGCGCGTCAGCTGCCCGAGGCCGGTCGGCAGCAGCTCGTCGAGCGAGACGGGCTCGGCCATGTCGTGCTGGTGCGGGGCGACCTCGGCGCCGTCGGCCGAGGCGCCGACCCAGATGCCGAACAGCTGGGCGATCTTCTCCTCCGGGGTCATCGCCGCGACGAGGGCCGCGGCGCGCTCCGCGGCCGGCAGGGCCGGGTCGCGCCAGGGGCCGTCGAGGGGGGCCGACGAGGAGGCGCGGGCCGGCTCCGCCGCCGCCCCTCCCGCCGCGGGGGCGCCGGCGCCGATGCCGGCGCTCGTGCTGGTGCTGGTGCTGGTGCTGGTGGTGCTGGTCATGTCACTTGCCGCCTACTCCGATGAGGCCCTGCACCAGCGCGCGACGCGCGAAGAGGTAGAGCACGAGGATCGGGATCATCGAGAGCACCACCGCGGCCAGGAGGCCGGGGATGTTCACGCCGTACTGGGTCTGGAAGTTGAAGAGTCCGAGCGTGACGACGCGGGTGTCGTCGGACTGCGTGAGGATCAGGGGGAAGAGGAAGCCGTTCCACGCCTGGAGCGCCGAGAAGACGACGATCGTCGCGAGGCCGCCCTTCGAGAGCGGCAGCACGAGCCGGAAGAAGGCGCGGAACGGCGTCGCGCCGTCCATCGACATCGCCTCGTACAGCTCGGGCGAGATGTCGCGCATGACGCCCGACAGGATGAGCGTGCAGACCGGCAGCGCGAACGCCGCGGTCGGCAGGATGACCCCGAGGAGGTTGTCGTACAGCCCGGCGACGGAGATCAGGTAGAAGATCGGCACGATCACGGCCTGCGCCGGCACCGCGAGCCCGAGCAGGAAGACGCGGAAGACGCCCCGCACGAGCGGCGAGGTGCTGCGCACGATCGCGTAGGCGAGCGGCGGCACGAGCAGCAGCACGACGAGCACCACGGCGACCGTGACGAACAGCGTGTTGAGGAAGTACTGGGCGAAGCCGGTGTCGAAGGCGTCGACGTAGTTCGAGAGCGTGAAGTCGCCGAACGGCAGCGAGAGCGGGCCGTTCGCGGCGTAGCCGGTGCGGGTCTGCAGGGTGGCCGTGACCATCGCGTAGAGCGGCAGGGCCACGACGGCGAGCCAGATCGCGGCCAGGGTGCCGGCGATCCAGTTGGGTCGGGTGGTCATCAGACTCCTTCTGCCTGGGAGCGCATCTCGCCGTAGCCCGAGAACTTGACGACGATCAACGAGATCGCCGTCGCGACGATCACGAGCGCGACCGCGATGACGCTGGCGCCGCCGAAGTCGAACGACGAGAAGGCCTTCTGGTACATGTACAGCGGCGAGACGAGCGTGTCGGTGCCGGGGCCGCCGTTGGTGAGGATCAGCACGGTCTCGAAGGTGGTGAGGCCGCCGACGAGCATGAGGATCAGCGACGTGACCACGGTGTTCTTGAGCTGCGGCAGCGTGATGCTGAAGAACTGGCGCACCATGCCGGCGCCGTCGAGCGAGGCCGCCTGGTAGAGCACGGCGGGGATGCCGCGGGCGCCGCCCTGGTAGATCAGCGTGTGGAACGGCGTGTACTGCCAGGTGCTGACGAACACGAGCACCGCGATCGCCGTGCCCTGGTGGCCGAACAGGTTGCCGTCGCCGAAGAGCCAGGGCGCGCTGCCGGGGATGCCGAAGTTGGGGTCGAGCAGCGCTCGCCAGAGCACCGAGATGGCGGCCGACGAGAGCAGCAGGGGGATGAACCAGATCGTGACGACGGCGGCGCGGGTGCGCTGCTGGCCGGCGGCCCAGACCCCGAGGAGGAGCGAGACCGGGGTCTGCACGGCGATCGAGAGCAGCACGAGCACGACGGTCAGCCCGATGCTCTTGAGCAGCAGGGAGTCCTGGCCGATGCGGGTCCAGTTGTCGAGGCCGACGAACCGGGGGTCGCCGATGCCGCCCCAGGTGACGAACGACATCCAGACCGTGGCGACGAGCGGCACGAGGGCGAAGAGCCCGAAGAAGACGGTGGCGGGCAGCGCCCAGACGGAGCCGGGCCGGCCGACGGCGGCCTGCCCCGTCCGGGGCCGACCGGCACGGCGAGCCGTGCCGGTCGACCCGAGCGCCCCGCGACGAGCGGTGGCGGACGACATCACGGAGCCTGCAGCGCCTGCATGGCGGCGATGAAGCCGTCCTCGTCGAGGGTGCCGCTGAAGTACTGCGCGACGGCGGTGTGGATCGGCGTCATCGCGGCGGGCGGGTAGGCCTGGTCCCACGAGAGCTGGAACGACGGGGCGTCGGCCACGAGGTCGAACTGGTACTGCGAGTAGGCCGGGTCGGCCGCCGTCGACAGGAAGTCGGGCGTGTTCGTCGTGGTCGGCAGGTTGCCGATCGCGAGCTGCTGCTGCACGAACTCGTCGCTGTACATGATCTTCAGGAAGTCCTCGACGGCGTCGGGGTACCGCGTGCCCTTGATGACCGAGTAGAAGTTGTTCGTGTTGCCAGCCAGGTTGGCCGGGTCGCCCTTGCCGCCCTCGACGGTCGGGAAGGTCGTGTAGCCGAGGTCGGTCGCGGCGAACTCCGGGTCCTCGTTCTGCTGGGTCGAGTACTCCCACGAGCCCATCAGCTCGAACGCGGCCTTGCCGGTGCGGAGCAGGGCGGGCGAGCCGCCGTCGGTGAACTTGACCGAGTCGAAGTTCGTGCCGAAGCCGCCGGCGTCGACGAGGTCGCGCAGCATGCCGAGCGCCTCCCTGCTGTCGTCGCTGGCCCAGGCGTCGGCGTCGCCGTCGAGGGCCGACTGGAACAGCTCGGGCCCGGCGACGCGGTCGTACGCGTACTGGAACCACATCTGGGTCGGCCACTGGTCGCCGCCGCCGAGCGCGATCGGGGTGACCCCGGCGCCCTTCAGCGTCTCGACGGCCGCCATCAGGTCGTCCCACGTCTCGGGCACGGCGATGCCGGCGTCGGCGAGCACGCTCTTGTTGTAGAAGAGCATCACGGGCTGCGTGCCGCGCATCGGCACCCCGTAGGCCTTGTCGTCGAAGCGGGCCGTGTCGAAGACCGAGGGCAGGAAGGCCTCCTCCAGCTGCGGGTCGTCGGCGATCATGTCGTCGAGCGGCAGCAGCAGGTCGGCGTCGACGAACGGCTTGATGCTGCCGCCGCCCCAGTTGAAGAAGACGTCGGGCGCGCTGTCCGTGTCGATGATCGTCTGCAGCTTCTGCTGGTAGTTCGCGCCGGGGATGACGTCCAGCACGGCCTTGACGTCGCTGGTCTCGTTGAACTTCGCGACCACCGCCTCCTCGACCTTGTTGGTGGCGTCGCCGTACACCGCGACGTGGATCTCGTTCTCGGGGCGGCTCTCGGCGCCGGAGCCGCCGGAGCAGCCGGCGAGGAGCGCGCCGGTGGCGAGCGTCGCGACGACCGCGAGCGACCGCCGCAGTCGCCGGGAGCGGGGGGATGAACTGTTCATCGTTGAACACCTTCCGAAAGTTTCGCTGATTCGCCCGAAATGAGTGCCGGACCGTCGAAGCATAGGCAGGAGGCGCCCCCGAGGTCAATAGGTTGTCGCAGACCACAAATGGCGGGCGCCGCCGACCGCCAGCTACGATCACCGGATGGACGAGCTCGACGCCGCACCCCGGACGACGCTGGCCGAGGTGGCCGACGAGGCCGGCGTCTCGCTGTCGACGATCTCGAAAGTGTTGAACGCGCGGGCGGATGTATCGGCGAGCACCCGCGCCCGCGTCGAGGCCCTGCTCGAGGACCGCGGCTACCGCCGTCGCGCCTCCCCCTCGCGGTCGTCCACCCTCGTCGAGCTGGTCTTCCACGAGCTCGACTCGGCCTGGGCGCTCGAGATCATCCGCGGCGTGGAGGACGTCGCCCGCGCTCGCGGCCTCAGCGTCGTGCTCACCCAGAGCGGCGACCGGCACTCGCCCGACGCGGGCTGGGTCGACGGGGTGCTGCGCCGTCGACCGGCCGGCGTGGTGCTGGTCTTCTCCGACCTGGGGGAGTCGCAGACCGCCCAGCTGCGCTCGCGCGACATCCCCTTCGTGATCGTCGACCCCGCCGGCGACCCCGCGCCCGACGTGCCCTCGGTGGGCTCGGCCAACTGGTCGGGGGGCATGGCCGCCACCCGGCACCTGCTCGAGCTCGGCCACCGGCGGATCGCTGCGATCACGGGCCCCGACGACATGATGTGCTCGCTCGCCCGGCTCGACGGCTACCGATCGGCGATGGGCGCCGCGGGCGTCGCCGTCGACGAGCGGCACGTCGCGTTCGGCGACTTCCAGGTCGGCGGCGGCCGCGAGGCGGCGATGCGCATGCTCCGGCTGCCCGAGCCCCCCACCGCGATCTTCGCGGGCAGCGACCTCCAGGCGCTGGGCGTCTTCGACGCGGCCCGCTCGCTCGGCCTCGCCGTGCCCGACGACCTCTCCGTCGTCGGCTACGACGACCTGCCGCTCGCCGAGTGGACGAGCCCCCGCCTCACCACCGTGCACCAGCCGCTCCGCGAGATGGCGCAGGAGGCGACGCGGCTCGTGCTCGGCGGCACCGCGGGGCGGCCGACCCGGCTCGACCTCGCGACGTACCTGGTGCGGCGCGAGAGCACGGCGGCGCCGGCGCCCGCCGCAGCCGCCTAGCCCGCCTGGCGGCCCGGCCGGCCGCCGCCTAGCCGGCCTGCCGCAGCGGCGCGCGCCCGGCGAACGTCGCCCGGTACGCCCGCGGCGTCGTGCCGAGCACGCGCCCGAAGTGGTGCCGCAGCACGGCCGACGACCCGAAGCCGACGCTCGCCGCGATCGCGTCGAGCCCGAGCGACGTCGTCTCGAGCAGCTGCTGGGCCCGCAGGAGGCGCTGCCTCGTCACCCAGGCCGCGGGCGTCGTGCCCCGCTCGGCCCGGAAGCGCCGGGCGAACGTCCGCGGCGACATGTGCACCCGCGCGGCCAGCGACTCCACCGGGAGCTCCTCGTCGAGGTGCTCGAGCACCCACGCCGTGAGGGGAGCGAGCGAGGTGTCGGGCTCGGCCGGCAGCGGGGTCTCGATGAACTGGCTCTGGCCGCCGTCGCGGTGCGGGGGCACCACCATGCGGCGGGCGACGACGTTCGCGGCGGCCGCGCCGGCCACCCGGCGGACGAAGTGCAGGCAGGCGTCGATGCCGGCCGCGGTGCCGGCCCCGGTGATGACGCGGCGGTCCTCGACGAAGAGCACGTCGGGGTCGACGGTGACGGCGGGGTGCTCGGCGGCGAGGCGGTCGGCGTACATCCAGTGCGTGGTGGCGCGGCGGCCGTCGAGCACGCCCGCCGCCGCGAGCACGAAGGCGCCGCTGCAGACGCTGATCAGCCACGCGCCGCGGGCCTCGGCGCGGCGGATCAGGTCGAGGGCCGCGGGGGAGAGCGCGTCGGGGCCGGTGCCGAGGGCGGGCACGCAGATGACGTCGGCGCCCTCGGCGGCGTCGAGCCCCAGCTCGACCGTGATCGAGAAGCCCTGGTTCGTGCGCACGAGGCCGGGGCGCTCGGTGACGACCCGGTGCTCGAAGGCGGGGCCGCCGGCGGCGCGGCGGTCGAGGCCGAAGACCTCGCAGAGCACCCCGAACTCGAAGGGGGCGACGCCGTCGGCGACGAGGGTGGCGACGGTCAGGGGCTCCACGGGTCTCCTCGAGGTGGTCGTGCTTGGCAGGAACGGTGCGTCTCGTGGCGATGCTGCCACTCGTCGGCGCCCGTGTCCACTCGTAGGGTCGCTGCATGACCTCTGCCCCCGCCCCCGCCGACGCCGCCGCACGCGTCGAGCAGCTGCTCGCGCCTCCCACCGTCGTGGCCTCGCGGTCGCGCGCCGTGGCGGCCGCCCACGCCTCCGCCGCCCTGGTCGGCCACAGCGAGCGGTCGTGGGTGCTCGCGGCCGAGCTCGGGCGCCGCGAGGGGGTGGCCTTCGACCCGGAGCTGCTCTACGCGGCGTCGCTGCTGCACGACCTCGGCCTCGTCGCGTCGTTCGACAGCCACGAGGTCGCCTTCGAGCGGGCGGGCGGCGACGTGGCGCGCGTCTTCGCCGCGGGCGCCGGCTGGGACGACGACCGCCAGCGGCGCCTCGGCGAGGTCGTCGTGCGCCACATGTGGCCGGCGGTGTCGGCCGAGCTCGACGCCGAGGGGCACCTGCTCGAGAGGGCCACGAGCCTCGACGTCAGCGGGGTGGGCGGCGACGACTGGGGGCCCGCGTTCGTCGCGGCCCTCGTCGAGCGGGTGCCGCGCACGGGCTTCGCGGCGGAGTTCGGCGTCGCGATCGCCGCCCAGGCGCACCGCAAGCCGGCGACCGAGGCGGGCCGCGCCGTCCGCTCGGGCATCACCCGCCGGCTCGCGGAGAACCCGCTCGACCGGCTCGGCGGCTGAGCGCGATCCGTCGGAATGGGGAGGCGCCTCCCCGGGTTGCCCCGCTAGCATGATGCAAACGCATGGAAATGGAGCGCACCCCATGGCACACCCCCTCGAGTTCGGACTCGACACCTTCGGCGACGTCACCGAGCGCCCGGCCGGGGCCGCCGACGCCGGCCAGCTCGTCTCGCACGCGCAGTCGATCCGCGACCTGGTCGACCAGGCCGTGCTCGCCGACCAGGTCGGCCTCGACTTCATCGGCGTCGGCGAGCACCACCGCGTCGACTTCGCCGTCAGCGCCCCCGAGGTCGTGCTCGCAGCGATCGCGGCGCGCACCGAGACCATCCGCATGGGCTCGGCCGTGACCGTGCTCAGCAGCGACGACCCCGTCCGGGTCTACGAGCGCTTCGCCACCGTCGACGCCCTGTCGAACGGGCGGGCCGAGGTCATCCTCGGGCGCGGCTCGTTCACCGAGTCGTTCCCGCTCTTCGGCCTCGACCTGCAGGACTACGAGGTGCTCTTCGAGGAGAAGATCCAGCTCTTCGCCGAGCTGCTGAAGGACGAGCCCGTCACCTGGACGGGCACGAAGCGCGGTGCCCTCAGCGAGCAGTGGGTCTACCCGCGCCCCGAGAGCGGCACCCTGAAGACCTGGGTCGGCGTCGGCGGGTCGCCGCAGTCGGTGATCCGCGCCGCGCACTACGGCCTGCCGCTCTTCCTCGCCATCATCGGCGGCCAGCCCGCCCAGTTCGCGCCCTACGCCGACCTCTACCGCCGGGCCCTGACCGAGTTCGGCAAGGAGCCGCAGCCCATCGCGATGCACTCGCCCGGCTTCGTGCTCGAGACCGACGACGAGGCGAAGGAGCTGCTGTACCCGTACCAGGAGGCGCAGACGAACCAGCTCGGTCGCGAGCGCGGCTGGCCCCCCTACTCGCGCGCCCAGTACGAGCAGAGCGCCGGCCCCGACGGGGCCCTCTACGTCGGCTCGCCCGAGACGGTCGCGGCGAAGATCGCGGGGAACATGGCGCTGCTCGGCGCGACGCGCTTCGACATGCGGTACAGCATGGGGCGCCTGCCGCACGAGGCGATGATGCGCAGCATCGAGCTGTACGGCACGAAGGTGGTGCCCCTGGTGCGCGAGATGCTCGCCTAGCGAGCACCGCGCCTCCGGTAGGCCCCAGCGCCGCGGGCGAGGGGGCCGGGGGGAGGCGCGGGGCCGGCCGTCGGGGAGCGCTCAGCCCCGGCGGTCGCTCCGCGCCAGCGCCCCGAGCTGCTCGTTGTACGCGTCGAGCTCGGCGTCGCCGTCGCGCTCGGCCTGGCGGTCCTTGCGCTTGGCCTCGCGGCTGTCGCTGCGGCTCCACATGATCGCGACGGCGATCGCGAGCGAGACGGTGGGGATCTCGCCGACGCTCCAGGCGATGCCGCCTGCCGCGTACTGGTCGGCCACCGGCGTCGCGCCCCAGGTGCGGCCCATGGCGCCGTACCAGTCGGCGAGGAAGAGCGACGTGCTCGTCATGATGCTCAGCCCGAAGAAGGCGTGGAACGCCATCGTCGCGAGCAGCACCAGCAGCCGCATCGGGTAGGGCAGGCGGCCCTTGACCGGGTCGATGCCGATCATCGACTGCACGAAGAGGTACCCGACGATCAGGAAGTGCACGATCATCCAGTAGTGCCCGAGGTGGGTCGTCGTGGCCCAGCTGAACAGCGACGTGTAGTAGAAGACGAACAGCGAGCCGGCGAAGAGCACCGCCGAGACGATCGGGTTGCTGATGACGTGGGCGTACGTCGAGTGCACCAGGACCATGATCCACTCGCGGGGGCCCCGCGTGCCGTCCTGTCGCTTGCGGATGGCGCGCAGCGCCAGCGTGACGGGCGCTCCCGGCACGAGCAGCACCGGCACGACCATGCCGAGCGCCATGTGCGCCAGCATGTGCATGCTGAAGAGGTACTCCTCGTAGACGTTCGGGGCGCCGCAGGTGATGTAGAAGAGCACGACGAGGCCGGCGATCCACGACACGGTGCGGCCGAGCGACCACTGGTCGCCGCGGCGCCGCAGCCGGACGACGCCGGCCACGTAGAAGAAGATGCCGAAGGCGCAGAGCAGGGCCCAGAGCAGGTCCGGGTTCCACTCCGTGAGGTACCGCAGCGGCGTCAGCTCGCGCGGCAGCACCTCCTCGGTGAGGATCTCGGCGGGCGTCGGGTCGGCGAGGTCGGTCGCGACGACCTGCTCGACCGGCGTGGCCGTGCGGCCGAGGGCCGCGGCGACGCCCGAGGCGAGGCCCATGAAGGCGAGCTCGGCCGAGACGAACCACCAGAAGAAGCGGTTGGTCGCCGCGGGGTGCGTCGACATGCGCGCGACGAGCCAGCGGCGCTGGACGACGCCGAAGAGGCCGAGGGCCACGAGGGCGAGCGTCTTCACGAGCACCAGCACGCCGTAGCCGGTGGTCAGGGCGGCCCAGTCACCGAGGCGGAGGGCCGCGCTGCCGACGCCGGAGACCGCGACGACGACGAAGCAGATGATCGCCACGGTGGAGTAGCGGGCGAGGACGACGCCGATGCGGCCCTTCTCGAGCGTGGGGCGCAGCAGCACCAGGGCGACGAGCCCGCCGAGCCAGACCGAGGCGCCCTCGAGGTGCAGGGCGAGGTCGGTCACGGCGGCGTCGTGCCCGCTCGCGCCGGCGGCGTGGCCCTGCTGGGCGATGGGGATGAGCCCGCCCATGGCCAGCAGCGTCAGGGCGACGAGCGACCAGATGTTCCGCAGCGCGAAGGCGAGCACCGTGACGCCGGCGGCGATGAGGGTCGTGGTCAGCCAGGCGACGCCGAGCTCGGTGTTCGTGAGGAAGAAGGCGAGCGTGCGGCCGAACTGGTCGTCGAAGGTGACCGGCACGTTGGCGACGCTGAGGAAGGTGAAGAAGGCCGTGGCGGCGGAGGCGACGGTCCAGGCCCCGGCGGCGCCCGCGGCGATGTCCATGGCCCGTTCGAACTCGGCCTCCTTCCGCGACAGCGCGAAGCAGGTGAGGAACAGCGTGCCGATGGTGACCGCGGCGGTGACGTTGTTCAGCATCTTCGCGATGGGGAGGCCCCACCGCACGGCCTCGCCGGGGTCGACGACGAGCGGCGCGTCTGCCGCGCCGCCGAACTGCAGGGCCGCCAGCAGCGAGAGGAACGCCACCAGCACGAGCAGTGCGGGACCGGAGGCGCGGGTGATCCTGGTCATCGGGGCCTAGCTTAGGTCGGGTCGTCTGGGAGTCGGCGGCCGATCGCTCGGCGACGAACGACCCGCCGCCGGACGCACGGAAGGGGCGGCGACCGAGGTCGCCGCCCCTTCCGGGGTGCTCCGTGAGGAGCGGAGGACTACTTGACCGCAGCCTTGAGCTTGCTGCCGGCGCTGACCTTGACCGAGTCGCTCGCGGCGATCTCGAGGGCCTCGCCCGTCTGCGGGTTGCGGCCCGTGCGGGCGGCGCGGTGGGTCTTCTCGAAGGCGATCCAGCCGGGGATGGTCACCTTGGTGCCGTCGGCGACCGACTTCGAGACGACAGAGAAGAACGCGTCGACGACGCCGCTGACGGCGGCCTGGCTCTGGCCGGACTCGGAAGCGACAGCTGCGACGAGCTCGGTGCGGTTCAGTGACTTGTCAGCCATGTGGTGTCCTCCTCGGACTTCGTTCGGTGAGACGAGGCACGGTGTCCACCGTGCCCGTGGAGTTCGGGCCCCCCGGGGCCGAGGCCCCGGGGAAACGGCTCGAACCTACCAGGAAGACTTCGTGATGCCCGGAAGCTCGCCTCGGTGTGCCATGTCGCGGAAGCGGACACGGCTGATGCCGTACTCCTTGAGGTGGCCACGGGGGCGACCGTCGATCGCGTCGCGGTTGCGGAGGCGGACCGGCGACGCGTCGCGGGGCAGCTTCTGCAGGCCGAGACGAGCGGCCTCGCGGCTCTCGTCGGTGCCGGCGGGGTCGACGAGGGCCTTCTTCAGCTCGAGACGCTTCTCGGCGTAGCGAGCGACGATGACGGCGCGCTGGTCGTTCTTGGCGATCTTGCTCTTCTTGGCCATGGTTAGCGCTCCTCGCGGAATTCGACGTGCTTGCGGATCACGGGGTCGTACTTCTTCAGCACGAGGCGATCGGGGTTGTTGCGACGGTTCTTCTTGGTCACGTACGTGAAGCCGGTGCCCGCCGTCGAGCGGAGCTTGATGATGGGACGAACGTCCTGCTGACGGGCCATCAGATCTTCTCCCCACGCGCGAGGAGGTCCTTGACGACCTTCTCGATGCCACGAGCGTCGATCACCTTGATGCCCTTGGCGCTGAGCTGCAGGGTGACGTTCCGACGAAGCGACGGCACGTAGTACGTCTTCTTCTGGATGTTGGGGTCGAAACGACGCTTGGTGCGTCGGTGCGAGTGCGAGATGTTGTGGCCGAAACCGGGGATGGCTCCGGTCACCTGGCAGGTTGCTGCCATGGTTTCCTCCGTAGGTACCGTAGGAGCCGGAGCCCCTACCCAAGGTCACTTGTCGGCGCGCCGGTCCCCCTGCCCGATCGTGAGAACGAGCGCTGCTCGGTCGTGAGGCCGAGCGGATGGTGCTGGGGGGCGGTGCACATGGGCGCAGATAGCGCCCAACCAAAGGGAGAGCCTACGCGACACGCCCGGCCGGGGTCAACTGCGGAGACCGCCCCGCGTCACGACGGGGTCGCGCCCGGCGGCCTTCTCGGCCGAGCACGCCGCGCACAGGCCGAAGACGTCGACGATGTGCTGCGCCTCGGTGAAGCCGTGCTGCGCGGCGACCTGACGGGCCCAGGTCTCGACCGCGTCGGCCTCGATCTCGACCGTGGTGCCGCAGACGCGGCAGATGAGGTGGTGGTGGTGCGTGCCCGGCGTGCAGGCGCGGTAGAGGCTCTCGCCCTCCTGCTGCAGCGAGTCGGCCGAGCCGTCGGCGGCCAGGTCGGAGAGCGCGCGGTAGACGGTCGCCAGCCCGATCGGGGAGCCGGAGTCGCGGAGCTGGGTGTGCAGGGACTGCGCGCTGACGAAGCCCTCGCTGCTGCCGAGCGCCTCGCGCACGGCCTCCCGCTGCCAGGTGTTGCGCTTCACGACCACGTCAGGCCTCCTTCGTCGGTGTCGAGGGTACCGGCGTGCCTCGGCGTCGGCTGGGCGTCGCCCCGCCGCGCGACCCCGCGCGCTCCCGGCCCCGCCCGACGACGCGGCAGACGAGCCAGATGGCGAACGAGATCGTCGTCACGTAGGGGCTGATCGGCAGCCCGCCGCCGAGGGCGAGCAGGATCCCGCCGACGACCGAGGTCACGGCGAAGGCGACGCTGAGCAGCGGCACGAGCCGAGGGTTCACGGTCACGCGCAGGGCGGCCGCGGCCGGGGTGACGAGCAGCGACAGCACGAGCAGCGCCCCGATCACCTGCACCGACACGGCGACGGCGAGCCCGAGCACGAGCATGAACAGCAGCCCGAGCGCGCGCACCGGCACGCCGGCGGCGGCGGCGACGTCGGGGTCGACGCTCGCGAAGGTCAGGGGTCGCCAGATGACGAGCAGCACGACGATCACCACGGCCGAGATGCCGACGAGCCAGCCGAGCTGGGGATTGTCGACCGACACGATCTGCCCGGTGAGCAGGCCGAACTTGTTGGCCGAGCGGCCCTTGTAGAGCGCGAGGAAGAGGATGCCGAGGCCCAGCCCGAACGGCATCAGCACCGCGATGATCGAGTTCCGCTCCCGGGCGCGGGCACCGAGCAGCCCGATCAGCATCGCCGCGACGACGCTGCCGACGAGGGAGCCCCCGACGACGTTCGCGCCGAGCAGGAGCGCCGCGGAGGCGCCCGCGAACGACAGCTCGCTGATGCCGTGCACCGCGAAGGGCAGGTTGCGCGTCACGACGAACGGGCCGATGAGCCCTCCGACGAGGCCGAGCACGGCCCCGGCGATGATCGAGTTGCGCACCAGCACGACGAGCTCGCCGAAGTCCTGGAACGAGAACAACTGCGACCAGAGGTCGGTCATCGATCTCCTCCCTCGTCGTCGGCGGGCTCGTCGACGTGGTGGTCGTCGTGGCCGTGGCCGCCGACGATCACGATGCGGCCCATGGTGCGGATCACGTCGACCGGCGTGCCGTACAGCTCCGACAGCACGTCGGCGCGCAGCACCTCGTCGGGCGTGCCGACGCGGAACGAGCCGCCGGCGAGGTAGAGCACCCGGTCGACCACGTCGAGGATGGGGTTGACGTCGTGCGTGACGAACACGACCGCGGCGTCGCGGGCCCGGCGCTGGCGGTCGATGAGCTCGGTGACGCCGCGCTGGTGGCGCAGGTCGAGCGAGATCAGCGGCTCGTCGCAGAGCAGCAGGGCGGGGTCGGCGGCGAGTGCCTGCCCGACGCGGGCGCGCTGCTGCTCGCCGCCCGACAGGGTCGCGACCGGCGCGGAGGCGAAGGAGGCGGCGCCCACCTCCTCGACGAGGCGGTCGACGGCAGCGCGTTCGGCCGCCGACTCCCGGCGGAGCCCCCAGCGGTGGCCCGTGACGCCGAGCGCGATCATGTCGCGGGTGCGGAGCGGCGTCCCCGACTCCATCAGGCGCTGCTGCGGCACGTAGCCGATGCGGCGGTGGCCGCGGCCGACGGCCTGGCCGAGGAACTCGATGCTGCCGCTGGTGAGCTGCTGCTGGCCGAGGATCGTCCGGAGCATGGTGGTCTTGCCCGCGCCGTTCGGCCCGAGCACGGCGACGAACTCGCCCGGCGCGACGTCGAGGTCGAGCCCCTGCCACAGCACGCGGTCGCCGAACCGCACGCCCGCGTCGCGGAGGCGCAGCACGGCGTCGCCGCCGCCCGTGCCCGAGGGGGCGGGGGCGGCGGCGACGGGGGAGTCGGTGGGGCCGGGTGTCACTGGTCGAGTGCCGCCTTGATCGCGTCGATGTTGCTCTGCTGCCACGAGACGTAATCATCCCCCGACGGGAGCAGCTCCGTGACCGGCACGATCGCGACGCCGGCGTCGGTGGCCGCCGTCTCGACCTGCTCGGTCTCGGGGCTCGAGGTCTGCTCGTTGTAGGCGAGGAGGTCGACGCTGCCGCCCGAGAAGAGCTGGAGGGTCTCGTTGAGCACGGCCGGGGAGACGTCGGTGCCCTCCTCGATCGCCTCCGAGAAGGCCTCCGGCGTGACGTTCTCGAGCCCCATGGCGTCGAAGAGGTAGCCGGGCACGGGCTCGGTGTAGGCGACCGACTCGCCGCCGTGGGCGGTCTCGACCTCCGCCGCCTGCGCCTCCAGGTCGGCGATCTGCTCGCCGAACGACTCGGCGTTCGCGGTGTAGGCGTCGGCGTTCGAGGGGTCGAGGCTGCCCAGCTCGTCGGCGATCGCCGTCGCGAGCGCGGCCATGCTCGGCAGGCTGTAGAAGACGTGCTCGTTGAACTCGCCGTGGTCGTGACCGTGGTCGTCGCCCCCGGCGGTGGCCTCGTCGCTCGCCTCGTCGCTGTGCTCGTCGTCGCCGTGCTCGTCGTCGGAGTGGCCGGCCTCGTCGTCGGGGTCGAGCCCGGAGATCTCGACCGCGTTCAGCACGGTCGCGCTCGTGCCGCTGGCGTCGACGAGCGTGTCGACGAAGTCGTCGTAGCCGCCGCCGTTCTCGATGACGACGTCGGCCTTCGAGACGGCGAGCTGCGTGCGGGCGTCGGCCTCGAACGAGTGCGGGTCCTGCGAGGCGTCGCTGATCACGCTGGTGACGTCGACGTCGTCGCCGCCCACGGTCTTCGCGATGTCGCCGTAGACGTTGGTCGAGGCGACGATCGAGATGCCGTCGTCGGCGGTCGGCGCGCCCGCGCCCTGGTCGCCGCCCGAGCAGCCGGCGAGCACGAGGGCCGCGGCGGCGGGCAGGGCGAGCAGGGGCAGGGCGCGTCGCGAGGTCATGAGGGCCACGCTATTGCTACTGATAATGATTGTCAAAACGAGGAGGCGCGGGTCGCCTCCCCGGGCCCGCGCTCAGTCGAGCAGCAGCGCCGGCTCCTCGAGCACGCTCGCGACGTCGGCCACGAAGCGGCTGGCGACGTCGCCGTCGACCACGCGGTGGTCGAAGCTCGCACCGATCGTCGTCACCATGCGCGAGCGCACCTCGCCGTCGACGACCCAGGCCTTGGGCTTGATCGTGCCGAGCGCGACGATCGCGACCTCGCCGGGGTTGAGGATGGGGGTGCCGGTGTCCATGCCGAAGACGCCGATGTTCGTGATGGTGATCGTGCCGTCGCGCATGTCGGCCGGGGTCGTCTTGCCGTCGCGGGCCGTCAGCGTCAGCTGCTCGAGGGCCTGGGCCAGCTCGAGCAGGCTCATCGACTGGGCCTCCTTGACGTTCGGCACGATCAGCCCGCGCGGCGTGGCGGCGGCGATGCCGAGGTTGACGAAGTGCCGCACGAGGATCTCGCGGTCGGTCCAGGCCGAGTTCACCATCGGGTTGCGGCGCACGGCCCAGATGATCGCCTTCGCCATGATCAGCAGCGGCGAGACCTTGACGCCGGCGAACTGCGGCGACGCCTTGAGGCGCTTGACGAACTCCATCGTGCGGGTGGCGTCGACGTCGACGAACAGGCTGACGTGCGGGGCCGTGTAGGCCGACGACGTCATCGCGGCGGCGATGGCCTTGCGGACGCCCTTGACCGGGATCCGCTCGACGCGCTCCTCGCCCCACTCGGGCGTCTCGATGTTGCGGAAGACGCTCGCCTGCTTGGCGTGGCGGATGACGTCGTCGCGGGTCACCTCGCCGGCGAGGCCGGTGGGCTGGACGAGCGTGAGGTCGACCTCCAGGTCTTTCGCGAGCTTGCGGATCGGCGGCTTGGCGATGATCGGCAGCGCCTGCGCGGCGGGCACCGAGGTCGCCGGGCGGCGGCGGCCCTGCTCGGCGATCCGCAGCTGGCGCGCGTCGACCTGCCCCTTGCTGGGCTGGCGACGACGCGTCTGGCCATGGCCGCCGGCGGCACCGTAGCCCACGAGCACCGCGCCGGATCCGCTGTCGTCGGCCTCGGGGGCGGAGGCCGCGGGGGCGGCGGGGGCCGCCGGGGCGGCGACCGGGGCCGCGGGGGAGGGGGCGGCGGCGGAGGCGACCGGGGCCGGGGCCTGCACCGCGACTCCTGCAGGCGCGGCGGGAGCGGCAGCGGCCGGAGGCGCGCTGACGGCGACCGGGTCGACCGCGTTCTCGAGGTGGCGGGCCCGCTGCTCGGAGAGGGCCTCCTCCTCCTGCGCGATGATCTGCGCGGTGCGGGCCATGCCGCCCGACTCGAGCGACTCGGCCTGGGCGGCGCGGTCGCCGGGGGTGGTCGGTGCGGTGCCGTCGCCGATGGTGATGATCGGGGTGCCGACGTCGACGGTGTCGCCCGAGCTGACGAGGATGCTCTCGACCACGCCGGCGAACGGCGAGGGCAGCTCGACGAGCGACTTGGCGGTCTCGATCTCGACCAGCACCTGGTTGATCGCCACGGTGTCGCCCGCGGCGACCTTCCACTCGACGATCTCGGCCTCGGTGAGGCCCTCGCCGACGTCGGGGAGGGCGAACTCTGAACTCATGCGGGGTGACTCCTCGTGACGCGGTGGGGCCGGGGCCCGGGGTGCGGAGCGGCGCGCGGCGGGCGCGCCGGGGGGCGGACGCTCAGTACGCGAGCGCCCGGTCGACGGCCTCGAGGACCCGGTCGGCGTCGGGCAGGTACAGGGTCTCGAGCTTGGCGGGCGGGAAGGGCGTGTCGAAGCCGCTGACGCGCAGCACCGGCGCCTCGAGCGAGTAGAAGGCCTTCTCGGCGACGGTCGCGGCGATCTCGGAGCCGACGCTGACGAAGCCGGGGGCCTCCTGCGCGACGACGAGGCGGCCGGTCTTGCGCACCGACTCGAGGATCGGGCCGTAGTCGACGGGCGACAGCGAGCGCAGGTCGACGACCTCGACCGAGATGCCCTCGGCGGCGGCGATCTCGGCGGCCTGCAGCAGCACGCTGACCATGGCGCCGTGGCCGAGCAGGGTCACCTCGGTGCCGGTCCGCACGACGCGGCTGGCGTGCAGCGGCGCCTGCGGGTCGCTGAGGTCGACCTCGCCCTTGGGCCAGTAGCGGCTCTTCGGCTCGAAGAACATCACCGGGTCGTTCGAGGCGACGGCCTCCTGGATCATCCAGTAGGCGTCGTGCGGCGTGCTCGGGCTGACGACGCGGAGGCCCGCGGTGTGCGCGAAGTACGCCTCGGGGCTCTCCTGGTGGTGCTCGACGGCGCCGATGTGCCCGCCGTAGGGCACCCGGATGACGACGGGCATCTGCAGGTCGCCCTCGTGCCGGTTGGTCATCTTCGCGAGCTGCGAGGTGATCTGGTCGAAGCCCGGGTAGATGAAACCGTCGAACTGGATCTCGCAGACGGGGCGGAAGCCGCCCATCGCGAGGCCGATCGCGGTGCCGACGATGCCCGACTCGGCGAGCGGGGTGTCGATGACCCGGCTCGCCCCGAACTCGCCCTGCAGCCCTTCGGTGACGCGGAAGACGCCGCCGAGCGTGCCGATGTCCTCGCCCATGAGCAGCACGCGCGGGTCGTCGGCCATGGCCTTGCGGAGGCCGGCGGTGATCGCCTTGCCGAGCGGCATGGAGACGCGGGAGTCGCGGGTCGGGTCGTCGACGCCGGCCGCGGTCTCGGTGCGGTCGGCGGTGCCGGTGCGGTCAGCGGTGTCGGTCATGAACGTGCTCCGTCGGTGGGTGCGTCGGCGGCCGGGCCGAACGACTGCTCGTAGCGGGCCAGCCACTCCTTCTGCTCGGCCATCAGCGGGTGAGGCTCGCTGTAGACGTGGTCGAACATCAGGCCGATCTCGGGCTTCGGCAGCGTGGTGGTGCGGCGGCGGATGTCGGCGCCCAGGTCGTCGCACTCGACGGCGAGCTCGGCGAGGAAGGCGTCGGTCTCGCCGAGGCCCTTCAGGTAGGTCTCGAAGCGGGCGATCGGGTCTCGGGCGATCCAGCCCTGCAGCTCGTCGTCGGTGCGGTACTTCGTGGGGTCGTCGGAGGAGGTGTGCGCCCCGACGCGGTAGGTCATCGCCTCGATGAAGCGCGGGCCGCCGCCCGTGCGCGCGGCGTCGAGGTCGCGGCGGCTGACGGCGTACGAGGCGAGCACGTCGTTGCCGTCGATCTGGGTGCCGGGGATGCCGAAGCCGCCGGCGCGGTGCACGAGCGGGGTGCGCGACTGGCGCGAGACCGGCACGCTGATGGCCCACTGGTTGTTCTGCAGGAAGAACAGCTCGGGCGTCTGGAAGCTCGCCGCGAAGACCAGCGCCTCGCTGACGTCGCCCTGGCTGGTCGCGCCGTCGCCGAAGAACGTGACGACGGCCTGGTCGGTCTCGACGTCGCCGGTGCCGGCCCTGCCGTCGAGCGTGAGGCCCATCGCGTAGCCCGTGGCGTGCAGGGTCTGCGAGCCGATCACGAGCGTGTACACGTGGAAGTTGTGGTGCTCGGCCGGGTTCCAGCCGCCGTGCGTGTGGCCGCGCAGCAGGCGCAGGATGTCGACGGGGTCGACGCCGCGGCTGAGCGCGACGGCGTGCTCGCGGTACGACGGGAAGAGGTGGTCCTGCGGGCGGGTCGCGTGCGCGAGACCGATCTGGGCGCCCTCCTGGCCGTGGCTCGGCACCCAGAGGGCGAGCTGGCCCTGGCGGGCGAGGGCGGCGGCCTCGACGTCGAAGCGCCGGGTCAGCACCATGTCGCGGTGGAACGCGCGCAGCTGGTCGTCGGTGAGCGCGTCGACGTAGGGCTGGAACTCGGCCGAGGCGTCGGAGTCGACCCGCTCGCCCGTGGGGCTCAGCAGCTGGATCGTCGTCACGTCGCGGCCCGCTTCGGTGGAGGACATGGGGTCCAATCTACTCAGGCCCACATGCCGTCAGGAGGATGTGTCGCCGCGCAGCTCGCGCGCCGCGCGCAGCAGCCCGTCGACCGACGCGGGCTCGCCGATCGTGATGCGGAGGCCCTCCGGGGCGAAGGCGCGCACGACGATGCCGTGCCGCTCGAACACCTCGGCGGCGCGGGCCGTGTCGTCGCCCGTGGCGAGCCAGACGAAGTTGCCCTGGGCGTCGGGCACCGACCAGCCCTGGTCGAGCAGGGCCTGCCGCACCTGGTCGCGCAGGGTCGCGAGGCGGGCGACCCGGTCGAGCAGCTCGCCCTCGAGCTCCAGCGAGGCGAGCGCGGCGGCCTGGCCCTGCTCGGTGACCGAGAGGGGGATGGCGGTCGCGCGGGCGGCGTCGAGCACCGAGGAGGCGCCGATCGCGTACCCGACGCGGAGGGCCGCCAGCCCGTACGCCTTCGAGAAGGTGCGCAGCACGACGAGGTTGGGGTGGCGCTCGGTGAGCGACCCGCCGCGGACGGCGTCGTCGGCCGTGACGAACTCGGCGTAGGCCTCGTCGAGCACGACGAGGAGGTCGCTCGGCACCGCGGCCATGAACGTCTCGAAGTCGTGGGTGCTCACGGTCGTGCCGGTCGGGTTGTTGGGCGAGCAGACGATGACGAGGCGGGTGCGGTCGGTGACGGCGGCGGCCATGGCGTCGAGGTCGTGGCTGCCGTCGGCCCGCAGCGGCACCGGCACGCTCGTCGCGCCCGAGACGGTGACGATGCCCGGGTAGGCCTCGAACGAGCGCCAGGCGTAGACGACCTCGTCGCCGGGCGCCGCGGCGGCGAGCACGAACTGGTTGAGCAGCGACACCGAACCGGCGCCGACGTGGACCTCGTCGGTGGTGACGCCCCACTTGTCGGCCAGGGCGGCGCGCAGGGCGGAGGCGCTGGCGTCGGGGTACCGGTTGACGGCGACCGCGCCGCGCAGGGCCTCGACGACGCCGGGCAGCGGCTCGAAGGGGTTCTCGTTCGACGACAGCTTGAACGCGTCGGCGGCGGCCTGCTTCCCCTGGCGGTAGGGCGGCAGCGCCGCGATCTCGGGGCGGAGGCGCACGGGACTGGTCACCCGGCCACCTTAGGGCGGGCGGAGGCGGTCGGCGACTACCGCGGGCCGCGTGGGGTCGGCATGATGGGGCCATGACCCGATTCGTCGTGCGGCTGCTGATCAACGCCCTCGCCCTCTGGGCGACCACGTCACTGGTCTCGGGGGTGAGCGTCGACGCGTACGGGTCGGAGGGCACGACCGAGACGGTGCTCACCTACCTCCTCGTCGCCCTGATCTTCGGCGTCGTCAACGGCGTCGTCGGCACCGTCATCCGCGTGGTCGCGTTCCCCCTCTACGTGCTCACGCTCGGCCTGCTCTCGCTGATCGTCAACGGGCTCCTGCTGGTGATCGTCGCCGCGGTCTCCGACGTCATCGGCTTCGGCCTGCAGGTCGACGGCTTCTGGTGGGGCGTGCTCGGGGCGCTCGTGCTCGCGATCGTCGCCTGGCTGATCGGCATCGTCGTGCGGCCCGTCGTCGAGCCGCGCGACCGCCGGCGGTGAACCGCTTCCGCGTCTGCTTCGTCTGCACCGGGAACATCTGCCGGTCGCCCATGGCGGAGATCGTGCTGCGCGAGGTCGCGCGCCGGGCTGGGCTGGGCGACGCCCTCGAGGTGACCTCGGCCGGCACGGGCGACTGGCACGTCGGGGAGGGGGCCGACCCGCGCACCGTGGGTGCCCTCGCGGCCCGCGGCTACGATGGTCAGCGGCACCGGGCGAGGCAGTTCGAGACCGCCGACTTCGCGCGCTACGACCTCGTGGTCGCGTTGGATCGCGGTCACGAGCGGGTGCTGCGGTCGTGGGCGACGAACGAGGCCGACCGGTCGAAGGTGCAGCTGCTGCTGTCGTTCGACCGGGCGAGCGGAGGCGAGCCCGTCGGCACCGACGTGCCCGACCCCTACTACTCCGACCCCGCGATGTTCGACAGCGTGCTCGCGACGGTCGAGCGTGCCTGCACCGCCCTCTTCCGCCAGATCGAACCCGCACTCCGCAAGGGACCCTCATGACGTTGCCCCCTCAGCCCCTCAGCCCCCTCGACGGCCGGTACCGCGCCTCCGTCGGCCTGCTCGGCGACCACCTCAGCGAGGCCGGCCTCAACCGGGCGCGGGTGCACGTCGAGGTCGAGTGGCTGATCGCCCAGACCGACCGCCGCGCGTTCGGGTCGTCTCCGCTCGACGAGGGGCAGAAGGCCGCGCTGCGCGCCGTCGTCACCGACTTCGGGCAGGAGGCCATCGACGAGCTCGCGGGCCTCGAGGCCACCACCCGTCACGACGTCAAGGCCGTCGAGTACTGGGTGCGCGCCCGTCTCGCCGACCTCGGCCTCGAGGGCATCGCCGAGCTGACGCACTTCGCGTGCACCAGCGAGGACATCAACAACCTCTCGTACGCCCTCACCGTGAAGCAGGCGGTGACCGAGGTCTGGCTCCCCGCGTTCGACGCCGTGCAGGAGGCGCTCGCCGGCTGGGCGACGGAGGCCCGCGACGTGCCCATGCTGGCCCACACCCACGGCCAGCCCGCGACCCCGACGACCGTCGGCAAGGAGTTCGCGGTCTTCGTGCACCGCCTCCGGCGCCTCCGCGCGCAGATCGAGGGCACCGAGTACCTCGGCAAGTTCAGCGGCGCCACCGGCACCTTCTCCGCCCACGTCGTGGCCGACCCGTCGGCCGACTGGCCCGAGGTCTCGCGCGAGTTCGTCGAGGAGCGCCTCGGCCTCACCTGGAACCCGCTCACCACCCAGATCGAGTCGCACGACTGGCAGGCCGAGCTCTACTCGCGGGTCGCGCACGTCAACCGCGTGCTGCACAACCTCGCGACCGACGTGTGGACCTACATCTCGATGGGGTACTTCACGCAGATCCCGATCGCGGGCTCGACCGGCTCGTCGACGATGCCGCACAAGATCAACCCGATCCGCTTCGAGAACGCCGAGGCCAACCTCGAGCTCTCCTGCGCCCTGCTCGACTCGCTGGCCGCGACCCTCGTCACCTCACGCCAGCAGCGCGACCTCACCGACTCGTCGACGCAGCGCAACATCGGCGTGGCCTTCGGGCACTCGATGCTCGCGCTCGACAACCTGCGCCGCGGGCTCGGGGAGATCGCCGTCGGCACCGCCGCGCTCGAGGCCGACCTCGAGGGCAACTGGGAGGTGCTCGGCGAGGCGATCCAGACGGTCGTCCGCGCCGAGGTCGTCGCCGGCCGCTCGTCGATCGCCGACCCCTACGCGATGCTCAAGGAGCTCACCCGCGGCCGCCGGGTCGGCCAGGCCGAGCTCGTGGCCTTCGTCGAGGGGCTCGACATCGGCGCCGAGGCGAAGGCGCGCCTCGTGGCGCTCACCCCCGCTGGCTACACCGGCATCGCGTCGCAGCTCGTCGACCGCCTGGCCTAGCCGCCGGGCCGCGGCCCCCGAGCTCGGGGGCCGCGGCCCGGCGCCGCGCTGTGCGGGCTCAGTGGCCGCGCGACCCGCCGCTCTCGTCGATCTCGTGCTGCTCGTCGTCGTTCGGCTTGGCCGCGAGGGCGAGCATCGCGATGACGACGAGCGCGACGATGAAGCCGATGCAGAGGAAGATCAGCGCGAGGTCGAGCTCGCGGGTCGTCATGAGCACGACGACCCCGACGAACACCGCGAAGACGGCGCTGAGGCCGAGGAACTCGGCGGGGCGGACGCGGTCGCGCCAGCTGGGCTGTGTCATGGGTGCTGTACTCCGTCTGCACTGGTCTGGGGGGCGGCGTCGGTCGCCGCGTCGGCGCCCGTCTGCCACTTGAGCGAGAGGCCAGCGATGACGAGGTAGACCCCGACCACCGCTCCCCACGCGCCGAGCAGGCCCACGAGCACGGTCGACGACGTGAGCACGCCCTCGATCTGCTCCACGCCGCCGAGCTGCTCGGCGTAGTCGGGCGGAACGACGAGGAAGGCGAGGGCCAGCAGGAGCGTCATCGCGCCGACGGTGGTCCAGTCGCGGGCCAGGGGGGTGCGTCGACGGCGACGCAGCCCGGTGACGAGCTCGAGCGCGCCCGTGACGAGCGCGAAGGTGGTGACGAGGGCGACGAGCACCGGCAGGCCGCCGCCCGAGAACGCGAGGGCCAGGGCGCCCACGACGAGGCCGACGAGGCCCTGCACGAGGCCGAGGGTGCGGCTCGACGGGTCGTCGAGCCGGCGGAGCGACCCGAGGGCGAGCACGAGGCCGCCGACGACGCCCGCGACGCCGAGGGCGAGCAGGCCCACGCGCGGCGAGTGGTCGGGCGAGAACGTGATGGCGACGCCGAGGGCGATCGCCGGGACGGCCCGCAGGATCGGCACGGGCCAGTAGCGGGGCGCCGAGACGGCGAGGTCGACGCGGCCGACGGGCCGGTCACGGCCGCGCGCACCGGCCTCGTGGACGGTGGTCGCGGGGTCGCTCGGCCGGGGCTCGGTCGGCCCGGGGGAGGGCGCGGCAGCAGCAGGCACGGAAGACCTTCTTCGACGGGGGCGGGCCCGGCGACGCCGAGCAGACGGCCCGAGTTTACCGCCCCTCGCTGACAGCCCACCTCCGGGCGGCGCCCACGGCCGGAGCCGGGGCGGAGCGGACGCGGCCCGCCAGGTGGTCGGCCAGGCCTCCGACCCGGCCGGGCCGCCGCACCTGGAGCATCCCGGTCGAGACGAGGCTCAGCGAGACGAGCCGCCCGGCGAGCAGGCGCAGGCAGTCGTCGGCGCCGTCCGGCCCCGGTTCGTCGATCGCGACGCCCTGCGGCAGGGCGCTGAGGCGCACGGCGGCGACGGAGGCGGCCCGCCAGCCCCGGGACGGGTCGCGACGCAGGTCGCTGAGGAGCTCCAGCACGAGGGGCACGTCGGAGCGCCCGCGGACGAGGAGGCGGTGGTGGAGCTGCGGCGACCCCGCGCCTCCCGCAGTCCCCCGCCGGGCCTCGACGAGGGTGACGAGACCGTGCCGCACCGGCCCGTCGTGCTCGGCGGAGAGCCCGTCGACGCGGGCGCCGGGCGGCACGGCCACGGGGTGCGCGCCGGGGAGGCGCGGCGCCCACCCGTCGAGGCCCCACCCGCCGAGCCCCCGCACCTCGAGCGTCGTGGCCCCGTCGCACGGCCCGCCGCAGGGCGCCGCGACGAGCTCCCGGATGCCCGCCCCGACCCCCGCCGCGCCCGCCTCGTCGAGCCCGGGCAGGGCCAGGGGCGCGGGCGGGCAGCCGTGCACGAGGCCGACGAGCGGGGCGGGGGAGTCAGGGAGCGAGGCCGTCATCCGTCCATGGTGACATGCCGGATGTCAGTATCACCAGGGGCGAGGGCCCCGGGAGGCGAGGATCACCTGGGCGGTCGTGGCCAGGACCACCCGGAGGGGACAGGAGGACACGCGGCGATCTCCCTACCGATGCCCAGCCCCGGCCCCTACGGTCGTCACATCCGAGGGCGCATGCTCACCACCACTGGCTGGGAAGTCCACCATCGCGGGAGCTGCATGACCTCCATCGCCCCCTCGGCTCCGGCCGGGTTCCGTCCGACCGTGCCCGGATCGGCCAGCAAGCCGACCAGCACCTACTCGACGCTCCTGGCGTCGGTGCGCGAAGCAGGGCTGCTCCGCCGTCGGACCGGGTTCTACGTCACCGTCTTCGTCGTGCTCGTCGTCTGCCTGCTCGGCGCGGCGACCGGCTTCGTCCTGCTCGGCTCGAGCTGGTTCCAGCTGCTCATCGCGGCCGCGCTCGGCGTCATCCTCACCCAGTTCGCCTTCCTCACGCACGAGGCCGCGCACCGCCAGGTGTTCGACTCGGGCACGCGCAACGACAAGGTGGGCCGCGTGCTCGCCGCCGGCGTCGTCGGCATGAGCTACGCGTGGTGGATGTCGAAGCACACGCGCCACCACGCCAACCCGAACACCAAGGGCAAGGACCCGGACATCGCGTTCGACACGGTCTCCTTCCTGGAGGAGGACGCGGCGAAACAGACCGGCCTCATGCGCCAGCTGACGCGTCGCCAGGGCTGGTTCTTCTTCCCCCTGCTGCTCGGCGAGGGCGTCAACCTCCACGTGCACTCGATCAAGGTGCTCCTCACGAAGGAGAAGGTCGAGGGCCGCGCCCTCGAGGTGTCGCTGATCGCCGGGCGCATGATCGCCTACTTCGCCGTCGTCTTCGCGTTCCTGCCCGTCGGCATGGCGTTCGCCTTCATCGGCGTGCAGATGGCCGTCTTCGGCCTCTACATGGGCTCGTCGTTCGCCCCGAACCACAAGGGCATGCCGATCATCCCCGAGGGCGCGAAGGTCGACTTCCTCAGCAAGCAGGTGCTCACCTCGCGCAACATCACCGGTCGCTTCTCGACCGCGTTCATGGGCGGCCTGAACTTCCAGATCGAGCACCACCTCTTCCCGAGCATGGCCCGCCCGCACCTGCGCGCCGCGAGCCTGCTCGTCAAGGAGCACTGCGCGAAGCACGACATCCCCTACGCCGAGACCACGGCGATCAAGTCGTACGGGATCGTCATCCGCTACCTCAACCGCGTCGGCCTCGCCGCCCGCGACCCCTTCGACTGCCCCGCCGCGGCGACGCTCCGCCCGCGCTGAGCCAGCCCGCACACGACGACGGCGCCGTCACCTCGCAGGAGGTGGCGGCGCCGTCGTCGTGCTGCCCGGGGCAGGCCCCGGCAGGGCAGGAGGCGCAGGTCGGCCCGGTCAGGCCGCCGTCGCCGGCCAGGCGGCCAGCTGCCACCCCAGCCACGGGCTGAAGGCGAAGGGAGCCGCCTCGACGGCCCCGCGGAGCGCCTCGGGGTCGAGCCAGGCCCACTCGGCGACCTCGTCGGGCGAGGGGTCGGGCACGCCGACCGCGCGGGCGGTGAACACCGGGCAGATCTCGTTCTCGACGATGCCGGAGGCGTCGGTCGCGACGTACCGGAACTCCGGCAGGATCACGCTGACGTCGGCCACCTCGATGCCGAGCTCCTGCGACGCGCGGCGGTAGACGGCCTCCTCCGGGGTCTCGCCCGGCGCGGGGTGGCCGCAGAACGAGTTGGTCCAGACGCCGGGCCAGGTCTTCTTCGACAGGGCCCGGCGGGTGACGAGCACGCGGCCCCGCTCATCGACGACGTGGCAGCTGAAGGCGAGGTGCAGCGGCGTCGTCGTCGTGTGCACGGTGGCCTTCGGCGTGCTGCCGACGGGCTCGCCGGCCTCGTCGAGGAGGACCACCATCTCCTGATCAGACCCTGCAGGAGGGCTGTCGAGAGGCTGAGCATGAGCGCGTTCGCCGAGTTCCATGGGAGGTAGTCTGCCCTCTGTGGACGCTCAACAGCTGCGCGGCGGCGCGCGCGCCCGACACGAGCGTGTCGAGGTCGTCCTCGACGACTTCTTCCGGCTGGCCGAGCGCCGGGCCGCGCTCGTGGGCCGTCGCTACGTCGAGCTCTGGTCGGTGCTCGAGCGCAACACGGTCGGCGGCAAGCGCTTCCGGCCCCGCATGGTCTTCACCGCCTACGACGCCCTCGGCGGCACCGACGACGAGGCCGTCGCCGGCGTCGCGGCCTCCTTCGAGCTGCTGCACACGGCCCTGATCGTCCACGACGACGTCATCGACCGCGACTTCTCGCGCCGCGGCATCCCCAACGTCTCCGGCAGCTACCGCGACACCGCCACGACGGCGGGCATCCCCACCCCCGCCGCCGAGCACCGCGGCATGTCGGCCGCCGTCATCGCGGGCGACCTCGCGCTCGCCGGGGCCAGCCGGCTGCTGCTCGACGTCCGGTGCGAGGGCGGCGTGCGGGCGCGCCTCCTCGACATCCTCGACGAGGCGATCTTCGTCAGCGCGGGCGGCGAGATGGTCGACGTCGAGCTGTCGCTCTCGCCCGAGGTGCCGACGGTCGCCGAGATCCTCGACATGGAGCGCGCCAAGACCGCGGTCTACTCCTTCGAGGCCCCGCTGCAGGCCGGCGCCGTGCTCGCCGGCGCCCCCGACGCCGTCGTCGACGCGGTCGGCGAGTTCGGCCGCGAGGTCGGCGTCGCCTACCAGGTGGTCGACGACCTGCTCGGCGTCTTCGGCCTCGAGGCCGACACCGGCAAGACGACCCTCGGCGACCTCCGCGAGGGCAAGCGCACCGTCATCGTCGCCCACGCGGCCACGACCGACGAGTGGTTCGCCATCCGCCCGTTCATCGGCAAGGCCGACCTCACCGAGGCCGAGGCGGAGCACGTGCGCTCCCGGCTCGAGGCGTGCGGCGCCCGCGCGTTCGCCGAGTCCCTCGTCGAGCAGCACGCCCGCCGCGCGCTCGCCGTGCTCGACGGCCCGGCCGTGGGCGACGCGCTCCGCGAGGCACTGACCCCCGTCGTCGCGACCGTCCTGGAGCGCGTGCGGTGACCGGCCTCTCGCTCTACGACGCGGTCGCCGACCAGACCGCGGCCGGCGTGATCCGCCGGTACTCGACCTCCTTCGGGCTGGCCTCGCGCCTCCTCGGGTCCGACGTGCGGCAGCACGTCGAGAACGTCTACGCGCTCGTCCGCGTGGCCGACGAGATCGTCGACGGCCCCGCCGCCGAGGCCGGGCTGGACGTCGAGGCCGCGGGCCGGTGCCTCGACGACTACGAGGCCACGACCGAGCGGGCGCTCGCGGAGGGCTTCAGCTCCGACCTCGTCGTGCACGCCTTCGCGCGCACCGCCCGGGCCACGGGCTTCGGCACCGAGCTCACGCGGCCCTTCTTCGCCTCGATGCGGGCCGACCTCAGCGCCCGCGAGCACGACGACGAGTCGTTCCGTCGGTACATCTACGGCTCGGCCGAGGTCGTCGGCCTGATGTGCCTCCGCGCCTTCCTCGTCGGGCACGGCTACCCCGCCAGCACGCGCGCCGCCCTCGACGAGGGCGCCTGCCGTCTCGGTGCCGCCTTCCAGAAGGTCAACTTCCTCCGCGACCTCGCGGCGGACTTCGAGCACCTGGGCCGCAGCTACTTCCCCGGCGTCGACGTCGACACCTTCGACGAGGCGACCAAGCGGCGGCTCGTCGACGACATCGACGACGACCTGCGGGTCGCCGGCGAGATCATCCCCGTGCTGCCCGCGTCGTCGCGGCGCGCGGTGGCGCTGGCCCACGGCCTGTTCGCCGAGCTGAACCGACGGCTCGAGGCGACCCCCGCCTCCTCGCTGATCCGGGCGCGCGTCCGCGTGCCGAACCCGGTGAAGCTGCGCATCGCGGCCGGCGCCGCGGTCGGCCGCGTCGTGGCCGTGCCGCCCGCCCGCACCCCGAGCACCACCCCGACCGACGGAGCCCCTTCGTGAGCACACCCTGGCTGAAGTCCACCACCGGCGCGACGACGGTCGAGCGGCACGGCCGCCGGGTGGTCGTGATCGGCGGCGGCATCAGCGGCCTCGCCTCGGCGGCGCTGCTCGCCCGCGAGGGCCACGACGTCACGGTGCTCGAGAAGAACGACGCCGTCGGCGGCCGCGCGGGCAGCTGGGCGAGCGACGGCTTCCGCTTCGACCTCGGCCCGAGCTGGTACCTCATGCCCGAGGTCTTCGACCACTTCTTCAGGCTGATGGGCACGAGCGCCGACGAGCAGCTCGACCTCGTCGCGCTCGACCCCGGCTACCGCGTCTTCTTCGAGCCGGGCGCCGAGCCCGGCGACGACGACCCGGCCCCGATCGACGTGCCGCTCGGCCTCGAGCGCAACGTCGCGCTGTTCGAGAGCGTCGAGCCCGGCAGCGGCGAGCGGATGCGCCGCTACCTCCGCTCGGCCCGCGACACGTACGAGATGGCGAAGCAGCGGTTCCTCTACACGAGCTTCGAGAGCGTGTCGCCGCTGCTCCGCGGCGACGTCGTCGTGCGGCTGCCGAAGCTCGCGCGGCTCCTCCTGCAGGACCTGGACACCTTCGCGTCGAAGACGGTCAGCGAGCCGCGCCTCAAGCAGATCCTCGACTACCCCGCGGTCTTCCTCGGCTCGTCGCCGTTCCGCACGCCGAGCATGTACCACCTGATGAGCACCCTCGACCTCGACGACGGCGTGCTGTACCCGCAGGGCGGGCTGACGACGGTCATCGAGCGCATCGCCGCGGTCGCCCGCGACGCCGGCGTCACCATCGTCACCGGCGCCTCCGTCACGCGCATCACGACCGCCGTGGAGGCCGACCCCGCACCTCGCCGCGGTCGCCCGCGGGTGCCGACGGCGCGGGCCACGGGCGTCGAGTACACCGACGCGGGAGGCGCGGAGCACGCCCTCGAGGCCGACACCGTCGTCAGCGCGGCCGACCTGCACCACACCGAGACGCGCCTCCTGCCCCGCTCGCTGCGCACCTACGACGAGAAGTACTGGCACGGCCGCGACCCCGGCCCGAGCGCCCTGCTCGTCTACCTCGGCGTCGAGGGCGAGCTGCCCGAGCTCGAGCACCACTCGCTGTTCTTCGCCCGCGACTGGCACGAGAACTTCGAGCGGATCTTCGGCGACGACAAGCGGATCCCCGAGCCGCCGTCGCTCTACGTCTGCAAGCCGAGCACGATCGACCCGTCGACGGCGCCCGAGGGCCAGACCAACCTCTTCGTGCTCGTGCCGCTGCCCGCCGACCCCGCGCTCGGCCGCGGCGACGTCGACGGCGACGGCGACCCGATGGTCGAGCGCCTCGCCGACCAGGTGATCGACCAGATCAGCCGCTGGGCGGGCGTGCCCGACCTCGCGTCGCGCGTCGTGCTGCGGCGCACCCGCGGGCCGCGCGACTTCGTCGACGACGTCAACGCCTGGCAGGGCAGCATGCTCGGCCCGGCGCACACGCTCGACCAGAGCGCGATGTTCCGCGCCGGCAACACCTCCGAGCACGTGCGGAACCTGTTCTACGTCGGCGGCTCGTCGCGCCCCGGCATCGGCCTGCCGATGTGCCTGATCAGCGCCGAGGTGCTGCTCAAGAACATGCGCGGCGACACGAGCACCGAGCCGCTGCCCGAGCCCGCCGCCGAGGCCGGGGCCCCCGCCGCGCCGGCCACCGCCGGAACGGCCTGATGGGCGCCGCCTACCTCGTCGCGCTGCTGATCTCGCTCGCCGGCATGGCGGCGCTCGACCGCCGCTTCACGCTGTTCTTCTGGCGCGACGGCTGGCGCGCGGCGGTGACGCTGCTCGTCGGCGTCGCCTTCTTCCTGGTCTGGGACGTCGTCGGCATCGACCTCGGCATCTTCTTCCGCGGCGAGACGTCGTTCATGACGGGCGTGCAGCTGGCGCCCGAGCTGCCGCTCGAGGAGGTCTTCTTCCTCGTGCTGCTCTGCTGGCTGACGATGAACCTGCACTCCGGGGCGCGCCTCGCGCTCGGGGTGCTCGCCGCCCGCCGCGAGGGGGCGCGCGCGTGACGTACTGGGCGGTGAACGCCGTCTTCCTCGGGCTCGTGGCCGTGACCGCGGCCGCGGCGCTGCTGCTGCACCGGCTCCGGGCACGGGGGCGCGCCTCCTCGGGGGCCCGCGACCGCGCCGAGGTCGTCCGCGCCGCCGGGCTCACGACCGTCGTGCTGCTCGTGATGACCGCCGTCTTCGACAACGTCATGATCGGCGTCGGCCTGGTCGGCTACGACGAGTCCCGCATCAGCGGCGCGAAGCTCGGCGTCGCCCCGCTCGAGGACTTCGCCTACTCCGTCGCGGCGCTCGTGCTGCTGCCGAGCGTCTGGACGCTGCTCGGCGGTCGCCGCCCGGCCCGCGAGCCGTCGCTCGAGCGACCGGCCCGACGGGCGCGGCCGGCCCGGCCCGCGGGTCGACCGGGGGAGCCACGGTGATCGCCACCCTGCGCGCCCTGGCCTGGTCGTCACGCCCCCTCAGCTGGATCAACACCGCGTTCCCGTTCGCCGCGGCCTACCTGCTGAGCGCCGCGAGCAGCAGCACGCCCGACGGCGGCACGAGCTACGACGTCACCGCGGTGCCGTGGCTCGTCGCGATCGTCGGCACCCTCTACTTCCTCGTGCCGTACAACCTCGCGATGTACGGCATCAACGACGTCTTCGACTACGAGAGCGACCTGCGCAACCCCCGCAAGGGCGGCGTCGAGGGGGCGCTGCTCGACCCCAGCATGCACCGGCCCACGCTGGTCGCCGCGGTCGTCACGAACGTGCCCTTCCTCGTCTTCCTGGTCGCCGTCGGCAGCCCCCTGAGCTGGCTCGTGCTGGCGGTCAGCGTCTTCGCCGTCGTCGCCTACTCGGCCCCGCGCCTGCGCTTCAAGGAGCGCCCGGTCGTCGACTCGGTCACCTCGAGCACGCACTTCGTGAGCCCCGCCGTCTACGGCCTCGTGCTCGCCGGGGCCGACGTCACGCCCGCGCTGTGGGCCCTGCTCGGCGCGTTCTTCCTCTGGGGCACGGCCAGCCACGCCTTCGGGGCCGTGCAGGACGTCATCGCCGACCGCGAGGGCGGCATCGCGTCGATCGCGACGGTCTTCGGCGCCCGGACCACGGTGCGGCTCTCGGTCGTCGCGTACCTGCTCGCGGCGCTGCTGATGACCTTCACCGACACCCCGGGGCCTTTCGCCGCGCTCCTCCCGGTCGCCTACGCGATCAGCTGCGCGCCGTGGTGGAACGTCGCCGACGCCGACGCGGAGGGGGTCAACCGGGGGTGGAAGCGGTTCCTGACGCTGAACTTCGTGTCGGGGTTCGTGGTGACCATGCTGCTGATCTGGTGGGTCGCGCTCGGCTGACCCGCGACTCCCCGGGGCCTCGGCCGACCGGCGGCGTCGCCGACCCGCGGGGCCGGACGGCCGATCGGCGGAGGGCCGCTCCGTCGCGCGGATGAGATCGGCCCGATGTGGCCCCGAGTTCACCCGGGCGAAAGGTCCTGGCCGTATCTTCGGCCCGTGAGCACGCAGACCTCCCGCACCCCCGAGCGCCCGCGGCCCGCTCGCGCCCTCCGCGACCTGGCCGGCCGGCTGGCGTCCCGGCGGCGGTGGGTGCGTCAGCACCCGCACGGGCTGTGGTGGACGTTCGCGGCCCTGCACGCCGCGCTCTTCCTGGCCCTGACGCCCCTCATGCTCTCCGGCGGCGTGAGCGGCGACCTACCGCTGTACCGCACCTGGGCCACCGACGCCCTGAGCTCGGGGTCGTGGCCGGTGCTCGACTTCACCTGGGTCTACCCGGCGGGGGCCCTGCTGCCCATCGTGCTGCCGAACGTGCTCGGCGAGTCGATGTACCAGTTCGTCTGGCTGGTGATGCTGACGCTGCTGAACGGCGTCTCGCTCTGGGTGCTGACCGACCGGGGCCGCCGTACCGTCGAGACCCCGGCCGCCTGGTGGTGGCTGCTCGTGCTCTTCCTGCTCAGCCCGGTGGCCTTCCTCCGCCTCGAGGGGTTCAGCGCGCCCATGGTGCTCACGGCCCTGGTGCTGCTGGCCCGGCGCCCCCGCGTCGCGGGCCTGCTGCTCGCCGGCGCCACCTGGATCAAGGTCTGGCCGGCGGCCGTGATCGCGGCGGTCATGGTCGCCTCGCGGCGCCGCTCGACGGTCGTGCGCTCCGCCCTCCTGGTGACGGCGGGCGTCGCCGCGGCCGTCGCCCTCGGCGGCGGCCTGAGCCGGATCGACACGTTCATCAGCACCCAGTCGAGCCGCGGCCTCCAGCTCGAGGCGCCGCTCTCGACCCCGTGGGTGTGGATGGCCATGCTCCGCGTGCCGGGGGCGTCCGTCTACCAGAACGTCGCCCTCGCGACCCGGGAGGTCATGGGGCCGGGCGACACCTGGGCGATCAACGGCAGCACTGAGCTCATGCTCGGGGTGGTGCTGGCGCTGCTCGCCCTGCTCGCCGTCGCCGCGTTCGGGTTGCCGGGGGCCCGCCGCTCGACCTCGGGCGACGAGGTCCAGCTCGTGCTGCTCGGCGCCCTGACCCTGACGACGACCTTCGTCGTGTTCAACAAGGTCGGCTCGCCGCAGTACATGCTCTGGATCGCCCCGGTGGTGGCCGTCGGCCTCGCGCAGCGCCCCGACCTGTTCCGTGTGCCGGCCCGCCTGACCGCGTGGGCGGCCGGCCTCACGACCCTCGTCTTCCCGGTGATGTACCGCGAGCTGATCGACCTGCAGCCCGCCGCCGTGCTGGCGCTCGCGGCGCGCAACGCCATCGTCGTCGCGCTGTTCGGCTGGTGCGTCGTCCGGCTGATGGAGGCGGCGCTCGCCGCGGCGGGGCTGCCGGGCTGGACCCTCCGGCGCGCCCTCGGCCTGCTCGCGCCCGACCGGGGCGTCGCCGCGGGCGTCGCGACCGAGGCCCGGGTGCTCGACCACGAGCGGTAGGAGTCGCGGATCTGGTCGGCCCGGGCGCGAACGTGCCAGCGTGGTCCCCAGACATCTCGACACCCGCCGTGAGCGGGTCTGACCCAAGGAGCACTCATGAAGGGCAAGATCCTCTTCGTCGCCGGAGCGGCAGTCGGCTACGTCCTCGGCGCCCGCGCGGGCCGTGGCGCGTACGTCAAGATCAAGTCGCAGGCCGAGAGCCTGTGGGAGAACCCGAACGTGCAGAAGACCGTCCAGCAGGCGGAGGGCTTCGTCAAGGAGAACGCTCCCGTGGTCGGCAAGAAGATCCAGGAGGTCGCGGGCGACGCGGCCGCCAAGGCCAAGTCGGTCGCCTCGAAGTCGGGCGACTCCGACGTCGCGGACAAGGTCGGCGCGCTCGCCGACAAGGCCGAGTCCAAGGCCTCGGACGCCGCCGACGCGGTCAAGGACGCCGGTCGTGGCGCCAAGGGCAAGGGCGAGCCCGGCTCGGGCCCGCTCCCGGGCGTGAACGCCGGTGAGTGACCTCAAGGCACCTGACCAGAGCACCAAGCGGTCGCTCGGGTCGCTCCTCGGCAGCTTGCCCGATCTCATCTCGCGGTTGATCCGCGGCGAGATCGCGCTCGCCAAGAAGGAGCTCGCCACCAAGCTCAAGGAGGCCGGCGTCGGCGCGGGCCTGCTGGTCGGGGCCGCGCTGTTCGGCTTCTTCCTGCTGGCCGTGCTCATCACCGCGGGCATCCTCGGCCTCGCGACGGTCGTCGCCCCGTGGCTCGCCGCGTTGATCGTGGCCGGCGTGCTGCTGGTCGTCACGGCCGTCCTCGCCCTGCTCGGCGTCAAGGCGCTGAAGAAGGGCGTTCCGCCCGTGCCGGAGAAGACCGTCGAGAACGTCAAGGCGGACGTCGCCGCGCTGAAGGGCACCGGCTCGTGAGCCGGGACGACTCCGGCGACCGCCATGACGACCGCGCCGGTGACGGCGACGGTGCGGGCTCCGACGAGTCCGCCCCGAGCATCCCCGAGCTCGAGCTCGACGTGGCGCGCACCCGCGAGGAGTTCGCCCGCACCCTCGACGCGATCGAGGACAAGCTGAGCGTGCCGGCGCACGCCCGCCGCCTCCGCGACAGCGTCTCCCGACGCTGGCACGACGACCCCCGGCCCGTGGTGGCCGCGGGCGTCGCCGGGGTCGTCGGACTCGCCTCGGTCGTGGCCGGCGTCGTGCGGATCGCTCGACGCTAGGGCCCCGGGTGCGGGAGTCGCGGCGCTGACCGGCGCCGCGACTCCCGCATCTCCCTCTCCTTCCCCCACCCCACCTCCAGCCCCCCGCCTGACGGCTGCCCCGTCGCGCTGGTGGGCACCCCTCACCCCAGGGCGTCCCCCAGAACGAAGGACAACACCATGGCGCAGAGCAGCACCGAGCGCGAGCAGCAGGCTCCCGACCCCGACGACGCGCGCAAGCCCGACAGCCCGGACGACCTGCACAAGCCCTCCTGGGGCTACGTGCTCAAGAAGACCCTCCGCGAGTTCACCTCCGACCAGTGCACCGACCTGGCGGCGGCCCTCACCTACTACGCCGTGCTCGCCCTCTTCCCGGCGCTGCTCGCGATCGTGTCGGTGCTCGGCCTCTTCGGCCAGGCTGAGCAGACCACGGACACCGTTCTCCAGCTGCTCACCCAGCTCGGCGGCGGCTCGGTCGCCGAGACGCTGCGCGACCCGATCCGCGAGGTGACCATGTCGCCCGCGGCGGGGATCACCTTCGTCGTCGGCGTGCTCGGTGCCCTCTGGTCGGCGTCCGGCTACGTCGGGGCCTTCGGCCGTGCCATGAACCGGGTGTACGAGATCGACGAGGGCCGACCGATCTGGAAGCTGCGCCCCACGAACCTCGCGATCACGGCCGTCACGGTCGTGCTCGTCGTCGTCGCGGGCCTCATCCTCGTGCTGAGCGGCGACGTGGCCCAGGCCGTGGGCGACGTGATCGGCCTCGGCTCGACGGCGGTCTTCGTCTGGGGCATCGTCAAGTGGCCGGTGCTGCTCGTCATCATCGTGGTGGTCGTCGCGGTGCTCTTCTACTTCTCGCCCAACGTGAAGCAGCCGAAGTTCCGCTGGATCAGCATGGGCTCGCTGCTCGCCATCGCCATCTGGATGATCGCCAGCGTCGGCTTCGGCTTCTACGTGAGCAACTTCTCGAACTACAACAAGACGTACGGCTCGCTCGGTGCCGTCATCGTCTTCCTGCTCTGGCTCTGGATCACGAACAACGCCCTGCTGTTCGGCGCCGAGTTCGACGCCGAGATCGAGCGCGGCCGTGAGCTCCAGGCCGGCATGGAGGCGGAGAAGGACATCCTGCTGCCGCCGCGCGACACGAAGCAGAGCGACAAGAAGAGGGCCCAGGAGGCGCAGGACGAGCTCGACGGGATGCGCCTGCGGCAGGCCGCGGCCGCGTCGATCGCCGAGCAGGAGGCGCGGGAGCGTCGCGAGGGCCGCGAGCGCCCCGCGGACGACGACCGGCCCGACGCCGACGCCGACGACCTGCCCGACGGCAAGGAGCGCCGCGAGCGGCGCGACCGGAGCTGAGGCGTCGGCACCGGCGTGACCGGTGCCCGATCTCTCGTGACCGAGGGCCTCTGCGCGACAGCTGTCGCGCAGGGGCCCTCGGTCGTCGTCCGTCCCGGGCGCCTCCCGGGCGGGTCGACTTAGCATCGACGTGACCTGGACCGACCAGGCGCGAACTGACCTGACCTGACCGCGTCACCCGAGGGGGCACCGTGCTCGAGCGCCTGGCCGGCCTGCCGTTCGGCGGGCTCGTGGCGGCGCTGTTCGCGATCGTCGTCTGCCGGGCCCAGGCGACCTACTGGTTGGCGCGGGGCGCGCGACGGGGAGCCGCCTCGACGAGGTGGGGCCGCTGGGTCGACGGGCCGGGCGTCGCGCGGGCGTCGCGGGTGCTGGCTCGGTGGGGGCCTCCCGCGGTCACGCTGAGCTTCCTGACCGTGGGGCTGCAGACCGTGATGAACGCGGCCGCGGGGGCGTCGAGGATGCGGTGGCCCGTGTACCTCGTCGCGATGCTGCCCGGGTGCGCGGCGTGGGCGCTGATCTACGCCACCGTCGGGTTCGCGGTGCTCTGGGCGGTCGTCGGCTCGGTGGCGGGGTCGCCGGCCGGTGTGGTCGTGCTGGTGCTGCTCGGGGGCGTGGCAGCGGTCGCGGTCGCGGTGCTCGCGGTGCGACGGCGTCGGGCCCGGGAGGGCTGATCCACTCCGGAGTGGATCAGCCCTCCCGGGCGTCACCCGGTCTGGGCGCGGCTCAGAACGAGAAGCCGAGCTCCGCCGGGTACTCCTCGCGGGCGGTGAGGCGGGTCGCTGCGTCGCGGAGGTGCGACAGCGTCAGGCCCATCGACATCGGCCCGAAGCTCACGCGCGAGACGCCGAGCTCGGCGAGGCGGGCGAGCGGCACCGACGTCGGCCCCGAGATCACGCTGATCTTCCCGTGGATCTCGTCGAGGGCGCGCTTCACGAGGTCTTCCGTGCCGAGGCCGAGCACGAAGGCGCAGTCGGCTCCCGCGTCGAGGTAGGCGTTGGCGCGCGTGACCGCGTCGTCGAAGCTGTCCGGGTCGCCGGCCAGGGCGTCGACCCGGGCGTTGACGACGATCGGCACGCCCGCGCGGTCACCGGCGCGGCGGGCCGCGGCGACCTTCGAGACCTGGGTGTCGATGTCGTAGAGCGGGGCCTTGGCCTGGCCGATGCTGTCTTCGAGGTTGAGGCCGGCGGCGCCCTCCTCGATGAGGCGGAACACGTTGTCGAAGGTGCCGGAGGCGTCGGTCGCGTAGGCCTTCTCGAAGTCGACCGAGACGGGCAGGTCGACCGAGCGGACGATGATGCGGGCGGCGGCGAGCATCTCGTCGACGTCGAGCCCCTCGCCGTCCTCGACGCCGTGCGCCTCGGAGATCGAGTGGGAGGCGGTGGCCAGGGCCTTCACGCCCGGTGCGCCGGCCACGACGCGGGCGGTGATGCTGTCCCAGACGTTCGTGACGATCAGCGGGTCGCCCGGCACGTGCAGCGAGCGGAGGAGGTCGGCCTTCTCGGCCGTGGTGGAGATGGACATGCCCCCCAGCCAAGCAGCCCCGGCTGGGCGGCACCAGCCCCCGGCCGGGCGGTCTCGCCGCCCGGCCGCGCCCACGAACCACGTCGTCGCACGCGAACCACGCCGCGGCCTGGTTCGCGTGCGACTTCGTGGTTCGCGACGACGACGGCGGCCGCGGCCGGGCGGTCAGGAGGCGCGCAGCACCTCCGCGCGGACGGCCGCGACGCGGTCGGGCACCGTCGAGTCCTGCAGGCTCGTCGTGTCGCCGAGCGGCCGGCCGTCGACGATGTCGCCGAGCAGCCGGCGCATGATCTTGCCGGAGCGGGTCTTGGGCAGGTCCGGCACGACGACGACGGTCGCGGGCTTCGCGATCGGGCCGATCTGCTCTGCGACGTGGGCCCGCAGCGCGGCGGAGAGCGACCCCGAGAGCGGGGCCCAGACCTGCGGTTCGTCGGCGGAGCCGGCGTCGCGCACCGCGCCTCCCTCGGGCCGTGCCGCGGGCACGACGAACGCGGCGATCGCCTGGCCGGTGCGCTCGTCGGCGACCCCGACGACGGCGGCCTCCGCGACGAGGGGGTGGGCGACGAGCGACGATTCGACCTCGATCGTCGACAGCCGGTGGCCCGACACGTTGATGACGTCGTCGACGCGGCCGAGCACCCAGATGTCGCCGTCGGCGTCGTACTTGGCCCCGTCGCCGCTCGCGAACCAGCCCTGCTCGCGGAACTGCGTCCAGTAGCTGTCGCGGTACCGCTCGGGGTCGCCCCAGACCGTGCGGGCCAGCGACGGCGGCGCCTGCTGCACGACGAGGTAGCCGCCCGAGCCGTTCGGCACGCGCTGCCCGTGCTCGTCGACGACCGCGGTCGCGACGCCCGGCAGCGCCCGCAGCGACGACCCCGGCTTGAGCGTGTCGACGCCCGGCAGCGGGGCCATCACGGCCGCGCCGGTCTCGGACTGCCACCACGTGTCGACGATCGGGCACTCGCCCCGGCCGAGCTGCTCGTGGAACCAGACCCACGCCTCCGGGTTGATGGCCTCGCCGACGGTGCCGAGGAGGCGCAGGGTGCTGAGGTCCCACGTGTCGGGCAGGCCGTCGGGGAACCACGACGACAGCGTCCGCACGAGCGTCGGGGCCGTGTAGTAGGTGGTCACGCCGTAGCGCTCGATGATCTCGAGGTGCCGGCCGGGGTGCGGGGTGTCGGGGGTGCCCTCGTAGATCACCTGCGTGAGCCCGTTCGACAGCGGGCCGTAGATCTCGTAGGTGTGCGCGGTGACCCAGGCGAGGTCGGCCGTGCACCAGTGCACGTCGTCGGGCTTCGCGTCGAAGACGGCCCAGTGGGTCCAGCTCGCGGCGGTGAGGTAGCCGCCGCTCGTGTGCACGAGGCCCTTCGGCTTCCCCGTCGTGCCGCTCGTGTACATGATGAAGAGCGGGGTCTCGGCGTCGAACGCCTCCGGCTCGTCGGTGTCGGGCTGCGCGTCGACGAGGTCGTGCCACCACAGGTCGCGGCCCTCCGTCCACGGCACGTCGGGGGTCTGGTCGCCCGTGCGCCGCACGACGAGCACGTGCTCGACCTGGTTCTCGCCGCTCACCGCGTGGTCGGCGGCGGCCTTGACCGGCACCGCGCCTCCCCGACGGAACTGCCCGTCGGTGGTCACGAGCAGCTTCGCCCCCGTGTCCTCGACGCGGAACTTCAGCGCCTCGCCCGAGAACCCGCCGAAGACGAGCGAGTGGATCGCCCCGATCCGGGCGATCGCGAGCGTGACGACGATCGTCTCGGCGATCACGGGGAGGTAGACGACGACGCGGTCGCCCTTCCCGACGCCGAGGCTGCGGAGCCCGTTCGCGGCCTTCACGACCTCGCGCTGCAGCTGCGTGTAGGTGACGTCGCGGCGGTCGCCGGGCTCGCCCTCGACGTGCAGGGCGACCTTCTCCCCGCGGCCGGCCGCGACGTGCCGGTCGACGCAGTTGACGGCGACGTTGAGGCGGCCGCCGGCGAACCAGGTCGCCTCGGGCACGGTGAGGCTCCCGTCGGGCAGCTCCTCGACCGGGCGCCAGGTGTGGGCGGTGTGCCAGGGGGTCTCCCAGTCGAGGCGGTGCGCCTGCTCCTCCCAGAAGGCGACCTGGTCGGCCGCGGCGCGCGCGTGCTCGGCGCTCGTGACGTTCGCCGTCGCCGCGAGGGCCGCCGGGGCGGGGAAGGTGCGTCGCTCGTCGAGCAGGTTCGAGATCGTGTCGCCGGTGGCCATGCGACGAGCGTACGGAGGCGCGGTGACCGCCACCGGGGAGCCCGTCACGTCGCGTAACGGGCCGGGCCGGCACCGTCGTCGGGGCGGACGCCCAGCGACCTCGGAGGGTCGCGGGGCGATCCCCGGGGAGGCGCGGATCGGCCTGTGGAGAACCGCCCGCGCCCCCGGGGCAGACCGCCCCGTCGGAGTTGGACCCCGTCGCGGGCGTGGCTACCGTGGGCGACCGTCCCGCTCAGGGGCACGTGGTGCGTCGGCCCGATCGGGGCGGCGCAGGCCACACGGCGCCGCTCGTCACCCCCGCTGCCCTGCGAGCGGACGCCGCCGACGGACCTGATCTGACCAGAGGCGGGCAGCGGCGGCCGTGTTCGCGCGGCCGTGCCGGGGTGACCTCGACCGGAGCAACGACATGACACGCACGACCCGCAGCACCCGCGCCTCCCGCACCACCTCGACCTCGCCCGGCGACCCCGCCGCCGTGGCGGGCCCCGCCGCCCGCGCGCCGCGTCGCGTCGGCCGGGCCCGCGCCCTGCTCGGCGGGGCGGCCCTCGTCGCCCTGACCGGGGGCGGCGTCGGCCTCGCCGCCGCGCCCGCCAGCGCCGCCGACGTCTCCACCTGGGACGCGATCGCCGCCTGCGAGAGCGGGGGCGACTGGTCGATCGACACCGGCAACGGCTACTCGGGCGGGCTGCAGTTCAGCCCGAGCACCTGGTCCGCCTACGGCGGCTCGGGCAGCGCCGCCTCCGCCAGCAAGGGCGAGCAGATCGCCGTCGCCGAGCGTGTGCTCGCCTCCCAGGGCTGGGGCGCCTGGCCCTCCTGCTCGGCGAAGCTCGGGCTGAGCGGCACGAGCGGCGCCGCCCCGCACGCCGCGTCGCCCGCCCCCGCACCCGCACCGAGGGCCGCGGCGGCTGCGCCGTCGTCGGGCTCGGCGTCGGGCAGCGGCTCGTCGCGCGCCGCCGCCCCCGCGGCGCCCGCGGCGCCGCCCGCCCCGACGATCGCGGCCGTGCCGACGAGCGGCGAGACCTACACGGTGGCGGCGGGCCAGAGCCTCGACTCCATCGCGACCGAGCGGGCGATCCCCGGCGGCTGGGTGACCCTCGCCGGAGCCAACCTCGACACGGTGCCCGACCCCGACCGCATCGAGGTGGGGCAGGTGCTGCAGCTCCCCGCCGTCTGACGCCGCGCCTCCCGCCCGGGCCCGACGAGACGACTCGTCCCGGGGCCGGGCGGCGGGACAGGCCCCGGGAGGCGTCGCCTCGCCGAGCGAGCGAGCGAGCGAGCGAGCGAGCAGGACGGGCGGAGGCGCGGGCCCGGCCCGGGAGCCGACCCCCGACCTAGGATGGTCCGGTGCCCGCCACCGTCGGAAGGACTCCGTGACCAAGGCCCCGACCGTCTACGACGTGGCCGCCCACGCGGGCGTGTCGATCGCGACGGTCTCGCGGGTGCTGCGGCGGCCGGACGACGTCCGCCCCGAGACCCGCACCCGCGTGCTGGAGTCCGTCCGCAGCCTCGGCTACGTGCCGAGCGGCGCCGCCCGCGGCCTCGCCGGGCGCCGGCACGGCGTGCTGGGCCTCTTCCTGCCCGGGCACGACGGCATCGACGAGCCCGAGCCCGACTGGGCTCGCGTGGTCGACCCCGGCCGGATCCCGCTCGTCGACGACTCGGCGGGCCGGGGCGCCCTCCGCGTCGACGCCCCGACGTCGTCCACCCCCAGCCCGGCGACCCTCTACTTCGACGAGGTGCTGCGCGGGGCCGAGGTCGAGTCGTGGCGCCGCGGCTTCGCCCTCATGGTCGCGGCCGGCCGCGGCTCGAGCCGCGAGGTGATGCTGAACGACATCGCCGGCCGGGTCGACGGCCTCGCCGTCCTGGCACAGACCGTGCCCGACGACCTCCTAGCGCACGTCTCGCGGCGGATCCCCGTGGTCGTGCTCGCCGACTCCCGCCCGGGCGACCAGCTCGACCACGTCAGCGTCGACAACGTCGCGGGCATGCGGGCGCTCACCGCGTTCGTGCTCGAGGGGCACCGGGTGCGCGACGTCGCCTACGTCACCGGGCCCACCGACTCGCCCGACGAGGCCGACCGCCACCGCGGCTTCGACGAGGCCGTCGCGGCCGCGCCGGAGCCCGTGGCCGTCCGGGTCGAGCGGGGCGACTTCTCGCGCGACGGGGGGCGACGGGCGGGGGAGTCGCTGCTCGCGTCGGGCGCACCGCTCCCGCGCGCGGTCGTCTGCGCCAACGACCAGACCGCGCTCGGCCTTCTCGACGTGCTCGCTGAGCACGGGGTGGCGGTGCCCGGGCAGGTGCTCGTCACCGGCTTCGACGGCATCGAGGCCGGGCGCTTCTCGACGCCGCGGCTGACGACGGTGCGCCAGCCGATGGGCGACCTCGGCCGTGTGGCGGTGCGGAGCATCGTGACCCGGCTGACCGACCCCGGCGCACCTCCGCAGCGCGTCACGCTGCCCGTCGAGGTGCTGCTCCGCGAGAGCTGCCCCGCCGTCTGAGCGCCCCGCGCCGCTGCTGCGTCGCGCTGCGCTGCGCCGCGCCGCTGCCGCGCCGCGCCGCGCCGCGCCGCGCCGCTGCCGCGCCGCGCCGCGCCGCTGCTGCGCCGCGCCGCGCCGCTGCTGCGTCGCGCTGCGCTGCGCCGCGCCGCTGCCGCGCCGCGCCGCGCCGCGCCGCGCCGCTGCCGCGCCGCGCCGCGCCGCTGCTGCGCCGCGCCGCGCCGCTGCCGCGCGCCGCTGCCGCGCGCCGCGGCAGCGCCGCCCCCGCACCCCGCGCTGCCCCGCCTCGCGCAGGCTGCACCCTGAACCACCGACTGATCAATGAACCACGTCGTGACGTGGTTCATTGATCAGTCGGTGGTTCGGTGGGACGGTCGGGGCGGAGAACGCCGCCGCCGAGCCGCGCCGCTGCAGCGCCGCCCCGCTACCGCCCCTGCGCCCCGCGCTGCCCGGTGTCGACGCCGGTCACGCTCCCGTCGTCGGGCCCGAAGACGAAGTGGTGCACCCGCGACGCCGGCACCCCGTGCGCGATGAGGGCGTTCCGGGCGATCGCCATGAACGGCACCGGCCCGCAGAGGAACACGCGGTGCTGAGGGGTCAGGTCGACGGTGTCGAGGTCGATCGGGTCGAGGTAGACGCCCGGCCCGTCGAGCGACGCCTCGGCGAGCGCCGTGACGGCGCTCAGGCTGCCCTGGGTGTAGCTCACGCGGAGGCGACCGGCCGGCATGGCCGCGACCAGCGCCTCCAGCTCGGCGCGGTGCGCGTGCCGCTCGGGCGTGCGCTCGAAGTGCAGCACCGTCACCTGCCGCCGGGGGTCGGTGCGCACGAGGTGGTCGAGCATGCCGAGCACGGGGGTGCAGCCGATGCCGGCCGAGACGAAGACCAGGGGGGAGTCGTCGAGCTCGTCGATCGTCAGCGACCCGATCGGCGGCGAGACCGAGACGACGTCGCCGACCGCGACGTGCCGGAGCAGGTGGTTCGAGACCTCGCCGGGCGGCAGGCCGAGCTCGGGCACCCCGCCGAGCACGCGCGCGCTGACCCGCCACTGCTCGTCGGAGCCGCCGCGCAGGCTGTACTGCCGGATCTGCCGTGCCCCGTCGGGCAGCGTCACCTGGATCGACGCGAACTGACCGGCGCGGTAGGTCGGCAGCGCCTCGCTGTCGGCCGAGACGAGGGTGAGGGCGACGACGTCCTCCGCCTCGACGTGACGCTCGGTCACGAGGGCCTCGCGCCAGTCCTCCCCGGGCTCGAGGTCGGCGGCGCGGTAGGTGCGCTCGACCGCGGCGACGAGCTCGTCGCGGGTCTGCCGCCAGAGCGCGAGCCAGGCGTCGACCACGACGCCCGTCCAGTCGTCGCCGAGGGCGGCCGCGAAGGCGTCGCGGAGGTGGCGCTCGAAGACGTCGTGCTCGTCGCGGGTGACGCCGATGGCCGCGTGCCGCTGGGCGAGACGCGACAGGGTCTCGCGGGCGGCGACCCGCACGGCCCAGGGGCTCGGCGCCGGCGAGGCCCACGGCGCGACGGGCACGGCCGGGCCGGTCGCCGAGCCCGCCGGCCCGCTGCCCACCTGCGTCCCCACCACGTCGCGGGCGACGGTGACGATCGTCAGGGCGAGCTCGCGCTGCTGCCGCCCCTGGGCCTGGTCGCCGCGGTTGAACTGGTCGCGGAGCAGGTCGGGCCGGTCGGCGAAGAGCCGGGCGTAGAAGTCGTGGGCGATCGCGGCGGCGCGCGCCTCGACGAGCGGCAGCGTGGAGCGCAGGGCGGTCAGGTGCGACGACGTGATCACGGGGGCTCCCACGGGCGATCGGCACGCCCGGTGCCCCGGCGGCCAGGAGGCGACGACCCCGGGAGGCGCGGTGCGCGTCATCCGCGCACCCACCGATCATGGCGTGGCCGGCCGGCCGCGCGCCTCCCCCTCTCTCGACCTCGAACCACCTCGTCCCGTCCCGCCTCCCGCCCCTCCCGCACCGCCGAGTGGTCGCGAACTGCTGCCCCGCCCGCCCGGGAGCAGCAGATCGCGACCACTCGGCACCGCGGGTCCGGTCCGCGACCGACCGGTCCCGTTGCGTCCGGCAGATGTATGCGCTTACACTGGCGGAGCTCACCTCGACGACGAATGAGAGACCCGTGGCGATGAAGCTCACGTCAAGACCCCGCACGCTCGTGCGCACCGCGGTCGCCGCCCTCGCGGCCACCGCGCTGCTGGCCGGCTGCAGCATCCAGATCCGCAGCCAGCCCGACCCGACGATCGGCGCCGACACGATGCTGATCAACGCCGACAAGGGCAACCCGCAGTTCGAGCGGAACTTCAACCCGTTCCTCACGAACAAGCGCACCGCCTCCACCTGGATCTACGAGCCGCTGCTCGAGATCAACCCGCTCGACGGCGAGATCACGCCGTGGCTCGCGAGCGAGACCACGCTGCCCGACGCCCGCACGGTCGACATGACGATCCGCAGCGGCGTCGAGTGGTCCGACGGCACGCCGATGACGCCGGCCGACGTGGTCTACACGTTCGACCTGATCAAGGCGGCCCCGTCGCTCGACATCAAGGGCGCCTGGCAGCACATCGAGTCGATCGAGACCGAGGGCGACCACGTCGTCTTCCACCTGCAGACCGACGACGTGCCCGCGATGGAGATCATCGGCCAGACGACGATCGTGCCCGAGCACCTCTGGTCGCAGGTCGACGACCCCGCGACGTTCCGCAACCCCGACCCGGTCGGCACCGGCCCCTTCACGCTCGGCAACTACTCGCCCCAGCAGTACTCGATGGACAAGAACGAGACCTACTGGCAGGCGGAGAAGATCGAGATCGGCCACCTCATCCTGCCCGCGACGAACAACCAGCTCGACACCGTCACGCGGGGCTACGACTGGTCGTACTCGTTCATCAGCGACGTCGAGGGCACCTGGGGCGCCGCCAGCCCCGACAACACCTTCTGGTTCCCGCCGGGCGGCGTGATCGGACTCGTGCCGAACCTCACCAAGGCTCCGTTCGACGACGTGAACGTGCGTCGCGGCATCGCCCTGGCGCTCGACCGGGCCCGCATCGCCGAGACCGCCACCGAGGGCTACCTCGAGCCGGCCGGCCAGACCGGGCTCATCCTGCCGAACCAACAGGACGACCTCGACCCGAGCATCCCCAACGGCGGCGTGATCGAGCAGGACCGCGACGCGGCCCTCGCGGCCTTCGCCGCCTCCGGCTACGCGCTGCAGGGCGACCAGCTGGTCGGCCCCGACGGGCAGCAGCTGCGCATCACGATCACCACCGCCAACGGCTACACCGACTGGCTCAGGGCCGTGCAGGAGGTGCGGCGCCAGCTGGGGCTGATCGGCATCGACGTGCAGGTGCAGGCTCCCCAGCCCGCCGGCTACCAGTCGGCCATCGCCAACGGCGAGTTCGACATGGCGATGGGCGGCATGGGCAACGGCAACGTGTACCAGGCGTTCAACAACCTGCTGAACAGCGACTTCGCGACGCCGGTCGGCGAGACCACGGCCAACAACTTCGAGCGGTTCAGCGACCCCGCGGTCGACGAGCTGCTCGCCGAGTGGCGCGCCTCGACCGACCCCGCCGACCAGCAGCGGCTCAGCCACCAGCTGCAGGCCGTCGTCTACGACCAGATGCCCGTGATCGGCCTGTACTACGGCGGTCTCTGGGGCCTCTTCAACGACGCCAAGTTCACCGGCTGGCCGAGTGCCGACGACCCGTACATGGCCCCCCAGAACTACGACCAGGCACCGCTGCTGATCTTCACGAAGCTGAAGCGCGTCGACCAGGAAGGCAGCGACCAGTGAGGTACGTCGCCCAGAAGCTCGGACTCTTCGTGCTCACGCTGTGGGCCGCGGTCACGCTCAACTTCATCCTGCCGAGGCTCATGCCCGGCAGCCCCACCGACGCCGCGATCGCGAAGCTCTCGCAGAACGGCCCCGTCTCCGACGCTACCCGCGCCGCCATCGAGGCCCAGCTCGGCGTCCCGACCGGCAACGTCCTGCAGCAGTACGTCGCGTACCTCGGGCAGGTCGTGCGTCTCGACTTCGGCACGAGCTACACGTTCTTCCCCGAGACGGTCGGCCACCTCGTCGGCCAGGCGCTGCCGTTCACGCTGATCCTCGTCGGGGTCTGCACGGTCATCGCCTTCGTGCTCGGCACCCTGATCGGTGTCGCGGCGGCGTGGAAGCGCGGCACCTGGCTCGACTCGCTGCCCACCCTGTCGGGCAGCTTCATGAGCACCTTCCCGTACTTCTGGACGGCCCTGCTGCTGCTCTTCTTCCTCGGCTACGTGCTGCACTGGTTCCCGACCACGGGCGCCTACGGCGCGACGACGACGCCCGGGTTCACGCCGGCCTTCGTCGGCGACGCGCTGCTGCACGCCGTGCTGCCGGCGATCACGATCCTGCTGACGAGCCTCGGCGGCTGGATCCTCGGCATGCGCAACGCGATGATCTCGACGCTCGGCGACGACTACGTCACCTTCGCCGAGGCGAACGGCCTCAAGGGCCGCACCGTGGCCGTGCGCTACGCCGCCCGCAACGCGATCCTGCCCAACCTGACCGGCTTCGGCCTCGCCCTCGGCGGCGTCGTCGGCGGGTCGATCCTGGTCGAGCAGGTCTTCGGCTACCCCGGCATCGGCTACCTGCTGTTCAACGCCGTCATCGGCCAGGACTACCCGCTGATGCAGGCCCTCTTCCTGATGATCACGGTCAGCGTGCTCGTCGCCAACTTCCTCGTCGACATCTTGTACGGCGTGCTCGACCCAAGGACCCGCCGATGACCTCCACCGTGTCCGTCCACCTGCCCGAGGGCGCGCCTCCCACCGGCCCCGCCGAGCAGAAGGCGCCCAGTCGCTGGCTCACCGTCGGCCGCATGGCCGCGACCATCTGGTCGAACCCCAAGGCGAAGATCGGCGTCGTCATCTTCGGCGTGTTCGTGCTCGTCGCGGTCTTCGCCCCGCTGCTCGCCCCCTACGGCGGCAGCGAGAACGGCTTCGAGCGCAACGCCGACGCCAGCTGGGCCCACTGGATGGGCACCACGGCGGCCGGCGAGGACGTCCTCAGCCAGCTGATCCACGGCGCCCGCATCAGCGTGTTCGTCGGCGTCGTCGCCGGGGTGCTGTCGACGCTGGTCGCCGTCGCGATCGGGCTGAGCTGGGGCTACATGAAGGGCTTCGGCGGCGACGTCGTCGGGTTCATCGTGAACCTCTTCCTCGTGATCCCGGGCCTGCCCCTCATGATCGTCATCGCGGCCTACCTGCAGAACGGCGGCATCGCGGTGATCCTCGCGGTGATCGTCATCACCGGCTGGGCCTGGGGCGCGCGCGTGCTGCGCAGCCAGACGCAGTCGCTGCGCTCGCGCGACTTCGTCACCGCGGCGCGGTTCTCGGGCGAGAGCTCGGGGCGCATCGTGTTCCGCGAGATCCTGCCCAACATGACGTCGCTGATCACGGGCTCGTTCTTCGGCGCCGCGACCAGCGCGATCCTCGCCGAGGCCGGCCTGGAGTTCCTGGGGCTCGGCGACTCGTCGATCGTCAGCTGGGGAACGATCCTCTACTGGGCGCAGAACTCGAACGCCCTGCTCACCGGGCAGTGGATCCTGCTGTTCGCCCCGGGCCTCTGCATCGCCCTGCTGGCGATGAGCCTGACCCTGATCAACTTCGGCGTCGACGCCGTCGGCAACCCCCGGCTCCGCGAAGGCGCGAAGCAGGAGAAGAAGGAGGCGCGCGCATGACCGTCAGGGACCTCGCCAACCAGCCCACCGCCTCCGGACCGTCCTCGGGCTCGTCCGCCTCGGGCGACGTGCTCCTCGACGTCCGCGACCTCAGCGTCGTCTACGAGAGCGCCGGCGCCGAGCCGGTGCAGGCGGTCGACCACGTGTCGTTCCAGCTGCGCCGCGGCGAGTTCGTCGGCCTGGTCGGCGAGTCGGGCTCGGGCAAGTCGACGCTCGGCTACGCGCTGACGCGGCTGCAGAAGCCCCCGGCCCGCACGAACGGCGGCAGCATCTGGTTCGACGGCGCCGACGTGCGCGACCTCGGCACCGAGGCCCTGCGGCGGCAGCGGCAGGGCGGCTTCGCGATGGTGCTGCAGTCGGGCATGAACGCGCTGAACCCGGTGCGGACCATCCGCAACCACTTCGTCGACGTCTTCAAGGCCCACGGCCACGTCCCGCGCGACCGCTGGCACAGCCGGGCCGCCGAGCTGGTCGCCAAGGTCGAGCTCGACCCCGGCGTGCTGGCGCGGTTCCCCGGCGAGCTGTCGGGCGGCATGCGCCAGCGCGTCTCGATCGCGCTGGCCCTCTCGCTCGAGCCGGAGCTGATGGTGTTCGACGAGCCGACGACCGCGCTCGACGTGCTCGTGCAGCACGCCGTGATGGACACGATCATCTCGCTGCAGCAGAGCGAGGGCTTCACGGCCGTGCTGATCAGCCACGACCTCGGCATCGTGCTCGAGGCGACCGAGCGCGTGCTCGTCATGCACGAGGGCCGCATCGTCGAGGACGGCACGAGCGCCGACGTGCTCGCCGCCCCGCAGCACGAGTACACGCGGATGCTGCTCTCGCACTACGCCGACCCCCGCGCCGAGACGGTGTCGCTGCCCGGTTTCGAGGACCGCGCGCTGCGCCGCGCCCGGGGCGAGCGCCGCGTCGACACGACCACGAGCGTGCCGAGCGTCAGCACGCGCAGCACGAAGGTCGCCCAGAGCGCGATCGTCGTGAGCGGAGTCAGCAAGACCTACGCGCCTCCTCGCCGGGGCGACGAGCCCGTGCGGGCCGTCCGCGACGTGTCGTTCACGCTCGAGCCGGGTCGGTCGCTGGCCCTGGTCGGGCAGAGCGGCTCGGGCAAGAGCACGATCGCGAAGCTCGTCACCGGCGTGGAGAAGCCCACGAGCGGCAGCGTCACGTTCGGTGACACCGACGTGACGGCGCTGCGGGGCCGTGCGCTGCGCAGCTTCCGCAGCGACGTGCAGATGGTCTTCCAGGATCCCTACGCCGCGCTGAACCCCCTGCACACCGTCGAGTACACGCTGACGCGCCCCGTCGTGAACTTCACTGGGCTGAGGGGGCAGGAGGCGCGGGGCCGGGTCCTCGAACTGCTCGAGACGGTCGGTCTGACGCCGGTCGAGCAGTTCGCGGCGAAGCTGCCGCACCAGCTCTCCGGCGGGCAGCGGCAGCGCGTCGTCATCGCCCGGGCGCTCGCGAGCGACCCGCAGGTCATCATCGCCGACGAGCCGGTCTCGATGCTCGACGTGTCGCTGCGGGCCGGCGTGCTCGCGCTGCTCGAGGACCTCCGCGAGCAGTGGGGCGTCTCGCTGCTCTACATCACCCACGATCTGCTCAGCGCGCGGCTGATCACCGACGACGTCATGGTGCTGCACGACGGCGCCGTGGTCGAGCGCGGGAACACCGCCGAGGTGCTGCAGCGGCCGACCGACCCGTACACGATCCAGCTGCTCGACGCGGTGCCGAACCCGCGGCGGACCCACGCGGCGGCCGCGGCGGCTGCTGCCGCGGGGCGCTCCTCGTGAGCTGACTCCGCGCCTCCTCGGTCCCCTGCTCTCACCCGGGTGCGGCGGGTCGCCGTCCTCCGCGGCGGGCCAGCGCCCGCCCGCCCGGGCGGACGGCGACCCGCCCCACCCCCACTCCTCGAAAGGAACCACCCTGTGCTGACCTTCCCCGACGGCTTCCTCTGGGGCGCCGCGACCGCCGCCCACCAGATCGAGGGCGGCAACGTCGCCTCGAACTGGTGGCAGCACGAGCACACGCCCGGCACGACGATCGTCGAGCCGAGCGGCGACGCCGCCGACAGCTACCACCGGTTCCGCGACGACATCCGGCTGCTCGCCGAGCTCGGGCTGAACAGCTACCGGTTCAGCATCGAGTGGGCCCGCATCGAGCCCGAGCGCGGGTTCGTCAGCAAGGCCCAGATCGCGCACTACCGCCGCATGGTCGAGACGTGCCACGAGTTCGGCGTCGAGCCGATCGTCACGCTGATGCACTTCACGGTGCCGCGCTGGTTCGAGCGCGACGGCTTCTGGCGGGCTCCCGACGCCGCCGACCTCTTCGCCCGCTACACGGAGCTCGCCCTGCCCGTCGTCAGCGAGGGCGTGCGCTACGTCTGCACGATCAACGAGCCGAACATCGCCGCCATGCTCGCCGGCGGCGAGGACGCGGCGAACCTCGTGGCCTACGGCCTGCCGAATCCTGACCTGCAGGTGGCCGACGCGCTGCTCGCCTCGCACAAGCGCAGTCGCGAGGTGCTGTCGCAGGTCGACGGCCTCAAGTCGGGCTGGACGGTCGCGACGCAGGCGTTCAAGGCCGTCGACGAGCCCGGCGCCGCCGAGGCCACCCGCGAGTACGGCTACGTGCGCGACGACTGGTACAGCGAGATGGCGGCGGGCGACGACTTCGTCGGCGTGCAGGCCTACACGCAGACCTTCGTCGGCCCCGAGGGGCCGCGCCCGGTCGCCGAGGGGCTCGAGACGACGCTCACCGGCTGGGAGTTCTGGCCGCCCGCCGCCGCCGAGGGCATCCGCAGCGCGTGGGAGCTCAGCGGCCACGTGCCGGTCATGGTCACCGAGAACGGCATCGCCACGGCCGACGACACCCGGCGCATCGCGTACACGCAGGGCGCCCTCGAGCACGTCCACGACACGATCGAGGAGGGCGTCGAGGTGCTGGGCTACCAGCACTGGAGCGCGCTCGACAACTACGAGTGGGCCAGCGGCTTCCGCCCCACCTTCGGCCTGATCGCCTGGGACCGCGACACCTTCGAGCGCACCCCCAAGCCCAGCGCCCGCTGGTACGGCGGCGTCGCGCGGGCCAACGGCCTCGAGCGGAGCTCGGCCGACTGAGACCGCGGCGGCGCCTCGTGCCGGGGCGTCGCCGTGCGGCACGGAGCGCGGGAGGCGCGGGTCGGCTGGCCCGTGCCTCCCGCGTCGTCGTCGGGGCACGCGGTGCTCCCGTGCCGCTGGTCGCCTGCGGGGTGCTGCCGTGCGGGGTGCTGACGTGCGGGGTGCTGCCGTGGTGGTTGCTGACGTGAACCATGTGAAATACGATGTGAGGATCGATCCGCTCCTGGAAGGCCCTCATGCCCGGCGAGAACCCGCACCCCGACCCTCTTCCCGACGCCCGACCCGACCCTCGGCGGGGCCCGCAGCCCGACCGCGCTGCCGGCACCGCGACTCCCCGGGGCCCGAGCGCCCGACGCAGCAGCCACGCCGCCCGGCGCGAGGCGCTGCGGGCCAAGGCGCGCGAGGTGCGCCTCCGCGAGCAGCGTCGTGAGCGGGGCGGGACGCTGCTCGTGCGCGCCGGCGTCCTCGCCGGCGGGGTCGCGCTCGTCACCGCCGCGGCCCTGGCCCTCGTGACCGCGGTCGGCCCGGCCCCCGCGACGGCCGTGCCGGCGAACGTCGCCGACGACGGGGTGCGCGTGGGCACGGGCATGCTCGTCGAGCGGAGCGCGCCGCGCCCGGCGGGGGAGGCCCCCTCGGCCGAGCCGGCGCCGGCCGCCCGTGACGTCGCCGACGTCGTGGTCTGGGTCGACTACCACTGCCCCGCCTGCAAGGACTTCGAGCTCGAGAACGCCGCCTACCTCGAGCAGCTCGTCACGACCGGGGCCGCGACCGTCCGCGTGCACCCCGTCGCGATCACCGACGGCTCGTCGCGCGGGGCCCGCTACGCGTCGCGCGCGGCGGGGGCGGCCCTGTGCGTGGCCGACCTGTCGCCCGACCAGTTCTGGCGCGCCTCCGACACGCTCTTCCTCGCCCAGCCGGCCCCCGGCGACCGTGGTCTGACCGACGAGCAGCTCGCCGCCCTCGTCACGGGCCTCGACGGGGTCGACGACGCCGCCGCGCTCGCCGAGTGCGTCGACGAGCGGCGCTTCGTGCCCTGGGTCGGCGCCGCCACGGCCCGCGCCTTCGCGGGGCCGCTGCCGACCGACGACCTCGAGTCGCTCCGCGGCACGCCGACCGTGCTCGTCAACGGCGAGCTGTTCGACGCGTCGCAGCAGACCTTCCCCGAGTTCGTCACCACCGTGCTGGGCGACGCCTACGCGGCCGAGCAGGTGACCCGGTGAGCGGGTCGCGCCGGGCGGCGCAGGCTGCCCGCGCACGCCGCGCGCCCCGTGCACCCCGGGTGCCGCGCACCGGTCGGGCTCCGCGTCCGCCGCGCCGCCCCTGGACCACCGCGCTCGCCGCGGCCGCTGCCGTGCTGGTCGGCGTGCCGACCGTCGTCGCCCTCGTGGTCGCTGGGTTCGCCGCGCACCTGGTCTCGACCTTCGACGACCGGGCGACGACCATCGACCGGGCGTTCCCCTCCGAGCTCGGACGGCCGCCGGTCGACGAGAGCGGCGCCCTGACCGTCCTGCTGCTCGGCACCGACTCGGCCGGCACGTCGCCGACCGACGCCGCTCCGGGCGTCGCGACCCCCGCCTCCCGCACCGACACCGTGATGCTCGTGCGCGTGCCGGCCGACCGCAGCGAGGTGGTGGTGCTGTCCGTGCTGCGCGACTCGTGGGTCGACGTGCCCGGCCACGGCTCCGCCAAGATCAACGCCGCCCACGCCTGGGGCGGGGTGCCGCTGGTCGTCGAGACGGTCGAGGCCCTGCTCGGGGTGCGGGTCGACCACGTCGCGACGGTCGGCTTCGAGGGCTTCGCGGGCATGAGCGAGGCGCTCGGCGGGGTCGACGTCGTCTCCGAGCGCTCGTTCTCGGCCGGCGGCCACGACTTCGACGCGGGCGTGAACCACCTCGCCGGCGACCGGGCGCTCGACTTCGTGCGGGCCCGGGCGCCCTTCGCCGACGCCGACCACCAGCGGGCGCGCAACCAGCAGGCCTTCGTCCGCGGGCTCGTGAGCGGGCTGCTCGACCGGGGCACGCTCAGCGACCCGGTGGCGGTGAGCGGCTTCGTCGGCGTGGCCACCGAGCACCTCGCCGTCGACCCGGGCCTGACGCCGCGGCGGCTCGTCGAGATCGGCTGGGGGCTCCGCGACCTGTCGCCGTCGGGCATCCGCACCGCGACGGTGCCGACCGCGGGCGGAGGAGTCTCCGATGACGGCCAGTCCTACGTCTCGCTCGACCCTGAGGGGGTGCGGTCGCTCGGCGACGCGCTCCGGGCCGACGAGGTCGGTGCGTGGCTCGACGGGCAGGCTGTGTCGGCGCCCTGACGTCCGGGGCCCGACCGGTGCGGGAGGACGGGCGAGGCCCCCTGCAGCTGGTGCTGCGGGGGGGCCTCGTCGTGGTGTTGGTGCTGTGTCGGTGCTGTGTGTTGTGGGTCAGCTTCGGGGTGCGAAGCCGGTGAGGCGGGTCTGCTGCTGGTTCTCGGTGTCGGCGTGGGTGGTGAAGAGGATGGTCCAGGTGTAGGAGCCCATGTTGGTGCGGGTCCAGGTCCAGTCGCCCTCGTCGTTGACCTCGACGGCGGTGCCGAGGCTGAGGCCCTTGGCGTTGGTGACGGTGAGGGTGCTGCCGGGCTCGGCGGTCCCGGTGAACGTGAAGGACTCGTTCGCGGTGTAGCCGGTGCTGACGTCGGCGGGGGTGTCGATCGTCACGGGTGCGATGGTGGAGGCGCGGGGTGCGAACCCGGCGAGGGTCGCGGTCTGCTGTCGGTCGGTCCCGGCGTCGGCGGTGAAGATCATGGTCCAGGTGTAGGAGCCCATGTTGCTGCGGGTCCAGGTCCACTCGCCGTCGCTGTTGGTCTCGACGGCGGTGCCGAGGCTGAGGCCCTTGGCGTTGGTGACGGTGATCTCGGCGCCGGGCTCGGCGGTGCCGCCGAAGGTGAACGCGGTGTCGGGGGTGTAGCCGGTGGCGACGTCGGCGGGGGTGTCGATCGTGACGGGCGCGGTCTGGGCCTGGCGGGGTGCGAACCCGGTCAGGCGGGTCGACTGGGCGCGGTCGGTCCCGGCGTCGGTGGTGAAGTCCATCGTCCAGGTGTAGGAGCCCATGTTGCTGCGGGTCCAGGTCCAGTCGCCGTCGGAGTTGACCTCGACGGCGGTGCCGAGGCTGAGGCCCTTGGCGTTGGTGACGGTGAGGGTGCTGCCGGGCTCGGCGGTGCCGGTGAAGGTGAAGGCCTCGTTGGGGGTGTAGCCGGTGGTGACGTCGGCCGGGGTCGCGATGGTCACGGGTGCGGCGGGTGCGGGGGTCTCCTCGTCGCCGTCCTCCGCGACCACGAACGAGCGGGTCGACACGATCGGGTCGAGGTTCTCCCAGTACGGGGTCTCCGTCACGGTCACGGTCTGTTCTCCGGTGGCCAGCGGCGCCGCGATCTCGGCCGTCCACGTGCCGTCGGGCAGCACGGAGGCGGCGCCGAGGGTCGTCGAGCGGGTCACGTCGCTCGTGATGAGGACGCGCGAGCCGGGGATGCCCTCACCGCTGAAGGTCGTCGTGTCGGCGGCGATCGTCTCGCCCTCGGCGGGCGACGACACGTCGAGGGGGAAGGTCTCGCCCGCGGTGTTGCCCTCCGTCACGACGAGGTCGACGACGGTGCTGGGCGACCTCGTGCCGTCGCCGCGGGTGGTGAAGAGCTCGACCTGCTCACCGGCGTGCTCGGCGGCGACCTGGAGGAAGAACGCGCCGTTCCAGGCGGCCTCGGAGGCGCCGGCGAAGGAGCCGTCGACGAGGGCCGTCGCACCCGGGACGATGTACTCGTCGGGGAAGTAGTTCGTCGTCGCGGCGATGTAGAAGCGGCCCTCGTCGCCGTCGCGGAAGACGTGGTGAACGATGGGCGCCTCGATGGGCGACGCCGCGGGGGCCTCGACGAGCTCGAGCGGGATCTCGAGCGGGGCGCTCTCGACGCCGCCGCGGAGCCCGGTGACGACCACGGTGCTGCCGAGCAGCGCCGGGTCGAGGGTGAACGCGAAGCGCCCCTGCGGGCCGCGGATCGTGTCGACCTCCTCGCCGTCGATCGTCATGCGCGACTCGAAGGCGTTGTTCGCGATGACCCGGACGACGAGCTGTCCCTCGTCGTCGTACGAGATCGACCAGAGCTTCGGCAGGACGGGCTTCTCGCTGGGCAGCAGGTCCGCGACGACGGAGAACGCCGCCCCGGCCCGCTGCGTCGGAGCCGACTGCCAGGTGGGCGTCTCGGTGACGGTCGTCTCGTAGCTGCCGACGGGCAGGGCGGGCGACGTGCAGCTCCAGTCGCCCGACGACGAGACGCGCGTCTCGCAGAGGGTCGCGCTGCTGCGGCTCGTGTCACCGTCGTGCGTCACGACGATCTGCGAGTTCGGGATGGCAGACCCCGTGAACGTCGTCGGACGGTCGGTCACCACGCCGCCGGCGGCCGGCGACTCGATCTCGAGCGGGAAGACCTCGGAGGCGGTGTTGCCCTCGGTCGGGACGAGCTCGATCGTGGCCACGTCGCTCGTGAGGCTCGAGCGCGAGGCCACGACGTCGACGGTCTGGCCGGCGTACGAGGCGGGCATGCGCAGCGAGAACGCGCCGTTCTCGTCCGGGGCGTCGTACACGAGAGCTCCGCGCACGTCGGCACGCACGATGGTGCGGCCGAAGGTCAGGGGGTCGTAGACGATCGTGCCCTCGATGACGAGCTCGCCGCCCTCCTCGTACTGCGAGACGGCGTGGACGACGGGCGTCGCGACGGGAGCCTGCTCGCCCTCGTAGTCGCCGATGTCGAGCGTCACGGTGACGCTCTCGCTCCGGCCGTCGGGGCCGTAGGCCACGAGGGTGGCCTCCTTCCCGAGGTGCTCGAGCTCCACCACGTGGCTGAAGCGGTCCAGGGCGACACGGGCGACTCCGCCGCCTCCGCCGGGGATGTCGAGCGAGACGCTGGTCGCGCCGTAGGCGACTCCGTTCACCGCGATGTGGCGGTCGCCGAGGGGGGTGATCCTGCCGACGAAGGGGGCCGCGATGGCCGAGGTGCCCGTCTCCGGGGCGGCGACGGTCGTGCCGTCGAGGGTCGTGGGGGCGGGTGCGGCGAGGGCCGCGGCGGGGTTGAAGGCGCCGACCGCGAGGGCCGCGAGGCCCACCGTGGTGAGGCCGGTTCTGATCGTGCTCATGTCTTCTTCCGGATGGAGGGAAAGGGAAGACCGATCGGGGCGGCCGTCCGATATCTTACATCCGATATCATGAGCGCGAGACGCGCGGCGGCGTCAGTCGATGGAGCGCTGCACCGCCTTCACCGGCAGCATCAGCAGCAGCCCGGCGAGCAGCACGAGCGCGATGCCGATGATCCCGTACCGGGTGTCGCCCGTCGCCGACACGAACAGCGTGAAGAGCCCCGGCGCGAGGAAGCTCACGGCGCGCCCCGTCGTCGCGTACAGCCCGAAGATCTCGCCCTCGCGCCCGGGCGGCGTCACCCGCGCGAGGAAGGAGCGGCTCGACGACTGGATGGGCCCGACGAAGAGCGCGAGCGCCAGCCCGAGCACCCAGAAGAGGGAGGCGGTGGTCCCGATCGCCAGCACCCCGAACGCCGCGAGCACGAGGCCGGCGAGCGACCCCACGATGATCGCCTTCGCGCCCAGCCGGTCGTCGAGCCAGCCGCCGACGAACGTGCCGACGCCCGCGACGAGGTTCGCCCCCACCGCGAAGTAGATGACCTCGCTCGGCGAGAAGCCGAACACCTGCGCCGCGATGATCGCGCCGAAGGTGAAGACCGCCGCGAGCCCGTCGCGGAACACGGCGCTGGCGAGCAGGAACATCAGCACCTGCCGGTTCGTGCGCCAGAGCTTCGCGATCGTCGCGCCGAGCACCCGGTACGACCCGATCAGCCCCACGCGCGGGCCGGAGTCGCGGGTCGAGACCGGGGGCTCGGGCACGGCCACCAGCACGGGCACCGCGAAGACCGCGAACCAGACGGCGGCGACGACGATCGAGAGACGGACGTCCCACGCGCCTCCCTCGGTGCCGGTCGGGACGCCGAACAGGCCGCCGCGGCCGTCCACGCCGAAGCTCTGCAGGAAGGCGACGAGCAGGAGGACGAGCAGCACGATGCCGCCGACGTAGCCGAGCCCCCAGCCGAAGCCGGAGACCTTGCCGATCGTCTCGCGCGTGGAGACCTGCACGAGCATCGCGTTGTAGCTGACGCTCGCGAACTCGAAGAAGATGTTGCCCGCCGCCAGCAGGGCGGCGCCGGCCACCAGGTAGGCGGGTGCAGGGGCCACGAAGACCATCGCCGCCATGGCGACGACCACGAGCGCGGTGTTGACGCCGAGCCAGAGCTTCCGCTTGCCCGAGCCGTCGCTGCGCTGGCCGAGCACCGGCGCGAGCAGCGCGATCAGCACGCCCGCGATCGTCAGCGCCGTCGAGATCACCGTCGCGTTGTCGGCCTTCGCGAGCACGAGGCCGGGGTTCCGGGCGTCGTCGCCCGCGGCCGCCACGATCGAGGGGTCGACGAATGCGCCGCTCGCGAGGTAGGTGCTGAAGACGAACGAGGTGACGACCGCGTTGAACGCGGCCGAGCCCCAGTCCCAGAGGGCCCACGAGACGACCCGGCGACGGGGGATCGCGGGGGTGGCGGCGAGCGGCGGCGCGGCGGTCATGGGGGTCAACCTAGTGGGCACGGGTGTCCGGCGATCTCGTGGCCGGCGCCGCGCCTCCTCGTCCCCCGTCCCGGCGTCATCTTGAGTCATGCACGCTCAACTCTCAGCTGGCTGGCTTGACCTCGCGACGAGCGTGAGTAAAGTTGAGCCTGGCCGACTCAAGGGTCGGCCCCCTGACTTCCCGCATCACCCCGCACCACGAAGGAGAACAGCACATGGCCCGTGCAGTAGGAATCGACCTCGGAACCACCAACTCGGTCGTCAGCGTCCTCGAGGGCGGCGAGCCCACCGTCATCGCGAACGCCGAGGGCCTCCGCACGACCCCCTCGGTCGTCGCCTTCACGAAGGACGGCGAGGTGCTCGTCGGCGAGACCGCGAAGCGCCAGAACGTCACCAACGTCGACCGCACCATCGCGTCGGTCAAGCGCCACGTCGGCACCGACTGGACGGTCGAGATCGACGACAAGAAGTACACCCCGCAGGAGATCTCGGCGCGCATCCTCGGCAAGCTCAAGCGCGACGCCGAGCAGTACCTCGGTGAGGACGTCACCGACGCGGTCATCACCGTGCCCGCCTACTTCAACGACTCCGAGCGCCAGGCGACGAAGGAGGCCGGCGAGATCGCGGGCCTCAACGTGCTCCGCATCATCAACGAGCCGACCGCCGCGGCCCTCGCCTACGGCCTCGACAAGGGCAAGGAGGACGAGCTCATCCTCGTCTTCGACCTCGGCGGCGGCACCTTCGACGTCTCCCTCCTCGAGGTGGGCAAGGACGACGACTTCTCCACCATCCAGGTGCGCAGCACCTCGGGCGACAACCGCCTCGGCGGCGACGACTGGGACAACCGGATCGTCGAGCACCTCATCGAGAAGTTCAAGAGCCAGAACGGCATCGACCTCTCGACCGACAAGATCGCGAAGCAGCGCCTCAAGGAGGCGGCGGAGCAGGCCAAGAAGGAGCTCTCGTCGAGCACCTCGACCAGCATCCAGCTGCCCTACCTGACGCTCACCGCCGACGGCCCCCTCAACCTCGACGAGACCATCTCCCGCTCGCAGTTCGAGCAGTGGACGAGCGACCTCCTCGAGCGCACCAAGAAGCCCTTCAACGACGTCATCAAGGAGGCGGGCGTGAAGGTCTCCGACATCGCGCACGTCGTGCTCGTCGGCGGCTCCACCCGCATGCCCGCCGTCAGCGAGGTCGTCAAGCAGCTGACCGGCGGCCAGGAGCCCAACAAGGGCGTCAACCCGGACGAGGTCGTCGCCGTCGGCGCGGCCCTCCAGGCCGGCGTGCTGAAGGGCGAGCGCAAGGACGTCCTGCTGATCGACGTCACCCCGCTGAGCCTCGGCATCGAGACCAAGGGCGGCGCGATGACCAAGCTCATCGAGCGCAACACGGCCATCCCGACCAAGCGCAGCGAGACCTTCACCACGGCCGACGACAACCAGCCGTCCGTCGCGATCCAGGTCTTCCAGGGCGAGCGCGAGTTCACCCGCGACAACAAGAACCTCGGCACCTTCGAGCTGACCGGCATCGCGCCGGCCCCCCGCGGCGTCCCGCAGATCGAGGTCACCTTCGACATCGACGCCAACGGCATCGTCCACGTCTCCGCGAAGGACAAGGGCACCGGCAAGGAGCAGTCGATGGTCATCTCCGGCGGCTCGTCGCTGTCGAAGGACGACATCGAGCGCATGGTCCGCGAGGCGGAGGAGCACGCTGCAGAAGACAAGGCGCGTCGCGAGGCCAACGAGGTCCGCAACAACGCCGAGCAGCTCGTCTACTCGATCGAGAAGCTGATCAAGGAGAACGACGAGAAGCTGCCCGCCGACGTCAAGTCCGAGGTCCAGGCCGACGTCGACGCGCTGAAGACCGCCCTCGCCGGCGACGACGACTCGGCGATCAAGCCCGCGTTCGACAAGCTGAACGAGAGCCAGTCGAAGCTCGGCCAGGCGATCTACTCGCAGGGCCAGGCCGACGAGGCCGCCGCCGGTGCCGCCGGTGCCGAGGGCGCACCCGCCGACGGCCAGGCCTCCGGTGACGACGAGGACATCGTCGACGCCGAGGTCGTGGACGACGACGAGAACGACAAGAAGTAGGTCGACCGATGACTGACGAGCAGAACCGCGCTCCCGACGAGGAGCCCGTCCGCCCCGAGGCCAGCGCGGGGGTGCCGTCGGAGGACGGCGGCACCGCCGCGGTCGACGGCGCCGACGACCTGGTCGAGGCCGAGGCCCCCGATGTCGAGGTGCCCGCGGGCGCCGAGGCGCCGGAGGGCGCGGCCGCCGCGGCCGAGCAGATGGCTGCCGAGGGCGCCGCCGGGGCCGAGCCCCTCAGCGCCGACGACGAGGCCATCCTCGACCAGGCCAGCACCGACCTCGTCGCCGACATGCGGCAGGACATGCTGCGGGCCCAGGCCGAGCTGGTCAACTTCCGCAAGCGCGTCGAGCGCGACCGTGAGGCGAACCGCGAGGCCGTCGTCGCCGAGGTCATCCGCTCGCTGCTGCCCGCGCTGGACGACCTCGTCCGCGCCGAGAAGCACGGCGACCTCGCCGAGGGTCCGATGACGGTCATCGCTCAGAAGATCCGCGGCGGCCTCGACAAGTTCGGGCTGACGCAGGTCGGCGCGGCGGGCGAGGTCTTCGACCCGACGATGCACGACGCGCTCGTGCAGCTTCCGAACCCCGACGTGACGGTGAACACCGTCGCCGACGTGATCGAGCCGGGCTACAAGATCGGCGACCGGGTCATCCGGGCCGCCAAGGTGGCCGTCCACACCCCGCAGTAGCCCTGCACCTCCACGGCGCGAGCCGTGACCGCGACGCGAGTCGCGACGGGCGGTGGGCTCCTCGACGAGGGGCCCACCGCCTCCCCCGTTCTTTCCTCCGGTGGCCGTGCCACCGGACACACGCAAGAGAGGAGGTGCCCGATGGCGAGTCAGGACTGGTTCGACAAGGACTTCTACGCGATCCTCGGCGTCTCCAAGGACGTCACCCCGGCCGAGCTGAAGAAGGTCTACCGGAAGCTGGCGCGGAAGTACCACCCCGACAGCAACCCCGGCGACGCCGCGGCCGAGGCCAAGTTCAAGGAGATCAGCGAGGCGAACTCGGTGCTCTCCGACCCGGAGCAGCGCAAGGAGTACGACCAGGTCAGGGCCATGGGCTCGGGCGCGCGCTTCACCGCGGGCAGCGGCGGCCCCGGAGGCGGTGGCGGCGGCTTCGAGGACGTCTTCGGCGGCATGTTCGGAGGCGGCGGCCAGCGCCCGCAGTTCCGTCAGGGCGGAGGCGGTGGCGGCGGCTTCGAGGACATCTTCGGCGGCATGTTCGGTGGCAGCGGCGGCGGCTTCGGCCAGACCAGCGGCGGGTACCGCGGCTTCGGCGGCCCGCAGAAGGGCCGCGACATGACGGCCACGACGACGCTCGACTTCCAGACCGCCGTCGTCGGCGAGACCATCTCGCTGCAGGCGTCGAACGGCAAGCCGATGAAGGTGCGCATCCCCGCCGGCGTGCACGACGGCCAGAAGATCCGGCTCCGCGGCCGCGGGGAGTCCAGCCCCGACGGCGGCGAGCCCGGCGACATGGTGCTCACCATCGCCGTGCGCCCGCACCCGGTGTTCGAGCTCGACGGTGCGAACCTGCGCCTCGACGTGCCCGTGACGTTCACGGAGGCCGCGCTCGGCGCGACGATCGAGGTGCCGACGCTCGGCGGCGAGCCGGTGCGGCTCCGCGTCGCGCCGGGCACGCCGTCCGGTCGGGTGCTGCGCGTCAAGGGGCGCGGCGTCTCGACGAAGACCGGCACGGGCGACCTGCTGGCGACGGTGCAGGTGGCCGTGCCGAGCCACCTCAGCGACGCGGCGCGCGAGGCCGTCGAGGCCCTGGCGGCGGCGTTGCCGGCCGAGAACCCGCGCGACGACCTGATCGCGCGGGCCCGGGGCTAGCCTCGGCAGCACCAGGGCCGGGCAGCAGGGCCAGCACCGGCAACAGGCCCGGCACCGGCAGGCCCGGCACCAGCACCACGAGCAGGAGGGGACGACGATGGCGAGACAGGACGCGGGGCAGTGGCCCCTCGACGAGCACTCGCCCGTCTTCGCGATCGCGATGGCGGCCGAGCTCGCGGGCATGCACGCCCAGACGCTGCGCCAGTACGACCGGCTCGGCCTCGTCGTGCCGCAGCGCACCGCGGGCAAGTCGCGGCGCTACTCGATGCGCGACGTCGTGCAGCTGCGCGAGATCGCGCGGCTCGGCGGCGAGGGAGTCTCGCTCGAGGGCGTCAAGCGCATCCTCGAGCTCGAGAACCAGGTGACGGCGCTGCAGTCGCGGGTGCGCGAGCTGGAGCGGGCGCTGGCCGACGAGCTGGTCAACCGGCCCGGGGCGCGCGTGTTCGCGGCGGGCGAGAGCGGCGTCGTGCCGCTGCGGCACGGCACCCGGCCCACGCGGCAGACCTCGGTCGTCGTCTGGCGGCCCCTTCAGTAGAGCCCCCCAACGTCGAGTGGTCACGAACTGCTGCTCTCGCGTCAGCGAGCAGCACTTCGTGACCACTCGGTGCCTGAGGCGGGTGCGGCGGGTTCCCGTCACTCCCGGCGGGTCGGCGCCGTCCCGCCCGCGAGGACGTCGACCCGCCGCACCCTCGTTGCCCGTGCGCCGTCTCCGCCACCCCGACATCGAGTGGTCACGAACTACTGCCCACGCGTCAGCGAGCAGCACTTCGTGACCACTCGGCGCCACGGTCGGGGACGACGGGCCGGGGCGGGCCGGTAGCCTCGTCCGGTGATCGACTTCGAGCAGCTCCGCCGGTGGCCCGACGTCGAGGCCCCCGAGCTGGTCGCGCACGACGCGACCGACCGCCTCCTGCTCGACACCGCCCGGGAGGCGCTGGTCGCCCACCCGGAGCACGTCACCATCATCGGCGACCGCTACGGAGCGCTCACCCTCGGCGCCGCCGAGTTGGTCGGCCCGCACGAGCTCCGCGTGCACCAGGACGCCCTCTCGGGCGAGCTCGCCCTCGCGGCGAACGCGGAGCGCCTCGGCAGCAGTGCCTCGTGGCGCTCCCTGCCGCTCGACCCCTCGCTCGTGGAGGGCGCCCGCGTGGTGCTCCTGCAGCTGCCGCGCGGCCTCGACGCGCTCGACGAGATCGCCGAGCTGGTCGCGGCCCACGCGCACCCCGAGGTGCAGCTCGTCGCCGGAGGCCGCGTCAAGCACATGACCCCGGCGATGAACGACGTGCTGCGCCGTCACTTCGGCACCGTCTCCGCCGGTCTCGCCCGGCAGAAGTCGCGTCTCCTGACCGCCTCCGGTCCGCGCTCCGACGCCGGAGCCACCGCCTCCTCGGCTGGCACCGCCTCGACGTGGCCTCGCTCCGAGCGGCACGGCGACCTCGTGGTCGTCGCGCACGGCGCGGCCTTCGCCGGCTCATCGATCGACGTCGGCACCCGAGCGCTGCTGGAGGCGCTGGCCCTCGGTGCGCCCGAGGCGTCGCACGTGGTCGACCTCGGGTGCGGAACGGGGGTGCTCGCCGCCTCCTGGGCGCTCGCGCACCCCGAGGCGCACGTCGTCGCGACCGACCAGTCGGCGGCCGCCGTGGCCTCGGCCCGCGCGACGGCCGACGCGTCCGGCGTCGGTGACCGGGTGGAGTCGCGGCGTGACGACGCAGGAGCCTCCCTGCCCGCAGGGTCCGCCGGCCTGGTGCTGCTCAACCCGCCGTTCCACGTCGGGGCGACCGTGCACGCCGGCCTCGCGCACAAGCTCTTCGCGGCGGCCGCGCGCCTGCTCGAGCCGGGCGGGGAGCTCTGGTGCGTCTGGAACTCGCACCTCGGCTACCGCAGCGCGCTCGAGCGCACCGTCGGGCCGACGCGTCAGGTCTCGCGCGGGCCGAAGTTCACCGTGACGGTGTCGACCCGCCGCTGACCCCGCCTCTTCTCCTCGTACTTCTCTCGTCAGTTGCCACTTTGGGGGCCTCTGAACGCCCGTGAACCCCTCACAGTGGCAACTGACGCGAGGTGGCAGTGATCGAGGTGACGCTTCCTGGGCCCTGCTCGGGGCGGAGGGCCCAGCAAGAGTCACCTCAATGGCACCGAGGTGATCCGCGCGGGGATCAGTTCGTCGCGTGCCCGTCGGCCCCGTCGGGGCCGTCGAGGCGGAGCGCCGCGTCGACGTAGGCGAGGAGCGCGTGGGCGTAGGCCGTCTCGGGGTCGGCGGCGACGTGCACGGAGTCGGGCCCGGTGGCCGCAGCGCCGTCGAGGGCGGCGGTGACGCGGTAGGCGAGGGGCTCGCCGTCGACGAGCACGCGCGTGAGCGAGACGAAGGTGCTGCCGAGCAGCTCGCGGAGCTGGTCTTCGCGCGGCAGCCACAGGGCGTCGTCGGCGGCGACGGAGTCGAGGGCCCACTCGGTCGTGCCGTTGAAGCCGAGCACGGTGCCCGTGGGGTGCTCGTGGGCCTCGATGGTCATGTCGCTGAGGGTGAAGACGTCGCCGACGCCCTCGTCGCTGTCGACGAGGCGCTCGACGACGAAGCGGTCGCCGGGGGAGGGGCGCCAGCGCAGCCCGGCGTCTCGGAGGCGGCGGGCGAGGTCGACGTCGATCATGCGCTCATCCTGCCCCGCCCGTCTGGCAGCGAGCGACGAACCGCCCGGGCCGCGGTGCCCGCCGCCTGACCCGCTCGCGGTGAGCTGGCGGCCCGATCTCAGGGTCTCACCGGCAGCCCGCCCACGGTCTGCGTGACGACGAGGTCGTTGTCGCCCAGGTCGAGGCCCTCGACGGTGGTGCTCCAGGTGCCGTCGCTCTCCGCGACGGTGGTGGTGTCGTCACCGACCGCGACCGTCGCGCCGGGCGTCGCCGTGCCCCTGACGGCGGCCACCCTGCCCTGCGCGTCGACCGACACCACCTCGGCGGTGAGCGCCGCCGCGGCGATGGGCGTGTCGACCGTGCCGGTGACGTCGTAGAGCTTCGCGTTCAGGGCGCCGGTCATCGTGAACCCGAGGGCGGGCGTGCCGACGGGAGCGTCGAGGGGCGTCGAGACGCGAGGGGCCCAGCGCAGGTCGCCGCCGGCGTCGAGGGCCGAGCCGCTGCCGGGGAAGGTGTACGAGTAGGTCGAGCCGTCTGCCGAGCGGTGCCCCGAGACGAGGTCCCACGACGCGGACGCGGGGGCGTCCTGCCAGGGGGTGGCGGAGCCCGCCCGGTACTCCGCCTCCAGGGTGTCCTGCCCAGGGGCGAAGGTGGTGCCGGCCGGTGCCGTGACCGTGACGGTGCCCGGGGCCGACTGCGTCCGCTCGGTGAACTCGACCGCCACGGTGACCGCCGTGTCGTCGCCTCGGAGGAGGGCCTGAGGGGTCGCGTCCACCTGTCGGACCAGCCCGGGGACGACCTGGGGGTCGATGGTCACCGTGACCCGGACCGAGCTGCCGATCGTCGTCGTCCCGATCTTCTGGACGACGGTGAGGGTGTTCGCCCCTACGGCCAGCCCGGAGACGGTCATGCTCCAGGCGCCGGTGGTGGTGCTGGCGGTGGCGTACCTGCTGCCGATCTCGACCCGGGCTCCCTTCGTCGCGACGCCCGTGATCACCGCCGACCTGCCGACGTGGTCGGTCGAGGCGACCCGCGCGGTCAGCGGGGTCGTCACCGGCCTGGTCACGGTGTACGAGGTGTTCCAGTTCGTCTTCGTCCAGCCCCAGCCGTTGCCCCAGGAGTGGACGTAGAGGGTGCGGGTCGTGCCCTCGGCCCACCACGACGGCCAGGTGCTCGTGCCGGAGGGGATCTCACTGCCGGGTGACGAGAGGGGCTGCGAGCTGGTCGACACGAGCAGGCGACAGTTCGACACGTTGCACTGCGGAGTGCCCCGCACGGTCAGCCCGACGTGGTCGCTCTGCAGTGAGACGCCAGTAGGCGGGGAGACCGTGAGGAAGAGGCGGGCGCCGTCGGTCGAGCTGGGGGGCGTCGGCGGAGCGGCCTCCGGCGAGGGAAGAGCCGCGGTGTCCTCCGTCGGGCCGCTCGGCGCGGCGTCGGGCTCGTGCGTCACGACCGTCGCCGCGGAGGCGGTGGTGACGCCGTCGTCGGCCGGTGACGCCTGGGCGGTCGACGAGCCAGGGGCCAGGGCGAGGCTGCCGATGACCAGGGTGATCGCCAGCCCGGTCGCGAGTGCCTCTGTCGTACGTCGTCTCACGGGTCGCCTTCTTCCGGGGCAGGACCGAGGGCATCTCGGTCGGTGGTGGTGACATGCGCATGTCGCATGACAGCGGTGCGGTCGAGATGACGATAACGCATGTGAGGAGATCTCTGGCGCCCCTGTGGACGAGCGCGGATCCGAGGGGGGGCGAGACGACGGACCGCCCCGGTCTCCGCGCCCGCTGCTGCGGGGCGGTGTCCGGGGCGGTCGCCTGGTGCTGTGGTGCTGTGGTGCTGGTGTCGCCGGTCGACTACTCGCGGATGGCGGAGGGGTCGATGGAGGCGACGCGGCCGATGGTGCTGCCGGTGGCGCGGAAGTCACCGATGGAGCTGGTGCCCTCGTAGGTGTAGTCGAGCTGGCGGTTGCCGGCCGACGCGGTGCGCGAGGTGAACACCTCGACGAGGTAGCGCAGCTGCTGCTCGGCCGGGATGGCTCGGGCGGGCAGCTGGAAGGTGATCTTCGTGCCGTTCTCGCTGATGACGCCGCCGGTCAGGTCGAGCGACGCGTCGCTCTCCCAGCCGCCGGCGGTGCCGCTGCGGCGCTCGCCGAGGACGGTGAGGCCGTCCTGGAAGATCGTGTCCTTCGGGGCGGTGAAGGTCACGGTGCCGGTGGCGTCGTCGCGGGCCTCGTTGTTCTGGACGACGATCGGGATGATCGACGTCGTGTTGCGCGGCAGGTTGACGCGGGTCTGCTGCACGCCGACGAGCGTGCCGCCCTCGACCGAGGTGAACTCGACCGTGGCCTCGTCGTGGACGGTGCCGCCGATCTCCTGGCTGACGGTGACCTCGAGGTCGCCGGTGCCCGTGAAGGGCGCGGTGATCTCGTAGCTGCCGTCAGGGCGGATCGTCTCGGTGACGTCACCGATCGTGACCTGCTGACCGGGCGTGCCGCTGCCGGTGACGACGACGGTCTGGGCGATGTCGTTGCGCTGCGCGACCGTGGCCGTCAGGGGCAGGGGCGCCTTGGCGACCGTCGACGCGTCGGGAGCCGACGAGGTGTAGCTGGTCGGCGGCGTGAACACCGTGGTGATCGTGCCGTCGGAGGTCGGCTTGCCCGTCGAGACGACCGGGAAGGTGATGTCGCCGGCGGCGGCGTACTCGCGGTTCTCGGTCGTGGCGTTGGTGACCTTGACCTCGACGGTCTGGCGACCCTCGGAGTCGGTGGCGACGACGTGCTCGGTGGTCCAGCCGTCGACGGTCTCGGTGGCGGGCAGGTCGCCCGCCTCGAAGCCCTCGGGCAGTGTGGTGGTCCAGGAGAGCGACTCGCCCGGGCGGACGGTGGCACCGGTGGGGCTGGTGCCCGTCTGGGTGGTGATCGTGACGGTGCCCTCGGTGCCCTCAGTGAACCAGCCGTCGGCCTCCGACGTCACGATGACGTCGTTCGCGCCGAGGCTGGTGGTGAGCGCCGGGACGACCGCGTCGAGGGTGACGGGGTCGCCGTAGTCCTCGCCGGCGATGCTCTGCTGCACGACGAGCTGGTTCGAGCCGACCTGCAGGCCCTCGACGGTCATGCTCCAGTTGCCGTCGTCCTGGACGACGGCTTCCTGGTCACCGATGGTGATGGTGGCGCCGGGGGTGGCGGTGCCCGAGACGACGGCGGTCTTGGCGATCGGGTCGACCGACACGACGCTGGCGACCGTGGGCTGCTCGTTGACCTCGATGGTGGTGGGGGTGCTGCCGACGGCCCGGAAGGGGTTGCCGGTGCTGGAGCCCTCGTAGACGTAGCCCAAGGACGAGGCGCCACCCGCCGCGACCATGGGGGTGTCGATGTTGAACTCATAGCGCCACTGCTGTCCCGCGGCGTGGTTGCTTCCCGAAGGGCCGATGTCGAAGGTCATCTCAGTGCGGTCGGCGCTCAGGACCCCGCCTGTGAGGTTGATGTTCGCAGCCGGGCTCCACTCGCCGGTCGTGCTGGGGCGCCAGGCCCCGGCCACGGTGGTCTGACCGGCCGAGAAAGTGGTGCCGGCGGGAGCCTTGACCGTGGTCGTCCCCGAGACGGAGCTCCGTGCCTCGTTCAGCTGCACGACGAAGGGAACAGAGCTGGTCTCACCGCGCACCAGCTCGACACCGGGCTGAGGCACCGGCACGACCGTGCCGCCCTCGACGATCGTCACGGTCAGAGGAACGGAGTTGCCGACCTGCACGTTGTCGATCTTCTGGATGACCGTCAACGAGTTGACCCCTGCAGCGAGGTCGGTGACGGTGAGGGAGAACGCTCCCGTCGTCGCGTGTGCCGTCACCCACTCATCGCCGACCTCGACACGAGCCCCAGGTCGAGCCGTCCCCGTGATCACCGCGGATCCAGCGAAGTGGTCCGTCGACGTGACTCGAGCGGCCAGCGAAGCGATCTCCTGGAGCAACTCGGGTCTGAACTGCGCCGCCGAGTACGTGGGGCCGGTGATCGCGCTCGTGTTTCGGTTGCCGCTGGTGTAGACGCGAGCAGTGAGATGGGAGGTAGCACCCATGCCGGGGTCGCTAGCAACGAGGGCGTTTCCTGACCACGAGAACTGCTGCTTCGTGTTCGTTTCTCGGCAGGAGCTCATGGACACGTTCGCCCCATTGGTCTGGGTGGTCATGCACAGATCTTTCGCCCACCCATCCAGTCCCTTGACGACTCCGGTGGTGCCGCGGGCCGGGAGCTCGAACGTGTTGCCGCGTCGTACGGCGTCGTCATAGTCGACCGCGTAAGTCCCGTCGAGACTGCCCGTATAAACGCTGTGCATGAATCGGTAGTCGCCCTCGAGCGAGGTCCAGACGAGTTTGCCACGGAGTTTCTCCGACTGGGTGGTCACTTTCCGTGCGCTCGCGCCGCTGCCGAGATCAGGGGAAACTGCTGCTTCTGCAGCAGACGACGGCGCATCGATCAGGTCGGGCTGCGCCCCTCCATCAGAGTTCGTCGAGGTGGTGAGGGGTGCCGCAGGAGTGCTCCTGGTCATGCTCCCGGAGATCGGGGCACTTGGTGCCGCAGCGGCCCCGAAGCTCAGGCCGGTGACGACCGTGGCTACCGCGAGCCCGGCCGCCCCGGCGGCTATCAGTTTCTTCTTCATGTAGTGAGTTCTTCCTGGTCGGGCGGCACCGACAGAGCTGGCCGCGATCCTGATATGTTACGCACCTCACTCGACATGTCCAAAGTGGCGGGCGAAGCGGGAGGGGTGACCAGGTGAGGGGCCAGGGTGAAGGCTCGGCGTCGCCGGAGGGCCTCACGCGCGCGGCGCGAACCCCCGCAGCGGCGCGACGAGCTCGTCGCTCGTGCCGCGCTCCTGCACGAAGTCGATCGACCAGGTGAACGCCTGCAGGGTGCCGATCCGCCACGACCAGGTGCCGTCGGGGGCGACCACCGCACGGCCGAGCTGCAGGCCCTTCGTGTTGAGCACGTCGATCAGGGCGCCGGGCTTGCCGGTGCCGGCGAACGTGTACGCCGTGTACACGGGGTAGCCCGCGGCGATCTGCGACGCCGACGGCGTCGTCAGCCGCGGAGCGTCGACGGCGGGGGCGAAGCCGCGCACCATCGTCGACGACGGGCGGTAGGTGCCCTCGTCCTGCACGAACGCCATCGACCAGAGGTACGACCCCATGTCGGCGCGCGTCCACGACCAGGTGCCCTCGGGGCCGACCCGCGCCTCCCCCAGGCGGAAGCCGCTGAGGTTCGTCACGCCGACGAGCGCCCCGGGGCGACCGGTGCCACGGAAGGTGAACGGGGCGTCGGGCACGTAGCCCCGGGCCAGCTGCGCCGCGTCGGGCGTCGTCACCGCGATCTGCGGGCCCTGCGCCGGCACGAAGCCGAGCAGCCGCGTCTCGCGCTCGCGGGGCGTGCCCGCGTCCTGCACGAAGACGAGGCTCCACTCGTACGTGCCCATGTTCGGCCGCGTCCACGACCAGGTGCCGTCGGGGAGGATCGTCGTGCTCCCCAGGGGCAACCCCTTGGTGTTGAGGACGGTGAGGGGAGCCCGCGGCCGCCCCGTGCCCCGGAAGGTGTAGGGCGCGTCCGCGGTGTAGCCGTCGGCGACGCGGGCCGGGACGGTCAGCACGGGAGCGGCCGAGGGTGCGGGCTCCGTCACGGTGTAGGTCGCTCCCTGCACCTCGAACGCGCCTCCGGCCCCTCCCGCCCCGACGGCCGACCAGGTCAGCTCCGAGTCGTCGGGCTCGGCGTCGAGAGGGGTCGCCACTGCCAGGTCGAAGCGCAGCTCGTCGCCGTCGGCGTGGCCCGCTGCGAAGCCGCTCGTGTCGAGCGTGAAGGAGGCGCGGGTCGCGCCGTCGCCGACGCTCCCGCCCCGCAGGTCGAGGCTCGCGTCGCGCCGCCACGTCTCGTCGCCGCCCGGCCGCCACCACCCCGCCGCCGTGTCGGCGGCCACGAAGGTCGAGCCGGCCGGGGCCTCGAGGGTCACCGTGCCCACGAGGGAGGGTCGCGCCGCGTCGACGCTGAGGGCGATCGGGGCGACAGCGGTCGTGCCCGCGTCGAGCCGCACGGGGTCGAGCAGCACCGGCGACAGCCCGCCCTCAGCGATCGTCGCGTAGGGGAGGACCATCGGAGCGGGGTCGGCCGCCGAGGCTCCGGAGGGAGAGGCGGGGGAGGTCGACGGGGCCGTCGTCGGTGCGGCGGCCGACGGCGTCGGCGTCGCGGTCGGCGTCACCGACGGGTCGGGAGTCGGCGTCGCGCCGGCGGACGTCAGCGGGGCCGCGACGAGGCCGAGGGCGAGGGCTCCGCCGAGGGCGGCGGAGCGGAGGGGGCGGGGGAGTCTGGTCATCGACGTCGTTCCTCGGAGTGGGGCTGTGGGGGACGAGACGACCCTGGCGCAGATGCCGACCCGAGTCAATGAGAGATGTGAAATGTGGGCAGTGTCGTCGACGAAGCGAGGCTGTGAGGGAGCTTGCGCGACGACCCAGCGTGCGTAGACTTGAGTCGGTTCAACTCAAGTTCGGGCAGCGCGCCCGACCGAGACGTTCTGAGAGAGGCACCACCCATGGCGAACATGCAGGGCGCTCCGGCTTCCGACGAGAAGCAGAAGTCGGCGCTCGACCAGTACGGCGTCGACCTGACCGCGATCGCCCGGAGCGGCAAGCTGGACCCGGTCATCGGTCGCGACAGCGAGATCCGCCGCGTCAGCCAGGTGCTGACGCGCCGCACCAAGAACAACCCCGTGCTGATCGGCGAGCCCGGCGTCGGCAAGACCGCCGTCGTCGAGGGGCTCGCCCAGCGCATCGTCGCGGGCGACGTCTCCGACAGCCTGAAGGACAAGCGGCTGGTCAGCCTCGACCTCGCCGCCCTCGTCGCCGGCGCGAAGTACCGCGGCGAGTTCGAGGAGCGGCTCAAGGCCGTGCTGAAGGAGATCGCCGAGAGCGACGGCCAGGTGATCACCTTCATCGACGAGCTGCACACCCTGATGGGAGCGGGCGGCGGCGACGGCAGCGTCGCGGCGGCCAACATGCTCAAGCCGATGCTCGCCCGTGGCGAGCTGCGCATGATCGGGGCGACGACCCTCGACGAGTACCGCCAGTACATCGAGAAGGACGCCGCGCTCGAGCGCCGCTTCCAGCAGGTCTACGTCGGCGAGCCCAGCGTCGAAGACACCGTCGCCATCCTCCGCGGCCTCAAGGAGCGCTACGAGGCGCACCACGGCGTCACGATCACCGACGGTGCCCTCGTGGCGGCCGCCTCCCTCTCGGCTCGCTACATCCCCTCCCGTCAACTGCCCGACAAGGCGATCGACCTGGTCGACGAGGCTGGCTCGCGCCTCAAGATGGAGATCGACTCGTCACCCGTCGAGTTCGACCAGCTCTACCGCGGCCTCGTGCGCCTCCAGGTCGAGGAGCTCGCGCTCGCGAAGGAGAAGGACGACGCCTCGCGCGCCCGCCTCGCCGCCCTGCGCGAGCAGATCACCGAGCAGAAGGCCCGCTACGACGCGCTGAACGCCCGCTGGCAGGCCGAGAAGGCCGCGCTGCAGGGCGTCGGCACGCTCCGCAGCGACCTCAACGAGGCCCGCATCGACCTCGACCGAGCCATGCGCGAGGGGCGCTACGCCGACGCGTCCAAGATCAACTACGAGACCATCCCCGACATCGAGAAGCGCCTCGCCGAGGCCGAGTCGTTCGAGGAGTCGGGCGAGCGGCTCGTCAACGACAGCGTCACCGACGCCGACATCGCCGAGGTCGTCGCAGCGTGGACCGGCATCCCGGTGGGGCGCCTCCTCAGCGGCGAGACTGAGAAGCTGCTGCACCTCGAGAGCGAGCTCGGTCGCCGCATCATCGGCCAGCGCGCGGCCGTCCAGGCCGTCTCCGAGGCGGTGCGCCGCACGCGTGCCGGCATCAGCGACCCCGACCGGCCGACCGGCTCCTTCCTCTTCCTCGGCCCGACCGGCGTCGGCAAGACCGAGCTCGCTAAGGCGCTCGCCGACTTCCTCTTCGACGACGAGAAGGCCCTCGTGCGCATCGACATGAGCGAGTACGGCGAGAAGCACAGCGTCTCGCGGCTCGTCGGCGCCCCTCCCGGCTACGTCGGGTACGAGGCGGGCGGCCAGCTGACGGAGGCGGTGCGACGTCGGCCGTACAGCGTCGTGCTCATGGACGAGGTCGAGAAGGCCCACCCCGAGGTGTTCGACGTGCTGCTGCAGGTGCTCGACGACGGGCGCCTCACCGACGGCCAGGGCCGCACCGTGGACTTCCGCAACACGATCCTCGTGCTCACGTCGAACCTCGGCTCGCAGGTGATCACCGACCCCCGCCTCAGCGACCCCGAGAAGGAGGAGCTCGTGCAGGGCCTCGTGCGGCAGGCGTTCAAGCCCGAGTTCGTCAACCGGCTCGACGACATCGTCGTGTTCTCGACGCTGACGGCCGACGACCTCGGCCAGATCGTGTCGCTGTACGTCGACCGCCTCGGCCGACGCCTGACCGACCGTCGGCTGCAGCTCGCCGTCACGCCCGACGCGCGGGCCTGGCTCGCCGAGCGCGGCTTCGATCCGATCTACGGCGCCCGGCCGCTGCGCCGCCTGATGCAGCAGCAGATCGACGACCAGCTCGCGATGGCCCTGATCGGCGGACGGATCGTCGACGGCGACACGGTGCTCGTCGACGTCGAGCCGGGCGCCGAGTCGCTCAGCGTGTCGCGGTCGGCGGTCGGCGAGCCGACCGCCGAGTCGCTCGACGACCTGCCCTAGCGGGCGGCTGCCGCCGGGTGGGCGGGCGAGTGCGACCTTCTCGGGCGGGCGTGGCCGCCCGGCCGCGTCGAACTCGCCCGTTGAGCCGTGCGCGGGGCCGCTCGCGGCGTGCGCGGGGGGCCCGCTACGCGGTGTCGCCGGAGCGTGCCGCCGCCACGAACTCGCGGATCAGCGCGACGCTCTTCACCCCGCGCGACGACTCCACCCCCGAGCTGACGTCGACCCCGGCGGGTCGCAGCTCCGCGACGCGGGCAGCGACGTTCTCGGGATCGAGCCCTCCGGCGAGCAGCCACTCGCGGTGGGGCGGGGCGTCGAGCAGCGGCTGGCCGTCGAAGACGGCGCCGGCACCGGGGGTGACCGCGTCGATCAGCAGCAGGTCTTCTCGGAAGGCGACTCGCGCCTCCTCGGGCTCGGCCGCGTAGGTCGCGACGTCGACCGCCCGCACCACCCGGAGCCCCGCAGCGTGCGCGGCCGCGACGTCGGCCGGCGACTCGTCGCCGTGCAGCTGCACCGTGGAGAGGGCGGAGGCGCGGGCCAGCTCGATCACCCGCTCGACGCCCTGGCCCCGGAACACGCCGACCGCCTCGACGTGCTCCGGCACCCGGGCCGCCAGCTCGCGGACGGTCGCGGCGTCGACGGTGCGGGGGCTGCCCTCGGCCAGCACGAAGCCGACCGCGTCGGCCCCCGCCTCGACGGCGGCGTCGACCGTCTCGGGGGTGGAGAGACCGCAGATCTTGACCCAGGTGCGCATGCCCCCAGTCTGCCCTCCGCTCGGCGACGACTCCGTGGTCACCTGTCAGCTGGTCCCGCGGCTGCCCTGCCGCTCGCCCGGTCAGGCGCGCGGAGCGAACGCGTCCACGGTCGCCGACTCCGACCCGGGGCGACCCTCGTCGCGGATGAACGTCAGGTACCAGACGGTGTAGCCCATGTTCGTCCTCGTCCACGACCAGGTGCCGGCCGAGGTGACCTCCGCCTCGCCGAGTCGGAGGCCGTTCCGGTTGCGCACCGTGATCGTCGACAGCGGCGTCGCCGTGCCGCGGAACGTGTACGGCTGCGCCGGCACGTACCCCTGCAGGAGCTCGGCCTGCGTGGGGTTCGTCACGGTGACGGTGCCCGTCTGCGGCCCGAAGTCGCGCACCTCGGCCGACTGCTCGGCGGGCAGCCCCGCGTCGGCGACGAACCGGAGCGCCCAGACGGTCGTGCCCATGTTCGTGCGGGTCCAGCTCCAGGTGCCGCCCGCCGTCGCCTGCACGCTGCCGAGTCGCAGCCCCCGGAAGTTCCGCACCTCGATCGTCGCCCGTGGACGGCTCGTGCCCGTGAACGTGTAGGGCGCTCCGACGACGTAGCCGACCCGGGGGTCGGCGGGCTGCGTCACGACGACGGGCACGACGGGCGCGGGGGCCGGCGCCGCCGGACCGAAGCCCGTCAGCCGCCACTCCGACTGCCGGGGCTCGCCGAGGTCCTGGTAGAAGACCATGCTCCAGACGTAGCTGCCCATCAGGGTCCGCGTCCACTCCCAGGAGCCGCCCGGTCGGACCTCGGCGGTGCCCAGGCGCAGGCCCTTGCTGTTCTCGATGGTCACCGGGGCGCCGGGTCGCCCGGTGCCGCGGAAGGTGAAGGGGCGGCCGAGCTCGTAGCCGGCCGCGATGCCGGCGGCGTCGGGCGTGGTGAGCGTGATCGGCGCCGAGGAGGCGTCGTCGACCATGCGCACCGGCGCCGTGCCCGTCGCTTGGAACGCCCCCTGGCCCGAGGTGCCCCGGTAGCGGTAGCCGAGCGCGAGGTCGGCGCCGTCGGCCGCGTCGGCGGGCGTCGCCACCGGCACGGTGTAGCGGTACTGCTCGCCGCCCCCGTGCGGGCCGGAGGCGCGGGTGCCGACGAGCGTGCGGCCCGCGTCGCTGATCGCCACGGCCTGCAGGCTCATCTGCGGGGCCGGCCGCCAGTCGCCCGAGCTGCCCGGCCGCCAGGTCGTCTCGACCGTCGCGTCGACGGGGAAGGTGGTGCCCGCGGGGGCCGTGAGGCGCACGCTCACCTCGTAGCCGGTGCGCGGCTCGGAGTTGGCGACGACGAACGACACGTCGGTGCTCCGGCCCCGGACGAGGTCGGTGCTCGCCACGGTGACGGGGGTGACCGTTCCGAAGTCGGGCCCGTCGTCGACGACGGTGATCGGGGCGGCGGCGTCGAGCGCGTACGCGTAGCTCACGCCCGTGCTGCGGAACGAGAAGCCGATCTCGCGGTCGCCCAGCGCCGAGCCCTCGGCCACGAGCACCGGAGCCCACTTGAGCGCGAGGCCGACGGGGATCGCGCCCGCGTCGCCCGGGAAGCGGTAGGCGTAGCTCCGGCCGTCGGCCGAGCGCGCCCCCTCGACGAGGTCCCACCCGGTGGGCACGGGCTCCCAGCCCGCCCGGCCCTCGAGGCGCTGCTGGGCGGGCAGCCGGGCCTGGCCGGGCGCGAAGGTCGTGCCCGCCGGCGCGGTGAAGGTCAGGGCGCCGGCCGCGTCACCGCCGCCCGCGTGCCCGAAGCGGACGCCGACCTCGACCGGCGTCGGCTGCTGCACGGGGACGCGAGGCCGCCCGAGGTCGATGCGCGTCAGCTCCGCGATCGTGATGGACAGGGTCGGGTCGGCCGCCGCGGGCTCGGCCGCGGACGCCGGGGCGGCGGCCGGGACGGCGAGCGCGCCGGCCGCCAGCGTGAGGGCCGCGAGCGTCGCCGTGGCGGCGCGTCGGAAGGTCGTGATCATGCCGTGGTGCCTCTCGTCTCGCGCCCCCGGTCGGGAGCGACGACACGAAATGTAACATTGATACGGACCGTTCTGACAACGCCTGTGAGCAGAACGCGCGAGGTGCCGCTACCGGGCGACGACCGAGTTGCCCGTGCCGTTCTCCGCCTCCTCGCCGAGGATCTCCGGCGCGTCGCCGCCGTGCTCGATCGTGTTGTCGTTCCCGGTCAGGTCGAGGCGCCCGACGCTCTCGACGCGGATCGTCGAGCCGTTGCCCATCACCCCGAGGTCGCCGACGGGGCCGAGGTCGGCGGTGCCGCCGTCGCCGAGCACGAACACCGTGCCGCAGCCGTCGGGCAGGCTCAGCTCGGTGGTCTCGTCGGTGAACTGCATGTAGGCGATGCCGTCGACGCACTCGTTGTCGGGCTGGCCCTCGGCGGTGGGCGACGACTCGGCGGTCGTGGCCGCGCCGCTGGGGTCGTCGGTCGACACGGTCGTCGTGGTGCACGCCGTGACGGCCAGCAGGACGGCGGCGGCGGTGGCGAGGGCGGCGGGAAGGGTCTTGACGGGCATGGGGGCCTCCGGTCTGTGGTCGTTCTGGGCGGGGCGGGTCGCCGCCGGGGCGACCCGCCCCGCGAGGGTACACGTCATATATGACATTCCCCTGACGGGCCCCCGGTCACGCGGCGGCGAGCGCCGACGTCGGCGGGATGCGCGCCGCGCGCGACGCGGGCCACCAGCCGCTGACGCCCCCGATGACGACGGTCGCGAGGAGCCCGCCGACCACGGCCCAGGCCGGCACGACGACCGGCCAGCCCTGCACGAGGCCGAACCCGGCCGTGACGGCGACCCCGAGGGCGACGCCGACCGCACCTCCCAGGCCCGACAGCAGCAGCGACTCGACCAGGAACTGGTCGCGCACGTGCCGCCGCCGAGCCCCCAGGGCGCGGCGCACGCCGATCTCGGCGCGCCGCTCGAGCACGGTGATGACCATCGTGTTCGCGACCCCGATGCCGCCGACGAGCAGCGCGACGCCGCCGATGCCGAGCAGCAGGCCGGTGAACGACTCCTCCGTCGCCTGCTGCGCCGCGAGGGCGTCCGAGGGGCGGCCCACGTCGACGGACGCCGGGTCCTCGGGCGAGATCGACGCGGCGAGCAGGTCGCGGACGGCACCGACGCGGGCCGGGTCGGCCCGGGCGAACACCTGCGTCGGGTGCCCGTCGAAGCCGAACTCCGCCGCGGCCGAGCCGCTCGGCACGAAGGCCGACGCGTCGAGCTGGGGCGCGAGCGGCAGCGGGTCGAGCACGCCGACGACGGCGACCCAGCGGCCGCCGATCCAGACCCGGGTCTCGGGCGCGACGTCGGTCACCCCGAGGGTCGCGGCGGCGGTGGCGCCGAGCACGACCTGGGGCAGCTCGCTCGCCGCGTCGCCGAACCACCGGCCCGACGCGAGGTCGGCGTGCAGCACCCCGCGGAGGTCGCCGAGGGCGACGTCGAGCGAGATCCCGCCGGAGGCGGCGGCCGGCACCCGGTCGGTCCGGTACACCTTCTGGTCGTCGACGCGCCCGACGCCGGCGACGCCCTCGACGTCGCCCCGTCGGTCGAGCGCCGAGAGGGCCGTCTCGGGCAGCGGCGCCGTCTCGCCGCGGGCGTCCGTGCCCGGTGCGGCCACGAGCAGGTTCGTGCCGAGGCCGTCGAGCACCCGGTCGAGGGCCGCCTGGCTCGACGACGAGATGCCGACGACGGCGATCATCGCGGCGATGCCGATCGCGATGCCGAGGGCCGACAGCACGACCCGCGTGGGCCGGGTGCGCAGCCCGAAGACGCCGAGGCCCAGCAGGTCGCGGGCCGAGACGTGCCCGGGCCGGGCGCGGGCCGGGCGAGGGGCCCGGGCCGGGCGCGCGCTGCGGCCCGGTCGCGGACCGGGGGCCGTGCGGGAGTCGCGCTCCGGCCCCGCTCCCGGGGCCGCCGCCCCCCTCACGAGGCGACCTCGGCGTCGACGAGGCCGTCGCGCATCGCGACCCGGCGCGGCAGCGCCGCCGCCAGCTCGCGGTCGTGGGTGATGACGACCACGGTCGTCCCCGCCGCGTTGAGCTCGCGGAGCAGCGTGACGACCGCGGCGCCGGAGACGGAGTCGAGCGCGCCGGTCGGCTCGTCGGCCAGCAGCAGCGTCGGGTCGCCGACGACCGCGCGGGCGATCGCCACGCGCTGCTTCTCGCCGCCCGAGAGCTCGTGCGGCCGGTGGTCGAGGCGGTGCCCGAGCCCGACGCGGGCCAGGGCCTCCCGGGCGCGCTCGCGACGCTGCCGTCGCGGCACGCCCGCGTAGAGCAGGCCGTCCGCGACGTTCTCCGTCGCCGTGGCCCCGGCCGCGAGGTGGAAGTGCTGGAAGACGAAGCCCACGTGCTCGGCCCGGAGGCGCGACACGGCGTCGTCGGTCATCTCGGACACCTCGTGGCCGGCGATCCGCACCGAGCCGGAGCTCGGCCGGTCGAGCGTGCCCATCACGTTGAGCATCGTCGACTTGCCCGAGCCGCTCGGGCCGACCACGGCGACGAGCTCGCCGCGCCGCACGACGAGGTCGACCCCGCCGAGTGCGGTCGTGTCGCCGTAGGTGCGCGTCACGGCGCGCAGCTCGAGCACGGGCGCCCCGCTCTCGGTCGACGCGCTCACGGTCGCCCCGCTCACGAGGGCACCACGACCTCGTCGCCCTCGGCGAGCCCCTCGCCCGAGACCTCGACGCGCCCCTGGGCGAAGGCGCCCACGGTCACGGCCACGCGCTCGACCGAGCCGTCGGCCGACCGTACCTCGACGACGTAGCCGCCGTCGCCCGCCGCCAGCAGCGCGGTCACGGGCACCGAGAGGACGTCGACCCGCCGCTCGCCCTCGACCACGAGGTCGACCGAGCCCGCGGTCGCGGCCCCCTCGGGCAGCTCGGCGTCGAGCCCGACGACGACGGTCACGCGGTCGGCGCCGGTGCCGGAGCCCGCGCCCGCGCCCGACCCGGAGCCGGCACCCGAGCCGCCGGCCCCGGAGTCGCCGCCGGCCCCGCCGCCGGAGCCCGCGCCTCCGCCCGGCCCCTCCACCGAGCGCACGGTGCCGGGCACGCGCGCGCCGCCCGGCAGCCCCACCTCGACCGGTGCGCCGACGGCGAATCGGCCCTCGTCGACCGGCGAGACCTCGGCCGTGACGACGAGGGTCGTCGAGGTCCAGCTCCAGACGACCTCGCCGGCCGGGTCGCCGACGCGGCCGACGACCTCGGCGACCCGGACGTCGCCCGGCACGAACGCGATGTCCGCCGGGCCGAGGGCGCCGGTGACCTCGCGGTCGCGGTCCTCCTGCCAGGCGCGGACGGCGCGGGCCGTGCGCCGCCCGAACACGTCGTCGTCGGCCACGTCGTAGCCGAGCGCGAGCAGGGCGTCGTTGAGCTGGGCCACGTCGGCGCCCTCCGTGCCCTGCTCGAGCGTGCGCCAGAGCGGCACGGTGCCGTGCATCGACCGCACGGGCGACTCGTCGACCGCCCAGAGCACACCGTCGAGCCCGATCACCTCGCCGTAGGAGGGCAGCTGCGTGATCGTCCCCTCGCCCGGCGCCACGAGGGGCGTCGGCGAGCCGTGCCCCAGCGTGCCGGCGATCGTGCGGGAGTCCACGAGGTCGCCGCGCACGACGGGCGCGGTGGGCAGCCCGGCGGCCGGGGAGGCGCTGCTGCTCGCCGCGTCGTCGCCGGCTCCGTCGGCCGAGCCGGTGAGGCCGCACCCGCTGAGCAGGAGGGCCCCGGCGACCGTCCCGGCCACGAGGGCCGTCGCGGCGAGGGGACGGCGTCGCGTGCCTTCGCCCGGGCCGCCGACCCGGCGTCGGCCGGCGCGCCCCGGGTGCCCGGCCCCGCGACTCCCCCTCGTCATCGGCCGGCCCCGGCGCTGTTGGGGCCGTGCTGGGCGTCGCAGGCGAGGAAGGCCTCGTCCTGGGCGCCGAGGGCCGTGGTGTCGGTGCTCATCGAGGCTCCCGACGGGAAGACCCCGTCGACCGGGTCGGCGAAGTCGGTGAAGCCCTTCTCCCGCACGCAGCGGGCCACCTCGAGGTTGGCCTCCTGCAGCTCGGCGAGGTCGTCGGCCGAGGGGGCGGGCTGGCCGCCCTGGTCGGCGGGCAGCTCGGCGCGGCAGTCGGTGAAGGCGGTCACGTAGGCGTCGACGTCGACCCCCGCCGGCGGGGCGATCACCATGCCGCGGCTGAGGTCGGGGTCGTCGACGTCGAAGCCCGCGTCGCGGAGGCACGACCCGAGCTGGGCGCTGGCGCTGGCGCTGCTCGTGCTGCCCGTCGCCCCGGACGAGGCGCCGGCCGTCGGGTCGTCGGCCGCCGTGCTGCACGCCGCGAGCACGGGAGCGACCAGCAGCAGGGCCGCTCCGAGGAGGGCCGCCGAGGAGGCGCGGCGCCGGCGGACGCCCCCGTCGCGCCGGCTCGTCGGGGTCGCCGTCGCGGTCGCCGTCGCCCGGCGGGCGGCCGTCGTCGTGGTCGAGGTGGTGGGGGAGGTGGTCATGGCGAGGTCCTCTCGTCGGGGGTGAACGAACGGTGACCACTCCACCTGCCGGGCCGTCTCCGGAGCGTGCCGCGCGGAGTTACGTCCACGAAACACCACGGTGTGTACGATGCATGTGACATGTCGTCATGATCTGCCCGACCCGCGGGCAGGGCGGTTCGACCGAGAGAGAGGGCGATGCCGTGCGCGTGCTGGTCGTCGACGACGAGGTGGCCCTGGCCGACCTCGTGGCTGCGGGCCTCGCCCGCCAGATGATGGCGGTCGACGTGGCCTACCGGGGCGACGACGCCGACGAGCTGCTCGCCGTCAACGACTACGACGTCGTCGTGCTCGACCGCGACCTGCCCGGCATGCACGGCGACGCCGTCGCGCGGGGCGTCGCCGAGCGCGGCAGCCCCACGCGCATCCTCATGCTCACCGCGTCCGGCGGCCTCGACGACCGCGTGCGCGGGCTCGAGCTCGGCGCCGACGACTACCTCGCGAAGCCCTTCGAGTACCCCGAGCTCGTCGCCCGGGTCCGCGCGCTCGGCCGCCGATCCGCCCCGGCTGCGCCGCCCGTGCTCCGGTCGGGCGACATCGTGCTCGACACGTCGCGGCACCACGCCACCCGGGGCGGCCTCGACCTCGGCCTCTCGACGAAGGAGCTCATGGTGCTCGAGGTGCTGCTCCGCGCCGACGGCCGCGTCGTCAGCGCAGAAGAGCTGCTCGAGAAGGCATGGGACGCCCACGTCGACCCCTTCACCAACGCCGTCCGCGTCACGATGAGCAAGCTGCGGAAGAAGCTCGGCGACCCCGACCCCGTCCGCACGTTGCCCGGCCGGGGCTACGTCCTGTGAGGGGCCGGTCAGGAGTCGCGGGTCGGCTCGCCGCCCTCGCTCCCCGTCACTGGGGCATCGGCCTGCGCACCGCCGTCACGTTCGGCGTGGTGTCGGCGCTGCTCGCCGCCCTCGTCGTGGTGCTGGTGTCGGCGACGACCACGGCCGGCATCACGGTCGGCCTCGTCGCGGTGGCGGAGTCCGCGGCGTCGCCCGCGACGCCCCTCGCGCCCGACGGAGCCGCCTGCGACGACGGCCGGTGCGCCTCGACCCGGGTGGTCGAGGGGGCGGACGGCGTGCCGGTGGCCACGGCCGTCGGCGACGTCGTGGTCGCGCAGCAGTGGTCGGCGGCGGCGCTCGGCGTGCTGCTCGCCGCCGTGGTGGCCGGGGTCGTCGGCTGGTTCGTCAGCCGCCGCCTGCTCCGGCCGCTCGACGCGGTCGTCGAGACGACCCGGCGCATCACGGCGAGCACGCTCCACGAGCGGGTGGCGCTCGCCGGCCCGCGCGACGAGGTCGCCCGGGTCGCCGACACCATCGACGGCCTGCTCGACCGCCTCGAGGCGTCGTTCGAGGCCCAGCGGCGCTTCGTCGCCGACGCCTCGCACGAGCTGCGCACGCCCCTCGCCGTGCAGCGGGCAGCCATCCAGATCGGGCTCGACGACCCGTCGCCCGCCGAGCTCGAGCGGACGAAGCGGCAGCTGCTCGACGCGAACCGCCGCAGCGAGGCGCTGCTCGAGAGCCTGCTCGCGCTCGCGACGGCCGATCGCGGGCTCGCCGACGCCGGGCGCGAGGTCGCGGTGGGCGACGTGGTCGACGAGGTGGTGACCGGCCTGCTCGACCGGGCCCGCGCCTCCTCGGTGGAGGTGATCGTGGCCCGCGGCACGTTCGGACGGGTGCGGGGCGACGAGGTGCTCGTCGGGCAGCTCGTGCGCAACCTGGTCGCGAACGCGGTCGAGTACAACGAGCCCGGCGGCTGGGTGCGCGTGCACGGCGGGCCCGGGGCCGTGCTCGTCGTCGAGAACACGGGGCCGGTGGTGGGCGAGGCGGAGGCAGCGACGCTCACGCGCGCCTTCGTGCGCGGTGCGGGGCCTGCCCGGGTCGGTGGCGGCGGGGTCGGCGGCGGCGGCCAGGGCGCGGGCGAGGGCGCGGGCGACGAGCGGCACAGCGGCCTCGGGCTGGCGATCGTGGCGTCGGTCGCGACGGCGCACGGCTGGCCGCTGCACGTCGAGCCCCGGGCGGAGGGCGGCCTGCGGGTCACGGTGGGCTGACCCCGCCCACGGCGCCGAGCGGTCACGACCTGCTGCTCCCGCTGCGACGGGGGAGCAGATCGTGACCACTCGATGGCGACCTCGACCGGGCGGCTAGCTGCGGGCGATGACCAGCTCGCTGAGCGGCAGGCGCGTGCGGGGCGCGGTCTCGCGCTCGGCGAGGGCCTCGGCCAGCTTGTCGGCCGTGTCGACGACGCCGACGGCGGTGATCGTCATCGGCTTGAGGTTCTCGGCCAGGTCGAACGCGGCGACGATCTGGTCCCACTCGACGCCGGCCATCTGGTGGGTGTGCAGGCCCTCGGCCTGCGCCTGCACGACGAGGTGCGCGACGGCCGCGCCGAGGTCGTACTCGGCGTACGAGCGCAGGTCGCCCTCGACGGTCGAGGTCTCGGCGATGCCGACGACGAGGGCCGACGCGTTCACGGCCCAGGCGGCGTTGAAGCCGACGAGGGCGTGCACGATCGTGTCGAAGTGGTGGGTGCCGCGGCGGGCGACGATGAAGCGGCGGGGCTGGAAGTTGTTCGCCGACGGCGCCCAGCGGGCGGCCTCGAGCAGGGCGTCGAGCTGCGCGTCGGTGACGGTCGCCTCGGGGTCGAACGAGCGGGGGCTCCAGCGGGCGTCGAGCTCGGCGACGATCGGCACGATCGTGTCGGCGGAGCGGGCGGTGGAGGGCAGGGCGGACTCGGTGATCGACATGGCGCCGGCTTTCTCGAGGAGGGGCTGGGAGGAGGAGGCGCGTCGTCGGGCCACGCGCACCACAACGTCGTGCACCGCCCCAGTATTTCGTGCCGAGCGTGCACCCGGTCGCTAGGCCGTCAGGCGCCTCGCGTCGGCGAGGAACGCCTCGACGTGCTCCTCGGTCGTGTCGAACGAGCACATCAGCCGCACCTCGCCCGTCGTGCGGTCCCAGTCGTAGAAGTGGTGCGCCTCGCGCAGCGGCTCGACGACGTCCGCCGGCAGGACGGCGAAGACGGCGTTGGCGTCGACGCTCTGCGTCACGGTGACGCCCGGCACGTCGGCGAGGCCGGCCGCGAGCTGGGCGGCGCGGGCGTTGGCCCTGCTCGCCGACCGCAGCCACAGGTCGTCCTCGAACATCGCGAGGAACTGCGCCGAGACGAAGCGCATCTTCGAGAGCAGCTGCGCGTCCGTCTTGCGCAGGTAGGCCAGGCCGACCCGCGCCTCCTCGGCGAAGGTCACGATCGACTCGCCCAGCACGAGGCCGTTCTTCGTGCCGCCGAGCGAGACCGAGTCGACGCCGACGTCGCGCGTGATCGCGCGCAGCGGCACGCCGAGCGAGGCGGCGGCGTTCGCGAGACGGGCCCCGTCGAGGTGCACTCGCATGCCGAGGGAGTGCGCGTGGTCGGTCAGCGCCCGCAGCTCGTCGGGCGTGTAGACGGTGCCGAGCTCGGTGCTCTGGGTGATCGTGACGGCGAGGGGCTGTGAGCGCTGCTGGTCGCCCCAGCCGTGCGCCTGCCGGTCGACGAGCTCGGGCGTGAGCTTGCCGTCGGGCGTCGGGACGGTGAGCAGCTTGAGGCCGCCGAGGCGCTCGGGCGCGCCGCCCTCGTCGGTGTAGACGTGCGCCGAGGCGGCGCAGACGACGGCGCCCCAGCGGGGCACGAGAGCCTGCAGCGCCGCGACGTTGGCCCCGGTGCCGGTGAGGACGGGGTCGATCGTCGCGCCCTCGCCGAACTGCTCGACGACGACCTCGCCGAGCCGGCGCGTGTACGGGTCGGCCCCGTACGAGCCGACGTGCCCGCCCGCGGCGTCGACGATCGCCTGCAGCACCTCGGGGTGCGCGCCGGCGTAGTTGTCGGAAGCGAACGTGTGGGCTGCGGGGTCGTGGAGTCGCGTCACCCGTCCATCCTGCCGCCTCGCGGGCGGCGCGGTGTCAGAGCACGGGCGCCGTGCCGGTCAGCAGGCGGTCGCCGAGCTCCTGCACGGGGCGGGCCGTGTCGCCCCCGCCGGCCAGCACGGCCAGCTGCTCGGCGCTCATCGTGACGGGCGAGCTGAGCACCGCCCAGCTCACCCCCTCCGTGCACGGAGGCGTCGTGAGGCTGCCGTCGTAGCGCACGTGGTCGAGAGTGCCGGGCAGCAGGGTCGCCAGGTCGACGCGGGGGTCGTCGAGGTCGTCCGTGCGGAGGTCGTCGTCCCGATCGTCGTCGAGGTCGTCGCCGGGGCGGGGCGCGCCGCCGCGGGGGTCGATGCGGGCCCCGGTCTCCGTGGTCGCCGAGGCGCGGGAGGCGAGGTCGTCGGCCGGTGCGGCCGCCCGTGGCCGCGGCGCCTCGGCGACCACCGCCGCGACGACCGGCTCCCAGGCGGGGGAGTGCTCGCCGACCTGCACGAGCAGCCCGACCACGGCGAGCGACCCGTCGGCCGCCCGGTGCACGAAGTGGACCTCGCCGGACGCCGGGCGGCCGTCGACGACGTGCTCCGACGGCGCGTGTGCGTGGAACTGCACGAGTTCGTGGGCCCGGCCGTCGAGGGCGGCCGTGGCGGCCCCCTCCGTCTCGAGGTGCGCCCCGTGGCCGTCGTCGTCGACGTCGAGCTCGACCGGGCCCCAGGCGAGCGAGAGGGTGGGAGCGGCCGCGGGTGAGCCGGCCGCGTCGGTCGCCGGGCCCGCTCCCGGCACGGCCCCGGCGAGGTCGACCGGCGACTGGCGCAGGCCGGTCGCGCAGGTGCTCCAGGCGCTCGACAGCGAGCCCCACCGGTCGGGCCCGGTCTCGCCGCCGTAGCTCCAGGTCGCGCTCGCGGGCGGCACGCGCACGGGGTCGAACGGGGCCTCGGCCCCGCCGCCGGGCAGCGAACAGCCCGCCAGGGCCGCGACCGCCAGCCCGGCGCCCACGGCCAGGGGCAGCCGGCGTCGTCGTCGGCCGTCGGCTCGACGGTCGACCGTCGACCGGTCGTCGTTCCGGCCGCGCGCGGAGCGGGAGGCGGAGGGGGAGGAGGGGGAGGAGGGGGAGGTCGAGGAGGCGCGGGGCACGTCGGATCCGATCGTCGAGCAGGTGCGGCGCACCTTGTGGAATCGGAATATCATACGTAGAGTCAGTGATGAAGAAGTTCACGGGCCCGGCCGAGAGGTCGGCACGGCCCGTCCCCGCCGGCACCCGCTCCGCGCCGGTCCCCCCGACCCGCATCCGCCCCACCAGCGGCCGCCCTCCCGAGAGGTCCCTCACCATGTACTTCGCCCACGCGCCCAAGCTCGTCCTCACCGGCTCCTCCGACCTGCTCCGCCCCCTGGGCGACCGGGCCGCCGTGCTCGGGGCCGAGGTCGTCGTCGTCGACGCCGACCCCGGCCTCCCCGTGGGCGACGTCGACGGGTTCGACGTCGCCGTCGTGGGCGTCGGCGGCGTGGCCGAGGCCGCCCGCGACCTCGGGCGTGCGACCGAGGTGCTCGCGCCCGGCCTGCGGCGCGGCGCCCTGCTGATCGTCAGCTCCCCGGCCGGCCTCCGCTCGCTCGAGAGCGAGGGCCGGGCCTTCGCGGCCTGCCTCGCCGAGCGGTCCGGCCTCGACCTCGGCGACGAGTTCTCCGTCGTCGCGAAGGAGGGCGACGCGATCACGTGGCACACGGGCGAGGAGGGCGCCGAGGCCGCCCGGTACCTCGTGTCGCGCATCGCGGCCGTCCCGACGGTCTGAGCCCCTCGGGCTGAGCCCTGAGCCTCGCGGGCTGAGCCCCGGGGCGCCGGTCGGCGTCGCAGGGCCGCCGCCTGCGCGAGGATGGACGCATGGGCGGAGTGCTGATCGGGTTCGCGATCATCGGCGCGGTCATCGCGACCGGCTGGGTGGTCGGGCGCATCGACCTGCTCGGCCCCTCCGGCCACCAGGTGCTCTCGCGCCTCGTCTTCTTCGTGCTGACGCCCTGCCTGCTCTTCTCGACCATCTCGCAGGCCGACGTCCACGTCCTCTTCTCGCGCCTCCTCGTGGTGTCGGCCAGCGCCTCCCTGCTGGCGGCCGTGATCTCGGTGCTCGTCCTGCGCCTCGTGCTGCACCGCTCGGCGGCGGAGACGACCATCGGCACGATGGGCGGGGCCTACGTCAACGCCAACAACATCGGCCTGCCGGTCGCCACCTACGTGCTGGGCAGCGCGACCTTCGTGGCCCCCGTGCTGCTGTACCAGCTGCTCGTGATCACGCCGGTCGTCCTCGCGGTCATGGACACCGTCACGAACCGGGGCAGCAGCCTCGGCCGGGCGATCGTGCGGCCCCTCACCAACCCGCTGCTGATCGGCTCCGCCCTCGGCGTGCTGGTGGCCGTCACGGGCCTCGAGATCCCGGCGCCGGTGCTCGAGCCGTTCCTGCTCGTCGGCGGGGCGGCGGTGCCCGTGGTGCTGCTCTCGTTCGGCATGTCGCTCTCGGGCACGCGCCCGTTGCAGGCTCGCGAGGGGCGCCCCGACGTGGTGCTCGCCACGGTGCTCAAGCTCGGGGTGATGCCGGTCGCCGCCTGGCTGCTCGGCGACTTCGTGTTCGACCTGAGCCGCGACGAGCTCTTCGTGGCCGTGGTGCTCGCCGGCCTGCCGAGCGCGCAGAACGTGTTCACGTACGCCCAGCGCTACCAGACCGGCGTGGTCGTGGCCCGCGACACGGTGCTGGTGACGACGGTGCTCTCGGTTCCCGTGCTCGTCCTCGTGGCGGGGCTGCTGGCCTAGGTGCCGGGGCTGCGGGCCTCCGCCTCCCGGTCGTGGCGGCGGGCGGCCGTCACGACCAGCAGCAGCAGCGCCCCGTAAGAGACCGTGCCGGCCGCGACGAGCGCCGCCACCGTCTGCACGGGGGTCGCTCCGAGCGCCGCCGCGGCGCCGACGCTGCCGAGCGTCGCCACGAGCCGCGCGGCGTCCCAGCAGAGCTGGCGCCCCTGCCTCTCGAGCAGCGTCAGCACCCGCCCGACCGGCACGACCGCGAGCTGCGCCGCGCACGAGACGGCGAGCAGCTGGACGTACGGCACGGCCGGGGCCCAGGCCGCCCCGAAGACCGGCACGACGACCAGGGGGGAGGCGGCGGCCACGACCCCGGCACCGGCGACGCCCGCCGCGCCGGTCCGGAGCACGCTCGTCACGACCAGCCGCGTGAGCCCTGCGCTCCGGCCCCTGACCAGCACCCCGACGCGCCCGTCGACGTGCTGGCCGAGCACCTCGGCCAGCAGCCCGACCGGCGTCGCGACGACCCTCGAGCCCAGCGCCACGAAGCCGAGCGCCACGGGCCCGGCCGCGGCCGCCAGCACCGCGGTGGGCAGCTGCAGGCCCGCGGAGTTCAGCAGGCCGGACCAGGTCGACACGAGGGGGAAGCGGCGGTACCGCCGGGCTGCGGTCGCGACGGCCCGGCGGGTGGGCACCGCGCTGCGGGCCGCCGGGTGCGGGGTCGACGGTCGGCGGGACCTCGCGCCCGCGGAGCCGAGCAGGCCCGCCGCCCGCCCGGCCGCGAGCCCGAGCACGAGCCCCAGCGCGCCTCCGGCCGGTGCCAGCAGCACGCTCGTGGCCACCTGGCCGAGGCCCTGCGCCGCCGACCGCGCGGCCGCCGACCGCCACGCGCGTCGACGGGTGAGCAGGGCGCCCACCGTGCGCTGCGCACCGATCAGCGCCACGACGAGGGGCAGCACCCACCAGAGCTCGACGAGGGCGGGCGAGCGGAGCCACTCGGCCGCCCGGTGCCGGAGGGCGCCGCTCAGCACGGCCACGACGACCGTCACGAGCAGCGTCGACAGCCCCGCGAGGCCGACCAGCGCGCGGGCGAGCGCGTCGGATCGCGCCGCCACCACGGCGCGGTCCCAGCCGGTCGTGGCCACGGCCCCGCCGATCGCCGCCAGGCTCGTCACGAGGGCGAGCACCCCGAGGTCGGCCGGCGAGTAGAGCCGGGTGAGCAGGGGGGAGGCGGCCAGCACGGCCCCCTGGCCCACCCCGGTGCCGAGGAGCAGCACGGCGACGGGACGCCGGGCGAGAGCGCGCAGGCGGGCGACGAGGCGACGATCGCGCGCGCTCATCGTGGCGCACCGGCCCGACGGGGCGACCAGCCCGTGCGGGGCGCGACGGCGAGCAGCACGGCGGCCGCGAAGACGCCGTGCGTGAGCATCGACGTCAACAGGGCGGTCTGTGACAGGACGATGCTCGGCATCACGACCAGCACCGCCGTGACCGGCACCGGCAGGCCCGCCGAGCACCGGTCGAGGAACCTCAGGTAGACGGCGAGGACGGCGACGGCCCCGGCCACCCCGGCCCAGCCGAAGTTCGAGAAGCCGTCGGCCACGAGGTTGGCGTTCGCGGCGAGGCCCGAGCCGGGGAGGAGCTGGTCGCCCACCTCGAGAGACGGGGGCAGCCGCCCGTGCCCGCCCGTCCAGGGCCCGAGGACGGAGTGCGCGAGCAGGGCGGGAGGCGCGGTCGAGTAGTGCTCGACGAACGCGGCGGAGAGGGTGCCCGGCGTGACGAGGAACCTCCTCGACAGGACGCTCGTCCAGGTGTCGCCGCCCTGCGCGGCGTCGGCCGCCGTCGCGCCCACGAGCACGGCGACCGGGGCGACCGCGAACCCGGCGGCCCGGAGCCGGTCGAGGCGCAGCAGCACGAGGGCCCCGACCAGGATGAGGGGCGTGGAGAACAGGACCATCTTGAACCCGGTCGCCGAGAAGATCAGCACCTGCCCGAGCGCCCCCGCCGCCACGAGCCACGGACTGCGCGTCGCCACCCCGCGCACGACGAGGTAGGGGTTGACGACGTACGACTGCGGGCTGAGGAGGTAGCCGAGCGGCCCCGCGTCCGCCATGGCGTCGCGGAACTCGTCGCGCACGTCGTAGATGGAGTCGAGGCTCGGCACCCGGAGGCGCAGCCCCGTCGTCACGGCCATCAGCCCGTACGTCGCGGCGGAGAACGCCCCGAGGACGACGCCCAGGGCGCCCGGCGTCAGGGGAGGGACGAGGGGGGTGCTCGGCAGCGGGCGCCGCACCGTCCACCCCACGGCGGCCCACAGTGCCCCGACGACGAGCGTGAGGGTGAGCGCCGTCCGCGTGTCGAGGTAGCCGGAGTAGTGCGGCGTCAGCATGGTCGGCACGACGGCGACGCCGAAGACGATCCAGGTGACGGCGTGGGAGGGGCGCTCGACGCGACGGGGGAGGCTCGCCGCCACCGCGGCCGCGGCGACGACCGCGAGCACGGAGACCGCGGGAGGGCCCGGCACGTAGGAGTACCCGAGGTAGCCGAAGGTCGGCACGATCAGGTGCTCGAAGACGTGGCGGAGGGTGAGCGCGTAGACGACGAGGCAGCAGCCGACCGTGACGGCGTGGGCGGTCAGGCTCCGAGCCGCCGCGACCTCAGCGACGACGGGCACGGAGGGCACGGCCGCCTCGGCCGCTCACCGGGCGCGGCCGGGGCTGGTGGCGCCGGGGCGCGCCCGCACCGAGCTGCCCGGGGCGACGGGGCCGTCGCCGGCGGCCGCCCGGTCAGGGGCGCCGAGCGCGGCCCAGACGCCGAGCAGGGCGGGTTCCTCCTTCGCCCAGTCGAAGACCTCAACCGCGGCTCGTCGGGCCGCGGCGCCCTGCCGGGCCAGTTCGTCGGGGTGCTCCGCGTACCACGCGAGGGCCCGGGCGACGGCGTCCGGGTCGGTCGGGTCGACGAAGCGCACGCAGCCGTACGGCTCGACGACCTCCCGCCAGACGGGGAAGTCGGAGCACACCACGGGGATGCCCGCGGCGAGGTACTCGAAGAGCTTCGTCGAGAAGACCTTCTCGTAGGCCGTGCCGGGCTGCAGCACGACCACACCGACGCGGGCGTCGAGCAGGAGGTCGCGGGCGTCCTCGGGCGAGAGCAGGCCGTGGACGGTCGCCCGCCCGGCGGCGACGGCGTCGTCGAACACCGAGAGGGCGTCGTCGGGGTAGGGGCCGCCGGCGACGTCGAGGTGCCACCCCGCGGGGAAGGCCGGGCTCGTCGCGGCGTCGGCCACCACGCGGGAGCCGCGGGCCTCGCTGACGACGCCGATGAAGGCGGCGCGGGGCGCCCGGTCGGCCAGGGGCCGGAGGGCCTCCTCCTCGGCGCGCAGCCGCGGGAAGTTGTGCACCACGGTGGTCTTGTGGGCCGGGTAGTCGCGGGCCGTGATGGCCGTCGCCACCACGACGTGGTCGCAGGCCCGGCCGGCGAACCAGACGAGGAGGCGTGACAGCAGGACGAAGGGCCGGCGGAGAGCCTCGGGCACGTAGTCCTTGTCGGCCGTGGCCTCGCTGATCACCTCGTGGGCGTCGAAGACGACCCGTCGGCCGGCGAGCTTCAGCACGGGGACGACGAAGAGCAGCTCGGGGTCGTGCAGGTGGACCACGCCGGCGCCGGAGCGAAGGGCCAGGAGCGCTGCCCGCGACGTCGAGAGCACGACCCTCGCCGCTCGCCGACGGCGGGGCAGCAGGACGACGTGGACGCCGGTCTCGGGCACGGTCGTCGGGCTGTCGACGGCGACGAGGAGGGTCCGGTGGTGCTTCGCCGCGGTGGCGGCCTCGCGCATGTGCACGCGGTTGTCCGTCCAGCGGTGGACGCTGCTCAGGTGGGCGACGTCGAAGGCGGGCCCGCGGCGGCCGCGGAGTAGGCGCCGCAGCGCTCGAGCGATCCCGGGTCGACGGGCCTCGGGGACGGCGAGGGCGGGAGGGGGCGAGGTCATGCGGGCTCCTGGTGGGCGTCGGCGGGGGGCTTCGGGGGGAGGAACTCGGCGGAGGTCGCCTGGCCGTGCTGCGCGGTCCCGCGCCGCCCGAGGACGACGCCCACGGTGCGCGCGAGGACCAGCAGGTCGAGCCGGGTGCTCCGGCCGTCGACGTACGCGACGTCGAGCGCGAGGCGCTCGGGCCAGTCGAGGGCGTTGCGCCCGCCGACCTGGGCGAGGCCGGTCACCCCGGGGCGCACGTCGTGGCGCCGCGCCTGCTCGGGGGAGTACCGGTCGAGGTAGCGGACGGGCAGGGGGCGCGGCCCGACGAGGCTCATGTCGCCGCGCAGGACGGCGACGAGCCCGGGCAGCTCGTCGATGCTCGTCGACCGGAGCAGGGCCCCGAGGCGGGTGAGGCGCTCCGCGTCGGTCTCGTGCCCCCGCGAGGGGTCGACCTCCCTCATCGTGCGCAGCTTGGCCAGCGTGAACGGGGAGCCGTGCAGGCCGGCGCGACGCTGTCGGAAGACGACGGGCCGTCCCAGGTCGACGGCGACCGCGGCGGCGGCGGCGGCCAGAAGCGGAGCGGTCACCACCAGCACCAGGGTCGCCCCCGTGACGTCGAGGGCGCGCTTGGCCCCGTCGCGGAGGGCGGCGCGGACGCGCCCGCCTCCCGCGCGGGAGGCGTCACGCGCGGCCACGGTCACCGGCTCCGGGTCGGGAGAGAGCGGTCGCGAGCGCGGTCAGCACGTGGTCGAGGTCGTCGCGGTCCAGCGACGACCCGCTGGGGAGCGTGAGGCCGGTGGCGAAGAGCTCGTCGGCGACTCCGGAGACGCGGCTCTCGGAGGCGTGGAAGGCGCCCTGCCGGTGCAGCGGCTTCCAGAGGCGTCGCGTCTCGATGCCCTGCTCCGCGAGCGACCGCGCGACCTCCGCGGGCACGAGGCCCGACTCCGGGTCGAGCACGACCGACGTCAGCCAGCAGTTGTCGTCGGCGTCGTCGTCGGCCGCGAACAGGTCGACGCCGGGCACGGCCCGCACGAGCTCGCGGTACGCCCGCCGCACCGACCGGCGCCGGGCGGCCATCTCGGGCAGCCGGCCGAGCTGGGCCCGGCCCAGCGCGGCGAGCACGTTGCTCAGCCGGTGGTTCCAGCCCACCTCGGCGTGCTCGTAGTGGTCGACGGGCAGGCGGGCCTGCGCGGCGAGGCTGCGGGCCCGCCCGGCGATCTCGTCGTCGTCGCAGGTGACGGCGCCCCCGCCCGAGGTGGTCACGATCTTGTTGCCGTTGAACGAGATCGCGGAGGCGAGGCCGTGGGCCGCGGCGGGGCGGCCGGCGTGGCGGGCCCCCAGCGACTCCGCGGCGTCGACGACCACCGGGAGGCCGTGGCGCGCGGCGACGGCGGCGATGGCGTCGTGGTCGGCGGCTCGGCCGTAGATGTCGACCGGGAGCACGGCCGAGACGGGCACTCCCCGACGGCGGAGGTCGTCGAGGGAGTCGGCCAGCAGGGCCGGCGAGAGGTTGCCCGTGTCGCGGTCGACGTCGACGAAGAAGGGGCGGGCGCCCGCGTGGTGGATCGCGTTGGCGGTCGCGGCGAAGGTGAACGTGGAGGTCGGCACGACGGTGCCGGGGCCGACCCCGGCGACGACGAGCGCCAGGTGGAGGGCCGCCGTGCCCGACGACGTCGCGACGACGTGCGCCCGGTCGACGGTCTCGGCGAGCTCCCGCTCGAAGGCGTCGACCTCGGGGCCGAGCGGTGCGAACCAGCTGCCCTCGCCCACCCGACGGAGCGCCTCGCGCTCGAGCGGCCCGACGTCGGGCGGTGACAGCAGGACGGTTCGGCGCATGGGGCTCCTGACGCTCGGTCGCCCGCTCGTCAGGCTCCTCGTGATGCGTCAGTGTACTACGTGACATTTCACGCGTCGACCGATCCGTCTGCCCTGGCCCGCCGATCGTGCGGTCAGCCCGGCGCGCGTGGGGTCAGAAGATCATGGGCCGGTCGTCGTCGAGCTCCGTCTCGAGCTCGAGGTCGACCACCACGGGCACGTGGTCGCTCGGGGCGTCGCCCTTGCGCTCCTCGCGGTGGATCGCCGCCGCGGTGACGAGGTCCGCGAACGCCGGCGAGCCCATCACGAAGTCGATCCGCATGCCCTCGTCGCGCGGGAACCGGAGCTGCTTGTAGTCCCAGTACGTGTAGCCCCCCGGCACGAGGGGCCGCACCACGTCGCGGAGGCCGACCCGCTCGAACTCCGCGAAGGCCGCCCGCTCAGGCTCGCTCACGTGGGTGTGCCCCTCGAAGACCGCGACGTCCCAGACGTCGCTGTCGAGCGGTGCCACGTTCCAGTCGCCCATCAGCGCGAGGGGCAGGTCGGGGCTCTCCTCGAGCCACCCGCGGGTGCGGTCGGCGAGCTCGGCGAGCCAGTCGAGCTTGTAGGCGTAGTGCGGATCGCCGAGCTCCCGCCCGTTGGGGACGTACAACGACCACATCCGCACGCCCTCCACCGTGACGCCGATGGCCCGCGCCTCCTTCGGCTGGTCGGGCCCTTCCTGGCCCTTCAGGAACCCGGGCTGGCCGGGGAAGGTCACCTCGACGTCGTCCATGGGCAGCCGGCTCGCGAACGCGACGCCGTTCCACTGGCTGAGGCCGTGCAGCTCGACCTCGTAGCCCGCCTCGCGGAAGGCCTCGTACGGGAACTGCTCCGGCTTGCACTTGATCTCCTGCAGGCCGACGACGTCGACGTCCTCGCGGACGAGCCAGTCGACCACCCGCCCTGCTCGGGCGCGGACGGAGTTGACGTTCCAGGTGGCGACACGCATGCGCCCACGCTAGCGGCGGGCGTGCCGATCGGTGCGGGAGGCCCCCGGGGAGGCGCGGTGGCGGCCCCCGGTCCAGACCGGTCCGACCCCGGCTCTCAGCAGAACAAAAGATTTCACGTGACGGCGTGGCGAGCGCCCGCTACAACGGTGACATGACAGCACAGGAGCGACAGGTGTCGCCGGGCCCCGCCGGGACGGTCGACGAGAGGCTGGCCCGGGTCGCGCAGGGGGTGGTGCGGGTCCAGGACTTCTTCTGGCCGCCCCTCACGCTGGAGGTGCTGGAGGCGTGCACCTCCCGGTGGCTGCGCTCGCGTGACGCCGGCGGCGGCCCCGGCTGCGACGGCGACGGCGGCCTCGACCGCGGCGCGGACGAGGGGGGTGCGCCGTGCCCGTCCCGCTGACGCCCCGACGGATCCCGAAGCGCGACGACGCCGCCGGCCGGGCCTACGGCGAGCTGCGCGACGCCCTTCTCTCCGGCGCCCTCCGGCCCGGCGAGCGGATCGACCTGGGCGCCGTCGCGCACTGGCTCGACATGTCGCGGACCCCGGTCGACCACGCCATCACGAGGCTCTGCACGGACGGTCTCGTGACCGTCGAGCCCTACCGGGGCACCTTCGTCCGGCCCGGCGATCCGGAGCGGTTCGAGGCCACGGCGCAGGTGCTCGACATCGTCCACGACGCCGTGCTCGCGACGGTGGGGGCCGCCCTGGCCCCCGCCGAGCGGGAGCGCCTCCTGGAGCTGACGGCGGCCGCCGCGTCCGCCGCGGCCGACGAGGCGCCCGAGCGCCACGACCGGTGGCTCCTCTTCATGGCCGACCTCGCCGGCCGGGTCGGCAACGACGTCCTCGCCTGCGAGGAGGCCCGGCTCCGGATGCTCGTGCAGCACGCCCGGGTGGGGGCCCCGCCCGAGGTGCTGACGGAGCACGCGAGGCGTCGCGTCGAGTCCCTGCGGGCCCGGGGTGCCGGGTGGCTCGGCGGAGCGCGGCTCGACCAGGACGGAGCGCCACTCCTGTACTGACACATCACATCCAGGATCCCGGGCTATCATCGCCGGACCGATCCCGGAGGTCCGATGTCCCGCACGAGCCAGACGTCGGCGTCGTCGACCCCGCCCGGCGCGCCGTCGCCGAGGTCGTCCCTCCGCGACCACGTCGTGGCGGCGCTCTGCTCGGCGGTGCTGGTCGTCGGCGGCGTCAAGGGCAGCCCGGCGCTCGCGGCGGTGCCGGTCGACCTCACGGTCGCCGCCGCCGCCGCGGCGGTAGTCGGGGCGGCGCTCCACCTCGCGCCCCGCCTCGAGGTCGTCCGGGTGCCCCCGGGGGCCGTCCTCCTCGTCGTCGCGCTCCTGCCCGGGGCGCTCGTCGAGGTGCCGCAGGGCTACCAGGTCGCCAAGCTGGCCGGGATGGCCCTGACCCTCGTCGTCGTGGCCGCCAGCGTGGTGCTGCTCTCGACCCGTCGGCGGCGGAGGCTCTGGCTCGCCTGGACGGCGGGGTGGGGGCTCGCGACGGTGGCCGCCCTCCAGGTGCTCCCGCGCGACGAGTCGCAGTGGGGGCGAGCGGCGCTCGAGGGGTCGAACACCATCGCGGCGGGTCGGGCGACCGCCACCGCGGCGCTGATCCTCGGGGCCGTGCTCGTCCTGCCCGGCCGGAGGCCCCGCCTGCGCCTGCTCGCCGGCGCGGCCGCGGCCGCGCTCGCCGCCGTCGCGACCGGCTCGCGGGGCCCCGTGCTCGCCGCGGCCGTCGCCCTGGTCGTCGTCGCGCTCGTCGTGCGGGAGGGGCGCCGCCGCCGGCTCGGGGGGCTGGCCGTCGCCCTGGTCGTGGCCGGCGTCGGCGTCGTCGTCAGCGACTCCCCGGGCGCCGACCGGCTGGGGCTCGTGCTGACGGGCGACGTGACCGGCGCGGAGGGCCGGCTCCCCCTCTGGCGAGCGGCGGTCCGGGCGATCCGGGAGGGGGGCCCCGGCGGCACCGGGTGGGGCGGCTTCGTCACGGTGCTCGGGGAGTCCGAGGCCGTGCCCACCTCCGGAGACCGTCAGTACGCCCACAACCTCGTGCTCGAGGCGTTCGTCGAGGGCGGCTGGCCGGCCGGCGCGGCGGTGCTCACGGTCGTCGTCGCCTCCCTCGTGCGGCTGCTGCACCACGCACGGCGCGGCGCGGAGGGAGGCGGCGTCGACGGGGTGGCCGTCGTCCTGCTCGGGGTCGCGGTGGCGGCGGTGCTCAACGCGTCGGTCTCCGGAGACCTCTCGGGCAACCGTCTCGCCTGGGTCGCCCTGGCGCTCGCCTGGTCGGGGCCCCCGGGCGGGCGGCCGGATCCGCGCCGCCGAGGGTCGACGACCGCCGGGCGCGCTCGGAGCCACCTGCTCTACGCTGGTCAACCGTGACCGACGCGCGCACGCAGCTCATCCAGTTCATCGGCTCCGAGGCCGTCTTCCACGGCGACTTCACGCTCACGAGCGGCAAGAAGGCGTCGTACTACATCGACCTCCGGAAGGTGAGCCTCGACCACCGCGTCGCGCCCCTGATCGGCCGGGTCATGGTCGACCTGATCGACGAGGTCCCCGACGTCTTCGCCGTCGGCGGCCTCACGATGGGCGCCGACCCGATCGCCGCCGCCGTGATGCACCAGGGCGTGGCCCTGGGCAAGGACTACGACGCCTTCGTCGTCCGCAAGGAGCCCAAGGACCACGGCCGTGGTCGGCAGGTCGAGGGCCCCGACCTGGCGGGCAAGCGCGTGGTCGTGCTCGAGGACACCTCGACGACCGGCGGCTCGCCCCTCACCGCGGCCCGGGCCCTCGAGGCCGTCGGGGCCGAGATCGCGGCCGTCGCCGTCGTCGTCGACCGGAGCACCGGAGCCCGTGAGGTGATCGAGGCGGCCGGCTACCCCTACTACGCGGCCATCGGCTTGGCCGACCTGGGGCTGGAGCCGTGACCGACGATCGGCCCGGGCGCGACGAGGCGCCCGAGCCCGACGACGCCAGCGACTGGCTCGCGGCCCAGTTCGACGGCGAGGGCGTGCCGACCGACGAGGAGCTCCCGCCGGAGGGCGGCACCTCGACCGACGGGGGCGACGAACCCGACCTGCCCGACGAGCCCGTCGTGAGCCCCGAGCCCGACGCGGCGACGACCGCGCTCTCGTTCTCCTCCCAGGCCGACGCCGTCCCGACCGAGGCGCCCCGCGCCCCGCTCGCCGTCCCGCCGCCGCCCGCGGCTGGCGACGACGTCCCGCGGAGCGGAGGCCATCCCCTGGCGCTCGACCTGGGCGCCCTGGCTGGCATCGTCCCGCCGGCGACGCCTTCCGGGCCCGTCTCCGGGAGCGAGCCCGGCGGAGAGCACGAGCCGCAGCCCCAGCCCGAGTCCGCGCCCGAGCCCGGCCCCGACGGAGCCGCCGAGGTCCCCGGCCCGTTCACCGCCCTGCTCGCGGCGGCCCCGGCTGCGGGCTCCGCGCCTCCCGCGTCCTTCGACTGGGAGGCCCTGCCGCCCGCCTCGGCGCCCGCCGGCGAGGCCCCCGAGGAGTCGCGGGTCGAGACCGACCTGCCGACGCGCGCCCTCGAGGTGCCCGCGACCCCGCTCCCCGGGGCGCCGGCTGCGGCGACGCCCGAGCCGGAGCCCGAGCCGGAGCCGGAGCCGGAGCCCGAGCCCGAGCCCGAGCCCGAGCCCGCCCAGGACGCCGCGGGCTCGACCGCCCCCTGGTGGGTCGAGGAGCACCACGAGATGACCCGCCGCGAGCGTCGCCTCGCCGAGGCGGCGGGTGTGGCCGTGCCTCCGGCGCAGCCCCTCTCGTCGTCGTCGCCGCCGCCGCCGCTGCTCGACCACGACGGCGCCCCCGCCCCGTCCGCCGCGACGGTCGTCCAGCCGGCCGCGTCGGCGCCGGTCGTCGAGCCCTCGTTCACCCAGATCCTCGGCATCGTGCCGCTCGCGGGCGGGGCCGCCGAGCGTGACCCGTCCGGCGACCCGGGCGCCCTCGACGACGTCCCCGGCGAGGTCGAGTCCGACGCCGGCCGTGACGACCCGGTCGTCGAGGAGGTCCCCCTCGAGGTCGAGCGTCTCGACGCCGAGACGCTCGACGCCCCCGGTGCCGACGACGCAGTCACGAGGTCGTGGTCGCTGGGCGGCGACGACGTCGGGCACGACGAGGCCGAGCACGGCGAGACCACGCCGGCCGACCTCGGGGGCTCGGCCTCGGCCACGCCTCCCCCGGCCGCCGCCTCCGGGTTCCCGGAGCCCTACCGCCCGCCCGTGGCCCCGTCCGCTCCCGCCGAGCCCGTCGAGCGTGCGCGCACCGCGCCGCCCGAGGCCGCGGGCGAGCTCCCCGGCCTCTCGTTCGGGGCAGGGGCAGGGGCAGGGGCTGGTGCTGAGAGCCCGGCCCGCGCCTCCTCGGCCTGGGTGCCGCCGACGGCGGCGGGTGCTCACGACGAGCGCCGCGGGCGCCGGGAGCCCGCGGGCCGACTCGCCGCGGTCGTCGGGTCGCCGCGCGGGCGACTCGTGCTCTTCGTCGTCGGCGCCGCGGTCGTCGTCGTGCTCGCGCTCGTGGCGCTCTTCTTCCTCGGGCGCTCGCTGTTCTCCGGCGACTCGGCCTCCGCCGACCCCGCCGCGACCAGCGAGCCCGCCTCGGCACCGACCGCGGTGACGGCGGACCCGGCACCCGTCGAGGAGCCCGCGGCCGCGACCGGACCGCTCCCGGCGGGCAGCCACCCCTGGAGCGACCTGCAGGGCGGAGAGTGCTTCTCGTCGTTCGAGGACGCGTGGCAGCAGGACTACGACGTGGTGGACTGCGCGGCCCCGCACGTCGCCCAGTTGGCGTCGCAGGGCGCGCTGCCCGGCGACGCCGGGGCGCCGTGGCCGGGCTCGGAGACCCTGCAGAACCAGATGTCGGTGCTGTGCACGTCGCCCGAGGCCCTCGACCTCACGGCCGCCGGGGCGTACCGCGACGTCCAGTTCGTCGCGAGCTGGCCGGTCACGGCCGCCGACTGGGACGCGGGCGACCGCACCTACTCGTGCTTCGTGACGCGCTCGAGCGGCGAGCCCTTCACCACGAGCCTCGCGCCGACGGCGGGCTGACGCCCCAGCCCGGGGGCGTCGACGGCGCCTAGAGCTCGGAGGGGACGACGTCGCTCTCGAGCGGCTCGGCCCGGACCAGCTCGTGCACCCCGCTGAGCACCTCGTTGGGCCGGAAGGGGTACCGGTCGATCTCGGCCTGGTCGCTGATGCCGGTCATGACGAGGATGGTGTGCAGCCCCGCCTCGATGCCGGCCATGATGTCGGTGTCCATCCGGTCGCCGATCATCGCGGTGTTCTCGCTGTGCGCCCCGATGCGGTTCATCGCCGACCGGAACATCATCGGGTTCGGCTTGCCCACCACGTAGGGCGTCTTGCCCGTGGCGGCCTGGATCATCGCGGCGATCGCGCCCGTGGCGGGCAGCACGCCCTCGGCGCTCGGCCCCGTCGCGTCCGGGTTCGTGACGATGAACCGGGCCCCGGCCCGGATCAGCCGCACGGCCTTGGTGATGGCGTCGAAGGAGTAGTTGCGGGTCTCGCCGACCACGACGTAGTCGGGGGCCGTCTCGGTCATGATGAACCCGGCCTCGTGCATCGCGGTGGTCATGCCCGCCTCGCCGATCACGAAGGCGGAGCCGCCGGGCATCTGCGACCGGCAGAAGTCGGCCGTCGCGAGGGCCGAGGTCCAGATGCGCTCCTCGGGCACGTCGAGGCCGGAGGCGCGGAGGCGCGCGGCCAGGTCGCGCGGCGTGAAGATCGAGTTGTTGGTGAGGACGAGGTACGGCGTGCCCTCGTCCTGCCACTGCTGGATGAGGTCGGCCGCCCCCGGCAGGGCGTGGTTCTCGTGCACGAGCACGCCGTCCATGTCGGTCAGCCAGCACTCCACGTCGCTTCGATCAGCCATGGCGACACCTTACTGATGCCCGGTGGGCCCGTGCCCAGCGGCTCGGGGGCATCTAGGCACAGTGCCTCCAGGGGGCTACACTATGTTTCACATGTCACCGGAGGAGAATCATGCACACGTCCGACCTGCTCGACACCCTCGCCTCGGCGGCCCTCATCGACCGGGAGCGCGTCCGGCCCGGGGTCGCGCTCGCCGACCTCGGCTGGGACTCCCTCACCGACGTGACCCTGATCGTCGAGCTCGAGGTCGGGCGCGGGCTCGTCGTCCAGCCTGCTGACCTCGCGGCCTGTCGGACGGTCGACGACGTCCTGGCGGTCGTCCGCGCCGCCGGCCCGACGGTCGACGGCGCCCCGTGACCGCACCCGTCCACGCCCAGCTGGCCGCCCTCTCGTCGTACCTCCCCGAGGCCGTGCTGACGGACGACGACCTCGCCGCCCAGCACCCCGGCTGGGACGTCGCGCGCGCTGCGGCGAGCACCGGCGTCCACGCCCGGCACGTCGCGGCCCCGGGGGAGTGGACGTCGCACCTCGCGGCGTCCGCCGTCCGGCGGCTGCTCGCCGAGCGCGACCTCGACCCCGCGAGCGTCGACGCCCTGATCGTCTGCACCCAGAGCCCCGACCTCGTCCTGCCCGCCACGGCCTGCCTCGTCCAGGAGCGCGCGGGCCTCGGCTCCCACGTGGCGGCCCTCGACGTCTCCCTCGGCTGCTCGGGCTGGGTCTACGGGCTCGCCCTCGCGCGGGGCCTCGTCGAGACGCGGCAGGCCGAGCGCGTGGTGCTCGTCACCGCCGACGCGCTGACGCGCCTCGTGAACCCGGGCGACCCGCAGCTCCGGGTGCTCTTCGGCGACGCGGCGACGGCCGCCCTCGTCACCGGGGGCGCCGAGGGCCCGCGGTTCCTCGGCGCCACCTTCGGCACGGACGGGCGGGGGGCCCGACACCTGCTCGCGGTCAACGGCGGCCTCGCGCCGGGGGAGGAGCGCGCGCCGGGGTCGTCGCCGGAGGCGCGGGGCCTGACGCCGTCGGGCCGGGACGTCTACATGGATGGCCCCGAGGTGTTCGCCTTCACCCTGCGCACGGTCCCGGGGGCCCTCGACACCTGCCTGCGGCGGGCCGGGCTGACCGTCGACGACGTCGACCTCTTCGTCTTCCACCAGGCCAACGCGGTGATGCTGGAGAGCCTCCGGCGCCGCATCGGCCTCCCCCCGGAGAAGTTCGTCGTCGACCTCGCCACGACGGGCAACACGGCCTCGTCGTCCGTGCCGCTCGCGCTGCAGGCCGCCGTCCGCGCCGGGCGGGCGGGGCCGGGCGACCGCGTCGCCCTCGTCGGCTTCGGCATCGGCTACTCGTGGGCCGCCGTCGTCGTCCAGCTCTGAGAGCTACCGGTCGGTCGACCCGCCTGCTAATGTATCAATTGCACATCAGCCATGTCCCCACGCGGGGCTCGACCCGAAGGGCCCTCCCGTGGAGACCTCCGACCTGCTCGCCCTCGTCCACGACCTCGTCGAGGCCGACGACAGCGCCACGGCGCTCTCGCTCGACGACGAGCTCGACGACCTCGGGTGGGACTCCCTCTCGAACGTCGAGTTCATCGCCCGGGTCGACGTCGCGCTCGGCGTCACGGTCGACGCGCAGCGCCTCGCCGACTGCACCACCATCCGCGACCTGCACGACCTCACCCTCCCGTCCGTCGCGTGACCGCGTCGCCCGCCCCGCTCGTCCTCGTCACCGGCGCCTCGTCGGGCATCGGGCGGGCCACCGCGCTCGACCTCGCCGCGAGGGGCCACCGGATCGCCGCCGCCGGCCGTGACGTCGACCGGCTCGCCGCCGTCCTGGCGGAGCTCCCGGGCGAGGGCCACGCCTCCTGGGTCGCCGACCTCGCCGAGCCCGACGCCTGCAGCAGCCTCGTCGACCGCGTCGTCACCGAGCAGGGGCCCCTGAGCGGGCTGGCGCACTGCGCCGGCGTCCAGGCCGTCCAGCCCGTCCGCGCGTCGTCGGCCGAGCTGGTCGACCAGATGCTGACGATCAACGTGCGGTCGGCGCTGCAGCTGACGCGGGCCTTCCGTCGGCGGTCCTGCCGGGTCCAGGGCGCCTCCGTCGTCCTGGTCTCGTCGGTGCTCGGCCTCGTCGGCCAGCCCGGTGCAGCCGCGTACTCGGCCTCGAAGGGGGCCGTCGTCACGATGACCAAGTCGTTGGCGCTCGAGCTGGTGCGGGAGTCCATCAGGGTCAACTGCGTCTGCCCGGGCACCGTGGTGACGCCGATGATCGACCAGCTGCGGCGCGCCATCGGGCCGGAGGGGCTCCAGCGGGTCGTCGACGCCCACCCTCTCGGCCTGGGCCGCGCGGAGGACGTCGCGGCCGCCGTGCGCTTCCTGCTCTCCGACGACGCGAGGTGGATCACCGGCAGCTCGCTCGTCGTCGACGGCGGGTACACCGCGCGATGACCCCGTCACCGTCCGCCTCCGGCGCCGCCCGTCTCGTCCTCGTCGGGGCCGGGGGCGCCGGCCACGAGGTCGCCGCGATGATCTCGTCCGCGGTCGGCTGGCGTGACGCACGGGGCATCAGCGACGTGGTGTTCGTCGACGACGTCGCCCGCGGGCCGGGCGTCGTCTCGACCGTCGAGGCGCACGTGCCCCGGCCCGGCGACCTCGTCCTCTGCACCATCGCCGACCCGTCCGCCCGGCGCCGGGTGACGGGGGCGCTCGCGGAGAAGGGCGCCGTCTTCACGACCTTCGTGCACGAGACCGCCATCCTCCTGGCCGGGGCGGAGCTCAGCCACGGATCGGTGCTCTTCCCCCACGTGGTCGTGTCGACCTCGACCCGCATCGGCCGTCACGCCCTGCTCAACACCGGGGCCCTCGTCGGCCACCACGTCGTCGTCGGCGACCACGTCTCCGTCCACGGGTACGCCCAGCTGCTGGGCGCCGTGACGGTCGGCGACGGCGCGGTGGTGGGCAGCTCGGCCACCGTCCTGCCCCGGGCACGCGTCGGGGCCGGTGCGACGGTCGGGGCCGGGAGCGTCGTGCTCCGACGGGTCGCGCCCGGCGACACCGTCTTCGGCAACCCGGCGGTCGTGGTGACGCCCGCCGGCCGCGCGGCAGGGCGACCGTGACCGCGCCGAGGCGGTTCGCCGCCCTCCGAGCGGTGGCGGGGCACGTCCCCGACACCGTCGTCGACAACGCCCGGCTCGACGCTGAGCTGGCCCCGGTCAGCGTGGCGAAGATCGCGGCGAAGACCGGGATCGACAGCCGCCGCGTCGTCGCGCTCGGCGAGACGACCGCCGACCTCGCCGTGGCCGCCGCGGAGGCCCTCTTCCATGAGCAGGGGCTGGAGAGGGCGAGCATCGACTTCGTGCTGCTCTGCACCCAGACGCCCGACTACGCCATGCCGTCGACCTCGTGCCTCGTGCAGGACCGCCTGGGCCTGCGCACCGACGTCGGCGCGTTCGACCTCGGCATGGGCTGCTCGGGCTACGTCTACGGCCTCGGCGCCGCGTCCGCGCTCATCGACTCGGGGCAGGCCGACTCGGTCCTGCTGCTCACCGCCGACACCCTGAGCCGCTACGTGAACCCCTCCGACGCCGCGCTCCGCACGATCTTCGGCGACGGGGCCAGCGCGACCCTCGTCGCCGCGTCGGCCGGGTCGCCGACGTTCCGGGGCTTCAGCTACGGGACGGACGGCTCCGGCGCCCGGCACCTCATCGTGCCCACCGGCGGCCTCGCCGACGGCGATCGTCTGGCTCCTGCGGCGTCGCCGGGGGCGCGGGGCCTCGAGAGCAACGGCCACGACCTCTTCATGGACGGCGCCGAGGTCTTCGGCTTCGCGCTGCGGGCGGTGCCGCGAGCGATCGCGGAGACCCTCGCCCGCGCCGATCTCACCCTCGACGACATCGACGCCGTCGTGCTGCACCAGGCGAACGCCTTCATGCTCGAGACGCTGCGACGCAAGCTCGACCTCCCGACGGAGAAGTTCGTGGTGGAGATGAGCGACGTGGGCAACACGACGTCCTCGTCGATCCCCCTGGCCCTGGCGGCGGCCCTCCGGACGGGCCAGGTCCGCCCGGGCATGCGGCTCCTCCTGGTCGGCTTCGGCGTCGGTCTCTCCTGGGGGGCCGTGGTCGTCGACCTCTGACGCCCGCTGAGCCAGGAGGAGGATCGACGCCGCGCCCGGTTCGTCAGCGCGGATCGAGCACGAGTCGGGCCGGACCGTCAGGCACGGCGCTCGTCGTCGGCCCGGCGCGGTGCCGCCCGGCGACCGCGGGCGCGACGCTCGGAGCCCGTGGAGGCGGGGCTGGTCACCAGGGGCTCAGACGCCGCCGAGACCGGCGCGTAGGGGGCGCTGTAGGCACCTCCCCGGCCGACCGGGTGCATGGTGAGGACGACGCCGACCACCCGCGTGCCGATGCGGTGCAGGTGGGCGAGGGCCTCCTCCAGGCGGGCCCTCGGGGTGTGGCCGAGCGCGGCGACGACGAGGGCTCCGTCCGCGACGTGGCTCAGGACGGCGGCGTCCGTGACCGGCAGCAGCGGGGGAGCGTCGAAGAGGACGTAGTCGTAGGTCGCCCTCAGCTCGACCAGGAGCTCGCGCATGCGCGTCGAGCCGAGCAGCTCGCTCGCGTTCGGCGGCACCTGGCCCGCGGCGACGACGTCGAGGCCGTCGCGGCCCCAGGGCTGGGCCACGTCGCGGAGCCCCGCCCGGCCGATGAGGACGTCCGTCAGGCCCGCGGCGCCCTCCAGCCCCATCATCTCCGCGAGGCGTGGCCGGCGGAGGTCGGCGTCGACCAACGCCACCCGGGCGCCGGTCTCCGCCAGCGTCACGGCGAGGTTCGCGGTGGTCGTGGTCTTGCCCTCGCCGGGCAGCGCGGAGGTCACCACGACCACGCGGGCGTCGCTGCCCGCGTCGGCGAACTGCAGGCTCGTCCGGAGCGAGCGGTACGCCTCCGCCCGCGTGCCGCGGGGGTCGTGCTGCACGGTCAGCGGGCGGAGCTGGGCGTCGGGGTCGTGGAGCGTCGCCCCGAGGACGGTCTCGCCCGCCGCCTCGACGTCGTCGCCGGAGCGCACCCGGGTGTCGAGCAGGTGCCGGGCGAGGGCGCCCAGGTAGCCGACGGCGGCGCCGAGGGCGAGGCCCAGGGGCAGGTCGCGGGAGGTGCGGGGCGAGACGGGCGCGCTGCTCGCGACCGCGGGCTCCAGCACCTCGAGGCCGACGAGGCTCGCCCCGCCGTCGGGCGAGGCCTCGAGGCTGCCCACCACGACGTCGCGGAAGCTCTCGCTGACCGCGTCGGTGATGAGGGCCGCGCGGGCGGGGTCGGTGTCGCGGACGCTGATGGTCAGGACGACGCTGTTCGCGGCCACCGTCGCGGTGACGGCCTCGGCGAGCTCGCTCGTGCTCATCGGCAGGGCGAGCCGCAGCACGACCGGCTCGAGCACGCGCGAGCTGGTGACGACGTCGGTGTAGCTGCGGACCTTCTGCTGCGCGGCGGCGCTGCCCTGCCCGACCTCGATCGCGGTGCTCGTGCTCGTGCCGCGCACCGAGACGAAGAGCTGCGTGCTCGACTCGTACACCCGCGGGGAGGCGCCCGAGACGACGGCCGTGACCGCCAGCCCCAGCAGGGTCACGAGCGCGACGAGCCACCAGGAGCGGCGCAGGACGTGGAGGTGGTCGGACAGGGACATCGGCTCTCGCTCCGATCGGGTGCGGACTCTCGACGGCGGGCCGAGCAGTCGGTATTGTACATGTGCAACATCACAGGCGGGGGAGTGCCCACGACCTGCCGTCTCCGTCGGAAGGCCGTCGTGCGCGTCGTCTACCTCCACCAGTACTTCCTCACCCCCGCGCAGGCCGGCGGGGTGCGGTCGTTCCACGTCGCGACGGCCCTCGCGCGTCGCGGGCACGACGTCCACGTCGTGACGGCCACGCCGCCCGTCGACGCGGCCCCCGCGAGCGCGCACGGCGCTGACGCCGACGAGGTCCACGACGGCGTGACGGTCCACCGCATCCCCGTCGACTACGCCGCCGCCATGGGCGACGGACGCCGCATCGTCGCGTTCGTCGCGTTCGCCCTGCGCTCCTCGCTGCTCGCCCGGTCGCTCCGCGGCGACGTGGTCGTCGCGACCAGCACCCCGCTGACGATCGCCGTGCCGGGCATCGCGGCGACCCTCCTCCGCCGGGCCCCGCTCGTCTTCGAGGTGCGTGACAGCTGGCCCGAGGTGCCCATCGCGATGGGGGCGCTGCGGCACCCCCTCCTGAGGGCGGCCGCGCGCCTCCTCGAACGCGCGGCCTACGCGTCGTCGTCGACCGTGGTCGCCCTCTCGCCCGGCATGGCCGACTCGGTCGTCCGCGCGGGTCACCCGCGCGACCGCACCGTGGTCGTGCCGAACATGAGCGACCTCGAGCGGTTCGACCCGGCCCGCGCCCGGCCGGAGGCCTTCACGGGCCGCCACCCGCGCCTCCTCGGGCGTCGCCTGGCCGTCTACTGCGGCACCTTCGGGCGGGCCAACGGGCTCGACCACCTGGTCGACGTCGCCGTGGAGCTCGACCGGCGGGGCCACGACCTGGTCGTCGTGCTGCTCGGGGCGGGGGCCGAGAAGGAGGCGGTGCGCGAGCGGGCGCGCCGGCTCGGGGTCCTCGACCGGTCGCTCGTCGTGCTCGACGCCGTGGCCAAGGCCGACCTGCCCGACGTCCTGGCGGCGTCGACCATCGCGCTCAGCTCGTTCGCCGACGTGCCGGCCCTGCGGGCGAACAGCGCGAACAAGTACTTCGACGCGCTCGCCGCGGCGCGTCCGGTCGCGATGAACATCGGGGGCTGGCAGGCGGAGGCGCTGGTCGAGACGGGCGCGGGCCTGCAGCTCGACCGCGACCCCGGCCGGGCGGCCCGTGCCCTCGCCGACTTCGTCGACGACGCCGCCGGGCTGCGGCGGGCGGGGCGGGCAGCCCGGCGGCTCGCGGAGGAGCGCTACGCGCAGCCCCTGCTCGTCGCCCGGCTCTGCGACGTCGTCGAGTGCGACGCTGCGGCCGCCGCGTCCCCTCCGGGTCGGAGCCGAGGCCGTTCGGCCCGCCGCGGCTAGGTCGCCGCGGCTAGGCCGTCGCGACGCGGCGCTCGCCCGCGGGGGGAGGGCCGTTCGTCATCGACCGGACGTCGAGGTCGTCGGCGGCGAGGGGCGGCACCACGGTGTGCGAGATGAGCGGGTGGACCGGCCGCTCGTCGACCTCGCCGACGCCGGTGAGCTCCTCGTGGAGCTTCTCGCCCGGGCGCAGGCCGGTGAACACGACCTCGACGTCACGCCCCGACAGGGCGATCATCCGCTCGGCGACGTCGAGCACCCGCACGGGTTCTCCCATGTCGAGCACGAGGACCTCGCCGGGCCCGCCGATGGCCCCGGCCTGCAGCACGAGCTGGCAGGCCTCCGGGATGGTCATGAAGAACCGCGTCGCGTCGGGGTGCGTGACCGTGAGGGGTCGACCCGCCGCGATCAGGTCGCGGAACAGCGGCACCATGCTGCCGCGGCTGCCCAGGACGTTGCCGAACCGCACCGAGAGGTAGCGACGGCCGGTGGCCTCGGCGGCGTGCGCCGTGAGCCGTTCGGCCACGCGCTTCGAGCGGCCGAGCACGCTGGTGGGGTTCGCCGCCTTGTCGGTCGAGATGGTCACGAACGTCTCGACGTCGACGGCCTGCGCGGCCTCCAGCACGTGGAGCGTGCCCATCACGTTGGTCTGCCAGGCCTCGCCGGGGTACTGCTCGAGCAGCGGCAGGTGCTTGAGGGCTGCGGCGTGGAACACCACCTCGGGGCGACGGGCCCGGAAGACGGCTCCGAGCGCCACGGGGTCGCGGATGTCCGCGAGGACGACCTCGCGGGTGTCGAGCAGGCCGTGGCCGGCGAGGGACACCTGGACCGACTGCAGGGCGGTCTCGTCACGGTCGAGGAGGATGAGCTCCGCCGGGCCGAGCGCCGCCAGCTGGCGGCAGAGCTCGCTGCCGATCGAGCCGCCCGCGCCCGTGACGAGCACGCGACGGCCCCGGACGCTCGCGGCGACGGCCGCGACGTCGGTCTCGACCGGGCGTCGCCCGACGAGGTCCTCGAGCGAGACGTCACGGAGGTCGGTGACGCCCGACCTGCCCTCGAGGATCTCGTCGATGGTGGGGACGGTCAGCACGCGGAGGCCCGCCGACTCGCCGTGGTCGGTCAGCTCGCGGACCAGGGCGGCGTCGGCCCGGGCCATCGCGAGCACGAGGGTGCCGGCGCCCGTGCGGGCCGCGGCCTCGGCCAGCACCTCGCGCCCGCCGAGCACCTTCAGCCCCGCGATCCGCATGCCGTGCGTGGCCGGGTCGTCGTCGAGCAGCGCGACCGGGCGGTGGCGGCAGCTCGGGTCGGTGAGCATCCGCCGGACGACGTGCTCGCCCACGGAGCCCGCACCGAGCACGAGGGCCGGCGTCGGAGCGCCGCGGGGGCGGAGCCGCGCCTCGAGACGGCCCCGGAGGAGCGCCCGGGCCGAGCCCATCGCGAGGGCGGCGACGCCGAGCGCGACGAGGGGCAGGGCCGGCGGCCAGTCGATCCACGGGCCGAGCCGGGAGGGCGAGACCAGGGGCAGGAGCGAGACCGCGGCCGCGGCCACCGCGGCGCAGGCGACGAGGCCGCGGGCCTCCGCGGCGCTGCCGGCGACCCACCGGGGGCGGTAGAGGCCCCAGGCCGTGCCCACGGCGAGCTGTGCGACGGCGGCTGCGCCGGCGCAGGCGGCGACGTGCGGTGCGGTGCCCGGCCCGACGAGGTCGACGAGCAGCGCCACGGTCGCGACGGCCACGAGCCAGGCCGCCGCGTCGGCCGCCACCAGCGCTCCGCGGACGGCGGCGGCGCTGCCCGGCCAGCCGTGACGCGGAGGGGGAGAGGGGTCGAGGTCGGTCTCGCTGATGGGGCACCTCTGCGGGTCGGGCCGGCGCTCGTCGATCGGCTCGAGCAGGGTAACATTCCACGTGTCACACGTGCAATGACCGATCGGTCTGCGGGCCACGGCACCGGCCGACGTACCCTGGGGTCGTGCCCGTCGACGACCCGCGTCCCTCCCCGCTCCCGGACGACCCCGACGAGCCCCGTCTCGCCCACGGCGTCGGCCCGTGGCCCGGGGGCGAGGCCGCCTGGCCCGACGACCCCCGCTACGACCGCGAGCTCCTCCGTGACGGCGACTCCCGCAACGTCGTCGACCGGTACCGCTGGTGGAGCATGGAAGCGATCGTCGCCGACCTCGACGAGCACCGGCACCCCTTCCACGTCGCCGTCGAGAACTGGCAGCACGACATGAACATCGGCTCCATCGTGCGCAGCGCGAACGCCTTCGCGGCCGACACCGTGCACATCGTCGGTCGCCGCCGCTGGAACAAGCGCGGCGCGATGGTGACCGACCGCTACCAGCACGTCGTCCACCACCCCGACGTCGAGACGTTCGTGGCCTGGGCACGCGACCACCGCCTCCCCGTGCTCGGCGTCGACAACGTCGAGGGGTCGGTGCCCGTCGAGACGTTCGACCTGCCCGAGCGCTGCGTGCTGCTCTTCGGCCAGGAGGGCCCGGGCCTCAGCGAGGAGGCGGTGGCCGCCTCGGAGGCGCTGCTCGCGATCTCGCAGTTCGGCTCGACCCGCAGCCTGAACGCGAGCGCGGCGGCGGCGGTGGTCATGCACGCCTGGGTGCGGCAGCACCGCTTCTGACCCGCGCCGCGGCGGGCCGGGGGGAGTCGCGGGCCGGGTCGTCCGGCAGCACGGGCTACCGTGGGGGCATGCCCTCCCAGAACCTCCTCGGCGTGCCCGAGACGCTGCTGCCCGCCGAGCCCGACGTGCTCGCCGACCTCGGGTCCCTCGAGCTGGCCGAGGTCGTCGTGGCCCACCCGACGTCGTCGCTGGCCTGGGCGCTGCTCAGCGACGAGGCCGCCGCGCGCGGCGCCGACCTCGAGGCCTACGCCTACGCCCGCGTCGGCTACCACCGCGGTCTCGACTCGCTGCGCCGGGCGGGCTGGCGGGGCCAGGGGCCCGTGCCGTGGTCGCACGAGCCCAACCGCGGCGTGCTGCGCTCGCTCTGGGCCCTCCGCCGCGGCGCCGCCGCCATCGGCGAGGCCGACGAGGTCGAGCGCCTGACGACCTTCCTCGACGACGCCGACCCGGCCGCCGCTCCGGCGCTGGAGGCCGAGCGCGCCTGAGGCCCGGCCGCTAGCCGATCAGCGACGGCCGCAGGTCGCGCAGCGTGCGGCGACGGGTCATCCGCCGCGCCGCGAGCAGCGAGAGCAGCAGCGCGCCGAGGCCCCACAGGGCGAGGACGCCCGCGTCGCCCCAGGCGGTGGCCGTGCTGCCGCCGTACATCAGCTGGCGCAGGCCGTCGGTCGCGTAGCTCATCGGCAGCACGAAGTGCAGGGCGGCGAGCGGCGCCGGCAGCGTCTGCCAGGGGAAGGTGCCGCCCGCGGTCACGAGCTGCACGACCATGAGCACGAGGCCGAGGAACTGCCCCACGCTGCCGAGCAGCACGTTGAGCGTCATGATGATCGCCGCGAACGTGACCGAGGCGAGGGCCATCAGGCCGATGGTCGCCCAGGGGTGCACGACGTCGAAGCCGAGCGCGAACCGCACGATCGTGAAGAGCGCGAGCATCTGGACGACGCCGAGCAGCGCGGGGGCCGCCCAGCCCGCCACGACCACGCGCCCGGGGGCGCGCACGGCCGTGACGGCGCGCTTCGAGAAGGGCTTGACGATCAGGAACAGCGCGTAGATGCCGATCCAGGCCGCGAGGCTGATGAAGAACGGCGCGAGCCCCGCGCCGTAGGTGCCGGCGCTGGTGACGGCCTGGTCGGAGACGGACACCGGGTCGCTGATGGCCTCGGACTGCGCGTCGCGGGTCTGCTCGGTGCTCGCGGGGATCTCGCCGAGGCCGGTCTGCAGCCCGTCGCGGAGCTGCGTGGCGCCCGTGTCGAGGGTGCCGAGGCCCTCGCGGAGGCTCACCGTGCCGTCGCTGAGGGTGTGCAGCCCGCTGGAGAGCCCGGCGGCGCCGGTGTCGAGCGTGCCGAGCCCCGTGGCGAGCGTGTCCGCGCCCGTCGCGGCGGACGCGGCGCCCGTGTCGAGCTGGCGCGCCCCGGCGGCGGCGTCCGAGATGCCCGTGGCGAGGGCGGGGGCCTGCGCGTCCAGCGCCGCGGCGCCGTCCGAGACCTGTCGCGCGCCGGTGGCGAGCTGCCCGACCTGGGCGTCCAGCCCCTGCACCTGGGCGTTCGCGTCGCTCAGCGACTGCGAGAGCGGGGCGAAGTAGCTCGCCACCTCGGCCGCTGACGCCGCCGCCTCCTCGGGGGTCTGGCCCTGCCCGACGAAGTACTCGACGAGCTGCTGCCCGATCGCCTGCTGCGTGGCCGGGGCGGCGTCGATCGCGGCCTGGCTCGCCGTGGCGGCCTGGGCGACGCCGGCGGCCAGGGCCTCGTTCCCGTCGGCGACCTGGTCGGCGCCGGTCGCGAGCTGGTGTGCGCTGCCTGGCAGCGTCGACGTCGCGGTCTCGAGCTGGTCGAGCCCGCTCGACAGGGTCGAGGCGCCGGCGCTCAGCTGGTCCGTGCCGTCGGAGAGCGCCCGGGCGCCCGCCGCGGCCGACGAGGCCCCGGCCGAGAGCTGGTCGGCTCCGGCGGACGCGTCCGAGGCGCCGGTCACCAGCTGGTCGGTGCCCTGCTCCGCGGAGACGACGCCGCCGACGAGCTGGTCGGCGCCGTCCGCCGCGTCACCGAGCGACGTCCTGATGTCGGCGAGCCCGACGAGCAGCTGGGCCGCCGCCTCCTTGCCGACCTTCTCCGTCACCGAGGCCCGGATCGTCTTGCCGGCCTGACCGGCGATCGTCGTCGCCAGGTAGCTGTTGGTGTCGTTCGTCGCGAGGGTGATCTGCGCGCGGGTCGGGTCGTCGGTCGTGGCGCTGGTGAGGTCGGCGCTGAAGTCGCGCGGGATGGTGAACGTGAAGTCGTACGTGCCGTCTCGGAGGCCGGCCGCGGCCTCCGCGGCGCTGACCGTGTGCCAGTCGAAGTCGCCGCCGTCGACGACCTCGTCGGTCACCTCGTCGCCGTAGTTCGTCGCCGTGCCGTCGACGGTCGTGCCGGCGTCGTCGTTGACGAGCGCCGCGGGCACCTGGTCGAGCTTCGCGTACGGGTCCTGGTTCGCCCAGAGGTAGAGGCCGCCGTATAGCAGCGGCACGGTCATCAGGGCGACGAGGGCGAGGCGGGCGAGCCCGGTCGACGTGAGCCGCTGCAGCTCGGAGCGGACGAGGGCGATGATCTTCACGAGCGGGGGCTTCCTGGGGTCGGGGCAGCGGTGTCGTCGTCGGGGCGGGCGGCGGGGTCGTCGTCGGGACGGGCGTCGAAGTGGGTGTCGGAGTCGGCGTCGGGCGCGGTCTCGGTGTCCTCGTCCTCGCCGGGCGCGGCCTCGGCGTCGTCGTCCTCGTCCTCGTCCTCGCCGAGGTCCGGGGCGGGCAGGGCGCGGACGGTCGCCAGGGCGGCGACGCCGGTCACGGTCAGCACGACGACCCCGCGGCGGGCCAGGTCGTGCACGACGCCGAGCCAGGCGGCGACGTCGCCGCCGTGCCGCTCGGGGCTGGTGAGCACGAGGCCCTCCACGCCCGGGCGCAGCATCGCCAGCTCGCAGAGCAGCCGGACGCGCAGCTCGGTCGGCAGCGACGCGAGTCGGGTGCGGCGGTGCTCCGTCAGCCCGAGGACGTCGAGGAACTCGGCGACGGAGGCGCGGTCGGCCCGGTGGCCGGCCAGCGCCAGCTCCTCCCGGGTCACCTGCGCCACGGTCAGCGTGCTGAAGGGCTCGGCCACCGTGGGGGTGTCGACGAGGGCGAAGGAGGCGCGGACCGCGTCGGCGTCCTCGCTCCCGTCGAGCGTCACCCGGCCGCGGTCGGGGGCCATCCGCCCGCCGGCGACGAGGGAGGCGAGCGTGGGGGCGCCCTCCGTCTCGACGGCGACGAAGCCGGGGGCGCGGCGGTCGGCCACCACCGAGACGGCGGGGAGCGGAGCGCCGGGGCCGTCGCCGAGGGCGACCTGGTCGAGTTCGAGTCTCATGCGGAGGGCTCCGGGGTCGGGGTGGGGCGGGGGTCGGCGGTCGACGGGTCGGCGGGCGGCGGTGCGAGGGCCAGTCCGGGCGTCGCCCTCACCAGCTCGTCGGCCTCGCGCCAGCCGAGCCCGACCATGGCGAGCACGGCGAGCATCACGAGGCGGTGGCCCTCGGCGCGGTCGAGGTCGCGGCCGGTCGCTTCGTCGAGCACCGTGAGCGCAGCGCCCTCGACGAGCCGGGCCAGCGTGTCGACCGCGATGTCGTCGCGCATGCGCCCGTCGGCGACGCCGCGACGCACGGTCTCGCGGAGGAAGGCCCGCAGCGGCGCCAGCGCGCCGCCCACCTCGGCGGCCAGGGGCCCGCGCACCGTCAGCTGGGCCAGCACGCGCACGTGCTCGACCTCCGACCACAGCCGCGCGCCGAGGGCGGCGAGCTGGACGACCGGGTCGTCGACGTGGTCGGGCAGCGCGGCCACGCCGATGCGGGCGGCGCCGCGCAGGGTGACCTCGCGCACGAGGTCGTCGCGGGTCGCGAAGTGCCCGTAGACGCTGCGACGCGACAGGCCCGCCTCGGCGGCGATCGCCTCGAGGGGGGCGGCGGCGTCGACGTTGAGGAGCCGGACCGCGGCGGCCATCAGGGCCTCGCGGTTGGCGGCGGCGTCGCGGCGGGGGGCTCGCGGGGTCTGCTCGGTCGTGGTCACGAGGTCCATCGTACGATCTTGCACACTGCTGTGCAAGATCAGATCGTGGACGCGGCGACAGGGCAGGGACATGCCCCCAGTTGGCGGGGTGGGTGGATGGCTGCCGAGGCGCGTCCCGCGGGGCGCGCCCGCGCCTCCTCGGGTCTTCGTGGGGCTCTGACCTGGACTTTCCCTCGAGGCGTGTCCTCCTTTCGGCCGACCCAGGTCCATGCGTCCGCATTGTCCAGGAAGCGCACCGGCCGCCCGCGGCGCCCCTCCGGCGGCGACACTCGAGACGGGCCCCAGGACGGGTCCGCCGGGGAGACTCGGTCACCGCACGGACGCAGGACACGATGGACCACCGCACCGCCCCCGACGACGCCCCGACCCCGCTCGTCGCCCCCCGCCGCCACCGAGGCGTGCCGGCGCCCCTCGCCGCGCTGCTCGTCGGCGCGGCTCGACCGCTCTTCCGCGTGCACCTGGAGCTCTACCGCCGCGAGATGGCGTCGTCGATCTTCCCGCGCGACGAGCGCGCCCCCCTCATCGCCGGGCCCCGGCCCGAGCGGCTCGCCTTCATCGGCAGCGTCGCGGTCTCCGGCCTCGGCGTGCTGAGCCACGGCATGACGACGTCGAGCCAGACCGCGGCGCGGGTCGCCGACCGGCGCGGCCGCGGCCTCAGCTGGAGCGAGCTCACCTCGCCCGTGCTCACGATGCACACGGCCGCGACGATGCCCTCCCTCACGACGGAGGGCGCCGACGTCGTCGTCGTGCTGCTCGGCATCGCCGACGTGCTCGCGGCGACCAGCGCGACCTCGTGGGAGGCCGACCTGCGCCTGCTCGTCGACCGCGTGCGCCAGGAGGCCGGCCCCGAGGTCGGGGTCGTGGTGGCCGAGCTGCCGCCCATGGCCGAGTTCCGTCCGATCCCGCCCGTCGCCCGCCGCCTCATCACCGCGCAGATCGCGCGCCTCGACGCCGCGAGCCGTCGGGTCGCCGCCGACGACGACGCGGTCACCGTCGTGCCCTTCCCCTCGTGGAGCCTCGACGGCCTCTACGTCCAGGAGCTCTTCTCCTGGGCCTCCATGCACCGCAAGTGGGCCGAGGCCCTCGCCCCCGGGGTGGTGGCCGCCCTCGAGGCGGTCGACGACCGTCGGGCCGCCCCGACGCGGCGGCACCGCGCGGCGTCGGCGCTCGCCGGGGCCGTCGCGACGGAGCTCGCCGGCCTGGCGAGCGAGGTCGGCGCCGGCGATCCGGCTCCCGTCCGGCGCCGCGCACGGCGACGCGCTGCCCGCGCCGCCGCCGGGTCGCTCTCGGCGTCCTGACCGCCCGCGTCGCGGCCGCTCCCCCCCTGGCCCGCACGACCTGCTCCCGTGACCGGAGCGTCCGCGCGCCCCGACGGCCGGTCGGCGGTGCCGGTGGGTACGGTCGATCGATGACCCTCGCCGACGCCGCCCAACAGCTCTACGCCCTGGTGCCCGGCGAGTTCGTGGCGGCCCGGGACGCGCTCGCCGCCGAGGTGCGCCGCTCCGGCGACCGCGACCTGGCGGGCAGGATCCGCCGGCTGCCGCGTGCCGCCCCGCGGCCTGGGCGGTGGACCTGCTCGCCCGCGACGACGCCGGGCAGGGCCTCGCCGGCGCGGCGGCCCTGGGTGACCGGTTCCGCGCGGCGCAGGCGGAGGGCGACCGGGCAGCGCTCGCGACGCTGGCCGACGAGCGGAAGACCACGCTCGCGCAGCTCCTCGCCCGTGGCCGTGAGCTCGCCGAGCAGGCGGGTGCGCCCCTGGCCGGCCCGGCCGTGGTGGCCCTCGAGCAGACCCTGCGAGCCGTCGTGGCCGACGCCGACGCGGCGGAGGCCGCCCGGTCGGGTGTGCTCGTCCGCCCCCTCGCGGCGGACGGCCTGGAGCCCGCCGACCTCGACGGGGCCGTGGCCGGCGAGGCCGTCGACCGGCCCCGACCGCGCCGCGCGGGCGCCGGGGCCCCCGGCGGGCCCGAGTCCACGAGCGGCCCCGACCGACGGAGCCGGCAGCGGGACGCACGGCGCGTCGCGCGGGAGGAGCTGCGGCGCGCCGAGCAGGCCGCCGACCGGGCCGAGGCGGACCGGGACGAGGTGGAGTCGCGGGTCGCGGAGCTGGACGACGCTCGCGACCGCGTCGCCGACGACCTGCGTCGGCTGCGCGACGAGTTCGCGGCCGCCGAGGCTCGTCGGGCCGAGCTCGACGACCGCGAGCGGTTCCTGCGCCGGGAGCGTCGTCGGGCCGTCGAGGACGCGACCGCAGCCCGGCGTGAGGCGGAGCGGGCCCGTGAGGCGCTCGAGGGGCTCGACGCCGACTGATCGACGCGGCCACGGGTCCAGACTCCCGCCGACTGGCCGGGGGAGAGGTCAGTGGGCGTGCAGCCACGCTCCGAGGCGGGCCCGCCAGCCCCGGGGAGGCGCGGTGACGGCCTCGCCCGCGTCCCGCTCGGCCCGCGGCGGGAACGAGATCGCCTGGCACCGAGTGCAGACCTGGATCTGCCGGTGCACCGAGAGCCCCGTGCCGAAGTAGGGGTTGTCGGCGAGGCGGGCCGGTGCCCGGCAGATGCGACAGCGGAGCTCCGCAGCAGCGCCCTCGACCATGCGACCTCCTCGTTCGAGGGACACCATCGGACGCCCTGGTCGCTCGGTCAGCAGCGGAGGGGGATCGTACGCATCCCGGACAGGCCGTGCGCTGCCGTGCGGGACGGCGGGCGTGGCGACGCCCGGCCCCGAGGGTCGGGGCCGGGCGTCGTGGGTGTGGCTGGCGCTGGCGCGCCTGCTCCTAGCTCCGTCTGACGCGCTGGAGCGCGTCAGCGCGCGCCACGCAGTCGCTTCGCGCCTGCTCTCAGTGGCGTCTGACGCGCTGGGGCGCGTCAGCGCGCGCCACGCAGTCGCTTCGCGCCTGCTCTCAGTGGCGTCTGACGCGCTGGCGCGCGTCAGCGCACGCGACGCAGCCGCTTCGCGCCTGCTCCTAGTCGCGTGCGCCCATCAGGTGCTCGAGGGCGAGCTGCTGCAGACGGACGAAGCCGTAGCCGTGACCGCCGAAGTGGGCGGAGGCGTCGTACTCCTCGTAGGAGGCACGGTCGGCCAGGAGCTGCTCGTAGCCCTCGCCCTCGCCCAGGGTCGGCACCGAGAGCTCGGCGACCTGGCTGGCGGCCAGCGCCTCCTGCACCTCGGGGTCGGCGCGGAAGGCCTGCGCGCGCTCCTTGAGCAGCAGGTACATGCGCATGTTGGCGGCCGCGGACTCCCAGACGCCGTCGATCGACTCGGTGCGGGAGGGCTTGTAGTCGAAGTGGCGGGGGCCGTCGTAGGAGGGGCCGCCCTGGGGGGAGCCGTGCTCCAGCAGGTCGACGAGCGAGAACGCGTTCTGCAGGTCGCCGTGGCCGAAGACGAGGTCCTGGTCGTACTTGATGCCGCGCTGGCCGTTGAGGTCGATGTGGAAGAGCTTGCCCTGGTAGAGCGCCTGGGCGATGCCGGCGGTGAAGTTCAGGCCCGCCATCTGCTCGTGGCCGACCTCGGGGTTCACGCCCGCCATCTCGGGGTGCTCGAGCGTCTCGATGAACGCGATCGCGTGGCCGAGCGTCGGCAGCAGGATGTCGCCGCGGGGCTCGTTCGGCTTGGGCTCGATCGCGAAGCGCAGGTCGTAGCCCTTGTCGAGCACGTACTGCGAGAGCATGTCGACGCCCTCCTTGTAGCGCGAGAGCGCCGCCTGGACGTCCTTGGCGGCGTCGTACTCGGCGCCCTCGCGGCCGCCCCACATGACGAAGGTCTTCGCGCCCAGCTCGGCGGCGAGGTCGATGTTGCGGAGCACCTTGCGGAGCGCGAAACGGCGCACGCCGCGGTCGTTCGAGGTGAACCCGCCGTCCTTGAAGACGGGGGCGCTGAAAAGGTTGGTGGTGACCATCGGCACCACGATGCCGGTCGCGTCGAGGGCGCCCTTGAGGCGGTCGATCTGCGTCTGGCGCTCCGCGTCGGTCGAGCCGAAGGCGAAGAGGTCGTCGTCGTGGAAGGTGAGGCCGTAGGCGCCGAGGCGGTCGAGGTTCTCGACGGCCTCGACGACGTCGAGGTCGGGGCGCGTGGGGCCGCCGAACGGGTCCGCGCCCGTGTAGCCGACCGTCCAGAGGCCGAACGAGAACTTGTCTTCGCGAGTGGGGGTGACGGACATCGATGTCCCTTTCCGAGAGTGCGTCTGCGACGAGGCCTGGTCGCCGCGACGGGGCCGCGACGAATGTTGTGTGCCTCAACATATCCGGTCCGCGGCCTGAAAGGAAGCCCGGTCGGCATTTGTCGTCCGCGGCAACGAAACACTTGCGCTGGCCGTCGCGGCTGTCGTAGTGTCTCGAACCGCGAGCAGTCGAAGCGCTTCCGCACCGAGCGGGAGAGCGTCGGTCTCGCGTCTCTCCACCCACCAGACAGCGAGGTCCCGATGGCGACGATCCACGACGTGGCAGAGGCCGCCGGCGTGTCCATCTCCACGGTCTCGTACGCCCTCTCCGGCAAGCGCTCGATCGCGTCGACGACGCGGCAGCGCGTGACGGAGGCGGTCGACCGGCTCGGCTACCGCCCCCACGCCGGCGCGCGGATGCTGGCCGGCGCCCGGACGAACATCCTGGCGCTGAGCGCCCCGGTGCGGCCCGACAACCACCAGCCCACCCAGATGCGCTTCGTCACCGCCGTCGTCGAGGCTGCTCGCCGCCGCGACTACGACGTGCTGCTGCTGGCCACCGACGACGAGGTGTCGGGCATCCGGCGCGTCGCGTCGAGCTCGCTGGTCGACGGCGTCGTCGCGATCGGCGTCGCCACGGTCGACGAGCGCGTCGACCTCGTCCGCGAGCTCGCCCTGCCGGCCGGCTTCATCGGCATCCCGCAGGGGGCCGACGACCTCGCCTGCATCGACCTCGACTTCGAGACCGCCGCCGCGATGAGCGTCGACCGCCTCGCCGACGCCGGCCACCGCGTCGTCGGCGTGGTCGGCCACCCCGCCTCGTACCAGGAGCGCGACACGGGCTTCATCCGGCGCTTCGACGACGCGTTCGCGGCGCGGGCCCAGGTGCGCGGCCTCGAGACCGTCACCATCCCGACCGACCTCAGCCGCGCCTCCGGCGGGCGGGCCTTCGACGAGCTGCGGGCCCGCCTCCCCGGCATGACCGCGCTCGTGCTGCACTGCAGCGAGCCGACGGCCGAGGCCGTGCTGCAGCGCATCCGGCAGCTGGGCCTCGAGATCCCCCGCGACCTCTCCGTGCTCGCCGCCGCCGCGAGCTACGCGGCCGACGAGCTCGAGCCGGCGCTCGACATGATCCCGCTGCCGATCGACGAGATGTGCCGCCGCGCGGTCGAGGCCGCCTTCGAGCGCATCGACGGCCGGCTCGACCGCGGGGTCGAGCTGATCGCCCCCGTCTACCTCGCGCAGGGCTCGGTCACCGTGCCGACCCGCGCCTCCTAGCCTTCCCTGTCCCTCACCCACCAGCACCACCGCACCACCCGCACCACGCACCACCTGCACCACGCACCACCACCGCACGACACCGCAGATCACCGCCCCACGACGATCGTCGAAACGCTTCGACGACGCAAGGGGCCTCTACGAGGAGGTAGAACCATGAAGAAACGACGCGTGCTCGCAGTCGGCACGGCCCTCGCGGCCACCGCCGGGCTGCTCACCGGCTGCTCGGCCGGCGGCGGGTCCTCCGACCCCGACACCCTCAAGCTCTGGCACTTCGAGAGCGAGACCAGCGCGATGGGCATCGCGTGGGACCAGGCCATCGAGACCTTCGAGGAGGAGACCGGCGCGACCGTCGAGTTCGAGGCGAAGAGCTTCGAGCAGATCCGCTCGACGGCCAGCCAGGTGCTGAACTCCGACGAGGCGCCCGACATCCTCGAGTACAACAAGGGCAACGCGACGGCGGGCCTGCTCGCCAGCCAGGGCCTGCTGGCGAACCTCGACGACGCCGTCGCCGAGTACGGCTGGGACGACGACCTCGCCCCGTCGATCGCCACGACGTCGAAGTACGACGAGCGCGGCATCATGGGCTCGGGCAGCTGGTACGGCATCCCGAACTACGGCGAGTACGTCGAGGTCTACTACAACAAGGACGCCTTCGCGGCGCAGGGCGTCGAGGTGCCCACGACCTACGACGAGTTCGAGGCGGCGCTGCAGACCTTCGCCGACGCGGGCATCACCCCGCTCGCCGAGGCGGGTGCCGAGTACCCGCTCGGGCAGCTCTTCTACCAGCTGGCCCTCTCGCAGGCCGACCGCTCGTTCGTCGACGACTACCAGCTGTACGAGGGCGACGTCGACTGGCAGGGCCCCGAGCTCAGCTACGCGGCCGACAAGCTGCAGGAGTACGTCGAGAACGGCTGGATCTCGAAGGACGTCACCGGCATCAAGGCCGAAGACATGGGCACGACCTTCATGAGCGGCGGCGCGCCGATCATGGTCTCCGGCAGCTGGTGGGCCGGCCGCGTCGCCGACGAGGCGACGTTCGACTGGGGCACGTTCCTCTTCCCCGGCAGCGAGATGGCTCCGGGCTCGGGCGGCAACCTCTGGGTGATCCCCGAGAACGCCGCCAACAAGGAGCTCGCCGAGAAGTTCATCGACATCACGATGCGCCCCGAGATCCAGAACCTCATCGGCAACAACGGCGGCGTGCCCGTCAAGGCCGACCCGGCCGACATCACCGACCCGAAGAGCCAGGAGCTGATCGCGAACTTCAACACGCTCCTCGAGCGCGACGGCCTCGCCTTCTACCCCGACTGGCCCACGCCGACCTTCTACGACCAGCTGGTCGCCGGCACCCAGGAGCTCGTCAACGGCTCGGCCTCGCCTGAGGAGATGCTCGAGACCCTGGGCGGCCAGTACCAGAGCGGCGTCGACGACATCACCGGGGAGTAGCAGGCCATGACCTCCCTCGACACGAAGGAGGCGCGGGAGACCCGGGAGGGCCGGCGCACGACGTCGGCCCTCCCGGGCTCCGGCCCCCGCGCCGCCCGCCCGGCCCGCCCGGCGGAGGAGAGCCTGCTGCCGGGCTCCGGCCGCCGTGGCTTCTGGCTGTACCTCGTCCCCGGCTTCGCGCTGTTCGCGGTCGTCGTCCTGGTGCCCCTGGTCTGGAACGTCTACCTCAGCTTCACCGACTACCGCGGCATCCGCCCGCCGACCTGGGCGGGGCTCGACAACTGGCGCGAGCTGATGGCCGACGAGCGCTTCTGGACGTCGTTCCTCAACAGCGTCTTCCTGATCATCGCCATGGTCGTCGTGCCGACCCTGCTCGGCCTGCTCCTCGCCGCGATGCTCTTCGACCTGATCGGCCGCAAGTTCGGCGGCCGCCTGGCGTCGTTCCTCCGGGCCACCTACTACCTGCCGCAGATCCTGCCCGTGGCCATCGCCGCGATCGTCATCGGCTGGATCCTCCGGCCCGAGAACGGCGCGCTCAACAGCGTCCTCGACGCCGTCGGGCTCGGCGCCCTCCAGCACAACTGGCTCGGCAGCCCCGACACGGCGCTGCTCAGCATCATGGTGGTGATGGTCTGGGTCCAGCTCGGCTACCCGGTGGTCATCTTCATGGCGGCCCTCCAGCGCGTCGACCCCGAGCTCTACGAGGCCGCCGAGCTCGACGGCGCCGGCTGGTTCCAGCGGTTCCGCGCGATCACGGTGAGCATCATCCGCCCCGAGATCTTCGTGGTCGTGCTCACCTGCACCATCGCGGCGCTCAAGGTCTTCGGGCCGATCTACGCCCTCACCCGCGGCGGCCCCGGCGACTCCACGATCGTGCCGAGCTACTACGCCTACAGCGAGTTCTTCCAGAGCCAGCAGGTCGGCTACGGCGCCACCATCGCGACGGCGCTGACCCTCGTCATCGTCGTCATCACGATCTTCTTCATCCAGGCCCAGAACCGGGTCGAACGAGCAGAGAGAGGCCGCTGATGGCCACGACCGTCGTCCCGCCGGTGGAGGGCGACCGCATCCGCCCTGCGGTGCCCAGCCCGCGCCTCCCGAAGGCCAAGCAGCGGAAGAGGAAGAAGACGGTCACCGACTGGGTGATCCTGGCCGCGGCCCTGCTCTTCGGGCTGCTGATCGCGCTGCCCTTCCTGCTGATCCTGGTGAACTCGTTCAAGTCGCCCGCCGACTACACGAGCGGCGGGCCGCTGAGCCTGCCGACGTCGCTCTACTTCGACGGCCTGGTGAACTTCTGGAACAGGGTCGAGTTCCCGACCAAGCTCTGGAACAGCTTCGTCATCGCGGCCCTCGTCGCCCTCTTCGCCGTCGTCATCTCGGTGTTCAACGCGTACGCCCTCGGCATCGGCCGGGTGCGCGGCCGCACCTGGATCATCGTGCTCTTCCTGCTCGCGAACATGCTGCCGCAGGAGGCGCTGCTCTACCCGCTGTACTTCCTGTTCAAGCAGGTGGGGCTCTACGACAACATCTGGGCCGTCATCATCATCTTCACGGTCATCCAGAGCGCCTTCGGCACGTACCTGCTGTCGAGCGTCTACGGCACCTTCCCCAAGGAGGTGCTCGAGGCCGCGTCGCTCGACGGGGCCAGCCGGTGGCAGATCCTCTGGCGCGTCATCGTGCCGATCAGTCGCCCGACGCTGTCGGTGCTCGCGATCTTCTTCTTCATCTGGACCTGGAACGAGTTCCTCATCCCGCTGACGTTCCTGGTGTCGAACGACAACCAGACGGTGCCCGTCGCCATCACGGCGCTGCAGGGCGACCGCCTGATGGACGTCACGACGACGAGCGCCTCGGCGCTGCTCGGGCTCATCCCGACGCTCGTCTTCTTCCTGCTGTTCCAGCGCACGCTCACCCGCGGCATCACGGCCGGGGCCGTCAAGTGACCGGGCTCCGCGCCCGCCGCGCTCCCCGGCCCCCCGCCCCGCGACTCCCCTCGAAAGGCACCGCATCGTGAAGTTCACCGACGGCTTCTGGCAGACGCGCCCCGGCGTCTCCTCCCTCTTCGCCCAGGAGGCCTACGACGTCGAGCAGGGCGCCGACGGCCGCTCGCTCGTCGTGACGGCCCCGACCAAGGTCATCGCGTCGCGGGGCGACACCCTCAACCGCCCGGTCATGACCGTCACGCTGCGCTCGCCGATGGAGGGCGTGATCGGCGTCACCGTCGAGCACTTCTCCGGCGGGCGCGACGAGATCGGCTTCGACCTCGTCGGGGCCGAGGGCGGCGAGGCCGGGGTCGGCACGGCGACGGCGACCGAGGGAGGCGCCACCCTGAACTCGGGCCGGCTCACGGCCACCGTGGGTCGCGGGGCCCCCTTCGACCTCTCGTTCAGCGACGGCGACACCGTCCTCACCCGCTCGGGCGCGAAGTCGGTCGGCTACCACTCGGTGGCCGCCGACGCGCAGCTCGACGGCGCGATGGTGGGCAACGCCGGGGCGGGCACCGCGCGGGCGTTCGCCCCGCACTACGTGTCGCAGCAGCTGTCGCTCGGCGTCGGCGAGTTCGTCTACGGGCTCGGCGAGCGCTTCGGCCCGCTGGTGAAGAACGGCCAGACGGTCGACGTCTGGAACGCCGACGGCGGCACGTCGAGCGAGCAGGCCTACAAGAACGTGCCCTTCTACCTGACGAGCCGCGGCTACGGCGTGCTCGTCGACCACCCCGGCCACGTCTCGTACGAGATCGGCTCGGAGGCGGTCGAGCGGGTGCAGTTCTCGGTCGCGGGCGAGGGCCTGACGTACTACGTGATCGCGGGGCCGACCCCGGCCGACGTCCTCGACCGGTACACGCGCTTGACCGGCCGCCCGGCGCACGTGCCGGCCTGGTCGTACGGGCTCTGGCTCTCGACGTCGTTCACGACCGACTACGACGAGGCGACCGTCACCTCCTTCGTCGACGAGATGGCCCGGCGCGACATGCCGGTCAGCGTCTTCCACTTCGACTGCTTCTGGATGCGCGAGTTCCAGTGGTGCGACTTCGAGTGGGATCCTCGGGTCTTCCCCGACCCCGAGGGCATGCTCGCCCGCCTGCACGAGCGCGACCTCCGCGTCTGCGTCTGGATCAACCCCTACATCGGCCAGCGGTCGGCGCTCTTCCGCGAGGCGGCCGACGCCGGCTACCTCGTGCGGAACCCCGACGGCAGCGTCTGGCAGTGGGACCTCTGGCAGGCCGGCATGGGCCTCGTCGACTTCACGAACCCCGAGGCGACCGCGTGGTTCCAGGGCAAGCTCCGCGCGCTGCAGGCGCAGGGGGTCGACGCTTTCAAGACCGACTTCGGCGAGCGGATCCCCACCGGGGTGGTCTGGCACGACGGCTCCGACCCCGAGCGCATGCACAACTGGTACACGCAGCTGTACAACGAGGCCGTCTTCGAGGTGCTCGAGGAGGTCCGCGGCGAGGGCGACGCCGTCGTCTTCGCCCGCTCGGCGACCACGGGCGGTCAGCGCCTGCCGGTGCACTGGGGCGGCGACTCGACGTCGACCTTCGAGTCGATGGCCGAGACCCTCCGCGGCGGCCTCTCGATCGCGATGAGCGGGTTCTCGTTCTGGAGCCACGACATCGGCGGCTTCGAGGGCACCCCCGACGCCGAGGTCTACAAGCGCTGGACGGCCTTCGGCCTGCTGTCGAGCCACAGCCGCTTCCACGGCAGCGGCTCGTACCGGGTGCCGTGGGCCTTCGACGAGGAGGCCGTGGAGGTGACCCGGCGCTTCACGACGCTGAAGCTCTCGCTGATGCCGTACCTCTACGCCGCCGGGCTCGAGGCCTCCCGCACCGGCCTGCCGGTGATGCGGCCGATGGCCCTGGCCTTCCCCGCCGACCGCGCCGTCGCCCACGTCGACACGCAGTACATGCTGGGCGACGACCTGCTGGTGGCCCCGGTGTTCTCCGCCGACGGCACCGTCGAGGTCTACCTGCCCGCCGGCCGCTGGACGAGCTGGTTCACCGGCGAGGTCGTCGACGCGGGCACCGGCACCTGGCGCACCGAGGTGCACGACGTCCTCTCGCTGCCGCTGTACGTCCGCGAGGGCGCCGTCGTCCCGGTCGGCGGTCGCGACGACCGCCCCGACCACGACTACCTCGACGGGCTCGTGCTGCGGGTCTTCCCCGGGGGCGACGGCGACCGCACGGTCACCGTGACCACGCCCGACGGCGTGCGGGCCGACTTCGTCGTCCGGCGTGCGGGAGGCGCGGTGACGGTCGAGACCACCGCCTCCGGCTGGAGCCTGGACGAGGTCGGGGGAGACCCCGCGTCGCAGTAGGGTCGGAACGACGAAGGGGGGCGGCATCGTGACGATCGACCAGGTCGCGCGGACGGAGGGCGCTCGCCAGTCGAACCTGGCGGCCGTGCTCGGCCTCGTGCACGCTCGTGGCCCGCTCTCCCGGTCGGAGCTGACGCGCCTGACCGGCCTCAACCGCTCCACCATCGCGACGCTCGTCGGCGACCTCGTCGACCGGCAGCTGGCCCACGAAGCGGACCCCGTGGGGGTCTCGCGCGTGGGGCGGCCGAGCCCGGTCGTCGAGGCGCGCTCCGACGTCGTGGCCTGGTCGGTCAACCCCGAGATCGACGCGGTGACCGTCGGGGCCGTGGGCCTCGGCGGGGCCGTCCGCGCGAGGGTCCGTCGCGAGACGGCGAGCGTGCCCACGGCCGCCGAGGCCGCCGCGCTCGCCGCGGAGACCATCGACGAGCTGCGCCAGGTGCTGCGGAGCAGCGGGGGAGTGGTGGCCGAGGTGGGCGTCGGCGCCGCGGTGCCGGGCCTCGTCCGGGCCGACGGCGGCCTGGTCCGCCTCGCGCCGCACCTCGGCTGGGTCGACGAGCCGTTCGCGGCCCTCGTCTCGGAGGCGACCGGCCTGCCGACCGAGGCGGCCAACGACGCGTCGCTCGCGGCGATGGCCGAGGGCCGCTTCGGGGCCGGGCGCGGGGTCGACGACCTGGTCTTCCTCAACGGCGGCGCGAGCGGCGTCGGCGGCGGCGTCATCGCGGCGGGCCGACCGCTCGCCGGGGTGGGCGGCTACGCCGGCGAGATCGGCCACACCCTGGTCAACTCGGTCGGCCGGCTCTGCCACTGCGGCGCCACCGGCTGCCTCGAGACCGAGGTGGGCCAGGCCTCGCTGCTCGCCGCGACCGGCCTGTCGCGCGCGCAGGCCGACGAGCTCGACGCGGCCCTGCAGGAGGCGCGCCCCGGCTCCGAGGCGCGGGCCGAGGTCGAGCGCCAGGTCGACCAGCTCGCGGTCGCCCTGCGCACGGTCGTCAACGCTTTCGACCCGTCGATGATCGTGCTCGGCGGGTTCCTGGGGTCGTTGCTCGCCGCCGCCCCCGATCGCCTGCTCGACCGGGTCACGCGGCAGGCGCTGCCCGGCCCGGCCGACGACGTCAGCATCGTGCGGGCACAGCTGGGCGCGGACCGCCTGGTGATCGGGGCGGCCGAGCTCGCGTTCGCGCCGCTGCTCTCCGACCCGGCGTCGGCCTCGCTGCCGCGCACGGCGCGCTAGGCCGACCCGACCCGGCCTGGCCCTTGCCCCGGCCTCGGCCTCGGCCTCGGCACACGCCGGCCGGGTCGGGACGGCGGACCGATCCGACGCAGCCAGAGGTCCGGCGTGGTCAGGCGTGCGTGTGCGGCTCGGAGTTCGCCCACACCGACGAGGCGGCCGCGCCCGCGAGCTCGACGGTGCCGAGCGGCCGGTCGTGCACGTCGGTCAGCACGACCTCCATCGACCCCGCGTAGTCGCGGCGCTCGCCGACGCGCACGTGGGCGCCGACGCGCAGGTCGAGCGAGGCGAGGTAGCGCAGCAGCTCGGGCTCGTCGTCGGAGACGCGGACGACGAAGCCGCACTCGCCGCTCGCGAACTGCTGCAGCGGGTGCGCGACGGGCCGGGTCACCGTGCCGTCGGCGGCGGGGATGGGGTCGCCGTGCGGGTCGGCGGCCGGGCGGCCGAGCTCGACGTCGAACGCCTCGAGGAGGCGGTCGCTGACCGCGTGCTCGAGCACCTCGGCCTCGTCGTGCACCTCGTCCCAGCCGTAGCCCAGCCGCTCGACGAGGTAGGTCTCGATCAGGCGGTGGCGGCGGACCATGCCGACCGCGACGCGCCGCCCGAGCTCGCTCAGTGCGATGCGCCGGTAGGGCTCGTAGTCGATGTAGCCGTCGCGCTCGAGCTTGCGCAGGTTGCCCGACACGGTCGAGGCGCCGACGCCGAGCGTCGCCGCGATCTCGTTCGTGGTGATGCCCCGGTCGCTCTCGCCGGCGGCCCACTCCTCGGCCTTCCAGATGACCTTGAGGTAGTCCTCGGTCATCGTGGAGGGGGTCGGCTGGGCGTCCGTCGGCATGTCACCGATCCTAGGTGTCGCCGCCCGGCCGACCCGGCCCGCGCCTCCTGGCCCGCCCGCTCGGCGGCCGACCCGGCCCGCGCCTCCGGCCCGCCTCAGCCGCGGGGCAGCGACCCGAGCTGCTGCGCCGCGCGGTACCGCGCCGCGATGGCGGGCACCGGCGACGCGTCGGCCGACGACCGGATCGCGACCTCCCACCGGGGGCGGCCCCCGGTGAGCGCCCACGCCGCCTGCCGCGCGGCCCCGTCGGCGACGTACTCGCCCGGCGACGGCACCGAGACGGGAACGTCGAAGACCTGGGCGGCGACGGCCTGCACGGCCGGGTTCAGCGCGGCCCCGCCGATGAGCAGCACGCGGTGCACCTCGACGCCCAGGTCGCGGACGGCGGCGGCGCCGTCGGCCAGCGCCGAGAGCATGCCCTCGACCGCGGCGCGCGCGAGGTTCTCGCGGGTCGTGGAGGCGAGGGTCAGGCCGGCGAGGGTGGCCGTCGCGCGGGGCAGGTCGGGCGTCCGCTCGCCCTCGAAGTAGGGCACCAGCGAGACCCCGCCCGAGCCGGGCTCGGCGGCGAGGGCGAGCCGGGCGAGCTCGTCGTGGTCGACGCCGAGCAGCGCCCCGATCGACGAGAGCACCCGGGCTGCGTTGAGGGTCGCGACCAGGGGCAGGAACCCGCCGGCCGCGTCGGCGAAGCCCGCGACCGTGCCGCTGGGGTCGGCCACGGGGTGGTCGGTGACGGCGAAGGCGGTGCCGCTCGTGCCGATGCTGATCACGAGGTCGCCGACCCCGGCGTCGAGGCCGAGCGCGGCGCCCGCGTTGTCGCCGGCGCCGGCCGCGACCACCAGCCCGGCCGGCACGCTCGCGTGGGCGACCGTCGTGCCCGCCGCCTCCGACGGGCCGAGCACGCGGGGCAGCACGACGCCCGTGCCGTCGCCGCCGGCCACCCGGCCGGGGCGGCCGAGCGCGCGCTCGAACAGTTCGAGGTCGTAGCCGTCGTCGGCCGGGCTCCAGTACGAGGTGCCGCTCGCGTCGCTGCGGTCGGTCACGAGCTCGTCGAGGTCGGGGCCGAGGGGCGAGGAGTCGCGGGGCCCGTACCCGAGCAGCCGCCAGGTCAGCCAGTCGTGCGGCAGCGCCACCGCGGCCACGCGCTCGGCGGAGGCCGGCTCGGCGTCGCGCAGCCACCGCAGCTTCGTCGCGGTGAAGGAGGCGACCGGCACCGTGCCGGTGCGCCGGGCCCACTCGTCGGCGCCGAGCTCGTCGACGAGGTCGCGTGCGGCGTCGGCGCTGCGGGTGTCGTTCCAGAGGAGGGCGTCACGGACGACCTCGCCCTCGGCGTCGAGGGCGACCATGCCGTGCTGCTGGCCGGCGACCGAGATCGCGTCGACGTCGTCGAGGCCGCCCGCCGCGGCGATCGCCTCGAGCAGCGCGGCCCACCAGGCCGACGGGGCGACCTCGGTGCCCTCGGGGTGCCGCGCGCTCCCGGAGCGCACCAGCGCACCCGACGACGCGTCGCGGACGACGACCTTGCAACTCTGGGTCGAGGAGTCGACCCCGGCGACGAGACTCATGGTCGGTAGTTTGTCGTACCGCGCAACGAATGCGCCAGCCCCGGCCCCGACCGGCGTGGCGCACCTGTCGGTAGACTCAAGTGCACCTCACCCGGTGCAGTCCCCCGACGTGAGGAGCCCCCCATGCCCGCAGTAGTGATCATCGGTGCCCAGTGGGGCGACGAGGGCAAGGGCAAGGCCACCGACCTGCTCGGCAGCCGCATCGACTACGTCGTCAAGTTCAACGGCGGCAACAACGCCGGCCACACGGTCGTCATCGGCGACCAGAAGTACGCGCTTCACCTGCTGCCCTCGGGCATCCTCTCGCCCGGCGTCACCCCGATCATCGGCAACGGCGTCGTCGTCGACATCGAGGTCCTCTTCGACGAGCTCGACGCGCTGATCGCCCGCGGCGTCGACGTCTCGCGCCTCAAGGTCAGCGCCAACGCGCACGTCATCACGCACTACCACCGCACGCTCGACAAGGTGACCGAGCGCTTCCTCGGCAAGCGCCAGATCGGCACGACCGGTCGCGGCATCGGCCCGACCTACGCCGACAAGATCAACCGCGTGGGCATCCGCGTGCAGGACATCTTCGACGAGGGCATCCTGCGGCAGAAGGTCGAGGCGGCGCTCGACCAGAAGAACCACCTGCTCGTCAAGATCTACAACCGCCGCGCCATCGAGGCCGACGAGATCGTCGAGTCGCTGCTCTCGTACGCGCCCCGCCTGAAGCCGATGGTGGCCGACACGGCGCTCGAGATCCACCAGGCGCTCGAGGCCGACAAGACCGTCCTGTTCGAGGCCGGCCAGGCGACGATGCTCGACGTCGACCACGGCACCTACCCCTTCGTGACGTCGTCCTCCGCGACCGCGGGCGGCGCCTCCACCGGCTCCGGCATCGGCCCGGGCCGCATCGAGCGCGTCATCGGCATCGTGAAGGCGTACACGACCCGCGTCGGGGCCGGGCCCTTCCCGACCGAGCTGTTCGACGCCTCGGGCGAGTTCCTGCGCGCCAACGGCTTCGAGTTCGGCACGACGACCGGCCGCCCGCGTCGCTGCGGCTGGTACGACGCCCCGATCGCCCGCTACTCGGCCCGCATCAACGGCGTCACCGACTTCGTGCTGACGAAGCTCGACGTCCTCACGGGCCTCGAGACGATCCCCGTCTGCGTCGCGTACGACGTCGACGGCGTCCGTCACGACGAGGTGCCCGTGTCGCAGAGCGACTTCCACCACGCCGTGCCGATCTACGAGGAGTTCCCCGGCTGGTCGGACGACATCACCGGCGCTCGCGAGTTCTCCGACCTGCCTCAGGCCGCTCAGGACTACGTGCTCGCCGTCGAGGCGATGAGCGGCGCCCGCATCTCCGCCATCGGCGTCGGCCCCGGCCGCGACGCCATCGTCACGCGCCACGACCTGCTCGGCTAGGCGACCGCCCGCCCCCGCGGCCGCGCCGTGCCCCCTCGGGAAGCGCGGCGCGGCTAGACGACGCTGAACCCGTCGGTGAGGCGGCCGCGCCCCGTCAGCGCGAGCAGCACCTCCTCGCCGTGCCCCTGCATCGTGGCGGCGCGCGCCGCCAGCGCGGCCGTGTCGGCGACGGCGGTCGCGGGCAGCGTGTGCGGCAGCCCGGTCGCCCGCGAGAGGTCGATCGTGTGCACGACGAGCTCGAAGACCCGGGTGCGCAGGTACTCGTCGAGGGGGATGCCCATGCCGCCGATCGAGACGATCCGGTTCGAGAGCGCCCGGGCCAGCGCCGCCCGCGAGTCGGCGAGGGCCGCCGCGACGACGGTGGAGGGGGAGTCGCCGAGCCAGGCGCCGGCCTCCACGCCGCGCTGGAACACGCCGTCGGCGTCGGTGAACTGCGAGGCGTAGGCCGAGTACCAGGCCTCCGCCGAGGGGATCGTGACGTCGCCCGGCTCGTCGAGCGCGAGGTACGTCGAGACCGTGAGCACCGCGCGGGAGGCGTGGCCCGCGAGGTCGCGGACGGTCCAGCGGCCGAGCCCCGGCTGGCTCCACTGCTCGGGGCCGACGCGCGACAGGAGGTCGACGAACGACTCGGCGGACTGGCTGAAGGCGGCGGCGGGGCTCATGGCCACGATCATGCCGGACGCACGCCGGTGCCGCGGCCCGCTCGACGGCGACGGCGGGTGGTGGCAGCATCGGGGAATGACCGCCACGCGCCCGCCCCTCGTCCCGCTCGTGGGCCGCCACGTCGTCGTCGAGCCGATCACCCCCGACGACCTCGCCGAGCTGCACCCGGCCATCGCCCGCCCCGAGGTCTTCGCCGGCGGGTGGGGCGGCGGCTCGGCGGCCTTCCGCGCCGACCTCGAGGGCTGGTCGGCCTTCATGCGGGGCTACCTGCTGTGGGGCACGGGCAACGTCTACGGGGTCCGGCTCGTCACCGACGGAGAGCCGGGGGCCCTGGTCGGCACGACGACCCTCGCCGACTTCCAGCTCGAGAACGAGAGCGCGCACCTGGGCTGGACGGCCTACGCGCCCGAGACCTGGGGCACGGCGGTCAACGTCGAGACGAAGCTGCTCGTGCTCGGCACGGCCTTCGAGCACGGCCTCGGCCGCGTGCAGATCCAGGCCGACGCCGCGAACGCACGGTCGCGGGCCGCGATCGTGAAGCTCGGGGCGACCCCCGAGGGCGTGCTCCGGCGCACCCAGCCCCGGGCCGACGGCACGTGGCGGGACACCGCGGTGTACTCCGTGCTCGCCGACGAGTGGCCGCGCGTGCAGGAGGGTCTCACGGCGCGCCTCGCTGCCCATCAGCAACCGTCCAGACTCTAGGTCGACCCTGGAGCCATGACACTGGAGATCGCCTACACCGCCATCGCCCACGCCACCGGGGGCGGCCGCGACGGCCACGTCCGCAGCGAGGACGACCGTCTCGACTTCGAGACCCGCCCGCCGAAGGAACTCGGCGGCAACGGCGAGGGTACCAACCCCGAGCAGCTCTTCGCGGCCGGCTACGCCGCCTGCTTCCTCAGCGCGATGCACTCCGTCGCCCGTGGTCTCGGCGTCGACACGAAGGACAGCTCGGTCAGTGCGAGCGTCGGCATCGGCTCGAACGGCGAGGGCGGCTTCGGCCTCGCGGTCGAGCTCGACATCTACACGCCGAACGTCCCCGCCGAGCGTCGCCAGGAGCTCGCCGACGCCGCGCACCACGTCTGCCCCTACTCGAACGCCACCCGCGGCAACGTCGAGGTGACGCTGACGCTGGTCGACTGACCCGCCCGCTGCACCGCAGCACCGCAGCACCGAGGAGGCGCGCCCCGCGATCGCGGGGCGCGCCTCCTCGTCCGTTCCGCCCCGTGGTGGCCCCTGCCCCACCGGGCCCGCCGTGTCGAGCCCCTCGTCCCGCCCGTCGGGCGCGGGGCGTCGCCGCTAGGCTCGGCCCATGGCACTCGACAGTCCCCTCGGGGCGGACAGCCCCCTCAGCGACGACGACAAGACCGCGATCGAGCAGCTCTCCGGCATCCGGCAGAGCATCGACAACATCGACGCCGCGCTGGTGCACCTCCTCGCCGAGCGCTTCAAGTTCACGCAGTCGGTCGGTCACCTCAAGGCCGCGGCGGGCATGCCCGCGAGCGACCCCGAGCGCGAGCGCGTGCAGATCCAGCGCCTCCGCCAGCTCGCCGAGCAGTCGCACCTCGACCCCGCGTTCGCGGAGAAGTTCCTGAACTTCATCGTCGGCGAGGTCATCCACCACCACGAGCGCATCGCGGCGGACGCCGCGGCGACGCCGGGCGAGTGACCGCGGTGAGCGACGGCACGGCGCCCGAGCAGGAGCCGACGGGCCCGCAGGGGCCGGTCACGGCGGGCCCCGCGTCAGCGGCCGCTCCCCAGCGCCTCTACATCGGCTCGTACACCGCCTCGAGCGGGGGCTCGGGCACCGGCATCACCGTGCTCGAGCGCAGCGCGCCCGGCTCGCCCTGGCAGGCGGTGCAGACCGTCGAGGCCGACGACCCGTCCTTCCTCGTCGCGACGGAGGGCGCCCTGCACGCGGTCTCCGAGACGACGGAGGGGCGGGTGCTGTCGTACACCGTCTCCGCTGGCCAGCTGGTCGCCGCCTCGAGCGCCGCGGCGGGCGGGGCCGCTCCGTGCCACCTGCACCACGACCCGGCCTCCGGTGCGCTCGTCGTCGCGAGCTACGTCGGCGGCACCGTGGGCGTGCTGTCGAGCGACCCCTCGCACCCGAGCCGCGTCGTGCGCACACTCGCGCTGCCCTACGGCCACGGCCCCGTCCTCGAGCGCCAGGAGCGGCCGCACGCCCACCAGGTCGTGTCGACCCCGTGGGGCACCACCCTCGTGAGCGACCTCGGCACGGACCGCCTCGTCGAGATCGTCGTCGACCCCATCTCGCTCGACCCCGAGATCGTGGCCGTCCACCCGTTGCCCTCCGGCGCCGGGCCGCGCCACCTGGCCTGGCTCGACGACGGCCGGCTGGTCGCCGTCGGCGAGCTCGACGCCCGGTTGCACGTGCTGCGCCGGGTCGAGGGCAAGCTCGTGCTCGACCACTCGATCGAGGTCTTCGAGGGCGCGGCGTCGACGCCGGGCGTGCTGCCCTCGCACCTGGCGGTCGACGCCGGCCGAGTGTACGTCGCGACCCGGGGGCGCGACACCATCAGCGTCTTCACGGTGGGCGACGACGAGCGGCTGCGCCTCGTCGGCGAGTCGTCGTGCGGGGGCCGGTGGCCGCGCCACTTCGCGATCACGCCGGGCGTGCTCTACGTCGCGAACCAGGGCTCCGACACGGTGGCGGTGCTGCCGCTCGACCCCGAGACCGGGGTGCCGGGCGAGCCCGTCGACGTGTTCTCGCTGGGCAGCCCCGCCTGCATCGTCGCCGTCTGAGGGCGGGGGCCTAGACGCTCCGGCGCGCCAGGCCCTGCAGCAGGCCGATGACGTCGCCGATCGGCGCGCGGGCGGCCGCGGGGTCGACCGTCGCCTGGTCGAACGGGCCCGGGGTGAACCAGAGGCCGTCGGCGACGAGGCAGACGAGCCGGGCGACGACCGGGTCGCCCACCTCGTCGAGGACGACGTCGTACCACCGGCGCTGCATCGCGCTCAGCGCCTCCACCGCCCGGGGCCACCGGCCGCTCGACGCGAGGTTCGTGACGGCCGTGATGCACCGGTCGAAGGGGTCGTCGTCGGCCACCGCGTCGGGCGAGGAGGTGCGGATGAAGTAGTCGACGGCACCGTCGGCGGCGCTCGTCATCGCCGTGACGTCGGCGTCGATCAGGGCCTCGAGCCGTTCGACCAGGCCGTCGACGAGCGCCTCGCGCGAGGGGAAGTGGTAGAGCAGGCCGCCCTTGGAGACGCCCGCCTCGGCGGCCACCGCGTCGAAGGTGGCGGTGCGCTCGCCGCTGGTCGTGACGAGGTGCTCGAAGGCGTCGAGCATCTGCTCTCGGGCTGACGGACGGGGACTCATCCTGTTACTGTACCGTCTGGACGGTCTGCTGTACCGTCCGGACGGTCTGCTGTACCGTCCGGACGGTACAGCTGGAGCACGACGCCCCGCTGCACCTCGACGCACCACTGCACTCCGACGCACCACGAGACCGAGGACCGACCATGACCGCGACCGCCCGCTGCCCCGCCGCCGTCCCCGAGCGCGCCGGCACGCGACAGTGGGCCGCCCTGGTCGTCCTGATGCTCCCCGTGCTGCTCGTCTCGGTCGACAACACCGTGCTGAGCTTCGCCCTCCCCGAGATCTCGACGGCGCTCCGGCCCTCGGCCGCGGCTCAGCTCTGGATCGTCGACGTCTACTCGCTGGTGCTGGCCGGCCTCCTGGTGGCGATGGGCTCGCTGGGCGACCGCTTCGGCCGACGTCGGCTGCTGCTGATCGGGGCCTCCGGGTTCGCCCTCGTCTCGCTCGCGGCCGCCTTCGCCCCGACCGCCGAGGCCCTGATCACCGCCCGCGCCGTGCTCGGCTTCTTCGGCGCGATGATCATGCCCGCCACGCTCTCGCTGCTCCGCAGCACGTTCACCGACCGTGACCAGCGTCGGCTCGCCATCGCGATCTGGGCCAGCGGCTTCGCGGCGGGCTCGGCCCTCGGCCCCGTCGTGGGCGGGGTCCTGCTCGAGCACTTCGCCTGGGGCTCGGTCTTCCTCATCGCGGTCCCGGTGCTGCTGCCGCTGCTGGTCGGCGCCCCGCTCCTCCTCCTCGAGAGCCGCGACCCCGCACCCGGGCCGTTCGACCCGGTGTCGGTGCTGCTGTCGCTGACGGCCATGGCGCCGGTCGTCGCCGCGGTGAAGCAGCTCGCGACGCACGGGCCGGGCCTCGGCGTCGTGCTCCTGGCGGTGCTCGGCGTCGCCTCGGGCTGGCTCTTCGTCCGACGCCAGCTGCGGCGCGAGCGCCCCCTCCTCGACGTGCGGCTCTTCACCTCGCCGGTCTTCGCGGGCTCGGTCGTCGTGAACCTGCTCGCGGTCGTGGCGCTCGTCGGCTTCCTCTTCTTCACCACGCAGCACCTGCAGCTCGTCGTCGGGCTCCGCCCGCTGCAGGCCGCGCTGACCCTGCTGCCCGGGCTCGGCGCGATGATCGTCGCCGGCCTCGTGGTCGTGCCGATCGTGCGGCACGTCAGCCCGCGCACCATCGTCGCGACCGGCCTCGCCGCGGCCGCCGTCGGGTACGCCCTCGTCTGGCTCTCCGGGGCGGGCGCCCCGGTCGGCGTCTTCGTCCTCGCGTTCGCGCTCGTCGGGGCCGGGGTCGGCGCCGCCGAGACGATCTCGAACGACCAGATCATCGCCGCCGTCCCCGCTGACCGTGCCGGTGCGGCGTCCGCCGTGTCGGAGACCGCGTACGAGGTCGGCGCCGTGCTCGGCACGGCCGTGCTGGGCAGCATGCTGACGGCGATCTACCGCGGCTCGCTCGTCGTGCCCGCCGACGTGCCCGCCGAGGTCGGCGACGCCGCCCGCGAGACCCTGGGAGGCGCGGTGGCGGCCGCCGACGCCCTCGACGGCTCCGTGGCCACGCGCCTCCTCGACGCCGCGACCCACGCCTTCGACGCCGGCCTGGTCGCCACCGCTGCCGTCGGGGCCGGCGTGATGCTGCTCGCCGTGGCGGTGTCGCTGGTGTCGCTCCGGCGCGCGTCCGCGAGCGACTGACCCCGCGCCTCCCGCGGGCCCTCCGGGGCGGTCGGCGGCGTCGTCGCGGCGGGCTCCCCGGGGCGGGCCGCGGAGGTCCGTGGCGTCGCCGGTCGTGGGTACAGTAGAGCCGTCCACCCCGATCCGTGCAGGAGCCCCATGTCGCGAACCGTCAGACTCGCCGCCGTCCCCGGCGACGGCATCGGTCCCGAGGTCGTGGCCGAGGCTCTGAAGGTCCTCGAGGTCGCCGTGGGCGACGAGGCGACCTTCGAGGTGACCCCATTCCACCTCGGCGCGGCCCGCTACCTCGAGACGGGCGACGTCCTCACCGACGACGACCTCGCGGCCATCGCCGCGCACGACGTCGTGCTGCTCGGCGCGGTCGGCGGCGACCCCCGCGACCCGCGCCTCGCGGGCGGCGTCATCGAGCGGGGGCTGCTGCTCCGGCTGCGCTTCGCGCTCGACCACTACGTGAACCTCCGCCCGACGACGACGTGGCCGGGGGTCCCGTCGCCGCTCGCCGACCCCGGCACCGTCGACTTCGTCGTCGTCCGCGAGGGCACCGAGGGGCCGTACGTCGGCAACGGCGGCTCCCTCCGCACGGGCACGCCGCACGAGATCGCCAACGAGGTCAGCGTCAACACGGCGCACGGCGTCGAGCGCGTCGTCCGGTTCGCCTTCGAGAAGGCCCGGTCGCGTCGCGGCCGCCTGACCCTGGTGCACAAGACCAACGTGCTCGTCTTCGCGGGCAGCCTCTGGCAGCGCGTCGTCGACGCGGTCGCCGCGGACTACCCCGACGTCGCGGTCGACTACCAGCACGTCGACGCCGCCACGATCCACTTGGTCGTCGACCCCGCGCGGTTCGACGTCATCGTCACCGACAACCTGTTCGGCGACATCCTCACCGACCTCGCCGGCGCGATCAGCGGCGGCATCGGCCTCGCCGCCTCCGGCAACCTCAACCCCTCGGGCGAGTTCCCGAGCATGTTCGAGCCGGTGCACGGCTCGGCGCCCGACATCGCGGGGCAGCAGAAGGCCGACCCGACCGCCGCGATCCTCTCGGTGGCGCTGATGCTCGAGCACCTCGACCTCCCCGAGGCCGCCGACCGCGTGCACCGCGCGGTGGAGGCCGACATGGCCGACCGTGCCGCCGCCGGCGTCGGCGCCCCCGTCCGCAGCACCGCCGAGATCGGCACGGCCGTCGCCGACCGCGTCGCCGCCTTCACCACCTCCGTCGCCTGACGCCGCCCCGTCCGAGAAGAGCACCATGACCACGACCGACGACACCGCCTCGTCCACCGAGTTCGGGCTGAGCTTCGAGCTCACGCCGTCCGAGAGCGTCCGCGCCGACGCTGAGCGCGAGGCGATCCTCTCCGACCCCGGGTTCGGCAAGCACTTCACCGACCACATGGTCTCGATCCGCTGGACGGTCGACGAGGGCTGGCACACGGCCCGCGTCCACCCGTACGGCCCCCTGCAGCTCGACCCCGCGGCCTCCGTCCTGCACTACGCGCAGGAGATCTTCGAGGGCATGAAGGCCTACCGCCACGCCGACGGCTCGGTCTGGTCGTTCCGGCCGGACGCCAACGCCCGTCGGCTCCAGCGCTCGGCCCGGCGCCTCGCGCTCCCCGAGCTCTCGACGGAGGACTTCGTCGAGAGCGTGCGGCAGCTGGTGCGCATCGACGAGTCGTGGGTGCCGTCGGCGCCCGAGACGAGCCTCTACCTCCGGCCGTTCATGATCGCCAGCGAGAGCTTCCTCGGAGTGCGGGCGGCTCAGCAGGTCGACTACCACGTCATCGCCAGCCCGGCCGGCGCGTACTTCAGCGGCGGCGTCTCGCCGGTGTCGATCTGGCTCACGACGAACTACGCCCGCGCGGGCAAGGGCGGCACCGGCGCCGCGAAGACGGGCGGCAACTACGCGTCCTCGCTGCTGCCCCAGCAGGAGGCCTACGAGAACGGCTGCCAGCAGGTGCTGTTCCTCGACTCGTCCGAGAGCTCCTACATCGAGGAGCTCGGCGGCATGAACGTGGTGCTGGTCTACGCCGACGGCACCCTGGTCACCCCCGACAGCGACTCGATCCTCGAGGGCATCACCCGCGACTCCGTCCTGGAGCTGGCCGAGGCCCGGGGCCACCGGGTCGAGCGTCGACGGGTCACGATCGACGAGTGGCGTGACGGCGTGGCGAGCGGCGAGATCGTCGAGGTGTTCGCCTGCGGCACGGCCGCGGTCGTCGTGCCGATCGCCGAGCTCAAGGGCGAGGGCCTGCACATCGGATCGCCCTCGGCCGAGGGCGGTCCGCTCACGATGTCGCTGCGCGAGGAGCTCACCGACATCCAGTACGGGCGTCGCGACGACGTCCACGGATGGATGACGAGGCTCGACGCATGAAGATCGCACGGTTCGCGACCCCCGGAGAAGACCCCCGCTACGGCATCGTCGACGAGCGCGAGCTGATCGTGCTCGCGGGCGACCCGATGTACAGCGGCTACGAGACGACCGGCGAGCGGGTGTCGCTGCGCTCGGCGAAGATCCTCGCCCCGGTGATCCCGCGGTCGAAGGTGGTGGGCGTCGGCCTGAACTACCACGACCACGCCGACGAGCTGGGGCAGACCCCGCCGGAGGCGCCGCTGCTGTTCCTGAAGCCGAACACGACGGTCATCGGGTTCGGAGACTCGATCCAGCTCCCGCCCGACGTCGGCCAGGTCGACTTCGAGGGCGAGCTCGCCATCGTGATCGGCTCGATCGCGAAGCGGGTGAAGGCCGAGGACTACCAGAGTGTGGTGTTCGGCTACACGATCGCGAACGACGTGACCGCCCGCGACGTGCAGCAGTCCGACGGGCAGTGGACTCGAGCCAAGGGCTACGACACGTTCCTGCCGCTCGGGCCGTACATCGAGAACGAGCTCGACTGGACCGACGTGACGATCGAGACGCGGGTGGACGGCGAGGTCAAGCAGCGGGAGTCCACGCTGCAGATGATCCACAAGATCCCCGAGCTGATCGAGTACGTGACCGACGTGTTCACCCTGCTGCCGGGCGACGTGATCCTGACCGGCACCCCCGCCGGCATCGGTCCGTTCACGGCCGGTGAGACCGTCGAGGTCGCGATCTCGGGCATCGGCTCGCTGATCAACCCGGCCAAGAACCGGGTCTAGGCACCACCCAGTGACGACCCCGAGCAGTGCCGTCGAGCGCTCGCGCGCCGCGTGGCTGCCCGGGGTCGCCGCTGCCGCGGGGGCCGCGGTCGTCGCCTGGCTCCTGCACCTCGCGATCCCCGCGGTGCCCGTGCTCACCGCGAGCGTCCTGCTCGGCATCGTCGTCGCCCAGATCCGACCGGCTCGGCGGTGGCTCGACGGGGTGCTCGCCCCGGGGCTCGCGCTCTCGGCCCGTCGGCTGCTGCGCATCGGGGTCGTCCTGCTCGGCCTGAGGCTCAGCCTGGTCGACGTCGCGTCGCTCGGCGGCGTGACGATCGCTGCGATCGTGGGCATCCTCGTGTCGACCTTCGCCGTGACGTGGGCGCTGGGCCGATGGGCCCGACTCCCCGGCGATCAGCCGCTCCTGCTGGCGGCCGGCTTCTCGATCTGCGGGGCGTCGGCGATCGGAGCGATGAGCGCCGTCACCCGTGACCGCGGCAAGGACGCCGCCACCCCCGTGGCCCTCGTGACCCTGTGCGGAACGGCCGCGATCGTGGTCTTGCCGGTGGTCGGCCGTGCGGTCGGCCTGACCGACGTCGAGTTCGGTGCGTGGACGGGGGCCAGCGTCCACGACGTCGGTCAGGTCGTGGCCACGGCGCAGACCGCCGGCGCCACGGCCCTCGCGATCGCGGTCGTCGTCAAGCTCACCCGAGTGGTGATGCTCGCCCCGGTGGTGGCGATCACGTCCGCGGTGGTCCGTCGCGGCGGGGGCGACGCCGGCAGCCGGCCTCCCCTGGTGCCCCTGTTCGTGCTCGGCTTCCTGGCCGCGGTCGTCGTCCGCACACTGGTGGACCTGCCGGAGTCGGTGGTCACCGGAGCCGACACCGTGCAGACCGCACTGCTCGCGCTCGCACTCGTCGGGCTCGGCACCGGCGTCCGGCTCGAGCGCCTCGCCCGCACCGGAGGCCGCGCGGTGCTGATCGGCCTGGGGTCGTGGCTCTTCATCGCGGTGCTCTCGCTCGTGGTCGTCCGGATGCTGCCGCTCGGAGCCTGATCGGCCCTCCTGCCGCTCGGCAGGAACGCCCCTGGGCGGCCGTGTGCGGCTCTCTGCCGAACGTTCACGCGCTGGACCCTTGATTTTCCGGGGTTGGTGGTTGCGACACGCCCGGGATGTGTGGGGGTTTGGACGTTGGGCGGGTGGTGCCTGTAATGTTCTTTCTTGTCACCACAACGGTGCGGCGGAGCGAAGCTCCACCGGCCTCAAGCTGACCAGCCTCCAAGTCCTCGAGTTGCCTTACGGCCTCGGACCAAGTGGGTTGCGAACACTGATCCACATGGTGTAGCGTCATGGCTCGTTGCGAAAGCGACACCGGCTCCTTACGGGGGTCGAAGAGCGGTGGTCTTACATGGTGAAGATCGGTGCTAAGGTTTCACAGCTGCCTCGGACGAGGGCCTTTATATAGGTCGGGTTTCGGGTGCGTTTGGTCCTTGAGAACTCAACAGCGTGCACATTGTCAAATGCCAAATTATACCCTGGCATCGTGATGAACTTCGGTTCTGAGTGGTGTTTAGGTTTCTTTGAGATTGATGGACAACAACAATCGTCAGATTGTTTTGTTCTTTGGTCAGCATCAAATTCAGCAGATCCGGCCTTTTTCCGGTTGGTCTGTTTTTTCTTTTACGGAGAGTTTGATCCTGGCTCAGGACGAACGCTGGCGGCGTGCTTAACACATGCAAGTCGAACGATGAACTCCAGCTTGCTGGGGGGATTAGTGGCGAACGGGTGAGTAACACGTGAGTAACCTGCCCTTGACTCTGGGATAAGCGCTGGAAACGGCGTCTAATACCGGATACGAGCTTCAGCCGCATGGCTAGGAGTTGGAAAGAATTTCGGTCAAGGATGGACTCGCGGCCTATCAGCTAGTTGGTGAGGTAATGGCTCACCAAGGCGACGACGGGTAGCCGGCCTGAGAGGGTGACCGGCCACACTGGGACTGAGACACGGCCCAGACTCCTACGGGAGGCAGCAGTGGGGAATATTGCACAATGGGCGAAAGCCTGATGCAGCAACGCCGCGTGAGGGATGACGGCCTTCGGGTTGTAAACCTCTTTTAGTAGGGAAGAAGCGAAAGTGACGGTACCTGCAGAAAAAGCACCGGCTAACTACGTGCCAGCAGCCGCGGTAATACGTAGGGTGCAAGCGTTGTCCGGAATTATTGGGCGTAAAGAGCTCGTAGGCGGTTTGTCGCGTCTGCTGTGAAATCTGGGGGCTCAACCCCCAGCCTGCAGTGGGTACGGGCAGACTAGAGTGCGGTAGGGGAGATTGGAATTCCTGGTGTAGCGGTGGAATGCGCAGATATCAGGAGGAACACCGATGGCGAAGGCAGATCTCTGGGCCGTAACTGACGCTGAGGAGCGAAAGCGTGGGGAGCGAACAGGATTAGATACCCTGGTAGTCCACGCCGTAAACGTTGGGAACTAGATGTGGGGACCATTCCACGGTCTCCGTGTCGCAGCTAACGCATTAAGTTCCCCGCCTGGGGAGTACGGCCGCAAGGCTAAAACTCAAAGGAATTGACGGGGGCCCGCACAAGCGGCGGAGCATGCGGATTAATTCGATGCAACGCGAAGAACCTTACCAAGGCTTGACATATACCGGAAACGGCCAGAGATGGTCGCCCCGCAAGGTCGGTATACAGGTGGTGCATGGTTGTCGTCAGCTCGTGTCGTGAGATGTTGGGTTAAGTCCCGCAACGAGCGCAACCCTCGTTCTATGTTGCCAGCACGTTATGGTGGGAACTCATAGGAGACTGCCGGGGTCAACTCGGAGGAAGGTGGGGATGACGTCAAATCATCATGCCCCTTATGTCTTGGGCTTCACGCATGCTACAATGGCCGGTACAAAGGGCTGCGATACCGTAAGGTGGAGCGAATCCCAAAAAGCCGGTCTCAGTTCGGATTGGGGTCTGCAACTCGACCCCATGAAGTCGGAGTCGCTAGTAATCGCAGATCAGCAACGCTGCGGTGAATACGTTCCCGGGCCTTGTACACACCGCCCGTCAAGTCATGAAAGTCGGTAACACCCGAAGCCAGTGGCCTAACCCCTTGTGGGATGGAGCTGTCGAAGGTGGGATCGGTGATTAGGACTAAGTCGTAACAAGGTAGCCGTACCGGAAGGTGCGGCTGGATCACCTCCTTTCTAAGGAGCATGTACCAGCCCTGCTGTTTACACAGGGATCATCTGGTCAAGTCAGTACTAGAGCGAATGTCTCTGGCTGGCGCTCATGGGTGGAACATTGACAATGGTCGTTTTGTGACGGCGCAGTGCTTAGTACGATCTCTTCGGAGGTGTGGAACGGTGTGGCGCACAAGCGGAACGGTATGCACGCTGTTGGGTCCTGAGGGACCAAGCTTCCACGCTCTTCGGGGTGTGGGGTTTTACCTCTGGGCCAGGAAAGTCCTGCATGTATCGCAGGGTGATTCTGGTGCCGCCCGTATTTTGAGAACTACACAGTGGACGCGAGCATCTTAGTCGCAAATCAAGAGCTGGCCCTTTCGGGGGTTGGTGACCGGGTTTGTGATACTAAGTGCAATTTCTTAGACCAACTCAGCCTTCGGGTTGGGTTGGCGAATGAGATAACACTGAGCTGCCAGCTTTGGCTGGTGGCAACTTTGTGGTCAAGTTTCTAAGAGCAAACGGTGGATGCCTTGGCATCTGGAGCCGAAGAAGGACGTAGAAATCTGCGATAAGCCTCGGGGAGCTGATAATCGAGCCCTGATCCGAGGATTTCCGAATGGGGAAACCCCGCCAGGCGTTTTGACCTGGTGACTCCCGCCTGAATATATAGGGCGGGTAGAGGGAACGTGGGGAAGTGAAACATCTCAGTACCCACAGGAAGAGAAAACAACAGTGATTCCGTGAGTAGTGGCGAGCGAAATCGGAAGAGGCTAAACCGGTCATGTGTGATAGACGGCGGTCGTTGCATGGTCGGGGTTGTGGGACCCGTTGTCCTGTTCTGCCGGACAGGAACAGTTACAGCGCAGTATAGGCGAACAGCTTTGAATGGCTGGTCATAGAGGGTGCGAACCCCGTAGCCGAAATGCTGGTGCTGGCTGAATGGGGATCCCAAGTAGCTCGGGGCCCGAGAAATCCCGTGTGAATCTGTCAGGACCACCTGATAAGCCTAAATACTCCCAGATGACCGATAGCGGACAAGTACCGTGAGGGAAAGGTGAAAAGTACCCCGGGAGGGGAGTGAAATAGTACCTGAAACCGTTTGCTTACAAACCGTTGGAGCCTCCTTGTAGGGGTGACAGCGTGCCTTTTGAAGAATGAGCCTGCGAGTTAGCGATATGTGGCGAGGTTAACCCGTGTGGGGTAGCCGTAGCGAAAGCGAGTCTTAAGAGGGCGATCCAGTCGCATGTCCTAGACCCGAAGCGAAGTGATCTATCCATGGCCAGGTTGAAGCGACGGTAAGACGTCGTGGAGGACCGAACCCACTTCAGTTGAAAATGGAGGGGATGAGCTGTGGATAGGGGTGAAAGGCCAATCAAACTTCGTGATAGCTGGTTCTCTCCGAAATGCATTTAGGTGCAGCGTTGCGTGTTTCTTGCCGGAGGTAGAGCTACTGGATGGCCGATGGGGCCCAAAAGCTTACTGACGTCAGCCAAACTCCGAATGCCGGTAAGTGAGAGCGCAGCAGTGAGACGGTGGGGGATAAGCTTCATCGTCGAGAGGGAAACAACCCAGACTACCAACTAAGGTCCCTAAGCGTGTGCTAAGTGGGAAAGGATGTGGAGTTGCATAGACAACCAGGAGGTTGGCTTAGAAGCAGCCACCCTTGAAAGAGTGCGTAATAGCTCACTGGTCAAGTGATTCCGCGCCGACAATGTAACGGGGCTCAAGCACACCACCGAAGTTGTAGATTTCGTATTATAGACAAGCCTTCGTGGTTCAGTCGTACGGAGTGGTAGGAGAGCGTCGTGTGGCCAGTGAAGCGGCGGTGTAAACCAGCCGTGGAGGCCACACGAGTGAGAATGCAGGCATGAGTAGCGAAAGACGGGTGAGAAACCTGTCCTCCGAAAGACCAAGGGTTCCAGGGCCAGGTTAATCCGCCCTGGGTAAGTCGGGACCTAAGGCGAGGCCGACAGGCGTAGTCGATGGACAACGGGTTGATATTCCCGTACCGGCGAAGAACCGCCCAAGCTAATCCAGTGGTGCTAAGAGTCCTAACCCGGCTGAGCGGATCCCTTCGGGGTGATGCCGGCCGGTCTAACGCTCGACCCCATGCTGGTGCGGTTAGCGTATTAACAGGTGTGACGCAGGAAGGTAGCTGAGCCAGGCGATGGTATCCGTAAGGTGAACCTGGTGTAAGGATGTAGGGCTGACGATAGGCAAATCCGTCGTCAATGTGCCTGAGACCCGATGCGTACCCCGATTGGGGGAAATCAGTGATCCTATGCTGCCGAGAAAAGCATCGACGCGAGGTTCAAGCCGCCCGTACCCCAAACCGACTCAGGTGGTCAGGTAGAGAATACCAAGGAGATCGAGAGAATCGTGGTTAAGGAACTCGGCAAAATGCCCCCGTAACTTCGGGAGAAGGGGGGCCGGAACCGTGATGGGATTTACTCCCGGAGCGGGAAAGGCCGCAGAGACCAGTGGGAAGCGACTGTTTACTAAAAACACAGGTCCGTGCCAAGTCGCAAGACGATGTATACGGACTGACGCCTGCCCGGTGCTGGAAGGTTAAGAGGAAGGGTTAGCGCAAGCGAAGCTCAGAATTTAAGCCCCAGTAAACGGCGGTGGTAACTATAACCATCCTAAGGTAGCGAAATTCCTTGTCGGGTAAGTTCCGACCTGCACGAATGGCGTAACGACTTCCCAGCTGTCTCAACCGCGAACTCGGCGAAATTGCACTACGAGTAAAGATGCTCGTTACGCGCAGCAGGACGGAAAGACCCCGTGACCTTTACTACAGCTTGGTATTGGTGTTCGGAGTGGCTTGTGTAGGATAGGTGGGAGACTGTGAAGCTTGGACGCTAGTTCAGGTGGAGTCATTGTTGAAATACCACTCTGGTCACTTTGGATATCTAACTACGAACCGTGATCCGGTTCTGGGACAGTGCCTGGTGGGTAGTTTAACTGGGGCGGTTGCCTCCTAAAGAGTAACGGAGGCGCCCAAAGGTTCCCTCAACCTGGTTGGCAATCAGGTGTCGAGTGTAAGTGCACAAGGGAGCTTGACTGTGAGACTGACAAGTCGAGCAGGGACGAAAGTCGGGACTAGTGATCCGGCAGTGGCTTGTGGAAGCGCTGTCGCTCAACGGATAAAAGGTACCTCGGGGATAACAGGCTGATCTTGCCCAAGAGTCCATATCGACGGCATGGTTTGGCACCTCGATGTCGGCTCGTCGCATCCTGGGGCTGGAGTAGGTCCCAAGGGTTGGGCTGTTCGCCCATTAAAGCGGTACGCGAGCTGGGTTTAGAACGTCGTGAGACAGTTCGGTCCCTATCCGCTGCGCGCGTAGGAAATTTGAGAAGATCTATCCCTAGTACGAGAGGACCGGGATGGACGAACCTCTGGTGTGTCAGTTGTCCTGCCAAGGGCACCGCTGATTAGCTACGTTCGGAACGGATAACCGCTGAAAGCATCTAAGCGGGAAGCCGGCTTCGAGATGAGATTTCCATACCCTTCGGGGTGAGAGGCTCCCAGCTAGACTACTGGGTTGATAGGCCGGATGTGGAAGTGGGGACTAACGACCCATGGAGCTGACCGGTACTAATAAGCCGATAACTTGACAACACTCTTCCCTTGTAGAGGGGAAGAAAGATTGCTTCGCGTCCACTATGTGGTTCCCGGAAGACGGTCGGTAACGACCCGTTCTTTACGGAAACAACCCCGCCACCAGGCACCGTTCCCTGGTGCGGGACAACAGAACAGACAAGTCCCATCACCTCGTGGTGGGCATGGTCTGGAACAGACTTCACCACATGCCCTTTGGGTGTGTGTGTGGTAAATGTTTCGGCGGCCATAGCGAGAGGGAAACGCCCGGTCCCATTCCGAACCCGGAAGCTAAGACTCTCAGCGCCGATGGTACTGCAAGGGGGACCTTGTGGGAGAGTAGGACACCGCCGGACTTCCTTTAGTGCCCAGCATGACTGGCACACCGAAAGGCCCCTCCACAGGAGGGGCCTTTCGTGTTTAACGCAGGTGGCCACGGGGGCCGGCCGGTAAGATCATCACCGATGTCTGCTCCCTTCTCCACCGCCACCGGCACTGATGTGCGCGTGCGGTTCTGCCCCTCGCCCACCGGTACGCCCCACGTCGGGCTCATCCGCACCGCCCTCTTCAACTGGGCCTACGCACGCCACACCGGCGGCAAGCTCGTGTTCCGCATCGAGGACACTGACGCGAGCCGCGACAGCGAGGAGAGCTACGAGCAGATCCTCGACGGTCTGCGCTGGTTGAAGATCGACTGGGACGAGGGCGTCGACGTCGGCGGGCCTCACGCTCCTTACCGCCAGTCGCTCCGTCACGACATCTACCGTGACGTCATCGACCAGCTCCTCGAGAAGGGGCTCCTCTACGAGAGCTTCGCCACGGGTGAGGAGATCGAGGCGCGCAACGTCGAGCAGGGCCGTGACCCGAAGCAGGGCTACGACAACTTCGAGCGGGAGCTCACGGCCGACCAGCGTGCGGCCTACCGCGCTGAGGGTCGCCAGCCGGCGCTGCGCCTCCGCGTGCCGGACCGTGACCTGAGCTTCGATGACCTCGTCCGCGGCGAGATCACCTTCCCGGCGGGATCCTTCTCGGACTTCGTGGTGGTCCGGCCGAACGGTGTCCCGCTCTACACCTTCGTCAACCCGCTCGACGACGCCCTGATGGGAATCACGCACGTGCTGCGTGGCGAGGACCTCCTGTCGTCCACGCCTCGGCAGATCGCTCTCTACGAGGCGCTGGTCGAGCTCGGCGTGACCTCCTTCATCCCGCGCTTCGGCCACCTCCCCTATGTCATGGGCGACGGCAACAAGAAGCTGTCGAAGCGCGACCCGGAGTCGAACCTCTTCCACCACCGCGATCGGGGCTTCATCCCCGAGGGCCTGGTCAACTACCTGGCCCTGCTCGGCTGGTCGCTCACGCACGACCGTGACGTGTTCAGCATCGACGAGATGGTGGCGGCGTTCGACGTCGTCGACGTCAACCCGAACCCGGCTCGCTTCGACCTCAAGAAGGCCGAGTCCATCAACGGCGACCACGTCCGGCTGCTCGAGCCCGACGACTTCCGCTCTCGCTTGCTGCCGTACCTCGACGGCGTGGTCAGCGATCCTCCCACGGAGGCCGAGACGGCGATCCTGGTGCAGGCGGCGCCCCTCGTCCAGGAGCGCATGACCTTGCTCAGCGAGGCGCGGGGGATGCTGTCGTTCCTCTTCGTCGGCGACGACGAGCTCGTGCACGAGGCCGACGCGATCGCCTCTCTGCCGGACTCCGCGGACGACGTTCTCCGCGCCTCCTCGGCGGCCCTGCAGGGGCTGGAGGGCTGGACGCACCCGGAGATCCAGGAGGCGCTCAAGGGCGCGCTCGTCGACGGGCTCGGACTCAAGCCCCGGCTCGCGTACGGGCCGCTGCGCGTGGCGCTGTCGGGTCGCAAGGTCAGCCCGCCGCTCTTCGAGTCGATGGAGATCCTCGGGCGCGAGTCGACGCTGCGCCGCATCCAGCGTCTGCTCGACCGGTCGTGAACGACGTGTACGACGTCGCCGTCGTCGGAGCCGGCCCCGCCGGGCTCAGCGCTGCCCTCAACCTCGTGCGGGCACGGCGACGCGTGCTGCTGATCGACAGCAACCGACCGCGGAACTCCGCGACGCTGCTGTCGCACGGCTTCCTCACCCGCGACGGCATCTCGCCCCTCGAGCTGCGAAAGCTCGGCCGCGAGGAGTTCCTCGGCTACGAGGGCGCCGAGCACCGCCAGACCCTGGCCACGGCGATCCGCACGACCGAGGGCGGCTTCGAGATCGACTGCGAGTTCCGCGGAGCGGCCTCGTCGGCCACGGCGCGAGTGGTACTGGTCTCGACGGGGCTGCACGAGACGCTGCCCGACATCGGGTCGCTCCGGGCGTTCTACGGCACCTACGTGCACAGCTGCATCGAATGCGACGCCTGGGGCAAGCGCGACCAGCCGATCGCCGTCATCGGCGAGCACCCCGACCTCGCCGAGCGCGCGCTGCTGCTGTCGCAGTGGAGCGACGACATCGTCGCCTTCACGAACGGCGCCGACATCGTCACCGCGTCCGAGGAGTCGAGGCTCGCCAGCCGGGGCATCCGGGTCGAGCGCCGCCGCGTGGCCGCGATCCAGGGCGACCGCGAGGGGATGCACGGGGTGGAGCTCGCCGACGGCGAGGTCGTCGCCCGGACGGCCGGCTTCGTGCGACCGACGTGGTCGGGGGCGCTCGAGTACGTCGCGCCCACCGGTGCCGAGCTCGACGCCGACGGCCTGCTCGTCGTCGACGACCACGGTCACACCTCGGTGCAGGGCCTGTACGCGGCGGGGGAGTCCACCGCACCCGGGCCGCAGCAGCTCATCGTCGCCGCCGGCTCGGGGGCACGGGTCGCCGCCACCATCAACCGCGATCTCGTCGGTGGTGTCGAGCACCTCGGAGATGCTGTACAGTAGACAATCGGTTCAGGTTCTGGGCCGACGATGCCGACACCATCACAGGTGTTGTCATTGGGGTATGGTGTAATTGGCAACACGACTGATTCTGGTTCAGTTGTTCTTGGTTCGAGTCCAGGTACCCCAGCAATGCATGCCCCTTGACCTTTCGGTCCGGGGGGCATTGCTGTTCGTGCTTGTTCGGCGGCCTGCCGGCCGCTGTCGGGCGAGCTTCGCCGCCCGACGCGCGGGGGCGAGCTTCGCCGCCCCCTGCTGGGGAGGGCGGGCTTCGCCGCCCGGGGGCGAGCTGCGCCGCCCAGAGGAGGGCGAGCTGCGCCGCCCTTAGGGCGAGCTGTGCCGCCCGGGGGGAGGGCGAGCTGCGCCGCCCGGGGGGAGGGCGAGCTGCGCCGCCCGTGGGGCGAGCTGCGCCGCCCGTGGGGCGAGCTGCGCCGCCCGGGGGAGGGCGAGCTGCGCCGCCTCGGGGGACGGGCTACGACGTCCGGGGACGGGGGAGGGCCCCTGCGGTGGCAGGGGCCCTCGGGAGTGGTGCGGGGTGCGCGTCAGGCGGGGATGGTCGCGCCGAAGCGCGCGGGGAGCGTGCCGCGGTGCGTCCGACGGAGCTCGTCGATCGTCACCGTGAAGCGGTCCTGGATCTCGAGCGAGCCCGAGGCGCCGTCCGTCACGCCGATGCGGGCGACGGGGTAGCCGCGGCCCTCGCAGAGGCCCCGGAACTTCACGTCGTCCTCACGCGGCACCGAGACGACGACACGGCCGGTCGACTCGCTGAACAGCGCCGTCGCCACGTCCACGCCGTCACGCTCCATCACCTCGTCGAGCCACACACGGGCACCGACTCCGAACCGCAGCACGGCCTCGGCCAGCGCCTGGCCCAGCCCGCCGTCGCTGAGGTCGTGCGCCGCCGCGAGCAGCGACTGGTCGGCACCGGCGGCCAGCAGGCCCGCCAGCTGCTTCTCCGCCTCGAGGTCGACCGCCGGCGGGCGACCGCCGAGGTGGTCGTGCACGACCCCGGCCCAGGCCGAGCCGTCGAGCTCGAGCTTCGTCGTGCCGAGCAAGTAGATGTTGTCGCCCTCGTCCTGCCAGCCCGACGGGACGCGCTTCGCGACGTCCTGGATGACACCGAGCACGCCGACCACGGGCGTCGGGTGGATCGGCGCCGTGCCGGTCTGGTTGTAGAACGAGACGTTGCCGCCCGTGACCGGGATCTCGAGCTCGAGGCAGCCGTCGGCCAGGCCCTCGACGGCCTGCGAGAACTGCCACATGACCTCCGGGTCCTCCGGGCTGCCGAAGTTGAGGCAGTCGGTGACCGCGGCGGGCACGGCACCCGTGACGGCGACGTTGCGGTACGCCTCCGCGAGGGCCAGACGCGCTCCCTGCTTGGGGTCGAGCTGGCAGTACCGGCCATTGGCGTCGGTGGCGATCGCGAAGCCGAGCCCCGACTCCTCGTCCACCCGGACCATGCCGCCGTCGTCGGGGAAGCTCAGCGCCGTGTTGCCGAGCACGTACGTGTCGTACTGGTTGGTCACCCAGCTCTTGTCGGAGAGGTTCGGCGAGCCGAGCAGCTGGAGGAACTGCTCGCGCAGCACCGCGTTGCCCGTGGGGCGGGCGAGGGCCGACGCGCTGTCGGCCTGGAGGGCGTCGATCCAGGTCGGGTACGCCACCGGGCGCTCGTAGACCGGCCCGTCGACCGCGACCGTGCGCGGCTCGACGTTGACGATCTCCTCGCCGTGCCAGTTGATGACGAGGCGGCCCGTGTCGGTGACCTCGCCGAGCACGCTCGTCTCGACGTCCCACTTGGCCGTCACCGCGAGGAAGTCGTCGAGCTTGTCGGGGCGGACGACGGCCATCATGCGCTCCTGGCTCTCGCTCATGAGGATCTCCTCCGCCGTGAGCGACGGGTCGCGCAGCAGGACGGAGTCGAGCTCGATGAACATGCCGCCGTCGCCGTTCGAGGCGAGCTCGGAGGTGGCACAGCTGATGCCGGCGGCCCCCAGGTCTTGGATGCCCTCGACCAGCTCGTCGCGGAACAGCTCGAGGCAGCACTCGATGAGCACCTTCTCGGCGAACGGGTCGCCCACCTGCACTGAGGGGCGCTTGGTCGGGCCGCCGGCCGAGAACGTGTCGGAGGCCAGGATGGAGGCGCCCCCGATGCCGTCGCCGCCGGTGCGGGCCCCGAAGAGCACCACCTTGTTGCCCACGCCCTTGGCGTTCGCGAGGTGCAGGTCTTCGTGGCGGAGCACGCCCACCGCGAGGGCGTTCACCAGCGGGTTGCCCTGGTACACGGCGTCGAAGTACGTCTCGCCGCCGATGTTGGGCAGGCCGAGGCAGTTCGCGTAGAAGCTGATGCCGCCCACGACGCCGTCGACGACGCGCGCCGTGTCGGGGGCGTCGATGTCGCCGAAGCGGAGCTGGTCCATCACGGCGACCGGGCGGGCGCCCATCGAGATGATGTCGCGGACGATGCCGCCGACGCCCGTGGCCGCGCCCTGGAAGGGCTCGATGTAGCTGGGGTGGTTGTGGGACTCGACCTTGAAGGTCACCGCCCAGCCGCCTCCGACGTCGACCACGCCCGCGTTCTCGCCCATGCCGACCATCAGGTCTTTCTTCATGGCGGGGGAGACCTTCTGGCCGAACTGGCGCAGGTAGATCTTGCTCGACTTGTAGGAGCAGTGCTCGCTCCACATGACCGAGTACATCGCCAGCTCGCCGCTCGTGGGGCGACGGCCGAGGATCTCGCGGATCTTCGCGTACTCGTCGGCCTTGAGGCCGAGCGCCGCGTAGGGCTGCTCCTTGTCGGGCGTCGCCGCCGCGTCGGCGACCGTGTCGGGCTTGGGGCCCTCGGGGCGGACGTCGATCAGCTCGGCGTGGTCGTCGTTGATGCTCACTTGGACAGGGCCCTCTCGATGACGGACGTGAAGAAGGTGAGGCCGTCGACGCCGCTAGACATGGCGTCGGGCATGTCGGGGCCGAAGCCGGGCTCGGTGGCGTGCTCGGGGTGCGGCATGAGCCCGACGACGTTGCCGCGGGCGTTCGAGACGCCGGCGATGTCGTCCATCGAGCCGTTGGGGTTGACCCCGACGTAGCGGAAGGCGACCTGGCCCTCGCCCTCGATGCGCGCGATGGTCTCGGCGTCGGCGATGAACCGGCCGTCGGCGTTCTTGAGGGGGATGGTGATCTCCTGCCCCTCCGCGAAGCCGTTCGTCCAGTCGGTGGAGGCGTTCTCGACGCGCAGCACCTGGTCGCGACGGATGAACTGCTGGTGAGCGTTGCGGGTGTGGGCACCGGGGATGAGCCGCGCCTCCGCCAGCATCTGGAAGCCGTTGCAGATGCCGAGCACCGGCATGCCCGACTTCGCGGCCGAGACGACCTCGGTCATGATCGGCGAGAGCGAGGCGATCGCGCCGGCGCGCAGGTAGTCGCCGTAGCTGAAGCCGCCGGGCAGGATGAGCGCCTCGACGCCCTGGAGGTCGTGCTGACCGTGCCAGAGGGCGACGGGCTCGCCGCCGGCGAGGCGCACCGCGCGCTGCGCGTCGCGGTCGTCGAGGGAGCCGGGGAAGGTGACGACGCCGACGCGCATCAGGCTGCGGGGGCCGCGTCGAGCACCGTGACGCCCACGACGTCCTCGATCACGGAGTTCGAGAGCACGTCGTCGGCGAGTCGGCGCACCTCGGCCAGGACGGCCTCGGTCACCTCGCCCTCGACGGTCAGCTCGAAGCGCTTGCCGATGCGGACGTCGGTGAACGTCGCTCCGGCCTGGTCGGGAGCGGCGGAGCCGAGACGGGCCAGGGCGCCGGCGACGGCCTTGCCCTGGGGGTCGAGCAGTTCAGCCTTGGGCATGACCTCGACGACGATGGTGGGCACGATCAACTCCTGCAGAAGCGGTAGCGGATGGACGCGTCGAGTCTAGGGCAGGGGGAGGCCCGGGCCCGCGGGCACGGGGAGGCGCCCGGGGCCGCGGGGAGGGCCGTCGAGCTGGGGAGGGAGCCGCGGTTGTCGGCTGTTGCCGAGGCTCCTCCCAGCGTCGTCATCGGATCGCGTCGCACCATTGACGCAGCGGCAGGAACAGGGCCTCGTGATCGGGCCTCCTGTCGACATCCGGTCGAGGGTTCCTGATCCGCCCGACGCCGTAGGACGCCCGGCCGGCACCCCCCGACCGGCCGGGCGTCACCCTCACCTCGCGCGGGGCGCGAGCAGCTGGACGGCGAGCGGCAGGGCCACGGCCCCCGCGATCGCCAGCGGCAGGTCCAGCCCCCACAGCATCACCGCGAAGGTCGGCGCGACGACCAGCGCCGCGGCGACCACGACGACGCCGACGCCGACGGGCGGGCTCACGACATCGGCGGACCGGCGCCGCGGCGGCTGTTCGAGACGCCCCGTCAGGAGCGACACCGCACACGCGAGGCCCACCACCAGCAGCGCGACGGGCCCTCGGCTCCACCACCAGGCGGCCGAGCCGGGCTCGGGCAGCGGGCCGCCGAGCGCGAGGCAGACCCCGAGCACGGCGATCAGCAGCGGCAGGTGCCACAGGTAGATCGTCATGCCGCGGCTGCCCACGGCCAGCACGACGGCGCGGGCCGGCGTCGTCGCCATGAGCCGCTCGAGGAGCGGGCGGAGGAGCGTCAGGACGCAGATCTGGCCGACGCCGAGCACCATCAGCGGCACGGTCGGCGGGTTCAGGCCGGCGAGCATGTCGGGGGACCACGGGCCGACCGTGGTCAGCACGGGCAGCGAGAGCCAGCACGCCGCGGCCACGGCCACGAGCAGGAGGCGCGGTGCGCGCCCGAGCCACCCGCTCGCGACCGCGAACCCCAGCTGCTGGACGAACAGCCAGACGAAGACCAGGTTGAGCAGGCCGACGTCGGTCACCCCGCTCGACCAGCGGGCGGCGTCGACGAGGACCGCCGCGGTCGCCAGGGTGACGAAGGTCACGGCGGGGCGGGTCTCGTGCAGGCGCGCCATCGTCGGCACCGCCACCTGCGTGATCGCGTAGGCGGCCAGGAACCACAGGGGCGAGCCGACCCCGGTCGCCACCACGTCGAGCAGGGCGGGGTCGACGCCGAGCAGCGTCGCGACGAGCAGGGCCGCGGCGAGCACCACGAACACGGGCACGGCGGGCCGGGCGAGCCGGACCAGGCGACCGGCCACGTGCTCGGAGGCCGTGACGCCGCGGCGGCGGGCGCTCGCCCACGACGTCGCGCTCGCGAAGCCGCCGAGCACGAAGAAGAGGGGCATCACCTGACCGGCCCAGGTCGACACCGCGAACCAGGGCTGCTCGGTGAGCGGCTGCGTCGCGGTGACGGCGCCGTCGGCGTCGACCGCGACGCCGACCATCAGGACGTGGATGACCACGACCAGCAGCACGCAGGCCACGCGGGCCAGGTCGACGACGAGGTCGCGCCCCGAGAGGTCGAGCGCCCGGGCGGCGGCCGGGTCGCCCGAGCGGCCGGTGCGCGGCCCGGCGTGCATGGAGGCTGTCATGGTCGAACCGTAGCGACCGGTCTGCCCCGATGGGGCGTTCCTCCACAGGCGGCCTCCGAAGTCATCCCCAGGGCTGACCGTGGTGGAGGGCGTCGCCGAGCGCCCGTGGCGGTCCAGGATGGGGGCATGAGCACAACCGAGCCCACAGTCGCCGTCGTCGGATCCGTCAACCTCGACCTGGTCGCCCGCGTCCGGGAGTTCCCCCGCGCCGGCGAGACCGTCCTCGGGTCGGAGTACGAGGAGGCGCCGGGCGGCAAGGGCCTCAACCAGGCCGTCGGGGCGGTGCGGCGCGGCACCACGGCCCTCGTCTCCTCCGTCGGCGACGACCCCGTCGGCGACCGCGTGGTCGCGTGGGCGGCAGGCCACGGCATCGACGTGGCCGGGGTGCACCGCGCCCCGGGGCTGACCGGCCGGGCCCTCATCACGGTCGCTCCCGACGGCGAGAACATCATCGTCGTCGCGCCGCTCGCGAACGGCGCGCTGACACCCGAGCACGTCGCCGCCGAGCTCGACCGGATCCGGCCCGACGTCGTCCTCGCCCAGCACGAGATCAGCGAGGCCGCCCTGCGCGCCGCCGTCGAGTGGTGCCGCGCGTCGGGCGCCCGCTTCGTCTTCAACGCCAGCCCGGTGCGCAGCGTGCCGGTCGACGTGCTGGACGCGAGCGACCCGGTGGTGGTGAACGCCGCCGAGGGGCTCGCCCTGCTGCGCGCGGCGGAGGCCGCCCGCCCGGTCGGGGAGCCGGGCTCGCGGTCAGCCGTCCGCGAGGGCGGGGCCTGGCGGCCGGCGGACGTCGCGCGTCGCCTCCTCGAGCTCAGCCCGTCCGCCGTCGTCACGGCCGGGGGCGCCGGCGCCTTCGTCGCCGACGCGGCAGGCGTCGAGCACGTCACGACCAGCACCCGCGTGGTCGCCCTCGACACGACGGGCGCGGGCGACGAGTTCGCCGGGGTGCTCGTCGCGGAGCTGGCCGGCGGGGCCTCGCTGCACGACGCCGCCGGGGCCGCGAACGACGCGGCGGGGGCGCTCGTCCAGGTGCCGCGCGAGCGGCGCTAGGCCGAGACCCGTCGACCGGGGCCGGGGCAGCGGCCCCGGCCGCGGCCCTGCGGCTCAGGCGTGCAGTGCGGCGCGGGCCTCGGCCTCGCGGCGCTCGCGACGCGTGGCGGGCTGGGCCGGCCCCGCTCCGGGCAGGGCGCCCTGCCCGAGCGACGCGACCGGGCCGGCGACGGACTTCTCGTAGCTCTGCAGCTCGGCCTCGGCGCGGAGGGCGAACGCGCGGAGCTTCTCCGGCGACACCGACGACGACTTGCGCGGCCGGATGTCGTGGAGGCAGAAGGTGCCGATGGTCTCGCCGGTCGACGAGTGGATCGGGTGGCCCGCGTAGAAGTACCCGTGGTTGAGGTCGAGGTAGGGGTTGTCGGCGAAGCGCTCGTCCTTGCGGGCGTCCTCGACGACCACCACGTCGTCCTCCGCGACGGTGACGTCGCAGAAGGTCAGCTCGCGGGGGATGGAGACCGGGAGCAGCTCGGTGTTGTTGGCGTACCAGAGCTTGCTGCCGTCGAGCATGCTGACGACCGCGACGTCCACGCCGAACTCGGCCTCCGCCTCCTTCGCCAGCTGCTGCAGCACCTCGGAGCCGCCCCGCGACGCGTTGTCGACGAGGGTGGCGCCGCCGCTCCACTCGAACGAGCGCTCGGGCAGGCTGCGCGGCAGCCGCTCGTCGAGCTCGACGCGTCGGACGCTGTCGAGGGTCGGCGCGATGCGGTGCGCGATCGTCTGGGCCCACTGGCGGTAGCCCTCGACGCAGCCGTGGGGCGAATCGGGGCGACGCAGGCCGGCCGGCAGGCGGAAGTAGCTCGCGCCCGTCTCGTCGGCGACCAGCTCGGTGATCGCGTTCATCCGCTCGGCGTGGGTCTCGGCGACCGCGCCGAGCAGCGACTCGAACGGCTTGACCGAGCGCACCGGGGGGACGCCGATCAGCACGGTGCGGGCCGTGGGGTGCGCCCGCCGGGCGAGGGTGGCGACGAGCTGGCGCAGCTCGCGCTCCCAGGTGTCGAGGGGCGTGAGCCGGACGGCGTCGTTGAGCCCGACCAGCACGACGAAGGTGTCGTACAGCCCGAGGTCGGTGTCACGGATCCACGAGCGGGTCGACTCGATGCTCATCATCTCGTCGCCGACGTAGTCGACCGAGCACGCGCGGCCGGTGGCGGCCGACGACGCCCGCGACAGCTGGCCGACGAGGGCCTGGTCGTGCGAGCGCACGCCCCAGCCGTGGGCCGGGCCGTTGCCGACGATGAGCACGGTGTCGGCGTCGGTCGCGGTCGAGCGCGCGGACGGCTCGTCGCGGGGCGACGCGACGCGCCGCGACCGGGAGAGCCACCAGAGGTACCAGAGGCGCATGGCAGGGCGCAGCCGCTCGTACGATTGCGGGGTGGTGCTGGTGGTGTCGACCGTCCTGGTCACGTGGTGCTCCTCGGGTTGTGCGTCGGGTGCCGTCCCGCCGACCACGCTACGGACGCGCCGTCACGGTCGCATCCCCCACTACTGGGCTCCGGCGGACGTCCACGGGGCGAAGCGGTGTCCGGGAGGCGCGGTGCGGGCGCGCAGGAGGGGCCGGCGCCCGGGGCCGCGCCTGTGCAGCGGCTGCGGATGAGGGCGCGCTGTCTTGAACTGTTCAAGAGAAGTGCCATGATGGTCAGGTGCACCCCGAGACCAGCGCCACCCACGACCGGCTCCGCGGAGCCGGCCTCCGGGTGACGGCGCCGCGCCTCGCCGTGCTCGAGGCGCTCGAGGGCATGCCGCACGCGGCCGCTGACGTCGTCTTCGCGAAGGTCGCCCTGGCGCTGCCGGGCACCTCGCTCCAGGCGGTCTACGGCGTGCTCGCCGCGCTCGCGGGCGCCGGGCTCGTGCGCCGCATCGAGCCGGCCGGCTCGCCGGCGCTCTACGAGCTCCGCACCGGCGACAACCACCACCACGTCGTCTGCACGGTCTGCGGCGACGTGGCCGACGTCGACTGCGTCGTCGGGCACGCGCCGTGCCTGACCCCGTCGAACGACGCGGGGTTCACGGTGCAGACCGCCGAGGTCACCTTCTGGGGGCTGTGCGCGGCCTGTCGCGACTCCGACGACGACGTCGAGCTCGACGCGGAGGCCGGCGGAGTCGGCGACGCGACGGCCGTCGGCGACCTGACCCGCGCCTCCTGAGGGCCCGCCCCACCGTCTTCCCCGGCCGCGTGCCGGGTGCCTGAACGACCCGTGACTGAACACCGAACGAAACGAGGAGTCATGACCGACGCCACCCCCGTGACCACGACCGACAACGGAGCGCCCGCCGCGAGCGACGCCCACTCGCAGACCGTCGGGGCCGACGGCCCCATCGTGCTGCACGACCACCGCCTCGTCGAGAAGCTCGCGAACTTCAACCGCGAGAAGGTGCCGGAGCGCATCGTCCACGCCAAGGGCGGCGGCGCGTTCGGCCGCTTCGTCACCACCGGCGACGTCTCGCAGTACACCCGCGCCGCGCTCTTCCAGCCCGGCGTCGAGACCGAGATGCTGGCCCGCTTCTCGACCGTCGCCGGCGAGCAGGGCAGCCCCGACACGTGGCGCGACCCCCGCGGCTTCGCGCTGAAGTTCTACACGAGCGAGGGCAACTACGACCTCGTCGGCAACAACACCCCCGTCTTCTTCATCCGCGACGGCATGAAGTTCCCCGACTTCATCCACTCGCAGAAGCGCCTGCCCGGCAGCCACCTGCGCGACCACGACATGCAGTGGGACTTCTGGACCCTCTCGCCCGAGTCGGCCCACCAGGTCACCTGGCTGATGGGCGACCGCGGCCTGCCCGCGTCGTGGCGCCAGATGGACGGCTTCGGCTCGCACACCTACCAGTGGATCAACGCCGAGGGCGAGCGCTCCTGGGTCAAGTACCACTTCAAGTCCGACCAGGGCAACGCCATCCTCACGCAGGACGACGCCGACCGCATCGCGGGCGAGGACGCCGACTTCCACATCCGCGACCTGTCGACCGCGATCGAGCGGGGCGAGTTCCCGACCTGGACCCTCTCGGTGCAGGTCATGCCGTACGCCGACGCTGCCGGCTACCGCTTCAACCCGTTCGACCTCACCAAGGTGTGGCCGCACAGCGACTACCCGCTGATCGAGGTCGGCACGATGACCCTCGACCGCAACCCGGAGAACTACTTCGCGCAGATCGAGCAGGCCGCCTTCGCCCCCTCGAACTTCGTGCCCGGCATCGCGACGAGCCCCGACAAGATGCTGCTCGCCCGCATCTTCAGCTACGCCGACGCGCACCGCTACCGCGTGGGCGTCAACCACCAGCAGCTGCCGGTGAACGCCCCGAAGACCGAGGTGCACTCGTACTCGAAGGACGGCGCGGCGCGCTACCACTTCAGCGAGGCGACGGCGCCGGTCTACGCGCCCAACTCGGTGGGCGGCCCCGCGGCCGACCCGCAGGCGGCCGGCGACACCGGCGGCTGGGAGAGCGACGGCGAGCTCGTCCGCTCGGCCGCGACCCTGCACGCCGAGGACGACGACTTCGGCCAGGCCGGCTCGCTCGTGCGCGACGTGATGGACGACGAGCAGCGTGACCGCCTCGTCGCCAACATCGTCGGCCACGTCTCGAAGGTGACGCGCCCCGACCTGCTCGAGCGCGTGTTCCAGTACTGGAACTCGGTCGACCCCATCCTCGGCGCCCGCGTGCGCGCCGGCGTCTCGCCCGAGGCGCCCGGCTCGAACGAGGACCCGGCGACGGTGGGCGTGCCCGCGTAGTCGGGAGCTCCGCACTGCGGGAGGCGCGGTGCCCGGTCGACGGGCACCGCGCCTCCTGTGCGTCCCGGGGGCTCGGGCTCTGTGCGAGCTCGGGCCCCGACCTCGTGATCTGAGAGTGATCGGGGTTCCGGGAGCGGCGGGGCGGGGGAGTCGTGGGCGGCAGCGTCCGATGCCTCTCGCATTCCGGGTACGGCGAGGTCAGCCACCGGCGGCGGCGGGCCAGCGGCGGCGGACCGGGGGAGGCGCGGGTCGGCCGCTCAGACCATCTGGCCGTTCCAGCGGAGGTCGCCGGCGGGCCACTCGGCGAGGTCGGCGCCGACCTCGCGGACGAGCCAGCCCTCGTCCTGGCTGACGAGCACCCCTGCGCCGTCGGCGCTGAACGCCGTGAAGTGGCCGGTGACCCCGTGCAGCGGGCGCCAGCCCGCACGCCGGTAGAAGCCCTGGACACCCTCGCCCGTCTCGAGCAGGCCGAACCGGCTGCCCAACCGGGCGAGCCCTTCGTCGACCCGGCGGAGCAGCTCCCCGCCCTGGCCCGTGCCCTGCAGGATCGGGCTCACCGCCACCATGCCCACCGCCGTGACGAGCAGATCCGTCTCGCCGACCGTCACGAACTGCCGCCGCAGGCCGGCGTGCGCGACCACGACGTCGCCGACGCGGCCGAGCACCCGCAGCTCGGGCTGCATGCCGGCCCAGCTGCGGGCCCCGGCGTACCAGTGGTCGTACTCGGAGAAGGCGAGCCCCAGCATCGCGGCGATCGCCTCGTGGTCGTCGAGGCCCAGGTCGCCCTCGGCGACGAGGTCGAAGACGGGGCGGTGGTCGTGCTCGGGTGCGTCGGGCGCGACGGAGGGGGCGGGCTGGTCAGGCATGCGGTCGACGCTACGCCCCTCGGTGCCGGTGCCGGTGCCGGTGCCGGTGCCGGTGGCGGTGCCGGTGCCGGTGGCGCTGCCGACGCCTGCGGCTGAGCGGCCGCCCGCCTACGTCCGGACCCGCACCTCGATCGAGTTCAGCCAGCGCGCTGGAGCTGAGGGAGGCGCGGAGCGCCTCCGCGACGCCAGCGCCGAGGGAGCCTGCGACCGAGGGCCCGCGCGACTACGCCCGGACCCGCACCTCGATCGAGTTCAGCCAGCGCGCTGGAGCTGAGGGAGGCGCGGAGCGCCTCCGCGACGCCAGCGCCGAGGGAGCCTGCGACCGAGGGCCCGCCCGCCTACGCCCGGACCCGCACCTCGATCGAGTTCAGCCACGGATCGTCGAACCCCAGCACCCGCCCGTCGTCGCGGGTCGCCACCCCGTGGTGGCCGAGGCGCTCGCCGAGGGCGCCGAGGTCGTCGCCGGTCGGCACCTCGATCCGCACGGTGCCGAGGCCGAGCGCGAGCTGTCGACGGCCGGCGCCGGCGCTGTTCCACGTGTTCATCGCCATGTGGTGGTGGTAGCCGCCGGCGCTGACGAAGAGGGCCTGCGACCCGAAGCGCGTCGTGGTCTCGAAGCCGAGCTGCTCGACGTAGAACCGGTGGGCGGACGCCACGTCGCCCACGCTGAGGTGCACGTGGCCCACGGAGGCGGGGCGGGAGGAGGCGGCGACCAGCGCCTCCTCGCGGACGTTCTGCTGCAGGAAGGCGTTCGGGTCGAGCGCGAGCGTGGCCATGTCGACCTGGCCGTGGGTCCACGACCAGGCGGTGCGGTCGCGGTCCCAGTACAGCTCGATGCCGTTGCCCTCGGGGTCGGTGAAGTAGAAGGCCTTGCTGACCAGGTGGTCGGCGCTGCCGGTGAAGCTGCCCGGGTGCCGGCTCGCGACGCCGTAGACCGCCGACGCCAGGTCGACCTCGGTCTCGAAGAGGATCGCGGTGTGGAAGAGGCCGGCCTCGCGGGCGGCCGCGTGCCGCAGCTCGGGCGCGTGCTCGAGCACGACGATCGGCGTCGTGCCGCGGCCGAGGACGCTCCGGCCGGCGGTCGCGTCGTGCGAGAGCACGGCGAGCGTCACGGCGTCGCGGTAGAACGCGGTCATGCCGTCGAGGTCGGCGACGCGCAGGGTCACCGCGCCCATGGTCGTGTCGGGCGCGAGCAGGTCGAGCGACCTCGCGGCGGGGGCAGCCGGGGAGTCGCGGGTCGGCTCGGGCGCCGAGGTCTCGTCGGTCATGGGTCGCTCCCTGTCTCGGGGTGCGTCACCAGGTCGATGACGCGTCACCGACCTGCAACCGCGCGGTGGGCGCGGGGATTCCCGTCGCCGCCTCCCGATGCCGCGCGACGTGGCCCGGGCGATCGAAGTGACGCTACCTGGCCGCTGGGCGGCGGTGAGGGCCCCGGGAGGGGCGCCTCGACGATGCCGGGCAACTGGCGCCGGGCAACTGACGCCCGGGCGGCTAGCGGCCGGTCAGCCGCTCGATCAGCTCGCGGTAGCGCGCCGCCGTCCGCTCGACGATCTCGGCGGGCAGCTCGGGCGGGGTGCCCTCGCCGTCCCAGTTCGCCGACAGCCAGTCGCGCACGATCTGCTTGTCGAAGCTCGCGGTGCGGTCGCCCGACGAGTACGCCTCGGCGTCCCAGTAGCGGCTGCTGTCGCTCGTGAGCACCTCGTCGCCGAGGGTCAGCGCGCCCGTCGACCGGTCGGCCCCGAACTCGAACTTCGTGTCGGCGAGCACGACGCCGCGCGCCTCGGCGACGACCGCCGCGCGCCGGTAGATCTCGAGCGACGTGTCGCGCAGGGCGGCCGCGACCTCGGGCCCGACGAGCTCGACGGTGCGCTCGTACGAGATGTTCTCGTCGTGCTCGCCCAGCGGCGCCTTGTACGCCGGCGTGTAGATCGGCTCGGGGAGCCGGTCGCCGCTCTGCAGCCCCGCCGGCAGCGCGATGCCGCAGACGGTGCCGTGCTCGCGGTACTCGGCCCAGCCGCTGCCGACGAGGTAGCCCCGCACGACGCACTCGACCGGGTACATGTCGAGCGGCGCCACGAGCATCGCGCGGTCGCGCACCTGCTCGGGCAGCGTGACGGGCGCGGTGGTCGGGGCGACGAGGTGGTTCGGCACGCCGTCGAGCTGCGCGAACCACCAGAGGCTCAGCTGCGTGAGCAGGGCGCCCTTGCCGGGGATGCCGGGCTCGAGCACGTGGTCGTAGGCGCTGACGCGGTCGGAGGCGACGACCAGCAGGTGGCTGGTGTCGTCGAGCGTCGCGACGTCGCCGACCGAGTCGACCACCGGTGCGGGCACGTAGAGGTCGCGCACCTTGCCCGAGTAGGCGTGGCTCCAGCCGGGCAGGTCGAGCGCGCTCATCGGGCGCCGCCCGCGACCCGCGCGGCGATGTCGGTGCGGTGCTGCGAGCCCTCGAGCCGGATGCGCGAGACGGCCTCGTAGACCCGGCCCCGCGCCTCCTCGAAGTCCTTCCCCTCGGCGACGACGCTGAGCACGCGCCCGCCGGTGGCGATCAGCCGGTCGTCGAGCCGCGCGGTGGCGGCGTGCGTCACGTGCACCCCCGCGACGGCCAGGGCGTCGTCTAGCCCCGTGATCTCGCGCCCGCTGACGACGGCCTCGGGGTAGCCCTCGCTCGCCAGCACCACGGTGACGGCGGGCGTCGGCACGAAGCGCGGAGCCTCGTGGTTGCCGAGCGACCCGGTCGCCGCCGCGAGCAGCAGGCCGCTCAGCGGGGTGACGAGACGGGGCAGCACGACCTGCGTCTCGGGGTCGCCGAAGCGCGCGTTGAACTCGATCACCCGCACGCCCTGCTCGGTGAGGATGAGCCCGGCGTAGAGAAGGCCGATGAACGGCGTGCCCTCGTGCTCGAGCTGACGCACGGTCGGCGTCGCGACGGTGTCGAGCACCTCGTCGACGAAGTCCTTCTCGCTGCCGAAGCGGTCGGCGAGCCAGGGCAGCGGCGAGTACGCGCCCATGCCGCCCGTGTTCGGGCCCTCGTCGCCGTCGCGCAGGCGCTTCGAGTCCTGAGCGGGGCTGAGCGGCACGACGGTGTGGCCGTCGCTGAGGAAGAAGAGCGAGACCTCCGGGCCCTCGAGGTGCTCCTCGACGAGCACGGAGCCGTGCTGCAGCCAGTAGGTGACGTGTTCGACCGCGGCGTCGCGGTCGGAGGTGACGAGCACGCCCTTGCCCGCGGCGAGCCCGTCGGCCTTGACGACGTAGGGGGCGCCGAACTCGTCGAGCACCGTGACCGCCTCGTCGAGGGTGCCGACCCGGGTGGCCCGGCCGGTGGGGACGCCCGCGGCGTCCATGACGCGCTTGGCGAAGGTCTTGCTGCCCTCGAGGGCCGCGGCCGCCTTGCCGGGGCCGAAGACCGGGATGCCCCGCGACCGGAGCGGGTCGGCCACGCCCGCGACGAGCGGCGCCTCGGGGCCGACGACCACGAGCTCGACGTCGTTCTCGAGCGCGTACTCGGTGACGACCGCACCGTTCGACGGGTCGAGGTGCACCACCTCGACCTGCTCAGCGATGCCGGCGTTGCCGGGGGCGACGACGATCTCGTGCCCCGCGTCTTCGCGGAGCAGGGCGGTGATGATGGCGTGCTCGCGAGCACCGGAGCCGAGGACGAGGATTCGCACGCGCCGATCCTACCCAGTGGGCCGTCCGGGCCCCTCGGCGCCCGCCCGTATAGGTTGAGCCGCATGGCCAAGGCGAGGATCGACGACGGCACCGGCGCGGCCGCCGTGCGCGAGGCCCAGACGGCGCTCGCCGAGGGCGCGCAGCCCTCCCGCGTGGTCACCGCGACCGCGGTCCGCTGGCTGCTGCAGGTGCTCGCCGACGGCGAGCCCGGCGCCACGGTGGAGGTGCGGGTGCCGCCCTGGGGAGCCGTGCAGTTCCGTGAGGGGCTCAGCCACACCCGCGGCACCCCGCCCAACGTCGTCGAGACCGACCCCGCCACCTTCATCCGCCTCGCCACCGGTGCGCTCACCTGGCAGGAGGCCGTCGACCAGGCCCTCGTCTCGGCGTCGGGCAGCCGCGCCGACCTCACCGGCTACGTGCCGGTCCGCCTGCCGCGGAGCTGACGACCGCTCGGCACCGAGACACCGGGCGTCCGCGCGACCCCGGCTCTGGGAGAATGGCCGACGTGACCACCGCACCCGACTCCCCGCAGCAGCCCGACGCCGACGCCCCGGTGGTCGACGACCGCTCGCACGACGAGGTCAGCGTGCGGCGGGCGCCGAAGATCTCGGTCTTCCTCATCGTCGGCGCGATGGCGGGCGTCGTCGTCTCGTTGATCGTCACGTCGCTCTTCCCGTTCGACGAGGGCGAGGGCATCGCCTCGACCTACGGCTACTTCGCGCTGTGGGGCCTGACCTTCGGCGGTGCGATCGGCGCCACGGTCGCGATCGTCGCCGACCGCAGCTCGATCCGCCGCGCCAAGCGGGTGCGGGCCGAGCGCGAGAGCGTCGACGCTCCCGACGAGCCCGCCGTCGAGGGCGAGCTCGAGTAGAGCCCCCGGGTCTCGAGCAGAGCCCCCTGCGGGTCAGGAGCCGGAGGCGCGCCGCAGCCGGGCGAGCAGCTCCGGCCCGCGCTCGTCGAGCGAGCGTCCGCCGCGCACGACGCCGACCACCACGAGCACCCCGCCGAGCAGCAGGCCCACGACCAGCGCCGCGACCCCGAGCAGCAGGCTGCCCTGGGCCAGGGCGACGAGCCCCAGCGCGATCTCGGGCAGCGCGAACGCGAACGACAGCGCCCACGCCGCGTACATGCCGAGCGCCGACGTCAGGCTGGCGCCCTGCGGCGACTTGAACGGGCTCTCGCCCGCCGCGGGCACCGGCATCAGGAAGCGGGTCGACGCCACGCTCGAGACCCCGAAGCCGGTGAGCATGACGCCCAGGCCGATGCCGAGCAGCGCGGGTGCCTTCGTCAGCTCGCCGAGCACGGCGAGGGGCACGAGGGTCGCGACGACCACCACGGGCACCGCGAAGAGCGAGAGCGTGATGACGCGCCCCGCCCGGTCGGCACGGCCGGAGACCCCGGTGGAGAGGTGCGCGGCGAACGCGGTGCCGTCGTACGACACGTCGGCGCACAGGGTCACGGCGAGCAGGGCGGCGATGCCCGGGCCGAGCGCGTAGAGCAGCCAGTCGCTGCCCGTCGTCGCGGCGAGGAACACCGCGAGCACCGGCAGCAGCGGCACGATCACGAGCGAGCCGCCGTAGCGCGGGTCGCGCAGCCAGTAGACGGCCGTGCGGGCCGCGACGGCGCCGGTCGGCGTCGCCGGGAACCAGCGGAACGGCCCGAGGCCCTTCGAGCGACCCGAGGCTGCCGCGCCCGGCGACGAGACCAGCGCGGCCCGCAGCCCGACGCGCCAGAGCAGCAGCAGCACGGCCAGGGCGGCGAGGGCGATCAGGGCCTTGACCCCCGCCTCCCCGGGGCGGCCCAGGGCGAGGTCGCCCGGCACCGACCAGACGGCCCCGAGGGGCGTGAACGAGAGGACCCCGGCGATCTTCGGCAGGTCGTCGCGCAGGCTCGAGAGGCCCGTGCCCGCCAGCACGATCAGGGGCCCGGCGAGGATGAGCGGCACGAAGACGAGCACGCCCATCACCTCGCGGTAGCGCCGGTGGGCGCCGAGCGAGCTGGTCAGCGACTCGAGCGCTCGCGACGCGGCGATGCAGGTGAGCACCCCGACGACGCCGCAGACGACGGCGGTGAGCAGCGACAGCGGGTGCTGCCACCAGCTCAGCCCGGTCGCGACACCGGCGACGAGGGTGACGAGCCCCGGCACGCCGAGCACCCCGCACACCAGCAGGGCCACGAGGAGGCGGTCGGCCGGCAGCGGGAACGCCCGCAGCTTCGAGATCGCGAGCGTCTGGTCGACGCCGCGCAGCAGCAGCGGCACGACGACCCAGCCGAGCACGGCGACCGAGCCGCCGAGCACCCCGACCGTCCACGCCCAGGTCTCGGGCGCGAACGACAGCGCGAACAGCCCGCCGACGAGGAGGGCGAGGATGCCGAGGCCGTAGAGGAGCCCGATGATCGCGGCGATCAGCTGCCAGGTGCTGCGACGGAACCCGTTCAGCATCACCCGCCAGCGGAGGCTCAGGAGGTGCGCAACCACGAGGGCCCCTGTGCGTGCTGCCGGCCGCCGACGAGCTCGACGAAGCGGTCTTCGAGGCTGGAGCCGGCGCGCACCTCGTCGGTCGTGCCCGCCGCGAGCACGCGGCCCGACGACACGACGGCGACGTGGTCGCACATGCGCTGCACGAGGTCCATCGAGTGGCTCGAGACGATGACGGTGCCGCCGCCCTCCACGTAGCCGTGCAGGATGTCGCGGATGTTCGCCGCCGAGACCGGGTCGACCGACTCGAACGGCTCGTCGAGCACGAGGAGGCGCGGGGCGTGGACGAGCGCGCAGGCCAGCGCCACCTTCTTGGTCATGCCCGCGGAGTAGTCGACGACGAGCGTGCCGCCCGCCTCGCGGAGGTCGAGCAGGTCGAGCAGGTCGCCGACGCGGAGGGCGGTCGTCGCGCGGTCCATCCCGTTGAGGAGGCCGTGGTACGTCACGAGCTGCTCGCCGGTCAGCCGGTCGAAGAGGGCCACGCCGTCGCTCAGGACGCCGACGAGCGACTTGGCGCGGACCGGGTCGCTCCACACGTCGGTGCCGAGCACCTCGATCGTGCCGGCGTCGGGGCGCAGCAGGCCGGTCGCCATCGACAGGGTGGTCGTCTTGCCTGCGCCGTTCGGGCCGACGAGCCCGTAGAAGGAACCGAGCGGCACCGTGAGGTCGAGGCCGTCGACGGCCACCTTGGGGCCGAACGCCTTGCGGAGGCCGGCGATGCGGAGGGCCGGCGCGGCGGTCGTGGCAGGGGCCGCGGCCGGGGCGGCGCCGGGGGCCGGGGCCTTCTCGGGCACCGCGGGCGGGCGCACGGTCGCGGTGTCGTCGGGGGGCACGGGGGAGCCGAGGTCGCTCATGGGCACGAGCCTATTGACGACGGCTCGGGTCGGCCACCGTCTCGTGGGGGAGGCGCGGCCGCCCAGGCCGACCCGCGCCTCCCTCACGGTCAGCTGAGCTGGTTCGCCTCGACCCAGGCCAGGTACTCGGGGGTGACCGAGCCGGTGACGTAGTCGCCGGTGAAGCAGCTCATCTCGAGGTCGACGACGTCGCTGCCCTCGGTGATGGCGCTCCGCATGTCTTCGACCTCCTGGTAGATGAGGTGGTCGGCGCCGAGCTCGCGCGCGATCTCGGGGATCTTGCGGTCGTGGGCGATGAGCTCGTGCCGGGTCGGCATGTTGATGCCGTAGACGTGCGGGTAGCGCACCGGAGGCGCGGCGGAGGTGAAGGTGACCTCGTTCGCCCCGGCGGCGCGGGCCATCTCGACGATCTCGCGCGAGGTCGTGCCGCGCACGATGGAGTCGTCGACGATGAGGATGTTCTTGCCCTTGAACTCGCTCGACATCGCGTTGAGCTTCTGGCGCACCGAGCGCTTGCGCTCCGCCTGCCCCGGCATGATGAAGGTGCGGCCCACGTAGCGGTTCTTGTAGAAGCCCTCGCGGTACTCGATGCCGAGCTTGCGGGCGACCTGCATGGCGGCGGGCCGCGACGAGTCGGGGATGGGCATGACCACGTCGATGTCGCCGGTCGGGGCGTAGGTCGCGATCGTGTCGGCGAGGCGGTCGCCGAGGCGGAGGCGGGCGTCGTAGACCGAGATGCCGTTCATCACGGAGTCGGGCCGGGCCAGGTACACGTACTCGAACGAGCAGGGCACCAGGCGGGGCGCCGCGTGGCACTGCTTCGAGACCATCTCGCCGTCGAGCGAGACGAACACGGCCTCGCCGGGGGCGACGTCGCGGACGATCTCGTAGCCGCCCGACTCGAGCACGAGCGACTCGCTCGCGACGATCCACTCGTCGCGCTGCCCGTCGGCGGCCTTGCGGCGGCCGAGCACCAGCGGACGGATGCCGAACGGGTCGCGGAACGCGAGCAGGCCGTGGCCGGCGATCATCGCGATCGCGGCGTACGAGCCCTGCACGCGGTCGTGCACCCGGGTGACCGCCGCGAAGATCTGCTCGGGGTCGAGGTCGGTGCCGTTGACCTGCTCCTGCAGCTCGTGGGCGAGCACGTTCACGAGCAGCTCGGTGTCGCTGTTCGTGTTGAGGTGCCGGCGGTCGACGTGGAAGAGCTCGCTCGTCAGCTCACGCGTGTTCGTGAGGTTGCCGTTGTGCACGAGGACGATGCCGTAGGGGGCGTTCACGTAGAACGGCTGCGCCTCCTGCTCGTTCGTCGCCGCGCCCTTCGTGGCGTAGCGGACGTGGCCGAGGCCCATCGTGCCGAGCAGGGCCCGCATGTCACGCGTGCGGAAGCCCTCGCGGACCTGCCCCTTGGTCTTGTGCACGTGGAAGATGCCGCGCTCGGCGGTCGCGATGCCGGTGCTGTCCTGCCCGCGGTGCTGCAGCAGGAGGAGGGAGTCGTAGACGAGTTGATTTGCTGGCTCGTGCGCGACGAGACCGACGATGCCGCACATGCGGATCTGGCTCCAGACCGTAGAGTTGGGGTTACTGCGTCAGTCTGCCACGACACCGAACGGATGAACGAATGGTGACCTCCCCTGCCCCCTCGAGCAGCGCCTCCTACGCGGCGGCGGGGGTCGACACCGCCGCGGGCGACCGTGCCGTCGAGCTGATGAAGGCGGCCGTCAGCGCCACCCACGGGCCCGGCGTCGTCGGCGGGGTCGGTGGCTTCGCGGGGATGTTCGACGTGTCGTTCCTCAAGGACTACGACCGGCCGCTGCTCGCGACCTCGACCGACGGCGTCGGCACGAAGGTCGCCATCGCGCAGGCCCTCGACAAGCACGACACCATCGGGCAGGACTTGGTGGGCATGGTCGTCGACGACATCGTCGTCGTCGGCGCCCGCCCCCTCGTGATGACCGACTACATCGCCTGCGGCCGCGTCGTGCCCGCCCGCATCGCGTCGATCGTCGAGGGCATCGCCCGCGCCTGCTCGGAGACCGGCACCGCCCTGGTCGGCGGCGAGACCGCCGAGCACCCCGGCCTGCTCGGCCCCGACGACTACGACGTCGCCGGCGCCGCGGTGGGCGTCGTCGAGGCCGGCTCGCAGCTCGGCGAGCACCTCGTCGTCGACGGCGACGTCGTGCTGGCCCTCGCGTCGTCGGGGCTGCACTCGAACGGCTTCTCGCTCGTGCGCCACATCCTCGCCTCGCGCGACCTCGGCTACACCGACAGCGTCGACGAGCTCTCGGGCACCCTCGGCGAGGCCCTGCTCGAGCCCACCCGCCTCTACACCGCGCCCCTGCTGCGCGTGCTCGACGACCCGGCGCTCGCCGGGGCCGTGCACTCGCTCAGCCACGTCACCGGCGGCGGCATCGCCGCGAACCTCGCCCGTGTGCTGCCCCGCGGGTCGTGGACGGAGGTCGACCGCACCACCTGGTCGCCCGCCCCCGTCTTCCGCGTGCTCAGCGAGCTCGCCGGATCGACGCTCGAGTCGAGCGAGGGCACCTGGAACCTCGGCATCGGCATGATCGCCGTCGTCGCGGCCGACCGCGCCGCCGCCGTCACCGCGGCCCTCGCGGCCGACGGCGTCGAGACGTGGCAGGTCGGCACCGTCGCCACGTCGACCCGCGACCTCAGCGGCTTCGAGCAGGGCGCCAAGGGCGTGGACGGCGGGGCCGTGCGGCTCGTGGGGGCGTACGCCGGCTGAGGTGATGCGGGCGGGGTCGCTGCTCGCTCACCCGCGACTCCCCCTTTTTCTGCAAATGCCGACCGGCGAGCCCGCAATGCGGAGGAATCCGGGTACCAGAGGGGCTCTGGGGGCGGAATGGTCGGCATGTGCCCCGAGGAGGCGCGGGGCGGGTCGGCGGGGCCGGTCGGGGGAGACGGGGCGGCCGGGGCGGCGAGACGGTGGCCGATCGCCGCGGGCGGCCGAGGATGCGGGTGCGGCGGCGGGCGTCGCGCCGTAGGATCAGCGCACGCCCTCCGGGGCGCGACCCGACGACGACGTCGGGACGGACGACGAAGGAGTCGACCAGATCATGACCACGCACCCGCACGCCCTGCCCGCCCGCTCGACCCGCGCCTCCCGGGTGCCGGCCGCCTCCGCTGCTCGTCGCCCCGGCTACACGCCGGTCCGGAGCAGCCGCCGCGTCGCCGTCGTCACCGCGACGGGCCTCGTCGCCGTCGTCGCCGTGGGACTGCTGCCGGTGCTCGCGCAGTTCGTCGGCTAGGCGCGGCTGATCGGTCGGACGCCTGTCGTCGGCCCGTCGCCACGGGGCGATCGGCCGCCGCGGGTCCGTCGGGCATCGCGGCTCGGCTGATCGCCGCGGCCTGCTGGTCGCCGCTCGACGCCCCTCGCCGCTCGGCCGCTCCTCAGCGGTGCTGGTCAGCGGTGCCGCTCTGCCGCGCTCATCAGAGGACGCAGAACTCGTTGCCCTCGGGGTCGGCGAGCACGACCCACGACGCGTCGACCTGTCCGACGTCGACGCGCATCGCCCCGAGCCCGATGAGACGGTCGACCTCGGCGGCCTGATCGTCGCGGCTGTCGGGTCGGAAGTCGAGGTGCAGCCGGTCTTTCACGGTCTTGGGCTCGTCGACGTGGACGAACAGGAGGCCGGGCAGCACGTCGGGCGCGGGGCGGATCTCGGGTTCGTCGTCGCCCGTCGAGACGACCACCCAGCCGAGGGCCTCAGCCCACCAGGCGGCGAGGGCGGCGGGGTCGCTCGAGTCGACCACCACTTGTTCCCAGGTGAGAGCCATGCCGGTCAGCCCCGTCGTCTCAGGTCGCGCTCGTGAGCCGTCGGCTCAGGCGCTCTTGTCGTGCTCGTGGCCAGCGTCGTACTCGTCGTCGACGAAGTCGTCGGCCCACTTGTCGACGTACTCGTCGCCCGAGTCGCTCTTCGTGGCGAGTTCTTTCTCGAGCGCACCGTAGTTGGTGTCAGGGCTGAAGTACTTCAGCTCTCTGGCGACCTTGGTGTGCTTGGCTTTCTGACGGCCGCGCCCCATGCGTGACCCCCTCTGCTCTCGGCCCGGAAACGGTGTCGGACGAACCGGGTACAGCCGACAGATGACAGTTGCAAAACTGGACACGATCTTATCACGGGGCCCCGCCGCCCCCGTCCCCCCGAGCGGGTGCTGTGCCGGGGGCGCGGGGGCGGTCGTCAGCGGGGCGGCGCGACGTCGTGGGTGGCCGCCCAGACCGCGACGGCGGCGGCCGCGGACCACGCCTGCGGGCGGCACGACGCCGGGTACGGCACCGGCGACGGCACCTCGCCGCGGTCGTCGCCGGAGTGCAGCTCGGGCATGCGGTGGTCGAACGACGGCGCCGCCGCGAGCAGGCCCTCGGCGAGGGAGCGCGCCTCGTCGACGAAGCCCGCGCGCGCGAGGCCCGAGACCGCGACGGCGGTGTCGTGCGTCCACACGCTGCCCCCGTGGTAGCTCAGGGGCCAGAACCCCGCGGCGTCGCTCGACAGGGTGCGGAGCCCGAAGCCGGCCGCCAGCTCGGGCGACACGAGCCGGGCGGCGACCAGCGCCTCCTCGTGCTCGTCGAGCAGGCCCGTGCCCAGCAGGTGGCCGAGGTTGCTCGTGACGGTGTCGACCGGCCGCTTCGCCGCGTCGAGCGCGATCGCCGGGTAGGCCCCGGCCGCGTCGGAGACCCAGAAGGAGTCGCGGAACCTGTCGCGCAGGCGCGCCGCCCACGCCCGCCACGCGGCGCCCCCCTCGCGGCCGAAGTGGTCGAGCAGGTCGGCGCCGTGCGTCGCCGCCTCGTAGGCGTACGCCTGGACCTCGCAGAGCGCGATCGGCCCCTCGGCCAGGCGGCCGTCGCGCCACTGGACGCTGTCGCCGCTGTCCTTCCAGCCCTGGTTGGCGAGGCCGTGCCCCGTCTCGTCGACGTACTCGAGCAGCCCGTCGCCGTCGCTGTCGCCGCTGTCGCGCATCCAGGCGAGGGCCGCCTCCGCCGCGGGCAGCAGCGCCTCGACCTCGGCGTCGGGCAGGCCCCAGCGCCACGCGTCGTGCAGCAGGCAGACCCAGAGCGGAGTCGCGTCGACCGTGCCGTAGTAGAGCGGGGGGAGGCTCACCCCCTCGCCGGGGATGGTGAGGGTCTGCTGCCGCAGCTCGTGCATCACCTTGCCCGGCTGCTCGGCGGTGTCGGGCACGGAGGCGGTGCCCTGCAGGCGCGCGAGGGCCCGGAGCGTGCCCGCCGCCACGGTGCGGTCGAGGGGCAGCGTGAAGCGGGCCGCCCAGATCGAGTCGCGCCCGAACAGGGTGAAGAACCACGGCGCCCCGGCCGCGTAGAAGACGTCGCCCGGCTCGTCGGCCGTCGTGAGGCGCAGCGCCGCGAGGTCGTCGTGCGCCCGGTCGAGCCAGCGAGCCAGCCGGTCGTCGCGCGGCGCCGGGTCGGGCGCGGCCCAGGCGAGCGGGCCCGCGACGCCGGCGACGACGGGGGAGGGGCGCGACGCGGTGAGGGCGAGGGCGACCGAGGCCGAGGCCCGGGGCGGCACCACCAGCCGCCACGTGGCCACGAGACGGGTGCCGTCGTGCTGCACCGCGCCTCCGGCACCGCCGTCGACGCCGGCCGCGTCGAGGGAGACGGCGACGCCGTCGGAGGTCCAGGAGGCGCGGGCGCCGTCGCCCGCGACCGTCACGTCGTCGGGGCGCCCGCCCGGCAGCCCGGCCTTGACCAGCTCGAGGGGGGCCGCGTCGGGCCGCAGCGCGAGCGCGACGGTCAGCGTCAGCTCGCGGTCGAGCCGCGACGTCACGGTCAGTCGGTCACGCATGCCGCCCACGTCGACCGAGCGCAGCACCGACAGGCGGACTCCGGGGTCGGCCCCACGGTCGTCGACGCCGCGCAGCAGCGACTCGACCCGCAGCGTCGACGCGTCGACGGCGACCGTCGCGACGGTCTCGGGCACGCGCCCGTCGACGGTCAGCGTCAGCTCGTCGACGAGGCGCACGTCGCCGAGGTAGAAGCCGTGCACCGCGGCCCGACCCATCGTGCCGTCGTCGGACGACCAGGCCTGCGCCGGGGCGCGGAGCACGACGGTCTCGGCGGCGAGGAAGGGCTGGAGGCCGGGGTGCTCGGTGCTGGCCTCGTCGTCGACGCCGTCGCGCTGGTCGGCGGGGCGGGGGTGGGCGGCGGTCTCGGTCATGTCGGTGCTCCGGGGGTCGGGGCGGGCGTGGGGAGGGGGCCGGTGGGGCTCACTCCTTCACCGCGCCATCGCTGGCGTTCATGATGCGGCGCTGGAAGACGAAGAACACGAGCGCGACGGGCACGGTCATGATCGCCGCGGCGGCCAGCTTGATCGGGTACTGCGACCCCTGGCTGAGCTGCCCGGAGGCGAGGCTCGCGACGCCCTTGGTGAGGGTGGTCAGCTGGGGGGACTGGGTCGAGACGATGAAGTGCGAGAGCTCGTTCCACGAGCCCTGGAACGACAGGATGACGATCGTCACGAGGGCCGGCCGCGCCATCGGCAGCACGATCGACCAGAACACCCGGAAGGTGCCGGCACCGTCGATGCGCGCCTGCTCCTCGACGCTGCGGGGGATCGACTCGAAGAAGTTCTTCATGATGAAGACGCCCGCCGCGTCGGTCAGCAGCGGCACGATCATGCCCGAGTACGAGTCGTACATGCCGAGCTGGTTGATGACGAGGAACTTCGGGATGAGCAGCACCACGGTCGGCACGGCCATCACGCCGACGAGCAGCACGAAGATGAGGCCGCGCCCCCGGAACTGCAGCCGGGCCAGGGCGTAGCCCGCGAGCGAGTTGAAGAACACGCGCCCGGCCGTCACGAACACCGTGACGACGGCCGAGTTGGCGAACCAGGTCGGGAAGTCGCTGTTGAGGAACAGCTGCCGGTACGCCGCCGTGGTCGCCGTGGCCGGGATGAGCGAGAGCGGGTCGGACGCGGCCTCGGGGTCGGTCTTGAACGACGTCGCGACGTTGATGAGGAACGGTGCGATGTAGATCACCGCGATCACGATCAGCACCGCGTAGAGCACCGAGGTGCCGGCCACCCGGGCGGAGCTGCGCCGGGGCCGGCCCGCGGGGCGGGGAGCGGCGGGAGGCGCGGCGAGGGGGGAGGGCGTGGGGGTCGCGCCCTCGCGGGGCAGCGTCGCGGTCATCGCCCGGCTCCTGTCGTGTAGAGCGCCGTGCGGCGCGTCGAGACGGCGCGCTCGCGGAGCACGATGCGCTGCAGGATCGTGAGCGCCACGATGATGACGAAGAGCACGAAGGCGATGGCGGCGCCGCGGCCCCACTCCTGGTCGCTGAAGGCCGAGGTGTACGAGAGGTACGCCGGCGTGAGGGTCGTCTTCTGCGGCCCGCCCTGCGTGCCCGTGTAGATCTGGTCGAAGACCTGCCAGGTGCCGATGAGGCCGAGGGTCAGCACGGTGAAGAGCGTGGGTCGGAGCTGCGGGAGGGTGATGCTCCAGAAGCGCTGCCAGCCGTTCGCGCCGTCCATCATCGCGGCCTCCTGCACGTCGCCGCCGAGGTTCTGCAGCGCCGCGAGGAAGAGCAGCATGAACGTGCCGCTGGTCGTGAAGACGGCCATGAGGATGAAGGCCGACATGGCGACGGAGGGGCCCGCGAGCCAGTCCCAGAGGGTCACGCCGAGCGCGGTGTGCTCGGCGAGGAAGGCCGGCGGGCGGGTCACGCCGACGAGCGCGAGCAGGTTGTGGAGCACCCCGCTCGCGTCGTTGAACCAGGCCGGGCCCGTGATGCCGAGGAACGAGAGCGCCTTGTTGACCGCCCCGCTCTGCGAGAAGAGGAAGAGCCAGAGCACGGTGATCGCGACCGAGCTGGTCACCGACGGGAAGTAGAAGGCGGTGCGGAAGAAGCCGCGCCCGCGCAGCACCTGGCGGTTCACCAGCACCGCCAGCAGCAGCGAGACCGCCGTCTGGATCGGCACCACGAGCAGCACGTACCAGGCGTTGTTGCGGAGGCTGATGCCGAAGTCGCGCTCGGCGAGGCCGCCGCCCGAGAGGAGCTCGCGGTAGTTGTCGAGCCCGACGAAGCCGACGCCGGCGGCGAAGGGCGACCCCCGGCCCGTCCAGTCGGAGACGCTGACCCAGAGGGCCATGAGCACCGGGACGGCGAGGAACAGGCCCAGGATCACCAGGATCGGGGCGACGAACAACCAGCCAGAGAGGCTCTCCCCCCGCGTCGCGGCGCTGCGGCGACGCGGGGGCTTCGTGACGACGGCGGTCATGGTCGGCGCCTAGTCGAGGATCGCGGCGAAGTTCTGCTGCGCGGACTCGAGGATCGTCCTCGGGTCGCCGTCCTCGAGCCCCGCGAGCTGCGAGTTGAAGTCGGCGATCACCGCGGCGGAGCCGTCCTGCGTCGGGACGCCCTGGGCGAACTCGACGGAGTCGAGGAAGGCGGCCTCGTCGGGGTTCGCGGACTTCCACTCCTCGGCGGCGGACTCGATCGACGGCATCACGCCGAAGGCATCGGCGAAGGCCAGCTGCTGGTCGGTGCCCGTGAGCTGCTCGACCAGCGCGACCGCCGCCTCCTGGTTGGGGCTGTCGGCGGCGATGCCCCAGCAGTTCGTGAACTGGAGGGTGCCTTGGCCGCCGGGGCCGGCGGGCAGCTCGGCCACCCGGTACGAGACGTCGGGGTAGTCGGCGCTCATCGCGCCGGCGATCCAGTTGCCCTCGATGGTCATCGCCGCGGCGCCCGTGCCGAAGGCCTCGCCGCCCCAGCCCGCGCCGAGGTCGCTCGAGTAGGCGGCGTCGCCGCTCGCGAGGAGCTCCTGCACGTAGGTGAGCGCCTCGACGTTCTCGTCGGAGTCGAGGGTCGCCTCGGTGCCCTCCGCGTTCGTCACGGTGCCGCCGGCCTGCGCCATGAAGGCGCCGACGCGGGCGTACTCGGGGCTGAACGCCAGACCGACGTGGTCGGCCGTGGTGAGCTCGGCGGCGACCTCGCGCAGGCCGTCCCAGTCGGTGGGCACGTCGGCGTCGGTGAGGCCGGCCTCGGCCCACATGTCGTCGTTGATGATCAGGCCGAGGGTCGAGAAGTCCTTCGGGGCGCAGTAGAACTGGTCGTCGACGGTGAAGCTGTCGACGAGGGCGGGGTAGAAGTCGTCGGCGTTGCTGAGGCGGTCGCCGTAGGCGAGCAGGCTGCCGTTGCCGGCGAAGCCCGCGAGGGCGTCGGTGGAGAGGTAGAAGACGTCGGCCGGCTCGCCGGAGGCGAAGCCCTGGCTCAGCTGCTGCGGCAGGTCGGAGGCGACGCTCACCTCGGCGCCCGTGCCCGAGTCGGAGGACCAGGCGGCCACCGCGTCGGTGACGGCGGTCGCCTCGGCGTCGCCGCTGGCGGCGATGAGCACGCTGAGGGCGTCGTCGCTCGAGGTCAGCTCGCCGGAGGCGCCGGCCCCGTCGGAGGTGTCGCTGAAGCCGGAGCCGCCGCAGGCGGTGAGCCCGAGCACGGAGATCGTGGTGAGTGCGGCGGCTGCTGCCAGCCGGGCGGTGCGTCGTTGCATGAGGGGCCTCTCGTCGCGTCGTTGCGAGGTGGTGCGGTCGGGGTGCTGTCTTGATCGTTCATATTTGATCGATCAAATTGGTGACGTCAGAGTAGGCAGCCGCCCTCGCGGCTGTCAAGCACGACCGCGCGGGGCGGACGACGCGCTGGGGTAGCGTGACGGCAGGCCGGTCAGCGGGGCGGGCCGGGAGCGGAGGTGGGCGTGCCCTCGGTGCCGACACCGCGACTCCCCACGGTCAGCGACGTGGCCGAGGCGGCCGGCGTCTCGCGGCAGACCGTGTCGAACGTGCTGAACGCCCCCGCCGTCGTGCGCCCCGACACCCGCGGCCGGGTCGAGAAGGCCATCGCCGACCTCGGCTACCGCCCGCACGCGTCGGCCCGACGGCTGCGCACGCGGAAGAGCTCGACCATCGGCGTCCGCCTCGACCCGGTGCAGAACGGCATCTCGGGCGCCGTGCTCGACAGGTTCCTGCACGCGGTGACCGAGCAGGCCGACCGTCGCGGCTACCGGATCCTGCTCTACACGGCCGCGAGCCCTGCCGACGAGATCGCCCAGTTCGGCCGGCTGCTCGACGGGGCGGACGTCGACGGCTTCGTGCTGACCTCGACCTCGTTCGACGACCCCCGCACCGAGTGGCTGATCGCGGCCGGCGCCGAGTTCGTCACCTTCGGCCGCCCCTGGGGGCTCGACGACGTCGACGACCCCCGGCACCGCTGGGTCGACGTCGACGGGCGCCACGGCATCGGGTCGGCGACCCGGTCGCTGCTCGACGACGGCGCGCGGCGCATCGCCTTCGTGGGCTGGCCCGCCGAGTCGGGGGCGGGCAACGACCGGAGGCGCGGCTGGCGGGAGGCGATGGCGGCGGGGTCGGGGCTCTCGCCGGAGGCCCTCGACGCGCTCGACCTGCACCTGGAGGACTCCGTGTCGGTCGCGGCCGGGGCGGTGCGCGGGCTGCTCGAGGGCGGCGGCCTCGACGCCGTCGTGTGCGCCAGCGACACCCTCGCGCTCGGGGCGTCGACGGTCGTCGGCCCCGGCGTGCGCGTCGTCGGCTACGACGACACCCCGGTGGCGGCCGCCCTCGGCTTCTCGAGCGTGCAGCAGCCCCTCGAGGAGGTCGCGTCGGCCGCCCTGCAGCTGCTGCTCGACGGCGAGTCCGGTGGTGAGGCGGGCGGGGCTGCCGGCGGGGCTGCGGATCGTCATCGGCTGCTGCGGCCGCGGACGGTGTGGCGCTAGGGGACTGACGACGCGGGCGGGTGCCGGGGGCGTGCCCCGTGCCTCCCTCTGGCCCCGATCCGAGAGGGATCCGCGCCGGACGGCCGCAGATGTGCGGAACGCTGGTGCGTTGACCGCCGATCACTCTCGGATCACGAAGTTCCGCGGCGCGGGGGCGGAGATGCCGACCATCGGGCCGGGGGAGGCGCTCTGGTACCTGACTTTCGCGGTGTTGCAGGGCCCGCGGTCGGCATCTGCCACAGGTGAGCCGAGGAGGCGCGGGGCGGCGCCTCGGGGAGGGGCGAGCCGGCGAAGGGGCGCAGTGTCGCGCCTGCGGCCGCTAGCGCTTGCGGCGGGAGGCGGAGCCGCCGGGGCTGTTGCGCGCGGTGGAGCGCGCCTTGCGCGCGGCCTTGGCGGCGGCGCTCCGCGAGCCCTTGCCCTTGCCCGCGGGGGCGCCGGCCGAGCCGTCTCCCGCCGCGTCGTGCGGCGACGCCGGGGTGCGGACCGAGCCCGTGTCGGTCGTCAGGGGCTCGGCCAGCCCGAGGCCGACCGCACCGCCCTCGACGGCCGCGCCGGCGCGGCCGGCCGGACCCGCGCCTCCGGCGCCCTGGGTCGCCCCGGCCGCGGTGCCGACGGGCCCCAGCGGCTTGCGCGGGAGGGGGCGGATGGGCTCGCCGCGACGGTCCTGCCCGGGCACCGGCCGCGACCGACGGCCGTAGAGCACCTCGGACGAGTCGAGCAGCCACGGCACCAGAGAGATGGTGACGCCGTGCACGAGCATGAGCTTCTGGCGGATGCGCCGGCTCTTGTGGTTGTGCAGCGCCGCCTCCCACCAGTGGCCGACGATGTAGATCGGCGTGTAGACGGTCACGACCTCGCTGCCGTGCTCCTCGCGGTGTGCCTTGATGTACTTGATCAGCGGCATGCTGATGTCGCGGTACGGCGACGGCACGATGCGCAGCGGCACCTCGATGTTCTGCTCCGCCCACTGCCGCTGCAGCCGCGCCGTCGAGTCGTCGTCGATGCCGACGTGGATCGCCTCGAGCGACTCGTGCCGCGCCGCGATGGCGTAGTCGAGGGCCTTGAGCACGGGCTTCTGCATCGTGCCGACCAGCACGATCGCGTGGTCGCCGTGCGAGCCGAACTGCGTCGTCGCGTCGGGCTCGATCTCGACCAGCACGTCGCGGTAGTAGCGGTTCACCCCGAGCATCAGCGTGAACAGGATCGGCATGATCACGAAGACCAGCCAGGCGCCGTGCGTGAACTTCGTCACCGTCACGACGATCAGCACCGACGCCGTGAGCAGCGCCCCGAAGGCGTTGATGCCGCGGGCCCGGTAGACGGCGCCGCGGTCGGCGCAGCCCTCGCGCAGCATGCGGGTCCAGTGCACGACCATGCCGGTCTGTCCGAGCGTGAACGACACGAAGACGCCGATGATGTAGAGCTGGATCAGGCCGGTGACGCTGGCCTGGTACACGAGCAGGATGGCGCAGGCCACCAGGGCCAGCACGATGACGCCGTTCGAGTAGATCAGGCGGTCGCCGCGCGTGTTGAGCGCCTTCGGCGCGTACTGGTCGCGGGCGAGGATCGAGCCGAGCAGCGGGAACCCGTTGAACGCCGTGTTGGCCGCGAGCAGCAGCACCGCCGCGGTGCACGCCTGGATCAGGTAGAACGGGATGCCGAACAGCGAGCCGCCGAACACGGCGCTCGCGATCTGCGCGATGAGGCTGCGCTGCGGCGTGCCCTCGCAGTCGACGAAGCCCTGCAGGTCGCAGGCGTCCTCGGCGTAGTGCACCTTCGCGATCAGCGCGACGGCGACGAGGCCGGCGAACAGCACGATGGCGATGCCGCCCATGAGCACGAGCGTCTTCTGGGCGTTCTGCACCTTGGGGCGACGGAAGGCCGGCACGCCGTTGGCGATCGCCTCGACGCCGGTCAGCGCCGAGCAGCCGCTCGAGAACGCCCGGAGCAGCAGGAGGATGAACGCCGCCTGCGTCAGCTGGTCGGCCTGCACCGTGTACTCGGCGCTCTCGGCCACGGGCGGGTCGCCGAGGGCCGTGCGCACCAGGGCGATCACGATCATCACGAACACGCTCGACACGAAGAGGTAGGTCGGCACGGCGAACGCCTTGCTCGACTCGCGGACTCCCCGCAGGTTCACCGCGGCCAGCACGATGACGAAGAAGACCGCCAGCTCGACCCGGATCGGCGCCAGCTCGGGCACCGCCGAGATGATGTTGTCGACGCCGGAGGCCACCGACACGGCGACCGTCATGACGTAGTCGACCAGGAGCGCGGAGGCCACGACGAGGCCGGCCTTCTCGCCGAGGTTGCGGTGGGCGACCTCGTAGTCGCCGCCTCCCGACGGGTAGGCCTTGATCAGCTGGCGGTACGACGCGACGACCACGAGCAGCAGCACGACGACCGCGACCGCGACCCACGGCGCGAGGGTCAGGAACCCCAGGCCGCCGATCAGCAGGATCATCAGCAGCTCCTGCGGCGCGTACGCCACCGAGCTCAACGGGTCGCTGGCGAAGATCGGCAGCGCGAGGTGCTTCGGCAGCAGCTGCCCCTCGAGCTTCTCGGAGGGGAGGGGTTCGCCGATCAGCCACCGCTTCGGCGACCGGACGTCGTCAGTCACGAGCGGCGACTCTACTCCGCGGCGAGGGACTGTCAACTCGGCGGCGGGGCCGTTCATTCCCGATCCGTCCCACGGGCTCCGAACCGTCTGGTACCGGCGCTCCGGGCTCAGGGGAGGCGCGCCTCCGGCAGGTCGGCGACAGGCGTCGAGGAGTCGCGGGTCGGCGCCCCGGGGGAGGGCTCGGCGGGCGTCGCGGCGGGCGGCGCGCCCGGGGTCTCGGCCGCCGGGCGGCGTCGGGCCAGCGCGGGGATGGTCACGGCGACCATCGGGCCGATCAGCAGCGCCTCGAGGGCCGTGCCGATCCCGACCTGGCCGCCGAGGAGCCAGCCGATCGCGAGCACCGTCACCTCGATCGCCGTGCGAGCGACGCCGATCCGCCAGCCCAGCCGCCGGTTGAGGCCGAGCATGAGGCCGTCGCGCGGCCCGGGCCCGTGGTCGGCGCTGATGTAGAGGCCGCTCGCCACGGCGAGCAGGGCGAGGCCGAGCGCGAAGGTGAGGCCCTGGGCCCACCACGCCGTCTGCTCGGGCAGCACCCGGAGCACGACGTCGGCGACCGGGCCGATCGTGATCGTGTTCGCGACCGTGCCGAACCGGACCCGCTGGCGCAGGGGGATCCACGCCAGCAGCACGAGCACGCTGGTCGCGACGACCACCACCCCGTACGAGAGGCCGGTCTGCGCGACGATGCCGGTCGACAGGACGTCCCACGGGGCGAGCCCGATGCCGGCCCTGACCATCAGCGCGAGGGCGACCCCGTAGAGCACGAGGCCGACGGCGAGGCGCGCGAGGCGCTCGAGGTGGTCGCCGCGGCGGAGGGCGGTCAGGGGGAGGCGGGGGTACGGCACGTCGACGATCCAATCGGTCAGGTGGACTGGTCGCAAGGTGCCAATCGCCCTAGTGTGGCCGCATGACCACGGTGACCACCAGCGGACCAGCCGTCTCGTCGCGGGCCCTCGGCTCCCTGCTCGACTCGTGGCGCGCCTCCTCGGCTCCCGGCTACGCCGCCCTGGCGGACCGCGTCCGGCTGCTGGTCGTGGACGGGCGGCTGCCCGTCGGCACGCGCCTGCCGAGCGAGCGCGACCTGTCGGCCCACCTCGGGGTCAGCCGCACCACCGTCGCCGCCGCGTACGCGTCGCTGCGCGAGACCGGGCACGTGCAGAGCGTGCGCGGCAGCGGCAGCACCGTCCGGCTGCCGGCCCGGACGAGCCTGCCGCGCGCCTCGTCGTCGGCCGGGCTGCTCGACCTCACCAAGGCCGCGCTGCCCGCCGTCGACGGCATCGCCGAGGCGGCCCAGCGCGCCGCCGCGAGCATCGGCGGCTACCTCGCCGACAGCGGCTACGACACCGTCGGCCGCCCGGTGCTGCGCGAGGCGATCGCCGAGCGCTACCGGGCCCGCGGCCTGCCGACCGACGCCGAGCAGATCGTCGTCACCCTCGGGGCGCAGCACGCCATCGCCCTGCTCGCGCGCGTGCTCGTCGGCCGGGGCGACCGGGCGGTCGTCGAGGCGCCGGGCTACCCGCACGCGTTCGAGGCGCTGCGCGGCGCGGGCGCGCGGCTCGCCCCCGTCAGCGTGACCGTGCGCGACGGGTGGGACGAGTCGGCCCTGCTGCAGACGCTCCGGCGCACCAGTCCGACGATCGCCTACCTCATGCCCGACTTCCACAACCCGACCGGGGCGACCATGCCGGTCGACCAGCGCGTGCGCGTGCTCGAGGCCGCGGCGGACGAGGGGACGGTCGTCGTCGCGGACGAGACGATGGCGGAGCTGCGGATCGGGGGGCCGCTCGGTGTGGGGCCGCTCGGCGGGGGCTCCCTCGGGGGCGGGCACCGCGCCTCCTCGCCGTTGCCGATGGCGGCCTACGGGCCCGCCGTGCTGATCGGCTCGGCGGGCAAGTCGCTCTGGGGCGGGCTGCGGATCGGCTGGATCCGCGCCGAGCGCCCCCTCGTCGACCGCCTGGTGCGCGCGCGGTCGGCGGGCGACCTCGGCACCCCGGTGCTCGAGCAGCTGATCGTCGCCGACCTGCTCGGCGACATGGAGGGGATCCTGGAGGCGCGGGCAGGCCAGCTGAGACGGGGTCGCGACCGCGTCGTGGCCGGGTTGCGCTCCGCCTTCCCCGGGTGGCAGGTGCCGTCGCCGGCCGGCGGGCTCACGACCTGGGTCGCCCTCGGGGCACCCGTCAGCTCGCAGCTCACGTTCGCGGCCCGGCAGCAGGGGCTGCTGCTCGCCGCGGGGCCGATGTTCGGCGTCGACGGCGCCTTCGAGAGGTTCCTCCGCGTGCCGTTCTCGTACCCCGACGACGAGACCGACCGGGCCCTCGCGGCGCTCGCCGCGGCGTGGGAGGGGATCGACGGCGTGCAGGTGCCCCGCGGGGCGGTGATGGCGGAGGTCGTGTAGCCGCGTTCCCAGAGAGACTGACGACAATGGAGGGGTGCACGACGTGCACGTCCTCCTCATCGGCCTTCACCAGCCACGTCTCCGGGAGCCCCGTGCACCTCCTCTCCGTCTTCAGCCTGCGCAACCGCGCCCTGATCGCCCTCGTCACCATCGTGGTCGCGGTCTTCGGCGGCATCGCCCTGACGAGCCTCAAGCAGGAGCTCGCGCCGAGCGTGCAGTTCCCGCAGATCGCGATCGTCAGCTCGTACCCCGGCGCGACCCCCGAGGTCGTCAACGACGACGTGTCGACGCCGATCGAGCAGGCGGTGCAGATCATCCCCGGCCTCGAGGGCACGACGGCCACGTCGAGCACCTCGCAGAGCACGGTGTCGGCCGAGTTCACCTACGGCACCGACCTGAACTCCGCCGAGCAGAAGATCCAGTCGGCGATCAACCGGCTCTCGCTGCCCGACTCGGTCGACACGCAGGTCGTCACGGGCAGCCTCGACGACCTCCCGGTGATCCAGATCGCGGTCACCGGCTACGACCAGGCCGACGCGCAGACCCTCGTCGACCGCCTCACCACCACGACCGTGCCCGACCTGCAGAAGCTCGACGGCGTGCGCGAGGCGTCGATCTACGGCGACGCGGGCCAGCGCGTCACCATCACGCCCGACCAGACGGCGCTCGCCGCGGCCGGCCTCACCGCCCAGGCCTTCCAGGACGCCCTCGACGCCAACGGGACGCTGATCCCCGGCGGCACGATCACCGAGAACGGCCAGACCCTCTCGATCCAGGCCGGCGAGCGCATCACGAGCACCGACCAGATCGCGGCCCTGCCGCTGCTCGGCGGGTCGGGCACCTCGGTCGTCACGATCGGCGACGTCGCCGACGTGCAGCTGACCAGCGCGCCCGTCACCTCGATCAGCCGCGTGAACGGGCAGGACGCCCTGACCGTGGCGGTCACGAAGACCCTCGACGCGAACACCGTCGACGTCTCCGAGATCGTCCGCGACGCCATCCCGGGCCTCGCCACCGACCTCGGCGACGGCGTCGAGCTGACCGTCGTCTTCGACCAGGCGCCCTTCATCCAGCAGTCGATCGACAGCCTCGCGACCGAGGGCCTGCTCGGCCTGGCGTTCGCGGTCGTCGTCATCCTCGTCTTCCTGCTCTCGGTGCGGTCGACGATCGTCACCGCGATCAGCATCCCGACCAGCGTGCTGATCACCTTCATCGGCCTGCAGGCGGCGGGCTACACGCTCAACATCCTCACGCTCGGGGCGCTGACGATCGCCATCGGCCGCGTCGTCGACGACTCGATCGTCGTGATCGAGAACATCAAGCGGCACCTGACGGCGGGCACGGACCGGCTGCAGGCCATCTCGGTGGGCGTCCGCGAGGTCGCCGGCGCCATCACGGCGTCGACCGTCACGACCGTCGTGGTGTTCCTGCCGCTGGCGTTCGTCGGCAACATCACGGGCGAGCTGTTCCGGCCGTTCGCGCTGACGGTGACGATCGCGCTGATCGCCTCGCTGTTCGTGGCGCTGACGATCGTGCCGGTGCTGGCGTACTGGTTCCTGCGGGCGCCGAAGGCGCACAAGCACGCTGGCGGGGCCGGTGCGGGTGCTGGTGACGGCGTCGGCGCGGAGGCGCGGGTCGGCTCGCGGGAGCCGCTCACCACGGCCGCCTCCGACCCCACGGACCCGACGCCGCTCGACCGCCTGCGCCGCGTCTACGTGCCGGTGCTGCGCGGGACGCTGCGTCGCCCCGTCGTCACCCTCGTCGCGGCGGCGCTCGTGCTGGTCGGGACGGGCGCCGTCATCCCGCTGATGAAGACGAACTTCCTGGGGTCGAGCGGGCAGAACACCTTCACGGTGACGCAGACCCTCGCCCCGGCGTCGAGCCTCGACACCCTCTCGACCGCGGCGACGCAGGTCGAGGACGTGCTCGAGGGCGTCGACGGCATCGACACCGTCCAGCTGACCATCGGCTCGAGCGGCACCTCGATCGCGAGCTTCTTCGGCGGCAGCGGCGACAGCACGGTGACGTACTCGATCACGACCGACGAGGACGCCGACCAGGAGGCCGTCCAGGCCGACGTCCGCTCGCAGCTCGACGGCGTCAGCGACGCGGGCACGATCGAGCTGGCGGCCTCGAGCGGCTTCGGCACGAACAACGACATCACCGTCGACGTCTCGGCGCCCGACCCCGACACCCTGCAGACCGCGACCGACGCCGTGCTGGCCGAGGTGCAGGACCTCCCCGGCACCGCCGAGGCGAGCTCGAACCTGCAGTCGGCCCAGCCGATCATCGGCGTCACCGTCGACCGCGACGCGGCGGCCCGGATCGGCCTCAGCGAGGTCGCCGTCGGCGGCATCGTCTCGCAGGCCGTGCAGGCGTTCCGCGTCGGCTCGGTCGAGATCGACGACAGCTCGGTCGACGTCTACACGCTCGACCCGACGCCGCCGGCGACGCTCGACGACCTCCGGGCGATCCAGCTGCCGAGCCCCACGGGCCCCGTCCGTCTCGACTCGGTCGCGACGGTCGACCAGAGCACCGGGCCGACCTCGGTAACGACGAAGGACGCCGTCCGCACCGCCACGGTCACCATCACGCCCTCGGGCGACGACCTGTCGAGCGCGGGCACCGAGGTCTCCGACGCGCTCGCCGACGTCTCGCTGCCCGCCGGCGCCGACGCGGTGGTCGGCGGGGCGACGGCCGACCAGGCCAACGCCTTCTCGCAGCTCGGCCTCGCGGTGCTGATCGCGATCCTGATCGTCTACATCGTCATGGTGGCGACCTTCCGCAGCCTGCTGCAGCCGCTCCTCCTGCTGGTGTCGATCCCGTTCGCGGCCACCGGCGCGATCCTGCTGCAGCTGGCCTCGGGGATCCCGCTCGGCGTCGCGTCGCTGATCGGCGTGCTGATGCTGGTGGGCATCGTGGTCACGAACGCGATCGTGCTGATCGACCTCGTCAACCAGTACCGCGAGAAGGGGCTCCGGGTGCGCGAGGCGCTGCTCGAGGGGGCGTCGCGACGTCTGCGGCCCATCCTCATGACGGCGACCGCGACGATCTTCGCCCTGACCCCGATGGCGCTCGGCATCACCGGGCACGGCGGGTTCATCTCGCAGCCGCTCGCGATCGTCGTCATCGGCGGGCTGGTGTCGTCGACGGTGCTGACGCTGGTCGTGCTGCCGGTCATGTACTACCTCTACGAGCGGGTCGGCGAGCGTCGGGCCGACCGGGCGGCGGAGGCCGCGGGGGGTGCCGGGGGTGCCGGGGGCGCCTCGGGCGCCGCAGGCGATCGCGAGGCTGCTGGGGTGTCGCCGGCGTAGCTCGTCGCTCGTCGCTCGTCGTGCCGAGGGCGCCGTGTCACCGCGAGGTGGGGCGGCGCCCTTCGTCATGCGGGGGCGAACGGGGGATGCGCGCCGCGCCTTGGGCCGCGCTCGGAATGCGGGAGGGATCTGGTCGGGGCGGGCGGCGGCGTGCGGCTGTGGCGGCCGCGCAGGTCGGATCACTCTCGAATTTGGAAGGGGTCGCCGTGGTCGGGCTGCAGAACCCGACCGTGGAGGCTGTAGTAGTGGAAGATCCGGGTGCCAGGGGCCGTGGTGGGTGCGGATGGTCGGGTTGTGCGGCGGTGTCGGAGCGCGGAGCGCTGGGCAGGGCCGCGCGGCTGGCCGCGCTCGGAATGCGAGAGGGATCTGCTCGGGGCGGGCGGCGGCGTGAGGCTGCGACGGCTGCTCGGGCCGTATCGCTCTCGAATTCGGAGGAGGGTGCCGTGGTCGAGCTGCAGAACCCGACCGTCGCGGCTGTAGTAGTGGAAGATCCGGGTGCCAGGGGCCGTGGTGGGTGCGGATGGTCGGGTTGTGCGGCGGTGTCGGCGCGCGGAGCGCTGGGCAGGGCCGCGCGGCTGGCCGCGCTCGGAATGCGGGAGGGATCTGGTCGGTGCGGGCGGCGGGGGGCGGCTGTGGCGGCTGCTCGGGTCGTATCGCTCTCAGATTTGAGAGTGCGGCGGGGTGACGGGGGCCTGCGGTGACGGGGTCGGAGCGCGGAGCGCTGAACAGGGCCGCGCGGCTGGCCGCGCTCGGAATGCGAGGGAGATCTGGTCGGGGCGGGCGGCGGCGTGCGGCTGTGGCGGCAGCGCGGGCCGTATCGCTCTCGAATTTGAGAGTGCGGCGGGGTGACGGGGGCCTGCGGTGACGGTGTCGGAGCGCGAAGCGCTGGGCAGGGCCGCGCGGCTGGTCGCGCTCGGAATGCGGGAGGGATCTGGTCGGGGCGGGCGGCGGCGTGCGGCTGTGGCGGCCGTGCAGCTCGGATCACTCTCAAATTTGGAAGGGGTCGCCGTGGTCGGGCTGCAGAACCCGACCGCGGGGGCTGTAGTAGTGGGAGATCCGGGTGCCATGGGCCGTGGCGGGTGCGGATGGTCGGCATGTGCAGGGGTGGGGCGGGGGAGGCGGGGGTTCCGCGGGCGGGAGGCGTCGGGTACCGTAGGTGGGTCGGCTCAAGACACCGCGCCTGTGGCGCGAACCGATCGGGCGCTGAGCACAGCGACGATCACGCATAGAGGGTTTGTCAGTCTTGTGGGCCGGATTCTCGACGGATGTCGTCGAGATGAATTCACGAACGTGAACGGTCCTGGCCAAAGGCTGCCCGGGTATCACCTCGCGTCACCGCGCAAGCCCGGAGAGAACCACCATGCCCCCCTACGACAAGACGCCTTCGCGCGCCCGCAACGACGACGGCCCCCGCGGCGGCGGCTCCAAGAGCCCCAAGCACCGCGGCCACCGCCCCGACGAGGCCGGAGCCCCCGCCCGCAAGGACCGCTGGAACAGCGACGCCCGCGCCGAGCGCCGTGGCGACGCCCCCCGCACCGGCGGCGGCCGCCCCAACTGGGAGCCCCGCGAGAAGACCGGCAACAGCCGCTTCGCCCCCCGCGACCACGACGCCCGCAACGGCGAGCGTGGCCGTGACGGAGGCGCCCCCCGCTTCGGCCGGGACGGCGGCCGCGAGGCAGCCCGTGCCGGCCGCGACGGTCGCCCGACCCGCCCCTGGGAGCGCTCGGAGCGCCCGGCTCGCGACGACCGCGGCGGTCGTGACGACCGTGGCGGCCGCGACGACCGCGCCCCGCGCAGCTGGGACCGCGACGCCCGCCCCCAGCGCGACGACCGTGGCGGCCGCGACGACCGCGCCCCGCGCAGCTGGGACCGCGACGCCCGCCCCCAGCGCGACGACCGCGCCCCCCGCTCGTACGACCGCGACGAGCGCCCCGCCCGCCGTGACGACCGCGCGCCCAAGAGCTACACGCCCGCCGGGCGCCCGCCCCGTGACGACCGCCCGCAGCGCTCGTTCGACCGCGACGACCGCGCTCCGCGCAGCTTCGACCGCGACGACCGAGCACCCCGCAGCGACCGCGGCGACCGTAACGACCGCCCCCAGCGCAGCTTCGACCGCGACTCCCGCAGTGACCGCCCCCAGCGCAGCTTCGACCGCGACTCCCGCAGCGACCGCCCCCAGCGCTCCGACCGCGGCAGCGACCTGTACCCGAAGCGCGACGCGGGCCACTACTCGCCCGAGGACGACGTCAAGCTCGAGAAGCTGCAGGCCGCCGTGGTCACCGCGGCCGACGTCGAGGGCGTGAGCTTCGGCGACCTGGGCCTCGGCGACAACATCGAGCGCCAGCTGGCGTCGATGGGCGCCGCCGCTCCGTTCGCCATCCAGGCGGCGACGATCCCCGACGTGCTGGCCGGCAAGGACGTCCTCGGCCGTGGCCGCACGGGCTCCGGCAAGACGATCGCCTTCGGCGCTCCGCTGGTCGAGAAGCTGATGGAGAACAACGGCGCCAAGGGCCGCAAGCCCGGCCGCAAGCCGCGCGCGCTCATCCTCGCCCCGACGCGCGAGCTCGCGATGCAGATCGACCGCACCGTGCAGCCCATCGCTCGCTCGGTCGGCCTCTTCACGACGCAGGTCTACGGCGGCGTGCCGCAGGCCCGCCAGGTCGGCGCCATCAACCGCGGCGTCGACATCGTCATCGGCACCCCCGGCCGCATCGAGGACCTCATCGACCAGGGCCGCCTCGACCTCAGCGAGGTCACCATCACGGTGCTCGACGAGGCCGACCACATGTGCGACCTGGGCTTCCTCGAGCCGGTGCAGCGCATCATCCGCGAGACCGCCGACGTGAAGCCGAACGGCGACCGCGCCCAGAAGCTGCTCTTCAGCGCGACCCTCGACAAGGGCGTCGCGAAGCTCGTCGACGAGTTCCTCGTCGACCCGGCCGTGCACGAGGTCGCCGGCGAGGACCAGGCCAGCGCCACGATCGACCACCGCGTGCTGCTGATCGAGCAGCGCGACAAGACGGCCGTCATCGAGCAGCTCGCCTCCGGCCCGGGCAAGACCCTCGTCTTCGCCCGCACGCGCGCCTTCGCCGAGCAGCTCGCCGACCAGCTGGAGGACGCGGGCATCCGCGCCACGAGCCTCCACGGCGACCTCAACCAGGCCCGTCGCACCCGCAACCTGCAGATGCTCACCAGCGGCCGCGTCAACGTGCTCGTCGCGACCGACGTCGCCGCCCGCGGCATCCACGTCGACGACATCGAGCTGGTCGTCCAGGCCGACATGCCCGACGAGTACAAGACCTACATGCACCGCTCGGGCCGCACGGGCCGCGCCGGCAAGGAGGGCACGGTCGTGACGCTGATCACGCGCCAGCGCCGCCGCCGCATGGAGGAGCTGCTCGACCGCGCCGAGATCGACGCCGAGATGATCGAGGCCCGCTCCGGCGACGCCCTGCTCGACCGGCTCGCCGGCGCGTAACGACACCGCAGCACCACGGCACCCGACGGGCGCTCACCTCACGAGGTGGGCGCCCGTCGTCGCGTCCGGGGGCCCGAGGGAGGCGTGGGTCGGCCCGCCCGCACCGCCCACGTCACGGGGGCAGGACCGCCCCTAGGCTCGCGAGGTGCCCCCGACCCGTGAACGCCCCGGCCTGGTGCCGGTGCTCGTCAACGACCGCCGGCGCTGGTACGTCGTCGACCCCGCGCTGACGCCCGACGCGGCCGCCGACGCCGTCGCCGAGCTGCGCCGGTCGGCGGCCCCGACGAACGTCGGGAGCGGGCGGCGCGTGCTGCGGTGGGCGCCGCTGGTGCTGTTCGTCGTCACCACGGCGACCGGGGGCGCCGGCGTCGCGGCAGGCGTGGAGGCGCTGCCCCTCACGGAGGAGTTCGGCGCGATGAGCATCGCCGTCGTCGGCGTCCTCGCCGTCCTCGTCGGCGCGATCGCCCTGGCGTTCAGCGTCAGCGACCGTCTCGCGCCCGACCTCGTCGGCCCCGCTCCCTCGGCACAGGTCGTCCCGGTGCCGCGTCACGTGCTCTCGTGGCTGCGCGACGACACCCCGGCCGAGGCTGTCTGGCGCGTCACCGCGGCCGTGGGGCTCGTCGAGGAGCTCCGTGGCGCGAGGTGGGCAGTCGCTGACGCCGACGGACAGGAGCGCGAGGACGGCCGGGGCGACGAGGGCCCGGGCGGCGAGGCAGTCGCCCGCCGGGCCGTGGCCGTGCTGGTCGCCGCCGAGGCGACCGCGGTGGACGAACTCAGGGCCGTCGCGGCCGCGACCGGCTACGTTCCGTCTCGCCGGCACGCCGAGGTGGACCGGTGACGGCGTTCGTGAGCATCCCTGGTGACGACGAGGAGTCGTGCTGGTTCGTCGCAGCCCCGGGGGTGCCCACGGCCGCGGTGGAACGGGAGCTCCGACGTCGGGGCTGGGCCGCCGAGCCCACCCGGTGGTCGACGCGGTGGCTGTACGCCGCAGCGACGATCGCCGGGGCCGTCATCGGCGTCGCGGTGACCCGCGAGGTGGGTCACCTGCACGAGTGGGCGTCGCTCGCGGCCGGTGCCGTCCTCGGAGCCGCGGTCGGCGGGGGGCTCGTCGCTGTCGCCCACGACGTCACCCCCGGGCCGCGTCGTGATCCAGCGGCCCTGCGGCAGACCGTCCGCGACGCCCTCGACGGTGACGGCGTCGTCACCGTCCCCGTCGAGTTCCGCACCTGGGCCGAGCAGCACGACCCGCCCGTGCCGCACGACGACCTCGCCGAGCTCGCCCGGCGGCTCTCCGACACGGAGGACGCCGCCGACGAGCTCGACCTGTGGCGGCTGGTCGTGCACGCCGACACCTCGCCCCGCGCCTTCGCCCTGGTCGACCCGATCTATGTCGAGCACCACGCGGCGGCCCGGGCACGCCTCGACGAGCTGGCCGACCGCCTGGGCTTCCCGGTGCCGGCGAGCTGCCTGCCGGAGTCGCTCCGCTGACGACGCAGTCGGTCCGCACAGGCCGACCCGCGCCTCCCCGGTGCTGACGCAGGGCTAGCGGCGGTCGAGCAGCCCGCGCACGAACGACGCCTGGCCGAGGTGCTGCTGGCAGTCGCCGAGGATGCTCACGAGCCGCGCCCCGGCCGTGACCGGCGGGTCCCACTGCTCGTCGACGACGTCGTCCCAGGAGGCGGCGTCCAGGTCGTCGAGGTAGCCGCGGGTGCGCAGGGTGACCGCCTCGAGGTAGGCCACGAGCAGGTCGCCCTCGACCCGCACCGAGGCGACGTCGGCGGGCGACATGCCGTAGCCCATCTCGGCGGGGGAGAAGGGCAGGCCGAACGACTCGGCCCAGCCGTCGACCGACCACACCTCGTCGCTGCCCGCGAGGTCGGCGACCTGCGCGTCCTGACCGCGCGCGGTGTGCCAGACGAGCCAGGCGATCGTGTTGGCCTCGGGGTCGGCCCGCCAGGCGAGGTCGTCGACCGAGAGGCCGTCGACGGCCGAGCGGGCGATGGCGGGCAGGCGCGAGAAGGCGTCGATGAGCACGTCGGAGGGAGTCATCGCGCCACCCTACGACCGGCTGCGCGGGAGGGTCCGGCCGCGAGGAGCGCCGACCGGGGCGGAGCTAGTCGGACGAGGCCGGAGCCTGCGCCGACCCCTCGGCCGCACCGGCAGCGAGGGCCGCCAGGTCGGCGTCCGCCTGCGCCGCCGACCGGACGAGGGAGTCGCCGATCGCGCGCATCGCCGCGGCCAGGAAGTCGAGGTGGTGCGGATCGACCGCGTCGCGGAACGCCCCGCGGTAGAACTCGTCGATCTCGTCGATGGCCTTGCGGCCCGCCGGGGCCAGCTCGAGCACGACGCTGCGCCGGTCGGTGGGGTGCGGGGCGCGGTGCACGAAGCCGGCGGCGCCGAGCCGGTCGATCAGGCTCGTGGTGGCGCCCGTCGACAGCTCGAGCGCCTCGGCGGTGGCCTTGGGCGTCGAGGCGGCGTTCTCGCCGACGAAGCGGAGGCAGCGCAGGTCGCTCGTGCCGATGCCGTAGTAGGTGGCGACGAGGCGCTCCACGCGCTCGTTCTCCTTCTGCAGGGCACGGAACGCGTCGAGGACGCCCGACACGTCGAGCAGCCCGTCGTCGTGGAGGGGAGGCGCGGCGCCGGCGGGCGGCTGGGGGGAGACGTCGGTCATGGGGTGGGCTCCGGGGCCTCGGGGGCGGGTCGTGCGCGAGCGTGCGGGGCGACACGGTGCGGGGGGTCACGACGAGGGGCGAGGTCGACGCCCGCCGAGGGCGGGGAGCGAACTGCCTCGACGACGAGCATAGCTCGGATGACGAGTAGTTCACCCGTCGAGCCATGTCCCCTTGAGTGGGGGCATGCTTCGGCTTGCGTGCTACTCGGGTGACAAGTAACTTGATTGTCGTACCACTTGAGAGACCAACCACTCGGATACCGAGCAAATTGTTCTCCGAGGCTCTCCCCCCAACTTCCCGTTCCACCCCAACCACCTGGAGCTCCCCATGTCGCGTCCCACCCCCCGCCTCGCCCGCCTCGCCGCCTGGATCGCCATCCCCGCCGCCCTCGTCGCCTCCGGCCTCGTCGTCTCGCAGGCCTCCTACTCGGCGTTCTCGTCGACCACGGCCAACCCGACCAGCAACTGGACCGCGGGCAGCGTCGCCCTCACCGACGACGACGGCGGCACCACGGCCGACGGCTCGACCGGCGCCGCGATGTTCCAGGCCACGAACCTCAAGCCCGGCTCGACCGGCTCCAAGTGCATCGCGGTCACCTCGACCGGCTCGCTCGCCTCGGCCGTCAAGCTCTACAGCAGCAGCTACTCGACCACCAAGGCCCTCGGCGACAACATCACGCTGAACATCACGCAGGGCACCGGCGGCGGCTTCGGCTCCTGCACCGGCTACACGCCCGCCCAGGGCGCCGCCGGCGCCGTCTACTCCGGCACGGTCGCCGGCCTCAGCACCGCCGCCACCAACTACGGCAACGGCGTCGGCACCTGGGCGACCGTCGGCGGCACGACCCCCGAGGTCCGCACCTACCAGGTGACCTACACGGTCAACGCCGCGGCGACCAACGCCCAGCAGGGCGGCACCGCCGCCATCGCCCTCACCTGGGAGGCGCAGAACAGCTAGTCGCCCGGCCGCCGGCCCCGACAGCCGGCGGCCCCGACCGCTGAGAGCTCCACCGACTCCCGTCGCCGCTCCTCCCCCCTGCGTCGCGACGGGCCCCACCTCGCCGCCCGCCCCGACCCCCCGCGGGGCGGACGGCGAGGACCTCCTCCGGCCCCCTGAGCCGGCCGGAGGAGCAGCAGCACCGCAGGACGCCCGATCGCCCGCGACGCCGCACCGCACGACAGCACCACCGCACCACCCGGCCCCCCACCTCGCCGGTCGCACGCCCACCCCGAGCACCACCGCACCGCCCCGACGCACCACAGCACCACCGCCCCGCCCGACCCGGAGCGCAGCACGACAGCAGCACCGCAGCACCGCAGCACCGCAGCACAGCACCGCAGCACGACAGCACTCACCACGCACGCACCACGAGACCACGAGGCACGCCATGACCACCTTCGACTTCCTCAGCCCGGCCACCGCCGCGGCGCAGGTCGCCGGGTCGCGGCGTGCCTCTCGGTCGTGGTCGCACTGGCTCCGCCTGCTGGTCGGGGTGCTCTCGCGCACCGTCCTCGCCACCGTGGTGGGCCTCCTCCTCTGGGCCGCCGTCCCCGCCGTGATCGGCTGGACCCCCACGACGGTCATGACCGGCTCGATGGAGCCGCGCATCCACCCCGGCGACGTCGTGGTCGCGAAGCCCGTCGCCGAGTCGGCGATCCGCCAGGGCCAGGTGCTCCTCTTCCAGGACCCCGACCGGGCCGACCACCTCCGCCTGCACCGCTACCTCGACAACGGCGAGGGCACGACGATCGTCACCAAGGGCGACGCCAACCCGCAGGCCGACAGCACCCCGGTCGCCCGCGACGCGGTCGTCGGCGTCGGCTACCTGCGCGTGCCGTACCTCGGCACGCCCTTCGTCTGGGCCCAGGCCGGCCAGACCGGCCACCTGCTCGTCACGGGCAGCCTCCTGATGCTGCTCGTGCTCGGCGCCCGCGCCGACCGCTACCTGCTCAAGGGCCTGGAGGGCCCCGAGGAGTCGCCCCGCACCTCCCGCCGTCCGGTCGCCCTCGCCGGCGGTCGCGTGGCCGCCCGCCGCAGCGTCCGTCGCGCGGCCCGGCTCCGGGTCGCCGGCAGCACGCTCGCCGTGGTCGGCCTCGTCTCGGGCCTCGCCGTGACCCTCGTCGTCTCCGGCGGCGCCGGCGCCGCCTTCTCGGCCCAGGTCGCGAACCCGTCGAGCGCCTTCGGCGCCGCGTCGACCTTCGACTGCCTCACCGACGCGTACAACGACCAGACCTCCTTCGGCTTCTCGTACAACGAGACGTCGGGCACGACGACGGCCGACGGCAGCGCCTTCGCCCGCGTCGGCACCCTGAGCTCCGGCGCCTCGTTCGTCGGCGGCTCGTGCGCGGCGAACTCCAGCCCGTCGCTGCAGCTCGACGGCACCTCGGGCCAGGTCACCACGGCCGTCATGCTCGGCGGGCAGCCCTCGTTCACGGCCGAGACCTGGTTCCGCACGACCACGACCCGCGGCGGCGCCCTCGTCGGCTTCTCGTCGGCGCAGACCGGCACCACCACGACCACCGACCGCGCCCTCTACATGACGAACACCGGCGCCCTCGCGCTCGGCGTCCGACCCACGACCAGCACGGTGAAGACGACCGTCACCCCCCGCGCCTACAACGACGGCGCCTGGCACCACGTCGTCGCGACGCTCTCGAGCACCGCCGGCGTCGTCATCTACGTCGACGGCCAGGCCGTCGTCACCGACACCACCTCGAAGACCGCCCAGGCCGCCACGGGCTACTGGCGAGTCGGCTACGTGCCGCTGACCGGCCTCGGGTCGGCGCCGACCAGCAGCTGGTTCGCGGGCCAGGTCGACGGCAGCACGATCTACAACAACTCGGCGCAGACGGCCTCGCAGGTCCAGACGCGGTTCGCGGCCGGGCACTGACTCACCGCGCCTCCTCGGGGGCTCGACCCGCGCCTCCTCGGGGCGGCCCCCGCTCTGGGAGACTGGCCGGATGCCCCTCCAGATCAACGACGTCTACGTCGACGGCCGCCTGCACGCCTCGCACGACACGCTCGACGAGACGTACGCGGCCCTCGCCGAGACCGGCGGCACCGCGTGGGTCGTGCTCAGCGAGCCCGACGCGGCCGAGCTGGCCTCGCTGCAGCGGCGCTTCGACCTGCACGAGCTCGCCGTCGAGGACGCCGGCTCGGGCCACCAGCGCGCCAAGCTCGAGCGGTACGGCACCACGCTCTTCGTCGTCGTGCGGCCCGCGGTCTACCTCGACGACGAGGAGACCGTGGCCTTCGGCGAGATCCACGGCTTCGTCGGGCCGGATTTCTTCATCGGCATCAACCACGTCTCGCACATCGACGCCCGGCACGTCGCCCGCAGCGTCTCGCGGCTGCGCACCAAGCCCGACCTGCTCGGGGCCGGGCCGCAGGCGATGCTGTGGGCCCTGCTCGACGCGGTCGTCGACGCCTACAAGCCGGTCATCGACGGCCTCGAGAACGACATCGACGAGATCGAGCAGCAGCTGTTCTCCGGGGCGCCCGGCGTCGCGCGGCGCATCTACGAGCTGTTCGGCGAGGTCAGCGACTTCCAGAAGGCGTCGCGGCCGCTGATCGCGATGCTCGACGGGCTGCTGCGCGGCGGCGAGAAGTACGGGCTCGGCACCGAGCTCGAGCGGCGGCTGCGCGACGTGCAGGACCACGTCATCCGCGTCGTCGACCGGGCCGACACCTTCCGCGCCGTACTGCAGAACGCGCTCGCGCTGAACGCCACGCTCGTCGCCCAGGACCAGAACGAGGTCACCAAGCGCATCTCGGCCTGGGCCGCCATCCTCTTCGCACCGACCCTCGTCGGAGCGATCTACGGCATGAACTTCGACGTGATGCCCGAGCTGCACTGGACCCTCGGCTACCCGTTCGCGCTCGGGCTGATGGCCGCTATCGGCGGCGGGCTGTGGGGGGCGTTCCGCCTCAAGCGCTGGTTGTAGGAGGCGCGGGGCCGGGCGCGCGGGGGCGACCGCGGGCCTCGAGGTGACTCGTTCTGGGTGCTCGGCGCGCGTGAGGGCCTGGAACGGGTCACCTCGGTGAACGGGGGAGGCGCGGGCTCGGCCGAGCTCGCCCGGGCGCGAGCCCGCAGGCACCGAGGTGCCCCCTCATGGGCCCTCGGTGCGGGGAAGGGCCCGGGACGGGTCACCTCGGTGGGTGGGGGAGGCGCGGGGCCGCGCGTCAGCGCTGGTAGAGGCGCTTCGCGCCGAGCACGTGGGCGTCGGCGGTCTCGGGGCGGAGCGCGGTGGCGACGGCCTCGTCGCGGTCGAGGTGACCGGGGAAGTTGATGCGCGTGAAGCGGCCCTTCGGGTCGTCGGGCGAGACGGGCAGCACGATCGACGTGCGGCGGAGCGCCTCGGCGAGCACGAGGCGGTGCTCGTCGGTGAGGGTCGCCCCGCGACGGTCGCGCAGGAACGCCTCGACGCGCGCCTTCCCGTCGGCCGACAGGCGCAGGGTGACGACCGGCTCGCGTCGTCGCTGGGGAAGGACGCCGATCTGGGCGGCGTCCACCGACGCGAGCTCGACCGTGCGTGACCCGGCGCGGAGCTCGCCCGTGGCGAGGGAGACCGCGGCCAGCGGCCAGCGGCGGGTACGCGCGACCCAGGCGACCGCCACGGTGACGACGACCAGGGCGAGGGCCGTGCCGATCGTGACGACGACCGGCACGCCGTCGGCAGCGAAGGTGGCCGCGATGTTGACCAGGTGCAGGCTGAGGAGGAAGAGGAAGAACGGCTGCGCGCCGACGCCCCAGACGCTGCGCCAGTCGCGCGTGCCGATCACGACCCAGCCCTGGGGCAGGGCGTCGGGGTCGGGGCCGAGCGTCATCGAGTCCGGGTCGCCCGGGGCCGGGGCCGGGGCCGGGGCGGCAGCGGTGTCGCCGGGGTCGGCCACGTCAGCCGGCTCGGATGATGCGGCGGGCCGTGCGGACGTCGGGGCCGAGCCGGGTCAGGTGCTGCTCCAGGTCGGCGACCGCCGCCTCCAGCTGGTCGTCGGTGAGCGGGTCGAGCGCGTCGAGGACGAACAGGGCCGACGTGGTGTCGTCGCGGAGCGCGGTGCGCGGGCCCTGCCGCCAGTTCCAGCGGCGGCAGGTGACGCCCTCGTCGTCGCACCAGACGACCTCGCCGGCGTCGGGGTGCTCGGTCACGGGCTCGCCGCCCGCGCTCGTCTCGAACGCCTCGTCGCCGACGGCGCGGACGAGGCGGGGCGCTCCGACGTAGCGCGAGAGGTCCTCGCCGCCGAGCGGGATCGCGTGCGAGACCGAGACGGCGTTGTAGAGGTCGGTGAGGCGGTTGACCCGCGGCAGGCCGGACTCCGCGCGGCGGATGAGCGCCTCGGCGCTGTTGCGCGTGCGCTGCGGCTTGGCGCCGAACGCCCGGTACGCGTCGCGCCACGCGGCGACGTGCGGCAGCTGGTCGACGGGCGCCTCCGCCAGGGCCGCGGCGGCCGACCGCTCGGCGGCCTGCAGCAGCGCCTCGCTCTCGTCGTCGCTCGGGCCGGGCACGATGCCGTCGACGGCCACGAGCGCGGCGCGGTAGTCGGGCCGGAGCGCGAAGACGGCGGGGTCGACGGAGGCGGCGGCGAGCAGGCCGGGGAGGTCGCGGTCGGTCATGGGCCCAGCTTGCCACGGGGCGCACGAGGTTCTCTCGGGTCGGTACCCTGGCGACGTCGCAGGGTGCGACGCGAGCAGGGGGGAACGACATGAGCGACGATGGACGGAACGGCCAGGGCGGGCAGGGCCAGGAACAGGGACAGGGACAGGGCGGCGAGCAGGGGCAGCAGCCCGGGGAGGCGCCTCGCTGGCCGTACGGATCGCAGCCCGCGGAGGGCCGGTCGCGGCTGAGCCCGCAGGCGCCGTCGGGGCAGCACCCGTCCGGGGAGCAGTCGCCGTCCGGGCAGCAGCCGCCGTACGGCCAGCCGTCCTCCGGCCAGCCTTCGTACGGGCAGCAGCCGAACGGCCAGCAGCAGCCGCAGTACGGGCAGCAGCCGTACGGCCAGCAGCAGTACGGCCAGCAGCCCTACGGCCAGCAGCCCGGCAGCGCGGTCGCTCCGCCCCAGCCGCTCTACGGCACCCCCGTCCCGCTGGCCGCCGACGGCACGGTGCCGCTCTGGGCGCCCCTGTACGGCGCGGGGCCGGTCGAGTCGATAAAGCGCTTCTTCCAGAAGTACGCGACGTTCTCGGGGCGGGCGAGCCGCAGCGAGTACTGGTGGGCCGTGCTGGTCAACACCGTCGTCTTCATCGTCCTCGGCATCGGCGGCGGCATCGCCGGCGCAGCGGGCGCCACGACCGCGGTCGACGGCACCTCGCAGCCGGGCCCCGGCTTCTACCCGTTCGGCATCGTCCTGGCACTGGTCGCGTTCGGCACGATCATCCCGTGGCTCTCGATCGGCGTCCGTCGCCTGCACGACGTCGACCTCAGCGGCTGGCTGATCCTGCTCAACCTCGTGCCGTACCTCGGCGGCTTCGTGATCTTCATCCTGTCGGTGCTCGGGCCGAAGCCGGGCGGGGCGCGCTTCGACGTGCCCGCTCCCCAGGGGGCCGCACCGCGCCTCCCGCAGGCCTGACCCGTCGCCGAGGCCCCCGGGGGCGCTGACGGCAGCGCGCCCCGGGGGCCTCGCCGTGGCCCCGGGGGCCTCGCCGGGCCCCGGGGCGTCGCCGGGGCCCGGGCGGTGCCCTAGAGCGCGACCGCCTCGATCAGCACGAGCTGCTCAGGGAAGAGGACGGGCGCCTGCACGCCGCCGAGCCGCAGGGCACGGCCGCTCAGCACGACGCCGTCGAGGGCCCAGGCGAGCGGCGACTGGCCGGGCCCGGCGAGCGGGGCCGTCGGGGCCGCGAGGGCCACGCGGTAGTCGCGGTCGTCGTCGAGGCCGGGCAGCGTGACCGGGCCGGGCGGGTAGCTCGCGCTCGTGGCGACCTGGGTGAACGTGTAGAGCGCGCGGCCGAGGTCGGCCGCGACGACGCCGCGGAGGTCCATGCCCGCGTCGGGCAGGTCGGCGTGCACGACGGCCCCCGTGTGCAGCAGGTCGCGGTGGGCCTTGTGCGTGGCGATCCACACGGCCAGCTCGTCGAGGGTCGCGTCGTCGACGTCGGGCGAGCTGATGTCCCACTCGACGCCGAAGTGGCCGGGCAGGGCGACGCCGGCGCGGAACGACAGGTCGTGGCGACGGCCGGTCGAGTGCGACCGGGGGCCGCTGACGTGCGCGCCCATCAGCTCGACCGGCACGAGCAGGCCGGTGTGCTTCTGGTTCACGAGGCGCTCGACGGGGTCGATGCAGTCGCTCGTCCAGATGCGGTCGGTGTGGTCGAGGACGCCGAGGTCGACGCGGGCCCCGCCGGAGGCGCAGCTCTCGATCTCGAGGCCGGGGTGCCGCGTGCGCAGCGCGTCGAGCAGGCGGTAGAGGGCCACGACGTTCTCGTGGACCGCCGGCCGTGCGGGCGAGCCGGCCCCCGCCTCCAGCAGGTCGCGGTTGTGGTCCCACTTCAGGTAGGCGACGTCGTGGTCGCTCACCAGCGCGTCGAGCTGGCCGAGGACGTGGTCGAACGCGTCGGGGTTCGACAGGTCGAGCACCTGCTGCTGGCGCGCGACGGCGGGCAGGCGGCCCTCGCCGGGCCCGAGGACCCAGTCGGGGTGCGCCCGCGCGAGCTCGCTGTCGGGGCTGACCATCTCGGGCTCGACCCAGATGCCGAACTGCATGCCGAGGCCGGTGACGTGCTCGATCAGCGGCGCCAGGCCGTCGGGCCACACCGTCTCGTCGACCCACCAGTCGCCGAGCGACGTCGTGTCGTCACGACGGCCGTGGAACCAGCCGTCGTCGAGCACGAAGCGCTCGATGCCGACGCGGGCCCCGGCGTCGGCCAGGGCGGTGAGCCGGGCGAGGTCGTGGTCGAAGTAGACGGCCTCCCACGTGTTGAGGGTCACCGGGCGCGGCGTCGACGGGTGGCCGGGGCGGGCACGGAGGAGGCGGTGGAAGCGCGACGAGAGCTGCGTCAGTCCGTCGCCCCACGAGCCGATCGACCACGGCGTCTCGTAGCTCTCGCCCGGCCCGAGGCGGACCTCGCCGGGAGCGAGCAGCTCGGCGAGACGGGTGTGCGTCGCGCCCGTGACGATGCGCTCGACGCTGACGCGGTGGTTGCCGCTCCAGGCGAGGTGCGCGGCGTGGACGAGCCCGCGCTCGAACGCGAAGCCGGGCGTGCCGGTCGCGACGAGCAGGGTCGCGTCGGCGCCGGGGCGGCCCCGGCGACTCTCGCGGTCGTACCGGCCGACCGTGAGGGCGTGGCGCTGGGGCGTGCGCTCGCGGAGGTGGCGGCCCGTCGTGTCGAGCACCTCGCCCGCGGTGTGCGGCAGGGGGAAGCTGGCGGCGAGCTCGCCGAGCTCGTAGGTGGCGGCGGTGTCGAGGGCGGCGGCGGCCGAGGCGTCGAGGCCGCGGGCGTCGTCGCCGGTCGAGCCCGCCGCGGTGTTGGACAGGCGGAGGCGCTGGTGCAGCAGGCCGTGCACGTCGAGCCGCAGGGTGACGACGAGGCGCAGCTCGGCGGCGGGGTCGTCGGCGGTGACGGTGACGGTGGTGCCGGGGGAGCCGGCGATGCCGGGGGCGGCGGTGGTGGCGGTGGCGGTGCCGGAGTCGCCGGCGTCGGCGGCGTCGGCGGCGTCGGTCTTGCGGACGTCGAGGTCGGTGACGGTGAAGGCGGGCGAGAAGGAGGCGCCGGCACGGCTGCCGAGGAGCCCCGGTGTGCCCTGCCAGCCGTCGGACTCGAGGGGCAGCAGCGTGAGGCGGGCGGGCTCGTCGATCGCGCCCGAGGTGCGCTGGGGGCGGGAGGCGAGCACGCGGCCGGCCAGGGCGGCGTCGCTCAGCTCGCCGAGGTCGGGGCCCCAGTGGACGATGCTCGGCAGGCCGGCGCCCGAGGCGTCGAGCACGACGCTCGTGCCTCCCTGGCGGAGGTGGAGCTCGGGCGGGACGGCATCGGTGCGGCGCTGCATGGGTTAGTTCTATGACGGAAGGAATGGGGGTGTCAAGTCGGCGTCGGGGCCCTCTCCGCGCCTCCTTTCTGTCCGCAGCGGAAGATATGCTCGGCGGGCCGCGTCTCTGCGGCCTCCGTGGGTCCGCCCGCGGCCGCGACGATGCAGGAGAGTGCCCATGGCGACGACGGAGCCCGCACTGAGCGAGTCCGGTCGCGAGCTCGTGCGCGAGGTGCTCATCCACGGGCCGATCGCGCGGGCGGAGCTGGGGCGTCGGCTGGGGCTGTCGCCCGCGAGCCTGACGCGGCTGAGCAGGCCCTTCCTCGACAGCGGGCTGTTCGTCGAGGGGGCCGTCGAGCTCGCCGGAGCCGTCGGCAGGCCGGCGAAGCCGCTCGACGTGCAGGCCGACCTGCAGCGCTTCGTCGGCGTCAAGCTCACCGGCGACCAGGCGTTCGGCGTGCTGACCGACCTCCGCGCGAGGGCGCTCGGCGAGCACGTCGCCGACCTGGCGGGTCGGTTGCCGGAGGAGGTGGTGGAGGCGCTGGTCGCGGTGGTGCAGGCGCTCACGGCGGGCGGCAGCGGCAGCGGCAGCGGCAGCCGCGGCGTCGGCGTCGGCGTCGCGGGCGTCGAGGGCGTGGAGGGCCTCGCGGGAGTCGGGGTGAGCATCGGCGGCAAGGTGACCGGGCAGCGGACGGTGCTGCGGGCGACGTTCCTCGCGTGGCGGGAGGTCGACCTGGGCGGGATGCTCGCGGAGCGGCTCGGGGTGCCGGTCGTCGTCGAGAACGACGTCGTGGCGCTGACCGAGGCGGAGCGCTGGTTCGGCCTCGGTCGCGGCGTCGACGACTTCGCCGTGGTGACGGTCGGGGCCGGCGTCGGCTACGGCCTGGTGGTCCACGGGCGGCAGGTCGTCACGCCCGACACGGGGCTCGGCCTCGGCGGACACGTCCCCCTCGACCCGACCGGGCCGATCTGCGTCGACGGGCACCGCGGCTGCTCGACGGCGATGCTGTCGACGACGAGCATGTGCGCGTCGGCTGCGGTGGGCCTCGGTCGGCCCGTCACCTACGACGAGCTGCTGGCGCTCGCCGCCTCGGGCGACCCGGTCGCCGTGCAGGTCGTCGGCACGGCCGGCCGCTCGCTCGGCCGGATGGTCGCCGCGGTCGCGAACCTCACGATGGTCGGCACCGTGGTGCTGTCGGGCGAGGGCGTCGGCCTCGTCGACGTGCCCGTCGCCGCGACCGAGCTGCGCGCGGGCATCGCCGCCGACCGCGACCCCGACGCGTCGGAGGTGCGGGTGCTGACCGGCGCCGCGGACTTCGGGGCGTGGGCACGCGGGGCGGCGGCGGTGGCGGTGCAGGCGCGCATCGGGTCGCTGGGGTCGCTCGGGGCGTGAGGCGCGTGGGCTCAGTCGGCCACGGTCTGTGCGGTCAGTTGCCGAATTGGGGGGTGGAGCGGGCTGCTTAGCCCCTCAAAACGGCAACTGAGGTGCGCGGGCGCGGCGCTGGGGTGAGCCGAGCACGACGAGGTGCCTCGAGCTGGGGCTCTGCGGGGGCCGAGGGGCCAGATCGAGGCACCTGGATGGGCAGGGGGAGGCGCGTCAGCGGTCGAAGAGGTCGCCCAGGCCGGGGATCTGGAAGCCCTCGCCGAGGCCGCCGACCTGCTCGCCGAGGCCGGTGAGGCCCTCCTCGCCGGCCTGCGCGAGCCCGTCGACGCCTTCCGTGAGGCCGCCGAGGCCCTCGCCGAGCCCGGCGATGCCCTCCAGCCCGAAGTTCTTCGCCAGGCCGCCGAAGTCGACGCCGTCCGCCAGCGCACCGGAGAGGAGCGGCGCGGCCACGCTGCTGACCGCGGCACCCGCCGCAACCGTCAGGGCGAGACCGCCGAGCGCGGCGACGCCGACCCCGGCCGCCGCACCCGCCGCGAACGTCCCGGCGCCCGAGCCCGTGCGGGAGCCCGAGCCCGAAGTGCCCGTGCCGGTGCCGGCCCCGGCGCCGCCGCCGAACACACGCTGCATCAGGCCGGGGTGCGCCGTCTCGCCCCGCGTCGCCGCGCGGGCGAGGTCGTCGGTGCCGCCGCTGCGGGGCTGCTCGTGGGCGGGCAGCTCCTCGCCGAGGCGGGCCTGCACGAGCTCGCGCTGCTCGGGGGTGAGCCGCGCGAACGCGTCGCGGTGCACCTGCTCGAGCTGCTCCGGCTCGGCCGTGCGCAGGAGGTAGTCGTACTTGCCGAGGGCGACGCGGTCGGCCTCGGAGGCCCGGACCTGCGAGGCGGAGGGCCCCGCCGACGGGGCGGACTGGCGGGGCTGCTGACCGGGGGCGCGCCCCGGGGCCTGGCCCGCGCCTCCTGCACCCTGCTGGCGCTCGTCACCCGTGAGCTTGTCGGCGGCGGTGCGGACGAGGTCGCGCCAGTCCGTGCCGGAACCGGGGCGCGAGTCGCCGCGCCCGCCGGCGGACGACGAAGAAGAGGAGGATGAGGACGACGAGTCGCCGAGCGCTTTCGCGGCGGCGCCCAGGAGCCGCTTGAAGTCGGGCATGGGCACATCGTGGCGGCCCCCGATGTGCAGACCCCCCGGAGAAGCTGCGGGAGTCATCCGAACCGGACGGTCCGCTCGTGCCGGAGCCCCCTCCGCCTCCGCCACCGCGCATCCTGCCGCGTTCGGTGGACGAGGACCGTCGGCGTCGTCGGTCGATCAGACCGGGGCGCAGACGGTACGGCGCGGCACGCCGCCCCGATGCACGATCACGCCTCGAACTGGGGGCACGACGGCCGTGACGCGGCGTCGGGGCTTCGTTTAGCGTCCAGGTCACTGCGCGCGGCGACCCGCCGCCGCGGCCCTGCTCCCGAGGCGGCCGCGACCCCGACACGCGCAGAACGACCCCGAAGGCACTCCACCATGTCCTCCCACGTCTCCCTGCGCCGTCGGCGCGTCCGCACCACGCCGCTCGCCCTCGCGGCCGGCGTCATCGGCTCGATCGTGCTCAGCCTCACGATGACGGGCACGCTCTCGTCGTTCACGGCCAGCATCGCGAACGACAAGAACACCGTCGGCACGGCCTCGCTGGCCATGAAGGAGGCGCTGGTGTCGTCGTCCGTGCCCGGCACGACGAGCGGCACCACCTGCAGCAGCACCGACGGCGGCGCCGGCTCGTCGGCGGCGACCTGCTCGACCATCAACAAGTTCGGCGGCGACACCGCCATGACCCCCGGCGGCCCCGCCGCGACCACGCAGGTCAGCATCCAGGCCACGGGCACGGCCGCCGTCCGCACCTTCACGCTCTCGCCCGGCACCTGCACGCAGACCGCGACGGCCGGCTCCGCCACGACGGGGTCGGCCACCGACCTGTGCAGCAAGATCCGCGTCTCCGTCACGACCGCGGGAGGCGCCTCGGTCTTCTCCGGGACGGCGGCGGGCCTCGCCAGCGGCGGCCCGATCACCCTCACCGCGCCGAGCGGCCAGACGGCCGTGCCCTTCACCTTCGTCGTCTCGCTCGACTCGACGGCCGACAACAGCTACCAGTCGCTGACGGCCTCGATGCCGCTGACGTGGACCTTCACGGCCTGACGTCGGCGCCCCTCGCGCGTCGGCTCGGCGCGCTCCTGCTCGCCGTGGCGGTCGTCGGCGCGGTCGCCCTGGCCGTCGCGGCGGGGGCGTTCCACCACGGGGGAGGGCGCTGGTTCGTCGTGACCTCCTCGTCGATGGGGGAGGCGGCGCCGGTGGGGACGCTGGTGCTCACCGAGCCGACCCGCGCCTCCGGCCCCTCCGCCGACCTGCGCGTCGGCGACGTCGTGACCTTCCGCCCGCCGACCGTGCCGGGCGAGGTGTACACCCACCGGGTCGCGTCGACAGGCGCCGACGGCGTCCGCACCAGCGGCGACACCACCGGGGCCGTCGACCCGTGGCTGCTCGGCGACGACGACCTCGTCGGCCGGGCCGTCGCCCTGCTGCCCGGCGTCGGGTGGCTCGTGCGCGGGCTGCCCTGGCTCGCCCTCGGGGCGCTGGCGGTCTGGGCGGTCGGCACGCGCCTCCGCTCGGACTCGGCGCGCTCGGCCTTCCGCCTCGTCGCGGGCTGCGCCGTGGTGCTCGGCGTCGTGTCGGTGCTGCGCCCGTTCGTCGGGGCCGTGCTGCTCTCGACCACGGTCGACGCCGCGGGCCGGGGCGTCGCCCACGTCGTCTCGACCGGGCTCGTGCCCGTGCGGGTCGCGGCCGAGGGCGGCGGCCACGCCGACCTCGTCAGCGGGGCCGTCGGCCAGGTGCCGGTGCCCGCGGGCGCCTCCGCCGTCGACCTCACGACGTCGCTGCACCTGCCCGTCGTGGGCTGGGTCGTCGTCGCGCTGACCTGCGCCTCGCCGCTGATCGCGGTGCTCACGCTGGGCCTGCCCGCGGGGGAGCCCCGGGCCGAGCGCGGCCGCCGCCGGGCGGAGCCGGCGTGAGCGGGCGGCACCTCGCGCACCGCTCGGCGGCGCCCCGGCTCCGTGCCCTCGCCGCCGTGCTGGCCGTGGCGCTCGTCGCGGGCCTCGGCCTCGTGACCGGCTCCACCGAGGGCACGAGCGCGGCCTTCACGGCGTCCGTCCGCAACACGGGGGACCGCCTGCAGACGGCCACCTACTTCCGGTGCCCCGACGCGTGGGCCCCGCAGCGCGACGGCGCCGTCTTCCAGTGGCCGCTCGACGAGAAGGCGATCGCCCAGCTCGTGCGCGACACCTTCTCGGACACGGCCGGGGCACCGCTCTCCGGCCACACCGGCGACACGGGCGGCACCTGGCTGCGCCACAACTCGAGCGGGAGCACGGAGGTCGTGTTCACGGGCGCGGGCCGCGTGCGGAAGTCGGGCAGCACCTCCTTCGTCCTGTACCGCTCGGAGCCCGCCTCGAGCAGCCCGAACTACACGGTGAGCGCCGACGTGTTCGTGCGCAGCACCGTCGCCGCCGACGCCGTGGGGCTGGTGGGCCGCCTCAACACGGGCTCCGCGACCAGCACGACCGGCACCTACTACACGGCCCGCTACGAGCAGGCCGACAAGCGCTGGGCGCTGTGGTCCGTCGTCGACGGCGGCCAGACCCTGCTCGGGACGTCGCCCGCGACGCTCGCCGACGGCAGCACGACGCGGTTCTCGCTCGACCTGGTGGGGTCGACGATCCGCGTGCTCGTCGGCGGCGCGCAGGTGATCGCCGTCACCGACACCAGCATCACCGAGACGGGCCGAGCCGGCCTCGCGGTGGGCACCCCCGGCGGCTCGGCCTACGCGACGAGCGACACCACCGGCCTGCAGCTCGACGCCTTCGTGGTGCAGCCGACGCAGCGAGCGACCGACGTCTCCGGGCACGGCGCGACCGGCGCCTACGTCGGCTCGCAGGGCACCCTCGCCCGCCCTCCCCTGCCGAGCTGCCCCCGCGACCCCGGGGCCGCCTACGACCCCGACGGCAGCACGAGCTACGTCACGCACCCGACGAAGCAGTCCGACCCGCAGACATTCAGCATGGAGACCTGGTTCCGCACCACCAGGCCGCAGGGCGTCGTCATCGGGTTCGGCGACTCCGCCACGGGCACCTCGACGCAGGCCGACCGTCTGCTCTACGTGAGCGCCGAGGGGCGCCTGATCTACGGGCAGCGGCCGCGCAACGTGCAGACGATCCGCACCACGACGTCCGTCACGGACGGGGCCTGGCACCACGTCGCCGTGACGTACACGCCGAAGGGCGGCATGACGATGTACCTCGACGGGCGTCGCGTCGCCTACGACGCGACGGTGCAGTCGGCGATGAACTACGACGGGTACTGGCGCGTCGGGGCCGGCACGATCCCCTCGGGGTGGCCCGTGACCCCCGACTCGCCCTACTTCGTCGGAGGGCTGCGCTACGCGGCCGTCTACTCGGTGGTGCTGACCGAGGAGCAGGTGCGGCAGCACTGGGAGGCGGGGCGGTAGGAGGCGCGGGTCGGCCGGGGCGCGGGTCGGCCGGGGTGCGGGGCGGCCGGGGGACGCGGGGCGGCCGGGGGACGCGGGGCGGCCGGGCTCGAGTGGTCACGAACTGCTCCTCCCGGGCGCCGGGAGGAGCAGTTCGTGACCACTCGGAGGGCCCCGGGCCGGGCCGGGGCGGACGGGGGCGTGGACCGGTCGGTCGGGGCCTGCGAGACTGAGGCGATGTCACCCGTGCTCGCAGTCCTCCCCGGCTCCAGCCCCGGCGCCTTCGACACCGGCGTCACGCTCGCCGGCTTCGTCATCGGCGTCATCGTCGTCGCGATGGTGGTGCTCATCGTGGTCAAGGTCGTGTCGGCCCGGCGTCGGGGGATCAACCCGTTGACGTTCGACGCCGAGCTCGCGGCGAAGCTCCGCGACTCGTCGGTGCTGCAGCCCGAGAAGTCGGTCGAGGCGCGCCTCGCCGAGATCGACGACCTGCACGGCCGTGGGGTCATCACCGACGCCGAGCGGGAGTCGGCGCGGGCGTCCGTCCTGCGCGGGTGAGCGGGCTGGGGGCGGGGCGTGCTCCGGGGGCGGGGCCCGCGACTCCCTCAGGCCCCGCGCCGGTGGACGACGTCGTCGCCGGGGTGCCGGTGCGGCGGTACGCGGCGGCGGTGCCCGCCGGGGACGGACCCGAGGAGGCGCGGTCGGCCCCCGTGCTCGTCTGGGCCCACGGCGGAGGGTTCTTCCGGGGCGGGCTCGACCAGCCGGAGGCGCACGAGGTCGCGTCCGCCCTGGCACGCCGCGGGGTCGGCGTGGTCACGGTCGACTACCGGCTGACGCCGTGGCCGCTCGTCGGGCGGGTCGGGCGGGTCGCGTCGGTGGGCCCGGTCGCGCGGGTCGGGCGAGCGGGGCGCGACGGGCGTGGACGCACGCGGTTCCCGGGGCCGGTCGACGACGTGTCGGCGGTCTGGCGGACGTCGCGGAGGCCACGCCCGGCGGTGCGCTGATCGGCGGGGCGAGCGCGGGGGCGTGCCTCGCCGCGGCCGCCACCCTGCGGGCCATCGACGAGGGGGCGGCGCCGCGCGGGGTCGTGCTCGGCTACGGCTTCTTCCACCCCGTGCTGCCGGTCGACCGGGCACTGCAGCGGTCGGTGCGCGGGCACCGGAGGCTGTCGCACTCCCGCTGGGGGCTCGACCTGATGAACCGGAACTACGCCGGCACCGCCGCGGCGCTCGCCGAGCGGCACGCCTTCGCCGGCGGGCAGGACCTCGCCGGGTTCCCGCGCACGCTCATGGTCGACGCCGAGGCGGACTCGATGCGGGCCTCGGGCGACGCGTTCGCGCGCGAGCTGGCGGCGTCGGGCGCGGAGCTCGATCGGCACGTGCTGCCGGGAACTAGGCACGCCTTCCTCGACCGGCCGCGGCTGGCGGAGTTCGGGGCGGCGGTGGAGCTCGTCGCGGGGTGGTGCCTGCGGAGGTGAGGGGTGCGGACTTCGGCTCGTGGGCTGGTCCGGGGGTCGGGGTCGGGGTCGGGGCCGGGGGCCGGGCTCGGATTCGGGCTCGGCATCAGGCGTCGGGGCGGTCAGCTCAGGGTCGGTCGGCGACGGCGCGCACGGCGGCGGCCGACGACCGGGCGTTCGCTCCGAGCAGGCCGAGCACGAGGGCGACGACGGCGGCCGCGACCAGCACGACGATCATCGGCCAGGGGGCGGCGACGGCGAGGCCGACGACGACGAGCAGCACGCCGAGCACCGCGGCGGCGATGGGCAGCGTCCACCCCGGCAGCCGGTTCGCCCGCGACGACCAGCTCGGCATCGTCGCCCACTCGTGCGCGGCGCGGCGCACGGCCGGGTCGGGGTGCGCCTCGCCCCGGCCCGCGAGGCGGACGACCTCGACGCGCGTGGCGGTCGGCAGGTCGGCCCAGGTGAGCGAGGCGGCGGGGGCGGTCACGGAGGCGAGCGTAGCGGGCGGCCGGCGCAGGAGCGGGCGGTGGGCATGGGCGCGGGTGCCGGCGCCGACGCCGACGCCGACGCCGGGCAGGGGTCGGCACCAGCGCGGGCACCGGAAGACGCGAGTGATCTCGCCCGTCGACCCGCGCCTCCCGCCTGTATTCGTCGGTCCCGCGCCGATCTCTCTCAAATTTGAGAGAACGGCCGTGCCGCGTGAGGCAGGGGCGGGGCCGTCGGGGGAGGAGGTCGGGGGCGCGGGGGGCAGAACGCGAGTGATCCGGGTCGTCGGCCCGCGCCTCCCGCCTGTCTTCGTCGGTGTCGGGCCGATCTCTCTCAAATTTGAGAGGGGGGCACGCGGACGGGCGTCGATGAGCGGGGGAAGAGACGGAGCGGGGGAGGAGACGGACCGGCGAGGAGACGGACCGGGGGAGGCGCGGGGCGGGCCGGTGCGACTGCGTAGGGATGCCGTGAGGAGGCTCCCGCCCCGACACCCCCGCGCACTATGCTGCGGGAGGCCCGCGAGGGCGCGCCCGCCTCGGGACGCTCATGCCACGGGCCCGGCGCACGGGCCCGACCCGCACGCACCCCGCACCCCGCACCACGCACCACGCACCACGCACCACGCACCACGCACCACGCACCACCCCGCACGCCCGACCACGAACGCACGACCGAGAGGCAGGTGACTCGCGACATGACCGGTGATCATGATCGTCAGGGACGCCCTCGCCTCGTCGGCGGAGCGTTCCGGATCTGACCGGCTCGGCCCGCCCCGCGGGTCGGCACCCGGCTCGGCCCGCCCGGCGGCCGAGGCTCCCCGGCCGCCCCGGCCCCCCGCGCCGGCGCAGCCCGCGCGCCCCCGCGCGCCCGCACCGGCCCCCGTCGCTCGCTCCCCTGCCTCCTGCACCGACAGGAGACCCGCCCATGGCACTCATCGACAACGGCATCTACGTCGGCGGCACCCGCACGCGGACGCCCGCCGACCTCCGCGAGACCTACGCCGCCCTCGACGACACCGCGGGCGGCCTCGCCTGGATCGGCCTCTTCCGCCCCAGCCCCGCCGAGCTCGACTCGGTGGCGGCCGAGTTCGACCTGCACCCGCTCAGCGTCGAGGACGCCCGCAAGGGCCACCAGCGCCCCAAGCTCGAGCGCTACGGCGAGACGCTCTTCATCGTGCTGCGCTCCGCCTGGTACGACGACGAGCGCGAGGCGGTCGAGTTCGGCGAGGTGCACCTCTTCGCGGGGCCGCGCTTCGTGCTCACCGTGCGGCACGCCGAGCGCCCCGACCTCGGCCAGGTGCGCAAGCGCCTCGAGGCCGACCCGGAGTTCCTCGCGAAGGGGTCCGAGGCCGTGCTCAGCCGCGTGCTCGACGAGCTGGTCGACGGCTACGCCCCCGTCGTCGCGGGCCTCCAGGACGACATCGACGAGATCGAGGACGACCTCTTCGACGGCCAGGTCGACCCCGAGTCGTCGAAGCGCATCTACCAGCTGCTCTCGGAGGTGATCGGCTTCCAGCGCGCCATCGGGCCCCTGCCCGAGATGGTCGACTCGCTGCTGCGCGGCGCCGCCAAGTACGGCACCGACGACGAGGTGCAGGCGCAGCTGCGCAACGTGCTCGACCACACCATCCGCATCACCGAGCGCGCCGACACCTTCCGCGTGCTGCTCGAGAACGCCCTGACCCTGCACTCGACGCTCGTCACCCAGGAGCAGAACGACGCGATGCGCCGCATGACCAGCGCCAGCCTCGCCCAGGGCGAGGAGAGCCGCCGCCTCGCCCGCGCCTCGATGGAGCAGGGCGAGGAGGTCAAGAAGATCTCGTCGTGGGCGGCGATCCTCTTCGCGCCGACCCTCGTCGCGTCGATCTACGGCATGAACTTCGACGTGATCCCCGAGCTGCACTGGCGCTTCGGCTACCCGTTCGCGCTCGGGCTCATGCTGCTGCTCGGCGTCGCCCTCTGGCTCGTCTTCAAGAAGAAGCACTGGCTGTAGGAGTCGCGGGCCGGCCCCCGCAGGGAGCCCGCGTCGCCCGCACCCCGTGACCCGCGCCTCACACCGGGCGGTCGTCGTCGGGGGGCTCGGCGCCCGCTTCGTCGTAGGTCACCAGATCGGCGTTCGCGTAGCCGAGCCGCTGCAGGTGGAACGACAACGACTGCAGGGCCGAGGCGGTGAGCCAGGCGAGGCCCGTGCCGGCCAGGAACCACCACTGGCCCGAGAGGACCGCCGCGAGGACGAACCCCACCCCGAGCGCCGTGCACGCCCCAGCGGCCGTGTAGGCCAGCTCGCGCGGCACCATCCCCCAGATCTTCTCGTCTTCGAGAACGGTGATCTGGACGGGCTCGTGCATGCCCTGAACCTACCCGCGACCGGGCGCGCCGCATCGAGATGCCTCGTTCTGGGGCGTCGAGGTCGGCAGGGGCGCAGGACGCGTCACCTCGGTGTCGCGGGCGCGGGCGCGCCGGCGGGCGCGCCGGGCGCCGCGGGCAGCACGCCGTTGAGGCGGTAGTCGCCGACGGCGCGCTCGCGGAGGATCGCCGGGTTGTGCGACGCGATCGTCCGCGCGTTCCGCCAGTGGCGGTCGAGCGCGAGCTCCGTGTCGACCGCGGAGGCGCCTCCCACCTCGAAGAGGGAGGTCGCCGCCTCGAGCACCAGCGGCAGCACGACCTGCTGCGCCTCGAAGACCCGCACGAGCGCCTCTTCCCAGCGGGCGCCGTGGCCGTCGTCGGCGGCGCCCGCGCGGTCGGCGGCGTCGACGTGCCGGACCGCGGCGAGGGTGATCGCCTCGACCGACGACGCGATGCTCGACAGCCGCCCGACGACGCGCTGTACGAGCGGGTCCTCGCGGGGCGACGACGTGCCGCCGACGCCGAAGGTGCGCGTGCGGGGCCGCACGAACGCCACCGCGTCGCGGACGACCGCCCGCGCGGTGCCGCTCAGCGCCGCGAGCAGCACCAGCTGGTAGAGCGACTGCGCGTGCGCGAGCGGGCGGCGCTCGGCGTTCTCGCCCCACGGGATGACCTGGCGCGGGTCGACCACGACGTCGTCGAAGACCGTCGTGCCGCTGCCGGTGAGCCGCTGGCCGAAGCCGGCCCAGTCGTCGACGCGGGTGACCCCGGGAGCGTCGGCCCGCACGCTCAGCGCGACCCGCTCGCCGTCGCGGTCGCCCCCGACCCGCACCGCCCCGACCCAGATCCAGTCGGAGTAGATCGTGCCGGTGCTGTAGTACTTGCGACCGGTGAGCACGAGGTCGTCGCCGCGCTGCTCGAGCCGCGTCGTCACCTCGGTCGCCGCACCGCGCTCGGCCTGGGCGTTGCCGACGAGGACGTCGCCCGCGGCCAGCCGGTGCAGCCACTCGTCGCGCAGCGGCCCGTCGGGCTGCGCCCGCTGCGTCTCGACGAAGGCCACGTGCCCGCGGAGCAGCTGCGGCAGGTTCGAGTCGGCCTCCCCGAGCCGGACGAGGAGGCGGTACTCCTGTTCCAGCGACGCTCCCCACCCGCCGTGCGAGACCGGCACCCGCAGCGCGCCGAACCCGGCCCGTCGCAGCTCGTCGACCTCGGCCACGGGGAGGCGGCGCTCGCGCTCCCGGGCGACGGCGCCGGCCGCGATGCGCTCCAGCACCGGAGCGAACGCGGCCTCGACGCGGGCGTCGACCCGCGCCTCCTCGGGGCTGCCCTGCTCGCCCGTCGTCCGGTCGGTGGTCTGCGTGTCGTGGCTCATGAGGTCCTCTCGGTCGAGCTCCATTCCTCGCAGACGGACGGCTGCCCGGCCACCCCGGGCGTCACGCGACGACACGTCCCGTCACGCACCGTCACTCTCCGTCACGCGTCGACACGGACGCTTCACCGACGGCCTCCCGGCTGGCACAGTCGCTCCCCACCAGCACCACCACGATCACCACGACGAGACCCAGGGGAGACGCCATGAGCGAGCAGCACGACCACCACGACGACCAGGCCGGCCGCACCGACGGGGCCGAGGGGCACGACCCGGCACCCGGCGCCGAGAGGGCCGACCGGCCCGCGGGCGGCCTCCGCGCCGGCCTCGACGAGGCGCGCCGGAAGCGGCGCCGAGCGCTCTTCACCGTGCTCGGCGTCGCCGGCGTCGCGGCGCTCGTCGGCGGGGGAGTGCTCGTCGGCACCGCCGTCGGGGGCGGCACCGACCCGGCCGACGCGGCGGACGGCGACGTCGAGCGGCTCAGCGTCCGCATCGCGGGCAGCGGCGAGAGCGAGCTGCAGGACGCGGTGGCGACGGTCGCGGCGGAGGACGGCCTCGACGTGGAGTGGGTCAACTTCGACGACTGGACGCTGCCCAACTCGGCGCTCGTCGCGGGCGAGGTCGACGCGAACGCGTTCCAGCACACGGCCTTCCTCAGCGCGTACAACACGGCGAACGACACCGACCTGACGCCCGTGTTCTCGACGTCGATCAGCCAGTGGGGCGTCTTCTCGGCGACGAAGTCGTCGCTCGACGAGCTCGGGCAGGGCGACCACGTGGCGATCCCCGACGACGCGGCGAACAGCGGACGGGCCCTCGGGATCCTCGAGGCGGCCGGCCTGATCGAGGTCGACGACGGGGCCGGGATCTTCCCGACCGTCGACGACGTCACGGAGAACGACCTCGGCCTGCAGTTCGTGCCCATCGGCGCGACGACCATCCCGACCCAGTTCGACGACCCGAGCATCGACGCGGTCGTCGTCGGCACGTCGTACTTCGACCCCTCGCAGGAGATCGACGCCGACGACGCGCTCTACCTCGACGACGCGCTGAGCGACGGCTCGCGACCCTACGTCAACGCGGTCGTCACCCGGGCCGACGACGTCGACGACCCCGCGTGGGACGTGCTCGAGGACGCCTACGCCGACCCGCGCGTCGCCGAGGCGCTCGAGCGCGACTCGTTCGGGGCCGTGGTGCTGGTCGACGTGTCGGCCGACGACCTCCGGGCGACGCTCGCCGAGCTCGAGGCGGCGGCCCGCGAGCAGGCGTCGTGAGCGCGGCGGGGGGCACCGCGGCGGCCGTGGCCGTCGGCGGGGCGGGCGCGGACCTCGGGGAGGCGGGCCTCGCCCTCGGGGAGCCGGGCGCGGCGACCGAGCCGACCCGCGACTCCTCGGTGACCGGGGCGGGCGACGCGATCGTGGAGTTCCGCGGGGTCTCGAAGTCGTACGAGGTGCAGGGCCGCCGGGTCGACGCGCTGCGCGACGTGAGCCTGTCGGTCGAGCGCGGCGACGTCTTCGGCATCGTCGGCTGGTCGGGGGCCGGCAAGTCGACGCTGCTGCGGACGGTCAACGCCCTGGAGCGGCCCACGGCGGGCTCGGTGCACGTCGACGGACGCGAGATCTCGGCGCTGCGGGGGCGGCAGCTGCACCGGGCGCGGCAGCGCATCGGCATGGTCTTCCAGCAGTTCAACCTGCTCCAGTCGCGCACGGTCTACGGCAACGTGGCGTACCCGCTGCGGCTCGCCGGGCTCTCGCGCGACGCGACCGTCGACCGCGTCGAGGAGCTGCTCGACTTCGTCGGCCTCGGCCACAAGGCGCTCGACCACCCGTCGCAGCTCTCGGGCGGGCAGAAGCAGCGGGTCGGCATCGCCCGGGCGCTCGCGACGAAGCCCGACGTGCTGATCAGCGACGAGGCGACGAGCGCCCTCGACCCGCAGACGACCGGCGAGGTGCTCGACCTGCTCCGCCGCGCGAACGACGAGTACGGCGTGACCATCCTGCTCGTGACGCACGAGATGGACGTGATCCGCTCGATCGCCGACCGGGTCGCGGTGATGCAGGACGGCGAGGTCGTCGAGACCGGCTCGGTCTACGACGTCTTCGCGTCGCCGCGGCACCCGACGACGTCGCGGTTCGTCTCGTCGGTGCTGCACCACCGGGCGTCCGCGGCCACGCTGACGCGCATCCGCCAGGTGCACACGGGCCGGCTCGTGCACCTGCACGTCGTCGACCGCGACTCGAACGACCCCTTCCTGTCGCGGGTCGCCCGCGAGCACGGCGTCGACGTCAACGTGGTCTACGGCGGGGTGAGCGAGCTGCAGTCGCGGCTGTTCGGCGACCTGACCGTCGAGCTGCTCGGCGACGACGACCGGGTGGAGGCGGCGCTCCGCGACCTGCGCCGCACGACGACGGTGGAGGAGGTGGGGGCCCGTGCGTGACCTCGACCCCGCGGTGCTCTGGCCGAAGATCGGTGCGGCGCTGCTGCAGACGCTCCAGATGGTGACGGTGTCGTTCGTGCTCGCGACGCTCTTCGGGCTGCTGCTCGGCCTCGTGCTCTACTCGACGCGGCGCGGAGCGCTGCTCGAGAACGCGGCGGTGTCGACGGCGCTGAACGCGGTGATCAACGTGGTGCGGCCCATCCCGTTCATCATCCTGATCGTGGCGATCTCGCCGCTGACGAGGGCGGTGATCGGCACCAGCATCGGCACCGGCGCCGCGATCTTCGCGCTGACGATCGTGGCGACGTTCTCGATCGCGCGGATCGCCGAGACCAACCTCGTCGCCGTCGACCGCGGCGCCGTCGAGGCCGGCGCGGCGATGGGTGCGTCGCCGCTGCGGGTGCTCGGCACGATCGTGGTGCCGGAGGCGCTCGGCCCGTTGACCCTCGGGCTCACCTACATCTTCGTCGCCCTGGTCGACGCGACCGCGGTCGCGGGCCTCGTGGGCGGCGGCGGGCTGGGCAACCTCGCCATCACCTACGGCTACCAGCGCTTCGACACCGTGGTGATGGTCACGGTCATCGTGCTGATCATCGTGCTGGTGCAGGCGGCGCAGCTGCTCGGGAACCGGGTGGCGCGGAGGGTGCTGCACGCGTGAGGGGTTCGGGCGGCGCCGCGGGCACGCCGTGCTCGTGCACGTGTCCTCCTGGTGAGTTGCCATTTTGGGGGGCTCATGAGCGCCTGGAGGCCCTCAAAGTGGCAACTCAGGGGACGCGGTGATCGAGGTGACTCGTCCTGAGGTCTCGACGGCGTGGGGGGCCCAGGACGAGTCACCTCGATGACGGAGGGCGCGGCCGCGGCCGCGGCAGCCGCGACTAGGGCAGCAGGCCCGAGCGGTAGGCCCAGATCACGGTCTGGAGGCGGTCGCGGGCGTCGAGCTTCGTCATCACGCGGGTGAGGTGCGACTTGACGGTGCTCGTCTCGATCACCAGGCGCTCGCCGATCTCGTCGTTGGAGAGCCCCTCGCCGAGCAGCCGCACGATGCTCTGCTCGCGGGGCGTCAGCACGTCGACGGGCGGGCCCGCGAGGGTGGCGGCCCGGCGCCGCGTGAACTCCTCGATCACGCGACGGGTGGTCGCACCGTCGATCGCGGCCCGGCCGGAGGCGAGGGCGCGCACGGCGGCGACGAACTCCTCGGGCTCGGCGTCCTTGAGCACGAAGCCGCGGGCCCCCGCCTCGAGCGCTCCGAAGACGTACTCGTCGAGGTCGAAGGTCGTCGCCACGAGCACGGCGGGCCCGCCGCCGGCACCGGCGCTCGTCGCGTCGGCCCCACCTCCGCCGACGGCGCCCGTCGCGCCGGCACCGGCGACCGCCACACCTGAGCCCGCCGCACCCGCAGCACCGGCGACCGCCACACCTGAGCCCGCCGCACCGGCGGTGATCGCCCGCGTCGCCTCGATCCCGTCGCCGCCCGGCATGCGCACGTCCATCACGACGACGTCGGCCCGCGTGTGCTGCAGGAGCGTCACCGCCTCGCGGCCGCCCGCCGCCTCGCCCACGACCTCGATGCCCCCGGCGGTCTCGAGCACCACCCGGAACCCCGCCCGCACGATGGACTGGTCGTCGACCAGCACGACGCGGATCACGCGCCGCTCCCGTCGCCGGCCGTCGTGCCGCCGATCGCGGTGCCCGACGCGCCGACCCCCGCAGGCCCGGCAGGCGCCCCGGGCGCCCCAGCCGCCCCGGGCGCGGCAGCCGCCACGTCGGCCTCGACCGGCAGCTCCAGCCGCACCCTCCACGAGCCCGCCGCCGTCGGCCCCGCCTCGAGGCGTCCGCCGACGAGCGCCGCGCGCTCGCGCATCCCGACCAGCCCGTACCCCGGGGCCGTGCGGCCCGGCGTCGCGGGCATCGCGTTCTCGACCACCACGACGAGGCGGCGCGGCTCGGCCAGGAGGTCGACGGCCACGGGTGCCCCGGGAGCGTGCCTACGGGCGTTGACCAGCGCCTCCTGCACCGTCCGGTAGGCGGTGACGTCGGCCAGCGGGGGCAGCGTCGGCAGTGACCCGTCGGCCCGCACCTCGACCACGGTGCCGGAGGCGCGGGCCGAGTCGACGAGGGAGCCCACGTCGCCGAGCCCCGGCACCGGCACGCTGCCGTCGGCGTCGTCGCCGGTCTCGCGGAGGATGCCCACGATCGAGCGCAGTGCGTCGAGCGTCTCTCGGCCCTGGGAGCGGACGCTGCGCAGCGACTCCTTCGCGCGCTCGGGGTCGCCGTCGACGAGCCGCTCGGCGGCGCCGGCCTGCACGACGAGCCCGGTGAGGTGGTGGGCCGCGACGTCGTGCAGCTCGCGGGCCATGCGGGTGCGCTCGGCGGCGACCGCGGCCCGGGTCAGGGTCGCCTGGTGCTCGACCGTCTCGGCGGCGCGGGCCCGGACGTCGTGCTCGTGCCGGCGGCGCAGGGCGACCCACGAGCCGACGGCGGCGCTGACGCCGACGATCAGCACGGCGCTCGTGATGAGGGCCAGCGCCTCGGCGGCCGGGTCGAGGAGGTCGAGCGAGGGCAGGGCGACCGCTCCGAGCGCCCGCTTCGCGACGCCCGTCGCGCCGACGACCGCCCCGACCGCCGCGACGGCGACCGCGGCGACCCCGGCGCCGACGACGACCCGTGTGGGCCGCAGCGAGCCGACCGTGTAGGCGAGCACGACCGGCGCCGCCGTCCACAGCGCGATGCCGGAGGGCAGGACGGCGAGCAGCGCGGCCTGCAGCACCATGACGGCGAGCAGGGCCGGCACCGGGCGCACGCGCCGGAGCGCCAGGGGCACGTGCTGGGCGAGGGCGAGCCCCACGACCAGCCCGACCTGGGCGGGCGGCACGACGCCGCCCCGGTCGGCGCCGAGCAGCTCGCCGGCCGCCTGCAGCCCGGCCAGGAAGGCGAGTGCGACCAGGGCCCAGGCTGCCGCGAGCACGACGTCGCGGCCCAGGTCGCTCCGCACGCCCACCCGGGCCAGGGTCCGGCGGAGCGCCGAGGGGCGGGGGGAGGCGGTGGCGGTGGTCACGGTAGGAGCTTGCCAGGTGCCGTCGGTCGCCGGGGCGGCCGGGGCCGCCGTGTGCGGGCGGTCGAGGGGCGCGTCGCCCTGTGAGGGGGTCATCAGTAGCTCACGCTCGGCGAGATGAGCCGGTACGCCAGCGCGAACCAGGCCAGGGCGACCAGGGCCAGCACGACCAGCACGCGACCCGTCACCACGAGGGCGCCGCGACGGTCGCGGACGGCCTGCCAGGTCGCCAGCACCGCCGGCACGACGGCGAGCACGCCGACCACCTGCAGCACCTGGAGCACGCGCAGCGACACCGCGGGCACGTCGACGAACGACAGCGCCTGCACGGCGACCAGGGCCCAGCCGACGAGGGCGACCACGGTCGCGAGCTGGCCGAGGCGCGAGAGAAGCAGGGTGCGACGACCCCGACGGGCTGCCGCGTCAGCAGGAGCCGCGGCCGGCAGCTCCCCGCGGCGGCGGCGCCCGGCGCCGGCGACGGCGACCGCCGGCCAGGCGACCAGCGAGACGAGCAGCACGACGACCGACAGGGCCACCGTCGGCAGCACCAGCGAGGCGGTGTCCCAGACGGGTGCTCGCAGCAGGGTGAAGGAGGCGCCCCACGAGATCGCCGACACGGTCGCGTCGTCGTCGTCGTCGTCGCCGTCGGTGCGCGTCGCGAGCACGGCGTCGCCGCCGACCTCGCGCCAGGCGTTCGCGCCCACCTGCTCGTACACGCCGGTGGTCGTCCCGAGCGGCTTCGGGGTGACCGCGACGGTGCCGTCGCTGCGCGGCACGACCGTGGTCTGGCCGCTGAGCGCGAGCAGGGCGCCGGGGTTGCTGAAGGGCGATCGGGAGGAGATGTACGTGCCTGCCACGGCGGCCGCGGCGCTCGCGTCGCCGGACGACGCGGAGCCGGGGGAGGTGGCCGCGACCGTCTCGGCGTCGGGGCCGGCCTCGGCGGCCGCGCCCGTGCCTCCTGCACTGGCTCCCTCGTCGTCGCGCAGGTAGCGGTCGGCGAAGCCCTCGAGCAGGGTGGTGCGCAGCTCGCTCGAGTCCATCGGGTCGCGTCCGTTGCCGTTCAGGGTGACGAAGATGCCGGCGTCCTGCTCGGGGAACATCCGCATCGCGGTGTGGAAGACCTGCGTGTCGCCGTCGTGGCCGAAGGCGGGCAGGCCGGGCGTGCTGTCGTCGAAGAAGGCGAGGTCCATGCGCTGGCCCTCGGCGAGGGTGCCGAGTTCGTCGGCGTCGAGCGCGGGGCGGTGCATCTCAGCGAGCGTGTCGGCCGTGAGCGGCGACTGGTCGGCGGGCAGGTCGCCGAGGTGGGCGAGCATGAACCGGGCCATGTCGGTGGCGCTCGACGTCATCGCCCCCGCCGGTGCGGCGTTCACGACCTCGGTCGGCCACGACGGCTGCGAGTCGTCGGGGTAGCCCTTCGCGAGGCGGGCGTCGAGGTCGGCGGGCAGCGGCTGCTCGAACGACGACGACGTCATGCCGACGGGCCCGAACACCTCCTCCTGCACGAGCTCGGCGAACGGCTCGCCGCTGACGCGCTCGGCGACGTAGCCCGCGAGCGAGGCGCCGTAGTTCGAGTACGCGGGCGTCGTGCCCGGGGCGAAGACCTGCTCGGGCGGGGCGGCCGAGACGGCGTCGCGCAGCGACACCTCGCTGCCGGGCGTGCCGATCAGGCCGGCGATGACCTCCTCGAAGCCCGAGGTGTGGGTCAGCAGGTGGCGCAGCGTCACGGCGCCCTTCGGGGTGTCGAGGTCGAAGTCGAGGTACTGCTGCACGTCGGCGTCGAGGTCGAGCCGGCCGTCCTCGACGAGCCGCATCACGGCCGTCGCGGAGACGACCTTCGAGACGGAGCCGACGCGGAAGAGCGTGTCGTCGGGGTCGACGGGCCGGGCCGGGTCGCCCTCGGTGCCCGTGTCGGCCAGCCCGTAGCCGCGGGCGGTCAGCAGCTGGCCGTCGGCCACGACGCTGACGGAGGCGCCGGGGATGCCCGTCGTCTGCAGCGCGGAGCCCAGGGCCCCGTCGAGCCAGGAGTCGACGTCGGAGGCGGTGAGGGCGTGCCCGCCGGGCTGGTGCTGCGGCGGGGCGGGGGGAGCGGGCTCGGCGGAGGCCGTGCCCGCGCAGGCCGCGAGCGGCAGGGCGAGGGCGACGACGGCCGCGGCGGCGGCGAGGCGGGGCAGGAGTCGGCGGTCGCGGCGGCCCCTCGGGGCCCCGCTCTCGGCGTGTGTCGATGTCATGACTCCACGCTCGCGCCCGGAGCGCGCCGCCACAGGGTGCGCAGGTCGTGACCTCGCCTACGACCTCCGACGCAGGTGCAGGGCCGACCCGGCGCACCGTCGGTGCACCCCGGGCACGCGGAAGACCCCCTCCTGCTCACGAGCAGAAGGGGGTCCCACCGGGATGCCGGCCCTACGTCGAGGGATGCAGCACCGGCGCGGTCGTCACCGAGCAGCGGGAGAGTGCTACTTGGTGGCGACGGTGATCTTCGCGACGCCGACGAGCATCTCGTCCTGGACGGCGTCGGTCTTGAAGGTCTGGTTCAGCAGCGCGGCGGCGTCGGGGCTGACGTGCACCGTGGTGCCCTCGAGGATGGCGTTGTCGCCCTCGGTCTGCAGGGGCTTCAGCGAGCCGCCGTAGAGGTTGAAGAGGTAGGCGTCCTCGGCGGCGACGGTGCCGTTGGCGGTGACGGTGCCGTAGAGCTTCGACTCGCCCGGGTCGATCCGGAAGTCGGTGAGCTCGACGACGGTGCCGTCGGCGGCGGTCAGCGACAGGCCGGAGCCGTCGTGGTCGATCTCGCCCTGGACGTAGGGGCGGACGTCGCTGGCGGGGTCGTAGTAGTCGACGTTGCCGCCCGTGATCGGGAAGGCGAAGGAGCCGTCGGTGAAGGTCGCGGTGCCGACGACGCCGGGGGTCAGGCCGAGGCTGGTGAGCGCGTCGACGAAGGACTGGTCGACGGCGACCTGGGTGTCGACGCCCTTGCTCAGGTCGGGCAGCGAGGCGACGGGGGTCGCGGCGGCGCTGGGCTCGGACGAGGCCGAGGAGGACGACGACGAGCTGCCGGTGGACGAGGTGTCGTCCATCGAGCAGGCGGCGAGCGAGAAGACGAGTGCGCCGGAGGCGACGAGGCCGAGGGCGGTCTTGGTGATGGTCTTGCGCGTGATGGTCACGATGGGACTCCTTGTCTGTTCTTCCCGGTGGGGAGGTGACAGGGGTTCGCCGCCACCTCGGGAAGGGGTGGGTGTTCCCAGGTCCTGCTCAGCTTCGCCCACGCCGGGCCCCCCGAACAGGGCACGCCCCGTGCTGGCACGCGGCGGGCCCGCCTGCTCTACTGGTCGTCAGGCACCACCGCTCCGACCGCCTCCTCGGCACCACCAGGTCGGGGCCGCCGGATCAGGGAGAGACATGGACGACCGAGCGGGAACCGACACGGACACCGACACCGCCGCCGCCGACCCGGGCGGCGCCGCCGCCGGCTCGCAGGACGACGGCTGGCACGCCGTCGACGGCACCGCGCCCCTCGACGCCGCCGAGCGCGAGCGCCTGGCCGCCGTCGAGGCCTCGGCCCTGCTCGGCACCCCGCCGGAGGAGCGCTTCGACCGCATCACGCGCTTCGCCCGCGAGCTCTTCGACGTGCCGATGTCGTACCTCAACCTCGTCGACGACGCCTCGCTCGTGGTCAAGTCGCCCCAGGAGCCGGGGGAGGCGGCGCCCCGCTTCCCGTACGGCGCCGCGTTCTGCGAGTACACCGTCCACGGGACGGGCCTCTTCGAGGTGACCGACGCCTCCCTCGACCCCCGCTTCGCCGAGAGCCCGGCCGTCACGGCCTTCGGGGTGCGCTCGTACGCGGGCGTGCCGCTGCGCGCCGACGGCGGGCAGGCCATCGGGACGCTGTGCATCCTGCACCCCGAGCCGCGCCGGCTCACCGGCGAGGAGCGCGGCCGGCTGGTCGACCTGGGGCGGTGGGCCGAGGCGGAGATCCGCCAGGGGCAGGGCCCGGCGTCGGACGTCACCGTCGCCGTGGACCCGACGGTCGCAGGGCAGCGCCCCGCCCTGCACCACGGCGACCTCACGGCCACCGCCCTCGACCGGCCCCACGGCGCGGTGAGCGGCGACCTCCACGCCTGGGCCGAGGGCGGCGACGTCGTCACGGCGACGCTCGCCGACGTGATGGGCAAGGGCGCGGCGGCCGGCGCCCTCGCCGAGGCCCTCCGCCGGAGCCTCTACGAGGGGCCCGACGGCACCGACGCGCCCCCCGCGACGGCGCTCGCCACGGCGGCGCGGGCCCTCGGCCCGCAGCTCGCCGAGGCCGGGTCGTTCGTGACCCTCTTCCACGCCCGCGTCGACACGCGCTCGGGCGACGTCGAGTACGTCGACGCCGGCCACGGCCTCACGCTCCACCTCCGCGCCTCGGGGACGGTCGAGCGGCTCTCGTCGCACGACCTGCCGCTGGGGCTCCAGGACGCGGCCGAGGGCTGGACGACCGGGACGCTGCGCCTCGAGCCCGGCGACGCGCTCGTCTCCGTCTCGGACGGCGTGCTCGACATCTACGACTCGACGCTCGCGAGCCTCGACCGCGTCGTCGCCGACCTGCGGGCCGAGCGCGACGTCGAGGCCTTCCTCGACGCGTTCTCGGTCAAGGTCGGCGTGGCCCAGGTCGACGACGACGTCACGGTGCTGGTCGTCACGAGGAGCTGAGCGGCCGGCCGGCCGGCAGGCCGGGCGCCGGTGCCGGCGGGGGTCGGTGCGGCCCGGGCGTCAGGGCGCCGTCGGGGCGGCGACGGCCACGGGAGCGAGCACGTCGCCCGCGACCGGCGCCGCGACGGGCTCGCGCCGCAGGGCGACCACGGTCACGTCGTCGTCGTGGCCCAGCTCGCGGGCGAGGTCGGCCAGGGCGTCGACGACCGACGACGGCCGCGGGTCGCGGCGTGCGAGGGCCGCCACGTGCTCGACGCTGTCGAGCCCGCCGCCGAAGAGGTCGAGCACCCCGTCGCTGAAGCAGACCACGAGGTCGCCGGGGCAGAGGGCGGTGGTCCGCGTCTCCCACGCGTCGTGCAGGCCCAGGCCGAGGCCGATCGGGAGGTCGGGCGTCGACAGGCGCTCGGCTCCGCCGTCCTCCCGCACGACGACGGTCAGGCCGTGGCCGGCGTCGGCCCAGTGCAGCACGTCGCCGCGGAGGCGCGCGTGGAAGAGGGTGGTGAACACGACGGAGTCGGGCCCGTCGGCGAGGTCGGTGGCGAGCCCCTCCGAGGCGCGGACGATGGCGGCCCCCGGGTCGGGGTCGCGGCGCGAGCTGCGCACCGTCGCCCGCACGGCCGCCGCGATGAGACCGGCGCCGACGCCCTTGCCCATGACGTCGCCGAGGGTCATCGCGACCCCGTCGTCGGTGCGGTACCAGTCGAAGAAGTCGCCGCCGACGGTCGTCGAGGGCAGGCAGGTGCCCGCGAGGGCGTAGCCGGGCGTGTCGGCCAGGGCTCCGGGGAGGAGCGAGCGCTGCACCTCGGCGGCGCGGGTGATCTCGGTCCGGACCACCGCCTCCCGCTCCTCCGACAGGCGCAGCTGGGCCGCGTACTGACGGCTCAGCTCGTTCACGACGAGGGCCAGCGCGGTGTAGACGAGGACGCCGACGAGCAGGCGGGCGAGCTCGGTGACGCGGTCGCCGGCGCTGATGCCGGCGATGAAGGGCGTGAGGATGACGACCATCGAGCCGAGCACCGCCCAGAGCACCGACCGGCGTGGCTCGCGGGCGGCGAACCACACGAGCGGCATCACCAGCAGGGCCGTGAAGACCGACGAGGAGGAGCCGGTCGACCAGCGCAGGACCCCAGCGCGACGAAGTCGAGGGCGGGCACCAGGAGGGCCCACCCGCCGATCACGGCCGGGCGGGCGGTGGCGGCGGCCGCCCAGAGCGTGGCGACCGCGGTGACGCCCAGGGCGACGAGGAGGCCCGCGCCGCTGGTGACCACCAGCTGCGGGACGGTGAGCGAGAGGACGACGGCCAGGACGACGAGCAGCGCCGACGGCGCCTGCTTCACCAGGGGGGTCACGCCGTACCGCAGGAGGAACGTGTCGAGCGTGGAGCTCCGGCGTGCCCGCGACGGAGAGCGGTCAGAGGTCACCCCCCGACGATAGGTGTCGGCCGCCCCTCTCCGGTACCCCCCGCACTGGAGCGCCGCGGCGGGCTGTGCCGGGGGTCGGCCGCAGCTATGGTGTCGCGGAGGACCGCGCCGACCCGTGCGCCGGGACGACGAGCCGAGGAGGCTGGCTGGATGGATCTCGCTGTCGAGGGAGCGGGCGCCGACGTCGCCGTCGTGCGCTGCACCGGGAGGCTCAACATGGTCTCGGCCCCGGCCCTGCGGGAGGCCGTGACCGGCGCGATCGCCGACGGCCGGCCCCGCGTCGTCGTCGACCTCGCCGGTGTCGACTTCATGGACTCCTCCGGGCTCGGCGCCCTCGTCGGCTGCCTCAAGTCCGCCCGCTCGGCGGGTGGCGACCTGCGCATCGCCTCGCCGTCGGCCCAGGTGCTGATGGTGCTGAAGCTGTCGAACATCGACCGCATCCTCCGCCCGCACGACGACGTGGCGACGGCGTTCGATGAGTGAGCACCAGCTCGTCTTCGCCACGCCGCCGGACGACGTCAACACGGTGCACGACTTCCTCGAGTCGGTCTGGGGCGACGACACGACCCTCACCGACGAGGAGCGCATGGCCTTCGAGCTCGCCCTCGTCGAGCTGACCAGCAACGTCATCGAGCACGCCGCGGCGGGCGAGGGCGTGGCCTGCCGGCTCTCCGTCGCCATCACCGACGGCGAGCTGACGGCCACCCTCAGCGACACCGCCGAGCCCGGCAGCGTCTCGCTCGTCGGCCGCGTCATGCCCGACGAGATGGCCGAGGGTGGCCGCGGCCTCGCCCTGGTCCAGCTGCTCGTCGACGACCTCGGCTACGAGCGGGTGGGCGACTCCAACGTGTGGTCGATCCGCAAGGCGCGCCCGACGGCCTAGCTGAGGGGCGCCGCACGACCGGCCACCTCGGGGGAGGCGACGTCAGTGGAGGCGACGTCGGTGGAGGCGACGTCGGTGGTCTGGCCTAGGTTCTCTCCGGGAGGCACCGTGAGCGAGACGACAGGCGAGGCAGCGCGTGGGGCGCGCCCTGCGCGGCCGACCCGACCCGCGACTCCTGAGCTGCCGCCCGTCGTGCTCGGGCCCGTCGGGGGCGAGGAGCGCGCCGACGCCGACCTGCCGCGAGCCGCGCTCGAGGCCGTGCACGCCGGCTTCCCGTCGCCCGCCCAGGGCTACTGGTCGGGGCCGGTCGACCTCAACCGGCACCTGATGCGCGACCCGACGGCGACCTTCCTGGTGCGGGTGAGCGGCGACAGCATGACGGGCGCGGGCATCTTCGACGGCGACGAGCTCGTCGTCGACCGCGGGCTCGACGCGCACGACGGCGCCGTCGTCGTGGCCGTCGTCAACGCCGAGCTGACGGTCAAGCGCCTCTCGTGGCGGCAGGGGCTGATGGTGCTCAGCCCGGAGAACCCCGCCTACCCCGAGATCGTGCTCTCCGAGCTCGACGAGGCGACCGTCTGGGGCGTCGTCACGAGGTGCCTGCACCGTGTCTGAGCGCCACGTCGCCATCGTCGACGCCAACAACTTCTACGTGTCGTGCGAGCGCGTCTTCAACCCCGCGCTCGAGGGCAGGCCGGTGGTCGTCCTCTCGAACAACGACGGCTGCGTCATCGCCCGGTCGCAGGAGGCCAAGGCGCTGAACGTCGACATGGCCGCGCCCTGGCACACGATCGCGCCGATCGCCGCGATGCAGGGCGTCGTCGCGGTGTCGAGCAACTACGAGCTCTACGGCGACATGTCGGCGCGCTCGGCCGAGATCCTCAGCCGGTTCACGAGCCACCAGGAGGTCTACTCGATCGACGAGTCGTTCATCGAGCTGACCGGCACCGTCGACGAGACCACCGCGCAGGCCCGCGAGATCCGCCGGGTGGTGCGCAAGCTGATCGGCCTGCCCGTGAGCATCGGCATCGCGCCGACGAAGACCCTCGCGAAGCTCGCGAACCGGGGCTCGAAGCAGGCCGCCGCACTGGCGGGGGTCTGCCACCTGGGCAGCTACTCGTCGGCGCAGCAGACCGCCATCCTCGCCAGCGTCGACGCGGGCGACGTGTGGGGCATCGGTCGACGCACGGCGAAGAAGCTCGTGCCGCTCGGCGTGCACACGGCCGCCGACCTGCGCGACGCCGACGCCGCCCGCATCCGGAAGCGCTTCGGCGTGGTGCAGGCGCGCGTCGTGCAGGAGCTGCGCGGGGTCGACTGCCTGCCGATCGGAGGTCCAGCCCGAGCGCGACCAGATCTACCACTCCCGGTCGTTCGCGGTGCCCGTGACGACGGTCGCCGAGCTCGAGGAGGTGCTGTCGGTCTACACGCAACGTGCCGCCGCACGACTCCGGGGGCAGGGCTCGCTGACCCGGATGATGCGCTGCTTCGCCGCCACGTCGCCGTTCGCGACGGAGGCCGGCCACACCAACCACGTCGTGTCGATCGCCTTCCCCGAGCCGACCGACGACGCGACCACGCTCTACCGGGCCGCGATCGCGGCGCTCGGCCCCCAGCTCGAGCCCGGCAAGCGCTACGTGCGCGCCGGCGTCACGCTGATGGAGCTCACGCCGCGCGCCGAGCACGCGAGCCTCGACGTCTTCGGCGAGGTCGCCGCGGCACCGCCCGCCTACGGCGACGTGCTCGACCGGATCGCCGGCAAGTTCGGCGACGAGAGCCTCGGCCTCGGCGTCGCCGGGCTGCGGCACCGCCGCGGCTGGGCGATGAAGCGCGACATGGTCTCGCCGCGCGCGACGACCCACTGGGACGAGCTCGCGACGGTGACGGCGCGGTAGCTCCTCCCTGATCGAGGTGCCGCTTCCTGGGCTCTCCGGGGAGGACGGAGCCCCGGACGGGGCATCTCGACGACTCGTCGTGCATCTCGGTGCACGGTGCGCATCATTGCCCGGAACGCGCCGGGAGCCGTCACGATGGAGGCATGGCAACGACCGAACCGCCCTCCTCCGGGGCCCCCGAAGCCCGACCCTCGACCCTGGGGGAGGCCGTCACGACGACCCCCCAGCTCCGCCGCTGGGTGTTCTGGCCCGCCGCGATCGTCGTCCTCGGCTTCGTGGCCTTCACGCTGATCGCGCCCGCCTCGGCCGAGGCGCTCTTCCTCGGGCTGCAGAGCGGCATCGTCCGCAACTTCAGCTGGTACTACGTGCTGATCGTGGCCTTCTTCGTCGGCTTCTCGATCTTCGTCGGGTTCAGCCGCTTCGGCACCATCAAGCTCGGCAAGGACAAGGACGAGCCGGAGTTCTCCACCGGGTCGTGGTTCGCCCTGCTCTTCGCCGCCGGGATGGGCATCGGCCTCGTCTTCTACGGCGTCTCCGAGCCCCTCAGCCACTTCGCCTCGCCGCGCCCCGGCGTCACCGGCACGGAGGACCAGCTCGCGCAGCAGGCCCTCACGCAGACCTTCCTGCACTGGGGCCTGCACGCGTGGGCGATCTACGTCGTGCTCGGCCTCGCGCTCGCCTACGCCATCCACCGTCGGGGCCGTCCGGTCTCCATCCGCTGGGCGCTCGAGCCCCTGCTCGGCGACCGCGTGCGCGGCGGCTGGGGCAACCTGATCGACGTCATCGCCCTGGTCGGCACGCTGTTCGGCGTCGCCACCTCGCTCGGCCTCGGCGTGATCCAGATCGGCGCGGGCCTCGAGGCCGCCGGCATCGCCGACAGCAGCATCGTCAGCCAGATCGCGATCATCGCGGTGATCACCGCGGTGACGATCGTCTCGCTCGTGACGGGCGTGACGAAGGGCATGAAGATCCTCTCGAACTTCAACCTGATCCTGGCCGCCGCGCTCCTCCTCTTCGTGCTGATCGTCGGCCCGACGCAGTTCCTGCTGCGCGACTTCGTGCAGTCGATCGGCGCCTACCTGCAGAACGTCGTCGGCCTCTCGTTCAACGTCACCGCCCAGCAGGGCGCGGCCGGCGAGGAGTGGCAGGGTGCCTGGACGACCTTCTACTGGGGCTGGTGGATGTCGTGGGCTCCTTTCGTGGGCATCTTCATCGCGCGCATCTCGAGGGGCCGGACCGTCCGCCAGTTCGTCTTCGGCGTGCTGCTCGTGCCGACCGCCCTGACCTTCCTCTGGTTCGCCGTGCTCGGCGGCGCGGCCATCCACCGCCAGACCGACGGCGCCGGGGGGCTCATCGGCGCCGACGGCTCGGTCGACGTCGAGGGCTCGCTGTTCGCCCTCCTCGGCGACCTCCCCGCGGGCGCCGTGCTGACCTTCGGCGCCATCCTCCTGATCGGCGTCTTCTTCGTCACGTCGTCCGACTCGGGCTCCCTCGTGATGGCGATGATCGCCTCCGGCGGTGACATCGAGCCGAAGAACTGGCTGCGCGTCTTCTTCGCGCTCGTCGCCGCCCTGCTCGCCGTCGCCCTGCTGCTCACGGGCGGCCTCGACGCCCTCAAGACCGCGGCGATCACGACGGCGCTGCCGTTCAGCGTGGTGCTGCTGCTCACCTGCTGGTCGACGATCATCGCCTTCACGCGTGAGCGGCGGGCCTATGACGCGGCTGAGCGCGACGTGCTGCTCGAGCACGTCGGGGCCTACTACGGCCTCGAGGTCGAGGCGCCGACGGAGGCCGGGGCCCGCGGGCTGGCCCGCCCGTGGGAGGCGGTGAAGGGTCGCCTGCGCGGCTCCCGTCGTGCGACGGGCGACGGCTCGCCCGCCTCGCCGGTCTCGCCGTCCTCCGTGGCCGCCGAGCCGCCCCTCCGCGTGAGCGACGTCTCGGTCGACCCCGCGGTCGACCCGAGCCTCGACCAGCGAGTCGCCGACGACGATCGCGGCGAGGGGACGCACGGCCCCGGCCCGCGCTGACGTCGGCCCGGGCGAAAGGCACGCCGGGCGGCGGACATGTGAGGGTGTGGACGTGACCCTGCTGCCCGCCCGAGCCCGCTTCGAGGCCCTCGTGCCCGAGGTCGTCGAGCCCGTGCGCCGGTACCTCGCGCGCCGCGTCGACGCGGCGACGGCCGACGAGGTGCTCGGCGACGTGCTGCTCGTGCTCTGGCGGCGCCTCGACGACGTGCCCGCGGGCGACGAGGTGCCCTGGGCCGTCGGCGTCGCCCGGCTGCAGCTCAGCAACGCCCTGCGGTCGATGCGTCGCCGCGACCGGCTCGTCGCGCGCATCGTCACGGTCGACCCGCCGACCGAGTCGGTGCCCGAGGCCGACGAGGTCGACCCCCGGGTCGCGCTCGTCGCCCCCGCCCTCGCGCGCCTGCGGGAGGTCGACGCCGAGGTGCTGCGCCTGCACGTGTGGGACGAGCTCACCGTCGCCCAGACGGCCGCGGTGCTGGGCACGACGCCGAACGCCGTGTCGATCCGCCTGCACCGGGCCCGTCGACGCCTCGCCGACGAGATCCGGAAGGCGGAGGCGCGTGACGGACATGCACCGGTGACGGGAGGAGACGGACGATGACCACGCACGACGAGCACGAGCACGACGAGCACGCCGAGCACGGCGCCGACGACCTGCTGATGCGGTCCGCCGACCCGGCCTCCTCCCTCGCCCCGCTGCCGGCCCGGCAGCTCGCTGACCTGACGGAGACGACCATGAGCACCGCACCCCGCACCCCCGCCCGCACGGCCCCCGGCCGCTCCGCCGCCGCTCCGGCCCGTCGACGCTCCCGCCGCCTCCTGGCCGGGGCCGCCGGCGGGGTGCTCGTCGCCGCGGCGGTGGTCGGGGTGCTCGTCGCGACCGGCCCGGGGGCGGGCGGGAGGGTGACGACCCTCACCGCGCCTCCGGCGGGCGGACCGGGCGCGATGTGCGCCGTGCCGACCGCGGAGGTGCTGGCGACCTCGACCACGGCCTTCCGCGGCACCGTCGTGGCCGTCGACGGGGGCACCGCCACGCTGCGGGTCGACGACGTCTTCGCCGGCGACCCGGGCGACGCCGTCGAGGTGCCGCAGGGCGACCCCGACGACCAGGTCGACGGGGCGGCGCCCGTCTTCACCGAGGGAGGCGCGTGGCTCGTCGCCGCCTCGGCCGGCGTCGTGAGCTCGTGCGGCCTGACCGGCCCCGACTCGCCGGAGCTCGCGGCGCTCTACGACCAGGCGTTCTGACGCCGGCACCTGCGAGGATCGGGCCATGCCCGTCGACGGAACACCCCTGCGGCGCCTCGGCGTCCTCACCATCGGCTCGTTCGACCCCGCCTCGCCGGCCGCGGGCCACGAGGACGTCCTGCGCGTCATCGAGCGCGCCGAGGAGCTCGGCCTCGACAGCGCGTGGCTGCGCCACCGGCACCTGCAGCCGGGCATCTCGTCGCCGGTCGCGATCATGGCGGCGGCGTCGCAGCGCACGAGCCGGATCGAGCTGGGCACGGCGGTGACGCCGATCGGGGCCGAGAACCCCTTCCGGCTCGCGGAGGACCTCGCCACGGTCGATGTGCTGCTGGGGGGCCGCCTCAACCCGGGCTTTTCGTCGGGCACCCCGATGAACTTCGACCTCTACCGCGACGCGATCTACCCCGACACCGCCGACCACGAGGAGCTCGGGCCCGAGCGCCTGCTGCGCCTCCGCGACCTCGTGCGCGGCGACGTCGTCTCGGCCTCGCCGGGCCGTCGCGGCATCGAGGAGTTCAGCGACGTCGTCCAGCCGCACAGCCCGGGGCTCGTCGACCGGCTGTGGTGCGGCGTCGGCAGCACGCGGTCCGCCGTCTGGGCCGGCGAGAACGGGTTCCACCTGCTCGCGTCGAGCGTCACGAAGGCCGAGCGGGGCACCGACTTCGCCGAGAACCAGCGCGCCCAGATCGACGCGTACCGCGACGCCCACCCGGCGGGCGCCTCCGCCCGGGTGTCGCAGGGGCTCGTCGTCGTGCCGACCGACTCGGCCACGCCCGAGCAGCGGGCCCGCTACGCGGCGTACGCCGAGGCGCGCGCCGGCCGCGTGGGCGTGCCGCAGGGCCCGGGGCAGCTGCTCTTCGCCGCCGACCTCGTCGGCACCTCGGCCGAGATCGCGGACGCCCTGCACGCCGACCCCGCCTACCAGGCGGTCGACGAGGTCGCCTTCGCGCTGCCGTTCGCCTTCGAGCCCGGCGACTACGCGCAGATGCTCACCGACATCGGCGAGCGCCTCGGGCCCGAGCTCGGCTGGAGCCCCGCCGGCGCCTGACGGCGAGCCCTCCGGGGGCCCGACGCCGAGCCCCGCCAGGTCGTCGGTCAGGCGTGGTCGCCGCCGCGCACCACGCGTTCGAGCAGCTCGAGGTCGATGCCGACGTGACGTCGTGCCAGCGCGGCGGCGCGCGCGGCCTCCCCGGCGCAGATGGCCTCGACGATCTGCTCGTGCTCGGCGAGGGCGCGCAGCTCCATCTCGCGCATGCCGTCCGGGCCGCCCCAGAGGTGGGCCGGCGCGGCGATGCTGACCCGCGACTCCAGCTCGAGCAGCACGGCCCGGAGCGTGGCGCTGTGCGCCGCGTCCGCGATCGCGACGTGCAGGCGCTCGTCGGCCTTCTGCGAGGCCAGGCCCGAGGCGGCGGCGCGGTAGCCCTCGAGGCGGTCGCGCAGCACGGCGACGTCGTCGTCGGTGCGGTTCTCGGCGGCGGCCTCGGCGACCGTGCCGTGCAGGCGGCCGATCGCGTCGCTGGTGTCGCGGAGGTCCGACCAGCGGGCGGCGAGCGTCCGCTGCGCGACGGCCGCGGCCCGGTCGGTCGAGCGCTCCTGCACGAACGAGCCGCCGCCGCGGCCGCGCTGGGTCTCGATGAGCCCCTGGTCGACGAGCCGGGCGAGGGCGGCCCGCACGGTCATCCGGCCCACGCGCAGCGAGGCGGCGAGCTCACGCTCCGGGGGGAGGCGCTGGCCGGGCAGGTACTCGCCGGTCGCGATGGCCGTGACGAGGCGGTCGGAGATGTCGTCGACCCGGGTCGACGACTCGAGCGGGGCCTCGAGGACGCCGGGGGAGTCGGAGCCGGGGGAGGCGGTGGAGGCGGGGGCGGCGTCGGCCGCGGCGCTCGCCGGGGACCCGGCGCGCGCCTCCGCGGCGTCCACAGACCCGTCCTCCGTCATGCCGCGTCACCCCTCCCCAGCTCGTCGTCGTGTTACGCCCAGGTTAAGTCACGCAGAAAGGTCTTGGCGTGAGACCTTTCGCGGGTGCATGCTGACGCGCATGTCGACGAGCACCGCTGCCACCCTCCCGTTCCGTGACGGCCACACCTGGTACCAGGTCACCACGCCCGACGAGCCCCGCCCCGGCGCCCTGCCCCTCGTCGTGCTGCACGGCGGCCCCGGCATGGCCCACGACTACCTGCGCAACCTGGCGGCGCTCGCCGACGAGACCGGTCGCACCGTCGTGCACTACGACCAGTTCGGCTGCGGCCGCAGCAGCCACCGCCCCGACGCCCCGGTCGAGACCTGGGTGCCCCAGCTCTTCGTCGACGAGTTCGAGGCCGTCGTCGCGCACCTCGGGCTCGAGCGCTTCCACGTGCTCGGCCAGTCGTGGGGCGGCATGCTCGGCGCCGAGATCGCGGTGCGCGAGCCCGCCGGCCTCGCCAGCCTGGCCATCTGCAACTCGCCCGCCTCGATGCAGCTCTGGGTCGACGGTGCCGCCGAGCTCCGGGCCCAGCTGCCCGCCGACGTGCAGGAGGCGCTGCTCCGGCACGAGGGCGCGGGCACGACCGGCGACCCCGAGTACCTCGCCGCGACCCAGGTCTTCTACGAGCGCCACGTCTGCCGCGTGGTGCCGATGCCCCGGGACTTCATCGACAGCGAGGAGCAGATGGAGGCCGAGCCGACGGTCTACCACACCATGAACGGCCCGAACGAGTTCCACGTCATCGGCACGATGCGCGACTGGACGATCGTCGACCGCCTGCCGAGCGTCACCGCGCCCACCCTCGTGGTCGCGGGCGAGCACGACGAGGCGACGCCGGCCACCTGGCAGCCCTTCGTCGACGGCATCGACGGCGCCGTCTCCCACGTCTTCCCCGGCGCCAGCCACTGCACGCACCTCGAGCAGCCGGAGGAGTTCCGCCGCGTCGTCGCCGGCTTCTTCGCCGACCACGACGCCTGACCGCCACCACCACCCCCTCCCCGCACCGTTCCTCCCTCACCCCGAAGAGAGACACCATGTCCGAGCGCACCGAGTCCCCCGAGCTGAGCGCGCAGGCGCAGCTCGAGCAGTACGGCTACAAGCAGGAGCTGAAGCGGTCGGTCTCGACCGGCGACCTGCTCGTCTACGGCCTGATCTTCATGGTGCCGATCGCGCCCTGGGCGATCTTCGGCACCGTCTACAACGCGTCGTCGGGCCTCGTGCCCCTGGTCTACCTCGTGGGCCTCGTCGCGATGATCTTCACCGCCCTCGCCTACGCGCAGATGGCCAAGTCGATCCCCCTCGCGGGGTCGGTGTTCTCGTACGTGGGCCGCGGCATCCACCCCACGGTCGGCTTCTTCGCCGGCTGGGCGATCCTGCTCGACTACCTGCTCGTGCCGACGCTGCTCTACGTGTTCGCCGCCGAGTCGATGGTCGGCATCTTCCCCGGCACCGCCCGCTGGATGTGGGCGCTGATCTTCGTCGCGATCAACACGGCCGTGAACCTGCTCGGCATCACCTCGCTCAAGCTGATGAACCGCGTCTTCCTCGCCATCGAGGTCGTCTTCATCGTCATCTTCGTGATCATCGCCGTCACCGCCCTCAACGGCGGCACCATCCCCGGCGCCGAGTTCAGCGTCAGCCAGGTGTGGGACCCGTCGAAGGTCACCGGCCCGCTGATCGCGTCGGCGCTCTCGATCGCCGTGCTGTCGTTCCTCGGCTTCGACGGCATCTCGACCCTCGCCGAGGAGTCGACCGGCAAGCGCGGAGGCGCGGGTCGAGCCATGATCATCGCCCTCGTCATCGTCGCCTTCCTGTTCGTGCTGCAGACCTGGCTGGCGAGCGCGCTCGCCGCGGGCCGCGACTCCTTCCCCGAGGGGGAGGCCGGCAACGCCTTCTTCGACCTCGTCGCCCAGGCGTCGTCGAGCGGCTGGATGACCGCCTTCTTCGTCGTGAACGTGCTCGCCGTCGGCATCGCGAACGCGATGGCGGCGCAGGCCGCGACCTCGCGCCTGCTGTTCTCGATGAGCCGTGACCGGCAGCTGCCCGCGGTGCTCTCGCGCCTCAACTCGCGCCAGGTGCCGCAGGCCGCCATCCTCGTCGTCTCGGTGCTCTCGGCGATCCTCGTGCTGTTCTTCGTCGGCCAGATCGACGTCATCTCGTCGCTGGTCAACTTCGGCGCCCTCTTCGGCTTCATGCTGCTGCACCTCTCGGTGATCTGGCACTACGTCGTGAAGGGGAAGTCGCGCAACTACCTGCTGCACCTCGTCGTGCCCGTGGTCGGCTTCCTGATCATCGGCTACGTGCTCGTCAACGCGGCCCCCGCGGCGAAGATCGGCGGCCTCGTCTGGCTCGTGGTCGGGGCGGGCGTCTTCCTCTTCTACAAGATCCGGGGAGGCGCGGCGCCGACCCTGGGGCAGGTCGACGAGGGCGACGGGTCGGGAGCGGCCGCCACGGCGACCCCGGCGGCGGACACCCTCGAGAAGGAGGCCGGGCGGTGAGCGACGCGCACCGCGACTCCTCGGGGCCCGGGCCGGCGTCGGCCTCGTCCGGCGCCTCGGGCGTCGACCACTTCCTCGGCAACGAGCTCGGCCGGCCCGGCTTCAGCGCCGCCGTCGAGCCCGTGCTGCGCATCACCCCGGGCACGGGCGAGACGATCGGCTTCGAGACCAGCGACGCCGTCTACGCCGAGCTGCACGACCACCACGACCTGGCGCAGCTGTCGGTGCCGATCAACCCCGTCACCGGCCCGGTCTTCGTCGAGGGCGCGATGCCCGACGACGCGCTCGCCGTGACGGTGCACGACATCCGGCTCGTCGACCACGGCTGGTCGGTCAGCCTGCCCGGCTCGGGCGCCCTGCAGCACATGATGGGCGACGAGATGTTCACCCGTCGCGTGCCGATCGACGCGGAGGGCGTGCACGTCACCGACCGCCACGTCTTCGCGCCGCGGCCGATGATCGGCTGCATGGGCACCGCTCCCGCCGAGGGCGAGAACTCGACGATCATGCCCGCCTACCCCCAGGGCGGCAACATGGACGTGACCGAGAACACCGTCGGCTCGACCGTCTACCTGCCCGTCATGGTCGAGGGCGCGTACCTCTCGATCGGCGACGTGCACGCGATCATGGCCGAGGGCGAGTCGTCCTTCGTCGCCATCGAGGCGCAGGGCACGGCCGTCGTGTCGATCGACCTCGTGAAGGGCGCCCGGCTGCGGGCGCCGCGCATCGAGACCGCCGACGACTGGATCTTCGTCGGCCTCGGCGACCCCGTGCAGGAGAGCGTCCGGCGCGGCTACGAGGACGCCTTCTCCTTCCTGGTCGACGACCACGGCTGGTCTCGCGGCGACGCCTACGCGGTGCTCAGCGCCGTCGGGCACTCCCGGCTCGGCGGGCCGACCGGCTCGGTCGCGCCCGACCCGCTGCACCCGTTCGCGGCCGTCGGCGCGGTGACGCTGCACCGCGTGCCGAAGTCGGTCCTGTGAGAGAGGCCGGGCCCGGCCGCCCTCAGCTCGAGAGGTGCGTCAGGATCGACCCGAGCAGGTCGTCGGTCGGGTAGTTCGACTGCCCGACGGCGATGAAGAGGTCGCCTCGCACGAAGTAGGTGTCGGTGCTGTCGGTGCCGTACATCGCGTCGACGGCGGTCTGCTGGCAGAGCCGACCGTCGTGGGCCTCGGAGCAGCTGGCCCCGCGCGCCTCCGCCTGCTGCAGCAGGGCGGCGCTGGTGGCCTCGTCGAGTCGCCCCAGCTGCACCGACAGCCCGGTGACGTCCGCGGCCGGGTCGCGCCAGAGGCAGTCGAGCTCCGCCGCCGTGTCGGCGATGACGAAGGGGGCGTCGCCGGCCGCGGGGACGCCGGGCGTGCGGGCGCCGCGGGCGCTGCCGTCGCGCCGCGGGTACGCCTCCGGGTTCAGCGGCGTGGAGCCCATGGTCGCCTGGTACGTCGCCGTGTCGACGATCTGCGTGCAGTCGGTCGGGATGGTGACGACCGGCGACGCGTCGGGCGCCGCGGTCGCCGTGGGGGCCGGGGTCGTGTCGGGCTCGGCGGTCGGCGTCGCGGCCGGCGTCGGAGCGGCGTCGCCGGTGGCCGTGGCCGTCGGGGTCGGCGACGCCGTGGCGTCGCCCCCGGGCGTCCCCGAGCAGCCGACCAGGGCGAGCACGACGAGGGCGGTGGCCGTGACGGTGGTGAGCGGGCGGACGTTCGACATGGCGGTTCTCCTCGACGGGCAGGTGCCGTGCGCACCCCTGGCGCTCGCGGCGGGCCCTCGGTCGGGCCCCGTGCTCACGCTAGTGAGCGGGGGAGGAGTCGCCCGTCAACCTCGGGGATGATCCCCGCCCGTGCCGGTCACGATCTGGTCACGTCGACCCGGTGTCGGACGGCGGCCCGCTACGGTCTCCCCGTCGGCCTGCAGCGGCCCGACGCCGGCCCTGAGGAGGACCATGCTCTCGCTCCGCTCCGCACCCGTCGGTGCGACCCGTCGGCGACCGTCGTCCCGTGCCCTCGGCGGACTCGTGCTCGTCGTCGGCATCGCCCTCTCGGCGGCCGGTTGCGCCTCTGACGACGACGGCGCCGCCTCCGCCTCCCACCGTCAGGTGTCGGTGGCGGGCCACGGCTCCGGCGAGGCCGAGGCGACCCAGGCGGCCACGGTGGGCCCGACGCCCAGCTCGGAGGGCGCAGGGGCGGCGGTCGCCGCTCCGGCCTCCCTCCCGACGTCGTGCGACGACGTGCTGCCCCCCGCCGAGGCCGTGGCCGCGGTGGGCGACCGTCCGGTCGTCGAGCTCGAGCCCCGCGCGGAGGCGGACGCCGTCATGAAGAGCGAGCGGCCCGTGCTGGCCGCCGAGGCCCTCGCGTGCCTCTGGTCGTCACCCGGCTCCGACCTCGGCACGAGCGTCGAGTACAGCGTCGTGGCCCCGGAGGTCTCCGACCAGTACCTGTACGACCTCAGCCTCGAGGGCTTCGCCTGCACCGAGTCGCTCGGCGGGCAGCGCTGCGCGTACTCGCACCCCGGCACGGCGGGGTCGTCGGCGGACGCCGGGCTGCTGACGATCTTCGAGCGCGACGGCGTCGTGATCACGCTGACGGAGTTCGGCGACGTGTCGGGCTCGCTGCTCCAGGCCGTCGTGCACCGCTTCTGGCCCTGAGCCCGTGGCGGCTCGGCCCCTCGGGCGAGTCAGCTCAGTGGGCGTGACCGTGCCCCGGCCGCCCCGTCGCGTCGTCCCAGGTCGGGAAGGGGTCGACCAGGTCGCGCCACGAGGCCGGGTCGGCGAGCAGCTCGGCGTCCGTGAGGAGGCACTCGTCGAGCGCGCGACGGACGAGTCCGGCGTCGAGGTCGAGCCCGAAGAACGTGATCTGCTGGCCGTGCGGCGACTCCGGGTGCCACGACGGCCGTGACGTCGGGTCGAGGCTGAGCATCTGGCCGACGCTCGACCAGGAGCCGACCCGGTCGGCCCGGGTCGCGAACTGGGTGAAGCCCCGTGACCGGAGCACGGTGCCGGCCGGCCCGGGGGTGAACGTCTGCTCCAGGGCGACGGCCAGGCGCTCGGGGTGGAAGGGCCGCTCGTCGCGGTAGACCACCGTCGACACGGGGTCGCCCTCGACGACGTCGGGGGCGTCGTCGGAGAGGGCCCGCATCCAGCCCGCGGAGCCGGAGAGGGCCGAGGCGCGGCCCGGCGTGGGCAGGCAGCCCGCCGTCAGCGACGTGATCGGCAGCACCGTCGCGGTCGGGGCCAGCACCCCGAGCAGGGCCGCGAGGAGGCGGTGCTCGCGCTCCGTCACCGCGCCCACGTCGGTGAGCACGACGAGGGTCGCGTGCTCCACGAGCTCCACGACGTGCTCGGCCGCCGCGAAGCGGTCGTCCGTGCCGCGCAGCACGAGGTCGGCGAGGTCGTCGGCGCTGACCACGCACGCCACGTGCTGCAGCAGCGACGCCCCGTCGGGGCGGCCGAGGTCGTGGTCGAGCAGCGAGCCGAGCAGCAGCGCCGTCGAGCGGGTCGGGGTGCCGGGGCGCAGCTGGACGGCGACGTCCACGGGCTCGCCGCTCCGGGCGAGGTCGAGCACGGCACGGTGGACCTCGTCGACGGCGTCGTGCACGTCGGGCCCCGGGGCCAGCCGGTGGCTGTCGGGGCGGGCGAGCGTGTCGGCGACGTGCTGCAGGGCCGCCTCCTCCTGCCCGGCCACGAGGGTGACCCCCCGGTGTCGTGGGAGGCGCGGGCTCGGCAGGTCGTGTCTCATGCGGCTACCCTAGATGAAAATCGTTCTCAACAACACGGAGGTCACCCATGAAGGTCCGCAACTCGCTCAAGGCGCTGAAGCTCGTCCCCGGCTCGCAGGTGGTGCGCCGGCGCGGTCGCGTCTACGTCATCAACAAGGCGAACCCGCGCTGGAACACGCGCCAGGGCTGAGGCCGACGCCGGTCGTCGTCGGTCATGGTCGCGGTGTCTCGCGCTCCTGTCGGTGCTGGTTCTCATCATCGATTGGATGAACGCATTGCAATCCGTGCATGCGTCATGATGGACTGCTCCTGCCCGCACGACCCGCCCCTCCGGAAGGACCGCCATGACCGACACCGAGACCCACGCCGAGCACACCGTCACCGAGCACCAGCACGGCACCGACTGCGGCCACGAGACCGTGACGCACGACGACCACGTCGACTACGTGCACGGCGAGCACAAGCACGCTCAGCACGGCGACCACTACGACGAGCACTGATCGTCGCGACCGAGGGCCCCGCTCGTCAGCGGGGCCCTCGGTGCGCCCGGCACCGCGGCCGCGCGCGTCGCATGCGCCGCGGCTAATGTGTCTCCATGTCCACCGAGGGCCTCGAGGCCGCCGCCGAGCTGTTCAAGGCGCTGTCGTCGTCGTCCCGCCTGCGCCTGCTCCGCCTCCTCGGCGAGGGCGAGGCGGGGGTCTCCGCCCTGGTCGAGGCGTCCGGGCTGTCACAGCCCCTCGTCTCGCAGCACCTGCGCACCCTGCGAGCTGCGGGCCTCGTCCAGGTCGACCGCGTCGGGCGCGAGGCGATCTACTCGGTCGCCGACCTGCACGTCTCGCACATCGTCGACGACGCCGTGGCGCACGCGGGCGAACAGCCCGGCGCCTGACGCGCGCCCTCTGACGCCCGGTGCGGGCGCCCGGCCGCGCTACGCCAGCTCGGCGAGCAGCGCCACGACGAACTCGCTGCGCTCGACCATGCCGTCGAGGCTGATCCACTCGTGGCGCGCGTGGGCGCCGCCGCCCACGCCGCCGACCCCGTCGAGCACGGCGGCGCCGAGCGCGGCCGCGAAGTTGCCGTCGCTCGCCCCGCCGACCGACACCTCCCGCAGCTCGAAGCCCAGCTGCCCGGCGACCGCGGCGGCCCGCTCGTAGAGCGCGCCCGTCGCCGCCGACCGCTCCATCACGGGGCGGTTCCAGCCGCCGGTGACCTCGACGCGGGCGAGCGGGTCGTGCGGGGCCAGCGACGCGAACAGCCGCTCGACGCGGGCGGCCTCGTCGGCCCGGGTGACCCGCACGTCGACCATGGCGCGGGCGTGCCCGGCCCGGACGTTCGTCCGCGTGCCGCCCTGCACGATGCCGACGTTCAGCGACGTGCCGGCCTCGACGTCGGCCTCGCCGTGCAGCTGCAGCACGAGACGGGCCATCTCGTCGATGGCGCTCGCCCCGCCGCGCGGGTGGAGCCCGGCGTGCACCTCGACGCCGAACGTCTCGACCTCGTAGATGCCGACGCCCTTGCGGGCGGTCTTGACCGCGCCCTCGGCGGCGGACTCGAAGACGAGCACCGCGCCTCCCCGGCTCACCTCGGCCTCGATCACGGGGCGCGACGCGATGCTGCCGACCTCCTCGTCGCCGGTCAGCACGATGCGCACGCCGGGCCGGGGCAGGCCCAGCGCGTCGGAGACGGCCAGGGAGTGCCCGAGCTGCACGAGCCCGGACTTCATGTCGAAGACGCCGGGGCCGGTCATGCGGTCGCCGTCGATCTGCACGGGCCACTCGGCGAGCGTGCCCTCGGCCCAGACCGTGTCGTAGTGGCAGAGCGCCGTGACCCACTCGGTCGAGCCGGTCGGCGACGGGTGCTCGAGCGTGACGGCGTCGCCGTAGCCCTCGACGACGCTCACCCGGCGGGCGGCGGCGGGGCCGGCCGTCCGCTCGAGCCACGCCTCGATCCAGGCGAGCCCGGCGGCGAGCAGGTCGACGTCGTCGGAGGGGGTCTCGAGCGACGCGTAGGCCACGAGGTCGGCGATCATCGCCTCGCGGCGGGCGGCGACCGCCTCGCGCAGGGCGGTCGTGTCGGTCTCGGTGAGGGTCACAGGGGTCTCCGGGGGCGTCTCGGTCGGTGCGGGCGGCGCGGGCTCCGACCATGTTCCTCCCTCCCGGGGCCGACGGGCGACGAGGAGGCGCGGTGCAGGCCCCGCAGGCAGGGCCACGCCGCACCTCGGGTGTCGGTCGGCGTCGATACAGTGACGACCGTCCGGCAGCACCGCCGGCGCCACGACCACCGCGAGCGAGAGGGGCCCCGTGCGCATCCTGCACACGAGCGACTGGCACCTGGGGCGGACCCTGCACGGCGTCGACCTCCTCGAGCACCAGGCCGCCTTCGTCGACCACCTGGTCGACCTCGTGGCCGAGCGCGCGGTCGACGTGGTCGTGGTGGCGGGCGACGTGTACGACCGGGCCGTGCCCTCGGTGCCCAGCGTGCGCCTCCTCGGCTCGGCCCTGCGGCGGCTGAGCGAGCTCGCCGTCGTCGTCGTGACGCCGGGCAACCACGACTCCGCCGCGCGGCTGGGCTTCGCCGCCGAGCTGATGCGGCCGGGCCTGCACGTGCTGGCCGCGGTCGACCGGCTCGACGAGCCGGTCGTCGTCGACGACGCGCACGGGCCCGTGGCCTTCTACGGGCTGCCCTACCTCGACCCCGACACCGTGCGGCACGCGCTCGCGCCCGACGGCGCCGACGGGCCCCTCGCCCGGTCGCACGAGGCCGTCGTCGGCGCGGCGCTCGACCGGGTCAGGGCCGACCTGGCGACGCGGCCCGGCACCCGCTCGGTCGTCGTCGCGCACGCCTTCGTCGCGGGCGGCGCCGTCGTCGAGCGGAGCGAGAGCGAGCGCGACATCCGCGTCGGCGGGGTCGACGTGGTGCCCTCGGCGGTCTTCGACGGCGTCGACTACGTCGCCCTCGGCCACCTGCACGGCGCCCAGCGCGTGGGCGCCGCCGCCGGGTCACACCCGGTGCTGCGCTACTCGGGCTCGCCCCTGGCCTTCTCGTTCGGCGAGGTCGGGCACGTGAAGTCGACGGCCGTCGTCGACCTCGCCGCCGACGGCACGGTGGAGGTCGAGCTCGTCGCCGCACCCGTGCCGCGCCGTCTGGCCGAGGTGACCGACACCCTCGAGCATCTGCTCGACGGCCGGCACGACGACCTCGTGGACGCCTGGCTGCGGGTCAGCGTGACCGACCCCGTGCACCCCGACCACCTGTGGGCGCGCGTCCGGGAGAGGTTCCCGCACGCGCTCGCCGTGCTGCACACGCCCGTCGGCGCCGTCGACTCTCCCCGGCTGCGCGTGGTGACGGCCGAGACCGACCCCGTCGAGGTCGCGGCCGACTTCGTCGCCTTCGCCTCGGGGGCCCCGGCCAGCGACGCCGAGCTCGCCGTCGTGCGCGCGGCGTACGAGGCCGCGAGGGCGAGCGAGGGCAGCGAGTGATCCTGCACCGGCTGACCCTGCGTGCCCTCGGCCCCTACGCCGGCGAGCACTCCATCGACTTCGCGGCGCTGGGCGCCTCGGGCACCTTCCTGCTCGAGGGGCCGACCGGGGCCGGCAAGTCGACCGTCATCGACGCGATCGTCTTCGCCCTCTACGGGCAGCTCGCCGGCGAGGGCGCCAGCCGCGACCGCCTCCGCAGCCACCACGCCGCGGCGCACGTCGAGCCGTTCGCCGAGCTCGTGTTCGAGACGGCGGCCGGGGTGCACCGCATCCGCCGGAGCCCGGCGTGGCAGCGGCCGAAGAGCCGGGGCACGGGCACGACGCCGGCGAACGCGACGGCCACGCTCGTCCGCCTGACCTCGCCCGACGCGGTCGACGGCGAGGTGGTGTCAACCAGCACACAGGAGGTCGGGCACGAGATCGGCCGGGTGCTCGGCCTGACCCGTCAGCAGTTCGTGCAGACGGTCGTGCTGCCCCAGGGCGAGTTCGCGGCGTTCCTCCGCTCGTCGGGGGAAGACCGCCGGCGCATGCTGCAGTCCCTCTTCGGCACCGAGATCTACGAGCTGACGACGGCCCGCCTGGCCGAGGGGCGGCGCGCGGCCCACGCGGCCGTCGCCGAGGCCGACCGGGGCGTCGAGCTCGCGGTCGCCCGGCTGCGCGAGGCGGTCGGGGCCGACGACGACCCGGTCGTCGGAGCGGCGCTGGAGGCGGCCCTCGCCGGGCAGGCCGCCCCGGTCGGGGCGGGTGCCGGGGGCGACTCGGGCGACTCGGGGGCTCAGCCCGCCGAGGGCGCCGAGGGTCTCCCGGCCACCGTCGACGGCGTCCTCGCAGCGCTCGTCCGCGACTCCGACGCGGCCGCCGAGCGGCGGGGCGCGGCTCGACGGGTGCACGACGACGCGCGGCGTCGCCTCGACGAGCAGCGCCGTCTGCGGGCGTCCCTCGACCTCCGCGCCGACCTGCAGGCCCGGAGCGCCCGCCTGACGGAGGCGGCGGTCGCGGTCGACGAGGCCCGGTCGCGCCTCGAGGCCGCTGGCCGGGCCGACACGGTGACCGGAGCGGCCCGGGGCCTCCGGGCGGCGCAGGCCGTGCTCGCGGAGGCGGGCACGACGCTGGTCGACGCGCGGGAGGCGGCGACGGACGCCGACCCCGAGCTGGAGTCCGTGCCCGGGCTGGTGCTCGTCACCGGGGCGTGGTCGTCGGCCGAGCGCGCGGACAGCACCGACGGCACCGCTGGCTTCGACAGCTTCGACAGCCACGGGGGAGAGGCCCCCACGCTGCCCGAGGTGGCCGCCGCCGTCGCGGCCCACCGCGACGACCTGCGCTCCGACCTCGCCGTGCTCGGCCGGGTCGCCGCCGTCGAGCGGGGGCTGCCCGGCCGTCGTGCCGAGCTGCTCGACGCGGGCCGAGCGCTCGAGCAGGTCGACGTCGACCTCGCGGCCCTCGACGCCGAGCTCGTCGAGGGCCCCGTCGAGAGGACCGCGCTGGTCACCGCTCGTGATGCCGCCCGGCGGTCGGCGGACGACGAGCCCGCCGTCGCCCGCCGGGTCGCCGACGCCCGTGCGCAGCTCGCCGCCGTGCTCGCGACGGACGCCCTGCGGGAGGAGGCGACACGGCTCGACGAGCTCCTCGCCGACCGGTCGACGGAGGCGCTGGTCGAGCTCGACCTCGAGGCCGGGCTCCGTCGTCGGCAGATCACCGGCACGGCCGGCCAGCTCGCGCTCTCGCTCGAGGCCGGAAAGCCGTGCCCGGTCTGCGGGTCGATTGAGCACCCGGCCCCGGCCGCCCCGACCGACGACCACCCGACCGACGACGACGTGGAGGCCGCCGCCCTCTCCGCCCGCGCCGCGGGGCAGCGGCAGCGCGACGCGGCCGCGGCCGCGGCCGCGGCCCGTGCCCGTCTCGACGTCGCCGTGGCGGGGCTCGGCGACCTCGACGAGGCCGGGGCCCGGGAGGCCGTCACCGAGGCGGAGCAGGCGCTCGACCGCGCCCGTGCCGCCGTGGCCTCCGCCCGGGCCGCGGAGCGGGCGCTGGACGACCACGACCGCGAGGCGGACGCGCTGCGCACCCGGGCCGAGACGACCCGCACGCTCCGAGCCACCCGCGCCGAGCGGCTCGAGGGCGATCGACGCCGACTCGCCGACGACGAGGCGCTCGTCGCCGAGGCCGTGGCCGGGGCCGAGGGGAGCGCCGACGGGCGTGCCGACGGTGACGCCGAGCGCGCGCCCGGCACCGTCGCCGACCGCGTCGGCCTCCTCACCCGTCGCGCCGACCTCGCCGATCGTCTCGTCTCTGCCCTCCGCGCGGCCGAGGTCGCCCGGGTCGCGCACGACCAGCGCCGCGTCGAGCTCGCCGACGCGCTGGCCGCCTCGGGCTTCGCGACGGCCGACGCCGCCGCCGCGGCGGTCCTGCCCGGCCCGGAGCGCGACTCCCTCGGTCGTCGGGTCGCGGGGCACGACACCGAGCTGGCCGTCGTCGGCGCGGGCCTGGCCGACCCGGCGATCGCCGCCCTCACCGGTGAGGAGGAGGTCGGCGTCCCGGCCGCGGAGGGGGCTCTCGGCGTCGCCGAGGTGGACCTCGCGGCGACCACCGACGCGGCCGGGCGGTCCGCCGACCGGGCCCGACGCGCGACCGAGGCACTCGCCGCGCTCCGACGTGCCGAGGCCGCGGGCGAGTCCGTCGCCGAAGAGGCGCGGGCCGTCGTGCGGATGGCCGACCTCACGGGCGCCACCGGCACCGTCAACGTCCGCGGGGTGACGCTCGGCACCTACGTGCTCCTCCGTCGGTTCGACGACGTCGTCGCGGCCGCGAACGCCCGGCTGCGGGTGATGTCGAGCGGTCGATACGTGCTCGAGGCCTCCGAGGAGCGCGAGCAGGGCTCCCGCTCCCGGCGCACGGGCCTCGCGCTCGCGATCCGCGACGCGTCGACCGACACGACCCGCGACCCCGCGAGCTTCTCGGGCGGCGAGACCTTCTACGCCTCGCTGAGCCTCGCGCTCGGGCTCGCTGACGTGGTCCAGGCGGAGGCGGGCGGCCTCGAGCTCGGCACGCTCTTCGTCGACGAGGGGTTCGGCTCGCTCGACCCCGAGACGCTCGACGCCGTGATGACCGAGCTCGGCCGCCTCTCCGACTCCGGCCGGGTGATCGGCATCGTGAGCCACGTCGACGAGCTCAAGCAGCGCATCGCCGACCGCATCGAGGTGCGACGCCTGCCCGACGGCTCGTCGACGCTGCGCTCCACGGTCGGCTGACCGGCGCTACCCGCCCCGCGCCTCCCGCCTGTCTCCTCCCGCCTGTCTCCGCCCGGCGCACGACCTCGCCCGGCGAGTGGTCGCGAACTGCTGCTCCCGGCCGCCGCGGAGCGCAGTTCGTGACCACTCGGCGCCCGCCCGCGCCTCCCCCCACGAGCGACGGGCCGCGACCCCGCCACGACCACGAGGGTCGGGAGGGGACGCGGCCCGTCGAGGGGTCGTGCCGGGTCGATCAGACGATCGGGCCGCCGTCGTCGCGCGTCGAGCGACGCGTGACCTGCTCGCCGCTGACCGGGTCGACCGCGCTGCGCGAGGTCGAGGTCACCTGACGACGACGCGTCGCGAAGACGAGCCCGAGGATCGTGACGATGATGCCCGCCGCGATGAGGATGTAGCCGATCAGCTGGATGTCGATGCCCGCGACCTGGAAGTCGAGAGCGAACGCGAGGATCGCGCCGATCACGATCAAGGCGATTCCGCCGCCGATGCTCATGGGTTCTCCTTCGTGAGCCGGAGCCTCTGCTCCGGGTGCCTGAAGGGTACTGACCCCGCGCCTCCTCCGTCACGATCTCGTCGAGCGCTCCTCACCCCTCCGGGGCCTGTGGGCAGCCCTCGGGCGGGCCGAGCCCCGGCTGAGCGTCACCCGGGTGGACGGGGGACGACGGGCCGAGACAGGTCGGGCGGCGAGGTAACCTCGGGTCACTCCGGCGGATCCTCGGCCTCGAGACTCCTGTTGAGCGACGCCCGTCGCTCGTTTCCCGGTGGTGGAGCCGAGGTCGGGTCCGCCGGAGGCCCCGCCGCACCCGACGCGTCGGCAGACGACGCGGTCGACCCTCGATCTGGGGGAGGCGCGGGCCAGGCCGGTCCGATCACCTCGGCTGACAGCGCCCCCGGTCGCCCCGCCCCGGTCAGGCCCCGTGCAGCAGGTCGAGCGCGGCGCCGAGGGCCCGGGCGTCGAGCTGCCCCGGCGCACTCGTCGCCCCGACCGCGCCGAACGTCAGGCACGAGCCGACCGTCTCGCCGGCGAGACGCGAGACGGCGCCGAGCGGCCCCATCGACATCGTCACCGCGGGCACCAGGCCGGGCCCCGACCGGAAGTCGTCGGTGGCCGCCAGGAGGGTCAGCACGTCGGCGGGCGACGTCGGCATCGCGGCGAGCTTGACCACGTCGGCGCCGTTCTCCTGCTGCTCGACGAGGCGCGAGACGATCTCGGCACGCAGCGGCGTCGCCGTGAAGTCGTGCGACGACATGACGACCCGGAGCCCCGCGCCGTGCGCGGCGTCGACGAGGTGCTCGCGCACGTCGGGCTGTGTGTACATCTCGACGTCGACCGCGTCGGGGCGCTCGGCCGGGTCGAGGGCGACGACCGCGTCGAGCAGCGCACCGTAGGCGTCGGGCGTGATGTCGCGCTCGCCGCCCTCCTGCTTCGTGCGGAAGGTCGCGAGCAGCGGGACGTCGTCGCGCAGCGACCGCCGCACCGCGGCCACGGCCTCCCGCACGCGGTCGTGGTCGGCGACGGCGGTGAGGTAGTCGAGGCGGAGCTCGACGACGTCGACCACGCCCCGGGGCAGGGCCGCGAGCTCGACGGCGGTGGCCTCCAGCGCGGCGGCCGTGCGCCCGACCAGCGGCACGCAGACGGCGGGGCGTCCGTCGCCCAGGGTCACCGAGCGCAGGGCGACGGGCTGCGGGGTGGGACGCACGTCAGACCACCGCCCGGTCGCCGCGGCCGCCGCGGTCGTGGTGGCCGCTGAGGTCGTGGTGGTCGGCGGCGCCCGACGGCTCCGCCTCGAGCCCGGCGGCCGCGCGGACGGCCGCCCGCACGGCGCCCTCGTCGGGGAGGGCCTCGTCGGCCGCGCCCCCCGTGAACAACCGCACCTGCCCGATCGCCTGCTCGACGAGCATGTCGAGCCCGCTGAGCACGACGCCGCCCTGCGCCGCCCACGCGCTCGCGGCGCGCGTCGGCCACGGGTCGTAGGCGACGTCGAACAGCACCGACGTCGAGCTCCGCGGCCGCAGCGGCAGGTCGTCGGCCGCGCCGGCGGGCAGGGTGCTGACGACGAAGTCGAGGGGGCCGATGGAGGGCAGCTCGCTGAGCGGGGCCACGACGACGTCGCCGCCGAGCTCCGCGGCGAGGGCGGTCAGCTCGCCGGCGCGGCCGGGGCTGCGCAGGTGGACGGAGAACGACCGGGCTCCCAGCTGCCAGGCCGCGTGCATCGCGGAGGCGGCCGTCGCGCCGCCGCCGAGGATGACGGCCGACTCGGGCCGCACGTCGTGCCGACGCTGGACGGCCCGGACGATGCCGTCGACGTCGGTGTTGTGCCCGTGCCGGCGGCCGTCGTCGTCGATGACGACGGTGTTGGCGACGCCGAGCAGGGCCGCGAGCGGCGAGACGGTGTCGAGCAGCGGCAGCACCTCGCGCTTGAGCGGCATCGTGAGGCTGAGCCCCCGCCAGCTCGCGTCGAGGCCGTCGACGAAGCCCTGCAGCTCGCCCGAGGCGACCTCGGCGCGGCCGTACTCGAGGTCGAGCCCGAGCACCTCGTACGCCGCGGCGTGCAGGCTCGGCGACAGCGAGTGGGCGATCGGCGAGCCGAGCACGGCCAGGCGGCGGCGGGGATCGTCGGCTCGGGTCACACGGGCTCCTCGGGGTCGGCGGGGCAGACGGCCCATCCTACGACCGGGCCTGCTGGCGGGCCTCGACCCGCGACTCCTGCCTGCTCCGCCGAGGCCCCGGGCCGCCGCGCCGCCGGGCCGGTCGTGGTCTGGCAGGCTCGACCGATGGAGATCCGCGCCTTCGCCCCCGCTGACACCGAGACCGTCGTCGCCCTGTGGGAGGAGTGCGGCCTCACCCGCCCGTGGAACGACCCGCGCCGCGACATCGAGCGCAAGCTGCAGGTGCAGCCCGAGCTCTTCCTCGTCGGCACCGAGCGGGTCGAGGCGGCCGACGGAGGAGTGCAGGAGGCGGTGGTCGCCACCGCCATGGCCGGTCACGAGGGCCACCGCGGCTGGCTCTACTACGTCGCCGTCGCCCCGGCCCTCCGCGGCGGCGGCCGGGCCCGCGCGCTCGTGGCCGAGGCCGAGCGGCTGCTCACCGAGGCGGGCTGCCCCAAGCTGCAGCTGATGGTGCGGTCGGGCAACGACGACGCGCTCGCCGCGTGGAGCGCGCTCGGCTACGAGCGGCAGGACGTCGTCGTGCTCGGCAAGCGGCTCATCGAGGACTGAGCGGGCGGGCCGTCGACGACGACGGGGGCCGTGCTCAGTCGAGCGCGAGCAGGACGGCCGCCGCGAGGGCGAGCACGAGGCCGACGACCTGCGACCGGGTGAGCCGCTCCCGCAGCACGACGGCGGCCAGCACCACCGTCACGGCGGAGTAGAGCGCGGTCAGCACGCTCATCACGGTGAGGTCGCCGAGCCGGAGCCCGAGGAGGATGAGCACGTTCGCCCCGGCGTCGGCCACGCCGCAGAGCAGGGCGAGGCGGAGAGCGGGGGCGAGGCCCCGGGCCACCGACGGCACGCCTGCCGGCCCGGCCGTGCCGGAGGCGTGAGCCGTCGGCAGCGCGTGACCCGCGCCTCCTGCTCGACCCGCGCCTCCCACGCCCGGCGACCGCCGCCTCGAGATCGCGACCAGGGCGAGCACCGCCACCGCGCCTCCGGTCAGCACCACGTTCGTGACCCGGTTCGCGACCAGCGGCACGAGGCCGGAGTCGGCGGGCGTCTGGTCGAGGAAGACGAGGACGACGCCGATGCCGACGCCCGCCGCGAGGGCCATCAGCAGGCCGGCGGCGGTCGGCTTCGGGGCGGAGGCGTCGGGCACGAACCCGACGAGCACCACGGCGACGAGGGCGAGCGCGATGCCCGCCCAGCCGGCCGGCCCGAGCCGCGAGCCCTGCAGCAGGCCCACGCCCACCGGCACGATCGCGGAGACCACGGCGGTCAGCGGCGACAGGATGCTCATCGGCCCGATCGCGAGGCAGGCGTAGAGCAGGGCGATGGCGGCGGCGCCGGCCACGCCGCTCGCGACGCCCCAGCCGACCGCGGCGCTGGAGGGGGTGCCGGGCACCACGACGAGCAGCACGAGCAGCAGCACGAGGCCGCTCGCCGCCGAGATCGCCGTGACGCGGAGCGGCGGCAGGCGACGCGCCGCGAGACCGCCGAGGAAGTCGCCCGAGCCGTAGGCGACGGCGGCGGCGAGGCCGAGGAGCACGGACAGCAACGGGACCTCCGGAGGCGCGGTGGGGGTGGACGACGACCGTCGCGTTAACAGCACGTGACGAACGTGTGCGGAGCCTTGTGCGGCTCCCAGCCAGATCTTATGTTCGTCGGGTCTGTCCCTCGTCCGAGGGACGGGCCGCCCCGGGCACCTCCCGCGGGCCTGAGATCACGCACGGACACCAGGAGACACACCGCACATGCGCCCCCGTCACCCCATCGCACCTCCGGCCGAGACGGGAGCGCCGCGTCGTCGCCGTCGCGCCGCCCTGTCGCTCGTCGCCGTCGCCACCCTCGGCGCCGGTCTCGTGGCCGCCGTCCCGGCCCAGGCGGCCCCGACGACCATCGACATCCTCGGCATCAACGACTTCCACGGGCGCATCGCGCAGGAGGCCTCGCCGGTCGCCGGCGCCGCCGTCATGGCCGGGTTCGTCGACCAGTTCCGCACGACCCACCCGAACACGTCGTTCGTGTCGTCGGGCGACAACATCGGTGCCTCGACCTTCACCTCCTTCATCCAGGAGGACAAGCCGGCCCTCGACGCGCTCAACGCGATGGACCTCGACGTCAGCGCGCTCGGCAACCACGAGTTCGACCGCGGCCAGGACGACCTGAACGGCCGCGTCGACGACGCCAGCGACTTCCCCTACCTCGGGGCCAACATCTTCCGGGCCGACGGCTCGCACGCCTACGACCCCTACTTCGTCAAGGACGTCGGCGGCGTCAGGGTCGGCTACATCGGCGCGATCACCGAGCTGATGCCCGAGCTGGTCAGCCCGTCCGGCATCGCCGGTCTCACGTTCGGCGACATCGTCGACAGCGTCAACGACGTGGCCGACGACCTCAGCGACGGCGCCGCCGAGAACGGCGAGGCCGACGTGCTCGTGCTGCTCGTGCACGAGGGCAACTCGTCGGGCACGGCGCTCGACGCGGGCGGCGACTTCGCCCGCATCGCGACCGACGTCTCGCCGAAGGTCGACGCGATCCTGTCGGGCCACACGCACCAGTCGTACAACTTCTCGGTCGTGCCGACCGGCGGCACCACGCCTCGCCCAGTCGTGCAGACCGGCAGCTACGGCGCGAACCTGAGCCACCTCGCGATCACGTTCGACGCCGACACGAAGGCCACGACGGTCACGAGCGAGCTGCTGCCGCTCTACCAGAAGGCGACGCCCGACCCCGAGGTCGCGAAGATCGTCAGCGACGCCGTCGCGGTCGCCGCGGTCGAGGGCGCGAAGAAGGTCGGCGAGATCACCGCCGACTTCCCCCGCGCCGTGCAGTCCGACGGCACCGAGAACCGCGGAGGCGAGTCGACCCTCGGCAACTTCGTCGCCGACGTGCAGCTCGAGGCCACGGTCGGCAACGGGTCGCAGATGGCCTTCATGAACCCGGGCGGCCTCCGTGCCGACCTGCGCTACGCCTCCGCGGGCGCCAGCGACCCCGCCGGCAACCTGACCTTCGCCGAGGCCGCCGCCGTGCAGCCCTTCGCCAACACGCTCGTCGTCGTCGACATGACGGGGGCGCAGATCGAGCAGGCTCTCGAGCAGCAGTGGCAGCCCGCCGGGTCGTCGCGGCCGTTCCTCAAGCTGGGCGTCTCGAAGGGCCTCAGCTACACGTACGACCCGGCCGCCGCCTCCGGTGAGCGCATCCGCACGATCACGCTGAACGGCGCGGAGCTCGACCGCGCGGCCTCGTACAAGGTCACGGTCAACTCGTTCCTGTCGTCGGGCGGCGACAACTTCACCGCCTTCAACACCGGCTCGGCCGCCGACAGCGGCAAGGTCGACCTGCAGGCCCAGGTGGACTACTTCACCGTGCCCGCCGGCTCGCCCGCCCGCGTCGCCACGCCGGACTTCACCCAGCGCTCGGTCGGCGTCACGGCGACCCCGTCGCCCGAGGCCGGCTTCGCGGCCGGCGACACGGTGACGCTGTCGCTCTCGTCGCTGCTCTTCAGCTCGCAGGTCGGGCCGGAGACGGGCACCGTCTCGGTCAGCCTCGACGGCGTCGAGCTCGCCTCGCAGCCGATCGACCGCACCGTGGTCGACAAGGGCGACGAGACCGGGCGCGCGACGCTGTCGTTCGCGGTGCCCGCCGGCGTCACGGCCCCCACGGCCGGCCCGGTCGTGCGTCAGCTGCGCGTCACGGTGGCCGGGACGGGGACGGTCGTCGACGTGCCCGTCGTCCTCGCCGCCGCCGCCGAGCCGGTCGTCGTCGACCCGACCCCGGCCCCGACCGACCCCGCCGTCCCCGCCCCCGGGGCCGGAGCGGGCACCGGCGCGGGCACCGGGACGGGTGCGGGCACCGGCACGTCGACCCGCCCCACGCGCGTCACGGCCTCGGGCGACCTCGCCTACACGGGCTCCGACGCCGCGATGACCGGGCTGGCGCTCGCGCTGACCCTGATGCTGGCCGGCGCCGGCGTGGTCACGGCCACGCGCCTCCGTCGCACCGCCTCGGTCGGCACCACCGACTGACGCCCCGCCGCACAGCTCGACCCGGACGGCCCGGTCGCACCCCACGGTGCGGGCGGGCCGTCCGGTGTCGCAGCTGCCCCGGCTAGCCTCGACCCCGTGACCGTCGCCTACCACCGCCTGTTCCGCACGCTGCCGACGTACCGCTGGTACCGGCCGCTGTTCGCGCTCCTGCTCGGCACGGTCTTCTACGTCGTCGCGTCGAACGTCGTCGTGCTCGCCCTCTACGCCGTGGTCGCCGCGGCCGGGGGAGCGGACGCCGCCTCCCGCCTGGCCGAGGGCCTCCAGGGCGACCCGCTCGACGCCTCCCAGCCCCTCGTCATGCTCGCGACGCTGGGCTCGATCGCGACCATGCTGCCCTCCGTGCTGCTCGCGACGAAGCTCGCCGGGCTCGGCGGCTGGGGTCAGCTCTCGAGCGTCGCCGGCCGCCTCCGCTGGCGCTGGCTGCTCCGCTGCGTGGGCCCGGCCGCCGCCTTCATGGCGCTCACCGTCCTGCTCAGCTACCTCGTCGTGCCGCTGGTCACGGGCGACGAGCTGGGCTCCGGCCCCGTCACGACGCCGCCCGCCGCCCTCGTCTGGTCGGTCGTCGTGATCCTCCTGCTCGTTCCCCTGCAGGCCAGCGCGGAGGAGTACGTCTTCCGCGGCTTCGCGATCCAGTCGCTGGGGTCGTGGATCGCCCGGCCGCTCGTCGCGATCGTCGTGCCCACCGTCGCCTTCGGCCTCTCGCACGCCTACAACGTCTGGGGCGTGCTCGACGTCGCCGTCTTCGGCGTGACCGCCGCCTGGCTGACCTGGCGCACCGGCGGGCTCGAGGCCGCCATCGTCGCGCACGTGCTCAACAACACGGTCCTCTTCCTCCTCCTGGCGCCCTACGCGGGCACCCCGTCGAGCGACGGCAGCCCCCTCGCGCTCGCCGTGACGGTCGTCTGCACGCCGTTCTGGGCCTGGCTCGTGCTGCGCTCGTTCCACAGGTCGGGCGAGCTCGCGTCCTCCCCCGCGAGCGAGCTCACGGGGCGTCCCCCGGTGGAGTCGCGGGTCGGCTGACCGCGTCGGTGGCGCCTCCTAGACTCGCCTGGTGACCGACGCTCCCCCCTCCTCCGCAGCCCCCGCCACCGGCAGCCCGACCGACGCCTCCGGCAGCGCGACCGACGCCTCCGCGCGGGCCGGCTCGCCCGTCGAGGTGCTGCAGCGGGTCTTCGGCTACGACGCCTTCCGCGGCGACCAGGCGGCGATCATCGACCAGGTCGTCGGCGGCGGCGACGCCCTCGTGCTGATGCCGACCGGCGGCGGCAAGTCGCTCTGTTACCAGGTGCCCGCGCTCGTGCGCCCCGGCACCGGGGTCGTCGTCTCGCCGCTGATCGCGCTGATGCAAGACCAGGTCGACGCCCTCGAGGCCGTGGGCGTGCGGGCGTCGTTCCTCAACAGCACGCAAGACCCCGACCAGCGCCGTGCCGTCGAGCAGGCCTTCGTCACGGGCGAGCTCGACATGCTCTACCTCGCGCCCGAGCGGCTGAAGCTCGACAGCACCAAGTCGCTGCTCGACCGCGGCCGGGTCTCGCTCTTCGCGATCGACGAGGCGCACTGCGTCGCGCAGTGGGGCCACGACTTCCGCCCCGACTACCTCGAGCTGTCGGTGCTCCACGAGCGCTGGCCCGACGTGCCGCGCATCGCCCTCACCGCGACCGCCACCGAGACCACCCACCGCGAGATCTCGCGGCGGCTCGAGCTCGACGACGCCGCGCACTTCGTGGCCGACTTCGACCGCCCCAACATCCAGTACCGCATCGAGGCGAAAGACGGTCCGCAGCAGCAGCTGCTCCGCTTCATCCGCGCCGAGCACGACGGCGACGCCGGCATCGTCTACTGCCTCTCGCGCAAGTCGGTCGAGAGCACCGCCGAGTTCCTGGTGAAGCAGGGCATCGCCGCGCTGCCCTACCACGCGGGCCTCGACGCGGGCACGCGTGCCCGCAACCAGTCGCGCTTCCTCCGTGAAGACGGCATCGTGATGGTCGCCACGATCGCCTTCGGCATGGGCATCGACAAGCCCGACGTCCGCTTCGTCGCCCACCTCGACCTGCCCAAGTCGGTCGAGGGCTACTACCAGGAGACCGGGCGGGCCGGGCGAGACGGTCTGCCGTCGACCGCGTGGCTGGCCTACGGCCTGCAGGACGTCATGCAGCAGCGCCGCATGATCGACCAGTCGGAGGGCGACGCCGAGCACCGCCGCAAGCTCAGCGCGCACCTCGACGCGATGCTCGCGCTCTGCGAGACGGTCGAGTGCCGCCGCGTGCAGCTGCTCGGCTACTTCGGCCAGGCGAGCACCCCGTGCCACAACTGCGACACCTGCCTGAACCCGCCGCAGTCGCTCGACGGCACCGTGCCGGCGCAGAAGCTCCTGTCGACGATCGTGCGCCTCAAGCGCGAGCGCGACCAGCAGTTCGGCGCGGGCCAGATCATCGACATCCTGCTCGGCAAGACGACGCCGCGCATCACGCAGAACCGCCACGAGCAGCTCAGCACGTTCGGCATCGGCACCGAGCTGAGCGAGATCGAGTGGCGGGGCGTCGTGCGCCAGCTGCTCGCCCAGGGCGTGCTGGCCGTCTCGCCCGACGGCTACGGCACCCTGCTCATCACCGACGCCGCGGCCGAGGTGCTCTCGGGCTCGCGGCCCGTCCGTCTCCGCAAGGAGCCCGAGCGGGCCCCCCGATCGCGCTCGGCCCGCGGGGCGGGCGGCTCGTCGCGCGGCTCGCGCACCGGTGCCGGCGCCGCCGACCTCGACGCCGCCGACGTGCCGCTGTTCGAGACGCTGCGCCAGTGGCGGGCCGGGGTCGCGAAGGCCCAGGGCGTGCCCGCCTACGTCGTCTTCGGCGACGTCACCCTGCGCGGCGTCGCCGCGGCCCGGCCCTCGTCGATGACCGAGCTCGCCGGCATCAGCGGCGTCGGGCAGAAGAAGCTCGACACCTACGGCCAGCAGGTGCTCGACGTCGTGGCCGGCGTCTCGCCCGAGGAGGCCGCCGCCGCGGCGGCCGAGCGCGGCCCGGCGAGCTCCGGCCCGAGCTTCGGCGGGGGAGGGGGCGGGGTCGACGACGAGGCTCGCCCCGCCACAGCGCCCGGGTCGGCCCGCCGGGCCGCGCCCGCCCGGTCACGACCGGCGACGCGCCCCACGACGACGGCCCCGGCCAGCGGGGGCGCCCCCGACCTCGAGCCGTACCCGTACGACGACGAGCCGCCCTTCGACCCCTACGTCGACGACGTCCCGCCCGACGACTGGCGCTGACGACCGGCACCGACGACCGGCACTGACGACCGGCGCTGGCGATGCGCTGCGCCAGGGCGGGCCCGGGTCGATCCGATGGCCCTCGGTGCCGCGCGGCGGCTGGAGCCGTGAGGCGTCGGCGTCGGCGTCAGTGCTGGGCGGAGCGGGCGTCGACGACGACGCGGTCGTCGACCTGCCCGACGTGCCCGACCCGTTCGGCCCGCGGCGTCGGCCGTGCGGGCACCCGGATCGGCCCCGAGACGGGGCCGGCGGAGCCGAGCTGCAGCTCGGAGACGCGTCGGGCGAGCAGCACGAGCGCGAGGGTCGTCCCGACCATCGCCTCGAAGCCCCCGGCGAACCCGCCGCCGTGGAGGCGGGAGACGTACGCGGCCGAGAGCAGGAAGGCGCAGCCCAGGGGAGCGCTCAGGTACAGGGCCTGCACCGGCTGCAGGAGCAGCGGCAGGCCGAGCCGGACCCGCACGCGGATCACGGTCATCGTGACGAGCAGCGCGACGGCGACCGCCGCGGCGAGGCCGTAGAGGACGACGGCGACGTCAGCCGCGACGAAGTCCGCCCGGGCCGCCCCCGCGGCCCCGGCGGACGCCACCACGGCGTAGTAGAGGTAGACCGCCGGCGCGACGGCGTAGGCCGCCCGCCGGAGACGCCCGGCCGGCAGCGCGATGATCGCGTCGGCCCCCTGACCGTCGCGAGTCGTCGGCTCCTGCATGTCGTGCGTCATCGTCGTCCCCCCGGTGCGCCCCCACGGCGCACCTGCATCCCCGCGACGAGCCTAGACAGGTCCGTCGGAGGCGCGCAATCAGTCAGAAGGAGGACACCCGCCGTACCCGCCGCGGGTGGTCCGCCGGCCCCGCGTCTCCCGCCCGCCCCTCGCCCGCCGCGCCCCCGGCCGTCACCCGCCGTCGGCGCACGGCCCGTCGACGCCCGGGGAGCATGCCCGGCGGGGCATGCGGCGTCGGGCACCCTGGAGCGTGCTCACCTTCGTCAGCCGGGCTGTCCTCGCGCCCCTCGTGCGCCTCCTCTGGCGACCCCGCGTCGTCGGACGCCGCAATGTGCCCAAGCGGGGCGCGGTCATCCTCGCCAGCAACCACCTGTCGTTCATGGACAGCGTCGTCATCACGCTGATGGCCCCGCGGGAGGTGTCGTTCCTCGCGAAGAACGCCTACTTCACGGGCACGGGCCTCCGGGGCCGGCTTCGCCGCTCCTTCTTCACCGGCATCGGGGCCATCGGCGTCGAGCGCGGCGCCGGCTCCGCCGCGCAGCACGCCCTCGACCTCGGGCTCGAGCGCCTGACGCAGGAGGCCGCCTTCGCGATCTACCCCGAGGGCACCCGATCGCTCGACGGACGTCTCTACAAGGGCCGCACGGGCGTCGCCTGGCTCGCCCTCACGAGCGGCGCCCCCGTCGTGCCCGTCGCCCTGACCGGCACGCAGGAGCTGCAGCCGGTCGGCTCCACCCTTCCGCGCCTCACCCGCTTCACCGTCGAGTTCGGCGAGCCGATCGACCTGTCGCACCACGGCGAGGCGAAGTCGGGCCGCGCCCGGCGCCAGGCGACCGACGAGGTGATGGCGGCCATCGCGCGCCTCAGCGGCCAGGAGCTCGCCGGCACGTACAACGAGCCGCCGAACCCCTCCGTCGTCGAGCGCGTGCGGCGGGCGATCCGCCGCGACCCGGTGGGCGAGGACGCGGTCGACTGAGCCGCCCTGCCGGGGCGGCTCCCCGCGGCGGCCGACCCGCGCCTCCCCCCGGCCCCGGGCGTGCCCCGAGCCGCCCGGCGTACGGTGCACCTCGGCGGTGCACCAGCCCGCCCCCGCACATCGACGCGGCCGCACGACGGCCGCCGGCAAGGAGCACCAGGGCATGCACGTCGCAGTCATCGGCACCGGGATCATGGGCGGCGGCGTCGCCAGGACGCTGCTCCGCGAGGGCTTCGACGTGACGGTCTGGAACCGCACCCGGGCCAAGGCCGAGCCGCTCGCCGACGACGGGGTCCGCGTGGCCGACACGGTCGCCGAGGCCGTGGCCGACGCGGACGTCGTCGTGACGGTGCTGTTCGACGGCCCCGCGGTGCTCGACGTGCTCCGCGAGGGCGGCCGGGCCCGGCACTCCGCCGACGCGCCCCTCTGGGTCCAGGCGAGCACGATCGGCACCGCCGCCACCGCCCAGGTCGTCGACCTCGCCCGCGAGCTCGACGTGCCGCTCGTCGAGGCGATGATGCTCGGCACCAAGAAGCCCGCCGAGACGGGTGCGCTCGTCATGCTCGCCGCCGGCGACCCCGACCTCGTCGCCCGGGCGACCCCCGTGCTCGACGCCATGGGCGCGAAGACGGTCGTGGCCGGCACCGAGGTGGGCCAGGGCACGGCGCTCAAGCTCGCCGCCAACGCCTGGATCGCGTCGATCACGGCGGCGACCGCGCAGTCGCTCGCCCTGACGCAGGCCCTCGGGCTCGACCCCCGGCTCTTCCTCGACGCCATCGCCGGCGGGCAGTCCGACAGCCAGTACGCGCACGTCAAGGGCGCGACGATGATCGCCGGCGAGTACCCCGCGCAGTTCGCCCTCGACGGCATCCGGAAGGACATCGACCTCATGCGCGAGGCGGCCGACGGCACGCCCGTCGACACCGGACTGCTGGAGGCGCTGGCCGGCCTCTACGGGCGTGCGTCCGACCGCGGCCACGGCGGCGACGACATCGCCGCGGTGCGCACCGGCTTCGACGCGTGACGCCCCTCCGACGCGCCTCCGCCTGACGCGCCTCCGCTCCTGCCGCTGACTGCAGGCGGCCGAACCTGCGCTCCTCCTGGGAGTCCCGCCGCCGCGCCGTCGCGGCGGAATGCCCTCCCCCCACCTCCGGTTGCCCTCGCGGGCGCCGCTGCCTCCGTGCGCCGCACCCGCGGTCGCGCCCCGTCCTCATCCCCGACGAAAGGACCCTCCGTGGACCTCTTCTCCTCCGCCTCGTTCGGCGACCTCGCCCTCGCGAACCGCGTCACCATGGCGCCCCTGACCCGCATGCGCGCCGACGCCGGCGACGTGCCCGGCGACCTGATCGTCGAGCACTACCGCCAGCGCGCGACCGTGGGCCTGATCGTGACCGAGGGCACCTACCCGACCGTGGAGGGCAAGGGCTACACCGGCCAGCCCGGCATCGTCACCGACGAGCAGGTCGCCGGCTGGAAGCGCGTCGCCGACGAGGTGCACGCCGCCGGCGGCACGATCGTCATGCAGGTGATGCACGCGGGCCGCGTCTCGCACACCGAGGTCACCGGCACCGAGCGCATCGTCGGCCCGAGCGCCATCGCGATCGACGGCGAGATCCACACGCCGAGCGGCAAGTCGGCCTACCCGGTGCCGCACGAGCTGACCACCGAGGAGGTCCGCCAGGTCGTGCAGGACATCGTCACCGCGTCGAAGCGCGCCGTGCTCGAGGCCGGCCTCGACGGCGTCGAGCTGCACAGCGCCAACGGCTACCTGCTGCACGAGTTCCTCTCGCCCGTGTCGAACGTGCGCACCGACGAGTACGGCGGAAGCCCCGCCGCCCGCGCCCGCATCGGCGTCGAGACGGCCACGGCCGTCGCCGCGGCGATCGGCGCCGGCCGTGTCGGCATGCGCATCTCGCCCATGCACAACATCCAGGACGTCGCCGAGACCGACCTCGCCGACGTGACCGCGACCTACGAGGCCCTGCTCGACGGCGTCGCGCCGCTCGGCCTCGCCTACCTGAGCGTGCTGCACGCGGAGCCCCGCGGCGAGCTCGTGCAGCACCTCCGGGCCCGCTTCGGCGGCCCCGTCGTGCTCAACAGCGGCTTCGGCGTCGTCACCGACAAGGCCGAGGCCGAGGAGCTCGTCAGCGGCGGCCACGCCGACGCCGTCGCGGTCGGCCGCATGGTCATCGCGAACCCCGACCTCGTCGCGCGCTGGCAGGGCGACACCGAGCTGAACGAGCCGAACCCGGCCACGTTCTACGCCGAGGGCGCCACCGGCTACACCGACTACCCGACGCTGGAGACGGTCTCGAACTGACCCGCGCCTCCTCGCTCGGCCCGACGCCCGGCCTCGCCGCGACCCCTGGTCGCCGCGGGGCCGGGCGTCCCGCGAAGGGGGCGGCGCGCCGCGAGCCCGCGGCGCGTTACGATCCCTCAGGCGGTCGACCCCGACGACGCCGCCGAAGGGGACCACCGTGGCCGATGCCGACCTGCCGCCGACGCACCAGCGCGTCGCGGCGCTCCTCCGCCACGAGTTCTCCGGTCTCGAGCTCACCGACGTCGCGAGCGAGTACCCGGGCACCCGCGCGCCGGGTGCCGCCCTCCGCCTGCGGCTCGGCCACCGTCTCTGGCTCGACCTCGCGGACGACGGCCGGGAGTGGTTCGTCGCCGGCCTCTACGCCGACGCCTCGGGCGTCACCCCGCCCGACCAGCGGTCGCGTGAATCGCTCGCCGTGCCCCTGGACGCGGAGGCGCGGGTCGTCGCCGACGCAGCCGTCGCGTCGGTCTGGCGCTGGGTCGACGCGGTGGGCCCGGCCGAGGCCGACGCTCCGTTCGCCCGGGAGCGCCCCGCCGCGCCTCCCGCGATCCCCAGCCCCGCCGTCTTCGGGGCGCCGGCGCCCGCTCCGTACGTCCCCCAGCCGGCGCAGCCGCTGACGCCCCCGCCCGGGGCGTGGGCCGGGCAGGGCGCGGGCCAGGCCGCGCCGAACGCGTACGTGCCGCAGGCCGCCCCCGGGGCGGCGCCCTACGGCGCGCCCGGCGGCTACGGCGCCGCGCCCGCCTACGGCGCCTGGGCACCCGCCGCCCCCGCGAAGCCGCGGAACCGCGGCCTGCTCATCGGCGGCATCATCGCCGCGTCGGTGCTCGTGCTCGGGGGCGTCTCCGCCGCCGTCCTCAGCGGCATCGACACCCTGTCGAGCGAGGTCGCGGCCGGGTCGGACCCGGGCATCGACCCCGACGCCGTGCCCGACACCGGCATCGAGGAGCTCACGGTCGGCGACTGCTTCTCGTTCGGCGGCGCCGACGCGACGGCGGAGGAGGTCTCGATGGTCGACCTCCGCTCGTGCGACGAGGAGCACCAGAACGAGGTCTACCTGCAGGACGAGCTCACCGACGCCGACGCGTACCCCGGCGACGAGTCGACCGCGGCCGAGGCGGACGACCTCTGCTACGGCGCCTTCGAGGGCTTCATCGGGCTGCCGTGGGAGGAGTCGGAGGTCGAGTACCTGTACCTGACGCCGACCGAGCAGAGCTGGGGTCAGGGCGACCGGAGCGTGCTCTGCTACGCGTACCTCTACGGCGACACGTCGCCCGGCACCCTCCAGGACTACGGGTACTGAGCCGCCGCTGGTGGGGCGGTGCGGCGGGTCCCCGTCCCCGCGGGCGGGTCGGCGCCGGCCCGCCGGGGAGGACGGCGACCGGCCGCCTTCGCTGAGCGGTGGGCGGGGCGCTGGGGGTGGCTGTTCCACTCCGGAGTGGAGGAGCGATCCTGGAGCACGCCCTGCTGGCCGCCGCGCTCCTCGCGGACCGGGCTCGCGCCTCCCGCGCTCGCCCGCCCACCCGCCGCGGCGCGCCCCGTAGGATCGGAGCGCCCCCGCGACCCGCCGGGAGCGTGACCCGAGAGGACGTCGTGCAGCTCGTCGACCGTCTGTTCCGCACCGACGAGTGGCGGACCGTGCCCAACGCGATCACGGCCGTGCGCCTCCTGCTGCTGCCCGTCTTCGTCGTGCTCGTCGTCGGCGCGCACTACTGGTCGTCGCTGCTGGTGATCGCCGTGGTGTTCTTCACCGACTTCCTCGACGGGTTCGTCGCGCGGCGCACCGGCGCGACGTCGGAGCTCGGCCGGTGGCTCGACCCCGTGGCCGACCGGCTGACGGTGATCGTCGTGATGGTCTCGCTCGCGCTGGGCGACCTGCTCAACTGGCCCGTCGTCGTGCTGATCCTGCTGCCCGACGTGCTGCTCAGCCTCTACGCGCTGGTGCGCTTCGGCGGCGCGCCCTTCCCGGTCACGCGGGTCGGCAAGGTGCGCACCGCCCTGATCTTCGTCGGGCTGCTGATGCTGCTCGTGGGCCACGCGGCCGTCGACCAGTGGCGAGGAGTCGCGGGCTCCGAGGGCCTGGACGTCGCGGGCCAGGTGATGATCCTCGTGAGCGCCTTCGTGCTGTTGCTCGGGCTGATCGGGCACTACGTCGCGGCGGTGATCTACGGGCGAGCCCTCGTCGCCCGCCACCGCGAGGACCGCCGGGCCGGCTGAGGTCGCCGGATGACGATTCCCGACAACGGCACGGACGCCGCAGCGCTCGACCCCGCAGTGCTCGACCCCGCAGTGCTCGACCCCGCCGCGATCGAGCTCGCCGAGGTCGACCCCGACGACCCGAGGGCCGTCTGGTGCCTCGGGCAGTACCTCGCCGAGATCGACGCCCGCTTCGACGTCGGCTACGACCCCGCCGCGGCCGTGCCGACCACGGCGGCGTCGATGCGCCCGCCGAAGGGCCTCTTCGTGCTGGCGACGCGGAGCGGCGAGCCCGTCGGCTGCGGTGCCCTCAAGCTGCACGACGACGGCTCCGCCGAGGTGAAGCGGGTGTGGGTCTCGGCGACGGTGCGGGGAGCGGGGCTCGGCCGCCGCCTCCTGCGCGACCTCGAGCGCCGGGCCGGCGAGCGCGGCACCACGCTGCTGCGGCTCGACACGAACGCGACGCTGGTCGAGGCGATCCGCCTCTACCGCGCCGAGGGCTGGGTCGAGGTGCCGCCGTTCAACGACGAGCGCTACGCCGACCACTGGTTCGAGAAGCGCGTGGCACCCGCCGGGGCCTGAGCCGTCGGGTGAGGCCGGGCGTCAATCCGGGTCCGCTCAACCGGGGCCCGTCGCGTCGAGCCCGCCCGTGGAGCGCGCCCTCCGCTCCGACCGTCGCCAAGTGGCCGCGCCGACGACTGCCCAGGCCAGGCCGAGAGCGAGGGCGACCGCTACCCGACCCGCCGCCTCGAACGCGAGCCCGTCGTCGATCACCGAGCGTCCTGCTTCGAGAACGTGCGTCAGGGGCAGTGCCGAGGCGGCCGCGCCGACGACCGGCGGCATCGCGCCGACCGACACGACGACGCCGCAGAGCAGCGGGAGCGCATACTCCGCGACGGTGGCGGGTGCGAGTGAGTCACGGAGGCGCAGGCTCACGGACCCAAGGACGCAGCCGACGCCCAGCGACGCCGGGGCAGCGGTGACGACCACGAGCGCGAGCCCCCACCACACGGCGGGGTCGCTCGGTGGTCCGAACACCACAAGCGGCAGCGAGAGGCCGACCACCGCGGCCAGCGCGCCGACGCCTGCCACGACGACGACGCGTCCGAGACCGGTGACCACCCGAGCCCGTGAGGCGATGACGAGAAACACCAGCGTGCCCTCGTGCCGGTCGCGGGCCAGCACCTCTGCGACCGAGACGCTGGCGGCGATCGAGCCCGCCCCCACTGCGGCCGCCACCGCGTCGCCAAGGCCCACGGGGCGGAGGCCACCTCCGCTCGACACCGCGAGGTAGAACGCGGTCGTCAACACCGGGACGACGACGATCCGCACCACGGCAGTGCGCAGGGCATGCGCCTCGGGGAGGGTGCTCCAGCCGATGCGCGCTGCGGCGACGACGGCGCTCGCGATGCTCACGACAACGCCAGGGAGGCGTCGCGGCGGCTCCGACGGAGGGCGGCCCCCAGCAGCCCCAGGCCGAGTACCGACCATGCAGTCCTCACAAGGACTGACGTGGCTGCCCAGCCGAGGGCCGTGCCGGTGCTGCCGGCACCGGTCGCCAGGACTGCCCCCGTGAGCGGGTGGGCCAGCGCCACGGGAGTCGCCCACTCCGGGAGGACGGCCAGCGGCACGACGAGCCCGGTCAGCAGCCAGACCGGGGTGAGGACGAGCGGCTCGTAGACGGTTGCCGACCGTGTCGACACGAACAGTGCGGCGAGGAGGAGCGAGGAGGCGGCGCACCCGGCCACCCCCACGGCCAGCCCGATCGTGGAGGCCGCCGACACCGCGACGCGACCGGTCACGACAGTCTGGGCGACGATGCCGAGCGGCACACCCACCAGGCCGACGAGCGTGGCAGCCGAGCAGAGGCTCGAGAAGACGACCGAGAGTCGTCGTGTGCTCATCACGAGGTGCTCGAGGGTGCCCTGGTAGCGCTGGAACCCGATCATCCCCACGGCCGTGGTCGTCGTGGCCCAGACCCCGGCCAGCGCCGACGTCGTCCAGAGGTCAGCAGGAGGCATGGTGCCGGTCCCGCCCGTCGCCAGCGCCCGCAAGCAGAAGAACGAGAGCGGGGCGGCGACGGCCTGCTGGACGAAGAACGGGGTGCGGAGCAGGTGGCGGAGATGGAACCGGAGCTGTCGTGTCCAGGACGTCATGGCGTTGTCGGCCGGGCGGCCGAGGGACGAGAGGCCGGTGTCGGGGGAGGCCCGGCGGGGCGAGCGGTGCGGAGGAAGGCCAGGTACGTCTCCTCGAGCGTGGCGGGCCGCTCTACCCGTGACAGGACGTGGTGGTCGGACAAGGTCCGGTCGAGCAGCTCGTCGTCGGCACCGCGCGTCGACCAGATGACGTCGAGGGTCCACACGCCGCCGAGGTGACGGGAGGCGACGTCGACCACCGCGCCTCCGCGGGTCACCGTCCGGGCCGGGTCGCCCGGACCGGTCGCCGTGACGCTGGTCACGGGGCCTACCCCGGCTCCACGCCGGATCTCGTGCGCTGTGCCCTGCGCGAGGACCTGCCCGTCGGCGATGACGACGAGGCGGTCGCAGAGCATCTCGGCCTCGTGGAGGTAGTGGGTGGTGAGGAGCATGCCGCGGTGATCGTCGGCAAGCTCGAGGACGAGCTGCCGCAGGTCGTGAGCGCCCTCGGGGTCGAGGCCGATCGAGGGCTCGTCGAGGAGGACAAGAGAAGGGTTCGCGAGCAGTGCCCGTGCGATGTGGAGGCGCTGTCGCATGCCCCGGGAGAACGTCTCGACCCGGTCCCGACCCCGGCCCGCGAGGCCGACCCTGTCGAGCATCGCGGCGGACCGTCTCGAGCCGCGGGAGGAGACCCCCTGCAGCTCGCCGAAGAAGTCGAGGTTCTCGAGCGCGGTCGCCCTCAGGTAGAACCCGCGATCGCCCCCGAGCACCAGCCCGAGGTGCTCGCGAGCTCGGCGTGGACGGGCGACGGCGTCCACGCCGCAGACCCGTATGTCGCCCGCAGTCGGGCTCAGCAGCGTCGCCGCCATCTTGACGGTCGTCGTCTTGCCGGCGCCGTTGGGGCCCAACACGCCGACAACCTCGCCTCGGGCCACGTCGATCGAGAGGCCGTCAACGGCCGTGATCAGCCGGGGACCGCTCCGGAACGTGCGGCGCACGTCGCGCACGTACAGGGCGAGGTCGTCAGCAGGCACAGGGCTTGTCCTCTGACGTGCCGAGGAAGCCGGCCGGGTCGGAGGTCGCTCTCGCCAAGACTGCGGCGGCGGCCGTATCGGCACCGGTCTTGGCGAGACTCGCGGCGAGCATCTTTCTAGTGATGAGGAGGCGACTGGGGGTGCCTTGAGCTGCAGTCAGCTGTTCCGCTTCCTGCAGATGCGTCACCGCGTCCGCGGGGCGATCGGACCGGTACAGCAAGTAGCCCGTGAGACTCAGGACCTCAGAGAGGGATGGCTCGTGGTGTCGTCGCGTCCAGCGGAGTGTGTTGGTCATGCTTACGCTGGCTTGGGCCAGACACCCGCGCAGGGCGAGCAGTTGAGCCTGGTTGACCTCGACCTGGACCAGGTAGCGTCGGCGCTCATCGTCCCCCATCATCACGAGCCGGCCCTCTGAGAGATGAGCGTGAGCGAGGTCGAGACATCGGTCGGCGCCCTGGTCGTCGCCAGCCCTCGACAGGGCAAGGGCTTCGAGGTTCAGAGCGACTCCCTGCACGGCGGCGGCGTCGCCCGCAGACATCTGCCGGTCGCGGGCCAGTACGGATGCTGAGGCACGCAGGGAGTGGAGCTCAGCCAGGGCGAGTTCTGGACGGCCTCGCCGCTTCAGCGACCAGGCCGCACGCCTCACCCGAGACATGGAATGTCCGACTGCGCCCCCGTCGACTGCGGTGCTGGCCTCCTCGGAGCACCTTCCCGCCCGAGGGTCTCCTGCCGCAGACAGGGCTGTGGCGACGTAGGTCAGTAGACGATGACTGCGAGGTCTGCGCGTTGAGTCGACGAGGGCCCGACCGAGTTCGGCAGCCGCGTCCCATCGACCGGCGAACGAGATCATGCGGTCGAGAACGCCGGCCAAGTCAGCCTCGTCGACGTCACCTCGAGACCAAGGACCAACCAACAGATCGATCTGGACCTGTCTCTCGACGCGAGACGCATCGATATTAAGGCGACGACAGGCCGACGAGAAAAAACTCGATGGATCAGATGAACGTCGGAGTCCGAGGTCGCTCGCGTAGTTCGGGGCGCAGTGGGGCCTAGTGACGGGGGCGAGCCCGATCGACGCGATCTCTGCTCGAGCGCGAAGGGCGGGATGAGCTCGCACGGACTCTTCGACGATTCTCACGGCCAAGTCACGGAGGGGGTCGTTCTTGCAGATGTGGTTCATGTCGTCCTCACGGGGGAGGCGGGTGCAGGCAGGGCCTGCACCCGCCGGACTTTCAGTGGGCCCAGGGCAGCTGGCTGCTGCTGAACACGGTGCTGGTCTGTTCCAGCTCCTCAACGATCGTCTCGATGCTCACGTGGCTTCACCTCCCCCCTCCTGGCAGCGACGACCGACAATCGTCGGTACGTCGACATGTCGGAGATCGGTGCGGTACGTGGGTTGTTCATGAGGTGTCGCCGTGAGGCCCCTGCGACGAGAGCAGCCTGTCACGAGCTCGTCGTTCATCGCCTCCGTCGCGCGGCGGAGTGGATGGCGCTCGTGCCCTGATCAGCCCCCGAGGGCTGGGCGCTCACGCTCGATCCCGCCAAAACAGTCGAGGAGCGCGGCCACGCTGCCCAGCAGGCCCAGCGCCAGCGGTGCCGCGATGAGCAGCCCGGCCGGGACCGACTGGGCGAGGAACCCCAGGGCGACGAGCGCGCCGAGGGTCGCGCCGAGGCACACGAGCGTGACGATCGGGAGACGCCGTCGGGCGCGACCGCCCCGCCCCTCCGTCCCCACCATCAGCCCATCCTCGCCGATCGCGCAGATCGTGCCCAGCGCCCCCGCCTCCTAGGCTCGCCCCGTGACCTCGACCACCGCCTCCACCGGCCTCGACGCCGCGTCGCCGGTCGCCCTCGTGCTGCCCGGCGCCGGCTACACCGCGCAGGCGCCGGTGCTCGCCTGGTCCGTCGCGCTGCTCGCCGAGCGGGGCTGGCACGTGCAGGTCGTCTCGTGGACGATCGACGACGCCGCCGAGGGCGACCCGGAGGCGTTCGTCACGGCCGAGGCGCGCTCCGCGCTCGACGCAGCCCGCGCCTCCGGCGCCACCGGGCCCGCCCACGTCGTCGCCAAGTCGCTCGGCACCTGGTGCCTGCCGTGGGCGCTCCGGGAAGGGCTGCCGGGCGCGTGGCTCACCCCGCTGACGACCGAGCCGGCCGTGCGGGCCGCGCTCGACGCCGCCGGCCCCGAGCACCTGGCCGTCGGGGGCGACGTCGACGCGTGGTGGCGGCCGGAGGGCCTGGGCGCCTCCGGCCTCGAGCTCGTCACCGTGCCCGGCGCCGACCACGGACTCCGGCGCCCGGGCGACTGGCGTGCCTCGCTCGACCTCCAGCGCGGCGTCCTCGAGCGGGTCGACGCCTGGGCCGGCCGCTCCGCCTGACCCCCGGGCGCTGCTGGCACCCTCGCACCGAGGCCGCGGGCACGCACGGACCCCAGCCACAGACCCCGGGGCTACCGTTCACCGCATGACACGTCTCACCACCCCGTTCTCCGCCGCCACGACCGCCGCCGAGGTGGTCGACGGCGTCGACCTCACCGGCCGCCGCATCGTCGTCACGGGCGGCGCCTCGGGCCTCGGCCTCGAGACGGCGCGCGCCCTCGCCGGGGCCGGCGCCGAGGTGACCCTCGCCGTCCGACGCCCGGAGCAGGGCGAGGAGGCGGTGGCCGACATCCGCCGCAGCACCGGCAGCGAGACGGTGCGGCACGCCGTCCTCGACCTGCAGCGCCGCGACTCCCTCACCGCCTTCGCCGACGCCTGGCAGGGCCCGCTGCACGCCCTCGTGAACAACGCCGGCGTCATGGCCACGCCGGAGACCCGCACGCCCGAGGGCTGGGAGCTCCAGTTCTCGAACAACCACCTCGGCCACATGGCCCTGTCGCTCGCCCTCAAGTCGGCCCTCGTGGCCGGCGCGGACGACGCTGGTGCCCCGTCGCGCATCGTCTCGCTCAGCTCGACCGGCCACCACTACTCGCCCGTCGTCTTCGACGACGTGATGTTCGAGCGCCGCCCCTACGACCCGTGGTCGGCCTACGGCCAGTCGAAGACGGCCAACTCGCTCTTCGCGGTCGGCGTCACCCAGCGCTGGGCCGACGAGGGCGTGCTCGCCAACGCCGTGCACCCGGGCGGCATCATGACGGCCCTGCAGCGGCACATGCCCGAGCAGGAGATCCTCGACCGCGGCTGGCGCGACGCGGACGGCACCCCGAACCCGGCGTTCAAGACGCCGGAGCAGGGCGCCGCCACCTCGGTGCTGGTCGCCGCCTCGCCGCTCGTCGAGGGCGTCGGGGGCCGCTACTTCGAGGACGTCGAGGAGGCGCTGCCCTTCTCCGAGGACCGCCCGCGCGTCGGCGTCAAGGCGTACGCGCTCGACCCCGAGGCCGCCGACGTGCTCTGGCAGTACAGCGCCGGCCTGCTCGACTGAGCCCGCCCCGAACGGCAGGACGCCCCGTCACGACCAGGTCGTGACGGGGCGTCCTCGCGCTGAGCCGCCCGTAGGGGCGGCCTCAGCGGACGTCTGCGGAGCTCAGCTCCAGCGCTTCTTCGCCTTCTTGGCGGCGACCTTGCGGGCCTTGGCGACGTTCTTGCCGGCGCTCTTGCGGGCCTTCTTGACCTGCGGGTCGTTCCAGAACGAGCCGAAGTAGCTCGCGATCTCCTTGTAGCGGCCGTGGCCGGCCTTGGCTCCGAAGGTGTACGCGACGAAGGCGATGACGGCGATGAACAGGAAACGGAAACTCATGGGGTCCTCCCGAGTGGAACGATGTGCGATTCGTCCCGACGCTAGTCCCTGAGGCTGCGCATCGGCTCGCCCGGGAGCATGAGATCGCCGGGTGCGGCCAGCGGCGACGGCGTCGGGGCCGAGAGGAGTCGCCCCCACGTCGGCGGGGAGGCTCCGGTCAGCCCGTCGGGTGCAGGAAGTGGTCGATCGCGTCGTGCCGCGGCCACGCCGTGCCGCCGATCGGGAGGAGGCGCTGCTCGTCGGGCTGGGAGGCGGAGGCGAGCGCCTCGGTCATCGTCATCTGGTCCACGCCGCGACGCTACGTCGCGCGGCCCCGGGCGCTGCAGCCCCAGAGCGGGTGCGCCCAGACCGGGGGAGCCCCGCGCGGGGGACGGCGCGGCGGAGGCCGGTGCGACGGCGTCCGGGCCGCCGCCCGCTCGCTCGGCACCCCCACAGCGAGCTCGTCCCCGCGTGCAACGCCGCGGAAACACCCCCGCAACACCCCGTGGATACCGTCGAGCCATGGGAGACCTCTTCGACGGATACGCGGCCACGGCCGACCCGGGCGGCCGTCGCGGCGGGGGCCTGCGGGCCGCCGCCGGGGCCCTCGGGGTCGGTTCGGGCGCCCGCCAGGCCGCGGCCCGCCAGGCCGCGGCCCGGCAGGCCGCCGACCGCATGCCGCCCGCCCGCGCGTGGGACGAGATGTTCGAGCGCGACGGCACCCCGCGCCGGGCGTACCACGAGATCCACGCGACGCTCGAGGGCATGACGCAGGACGACCTGCGGCACCGCACCGCCGCGCTGGCCGACTCGTACCTCGCCCAGGGCGTCACCTTCGACTTCGCCGGCGAGGAGCGCCCCTTCCCCCTCGACGCCGTGCCGCGCGTGATCGAGCAGCCCGAGTGGGCCTCGGTCGAGAAGGGCGTCGCGCAGCGGGTGCGGGCGCTCGAGGCCTTCCTCTCCGACGTGTACGGCGCGCAGCGGGCCGTGGCCGACGGGGTCATCCCGGCGCGGCTGATCACCTCGTCGTCGCACTTCCACCGGCAGGCCGCGGGCATCGAGCCGTCGGGCGGCGCGCGCATCCAGGTCAGCGGCATCGACCTGGTGCGCGACGAGGCCGGCGCGTGGCGCGTCCTCGAGGACAACGTGCGGGTGCCGTCCGGCGTCAGCTACGTGATCTCGAACCGGCGGGTGATGGCACAGACCCTGCCCGAGCTCTTCGTCTCGATGCGGGTGCGACCGGTGGGCGACTACCCCAACCGCCTCCTCGCGGCCCTGAAGAAGAGCGCACCGTCGGGCGTCGACGAGCCGACGGTGGTCGTGCTGACCCCCGGCGTCTTCAACAGCGCCTACTACGAGCACACGCTGCTGGCCCGGCTGATGGGCGTCGAGCTCGTCGAGGGCCGCGACCTCTACTGCTCCGGCGGCCGCGTGTTCATGCGCACCACCGGCGGCCCCGAGCGGGTCGACGTCATCTACCGCCGGGTCGACGACGAGTTCCTCGACCCGCTGCAGTTCCGCGCCGACTCGGTGCTCGGCTCACCGGGCCTGCTGATGGCGGCGCGCCTCGGCACCGTGACCATCGCGAACGCCGTGGGCAACGGCGTCGCCGACGACAAGCTCGTCTACACGTACCTGCCCGAGCTGATCCGCTACTACCTGGGCGAGGAGGCGCTGCTGCCGAACGTCGACACGTGGCGGCTGGAGGACCCGGGCGCCCTCGAGGAGGTGCTCGACCGCCTCGACGAGCTCGTCGTGAAGCCGGTCGACGGCTCGGGCGGCAAGGGCCTCGTCGTCGGCCCGGCCGCGAGCCGCCGCGAGCTCGACGAGCTGCGCACCCGTCTGCAGCGCGACCCCCGCGGCTGGATCGCGCAGCCGGTCGTGCAGCTGAGCACCATCCCGACCCTCGTCGACGAGGGGCTGCGGCCCCGGCACGCCGACCTGCGGCCCTTCGCGGTGCACGACGGCGACGACGTCTGGGTGCTGCCCGGCGGGCTCACCCGGGTCGCGCTGCCCGAGGGGCAGCTCGTCGTCAACAGCAGCCAGGGCGGCGGCTCGAAGGACACCTGGATCGTCGGCGGCGACGTCAACGCCTGGGCCGGCCACGACGTCAGCGCCCTCATCGCCGAGCAGACGACGCCCACGGCCGCGATCCCGATCGTGACCGCCGCGGAGGCGGGCGCCCCGGCGGTCGCCGACCACAGCCCCGACCACGCTCCGCAGGACGACCCCCGCAACGACCAGCAGGCCCAGCAGCAGCAGGAGCACGTCCAGCAGCAACAGCAGCAGCGACGACCGCAACGACAGAACGACGACCGCGCCACCACCGAGAGGGAATCATGCTGAGCCGCATCGCCGAGAGCCTCTTCTGGATCGGTCGGTACATCGAACGCTCCGACGGCACCGCGCGCATCCTCGACGTGCACCTGCAGCTGCTGCTCGAGGACCCGTGGATCGAGGAGGACGCCGCCTGCCGCAGCCTCCTCGCGGTGATGGGCAGCGAGGCCCCCGCCGACGTGTCGCTGACCCGCGCCGACGTGCTCGCGATGCTCGCCGTCGACCGGCACAACCCCGCCTCGATCGCCTACTCGCTCGGCGCCGCCCGCGAGAACGCGCGACGGGCCCGCGAGATCGTCTCGACCGAGCTGTGGGAGTCGCTGAACACCACGAGGGCGCGCATGCCCCGCAAGGTGGCCGGCGACAAGGTGCACGAGTTCTTCGGCTGGGTGCGGGAGCGCAGCGCCCTCGCCGTCGGCATCATCGAGAGCGCCACGAGCCGCGACGAGGTCTGGCACTTCTTCACCCTCGGCCGGTCGATCGAGCGGGCCGACATGACCGCCCGCCTGCTCGCGACGCGCACGCTCACCGAGGCGTCCGGCCCGTCGTGGACGACCATCCTCCGCTCCTGCGGCGCCTACGAGGCCTACCTGCGCACCTACCGGGGCGTGCCGAGCGCCCGCAACGCGGCGGAGTTCCTGCTGCTCGACCGCCTCTTCCCGCGCAGCGTCCTGTTCGCGGTGAGCCGCGCCGAGATGTGCCTCCGCGAGGTCGAGCCGACGAACCACCGGGTGGCGGCCTCCGACAGCGGGGTGCGCATCCTCGGCCAGATGCGCAGCGAGCTCGAGTACCGGCCCATCGGCGAGATCCTCGACGACCTGCCCGGCCACATGGACAGCGTGCAGGCGGCGACGAGCGCGGCCTCCGAGGCGATCCGCCAGCGGTACTTCCCGACCAGCGCGGCACCGACCTGGGTCGGCGGCCGCGCGTGAGCCGCCTGCGCATCCGGCACCTGACCGGGTTCTCGTACGCCGGGGAGGCGGTGGCCAGCTACAACGAGGCCCGCATGCTGCCGGCGCACACCGAGGGGCAGTACGTGCTCTCGTCGCACCTGCGCATCGAGCCCGTCGCGGCCTCGCACGAGTACGTCGACTACTGGGGCACCCGCGTCTCGTCGTTCGAGGTGCTGCTGCCGCACCGGCAGCTGTCGCTGACCGCGACGTCGCTCGTCGAGGTCAGGCCCGTCGCGCACCCCGACACGAGCATGGGCTGGGACGACCTCGCGCGCGTCGCGGGCGCCACCGCCCCGTTCGTCGAGCACCTCGAGCAGACGCCGCTGACGACGCCGCCCGACGACCTCGTCGCGCTCGCGGCCGAGGCGCGGGGCTCGGCGGCGCCCTGCGAGGCGGCCCTCGCGATCTGCCGGGCCGTGGGAGGCGCGGTGTCGTACCTGCCCGGCGTCACCAACGTGAAGACCACCGCCGCCGAGAGCTGGGCCGCCCGGGCCGGCGTCTGCCAGGACATCGCCCACGTGACGATCGGGGCCCTCCGCTCGGCGGGCATCCCGGCCCGCTACGTCAGCGGCTACCTGCACCCGAAGCCCTCGGCCGAGCTGCGCGAGACGATCGTGGGCGAGTCGCACGCCTGGGTCGAGTACTTCTGCGGCACCTGGCACGGCTACGACCCGACGAACCTCATCGACATCGGCGAGCGGCACGTGGTCGTCGGCCAGGGCCGCGACTACCGCGACGTGCCGCCGCTGCGCGGCGTCTACGCGGGGTCGGGGGCGTCGTCGCTCTTCGTCACGGTGGAGATCACGCGCGAGGCGTGAGCGGACGGGCGCCCGTCAGCACCGCTCGGACACGTAGCCGGGGTCGTCGGGCCCCACGAGGTCGCGATCGCGGAGGACGGTGCTCGCCGGCGTCGTCGCCCGGCCGCAGGTGCCGGCGAACGTGTCGCGCAGCTCGTCGGGGTACTCGACCGCGAGCACCCGGTCGCCGTACACCTCGGTGAACGCGGGGCACTCGTCGTAGGCGTCGCACTCCTCGACGACCGCGAAGTCGAAGCCGACCTCGTCCCGGCCCCGCGACTCCAGCTCGGCCGTGTTCTTCTGTGCGGCGGCGAGCCCGACGGCGTGCGCCCGGTCGACGAGCAGCGTCGCGTAGGCGACGGCGTCGTCGAGGCCGAAGGCGCCCTCCGAGCGGCTGTACGAGTCGAGGTTGTCGAACTCGACGGCGTCGTAGCCGTCGTCGGCGCAGCCCTCGATCGTGGCCGTCATGCGCGCCGCGACCGTGGCCCTCGTCTCGGGGCGGGCGAGGTCGAACAGGTGCTCGTCGGGCCACCCGGGGTCGACGAGCAGCTCGCCGGAGGCGCGGTGCACCAGGAGCTCGTCCGGCCAGTCCACGCCCGGCTGAGTCTGGAACCCGTTCACGTAGCAGACCCCGTAGGCGCCGGCGGCGGGCTCGGCCGTGCTGTCGCGCACGACGACGTCGGTGCCGGCCGAGGGGTCGTAGGCGGCACCGAGCTGGTAGTCGAAGGTCGCTCCGGGAGGAGGCGCCTGCGGCGCGCTCGCCGCGCACCCGGCGACGGCCGTGGCGACGACGGCGGAGGCGAGCAGCAGCAGCGCGGCGCGGACCGCGCGGTGACGGCGGGGGCGCGGCGAGGTGGGCACCCCGGGAGCCTAGACGCCCGGGTCGGCCTCGGGGAGGCGGGCGAGCGGCGGCGGGACGGGGGAGCCGACGCGCGACGGGTCAGTCGTGCTGCGGAGTCGCCGGCGCAGGCGGCTGATCCACTCCGGAGTGGATGAGCGTTCCTGGCGGGTCGCCCGCCGGGGCGGCTGCCGGTGCGGCGCGCCCGGTCGTCGCCCCGACCGCCGAGGCCACCCGCGGAGGCGTGGACCTCGGGCGTCGGCCGAACGTCGACCCGTCCGGGCTGTCGGCGAGCACGCGGTCCGCGAGGGCGACGAGCAGCACGACGAGCCCGCCGACCACGACGGCCGCCGCGAGCAGCGCCAGGGCCACCCCGACGTAGTCGCCGCCGGCCAGCGGGGTGACGACGGAGGTGCCCGCGGCGCCCGTGCCGTCGACCGCACCGGGCGTCGCGGCCGCGCCGGCACCGGCCGTCGCCGCGGCCGACGGCACCGCGGCGACCGGGGTCGCGGCGGCCCCGGCGCCCGTCGTCGTGAGGGGAGTCAGCGCCGTGGCGACGCCGCCGGCCTCGGCTCCGGAGCCGGCCGTGCGGTCGAGGCGAGCGAGCACGACGAGGCCCAGCGCGCCTCCCACGGTCGTGGTGGCGATCGCCACGACGCCGCTGACCGTCGCTCTGCCCATGGCCGGCCCTCCGCCGCCGAGTCGCTCGGCTCGTCGGTCGACGACCCGGTTGCTCGTGCCGGGGAGCGTACGCCCCACAGCGACCGCGCGGCGGCCCGGCCGGTCGCTACGTCGTCTGGCGGACAGCGGCCTCGTCGGCCGCCATCGCCTCGGCGGTCTCCTCGCGCTGTTCGCGGAGTCCGTCGCCGTCGTGCTCGACCCGGAAGCGCGGGTGCAGCACCGACCCGCCGCGGCGCAGCCGCAGGTGCTGGCGGCGGATCAGCCACGCCAGCGCGAGGCCGCCCGCCACGTAGCCGGCGCTCGCGCCGACGCCGATGGCCCAGCGCGGGCCGAGGGTGTCGGCGACCCAGCCGACGATCGGGGCGCCGAGCGGGGTGCCTCCCGTGAAGATCGCCATGTAGAGGGCCATCACGCGACCGCGCATCTCCGGGGCCGCCGACAGCTGCACTGAGCCGTTCGCTGTCGTCATCAGCGTGATCGACGAGAGGCCCACGGTGACGAGCACGGCGGCGAAGCTCCAGTACGTCGGCATCAGCGCCGCGACCGTGCAGGTCACGCCGAAGGCGAAGGCCGCGAGCACGAGCACGCGCATCCGCGGCCGCTCGCGCCGGGCCGACAGCAGGGCGCCCGCCAGCGAGCCGACCGCGATGCACGACGACAGCAGGCCGAAGCCGCTGGCGTCGACGCCGAACTCGACGCTCGCCATCGTCGAGGTGAAGATCGGGAAGTTGAGGCCGAAGGTGCCGATCACGAAGATCACGGCGAAGATCACCAGGAGGTCGGGGCGGCCGCGCACGTAGCGGAACCCCTCCCTGATCTGGCCCTTCGCCCGCGACACCCGGGGCTTCGCCTCGAGCTGCGACACCCGGATGAAGCGCAGCGACACCAGCACCGCCGCGAACGACGCCGCGTTGATCAGGAACACCCAGCCCGTGCCCACCCCCGCGATCAGAACGCCGGCGACGGCGGGGCCGAGGAGGCGCGCGGCGTTGAACGAGGCCGAGTTCAGCGAGACGGCGTTGGCCAGGTGCCCCGGCGGGACGAGCTCGGAGACGAAGCTCTGGCGGATGGGCGCGTCGATCGCGTTCGCCGTGCCGAGCAGCAGCGCGAAGACCCAGACCATCCAGAGCTGGGCGACGTCGGTCAGCACGAGGAGGCCGAGCGCGAGCCCGAGCAGCCCCATCGTCGCCTGCGTCAGCATCAGCATGCGCCGCCGGTCGAAGCGGTCGGCGATGAGCCCCGTGACCGGCACGAGGAGGATCGGCGGCGCGAACTGCAGCGCCATCGTGATGCCCACGGCCGTCGCGTCGTGGTCGGTGAGGTGCGTGAGCACGAGCCAGTCCTGGGCGGTCGACTGCATCCAGGTGCCGGTGTTCGAGACGAGCGCCCCGGCCGACCAGAGCCGGTAGTTGTAGAGCCGCAGCGAGCGGAACATGGCGCTCACGAGAGGGTCAGCTTCCGCAGGATCTCGGTCGCGTCGGCCAGCGTGCGGCGCTCGTCGGGGGTGAGGGCGGCGAGCCGGGGCGCGAGCCAGGCGTCGCGGCGGCGGCGCGTCTCGACCACGAACGCGGACCCCGCCGGCGTCGTCTCGAGCACGACGCGGCGACGGTCGGCCTCGTCGACCCGGCGCGCCAGCAGGCCGGCCTCGACGAGCTTGCCGACGGTGCGGTTCATCGACGGCGGCGTGACGCCCTCGTGCTCGGTGAGGGCGCCGATGGTCAGCGGCTGCGACTGGTAGACCCAGCCGAGCGCCGCCATCTGGGCGTCGCTCACGTCGGCCTCGGCCTTCTGCTGACGGAGGCGCCGCGCCAGCCTCAGCACCGACCCGCGCACCGTCGTGGCCAGCTGGGCGTGCGGCAGCGCACGGAGCGGGGCAGCGGCGGAGGGGGGAGCGGGGGAGGCGGGGGTCACGTCGGTCATCGCCCTCCAGTATGAGCAGTTAGCTCGGCTAAGTAAACATCTTGGGGAGATCGACGACACCTGTTGAGGAAAGGTCGATGCAGGCGTATCGTCGTGGACGGCTCGACGACGAGCCCCACGACGATGCCCCGAGGGGCACCAGGACGCCGGCGTGACAGCGCCGCAGAAGGAAGAAGGACCACCATGGCCAGGTTCACCGACAAGACCGCGATCGTCACCGGCGGAGGCAGCGGCATCGGCGCCGAGATCTCGCGGGCGCTCGCCGCCGAGGGCGCCTCCGTCGTCGTCACCGACATCAAGCTCGACGCCGCGCAGTCGGTCGTCGACGAGATCGTCGCCGCGGGCGGCGCCGCGACCGCCTTCGAGCAGAACACGGCCGTCGCCGAGCAGTCCGACGCCGCCGTCGAGTTCGCGAAGACGACGTACGGCGCCCTGCACCTCGCCGTGAACAACGCCGGCATCGGGGCCGCCCCGGCCGACATCGGCGAGTACGACGTCGCCGCCTGGGACCGCGTGCGCGGCGTCGACCTCGACGGCGTCTTCTACGGCCTCCGCTACCAGCTGCCCGCCATCGTCGAGGCCGGCGGCGGGGCCGTCGTCAACATGAGCTCGGTGCTCGGCACGGTCGGCCTGGCCCAGAACGCGGCCTACGTCGCCAGCAAGCACGCCCTGGTCGGCCTGACCAAGGTCGCGGCGCTCGAGTACACCGCCCGCGGCGTCCGCACGAACGCGGTCGGCCCCGGCTTCATCGACACGCCCCTCGTGCGCGCGTCGCTCTCCGGCGAGGCGCTCACCGCGCTCGAGCAGCAGCACGCCGCCGGCCGCCTCGGCACCGACGCCGAGGTCGCCGCGCTAGTGCTGTTCCTCCTCAGCCCGGAGGCGTCGTTCATCTCCGGCAGCTACCACCTCGTCGACGGCGGCTACTCGGCGCACTGACCCGCGCCTCCCCGAGGGCTCGGGCTCGCTGGCCGGTGCGGCGGGCTCGCTGCGCGGTGCGGCGGGTCCGTGTCCTCGTGGGCGGGTGGGCGCCTGCCCGCCCAGGAGGACGGCGACCCGCCGAACCTCGAGGTGCGGCCACCCGCGATGACACCGACCCGCCGGCCGTGGCAGACCGTGCGACGCCGGCCCCGCCGCCGCTTCAGCGCCGGTTCAGCGCTCGCCCGCCAGACTGGGCGCGTGGGCAGGGCGCCCGCGGGGAGGGAGCCGGCCGTGCGCGTGCTCGTCGTCGAGGACCAGGCGACCCTGGCCGAGGGCCTGCGGGTCGGGCTCGAGGCCGAGGGCATGGCCGTCGACGTGGCCGGCACCGGCATCGACGCCCTCTGGCGCACCCGCGAGGGCAGCTACGACGTGGTCGTGCTCGACATCATGCTGCCCGGCATGAGCGGCTACGCCGTCTGCCGCGCCATGCGCGAGGGCGGCGACTGGACCCCCGTCATCATGCTCACGGCGAAGGACGGCGAGTGGGACCAGGTCGAGGCCCTCGACACCGGCGCCGACGACTACCTCACCAAGCCGTTCTCGTTCGCCGTGCTGCTCGCCCGGCTGCGCGCCCTCGTGCGGCGCGGTGCCCGCGAGCGGCCCGTCGTGCTCGAGGCCGGCGACCTGCGGCTCGACCCCGCGGCCCGCACCGTGCACCGCGGCGACGCGGTCGTCGACCTGACGAGCCGCGAGTTCGCCGTGCTCGAGTTCCTGATGCGACGGGCCGGCAGCGTCGTCACGAAGCGCGAGGTGCTCGACGGCGTCTGGAACGACGACTTCGAGGGCGACCCCAACATCGTCGAGGTGTACGTGCGGCACCTGCGCAACAAGGTCGACCGCCCCTTCGGGCGGGAGGCGATCGTCACGCTCCGCGGGGCCGGGTACCGGTTGGAGTCGCGGGGTGGCTGAGCACGCCCCTCCCGTCGGGCGCCGTGGTCGCCGTGGCTCGCTGCGACTCCGCACCACCGCGGCCGCCGTGCTCGCCGTCGCCGTCACCCTCGGCCTCTTCACCCTCGTCTTCGCGGTCGTGCAGCGCGCCGTGCTCGACGACGCCCCGCGCTCGGCGGCCGAGGCGGACGTCTCGCGCGTGGCCTCGGCGCTCGAGGCCGGGCAGACGCCCGCCGTCGCGGTGGCCGGCGACGCGGACGGCACGCTGGTCGTCGTGCTCGACTCCGCCGGCGCTGTGCTCGCGGCCGGCGGCGAGGACGACCTCGTCACCGAGGCGACCCGCCTCTCGACCGTGCCGTCGGGCGGCCGGGCACGGCTCGACGGCGAGGCCTTCGTCGTCGAGCGCGACACCGCCGACGTCGCCGGCGGCGCGAGCGACGGGGCGTCGTCGGGTGGCGAGCCGTCCGCGTCGGCGTCGCGCGACGACGACGACGATGACGACGACTCGTCCGGCCGCGGGGGCCGGGGCGCCGACGACGACGCGGCCGGCGCGGCCGACGACGACGCGGCCGACACGGCTGAGCTCACCGTCGTGGCCGCGCGCTCCCTCGACGAGGCGCAGGCCGCCTCCGCGGCGAGCCTGGTGACGCTCGGCGTCGCCGTGCCCGTGGCGCTGGTCGTGCTCGGCGTGACGACCTGGTTCGTCGTCGGCCGGGCCCTGCGCCCGGTCGAGGCCATGCGCCGCGAGGTCGACGAGGTCACCGCCACGCGCCTCGACCGACGGCTCCGCGACCCCGGCGGGCGCGACGAGATCGCCCGCCTGGCCCGCACCCTGAACGGCATGCTCGACCGGCTCGACGCCTCCGCCCGCGCGCAGCGGCGCTTCGTCGGCGACGCGTCCCACGAGCTCAAGACGCCCCTGGCGACCATCCGGCAGCACGCGGAGGTCGCGCTGCTCCACCCCGGCAGCATCGACGGGCAGGCCCTCGCCGGCACCGTGCTCGGCGAGGAGGCGCGCCTCACGGCCCTGGTGCAGGGCCTGCTGGTGCTGGCCCGCGCCGACGAGGGGCAGCTCGGCGTGGCCCGACGGCCCGTCGACCTCGACGACCTCGTGGTGGCGGAGGCGTCGCGGCTCCGCGCCTCCCCGCCGATCCGCGCCTCCTCTCCGATCCGCGTCGACGCCACCGGCGTCGGGCCCGCCCGTGTCGTCGGCGACGAGCCGCTGCTCGGGCAGGTCGTGCGCAACCTCGTCGCCAACGCCGCACGGCACGCCACCTCGACCGTCGCGCTCGCCCTCGTCGAGCGCGACGGCCGGGCGGTGCTGACCGTCGACGACGACGGCGCCGGGGTGCCCGTCGCCGACCGCGGGCGGGTGTTCGAGCGCTTCGTCCGCCTCGACGAGGCCCGCGACCGCGACGCCGGGGGCAGCGGCCTCGGGCTCGCCATCGTGGCCGAGATCGTCCGTGTGCACGGGGGAGCGGTGCGCGTCGACGACTCTCCGCTCGGCGGCGCGCGCTTCGTGGTCGACCTCCCCGCCGGCTGACGCCGCTCCTGCCGCCGGCTGACGCCGAGCCTCCCGTCGAGTGGTCACGATCTGCGCGTCGCCGGGCGCCAGAGCAGCAGATCGTGACCACTCGGCGCGCGGCCGCGCCGGCTGAAGGTCCCTTCAGGTCGCTTCAGGGGTGCTTCAGCGCCCGGTCGGCACAGTGGGGTCATCGCCGAGGGGCCCGCCCCGCACCGGCACTGACCACCCCCACGACCACCGGCCGCACAGCGGCTCGACGAACGGAGACACCGTCATGAAGAACACCAAGAAGACCCTGCTGATCGCCGGCGGAGTGGCGGCCGTGCTCGTGCTCGGCGGCGGCGGCGTCGCCCTGGCGACCGGCCTCGACGACGACCGGCTGTCGGCCCAGACCACCGACCGTGCCCGGGAGGCGGCGCTCGCCGAGACCGGTGGCGGCACCGTCACCGAGGTCGACACGATCGGCGACGGCCTGCCCGGCTACGAGGTCGAGGTCTCGCTGCCCGGCGGCGGCGAGACGCACGTGTACCTCGACGACGACTACGCCGTGACGTCGACCCGCACGGGCGACGACCGCGGGGGCGACCGGGGCGACCGGGGAGGCCGCGACGACGACGACCGCGACGGCGCCTCCGGCAGCGCGACCGACGACTCCGCCGGCGGCTCGGGCGACGCCACGACCGGCACCGGCACCGACGACGACACCGTCACCGGTGCCGACTACGACCAGGCCTCCGCCGCAGCGCTCAGCGCGGCCGGCGGCGGCACCGTCACCGACGTCGACCGCAGCGACGACGGCGGCGTGGCGTACGAGGTCGACGTCCGGCTCGACGACGGCACCGAGGTCGACGTCGACCTCGACGCCGCGTTCGGCGTCGTCCGCACCGACGTCGACGCGCCGCGCAGCTGACCCTGACGCCGCGCAGGAGGCGCGGGGCGGCCCTCGGGAGCCGGCCCGCGCCTCCTCGCGTCCGCCCCGCCGCACCGTGACCGCCCCCGGTCGGTGCCAAGATGACCGCATGCCCACCTTCTCCGCCGCCCGGGGCGACTTCGAGTTCGTCGACGCGCACGGCGTCACCGTCCACTACTACGTGTGGCGGGCGGCCGACCCCCGAGGGGCGGTGCAGATCATGCACGGCGTGGGCGAGCACGCGCTCCGCTACGAGGAGGTCGCGCAGCACCTCGTCCGCGCCGGCTGGACGGTCTACGCCGACGACCACCTCGGCCACGGCGCCACCGGTCTCGGCCAGCACGGCGGCGACCACACGAAGCTCGGGCGCCTCGGCCCCTCGGGCGTGCGGGGAGCGGCGGAGGCGGTGGTCCAGCTGACGGGGATCATCCGCTCCGAGGCCCCCGGCCTCCCCGTCGTCGCGCTCGGCCACTCGTGGGGGTCGCTGATGCTCCAGGCGATCGTCGACCGGAAGGCCTCGCTCTACGACGCCGTCGTGCTCACCGGCACCGCCTACCGCGTGCCCGGCAGCATGAACGGCGGCGACCTCAACGCGCGCCACGCCCACCTCGGCAGCACCGGCTTCGAGTGGCTGAGCCGCGACCCCGCGGTCGCCGAGGCGATGGCGGCCGACCCCCTCGTCGTCGACGCGAAGGTGATGCAGCTCTTCGGCTGGCGCGACACGCTGCGCCTGCTGGGCCGCCCGTCGAAGCACCTCGAGCACGACGTGCCGCTGCTGATCATGGTCGGCGACGACGACCCGCTCGGCGGGGAGGAGAGCGCGCGCAGGCTCGCCGACGCCTACGTGAACCGGAGCGGCCTCACCGACGTCGAGCTCGTCGTCTACCAGGGCGCACGGCACGAGATCTTCCGCGAGACGAACCGCGACGAGGTGCTCGACGACCTGACCCGTTGGCTGGACGCCCGCGTGCCCCGCTGACCCGCGCCTCCCCGGGGGCTGCTGCCCGCCGACGCCCCCCGCCCGCCCCGCCCGTCCCGGCCGGCAGGCATAGGCTGCTCGCATGCACGGTGAGTACAAGGTCCCTGGCGGCAAGCTCGTGGTGGTCGACCTGGAGGTGCGCGACGGGCGCATCGCCGAGTTCCGCCTCGCGGGCGACTTCTTCCTCGAGCCCGACACGGCGCTCGACGCCATCGACCGCTCGATCACGGGCCTGCCCGTCGAGTCCGACGCCGCGACGATCGCCGCGGCCGTCCGCGCCGGGCTGCCCGACGACGCCGTCCTGCTCGGCTTCACGCCCGAGGCCGTCGCCGTGGCGATCCGTCGCAGCCTGTCGAAGGCCAGCGACTGGCGTGACCACGAGTGGCAGATCATCCACGACGCCCCCGTGTCGCCGAACATGCACCTCGCCCTCGACCAGGTGCTCACCGAGGAGGTCGGCGCCGGCCGTCGCGGCCCCACCCTGCGCTTCTGGGAGTGGGAGCAACCGGCCGTCGTCATCGGCAGCTTCCAGTCGCTCCGCAACGAGGTCGACCTCGACGCGGCCGAGGAGCACGGCTTCGAGGTCGTCCGCCGCATCAGCGGCGGCGGCGCCATGTTCATGGACGCCCAGTCGATCGTCACGTACTCGCTCTACGCCCCCGGCGAGCTCGTGCAGGGCATGAGCTTCGCCGACAGCTACGCCTACCTCGACGAGTGGGTCATCACGGCGCTGAAGTCGCTCGGCATCGACGCGTTCTACCAGCCGCTGAACGACATCACGAGCGCGAAGGGCAAGATCGGCGGGGCCGCCCAGAAGCGCCTCGGCAACGGCGCGCTGCTGCACCACGCGACCATGTCGTACGACATGGACGGCGAGAAGATGGTCAAGGTGCTCCGCATCGGCCGCGAGAAGATGAGCGACAAGGGCACCACGAGCGCCGCCAAGCGCGTCGACCCGCTCCGCAGCCAGACCGGCCTGCCCCGCGCCGAGATCATCGAGCGCATGAAGCAGACCTTCACGGGCCTCTACGGCGCCACGACCGGCCACGTCACCGAGGCCGAGCTCGAGGCCGCCGAGCAGCTCGTGACGACGAAGTTCGCCACGCCCGAGTGGCTCCGCCGGGTCCCGTGACGTGAGCCCTGCGGGCGTGCCCTGCGGGCACAGCTCCGAGAGCTGGGGGGAGTCGCGGGTCGGCGACCGGGGTCAGCGGGCCAGCAGCTCCTGGTAGTCGACGTGCTCGTCGACCCAGTCGGCGACGAACGGGCAGAGCGGCACGACGCGCAGCGAGGTCTCGGCGCGCACGTCGTCGAGGGCGCCCTGCACGAGCTGCGCGCCGAGGCCGGCCGAGCGACGGCTCGGCTCGATCTCGGTGTGGGTGAAGCGGATCTCGTCGCCGACGACGTCGTAGGCGGCGAAGCCGACGGTCTCGCCGTCCTCGACGAGGGCGTACTGGGACTGCTGGGGGCGGTTCTCGACGGTGATGCTCATCCGGCGACCCTACGCCCGGTGAACTGGCCGCTGCCCGGCACGACAGAATGGTGACCATGCCCGTCGACTGGACCCGTGACTCCCCGAGCCTCGTGGTCCACGGCGACAACCTCGACGCGACCCGTCAGCTGCCCGACGGCGCCTTCACGGTTGTCTACCTCGACCCGCCGTTCAACACCGGGCGGCCCCAGCAGCGGCGCTCGACGACCTCGATCCGCAGCGTGGAGGGGTCGGTCACCGCCGTGACCGGTTTCAAGGGGCGGGGCTACGAGCGGATCCGCGGCGACCTGATGCGCTACGACGACCACTTCGACGACTACTGGTCGTTCCTCGAGCCGCGCCTCGCCGAGGCCTGGCGCCTGCTCGCCCGCGACGGCACGCTCTACCTGCACCTCGACTACCGCGAGGCCCACTACGCGAAGGTGCTGCTCGACGCGCTCTTCGGCCGCGAGTCGTTCCTCAACGAGATCATCTGGGCCTACGACTACGGCGCCAAGAGCCGCAACCGCTGGCCGACGAAGCACGACACGATCCTCGTCTACGTGAAGGACGCCTCGGCGTACCACTTCGACTCCGAGACGGTCGACCGGGAGCCCTACATGGCGCCCGGTCTCGTCACCCCCGAGAAGGTCGCCCGGGGCAAGCTGCCGACCGACGTCTGGTGGCACACGATCGTGTCGCCGACCGGCCGCGAGAAGACCGGCTACCCCACGCAGAAGCCCGAGGGCGTGCTGCGACGGATCGTCCAGGCGTCGTCGCGCGAGGGCGACTGGGTGCTCGACTTCTTCGCCGGCAGCGGCACGACGGGTGCCGTGGCCGACGCCCTGGGGCGCCGCTACGTGCTCGTCGACAGCAACGAGGAGGCGGTGGCCGTCATGCGTCGACGGCTCCCGTCGGCGGAGTTCGTCGTCGCGGAGCCGCCGGCCACCGAGCCGGGCTCCGAGGCGGCCACGGCGAGCTGAGCGGCGCGGCCGAGCAGAGCGGGGCGCCCGGCCGCACGGGTCAGCGGGTCAGGCGTTCTCGGTCTCGCGGACGGTGGCGACGTGCGGGTGGGCGGCCACGGCGGCCGGCGCCGCGGTCGTCGCGTCGTGCCCCTGGCCGGCGGGCCCGTCGACGCCGTGGTCGTCGATCTCGATCGCGGAGGTCATGTCGCGGAGGAAGCCCACGACGGCCGCCGACTCGTCGGCGGTGAGCGACTCGGCCGCGCTGATCATCCGCGTGTGCATGCTCGCCATCGTGGCGCGCACCTCACTGTTCGAGTCGCCGGTGGCCGTGAGCAGGACTCCGCGCTTGTCGGTCGGGTGCGAGTGGCGCTCCATGTGCCCGCTGCGCACGAGGCGGTTGATGAGCACCGAGGTCGAGGCGGAGGTGATGCCGAGGTGGTCGGCCAGTTCTTTCGCGCTGACGGTCTCGCTGCGGCGCTGGGCGCGGAGGAGGAAGCGGACGGCCGCGAGGTCGGTCTCGCCCATCTTCATGGAGGTGCGCGTGCGACGGCGCATCTCGGACTCGGCCGCACGGTAGCGGCGCAGGGCGTTGAGCACTTCGACGCCGCGCTCCTCGTTGCTGCTGGAGTACCAGTAGCCGGAGGCGTCGTAGATCGGGGCTGACCTGTCGGGCATGCTAGAGAGTCTAGCTAGGGCCGGCGACGGGGGCGAGGGGCCCGCCGTTCTCCCAGGGAGGGGCCCGCGGCGCAGCCTGGAGACGAGGACGGGCCGTGCACCCTGAGGTGCACGGCCCGAGGTCGTCGCGCCTCCCGCGCTGAGCTTCACGGGCAGGGACCGCCGGAGGCGAGACGACCAGGACGTCAGCGCGTGGCGCCTACGTCGTCGTCAACGTTACTCGCCTCGGCGACGGAGTCCAGTCACGGTCGCTGATCCGCAGGCTCCTCGGAGGCTCCGTCGGCGGCCGTCCCCCGGCGGGGAGCGTCGCCCCCGTCGACCGTCCGGACGCTGCCCGTGTCGGGCGAGACGAGCGCGCCCGTCGCGGCCGCCGCCTCCTGCGCCTGCACGGCCGCGTCGGCGGCGAGGGCCGCCTGGGCGTCGTCGTGGGCCTCGTCGATGGCCGACTTCTGTCGCAGCGGCGTCGCCTTGAGGAAGAAGCTGAGCACGAACGCCACCAGCACGACGGTCAGCGCGACCCAGAACACGGTCACCGTCGCGTTGGCGAACCCGTCGAGGAACGGCGCGGCCAGACGGCGGTCGGCCGTGTTGAGGAACGACGTGTCGCCGTTCAGCGCCCCCCCGACCTGGGAGGTGTCGCCGCCCTGGGCCGACTGGTACAGCCCGAGGATGGAGGCGTTGGCCGGGTCGCTCGCGACGGCCGGGTCGGCGAGGGCCGCCTGGGCGTCGGCCTGCAGGTCGCGGTCGGCGAACGCGCCGGCGATGGTCTGCGGGATGCGCGAGAACAGCACCGAGAAGAGCACGGCGGTGCCCAGCGTGCCGCCGATCTGGCGGAAGAACGTCGAGGCCGAGGTGGCCACGCCGATGTCGCGCGGGCCGACGGAGTTCTGCGACGCGATGGTCAGCGTCTGCATCAGCTGGCCGAGGCCGAGGCCGACCAGCAGCATGCCGAACATCATGAACCAGTAGGGCTTGTCGTACGACAGGGTCGTGAACCAGAAGAAGCCCAGCGCCATGAAGGCCGTGCCGGTGATCGGGAAGATCTTGTAGCGGCCGGTGCGGGCGATCAGCTGGCCGGAGACGATCGACGAGATCATCAGGCCGGCGATCATCGGCAGCATCTGGAAGCCGCTCTCGGTCGGCGTCGCGCCGTTGACGAGCTGCAGGTACAGCGGCACCGTCAGGAGGGCGCCGAACATGCCGAAGCCGACCAGGACGCCCAGCACCGTCGACATCGCGAAGGTCGGGATGCGGAAGAGCTTGAGCGGGATGAGCGCGTCGTCGCCCATGCGGCGCTCGACGGCGATGAACGCGGCGATGCCGACGACGCCGATGACGTAGCAGGCGAAGGCGCGGGGCGAGCTCCAGCCCCACTCGCGGCCCTGCTCGGCGACGAGCAGCAGCGGCACGGCGGCCACGATCACGGCGCCGGCGCCCAGCCAGTCGATGCGGACGTTCTCGCGGCGCACCTGGCCGGGGATGTGGAGGAACCGCACGACGACGCCCAGCGCGACGATGCCGATCGGGATGTTGATGAGGAACACCCAGCGCCAGCCGGTGACGAAGAGGATCTCGTCGGCCCCGGCGAAGAGGCCGCCGACCAGCGGACCGATGACGCTCGAGATGCCGAACACGGCGAGGAAGTAGCCCTGGTACTTGGCGCGCTCGCGCGGGGCGAGGATGTCGCCCATGATCGTGAGCGGCAGCGCCATGAGGCCGCCGGCGCCCATGCCCTGGATCGCCCGGAAGATCGCGAGCTGGTACATGCTCTCGCTGAACCCGGCGGCGAGCGAGCCGACCAGGAAGATCGAGATCGCGATGAGGAACAGCGGCCGACGGCCGAAGATGTCGCTGAGCTTGCCGTAGATCGGCGTCGAGATGGTCGACACGATCAGGTACGCCGTGGTGACCCAGGCCTGCAGGCTGAGCCCGTCGAGGTCGTCGGCGATGGTGCGCATCGACGTGCCGACGATCGTCTGGTCGAGGGCGGAGAGGAACATGCCGGCCATCAGCCCGAAGATGACGAAGAGGATCTGACGGTGCGACATCAGCCCCTGTCTCTCGGCGGGCGCGGCGGCGGCGGGGGAGGAGTCGGTGACCCGGGACATGTGTGGTCTTCCTGGTGCGGTGAGTCTGACGGGGTGCGCGGCGGGCCGCGGGGGAGGGGGCAGCAGCGCCGGAGGCGCGGTGAGCGCCGATCGTCGACGTCACGTCGACGAGAAACTTGCGTGGTACGCAGAAGTTACTCCACGCGGCGTCGCGCCGCCACGTGACGTCCGCTCGACCCGCGGTGCGCCCCCTACCCTGGAGCGCATGTCGTCACGCCGCCCGCGCCTCCGCCCCGCCTCCCCGGGCCGCGGGGCACGGCGCCGCGCGGCGTCGGCCCTGGCGCTCGGGCTCGTGGCCGCGGTGCTCGCCGGGTGCACCGGCGCGGACGACGGGGCCTCGGTGACCGGCACCGCGACTCCCTCGGTGACGCCCCGGGCGAGCTCGACGCCCACCGCCCCGGCCCCGACGGAGGACCCCGTGACCCCAGCCCCGGAGCCGGCCGCGCCGGCGACGCCCGCGTTCGACCGCGGCGCCCTCTCGGTCGACGACCCCGCCAGCCTCTGGGTCGTCAGCGACAAGCTGCGGCCGCTCGACCCGGTCGACTACGCCCCCGCCGACCTCGTCACCGTCGACGTCTCGTCGCAGAACCCGCCCGTCTTCCGGAAGGAGGCCGGCGACGCCCTGCTCGCCCTCTTCGCCGCGGGGGAGGCGGAGGGCGCGGGCCCCATGACCGTGCAGAGCGCGTACCGCTCGTACGCGACGCAGGTGACCGTCTACGCGGGGTGGGTGCAGCAGCTCGGCCAGGCCCAGGCCGACGTGCAGAGCGCCCGACCGGGCTTCTCGGAGCACCAGACCGGGCTCGTCGCCGACATCAGCCCGCTGCCGCTGAGCTGCGTGCTGCAGGCGTGCTTCGGCGACACGTCGCAGGGCCGCTGGCTCGCGGAGAACGCCTGGCGGTTCGGCTGGCTGCTGCGGTACCCGGCCGACAAGACCGCGGTGACGGGCTTCACGTACGAGCCCTGGCACTTCCGCTACGTGGGCGTGCCGCTCTCGACCGAGATGCACCAGCAGGGCGTCACCACGCTCGAGGAGTTCTTCGGCCTGCCGGCCGCGCCGACGTACGCCGGCTGACCGCCGCCGCCGCCGCCGCCGCCGCCGCCGCGGCTGCGGCTGCGGCTGTGGTCGTGGTCGTGACGACGAGGAGGGGCCGGGCTGCCATCGCAGCCCGGCCCCTCCTCCTCGCGTGAGCGCCGTCGCTAGCTGCCGAGGGCGGCGTCGACGATCGTCTTCGCCTCCTGCTGCACGCGCGCCAGGTGCTCGGGGCCCTCGAACGACTCGGCGTAGATCTTGTAGACGTCCTCCGTGCCGCTGGGGCGGGCCGCGAACCACGCCTTGTCGGTGACGACCTTGAGGCCGCCGACCGCGGCGCCGTTGCCGGGAGCCTCGCTGAGCGTGGCGGTGATCGGGTCGCCCGCGAGCTCGGTGGCCGTGATGGCGTCGCCGTCGAGCTTGCCGAGGCGCGCCTTCTGCTCCTTGCTGGCGGCGGCGTCGACGCGCTCGTAGACGGGGTCGCCGAACTCCTCGGTCAGCTCACGGTAGAGCTGCGACGGGGTCTTGCCCGTGACGGCGATGATCTCGCTCGCGAGCAGGGCGAGGAGGATGCCGTCCTTGTCGGTCGTCCAGACCGTGCCGTCCTTGCGGAGGAAGGACGCGCCGGCGCTCTCCTCGCCGCCGAAGGCGACGGAGCCGTCGACGAGCCCGGGCACGAACCACTTGAAGCCGACCGGCACCTCCCAGAGGCGACGGCCGTGCTTCTCGGCGACCTTGTCGATGATGCTCGACGACACGAGCGTCTTGCCGATCGCGGCGTCCTCGCGCCACTGCGGGCGGTGCGTGTAGAGGTAGTCGATCGCGACGGCCAGGTAGTGGTTCGGGTTCATCAGGCCGCCGTCCGGCGTTACGATGCCGTGGCGGTCGGCGTCGGCGTCGTTGCCGGTGAGCACGTCGAACTCGTCCTTGCGGTGCACGACGCTCGCCATGGCCGACGGGCTGGACGGGTCCATGCGGATCTTGCCGTCCCAGTCGAGCGTCATGAAGCGCCAGGTCGGGTCGACGCCGGGGTTCACGACGGTGAGGTCGAGGCCGTAGACGTCGCGGATGGCGCCCCAGTACTCGACGCTCGCGCCGCCGAGCGGGTCGGCGCCGATCTTGACGCCGGCGGCCTTGATGGCCTCCATGTCGATGATGTTCGCGAGGTCGCCGACGTAGCCGCGGAGGAAGTCGTGGCGGCCCGGGCTGCCGTCGCCGCGGAGCACGTCGACGTTGCCCGCCGCGATGATCTCGTTGGCCCTGTCAGCGATCCAGCCGGTCGCGTCGCTGTCGGCGGGCCCGCCGTGCGGCGGGTTGTACTTGAAGCCGCCGTCGCGGGGCGGGTTGTGGCTCGGCGTGACGACGATGCCGTCGGCCTTGTCGAGGTTCGCCGGGTCGGAGTTGTAGACGAGGATGGCGTGGCTGAGGGCGGGGGTCGGCACGTAGCCGCCCTCGGCGTCGGCGAGCACGTGCACGCCGTTGCCGGTGAGCACCTCGACCGCGGTGCGCTCGGCCGGCCCGCTCAGCACGTGGGTGTCGCGCCCGATGAACAGCGGGCCCGTGATGCCCTGCCCCGCCCGGTACTCGACGATCGCCTGCGTGATCGCGGCGATGTGCGTCTCGGTGAAGGCGGCGTCGAGAGACGAGCCGCGGTGGCCCGAGGTGCCGAAGACGACCTTCTGCTCGGCCTTCGTGACGTCGGGGACGAGGGAGTAGTAGGCGTCGACGACCTCACCGGTGTCGATCAGGTCGCTGTCTTGTGCGGGGGTTCCGGCGCGGTCGGTCATGGGGTCATCCTGGCACCAGCCGCCGACCTGCGTCGCGCCTCGTCGACGGCCCTCAGTAGGCTCTCGGTCATGTCGACCCCCGCCTCCCCGCCGACCTACAGCTACCTCGGCCCGGCCGGCACCTTCACGGAGGCGGCGCTCAAGCAGGTGCCGGAGGCCGCGGGCGCCGTGTGGCACAGCGTCAACAACGTCGGCGAGGCCCTCGCCGACGTCGTCTCGGGCCGCAGCACGGCCGCGATGATCGCGATCGAGAACAGCGTCGAGGGCGGCGTCTCGGCGACGCAGGACGCCCTCGCGACAGTTCCGGGCCTCCGCATCGTCGGCGAGTACCTCGTGCAGGTCGACTTCGTGCTCGTGGCGCGCCCCGGCACGACCCTCGACCAGGTGCGCGTGGTCAACGCCCACCCCGTCGCCTACGCCCAGACGCACCTGTGGCTCGAGGCGACGCTGCCCGGCCACGGCCACCTGCCCGCGACGTCGAACGTCGCGGCGGCCGCCGACCTGCTCGCCGCGCCGGCGGGGGCGGGGCGCGCCGACGCCGCCGTCGCGCCGCCCACGATCACCGAGCACCACGACCTCGACGTGCTGGCGACCGAGATCGGCGACAACCGGAACGCCGTCACGCGGTTCGTGCTGGTCAGCCGCACGGTGCCGGTGCCCCCGGCGACCGGGGCAGACAAGACGAGCCTCATCGTCGAGCTGCCCGAGGACGGCGCGGGCGCCCTGGTCGACATGCTCGAGCAGTTCGCGACCCGGGGCATCAACCTCAGCCTGATCCAGTCGCGCCCGATCGGCGACGCCCTCGGGCGGTACCGGTTCGTCATCGACCTCGAGGGGCACGTGCTCGACGAGCGCGTCGCCGACGCGCTGCTCGGGCTCAAGCGCTTCAGCCCGAACGTCATCTTCCTCGGCTCGTACCCCCGGGCCGACGGCCGGCCGGTCGAGGTGTCGCCGCGCAACGACGACGACGCGTTCGTCGACGCCCGCGACTGGCTCCGGGGGCTGGTGGCCGGCTCGCTCTAGTTCGCGAGCCGGCCCCGGCCCGGTCTGTCGGTGCCTAGCTGCCGGTGCCTAGCTGTCGGCGGGCACGCGCACGGTCAGCGCGCCCTCGTCGACGACCGCGCGGAGGGCGACGGCCTTGCCGACGGAGTCGCCGTCGATCTCGAAGTCCTGCGGCGAGTCGAGCCGCACCACGAGCTTGCGGCCCTTCATGTAGCGCAGGGTGCGCACCTCACGGCTGTTGGCGGCGAGGATGCGGCGGCCGACCTGGGTGCGACGCAGCACGCCGTTCTCCCACACGATCTTGAACCAGATCTGGAACCAGCCGAAGAAGCCCTCGGGGCGCAGCGCGACGATGTCGAACTGGCCGTCGTCGATCGCGGCGTCGGGCAGCAGCATGATGTTCGCCGGCAGGAGGCCGCAGTTGCCGACGATGACCGTGTGGGCGCGCATCGACTTGCGGCCGCCCCCGTCGAGCTCGTAGCGCACGTCGATCTTGTTGTTGTCGCGCAGGGCACGGATGATGGCGTCGACGTAGGCGAGCCAGCCGACGCGCGCCTTCAGGTCGTCGTTGGTGTTCGCGAGCATCTTGGCGTCGAGGCCGACCCCGGCCATGACGACGAAGGCGAACGTCTCGCGCTGGCCGTCCTCGCGCTCGATGTCGACCACCCCGAGGTCGATGTCGCGGTCGCGGCCCTGGAAGGCGGTGGCGATGGAGTCGTCGAGGTTGTCGAGCGACAGGTCGAGGTTGCGGGCCAGGAGGTTGCCCGTGCCCGACGGCAGCAGGCCGATCGAGGCGTCCGTGCCCCGCAGGGCCTCGGCCACGGCCCGGACGGTGCCGTCGCCGCCCGCGGCGATCACCATGTCGGCGCCGTCGGCGAGGGCCTGTGCGGTGACCTCCCCGCCCGGGTCCTCCTTGCTGGTCTCGTAGAAGCGGGTCTCGCCCCAGCCGGCCTCGCGCTCGTGGCGGGCGATCGACTCCTTGACGGCCTCGATGTCGACCTTGATCGGGTTGTAGATCAGCGCGGCCGTCTTCTGGGTCGTCTCGGCCGCGGGCGTCGAGCCGGGCTCGGCGGGCGAGGAGGAGGGGGAGGGGGTCATGCGCCGAGCGTATTGGTCGGGGAGCCCCCGCGACCGGTCTCGGGGCAGGTCGCCGGGAGAACGGGCCGACCCGCGACTCCGGGGAGGGACGGGGGCTGACGTCCACACGCACTCCTTAGGATGGTCGCGTGATCGATCCCCAGCTGCTCCGAGACGCCCCCGACCTCCTCAAGGCCAGCCAGCGCGCCCGCGGCGACTCCGAGTCGCTGGTCGACGACGCCGTGGCCGCCGACTCCTCCCGCCGTGCCGCGATCTCGGCCTTCGAGGCGCTGCGCGCCGAGCAGAACGCCTTCGGCAAGACCGTCGCGAAGGCCCCGAAGGAGGAGAAGGCCGCGCTCGTCGCCGAGGCGCAGGCGCTCGCCGCCCGCGTGAAGGAGGCCCAGGCCGCGTCGACCGAGGCCGACGCCGCGTTCGACCGGGCGATCCGCTCGCTCGGCAACCCGGTGATCGAGGGCGTGCCCGCCGGCGGCGAGGAGAACTTCGTCACCCTCCGCGAGGTCGGCACCCGCCCCGCCTTCGACTTCGAGCCGCTCGACCACGCCGACCTGGGCGAGGTGCTCGGCGCGATCGACATCAAGCGCGGCACCAAGGTGTCGGGCTCGCGCTTCTACTTCCTCCGCGGCATCGGCGCGCGGCTCGAGCTCGCGCTGATGAACATGGCGCTCGACCTCGCGGTGAAGAACGACTTCACCCCGCTGATCACGCCCACGCTGGTGCGCCCCGAGATCATGGCCGGCACGGGCTTCCTCGGCTCGCACAGCGACGAGGTCTACCACCTGCCCGCCGACGACCTCTACCTCACCGGCACGAGCGAGGTCGCGCTCGCCGGCTACCACGCCGACGAGATCCTCGACGTCGAGGCCGGGCCGATCCGCTACGCGGGCTGGTCGACCTGCTACCGCCGCGAGGCCGGGGCCGCCGGCAAGGACAACCGCGGCATCCTCCGCGTGCACCAGTTCAACAAGCTCGAGATGTTCAGCTACGTGCACCCCGACCAGGCCACCGCCGAGCACGACCGGCTCGTCTCGTTCCAGGAGACGATGATGCAGTCGCTCGGCCTCAACTACCGCGTCATCGACGTCGCGGCCGGCGACCTCGGCTCGAGCGCCGCCCGCAAGTTCGACATCGAGGCCTGGGTGCCGACGCAGGGCACGTACCGCGAGCTCAGCAGCACGTCGAACTGCACCACCTTCCAGGCCCGCCGGCTCGACACCCGCTACCGCACCGAGAGCGGCAAGACCGCTCCCGTGGCGACGCTGAACGGCACCCTGGCGACGACGCGCTGGCTGGTGGCGATCCTCGAGACGCACCAGCGGGCCGACCGCTCGGTGGTCGTGCCCGAGGCGCTCCGCCCGTGGCTCGGCGGCCTCGAGGTCATCGAGCCGGTCGCGTGACCGGCGTGGGCAGCCCGACCGACGTCGCGGCCTCGGCCGCCGCCGCGGGCGTGGTCGACGGTGAGCGCTGGCTCGTCGCCCTCGACGTCGACGGCACCATCATGCAGGAGGACGGCACGATCAGCGACGGCGTCGCCGAGCAGATCCGCCGCCTGCGCGAGGCCGGCCACGCGGTGATGATCGCCACGGGCCGCTCGGTCTCGACGACGCTGCCGGTGATGGACCGCCTCGGCCTCGTCTCCGACTACGTCGTCACCGCGAACGGGGCAATCACGCTCGGGCGCGACGAGTCGGCGCCCACCGGCTACGGGCAGGTGCACGTCGAGGAGTTCGACCCGACCGACGTGCTCACCACGATCCGCGGCGAGATCCAGGAGGGCGGCTACGCCGTCGAGGACCGCGACGGGGTGCTGCGCTACTGCGGCTCGTTCCCGACCGTCGAGTCGAGCGGCAACGCCGAGAAGGTCGAGTTCGAGCAGCTCTTCGACCGCCCGGCGACCCGGGTGGTCGTCGTCTCGCCCGACCACGGCACCGACGACTTCCTCGAGGTCGTCGAGCGGATGGGCCTCTCGAAGGTGAACTACAACGTCGGCTGGACGGCCTGGCTCGACATCGCGCCCGACGGCGTGACGAAGGCGACGGCGCTCGAGCGGGTGCGCGAGTGGCTGGGCATCCCGCGCGAGCGCGTGTTCGCCGCCGGCGACGGCCGCAACGACATCGACATGCTGCGCTGGGCCTCGGCCCAGGGGCGCGGCTGCGCGATGGGCCAGGCGCCCGACGACGTCTTCGCCGTCGCGAACGAGCGCACCGGCTCCGACGTCGATGACGGGCTCGCCGCGGCGCTCGCGACGCTGTAGGCGGGGTCGGGGTCGAGGGGCGACCGCCTCGCGGGCTGGTCGATCGCGCCCGTGTCGCCCGCGCCTCCTCGGTTAGACTCGGCCACGGTCGTGCGGGCTCGCCCGTCGCGCACCGGGAGGGCTGTCCGAGCGGCCGATGGAGCTTGTCTTGAAAACAAGTGGGCAGAGATGTCTCGTGGGTTCGAATCCCACGCCCTCCGCAAGTCTTACCCCAGCAAGTCCTTGGTTCGTAGGGGGTCTAGCTCACGTCGCAGCTCTACTTGCCCACAATTTGCCCACAACTGTGTGTGCCAGCCCCTGATCGAGACGCTCAGCTACGGCGTCAAGGTCGTCGTCGAACAAGTCTGAGTAAACGTCGAGGGTCATCGACGCAGACGCGTGACCGAGCATTCGCTGGACCGCCTTGACGTTCGCGCCTGCGCTCACAGCGAGGCTTGCGGCCGTGTGTCGAAGCGTGTGAGGGGTGATCGCCGGCAGACCGGCTGCAGCCACAGCAGCAGGGAACCACCCGTGCCCATTGTGTGACCGGCGCTCGTGAGTTCCGTGGCGGCTGCTGAACACCAGGTCCTCCCCAGACTTGCCCTCGCACTGCTGAGCAAGGGGGAGAGCCAGGAGGGCCGGGAACGGGACGCTGCGGCGCTTGTGCGTCTTCGGCGTCCCGACCTCGATTCGGTCACCGACCTCGACGGCGTTGACGGTCACCTTGATCCGACGCCGAAGCATGTCGAGATCCTTGACCCGCAGTCCCACGGCCTCACCCCAACGGAGGCCGCAGTAAGCGAGGGTCAGGACCAGTGTGCCGCGATCTCCGGCCGCCATGGCGAGGGCTGACACCTGGTCATGCGTGAGGTAGACGTGTTCTTTCTTCGTTTTGCGGGGGAGGTTGATGCCCCGAGCAGGGTTGCTCAGCAGTCGGCGGTCCTTGACGGCCACATCGAGGATGGCTGCCAGGACCCCGTAGACGCGAAGCATGGTCGTAGCGCCCCGCTCCCGGGACAGGTCGCTGACCCACGTCTGAACGTCGCTGTGGCGGATCTCGCTGACCTTGCGGGCACCCCACCGCGGCTCCACGGCCACGAGCGGCGACGGCCAGACCGATGGCCGGGCCGCCGTCCGGGAGTGGCTACAGGGCAGGGTCGATCTGTACGGCCACGTGCCGGGCAACCCGTCCGTGGGCAAGCTGGCAGGCCTCGATGCGGGCGAGGCGATCTCGGCGTCCGCGGTGGAACTGAGCAGTGCTGGTCTCGACGTCGACCGGAATGGCGGGTACCAACTTCACCCTGACGGCTCGTTCAGCAGGACGAGGAACGACTAGACCCCCTCGAGCTCCCTAGGGAACTCGAGGGGGTCTAGTGGCCCGCTAGCGCCTGTGTCGGATGGTGAGAACGTTCCAGATCGCGAGGAGCAGCGGCGGGGCAAGCATCAAAGGCGATGCGTGGTCCCGTGCAACACCGACTAGCACCAGTGCGATGGCGACCACAGATACGATCAAGAGGACGACACTCAGTGCATCGATAGGTCCGGTCCGCCTGCGATCAGCTCGCGGCTGGTGTGCTCGAACCTGCGTCATCGTCACCTCGCCTCGTGAGCCGTGCGTCGACCACGAACCAGTCAGTCTTGGTTCGCCCGTTTGTAGTCACCCGCTCTTCGCGGATTGTGACTTCGAAAAGGTCGTTCTTATGGATTGCTTCGCCTGCATCGATGCGCTGAAGGAAGTCTCCATCCTCGATTGTAGCTTGTCGGGTCCCGCGAATTGTGGATACGCGCCACTTCTCGCTGTTCTCGAAGTCGATGCTGCCGAAGGAGGCTTCTGCAGAGAAGGTCTCGGTGCTCTGATCGGTGTCGTCGACCTCGTGTACCGCTTCTCGATAGTCACTGCGGGTTGCGATGGAGGCCGCAGGAGCGCTCATCACCGCATCAGAGTCCTCGTCAACCGCGGCCTCTCGAAGCTCAAGCCGATCGGCGGCATCTCCCAGGGGGGTCATGATCTTCGCAAGCGCCTTACGCGTCTTGCGTGGCATGGTGTTCAGCTGCTCCCAGGCGCTCTCCGGCACTTCACTTACATCTCCGTCGCTCCAATTTAGCTTCACCAGCCCGTCGCCGCTGCGCTCCATATCGGTAACTCGTACCCCGCGGAGCTTCTTCAAGCCAGCGTCGATTGACTTCACGACAACGCCGCCAGCGCCCATGTACATCCCGACAACCTCTGGGTGTGCGGCACTCCACGCGAGCACCGCCTCGAGCACAAACGAGCCCTGCTGCGCGGGCCGAACGAGCACAGTAGGCGGCATGCCGTCGCCGAACGCGCCCCGCTTGGCAAGGCCATCGGTAAACTCGACGACTCCTTGCAGCACCTGTGCGACTTCCGCCGCGTTCAGCGCGTGCAGCGACCCCTCTTCATCCGCAAAGCGGAGCTGGACGACGCCGTCCTCGATGAAGCGGTAGCTGTTGTCCGTGCGTGCCTCTGGCAACTTGATCCTCCCTCTGGCGCTCCCCTCGAGCGCAAACTCTCTGAGCGTAGCCACGCTGGACGCTCGTGACTATGCCTCAATCGGGGAGGGGCAGACCGCGTCGAGCCAAGCAAAACACGGGTTACCACCTCGTGCCGAGCGCCAGTGATGTAGTTACGCGGCCGTGGACCTCGATATTGAGTCTGAGCGTTGCTGCTCAAGCATTCGCGCACCATCCCTCTGCAAGTCGAGGTCAGTGATGACCCCGGCCAGCCACGAGGAGAAAAGCTCAATCGTTTCGTTCGCCCAGACGTGCCCGGGTTCGACGGCATTGAAGATGAGTTCGGCGTCGGGATTTCCGCCGGATTCCTGAATAAGGTCTACGGCCGTCGCCCACTTCCGCATGCCATCTACGTGTCGAAGCGCAAGCCAGTCCCCGGACAGTAGGTCGCTTTTCCGGAGCGAGGAACGGTACACGGCAATTCGGCCTCGCAGGTCCCGAAGCTCCGGCTGCATGGGCTCAGATAAAGGGTCAAGTGACACAAAGTGCGCCAGCGCGAGAACGACCGGCTCGGCGGCCTGCCGACGCCGCTCGAGGTAGCGGCTTTCGTCGCCTCGCTTTCGCTCAGCTCTAGCCAACCAAATTGCTATGGCGGTCGGCACCAGGATCGAGGCGACTGGAATACCGATGTCGGCGAGCACGTCCATGCGCGCGAATCTACAGGCCACCTGATTTATTTAAACGTCGACACGTCATATCACTTACAGGCAGGCACCCCTTCGTCAACTGAGCGTGCCGACGCGTGCCTCACCCCTGGGTAGAGATGCCAACCAGCGCAAGCGCTTCCTAGCGCCATGTCGTGGACATGCCCGAACTCTGCGACATATATGTTTCCCGGCTTTTCTGTGCCTACGCTTGACCATGGAGCAGAACGAGCAAGCGAGCGATGTGACCGGGCTCGCTGAGCTGCTTGGTGTCTCTGTGTGGAAAGCGAGGGAACTGGGGAAAGACCCGCTTTTCCCCTCGTTCAGGATGGGGAGACAGCATCGGTTCTGGCCCGGTGCGGTTCGTGAGTACCTCGACCGGCCAACCGACCCGTGGCAGCAGTCCGCACGCAGTCGCGGCCGCAAACGGATCGGCAGGTAGGGCAGTCCGTGCCCACACTTTGCCCACATTCGAGCGCATTTCCAATAATCTGTGGGCATTGAAACAGGCCCCAAACGTGCGTAAATGCAGCAGCCCCAATTAGGGCCCGCGTGAATTTGAGCCGCTGGGCAGGGTTCGAATCCCACGCCCTCCGCACCACGTCGCCTCGGCGACGACGAACCACGTCCTCGCACCCGAACCAGGCCGCGGCGTGGTTCGCGTGCGACGACCTGGTGCCTCACGGCCTGAGCGGCTGCTAGTCGTCGGTGGGGCGTCGGCGCTGCTGCTTGGTGGCCGAGCGCTCGCCCTTGGCGCTGAGCCGACGGCGGTCGGAGCCGCGCGTCCGACGCGTCGGTCGTCGCGGCGCGGCGTCGGGGGCGAGCGCCGCGGCGACGATCTCGGCGAGCTTCGCGAGCGCCGTCTCGCGGTTGCGCAGCTGCGACCGCTGCTCGGACGACGTGACGGTCAGGGCGCCGGCGACCAGGCGGCCGTCGAGACGCGACGTCAGGCGCTCGCGCTGCGCATCCGTCAGGCTGTCGGCGTGGGCGACGTCCCACGACAGCTGCACTCGGCTGTCGGAGGTGTTCACGTGCTGCCCGCCCGGCCCCGACGACCGCGAGAAGCGCCAGGTCAGCTCCGCCGCGGGGATCGTGAGCGCGCGCGACACGACCAGGTCCATGGCCCCACCCTCGCACGTCGGGGGCGCCCGTGGGCGCGGATCCGTCCACAGGCGCATCGCTGACCCACGCCGTTCTCCTACAGTCGGACGGATGACTGCAGGGCGACCGACAGCGTCCGTCTACGTGGACGGCTTCAACCTCTACCGCCGTGCCCTGCAGGGGCGACAGGGCGTCAAGTGGCTCGACCTGCACCGGCTCTTCTCAGAGCTCATGCCCGAGCACGACGTGGTCCGCATCCACTACTGCACAGCGCTGCTGCGCCACGGTCTCACCGCGGACGTCCGTGCGCCGGTGCGTCAACAGGTCTACCTCCGGGCCCTCCGCACGGACCCGCGCATCTCGATCCACCTGGGGAAGTTCCGCAACGACCGTCGCGACATGCCGGTGCACCCGCAGCAGGTGGATCTCGAGACCCGCAAGTTCGTCACGGCGTCCGTCCGGAAGATCGAGGAGAAGGGGTCCGACGTGAACCTGGCGTCGCGCATGGTCGCCGGCGCTCTCCTCGGGCACGCCGACATCCAGGTCGCCGTCACGAACGACAGCGATCTCGTCGGTCCGCTCCGCATGCTCAAGGAGGAGCTCGGGTTCGCGACCGGGATCATCTTCCCGATGACGAGGGCGCGCTCCTCGAAGGAACTCGTGCAGACCGACCCGGACTTCATGACGAACGTCACGGAGGAGGCTCTCCGGGCGTCGCAGTTCCCTGACACGATGCGTGACGCGAACGGCGTCGTGCGGCGCCCTGAGAAGTGGTCCTGGAAGTCCGAAGGCCCCAGTTCCCTGGGGCCTTCTAACCGGTAACCGAAGTATCCGGGGGTGTGTCTCGACCCTAGGCCACGGGGAGGAGACCCTGCAAGCCAGGCGCACGCCGCCGGTGGACGGCGGCACTGCCGCCGCAGCGCGGCGGGCCGCGGCGACGCCGGTCGCGGCGGGGGCCCCGAGCCGGTACCGTGCACCGGTGACGACACGAGGGGCGAGGGCGACGCGGTGATCCCCGAGACGATCGCGTGGGTGGTCGCGGCGGTGCTCGTCACCGTCGCCACGAGCGGAGTCGCGGGTCGGGCCGGCTGGTCGGCCCCGGTCGCGCTCGTCACGGTCGGCGCCGTCGCGTCGTTCCTGCCGTTCGTGCCCGAGGTGGTGATCGAGCCCGACGCCGTGCTCTACGGGCTGCTGCCGCCGCTGCTCTTCGCGGCCGCGATCCGCACGCCCCTCGCCGACATCCGGGCCCGGCGCGACAGCATCCTCGTGCTCTCGGTCGGGGTCGTCGTGGTCACCCTCGCCGCCGTCGGCTTCGCGCTCTGGGCCCTCGTGCCCGCGGTCGGCCTCGCCGCGGCGCTGGCGCTCGGCGCCGTGGTCGCCCCGACCGACGCGGTCGCCGTCCAGGCCGTCGCCGGCAAGGCCCGCCTGCCCCGACGCGTGCTCTCCATCCTCGAGACCGAGAGCCTCCTCAACGACGCCACCGCGCTCGTCGCCCTCAACACGGCCATCGCGGCGGTCGTCGGCGTCGTGCACCCGATCGAGGTGGGCGGCGAGTTCCTCCTGGCGGTCGGTCTCGGCGTGGGCATCGGCCTCCTGGTCGGCCTCGGATTCTCGGTCGTCCGCCGCTTCCTCCACTCGCCGGTGCTCGACACGAGCCTGTCGCTCGTCGTGCCCTTCGTCGCGTTCGTGCCGACGCAGGAGATCGGCGGCAGCGGCGTGCTCGCCGTCGTCGTGGCCGGGCTCTGGCTCGGCTGGCGGGCCCCGCTCATCCAGTCGCCCGAGGCTCGCATCGCCGAGTCGGTCAACTGGCGCACGATCCAGTTCCTGCTCGAGAACGCGGTCTTCCTGCTCATCGGGCTCAGCCTGTCGGGCATCGTGCGCGGCCTCCGCCGCTCGAGCCTCGACGGGCTGCAGATCGCCGCAGTCGTCGTCGCCCTCCTCGTCGTCCTGGTGGCGTCGCGCTTCATCGCCGTCGGCCTCGCGAAGGTGCTGTTCGACCACGGGCCGCGGGCGCTGCGCGAGCGCTCGTGGAACTGGCGCACGGTCACCGCCGTCTCGGCCGCCGGCATCCGCGGCGTCGTCACGCTCGCCGCCGTCTTCCTCCTGCCCGCCGAGACGCCCGAGCGCGAGCTGCTGCAGTTCCTCGCCTTCGCGGTCGTCGTCGGCTCGCTGCTGCTCGGCCTCTTCCTCCCGCCGATCATCCGGGCGCTCCGCCTGCCCCGCACCGCCGACCTGCAGGAGGAGTCCGACCGCGACCGCCTCCTCGACGAGGCCCGGGCCGCGGGCCTCGAGGCCCGGCGGGAGGCGAAGGAGTCGCGGGTCGACGAGCAGGGCGAGCCGGCCGTCGGGGCGGCCGGCCGCGACGAGTCCGACGACCTCACCGACCTCACGGGCGAGCGGCTCGAGCACGACCGGGTGCGACGTCGCATGATCGAGGCCGAGCGGGCCGCCGTGCTCGCGGTGCGACGGGAGCGCCGCTACCCGGAGACCGCGGTGCGCCAGGTGCTCGAGCTCATCGACGCCGAGGACGTCGCCCTGCGCCGCCGCGAGGGGCCCCGCGAGTAGGCCCTCGCGGCCGGTGTCCAGGCCCTCGGCGGCCGGTGTCTAGGCTCGGGGCATGGCCACCGTCATCCTCGTCCGTCACGGGCGCACCACCGCCAACGCGAGCGGAGTCCTCGCCGGGCGCACCCCGGGCGTCCTGCTCGACGACGTCGGGCGCCAGCAGGCCGTCCGCACCGGCGAGCGGCTCGCCGTCGTGCCGGTCGTCTCCGTCGTCTCGAGCCCGCTCGAGCGCTGCCGCGAGACCGCCGGGTACGTCCTCGACCGGCAGGAGGGCAGCCCGACGACCCCGGTCGAGGAGGGCATCTCCGAGTGCGACTACGGCGACTGGCAGGGCCGCACCCTGAAGGAGCTCAGCGCCGAGCCGCTCTGGGCGACCGTGCAGGGGCAGCCCTCGGCCGTGACCTTCCCCGGCGGCGAGTCCATGGCGGGCATGCAGGCGCGGGCGGTGGCGGCGATCCGTCGCCACGACGCCGCCGTCGAGGCGGATCACGGCCCGGGCGCCGTGTGGGTCGCGGTCAGCCACGGCGACATCGTCAAGTCGGTGCTCGCCGACGCGCTCGGAATGCACCTCGACCTCTTCCAGCGCATCGCGGTCGGCCCGGCGTCGGTCTCGATCGTCCGGTACGGCACGAGCCGCCCCGAGGTCCTCGCGACCAACACCGACTCGGGCGACCTCTCGTGGCTGCGCGCGGCGGCGCCCGCGGCGGACGCCGCCGTCGGGGGAGGCGCGGGGCACGAGTGACGACCGGCACCGTCGACGAGGTGGCCGGCCCGCCCGCCGGCACCGCGACTCCCGCCCTGCACGCAGCCTGAGCCGGGCCGGCCCGCCGCTCGTAGGATGGGCGGCATGCCCACCATCGTCCACGGATTCGACTGGCCCGACCGGATCGTCGTCGGCACGATCGGTCAGCCCGGTCAGCGCGAGTTCTACCTCCAGGTGCGCGACGGTGCCCGCCTCGTCAGCGTCGGCCTCGAGAAGCAGCAGTCCGCGGCCCTCGCGGAGAAGATCGACGAGATCCTCGACGAGCTGAGCTCGCGGGAGGGCACGTCGCTGACGATCCCCACCGTCACCCCCGTCGAGCTCGTCGACAACGAGCCGCTCGAGCAGCCCGTCGAGCCGGAGTTCCGCACCGGCGCGCTCAGCCTCGGCTGGGACCCGACCACGGCCCAGGTCGTCATCGAGGCATTCCCCGTCGTCGAGCTCGACGACGACGAGTCGGAGGCCTTCTCGGCGGCCCTCGCCGCGGCCGAGGCGGACGACGACGAGGCCGCGGTCGAGATCGAGGTGGAGGCCCCCGAGCTGCTGCGCGTGAGGATCCCCGTCGGCACCGCCCGGGCGTTCGCGGCCCGGACCCACGAGGTCGTCGGCGCCGGACGCCCCCTCTGCCCGCTCTGCGGCACGCCGATCGACCCCGAGGGCCACGTCTGCCCGGCCGCCCCCGGCCTCGGCGAGATCGGGCCCGACGACCTCGACGACCTCTTCGACGGCGACCGGCCCGACGGTCGGCCGTAGGCCGTGACCGCCGTCCCCGAGCCGGACGCGCCCGTGCCCGGTGCTCCCGTCCCGTCCGGGCCCGTCCCGTCGGGGGACCTCGAGCTGACGGGGCGCGTGCGCATCGCCTCGAACGACACCTTCGTCGGCACGATCGACGGCACGGCCGTCGTCTACAAGCCGGTCGCGGGCGAGGCCCCCCTGTGGGACTTCCCCGACGGCACCCTGGCGGGCCGCGAGGTCTCCGCCTTCCTCGTCAGCGAGGCGTTCGGCTGGGGCGTCGTGCCGACCACGTGGCTGCGCGACGGGCCGCTCGGCCCGGGCATGGTGCAGCTCTGGCAGGAGGTCGACCCCGAGCAGTCCGCGGTCGACCTCGTCTCGAGCGACGAGGTGCCCGAGGAGGGCTGGCTGCCCGTCATCGACGGCACCGACGAGCGCGACCTGCCGGTCACGCTCGTCCACGAGGACTCCGCGGCGCTCCGGCGCATGGCCGTGTTCGACGTCGTCGTCAACAACGCCGACCGCAAGGGCGGCCACGTGCTGGCCCTGCCCGGCGGGCACCGGCACGGCGTCGACCACGGCCTCACCTTCCACGTCGAGCACAAGCTCCGCACCGTGCTCTGGGGCTGGCTCGGCGACGAGCTCGCCCCCGACGAGCTCGAGGGGCTCGCGCGCGTCCGGGCCGACCTCGACGGAGCCCTGGGGGAGGCGCTGGCCGAGCACGTCACCCCGCTCGAGATCAGTGCGACGATCGCCCGGTGCGAGCACCTGCTGTCGTCCGGTCGCTTCCCCGAGCCCCGCGGCCACGGCTCCGCCGTTCCCTGGCCGCTGTTCTAGCGACCCGGTGCGGCTCAGGCCGCGCGGCCGGGGCCCGGCTGCCGCCCGTCGAGGTACGACTCGACCACGGCGGCGCCGAGGTCGTCGGCCTCCGGCGCGACGACCGTGCCGCCGACCCGGCGTGCCATCGCGTCGACGAACCGGGCGAGGCCGGGGTCGTCGCCGAGGCGGAAGATCGTCGTCTGCGCGCCGAGGCGCATCGAGGCGTCGAGCTCGCGCACGGTGACGGCGATCGTCAGCGGCGCCGGCGGGTAGTCGAACCAGGTGGCGCCGTCGGCCTCCAGGTGGGAGGTCGGCTCGCCGTCGGTCACGATGAGCAGCACGGGCTGAGCGGAGGGGTGCTTCCGGAAGTGGCGGTTCGCGAGCAGCAGCGCGTGGTGGAGGTTGGTGCCCTTCTCCCACTTCGCGTCGAGGCCCACGAGCTCCTCGATCTCCATCGTCCGCGCCTCGCGGCCGAAGCCGATCAGCTGCAGGTCGTCGCCGCGGAACCGGCTGGTGACCAGCGTGTGCAGCGCCAGCGCCGTCCGCTTCATCGGCACCCACCGGTCGTCCATCGCCATCGAGAACGAGGTGTCGACCAGGAGGGCGACGCACGCCTGCGTCCGGGCCTCGGTCTCCTGCACCTCGACGTCGCCGATCTCGATGCGCACGCCGTCACGGGTGGACCCGCCGCCGCCCGCCACGCGCGTCACGGCGTTGGTGACCGTCCGGGTGACGTCCCAGGGCTCGGTGTCGCCGAACGCCCACTCCCGCGTCGCGCCCGACCGCTCGCCGGCCGCGCCCGCCCGGCGGACGTCACGCGCGCCTCGTCGGCCGGAGACCGTCTCGGCGATGTCGCGCAGCAGCGCCTTGCCCAGCTGGCGCATCGCCTTGGGCGTGAGGCGCAGGCGGCCGTCGGCGGCACGGGACATCGTGCCCGAGTCGCGCAGGGCCTGCTCGAGGCGCTGGAGGGCCCGCGCGTCGACCACCGCCTCCTGCCCCAGCTGCCGGGTGAGGGCGTCGAGGTCGAGGTCGTCGAGCTGGGAGCCGGGGCCCGACTGCGCCAGCTGCTCGGCGAGGGCGTCGAGGTCGGCGAGATCCTGGAAGACGCCGGTGCCGTCGCCCAGGCCCATGCCCTCGCCGCCGCCGAACTGCTCCGAGCCGCCCCAGTCCTCTCCGGGGCGCAGCCCGCGGAGCACGTCGTCGAGCTGCGACAGCTGACCCATCAGCTCGGGGGAGCCGAAGGCCTGCTGGGCGAGCGCGTCGAGCTCGTCGCGCTGCTCGGGGGTCAGCGAGTTGCGCAGCCGCTGCGCCGCGGCCGCCCGCGCCGCGAGGGCGTCGATCAGCTCGTCGACGGTCTCGGGCCCCTCGGGGAACGCGTCGCCGTGCGCGGCCATGAAGTCGTCGAACTGCTGCGCGACGTCGTCGCCCCGCCGGTGGGCCTCGAGGAGGTCGGTGAGGTCGGCGAGCATCTGCGTCGTCGCGGCACGGTCGGCGTCGGTGGCGCCCTCGAGCGCCTGCTTCATGCCGGCGAAGCGCTGGTCGAGCAGCTCACGGCCGAGCAGGTCGCGGATGGCGTCGTAGTCGGCCTGGGCCTGCCTGCTCTGCCAGCGGTAGCCCGCCAGCTCTGCGACGGCGGCGGCGGGCGACGGGGGCAGGCTGTCGAGCTGCAGCTCGGCCAGCGCGCGGTCGCCGTCGTCGAGCTCGACGTCGCGCGCGAGCTGGCGGCGCTCGTCGAGCACCGCCCGCTCGAGCAGCGCCGCGACCTCGCGCAGCGTGCCGTCGAGGTCGGTGCCCCGCGTCAGCTCCCGGCGTCGCTCGGCGACGCGGCGGGCGAGGTCGTCGAGACCGCGACCGTCGCTGCCGCCGCGGCGCAGGAACTCGCGCAGCGCCGCCTCGGGCGACCGCCCCGCCATGACGTCCTCGCCGACCGCGTCGAGGGCCTCGCGCAGGTCGACCGGCGGGGCCAGGGGGTCGGGCCCGCCGTCGAACCTCCGGTAGCTCGAGCCGCGCCCGAGCCTCCTGTTCGCCCTAGCCATAGACGGCCTGCCCGTCGCCCGCCTCTTTGCTGACCCGGCGGGCCAGCCAGAGGCCCTCGAGCGCAAGCTCGATGGCCCCCGCACGCTGCCCGTCGCTGGTGGCGCCGAGACGCTCCGCGACCCGGTCGTAGAGGTCGGACTCGCCGAGCGAGGGCAGCCCGGCGAGGAAGTCGCGCGCCGTCACCTGCTCGCCGGTCGTGACCATGCGGCCCGCCTCGAGCGCGTCGACCAGCAGGTCGAGGTCGACGCCCCGCAGGTGCGCGCGCACGGCCTCGGCCGTGGCGGTCCGCAGCAGGTGGTCGAGGATCTCGTCTTCTCGCCCCTCCTCGCCCGACTCGAACTCGATCTTGCCGCCGAGCACGTCGACGGCCGTCTCGAGGTCGATCGGCCGGGCCACGGCCTCGGGCTCGCCCTGGCGCGTCGCGCGGTGCAGCGCGGCCGCGGCGATCGTCTCGGCCCCGGCGATCGCGAAGCGAGCGCTGACGCCGCTGCGCTGGTCGACGGAGGGCGAGTCGCGGAGGGCGCGCGTGAAGCGGGCGAGCACCTCGACGAGCACGTCGGGCACCTCCGCCACGAGGTCGGCCTCCTGCCGGATCACCGCGATCTCGTCGTCGAGCTCGATCGGGTAGTGGGTGCGGATCTCGGCCCCGAACCGGTCTTTCAGGGGCGTGATGATGCGGCCGCGGTTCGTGTAGTCCTCCGGGTTCGCGCTCGCGACCACGAGCACGTCGAGCGGGAGCCGCAGCACGTAGCCGCGGATCTGGATGTCGCGCTCCTCCATCACGTTGAGCATCGCGACCTGGATGCGCTCGGCCAGGTCGGGGAGCTCGTTGACGGCGACGATGCCGCGGTGACCGCGGGGGATGAGCCCGAAGTGGATCGTCTCGGGGTCGCCGAGGCTACGGCCCTCGGCCACCTTCATCGGGTCGACGTCGCCGATGAGGTCGGCGACGCTCGTGTCGGGCGTCGCGAGCTTCTCGACGTAGCGCTCGTCGCGCCCGCGCCAGGCGACCGGCAGGTCGTCGCCGAGCTCGGCCGCCCGGCGGACGCTCTCGGTCGTGATCGGCTCGAACGGGTGCTCGCCGAGCTCGGAGCCCTGGATCACCGGCGACCACTCGTCGAGCAGGCCCGCCAGGGTGCGCAGCAGGCGCGTCTTGCCCTGGCCCCGCTCGCCGAGCAGCACCACGTCGTGCCCGGCGAGCAGCGCCCGCTCGAGCTGGGGCAGCACGGTGGTCTCGAGCCCGTGCAGCCCGGGCCAGGGGTCTCGGCCCTCGCGCAGGGCGGAGAGCAGGTTGTCGCGGATCTCGGTGCGGAGCGGTCGCAGCCGGTGCCCGGAGGCTCGCAGCTCGCCGACGGTCGTCGTCGTGGGTCGTGTCACGCGAGCGACGGTACGCCTGACCACCGACGTCCACCAGGGCCCGGGGCGGGCGCCGTGCCGGCTCGTAGCCCGCACCCAGGGAGCGGGAGGCCCGCTGCCAGCCCGGGGTCGGGAGATGCGCAGCCACCGCGCCCGCGACTCCCACGGCTCCGACGGCGAGCCCCCAGGAGGCGCGGGCCGGGTCGGCCGGAGGGGGGACGACGGGCGTGCCCCCACCCCCGAAGACGGGCGGCGCCGGCACCGCACGGGGGCTTGAGGCGCACGGGGGCCCGTGCTGCACTGACGGCACCAGGTCGGCGTCACCCGCGTCCGCCGCCTGGTCGACGGGTGCTCCGCCCCGCCGCCCTCCCCACCGAACGGAACCCACCCCGTGACCTCCCTCGCCCGCCGGGGCGTGGTGCTCGGGGCCGTCGTCGCGCTCGCGACCGGCCTCGTCGCCGTGCCCACCGCCTCCCCCGCCGACCCCGCGTCCGCGGCGACCGCCGCGTCGTCCGCGACCGTCACCACCGCCACCATCCGCACGGCCTCGGCCGGCACCGTCTACCGCGGCGGCCTCTACGTCGACCCGACCGGCGCCGCCGCGACGGCGGCCGCGCAGCTGCAGGCTGCTGGCCGCACCACGGAGGCCGCCGCGGCCCGGACGATCGCCGACCAGTCGATCGCCACCTGGCTCGGCAGCTGGTACGACGACGCCATGCTCGTCAAGGTCGTGCAGCGCACGCTCGCCGCCGCCGAGGCGAAGGGGCGCACGCCCGTCTTCGTCACGTACGAGATCCCCGGTCGCGACTGCGGCGGCTGGTCGGGCGGCGGGGCGGTCGACGACGCCGGCTACCTGCGCTGGAACCAGCTCGTCGCCGACACCCTCCGTGGCCACCGCGCCGTCGTGCTCGTCGAGCCCGACTCGCTCGGCCACCTCGGCTCCTGCCCCGAGACGACCACGACCCGGACCGCGACCCTCGCCGCCGCCGTCGCGGCCCTGGCCGACGCGGGCGTGCCCGCCTACCTCGACGGCGGCAACTCGAACTGGGTCCCGCCCACCGAGATGGCCGCCCGGCTGAAGGCGGCGGGCGTCGACCGCGCCCGGGGCTTCTTCACCAACGTCGCGAACTACTACGGCGTCGACCCGGAGCGGGCCTACGCCGACAAGGTGTCGGCGGCGCTCGGCGGCACCCACTACGTCATCGACGTGTCGCGCAACGGGCGGGGCTGGAAGGGCACCTGGTGCAACGCCCCCGGGGCGGGCCTCGGCCAGACCCCGCGCGTGACGGGCGGCACCACCGGACTCGACGCCCTGCTCTGGGTCAAGACGCCGGGAGCGAGCGACGGCCCCTGCAACGGCGGCCCGCCGGCGGGGCAGTGGTACCCGGCGTACGCGGTCGCCCTGATCGCGAACAGGAAGTAGGAGGCGCGGGGCGCGCGGGCTCAGTCGGTCGCGGTGCCGGGGCCCTTCCCCTTGTCCTTCCCGTTGCCGGGGCCGGTGACGACCGTGGCGTCGACTCCGGGAACGGCGGCGCCGGCGCCGGTGGGCTTGCCGTTGCCGTTGCCGTTGCCGTTGCCGTTGCCGGTGCCGGTGCCCTGGCCGGGCACGGTGCCCGACGGCGGCGTCGCCTGCCCGGGCCCGCCCTCGTCCTCGTCGGGCTCGTTCTCGTCCTCGTCCGGCTCCTCCTCCGACGGGGCGGGCGCCGTCGTCTCCGGCGCGGGGGCCGGGGCGACGGTGGGCTCCGTGCTCGGCGACTCCTCGGCGGGAGCCTCCTCGGTCGGGGCGACGCTCGGCTCCGGGCTGGTCTCGGTCGTCTCGACCGGGGCGGTCGGGTCACCGGCGGGGTCGCTCCCACGCCCTGCCCCGAGGGCGAGGGCCACGGCGGCCAGCACGGCGAGCAGCACGACGGCGACGACCACGCCGACCAGCACGCGACGGCGGCCCGGTCGCTCGTCGTCGCCGCTGCTGCGCGCGGCCCCCGAGGAGGCGCGGGTCGACCCGAGCGGTGAGGTCGCGGCCCCGGCGGCCCCGGCCCCCGCGGCGACCCCGGCCGATCCGGCAGGCGCGAAGCGTCGCGTGGGGGCGTCGTCCGACGGCAGCGCCCGAGTCGGGGCGTCGCCGGCCCCGGCCGCGGGGTCGAGACGGGCCGTCGGGGAGTCCCCGACGGGGAAGCGGGCGGTGGGGGCGTCGCCGGCGGGCATCGCGCCGGTCGGCTGGTCGGCGCGGGCGCCGGCGCCGGCTCCTGCGCCGGCTCCTGCTCCGGTGGCCGCGGCTGCGGCGCCGGCACCCGCGGCGAGACCGGCCCCCGCGGCGAGGCCGGCCCCGGCGGCGAGGCCCGCCACGGCAGCGGCGCCGGCCCCGCGCCCGTCGCCGGTCGCCCCGGGGGCCGCCACCGCGCCTCCGGCACCCGCTCCCGTGGCCACGACGGGCGCGGCCGCACCGCGCGCCTCCCGCAGCACGTCGAGGGCGGTCGGGCGGGCCGCGGGGTCGCGGGCCGTCATCGCGGTGAGCAGGGCCTGCCAGTCGGCGCCGACCGACGCCGGCACGACCGGGTCGCGGCTGAGGCGCGCGCTCAGCGACTCCATCAGCGTGCCCGGGAACTCACGGCGGCCCGTGACGACCTCGAGCAGCACGAGGCCGAGGGACCAGATGTCGGAGGCCGTGCCGACCTCGCCGCCGAGGGCCTGCTCCGGGCTGAGGTAGGCGGCGGTGCCGAGCACGGAGCCCGGCGCCGTGAGGCGGGTGGCCCCGCTGAGCTGGGCGATGCCGAAGTCGGCGAGCAGCGCGCGGAACTCCTGGCCCGGGACGGGCGACGGCGCCAGCAGCACGTTGCCCGGCTTGAGGTCGCGGTGCACGATGCCGGCGGAGTGGACGACGTGGAGGGCCTCGGCGAGGTCGGCGGCCATGCGCTGCACCTCGTCGCCCGCGACGGGGCCGTCGTGCAGGCGCCGGTCGAGCGTGGGGCCGTCGACGAGCTGCATGACGAGGTAGGGGCGCTCGTCGCCGTCGACGACCGCGACGTCGGCGTCGTAGAGGGTCACGAGGGCGTGGTGCTCGAGCGAGGCGAGCAGGTCGATCTCGGAGTGCGCCCGCCGCAGGTCGTCGGCGTCGCCGCTGTTCGGCGCGAGCAGCTTCAGCGCCACCGGGCGCCGGAGAGCCGTGTCGACGGCGCGGTACACGGTGGCCATGCCCCCGCGCCCGAGGACGCCGTCGAGTCGGTAGCGGTCGCCCAGGAGGGCTCCGCTCAGGTCACGGCTGCGGTCGTCGCCCATGTCGTCCCTCCGGCAGGTCGACTCCCCACTCTAGGCGGGGCCCCGGCTCCCGCGTGCGTCCGGGCGGACCGGCGCAGGGCCGTCGGCCGCCTCTCGTCGACGGGGTCGGCCTCCGCGGTGCGGCACCCCCAGTGAGGGGCTGCGCCGGTCCGTTCCTGTGGCGGGCACCTAGGGCGCTCTGTCTACAATGCCTTCTGCCCGCCCATCGCACGGGCGCCGCCGGCCTCCTCGTGAGCGCCCTGGCCGCGTGCCCGCGACGACCGAGAGGACCCTGCGTGAGCGATCCCCGCGACCGACGAGACCGACGTGACCGACGTGACCGCTCCCCGAGACGCGACCGCGCGACCGGGGGCCACGGCGCGGGTCGGAGCCGCACCACGACCGGGCAGGCCACCGAGACGGCGCACCTCTCGCGGCGAGCCGCGAGGTCGGGCTCGACCGGCATCGCGCGCCACGGCCGCCTGCGCTCGGGCGGGCCGGTCGGCGGCGTCGCGAAGATCCTCGCGGGGGCGCTCGCCGTCGTGCTGGTCAGCGGGGCCTCCGTCGGCGCCATCGCGGCGTACCAGGTGAAGAGCGACCTCGGCGAGGGCGTCGCCCTGCCCGCGGCCAAGGGAGAGACCAAGGCCCCCGAGGTGCCCTCGATCGCGGCCTACGAGGGCGGCTTCAACATCCTCGTCGTCGGCACCGACAACGACGCCTCACAGGACTCCTCGGCGTTCGGGGAGCGCGACGCCACGTTGAACGACGTGAACATCCTGCTCCACGTCTCCGCCGACCACTCCAACGCGACGGCCGTGAGCATCCCGCGCGACATGGTCGTGCCCATCCCGGCCTGCGCCCGCGAGGACGGCAGCGGCTACTACTCGGCGATGGCGGCCCGGCCGATCAACGAGGCCTGGTCGTACGGCGGCCTGAGCTGCGTCGTCTCGACGGTCTCGTCGCTCACCGGCCTCGACATCCCCTTCGCGGGGATGATCTCGTTCAACGGCGTCATCGAGATGTCGAACGCCGTCGGGGGCGTGCCCGTCTGCGCCGCGACCCCGATCACCGACCGCTACACGGGGCTCAACATCCCCGCCGGCGAGACCGTGCTGTCCGGAGCGGACGCCCTGGCCTTCCTCCGCACCCGGCACGGCGTCGGCGACGGCTCCGACCTCGGCCGCATCAGCAGCCAGCAGGTGTACCTGTCGTCGTTGCTGCGCACCGTGAAGAGCGCCGACACCCTGGGCGACCCCACCAAGCTCTACTCGCTGGCCCGCGCCGCAGCGAGCAACATGACCCTCTCGGAGGGGCTCACCGACGTGACGACCATGGTCCAGATCGGCAGCGCCCTGAAGGACCTCCCGCTCGACGCCGTGAACTTCGTGCAGTACCCGGGCACGACCGACGGCAGGGGCGTCTACGCCGGCAAGGTGCAGCCGACCACCTCGGTGGCCACGCAGCTGTTCGACGCCATCCGGGCCGACGTCCCGTTCGCCATCCCCGAGGGCAGCACGGGGATCGGGTCGGAGACGACCGGGACGGCCGCTCCGGTGGACCCGGGTGCCGCGGCTCCGGCGCCCGCCGACACCGCGACTCCCTCAGCTCCCGCCGAGACGACGGCCCCCGCGGAGACGACGGCTCCCGCGGCGCCGGCGGTGCCGGCCGAGGTGATCAGCGGGCTCACGGGCCAGACGGCGGCCGACCAGACGTGCTCGGTGGGCTTCGGCAACTAGCGCAGGCCGTGGCCTGCCCGGGAAGTCGTCCCGGCGAGTAACCAGCTCGCCGGGACGACCCGGGTCTCACGCGGCGGCCCGAACCGGCACGCATGAGGGGCCCTGCGGCGCCGGGATCAGGGGTTCGGCGCCGCAGGGGGACGGAGTCGACGTCGCTGTCGGCGGGGGTGTGCCCACCGCGGGCGTCGGGTACGCTCGCGGAGTCGGGGTGGCACGCTGACGCGCTCGGGCAGCGGGGGAGTGTCCGGCAAGGGGTGGACGAGCTCGTGCTGTCGAGCTGCCGCACCTCCGCCGTCGTCGGCGTCAGGGGTACTCTATGTGTCCGCATAATGGCGGACAAGCCGGTCGTGGCCCCCAGGAGGGGGGCTTGCGGGTGAATCGCGGGTGAGAGACCACGGCCCCGGCCGGCCGTCGAGCGGCGGGGCACGCGGTGCGGGAGGCGCGGTTCGGCAGATCGCGCTCGGCCCGCTATGATCGTCGGTGCGCGCTGTCGTCCACGACGCAGCGCTCGAGGAGCCGTCGCATAGTTCGGCCTAGTGCACCACCCTGCTAAGGTGGAGTTCCCTTTGTGGGAACCGTGGGTTCAAATCCCACCGGCTCCGCTGGAAAGCCCCGATCGACCACCTCTCGCCAGGTGCCGACCGGGGCTTTCCTTCGTTCACGGTGGTCGTGTCCAGGGTGTCCGTGTCGAGGGTGGCCGTGCTCAGGGCGTCGGCGTGGTGCTCGTCCGGCGGCGGCGGCCGACGAGCACGACCAGCGTCGCCAGCACCGCCAGGGCGACGACCAGCACCACCAGGTAGAGCGCGACTCCGCCCGCCCCGCCGACTGCCGACGGGTCGTAGAACGGGTACGGGTAGAACCCGATGACCGCTCCGCGGACGAGCGAGTACACGCTGTAGACGACCGGATAGACGAGGCAGACCGCGGCCGCCCACCAGGGCAGGCGCCGCTCGGGAGGCCACACGACCCAGTCGACCAGCACCGCCACCGGCATCAGCATGTGCACCACGACGTTGACCCACGGCACGAGGGCCCCGACGTCGAGGCCGGCCAGCAGCACGTTGAAGACGATCCCGACGAAGACCATGGCGACGACGGTGCCGGCCCGCACGACCGACCAGGCGCGGGAGTCGGGGGTGCCGCGGGCGACCCTGATCGCCCCGACCGTGAACACCACGGTCGCGAGCAGGTTGCTGAGGTTCGTGAAGTACGAGAAGAAGTTCGCGATCGAGGAGTCGTTCACGAGCGTGACCCGGAACTGCGCGGCCACCGCCGTGAGGGTGAGCGCCGCGAAGACGAGACGGTAGACGATCGTGACGGGGCCGGGGCGCATGGGCCGACCCTAGCGCTCGACGTGCGTCCTCCCCAGGCGGACGCTTCGCGAGGTCGTCCCCGGCGCGACGGGCCCCCGACGCCCCGGTCGTGCACGGGTGCGATGCTGAGCGCATGACACGAGGACGACTGCGGGTGCTGCTCGGCGCGGCACCGGGGGTGGGCAAGACCTACACGATGCTCGAGGAGGGGCGTCGGCTGCGCGACGAGGGCAAGGACGTCGTCGTCGCGGTCGTCGAGACGCACGGCCGCGCCGCGACGGCCTCGGTACTCGGCGACCTCGAGGTCGTCCCGCGCCGCGTCGTCGAGCACCGCGGCGTCGAGCTCGACGAGATGGACCTCGAGGGCGTGCTCGCCCGTCGGCCCCAGCTCGCGCTCGTCGACGAGCTCGCCCACACGAACGCCCCGGGCGGCACGCACGACAAGCGCTGGCGTGACGTGCAGGTGCTGCTCGACGCCGGCATCTCCGTGATCTCTACCGTCAACGTGCAGCACATCGAGTCGCTCAACGACGTCGTCGAGCAGATCACCGGCACGGTGCAGCGGGAGACCGTGCCCGACGCCGTCCTCCGGTCGGCCGACCAGCTCGAGGTGGTCGACCTCGCGCCCCAGGCGCTGCGCGACCGCCTGGCGGCGGGCGACGTCTACCCCGCCTCGCGCGTCGACGCCGCCCTCTCGAACTACTTCCGGCTCGGCAACCTCACCGCCCTCCGAGAGCTGGCGCTGCTCTGGCTCGCCGACGAGGTCGACAGCGCCCTGAAGGCCTACCGGGTCGAGCACGGCATCGACAGCCCGTGGGAGGCGCGAGAGAGGGTCGTCGTCGCGCTCACCGGCGGTGCCGAGGGCGAGACGCTCGTACGGCGGGCGGCCCGCATCGCCGCGCGGTCGGCCGGGGGAGAGCTCATCGCCGTGCACGTCAGCAGCCAGGACGGCCTGCGGCAGGGCGTGCCGGGAGCGCTCGCGGCGCAGCGCGCCCTCGTCGAGAAGCTCGGCGGCACCTACCACCAGGTCGTCGGCGACGACGTGCCCCGGGCCCTCGTCGAGTTCGCCCGCGGCACGAACGCGTCGCAGCTGGTCATCGGCGTCAGCCGGCGGGGGCGCCTCGCGACGGCGCTCACGGGCCAGGGCATCGGCGCCACCGTCATCCGCGAGTCCGGCCAGATCGACGTGCACATCGTCAACCACGGCTCGGCGGGGCGGGGCTGGGCGCTGCCGCGCATCGGCGGTGCCCTGTCGCGCGGGCGCGTCCTCGCCGGCTTCGCCCTCACGCTGCTCGGCGGCCCGCTGCTGGCGTGGCTGCTGGTCGGGCACCGCAGCGAGGACGGCATCGCGGGCGACGTGCTGCTCTTCCAGCTGCTCGTCATCGTGGTGGCCGTCGTCGGGGGCCTCTGGCCCGCGCTCGTCGCGGCCCTGCTCTCGGGCGTGGCGCTCGACCTCCTCTTCATCGCGCCCGTCTACGAACTGACGATCGCCGAGCCCCTGCACTTCCTCGCGCTGGTGCTCTACGTCGTCAACGCCGCGCTGGTCAGCTGGGTCGTCGACCAGGCGGCCCGGCGCAGCCGGGCGGCGGCGCGGGCCCTGGCCGAGACCGAGCTGCTCGCCACCGTCTCGGGCAGCGTGCTGCGCGGGCAGGACGCCGTGCAGGCGCTCGTCGAGCGCACGCGGGAGGCGTTGGGGCTGACGCGGGTGCGGGTGCTGCAGGGCGACGTCGAGCTCGCGTCCTCCGTCGCCCCGGGCGGCGGCGTCGTCGGGGCGGATCCGCGCCCCGACCAGCACTCTGGCCCGCCCCTCGACTCGGACTCGATCGCGACGCTGCCCGCGGGCTCGGGGGCGGCCCTCGAGCTGACCGGCGGCGGGCTCCAGGCCGCCGACCGCCGCCTCCTCGTGGTGGTCGCGGCGCAGGTCGAGGCGGCGCTCGAGCACTCCGCCCTGAGCCGCGAGGCCGGCCAGGTGGCGCCGCTCGCCGAGGTCGACCGCATGCGGAGCGCCCTGCTCGCCGCCGTGGGGCACGACCTCCGACGCCCGCTGGCCGCGGCGACGGCGTCGATCAGCGGGCTGCGCCAGGCCGACGTCGACTGGAGCGACGCCGACCGCGACGAGCTGCTCTCGACCGCGTACGAGAGCCTCGAGTCGCTCGCCGCCCTCGTGACCAACCTGCTCGACGTGAGCCGCGTGCAGGCCGGCGCCCTCGCCGTCTCGACCGACGACGTCGACGTCGACGAGGTCGTGCTCGGGGCGCTCGACGAGCTCGGGCTCGGCCCCGCCGACGTCGAGCTCGCCCTGCGCGCGTCCGTGCCGCCCGTGCGGGCCGACCGCGTGCTGCTGCAGCGGGTCCTGGTCAACCTGCTCGACAACGCCCTGCGGTTCTCGCCGGAGGGGCAGCGGGTGCGCATCTCGACGAGCGGCTTCGCCGACCGGGTGGAGGTGCGGGTCGTCGACCGGGGGCCGGGCATCCCTCCCGAGCGGCGCGGCGAGATCATGACGGCGTTCCAGCGGCTCGGCGACACCGACAACGCGACCGGCCTCGGCCTCGGGCTCGCGCTCAGCAAGGGCTTCACCGAGGCGATGTCGGGCACGCTCACCCTCGACGACACCCCGGGCGGCGGTCTGACGATGGTGGTCTCGCTGCCGGACGGCGACGGCCCCGGCGATCCTGACGGGATCCCTACGCCGGTGGCCCTCGCCGCGGCTCGGGCGTCGGGTACGGTCGGCGAGGAGGAGCCGTGAAGATACTGATCGCCGACGACGACCCGCAGATCCTGCGGGCGCTCAAGGTGACCCTGGGGGCCCGGGGGTACGAGATCCACACCGCGGCCGACGGCCGCGAGGCGCTCGACGCGGTCGTCGCGCACCGCCCCGACCTGGTGATGCTCGACCTCGGCATGCCCCGGCTCGACGGGGTCGAGGTGATCGCGGGCATCCGCGGCTGGTCGACCGTGCCGATCCTCGTGGTCTCGGGTCGCACCGACGCGGCCGACAAGGTCGAGGCGCTCGACGCGGGCGCCGACGACTACGTGACGAAGCCGTTCGCGATGGAGGAGCTGCTGGCGCGGCTCCGGGCGCTCACGCGGCGGCTCGCTCCCGGCGACGACGACGCCCCCGTCGTGGCCTTCGGCGACGTACGGGTCGACCTCTCGTCGACCACCGTCACCCGGGGCGGCGAGACGGTGCGGCTCACCCCGACCGAGTGGCGCGTGCTCGAGCTGCTGCTGCAGAGCCCGGGCAAGCTCGTCACCCGCGAGACCCTGCTGACGCAGGTGTGGGGGCCGTTCCACGCGAAGGACACCGGGTACCTCCGCCTCTACTTCGCGCAGCTGCGCAAGAAGCTCGAGCCCGTGCCGGCGACTCCGCGCTACCTCGTGACCGAGCTCGGCATGGGCTACCGCTTCCTGCCCGACGAGACCCCCGCGGGGGAGGCTCGCCCCGAGTCCTAACGCGATCCTCACGCCCGCTCGGCTCCCGGCGCACCACCGGGGCTTAGCGTTGTGTGCGCGCGCCGTCCCGAGGCCGCGCGAGCGAGAGGTCCGACCGTGTCCACAGTCTCCGAGAAGTCCGGCAGGGACGCCGATGCGCTGGAACCGCAGCCGACCCCGGTGGCCGGCGCGCGCCTCCGGAACTGGCTGCTCGACGGCCTGACCGAGAACTCCGGCGCCCACCAGGGCCCGCACGCCGAGAAGGTGGAGAAGACCCACTCGTGGTGGCGCGTCATGTGCCTCACCGGCGTCGACTACTTCTCGACCCTCGGCTACCAGCCGGCCATCGCCGCCGTCGCGGCGGGCCTCCTGTCGCCGCTCGCCACGATCGTGCTCGTGGTGCTGACGCTGCTCGGCGCGCTGCCCGTCTACCGTCGCGTCGCCCGCGAGAGCCCGCGCGGCGAGGGCTCGATCGCGATGCTCGAACGCCTGCTGCCCTGGTGGGGCGGCAAGCTGTTCGTGCTCGTGCTGCTCGGCTTCGCGGCCACCGACTTCATGATCACCATCACGCTGTCGGCGGCCGACGCCACGGCGCACGCGGTCGAGAACCCCTTCACGCCCGAGTGGTTCCACGGAGCCGAGGTGCCGATCACGCTCTTCCTGGTCGCCCTCCTCGCGGCGGTCTTCCTCCGTGGGTTCAAGGAGGCGATCGGCATCGCCGTCGTGCTGGTCGGCGTCTTCCTGGTGCTGAACCTCGTCGTGATCGCCGTGTCGATCTTCCACGTGGCCGAGAACACGGTCGTGATCGGCAACTGGTGGCAGGCGCTCACGGTTCAGCACGGCAACCCGGTCGTGATGGTCGGCATCGCACTGATCGTCTTCCCGAAGCTCGCGCTCGGGCTCTCCGGTTTCGAGACCGGCGTCGCGGTCATGCCGCAGATCACCGGCGACCCCGACGACACGGACGAGCGGCCCACCGGGCGCATCCGCGGCGCCCGGCGACTGCTGACCACGGCCGCCTTGATCATGAGCTCGTTCCTCATCCTGTCGAGCTTCGTCACGACGCTGCTGATCCCGCAGGAGGAGTTCCAGTCGGGAGGGTCGGCGAACGGCCGGGCCCTGGCGTACCTGGCGCACGAGTACCTCGGCAACGGCTTCGGCACGCTCTACGACGTCAGCACCATCTGCATCCTCTGGTTCGCCGGCGCCTCCGCCATGGCCGGGCTGCTGAACCTGGTGCCGCGCTACCTGCCCCGGTACGGCATGGCTCCGCAGTGGGCCCGGGCCGTCCGGCCGCTCGTCCTGGTCTTCACGGTGATCGCGTTCGTCATCACCATCGTGTTCGACGCGGACGTCGACGCCCAGGGCGGGGCCTACGCGACGGGCGTGCTCGTGTTGATCACCAGCGCCTCCGTCGCGGTCACGCTCTCGGCCCGACGGGCCCGGCAGCGCAAGCGCACGATCGGCTTCGGGGCCATCGCGCTCGTCTTCGTCTACACGACGATCGTCAACGTGGTCGAGCGGCCCGACGGCGTGCGGATCGCCGCGATCTTCATCGTGGGGATCATGGCCGTCTCGCTCATCTCGCGGGTGCGGCGGTCGTTCCAGCTGCGGGCGACGTCGATCACCTTCGACGACACGGCCCTGGGGTACGTGCGGGAGGACGCCGACGAGTACGGCTCGATCCGGCTCATCGCGCACGAGCCCGGTCGCGAGGTCGCCGAGATCTACAAGAAGAAGCTGACCGCGGAGCGGCGCTACAGCGGGATCCCGCAGCGGGCGCCCGTGATCTTCGTCGAGGTGCACCCGGGCGACTCGTCGAACTTCGAGGAGGACCTCGTCGTCACGGGCCACGTCGTGCACGGCTACCGGGTGCTGCGGGTGACGAGCGGCGCGGTGCCGAACACGCTCGCCTCGGTGCTGCTGGCGATCCGGGACGAGACCGGGGTCGCGCCCGACATCTACTTCGAGTGGACCGAGGGCGGGCCGCTGTCGAACATGGGCCGGTTCCTGGTCACGGGCGCCGGCGAGGTCGCCCCGGTGACGCGCGAGGTGCTCCGCCGCGCCGAGCCGAACCGCTCCCGCCGCCCCGACGTGCACGTCAGCTAGCCCGCCGCCGCCGTCCCCTGTCCCGTCCCCTGCGTCGTCCCCGAAGAACCCGCGATCGGACAAAACACCCCTGCGCGCACGGGTTCTTCGTCCGGAACGAGGTTCATCGAGGCCCGACGCCGTCGAACCTGGCACGGGCAGCACGAGCAGCGGCCCGGATCCGCCGGGGATCGAGGGAGACGCCGCCCGCCCTCAGCAGCTCCGCCAGCTGCTCAGGCCGGACCACGTCGACGTAGTCGCAGTGGATGACCGTCCTCACGTCGGGCAGGGCGAGGAGGGCGCGGTCACGTGCCTTCTGCTCGCGGAGCGCCTGGGCGGTCGAGCGGCCGGCGAGCATGCGACCGTCGACGAGCTTCTCCATGCCGTCGAACTCGAGCACGGCCCCGTCGGGGAGCTGGACATCGGCGCGAGCGACGACGCGCCCGTGCAGGCGGAAGACCTTCTGGAGGACGGGCTGCGCGACTCCCAGCTCATGGAGGGCGATCCGCAGCAGCGACTCGCCCCCGTTCTCGGCCCACGGTGACGCGAAGGCGATGATGCGCCTCGCCGCGCGCCCGCCCCTGTGCCCAGGCGGTCCGACCCGGGACACGAGCTCTGCTCGGACCTGCGTCAGCCTCTCGTCGACGTCGGGGCCATCGCGGTGCTCGCCCCCCAGCACGACGCGGCGGAGGACGGCGTCCACGCAGAGCACCCCCTCGGCGAACGACGCGGTCCTGGCCATGTCGGCTGCCGTCCTCAGCAGCGAGGTGGCCCGGACGCCCGCCACCTCGACGACGTCGTCGTCGGTGAGGAGGCCCGGCCGGACCAGGCACGTCGGCGTGCGCTTGACCGTCGTCCGGTGCTCGTCGATCGTGCGGACGATGTCATCGAGTCGGCGCCCCACCGTCGGGAGCCCATGGAGGGCGACGGCCGACTCGTGCGACACCGCGATGCCCGGGGACGCCCCGGCCACGCTGGCACGGACCGTCACGACGTGCCTGCCCCGCGCCTCCAACGCTGTCCAGTCGGCGAGGTCGACGTAGACGCCTCGGCGCACGCGGTGCAGCAGGCCACGCTCGGCCCCGCGACGCAGAGCCCGAGCTTCGCGGGACGAGTCGCCGTGGGTCGCGACGCGCAGCAGGGGCAGCTGGGTGGGATCGGGACTGGCCATGCCCGAGTGTGCGCGAGTCGCGGCCGGGAGCGCCGCTGACGGGAGTGGCCCTGTGGACGGGGGAGGCGCCTCCCGGGCTGGGGAGGGTCACGGAAGAAGCCGGGATCGGACATCGCACCCGTGCGCACCGGGGTGCGATGTCCGATCGCGGGTTTGACGAGGACCGGAGGGGGGCGAGGAGGCGCGGGGCGGGTTTGAGGGGGCGGGGCGAGGGGTACGGAGGCGAGCGGACCGCTCAGCTTGGCCCGCGCCTCCCGCGCTCCTGTACATCTGAGTGATGACCGCATCTCGTTCCAAGCCCTACCCCCTCGGCGTCACGCCCCTCGACGGCGGCGGCGCCCACGTCGCCGTGTACTCCGAGACCGCCGACCACATCTGGTTCTGCCTGTTCGACGACGACGCGGCCGACGGCACCCCCGGCGCCGAGCACCGCACCGAGCTCGTCGAGCGCACCGGCCACGTGTTCCACACGGTCGTGCCGGAGGCGCGGGTCGGCAGCCGCTACGGCTTCCGTGTCGCAGGCCCCTGGGACCCCGCCGCGGGCCTCCGCCACAACGAGCACAAGCTGCTGCTCGACCCGTGGGCCACCGCCCTCGACGGCACCTTCGACTGGGGCCAGGCCGTCTTCGGCCACGACATGGACGACCCCGAGACGATGGACACCACCGACTCCGCCCCCGCCATGCCGCGCAGCGTCATCGCCGACCGCAGCTTCGACTGGGGCGACGACGAGCGCCCGCTCACGCCCCTCGAGGAGACGGTCGTCTACGAGGTGCACGTGAAGGGCTTCACGCGCCAGCACCCCGAGGTGCCGGAGGAGATCCGCGGCACGTACGCGGGCCTCGCGCACCCCGCCGCGATCAAGTACTTCACCGACCTCGGCGTCACCGCCGTCGAGCTGCTGCCGACGCACCAGTTCGTGCAGGACAGCCACCTCGAGGAGAAGGGCCTCCGCAACTACTGGGGCTACAACTCCATCGGCTTCTTCGCCCCGCACGACGAGTACGCCTCGAAGGCCGCCGGCACCCGCGGCGGCCAGGTCGCCGAGTTCAAGGCCATGGTCAAGGCCTTCCACGAGGCCGGCCTCGAGGTGTGGATGGACGTCGTCTACAACCACACCGCCGAGGGCAACCACATGGGCCCGACCCTGTCGTTCAAGGGCATCGACAACGCGGCCTTCTACCGCCTCGTCGAGGGCGAGGAGTCGGCCTACTTCGACACCACCGGCACCGGCAACAGCCTCAACGTCAGCCACCCCGCCGCGCTCGCCCTGATCATGGACAGCCTCCGCTACTGGGTGACCGAGATGCACGTCGACGGCTTCCGCTTCGACCTCGCCACCACGCTGACCCGCCAGGGCGGCGAGGCGAGCGAGCACAGCGCCTTCCTCACCCTCATCCACCAGGACCCGGTGCTGAAGAGCGTCAAGATGATCGCCGAGCCCTGGGACACCGCGGGCTACCAGGTCGGCGGCTTCCCGGCCGACTGGTCGGAGTGGAACGGCAAGTTCCGCGACGACGTCCGCGAGTTCTGGAACGGCGAGCCCGGCGTGCTGTCGACCTTCTCCGACCGTGTGCTCGGCAGCCCCGACGTCTACGAGGACTCGCGGCGCTCGCCGCTCTCCAGCGTCAACTTCGTCACGGCCCACGACGGGTTCACCCTCGCCGACCTGACGATGTACCAGGAGAAGCACAACGAGGCCAACGGCGAGGACAACCAGGACGGCGAGAGCGACAACAAGTCGTTCAACGGCGGCATCGAGGGCCCGACCGACGACGGCGCCGTCAATGCGTACCGCGACCGTCAGCGCCGCAACTTCCTGGGCACGCTGCTCGTCAGCGCGGGCGTGCCGATGATCCTCGGCGGCGACGAGATCGCGCGCAGCCAGGGCGGCAACAACAACGCCTACTGCCAGGACAGCGAGATCTCGTGGTTCGACTGGGAGCAGGCTGACCTCGAGCTGCTCGAGTTCACGCGCGAGCTGATCACGCTCCGTCGCGAGAACGCCGCGCTGCGCCCCGACTGGTTCCGCTACGCCCCCGAGGTCGAGAGCGACGACCACGTGCAGGTGCGCCGGGCCGACGACCACTCGTTCTCGAGCGGCGACTGGCAGCAGGGCGAGAACAAGGCGATCACGTTCGTGCTGACGCACAAGGACGCCGACGCCTTCGCCTTCCTCACCAACGGCTCGACGAGCGTCGTCGAGTTCCAGGTGCCCGAGGCGCCCCACGGCGAGTGGGAGCTGGCCAGCTCGAGCGACCCCGACCAGGTGGTCGAGGGCCCGGTGACCACGCTGCTCGTGCGCGACGCGAGCTTCACGCTGCTGCGGAGCCGCGCCTCCTAGGGGGCCTGCCGGAGGCGCGGGCCGGCCACCCGGGGGAGACCCCGGTGGCCGTGCCCCCGCCTCCGCTCCCGCCCCCCGCGTCGTCGGCGGGGGCACGACGAAGGGCGGGTGCCCGTCACCGTGGTCGATCGAGATCGACCCGGCGACGGGCACCCGCCCTCCGTCGTGCGGTGCGGCGGCCCGCTACGCGGTCGCGAGCTGGCGCGACGTCTCGAGCCGCAGGAAGTCCGCGTAGGTCGGCTCGGCGACCGCGGCGGGGGCAGCGTCGACGCGGATGGTCGTCAGCTCCGACGACAGGCGGCGACGCTTGGGGTAGGGGTGGATGCGGGCGGCGGGCACGCGCTCGTCGCGGAGGTAGGAGCTGTCGCTCGTGACGTCGACGCGCGACCGGACGTGGCGGACGAGCTGCTCGGCCGAGAGCCCGGCGAGCTGGCGGGCGGAGGGGTGCAGCGAGGTGGTCATGTTCATCTCATTCCTGGCGGTCCTGCGAACGCCTAGAGGGGAACTCGGGGCTGGTGACGCCGCCGTGAATCGGCGTCGAGACGAGTGTGGCACGCAGATGTCTAGAGAAACTAGTTAGCGCCATGAACGTTCGCTTCGTGGATACCGGTGTACCCCGCCCGGACGCCGGGGAGCCTCTCGAGGCGTCGCCGGGGCCGCACGTCGGCGTCGGGCCGGGCTCTCCCCTGAGCTCGCCCCTGCGCTCGCTCGCCCGCGCGTGCCCCGTGCTCCCCGCCCCTGTCAAGGCCCGGACACCGCCGGGCCGGGCGGCCTCCATGGGACGGGACCGACCACCAGGGCCCACCACGAAGGAGATCCCCATGAGCACCTCAGCTCGGACCACCACCGCCCGTCACCGCTTCGCCGAGACCCCCGTGCAGAAGGCCTCGCTCGTCGTCGGCGTCGTCTTCCTCGTCGTGGGGCTGGCCGTGTTCATCCCCGGCCTCACGACGAACGTCGGCGAGCTGCACGGCGCCGGCCACGGCTCGGGAGCCCTGCTGCTCGGGGTCTTCCAGGTCTCGGTGCTGCACAACGTCGTGCACCTGCTCTTCGGCGTGCTCGGCGTCGCGCTGGCCCGCGCCGTGCGGAGCGCCCGCCTCTACCTGATCGTCGGCGGCGTCGTCTACGCCGTGCTCTGAATCTACGGCCTCGTCATCGACAAGGAGAGCCAGGCCAACTTCGTGCCGCTGAACTCGGCCGACGACTGGCTGCACTTCGTCCTCGCGATCGGCATGGTCGCGCTCGGCCTCCTCCTCGGCCTCCTCCTCGGCCGCCGCGCCGCACGGCGCCGCTAGTCGCGCCGCGCCTCCATGGCGTCGGCGAGGTCCTGCGAGAAGTCGCGGTCGAACGCGACGGGGACGCCGTCGAGCGACGAGATCGGCGAGATCTGCCGACCGCTCGACGCGAGCCAGAGGGCGTCGGCCGCGCGGACGCTCTCCATCGGCAGCAGCTCGTACGCCGTCTCGTGGCCGAGGGCCTCGAGCGTCTCGAAGACCGCGGCCTGCGTCGTGCCCTCGAGGATGCCCTGGTCGGTGCTCGGCGTGACGAACCGGTCTCCGAAGCGCGCGATCAGCGACGCCGAGGGGCCCTCGAGCGCGTAGCCGTCGCTGCTCACGAAGATCACGTCGTCGGCCCCGCGGCGGGCGGCCTCGCGCAGCACGCTCTTGTTGACGGCGTACGAGAGCGTCTTGGCGCCCTGCAGCAGCCAGGGCGAGGTCTGCGCGACGTCGTGGCGGTAGCCGCGGTCGAGCGCGACTACGGCGATGCCGTCGCGGCGCTCGTGGGAGTGGTCGGGCATCGCGTCGGTGCGCACCCACGCGGTGGGCGTGCCGTCGCCGCCCTCGACGCCGCGGGTGACGACGAGCTTCTGCAGGAGGAACGGCGCGGGCGCGTGCAGCCGCGCCGAGGCCAGGCAGGCCTCGCGGACCACGTCGAGGTCGAGCTCGGGCAGGTCGAGCATCGCGGCGGACCGGGCGAGGCGCCGCAGGTGCGGCTCGAGGGCCTGGATCGCCCCGTCAGCGACTCCCAGCCCCTCGAAGACGCCGTCGCCCCGCGTCACGCCGAGGTCGGCGACGTCGATGACGGGATCGTGCGCGTCGACGACGTGCCAGCCCGTCTCGCCCTCGGCCAGGGGCGGTCCCCCCGCCGTGGCCTTGTCGATCAGCACGAGGACGGGCGCGGAGGCGGGGGAGTCGGTCACGTCGTCAGCATAGGAGTCGCGGGTCGGGTCGGGCCAGGACCTCCCGGAGCCGCACGCCGAGCACCTGTCCGCCCGCAGCCCCGGTGGGCCGCTAGACAGCCTCGTTAGGCCGTCTAGCTAAAAAAGGATGCTGATCAGCTTTTTCTGGGGTACGCAACCCCTGGTGGCTCCCAGTTCGACGCCGTACCGTGGGCTGTGCCCGCCTAGGCCGGCTCGTGGTTCCCCACAGGGTGCGGAGCTTCACACGCAGGGGCGTCTCCTGTGGGGGACCACCACGAGCCGGGGCCACGCGGCGGTGCAGCGGCCTACTCGGGCTTCGGGTGCCCCGGGATCGAGTCCCCCGACAGGTTGAGCTCGGAGGGATCGACCTCGATCTCGCCCACGTCGTCCGGTCCGCCGGTGCCCGGCAGGGTCTTCACGGCGTCGGAGTCGATCTCGTCGTCGTCCATCGCCGGCGAGTCGCCCGGCTCGGTCGACTGCATCTCGCGGATCGTGCCGTCGCTGCGCGGGCTGTCGAACGTCGGGTCGGCGGTGGTCTCGGTCGCCTCGTCGAGGCCCTTGGAGTGATCGTCGTTGGTCATGCCGTGACGCTACGCCGCGGTCGCCCGCGGGCGTCCGGGTGGTGCCCAGCCAGCCGCCGCGGCCACCAGCAGCCGCCAGCCGCTGTCGACGCCGTCAGCCGCTGAGCGGGTGCGAGCCGTCGTGCGAGTCGCGGAAGGCGACCGCGCGGGCGAACTCGCGGAGCGTCGCGTCGGAGCTGTGCCGCGGCGCCCAGCCGAGCACGCGGCGCGCACGGTCGGTCGACATCACCGGGATCTTCGCCGCGATGTCGAGCCAGCCCGGCTCCGTCGGCTGCAGGCGCAGCAGCCAGGTGACCGAGACGAGGGCACGCATCGCCCGGTACGGCACGGGCAGCAGGCGCGTGCCGAAGGCCTCGGCGACGTGCTCCGGGGTGACCACCGGCTCCGCGGCCAGGTTGAACGCGCCTCCGGCCTGTCGGTCGACGGCACGCCAGAACGCGTCGGCGACGTCGTCGGCGTGGACGACCTGCGACACGAAGCGTGGGGCGAGCGGGAGGAAGGGGAGGCGGTGACGCTGCATCCAGCGCGTGGGCACCCAGCGGCCGAGGAAGAGGCCGACGATCTCGCTCGCGGCGGCCGGCTGGAAGACCAGGCCGGGGCGCATCCGGGTGAGGGTCACCTCCGGGTGCTCGCGCTCGAAGTCGTCGAACGCGCGCTCGTTGGCGGCCTTCTGCCGGGAGTAGCTCGAGCGGCGCACGCCCTTCGTCCGGTACGTCTCGTCGACGCGGCGGCGCTTGGGGCCGCGGCTGTAGGCACCGACCGACGAGGCCGCGAGCACGTGCGGCACGCCGGCGCGGACCGCCGCGGCGAGGACGTGGGAGGTGCCGGTCACGTTGGTGCGCCACATGCCGTCACGGTCGTGGCTGGGCTGCAGGGCCCAGCCCAGGTGGACGACGGCGTCAGCGCCCTCGAAGGCGTGCGCGAGCTGCGCCACCGCGACGTCGTCGCCGACGTCGATCGAGAACCAGGCGACGCCCCCGTAGGGCGGCGAGGCGGTGCGGGGCGCCCGGCGGGCGACGCCCGCGAGCTCGGTCACCTCGGGCTCGGCCTGGAGCCGGGTCAGCAGGGCGGTGCCCAGGTTGCCCGTGGCTCCGACGACGACCACGCGCATGCGGGCTCTCTTCCTGTCCGGGGCGGGGGCGACGACGGCCCCCGAGTGCTGCGTCGAGCGTACGCCGGGGCGCCTGGGCGCGGCGCGGGCGGGGGTGCGCCGCCGCGCGGGCGGCGCGCGGGTGCTCAGCGCGGCGGAGCGGCCGGGCCGGCCTCCGCGGCGATGCGGCGCACCGCCTCCTCGTCGAGCACGAAGACCTCCTCGCCGTCGCCGCGGGCGTGCGCCCGCACCACGGTCGAGCGCACCGGGCCCTCGGCCAGCACGTCGACGACGAGGAAGGCCGAGCCCCGCACCGCCCGCTCGGTGCCGTGGGGCGCCGCGACGTCGGTCTCGTTCGTCACGCCCGGCGCCACGAGCACGGGCACCCCGGCCAGCGAGCCGACGATGTGGTGGTGGTAGTGCCCGGCCAGGACGACGCGGACGTCCGTTCCCTCGATCACCGCGCCCAGCGCCTCCGGGGCCTGCAGCGCCAGCGACTCGTGCAGAGTCGTCGGTGCGGGCACGGGCGGGTGGTGCAGCACGAGCACCGTGCCGCGCTCGGCCGGCGTCGCCAGCAGCTCGCCGAGCCAGGCGAGCTGCGCGGGGCGGAGCGAGCCCCAGCCCGCCCGCGGCACCGAGCTGTCGAGCGTCACCACGCGCCACCCGTCGAGGTCGGTCACCCCGTCGATCGGCACCTCGACGGAGTCGGGCGCCGGCCCGCCGTGCCCGTCGCCGAGCACGGCGCCGAAGCCCTCGCGCACGTCGTGGTTGCCCGGGGCCAGCACGACCGCGGCGTCACGACGGCCCGCCCACGTCTCGAGGCGCCCGCGCAGCAGGGCGTAGGAGTCGCGGGTGCCGTCGTCCGACAGGTCGCCCGAGCCCACGAGCAGCCGCACCCCCTCGACCCGGTCGGCCTCGGCGAGGACGCGGTCGAGCGCCGCGGTCGTGTCGACGACCCCCTGGTGCAGGCTGCCGTCGCCGGAGAGGTGGGTGTCGCTGAGGTGGACGAGGCGGAGCGCTCCCGCGGGCAGGGCGTACATGGGGGGAGCGTACTGCCGGGGGCGTGCTGCGGGCGGGGCGTGCGTGCTGCGCGCGCTGCGGGGCGTGGCTAGGAGCTGAGCTCGTCGACAGGGCAGAGCCGCGCGTCGAGCAGGCGGCCGAGGCGGTCGAACATGCCGGTGACGCTCGCCCACTGGTCGGGGGTCGGCGCGGTCGGCTCGACCCAGAGGCCGTAGAAGCGGCGGCCGAGCGAGAGGGACTCGAGCAGGATCGTGCCGGTGAAGTCGGTCAGCACGGTGCCGTCGCGCTTGAGGTCGGCGGCGAGCACGAGGTCGCCGGCGTCGGTGCGGAAGCCGTTCGCGGCCAGGGTACGGGCCGTCCTCGCCGCGGAGAGCCGGGGCAGGTGCGCGCGACGGGCGAGCGCCCCAGCCCGGGTGCGGTCGCCGTCGAGGGCCGCGGCGCCGTCGAGCCGGGCGCGCACGTGCGCGAACACGAGCGCGGGCTCGTGCACGGGGCGGGCGGCACGGTCGTCGGGGAACATGCGCCCAGCGTGGCAGCACAGCGGGCTCCCGGGCGACGCCCAGTTCGGGGAGCCCCGGGACGGGGGAGGCGCGGGTCGGGCCGCGGCCGGGCCGCGGTCGGGTTGCCGCCGACGCGGCAGGATGGTCGCCATGGACGACGCCACCCGCTGCCCCTGCCTGAGCGGCGAGACCTTCGGGGCCTGCTGCGGGCCGCTGCTCCGCGGCGAGCGGCCCGCCCCGACCGCCGAGCGCCTCATGCGCAGCCGCTTCACCGCGTTCGCCCTGCACGACGTGGCGTGGCTGCTCGCGACCTGGCACCCCTCGACCCGGCCGGGCGACCTCGAGCTCGACCCCGGCACCCGCTGGTACCGGCTCGACGTGCTCGGCACCCGTGCCGGCGGCCCGTTCGACGACGACGGCGTGGTCGAGTTCGCGGCGCACCACCGCTCGGCCGACGGCGCCGGGGTGCTGCACGAGGTCAGCCGGTTCGTGCGTGAGCAGGTGCCGGGCGACGCGGGCGGCCCGGACGGCCGCCGCTGGCTGTACGTCGACGGCGACGTCGGGTGACGCTGGCCCCGCGCTGACGTCGGGTCGTCAGGCCCGGTGCGGTGTCGCGTCCGGCCCGGCGCGGGGCCGACGACGCGCCGTCCGTCAGCGCTGCGGCGTGCCGCCCTCGACGTGGCCGGCGCTCGCCGCGGCGGCGTGGCCGAGCGCGGTGGCGACGTCGACGAAGGCCGAGTGCGCCTTGGAGGCGCCGATCGCGCCGCCCTTGACGGCGGCCGTCCCGAGGTCGCGCGAGATGCGGGCGACGAGCCGGCCCTGGTCGTCGACGAAGTAGGCGAGCCAGAGCGTGACGTGGAACCCCTTGCCGGCCAGCCCGCCGAACAGCAGCGTCGTGGCGAGGTTGCCGCGGACGGCCTTGGTCGTGCCGTTCGGCATCGCCTCGAGGGCGAAGCCCTGGGCCTGGACCGTCGAGTCGATCAGGTGCCTGGCCGCGTCGTGCGGCCCGCTGAAGAAGTAGTCGTAGCTGCTCTCGGCCATCGTGGCCCCCCGGTCCGGCTGGCGCGACGCCCCCGCCGGGCGTCGTCGGGCTCACTGTAGCGGCAGGCGCAGCTCCCGCTCGAGGGCGGTCGGGTCGAGGGGGTAGGGCGAGGTCGCGCCGGTCGGGGCGAAGCCGCGGCGACGGTAGAACGCGATCGCCCGGTCGTTGGCCTCGTGCACCTGGAGGAACAGCGCGTCGCCGTGCCCCCTCGCCCACTCGACGACGCCGTCGAGCAGCGCGTCGGCCACCCCGGCGGCGGCGCCCCGCGACGTCGGCGTGACGTAGACGCCGACGAGCACGGGGTGCCCGGGCTCGGGCAGGTACCCGCCCATGGTGCCGAGCCAGTGGCCGTCGGCCTCGTCGACCGCGGCCAGGAAGACCCCGGTCGCCGAGGTGCCCCGTGCCGCCCGCAGCCGCCAGGCCTGCTCGTCGAGGGGCTGTGCGGCGGCCAGCGTCTCGCCGAACGCCCGCGGGGTGTCGGCGAGCATCTCGAGCCGGAGGTCGCGCACCTCCCGCCAGTCGTCCGCCGTCGTGGGCCGCACGGTGACGCCGCCCCGCGGCCCGGACGGGGTGCCCGGCGCGGCTGCCGAGGCGACCGGGTGCCCCCGCAGCGGCTGCGGCGCCGGCTGCCGACGCTGCCCGTCTCGGCAGGGCGTGAGGATGGTAGCGCGACGTCCCCGCGCATCCGGCTCGGTCGCGTGCCCCAGCACCTGCAGCCGACCCGGGGCCTGCGCCCGCAGCGACGCCGTCCACGCGCAGAGCAGGGCGTCGAGCAGGTCCTCGCGGTGCTTGTAGGCCCGGTCGACGAGCGGCGACGGCTCGTCGAGCAGGAGGCGCGACACCGGGTGCGAGCGCAGCTGCAGCGCCGGGGCGGCGGCCGAGAGCGTGCCCAGCCGACGCAGCAGGTCGTCGCAGACCGCCGCGCGGGCCTCGCGCCGCGCCTCCGGCGGGAGCGTCGTGTCGGGCCGCTTGTAGCGCGGCCGGCGCTCGTCGTAGCCGAGCTCGGCCGCCCCCACGAGCGTCGTGTAGGGGTAGCACTCGAAGTAGCTGGTGCGGCCCTCGGGCACGGACTGCACGCCGTCGTCGAGCACGATGCCGGCGCGCTCGAGGCGCTCGCCGAGGTCGCGACCGCCGAGCCAGGGCAGGGAGGCGCTGCTCGCGTTCGCCGCCACGTGCCACCGGCCGTACGACCGCGAGACCTCGCGCTCGCTCGCGCGCATGCCGGTCGCGTTCGGCACGAGGACCGGCGCGTCGATGGCGACCACCGAGCCGGGGGTCGCCCAGCGCAGCACCCACTCCTCGACGGCGTCGACGCCGCGCGCCCAGCCCGCGTCGAGCACGGTGCCGTCGGCCGCGACGACGGCGAGGCCCGTCTCGTTCGCGGGCCGCCCCGGCGTCGAGTCGCGCCAGGCGAGGTCGACCCCGAGGTAGCGCGGGGCGGGCCCGGCGGCCGCGGCGGGCCCGGCGGCCGCGGCGGGCCCGGCGGGGGAGTCGGCGGAGGCGCGGGTCACCCCGGTCACGCTAGTCGCGTCGTCGGCCGGTCACCCCCGGCGCTCGGGCCTGCCTCCCGGCCCCGCGGCCGGTCCGGAGGTCGTGGGGCGCGCCTCCCGCCGGTCCGAGCAGCGCTCCGTGACGGGTCGGCACGCGCGGGCGGGCCGGAGGAGGCACGATGAGGCCATGACCGACACGAGCGACCTCCGCCGCTGGCGCCGCTACCTCGCCGACGAGCGCGCCGAGGAGGCCACCTACCGCGACCTCGCCCGTCGCCGCACCGGCGAGGAGCGCGCCATCCTGGTCGCCCTCGCCGACGCCGAGGCGCGGCACGCGCAGCACTGGCTCGACCTGCTCGGCGACGACGTCGGGCGGCCGGTGCGCACCGACCTCCGCACCCGCGTGCTCGGCCTGCTGGCCCGCCGCTTCGGCTCGATCTTCGTGCTGGCCCTCGTGCAGAGCGCCGAGGCACGGTCGCCGTACGCGACCGACGCCGACGCGACCGACGCGATGGCGGCCGACGAGCGCATCCACGGCGAGGTCGTGCGGGGGCTCGCGGAGCGCGGGCGCAACCGCCTCTCGGGGTCGTTCCGGGCCGCGGTCTTCGGCGCGAACGACGGGCTCGTGAGCAACCTCGCGCTCGTGCTCGGCATCAGCGCCTCGGGGGTGCCGAACCGGGTCGTGCTCGCCACCGGCCTCGCGGGCCTGCTCGCCGGGGCCCTGTCGATGGGGGCCGGCGAGTACGTCTCGGTGCGGTCGCAGCGCGAGCTGCTCGACGCGTCGACCCCCGACGCGGCGGCGCGGAGCGTGCTGCCCGACCTCGACGTCGACGCGAACGAGCTCGCGCTGGTCTACCGGGCGCGGGGCATGTCGCCGGCCGACGCGGAGGCGCGGGCGCGCGACGTGCTGCGCGCCGTCACGCCCGTGACGTCGCCGTTCCGGCTGCCGGGCGAGGCCGTCGCGACGACCCGCCGGGCCGAGCCGACGGGCGACGGGGCCGACACGGCCGACGCCCTGCCCGGCGACGCTGTCGAGGCGGGCGGTGCCGGGGGCGCAGGAGGCGCCTCCCGCGCCCCCGAGGCAGCCGCGGCCCCCGCCCCGGTCGAGCACGAGACCCTCGGCACCGCCCTCGGCGCGGCCGGCTCGAGCTTCTGCTTCTTCGCGTCGGGGGCGGTGATCGCCGTGCTGCCGTACCTGTTCGGGCTGCAGGGGCTGGTGGCCGTCGTCGTCGCCGCCGTGCTCGTCGGGCTCGCGCTGCTCGGCACGGGCGCCGTGGTGGGGCTGCTCTCCGGGGCGAGCCCGCTCCGGCGCGCGCTGCGCCAGCTCGCGATCGGCTACGGCGCGGCCGGGGCGACGTACCTCCTCGGGCTGTTGCTCGGCACCGGGGGGCTCTGAGCGGGACCGCGCCGTCTCCGTCTCCGTCTCCGTCGGAGCCGGGCCCGGGAGGCACCCCGTCCTCGCTCGCGAACCCTGCCGCGACGGGGTTCGCCGGCGAGGACGGGGTGCCTGTCGCTCGGCCGGCGCCGAGACCGCCCTCGGCAGCCGCGCCGGCGGCCCGGCTATGCTCGCCCGACCACGAGCCGGCGCGGGGGAGCACATGGCAGGGACCGACCACGACGAGCACGTCGAGCACGACGACCCCGACCACGCCGTCGAGCACGACGACCCCGTCGACCCCGTCGACCCCGTCGACACCGACCACTCCGTCGAGCACGTCGACCCCAATCACGCCGTCGACCCCGTCGACCCCGACGGCGACGACCGCGACCCGGCCGCGAGTGGTGCCGCTCGCGGCCGCGGCGTCGCCCGGCACGGACGGCTGCGCCGTCGCGGCCCGTGGCGCGGGCTCGCCGCCGGCGTGGGCCTGGTCGCGGCGGTCGCCGTGGCGGGTGCGACGTCCCTCGCGGCCGTCGCCACCTGGCAGGTGCTCGACGGGGCGCCTCCGCCCGTCAGCCTCGCCGCTCCCGGAGCGACCTCGTCGCCGCCGCCCGCCCTCACCGCGCAGTCGGGCGAGGTGACGCTGCTGCTCGTCGGGTCGGACACCCGTGAGGGGCAGGGGGTCGCCTACGAGGACGCCGCGAACCAGGCGGCGAGCGTGGGCGTGGGCAAGAACGACTCGACCGTGCTCGTGCGCATCAACGCCGACCACACGGCGATGGCCGTCGTCAGCTTCCCGCGCGACCTGCTGCTGCCGATCCCGGCCTGCACGAACGACGAGGGCGGCGTCACCCCGGCGAGCTCGCGGGCGATGCTCAACACGGCGCTCGAGCGCGGCGGACGCGAGCACGGCCTCGCCTGCGTGGCCGCCACGATCGGGCAGCTGACCGGGCTGCAGGTCGACTACGCCGGCTCGGTCGAGTTCGACGGCGTCGTCGCCATGGCCGACGCCGTCGGCGGGGTCGAGGTGTGCCTGGCGACCCCGCTGCGCGACGACGACGTCGACCCGGCGCTGGACCTCCCGGCCGGCACACGGGTGCTGACGGGCAGCGAGGCGGGCTCCTTCCTGCGCTCGCGACACGGCGTCGGAGATGAGAGCGACCTCGCCCGCGTCAGCAACCAGCAGACCTTCCTCTCGGCGCTCGCCCGGCAGACGGTGTCGGCGGGCACGCTGACCGACCCCGCCGCGGTGCTCCGCCTCGCGACCGTCGCGTTCGACTCGATGACCCTCAGCGACACCCTCGCCGACCCCGCCACCCTGGCGCGGATGGCCCTGGCGATCGACACCGTCGGCCTCGACCAGATGGTCTTCGTCACCTACCCGGTCGTCGACGACCCCAGCGACCCGAACCGGGTCGTCGAGGCAACCGAGCCGGCGGCGGTGCTCAAGGCGGCCCTCCAAGCCGGTCAGCCGATCGAGCTCGCGGAGGACAGCCTCGGGCGGTCGGCCGTGCTCGACCCCGCGGCGCCCGTGAAGCCCGCACCGCCCGCCGCGGAGCAGCCGGGCGCCCCCGTCGGGTCGACAGACCCGGCCGACCCCACGGCCACGGCCCCGGCCACGGCGGCGCCCGCGCCGCTGCCGGCCGCCGAGCTGCCGTCCTCCGTCTCGGGCCAGAGCGCCGACCAGGTCACCTGCGCCGCGAAGGGCTGACCGGAGCGGCGCCTCGGCGCGTGACGGGGCGCGCGGGCCTGGCCGATCGGCGGTGCAGCCTGCGCAGATCGGACGCCGCCCCTTCCGATGTTTGCGCAAACACCGTACGCTCCCGTTCGGGGGTCGACGACGACCGCCCGGTCGCCGTCAGGGGCGACCGTCAGCACGACAGAGGGGCTGCATCGATGACGATGCGACGATCACGATCTGTAGTACGACGAGCACTCGCGGGGGCGAGCGTCACGGCGCTCGCGGCCGTGGGGCTGGTCACCGGGCTCCCGCCCGCCGACACCGCAGCGGCCGCGGCGACCGCCGAGGGGGTGACCATCACGCCGAACCCCTGGTACGCGGGCGACCCGTTCCAGGGCTGGGGCACCAGCCTCGTCTGGTTCGCCAACGCCACGGGCGGCTACCCGGAGGAGCTCCGCGAGGACCTCTACCAGGCCGTCTTCGGCGAGGAGGGGCTCGACCTCAACATCGCCCGGTACAACATCGGCGGCGGCAACGCGACCGACGTCGTCGACTACCTCCGCGCGGGCGGAGCGGTCGACGGCTGGTGGGCGCCCGACGCCGACGGCAGCGAGGGCACCTACGGGGGCGCCTCCACCGCGTACGCGGACCGCGAGGCCGTGCGCCAGGCCTTCGACCCCGACGACCTGTCGCAGTACGACCTCGACGCCGACGCCACGCAGCGCTGGTGGGTCGACCGCCTCGCGGCCGACGACCAGATCACGCACTGGGAGACGTTCGCGAACTCCGCGCCGTACTTCATGACCGAGAGCGGCTACGTGTCGGGCGGGTTCGACTCGACGGCGCAGCAGCTGAAGACGGCCTCCGAGGCCGACTTCATCACGTACCTCACGCGGGTCACCGAGCAGCTCGAGCAGACCTCGGGCATCGAGGTCGAGTCGATCGACCCGTTCAACGAGCCGAACACCAACTACTGGGGCACGACGATCCGGAACGGCCAGCCGACCGGGCGCCAGGAGGGCATGCACGTCTCGCCCGACCAGCAGGTGCGCATGATCGCCGACCTGCAGGCCGAGCTCGCCGAGCCCGGCACGACCACCGACGCGATGATCGCGGCGATGGACGAGACCAACCCCGGCATCTTCGCGACCAACTGGGCGGCCTACCCCCAGGAGGCGCGGGACGCGGTCGGGCGCATGAACGTCCACACCTACGGCACCAGCGGCCGCCTCACCGTCCGCGACCTCGCGAAGCAGGCGGACTCGCCGCTCTGGATGAGCGAGATCGAGGGCAGCTGGGTGAACGGCTGGGATCCCTCGAACATCGAGAACGGCCTCGGCATGGCCGGCCGCGTGGCGGACGACCTCCGCGAGCTCGAGCCCGACGCCTGGGTGCTCTGGCAGCCCGTCGAGGACCTCTACAACATGGAGCCGCAGGGCGAGGACCTCAACTGGGGCTCGATGTTCATCGACCTCGACTGCGTGCCCTTCACCGAGGGCGGCGTCGAGGTCTGGAAGAGCGAGCGCCGCGTCGCCGACGCGGGGGGCGACTCCACCACCGTCGAGCCGTGCTCGGTGAAGGTGAACTCCAAGTTCTCCGCGCTCCGCAGCTTCACGAAGTTCATCCAGGAGGGCGACCGCCTGGTCGCCGTCGACGACGTCGACACCACCGCGGCCGTGCGCCCCGACGGTGACGGCGCCACGCTCGTGCACCGCAACACGACCGACGCCCCCCGCACCGTCACGCTCGACCTGTCGCGCTTCGGCGCGATCGCCGACGGCGCGGCCGTCACGCCCTACACGACCACCGAGGCGCCCGAGGGCGCCGAGGTCACGTCGACCGGCGTCGTCCCCGGCGCCCCGGTGGCCGTCGACGTCGCCCGCGGCACCGCGACCCTGACGGTGCCCGCGAAGTCGGTCACCACCTTCGAGGTCGCCGGCGTCTCCGGCGTCGCCGCCGACGCCCCCGCGGTGCTCGACGGCCACGACTACCAGTTCGTCGGCGTGCAGAGCGGCAAGGCCCTCAGCACGGGCACCGGCACCGGTGCGGCCACGACCCTCACCTCGTCGGCGACCACGACGGAGGCGGCGGGGCGGCAGTCCTGGACGGCCCGCACCGTGCCCACCGAGTCCGGCGACGAGCGCCGGGTCACCCTCCGGGCCGCCGACGGCCGCTACCTCGCGGCGACCTCCCGCGGCACCGAGCTGAGGAGCGTCGACGAGGCCACCGCGGCCGGCGACCCCGCCTCGCGCTGGTGGGTCACCACGACCGACGGATCGACCTTCTCGCTGGTCGGCGAGGGAGTCGCGCAGTCGCTGGACGTCAACGGACAGTCGTCCGCAGAGGGCGCGGGCGTCGGCGTCTACGGCTCGAACGGCGGCGCGAACCAGCGCTGGGTCGTGCGTGACCTGGAGCCGGCCGTCGGGCAGACCGTCGCGCTCCGGACCGACGTGGGCGTGCCTCCGGCGCTCCCCGCCACGGTCGTGGCCGGCTACTCGTGGGGCTCCGGCGCCGCGGCGAGCGTGGTCTGGGGCGCGGTCGACGCCGCGGCCTGGCAGACGCCCGGCCGCGTCGAGGTCGGCGGCACCGCCACCGACGTGTTCGGCCGCGAGTTCGCGGTCACGGCGCTCGTCGACGTCGGCGGCCTGACCGTCACCGACCCCGTGTCGCTCACCGTCGCGGTGGGCAGCGCGGTCGAGGGGGTCGTCGCGGCCCTGCCCGAGACCGTGCCCGCCCGGGTCGGCGCCTCGGAGCAGACCTTCGACGTGCCCGTCACCTGGAGCTCGTCGAGCCTCACGGCCGACGACCTCGCCCGGCCCGGCGTCGTCACGCTGGCCGGCACGGCGACGGTCGACGGCGGCGAGCTGCCCGCCGAGGTCTCGCTGATCGTCACCACGGCGACCCTGCGCAACTTCGCCCCCGACCAGGGAGTCGCGGCCTCGGCCTCGTCGACCGAGTCGGGCTACCCCGCCGACCGCACCCGCAACGGGGTGTCGGGCGACAAGGGCTGGTCGAACTGGGTGTCGTCCAACAAGCCCGCGCAGAGCTGGCTGCAGTACTCGTTCGACGCTCCCCGCGACGTCTCGGGGATGACCGTCCAGTTCTACCCGGACGGCTCGGCCACCAGCTGGGCCCAGACGATCCAGCTGCAGCAGCGGGCGACCGACGGCAGCTGGCAGCCGCTGCCGGGCTACGAGACGCCGCAGCCCGTCGCGGTGCCGACCGCCGGCGCCCCCGTCGTGACGGCGGAGTTCCCGACGGTGACCACCTCGGGCGTCCGCGTCGTGATGGACGCCTACGCGAACACGCACCTCACCGTGAGCGAGGTGCAGCTCTTCGAGCCGGTCGCCTCCGACTCGTCGGTGAGCACGGCCGCGACCCTGCGCCTCGACGGCGTCGAGGTCGAGGGCTTCGACCCCGCCACGTCGGCCTACGCGGCGACGGTGCAGGGCGAGCGCTGGCCGCTCGTCTCCGCGATCGCCACCGACACGACGGCCGACGTGGTCGTCGAGCAGGCGTCGGAGGCCACCGACGGCGTCGCCACGGTGACGGTCACCTCGCCCGACGGCACGACCACGACGACCTACACGGTCGACGTGACGCGCCAGGTCGCGCTGGGCTCCGTCGTCGTCACCGGCGAGGCGCGCGTCGGGTCGGAGCTGCGCGTCGTCGCGGTCGCCGACCCGGGCGAGGCCGAGCTGACGGCCGAGTGGCTGCTCGACGGCGAGCCCATGGCCCCGGCCGCGGCGCCCGGCGACGAGCCCGCGACCCGCGCCGCCGCACCGGTCGAGAGCGCGACCTTCGTCGTGCCGGCCGGGTCGGAGGGCCGTGTGCTGAGCGTGCGGGTCACCGCCCGCGCGGCCGGCTTCGCCGACTCGGAGCCGGTCACGAGCGACGGCGTCACGGTGCTCGCCGCACCGGTCGACCCGCCCGTGGACGGCACCGACCCCGGCACCGGCACGCCCGGCACCGGCACGCCCGGCACGCCCGGCGGCACGGCCCCCGGGACCGGAGCGGGTGCCGGCACCGGCACCGGAGCGGGTGCCGGGACCGGCACCGGAGCGGGAGCGACCGACACCGCCGCCCGCACCGAGGCCCGCCGCCTCGCGATGACCGGCTCGGGCCCCGCGCTCGGCGTCGGGCTCACCGCGGCGCTCGCGCTGCTCACGCTCGGCGGGGCGCTCGTCGCCCGCCGACGGGGGCGCGCCGCCGAGTAGCGGACAGCACCACCTCAGGGAGGCGCGGGTCGGGCACCAGCCCGGCCCGCGCCTCCTGCGCTGTGCTCCGCGCTCGTGCCCCCCCGCCGCCGCACCTCCCGTGCCGCGCCGCCGGCCTCAGGGCCCGCCGAGCCAGTGGTCGATGCGGTGGTGGTCGGGCGTGAACCCGTTCTGCACGCCCCAGAGCACCGCCTGGGTGCGGCTCGTCGCGCCGATGCGGCGGTACACCGAGCGGATGTACGACTTGACCGTGTTGGGGCTGAGGTACGTGAGCGCGGCGACCTCGGCGTTGCTCTTGCCCTGGGTGATGAGGGCGAGGATCTCGCTCTCGCGGTCGGTGATGCCCTCCTTCTTGCCCGGCCAGTCGAGCCCCGGCGCGCTGGGGGCCCGGTGCCGGACGTCGCTGACGACGAGCTCCCCGCGGTGGACGGCCTCGAGCGCCTCGACGAGCTCGCGGGCCCCGAGGGTCTTCGAGAGGTAGCCGTGCACGCCCTGCGCGAGGGCCGACTCCACCAGCTCGGGGTGGAAGTTCCAGGTGTAGACGACGACGCGCCGCGCGGAGGGGTTCGCGACGAGGGCCGCGAGCTCGTGGTGGTCGGACTCGGGCTGGGCGAACGAGTCGTAGAGCACGATGTCGACGCTGTCGGAGAGCGAGGTGGTCGCGTCGATCTCGGCGACCGTCACGCGGTCGCGGTACTGGTCGAACATGTGGGCGAGGCCGGTCAGCACGACGTCGTAGTCGTCGACGAGGGCGACGGTGATGTAGCTGGTCTGGACGGGCAGCTCCGCGGTGGTCATGGGCTCACCATCCCACCCCGAGGGGTGTGCCGCCACACCTTCAGGGGTGGTCTGCTGTGACACGGCGACAGCACGGCACCGACGGTGCCGGTCGCCGCCCCCCTAGAAGGAGAACACCATGCTCGGTCTCATCGTCAGCCTGCTCGTCATCGGCCTGGTCGCCGGCTTCATCGCCCGCGCCGTCGTCCCCGGGAAGCAGAACCTCTCGATCGTCGCCACGATCGTGCTCGGCGTCGTCGGCTCGTTCGTCGGCGGGCTGCTCGGCTTCCTGCTCTTCCAGCACGACCCGACCGACGGCTTCTTCCAGCCCGCCGGCATCATCGGCTCGATCATCGGCGCCATCGTCGTGCTCGTGATCTGGGTGTCGGTCTCGGGTCGTCGCGGCGCTCGCCGCTGACCGCTGCTCGTCGCACCTCCAGGCCCCGCTCGGCACGCGCCGCAGCGGGGTCTGCGCGTCGTGCGGGGGCGCGGCTCAGAGCCGGCGGTCGAGCTTCCAGGCCAGCCAGCCCGTGACCAGCACCACCCCGGCCGCGGCGAGGCGGGCGCCCATCAGCACCCCGTCGCCGGTCGACGTGGTGACGCTCATGTCGCTGCCGATGCCGATGCCCCAGGTCGCTCCCGACGCGGCCAGGCAGACGACGAGAGCGAGGCCCAGGACGCCCGACGTGACTCCGTGCGCCTTGGTGCCGACGGACTCGTCGCGGCCCCGACGGTCGCCCGTGTAGCGGGCGGCGACCCCGCGGACCACGCCCAGCCAGAGCAGCGCCACCGCGCAGGCGCCGACCACGTCGCTGCAGCGGTGCCAGCCGTAGGCGACGGTCTGCTCGGCGACGATCGCCGCGAAGGCGGTCGCCACGACGTACACGACGGGCCGCGAGCGACGGCCGAAGGCGGTGAGCACGGCGAACATGGCGGCCACGGCGACCGTGGTGTGGCCGCTCGGGAAGCTGTTGGCGTACACGTCGCCCGTGAGCTCGGGGCGCGGCACGACGATCTTGAGCACCTGCGTGGTCACCGTGGCGCCGATGACGAGGGCGCCGGCCTGGAGCGCGGCCCCGGGGCGACGGCGCGCGAACGCGACGAGCATCGTCACGCCGACGACCAGCATCAGGGCCGAGGGCGAGATGGCGTCGAGGGCCGAGCCGGACTGCAGCAGCGTGTCGCCGTCGACCGAGCGGAGGATGCTGTCCTCCATCGCCTGGCCGGTCGGCGTCAGGACAGCGACGACGTACACGCCGACGAGGCCCGCGGCCGAGAGGCCCGAGGTCAGCATCCACCGGTGGGCCACGCGACGGCGGACGGCCGTGCTGGCTCGGGCGGTGGTCGATGCGGTCACGGGACCATGGAACAACACCGCCCCTGGAAGCAGCCTCACACCGACCTCCCAGAGCCCGGAGTGCGGGCGGACTCACAGGCTGCCGGGGCGCGCTCCATCTCCCGCCACGCGCCTCCCGTCAGGGGAGAGAGCGTGACGACGACGTAGACGGTGGCGACGACGCCGAACGCCACGGCGAGGCCGACCGTGTCGGCGGCGACGCCCCCGAGCAGTGCCCCGAGCGGCACCCCTGCCCACGCCCCGGCCGTGATCAGCCCGAAGACCCGGGCCCGCAGGTGCTCGGGCACGCGCTCCAGCTCCACCGCGCCCAGGATGGGGTTGATCGCCCCCGCCGCCAGCCCGGAGACCGCCGTGGCCGCGACGAGCCACGCCAGCGGCAGGTCGAGCGCGAACGCGGCCGACGAGGGGCCGCCCGCGAGGGCGAAGCAGACCGCGAACGTGACGCGACGAGGCACGCGGTGGGCCACCAGGCCGAAGCCCACGCTGCCCACGAGGGCGCAGTCGCCCATCACCGCGACGATCAGCCCGAGCGCGGCGGCGCCGCCCAGCCGGTCGTCGGCGTAGATCGGCAGCAGCGTCGAGCTGCGGGCGGCGTCGAGCAGGTTCGTCACCAGCACCAGGGCGACCACGAGGCGCATCAGCCGGTCGCGGGCGACGAACCGGGCCCCCTCCGCCAGGTCGGTCCAGAAGGAGGCGCGGTCCGCGTCCGTCTGCCCTGCCGCACCCGCCGTCGACGAGCCGGCCCGTGACCCCGCCGTCGCTCGCGGCACCAGCAGCAGCGTCAGCAGCGCCGAGACCGCGAACGACGCCGCGTCGACGACGAGCGTGCCGAGGGGCCCGAGCAGGGCGACGAGCAGGCCCGCGAGCGTGGCGCCGACGAGCTTCGCCAGCCGCTCCGAGCCGTCGAGGAACCCCACGCTCCGTTCGAGGCGCACCCCGGCCGCCGTCGAGAGGGACGGCAGCATGACGCGGCGAGCGGTCTGCCCCGGGGCGTCGAACAGGCCGCTGACGAAGACGAGGGCGAGCAGTGCCCAGAACGGCAGGCCGACCGTCACGGCGAGGACGGGCACCGCCAGCACCGTGACGCCGCTCACGACGTCGGCGACCACGGCGCTCCGACGGTGACCGACGCGGTCGGCGACGACGCCGCCCAGCGGCCCGCCGACGACGACGGGGAGGGTCGCGGCGAGGGCGGCCACGCCGACCTCGACCCCGCTGCCGCCGGTGCCGAGCACGTAGAAGGGGACGGCGAACGAGGTGACCACGTTGCCCGTCTGGCTGACCGCGTGGGCGGCCAGGAGGGCGGTCAGGGCCGTGCGGGGGCGGGCGTGGGGCGCGGTGTGCGCCGCCTCCCCGGTGCCTCCGTCGGCTGCTGCGGGCTCCGAGGCGCCGGCTGGGACCCTCGGCTCCGTCACGGCGCCGTGGGCCGCCGGTACGCCTGGTGGGCCCAGGTGACGGGCTCGACCGCGGGGTCGCCGGGCTCGTGGGCGGCGGAGACGTCGAGCCACCTCTCGGTGAGCCCCTCGAGCTCGTCGCGCAGGGCGGCGAGCTCGTCGACGGTGAGCCGGAGGGTGCGGTCGCCGAGCGCGGCCGCGGCGACCCACTCGCGGGGGAAGGACGGCGCCTCGTCGAGGTAGCGCCCGTACTGCGCGGCGAGGACCTGCGCGATCGAGCGCTGGAACGCGGTGGACGCGGAGGCCCGCTCGGGGTCGTCGAGCATGTCGGCCGGCTCCCACGCGGTCAGGTCGCTCGTGGCCCGCCACCAGCGTTCACGGCGGTCGGGCCCCTGGGCGTCGGCCTGCTCGATCAGGCCGACCGCGGCGAGCTTGCCGAGGTGGTAGCTGAGGGTCCCGGGGGCCTCGTCGACGACGTCGGCGAGGAGGGCGGCGGTCTGCGGGCCGCGCTCGCGGAGGAGCCCGAGGAGGCGCAGCCGAGTGGGGTGCGCCAGAGCACGCAGCGAGGCGGCGTCGGTGAGCTCGGTACGGCGGTCGGGCACGCGAGGGGTCATGGGCTCGACCCTAGATGCGCAAGAAGTGTTGCGCAATGCCTCTTGTGCATGACGAGCCCTTGTCTGAGACGGGCCGCAGCCGAGGGAGCAGACTCGTCCTCACATGACCCGAGCCACAGGAGGCACGCCATGACCAGCACCAACACGAACGAGCCGCACCAGGGCGGCGTCACCGACGAGACCGCCGAGTTCGGCGACCGCACCCGCGTGCCCGTCGCGGGCAGCACCGAGAACCACGGCGACGTCGAGACCGACGAGGGCGCCCAGCGCGGCACCGCCCACCTCAACGGCCGCGACGCGACCGGCGACGTGATGGACCGCAGCGGCACCGTCGACTCCGGCGACGTCGACCGGCTGCTCGGCGAGCGCAAGGACGACGACGAGGGGCCGCGCGCCCCGTAGCCCACCCCGAGCCGGGCCCGGTCGCCTCGATTGGCGAGCGGGCCCGAGCTCGTGTATGGTTTCCTCTGGCCGTTCGGCCGGAGAAATGCGCCTGTAGCTCAACGGATAGAGCATCTGACTACGGATCAGAAGGTTGGGGGTTCGAGTCCCTCCAGGCGCACGAGATCGAGAATCGCCCCTGCCCTACACGGCAGGGGCTTTTCTCGTTGTCGGTGCTCGTCTGGCCGCCTGCCGGCGGCGTGCCGGTGGCGCTTCGCGCACCGGCGGGGGCGACGGCGCTTCGCGCGTCGGCGGGGGCGACGGCGCTTCGCGCGTCGGTGGGGCGACGGCGCTTCGCGCGTCGGTGGGGCGACGGCGCTTCGCGCGTCGGCGGAGGGCGCCTGCCTACGGCCGGTCGCCGGGAGGAGGCGATGGCGGGTCAGCGGCGGGTCGCGCCGATGGCCCAGACCCGTGGCGGCTGGACGTCGTTGACGGCGTGGTCGCCGACGATGCGTGCCTTGAACACCCACGGGTTGTGGCTGCCGGCGGTCCGGGCGTTGCGCCAGTGCCGGTCCAGGTTCTTGGTGGTGCTCACGCCGGACGCCGCCAGCGCGTCGAACAGGTGCGAGGTCGCCTGTGTCGCGAGCGACGTCAGTGCGACCTGCGCCTGCGCGGTGGCGAGCTCGGCGCGGTCGTTCCGCCGCTCGTCCTCGGACTCGTCCAGGAAGGCGCCCTCGTAGGCGCCTTGGAGGGCCTGCGCGGCGCGGTCGACGATCGCTCGGGCGGCGAACCCGGCGGCTGAGACCTCGCCGACGACCTGCAGGATCTGCGGGTCAGCGGCGAAGGTGTCGGCGTTGCCGTGGGAGAACACGCGGGTGCGGTTCCGCACCTCGACCGCGATCTCGCGCTCGGCCGCCACGACGGAGCCCGCGAGGACGCTCAGCAGGACGGCCTGGTAGAAGGCCGTCTGGTACTTGAAGCGCTCGTCGAACAGCACGACGTCGTCGGCGCCGACACGGGCGTCGCGGAAGGTGCTCGTGCCCGAGCCCGTCGTCCGCTGCCCGAACCCGTCCCAGTCGTCGGTGTGGGCGACGCCGTCCTGGTGGGCGTCGACGATCGCGATGACCCGGTCGCCGGTGTCCGTGCGTTCGGCGTACGTGTCGATCCAGTCGGCGAAGATGCTGCCGGTGGAGTAGTACTTCTGCCCGGTGACGCGGAACCCGCCGTCCGGGTCGGGGCTGACCTTCGTCGTGACGTCGCCGACCTGCACCGTGCCCACTTCGGTCCAGGAGTTCCCGGCGATCTCGCCGCGACCGAACCGTCCGAGCCAGACGTCGCGCGGCCCGGACCGGGCGACGAGGCGGTCCTCGACGAGGGCGAAGTGGCCGCGGAGGGCCTGGGGGATGTTGCTGTCCGCCGCCGCGAGCTCGGTGAGCAGTCGGAACAGCTGGGGGAGGGTGGCGCCGGAGCCCCCGAACTCGACGGGGACGCGGAGGGCTCCGAAGCCCGCGTCGGCGAGCTCGCGGATCTCGGCCACGGGGAGGCGGTGCTCACGGTCGCGTTCCGCGGCGCCAGCGGCGATGCGGTCGAAGAGCGGGCGGAAACGCGCGGACAGCGTCTCGTCCGTGGGTGCCGCGGTGGTGACGGACGTGGTGGACGTGGTGGTCGTCGTGGTCATGGGTATCGGTTCCGTTCTGGTGGGTCAGGCAGCGGCGGGGGCTTGCGTGCGTTCCGGCTGGGGACGTGTGGCGGCTCGGCGGGTGAGCAGGGCGGCGCCGCCGAACACCCCGACGAGCGACAGGAGCGCGGTCGTCGTGGCGATCGAGCCGGCCGGCCAGTGCCCGGTGAGGCCGAGGAGCGCGGGGACCGTGGTGGTCACCTGGCTCGCGAGGACGAGGGCCCACCCGGTGTAGGTGCCGATCGCTGATCGGCCGAGGGCGAGCAGGACGAAGAAGAGCGCCCAGAGCGCCGCCCATCCCGCCCAGAGCACGGCGAGGACAGGGTCGTCCGCGACGTGGACGACCGCGAAGGCGACGGCGAGAGCGGCGACCAGGCCGCAGAACCAGCCCAGGCCCACGGCGCCGAGTCCGAGGAGGGAGTCCACACCGACGTAGAGGTAGGTGACGCCGAACAAGAAGGTGCCCGAGATCCCGAAGAGGGCAGGCAGGGAACCGTCGGCCGAGACGGCCACGGCCACGCAGAGGACGAGCTGCAGACCGCCGATCAGGACGTTGAACACGCCGCTGTCCCGGCCGGGCACGCGCCCGAGCAGGGTGAGGCCGTTGACCAGGAGGGCGGCCCCGGAGAGGACCAGACAGATGAGCGCCATGCGGAGACCTTGGCACCGTCCGCCCCGTGGCCGGAGTCGTGTGTCCGATCATGTCCGTCCGCTACGCCCTGTGACAGCGGTGCCCCTCCCGGCACGTCCGCCGATCTCCTGGCCACGGACAGACAGCAGATCGAACTGGCGAGGCAGCGAGGCAGCGAGGCATCGAGGCACGACGTTCGGCGGAGTCAGCGAGGCCCCCAGTACACTGGACCAGCGCCATCGAGCGACGTCCACGCCGGCGCAGACGACGCCGTACTGCGTTGCGGAGCGTGCAGGTTGGAGTCTGGGTGAGCGTCAGAGGCGGCGGTGAGCGGCTGGGTCTCCGCGAGGTGGCCGAGCGTGCCGGTGTGTCGCACATGACCGTGTCCCGCGTGCTCAACGGCCACCCGCAGGTCAAGGAGTCCACGCGCCAACGCGTGCTCGAGGTCGTCGCCGAGCTCGACTTCCGGCCCAACAGCGCTGCGCGAGAGCTCGTCACGCAGCGGGCGCTCCGGATCGGCGTGCTGATCGAGAGCGCCGTCGAGTTCGGCCCCTCGAGCATCCTGCGGGCCATCGAGCGGTCGGCGCGTGACGGCGGGTACTCCGTGGCGTCGTTCGCGCTCCGCGATGACTCGGCGACTCCCGAGGAGGCCGTGCGCCACCTCACGGGCCAGGGGATCGACGCACTCTGCGTGGTCGCTCCGCGCTCGTCGTCCGTGGCCGTGCTCCGGACCATCACGACGGGGCTGCCGACCTTGGTCGTGAAGGCCGAGAAGGACCCGGCCTTCCTGACGGTCTCGGTCGACCAGGCGGCGGGCACGAAGCTGGCCGTCGACCACCTCGCGTCGCTGGGTCACCGTGACGTCCTCCACGTCTCAGGGCCCCTCGACTGGTTCGACGCCCGCGCGCGCGAGCGTGCCTTCCACACCCGTACCCGGGCCTGGGGCATGCGCGAACGGCCGATCGTGATCGGCGACTGGTCGAGCGACTTCGGCTACGACTTCGCACGTGGGCTGGCCAGCGTCCCCGAGTACACCGCCGTGTTCGTCGCCAACGACGAGATGGCGCTCGGGGTGATCCACGGCCTCCACGACCGCGACATCCGCGTGCCGGAGGACCTCAGCGTCGTCGGCTTCGACGACCTGCCCGTCTCGCGCCACTTCCTCCCGCCGCTCACGACCGTGCGGCAGGACTTCCCGGCCCTGGGGTCCCTCGTCGTGGACGTGCTCATCGCAGCGATCGAGGGTCGCGAGATCCCGCAGAACAGCCGGATCCCCGCCGAGCTCGTGGTGCGTGACTCCAGCGCGGCTGCGCGCCAGCTCGGCTGAGGTGGCCCTCTGAGGTCATCCTGCTCGTCGTCGTTCGCCCACGGGCATGCCGACAGCTACAGTCGTGCACGTCGGGCACCGCCCGGCACGAGGCCGTCGAGGCCTCCGACCCGAGGAGCACCACGTGCGTCACGTACGGGCATCGACGACGATGCGCCCGATCGGCCCTCAGGCCGCGGGCCCGACCTGGTCCGGTCGCGGCGATCGGCGGGACGGACCTGCCCGTCCCACGGTGCAGATGCGGGGGGTCACCGTGGCGTTCTCGAACGGCGTCGCGCTCGACGGGGTCGACCTCGACCTCCACTCGGGTGAGGTGCACGCTCTCCTCGGCGAGAACGGAGCAGGGAAGTCCACGCTCATCAAGGCGCTCCTCGGCGTGTACCCGATCGAGGCAGGGGAGGTCCTCGTCGACGGCGAGCCCGTCCGTCTCGGCGGTCCGGCGGACGCACGGGCCCTCGGCATCCAGGCCGCGTTCCAGGAGTCGCACCTCGTGGAGAACCTCAGCGTCGGTGAGAACGTGATGCTCGGCCACGAGGTCCACGGTCGCCTCGGCATCTCCTGGCGTGCGACGCATGCACGCGCCGCCGCGATGCTCGCCGAGCTCGGACTCGCCGAGCTGGACCCACGGGCCCTGCTGGCCGATCTCACCCCCGCCAGCCGCCAGCTCGTCTCCATCGCCCGCGCCATGGTCGACCGACCACGGGTGCTGGTGCTGGACGAGCCCACGTCGAGCCTCGACGCCGCGGATGTCGCGCGCCTCTTCGCGGTGATCCGCCGCCTCCGCGACCAGGGCGTCGCGATCCTCTTCGTCTCGCACTTCCTCGAGCAGGTCCTCGGACTCAGTGACCGGATGACCATCCTCCGCGGCGGCGTGAAGAAGGGCGACTACCTGCCTCACGAGATCGGCCGGGCCGAGCTCGTCGCGCGGATGATCGGCAAGGACCTCGCGGACCTGCAGCGCATCGGGTCGGAGCGTCGGGCCCATCGTGTGGACCCGATCGGTCCGCCGCTCTACCGGGCCACGGGGATCGGACGCCGCCAGATGTTGCGTCCTGTCGACTTCGAGCTGCACACCGGCGAGGTGGTGGGCATCGCCGGGCTCCGAGGCTCCGGCCGGACCGAGCTCGCGCGCCTGTTGGCCGGCGCCGACCGAGCTGACGGCGGCGTGGTCACGCTCGGCGGTCGGGCCGTCGTGATCGACCACCCCGCGGATGCGCTGCGGAACCGGGTGGCGCTGTCCGCCGAGGACCGAGGGGCGGAGGGGCTCATCACCGAGCTCAGCGTGCGGGAGAACATCGTCCTCGCGGTGCAGGCTCTGCGTGGGTGGGCACATCCGCTCTCCAGGGCCGAGCGCGAGGACCTCGTCGAGCGGCACATCGAGCACTTCGACATCACGCCGGCCGATCCGGCGACGCCCGCCGGCGAGCTCTCGGGCGGCAACCAGCAGAAGGTGCTGCTCGCCCGCTGGCTGGCGATCCGGCCGCGCGTGCTGATCCTCGACGAGCCGACCCGCGGCGTCGACATCGGCGCCAAGGTCGACATCCAGGCGCACATCGCGCAGCTCGCGCTCGAGGGCGTGGCCGTCGTGTTCATCTCGAGCGCGTTCGACGAGCTCGTGCGTGTGAGCGACCGGATCGTCGTCCTCAAGGACCGGGAGAAGATCGGGGAGCTGAGCAACGGGCCCGGCGTCACGGTCGACACGCTCGTGGAGCTCATCGCCGCCCCGGACGACGAGGACGACGAGGACGACTTCCCTCCGGCCTGGCCCGACGCACCCCTCCCGCCCCTGGTGCCGTAGCGACGCCTGGCCTGACGTGCCGTCCTCCGTCCGCGCGCGGATGTTCCCCGGGACTCTTGTCTTCGCAAGACTGTTACCGGTAACATCGGCATCACCCGGGAGCATCCGAGCCCCCGCAGCACGACCGGCCCATGGCCACGACCGGACACAGTCGTCCCGTCATCTCAAGGAGGAGATCCATGTCCACGAAGAGGCGCATCGCCACCATCGCCGCCGCAGGGGCCATCGCCCTCGGCCTCGCGGCCTGCAGCTCCGGCACGGGCTCCACCGACGGAGGTGACGATCTGGCGACGGTCGGCTTCGTCGCGGTCGGCCCGGAGGGCGCTTGGCGTCAGGCCAACGAGTCGAACATCCAGGACACCTTCACGAAGGAGGCCGGGTTCGACCTCAAGTACGCCCCCGCCACCAACAACGACCAGAAGTCGCAGATCGACGCCTTCACGTCGTTCGTGGACGAGGGCGTCGACGTGATCCTGCTCTCGGCCACCGAGGGCTCCGGCTGGGAGGACTCGCTCGAGCGGGCGAAGGAGGCCGAGATCCCCGTGGTCCTCATCGACCGTGGCATCGAGCCGGACGACACCTCGCTCTACGCGACCCGGATCGCCCCCGACAACATCGCCGTCAGCGAGTCGGTCGCCGAGTGGGCCAAGACCGCGCTCCCCGAGGGCGGCAAGTACTTCACGCTCGAGGGCCCTGCCGGCGTCTCGGTCGTGAACGAGCGCAACGAGGGCTGGGACGACGTGATCGGTTCCGAGAGCTCCTTCACGAAGATCGGTGCGCAGACCGCCAACTGGTCGACCGAGGAAGCCAAGAGCGTCTTCGAGACCGTGCTGAAGTCGAACGGCAACGACGTCCAGATGGTGTTCGCCCAGAACGACGAGATGGGCCTCGGTGCCGTCCAGGCCGTCGAGGAGGCGGGCCTCACGCCCGGTGTCGACGTGAAGATCGCCACGATCGACGGAACGAAGAGCGCGCTCGAGGCGCTGGCCGACGGCAAGCTCAGCTTCGTCGCCGAGTACAACCCCCTGTTCGGCGACACGGCCCTCGAGGCAGTGCAGAAGCTGCTCGACGGCGACTCCGTCGAGTCGTCGATCGTCGTCGAGTCGGCCACGTTCGACTCGCCCGAAGCGGCCACCACGGCGCTGCCCGACCGGAAGTTCTGACCAGCCCGCACGGCCACACCCGGCGGCGAGGCGGACCTCACCGCCTCGCCGCCCCCGCCACCCCCGTCCGCTGCCCGGCAGCGGGCGGGAGGGTCGGCAGACAAGGAGCACACGCCATGCAGGCATCCAGTCCGATCGTGGAGATGCAAGCCATCACCATCGCCTTCCCCGGGGTCAAGGCCCTCGACGGGGTCGACCTCCGTCTCTTCCCCGGCGAGGTCCACACGCTCATGGGCGAGAACGGCGCCGGCAAGTCGACGCTCATCAAGGCGCTCACCGGCGTCTACGGCATCGACTCCGGCCGCGTCGTGGTCGACGGCGCCGAACGTCGTCTCTCCGGCACCGCCGACGCGCAGGCCGCCGGGATCTCCACGGTCTACCAAGAGGTCAACCTCTGCGGCAACCTCACCATCGGCGAGAACGTCATGCTCGGCCACGAGCGGCGCGGCCGGTTCGGGATCGACTGGAAGGGGACGCACGCCGCCGCCTCCGAGGTCCTCGCCCGTGTGGGACTGGGTCACCTCGACCCGCGCACCCCGCTCTCGTCCCTCAGCCTCGCTCTCCAGCAGCTCGTCGCCATCAGTCGTGCCACGGTCGTCGACGCCAAGGTGCTGATCCTGGACGAACCGACCTCCAGCCTCGACGCTGATGAGGTCGAGGGGCTCTTCCGAGTGATGCGACGGCTCCGTGACGAGGGAGTCGCCATCCTCTTCGTCTCCCACTTCCTCGACCAGGTCTTCGCGATCAGCGATCGCCTCACCGTGCTCCGGAACGGCAAGCTCGTCGGAGAGCACCTCACCCGCGACATCGACCGGGCCGGCCTCATCGCCGAGATGATCGGGAAGGACCTCCAGAGCCTCCGCTCCCTCGACCGGGAGCGGGCCAGTCGACAGGTGGCCGAGGGCGAGCCCGTCTACCGGGCCACCGGGATCGGCCGGAAGGGCTCGCTGGACGCGACCGACGTGGCTCTCCGCCGAGGCGAGGTCGTGGGCCTCGCGGGGCTCCTCGGCTCCGGCCGCACCGAGCTCGCGCGCCTCCTCTACGGGGTCGATCGACCAGACACGGGGACCGTGACCATGGACGGCGTCCCCGTCGCCATCTCCTCTCCCGCGAAGGCGCTGAAGCACCGCATCGCGTTCTCCAGTGAGAACCGCCGTGACGAGGGGATCATCCGCGACCTGAGCGTCCGCGAGAACCTCGTGCTCGCCGTCCAGGCCAAGCGTGGCTGGGCCCGGCCGCTCTCCGCGAAGGAGAAGGACCGAGTCGTGAACAAGTACCTCACCGAGCTCAACGTTCGTCCGGCGGATCCCGACAGGCCGATCCGGAACCTGTCCGGCGGCAACCAGCAGAAGGTGCTGCTCGGGAGGTGGCTCGCGACCGAGCCCGAGCTGCTGATCCTCGACGAGCCCACCCGCGGCATCGACGTGGGCGCCAAGGCCGAGATCCAGGAGCAGGTCGCGGCCCTGGCCGACACCGGCGTCGCCGTCGTGTTCATCTCCTCGGAGCTCGAGGAGGTCGTCAGGCTCAGCGACCGCATCGTCGTCCTCAAGGACCACCGCAAGATCGCCGAGCTCGAGGCGGGACCAGACGTGACTGCTGAGTCCATCGTCGCCGCCATCGCCGAGGAGGGCGTCTCCGAGACGCTCCTCGCGCCCGCCACCCGCACCACGCCCGAGGAGGCGACCCGATGAGTGACCCGACCACCACCGTGACCAGGCGGCGGGGCGCGCACGGCCTCGGCGACCTGCTCCACCGACCCTGGGTCTGGGGGACGGTCGCGATCGTTCTCCTGCTGGCGATCAACGTGGCGAAGGACCCCGGCTACCTCGCGCTGTCGGTGAACCCCACCACGGGGAACCTCGTCGGCAACCTCATCGACATCCTCCGGGCCGCGGCTCCCGTGCTCATGATCGCGGTCGGCATGTGCCTCGTCGTCGCCACCGGCGGCATCGACCTCAGCGTCGGCTCGATCATGGTGGTCGCCGGTGCCGTCTCGATGGAGTTCCTTAAGGCAGCCGGCTCCGACTCCCTCGGAGTCGCGCTCGCCGCCATGGGCCTGGCTCTCCTGATCGCCGGGATCCTCGGGGCGGTCAACGGCATGCTCGTCTCGGTCGTGGGGCTGCAGCCGTTCATCAGCACGCTGGTGATCATGCTCGCCGGCCGCGGCCTGGCGAAGGTCATCACGGGCGGCCAGAACACCGCCGCCGCCAACGAGCCGTTCCGCTGGGTCGCCAACGGCTACCTCGTGGGGCTGCCGGTCGTGTTCCTGCTCGCGGTCCTGATCACGCTCGGCGTCGCCGCCCTCGTGCGGCGCAGCGCCCTGGGCCTCATGATCGAGGCGATCGGCATGGACCCCAAGGCCGCGCGCCTCGCGGGGCTCGACCGCCGCGCGCTCCTGTTCACCGCGTACATCGGCAGCGGCCTGCTCGCCGGCGTCGCGGGGATCTTCGCCACGTCGAGCGTCATGACGGTCGACGTCTCCCGCACCGGCTACCAGCTGGAGCTCGACGCCATCCTGGCCGTCGTGATCGGCGGCACGTCGCTCGCAGGCGGCAAGTTCCACCTGCTGGGAGCGGCCGTCGGGGCGCTCCTGATCGCCACCCTCGACAAGACCGTCGTGTTCCTCGGCGTCTCGTCCTCGGCCACGCCCGCCTTCAAGGCGATCGTGATCGTCGCGATCGTGCTCTTGCAGTCCCGGCGCGTCCGCGCCCTGTTCACGAGGCGCCGGCGTCCGGTGCCCACCCCCGTGCCCACCGAGAAGGAGGCCGTGTCCGCATGAGCGCCACGACGATCCGCCCGCCCCTCACCCCGACGCCGGCAGCTGGTCCCGGCCGTGGGCCCCTCGAACCGCGGCGCCGCATGCGACTCCGGCTCGACTCCCTGCCGACCGTCGCCGCCCTGGTCATCCTCGTCGCGATGCTGGCCTACGGCGAAGTGGCGTACGGCCGCATCCTGCAGGCTGCGACCCTGTCGAACCTCCTCATCAACAACGCCCACGTCATCGTCCTCGCCGTGGGGCTCACGTTCGTGATCCTCACGGGCGGCATCGACCTCTCGGTCGGCGCGATCGTCGCCGTCAGCAGCGTCGCCGGCGTCCTGCTCGCCAACGCCGGCTGGAACCCGTGGGCAGTGACGGTCCTCATGATCCTCATCGGCACGGCGTCAGGCATCGTCTCCGGCGTGTTGATCCAGTTCTTCGACGTGCAGCCGTTCATCGCGACGCTCGCGATGATGTTCCTCGGCCGAGGCCTGGCCTCCATCCTCAGCACGGTGCCCGAACGTCTCGGCGACGAGTCGCCGATCCGCTCGCTCGCCACGAACATGAAGGTGGTCGACGGTCCGAAGGTGAACGACGTCGTCACGACGCCGGGCGTCCTCATCGCCCTGGTGGTCGTGGCCGTCGCGTTCTTCGTGCTGCACCGCACACGCCTCGGCCGCACCGTGTACGCGATCGGTGGATCCGAGCAGTCGGCCGCTCTCATGGGGCTCCCCGTCCGCCGCACCAAACTCGCGGTCTACGTCATCAGCGGCTCGCTCGCCGGGCTCGCCTCGGTCATCTACACGGCCCGACTCGGGAGCGCGCAGAACATCACGGGCATCGGCTGGGAACTCGACTCGATCGCCGCGACGGTGATCGGCGGCACCCTCCTCACCGGAGGCGTCGGCTTCGTGCTCGGATCCGTCGTGGGTGCGCTCGTGCTCGGTCTCATGAACGTGCTCATCACGCGGGACGGAGGCATCCCGCCCGAGGCGACCACCATCATCACCGGCGGGATCCTGCTGGTCTTCGTGCTCCTGCAGCGCGCCGTGATGGCGAGGCGACGGCAGACCTAGGCGACACCTGGGGCGCGCATCGTCTGCGCACTCCCCGAGGACGGCTGCGCTGCACAGGGACCAGGTTCGGGGTGCAGCGCAGTCTCACTCCCCGAGGACGGCGGCGCCGCACACCACAGGGGTGTGCGGCGCGGCCGTTCGTGACGATCGCCGCAGCTCGGGAGGCACGTGCTGTCGGGCGCTGGCACCTCGCCCTGATCTCCGCCCGACGGCTCGGGAACCAGCCCTGCGCTCCACCCGGCGGGCGTCAGCGCGCCGCGGCGGCCTCCGCGCCCGCGGCGCCCGATGTCGCGAGGTCGCTCTTCTCCAGCGGCTGGCCGGCACCGAGGGCGGCCGTCCACGCGTCCGCCGTCGCGACGGCGGCGAAGTTCGAGTGCAGCAGCGCCATCAGGGTCGTGTGCACGGTCTCGGCGTCGACGGTGCCGGCGGCGTTCGCGATGCTGATCGCCCCCGTCGCGTCGGAGAGGACCTCCACGGCGACGCCGTGCGCCTCGGCGTCGGCGGACGACGCGATGATGCAGTTGTTGGTCATGTAGCCGACCAGGGTGACGGTGTCGACCGAGGAGTCGCGGAGGACGCCCAGGAGGTCCGTGTGCGCGAACACGGAGCTGTACTGCTTCGTGACGGTGTGCCAGTCGTCCCGCCGACGCCGCTCGATCTCGGGATGCAGCGCGAAGCGGTCCGTGTTGGGATCGAACACCGGAGCGCCCTCGCCGGCGGTGTGCTGCACGACGACGACCAAGGTCCCGGCGTCGGCGGCGGCGTCGATCGCCGCCCCGATCCGCTCCAGCGAGTCGGCGACGGGCGGGTGCTGGATCTCGAGGGGACCGTCGAAGTACTCCTGCTGGACGTCGACGACGACGAGGGCGCGGGTGGGGGTGGTCATGGTGCCTCCTGGCTGAACGGGACGGGATGGGGCTGGACGGGGCGGCGCGGGTGCGTCGTGACGATCCTCGCTGTCGGCCCGCGACTCCACGACTGGCACGTGTGCACCGTTACGATGGTTCCGGGCCAAGGAGGTCACGCCATCAAGATCGCCGTCCACGCCGTCGACGGCGTCACGATGTTCCACCTCTCGGTGCCGCAGATGGTGTTCGACGAGGTCGCCCGCCTGGGGCTCGGCGACTGGACGACGGTGCTCTTCTCCGACCGGCCGGGCTCGATCGTCACCGCGGAGGGCTACACGGTCGGCAGGGTCGCCGGGCTCGCGGCCATCGACGACGCCGACCTCGTCGTCGTGCCGTCGTGGACGGACGACGGACGTGAGCTCGGGCCCGGGCTCCGTCGCGCCCTGCTCGCCGCCCACGCCCGCGGCGCCGCCCTCGCCGGCCTGTGCCTCGGCGCGATCGCCGTCGCCGACCTCGGGCTGCTCGACGGGCGCAGCGCCGTGACGCACTGGCGCGCCGCGGACGGGCTCGCCGCACGGCACCCGGGCGTGACCGTCGACCCGACGGTGCTGTACCTCGACCACGGCGACGTCCTGACGTCGGCCGGCACCGCGTCGGGCATCGACGCCTGCCTCCACGTGGTCCGCACGCGACTCGGCGCAGAGGCCGCGAACAGGGTGGCGCGCAGCCTCGTCGTCGCCCCACACCGCGAGGGCGGCCAGGCACAGTACATCGAGCGGCCCGTCGCCCCGCGCGCGGCCGCCGACCCGATCGCCGTCGCGACGGCGTGGGCACTGGCGGACCTCACGGCCGACCTCGGGGTCGACCGGCTGGCGGCTGCGGCGCACCTCAGTCGGCGCACCTTCGTGAGGGCGTTCCGCGCCTCCACCGGCACCACCCCGGCGGCGTGGGTCCGCTCGCGACGGCTCGACGAGGCCCGGCGGCTGCTCGAGACCTCCGACCTCACCGTCTACCAGGTCTCGGCGGCGTGCGGGTTCGGCGACCCCGTGACGCTGCGGCAGGCCTTCGTGAAGGCGTTCGGCAGCACACCGACGAGCTACCGGCGGCGGTTCGACGCGCGGGGGGCCGGCGCGGACGTGACGGGTGGCTCCTCGTCGAGCAACCGCTCGCTGTCGACGGTCCGGGATCAGGCCCGAGGCCAGTCCGTCGTCAGGTAGGCCTCGACCGCGCGGTTGCGGAACGAGTACGGCTTTCCCCGAGTGATGATGCCGCGAGTGGTGTCGAGGCGGCGGGAGAACGGGCCGACCTGGGTGGCCGACGCCAGCCCCATCGACTCGGCGATGTTCGTCAGGGTCCGTTCGGACGGCGCGAGGGCGCCCATGGCCTCGATGAACTCGTGCTCGCGCGGGGGGAGGCGGCCGAGGATCCGCTCGACGTGGGCCGACGCCTCGCCCTCTGCCGATCGCCAGCCCGCCAGGACGTCGTCCTCGGTGACGACGTCTGCCTGGCCAGCGTTCCAGGCCCCCTGTCCAGCCAGCTGGAAGAGGAAGGGCTCCCCGCAACAGAGCTCCACGATCGCCCGCGCGGCCTCGGTGCGCATGGTGACCCTGTCGACGCCGCCGTCACCATCGGCCGTCTCCCATCCAGAGATGACGAAGGGCTGGAGGGCGGCGAGCAGGTCTCCTTCGTCGAGGGCCGCCAAGGTGACCGTGCGGAAGCGTCGAGCGAAGGTGGCGCCCTTGCGCGCCCCCGCCCTGTCCTCGAAGTCGGGCAGGCCGGTGAGGTAGACGACGATCGGCAGGAAGCGCAGCGCGGAGCCCCCGCCGGGGAGCCGGACCTCGACCTCGTGCGACAGCGCGTCACCGAGGGTGATGAGGAGCTGTGACAGGGCGGCGTCGTCGGAGATGTTCTGCACTTCGTCGATGTGGATCAGGACGACCACGTCCTGCCGGATCGCCGCGTCGCCCAGCTCGACGAGGAGGTCGAAGAGCGCCGTCGACGGTTCGGGCCCGTCGCTGCCCCGTACGGACAGGGCGAAGCCCGAGATCGCGACCTGCTCGACCCTGTCGAGGATGTCGGTCACGCGCTGACGGGCCGACGCTCGGAGGCCAGCAGCATCGGCGAGGCGGAGGACCGCTGACGCGACCAGCTTGAGGGGGTCCGCTCCGGACGGCATGCGGATCTGGGGCGTCACCCAGTCCCCGGCGTCCGCCGCGTCGCGAGCGATGCGGCGGACGAGGCTCGACTTGCCCGTGCCCGGCTCGCCGAGGATGGTCCGGCCCGTCTCGTACAGGCCGGCCAGCCGTCGCGGCCGCAGGACGTCGCGCCAGTCGCTGAGCTGGTCGGCGCGCCCTGCCCACACGTCGGGCACGACGTCGGAGCCGGCCTGGAAGGGATTGGTCAGAGGAGAACGCACGATGAAGAATTTATCAGACCATCGACGCTAGATTGATAAATTTATCAAGACAGAGTCGAGCCGACGATAAACTTATCGAGCACCGTGCACCCCCAGCTGTCGCTCAGCCCTCCGCGGGCCGCGACCTCGTCGGGAAGGGGTCGTTCGGGCCGGGCGCCGGAGTGCCTCGTCGGTCCTCCTCGTCCTGCGAGTGGCCCGAGGCGGCGTCGACGAACCGCGCCCCGCCGACGGCCGCCGTGCGCCGGACGAGCTCGGCCACGAGGGCGTCGTCCTCGGGCTGCAGGGCGTCCTCGGGGGCGACCTCGACCATGACCTGGCTCGCCGGGCCGAGCAGCAGCTCGGCCGTCACCGCCACGCCGTCCTCGTCCGCGGTGGGCACCTCGACGATGTCCGTCGTGCCGTTCTGGCCGAGGGCCGCCGCGTACGCGAGCACCGCCTCCGCGATCGCGTCGCCGGTCATGACTCGGTTCTCGCCATAGACGATGTACTTCACGGGGCTGTCCTCTCGTTGACGATGCCACTCAACCCCGTCCGCAGCAGCCCGGTCCGGCACGGTGCGCTCCGGGGCCACCTCCGAGGAAGGAGGGAGCAGTCTCGACCGATGACCGACAGAGACGACACCTTCACCGCCCTCAGCGTCCAGCGCGCCCTCGAGAACGTCGAGGCCGGCGGCAAGCCGTTCGCGTGCCTCCTCGTCCGTGACGGCGAGGTCGTCGTCGAGGCCGTGAACCACGTCGCCCAGACCGGCGACCCCACCGCCCACGCCGAGATCCGCGCGATCCGGGCGGCCGCCGAGCAGGGCATCACCGACCTGCGCGGCCTCGTCGCGTACGTCACCGCCTACCCGTGCCCGATGTGCCTCGGTGCGCTCTACTACGCGCAGCCCGACCGCGTCGTCTACGCGGTGTCGCGCGAGGAGGAGGGCGAGCACTACGAGGACGGCAACCGCCTCATGTCGCTCGCGACGTTCTACGACGAGTACACGAAGGGCATCGACGACAGGGCCCTGCCGGCCGAGCACGGCACGGCCGACGACGCGACCGCCCCGTTCGTCGCGTGGGCGGCGCGGCACGCGTCCTGAGCCCGTGCGGGCGACGCTCGCCCGGGAGCCTTCAGCCCCAGTAGCCCTCGAGCTCGGCGGCCGTCAGCTCGACGGCGCCGACCAGCCGAGCCGACACGGCACGCAGCAGCTCCTCGTGGCGGAGCGCCGCGAGGGCGGTGGTCACGAGAGGCCGAGGACGAACAGCACCCCGGCGACGAAGGTGCCGCACGTGGCGACGGCCGACGTGGCGACGACGAAGAGGGTGACCTGGCGGTCGCGGTCGCGGACCTCGGTGAAGGGGCTCCTGGCGGTGTGGAAGCTCATGAGCTTCTCGTCTCCGGCAGCCCTGCGGCGCTGCCTGTTCCTGCGGTGTCTGCCCGCCGTGAACCGGGCATGTGCCGGCGTCGCGGGCACGGCCACATCGTCGCATCGATGGGGGTCCAGATGGTTAACGACGTGAACTACTGCGTTCCGCGGACAGTCACGGCTCCCATTCACGCGCATCGATCGTTGACAGGCACCTGACAACCTTGTCAGGATCACTGTCGATCACCTCGCGCTTCCCCTCACACCCCTCGGACGACGGAGTCCTGCATGCCCTCATCCCCCCGGCGCCGCACGGTCGCCGCCACCTCGATCGTGACGGCGGGCCTCCTCGCCGCCCTCACCGGCCTGGGCACGGTCGCCCCGGCCGCTGCGGCGCCGACGGCCGGGGAGGTGGCCGCGGCGCAGACGGTCACCGAGGGCGACGCCCGCTTCCAGGTGCTGTCGCCCACCCTCATCCGCACCGAGTTCGCGCCGGGCGGCGCGTTCACCGACGCCGCGACCTTCACCGTCGTCGGCCGCGACTCCTTCGCGGCGACGCCGTTCACCACGACGCGCGACGACGGCTGGCTGACCATCGACACGGGGGAGGCGCGGGTGCGGTACGAGATCGGCTCCGGCTCGTTCGACCAGGGCAACCTGGAGCTCAGCCTCACGACGGGCTCGGGCCAGCAGGTCGTGGCCGCGCCCTGGCAGCAGGACGACCCCGCGCGCTGCGTCGTGGGCGTCCGCTGCGAGGCCGAGACCCTCGACCTCGTCGGGCTCGCCCCCGCCACGAACCACACCGGCGCGACCGGCGACGGCTTCGTCGCCGGGTTCGAGCGCGTCGGCGACGCCGCGAGCTTCTCGGTGACCGCCGAGCAGGCCGGCCCGCACGACCTCGTCCTCCGCTACGCGAACTCGCAGGGCGGCGACGGCCAGGTCACGACGCGCACCCTCAGCGTCAGCGTCGACGGCGGCGCCGCGCAGACGATCTCGCTGCCGCCGACCGCGGGCTGGGACGACTGGGCGCTGGCCCGGGCGACCCTCGACCTCGCCGAGGGCGAGCACGACGTCGTCGTCGAGCGCGCCTCCGGCGACTCCGGCAACCTCAACCTCGACGGCGTCGCCGTCGTCGAGCCCGGCGCGGCGTACCCCGCCGAGGCGCCCGCCGCCGTCGAGACCGTCGACTGCGCGTACGGTGCCCCGTGCGAGGCCGAGACGACGGCCCTGGCCGGCGGTGCGAGCGTCGGCGACGACCACGACGGCGCCTCCGCCGAGGCGTTCGCCGCCGGCCTCGGCCGTGGCGCGTCGTTCACCGCGCACGTCACGGGCGTGCCCGCGGGCGAGCACGTGCTGCAGATCCGCTACGCGAGCGCGCAGCCCGACGCACGCACCGTCTCGGTCAGCACCGGTGCCGGCATCGTGACCACCGCCTCCCTCGAGCCCACCAGCGGCTGGGACCACTGGCGCACCGTCAGCGTGCCCGTCGCCCTGTCGGAGGGCGAGGACGACGTGACCGTCGGCTGCCCCGACGACGCGAGCTGCCAGCTCAACGTCGACACCGTCGCCGTCGCCTCGGCCGCCGCGCCGTTGCTCGCCCCGCACGCCGCGCTCGGCGGCTACCGTCGCGACCTCGACACCGCGAACGGCACCGTCGACACCAACGCGGGCCTGCTCTACCAGGACGGCTGGTCGCTCGTCGACGACAGCGCCTCGGCGCAGTACGACGAGGCCACCGAGACCCTCACGCCGCGACCAGTCGCCGACGTGCAGGACGGCTACCTCTTCGCCGCGGGCGACGCCCACGAGACGGCCCTCGGCGACCTGGCCACCCTCACCGGCCCCTCGGTGCTGCTGCCCCGCTGGGCCTACGGCGTCTGGTACTCCGAGTACTACGACCGCACGCAGTCCGACTTCACCGACACGATCGTGCCCCGCTTCGCCGAGGAGGGCGTGCCGCTCGACGTGCTCGCCGTCGACACCGACTACAAGGCGCCCGACAAGTGGAACGGCTGGGAGGTCGACGAGACGAGGTTCCCCGACATGGCGGGCTTCCTCGCCGGGCTCGAGGAGCAGGGCGTCCACAACACGCTCAACGTGCACCCGAGCATCACGCAGGGCGACCCGCAGCTGCCCGCGGCCCAGGCCACGGCGCAGGGGAACCTCGTCCCCGACGGGGACCGCTTCCTGTTCGACTGGTCGGACCCGGCACAGTTGCAGGCCTACTTCGACCTGCACGACGAGATCGCCGACCAGGGCGTCGACGTGTTCTGGCTCGACTGGTGCTGCAGCGACGCGTCGCGCTACTCGCAGCCCGGCGTCACGCCCGACGCCTTCATCAACGACCAGTACGCGCAGCGCACGGCCGACCGCATCGGCCGAGGCTTCGCCTTCTCGCGGGCGTACGGCGCCCTGACCGCGGGCGGCTACGGCAACCCGCAGCCGGTGCCCACCGGCCCGTGGGCCGACAAGCGCACGACGCTGCACTTCACCGGCGACACCACGTCGACGTGGCAGATGCTGCAGGCCCAGGTCGGCTACACCCCCGGCGAGTCGGCGGCGACCGGCCTCTCGGCGATCAGCCACGACATCGGCGGCCACACCGGCGGCACCACCTTCCCGGGAGCGGAGGCCGAGAGCACGAAGCTCGCCGACGACCTCTACGCGCGGTGGGTGCAGTTCGGCACGTTCCAGCCGATCGACCGCCTGCACAGCAACCACAGCGACCGGCTGCCCTGGCAGTACGGCGCGGCGGCCGACGCCTCCGCGACGTCGTTCTTGAACCTGCGCGAGGCGCTGATGCCGCTCACCTACACGCTGTCGGCGGAGGCCACGCGCACCGGCGTGCCCGTCGTCCGGCCGCTCTACGTGCAGTACCCCGAGCAGCAGGAGGCCTACGCCATGGCAGGCAGCGAGTACCTGTTCGGCCCCGACGTGCTCGTCGCCCCGGCGGTGACGCCCGGCGAGACCGCCACGACCCGCGTGTGGTTCCCCGAGGGCAGCACCTGGACGGACTGGTTCACGGGCGAGACGCACGCCGGCGGCACCACCGCCGACGTCACGACCGGCCTCGACGCCATGCCGGTGTTCGTCCGCTCGGGCGGCGTCGTCGCGACGCGGAGCACCGACGTCGCGAACGACGCGACCCCGCTGACCGAGCTCACGCTCACGGCGGCGACCGGCAGCGACGGCGCCTTCTCGCTCTACGAGGACGACGGCGTCAGCGCCGACCTCACCGCCTCGGCCCGCACGGCCGTGACGTACACGGAGCAGGCCGACGGGGGCGTGCTCGACGTCGCCGCGGTCGACGGCAGCTTCGACGGGCAGGTCTCCGATCGCTCCCTGACGGCGGTCTTCACCGACGCCGAGCGCCCCGCGGTCGTCCGGGTCGACGGCACGCCCGTCGCCGCCGAGGCCTGGAGCTGGGACGAGGCCACGCGTCGCCTCACGGTGCCGGTCGCGAGCCGTCCCGTGGCGCAGGCCACGTCGGTGTCGTTCTCCACGACCGCGGTCGTCGACCCGGGCCAGCCGGGCGACCCCGGCACCGGGCCGGGCGCCCCCGTCGACCCGGGCGCACCCGGTGGCGACCCGACGCCCGTGCCTCCCGTGGCGGCTCCCGGTGACGGGACCGCCCCCGGGCAGGCCGCCGGCACCGCGGGCGACCGCGGGCCCCTCGCCTTCACGGGCTCGGACGTCGCCGGGGTGCTCGCCCTGGTCGCGGCCGCCCTCGTGGGCACGGGCCTGCTGGTGACGCGGGCGTCGCGCCGACGGGCACGTCGGGAGGGCTGACAGCCGGAGGGACGACGGAGGCGCGGTGCAGGTCGACCTGCACCGCGCCTCCGTCGTGCGTGCCCCGGGCCCGGCGACGTCGATGCCCCTCGGCACCGCCGGGCCCGGGTCACTCCTGCGTGCTCACCCAGTCGTCGATGTCGAAGTCGGCGCCCTGGGCGGGGAGCGCCGACGGCTGCACGTCGTGCGGGGCGATGCGCTGCGCGAGGCGCCCCTCGATGTAGGCGACCGTCTCGGCGTTGTCGGGCTCGGGCAGCGGGCTGTTCGTGCTCTCGGCGACGAGGGCGACCCCGGCCGACAGGAACAGCGTGGCCGAGACCACGTCGCCGTGGGCGCCGTAGGCGGTGAGGTCGATGGAGTCGGCGGAGCCCGTCTCGCCGAGCATCGCGGCGTACTCGAGCACGGCGTCGGCGATCGCGTCCCCCACGAGGAAGTCCTTGTCGGCGAAGGTGATGTGCTTCATGCGGACCACGCTAGGCAGGCGACGCCGGGCGCGACCGAGGGTTGACGGAGGCGGGGGGCAGGGGGTAGCCCGTCGGCGGAGGCTCGTCGGGTCGCGGGGCGCGGTGCTGTGTCGTGCCGTGCCGTCCGGTGCAGTGTCGTGCTGTGCCGGCCCGGGCGCGCGCGTCCGTCGCCGGGCGGGGGCGCCTCCCCGGGGTCGCCGCTCGCGTGTGCTGTGCTGGGCACATGGATCAGGAGACGACGACGTGGGTGCTGGTCGCCCTGCTGGTGCTGGCGCTCGTGGGGGTCGTGGTCGCGATCGTCGTGGGGCGTCGACGCAGCCGGGCCGCGGCGGCGGCGGCGACGGCGCGGGTCGAGGCGGCCGAGGCGGCCCACCGCCAGGAGCTCGAGCGAGTCTCGGCCTCGCACGACGAGGGCGTCAGCAGCCTCGAGGCCCAGCACGCCCGGGAGCGTGACGAGCTCGAGGCCCGCCGCCGCGACGCGGAGGAGCGCGCCGAGCAGAGCCAGGAGTTCGCCACCCGCAGCATGCGCTGGGACGAGCCCTCGCAGCGGGCCGTCGTCGACGCCTGCACCGAGCTCGGGCTCGACGGCGTGCTCGTCACGAACGTCGTCTTCGTGCCGGTCGACGCACCGCGCACCCGTCGCTTCGTCGCGCAGGTCGACCACGTGCTGCTGCTGAGCTCCGCCGCGGTCGTCATCGAGAACAAGGGCTGGAAGGGCGTCGTGCTCGACGGAGTCCAGCCGCGCGACGTGCACTCGTCGATCGGCACCCTCTTCGGCGACGCGACCTTCGAGCCGCCGTTCGCGGTGCAGGTCTCGCGCGAGTCGCCGACGTCGTTCCGCATCACGAGCCACGAGGGCCGCGAGTCGCCGGCCGCGCAGGTGCGGCGGCAGGCGCAGCGCGTCTCCGACCTCGTCGGGGCCGAGACGAGCCGCACCCAGTGGTTCGACACCGCCGTCTTCTACTCGCACCCCGACGCGGAGGTCTGGGCGGCCGAGACCGACTCCACGGGGGCCGGAGTCACGACGACGATCGTCGCGGGCGGGCGTCAGCTGCGCAGCTTCCTCGAGCGGGTCGGCGACCGGCCGCGCACCCTCGCGCCCACCCGGATCGACGAGCTCGCGGAGCTCTTCGCCCGGCACGGCGCCGACGTGCGTCGCTTCGGCGCGATGGCGGTGCCGGAGGGGCGCTAGCCGTCCCGGGCTGACGCGGCCCGCCCCTGGGCCCCAGCCTCTCGCCCGCGGCGCCCTTCCCCGCATCGCCGTCGCTGCCTCCGGGCCCGATCACGCTCAAATTTGAGAGCGATCGGCTCGACACGGACCAAGAACTGGGGGAGTCGCGGGTCGGCAGCCCGGATCTCTCTCGCTTTCCCGAGACAGCCGGGCCCGGCGCCCGCCCGGGTCCCGGCAGGCATGCCCGCCGCCGCTAGCCGCGCTGCACGGCCTCGAACGCCGCCCGCGCCGCCGCCGCGACCAGCGCGTCGTCATACGCCGCCGCCGGGTCGGTCCGCGTCGTCAGCACGGCGATCACCACGGCGTCACCACCCGGCCGCGTCACGACCGCGACGTCGTTGCGGACCGGCCCCGCGCCTCCGGACTTGTCGGCCACGGCCCAGCCCGCGGGCGCCCCGGCCCGGACGAGCGCGTCGCCCGTCGCGTTGCCCGACATCCAGTCGAGCAGCTGGGCGCGGTCGTCGTCGCCGAGCCACTCGCCCGCGACCACCCTGGCCAGGAGGCCCCGGACGGCGGCGGGCGTGGTGGTGTCGGCCGTGCTCCCGGCCGTCGGGCGGTTGAGCTCGGGCTCGCCGTTCACCACGTCGGTGACGTCGTCGCCCTGGGCCGCGAGGGCCGCGTCGAGGGCGGCCGGCCCGCCGAGGTGCTCGACGACGAGGTTCAGCGCCGTGTTGTCGCTCTGCCGCACTGCGGCCTCCGCGAGCTGCCCGAGGGTCAGGCCGGTGCCCGTCGCGGCGCTCGTGGCGGGGGAGTACCCGGCGGCTGTCACGTCGTCCGCCGTCCAGGTCACGACCTCGTCGAGGTCGGCCGGCTCGGTCTCGTCGAGCAGCGCGGCGGCGGCCAGCGCCTTGAGGCTCGAGGCGTAGAGGAACCGTTCGTCGCCGCGGTGCTCGAGGGCCCGACCCGTGCCGGTGTCGACGACGCTGAGGCCGACGCGGGCTCCGTGCTCGGACTCGAGGGCGGCCAGGGCGGCGTCGAGCTCGGGGTCGTCGACCACCGTCGTGGCGGGAGCGGTCGGCGAGGGAGTCGCCCCCGCACTGGTCGACGTCGTCGAGGAGTCGCGGGTCGGCTCCCCGGAGCCGGCGCCCGACCCGGCGTCGGCCGTCGTGCACCCGGCCAGCGCCACGACGAGGGCGAACCCGGCACCGCTCGCGGCGGAGAGTCCGCGGACGACGGGGCGGGGGAGGCGCGGTGACGGAGAGCGGGTCATGCCTGCATGCTCGCACCCCGCCGGGGCTCGTCGGCGGGGGATCGTCCCCTGGTCGCCGGAGATCAGCCGAAGGGACGACGTCGCGGCCGTCGCGGCGCGAGAGGGTGAGGTCGACCCCGGTGCGACCCGGGGGTCAGCCCCCTGTCGCGGCACCCCGCGAGACGGTGTGCTGGAGGTCGACGCCGACGGGCGGCGTCGACGCCCGAGAGGAGACCACCGTGACCGACGGCCGTCCGCCCCTGCCCCGCCACTTCGTCGTCACGCTCGCCGTCGCGTCGCTGCTGCTCGGCGTCGTCGCCTGCACGCCGGGCCTGCACGACCTGCCGGGCGCACGCGACGCGCCCGATCGCCCGGCGGCCGAGCTCGTCCGCGACTGACGCGCGACGGAAGGGCTCGCCCTCACACCCTGTCGGCGAGCTCCCTTATCCAGTTCTCCGTGGGAACGCCCAGGCGCTCGTTGACCATCACGTGCACCTTGGCTGCCATGGCCCGCTGCTCCGGTGTGATCGGATCTGCTCGGCCAGCGGCGACACGGGCGTCGTACGAGACCACGAGGCGTCGCGGCCCTCCCTCTGACGTCTCATGCTCGATCGGCTCTATCGTCCTCACCTCGTTCGTCGTGCCCTGATCCTCCCGCGGCCGGCGGAGCCGCGTCCAGCCCGTCGGCGGTCGAGTTCTCGCCGCCGAAGAACGGATCGAGAACGGCTCGGACGATCGCCGCCTCGGAGTCCGTCGCCGACTGGACGAGCGCACTGCTCGCCTGGATGCCTGCACTCCGCTCCGTGACGTTGTCGGAGAGTGCGCGGCTGAGCGCCCATTCCGCCCGGTGCCACCATTCCTCCCGTTCTGACGCGCGTCGCTGTTCTCGGGCGTTGCGTTCGGCCGCCGAGTACGCCACAGCAGCCGCGAGGACGGCGAAAGCTCCCGCCACGGGCGGTCCCGTCAAGAAGTCGCGCCAGAACGATGCATCCACGACGAAGGGCGGCAGGAATCCTCGGACAGTGAACCCGGCGACGCCGGCGGCCGCGGTCGTCGCGACGGTGACACTCCGAGTGAGTGGCCTGCTCGGCAGCCTCGTGCCCCTTCGAGGCATCGCACCGTCCTCCCGTCCTCGGCCGGGACATCGATGCGAGCCCCGTCCGACCAGCGTGAGCGTCGAAGAGGCCGAGAAGAGCCGTGCCCCGGCGATCTGTGGAGGGGACACCCTGTGGAGAACTCCACCCCGCCGACGTCGCCCCCCGGTGGACGTCTCCTGGGAGTCGCGACACGTGTCGTGCGCACGCCACTACCGTCCAGCCCATGAGCCAGACACGAGAACGACTCACCACAGCTCTCCTCGTCGCCGGCGTCCTCGGCCTCGCCGCCGGGTGCACCTCCGACGACCAGGTCAGCGCTGCCCCGGCGGCCACGGACGTGGCCCCGGCGCCGGGCGCGGCGGCCTCGCCGACGCCCGTCGAGGCCGCCAGCCCGGAGGAGGCGCTGGTCGCCGAGTACCTCGACGCCGCCGCCGCCGGCGACGCGGCCGCCGCCTGGCAGCTCCTGACCCCGCAGGCCCAGCAGTTCTACTCGACCGAGCAGACCTTCGCGGGGCTCTTCGGCCGCGACGGAACGGTCTCCGCCGACGAGGCGGGCCAGCTGCTCGCCGGCGAGATGGTGTCGAGCGAGGGCCCCGAGGGCGCCTTCACCCTCGTCAGCGTGACCACCGACTCCGAGGCCGACGCCTGGGTCGTGCGGGCCGTCGACGGCGACCCCGCCGACCTGCGCATCGACGACGCGGGCGTGCCGCCGACGGGCGGGTCGCTGTACGAGTGGCGGAACCCCGCAGCGGGCGCGGAGGACGCCCGATACGAGGCAGGCCCCGCCGCGCTCGACCCGAGCCGCCCCGCGACCCTCTCGTTCGCCAGCCCGGCGAGCAGTGGCAGCGACGTCCCGTCGACCGTCGGCTACCCCGACGCCCTGTACGGCTGGGTCGACGGCACCTCCGTGCCCGTCGAGCTCGGCGCCGCCGCCGGGTCGGAACGCCAGTTCACCGCCGACGTCGAGCCCGGCGACGGGGCCCCGACGGCCCTCACCGTCGTGTGGGAGACCGGCCTCGACGGCGGGGCCCCCGCCTCCTGGCGCAGCAGCACCGTCCTGCTCTAGCGCCGCCGACCGCGACCACGACGCCGAGGCCGGCGCCGACGACCCTCAGCCGCGGGCGGCCGACTGCGCGACCGCGTGGTCGGCCTGCTCGCGGCTCAGCTCGGTGAGGCCGCCGCAGTTGCTGCACCGGTTCAGCCAGCGCTTCCGCAGCGTCACGAGCGGCACGAAGAAGAGCGTCGCCTTCGTGGCGTGCTCCTCGACCTGCTGCGGCACCGTCTTGTCGCAGAACCGGCAGGCGAAGACGACCACGGCGAGCACGCGGCTCTTCACGGTGGTGCCGAAGAGGATGAACATCGGTCGACCGTAGCGGCCCGGCCTGCGAGGCGGCGCGGTGGGGGGCAGGAGGCGCGGGCCCTTCCCTGGGACGCGCCCGCGCCTCCTGCGGTTCACTGTCAGGGGGAGGCAGCGATGAAGCACATCCACTACGACGGCAGCATCATCACCACCGGCGACGACATCGCGGAGGCGGTGGTCGAGTACGCGGCCGCGCTCGGCGCGAACGGCGGCACGGACACCGTCCACGTGCCCACCTTCGACGCGCACGGCACCGCGACGACGTCGACCATCCTGATCGGGCCGGCGAGCCAGATCGTGGTCTCCGACGCGGACGAGGACGAGCTCGAGCCCGAGGACGAGGGCTTCGTCGGGCGCCTCCGGGAGGCGTCGGCCGCGGCCGGGTCGGTCCAGGTCGTCCACGCCGACCGCGGGCCGACGGCCTCGGAGCGCTGAGGCCGGGCTCGACGCGAGGGCGGCCGGGAGGGCCGGAGCAGTCCCCGCGGGCGTGGCCCCCGAACGGGTGATCTGCACGATGCGTCGCGGAATGGTCGGGCGGGGGCGGATTGTCAGCTATGCTCCCCCCTCTTGTGGCTCCGGCCGGAGTGGGCGTATAAACGACAGGTAACGGGGAACACGCGACGCAGTCACGCGGAGATCAGGTGCCTCCTCTTCTCAGTCAGGCGCCTCATGGCCCGTTCGACCTCCTCCCGCCCCCTCTTCTCCGCCCGTCCGGTGCTCGCCGGGGCCGTCGTGCTCGGCGTCGCCGCCGCGCTGGCCCTCTCCACGGCTCCCTCCGCCCGGGCCGTCGGGCTGATCGACCTCGGCGACGCGACGAGCTTCGCGGTGCTCGGCGGCCAGACCCTCACGAACACCGGCGTCTCGGTGGTGCAGGGCGACGTCGGCCTCTCGCCCGGGACGTCGATCACCGGGTTCCAGGGCGGCCCCGGCGTCGTCACCGACGGGACCCTGCACGCCACGGACGCCCTCGCGGCCCGGGCGCAGGCGTCGCTGCAGCGCGCCTACGAGCAGTCGGCGAGCCTCAGCCCGCAGGCCAGCATCTCGCTCGCCGACCCCGCCGACCGCCTCCTCACGCCCGGCGTCTACGCGAGCGACGGCGTCGACGCCCTGCTGCCCGACACCGCCGCGCTGACCTTCGCCGGCGACGCGGCCTCGACCTGGGTCATCCAGGTGCCCCAGGACCTCACCATCGGCAGCGGCACGTCGATGGTCTTCACCGGCGGCGCCAGCGGCTGCAACGTCTTCTGGCAGGTCGGGCGCTCCGCGACCATCGGCGGCGGCTCGGCGTTCGCCGGCACGGTCATGGCCCAGACCTCCATCTCGGTCGTCGCGACCTCGACCGTCGACGGGCGCCTCCTCGCCCGCACCGGCGCCGTCACCCTCGACACGACGCGCATCGTCCGCGACGCCTCCTGCAACGAGGCCCCGCAGATCACCTCGTCGGCCCCGACCGACGCCACCGCCGGCACGCCCTACGCCTTCACCGTGACCGCCACCGGCAGCCCCACGCCCACGTTCACGTCGACCACGCTGCCCGCCGGCCTCTCGCTCGACGCCACGACCGGGGTCATCTCGGGCACGCCCACGACGCCCGGCACCACCACGGTGACCGTGACGGCCACCAACGGCGTCGCGCCCGCCGACACCGCGACCTACACGATCACCACCCTCGAGGCCGCCGTGGTGACGCCGCCGGTCGTGCCGGTCACGCCGCCCGTCGTGCCCGTCACGCCGCCCGTCACGCCGGTCGTGCCCGGGACGCCCACGACGCCGGGCGCCACCACCCCGCCGGCGACGACGACGACCCGCATCACGCCCGTCGCCGACCGCGGCCGCGTGGCCGCCCGTGACGGCGGAGCCCTCGCCTACACCGGCTCCGAGGCCACGCTGCCCCTGGCCGTCGGGGCCGCCGCGCTGCTCGCCGGGCTCGCCCTCGTGCTGAGCACGCGCCTCCGTCGTCGCGGGGAGCAGCAGCACCGCGGCTAGTCCCGTCCGCGGGCACGGAGCGTGCCGCGTGCGCCCGCCGGCTGTCAAGCCCCGGACGTCGCCCTGACCGCCGGGTTCGGTGGGTCGTGACCGACACCACGACCACGGGAAGGCAGGTGATCTCGTGATCGAACGAGGGAACACGACGCACGATCCGGAGCAGGACGGGCAGCTGGCACACGAGGCGCAGGGCCTCGTGCAGGGCCGGGGAGGCGCGGGCCACGTCCAGGAGGCCCGCCAGACCGAGCCGCTGCCCGACGACACGGACTCCGCCGAGGTGCAGCAGGCTGCGGGCCTCGACGGCGAGCTCGTCGACGTCGAGACCGCGGTGACGCCGGAGCCGCCGAGCGCCGGGGGCGACGGCACGGACACGCTCACGGAGACCGCCGCGGGGCTCAGCGCCGACCCCGTCGCGGTCAGCACGGAGACGCCCGAGGGAGCCGACGTCGAGCGCGCCGAGCCCGACGGCTCGGACCCGTCGGCGCCCGGCCAGCCCGTCACCGACGTGGCCGGGGCCGACGCACGAGCCTCCGAGGGGGCCTCCGCCGACGGAGCGGGCTCGTGACCGACACCGAGGTCGGCGACTCGCTCGCCCCGCTGCTGCGCGGCGACCGGCCGACGACCTGGGCCTACGCGGACGTCTCGGCCGACCGGGAGGACCCGCGCGGCTGGGCCGACAGCCTCGCCACCGCGACCCTCGACGCGCTCGTGCAGGCCGGCGCCCCGGTGGACGACGCCCGGGTGCTCGCCGAGGAGCTCGTCGCCCCGCCCGGAGTGCCCGCGCCGGTCAGCCGGTACGTGCTCGTGCAGGGCGGCGAGGTCGTGCTCAGCGAGGTGCTGCCCGGCCCGGCGAAGGCCGCCGACGCGCTCGGCCACGGCCCCGTGCCCGACGCGCTGCCGCTGCTGGCGCACCGCCCGGTCGACCTGACCTTCCTCGTCGTCGAGGTGGGGCGCGACGGCGGCGGGTTCCGCGTGTACCGCTTCGGCCACGGCGAGGTGCAGCGCGAGCAGCAGGTGCAGGGCCGCACCGACACTCTCCACAAGATCCAGGGCGGGGGCTGGGCCCACAAGAGGATGCAGTCGCACACGGAGGAGCAGTGGCGACAGAACGTCGGCGAGCTCGGCGACGCGATCGACTCCGCCGTTCGACGTCACCGTGCCGGGCTGGTCGTGGTCGCGGGCGACATCCGGGCCCGTCAGCTGCTCGAGCTCGAGCTGTCGGCGGAGACCCGTGGCCTGCTGTCGGTGGTGCCGACCGACACCCGGGCGCCCGACGCCGCCGAGGACGCCCTCGTCTCGCAGGTCGAGGTCGCCCTCGCCCGCGTCGTGGCCCAGCGGGTGCACGACGCCCTCGACCTGCTGCGCACCCACCTCGGGCGCGGCGACGGCACGGCGGTGAGCAGGGTCGGCGAGGTCGTCGCGGCGCTCGCCGCGGCGCAGGTCGACACGCTGCTGCTCGATCCGTCGGCGGTCGACGACCGCACGCTGCTCGCGCTCGGCGACGCCCCCTGGGTGGCGACCGCCCCCGAGGAGGCGCTCGGGGCCGAGGTGCTCGCGGAGCTGCCCGCCGCCTCGGCCCTGGCCCGGGCCGCGCTGCTGACCGACGCCCGCGTCGTCCTCGCGAGCGCCGGTGCCCTGCCCGGCGACACCGGCCTCGGCGCCCTGCGGCGCTGGCCCGTCGGGCCGGCGAGGCCCGGCACCGACGCGGGCTGAGCGCCGGCCGGCCTGGTCGACACCCGTCCGACCGCACCCGCACACGCCGACCGCACCCGTGAGCATGCACGCACCGACCGCACGCACCGACCGCACGCACCGACCGACCGGCCGCACCGAGGAGGACCCCCGTGAGCGACGACTCCGCCCTGCCCCTGCCCGACTACGACCACCTGCCGCTCGGCACGTTCGAGACCCGGCTGCACGCCCTCGACGAACCCGCCGTCGCGGCCCTGCTCGAGCACGAGCGGGCGCACGGCGACCGGCTGCCGGTCGTGCAGCTGCTCGAGGCGCGGCTGGGCCGCCTCCGCGACGGTGCCGAGCCGACGGGCGGCCTCCCGGCCACCGAGCCGTCGGTCGGCGGATACCCCGCGGGCGGCTCGCGCGTGAGCCCGGCGACGGCCGGCCCGGCGATGAACCCGCCGTCGCAGGGCGACCCGACCAACCCCGCCCAGCCTCGGTGAGCCCGACCCGGCGCGGTGGCTCGCCGCGGCCCGGCGACGGCGCGCAGCCCGCCCGGCTGCGGGGAGGGGTGGAGGCGCCGGGCGCGTCTCACTAGCCTGGGCCCGTGAGCAGAGACCGAGTCCTCGCCCCCGCGCCGCCCGCCGACGGGTCGAGGCCGAAGGGGCCGGCGTCGTACTTCCCGAGCATCGAGGCCACCTACGGCCGGCCGGTGCAGGAGTGGCTCGACCTGGCCGCCGACCGGCTCGACGTCGACCCGCACATGCAGGTCGTCGCCTGGCTGAAGGCCGAGCACGGCCTGGGCCACGGCCACGCGAACGCCGTCGTCGCGTACGTCAGGGCCGCCCGCGCCGCGCAGTAGCCGCCCCCGCCCCTCGTGCCGCGACGTGGCGCGCCGGGCTCAGCCGGCGTCGACGAGGCCGCGGCGGCGGTGCACGGCCCAGACGGTGCCGGCGACGCCGATCAGCACGGCAGAGAGCACCATCAGCGCGGGCCAGCCGCCCACCGGCCAGACGGTGCCCGCCAGCGCCGAGCCGATGGAGCCCCCGACGAAGTTGCCGACGACGAACGCGGTGTTGAGCCGGCTGCGCGCCGCGGGGTCGAGCGACAGCAGCCGCGTCTGCAGCAGCACCTGCGACGACTGGATGCCGACCGACAGCAGCGCGACGGCGATCAGCACCACGACGAGCGAGTCGCCGCCGAGGCCGGCGACGACGAGGGAGACGAGCGTCACCGCGAGCCCGACCCCGATCGCGGGCAGCGAGAGGCCGCGGTCGAACAGACGGCCCGCGCGCTGGGCCCCGACGGCGCCGGCGACGCCGACGATGCTGACGAGCCCGATCTGCGCCGGCGACCAGCCGTACGGCTCGGCCGAGAGCAGGAAGGTGAGGCCCGTCCAGAACATCGTGAAGACGGCCATGACGGAGGCGCCGATCACCAGCGAGACCCGCACCTGCCGTCGACGCGCCACGGTGGTCAGCACCGACCAGAGCAGCTGCCGGTACGGGGCGGCCGCGCGGCGGGGCAGCGACGGCACCGACCGCGCCATGAGGGCGGCGAGCACGACCAGCAGCACCGCCGCGACGACGTAGACGGCCCGCCAGCCGAGGGCGTCCGCGACGAGGCCGCTGATCGCCCGCGACACGAGGATGCCGAGGATCAGCCCGCTGGCTACCGTGCCGACCACCCGCCCCCGGTCGGCGTCGGTGGCGAGGTCGCCCGCCAGCGGCGTCAGCATCTGCCCGGCCACCGTCGTGAGGCCCACCAGCGTCAGCGCCACGAGCAGCAGCGGGAAGCTCGGGGCCGCGGCGCTCGCCGCGAGCGCCAGGGCGGAGAGCAGCATGATGAGCGGCACGGCCCGCCGTCGGTCGACCCGGTCGCCGAGCGGCACGATGAAGAAGACCCCGAGGGCGTAGCCGACCTGGGTCACGGTGATCAGCAGCCCGGTGGAGGCGGGGGAGGCGTCGAGGTCGCCCCCGATGATGCCGAGCAGGGGCTGCGCCCAGTACAGGTTGCCGACCGCGGCGCCGCCCGCGACCGCGAAGAGCAGGGTGCGGCCCCGGGTCATCGTCGCCGTCGAGGGCGAGCCGGGCGAGGTGGGGGCAGGAGCGTCGTTCGTCACGCGGTCGACGCTACGCACTCCCGGGCAGCGGAGGGAGGCCCGGGCGGTGACCCCTCCAGGTGAGCGGCGTACGGTCGACGCCAGCAGGTGCGCCCCGCCTGCCGGGGCCGGTTCGCCGGCTCCTGGTCCCGACTCGTTTCCCGGAGCCGGGGCCGCCCCTCGTCCTCCCGCCGACGCGCCCTTCCCTCCGGGCCCGGCCGGTGCCACGATGTGCACGAGCGCCGACCGGCGCCGCCCGGCGACCCGCCGGTGCCGACCTCGACGACGAGGAGTCGACCATGTCCGTGCAGCTCACCCCCTACCTCGCCTTCCGCTCGGAGGCGCGTGAGGCGCTCGACTTCTGGGCCTCCGTGCTCGGCGGCACTCCGACGACCACCCGCTTCGGCGACTTCGGCGTGGGCACGCCGGCTGAGGCCGACAAGGTCATGCACGGCCAGCTCGAGACCGACGCCGGGCTCGTGCTGATGGCGGCCGACCGTCCCGACGAGATCCCGCTCGAGTCCGAGAACGCCATCTCGTTGTCGCTCAGCGGCGGGGCCGACGACGAGGCGGCGCTGACGCGCTGGTTCGACGGCCTCGCCGAGGGCGGGCAGGTGCACGTGCCGCTCGCGAGGGCGCCGTGGGGCGACTCGTTCGGGATGGTCGACGACCGCTTCGGCATCCACTGGATGGTGAACATCGCGGGCGCGGGCTCGGCCGCTGATGCCGACGCGGACCCCGACGGCGCCTGACCCGAGCGGGCCCCCGGCGGCCTACTCCTCCGTGATCGCGACGAGGCTGATCGGCACGCCCGGCGAGATCAGCAGGTCGGCCCGCTGGTAGCGCCCCTCGCCGATGTCGACCTCGAGCCAGAACGCCTCGCCCCCGGCGACGGCGGCGAGCACGCGCTCGCGCACCGCGTCGAGCTGGTCGCCGGACAGCGTGTAGAGCACCCCGTCGTAGTGGACGTCGACGCGCTTGGTCACGAGGCGGCCCCGTTCGTGACGGGGGCGGCCCCGGGGGCCGTGCCCGCGCCTCCCACAGGCCCGGCGGGCTCGTCGACGACCTGCAGGCCGATGTTGGTGTTGGCCGTCATCTCGAGCGCCCGGACCCACTCGGGGTTGATGCGCGGCAGGCGGCTGCCGTAGTACTTGTAGACGAGCGGGATGGACGGGTGCAGCCAGATGGCGGTGCGCCCGTCGCCGACGGCATGATCGTCCTTCCACGAGAAGTAGAACGACTCCCCGCGGCGCAGCTTCATGCCGATCACGATCTGCAGGTGCGCGAGGGTCCGGTCGTCGAAGTCGACGCTGAGCGCCTTGTCGTACGCGAACTTGCCCATGTCTGCCCCTCTGGCTGGCGGGGTGGGGGGGCGCCCGGCCGGTCGTCCCTCCACGAGCCCTGGCCCCCGGAGGGAACGAGGCTGCTCCCGAACCTATCGGCCCTGCTCCGATGCCTGTCCAGGGCTTGCGCCGACCCCTGCTCGGGGGGTAACGGGCCTCGGCCCCGCACCGTCCGGGCGGCCCCCGCGTCAGCGCCGCGTGAGGATCGGGCCGTGCGGCGTGAGGAAGCCGTGAGGAGCCCCGGCCGGCCCCGTCGCCCGGTGTCTACTGGCTCGCTGTGCCCGCCACGGGCACCGGGCCCGAGCGGGCCCGCCCCGTCAGCCTCCCTGGGAGTCGTCGTGCTCGACATCGTCTACCTGCTCGCCGTCATCGCGGTCTTCGCCGTGATCGCCTTCGTCGCGAAGGGGGTCGAGAAGCTGTGATCGTCGTCGAGATCGGCGCCGCCGTGCTCGCCGTCGCCGCCCTGGTCTACCTCGTCTGGGCCCTCGTGCAGCCGGAGCGCTTCTGATGGACGCCCTCCTCGGCGTCCTCCAGGTCGCCACCGTCGCCGCGGTGCTCGTCGTGGCCTACCGCCCCCTCGGCGACCACATGGCCCGCCTCTACTCGAGCACCCGCCACCTCCGCGCCGAACGCGTCGTGTACCGGCTGATCGGGGTCGACGGCTCGGCCGAGCAGAGCTGGCCCGCCTACCTCCGCGGCGTGCTGAGCTTCTCCGTCGCCGGCGTGCTCGCGCTCTACGCGATCCAGCGCCTGCAGGCCGTGCTGCCCCAGTCGCTCGGCTTCCCCGCCGTGCCCGAGGGCCTCGCCTTCAACACCGCCGCCTCGTTCGTCACGAACACGAACTGGCAGTCGTACTCGCCCGACCTCACGCTCGGCTACGCCGTGCAGCTCGGCGGCCTCGTCGTGCAGAACTTCGTCTCCGCCGCGGTCGGCATGGCCGTGGCCGTCGCGCTGATCCGCGGCTTCGCCCGCGTGCGCACCGGCACCCTCGGCAACTTCTGGGTCGACCTGACCCGCGGCGTCGTGCGCCTGCTGCTGCCCCTCGCGCTGCTGAGCGCCGTCGCGCTGATGATCGGCGGCGTCGTGCAGGACTTCACCGGGTTCACCGACGTCACCACGCTGACCGGCGGCACGGCCACGATCCCCGGCGGGCCGGTCGCCTCGCAGGAGGCGATCAAGATGCTGGGCACGAACGGCGGCGGGTTCTTCAACGCGAACTCCGCCCACCCGTTCGAGAACCCCACGCCGTGGACGAACGCGCTCCAGGTCGTGCTGATGCTCGTCATCCCGTTCTCGCTGCCGCGCACCTTCGGCACCATGGTCGGCTCGCCCCGTGAGGGCCGCGCGATCGCGCTCGTCATGGCGCTGTTCTTCGTCGTCTCGCTCACGGCGCTGACGATCTTCGAGCTCCGTGGCGCCGGCACGGCGCCCGAGCTGGCCGGCGGCGCGATGGAGGGCAAGGAGGCGCGGTTCGGCATCATCGGATCGGCCCTGTTCGGCACGACCTCCACCCTGACCTCGACCGGCGCCGTCGACTCGATGCACGACTCGTACACGGCGCTCGGCGGCATGATGCCGCTGCTGAACATGATGCTCGGCGAGATCGCCCCCGGCGGCGTCGGCTCGGGCCTCTACGGCATGCTCGTGCTCGCCGTCATCACGGTGTTCATCGCCGGGCTGCTGGTCGGCCGCACGCCGGAGTACCTCGGCAAGAAGCTCGGCCCGCGCGAGATCACGCTGGCCAGCCTGTACATCCTCGTGACGCCGACCCTGGTGCTCACCGGCACGGCGCTGAGCTTCGCGATCCCCGCCGTCCGGGCCGACGTCGAGGCGACGTCGATCTGGAACCCCGGGGTGCACGGCTTCACGGAGGTGCTCTACGCCTTCACCTCGGCGTCGAACAACAACGGCTCGGCCTTCGCCGGGCTCACCGCGAACACGCCCTGGTTCAACACCGCGCTCGGGGTCGCCATGCTGCTCGGCCGGTTCGTGCCGATCGTGCTGGTGCTCGCGCTCGCCGGGTCGCTCGCCGCCCAGGACAGGATCCCCGCCACCGCGGGCACCCTGCCCACCCACCGGCCGCTCTTCGTCGGCCTCCTCGCCGGTGTCTCCGTCGTCGTGACGGCGCTCACCTACTTCCCCGTCATCGCACTCGGGCCTCTCGCCGAAGGGCTGAACTAGACCATGCCGACACCATCCGACACCTCCACCGGGGCCTCGACCCGCGACTCCCGCACGACCGGCTCCGCCGGGGCCCCCGGCGACCCGACCGGCGAGGCCGGCACCGGCGCCCCCGCCGCGGGCCGCCCCGCGGCCTTCGGCCCGGCGCAGCTCGCCGCGGCCCTGCCCGGAGCCCTGCGCAAGCTCGACCCGCGCCGCATGTGGCACGACCCGGTGATGTTCATCGTCGAGGTGGGCGCCGCCTACACGACGCTGCTCGCCGTCGCCCAGCTCTTCGGCGTGGGCGACGCCACCTCCGGCGGCTCGCCGGTGCCCGGCTCGTTCACGGTCGCCATCGCCGTCTGGCTGTGGCTCACGGTCGTGTTCGCGAACCTCGCCGAGTCGGTCGCCGAGGGGCGCGGCAAGGCGCAGGCCGAGACGCTGCGCGCCACCCGGACGAGCACGACGGCACGACGCGTGGCCTCGTACGACGCCGACGGCGACGCCTCGGCCGAGCACGCCACCGTCGACGACGTCTCGTCGGCCGACCTCGGGCTCGGCGACGTGGTCGTGGTGACGGCCGGCGAGCTCGTGCCGGGCGACGGCGACGTCGTCTGGGGCATCGCCTCGGTCGACGAGTCGGCCATCACGGGCGAGTCGGCCCCGGTGATCCGGGAGTCGGGCGGCGACCGCAGCGCCGTGACCGGAGGCACCCGCGTGCTCTCCGACCGCGTGGTCGTGCGCATCACGAGCAAGCCGGGCGAGACCTTCGTCGACCGCATGATCGCGCTCGTCGAGGGCGCGAAGCGCCAGCGGACGCCGAACGAGATCGCCCTGAACATCCTGCTCGCGAGCCTCTCGATCGTCTTCGTGGTCGTCGTGCTGACGCTGAACCCGATCGCGGGCTACAGCGACGCGTCGGTGAGCGTGCCGGTGCTGATCGCGCTGCTCGTCTGCCTCATCCCGACGACGATCGGCGCGCTGCTCAGCGCGATCGGCATCGCCGGCATGGACCGCCTGGTGCAGCGCAACGTGCTGGCCATGTCGGGCCGTGCCGTCGAGGCGGCCGGCGACGTCACCACCCTGCTGCTCGACAAGACCGGCACCATCACCTACGGCAACCGCCGGGCGGTCGAGTTCACGCCGCTGGACGGCGTCGCCGAGGCCGAGCTGGTGGAGGCGGCCGCCACGTCGTCGCTCAGCGACCCCACGCCCGAGGGCCGGTCGATCGTCGACCTCGCGCTCACCACCGGCTGGCACGAGCAGGGCGTCGACCGCTCGACGATCGTGCCGTTCACGGCGCAGACCCGCATGAGCGGGCTCGACCTGCCCGACGGCACCGAGATCCGCAAGGGCGCCGCCGGCTCGGTCATCGCGTGGGTGGAGGAGGGCGGCCGGCTGGCCAGCACCGAGCACGACGAGCTGACCGGCCGCGTCGAGGCCGTCTCGACGGCGGGCGGCACCCCGCTCGTCGTCGCGGTCAAGGACGCCGGAGGCGCGGCGCGCGTCCTCGGCGTCGTCCACCTGAAGGACGTGGTGAAGGAGGGCCTCCGCGAGCGCTTCGCCGAGCTGCGCGCCATGGGCATCCGCACCGTCATGGTCACGGGCGACAACCCGCTCACCGCGGCGGCGATCGCGCGTGAGGCCGGGGTCGACGACCACCTCGCCGAGGCCACCCCGGAGGACAAGCTCGCGCTGATCCGCCGCGAGCAGCAGGGCGGCGCGCTCGTCGCGATGACGGGCGACGGCACGAACGACGCCCCGGCGCTCGCCCAGGCCGACGTCGGCGTCGCGATGAACACCGGCACGTCGGCCGCGAAGGAGGCCGGCAACATGATCGACCTCGACAGCGACCCGACGAAGCTGATCGACGTCGTGCGCATCGGCAAGCAGCTGCTCATCACCCGGGGCGCGCTCACGACGTTCTCGATCGCCAATGACGTGGCGAAGTACTTCGCGATCATCCCCGCGATGTTCGCCGGCGTCTTCCCGGGGCTGGGGCTGCTCAACGTCATGCAGCTCAGCTCGCCGTCGTCGGCCATCCTCTCGGCGATCGTCTTCAACGCCCTCGTCATCGTCGCGCTCATCCCGCTCGCCCTCCGCGGCGTCCGGTACCGGGCTGCGTCGGCGTCGTCGATCCTCGGCCGCAACCTGTTCGTCTACGGGCTCGGCGGCGTCGTGGCGCCGTTCGTCGGCATCAAGCTGATCGACCTCGTCGTCAGCCTGCTGCCCGGGTTCTGAGCCCGCGCCTCCCGCAGCACCACCTCTCGCAGCACCCACCTCGCAGCACCAGAGACAGACAGAAGGACTCACCATGAACGCACGCAGCACGCTGCGTCAGTACGGCACCGCCCTGCGGGCCGTCGTCGTCGCCACCCTCGTGCTCGGCGTCGCCTACACGCTCGTCGTGACGGCGGTCGGGCAGCTGGCGGTCGGGCACCGGGCGAACGGCTCCGAGGTCGAGGTCGACGGGCAGGTCGTCGGCTCGTCGCTGATCGGCCAGTCGTTCACCGACGACGACGGGGCCGCCCTGCCCGAGTGGTTCCAGTCGCGGCCCTCCGCCGCCGGCGACGGCTACGACGCCTCCGCGTCGAGCGGCAGCAACTGGGGGCCGGAGGCCCCCGACCTGATCGCGGCGATCGAGGAGCGCCGGGCGGCCGTGGCCGAGAGCGACGGGGTCGACCCGGCGAGCGTCACGGTCGACGCGCTCACCGCCTCCGCGTCCGGTCTCGACCCGCACGTCAGCCCGGAGTACGCGCACGAGCAGGTCGAGCGCGTCGCCGCCGCCCGCGAGCTGCCCGTGGCCGAGGTGCGCGAGCTCGTCGAGCAGCACGTGCAGGGGCGCGACCTCGGCTACCTCGGCGAGCCGACGGTGAACGTGCTCGAGCTGAACGTGGCCCTGGCCGAGCTCGGGCGCTGACGAGGGGCGGTGCCGGGGGCACTGACGAGGGGCGCACGAGGGTCCGGGCACGTGATCGTGCCCGGGCCGTCGTGCCGCCGCGAGGCGCCGCCGCGGGGCGGTCACCGCGGGGCCGGTCGCCGCGCGGCGGGAGCCTAGGAGGCGGGGGTCGCCGCCACGAGGAACTCCACCGTGCCGCTGTCCTCCACGCTGACGAAGCCGAGGTCGGGGGCCTGCACCCCGTAGTCGGAGAAGGTGACCGGGATCGACCCGCTGATCTGCACCCCGTCGCCCGAGAGCGCGGCCTGCAGCGGGACGGTGACCTGCTGCGTGACGCCGTGCATCGTCAGCTCGCCGGTGGCCTCGGTCGTCGCCACCTCGCCGTCGGCGGGCACCGCGGCGTCGATCGGCTGCGTCAGGGTGAAGGTCGCGGTCGGGAACTGGTCGGTCTGGAGGGCCGTGCCGCGGAAGTACTCGTCGCGGTTGCCGCTGTCGGTCGCGATGCTCGCGACGTCGACGTCGATCGTGGCGGCCGAGACCGACGAGCCGTCGACGGTGATGGTGCCGGTGACCTGGTCGGTCGTGCCGACCACGGTGACGTCGGTGCCGTTGAGCACCTCGTCGACGCGGTAGCCGGCGGTGCTGCCGTCGCCGACCTGCCAGTCGCCGGTCAGCTGGCTGGCGTCGAGGGTGCTGCCGCCGGCGGTCGGCGCGACGGTCGGGGCGGCCTCGGGGGCGCCGACGACGACGTCGCGGTAGAAGGCGGGGCCGGCGAACGCGGCGGTGGCTCCGAGGCCCACGACGACGGCGGCACTGACTCCGATGATGATGCCGGTCTTCTTCTTCACGGTGTTCTCCTGCTGGTCGAGGGCGGCGACGACGGAGGTGCCGTCACTGGGAACGACGGGCGGCGGCTGCTCGGGGTTCAGCCTCCCAGCGCACTGTCAGGTCCGCCGCGACCGCGGAGCGGGCAGCCCGGGGTGCGAAGATGCCGCGACGGTGAACCATCCGGCCCCCCGTCTCGTCGTACAGGTGAGGAGGTGGCGATGGACGTCGACGGAGCAGCCCGGCTGCGCGCCCTGCACGACGCGCACGGCGACGTGCTCGTGCGCTACGTGCACCGCCTCACCGGCGACCACGGCCTCGCCGAGGACGTCGCGCAGGAGGCCCTGCTGCGCGCCTGGCGCAGCGCCGCCATCCTCGCGGAGGACGACGAGCCCGCCCGCCGTTGGCTCTTCACCGTCGCCCGCAACCTCGTGATCGACGACCGCCGCAGCGCGCGCCGCGCCCACGAGTTCCCCACCGACGACCTGCCCGAGGGCGCTCCCGTGACCGACGCCTCCGACGCCGTCCTCGACCGCCTCCTCGTCGCGGACGCCCTGGGCTCGCTCTCGGGCGAGCACCGCCGCGTCGTAGTGAGCTGCTACTGGCTGGGTCGCACCGTCGCCGAGACCGCAGAGATCGAGGGGGTGCCGGCCGGGACGGTGAAGTCGCGGCTGCACTACGCCGCGAAGGCCCTCCGGCTCGCCCTGCAAGAACGAGGAGTCACCCGATGACCGACCGCGACGGCCGACCCGACGCCCGCCGAGAGCCCGAGCTCCGCCGCGAGCACGATGCGGTCCACGAGTGGGACGCCGCCTACGTGCTCGGTGGCCTGAGCACCGACGAGCGCGCCCGCTTCGAGCGGCACCTCTGCGGCTGTGAGGCGTGCACCGCCTCCGTCGCCGACCTCGCCGGGCTCCCCGCCGTGCTCCGCCTGCTGCCCGTCGACGACGCCGTGGCGATCGCCGAGGAGGCGCGGGTCGCCTCCCCGGCGCCCGCCCCCGAGGAGTCGCGGGCCGGCACGCCAGCCCCCGTCGCCGACCCGTCGCGCGGCTCCCGCACGCCGGCCCGACGTCGACCGGGGCGTCCTGCGCCACGCCCCCGCGCCTCCGGCCGGCCCTCCTCCCCGCGTCGGCGCGCCCTCGTCGGCGCGGCCGCGGTGCTCGCCGTCGTGCTGCTCGCCGGCGGCGGCTACGCGCTGGGCTCGTCGTCGGGGCGGGTCGCGGAGCCCACGGCCTCGGTCACCACGCCGACGCCCGCCGTCCCCGTCGCGATGACGTCGCTGGTGGGGGGCGCGGTGACCGCCGACCTCTCCGTCACCGCGACTCCCTGGGGCACGCGCTTCGACTGGGAGTGCGCCTACGCCGCCGACCTCGAGGGCACCGGCGTGTACGACCTCGTCGTCGAGGAGGTCGACGGCACCCGCACCGTCGTCGCCACCTGGGACAGCGCGCCCGGCGGCGCGGCCGGCCTCGCAGCTTCGTCGAAGCTGCCGCTCGACCGCCTGCGCAGCGTCGAGATCACGGCGGCCGACTCGACCACCGTCCTCACCCGCACCACCCTCTGAGCCGCAGCGCCCTCTGCCCCCTCCTCCCGGGACGACGAGGGCCCCGCCCGGCCAGTGCCGGGCGGGGCCCTCGTGTCGCCGCTCAGTCGGCGTCGACGTCGTCCGCCGACGGGTCGTAGTACGCACGGTGCTCGCCGAGCGGCTCGGCGAGCGCCCGCGACAGGAACGTGCGGCGTTCGAGCATGGTGCACCTCCTCCGAGGTCGACGGGCGGGCAGGGGCGGCAGGTGCGGGTCGACGGCTACGCCGTCGCCGCCTCCGGCGAGGCCGACAGCTGCTGCGCCCCACCGTCGCCCGATCGGGCGCTGCCGACCTCGATCCGCCGCGGCTTCGCCCGCTGGCTGACCGGGATCACCACCGACAGCACGCCGTTGTCGTAGTTCGCCGTGATGCCCTCGGTGTCGACGCCGTCGCCCAGGCTGAACTGGCGCCGGTACGAGCCGTGCGGGCGCTCCTGTGCCAGCCAGGTCGCCCCGGCGTGGTCGCCGGCCGTGCGCCGGGCCGTGATCGTCAGCAGCTGGCCGTCGACGTCGACGTCGACGGACCCCGGGTCGATGCCGGGCAGGTCGGCGGCGAGCACGTACTGGTCGCCCTCGCGGTACAGGTCGACGGGCATGGCCTTCGGGCCCTGGCGCTGTGACAGCAGGGTGCCGGCGAGACGGTCGAGCTCGGTGAAGGGGTCGAAGGACAGGGCCATGGGTGCTTCCTCTCTCAGTCGTGGTCGAGACCTTGAGTCACCTCGACTCAAGGTCGATGACACGATGATAAGGACGCCGACGAGCTCGTGCCTCAACGGATGCTCCGAGCGCGCTCAGACCTCGCTGGGAACAGCCCCGCGTGGGCGGCGGACAGCAGGGCGCGCCGTCGCCTCCCTCGTCAGGATGAAGTCCACGCGGTCGGGCCGGCCCGGCGCGCAGTGGCTCGTATCGTGCTGCCATGACCTCATTCCGCCCCGTCGCGGGCACCCTGGCGCCGCTCGGCGGCGCCGTCTTCGTCGCCCTGTGGACCGTCGCCGAGGCGGGTCGCTCGGGCCTCGGCGACGTCGTCGTGCTCGCGGCCTGCCTCGGAGTCGCGATCGGCCTGAGCGTCTGGCTGCCCGCGGTCTCGCTCGGCCTCGTCGTCGTGCTGCCACTGCTGCAGCTCGGTGGCCTGGCCCCGGCCGTCGGGGAGACCACCTGGCCCATGTACTCCGCCCTCGGCGTCGTCGCGCTGGCCGTGGCCGCGACCGGTTCACAGGTCGAGCGTTGGGTGGCCCTGCCCGCTGTCCTCGTCGGCTCGGCCGCTGCGGTCGCCCACATGACCCTCCCGACCACCGCCGAGCCCTGGCGATGGACGAGCTGGACGGGCGGCGTCGTCGCGGGCGGACACCCCGTGCGCGACGCCCTGGTCACCCTGGTGCTGGCCGGGGCTGCGCTGGTCGCGCTGAGCTGGGCCGCGGGGTTCGGCATCGGGGCCGCCACGCGCCTCCGTCGGCTCGACTCCGTGCTGACCGACACCGAGGGCCGTCTCGCCCAGACCGACCTCGAGCTGCGGCTCGGCCTCGAGCGGTCGCGGATCTCCCGCGACGTCCACGACAGCGTCGCCCACGCCCTGACCGTCGTCGTGGCGCAGTCGGAGGGAGCCGCCGCGCTGTCGAGACGCGACCCGGAGGTCGTCGCCGGTGCGCTCGCAGCGATCTCAGGCGTGGCCCGTGACGCCCTAAGCGACGTCCGCGGCCTCGTCGAGCGGATCACCGAGCCCGGCGACGAGCTGCTCTCGCTGGCCGACGTGCCGGCCCTGGTCGAGAGGATGCGCGGAGTGGGCATGCAGATCTCGCTCGACGAGCACGGGGATCGGCCCGAGATCCGCCCCGCGCAGCAGCTCACCGTCTACCGGTTGCTGCAGGAAGCCCTCACCAACGCCCTCAAGCACGGCGGCAGCACCGGCCGGGCCTCGATCGTGTTCGACTGGCGCGGGCCCGGCCTCGCCCTGCTCGTGCACTCGTGGGGCGACGCGCCCCTGGTGCGCCGGGACTCCCTGCCGGGCGTCGGCGCCGGCATCGCCGGCATGCGCGAACGAGCCCGCCTCGTCGGCGGGTGGCTGACCGCGGAGCCCGGCGAGGACGGCGAGTTCGTCGTCACGGCCTCGCTCCCGACGCGGCCGGCGTCGCTCGGGGCCAGCCCGCGGGGGGCGTCGGCACCGGCGCTGGTCACCGCGATGGCGACGACGACGGCCGCGACGAGCTCGCCCACGACTCCTGTGCCCGGGCTGGCCCGCGGCGACGAGGCGACGCCCCGTGCGTGAGTCGATCAGGGTGGCGGTCGTGGACGACCAGTTGCTCTTCGCCCTCGGCATCCGCATGCAGATCGACGCGGCCGACGACCTCGTCTGCGTGGGGGTCGCCGGCGACGGCCGGGCGGGCCTCGACCTCGTGCGCCGGGAGCGGCCGGACGTCGTGCTCATGGACCTCCGGATGCCCGTGCTCGACGGTCTCGCCGCCACGGCGGCGCTGAGGGACGACGGCGACACGAGCGTCGGCGACGTCGGACGCGACGCGCCCCGCGTCGTCGTCCTGACCACCATGCGGCACGACGAGGCGGTGCGGGCGGCGGCCCGGGCCGGTGCCGCTGCGTTCCTCACCAAGGACGCCCGGCCGGACGTGCTGCTCGCGACCGTGCGGGCGGCTGCGGCCGGCGAGATCACCGGCGACACCGAGGACCTGCTGAGGGAGTTCGGTTCGCCGCCGCGGGGGATCGACCTCGACGTCGACGTGCTCGCCGTGCTCACGCCCCGTGAGCGGGAGACCTTCCTGCTCGTGGCGCGGGGCCTGACCAACGCCCAGATCGCCGAGGCGTCGTTCGTCTCGGAAGCCACCGTGAAGACGCACGTGCGGGGGGTGCTCGCGAAGCTCGACCTGCGCAGCCGCCTGCAGGTCGTCGTCTTCGCCCACGAGAGAGGACTGGTGCGCTCGTGACCGCACCCTCGCCCGACCGCCGCCCCGCCGACGGGTCAGCGTCCCCCGACGACGCCGTGCGCCCGGCGCACACCGCTCACGGGGCAGGCCGGCCACGCCCGCCCCGCCGGCCGCGGTGGACCCTGCCGAAGCGGATCACCGCGGGGCTGGTCGCCGCCGGCCTCGTGGGGGTCGTGGCCTCGACCTGGTCGGGACCCGCCTCCGTCGCCGTGCCCGATCAGCCCTCCCGTGACGTCGCGGCCTGGACGATGCCGCTCGACGCGGCTGTGGGGGTGCCCTTCGACGCGGTGTCGGCCGCCGAGGACGTCCGGCTGGCCCCGTGCCTGGCCGAGCAGGGCTGGGACGAGCCCGCACCCGCACGGGACGCCGCCCTCCTCCTGCTGCCCGACATGTGGGCCGACGACCTCGTCGTCGTGCCGCCGCTCGACGCGGCGCGGGCAGAGCGCTGGGGCCACGGCCCCGTGGTTGACCCGCAGGCGTCGGCGTGGCGGACGTGGGCGAGGGCGCACAACGCCGACGTGCGGCTGGGGCAGATGCTCGACGTCTGCCTGCCAGGGGCACGGAGCGGCGAGTGGGCCGCCGCCTTCGAGGGGCAGGAGGTGCAGTCGCGGGCGCGGGAGCTGCGGCGGACGGCTCGGCAGCGGGCGGAGGCGGCACCTGACGTCGTCGACGCCGCCGAGCGATGGCGCGCCTGCCTGGTCGACGCCGTGGGCGAGGACGGCACGGGCGAGGGGGTGCCCCTGTCTCCGGAGCGGCTGCTCGTCGCCGACGTCTCCGACGGAGACGTGACGGCACCGGTCACCGATCAGTCGCGGGCCACGGCCCTGGAGGACGCCGACTGCCAGGTGTCGAGTGGTTACCGCGAGGCCCTCTACGACGCCCAGTGGTCAGAGGAGTCCTTCGTCACGCGTGACGACGCCGAACTGCTGGGCTCGGACCGGGCACGTGCCGTCGCCCGCACCGCCGTGCTGGTCCGAGGGGTGCTGCTCGGCCCCTGACGGGCGGCCGTGCCGCTCGAGTGGTCACGATCTGCTGCTCGGAGCCTCCGTGACCGACAGATCGGGACCACTCGGCGCCGTCGTCGACGGACACGTCGGCAGCGGCGTCGTCGGGGCCCGTGACCACGAGGAGGCGCCGAGCGCCACCCCCGGTCGGCCCCGCTCCCGGCTCGGTACCGTCGAGGGCATGACCCTCGACCCCACCACAGGACAGTCGCTCCGCGAGTACATCGAGCAGCTCCGGCACGAGGGCTACCGCGTGTCGGGCGGCCACACCGTCGAGCCCGAGCTGATCGACCCGGCGGGCAACCCGGTCTACACCTGGCGCGAGGACTACCCGTACGACGAGCGCCTCGACCGGAGCGAGTACGAGCTGGAGAAGTACCGACTGCAGGTCGAGCTGCTCAAGTGCCAGAACTGGCTGGGGGAGACGGGCCGCAAGGCCGTCGTGCTCTTCGAGGGGCGCGACGCCGCCGGCAAGGGCGGCACGATCAAGCGCTTCACCGAGCACCTCAACCCCCGCACGGCGAGGGTCGTCGCGCTCAGCACGCCGAGCGAGCGGGAGAAGGGCCAGTGGTACTTCCAGCGCTACGTGGCCGCCCTGCCGACCTCCGGCGAGCTCGTCCTCTTCGACCGCAGCTGGTACAACCGGGCCGGCGTCGAGCGGGTGATGGGCTTCTGCACCGACGACGAGTACGAGACGTTCATGCAGCAGGCCCCCGTCTTCGAGAAGATGCTGGTCGACGCGGGCGTGCACGTCACGAAGTTCTGGTTCTCGGTGTCGCAGAAGGAGCAGCGCACGCGCTTCGCGATGCGGCAGCTCGACCCCGTGCGTCGCTGGAAGCTCTCGCCGATGGACCTCGAGTCGCTCGGCCGCTGGGACGACTACACCGCCGCGAAGGACGAGATGTTCCGCCGCACCGACAAGAAGCACGCGCCGTGGACGATCGTGCGGTCGAACGACAAGAAGCGGGCACGGCTGAACGCGATGCGGTTCTTCCTCGGCCAGTTCGACTACGACGGGCGCGACGGCGCCGTCGTCGGACAGCCCGACCCGCTGATCGTGATGCGGGGCAAGCGGTCCGGCGACGGCGACTGACGGGCGGGCGGAGGAGCCGGGGAGGCGCCCCCGCCCGCAACGGGACCCGTCCGGCCGGGCGGTCCGGCGGTCTGGTGACCTAGCGGCGCCAGCCGAGCAGCCCGGCGAGCGGGCGCTGCTGCTCCCCCTGCTGGGCGCCCATGACGAGCACGACGCCGGTCAGCACCGGGATGACGAACTGCAGCGCCTTCTGCTTCTTCTGCGCCGCGGCGAGGGTCTTGGAGGCGGTGGCGTCGGGCTCGGTGACGCCCTCCGCGCCCTGCTCCGCGTTCTTCGCCATGATGCCGCCCTCGATGCCCGACCACACGGTCGCGCCGACGGCGGCGAGGGTGACGACCGACTTCACGACCGTGTTGCGGCGCGACGACGGCTGGCCGCCGAGGCGGCTCTCGTTGCCGACGATCAGGCCGACCCCGCCGATGCCGTGGGCGATGATCGCGGCCCACTGCACGGGCGCCCACTTGGCCCAGCCGACCGACGAGAGGCGGAGGCGCTCGACGGGGTCCTTCGCCTCCGCCGTGCCGCCGTTGAGGCCGACGGCGCCCATGAGCGTGCCGCCGAACCAGGCGGCGGCGCCGAGGTCGTGCAGGCTGCGGACGAAGGTGTTGCGCTGAGTACTCCCCGAGGTCGATGGTGTGCGGTCCGGGGGACGGTAGGCCGCCTCCGCGGAGCCCGGAGGGCCTTGACGAACGGGCTCGGATGCGCTCCGCGCGGGCGACGGCTCAGCGGTCGACGGGCCGGTCGGCCTCCTCGGCGGCCCGACGCTCGCGGAACGCGACCATGTTCATCCGGTTGCCGCAGCGCACGCTGCAGAACCGCTTCGAGCCGTTGCGCGAGAGGTCGACCAACAGCCCGTCGCAGTCGTCGGCCGCGCAGGGGCGCAGCCGCGCCGTCTCGTCCGACCGGACCACGTCGACGAGGGCGAGCACCGCCTCCACCAGGATCCTGTCGGCGAGCGGCGCGCTCTGCGGGGTGGCGTGCAGGTGCCAGTCGAGGTCGTCGTGGCGGACGAGCCGGGGCACCGCGTGCAGGCGCTCGAGCAGCTCGTTGACCGGGCCGACCATCTCGTCTCGCGGCAGGAGCCAGAGCTCACGGAGGCGCGTGCGGGCCCGCCGCACCGCCTCGAGCTCGGCCTCGTCGCGGTCGCGCCGCCCCGAGAAGCCGAAGGTCGTCATCAGCGCGTCCAGCTGGGCGGGCGTCGCGAGCTCGTCGCCGCCGGAGCGCGACGCCCCGGCCGTCGTGTTGACCAGGGCCGCGTTGAACTCGAGGACGTCTTCCGTGTCAGGGGCGAAAAGCAATTTGACTCCTTGTCGGCTCCCGCTCTAGCGTCAGGATCAACAGGCCGAACGGCCCTGACTGGAGGGTACCCCGTGTCTCGTCGCCATCTCTCGACCGGCCTGCTCGTCGCGGTCGTGGCCGCCGCCTCCTTCGGGGTCTCCGGGCCCTTCGTGAAGCCGCTGCTCGAGGGCGGCTGGAGCCCCGTCGCCGCGGTCGCCCTGCGTGCCCTGGTCGGCGGCGTCGTGCTGGCGCCGTTCGCGCTCGTCGCCCTGCGGGGCCGCCTCGCCCCGGTCTGGCGCGCGCGACGACGGGTGCTCGGCATGGCCGTGATCGGGGTCGCCGGCACGCAGGTGTTCTACTTCGCCGCCATCCAGCACATCCCCGTCGGCACGGCGATCCTGCTCGAGTACATGGCGCCCCTGCTGCTCGTCGCCGTCGCGTGGGTCGCCACCCGGCGACGGCCCGCCGCCGTCGTGCTCGTCGGGTCGGCCGTCGCGGCGGTCGGCCTGCTGCTCGTCGTCTCGCCCGGCGGCGGGGGAGCGCTCGACCCCGTCGGCATCGCCCTCGGCGTCGCGGCGATGGTCTGCTGCGCCGGGTACTTCGTCATCGCGGCCCTGCCCGCCGACGGCCTGCCGCCCGTGGCGCTGGCCGCCTCGGGGCTGCTCGTCGGCTCGGCGCTGCTCGGCCTGCTGGGGCTCACCGGCCTCGTGCCCTTCACCGCCACGGCGGACGACGTCGTCGTGCTCGGCAGCACGGTGCCCTGGTGGGTGCCGATGCTCGTCGTCGGCCTCGTCGCGACCAGCCTCGCCTACGCCACGAGCATCACGGCCAGCTCGATGCTGGGGTCGCGCCTCGCCTCGTTCGTCGGCCTGCTCGAGGTGGCGGCGGCGGCGATCTGGGCGTGGGTGCTGCTCGACGAGCAGCTCACCGCGCTGCAGCTCGTCGGCGGGGCGCTGATCGTGGCGGGCATCGTCGCCGTGCGGGCCGACACGAGCGCCGAGCGGGACGAGTCGGCGGGCGTGCTCGTCGCGGCGGGTGTAGAGGAGCCGGAGCGGGCGGCGCCGTCCCCCACCTGACCGTCCGTCGTGCATCTGGCCCTCGTCGGGCGGACCTCCCTAGCCTCGAGGGAGAAGTCGGGGAGGCGCAGCAGCGCCGAGCCGACGACCACCCCATCGATCAAGGAGCACACCATGGCACAGGCCATCGAGACCGTCGACGTCAGCGTCCCCGTCTCCGTCGCGTACGACCAGTGGACCCAGTTCGAGGAGTTCCCCAAGTTCCTCGACGAGGTCGAGTCCATCACGCAGACCACCCCCACCCTCACGGTGTGGAAGGTCAAGGTCGGCCCCGTCGAGAAGACGTTCGAGGCGGAGATCACCGAGCAGCACCCCGACGAGCGCGTCGCCTGGAACAGCACGGGCGGCGAGGTCGACCACGCCGGCGTCGTGACCTTCCACAAGCTCAGCGACTCCGAGACCCGCATCACGGTGCAGATCGACTGGACGCCCGAGGGCTTCCTGGAGAAGGTCGGCTCGTCGCTCGGCCAGGACAACCGCGCGATCAAGAAGGACCTCCAGAACTTCAAGGAGTACATCGAGTCGCAGGGCCAGGCCGACGGCGCCTGGCGCGGTGACGTCCAGGCCTGATCAGGCCGGGCTCACCCCCGCACTCCCCGAGACGCCTCGCGGCGGACGACCACGGTCGCCCGCAGCGGGGCGTCTCGTCGTCGTCGGGGGCGGCGTGGCGGGCCGCCGGGCGTCAGCCGATCGGGGCGGCGGCCGGGGGCGCGAGGCGCAGGCGCTCCTCGCGGGCGGTGTCCCAGACGGCGGGGGCGACGTCGTCGTCGCGGTACGACGGGCGGCGCGGGGCGTGGGCCGGGGCAGTCGCGGCGTCGGGGGCGGCGAGCTCGGGCGTCTGCGGGGCGACAGGCGTGGTCATGCGGTTCTCCTGGGTGTCACGGCGGGGTGCGTCAGACGATGGTGCGTCACGGAGCCCTCCGCGTGCTGCCCCCAGTAGGAGGCGGGAGGCGCGTCCGGCCCCGCCCCCGGGCGTCCGTCGTCGACGAGCGATCGTACCCCGTTCCCAGCGTGCTCGGAGACACGGCCGCGCCTCCCTCGGGTCGTCGGCCCGCGCCTCCCGGGCCGGCGCCGGTCGTCGCGCGGGCCGGCCCGGAGTCGCCGTCGCTCAGCCGCGGGCGAGCTGCGGGTAGAGCGCCTCCAGCGGCGCCGACAGGGCGGCCTTCGCCTGGCGCGAGGTCTCGTCGGCGAGCACCTCGTGCTCACCGGCCTCGAGGGCGTCCAGCACGTCGGCCACGAGCACGGCGGGGTCGGTCTTCGCGTCGTCGACGCCGGCGGCCATCGCCGTGTCGACGTAGCCGACGTGCACGCCGACGACCTGCACGCCCGCGGGCTGCAGCTCGAGGCGGAGCGAGTTCGTCGCCGACCAGAGCGCGGCCTTCGTCGCCGAGTAGATGCCGGCGACCGCGAACCAGGAGAGGGCGGAGTGGATGTCGATGATCGCCGTGCCGCCGCCGTGGGCGCGGAGCAGGGGCGCGTAGGCGCGGGCCAGGAAGAGGGGGCCGAAGAAGTTCGTCTCGACGTTCTCGCGGATCTCGGCGTCGGTGTTCGCGAGGATGCCCGGCTCGGGGGCGTTCGCCCCGGCGTTGTTGACGAGCACCGTGACGTCGGGGGCCGCCTCGACGACGGCGGCGATCGACGCGGCGTCGGTGACGTCGAGGGTGAGCGGCACGACGCGCTCGTCGCTCCAGCTGCGCGGGGTGCGGGCCGTGGCGTAGACCTTCGCGGCGCCCCGGGCGAGGGCGGCCTCGACGAAGCGGGTGCCGATGCCGCCGTTGGCGCCGGTGACGAGGACGACGGAGTCGCGGATGGTGGTCATGGGGTTCCTTCCAGGGGGTCGGGGCGGTGCGGTCGCGTCGCCCCGGGCGGGTCGTCGTCGCTCGTGAGTGGGATGATGCGGTGCGCGTACCCGATCGCCAGCGACTGACCCTCGTCACAACTGAGCAGAGTCAGTTCTCATTCCAGGAGTTCCCATGTCGTCGACATCCGCCCCGCTCGGCCGTCGAGAGCGCAACAAACAGGACAAGCTCGAGCGCATCACCCGGGCCGCGTCCGACCTGTTCTCGCGGCACGGCGTCGACGAGGTCACCACGCAGCAGGTCGCCGAGGCCGCCGACGTCGGCGCGGGCACGCTCTTCCTCTACGCGCGCTCGAAGGGCGAGCTGCTGCTGCTGGCGCAGAACGCGGCCTACGAGCGCGCGCTCGAGCGGGGCCTCGCCGCGGCGGCCGGCGAGGCGGCGCTCATCGACGCGGTGGTCGCCCTCGTCACGCCGGTCGTCGAGTGCAACCGCAGCCACGTCGAGAACGGCCGCACCTACCTGCGCGAGATGGTCTTCGGCGACGCCGCCGAGCCGCACCACGCGGCGGCCCTCGCGATCGTGGCCAGGACGGAGGAGGCGCTGGCCGACATCGTCGCCGACCGTGCCGGTCGGAGCCCCGAGGAGGCCGCCGTGCTCGCCCGCGTCGTCTCGGCCGTGCTGATGGTCGCGATGGCCTCCGCGGTCGACGAGTCGCTCGAGGTGCCCGAGATCGTGGCGGCGCTGAGGGCCCAGCTGGAGGTCGTGCTCCGAGGGTAGTGACGAGCGGCGACGCGGGGGCGTCCGTGTCGGTGCACAGTGTGCAACTCGTTGGGCTGCGGTCACTCGGGCGACTCCGCAGCGACACCGGCCGTTCACCCTGCCCGACTGCACTGTGACGGTCCCCCGATCAGGGGGTGACGACCTCCCTCCGCACCACCGATCACCTGGAGCTGGACCACACGATGTCATCCACCACCCGCCGCACCCGCGCGGCCCTCGCCACGGGAGCCATGGCGCTCGCCGCCTCCGTGGCCCTCCTCCCCGGAGCCGCGTTCGCGGCGACCCCCGCCGACGTCGCCGAGAACGGCGGCGCCGCCCGCAGCTCCGACGACAGCACGCAGGCCCTGCTCGACTCCGTGCAGGCCGGCCCCGCGAAGAACGTCATCCTGCTCATCGGCGACGGCATGGGCGACTCCGAGATCACCTCGGCCCGCAACTACCAGTACGGCGCCGGCGGCGAGCTGCCCGGCATCGATGCGCTGCCCCTCACCGGCCAGTACACGACCTACTCGCTGACGAAGGCGGGCAAGCCCGACTACGTGCCCGACTCCGCCGCCACCGGCTCGGCCTGGGCCACCGGCACCAAGACGTACGACAACGCCGTCTCGGTCGACATCGCGGGCACCCCGCAGGACACCCTGGTCGAGATCGCCAAGGCCAACGGCAAGAAGACCGGCAACGTGTCGACCGCCGAGATCCAGGACGCGACGCCGGCCGTGCAGGCCGCCCACGTCGCCGCCCGCAGCTGCTACGGCCCCGACTCGGTGACCCAGTGCGGCGCCGACGCCCTCGACCAGGGCGGGCTCGGCTCGATCAGCGAGCAGATCATCGGCACGCGCGCCGACCTCACCCTCGGCGGCGGCTCGGCGTCGTTCCGCCAGACCGCCCGTGCGGGCCAGTACCAGGGCGAGTCGCTCTTCGACCAGGCCGCCGACCGCGGCTACCAGGTCGTCGGCGACGCCGCCGGCCTCGGCGCCCTGACGGCGGCCGACCAGGCCTCGCCGGTGCTCGGCACCTTCACCGACGGCAACTTCCCGACCCGCTTCGCGCCCAGCACGGCGACGGTCGGCGGCGCCGACCTCGCGCCCCAGGCGTGCACGCCGAACCCCGCCCGTCTGTCGACGGACCTCTCGCTCCGCTCGCTGACCGAGAAGTCGATCGACCTGCTCGACGGCGACCAGGGCTTCTTCCTCCAGGTCGAGGGCGCCTCCATCGACAAGCGCGACCACAGCGCCGACGCCTGCGGCCAGATCGGCGAGGTCCTCGACCTCGACGAGGCCGTGCAGGCCGCGCTCGAGTTCGCGAAGGCCGACGGGAACACGATGGTCATCGTCACCGCCGACCACGCGCACACCAGCCAGATCGTCGACAGCACGCCCCCCGCGACGCTCAGCACCGCGCTCCTCACCACCGAGGGCAGCACGATGAAGATCGCCTACGGCACCGCCGCGGCCGGCGGCTCGCAGCAGCACACGGGCACGCAGCTCCGCGTCGCGGGCTACGGCCCCGGCGCCGCGAACGTCGTCGGCCTTATCGACCAGACCGACAACTTCTTCACCATCGTGAACGCGCTCGAGCTCGACCGTGACCTCGACGGCCTGAGCCGCGACGGCACCATCTCGGCCCCGGCCGAGGTCGCCCCCGGCACCGACTTCACCGTCACCGCCTCGGGCGTCGAGGGCGACCGCCAGGTCTCCGGGGTCTACACCCCTGCCTCGGGCGACCCCGTCGACCTCGGCTACGTCGACGTGGTCGACGGCGTCGCGACCTTCACCGTCACGGCCCCGACCGCCCTCGGCGCCGGCTCGGTGACGCTGATCGGCGTGCAGTCGGGCGTCGAGCTCCGTGCTGACGTGCTGGTCGCGGCGGGTGCGCCCACCCCGGCCCCCACCGCCTCGCCGACCCCCGCCGCCGTCCCCGGCGGCTCGGGCACGGGCGCCGGCGGCGCCGGCACGACGGCCTCGGGCTCCGGCCCGCTGGCCTTCACCGGCTCCGACATGGTCCCCGCGCTGCTCCTCGCGCTGATGCTCGCCGGCACCGGTGCGGTGCTGGTCGCGCGTCGTCGCCGCCGCTCCGTGCTCGACCACTCCGGCGCCCAGCTGTAGCGGACGGGCCGGGCGACCGGCAGACCACAGGAGGCGCGGTGCCCGACGGCACCGCGCCTCCCGTCGTCCTGCCCCGGGGCTCGCCGCCTCAGCCGACGCCGCCCGCGAAGGTCGCGGGGTCGACGGGGCGCCGGGCGCGGGGGAGCCCCTCGACGACGAGGAGGTACGACTCGGTCACGAGGTCGTCGAGCAGGTCGGCCTGCACGTCGTCGCCGGGCCGGACGGTGACCCAGTGCCGCTTGTTCATGTGCCAGCCGGGCGACACGTCGTCGTGCTGGGCGCAGAGCGCGATCGCGTCGTCGGGGGCGGCCTTGACCGTCACGACGGGCTGGCCGGCGACCTCGGCCATCAGCAGGAAGACCTTGCCGCGCACCTTCCAGACCTCCCAGTCGGGGCCGAAGGGGTGCTCGAGCCCGGCGCCCGGCAGCTCTTCTGCGCGGGCGGCGGCGCGCTCCTGCAGCGAGTCGGCGTGCATGTCTCCTCCGGGGGTCGGGGGGCGGGGGCGGCGGCCGCGCGGGCGGAACGACGAGCACGAGCCTACGACGACGTCCGTGACGCAGCCCTACCCCGCGGAGCGCCTTATGTCCAGAACTACCTGGGCCGGTCACGCTCCGGCATCGTGAGGGAGTCTCGGCCGGGGTTCAGGTGGCCGAGGCGTGCTCTCGCCGGTCGGGCCCGGGGGAGCGGCGGCAGGGCCCCGTTCGGGTCGGGTCCCTGCCGCCACGGCCCGTCACGACCGCTAGCCTGGGCACCTGAGGAGAGCCGAGCGGGCGCGTCACCGACGTGGCCACGCCGCCGAGGGCGGTACCGCTGAACGGGCTGGCGCAGTGCGGGGTGCCCCGCACGGACACACCCCACCGCAGCCCGGACCCCGCTGCCCAGCACGGTCCGTGCGCCTCATCAACGGAGCACCCCATGGGTTACATCGTCTACGACGGTGAGCAGCTCGAGTTCAAGGTCGAGGACCGCCTCCTCGCCCACCTCCAGATCGTCATCGTCAACAAGTTCCGCGCGGGCGAGTCGTTCGTCTTCTCCTGGAAGGAGCCGATCGAGACCGGCGACGGCCGGTCGACCGTCTGGCTCGCGCCCACCATCGGGCTGCGGTTCAAGTTCGCCGGCAGTCGAGCGATCGACATCAACCCGACGTGGCTCGACGCCCTCTACGCCGGCGCCGCCTCCGGTCGGGGCCTGCGCCCGGAGCCCGAGCCCGAGCTCGACCCGAGCACGACGCTGCCGGGGTCGGCGGGCGCCCAGGTCGACTGGGCCAGCGACCGCCCGGAGCCCCCGAGGACACGTCGGGCACGGCCGCCCGTCGGGTAGCACCGTCGCTCGGCGAGGTGCCGGGGAGGCGTCAGCAGTCGCGGCCCTGCGTGGTCAGCGACGTCCCGCACCGGTGGCAGCGCCAGCGCACGACGTGGATGCCGTGCGGCACGACGCGGCCGCTCATCGTGCGGGGGCCGCCGCACGCCGGGCAGTCGCGCGAGGGCAGCTCCCGGGCGCGGGTGGGGCCCGGCGCCGTGGTCGACGTGATGTGGTCCGTGGTGGTCATGCGCGCCTCCTCCGCCCTCGGGGGCGTCCTCGTCGACGCACCGGTGGGCTGATGTGGACGCTACGCCGACGAGCCTGACCGTCGTGGGGGGTTGCCGGAGGCGCGGTGCAGGAGGTAGGCGCGCACGCCGAGAGCCCCGGAGGTCGTGACCTCCGGGGCTCTCGGGCGCCCGTGCGGGCGGGTGGTGCGGGGTGCCGTCGGCTCAGTCGGCGTCGACGACCACGGTCGTGATGACCGGGGTGCGGCGGTGGCGACGGAGGAACCAGCGGCTCAGGCCGTCCTCGATGGCCTGCTCGGCGGCTTCGCCGTCGATCTTCCCGCGGGCCGTGGCCTGCTGCAGCGCCTTCTCGGCGACGTCCTCGGCCTGCTTCTCCCAGCCGGCGGCCTCGACGAAGCCGCGGGGGATGAACTCGACGGGGTCGACGAGCTTCTGGGCGCCCTCGTCGAAGATGCCGAGCACGGTGATGTGGCCCTCCTCGGCGAGCGAGAGGCGGTCCTTCAGGGCGTCCTCGGTCGCGACGCCGATCGTGGCGCCGTCGACGAAGACGTAAGGGGCCGGGATGCGGCCGGCGATGCTGGCGCGCCCACGGTCGAGGTCGACGACGACGCCGTCCTCGACGACGAGCACGCGGTCCTCCGGCACGCCGGTCGCGATGGCGAGGTCGGCGTTGGCCGTGAGGTGGCGCCACTCGCCGTGCACGGGCAGCACGTTCTTCGGCTTGACGATGTTGTAGCAGTAGGTGAGCTCGCCGGCGCTGGCGTGGCCGGAGACGTGCACCTTCGCGTTGCCCTTGTGGACGACCGTCGCGCCCCAGCGGATCAGGCCGTTGATGACGCCGTAGATGGCGTTCTCGTTGCCGGGGATCAGCGAGCTCGCGAGCAGGATGGTGTCGCCCTCGCCGACCTTGATGATGTGCTCGCGGTTGGCCATGCGCGACAGCGCCGCCATCGGCTCGCCCTGCGAGCCGGTGCAGATGAGCACGATCTTCTTGTCGGGCATCTTGCTGAGCTGCTTGAGGTCGACGACGAGCCCCTGCGGGATGTTCAGGTAGCCGAGGTCGGACGCGATGCCCATGTTGCGCACCATCGAGCGACCGACGAAGGCGACCTTGCGGCCGTGCTTGTGGGCGGTGTCGAGCACCTGCTGGATGCGGTGCACGTGGCTGGCGAAGCTCGAGACGACGATGCGCTTGGGCGCCTCGCGGAAGACGCGGTCGATCGCGGCGCCGAGGTCCTTCTCGGCGGTCGTGAAGCCGGGCACCTCGGCGTTGGTCGAGTCGGTCATGAACAGGTCGACGCCCTCGTCGCCCAGGCGGGCGAAGTGGTTGAGGTCGGTGATGCGCTTGTCCATCGGGAACTGGTCCATCTTGAAGTCGCCCGTGTGCAGGACGAGCCCGGCGCTCGTGCGGAGCGCGACGGCCAGGCCGTCGGGGATGGAGTGGTTCACGGCCACGAACTCGAGGTCGAACGGGCCGGCCTGGTGGTGGTCGCCCGCGGCGACCTCGTGGGTGATCGGCGTGATCTTGTGCTCCTGCAGCTTCGCCGTGATGAAGGCGAGCGTCAGCTTCGAGCCGACCAGGGGGATGTCGGGGCGCTCCTTGAGGAGGTAGGGCACGCCTCCGATGTGGTCCTCGTGGCCGTGCGTCAGCACGATCGCCTCGACGTCCTTCAGGCGGTCGCGCAGCGCCGTGAAGTCGGGCAGGATCACGTCGATGCCGGGCTGGGTCTCTTCGGGGAAGAGCACGCCGCAGTCGACGACGACGAGCTTGCCCTTGTGCTCGAAGAGGGTCATGTTGCGGCCGACGTCGCCGAGGCCGCCCATCGGGGTGACGCGGAGCGCGCCGCGCTTCAGGGGCTGGGGCTTCTTGAGGTCGAGCTCGTGCTTGATCGTGGACATCGGTCTTCTTCCGTCGGAGGGGTGTCGCTGAGCGGAGCACGCGGTCGAGCGGGCCTCGCGGTCGGGAGCCGGCACGTTCTGCCGGTCTCCCTGATGTCGTGGAGGGCGTGGTCGCAGGCCGTGGAGGCAGGGCGACGACGCCGTGTGGTGCGGGCCGTGGGCGGCTCCCGTGAGGAGACCGGCACGGCCGTGAGGTGCAGGGCGGGTGTCGTGCGGAGGCCCGGTCGTGACCGCGGCTCGCCGGCGAGACGGCGTCCTGCGGCCTCGTTCTCCCCTGAGCATGTCATGAGTGGGGCCCAAGTGGGAAAACGGGCGGCGTCGGCCGGCCGCGCCGGTCAGCGCGCGAGGCGCTCCATGTGCGCGGTCGTCTTCTCGGTGAGGAAGGCGCAGAGCCTAGCGACCGAGCCGACCTCCAGGGCCAGGGCGAGCACCTGGTCGGCGGTCGCCCGGGCGTCGCGCTCGCGGGCCTCGAAGGTGACCGTCCACTCGGGCGAGCCGCCGATCTCGCGACGGAGGAAGACCTCGGTGCCCGAGGTCTCGAGCCGCACGACGATGAGGGCGGTGTCGACCATCGACTCGTCCCACGAGGCGTCGACGGCCTGCGGCGACGAGGGGTGGGCCTGCTCGAGGGCGTGGAACTCACGGACCCAGCCGTCGAGCTCCTCCGAGGTCAGACGGGGCACGGGCTTCTCCTCGACGGTCGGGGCGGGGCCGCCGGGCGGGCGGACGACGACCATCCTGCCGTGTCCGGCCCGGGTCTGCCCGCTCCTCCGCGGCGCGCGTCGTCAGCGGCGACGGAAGAGGTCGGCGAAGGCCCCGGGGCCCGGAGCGAGGCGCACCGCCATCTCGTCGCGCACCCGCGCCTCCTGCTCCCGGTCACGGGTCAGCTCGGTGATCTCGGCCGTGGCTGCCCACCAGGTCGCGAGACGGGCGCCGAGCCCGTGGCGGACGGGCGGGGGGGAGGCGGCGGTGCGGGCGTCGCCGCAGCCGGGCTCAGCGGGGCGGTCGGGGACGCTCAGCACGGCGTGCCTCCTCAGGGGCTCGGGTCGGGTGGGCGGGGTCAGGGGTGACGGTCGCGGGGCCCTCGTCGGCGTCGATGGTGGCCGCCCAGCTGGCGAGCAGGCGGAGGCGCTCCTCCGTGGGCGAGCCCGGCTCGGCCGCGTAGACGAGCAGGTTCAGCCCCGGCTGGCCCATCGGCTCCATGGCCTCGTAGACCATCTCGAGGTCGCCCACGACCGGGTGCGTGAACCGCTTCTGGCCGGAGACGTGGTGGCGCACCTCGTGGGCTCCCCAGCGGACGCGGAACTCGTCGCTGCGGGTCGAGAGCTCGCCCACGAGGTCGTGCAGGGCGCGGTCGTGCGGGTCGCGGCCCGCCTCGGTGCGGAGGATGGCGACGTTGATGTCGGCCGCGACCGACCAGGAGGGGTAGAAGCGCTCGGCGAGGTCGCGGTGCAGGAAGACGAAGCGGGCGAGGTTCACCGGGCGCTCGGGCAGCGCGTAGAGGTCGCTGTAGAGGGCGCGGAAGAGCGCGTTCTCGGCGAGGACGTCCATCCGGCCGTTGCGCAGGAAGGCCGGGCCCGCCGTCACCGAGTCGAGGGTGAGCTGCATCGCCCGCGAGACCCGGCTCGGCGGCCGGGGGCGGCGCCGCGCCGCGAGGGGCGACTCCCGGGCGGCCCGCGCGAGGTCGGCGAGGTGCGCGCGCTCGGCGTCGTCGAGCAGGAGGGCCGTGCCGAGGGCGTCGAGGACGGCGGCGGAGGCGCCGCCGAGCCGGCCTCGCTCGAGGCGCGTGTAGTACTCGACGCTGACCCCGGCCAGCAGGGCGACCTCGCTGCGGCGGAGCCCGGGCACGCGACGCCCGGGGCCGCCCGGCAGCTCGACCTGCTCGGGCCGGACGCGCGCGCGCCGGCTGGTGAGGAAGTCGCGGATCTCGGTCTCCGTGCTCGTCGCGTCGATGTCCATGCCCACGACGGTACGACGGGACGGCCCCCGGGAGGGCGCCCTGTCAGGGCCCCTCTCCGCCGGCTGGCCGCTCTCGGAGCGGCCGGGGCCGAGCCCGTACCCCGGCTGCGAGTTCTGTCGGGGGTCGTCCGTACTGTCAAGGGGCTTGTACTTCCCTCTCGCGACCCAGTAGGAGAACCCATGACGTCGACCGAGACGCGCCCCCTCCCGGTGGCCTTCTGCCTGCACGCCCTCGGGTCGAGCGCGCGCGAGTTCGACGGGGTCGCCGAGCGGCTCCGCGGCGTGGTCGACGTCGTCGCCCTCGACCTCCCCGGCTTCGGCGACGCCGACACCAGCGACGGAGTCACCGTCGACGACATGGTGCGGCTCGTGACCCGGCGCATCCGCGAGAGCGGCGCCTCGCGCTGGTTCCTGGTGGGCCACAGCATGGGCGGCAAGATCGCCTCGATCGTCGCGTCGCGCACCCTGGCCGGCAAGGGCGGGGTGTTCGGCCTCGCCGGCGTCGTGCTGCTCGCGGCCTCCCCGCCGTCGCCCGAGCCGATGGAGGAGGAGCGCCGGGAGGCCATGATCGGCTGGGTGACCGGCGGCGACGGCGAGGCCGTCGGCGGCGGCGCGGGCACGGGCGCCCTCGACGAGGCCGCCGCCCGCGAGTTCGTCGACGCCAACGTCGGTGCGCCCCTCGACCCCGCGGCCGACGCGGCCGCCGTCGCCGACGTGCGCCGCGCCTCCGGCGAGGCCTGGCAGGCCTGGCTCGAGCAGGGCAGCCGCGAAGACTGGTCGGCCGAGGTCGGCGTGCTCGACCTGCCGGCGCTGATCGTCGCGGGCGGCGCCGACGGCGACCTCGGCCCGGACGCCCAGCGGCGGGTCAACGGCCACGTCTACGCGCGGGCCCGGCACCTCGTGCTCGACGGCGCCGGCCACCTGCTGCCCCTCGAGCGGCCCGACGAGGTGGCCGACGCGGTCGCGACCTTCTGGCGTGAGCAGGCCGGCGTGGGCCCGGCGCCCTCGCCCGACTTCGTGGCCACCCTCGCCTCCGCACGCACGACCGCCAAGACGCGCGGCATCCTCGCGCGCCGCGCCGTGGCCGACGACACCGACTACCGCCCGGTCGTCCTCGACGACCAGCAGCTGACCACGCTCCGCACCCTGGCCGACCTGGTCGTGCCGCAGCGCGGCTCGGCCATCGACCTGGCGGCCCGCGTCGACGCGCAGCTCGCCCGCGGCGAGGGCGACGGCTGGCGCAACGCCGACCTGCCGAGCGACCCCGAGGCGTACCGCACAGGCCTCGACGCCCTGGTCGGCGTCACCGCGATGACCGCCGAGCAGCGGTCCGACCTCGTCACGGCCATCGTGGCCGGCGACCCCGACCCCGAGCTGGTGGCCCACGGCGACAGCGGCGGCGGCAGCTCGCACCACGGCGCCGACGGCGACGACGGGCCGCCGCGCGACGACGAGGCGCACCCGTTCACGGTCGCGCAGCTCACGGCCTGGTTCGAAGACGTCCGGGTCGACCTCGTCCGCCAGTGGCTCGCCCACCCGGCGACGATGGAGGAGATCGGCTTCGACGGCTTCGCCAACGGCGGCGACGGCCTCCGCATGCAAGGATTCCGCCGGCTCGCCGCCGGTGAACGAGAGGGCTGGGAGCCCCGGATGGAGGTGGTCCGATGAAGCTGGACGACATGACCAGGTACGCCGACGACGAGGTCGTCGACGCCGTGGTGATCGGCACGGGCGCGGGCGGAGCGCCGATCCTCGCCGAGCTGGCGGCGGCCGGGCTGCGGGTCGTGGCCCTCGAGGCCGGCTCGAACCTCGGCCCCGCCGACTACACGTCGGACGAGGCGGAGGCGGTGGTCATCAACTGGATGGACGAGCGCCTCAGCGGCGGCGAGACCCCCACGGCCTTCGGGCAGAACAACTCGGGCAAGGGCGTCGGCGGCTCGACCCTGCACTGGGGCGCCTTCACGCCGCGCCCCGACCCGCGCGACCTCACGCTGGGCTCGCTCACGGGCCAGGGCGTCGACTGGCCCGTCGACCACGACGAGCTGATCGGCTACGTCGAGCGGGTGGAGCGCTTCGTCGGGGTCTCCGGCCCCGCCGAGTACCCGTGGGACGCGTCGCGGTCGTACGAGCTCCCGCCGCCCGCGCGCAACGCGTCGAGCGACATGATGCTGCGCGGCTGCGAGGCCCTCGGCATCCGCGCGACCGACGCCCCCGCGGCGCTGGTCACCCGCGACTGGAGCCAGGAGGGCGGCGGCCTCCGCCAGGCCTGCGTGAACTGCGGCGGCTGCCACCAGGGCTGCCGCAACGGCGCCAAGGTCAGCATGGACACCACCTACCTGCCCAAGGCCGTCCGCGACGGCGCCGAGATCCGCGCCGACTCGGTCGTCACGGGCATCGAGCTGGACGACGCGGGCGAGGTCTCGGCGGTCGTCTACGTCCGCGACGGCGTCGAGCACCGCCAGCGCACGGCGGCCCTCTTCCTCTGCGCCGGCGGCGTCGAGACGCCCCGCCTCCTGCTCCACACGGGTCTCGCGAACAGCAGCGGCCAGGTCGGCAAGAACTTCATGGCGCACGGCGCCACGCAGGTCTGGGCCACGTTCGACGACGAGATGCGCGGCCACCGCGGCTACCCGTCGTCGATCATCTCGGAGGACTTCTACCGGCCCGAGGGCGCCGACTTCGTCGGCGGCTACCTCATCCAGAGCCTCGGCGTCATGCCTCTCACCCTCGCGACGACCCTCGCCCGCGGGGCGGGCCTCTGGGGCAGCGAGCTCGTCGACGCGATGCACTCGTACCGCTACATGGCGGGCGTGGGCATCAACGCGGAGTGCCTGCCGTACGAGCAGAACACCCTCGAGCTGACCGACGAGCTCGACGCCTTCGGCGTGCCCAAGGTCGTCGTGACCTTCACCCCCGGCGAGAACGAGAAGGCGCTCGACCGCCATGCCGTCCGCACCATGACGGCGATCGTCGAGGCCGCCGGCGGGCGCGACGTCCGGGTGCTGGCCCGCACCGCGCACACCATCGGCACCTGCCGCATGGGCACCGACCCGGCGGAGGCCGTGGTCGACGCCGAGGGGCGCAGCTTCGACGTGCCCAACCTGTGGGTCTGCGACAACTCGGTGTTCCCGAGCGCCGTCGTCGCGAACCCGGCGCTGACGATCATGGCGCTCGGCCTGCGCACGGCCGAGCGGTACCTCGCCTCGGTCGGCGTCACCGCCTCCTCGGCGGAGACGACCAGCCACGAGGTCGTCGCGGCCTAGCCGCAGCCGCGTCGAGGTGACTCGACCTGGCTTCTCCGCCGTGGCGGAGGTCCAGGACGAGTCACCTCGATGTCCGCGACGCGACGCGACGCGACGCGACGCCGCGCGCAGCGTCAGCGGCGCAGCCAGGCGTCGACGAGGAGGTCGCCGCGGATCTCGCGCAGCCGGTCGAGCAGCAGCGGCACCGTCGTGCGCCCCAGGCCGCCGACCTGAAGGTCGTACGGCCCGAGCGCGGGCAGCTTGCCCGTCCGCACGCGCACCACCTCCCAGCCGACGCCGCGCAGGGCGCGGTCCTTCCGGCGGTCGGCGTCCTCGCGCTTCCCCACGTGCTCGAGCCCGTGCCGCCCGGTGCTGTCGTACTCGATCGCCACCCGCAGCTCGGGCAGCACGATGTCGGGCCAGGCCTCGACGTGGTCGAAGAACGGCTTGCCGAGCCGGACGGCGTTCTGCCCCGGCGTGAACTCCAGCCGCTCGGTGAGGTCGGCCCGCAGCTGCGCCTCGACGGCGGAGGCCGGAGGCGGTGCGCAGCTGCTGACGAACGGCTCGCCCGGCGGCAGGTCGGGCGTCGCGCGGCAGAGCCCGGGGGAGGCGCGGGGCGCGCGGGACCGCACCGGTCGCCCGCCCGAGGCGCCTGCCGTCGACCGGCGGTTCGCCCAGGTCGCCTCGAGCTCGCGGCCCCGGGTCGAGCCTCCGCTCGGCTGCTCCACGGGCCCCGTGACGAGGGGGCTGTCACCCGGCAGGCGCACCGTCGCCGCCATCGGCAGGCTCGGCGTGCGGGGCCGGGCGAGCTCGGTGCAGTCGGGGCACCACGACGACCGCCGTCGTTCGCGGCCCGGCCGTGACCGCTGCTCGTCGGGCGTCGCCACGACGAGGTGGCCGGCGTCGCAGAGCCAGGTGAGCCACACGTCGGCGGCGGGCGGGATCTGCGTCAGCACGACGCCGCCGTTGAACTCGGGCCGGTACTGCCGGATCAGCACGGGGAACGACGCCCACGCCTCGCGGAACCGCCCGACCTCGTAGGGCACGTCGGTGCCGCGCGACCACTGGCGTCGCGCCCACCACCTCGCGATCGGTTCCGGCACGGCGTCACGCTAGCCGCGGCCTCCGACACCGGCCCCGCACCGGCCGGGCTCAGCGCCCCAGGTGGGGCAGCACCGCCCGGATCGTCGTCAGCACGCCGCCCTCGGTGTTCGCGGGGGCCCCGTGGCGGGCGCGCTCGCGCACGAGAGGGTGGGCGTTCTCGACCGCGTACGACCAGCCGGCCGCCTCGACGAGCTCGAGGTCGTTGAGGTAGTCGCCGAAGGCCATCGTCTGCTCGCGGGTCACGCCGAGCTCACGCTGCAGCCGCTCGAGGGCGCGGCCCTTGTTCACGCCGCGGCGCATGACGTCGACCCAGTTCGCTCCGGAGACGACGACGTCGACGTCGAGCCCCAGGGCCCGGACCGCCGGACCGGTGCGCTCCTCGGCGCGGCCGTGGTCGTAGACCGCGAGCTTCAGCACGTCGTCGTGCCGGGAGGCCTCGAGCACGTCGTCGACGACCTCGAGGGCCGCGTAGTAGCGCTGCACGTGCGAGACGAACTCGGGGTCGACCCGCTCGATGTACGCCGACCTGGCCCCGCAGACGACCAGCCCGGCGGCCGGCTGGGTGTCGCCCGCACCGCCGACGCCCGCCTCCCCGCGGGCCCAGGCCACGACCGGCTCGACGCTCTCGCGGTCGAGGGGCTCGATCGCGATCGTCACGCCCTCCCGCACGACGTTCGTGCCGTTCTCGGCGATGAAGACGAGGCCCGGACGCTCGCCGAAGACCTCGACGAGCGTCTGGTACTGACGCCCGCTCGCGGGGGCGAACAGGACGCCGGCCCGCTCGAGGTCGTCGAGCAGCGGCCAGAAGTCGTCGGGCACGTTCCCGTCGCCGTCGAGCAGGGTGCCGTCCATGTCGCTGGCCACGAGTCGGATGTCGGGGATGTCGTCGGTCACGGTCACCCACTCTGCCGCACCGGGGCGGGTGGCCGGCACCGCGCCTCCTCGGGGCAGGCGAGGGGTGCGCGGGGCCCGCCGCGCCTCCGGGACACCCCGTGCGCCCTGCGGACGAGCGAGGCGGCGGCGCGCGGGCCGCACGGGTGAAAGCGCGGGTGGACAGGGGCGTCCACGCCCGGAGAGCCCGGGGAGCGGGGCCGGCCGTCGCCAGACTGGAGGGATGGTCCTCGACATCCTCGTCCTCGCGACGCTCCAGGAGGGGCCCCTGCACGGCTACGAGCTCAAGCGCCGCGTGGTGCGGCCGAGCCTCTCGACGGTCAGCAACAACTCGCTCTACCCGGCGCTCCGGCGCTTCGAGGAGAGCGGCGCGGTCACCGTCGCGGTCGAGCAGCAGGAGGGGCGCCCGGCCCGTCGCACCTACAGCCTCACCGAGGTGGGCCGCCGCCAGCTCGTCGAGCGCATCTCGACGCTGCCGGCCGAGAAGGCCGCGAACGACGAGGAGTTCGCCGTCCGTTTCGGCCTCTTCGACCAGGTCGGGCCGGAGGCGCGGGTCGCCGTGCTGCGCGAGCGCCTGTCCGCCGTCGAGCACAAGCTCGCCACGGCTCGCGAGCTCGTCGCCGCCCACGACGCGCACGCGCCCGCCAGCCACCGCGACCTCGCCGCGGCCCGCCTCGTGGCCGTCCTGGACGACGAGCGTCGGTGGACGGCGGAGCTCATCGCCGCCGAGGCCGGTCGGGCCGACCCGGACGCGCGGAGCGCGGAGAGCGGAGCCCCCGCCGTCGCCCGGCTCCTCGGCTAGTCCCTGGTAGACTAGGTGACCGTGGGCATCGTCCACAGGGCGCCTTCGGGTGGCGCCCGAGAGGAACGGTCATTCGGGTCTGTTCCTCTCCGCTCCTCCATGCCACGTCGGGTGTGCATGGAGGGGCGTCTCCGTCTGTGCTGACGTCCGCTGGGCCACGGCCGCGGCCGACTGCGTGGCCGACCGGGCCGCGGCCGGCAACCGCAGCTCGAAGCGCGCGCCGCCGAGCCCCGGGTCGGCCCCGCCGCCCGCGGCCCGCGGCAGGCACACCACGTCGCCGCCGTGCGCCCGGGCGATCGCGCGCGCGATGGGCAGCCCGAGCCCCGACCCGCCGTCGCCGCGCGCCCGGGCCTCGTCGAGGCGCACGAGCCGGTCGAAGACGCGCTCGCGGTCGGCGTCGTCCACGCCCCGGCCGTCGTCGTCGACCCCGCGGCTCGCCACCGAGACCCGCACCGACGACCGCGCGTGGCGCACGGCGTTGTCGAGGAGGTTGCCGACGACCTGCCCGAGCCGGTCGAGGTCGCCGGAGACCGGCGGCACCGGCCCGTCCGTCACGACCTCGACGGCGACGTCACCGCCGCGCACCCGCTGACGCTCGGCCGCCCCGCGCGCCACCTCGGCCACGTCGAGGGGGCGGGGGTTGAGCGCGAGACCCTCGTCGAGCCGGGCCATCAGCAGCATGTCGCCGATCAGCCGACCGGCCCGCAGCGACTCCCGCACCACGTGCACCGTGAGGCGCTCCCGTTCGTCGTCGTCCAGCTGCGCCCGCACGAGCGTGTCGGCGGCGGCCTGGATGCCGGCGACCGGGGTGCGCAGCTCGTGGGCCGCGTCCGACACGAACGACCGCAGCCGCGCCTCCGCGGCCAGCGCCGCCCCCTCGGCCCGCTCCAGGTCGTCGAGCATCTCGTCGAAGGCGGCCGCCGTGCGCCCCAGCTCGGTGGTCGGGCGCGTGGGCCGCAGGCGACGACCGCGGTCGCCGCCGGAGATGGAGCGGGCGACGGCCGTCATGCGCTCGAGGGGCCGGAGCGTCCGCCGCACGACGAGCACGAGTGCTCCCGCCGCGAGCAGCAGGAACGCCGCCGACGCCCCGAGCAGCACCCCGCGCAGGGTGGCGAGCGTGTCGTCGATCGAGCTGGTGCCCGCGGTCAGCGCCAGCTCGGTGCCGTCGCTGAGCACGGCCTCGTAGCGGATGAGGTCGCCGTCGTCGACGACCGAGCTCGACGTCACCGACACCGTCGCGTCGCCGCTGGTGGGTTCCGTGCTGGTGGGGTCGGGCGGCGTCGTGCCCCCGGAGCCGGTCGTCCCGCCGGTGGAGCTGCCGGAGTCGCGGGGCCCGCCCGCCGGTCCCGGCAGCTCCCCGAGGGGGTCGGCTCCCGGCCCCGCCCTCAGGTCGTCGGGGCTGGGCCCCGCCGTCACCGCGCCTCCGTCCGGGCTGGTGACGACGACGGAGACGCCCTGCGCCGACAGTCGGTCGGCGAGGTCGTCGTCGTCGACCGTGCCGACGAGCGCGGCGGCCGCGGCGGCGCGGTCGCCGAGGCGCTCGACGACCTGGGCACGGAGGCGGTCGCCGACGAGGGCCTGGACGGTGAGCGCGAGGGCGAGCAGCAGGACGGCGAGCAGGGCGGTCACGGCGACGACCGTCCGGGTCCGCAGCGAGCCGGTGCGGAGCGGAGCCCCGGGCGCGGCCGCCGTCTTCGACGCCGGCCGGGCCCGCGAGAGGGACGGCGTCACGCGCTCACCTGGTAGCCGAGGCCGCGGACGGTGTGGACGAGCCGCGGGCCGTGAGCCTCCATCTTCTTGCGCAGGGCGCTGAGGTGGACCTCGACGAGGTTGGGGTCGACGTGGTCGTAGCCCCAGACCTGCGTGAGGATCTGGGTCTTCGACAGGGTGCGGCCCCGGCTCGCGGCGAGGTGGGCCAGCAGCCGGAACTCGGTCGCCGTGAGGTCGAGGTCGTGCCCGCCCCGCCGGGCGAGGCCGGCGTCGGGGTCGACGACGAGGTCGTCGATCTCGATGACGGCGGCGATGCGGCCGCGGCGGCGCAGCACGGCCGTCACGCGGGCGACGAGCTCGGCGACCACGAACGGCTTCACGACGTAGTCGTCGACGCCCTCGCCGAAGCCCCGCAGCCGGTCGTCGACGCCGTCGCGCGCCGTCATCATGATGACGCCGGCGTCGCTCGCCCGCCGCACGCGCTCGGCGAGCACGATGCCGCTCGGCCCCGGCAGCATCCAGTCGAGCACCACGAGGTCGGGCACGAAGGTGTGGAGCTCGTCCGCCAGCTGCTCGCCCGACACCAGGCCGCGGACGGCGAACCTCTCCGCGGCGAGGGCGGACACGACGGAGGCGCGGATCGCGTCGTCGTCGTCGACGACGAGCACGCGGGCGGGAGGCAGCATCCCTCGACCGTAGGCGGGCCGTCCATGGGCGAGCAGCCCGTCACCTGGGCGAACGCTGTTCTTAAGCACCGCTTCAGGACCGCTGATGAACCTGGTGGAGAACCGGTCGAGAGGCCCCGCCCCGAGGGCCCGCCGGACGAGGAGACGACATGACCCACGACGACACCCCCACCCAGCCCCTCCCGCCGGTGCCCGGCGACGGCCGCGCCGACGCCGGCCCCGGCAGCTCGCTCCGTCGGCGCCGACCGCGCCTCGTGATCGGGCTCGCCGTCGGCGTGCTCGGCGTCGCGGCGCTCGGGTCGACGGCGGCGTTCGCGGCGGGCCCCGGCTCGTCCGGCTCCGGGTCGACGAGCGCCACCTCGACGGCCACGTCGTCGCCGAGCGCTGGCTCGGCGACGCCGACCGCACCGTCGACGACCGGCCCCGACCAGGGCGGGTCGGCGACGGGCGACGAGGCCGAGGGCGACGCGACGGGGGCGCCCACGCCGCCCGCGCCTCCGGCCGGGGACGAGGCCGACGCCGACGCGCCGACCCCGCCCGCACCGGGGGAGTGCGGCCCCGGTGCGACCGGCGGGCCCGGAGCCGGCCCGGCCGGTGCCGACGGTGCCGACGGGCCCGCCGGGCCGCTCGGCGAGGGCCGGCCCACGCCGCCCGCGCCGCCGACCGACGGCTCGGCGCCCACGCCGCCGACCGACGGCTCGACGCCCCCGGTGCCCGGTGACGGTTCGGCGCCGACGCCGCCGACCGCTCCGACGGGTGCACCCGAGGCGCCGGCCGACGACTCGTCGACCGGCAGCTGAGCAGGCGGGACCCGGCCGAGCGTCGGGTCCCGGCGGCTGACGCCGCCACGACCAGGAAGTGCGGTCCAGATCCGCTGATCCACTCCGGAGTGGATCAGCGGATCGATGTCCACTCCGCGGCGCGTGCGGTCGCTCCACTCTGGAGTGGAGCGAGGGTCCGGGCACGGCGCGCGTGCGTGGCGGGCTGCTCCACTCCGGAGTGGATCAGCGATCCTGGACGGCGTTCTCCCGGCGCTCCGCCCCCGCCCCCCCCGGCGCCCCGGCGCCCCGGCGCCCCGGTGCCCGGTCGGCACGACGGCACCGCGCACCGCCGGTAAGCTCGCGCCCATGGTGACCGTCGTGATCCCGTGGCGTCCGCAGCCCAGTCGTGTGCCGGCCTTCGAGACCGTCGTCGCCTGGTGGCGGCGTGCCCTGCCCGACGCCGAGATCGTCCCCGTCGACACCGACGACGAGCTCTTCAACCTCGCGCGCTGCCGCAACGTCGGCGTCTCCCGCGTCGCCGCCGACGAGGTCGCCGTCATCGCCGACGCCGACACCCTGCCCCAGCTCGAGCCCCTGCTCGCCGCGGTCGCCGCGGCCCGCACCTCCGGCCGCGTGCACCTGCCCTACACGGCGTACCACTGGCTCGGGGCGACGGGCAGCGCCCAGTTCGCCGACGGCACCCCGCTCGAGGAGTGCGACCACGAGCTCGTCCGCGGCGCCTGCTCGGGCGTCTACGTGACGACCCCCGCCACCTGGCGCAGCCACGGCGGGCAGGACGAGCGCTTCCGCGGCTGGGGCTTCGAGGACGCCGCCTGGTACCTCGCGCACGAGACCCTGCTCGGCGAGGCCCCCGTGCGCCACGAGGGCGCCGTCTTCGCGCTGCACCACCAGGCGGAGTCGCGTGAGGGCCCCCAGTACGACGCCAACGCCGCGCTGATGCAGGCCTACCGCGAGGCCGCCGTCGACGAGGCCACGATGCGCGCCTTCCTGCAGGTCCCCGCCGCCTGAGGCCCGCCCCAGCGCGGAGCGCCCAGCCCCGGGGCTCAGCGCAGACGGCCCGCCGCCGCGGCGTCCACCGCCGCGAGGGCACGGAGCCGGCCCGGCTCCCGCCGCAGCGACCCCGAGAGCGCGACCAGCGCCTCCCGGGGGCCCTCCGGCAGGTCGAGCACGTGCGCGACCGCGTCAGCCAGCTCGTCGACCGAGGCCGTGTTGGGCGGCAGCACGACGCCCACGCCGGTGCGCTCGAGCGCCGCGGCGCCCGCGAACTGGTCGGTCGAGAACGGCAGCACCACGAGCGGCACCCCGTGCGTCATCGACTCCGTGACGCTGTTGTTGCCCCCGTGCGTCACGCCCGCGGCAGCCCGCGAGAGCAGCCGCACCTGGGGCAGGAACCCTCGCACCAGCCACGACGCGGGCAGCTCGCCGAGGTCGGCGGGCACCGCGGAGCCCGTCGCGATCGCGGCTCGCACCCCCAGCCCGTCGAGCGCCGCGGCGACGCGGGCGAGCACGTCCGACCGCACCGACAGGAAGCTGCCGAAGCTCACGTAGACGAACGGCTCGTCGCTCGAGGCCAGCCACTCCTCCACCTCGGGGTCGAGCGGCTCCTCGCGCACCGCGGAGCCCAGGTGGGCGTGCGGCGGCAGCAGCGGCGTGCGCTCCGGGTCGGCGAGCTCCGCCGGGTAGTTGTAGAGCAGCAGGTCGCCGTGCTCCGAGAACGCCGACGCTGAGGGGGCCGCGGCGGGGTCGAGCTCGGCCAGGGCGGTGTTCCACTCCCGGGTGAAGGAGGCGCTCACCCGGTCGCAGAGGGAGCGCAGGTCGGCCAGCGCGGCCGGGTCGAGCCCCGCCTCCCAGCCCGCGGGCCACTCCGGCGGCAGGCCGTAGACCTCGTCGCCGAAGGGCAGCGCCGAGGGGTGCCCGAGCACCACGTCGGTGTGCGGCACGTGCCCGGCGACGAGCGCCAGCCGGGCGCTGAAGGCCAGGTGGTCGACCATGACGGCGTCGGGCTGCACCTCCGCGACGACCGCCTGCACCGCGCGGGCGGTCTCGACGGGCTGCCACATGAGGTCGGTGAGCCGCTCGCGCGCCTGGTAGGCGAGGGTCTCGACGCCGCCGCGACGGGTCGCGTCGAAGAAGCCGCGCAGCGAGTCGTCCTCGCCCGCAGGCTGCTCCTCGGCGCGGATCACACCGGGGTTCGAGCCGCGCGCCAGCTGCAGGTGCGCCCGCTCGAACCCGAACGACGCCACGATCCCTGCCGTCGCCTCGCCGGTCGCGACGACGACGCGCTCGCCGCGGTCGCGCCAGGCCGTCGCGAGCGTCGCCAGCGGCAGCAGGTGCGACGCGTAGTCGGGCGAGATCACCAGGAGCGTCATCGGAGCCACGCCGTGTCGAGGGCCGCGACCTCGTCGAGGTGCACGCCGCCGTAGACCGAGGCCAGGGCCGCCGCCATCGCCTGGATCGTGAAGCTGCGCTCCACGGTGGCTCGCGACCGCGCCGCCCTCTGGTCGTCGGGCTCGCCCGCCGCCAGCCCGACCGCGCGGGCCATCGCGGCGGAGAGCGCGTCGACGTCCCAGGTGCTGGTCAGCACGCCGGTGACGTCGCGCTCGACGTAGGTCGACGGGCCGCCGCCGTCGGGGGCGACGACGAACAGGCCCGAGCCCATCGCCTCGAGCAGGGCGATGCCGAACTCCTCCTTGAGGCTGCCGCAGACGTAGACGCCGCGCGGGGCGGCGAGGCCGGGCACGCCGAAGCGGGCGGCGGCGACCCAGCGGGCGACGGTGTCGTTGGGGCGGTGCCCCGGCAGCAGCAGGCCGGAGGCGCGGTGCGTCTCCCGAGGGAGGGTCGCGTGGATGAGCTCGAGCTGCTCCCGCTCGTCCGGTGACGGGTTCGTCAGGTCACCGCCCACGAGCAGCAGGTTCGCCCGGTCGCGGAGCGGGCCGCGGGCCCAGGCGTCGACGATCGTCGCCATGCCCTTGACGCGGTGGAAGCGCCCCACGCTGACGACGAGCGGCAGGTCACGGCGCTCGGCGGGCAGCGTCTCGAGCAGCTCGCGCAGCTCCGCCAGGGGCGGGGTCGCCGGCTGTCCGGCGGCGTGGGCGGCGGCCTCGGCGACCGCCCGGTCGACCACCGCGAGGTCGATGCCCTCGGGCACGATCGTGTGGCGCTCGGGGTGCGACGTGATGTCGATGCCGACGAGGTCGCGCAGGTCGGCGGCGAGCTCGGGGCGGGGGAAGAGCACGGTGTGCGACGCGTTCGAGGCGAGCTGCTGCACGAGCCTCGCGCGGAACCAGAAGTGCTCCTTGACGTCGACGTCGCCGAAGTTCTCGCGGGTGAGGCCGCCCGCGAGGTCCATCGACTGGATGACCGCGTGCGGGTCGGGCGCGACCGTGAAGACCACGGGCACGTCGAGCTCGCGCGCGACGTCGGCGGCGGCGAGGCTGCCGACGTCGGCCATGCGCAGGTGCAGCACGTCGACGCCGCCGCTGGCGCGCAGCACGCGGCGGATGCCGCGGCGGGCCGCGACGCGCAGCGGCCAGGCGGCGGCGGAGGGCACGGGGCCGCTCAGCAGCGGCACCCGCCCGTAGACGTGGCCGCGGTCGTAGCCGGCGAGGTCGCTGACGCTCTCGAGCGCCCCGGCGGACGAGCCCCGCGAGAGGGTGACCACCCGGCTGACGGTGAGCGGCGGGCCGTCGTGCACCGCGCCTCCCGCTGATGTGGGCAGCCGGGAGGCCGTCGAGGAGTCGCGGGGCGAGACCGCCTCCGGCCGCACGTCGACCGGGTGCTCGGCCGTGTCGGCCACGAGCGCGTCGCCGAGCCGCACCAGCAGGGTCGCGATGCCCCCGTTGTCGCCGCTGCCGGCCGCGGTGAGGTCGGCGTCAATGTCGGCGTGGAGGAAGAGCTGCGCGACCGTGAGGCCGCGCTCGGCGGCGTCGTCGGCGCCGGCGGCGGAGCCGGGGCCCGCGGCCAGGTCGACGAGGGCGAGCCGGGCGACGTCGGCGAGGTAGCCCTCGCCGTCGGCCCAGCGCTCGAGCGCGACGGCCACCCCGGGGGCGCCGCGGCGCTGGCCGAGGGCCGAGACGGCGGCGACGCGCACGTGCTCGCACTCACCCTCGTCGCCGGCGACGGCGAGCAGCGGGCGCGTCGCGATCCGGTCGCGCACGAGGCCGAGCGTCTCGACCAGCCGGTAGCGCGCCTCCGCGTCCCGGACGCCGATCAGGCTGCCCTCGACCGACACGGCCACGAGGTCGGGGGCGGCGTCGGACCACTGCTCGAGGGTGCGCTGCGCGAGCATGCCGACGAAGCCGCCCTCGACGACGAGCGCCAGCAGGCGGCCGACGGTCTCGGGGCGGGGGAGGCGCGACGACAGCGCCCAGGCGGCGTGCTCACGGAGGAAGGCGCGCTCGCTCGAGAGCACGGCGCTGAGCGCGAGGTCGGCCTGCTCGTCGTGCACCTGCGCGAGCGCGTGCGTCGCGGCGATGGCGACGAGCTGGTCGCTGCTGCCGAGGGCGCCGGTGAGCAGGCGGATGGTGCGCGTGCCGCCCGTGCGCGCGGCCTCGAACGCGAGGTCGTCGGCGAGGCGCATGGACTCGACGAGGCCGGTCGCCTGGTGGACGGCGTCGAGCGAAGTCTGGATGCCCACGGGAGCCCCTCTCGCGGCCGGGGGTCGTCCGGCTCGCCGGCTCCGGGTGCGGGGCCGATCCGACGATAGCGGGGAGCGGGCGGTGCGTGGCCTGGGAACGCCGTGCGGGGCGCCCCGCCCCACCTGGTGCCCCGGTGCCCGGCACGGCAGACTCGGGCGGTGACCCGCACCCCCGACCGCGCCCCGACCGGTGCCCCGACCGGCGCCCGGACCCGGGCCGAGACCGTCCGGGACCACCTCGTCGCCGAGGTCGAGCTCGCGGGCTTCCGCGCGCACGGGCTGCACGTGCTCGTCGGCGACGACGTGGCTGAGCACCGCTGGTCGCCCGACGTCCGGCGCGAGGTGCACTCGGTCGCCAAGGCCGTCTGCGCGCTCGCGGCGGGGATCGCCGCCGACGAGGGCCGGCTCTCGCTCGACGAGCCCGTCGCGGCGTGGCTGCCCGGCGCCGAGCTCGGCGAGGGCGTCGACCGTGTCACGCTCCGCCACCTGCTCTCGATGACGAGCGGCGTCGACCTCCCGTGGTCGCCCACCCTGATGACCGACTGGCCCGACCTCGCGCTCGAGTTCGTCGGCCGACCGTCGCGGGGCCGCGTGTTCCAGTACTCGAACGCGAGCACGTACACCGCGATGCGGGTGCTGGCGACCCGGGTGGGCGACGTCGTCGACTTCCTCAGCCCGCGACTCCTCGGCCCCCTCGGCCTCGACGACGTGGCCTGGGAGCGCTGCCCGCTCGGCTTCGTCACCGCCGGCGACGGGCTCGCGCTCCGCACGGAGGAGGTGGCGCGGCTGGGCCGGCTGCTCCGCGACGGCGGGGCCTGGCGAGGGAGGCGCGTCGTGTCGGAGGAGACCGCCGCGGCCGTGCACTCGGGCTGGGTCGCGGCGGGCACGAGCCCGGGCTACGAGCGCTACGGCCTCGGTGCGTGGAGCGGCCCCGGCTCGGCCTGGCGCCTGCACGGCGCGCTCGGCCAACTGGTGCTCGTCGTCGACGACGCGGTCGTCACGATCACCGCCGACGACCACGAGCGGGCCGACGCCGTCGCGGCCGCGGTCGTCCGCGAGCTCGAGGGGCTGCGGGAGGGGCCGTCCGCGGCGGAGCGCTGACCTGCGCTGACCTCGACCCGCCGCAGCGGGCGGGTCGCCGTCCTCGTGGGTGCTCTCCCCCCGGAGTGCGGCGGGTCGCCGTCCTCGTGGGCGGGTCGGCCCCGACCCGCCCACGAGGACCTCGACCCGCCGACCCGCCCTTGCACCCCCCCCGTTCGGACGGCCGGACGTACCGACCGACGGACGGCTCAGGCGACCGCGGGCACCGCGGCGACCGCGAGCTCGCCGTCGGCCCCGCGGATCTCCACCGACCGGACGTGGTCGCGCGTCACCGCCGCGTTGAGCTGGCAGTCGATCTCGACCTCCGTGCCGAGGAAGGCGCCCGAGGGGTGCTCCCCGCCCTCGTCGTCGATCACGACGACCGAGAACGCCGTGCCCACGGGCAGGCCCGTCACGGTCAGCAGCGTCTCGGTGCCCCAGGTGTGCGCGACGAGGTCGCCCTCGACGCGCACGCCGGTCGGCGCCCCCGCGAAGTCGATCGGCTCGACGACCCCGAGCGTGCCGGCCGGCCCCTCGGGCGTCGAGTCGCGCGGGGCGGCCACGAGCGCGCCGACGCCCGCTCCCAGCGCGAGGCAGGCGGCGGCGCCGAGCACGGTGAGCAGCGGTCGGCGCCGCGGCCGCAGCGGCGTCACCGGGGCCGAGGGCGCCGTGGGCGCGGGTGCGGAGGCGTGGCCGGGTGCCCGGGGGGCCCAGGGTGCCGGAGGCTCGGTGCCGGCGACCGCGGCCGGCCCCGTCGTCGAGGCGGTCGCTCCGGGCGCCTCCGCCCCCGCGACTCCCTCGACCCGGCGGCGCAGCTCGGCGCTCGGCTCGACGTCCTGCCACGATCCGAGTCCGGCGAGGGCGCCGGGCAGCCCGCCCAGCTCGGCGAGCTCGCGGTCGATCGTGGGGTCGGCCGCCCGCAGCCGCGCGAACTCGTCGGCCTCGGCCGGGCTGAGGTCGTCGCCGAGGGCCGCGGCGACGAGCTCGGCCCGTCGGTCGTCGGAGCCGGGGGTCCCGGGCATCGGTTCAGGCATCGGTCTGGTCCCCTTCGTCGAGGTGCGAGCGGAGCGCGCGGAGCGCGTAGAAGACACGGGTGCGGAGCGTGGCGACCGGCACGCCGGTGGCGGCCGAGAACTCCTGGTAGCTGAGGCCGGTCAGGTGCACGGCGACCACCGCCTCCCGGTGCTCCGCGCTGAGGCGGGCGAGCCCCTCGACGATGCCGAGCCGGTCGAGCGGGTCCGCCCCCGTCTCGGCCGGCACGTCGAGCTGGTCGTCGTGCTCGACGAGCGCCGGCCGGCGGGCCCGGGCACGGAGGGCGTCGAGCACGACGCGTCGCTGGATGGTGAAGAGCCAGGTGCGCTCGCTGCCGAGGGCCGGGTCGAAGGAGTCGCGCGACCGCCAGGCGCGGAGGAACGTCTCCTGCACGCAGTCCTCCGCGGCGCTGCGGTCGCGGAGCGCGTTGACCGCGAAGCCGAGCAGGGCCGAGCCGTGCTCGGCGAACGCCGACGGCACGTCGAAGGTCGGCAGGTCGACGGGGTGCACGTCGACGCCGGGCTCGGGCGTGCTCATCGGGCTCCACTCGGGTGCGGGTGCGGGTGCGGGACGCGTCAGCGTGAGCGTCATCGGGTGCCTCCCACTGTAGGGGCGCACCGGTCGTCGCCCTCGAGGGGGATACGACCGACCGGGCGGCTCCGTTCACCCGCCCCCAGGACGGTTCCGAGAATTCTCGGGACTCGGGTGAACGCGGCCCCGCCCTCCGGCGTACCTCCCTGCAGAAGCGCGCCCGACCGGGCGGCTCCCGTCGAGAGGCAGACGAATGTCCAAGAAGCGATCCATCCGCATCCTGACCATCGGAGGAGCCGCCGCGGCCGCCTTCACCCTGCTCGCCGCCGCGCCCGCGTCGGCGGAGACCGAGGTGCAGGCCCCGTCCACGTTCACCAGCGCGTTCACCGTCATGGCGACGCCCGACCAGGTCATCTCGACCGCGGGCGCCCCGGCGCCGGGCGAGGCCGGCGCGACGGGCACGTTCGACTTCCGGATCAACAGCGACCAGGAGATCATCTGCTACGACATCACCCTCACGGGCGTGACGGGCGACTACATGAGCCCGGCGAAGACGGCGACGCACCTCCACCAGGCCGCGGTCGGCAAGTCGGGCCCGCCCCGCATCGCCTTCGCGAACCCCGTCGACCAGGGCGACGGCACCCGCACCAGCAGCGGCTGCCTGCAGGGCCCCTTCACCACCGGCGTCATGAACGACGCGGGGGCCGACACCGGCACCGGCTTCACGCTGGCCCAGATCGAGGCCGACCCGGCGTCGTTCACCGGTGACTCGCACACCGCCGCGTTCACCTCGGGCGTCGTCCGCGGCCAGCTGACGCAGGTGCCCGTCGGCGGCGTCGACACCGGCTTCGGAGGCGCGGCGCAGGCCGGCACCGGCTCGGACCTCGCGCTCGGCGCGGGTGCGCTCGGGCTGGTCGGCGTCCTCGGCACGGCGGCGTGGATCGCCGTCCGCCGCCGTCACGCCCAGGAAGGCTGACCCGCGTGCGACGGCCGCTGCCGGCGCTCGCCGCGGCGGCCGTCGTGCTGGCCGTGCTGACCGGGTGCTCGGGCACGGGGGCCGGGGTCGCCGCTGACGCGACCGGTGCCGGGGCCCGCACCGCGACTCCGTCGGCTCCCGCCCCGGCGCCCGACCCCGCCTCGTCGCCGAGCGCGGCGACGGCACCGCCCGCGTCGGCCGAACCGGAGTCGGCGGCGGTGCCGGCCGTCGGCGTCGCGCCGGCGCGCGTCGACGTCGCCGCGATCGGGCTCTCCGAGCCGCTGATCGACCTGGGGCTCGACGCCTCGGGCGCGATGGAGGTGCCCGTCGACGCCGACGACGTGGGCTGGTTCACCGGGGGAGGGCGCCCCGGCGGGCGCGGTCCGACCGTCGTCGCCGGCCACGTCGACTCGGCCTCGGGGCCCGCCGTGTTCGCGCGGCTCGACGAGCTCGTCGTCGGCGACGAGGTCGTGCTGACCGACGTCGACGGCGGCGTCGCGCGCTACGTCGTGTCGGAGGTGGTGGACGTGCCGAAGGCCGAGTTCCCCACCGCCCGGGTGTTCGGGGCGCAGCCGACCGACGAGCTGCGGCTCATCACCTGCGGCGGGGTCTTCGACCGCGGATCGGGCCACTACGACCAGAACCGCGTCGTCTTCGCCGACCGCGTGGGGTAGCCGGCCGCGTGGGGTAGCCGGCCGCGCAGCGCCCGGGGCCCGTGCGGCGGGCCACCTGCGGTGCACTACCGTCGAGGAGGCGCGGGCCCGGTCCGCGCCTCCTTCCCCTTGTCCCTGGACGGCCCGCGGGCCCGGAGGTCAGCGTGCGCACACTCGCCATCGGAGACGTCGGCGTCGTCGACGACATGATCCACATCGGCGACGAGGCCATGACCGAGGAGCTCGTCGTCCAGCTGCGCCGGCGCCGCGTCGACGCCGTCACGCTGCTCTCGAGCGCCCCCGACGAGACCGCCGCACGCTACGACGTCGACGCCGTCCGGCCGATCGGCTTCGCCCCCGGCCCGCTCGGCGGCCGCGACGGCCAGGTCGAGCGTCTCGAGCGCGTGCTCGCCGCGGCCGAGGGCAGCCGCACCGCCCTGTCGCACGACGACCCGGCGCTCGCCGTGATCGAGGCCGTCCGCGAGGCCGACGCGGTCGCCGTCGCGGGCGGCGGCAACATGGCCTCCCGCTGGTCGCTGCACGTCTTCGAGCGCGCCGCCCTCGGCGCGGTCGCCCGCGTCGTCGGGCGCCCCCTGGTCGTGACGGGCCAGACGATCGGGCCCGACCTCGTCGCCGACGACGAGCGGCTCGTGTCGGGGCTGCTCCGTGACGCGCGCCTCTTCGGGGTGCGCGAGAGCGCCTCGCACACGCTGATGCGGCGCGTCGCCGACGACACCGCGCCCGACCTCGCGCGCAAGGTGGTGCAGAACGTCGACGACGCGAGCTTCCTCGGGGCCGACGCCGCGCCTCCCGCGGTCACCGGCCTCGACGCGGGCGCCCCGGCCGGGCCCGGGTCGCTGCTCGTCGGAGCCGGCTCCTTCCCGTACTGCGCCGTCAGCCTCTCGACGCACGTCGGCGACGCCGACCGGCGGCAGGTCGTCACCGCCCTCGCGCGACTGCTCGACCGGGTCGCCGACGAGACGGGGCTCGAGATCGCGTTCCTCGCGCACTGGGCGTCGCTGAACGAGGGCGAGGAGCGCGGCGACTCCGTGCTGCACCGCCGGGTCATCGACGCGATGACCACCTCGCGGGTGCGGATCGAGCCGACCACCGACTCCGTGGCCGCCGCGCGGTTCGCGCGGGGCGCCTCCCTGCACCTGACGAGCCGCTACCACCCGGCCGTGTTCGCGGTCGCCGGCGGGGTGCCGACGGTCGGCATCTCGGTCGACGAGTACACGCGCGTGAAGCTCACGGGGGCGCTCGGCGCCTTCGGCCAGACGAGCGTCGCCTCGGTCGAGGCGCTGGTGCTCGGCTCGGCGGCGCGGCTCGCGCTGGCGACCTGGGACGACGCCGCGCAGGTGCGGGCCCGGTGGGAGTCGCGGGTCGAGTCGGTGCGCACCGCCTCCGCCGGCTGGTGGGACCGCGTCGCGGAGGAGCTCGGGGCGTAGGTCGCGCCGCGCGCTCGCTCGCGCGCTCGCGCCGCGCGCCCGCCCCGCGCGCTCGCGCCGCGCGCTCGCGTCGCCCGGTCGACGAACCCCGTCTTCGCACCGGAACCCTGCCGCGGCGGGGTTCGGATGCGAGGACGGGGTTCGTCATCAGGGTCTGCCGCCCTCCCGGCCGACGCGCAGCCTCTTTCTGGCACCGCGTGTCACAATGCTCGGGACCGGCACCGAGGCCGGTCCCGACGAAAGAGGCAGCCATGGCCGACCTGACCACCACCCCCGACCGTTTCCGCGGCAAGACCGTCATCGTCACCGGGGCGGGCAGCGGCATCGGCCGTGCGTCCGCCCTCCGCTTCGCGCGGGAGGGTGCCCGGGTCGTGGCCGCCGACGTCGTGGCCGAGCGCCTCGACGCGCTCGTGGCCGAGAACGCCGAGCTCGACCTCGTTCCCGTGACCGGCGACATCACGACGGAGGAGGGCGTGCTGGCGGTCGTCGCCGCCGCCGAGGGACGGGTCGACGCGCTGGCGAACGTGGCCGGCATCATGGACGGCTTCCTGCCCGCCGCCGAGGTCGACGACCGCACGTGGGAGCTAGTCTTCGCGATCAACGTGACGGCCGTCGTGCGCCTCACGCGGGCCGTGCTGCCCCTGATGATCGAGGCCGGCTCGGGCGCGATCGTCAACGTCGCGTCGGAGGCGGCGCTCCGCGGCTCGGCGGCCGGCGTGGCCTACACGGCGTCGAAGCACGCCGTCGCGGGCATCACGAAGAACACGGCCGTCGTCTACGCGAAGCACGGCATCCGCACGAACGCCGTCGCGCCCGGGGCCACCATCACCAACATCGAGGCGCCGATGAAGTCGCAGGTCGCCGCGGCGGCCCTCGGGCCGATCATGCAGACGACCGTGCCGACGCCCGTCGAGGCCGACGTGCTCGCCGCGTCGATCACGTGGCTCGCTAGCGACGACGCGACGAACGTCAACGGGGTCGTGCTGCCCTCCGACGGGGGCTGGTCGGCGATCTGACCCGGTCGGGCCGCCGGGGGCTCGGCGGCGGCCCGAAGTGGGGGTACCGGAGAGGATGCAGGCGCATAGAGTGGCCGCAGCGCCGGGGGGAGCATTCCTGTACTCCTCGCCCTCACGCCCAGACCGGACGGCCCCCGTGACCCTCACCTCAGAACTCCTGCTCCGGCAGGACCCGAGCGAGGACGACCTCGTCCTCGCGACGGCGCAGGGTGACCAGAGGGCCTTCGCCCAGCTCTACGACATGACGTCGTCACGGGTGCTGGGGCTGGTGCGGCGCATCCTCGTCGACCCGGCGCAGTCGGAGGAGGTCGCGCAGGAGGTGTTCCTCTCCGCCTGGCAGGAGGCCGCGCAGTTCGACCCCGCGAAGGGCAGGGCGGTGTCGTGGCTGCTCGTCCGTGCTCGTCGTCGTGCCATCGACAGGGTCCGCTCGGCGCAGGCGAGCCGGGTGCGTGACATGACCGTCGGCATCCGCGACCTCGACGACGTCCGCGACGACGTCGCCGAGACCGCTGCCGTGCACATCGAGCACGCGCGGGTGAGCCGGGCGATGAAGGGCCTCACCGCCGCCCAGAGGCAGGCCCTCGAGCTCACCTACTTCGGCGGCCTGAGCCACTCCGAGGCGGCCGGCGAGGCGGGGGTGCCGCTCGGGACGATGAAGACGCGCACGCGCGACGCCCTGATCGCGCTGCGGAAGCTCCTCGGGCCGGACGTCGTCGCGCGCGGCTGAGCGCCGGGTCCCTGCTTCCGGGCCACCAGTGGTCGTCGTCCGCCGATGCCGAACGAGTGCTGCCCTGGGGTGGCTGTTGCCGTTTCACTGAGCGGTCGTTCATCGGGACACCTACTCGGGCCACTTTTGGCCGGCTGAGGTCAAGTGGCGTCTGGCCTGCGGATTCCCGTATGCCTGTCCCGCAAAAATGCCCGGTGATGGGGGTTTAAACGCTACAGTCGTCGGATGCTCATCGGATATGCCCGCGTCTCGACCTCAGGACAAGACCTCGCAGCACAGCGCGACGGTCTTGCAGCACTCGGTGTTGACGATCAACAGGTGCATGTTGACCACGGCTTGTCGGGGACGACTCGAGCCCGGCCAGGCCTTCGCGAAGCTCTCGCTGCGTGCCGCGCCGGCGACGTCCTCGTAGTGACGAAGCTCGACCGTCTCGCGCGATCGCTGCGAGACGCGACTGACATCGCGGACGAGCTGACGAAGAAGGGTGTCGCGCTGAACCTCGGGGGAGCGGTCTACGACCCCACCGACCCCGTGGGCCGGCTGCTGTTCAACGTCCTCGGAATGGTGGCCGAGTTCGAAGCCGACCTCATCCGTGCCCGCACCCGGGAGGGCATGGCGATCGCCAAGGCCGCCGGCAAGCTCCGCGGCCGCAAGCCCAAACTCACCGCCTCGCAGGAGAAGCACCTGGTGCAGCTGCACCGCACCGGCGCCCACACGACGAGCGAGATCGCCGAGCTCTTCGGCGTCGCCCGATCGACGGTCTACCGAGCTATCCAGCGCGGTGGTTGAGGCCGACGGTAGTGGGCATGAACGTTCGTCGCCGAAGAGACAGAACCGCGCGAGGCATGTCTAGATGGGCAAGCTGTCGATGAAGTCCGTGACCTGGCTCGACACAATGCTGCCTAGCGCTCCGCCAGCGCCGCTCACGAGAATTTGCTGAGCAGCTTCCGCGATGGCTCGCAGGCGTTGGGGTCGAGCGGCGCCCGCGACTTCCTCTTCCAGTTGACTCGCCGCAGCAGACAGCTCTTCGTGCTCGATTCCAGTGGACAGAAGAGAAAGCTGGCGCAAAGCAGCTGCAATTTCACCTGCCCGAGCACCCACGTCGCCCATGTTCTGAGTTTGCGTGAAGTGGCTACTCCCGCTCGCAAATTGCGTTTGTCCGTTGAAGGTGTAGGACGTTGACTCATTGCCCTGAGGAGGTTCCGCATGCACGTCGCGCTCTCGGTCCACGTAATCCTCTCCCTTGGCCGTTAGGAAAGGTCGGAGCGGACTACTGCGTCCCCATGCGCCGCCACCGTCAATGAAGCCCTGCCTCTTTAGCCATACTCCGGCCTCGTGCAATTCCTCGAGCGTGAACAGAGCTCCCAGATAGGAGGCACCGGAATCAATGAAGCTATCGCCATTGGGGGGCCCGCCTTGGCGCCCAGCTTCATGAATCCATCGAAGGTAGTCGTTGCGCAGTCGTCGCCTCCGCTCACGGGGATCATCGCGGCGTCGCTCATATTCCGACCAAGTGTCGCGGCCCGAAACCGTTGGACGGGCAAGCCAAGCTCCATTGAATCTCTCATCCAACCTCAAGAGACCCTCGTCGCTAAGGGCCATGGCATCGGCAGTGACAGCCCGGCGCTCATCCGCATCGCTTCGGTTCTCCGCCAACATGCCTGGCGTTGCCTGCGCTTCTCCAGAGTCAACTATGGCGACGGCTCGCCCGAGTAGACCGAGTCGGCGAAGATCGACGTGACTGAGATTGTCCAGATCCATGATCGAACGCTAGTCGTCACCCCCAACATAATCTCCGGGTCTGGCGCGGCGCTGTTTATGGACTGGCCGCAACGAATGACGAGCCGTTCCGATAGACGATCGTCTAGCGGGGCCCCTCGGGCGGAGCAGGAGTCAGCCGCTGCTGCTCCTCCTCAAAGGCCTTCAGTTTTTTCAGCTTCGCCCATGGGTAGAAGCCGATCCAAGCCACCGAAGCGATGGCGGCTCCCATGATCATCGAGCTCGTGTCCATGGTTCGACGGTAGGCGGGGTTCGATGCTTACGGATCAGCCTCGTGGTGGACTCTGGTCGAATGCGGCCATGGCAACTGGTCTCGATAGCCGATCGCGCACTGAGACGGGGGGTCAGTGAGTAGTGGTGTCGGTCTCGGGAGAGCGGGCTAATCGCCCTATAGGCGCTTAGCTATCGGGCGGCGGTGGTCGATCGTCCACCTGGCTGCGTGCCAGGTGAAGTTCTGCAGGAACGAATGCCTATGGTCGTTGGATAGAGGGCGTCTCTTTTCCGGGGTTGAGTCGTTATGCGGGAAAGGTAACGCCGGTGAGTTCCTCGGACACGGACCACAGGTGGCGCTGTGTCGTCAGGTCGTATGAGGCGGCGCTGGATGTAACCAACTGCGGGTGTCCTCGGGTCTCGCGTATGCGGTCGGGGCCGTAGTACTGGCCGCCGAGCACGCTTGGATCAGTTGCGGCACGCAGTGTGGGGAGTGCGCCTCCAGCAGCGCTTTGGGCAAGCAAAGGCTTGACGGCGGCCGACGCGATCCGCGCGAGAGCAGGCAAGTTCTGGGTCAACTCGGTGGAAGCGTTGCCTGGGTGCGCGGCGACGGCCATAGTGCTGCCGTACGCCGTGAGGCGGCGCTGCAGCTCGTAGGTGAACATCAAGTTGGCCAGCTTGGCCTGGCCATAGGCGGCAACCCGGTCGTAGCTGCGGTCCCACTGCAGGTCGTCGAAGTAGATAGCCGCGCGAATGCGGTGACCGTAGCTGCTCACCGTCACGACTCGAGAGCCCGGCACAGGCAGGAGGTGATCGAGCAGCAGCCCGGTCAGCGCGAAGTGACCGAGGTGGTTCACGCCGAACTGCAGGTCGAAACCGTCGGCTGTCTTCTGCTGAGGCGTGTACATCACGCCGGCGTTGTTGATCAGCAGGTCAATCCGCGGGTGCGCCGACCTGAGATCTGTGGCCGCTGCGCGCACGGATTCCAGTGAACCCAGGTCCAGGTTCTGCACGGAGACTTTGGCATTGGGCACATGGGAGGCGATTCTCGACGCGGCCTCCTTGCCCTTGGTGGTGTCGCGGACAGCGAGCACCACGGCCGCGCCATGATCCGCGAGGGCGAGGGCGGTCTCAAAGCCGAGTCCACTACTGCCTCCGGTGATCACAGCGACGCGCCCGTCCTGGCGTGGGATGTCGTTCAAAGTCCATGGCGTGGTCATGTGGCAGCTCCAATGTTTCGTGGTCAACGTCTGGCAAATGCCACTGTAGGGCACATGTGCCACTGAGTGCCACCTATGCCCGTTGCCTTGTAAGCTGGCACATGTGAGCGAGTCCACTCCTATCCCGGTGCGTGAAAGAGCTCGACGAGCCATGCAAACCGAGTTGGCGATGCTGGCCCAGGATCTGTTCGCGGTTAGGGGATACGAGCAGACAACAATCGATGACCTGGTCTCGGCTGCCGGCATCTCCAGGCGAACGTTCTTTCGCTACTTCACCTCGAAAGAGGACGTCATGCTGGGCAAGTACGACGCGTGGTCGCAGATGCTCGCCCAGGCACTCGGTGCACGGCCCGTCGACGAGCCGGTGTGGGAATCGCTACGGCGGGCATTCGACGTCGTCGTCGAGCACTTCGAGGACGAGACACTCGCTGAACGCGCCCTCGCGATCGAAAAGATCATCCATGATAACCCGGCTCTGAGTGCGGGCGAGCTCGAGCGTATCTCGCGGGTCCAGGGCGATCTCGCCGAAATCGTACGGATGCGCCTGGGCCGTTTAGCGGTCACCGACCCGCGCCCGACGGTGATCGCCGGCGCGGCCCTGACCTGCGTGATCGCCGCGAAGGATGTATGGATCACCACGGACCGTGGCCGATCCTTTGGAAGGCTGCTCGACGAGGCCATGGGCGCAATTAAACCCGTCTGATCTCACCCATACGGGGCAGGACTAGTGAGTTCCCAGCGAGCTGGCTCTCGCGATGAGGGCCGAGATTCGCCGTACCCACGCAATCAAGCGCCACACCAAAACCCTGTCCCGCCCACTCGACTGCGAGCCGAGCGTGTTGGTTTGCCGGTTGCGAGGAACGCCCTTGAATGCCAATTGTCTGCGCGAGGGTTCCACCGATCAGAGGCCCTGCGATGGTGCCGGCCATGATGGCGGAGGAGAGGGTGCCCAGCGCCCAAGCGGAGCGGCCTTTAGGGGTCTGAGCGGCGACGAGGATGGTTGGTCCGGAGGCGTAGCCGCCGAGGAGGCCGACCAGCAGCCGCAGCAGTACGAGTTGAGTGACGTCTTGGGCGACCCCGATGAGCGACATCGCGATCGCCATGACGAGGCTCGCGCGGATCAGCATCGGTTTCCGGCCGAAGTGGTCCCCGAGATAACCCCACAGCGGTGCTGTCAAGGCCGCGGTCAGAAACGTCGCGGCGTAGGCGATGCCGGACCAGAGAGTTACCGCGGCCGGATCCCCAACGCCAAGGTCTCGGACGTAGAGAGGAAGGATCGGCAGAATCAGGGTCATGCCAATGATCGTCGTGAACGAGCCAAGCGCGCACACGAGGAGATTCCGCCGGACCACTGCTCGACGTCGGTCAGCGCAGGAGCCAGAACGGCAGCGACGCGACCAATGCGCCGAGCAGGATCAACACGACCGCGACGAAGGGGGACGCCTTCACCTCGCCGGTACCGAATCGGGCAGTGACACGCATGAGCAGCGCACGCGTCCGACGGCGCGCGAGGCTTCCCACCAAGAGCAATACGAGGCACGGGACGCAGTAGACCACCGCGTACCCGGCGAGGACGAGCAGGCCCTCCGCTGGCGTGACCTGCGCGTCTAGGAGGCGCTCGATCGCAATGAAGTACGGGAACGCATTCGGTAGGTCGGCCCCGGTTAGCAGCGCCCCGAACGGGAGCGCAGTCCAGGGTGTGAACCACGATGGCAACCCGATCGGCTTCCTGGGTCGCGTGTGGAAGCGTCGTATCCCGGAGCGGACCAGGACGACGCCCGCGGCGGCGAAGGCGACGTAGCGGATACCCTGCACAATCCCGTCGACGGCACCAGCTGCCGCGCCCGCGCCGAGGAAGAGCGCGGCGCCGACCGCGAACACGGTGAGTGCCGCCCCAAGCACCGTGACGAGTGCCATCAGCGCGGGACGCCGCGGGGCGGCGAGAAGGATCAAGGTCACCGCGACGATCGTGGCCGGGTTCAGCGAGTCAAGCGCAGCGAGGCCCGCGATCGCCAGCAGCAGCTGCGCGGTCACCGCCCGCCCCTCCCACCCGCGGGCAAGAGAGAACCGAGGAGAGCGTCGAGCTCCGCGGCCGTGGGTGCCGGCTCGATGCCGGCGATGACGTTGGCGAACAAGCCGTCGCCGACAAGCCGGATCACCCGTGCGCGGCCGGCGTCACCCACCTCGTCGCGGATCATCGCCTCCCATCGGGCTATGGCCTCCTGGGATGCAGTCGCCACCGCATCACCCGGCGCCTCGACCGCCCGGTGCGCAATGGCCATCGCTCGGAAGACCGCGACGTCCTCCCCCGTGGGGACCGACATGCGCAACCAGGTCTCCGCCGCACTCCCCTCGCCCGCCGCTGCGGTCATGGCCGTGTCGACCTCCTCGAGCGCTGCCATCGCCAGCCCCTGCACCAGCGCCGCACGCGTCGGGAAGTGGTGCACCAACCCGCCCTTGGATACGCCCGCCGCGGCGGCGGTCTCGTTTAACGACGGAATGACCCCGCGTGCGAGCGCGAGCTCGCGGGCGGCGGCAAGGACGAGTGCGCGGCGATCCATGACCACACCATAACAGGCAAACCGACCGGCCGGTCGGTTTGTGAACAGACAGAACGCGGCAGAAGCGTCTCGATAGCCGATCGCTGGCCGGCACATCGGCGCCGGTGTTGGGCAGACGCACTAGCGTCTGAGCATGTGCGCTGACTCGCTGTCGATCACCGTCGCATCGGTGTCCTCCGCGGAGGGACTGTGGTGCGCGCTTACGGACGAGCGCGACTCCTGGTGGCCTGAGCTGGTGCTGACTCCCGAGGTCGGCTCGGTCGTGCGCGAGACCTGGACCGAGGGCGGCCGCGAGCACTTCGCTGACGGTCGCGTGACGGAAGCAGTACCGCCGAGGCGGCTGGCCTTCGTGTGGCAGCAGCCGGAATGGCCGTCGCCACTTATGGTCCGCTTCGACATCCGTAGTGACGGCGAGCGGAGCACGGTCACGCTGACGGAACGACGTTTTGGGCAGCTCGTAGATGGCGACGGACTTCGAGCCGCACACGAGGAGGGGTGGAACTACCATCTCGCAAACCTGCTCAGGGCGGCGTCCCGATAGACGATCCTCTACCGAGGAACCACCTCGATCTCTGCGTCGGGTGTCGGCGGGACGGACAGCGCCCAGGCGTTCATCGACTCAAGCACGGGCCGGAGCCCCTGCCCCGTCGGGGTGAGCTCGTAGACGACGCGCGGCGGGATCTCGGAGTACGCCGTCCTGGTGACGAGGCCCGACGTCTCGAACTTCCGGAGGCGGTTGGTGAGGGTGTGCGCACTGATGCCGGGCAGCGCCTCCTTTAGCTCGGTGAAACGAGCCGGGCCCTCGAGGAGCTCTCGCACGATGAGCGTTGCCCAGGGGCCGTCGAGCAGTGTCAGGAACTTCGCGATGCCGCACTCGGGCCAGATCTCCCCACAGAAAGCCATGAACATGGACAGTACGCCATTGGTGCAGTTGACGTAACTGGTGCACCAGATGCATTGATAGCTTCATGACCTATCTCATCCACGGCGCTACTGGCGCCCAGGGCTCCCCCGTCGTCGCATCCCTTCTCGCTTCCGGCGCCGCCGTCACCGCGGCGGTCCGCGACCCGTCCGCCTATGAGGGAGGCGGCGCGCCCGTCGCCGTCGACCTGATGTCGGTCGCGTCCCTCGCGGCGGCCTACGCGGGCGTCGACGGCGTCTTCGTGCACCTTCCGGTCGGCGACGCCGCCCAGCAGCTCGCGCATGCCCGGACGGTCGTCGCAGCCGTCGAGCAGGCACGGCCGGCCCGGGTGGTCGTCTCGACCAGCGGGTACCCGACGGAGGGCGACGGTGCGGCTGAGAGTCCCGTCGGCTTCCTCACTGCCGGTCTGCGGGCGACCGGGGTCTCCGTCGCCGTCGCGGCCCCGCGCCTCTTCCTCGAGAACCTGCTGCTGCCGCCGGTCGCCGCGGGCGTGGAGCAGGAGGGCGTCCTCCGCTACCCGATCCGTGACGACTACGCCGTGTCGTGGAGCTCGCACCTCGACGTGGCCGACGTCGTCGCGCGACTGCTGCAGGACGGCTCCGTGACCGGTGTCGTCGGGGTCGGTGCGCTGCCCGGCCTCGTGGGCTCCGACCTCGCGGCTGGCTTCGCCGCAGCCTCGGGCACGAGCGTGCGGTTCGAGGCGCAGGACGTCGACGACTTCGGCCGCGTCATCGAGCCCCTCTTCGGCTCAGCCGGAGCGGACCCTGTCGTGGCCTCGTACCGGTGGCGGGCCACCCTGCCCTCCGAGCTCATCGACCCTGCCACGAGCGCACAGCAGCAGCTCGGGCTGAGCCCGCGCACGGTCGAGCAGTGGCTCAAGGACCTCCGGGCCTGACCCGTTCGCTGTACGACAGCAAGGGCTGCTCCCCGACCAAGGCGATCTTCAGTTGGGGAGCGGTTCTGATCTGGCCAGGGCCCGCTCGTGGTGTTCGTCGGCGCTAGTCACAAACGATCGTTTCTGCATGCCCGATAGGGGATCCATGACGGGGAACCCGGGCGAACCCAGGAACCCCGCCATTCACAGCGGGGGTCTGGGCTGCCCTCGCAACGTAGCCGTATGTCGGCCGAGCATCTAGTGCCCGGTGAAGGATCGTCCAGAGGGCAGGTCCCTATGCCGCGGATGCGGTCAGCTTCTCTGCGGCGTAACGGGACCATGCCGCCTGCAGAACGGCGAACGTCCCTACGGCGACGACGAGGAGGAGGAAGGTCGCGCCGCCTGCTATCCAGAGCCCCTGCCACTGAGACGGTTCGAGGAGCGCTGCGACGATGACCGGGAGTGGTGATATCAGCCAGAGTCCCACGGCCAGGGCTAGAGAGGTGCCCCGCTGGCGTCGGTGGGTCTCTTCGAGGCTTTCCGCCCACTGCTGGGCTCCGAAACTGGAGCTCAGGCGCTTCTGGCGGATAAGCGGAAATGGCGAGAACGTGTTCGACGCCCGAACGAGGTGGGCTGCCCCGGCTGCGGCGACCAAGAAAAGAGCACCTAGGCCGATAGCTATGGCGACTTCCACACTTGTCGGGATGACGCCTGCGTCTGCCCCCGCGATCAGCAGCACCACGGGGATGGGTGACGTGACGAACAATGCCACGGCGAAGGCGATGTGGCGCCAGGCGATTCGCGCCGCATCCGAGAAGCTTCTCGCCTCGGTCTCGCTCAGTGCGGACATGGCTTTTCCGTACTCGCTCTTTGGGGCTTCCATGAAGAGGTCTCGCACCGGCACGCCCAATGCCGTGCCCAGCCGGGAGAGCGTGTCGAGGCTGACGTCGTTCCCCGCCTCGAGTCGTTGAACGGTGCGAACGGTCACCCCGCTGATTTCTGCAAGGCGCTCCTGGGGCCACCCTCGTTGAGTTCGTAGTTCGAGTATTCGTGTCTCGCTCATGTTGTCCACAGTATGAAGGGCGCTTGAACGGGTCCATGTCAGGGCCCCGACAAGCAGGCGACAACCACCCGACAGTGCACAGTTCGCGGCTGATTTCCCTGCGACGTCCGCCCTGACCACGATGTTCCGATAGGGGATCGGTGATCGGGCGAGCAGGACGGCGTGCATCGCGAGGCGGGCCCGCCTTAGAACGCGGGATCGGCACGCAATCGCGCGAGCGTCTTCGGAGCGGCGTGAGGGGCGAAGGAGTACCCGGGCAGCCCGCCCCATGCGATGGAGAGTCGGAGGTACTGGACCAGGGTGATGCCAAGGCGCCCTGCGATCCCCGTGATGACCGGATCCGGCAGGTGCGAGGAGAACGAGATGGTGTGTTCGCCGCCACTGATGTTCGCCTTGTGGAGCTCATCCGGAGCGAACCCGAAGGGCAGCAGCGGGGCCGACGCATCCAGAGCGACCTCCTCCAGATGCTCGCGCACTTCGAATTCCAGGTAATCGACGTCGGAGATGACGAGAGGGTCGGCGAACGGCGGGCCGGGTGGCATCGTCCGCGGCCTCTTTCCTGCGTCGTACGAGAGCCCCAGTCGTGGCAGGTCTCCCATGAGGCTCACCCCGCCGACGTGTGTCATCAGGGCTCGCAGTGCGGCGGGCAGCTGGCCAGTAGTCCTCTCGAGCACCGCGAGCCTCCCGACGACATCCGGTGGCGGAGGCGTGCGGACGGGGATGCCGCCAGCGCTCCTCAGTCCCAGGTCCACGAACCGCGACGCGAGATCGTCGATCTGTGTCCTCGCCCGCTGCATCGTCGCCGAGGCGACGTCGTCGACGTCTGCTGCGACGAGCTCCGAGGAGGCCGTGGTCCGGATCTCGTGCCAGACGGCATCCCAGTCCCCGGCCTGGTATCGCGCAGAGAGAGAAGCCACATCCTCACCGTACGACGAGACGAGCGTCTACTCAGACCCAGCTCGAGGTCGGGCCAGGGCTAAGCGGTCTGGAATCTCTATCAGTGGCGAGAAGTCGCCTTTAAAGATGTCGAGCTCGAAGAGCAGGCCTTCGGGATCGAGGTTCAGTGTTGCTGAGACCCACACTCCGTCGTTGTCGTGGAAAGTCACTTCAGACAGCTGCTGAGCCATGCGCGCTGATCGACTGCTGAGGAACTTCAGAGATCCCATGCCGCCGTCGTCCATCTCCTCGACATCCAAGGCCTCAAGATGTTCGCGGGAGAATGCGTTGTCGAGGTGGTCAGCAAGAAGAGCCTCCACGAGGCCGACCTCGCGTGGGGTCATCTTCCGGGTCGTAGTCATGGCCGCAGGTTATCGGCGTCCCCAGGGGGAAGCTGAAGCGCAAGCGGCGGGCTGTTCCAGCATGGTGCTGCTAGCGCCGGGACCACCAGGCCGAGATCGCCCGGTAGGGGATCGCCTAGCGGTGAACGTGACAGACGATCGTTGACGTGTTCAGGGCACTGAGTTGGTGCTCTTCAACTTGGCGAGCCGGCCGGCTGCAGCTGCGTTCGAATGGTGTCTACCTGGTGGGATTGCAGGCCGAGCTGCAGAGGGCCTTGGTCTGTGTCGATGTCGATCACGTGGAGGGACGGGTTGACGGACCACAACTGCTTCTTGGACGGACGCTTCCCGGAATCGAGTCCGACTGTGTGGACGGCGAAGTCGACAGGGTCGCCTGAAACGAAGCGGATCTGCCACTTGTAGCGATGGAAGCGCAGGCGACCCGGGGAGGCTTCAACCCTCCCGTGCCGCCACTTCGTCTCCGTTGCTGGGCGTAGCGCAAGCTCGAGGCGCTGGCCGAAGACCTTGCGCCCCAGTAAGAGACCCACCGCGGTAGCGGCCACGGCGATGACCAAGCCGAAGCTGATGCCGATCAGGAAGCCCGATGAAAGTGGCTCGTCTGAGGTGACAGCCTGTGTGACGACCACGGCGATGAGGCCGATGACGAGTCCGACGCCGATGCTGGCTAGTCGGAAGCCTTGACCCTTGAAAAACGGCGGCTTTTGGCTCACGGTGGTCTCCTTCAAACACGCCGGCGTCGGGTACGCCTCGGCCGAGACTAGTGAGAGTTTTGGGCGTGTAGCCGCCGTATTGCCGTGTGAGTACATTGACCGATCGTGACTCGAGCAAGCCGGGTCAGGGCCAAGGCGGCGAGCATCCCGATAGGGGATCGTTCACAGGGCCTGTTCGCCTACTCGGCTGCCAGGGTGATGGGCAGTCCAGCTACAGCCCCTTCGCCGGTGGAGGACGTCACGGCGAGAACTGCATCTCCAGCGGGGATGTCGGCCGGAAGCGGAAACGTGCCAGCAGCAGTGAAGCTCGGGCCGGTAGCACTCTCGATCGTCCCGAGTGGGCGGGAATCAGAACTCGCCGTTGGTGTGATCGTGACCTCGATGCTCTCGGCGGGCTGGTTCGTCCCGCCCGTGTCCTCGCACCTCGCGGTCATCCAATCCACGCTGAGCTTGATCTTGCCGCCCGGTCTCAGGTCTGAGCTGCCGAGGACGATCTCCTTGACGGCGCAGGAGCCTGAGGCGGTGCCGCCCGTCACAGGTGCGCAGCCAGTGACGATCACGAGCAGCAGCGTTGTCCCGCCCACAGATCGCAGCGCCCTCGCCGTGAAGCCCTTCTGATCGTTCATGTCCGCAGCTAAACATGACTGAGGTGCCGCCCGAAAGACGATCGTTCACCGAGATCAGTTTCGGACTGACCTATCGAGACAGCCGGCTCTCCGTAGCTGCGGGGGAGTGGGTAGTGTCCGCCGATGGTCGGTGACCGATCGGCTATCGGACGGCCAATAGAGTCCCAACAGCGACCATGAGGAGGGCCGGTGACTGTACCCAAGGGCGACTACTTTCAACGACAGGGCGACCCAGACGCAGAGGAAAAGGCCCAGGGTCAAATCGCCGGGCTACTCGAAAACTGGCGAACGACCATGGCCAACCGATCAGGCGTTATGTCCAGAGAGGACGGGTCAGACCTCCGCGGTGACGAGCTTCGAACGCCCGAGTTAAACAACAGCCGCCGCAGCGCCGAGACCCAAGGCCAGCCCCTTGAATTTTCGACGGTGCCCGATCAGGCAGACCATGCAATCGTGGCTTTTCACAACCTCATGAATGGCCTCGACGCCATGATGATCAACGACGCCCGCGATGAGCTACTGCTTCACCTAACCGCGGAGTTTGTCATGATCCGTGCTCTCATTGAGGCAGCGACCACGGCGCTCTGGCTGCTCGGCCCACAGGACAGTGACACCCGCGTCGCCCGGGCCCTTCGTCTTCGCAACGACGAATTGATCCACTCTCTGCATTTGGCGAAGAATTATTCGACTTTCGCCGGCACGCTGGGTGGAGAGGAATACCGTGCGCAAGAGCGGTTTGTGAAAGCTCAAATCACCGACCTAGAGACCGTCGCGGCCGACGCCAAGGTGCCTTGGTCGACGGTCAAGAAGAGCTTAACTCAGAGCGCAATAGCCAATGAGGGTGGAGCCTTTGTGCCGGAGCTAGGTGGACCTTTGACTTATTGGTACTGGTCGACGGCCAGCTCACTCGCCCACGGTGAGCCCAGCAATTTGCGGGGCCTTTCGGACATGAAACTGATTGGCGTCGACCACCGCAACAGACCCGTGGCGCACGTCGAGCCCAGCGCCGTCAGCATCTACCGTCATCTGAAAGTGGCCCTCCAGCTCATATCCAAGGCCCACCAGCTTTGGAACGATCGTGCACGAGGCCACAACTAGCCACAGCGTGGAGGACCCGCGTTAGCCTTCGAGCATGCCCGACCAGACTGCCGTCTTCCGACACCTCTCTGACCAATATTCGGCGCTGCCACCATCGGAGGCGTACGCGGGCTTGTACACGGCAATGCAGCCCCCACTGCCTATCGTCTTCGGCGCTCTCCACGAACGCCTAAATGCGCTTTTCCTCTTCATGAACTCGAAGATGGACCGGGGCCGGCACTTCAATGCGGAGCAGAGCCGTGACCTAATCGACCTCATCGAGGAAATCCGCGAGGTCAGAGGCAGCCTCGGCAAAATCGGAATAGATATTCGCGTGCGTGAGGACTACCAACGTGTCCTTAACGAATGCAGCGCCTTCCTCGTAGTTTCGGGAGGGAGCCCCATCCCGGAATCGTTCGCCAAAATCGATATCGACCGGTTCGATCCTGTTTTCGTCTCGAACGCTTGGCAGCCACCGACCAAGACTTCCACTCCGCCAAAGAAGACCATGGTGGGGGAGGGGTCTTACGCGATCGTCTACAAGTACACGGACGAGACGTACGGTTTTCCGGTTGCCGTGAAGGTGGGTAAGAAGAACCTCGACGAGCGTGAGCTGAGCCGATTCAAGGCCGAGTTTCAGAAGATGAAGGAACTGAACTACCCCTACATCGTGCAGGCGTACCAGTTCGACGAAAGCCACACTTCATTCACGATGGAATTCTGCGACTACGACCTCCGCAACTTCATGCACAAATACAACGGCACGCTTCAGTTTGCGACGCGCAAGAGACTGGCACTCCAATTCCTCTACGCCATGGGCTACCTCCATCGAAGAGGCATCCTCCATCGGGATCTCAGCACTGGAAACGTGCTGATCAAAGAGTACGAAGAGGCCTTCCTCGTCAAGCTCAGCGACTTCGGATTGCATAAGGCAGAGGGGTCGGAGTTCACCAAGTCCGACACGGAAATGAAAGGGTCGATCCGCGATCCCACCCTTGCGAGTCTCAAAAAATTTGCCAAGGTCAACGACATTCACGCCGTCGGGCACATCCTCGCCTTTATGTTCACGGGTCGCAGTTCCATAGCCGGGTGCCCACCGGCGATCCAAGCCATTGTCGACAAGTGCGTGCATAACGACCCCACCCAGCGGTACCAGGACATTTCCGAAGTCATTGCCGATCTAGAGCTGGCAACTGAATAGTCGCTGCTCCTAGCGAGTCTCGCCAACCCATCGGGCACCGGACGCGCTCTCAACTCGGATCACCGAGAATGCGAGCCCATTCGAAGGGTGCTCGTGCCCTGAAGTGGTCGTGCCATCGCTAGGGTCAGGACATGGACGAGGCCGACCGAGAACTGCTCCGCCGGGCTGAGGCCGAAGTGGCAGCGCTGCCCCACCGCGACCCCCTCATCGACCCGCCACCCCGTCTGGGCGGCGGCCCCGCCCCCGAGCCCGAGGCCGAGCCGGCTGGTCGGGCTCGGCTGCTCGCCCCGCTGACCCTCATCCTCTGCTTCGTCACGGCCTGCGCCGAAAGTTCGTGGCTGTGGTTCTCAGCCGCAGACTGGACCACCGTGTTGTGGTTCGCCGTGCCGCTCCTCCTGGTTGCGTCGATCGTGTTCGCACTCATCGCCGGAGCGCTGGGCGGCCGCGCTGGCCGGTGGGCAGGAATCTGTGGCGGCGTCGCCATCGTGCCCCCCGTGTGTTTCGTGGTGTCGCTTCCCCTCGCGCTCTTCACGTAGACCGAAGCGGCATGCGTCGTTCAACGGTCCGACAGCCGCCCGATGGGGGATCGTCTATCGAACGGTTTCATCCATGTCGTCAGAGGGTAATCTGGGATTTCTCCTCAGGAAGAACGTCGCGAGGCCGAGCAGACCTGACGCTGCGGCGAGCACACCAGTGAAAATCACGGCCCCGTCGCCGTCCGCCAACGCAAAGCACAACGTCGCCAAGATCAGGCTTAGAACCGACACAACGACTCCGAGCCATCTCAACCTGCCTGCACTTCTCATGCGCTCAGGCTAGTTGCGGGACCATGCCCCGGTGACCGATCGCTCATCGATGCAAACCGGTCACTCCAGTGAGAAGCTGAACCCGTGACCAACCCTATTCGTGACGAGGAAAACGCCGTCGAAGGCGTCGAGCTCCGAGCGAAGGAGCGCCGGTCAGCCCAGGACGCTCGTGACCGCGACACGAACAAGACGATCAAGGTGCAGCTCGTGGGAGCGCTCTGGGGCATCTGCTTGCTGTCGCCCACCCTTCTTTTCCCCGCCGGCTGGATTCGATACACATGGATCGTCATCGCAGTCCTGGTCACCTGCGCTGTGGTCACCCGCGTTTACCTGCAAGAACGTAAAAAGTGACGAAGGCGAGACAGCGCCCGTAAGACGATCGCTCAGCGGCCGGCATGAGCCTGAAGTGTGATGGCCGGGCTGGGTCTTGATGCCGCAGGATGAAGTCATGGCACCGGCCCCCGACGACGTCATCGCGAGGTTCGAGTTGTTCGCCACTCGCGCCGGCGAGGAGTTCGGTAGCGCCGTCGGGGCGAGATCGCTCGATATCGGCAGCTCGATGCTGCCGATGCTCCAGGTCGGCCCGTTCTCGGTCGTCGCGGCTGGTGGGCTGGTGATCGACATCGCCCCGACCTCAGGCATGCCCGCCCGGCGGTGGGAGCTGGGCTGGGACGAGGGTGACTTCGTAGAGGCTTGGTTCCTTCTTACGGACCATCTCCTGTCCGGGCGCCTCGAGCCTGGCAGTCTCGACGCCTTCGTCGCCCGGGTCGTAGCACTGGTCGGCCAGGCTGGCGACGTCGAGGTCTCCACCGTTCAGGCCGAGTTCGACCGTGTGGTGACCGTGACTCCGCACCGGCATGGAGCCTTGCCTTTCGAGGTCCTGGTGATCAAGGACGACTCGGTCGTCGTCAGGGGTGACGACTTCGGCTGGTGGGATCTGGGCGGCGACGGTGATGACGGCCTGGTCGAGGCGCTCCGCGTCGTAACGCAGTTCGTGGTCAGAGGCGGCACCGTTCGGAGCACGTGGCGGACGTGTGACCTGCTGGACGTCGACGGCGCTGTCGTCGGCGGCTCGTATCGGGACGGAGTGCATCGGCTGCGTCCCCGTCAGCTGCACTTTCTCCCTTACCTGCCCGGCCGCGCTATTGAGACCGGGCACCCGTCTCGCTAGAGGACCGGCCAAGGATCGCGGTTGTCGTCTGTCAGGATCTGCCCATGATCTCGCGCATAGCCATCGTCCCCGTCGTGCTCTTTGTCGGCATCGCTGGTTTTGCCCTGGACTGGAACGGATGGGTTGTGGGAGCTCTTGGCTTGCTCTTCGGTGTTGCTGCGGTCGCGGGCGACTCTCTTGTAGAGCGCTCACGCCGGCGGCGAGTGGACGAGGCGTCTGATGCGCCTCGTGTTGGCGCCCATTAGGGGATCGTCCACTGGCCACCTCAGGCCTTGGCCTCTGCCGCTTCGGTGCTGGCTTCCCGAAGTGGTCTCAGCGTCCGGCTGGTCACGAACAGGCACGCGCACAGAAGCGCCCACCCGAGAAATGCTGGTTCGAGCGCGACTGTCGCTAGCAGTCCGAGTCCGAGCAGGGCCGCGCCGACGACATCGGGCAGCGGCCCACGCGACAGCGTGGCAATCAGTACCCCGAGAACAGCTACGGCGACTCCGGGCGCGAGGGGCAGCACTGTCACGGCGATCAGGGACACTGCGGGGTACTCGGCGCCGCTCGCCGAGAGGGACCAGGTCGCAGCGAGGATCAGCGCGATGACGGGAGTCACCGCCGCGAGGCCGGCGACCTGGTGACTTCTCGGCCGCGTCGTCCAGCTCTCGTTCCCGACGAAAGACCGGTGCCAGCCAGCGAGCGAGACCAGGAGCGCCGCGACCGCAGACAAGAAGGCAGGCGCAACGACAGCGGACCCATCGATGCTGACACCGTGCTGCTCCGCGGTCTCTCGTACGACAACGACCGGACCAGCGGCGAGGACGACACCCGTCAGGGTGCCTGCGACCAGGAGAGCTCCGGAGATGCGGGCCCGAGTGTTATCGCTGGTCATGAGGCAAGTGGATCAGACCACTACGCGAACCGCATCGTCCGCGAGGCTCTAGACGCAGTGCCCGGTAGACGATCGATCATTGCGATCCGCACGGCCGTGGTGTCGGTCTAGAAGATGGCTTGGGGGTTCACGGGCACGCCGGTGAGGCCGTGTAGGCGGGGCGGGGCGATGCTGAGCAGGAAAGCGTGTCGGCCGAGCTCGGCGCAGGTCGCGGCGAGGTCGTCGGTGGCGACGCTGTCGACCAGGGGCATGCCCAGGCGGGCCAGTCCGACCATGTGCATCGGCATGGGCATCTCCGGGTCGCTCGGCGGGAAGGAGTCGCTGATGTCGCCGGCGTAGAGCGAGACGCCGCGGTGGTGCATCCACGTGACTGCGTCGACGGTCATGCCCGGCGCCTGGGTCTCGGCGTCCCAGCTGAACCCCCAGCCGCTCCGGACCACCACGGCGTCACCGGGCAGCACCTCGACCCCGCCCCGCGCCTCGGCCGCGTCGAGATCTGCCGCGGTGACGGGGTGCGCAGATGGCAGCCGCGCCTCCGGCGCCAGGTCGAGCAGGACTCCCCGCGTCGTGATCCCCGCGGCGAAGGCGGTCGTGGAACCGTGCAAGACGCCTCCGGCCGTGACGGTCTCCTCAAGGGGGCGACCCGGGTACACAGTGCCGTCGATCGGCATGTGGGTGAAAGCATCGATGTGCGTCAGCGCCGGGTGATGCGGCGTCACGACGAGGACTTCGGACATCCCCATGGGCGGCGTGCCCGTGTAGGGCAGCGCCTGCTGCACCGGGGGCGACGGCGGTGCCTTGGGAGCGAACGGTCCGCCGAGCATCGAGGCGGGCTCGACCGGGTACGCGAGCGACACGCTCAGGCCGACCCGCACCTCCTCAGCGGCCCGGGCCCTCGCGGCGTCGTCGATCAGGTTCAGCGTGCCGAGTTCGTCGTCGGCGCCCCAGCGGCCTCGGTCGTCGGGGAGTGCGGGTGTCGTCATGGTGCCTGTCCTGTCCTGTCATGTCGGTTCGGTGTCGCGTGGGCGGGTGGTGCACACTGCAAGGAGGGCCTGAGAAGCAGGTTCCTGCACCATAGCCTTAAAACAGGATCCTGTTTATCTAGATGGGCGACGAGGAGGCACGCATGAGTGACGATGGAGGTCGCGGGCTCGAGTCCGTGCTGGGCTGGAACGCGGTGAAGGTCGCGCGCATCATCGGATCCCAGATCACCGCGGGGATGGCGGAGCACGACGTGAGCCTCGTGCAGTTCGGCGTGCTGTCGTGCCTGGCGGACGGTGCTGAGCTCACGTCGGCGGAGATCGCTCGGGCCGTCTTCGTCCGCCCGCAGAGCATGTCGGACGTGCTCGACGGGATGGAGCGTCGCGGTCTCGTCCGCCGGGTGGGCGTCCGCGCCCGCGGCCGGAGGAACCCCGCCGCGATCACACCGGCCGGCCACGCCGTGCTCGACGCGGTGCAGAAGGTGGCCCTGGCGACGAACGACCTCAGCTCGCTCGGGCTGGACGCGTCGCGGAGCGCACAGCTCAACGCACTGCTGCTCGCCGTCATCGAGGGTGCGGAAGCCGCACCCGGCGTCGGCGACGGTTCTTGATGAATGCCCGATGGGGGATCGTCCAGCGGCCGCGGCATGGCTGGTGGACCCGCGACAGGTCCGGCCATGACGGCGGGTGGGCTGGGGGTCTGGGTGCCATAGGGGTCTCTTAGCCAGGCCATCGGGTGCTGAGGGCGGTGTTTCTTACCGTGTTCCTCGTCCTGATCCCCGCACCGAGGAGAACCGTGTTCCTGACCTACCTGCTCAGAGAGCTGAGCAACAGACGCAAGCAGACCGTGATCATCGCGGCGGGCATGGCCCTGGCCATCGCCCTCGTGATGATCGTGAGCGGGGTGGCGGCCGGTGTCAAGAACGCCCAGTCGACCGTCCTCGAGTCGGTCTACGGCGTCGGCACCGACGTCACGATCACGCAGACCGCCGAGCCGGGCGCCGACGGGCCCGGCCAGCAGTTCGCCTTCGGCTCCGGCGACGGCACCACCACCGACGACGGCAGCACCGAGGTCGCCCAGAGCACCCTGTCCGCCGCGCGCGGCACTGCGACCTTCGACTCGTCGGCCCTGACCACCGTCGAGGGCGTCGACGGCGTCTCCGCCGCGACCGCGACCCTGAGCCTGCAGGCCTCCAGCTTCTCGGGCACGGTGCCCGACTTCTCCCAGGGGGGTGCAGGAGGCGCGGGTGCCGACGGTGCGACCGGTGACGGCACCGGCGCGGGCACGCAGGCCGCGCCTCCCACCGGCGGGGCCGACGGCGCGGGCGGCAGCGCGTTCGACGTCGACCAGTTCTCGGTCACCGGCCTCGACCCCGCGACGAACGCGGTCGGACCGCTCAGCAGCGCCTCGCTCGTCGACGGCCGCAGCTTCACCGCCGCCGACGCGGGGGCCGACGTCGTCGTGCTCGACCAGACGTACGCCACGAGCGCCGATCTCGCCGTCGGCGACACGCTCGCGATCGGCGGCACCGACTTCACGGTCGTCGGGATCGTGGCGTCCACGTCGTCGGACGCCGCCACCGCCTCCGACACGTACGTGCCCCTCGACACCGCTCAGGCACTCAGCGGCCTGACGGACCAGATCAGCGACGTGTACGTCACGGCGTCGAGCGCCAGCGGCGTCGACGCCCTGAAGTCCGACCTGCAGGCCGCATTGCCGGACGCCACGGTGAGCACCCAGTCCGACCTGGCGTCGAGCGTGTCCGGCTCGCTGTCGACCGCGTCCGACCTGATCGGGAGGCTCGGCACCTGGCTCTCCGTGGCGGTGCTCGCCGCGGCGTTCCTCATGGCGATCCTCTTCACCGTCTCGGGCGTCGGTCGACGCACCCGCGAGTTCGGCACGCTCAAGGCCATCGGCTGGAGCGGCTCCCGCATCACCCGGCAGGTCGCGGGGGAGTCCCTCGTGCAGGGCCTGATCGGCGGAGTCGTCGGAGTCGCGGTCGGCCTCCTCGGGATCCTGGTCGTGAACCTCGTGGCACCGACCCTGTCCGCCGCGGCCACCGCCCAGGCGGCAGGGCCCGGCGCCGGCGGCCCCGGATCAGCGGGCGGAGGCGGCGTCGGCCAGCAGGTGGCGCAGGCCGCCACCGACGTCGCCCTGACCGTGCCCGTGACCGCGTCGATCGTCGTCCTCGCGGTGGGCCTGGCCGTCGTGGGCGGCCTGCTCGCCGGAGCCGCCGGGGGATGGCGCGCCTCGCGCCTGCGCCCCGCCGAGGCCCTGAGGAGCGTCGCGTGACCGACCTCCACGAAGCAACGGACCCGATCCCCCGGCCGGCTGCGGCCGGCGAGACCACCACCATCGCCTCTGGAGGCACGCCGCCCATGTACACGCTCACCGCCGTCACCAAGACCTACCAGCAGAAGAAGCGCACGGTGACGGCCCTCGCCGGCGTCGACCTCGTCATCCCCACAGGGCAGATGGTCGCGATCCAGGGGCCCACCGGCGGAGGCAAGTCCACCCTGCTCCAGATGCTCGGCGCGCTCGACCGGCCCACGAGCGGCACGGTCCGACTCGGTGACTCCGAGCTCTCGGCGGCGGGCGACCACGCCCTGGCGGCGGCACGGGCCCGCGAGATCGGCTTCGTCTTCCAGGGCTTCAACCTCATCCCGACCCTGACGGCCGCGGAGAACGTCGAGACGGCCTTCGCGGACGGCTCGACGCCCCGGGCGGAGCGCCGGGAGAAGGCGAGGGCGGCGCTGGCGTCCGTGGGGCTCGCCGAACGAGCCGACCACCTGCCGAGCGAGCTCTCGGGCGGACAGCAGCAGCGGGTGGCCATCGCGCGGGCGCTCGTCAAGGAACCGAGCGTGCTGCTCGCGGACGAGCCGACGGGCTCGCTGGACGAGGCCACCCGCGACGAGATCATGGACCTGCTCGAGGGCGTCTGGCGTGACCGCGGGCTCACGGTGGTCATCGTCACGCACGACTCGGCCGTGGCCCGGCGCGCACAACGCCGCCTTCGCATCGCGGGCGGAGAGCTCACGGAGCTGGGGCCGGCTGCCTGACCTCTCGCACCATGGCCGACGGTCAGATGACCGGGTGGCAGGTCGATCACGGAGCGGGCTCACCTCGATGATCGCAGCTCAGGCCCGGGGACGGTCGAGGGAGGCTGAGAGGTGCACCCCCGTGGAGCGTCCTCGCGACGTCAGTGGAACGGGCAGCGGGACGGCGCTCCGGTGGCTCGGATCCGACCGCCTGACGACGGCTTCGTCGGCAGCCGCCGGCGGTCGACCGAGAGCCCCTCGTCGAGGATCGTCAGACGGGGGTCGCTGAGGGCCGTGACCGCGGCGGCGAGGCCCGCGATCGCGAGCTTCTCGACCGGGCACCGGTGGCCGGCGGCCGGGTCTCCGCCACCGTGCGGGACGAACGTCGTGATCGCCTCGTAGTCGTCGACACCGGCGAAGCGCTCCGGATCGAACTCGGAGGCGCGGTGCCAGGACGCGTCGACGGTGTCGGTGCCGAGGATGTCGAGCAGCACCCGGCCCCCGGCCGGCAGTCGCTGGCCATCGAGCTCCACGTCGTCCCGCGCCCAGCCCGGCAGCATCGGCACGAACGGCGCAGTCCTCCGGACTTCCTGCGCGAAGGCGACGGCGAGCGGCCCGCCGGTCAGGGTCCCGCGCTCCGCGCCCTCCGCCGCGATCCGCCCTCGCCACTCGGGGCGGTCGTGCAGTTCCCCCGCCGCGAAGGCGACGAAGCGGGCCACGGCGATCATCGGGCGGATGCTGCTCTGCAGCTCGATCCCCGCCAGCTTCGCGGGCAGCAGCGCACCCTCCGGGTCCCGGTGCCAGGCCCACTCGTGCAGAGCCGTCCCCGGGTCGGGCTCGAGAGCGCCGGCGCGGACGGCCTCCACGAGGCGTCGAGCGTGTCGGTCCGACCACGCGCGGTTCGCAGTCGCGAGCAGGTACTCGGGGGAGTACGGCACGCCGAAGCCGTCGACGATCTGCGCGAGGCGCGCGGACCATCGGGTCCGTGCCGCAGCCGTCCCGGGCAGGCCCGCCCAGGCCATGCTCGCTCGCCCGAACGCTCCGATGGCCGCGTCGTAGGCGGAGCGTCGACCGCCGGCCAGCCACTCGTCGACCTCACGGCGCCACTCGCGATCGAGCAGCGGCGTCAGCCGCGCGACCTCCTCGTCGTCGTAGGCGACGTCGAGGAAGGTCGCCTTCCGGTGCCGGTGCTCCGCCTCGTCGAGGCTGTGGATCGACCCCCGGCCCAACAGCGTCTGCTGGACGACCGCGGGCATGGCTCCGTGCCGTGCGATCCGCTGCTCGTCGTAGAACAGCTCGACGGCCTCGGCGCCGCGCACGAGCAACGCTGGCCGCCCGAGGAGCCGGAGAGGCACGGCACGCGCACCCGAGCGGGTGCGCTCCCACAGTCGGACGCCGAAGCCGTAGCCCCGGGTGAGCACGGAGAGGGAGTCGTCACGCAGCGGGTTCGTCGTGGCAGTCGAGTCGGACATGCGGCCATCGTGCCCCCACTCGCGGATTCAGGACCGGCGAGGCGGCAGCGTGAGGATCTCGGCGCCGTCGTCGGTGACGAGCACCGTGTGCTCGCTGTGCGCCGTGGCGCACCCCGTGGCGCTGCGCAGCGTCCAGCCGTCGGGGTCGGTCACGAACTGGTCGGTGTCGGCCATCACCCACGGCTCGAGGGCGAGCAGCAGGCCTGGTCGGAGGCGGTAGCCGCGACCGGGGCGGCCGTCGTTGGCGACGTGCGGGTCCTGGTGCATCGTCGATCCGATGCCGTGCCCGCCGAACTCGAGGTTGACGGCGTAGCCGGCGTCGGTCAGGACGGTGCCGATCGCGTGGGAGAGGTCGCCCACCCGGGCACCGGGGCGGACGGCCGCGATGCCGGCGGCGAGTGCCCGCTCGGTCGCCTCGATCAGCGCGGTGGCCTCGGGTGCGGCCTGGCCGACGACGAAGCTCACCGCGGAGTCGGCGGCGACGCCGTCGAGGGAGACCGCGAGGTCGAGGGTCACCAGGTCGCCGTCGACGATCCGCTGCGCCCGGGGCCTGCCGTGCAGCACGGCGTCGCCGACGGAGGTGCAGAGGTGGTGCCCGAAGGGGCCGCTGCCGAACGAGGGGGCGTAGTCGACGTAGCAGGAGTCGGCGCCGGCTCGGTCGACGAGCTCGCGAGCCAAGGCATCGAGCTCGAGGAGGTCGGTGCCCACCTCGGCCCGGGAGCGGAGGGTGTCGAGGATGCTGCCGACCAGGGCCCCGCTCCGACGGGCTCGGTCGATCTCGGCCGGGGCGAGGATCTCGATCACGGAGGCTCCCAGGGGTCAGGCCGTCGAGGTGGGAAGGGCGCACCGTCCACGGCGGTATTGTTATCCCGGTAAGACTATCCCGTCCCGCGGACCGTCGGCTACCATCGCCCCATGGTCCGCCTCCCGCTCACGCCCGCTGAGATCGAGCGTGGCCGCCGACTCGGTGCCGTGCTGCGCCGCAGGAGGGGCGAGCGCCCCCTCCTCGAGACCGCCCTGGCCGCGGGGATCTCGCCGGAGACCCTGCGCAAGATCGAGTCCGGTCGTGTCGCGACGCCGTCGTTCGCGACGATCGCCTCCGTCGCTCGGATCCTGGGGTTGTCACTCGACGCACTCTGGGCCGACGTCGAACTGCCGGACGCCGAGGCGCCAGGCAGCTTCCTCGGCAGCAAGACCCCCGGCAGTCACCCGGCCCTCGCCTCCTGACGTCGTCACGGCGCTCGGCGACGGAGAGGCTCGACGTCGACGTCGACGTCGACGTCACCGAGCTCGTCGTGCGCCCTGCCGTGCAGCGCTGAGCCGCTCGTCGACGCGGCGTCGACCCGCCGTCAGGGGAGGACGACCACCTTGCCCACGATGCGCCCCGTCTCCGCCTCGGCGTGCAGCGCGGGCAGCTCGGACAGGGGGATGTGCCTGGTCACCTCGACCGTCAGCTCGCCGGCGTCGACGAGCGCGACGAGCTGCTCGAGGCGGTCGCGGTCAGGTCGCACGAACACCGTCGCGGCCCGGACGCGGCGGGACGCGTCGCCGGGCGTGGCGATGAAGGCGGTCGTGCTCACGACGACGCCGCCGTCGCGCACCGCGGCGACGTCGGCCTCGAACTGCGCGGGGTCGAGCGGCGCCAGGTTGAGCAGGACGTCGACCTGGCCCGCGAGAGCACCGAGCACGTCGGTCGCGGTGTGGTCGATGACCTGGTCGGCGCCGGCGGAACGGACGGCGTCGGCGCTGCGGGGGCTCGCGGTCGCGACGACGTGGGCGCCGAGTCGCTTCGCGAGCTGGATCGCGTACTTGCCGACGACGCCGCCCGCGCCGATGACGAGGAGGCGCTGGCCGGCCCGCAGCTCGCCGTCGTCGACGAGGGCCTGCCACGCCGTCAACGCCACCGACGGCAGGGCCGCCGCGTCGGCCAGCGGGATGGTCGTCGGGGCGGTGACGAGGGCGTCGGCCGGGGCGACGACGAACTCCGCCGCGCCTCCGTCCCGTTCCATCGGCAGGAAGCCGACGACCTCGTCGCCGACCGCCAGGCCGTCGACGCCGTCGCCGAGCGCCTCGACCGTGCCCGAGACGTCGTAGCCGGGCACGTGCGGGAGCACCACGGGGATCGGGAGGAAGCCGCCGCGCATGCCCGCGTCGGCCGCGCTGTAGGCGGACGCCGCGACGCGCACGAGGACCTCCCCCGCCGCGGGGGTCGGCCGCTCGACGTCGCCGTACTCGAGGACCTCGGGTCCGCCTACCTGGTCGAAACGCACTGCCTTCATGGTGTTCTCCTCCGTCATGTGCTTCGAGTTCGAAGCAATGTCCAGAACGTAGCACTGCTTCGAACTGGAAGCAACGGGTAGGCTCGGACTCATGACCCACTCTCCGAGCGCCCTGACGTCGGCGCAGCTCGCCGCATACTTCGCGTTCACCGAGGTCAGCGCTCTGCTCCGGCCGTCGGTCGAGGCGCAGCTGCGGGAGGCGGGCGGGCTGAGCTACGTCCAGTTCCAGCTGCTCGCCCGCCTCGGCGATCACCCGGACGGGCGACAGCGCATGACCGACCTCGCCGACGGGGTGGTCCACAGCCGGAGCGGACTGACCTACCAGGCGCAGCTGCTCGAGCACCGCGGCCTGGTCGTGCGCTCCCCGTCGCCCGACGACGAGCGCAGCACGGTCGTGACCATCACGGGTGCGGGCCGAGACGTGCTCGCCGCCGTCTTCCCGGGGCACATCGAGACCGTTCGTGGCCTCCTCTTCGCCCCCGTGACGGACGACGACGCCGAGCAGCTCGCCCGCATCCTCGGCCTCGTCACCGCGCACCTGCGTGCGGCCCCGCCGCGCTCGGCGCGGAGGCGCGCGTCGAGCTGAGCCATCGGACAGGGATCACGCGAGCCGCGTGCTCCTCGGCGACGGCGGCCACCGGGGGATCGCCACGGAGACGACATGCGACCGCCCCGCGTGGTGACCACTGACGTCGTGGTCGCCTCGCGGGGCGGTCGTGTGCTGATGCGGGGCTACTCGGTCGGGGCGACCGCCAGGCTGCGGCGGTGACGGGCGGCGACCAGCAGGCCGCCTCCGACGAGGAGCAGGAGAGCTGCGCCGATGACGCCCTGGCCGGCCTCTGCGCCGGTGTAGGCGAGACCCGTCGGCCGGGCGACGGGCGCCGCCGGGGTCACGACGGGCGGCACCACGGCGGCGGGGGCTGCGACGAGGGTGAAGGCGACGACGTTCGAGAACTCGGACACGCCTCCCGCCTCGTCGACGGCGCCGTCGGACGTGAGCTCGGCGGCGACGGCCTGGGCCACGTAGTCACCCGGCAGCAGCGAGACCGTGATCGTCCAGTTGCCGGCGTCGTCGACCAGGATCGGGTCGGCGAGGTCGGTGAGGTAGAACCGGCCCTCGGCAGGGGACTCGAGGTCCGTGCCGTCGAAGAACGACTGCTCGGCGACGGTCAGGACGATGCCCGAGCCGACCGGACCGGTGCCGGAGACGGTGACCGTCCCGCCCGAGACGACCTGCCCCTCCGTCGGGCTGGTGATGACCGGCGTCGGTGTCAGGACGACGACCTCGTCGACGACGGTGACCTCGGCGGCCAGGACGATGCCGGAGCGCACGCCGGTGAGGGTGATCGTGTAGTCGTCGGGAGCGACGGCGTCCGTGAACACCAGGGTGTCGGCGTAGGCGCCGAGGTCGTTCTCCGCGTAGTAGTTCAGGTCACGGTCGGCGAGCTCGACGGCGGCTCCGTCGGAGTCCGTGACGACCGTCCGCACCTCTTCGCCGGGGCTGAAGCCCGTCGCGGCGACCGTGATCCCGGTCGTCGTGGCCTCCTCGACGGTCACCTCGTCCGGGGTCGCGGTCACTGTCTGTGCGATGGCGGGCACGGGAGGCTGCGCGAAGGTGAAGGCGATCGAGAGACGACCGACCTGAGCGTCCGGGTTCGTCTGGGTGACGGTGGCGCCCGACCCGAGCGAACCGGGCGCGAGGTCGAGGAAGGTCGTGGGCACCGAGTACGCCCCGCTCGTGTCCGCGACGGCGGTGCCGGCGACCGAGTTGCCGAGGGCCTTGTTGCTGTAGGTGACCGTGACCGTGCTGCCGGGCTGCGCCGTGCCGGTGAAGACCGGAGTCGTCGTGTCGACGACCTCACCGGTGCCGGGCGAGGTCACGGTGAAGGGGAACGAGGGGTTCGGCGCGACCGCGAGCTCGAACGTGTACGCCGACGGCGTCACCTCGGGGTCGGCGACGCCGGACTGCGAGTCGGCGCCGGAGACGGTCGCCACGACGGTCGTCTCACCGGGGGGCAGCTGTCCGAAGTTGGCGTTGGCGGAGAACGACCCGTCAGCGTTGTGGGTCGTGCCGCTGAACAGGGCCTGGGCGGCCGTGCCCGTGCCGATGTCGTACGTGAGCACGAGGTCGTCGGCCGTGGGGAGGCCCGTCCCCGTGATCGGCACGACCTGGGGGAGGCCTGCCGAGTTGTCGTAGGTGGATCCGGGAGCCGGCGACGTGATCGTCACGGGAGCCGCGGCGGAGGCGGGGCCCGCGGCGAGCAGGACACCTCCGAGTGCGAGTGCGAGGGCCGTCGGCACAGCGACGAGGCCCCTGGTGGCTGATGAGCGCAAAGGAGTGCTTTCTGTCGGAACGGATACATGCGTCATTGCAAGTCCGTCGGGGCCCAGCACCTCGACGAGCAGAAGAGGGCCTCGGCCCCCGTCGAGAAGCTATCAGTTGCTCACGTTCTTGAGGAGACGAGTTCTGTCTCCCGGTCGCCGCAGCTACCGGCGGCTCGTCAGCTCCACCCGGTCGTGCGTCTCGACGGCGAAGTGCTGCCCCGGGTAGCGGAGGCCGGCGAAGTACATGTTCGTGTGGGCGACGATCTGCTCGCCGGTGATGACGACGCCGTCGTGCTCGGCGTCGGTGGTCGTGTGCGCGTCCGAGACGAGGGTCACGTCGAAGCCCCGCACGGCCGCCGCCTGCGTCGTCGTCCGGACGCAGTAGTCGGTCTGGGCGCCGGCGACGACGAGGTGCTCCGCGCCCAGTCGCTCGAGCACCGCGGTGAGGTCGGTGCCGACGAACGAGTCGCGGCGGTCCTTCCGGACGAGCGGCTCGTCGCCCGCCCGGGCGAGCGGCGGAGCCAGCTGCCAGTCGTCCGTGCCCTCGGGGAAGTCGTCGTGGTCCTGCACCCAGACCACGGGCACGCCCTCCGCCCTCGCCCGGTCGACGAGACGGGCGGTCCGCTCGAGGACCGCGTCGGCGTCGACGCACCCGACGACGACGCCGCGTTGGAGGTCGATGACGAGCAGGGCCGTGGCGGAGGTCATGCCGCGAGCATCCCAGCGTGGGCCGGTGCGCCGCAACGTCGCCGCGGGCGGCTCGGCAGGCCGGCGGGCCTGCGAGACTGCACGCATGCACCCCGTCGTCGTCACCGAGGCCCCCTCGGGTCCGCTGGCGTGACCGACTACGTGCGTCCGGCGTTCGCCGAGACCGTCTTCTCCCCGCGGGCGTCCGACCCCGACCTCGGCGACGACCCGTCGTACGCCGACCCGGAGACCTACCGCCCCGTCGCCGCCGTCGCCCAGGCGCTCGTCGAACACGTCGCCCGCGAGTACGACGTCGTCGTCGACGCGCCGCTGGAGGTCCCCTCGGCGCACGGACGGTGGCTGCCCGAGCCGCTCTCACGCATCGTCCGGATCTCTCCTCGGCACCCCGGCGAGGTGACGGTGTGGATCATGGTCGGCACCGAGCCCGGCGTCGTCGGCGTGGCCGCCGGCGCCTTCAGTTCGTTCGCCTTCCCGTTCTGCAGCTGCCAGCTCTGCGACGAGCCGTGGCAGCACGTGGCCGACGGTCTGGAGGAGGTCGTGCTGGCGCTCGCCCGCGACGGCGTCCGCGAGACCGTCGAGGCGGGGAGGCGCGGTCAGGTGGAGTGGTCGCTCTCGCGGACGCGTCACGCCTGGTCGGGCAGGACCCCGACGCGCGGCGTCCGTCGGGCCGAGCTCCGACGGTGGGAGGACGCGCTCGCCGGGCTGCCCGACGGCCGCTGGGCGGGCTGGACGCCCCGCCGGCACGACGGCTGACCCGAGCCCTCGCGGGGTCGCACCAGAGCGCCCGACCTACTCCGCGGGCGGAGCCGCCTCGAGAGGCGCTTCGACCAGACGCGCCGTGACGCTGACGACGACCTCATGGGCACCGGCGCCGAGCTCCGCGACGGTCTGACGGACCACGTCGGCGGCCCGGGCGAGAATCTGCGGGGTGGGCACCGCCACGTCGGTGGCGACGTGCGCGGCGACGGAGAGCAGGCCGCCGGAGCGGTCGACGTCGACGAGGCCGGTGGGCTCCGCGAGCTCGAGCCCCTCGGCGACCAGGGTGACCGCCGCCTCGACGACGGGGTGGGCGTCGAAGACGTCGACGACGCCGGGCGTGCCGCGCAGGGCCCGGGTCAGGGCGCGCGACAGGGCCTGGTCGGTCTCGGCCGTCTCGGGGGCGTCCACCATCTCGTCGGTCATCTCCGCGCCTCCTCTGTTCCGGTGCCGGTGTGGGGGCCGGCGCCGGGGCCGGTGCCGCGGTCGCCCGGCAGCCACACGTCGTCGACGGTGACGTCGATCGCGGTCACGGCGAGCTCGGTGTGCAGCCCGAGCGTCGTGGCCACGCGGTCGCGCAGCTGGTCGGCCACGGCGTTGAGGTCGAGCCCGTAGCGCACCGCGGCCGTGACGCGCACGACGACGGGCGCTCCCGCCGTGTCGACGTCGCCGTCGAACGAGGTCGAGCTGAGCAGGACCCCGTCGAGGTCGTCGCCGGCGCGGCGCACGAGCCCGCGCGCCGCGGCCTCGGTGACGCTGAGCTTCGTCGCCGGGTCGGGGTGCCCGACCGGGATGTCGCGGCCGCCCACGACCTCGTGGCGGATCGTCTCGAGGAGGCCGGTGATCCAGGTGTCGTCGCGGTCGGGCTCACGCTCGGCCTCGCGCTCGAGGGAGGCGTGCGAGAGTCGCGTCACCCGGTCGAGCGCCTGCAGGTACAGACGGCACTCGGCGGACCCCTCGATGCGCGGGTCGCGCGGCGTCCGGCCTCGGTCGAGGTAGTCGGCGAGCTCGTCGACGGGCACGCCGTCCACCAGCTCTGCCGCGTCGAGGGGCGCGGAGTCGTCGATCGGTGTCATCGCCATGCCTCCATCTCGCCCATCAGGAAGATCCGTGCCCGGGCGATCTGCCCGCGCACGGTCGAGGTCGGCAGGTCGAGGGCCTGCGCGATCTCGGCGTACGAGTAGCCCGCGGTCTCGCGCAGCAACCAGCAGCGTCGCTGGTCGAGGGGGAGCTTGTCGAGGGCCGACCACATCGCGTCGAGCTGGAGGCGCGTCTCGACCTGTCGGTCGGGGGCCTCCGAGCGCGGCGCCGGGCGCTCGTACGCGTCGACGTCGTCGTGGTCGCGGCGCACCCGCAGCCGGTCGATGCTCCGGTTGCCGACGATGCGCATCAGCCAGGCCCGGAGGGTGCCCGGGTCGTCGAGGTCGCCGAGCCGCCGCCAGGCGACGAGGAAGGCCTCCTGCACGACGTCGTCGGTCTCGACGTCGGAGCCGAGCAGCCGGCCGGCCAGCACGCGCATCAGGGGGCCGTGACGCCGGGCGATCACCTCGAAGGCGTGCACGTCGCCGTCCCGGGCACGCGTCGCGAGCGTGCCGTCCGAGGCGTCGAGGAGCGGGTCGTCGGCGATGGTGTCGACCTCCCGGGCGATCGGGCGGGGTGCGGCGCACCTCGCCGGGCGGAGCGTCGTGCCCGCGGCGGAGCGCGGGTGGGTGACCCGCGCTGCTGTCGTTGCTACCACGGCGGGCTGGGCGGGCGGCGCGTCCTGGCCGCTGGTCGAGTCCGGGGGCCTCGTGATCCGCGCCTCCCGGCCCACGCTCCCCGGACCGCGCTCCCGCCCCGCGCCTCCTCACGGCGCGCCGGGGCGACGGGCCGACGGGGCGGACGACCCTGTCGGCCCGTCTTCTGGGGTGCCGACGCGACCCGTCGAACCCGTCCGCAGACACGAATCATCCTCACTGCACGACGGATCCGTGACGAACCTGCCACGTCGCACGTCCTGTCAGTGGTGCCCGCCCGAGGGCGTGCGCACCGGAGAGGAACCGAGCATGACCACGTACCAGACGCTCGCCGTCGCCCCCGCCCCCGCCGACGGCACGGCAGTCTCCGACCGACCCCGCCGGGCCAGCGCCTCCGGCACCGATCCCGACGAGGCCTGCCTGCACTACGAGCAGGTCTGGGGCGGCCGCGGCTTCCGGGCCGAGGCCGTCGACGACGCGTTCACGTACCGCTGCTCGTCCGTCGACGACGGGCGCGTCACCCTCCTCACGTCGACCTTCGGCGGGCGGCTGCACGGCGAGGTGCCGTGGCCCGACCGCTACGCCGTCGGCTGGTTCCGCGAGGGGGCCGGGTCCGTCGACCACCGCCGGGGCGGCCACCGCAGCCGCGCCTCCGACCCGTTCCCCCTGCCCACCGAGCTGCCCTACGAGCTGCGGCTGTCGCCGCACGTGCAGCACGTGGTGCAGGTCGAGCCCGGCTTCCTGGAGGAGACCGCCCGCGAGCGACACGGCGGCCCGGCCCAGCTCGTCGTGCTCGACGGCTCGGCGACGCCCGCGCCCGAGGCGGTGCAGGGATGGAGGCGCGCCCTGGCCGCCGTCACCGGCCCGCTCGTCGAGATGGGCACGTCGCCCCTCCTCCGCGCCGAGGCGCAGCTCGTGCTCGTCCACGCGATCCTCGACCTCTTCCCCTGGAGCGTCTCGGACGTGCCCGCGACCGTCCGGTCCGTCGGCCCGGGCCGCCTGCGCGACGCCGTGGACTTCGTCCACGAGCACGCCCACGAGCCCATCACGCCGTCCGACGTCGCGGCGGCGGCGGGGCTGCACCCCCGCACCCTGCAGCAGTCGATGAGCCGCCAGCTCGGCGCCTCGCCCGCGGCCTACGTGCGGCAGGTCCGCCTCGACCGCGTCCACGCCGAGCTGCTCCGCGCCGCCCCGCGGGAGGTCCACGTCGCCGACGTCGCGACCCGCTGGGGCTTCGGCAACCTGGGCCGGTTCTCGGCCTCCTACGCCCGCCGGTTCGGCGAGCAGCCGCGGGAGACCCTGCGGCGATGACGGATGCGCGGGCGGGATGTCCGGGAAGTGAGTGTCCTCAGCACGCTTCCTGACAGCCGCCTGAACCACCGTGACACCTGACCACGTCGATGCGTCTGAATGATGAGTCCCACCGACGGGAACACCGCACCACCACCCGGTGGGGCGCCACCAGCACGAGAAGGAGACAGACCATGACCAACGTCACCCCCGCCACCAGCACCAGCACCGCTGCCGCCAAGCACACCGGCGACGCCGCCGGCAAGAACACCATCGCCGAGGGCGTCGTCTCGAAGGTCGCCGGCATCGCGGCCCGCGAGGTCCCCGGCGTGCACGACCTGGGCAACGGCGCCGCGCGTGCCATCGGCGCGATCCGCAACGCCATCAACCAGCAGGACCGCGGCCAGGGCGTCTCGGTCGAGGTCGGCGAGAAGCAGGTCGCGGCCGACATCGTCATCGTCGCCGAGTACCCCGTCGAGCTCCAGAAGGTCGCCGACGACGTCCGCAAGTCGGTCACCGACGCCATCTCGCAGGTCGTCGGCATGGAGGTCACCGAGGTCAACGTGACCGTCTCCGACGTCTACATCCCGTCGGACGACGCCGACGACGCCGACGACAGCCGCGTCCAGTGACCGCCACCACCCGAGGCATGCTCGTCGGCGCGGTCCTCGCGCTGACGGCCCTGCAGTTCGGCTTCGGAGGTCTCCTCCTGGTCGCCCTCGCACTCGTGATCGGCTACTTCGTCGGTCGCTTCACCGAGGGCAAGCTGGACGTCCGCGGTGTCGCGGACGCCCTCCGCGGGCGGCGGTCCTCGTGACCGCGGCGGTGACGGCCGACCAGGCCCTCCACGGCCGCACCGTGATCACGTCGCGCGCCGTGCGCCGTGTGGTGTCGGCCGTCACCGCGGAGGCACTGGACGCGAAGGCGTCCGACGTGTCCGTGGAGCTGTCCGACCGTGACGGCGGGCTCACCCTCGTCGCCAAGGCCCCCGTGCGGCTCACCCCGCTCGGCGTGCCGAACCGCACGGCGGGCACCCTGCTGGACCGGCTCACGTCGGCCCAGTCCACCATCCGGCAGCGCGTCCTGCAGCTGACCGGCACCGAAGTCGAACGCGTCGACCTGCAGATCACCGGCGCCGAGCTCAGCCAGAGGAGGCGGGTCTCATGAGCACCAGCAGCACCTACCGCCGCGTCCTCCGGCGGGAGACGCACTCGTCGAGGTCGGGCGTCGCCGTGACCCTGGCCGTCCTGCTCGTCCTGGTCTTCGCCTGGATCGGCACGGAGTCCGTGCTCGCGGCCCTCGGCACCGCGCCCCTGCTCGTCGCCCCGGCGGACGCCGCCTCGGCCGTGCTCGGCGCGGCCGGCGCCCCGGTCGGAGCGCTCACCGCGATCGGTGCCGTCGTCGCGATCGTCGGCCTCGTGCTGATCGTCGTGTCGCTCGCCCCCGGCCGTCGCGGTCGCCGCGCCGCCACGGCGGACCGCACCGCCGCCGTGGTCGACGACCGGGTCATCGCCCGGTCGCTCGCCCGCACGGCCAGCTTCGCCGGCGACGTCCACCCCGACCGGGTGAGCGTCAGCGTGGGCAAGAAGGTCGCGCTCGTCGAGATCGACCCCGTGTCGGGCCGCACCGCCGACCTGCGCAGCATCGAGGAGGCCGTCCGCGGCGAGATCTCGAGCTACGACTACTCGCCGACGCTCCGCCCCCGCGTGAAGCTGTCCAAGAAGAAGGGGAAGGTCGGTCGATGAACGACACCAACCGCGCTCTCAACCGCATCGTCGTCTTCGTCGTCGGCCTCGTGCTCCTCCTCGCCGGCGCCGCCGTCGCGGTCGGCGCGCTGTGGCCCGACGTGCAGCAGACGGTCTCCGACGGCGCGTCCGACGCGACCGGCCCGGTCACGGACGCCCTCTCGGGCGGCCAGGTCTGGATCCTCTGGGTGACGGCCGCGGCCTGCCTCGTGCTGGCCCTCCTGCTCGTCGTGTTCATCGTCCGTCAGGGCGGCGGGCGCACCAGCACCCTGCTCGACCTCTCCGAGGCCGAGGGCAGCCACTCGCCGACCGGCGGCCACGTCGTCGTCGACGCGCGGGTCGCTGCCGACGTGCTGGAGGAGGCGCTGTCCAGCACGCCCGGCGTCCTCGCCGCCGACGTCGTCGCCTTCCGCGTCAAGGGCGAGAACGTGCTCCGCGTGACCGTCGACGCCCGCCGCGGCGCCTCGCCGGTCGACCTCCGTCGCGCCGTCGACGAGGCCGTGGCCCGCTGGGACGAGCTGCTCGGCACGGTCACCCCCGTCGTCGTGCAGATCAACGGCGGCCTCCGCACGCAGATGTCCGGAGCGACGCGGCTCGACTGAGCACCGCCCGGCACGACGCACCCGCACCACCGACGCGGCCCTCGACCTCGACCGAGGGCGAGGGCCGCTTCTCGGTCGCACGACCTTCCCACCCGCACTCCACTCCGAGCCGCCCGCGCGGCCGACCGCCCGAGAAGGGGCCGCACCATGAGCACCAGCACCAGCACCAGCACCAGCGCCAGCACCAGCACCAGCACCAGCGCCACCCACCACGTCACCCGGATCGACCTCGACTCCCTCGGGCCCGTCGACGCCTCGTCGCCCGAGGCCGCCCTCGAGCGCACCATCGCGCTCACCGTGCTCGGCACGACGGGCGTCCACGCGCTCGGCACTCCCTCGGCGCGCCTCGTCGGCGTCGTCCGGTCGCGCCTCGGCGCGGGCGGCGTGACCGGCGTGACCGTGACGCAGGCGTCGACCGGCCTGCAGGTCGACATCGCCCTCGTGGCCGAGTACCCGACCAACGTCACGGAGCTCGCCGACGAGGTGCGCACGCAGGTCGGCCACGCTGTCGGCCAGCTCGACGGCGAGCCGGTCTCGGTCGACGTGTCGGTGGTCGACGTGCACGGCCCGTTCGACGACGTCGCCCCCGCCGACGACGCGTCGCCCGACGCTGACGACGCGGAGCCGCGCCGTGGGGCGGACAACGAGGAGTCGCGGGTCGAGGACGGCGCACCGGCCGACGACCCGAGGTCGCTCGGTGAGCGCGCCTCCGACCTCGCCGACTCGGCGCGGACCGCGATCGCGGACGCCATCGACGGCACGGCCGACGCGGTGGACGACGCGTCCGGCGAGGCCCGCGACGCCGCGGCCCGTGACGCCTCCGCCCGTGACCCGAAGGCGGAGCCGGTCACGCACGACGCCGCCGCCGCCGTCGAGTGGGAGCGCGCGGCCGACGGTCACGGCGACGACGGCGACCGCACCGGCCCCGTCGACGCCGAGCGCGACGCCGCGGACGCGGCCGTCGACGCCGCCGAGGCGGCTGCCCGCGCCGCGGAGGCCGCGGCCGACGCCGCCCGCGCCGCCGCCGCCGACGACGACGCCCGCCGGGCCTGACCCGGCCCCCGCCCCGCCCCGCCCCGGCACGCCCTGACCGACCCGCCCTGACCCGACCGCACGCAGGAGATACGACGATGTTCGGACGACGCACCACGACCAGCCGCCGACCGCACCGCCCCCGGGCGGTCTGGTGGGCCCTCGCCACCGGCCTGGTGGTCTGCCTGCTCGTCGTCGGCGGGGTCTTCGTGCCCGTGCTCGCCCTGATCGGCGCGGCCGACGGCGGCACCGCTGGTGCGCTCGACGTGCCCGTCGGGTCGATCGCGGGCGCGGCGGCGGTGGGCTTCCTGCTCGCTCTGGCGCTGCTCGGCCTGGTGTTCCTCTCCCGCCACGGCGCCCTCGCCTGGGTGCTGGCGGTGGCGGCGGTCGTCTCGACGCTGCTCGTGTCGCTCTGGCCGCTCTTCGCCACCGCCCTCGCCGGGGTCGATCAGGCTCGCGACGTGTGGCCCTTCATCCAGGACCTCGTGGCGCGGGCGGGCGTCGGCGGCTGACCCGCGCCTCCCGCACCGGCCTCGAGTGGTCGCGATCTGCTCCTGCCCGCCCCGGGGGAGAGCAGATCGCGACCACTCGGTCGTGGGGCGGGGGTCAGGTCGTGAGGCGGAGGAGGGCGACCACGACGACGACGACCGCGCCGAGGCCCGCGACCGCGGCGACGACCCGCGCGCGCACGACGCCGGCGGCGGCCGCCGGCACCGTCCACAGCATCGGGACGAGCACCCAGTCGAGCAGGCGGAGATCGGCGGCCGGCCCGGTGAGCAGCCCCGACCCCGCCCCGGCGACCAGGGCCGCCTGGGCGACGAGGAGCACCGCGAGGGCGGCGGAGAAGACGCCCGAGAAGCGGCTGCCCCGCTGGCGCGTCCGGACGAACGCCCTGACGACGAGGGCAGCGACCAGGCAGGCGACGAGGATGCCGCCGGCGAGGGCCAGGAGGACGATGCCGAGCCCCTCCCAGCCGCTCGGCGACGCGATGACGGCCACGACGAGCACGACGACGACGGTCGCGAGGCCGGCGAGGACGCCCGAGGCCACGGCGGCGAGCGACCGCCCGACCGTCAGCGGGGCGGCGCCGACGGTGCCGCGCCAGCCGCCGCCGCGGAGGGCGGGCGGGAGAGTCGAGAGGTCGGGGAGGCCGTCCCGGTCGTCGTCGGTCATCTGCTGCTCCCTGCTGTCGGGCCCCCGGCCCGTCGCCCCGACGCTAGCGCAGCGGCGCCGAGTGGTCACGATCTGCTCCGCCCCGATCCGGATCGGAGCAGATCGTGACCGCTCGATCGTGGGGAGGGCGGGTCAGGAGTCGCGGGGCGGCCGAGCGAGGTCGGCCAGCGCCGTCACCGTCGGCGTGCCGCCCGGCGGTCTGCCCACCAGCCAGCGGCGGCGACTCCTTCGTGGTGCTGGAACGCCCTCAGGCTCGGCATCCCCTCGGGTGACGGTCGCCGGGCCTTGTCGAAGAACGACCCGGCGACGGCGGCGAGCACGGCGTCGACGTCGTCGGCGGGCACGTCGGCCAGCAGGGGGTGCGACCGGAGGACGGCCTCGACGTCGACGCGCTCGCCGCGCACGAGCACGTCGAGGAGGTAGAGGACGCCGTCGATCCAGCGGGCGCCGATCGCGGCCCACGGCCAGTCGACGAGCCACGCGGTGCCGTCGGCGTCGACGAGCACGTTGTCGGCGCGGCCGTCCAGGTGCAGCAGGTGGTCGCCCGCGGCGGCCTCGGCGGCCCGCGCGGCCGCCGCACGGAGCTCCGGGAGGTCGCGGCGCACCTCGTCCGGGAGCGCGTCGAGCGCACCGTCCGCCTCGAGCCGGTCCCAGCCGGCCGCCTCGCCGCCGAGTTCGTCGGCGGCCTCGGGCAGGCCCTCGAACGCGATCGACCCCCGGGCCACGGGCAGCGTCGCGAACGCGTCCAGGACGGCGTCGACGTCGGAGCCGTCGCGCGCCTCCCCGGGGTGCCGCCCCTCGACGTCGTCGAGGACGAGCGCGACCCAGTCGTCGGAGACCCACGACCCCAGCAGGGCGGGGGCCCGCACGCTGGCGGGCAGCGCCTCGGCGACGGCCAGCTCTCGTCGGTGCAGGTCGGCCGTCTCGGGGCTGCGGCGCCGGTCGGCCGTCTTGACGAAAGCTCGGCGGCCGTCCGCGGCGACGACGCGGTCGGCGCTGCCCGGTGAGAACCCGGCGACCTGGCTGACGGCGGTCACGACGGGGCTGCCGAGCACCCCGGCGACCGCCTCTCGCAGCTCGACGGGCAGGTCGTCCCAGCGGGCACGTGAGGGCGTGGAGTCCATCGGCCCACGCTAGCGCGCAGCGAGCGGCGGGCCGGCGGGTCAGGAGTCGCGGGGTGGCCGGGCGAGGTCGGCCAGCGCCTCGAGCGCCTCGCGGATCGCGGCGTCGGGTCGTTCGTCGTCGCTCTCGACGGCCCACCACCGGAGGGCGGCGTACGTGGCGGCGCTCAGCGCGTCGGCGAGGACGACGATCCGGACCGTCCCGACGAGGTCGGGGCGGCGCTCGGCGATGAACGCCGCGAGCGTCGTCGAGCGGCTGCCCATCCGCGAGCCCACCTGCGTCAACAGCTCGGGGTGCGCCGCGATGATGCGCAGCCGGGCCCGCGTCGCGGCGAGGTCGAGCGCCGGCACCGCGAGGCCCGCGACGAACGCGTCGCCGTAGGCCCCGAGGAGGTCGTCGCCGGGCGGGCTCGACCGGAGCCTGCGCTGCATCTCGTCGCCGACCGGCTCGGCGCCGTCCCAGACGAGGTCGGCCTTGGTGGGGAAGTAGCGGAACAGGCTGCGACGCCCGATGCCGGCCGCCTCGGCGACGTCGGCCATGCTGACCGCGTCGTAGCCGCGCTCCTCGAAGAGGGCGACCGCGGTGCGGGCGAGCGCCGCGGGGTCGATCTCGGCGGGGCGGCCCCGGGTCGGCCGGTCGCCCGCGGAGGCGGGGGCGTCGGCGTCGGCGGTCGGGGGCACGGTCCGAGGGTACCGGCGGTGCGGACGGTCCCGGTGATCAGCTCGCGGAAAGTACTTGCTAAAGTGGAAAGTACTTGCCTAGTGTGGAGGCAGACGGACGGGCACCGAGGCCCGGCCACCACCGAAGGAGCCCCGTCATGAACACCGAGACCCCCGCCTCCGCCCCCAGCCCCGACGAGGCCCGCCGCCTGCTCGCCGAGGCCCGCGCCACCGGCCGGCTCACGACCGCCGCGGCCGGCTGGCCCGCCGTCGCCGTGATGCTCTCGCTCGGCACCGCCGTCTCGATGGGCACCCTCGCGATGGGCCTGACGGCCGGCGCGAACTACCTCGTCGCCCTCGTCGGCCTCCTCGCGTGGGTGCTCGTCGTCGTCGTCTTCCAGCTCGCGGTGATGCGCTCGACCGCCGCCGGCGCCTCCCGCCGCTGGATCGGCTTCATCGTCGCCCTCTTCGTCGTCTACGTGCCGGCGATGATCGTCGTCGCGGGCTCCCAGGGGGAGGCGGTCGTCGCGACGTGCCTGCTGGCCGCGGCCCTCATGGCGATCACCGTGGGCTTCGCGGCCGTCGAGGCCCGGGAGGCCCGGCGATGAGCGATCCGCACCCGCGACTCCGCCTCTCCGAGGTGCTGCACCAGCCGGTGCGCTTCTCGATCACCGCCGCGCTGGCGGCCGCCGACCAGCTCGACTTCGGCGACCTCCGCGACGCCGTGCAGGTGACCGACTCCGCCCTCAGCAAGCAGATCAGCACGCTCGAGACGGCCGGCTTCGTCAGGGTCAAGAAGGGCTTCGTCGGCAAGCGGCCGCGCACGACGCTGTCGCTCACCGCGGCGGGGCGGACGGCGTGGGCCGAGCACCTGGCGACCCTCCGCGAGATCGCCGCCGGCTGAGCCGACCGCCCGAGTCTCGACCGACCGCCCGCGCCTCGACCGCCCGCGGGTGCACGATGGGGCGGCGGCGCCCTCGCCGCCCCGACGGAAGGACCACCCCGTGCAGATCGACCTCACCGGCAAGGCCGCCCTCGTGACGGGCTCGACCCAGGGCATCGGCCGCGCGATCGCGCTCGGCCTCGCCCGCTCGGGCGCGACGGTCGCGGTGAACGGGCGCACCGCCTCCCGCGTGGACGACGCGATCGCGGGGCTCCTCGACGACGCACCGGGCGCCTCCTTCACGGCCGCCCCCGGCGACGTCTCGACGGCGGAGGGCGCGCTCGCGGTGCAGGGCCTCGTGCCCGAGGTCGACGTGCTCGTCAACAACCTCGGCGTCTTCGGCTCGGCCGACCCGCTCTCGATCGACGACGACGAGTGGCGGCGCTACTTCGAGGTGAACGTGCTGTCGGCCGTGCGCCTGACCCGCCTCTACCTGCCCGGCATGACCGGCGCCGGCTGGGGCCGCGTGCTGAACATCGCGAGCGACTCGGCGATCGTGACGCCGGCCGAGATGATCCACTACGGCATGTCGAAGACGTCGCTGCTCGCCGTGTCGCGCGGCTTCGCGAAGGCCGCGGCGGGCACGGGCGTCACCGTCAACTCGGTCATCGCCGGGCCGACCCACACCGACGGCGTCGAGGACTTCGTCTACGAGCTCGTGCCCCGCGACCTGCCGTGGGAGGAGGCGCAGCACCGCTTCATGGTCGAGCACCGGCCGCAGTCGCTGCTGCAGCGGCTGATCGAGCCGGAGGAGATCGCGAACATGGTGGTGTACCTCGCGTCGCCGCTCGCCTCGGCCACGACGGGCGGGGCGCTGCGGGTCGACGGCGGGTACGTCGACTCGATCCTGCCCTGAGGCGGGGGCGGGGCGTCGAGGTGACGCGTCCTGCGCCCTCGGCGGGCGTCGGGGCCCAGGACGGGTCACCTCGGCGTCTGCTCGGCGCCGCCGCCGCAGCCGCCGGCCGCTCTGCGGCGCCGCCGCGGCTCAGTGCACGCGCCGCCCGTCGACCAGGTGCACCACGGCCACGTCGGGCCCGCGCAGCGACGCGTCGTGCGTCGCCTCGACGACCGTCGCCCCGCGCGCCAGCTCCGCGGCGACCGCCCGCCGGATCGCCGCCGTCGCCGCCGCGTCGACCCCCGCGGTCGGCTCGTCGAGCAGCAGCAGCTCGGCTCGCCGGGCCAGCCCCTGCGCGACCAGTGCGCGCTGGCGCTGACCGCCCGAGAGGCTCGCGAGCGGCCGCCCGGCGAGCCCGACGATGTCGAGCGCCTCGAGGCTCTCGTCGACGATCGCGCGGTCGCTCCGGCGCAGCGGGCGCCAGGCGCCGCGGTCGGCCCAGCGCCCCATCGACACGGTCTCGCGCACCGTGATCGGCAGTCGGTCGGTGACGGCGCTCCGCTGCACGACGACCGCCGTCGTCCGCCCGCGGGGCCGCTCGACGGTGCCCGACAGGTCGTCGTGCGTGCTGGCCAGCACGCTCAGCAGCGTCGACTTGCCCGAGCCGTTCGGCCCGACGAGCACGGTCAGCCGCCCCCGCGGCACGTCGACCGACACGTCGTCGAGCGCCACCGCCCCGTCGTGCCGGGCCGTCACGCCGACCAGACGAGCCAGGGGAGGGGCGTCGGGGCCGAGGGAGGCGCGGGTCGGGTCGAGGAGGGCGTCGGCGAGATCTGAGGCAGTCACATGAGAATCATAACGAGAATCGTTTTCATGTAGGGTCGCCGGGTGATGTTCCTCCTCGAGCCCTTCTCCACGGCCTTCCTGCTGCGCGCCCTCGTCGGCGGCGTGCTGGTCGCCGCGCTGTGCGGAGTCGTGGGCACCTGGGTCGTCGTCCGCGGCGCGGCCTTCCTCGGCGAGGCCATGGCCCACGGGGTGCTGCCCGGCGTCGCGACCGCCGCCCTGCTCGGCCTGCCGCCGGTGCTCGGCGCCGCCGTCAGCGCGAGCGTCATGACCGCCGGGGTGAGCATCGCCTCCCGCCGCTCGCGGGTCTCGCCCGACACGGCCATCGGCCTGCTCTACGTCGCCCTGCTCAGCCTCGGCGTCGTGATCGTCTCGCGCTCCCGGTCGTTCGCCACCGACCTCACCGCCGTGCTCTTCGGCGACGTGCTCGCGATCGACGCCGGCGACCTGGGCTTCCTGGCCGTCGCCCTCGTCGTCGCGGTCGCGGTCGTCGTCGCCTTCCACCGACCGTTCGTCGCCCTCGCCTTCGACCCCCGCGTGGCGCGCACCTCGGGCCTCCGGCCGCAGCTCGCCCAGGTGGTGCTGATCGGGCTGGTCACGCTCGTCGTGGTGGCGTCGTACCAGGCCGTCGGCAGCCTGCTCGTCGTCGGCCTGCTGCTCGGCCCCGCGGTCGCGGCCGGCCACTGGATGCGCCGCATCCCGACGACGATGCTGCTCGCCGCCGCCCTCGGCGCCGTCGCCGTCGTCGTGGGGCTCCTCGTCTCGTGGCACGCCTCCACGGCGGCCGGCGCGAGCATCGCGTTCGTCGCGGTGGCCCTCACGGCCGTGTCGGCGGCGGTCCGCGCGACGGCCACGCGCCTCCGGCGCCCCTCCTCCACCTCCGACGCGCACGGCGTTCCTGACGCACCGGCCTCGCCCGACGCGCACGACGCGCACGGCGCGTCGACCGCCCTGCCCGCCCCGACCCCGAAGGAGACGGTCCACCCGTGACCTCGCGCCCCGCCCGCACCTCCCGCCGCCCCGCCCGCTCGTCGACCGTCGGTCGCCGTGCCCTCCTCCTGCCCGTGGCCGTCGCGTCCGCGCTCGCGCTCGCCGCGTGCGGCAGCGGCCCGGCGGCCGACACCGACGACGCCGCCGACCCCGACGCCGCCGCGACCGCCACCACGGGGGCCGGCCACGGCTTCGTGGAGGGCGCCGACGAGCTCCAGGAGCCGCAGCTCCGCCTCGTGGCCCTCGCCGACGGCGCCCTGACCGCCTTCGACCCGGCCACCGAGCAGAGCGTCACCCTCGCCGAGGGGGTCGACGCGACCCGGCTCGGCACCGACGGCCGGTACGTCCTGGCGTCGACCGACGACGGCGCCGTGACCCTGGTCGACGGCGGGGCGTGGACGGTGCCGCACGGCGACCACTCCCACTACTACCTGGCCGACCCGCGCGTCGTCGCGGAGCCCGGCGAGATCGACGGCGGCGACGGAGCGGGGGAGGCGCGGATCGCCTCGAGCGCCTCGCTCACGGCCGTCGCCTTCGACGGCTCGGGGACGGGCGTCGTGCTCGACGGCGAGGCGCTGGCCGACGGCGAGCTCGACGAGCGGGCGCGCGTCGAGGGCCTCGGGGCCGAGGGCGTGCTCGTGCCGCTCGGCGGCCTGCTGGTCGCGAGCACCGCGACGGGCGCCGCCGGCGAGGACGTGGCCGACGCCGTCCGGGTCCTCACGGCCGACGGCGACGAGGTCGACGGCGCTCTCGCCTCCTGCCCCGACCTGCGCGGCGCCGCCGCGACCCGGGTCGGCGTCGTCGTGGGCTGCTCCGACGGCGCCGTGCTGGTGACCGAGGGCGACGACGGCTCGTCCGCGGCGGTCGAGCGCGTCCCGTACCCCGCGGGCACCGCCCCCGCCGACGTCGCGACCGCGTTCGAGCAGCGCCCCGGGCGACCCGCCCTCGCGGCCGTCGCCGGCACCCGCGGTGCCTGGCTGCTCGACGCGCGGGCCCGTGCCTGGACCCTGATCGAGACCCCCGAACCGTTGCTGCGCGCGACCGCGGTCGGCGACCCCGACGACACGGTCGTCGGGGTCGACGCCTCCGGGCGCGTGGTCGTCCTGTCGCCCGACGGGCTCGTGGCGCAGACCGAGCCGCTGCTCGCCGGCGACCTCGTCGACGGCGCCCTGCCCGAGGGCGTCCGGCTCGAGGTCGACGCCTCGCGCAGCTACGTGGCCTCGCCGTCGACCGGCCAGGTGCACGAGATCGACCACGCCGACGCGGCCCGCGTCGCGCGCAGCTTCGCCCTGCCGGCGAGCCTCCTGGTGGAGACGGGCCGATGAGCGCCGCGCGCACCGCCCTGGCCGCCGCCGTCGCGGCGGGTGCCCTGCTCGCCGCCGCCGGCTGCACGGCCGCCGGCCCGGGCACCGCCGGCACCGGCGACCGGCCGCGCGTCGTCGTGACGACGAACATCCTCGGCGACGTCGTCGGCGAGCTCGTCGGCGACCAGGTCGACGTCGTCACCCTGATGCCCCCGGGCGCCGACCCGCACTCCGTCGAGATCTCCGCCCGCGAGGCGGCCGAGATGCTCGACGCCGACCTCGTCGTCTCGAACGGTCTGGGCCTCGAGGAGGGGCTGCAGCAGCACGTCGACGCGGCCGGGGCGGCGGGCGTGCCGGTCGTCGAGGCGGGCGACCTGATCGAGCCGCTCGCCTATGTCGACGGCGACGCGGAGGGCGAGCCCGACCCGCACCTCTGGACCGACACGGGGCGCGTGCTCGACGTCGTCGACGGGCTCGAGCCCGTGCTGGCGACCGAGGTCGACGGGATCGACGTCGACCGCCTGACCGCCGCCACCGCCTCCTACCGGTCCGAGCTCGAGACGCTCGACGCGGAGCTGACCGCGACGTTCGCGGCGATCCCGGCCGAGCGCCGCGCGCTCGTGACGAACCACCACGTCTTCGGCTACCTCGCCGAGCGCTGGGGCTTCCGGGTCGTCGGGGCGGTGCTGCCGAGCGGCACGACCCTGGCGGCGCCGAGCGCCTCTGACCTCGACGACCTCACCGACGCGATCGAGGAGGCGGGGGTCGCCACGATCTTCGCCGACTCGTCCCAGCCCGACCGGCTGGTGCAGGTGCTCGCCGACGAGGCCGACGTCGACGTCGAGGTCGTCGCCCTGCACACCGAGTCGCTCAGCGCCCCCGGCGGGGGCGCCGCCACGTACCTCGAGATGATGCGCTCGAACGAGCAGCTCATCTCGCACGGCCTGTCTCCCTGACCGGCCGCCACCCCGAAGGAAGGACCCCATGACCCAGCGACACCAGCGACACCCGCGACGCCGTCGAGGCCTGGCCGGGCTCGCGCTCACGGCCGGCGCGGCCCTCGCCCTCACCGCCTGCTCGGGAGGCGCGGGCACCGACGCCGAGGCCGGCGCGGGCTCCGAGGCCGGCGGCACCACCGCCTCCGCCGCGCAGCCCCGCGTGGCCCTCACCTACGACGGCGGGCTGCTCGTGCTCGACGCCGACACCCTCGAGCAGCGGGCCGACATCGAGCTGGCCGGCTTCAACCGCGTCAACTCGTCCGGCGACGGGCGCCACGTGCTCGTCTCCACCACCGACGGCTTCCAGGTGCTCGACACGGGCGCCTGGACCACGGCCGACGGCGAGCACCGCGTCGCCGAGCCCGAGCTGACCGACCTCGTCTTCGACGCTCCGACCCCCGGCCACGTGGTGCGCCACGGCGACAAGACGATCCTCTTCTCCGACGGCACGGGCGAGACGACGGTCTTCGACACCGCCGACCTGCTCGACGCCTCGTCGACCGGCGAGCTGCCCGAGACCGAGCAGATCCCGGCGCCCGAGGCCCACCACGGCGTCTCGATCGAGCTCGAGGACGGCACCCTGCTGACGACCATCGGCGACAGCGAGGGCCGCACCGGCGTGCGGGCGCTCGACGCCGACCGCGACGAGATCGCGCGCAGCGAGGAGTGCCCGTCGGTGCACGGCGAGGGCACGACGGCCGACGAGGTGGCCGTGTTCGGCTGCAGCGACGGCGTGCTGGTCTACGACGACGGCACGTTCACCAAGCTGCCCGCCGCGGACGCCTACGGCCGCACGGGCAACGCGTACGTCACCGACTCGTCGCCGGTGATGTTCGGCGACTACAACTCGGACCCCGACTCCGAGGGCTACGAGCTCACGCAGCTGACCATGGTCGACACCGCGGCGAAGTCGTCGAGCGTGGTCGACCTGCCCGAGGGCGTCGCCTACACCTGGAAGGGCGTCGCCCGCACCGCCGACGACGACGTGCTCGTGCTCGGCACCGACGGGGCGCTGCACCGCCTCGACGGCGAGACCGGCGAGGCCACCGACTCGTGGCCGGTCATCGACCCGTGGACGGGCCCGGCCGAGTGGCAGGACTCGCACCCGAGCCTGACCGTGGTCGGCGACTCGGCGTGGGTCACCGACGCGGCGACGCGCTCGATCCACCGCGTCGACGCGGCGACCGGCGAGGTGCTGGCCTCGGCCGAGCTGCCGGCCGCGCCGAACGAGATCGCCGTCGTCACGGGCTGACGCCCGAGCGACGAGTCGACGCCCCGGGGAGGCGCGGTGCCGGTGCGACCGGCAGCGCGCCTCCCCGGGGTCCGTCCGTCTGGAGCGCCCGCGCCTCAGGCCGTCGGCTCGGCGACGACGTGGTGCCGCCCGAGCGGGAGCATCATCGGCGCGCCCGTCGTGGGGTCGGCGACCACACGGCTGTCGAGGCCGAACACGGCTCGGACGCAGTCCTCCGTCAGCACCTCGGCGGGGGCGCCCGCCGCGTGCACGCGGCCCGCCGCCAGGGCGACGAGGTGGTCGGCGTAGCGCGCCGCGAGGTTGAGGTCGTGCAGCACCATGACGATCGTCGTGCCGCGACGGCGGTTGAGGTCGGTCAACAGGTCGAGCACCTCGACCTGGTGGCTGACGTCGAGGAAGGTCGTCGGCTCGTCGAGCAGCAGCACGTCGGTCTGCTGGGCGAGCGCCATGGCGATCCAGACGCGCTGGCGCTGGCCGCCCGAGAGCTCGTCGACCGACCGGTCGGCGAGGGCGGTCGTCTCGGTGGCCTCGAGCGCCTCGGCGACGGCGCGGTCGTCGTCGCTGCTCCAGCGCGAGAGGAGGCCCTGGTGCGGGTGGCGGCCGCGGCCGACGAGGTCTGCGACGGTGATGCCCTCCGGCGCGACGGGCGACTGCGGCAGCAGGCCGAGGGTGCGGGCGAGCTGGCGCGCCGGGGTGCGGTGCACCTCGCGCCCGTCGAGCACGACCTGGCCCGACCGGGGCTTGAGGAGGCGCGACATCGACCGCAGGAGCGTCGACTTGCCGCAGGCGTTGGCCCCCACGATGGCGGTGATCCGCCCGGGCGGCACGACGAGGCTGAGGTCGTCGACGACGGTGAGCTCGCCGTAGCCGAGGGTGAGGTGCTCGGCGTCGAGCGTGTGGTCGGCGGTCACAGGGAGCCTCCCGATCGGTTGGTGCGGACGATGAGCCAGATCAGGTACGGAGCGCCCAGCACGCCCGTGACGACCCCGACGGGGAAGCGCGTGCCGAGCGCGTACTGCCCGACGACATCGGCGACGAGCACGAGCAGGGCGCCCACCAGGGCCGACGGCACGAGCAGCGAGCCGCTCGGCCCGACCAGGCGGGCCGCGATCGGCCCGGAGAGGAAGGCCACGAACGCGATCGGCCCGCAGGCGGCCGTCGCGAACGAGATGAGCCCGACCGCGGCGACGATGACCACGAGGCGCGTGCGGTCGACCCGCACGCCGAGCGCCGACGCAGCGTCGTCGCCGAGCTGCGTCGCCGCGAGGTCGCGCGACCGGCTGAGCAGCAGCGGCGTCAGCACGACCAGGGCCACGAGCACGGGCACGACCTGGGGCCAGCTGCTGCCGTTGAGGCTGCCGGTGAGCCAGCGGGTCGCCTCCTGCAGGTCCCACTGCGCGGCGTTCGACAGCACGTACGCCGTCAGGCTGTCGAGCATCGCGGCGACGCCGATGCCGACGAGCACGAGCCGCGTGCCGGCGACCCCGCCGCGCTTCGACAGCAGGTAGACGAGCACCGCGACCGCCAGGCCGGCGGCGATGGCGAAGGCCGAGACCTGGCCGTCGTCGAGCGACAGCGTCACGATGGCGAAGGCGGCGGCGGCGCTGGCCCCCGAGCTGATGCCGATGATGTCGGGGCTCGCGAGCGGGTTTCGGAGCATCGTCTGGAAGGTCACGCCGCCGAGGCCGAAGCAGAGGCCCGCGGCGACGGCGAGCACCGCGCGGGGGAGGCGCAGGCGCCCGACCGTGAAGGTCGCGCCGGGCACGTCCTGCCCGAGCACCACGCCCAGCACCTCGCCGGGGCCGTAGAAGGTGCGGCCGACCATGAGGCTCAGCACGAAGACGACGACGAGGGCGGCGACGAGCACGCCGACCACGGCCCGACGCCGGCGGCCCCGCCGGGCACGGCCTGCGGCGACCGACGCGGCGACGGCGTCGAGGCGGCTCGAGCCGGGGCGGGCGGGCTCGCCGCCGGGCCCGCGGGGCGGCACGGGCGTCGACGCCCGGAGGTCGGTCGGCGCGCTCACAGGGCCTTCACCTTCGAGCGTCGGACGATCCAGATGAACACGGGCGCTCCGATCAGGGCGGTGACGATCCCGACGTCGATCTCGGCCGGGCGGGCCACGACGCGGCCGACGACGTCGGCGCCCGTGAGCAGCACGGCGCCGGCGACGGCCGAGAAGGGCAGCAGCCAGCGGTGGTCGACGCCGGTGAGCAGCCTGCAGGCGTGCGGCACGACGAGGCCGACGAAGCCGATCGGGCCGGTGACGGCGGTGGCCGCCCCGCAGAGCACGACGGCGCCGAGCGCGGCGGCCCCGCGGGCGACGGCGACGCGCTCGCCGAGGCCGGCCGCGAGGTCGTCGCCGAGGGCGAGGGAGTTGAGGGCCTTGGCCGAGAGCAGGCAGACGACGACGCCCACGACGAGGAAGGGCGCGACCTGCTCGAGGCTCGCCCAGGTGCCGCCGCCGACCCCGCCGATCTGCCACGAGCGGATGCTCGACGCGATGTCGCCCCGGGGCAGCGCGATCGCGGTGATGAACGAGGCCAGGGCCGCCGAGGTGGCCGCGCCGGCGAGCGCGAGCTTGAGCGGCGTCGCCCCGCCCCGGCCGAGCGAGCCGATCGCGTAGACGACGAGCGCCGTGGCGCCGGCGCCCGCGACGGCGACCCAGATCGTCGTGGTCGAGGCGCTGAGGCCGAAGAACGCGATGCCCGCGACGACGGCGAGGGAGGCGCCGGTGTTGACCCCGAGGATCCCCGGGTCGGCCAGGGGGTTGCGTGTCACGCCCTGCATCACGGCGCCGGAGACGGCGAGGGCCGCGCCCGCCGCGACGGCGAGCACGGTGCGCGGCACCCGTTTCGCGACCGACGCGCGGTCGAAGCCGTCGGTCGCGCCGCCGAGGGCCGCCCACACGTCGGCGAGCGACACGTCGCGCGAGCCGACCGTCACGCTGAGCAGCACCACGCCGACCAGCACGGCCACCAGCACGAGCAGCCAGACGGCGCGCAGACGCCGCGGGCGTCGCACGACGGCGACGCCCGCGGCGGGCAGCGGGGGGGCTGTGGTCACTACGACTTCGCGGCGGCCTGCGAGAGGAGGTCGACGTAGTCGTCGAGGATCCACGAGATCGACAGCGGCGTCGGGTTGGCAGCCGTGCCGAGCGGGGTGGTGCCGGGCAGGGCGACGATGGCGCCGTTCTTCACCGCGGGCATCTGCGAGAGCACCGGGTCGGCCTCGAGGGCGTCGACGAGGGTCTCGTCGCCGTAGGTGACGATCACGTCGACGTCGTCGAACGCGTCGGCCTGCTCGGCGCTCTGCGTCAGCGAGAACAGCTCGGTCGCGTCGCTGGCCTCGGTGATGCTGCCGGGCTGCTCGAGGCCGAGGTCGTCGAAGAACTGCACGCGGGTGTCGTGCGTCGTGTAGAAGCTGACCTCGCTGAGGTCGCCGGTGTCGACGTGGGTGAGGAACATCGCCGAGGTGCCGGCGAGCTCGGGGTGGGCGTCGGCGGTGTCGCTGATCTCGGACTCGAGGTCGCTGACCAGCTGCTCGCCCTCGTCGGCCATGCCCATGGCCTCGCTGTTGAGCTCGATCATGTCGCGCCAGGCGGTGCCCCACGCGGTCTCGGGGTAGGCGACGACGGGCGCGATCTCGCTGAGGGTGTCGTAGTCCTCCTGCGTCAGGCCCGAGTACGCGGCGAGGATGACGTCGGGGTCGGTGTCGGCCACGGCCTCGAAGTCGATGCCGTCGGTCTCGTCGAAGAGCACGGGGGTCTCGGCGTCGAGCTCGGTGAGCTTCTCCTCGACCCAGGGCAGCAGGCCGTCGCCGTCGTCGTCGCCGAAGTTCGCGGCGGCCATCCCGACGGGCACGACGCCGAGGGCCAGCGGCACCTCGTGGTTCGCCCAGGCGACCGTGGCGACGCGCTCGGGCTTCGTCTCGATCGTCGTCGTGCCGAGGGCGTGCTCGATCGTGATCGGCGTGAACCCGGACGACCCCGAGGAGGCGTCGGTCGAGTCGCCGGCGTCGGCGGAGCACCCGGCGAGGCCGAGGGCGAGGGCGGATGCTGCGCTGATCGCGAGCAGGCGCGTGGTGCGGGGCATGGGTGTCCTTCCGGGACGGGTGCAGGGGCCCGGCTCGACGCTCCGGGAGGGCGTGCTCGGGAGCACGCCGCGTCGCAGGGGCGCTCGTGATCGGAGCGACCCGTGGTCGGCCTTAGGTGAGCCTTACCTTAGCAGTGGCCCCGTCGCGATCGGCAAGCCGGTCGTTCGGCGTCGAGTGATCGTCAAGATCGTGCACGACCCGCAGAGAAGGGCGGCATCATCCCGATGACCTTCTCGCAGGCCTCGACGAGGGCGAGGGAGTCCTGGAGGTTGTCGCGGACATCGTCCGGGTGGAGATCGGTGAGCGTGTAGTCGCCCTCGTGCCGCAGTCGCCTGACGACGTCGTAGACCCCCAGCAGCCCTCTCCCGCCGCCGAGCATCGACTGGACGGCTCGACGAGGGGCGATGTGCCCGCCCTTCTTGGTGGATCTGAGACCGCGGTCGAGGAGCACGGCCTCCAGCGCCTTCCTGTTGCCGGCGTGCAGGGCGTCGGCGGCGATCTCCGTGTCGTCGTCGATCAACGACCGCGCTGTCTCCACGTGTCGGCGGGCCTTGGTCAGCAGCGCTCTCGCGCCCGCGGCATCGGCGGGACAGGCCTCCAGGTCTCCGTCGGAGACCATCGCTTCGAGATCGGCCTGCCCGTAGCTCACGGGAGCAGCTCCAGCCTCGGCTCGCCGAGGATCCTCGTCACGATCTCGTCCTCAGCAGCGTCCCAGCGGTCATCGCTCAAGAATGTCACATTCACCTCGCGTCGCAGGGCCTGGTCGAGCGGGTCGAGGGCGTCGTAGACATCGCGACGGACCGGGCTCCCGACGATGAGCAGGTCGATGTCGTCCGGCGCCGCTCCCGGGGCTCCCGTGGACCGCGCGGCGAACGACCCGAAGATGAGGGCCCGGCTGATGCCGGGGACATCCGCGAGTGCCGTCGTGATCAGGGCCTGCGGGCCGCGCGACAGGGTGATGAGCGTCCGCAGCGGCGCGACGGCAGGGTTCGCCTCGTCGGGAGCGAACAGTGCGCTGCGGCCGACCGTGGTGCGCACGAGCAGCCCTGCGTCGACGAGCCTCGTCAGCTCGCGGTGGAGAGTCGGCTGGCTCGCGCCCGTCGCGGTGATGATCTCCCGCGTCGAGAGCGGCCGATCGCTCAGCAGGAGTGCTTCGAGCGCAGCAGCCTGTGCCTCCGTCTTGAAGATCGGGAGGGTGCCGTCGTTCCTATTCATGATGTGGATCATGCTATTCATTTTCTGCATGAACGTGGGAATGTCCGTGTCGGAGGTGGCGGGTAGACAAGGGGCGATGACTCCCTCGCCGCTGCTCGACGTCCGTCGCATCTACGCCGAGCCCGAGGCGGCGGCGTCGCCCCGCGGGCAGGAGATCATCGGGCGCTGGCCCGAGGCCACCGTCGTGCCGGTCGAGTCGCACTGGCGGATCCCCGAGGTGCACGGCGACGAGGCGAACGTGCGCCGGTGGGTGCGCATCAAGACCGAGGCCCTCGTGCTCGGCGTCAAGAAGAGCGTCGTCACCCGGCCGAACGGGCGCTCGGCCGACTTCATCGCCCCGTCGCTGGCGAACGGCTGCGCGATGGCCTGCGTCTACTGCTACGTGCCGCGGCGCAAGGGCTACAGCAACCCGGTCACGCTCTTCACGAACGTCGAGCAGATCTCGCGGCACCTCGCGCGTCACGTGCAGAAGCAGGGCCCGAAGACCGAGCCGAACCAGTGCGACCCCGAGGCGTGGGTCTACGACATCGGCGAGAACAGCGACTGCTCGGTCGACGCGCTGCTCGCCGAGAACGTGCGCGACGTCTGCGAGCTCTTCCGCATGACGCCGACGGCCAAGGCCTCGTTCGCCACGAAGTACGTCAACCGCGACCTGCTCGACTGGGACCCCCAGGGCCGCTCGCGCATCCGTTTCTCGCTGATGCCGGCGGAGGTCGCCAAGGTCACCGACCTCCGCACGAGCCCGATGAGCGAGCGGATCGCCGCGGTGAACGACTTCGTCGCGGCGGGGTGGGAGGTGCACCTCAACTTCTCGCCGGTGATCATGACGCCGGGGTGGCTCGACGACTGGCGCGAGCTGCTGCGGGAGGTCGACGACGTGCTGTCGCCGGCGGCCAAGGAGCAGGCGGCGGCGGAGATGATCTTCCTGACGCACAACGCCGCCCTGCACGAGGTGAACGAGCGCTGGCACCCGAGGGGCGAGGAGCTGATCTGGCGCCCTGACCTCCAGGAGGCCAAGACCTCCGAGAACGGGGCGGAGAACCTGCGCTACCGGTACGACCTCAAGGCACAGGGGGTCGCCGCCCTCACGGCGCTCGTCGCCGAGGTCGCGCCGTGGTGCCGCATCCGGTACGCCTTCTGACCGGAGAGGTACCCTTGTCGTCGTGTCCGCCTCCCTCAGTTCGTCGTCGTGCCGTCGTGCGCGCGTGCGGGCTCAGGCGTTCCCCAACCGCCTGGTGCTGACGAAGCGCACCTGCGGCACGAACGGCTGGATGAGCCTCTGGGGCAGCAACGCCCACGGCGAGATCGCCGGCTGCCCGCCGCCAGCGGCGTAGACCTGCGGGCCCCGAGCCCGGCAGGTCGCCCCCCGACCCGTCACCGCTCGACTCGACCCCTCTAGGACACCGTGCCCGACTCCGCCACGCCCGCCCCCGCCTCCTCGACGCCGCCCTCGCCCTCGGCGGCGCCCGCCTCCCGGGCCCAGCGCCTCTCGCGCTTCGTCAGCCGTGACACCACGGGCGGCCTGCTGCTGCTCGGGGCGACCGTGCTCGCCCTGGTCATCGCGAACAGCCCGGCCGGCTCGTTCTACGCGCAGGTCCGTGACACCACCTTCGGCCCCGAGGCGCTGCACCTCCACCTCAGCGTCGGCACCTGGGCCGCCGACGGCCTGCTCGCGATCTTCTTCTTCGTCGTCGGCCTCGAGCTCAAGCAGGAGTTCGTCGCCGGCTCGCTGCGCGACCCCCGGGTGGCCACCCTGCCGATCGCCGCGGCCGTGGGCGGCGTCGCCCTGCCGGCGCTGATCTTCACCGCGATCAACATCGGTGCCGGGCCCGACGCGCTGCAGGGCTGGGCCATCCCCGCCGCCACCGACATCGCCTTCGCGGTGGCCGTCGTCGCGGTCGTGGGCAAGCGGCTGCCCCCGGCGCTCCGCACCTTCCTGCTCACCCTGGCCGTGGTGGACGACCTCATCGCCATCACGATCATCGCGATCTTCTACACGGCGGGCATCGCGGTCGTGCCGCTCCTGCTCGCCCTGCTGCCGCTCGCCGCGTTCGCCGTGCTCGTGCGCCGCGGGGTCCGCTCGTGGTGGCTGCTCATCCCGCTCGGCGTCGTCGCGTGGGCCCTCGTGCACGCTTCGGGCATCCACGCCACGATCGCGGGCGTCGCGCTGGGCCTGCTGGTGCCGGCGATCGCCACCCGGCGGGCCGGCGTGACGCACGTCGACGCCGACGGCCACGAGGAGCGCCACGCGCTCACGCACCACTTCGCCGAGCGTTGGAGCCCGATCTCGTCGGGCGTCGCCGTGCCGATCTTCGCCTTCTTCTCGGCGGGCGTCTCGGTGGGCGGCTTCTCGGGCCTCACCGAGTCGCTCCGCGACAGCGTCGCGATCGGCATCGTCGTCGCCCTCGTGGTGGGCAAGTCGGTCGGCATAACGGGGGCATCGCTGCTGGTGACGCGCCTCCCCGGCATCAAGCTCGACCCGAGCCTCCGCTGGCCCGACGTCGTCGGCCTCTCGCTCGTCGCGGGCATCGGGTTCACCGTCTCGTTGCTCGTCGGCGAGCTCGCCTACGGCACCGGCAGCGAGCAGGACGACGTGGTCAAGGTCGGCGTGCTCGTCGGGTCGCTCATCTCAGCCGTGCTCGGCGGCGTCGTGCTGTCGGCGCGCGGCCGCTGGCACGAGCGCCACCGGACCGAGCAGGGCGTCACCGCCCCGTAGCCTGGCCCGATGAACGAGCGCGACGACGACGTCCGCCGCCGGATGGCGGCCCACGAGCTGTACACCGACGGGGGCCCGGGCCTGGAGGACCTCGCCGAGCGGCGCGTGCGCGGCAAGGAGCTCGCGTACGACTACAACGCGACGCGGCCGCGGGAGACCGAGCGTCGCCGCGAGATCCTCGACGAGATGCTCGGCTCGGTCGGCACCGGGGTCTGGGTCGAGCCCCCGCTGCACGTGGCCTACGGCGACAACGTCGTGCTCGGCGACGAGGTCTACGTGAACTTCGGCCTGACCGTGGTCGACGACGTGGCCGTCGTGGTCGGCGACCGGGTGATGATCGCGCCGAACGTGACCATCAGCACCACCGGGCACCCGGTGCACCCCGAGGTGCGGCGCGACGGCAGCCAGTTCTCGGCGCCGGTCCACCTCGGCGACGACGTCTGGGTCGGCGCGGGCGCGGTCATCCTGCCCGGCGTGACGGTCGGCGCCGGCTCGGTCGTCGCGGCCGGGGCCGTCGTGACGGCCCACGTGCCGCCGATGGTCGTCGTCGGGGGAGTGCCGGCGCGGGTCCTCCGTGAGGTCACCGACGCCGACCGCGACCACCGCTGGCGCGAGCCGCGCTCGCTCTGAGGCCGGCAGCCCGGGGGAGCAGGGCTCCCGAGGAGTCGCGGGTCGGGCCTCAGGCGCCGGCCGGCAGCGGGGCGCGGAACCAGTCGAGCAGCGACCGGACCGACGGCTCGAGGTCCGGGCGCGAGCGCGCGACGTCGAGCGAGGCGCCCGACACGTCGGCGTAGCCCGGGATCTCGTCGACGAGGGTGTCGGTCGTGGCGCGGTAGCCCATCGTCCACGCGCCGAAGCGGCGCTCGTCGATGGTCTCGCGGAGCAGGACGTCGAGGTCGGTGTGGCGGGGGTCGGCGGCGATGAGCGCGTAGCGCTGCTGGACGGCCTCCTCGGGCCCCTCGAGCACCTGGACGAACCGGCCCTGCTTGTGCATGAGGAAGCCGGAGAGACCCAGGCGACGGTTGTTGGCGCGGCTGTTCATCAGCAGGGTGGCGAGGTCGCCGTCCGAGAACGGGGTGCGGGCGGCACTGGTGTAGACGAGCGAGAGCACGGGGTCCTTCCGAGAGAGGTGCTCACCGAGCCTGCCCCATCCCGGCACCCGGTGCCACACCCCGATCTGGGGCGTGCCGGGAGCGCGCCGGAGGCGTGGCGGGGTGCGACCACGTGCGACGAGCGGGAGTCGTGGTCCGGATCCGCTGATCCACTCCGGAGTGGATCAGCGGTCCTGGACCGTCCTGCCCGGGCGTCCGGCCGTCTCGCTCCGCTGCGCCGCGCCTCCTCGTAGGCTCCCCGCATGACCTCAGACGTCGAGCACGCGTACTCGCGCCGGGCCGCCGAGTACGCCGAGCACCTCGGGTCGATGTCGTCCGTGCACCCGTCCGACCGCCAGCTGGTGGAGGCGTGGGCCGACGACGTCGACGGGCCCCTGCTCGACGCCGGGTGCGGGCCCGGGCACTGGACCGCCCACCTCGCCGGGCTCGGTGCCGACGCCCGGGGCGTCGACCAGGTGCCGGCCTTCGTCGAGCACGCCCGCGCCGCCCACCCCGCCGTGCCCTTCACGGTCGCGAGCGTCGACGCCCTGCCCGACGGGGCGGGGACGCTCGGGGGAGTCCTGGCCTGGTACTCGCTGATCCACCACGAGCCCGCGGCAGTGGGTCGCGCGCTCGCCGAGTCCGCCCGGGCCCTCCGCCCCGGCGGGCGGCTGCTCGTCGGCTTCTTCGTCGGCGACGAGCTGGAGCAGTTCGACCACGCCGTCGTGACCGCCTGGCGCTGGCCGGTCGGCTGGCTCGCCGACGAGCTCGGCGCGGCGGGCTTCGAGGTCGTCGAGACGCACACCCGGACGGGCTCGCCGAAGGGTCCGCGGCCCCACGGTGCGGTGCTGGCCCGCTCGCGGGGCTGAGGCGTCAGGCGGGCCCTCGCCGCGCCTCCCTCGCGCTCCGACGGCGGCGGCGACGAACTCGATCTCCACCCGTGCTCCGCGGGGCAGGGCGGCGACCCGGTAGAGAGCGCATCCTGGATGACGGGCCGCCGGGTGCGCCGCGCGCGCCGCGACCGCCCCGCGCCACGACGACCGCGGCGACCGCCACGGCGGCGCCCGCGATCGTCCACGCCGCGACCGCGACCGCGCCCGCCGGGTGGACGACCGACTGCCCCAGCGACGCCTGCACGGCGAGCAGGACGGTCGCCGCCCCGTAGGCGACCGCCGCCACCAGCACCAGCCGGAGCTGGACGACCGGCGACGCCAGCAGCGGCACCCGCCGCCCCAGCGCGCCGAGCAGCAGCGCCGCGAGCGGCAGCGCCTGGAGGGCGTGCATGCCGACGAAGTGGGCCACGCGGTAGTCGCCGCCGACCGTGCTCCACCCGAGCAGGGCCAGCCCCGGCCCGCCGTCGACGACGCCTACGGCGTGGGCCCCCACGATGCCCGTCGGGCTCGCGATCTGGGCCCCGGTCGGCCCGGTCATGAGGAAGGCCACGCCGATCCCGCCGAGGGCGATCAGGGCGCCCGCCCGGACGGCGGCCGTGAGGGCCGGCGTGGGGAAGCGCAGCCCGACGAGCATCAGCGACGTCACGAAGGTGCAGAGGTACATGACCGTGATCGCGACGGCCATCGTGCCCCAGACGACGACGTGCAGGCCGTCGGAGACGTTGAAGTGGCTCGTCGTGCCGGTGGCGACCGCCCAGACGATGAGCACCTGCTCGACGAGCAGCGTCGCGGCGATGACCGTGCCGAGGCGCCCGGCGAGCACCCGGCGACGCGGCAGGTGCGCGATCAGCCACGCCCAGGTCACTGCGTAGAGGCCGATCGAGAGCGAGAACTTGAGCGGCTTGGCCCACGCGGGCGCGCCGAGGATCATCCGGGGGTCGACCACGAGGCCGACGACGCAGGCCACGGCGCACACGCCCATCACGGCGGCCAGCGCCATGAGCGGAGGGTGCCAGGCGACGGCCCGGCGCAGCCCGGCGCTCACCGGGCCACCGCTCGGGCGTGCTCGAGCGTGGCGGCGACGCCGACCGACGCCGGGGTGGCGGTGAGGCCGAGCTCGCGGGAGGCGCGGCTCGAGTCGAAGACGTACGGGGCCGTGCTCTGGTACGTGAGCTCGAGCGTCTCGCGCGCGGCCGGCGCGAAGAGCGCGCCCAGGCGGAGCGTCGCCAGGCTCATCACCGACATCCGGTCGGGCGCGACGCCCGCGAGCTCGCCCCACTCCCGCCCGGTCAGGGGCGGTGCCGTCGGCACGTGCCAGGTCCGGCCCCGGGCGCGCTCGTCGGTGCCGAGCACGGCCAGCGCGTCGCCGACGTCGGGCGTGTAGGTCAGCGAGTGCGGCTGGTCGGCGTCGAGCAGCCAGGTGGGCCGCTTCCCCGCCACCACGCGGTCGACCACGAATCCCTGGAACGCGCTGGTGGCGGCGCCGGGGCCGTAGAAGTCCGCGCTGCGGGCGGTCGTCACGGTCAGCCCGCGGCTGCGGAGGGCGTCGAGCTGCCCGAGCGCCTCCGCCCGCACCGCCCCCTTGCGGCTGGTCGGGCGGAGCGGCGTCTCCTCCGTCATCGGGCCGTCGACCGGCCCGTACGCGTAGACGTTGTCGAGGTGGACGAGGTGGACGCCCTCGTCGAGGGCGGCCCGGGCGGCGTGGCGGACGACGGTCGGCCACTGCTCGCGCCAGGTGCGGGTCGAGTACGGCAGGCCCGCGACGAGGTAGGCGACGTCCGCGCCGCGCAGCGCGCGGCGCACGTCGTCGCCGTCGAGGAGGTCGGCGACGACCGAGCTGCCGTCCCCCTCCGTGACGGGGCGTCGGCCGACCGTGACCGGGTCGTGGCCGCGGGCGCGGAGCGCGCGGGCGGTCTCCCGCCCGACGACGCCGTGGCCGCCGAGGAGCACGTGCCGCGACGCGCTCACGAGCGTCGGCCGTCCTGGTCGGCGACCGGGAAGAGGTCGTGCGTGACGTCCTCGTGCGCGAGGCGGCGCAGGCCGGCGAAGAGCGGGTCGCCGAGCACGGTGCCCACGACCATCAGCTCCGCGACGTCGTCGCGGTCGTGCCGGCCGCCCAGCGCCTCCACGTCCGCCCGGGCGGCCGTCGCCGCGGCCGCCAGGTACGCCTGCAGGTAGTCGTCGGTGGGCTCGAAGTCGATCGTGGCCAGCCCGTCGAGGGCGCGGGCGGCGGCGTCGAGCCCGGGGTTCTCGTCGGTCGTCGCCCAGCCGGCGGCGCTCGTCAGCGCGGCCACGCGCTCGCGGGCCGCGGGGCTCGGCGCGGCGTCGTGCGCCCGGGGCGAGCTCATCGCGTGCTGGGCCGCGGCGAACGCCTCGGCCAGCGGGGCGTCGTCGGCGTCGAGGGCGGCGAGGACGTCCTTCGTGGCCGCGACCGAGAGGCCCCCGACCTCGAGCAGGGCCCGGACGAGGCGCACCCGCCGCACGTGCCGGTCGTCGTACGAGGTCTGGTTCGGGGCCGTCTTCTCGCCCGGGGGCAGCAGCCCTTCACGTTGGTAGTACTTGACCGCCGTGAGCGGTGTGGTCGCCTCCTGGGCGAGTTCGGATATGCGCACTATCGGAGAGTAGCGCTATCCATTCGTGCGGCACAAGGGGAAGCGACCCCCGTCGACGACGAGGAGGCGCGGTGCAGGTCTCCCCGCACCGCGCCTCCCGCAGGCTGCTCGCGCCTACTTCGTCAGCGGACCGTAGAGCGCCGGCGACGTGCGGGCGTGCGTCGCCTGCTCGAACGCGTAGCCGAGGCCGATCAGGGTCGACTCGTCGTAGTCGCGGCCGAGGAACTCGAGGTTGACGCCCGCGCCCGTGACGGTCGCGTCGGCCGCGATCGCCTGGCCCATCGGCACCGTCACGGCCGGCATGCCCGTGTTGGGGCTGAGGCGCATGTTCGTGCTGAACGAGTTGTACGCGACCGCCGAGGGGTAGATCAGGGCGTCGAGGTCGCCCCCGTCGAGCATGCCCGTGACGAGCTGCTGGCCCGCGGCGATCTGCGTCGTGTGCGACCCGGTCGGGCCGGCCCAGGCCTGGTACTGCGCCTCGGTCACCGCGGCGCGCGCCGTGTAGATGCTGGCCCGTGACTGGACGTAGCGACCCGACGCCTGGATCTCGGGGATCGTCCGCGCCGTGACCTCGGGGGCGAGGTGGTCGCGCGTGTAGGCGGCGAGGTCGTGCGCGAACTCGTTCGTGCTGCCGCTCGACTCGGAGAGCACCCGGGCGAACCCGGCGGGCGGCGTGACCGGGACGACCGTCGCGCCCTGGGCCCGGAGCGTCGCGAGCGACGCGGCGAAGAGCCGCTGCGTCGTCGCGTCGGTGCTGACCATCGAGGCGACGTAGCCGATCCGGGTGCCCTCGAGTGCCGTCGGGTCGAGCGCGGCCGTGTACGAGGTCGGCACGCGGCCCTGCTGCTCGGCGGTGACGGGGTCGCTCGCGTCGACGCCCGTGACGGCGTCGAGCGCGATCGCGGCGTCGGTGACGCTGCGGGCGAGGGGGCCGCCGGTGTCCTGGCTGAGGGCGAGCGGCACGATGCCGGTGCGGCTCGTGAGCCCCACCGTGGGCCGGACGCCGACGAGCTGGTTGTACGACGACGGGATGCGGATCGAGCCGCCCGTGTCGGTGCCGAAGCCGATGCCCGCGAGGTTCGCGGCGATCGCCGCGCCCGTGCCGCCGCTCGAGCCACCGGCGGTCCGGCTCGTCACGTACGGGCTGGCGACGAGGGTCGTCTGCCCGGCGGGCTGGCCCGCGGTGTACTCCGAGGCGAAGCCGTAGGCGAACTCGTCGAGGCTGGCCTTGGCGAGGATCACGGCGCCCGCGTCGCGGAGCCCCGCGACCATGGTGGCGTCGTCGTCGGTCTGGTTCGCGTCCCAGCAGCCGCAGCCGGCCGTGGTCGGCATGTCGACGGTGTCGTAGTTGTCCTTGACGGCGATCGGCACGCCGAGCAGCATGCTCGTCATGCCCTGCGAGGCACGGGTGGCGTCCGCCGCGGCGGCCGCGGCGAGGGCCTCGTCGTTCGTCGTGATGATCGAGTGCAGCGGGCGCCCGTCGGCGGCCGGGTCGACCTTCGCGGTGTCGTACGCGGCGATGCGGGCGAGGTAGTCGGTGGTGAGGTCGACCGAGCTGACGACCCCGGCATTCATCGCGGCCTGCATGTCGACGGCGCTGGCCTCGACGAGCTGGAACTCGCCGTCGTCGTAGATCGCGCGCTGCGACACCGCGACGACGTCGGCCACGGTGATCACGCCGTCGGCGTCGACGTCGGCCGGGGCGACCGCCTCGAACTCGGCGGAGGGCGACGTGGCCCCGAGGGCGGCGGAGACCAGCTCGAGGTCGGCCGCGGTGACCTGGTCGTCGCCCGTGAGGTCGAGCTCCGTGTAGTACGGCGCGAGGAACGCCGCGACGGGCGCGTCGTCGGCGGCGGCGCCGGGCGCGACGACCAGCCCGCCGACGGCGAGGGCCGAGATGATCGAGGTCGCGGCGACCGTGGCGGTGCGTCGGCGAGGGGTCATGGCGGGCAGTCTCCGGGGTGACGGCGACGAGGGCGTCGCGGGGGCGAGGGGAGCGTGGGAGTCGCGGGCCGGCAGCCCGGCCCGGTCGCGGGCGCTCATCGGGTCGCCGCCGCACGGCGACGGAGGGCGACCGCGGCCACGACGAGCAGGCCCAGCACGAGCAGCCCTGCTCCGCCGGCCACGAGGAGCCAGCTGTCGGAGCCGGTGAACGCGAGGTCGTCGCGGGAGCCGGTGGCGGTCGGGCGGCCGGCGGCCGCGCCCGTGACGGGCGTCGCGGCGGTGGGGCTGGCCGAGGGCGCGGGCGCGCCGGCCGTCGGGCTGGCGGACGGCTGCGGGGCCACCGGCGCGGCCGCGACCGCGACGACGGCGGAGGCCGTCGGCGTGACCACGAGGCTGCTGCCGTCGGCGCCGATCAGCTCGACGGAGTCGAGGGACACCGCGGCGCCGCCCGCGGCGACCGCGGTGAACTGCAGGTCGACGGTGAGGTCGCCGGTCAGGGCCGGGGAGCTGCCGAGCCGCGTGTGCAGGATCGAGAGCGACCCGTCGGCCACCTGGACGTCGTCGAAGCCGCCGCTCGGCGAGGTGGCGCTGTCGGCGACGTAGTCGAGGGCGACGTCGTCGAAGCCGAGCTCGAGGTCGTACGCGTAGACGTCGGCGGTGCCGGTGAGCACGACCGAGACGTCGACGACGTCGCCGACCGTGGCGGTCGCGGGGGCCGTCACGGTGGCCGAGGCCAGGACGGGGGCGGCGGAGGCGGGGGAGGCGCCGAGCGCGACCGCGGCGAGGGCCAGGGCGACGGCCGTCGCGGAGCTGCGGGCGCGCGGGAGGCGCCGACGGAGGGGCTTCATCGGGAGGGAGTCCTTCTCATGGGGAGGAGCGGCGGAGGGTGGTGTGCAGGAGGCTCGAACGGTATCCAGGGCGTGTTTCCGGCTCACGCTCAGCTCCGTTTCGGGTTCGTTACGTCTGGCCGAGGCGCGGGGCGACGGGCGGCGTTGTGCGCCTCTGCCCGGCCTGTCACCATGAGCGCGGGCGGCACGCCCCCCTCAGACAGGAGACGACATGGCCGACGACGGCTTCACCAAGGAGGAGCGCGCCGCGATGAAGCAGCGCGCCGCCGAGCTGCGGGTCGAGGCGAAGCGCCAGAAGCTCGCCGACAAGGCGGCGGCGGAGGAGGCCGACGCGCTCGCCGCGATCGCCGCCATGACGGACGTCGAGCGGCCGATCGCGCAGATGGTGCACGAGATCGTCGCCGAGCACGCCCCGAGCCTGCGCCCCAAGACCTGGTACGGGTTCCCCGCCTACGCGCGGGAGGACGGCAAGGCCGTCGTCTTCTTCCAGCCCGGCGCCAAGTTCGGCACGCGGTACTCGACCCTCGGGTTCCAGGACGGCGCGCAGCTCGACGACGGGGTGATGTGGCCCACGGCGTACGCCGTCACGGGCGTCGACGACGCGACCCGCGCCTCCCTGGGGGCCCTGGTCCGACGCGCCGCCGGCGACTGACGGGCGCGCACCGGCGGCGGCAGCGCCCCGGCGGTGGCAGGGGCGGACGCCGTCGGGGTCAGACGCTGTCGGGGTCGAGGTTGATCGTGTTGCCGTAGATCAGGTACTGCTGGTCGCCGGTGACGAGCAGGCCGGCGTTGAGGTAGATGAGCGCGGCCGGCGTGATGCCGAAGCGTGCCGCGACGGCGTCGATGGTGTCGCCCGCCGCGACGAGGTAGCCGCGCGGGCCGCCCGCGGGCGTCGACGACACGACGGTGCCGGTCGCGAGGTCGGCGGAGCCCGAGTCGGCGACGACGATGTTCGTCTGGCGGCCGGGCACCGACCACGTGACGGGCGTCACGGCGAGCACCTTCTCGGGGCCGATCTCGACGGGCAGGTCGGCTCCGTCGGCGGCGGCGGAGTAGGTGACCAGCGTGCCGAGGTAGCCGGGCGTGCTCGTGCCGAGCAGGGTCGAGGTGGCGAGGGCGGGCTCCGTCGTGGGGCCGCCGAGCTGGAGGTCGCCCGGGCCGTGCGCCGTGAGGCCGTCGCCGACGCTCGGCGCGATCTCGATCAGGGTCGCGCCGACCGGCACCGGCAGCGTCGAGGTGAAGCCGGAGTACTCCATCGAGAAGGTGTCGTCGCCGTTCGCGGTCGCCCGCCAGTGGTAGGCGACGCTGCCCTTCGGCGACCGGACGTCGCCCTCGGAGACGACCGTGCCGGCGGCGACGGGCGTGACGAACGGTGCGGGGACGGCGGGGTCGGCCGGCGGCGCCGTCGCGGGGCGCGGGGTCGGCGAGCCGGTCGCGGTCGCGACGGTCGGCGTGGGCGAGGGCGTGCTCGGCGCGACGGCCTGCGCGGTGCGCGTGGCGGTGCTGACGGGCGTCGGCGCGGCCTCGCCGGGCCAGAGGGCCCAGCCGACCGCACCGATGGCGATCGTCGCCACGGCGACCACGCCGCCGACGATCGCGATCACCCGGCCACGGCCGCGCGGCGGCGCCTCGGTGCTCGTGGTGGTGCTGCCCGTGGTGGTGCTGTCGTCCATCTGTCGTTCCCCCTCGGGCCAGCCTAGGGGGGTCCGCGGGCCGGGCGCGAGCAGCGCCGCCCCCTGCACCGCCCCGCACCGCAGCAGCGCTCGCGCTCGCGCCGGCGCCCGCGTGCGCAAGCCCCCGTCGCACATCGGACGAGGCGGGGCGCACGGCGGGGCGGAGCAATAGAGTTGGGCCCGGTCCGTCACGCGACGGCGCGTCTCCCGCGGGCCGTACCGCTCATCCGCTCCAGGAGGACCACCCGTGACCGAATCCGTTCCCGTCGACCCCACCTCGACCGAGGCGTGGCAGCAGCTCGCCCGCATCGCCGACGGCTTCTCGCCCGACCTCCGCGCCTGGTTCGACGCCGAGGCCGACCGTGCCGAGCGCCTCACCTTCCAGGCCGCCGACCTCACCGTCGACCTCTCCAAGGGCCTCGTCACCGACGAGGTCCTCCAGCACCTCCTCCAGGTCGCCACCGACACCGGCGTCGCGGAGCGCTACCAGGCCATGATCTCGGGCGAGCACATCAACGTCACGGAAGACCGCGCCGTGCTGCACACCGCCCTGCGCCGCCCGAAGGACGGCGCCGAGCTGGTCCCCGCGGCCGGCTTCGTCGTCGACGGCCAGGACGTCGACGCCGACGTCCACGCCACGCTCGACAAGGTCTACGCCTTCGCCGAGAAGGTCCGCTCCGGCGAGTGGGTCGGCGTCACCGGCAAGCGCATCGAGACCGTCGTCAACATCGGCATCGGCGGCTCCGACCTCGGCCCCGTCATGGTCTACGAGGCGCTCAAGCCCTACGTGCAGCAGGGCCTCGAGGTCCGCTTCGTCTCCAACATCGACCCCACCGACGTCTCCGAGAAGACCGTCGGCCTCGACCCCGAGACCACCCTCTTCATCGTCGCGTCGAAGACCTTCGGCACGCTCGAGACCCTCACCAACGCGCGTCTCGCCCGCGACTGGCTCTGGCGCGGCCTCGCCGCCGCCGGCGCCCTCGACGACACCGACGAGGCTCGGAAGGGCGCCGTGGCGAAGCACTTCGTCGCCGTCTCGACCGCCCTCGAGAAGGTCGCCGCGTTCGGCATCGACCCCGAGAACGCGTTCGGCTTCTGGGACTGGGTCGGCGGCCGCTACTCCGTCGACTCCGCCATCGGCACCTCGGTCGTCATCGCGATCGGCCCCGACGCCTGGCGCGAGTTCCTCGCCGGCTTCCACGCCCTCGACGAGCACATGCGCACCGCTCCGCTCGAGCAGAACGTGCCCGTGCTGATGGGCCTGCTCAACGTCTGGTACTCGAACTTCCTCGGCGCGCAGAGCCACGCCGTGCTGCCCTACTCGCAGTACCTGCACCGCTTCCCCGCCTACCTCCAGCAGCTCACGATGGAGTCGAACGGCAAGAGCGTCCGCTGGGACGGCTCGCCCGTCACCACCGACACCGGCGAGGTCTTCTGGGGCGAGCCCGGCACGAACGGCCAGCACGCGTTCTACCAGCTCATCCACCAGGGCACCCGCATCGTGCCCGCCGACTTCATCGCGGTCGCCAACCCGGCGCACCCCCTGAAGGACGAGTCGGGCGACGGCAGCACGGTCGAGCCCGGCCAGGACGTGCACGCGCTCTTCATGGCGAACTTCTTCGCGCAGTCGAAGGCCCTGGCCTTCGGCAAGACGGCCGACGAGGTCCGCGCCGAGGGCACCGCCGAGGCGGTCGTCCCCGCCCGCGTCTTCAGCGGCAACCGCCCCACGACGTCGATCCTCGCCCCGGCGCTGACCCCGAGCGTGCTCGGCCAGCTGATCGCGCTCTACGAGCACATCGTCTTCGTCGAGGGCACGATCTGGGGCATCGACTCGTTCGACCAGTGGGGCGTCGAGCTCGGCAAGCAGCTCGCGCTGCAGATCGCCCCGGCGGTCGACGGCGACGTCGCCGCGCTCGAGGCGCAGGACAGCTCGACCGGCGCGCTGATCTCGAAGTACCTGGAGCTGCGCGACTAGCGAGCGACGAGGTCACCGGGCGAGGGCCCGGGGGAGGCGCGGTGCAGGCTCGACCTGCACCGCGCCTCCTGCGTCCGGGCCGTGTCGTCGGCCCCCGCCGGGCTCAGCCCGCGCGCGGCACGCGCACGGTCAGCGCGTGGTGCGCGACCGTGATGGCGACCTCGCTGACGAGGCCGCGGGGGTCGCCGTCGATCTGGATCTCCTGCGGGGCGGCGAGCTGCACGCGCATCGCCCGCGCCTGGGCGAAGCGCATCGAGCGGGGCCGGGGGCTCCACCGGGTGACGACACGGCCGATGCCGGTGCGGTGCAGCAGGCGGTTGAAGGCGAGCCGGTAGCCGATGTACGTCCACCCCGGACCGCGCCCGGGGCGGAGCACGACGGCGTCGAGCAGCCCGTCGTCGACGACGGCGTCCGGGATCATCAGGATGCCCGCGGTCAGCGTCCCCGAGTTGCCGACGATCACCGTGTGCACGCGGGTCGACACCGGGGGCTCGTCGTCGAGCGCGTACGTCATGTCGAACTGGCGGTTGCCGAAGACGCTCCGCGCGATCGGGTCGGAGTACGCGAGCCAGCCGATCCGGGCCTTGAGCCGGGGGTCGGTGTGCCCGGCCATGTGGGCGTCGACGCCGATGCCGGTCATGACGAGGAAGGCGTGGCTCGTGCTCGTCCCGTCGGGGCGCCCGAGCTCGACGGTGCCGACGTCGACCGGGCGGTCGCGGCCGCCGAACGCGGTCTCGACCGCCGAGCGCAGCGCGTTGAGGGGCAGGCCCAGCTCCCGGGCGAACAGGTTGCCGGTGCCCGCGGGCACGAGCCCGAGCGGGGTGCCTCGCCCGGCTGCGACCTCGGCCACGGCGCGCAGCGTGCCGTCGCCCCCGGCCACCACGAGGAGTCGCGGGTCGGCCGCCAGCGCCGCCTCGGCCGCCGAGCGCCCGTCGTCGCCCGCGCTCGTCTCCCACCAGGTCGCGGGAGCCCAGCCGAGCCGCTCCTCCTGCTCGGCCACGAGCAGCCGGAGCGCGGCGACGTCGACCTTCACCGGGTTGACCACCACGGCGGCCCTGGCGGGTGTCGGAGCGTCGTGCCGGGGTGGTTCCACAGGCGAGACCCTAGTGCAGGGCGCCGGGCCGCCCGCCGGTACACTCCCAGACGGCAGATCCCCTGCCTCAGCCGCCCGTGGAGGACACCATCGCCGAGTCGTCCCCCCGCCGCGGCGGCCCGTCGGCAGACCGGCCCTCCGTGCACTGGTGGTCCGCCCGCGGCCCGGAGCGGCACCCGCCCGGAGCGCCGGTGTTCGTGCTCGTGCACGGGCTGGGCCTGTCGCACCGTTCGTTCAGCCGGCTCGCGGCCGCGCTCGTCGCCCACGGGCCCGTGCTGGCCCCGGACCTGCCCGGCTTCGGGCGCTCGCCCGGCCCGGGGCGGCGCCTGGCGATCCCGCAGCTCGCCGAGGCCCTGCTGCCGAGGCTCGACGCGCTCGCCTCGGCTCCCCTCGCCGGTCCGGTCGTGCTCGTCGGGCACTCGCTCGGCGCGCAGGTGGTCGTCGAGATGGCCCTGCGTCGCCCCGACGTCGTCGCGGGCGTGGTGCTGGTGGGCCCCGTCGTCGACCGCGTCGCGCCGGGCGTCGTCGGCCAGGGCCGCCGGCTCGCCCTCGACATGCTCGGCGAGCCGCCGCTCACGAGCGCCATGGTGACGCGTGACTACCTGCGCGGCGGCCTGCTGTCGTACGCGGCGGGCACCCGCTCGATGCTCCGGCACCCGATCGACGAGCGCCTCCCCGGTCTGGCGGCGCCGCTGCTCGTGCTGCGGGGCCGCCACGACCCCGTGGCGCCCGCCCGCTGGGCGGACGAGCTCGTCGCGCTCGTCGTCGACGGCGAGGCGCGCGACGTGCCCGCCGCCGTCCACGACGTCGTGCACTCGCGGGCCGCGGAGGTCGGCCGCGAGGTCGTCGACTTCGCCCGGCGGTGCTGCCCGGGGGCCGTGTCGCAGGTCTGACATCGATGTCGTCCACCCCTTGCCTCGGAATGAGCTGTGTGGATACGATCAGCCGGTCGAGCCCCTGGCCCCCGATCACGGGGTCGGTGAGGGCCGACGTCCCCCCTGGTGAGCCACCGCGCACGATGTCGTGCGCACCGGCCCGCCTGCTCGTGATTACAAGGGAGTAGTCGTGACCGTCGTCCCCACCCGCCCACCTCGAGGCCGAGCCGGCAGGGCGACGCGCCGCGTCGCCGTCGGCACGGCCCTCACCGCCGTCTCGGCCCTGCTGCTGTCGGGCCTGCCGGCCCTCGGCGCCGTCGCCGCCCCGGTCGACCTCGCCCGCTTCGGCACCGTCACCGCGTCGGCCTCGCAGTCCGACGCCGACGGCACCTTCCCCGCCGACGCCCTGAACGACGGCGACGCCACGACCCGGTGGGCCAGCGGCAACGGCCCCGACGAGGACGTCCCGTTCACCGCCTCGGTGATCGTCGACCTCGGCGGCGTGGCCCGCGTCGACGCGATCGGCCTCGACTGGGAGGCGTCGTACGCGACGCGCTACACGGTCGACGTGACCACGGGCGACCCGGCGCTGGCCGAGAGCTGGACCACCGCCCAGACGGTCGACGCCGGTGACGGGCAGCGCGACGAGGTCGCCCTGTCGGCGCCCACGGACGCCCGCTACGTGCGCGTGAGCATGCTGCAGCGCTCGGCGGCGACCTGGGACGCCTCGCGGCCCCACTGGTACGGCTACTCCGCCTACGGCCTCCAGGTGTACGGCGAGGCGCAGACCCGCTCCGTCAGCTTCGACCGCGCGACCGCGACCGTCGCCGCCGGGCAGACCCTCACCGCCGGCCTCAGCCTGACCGGCACCAGCGACGAGCCCGTCAGCGTGCGGGTCCGCTCCACCGGCGGCACGGCCGTCGCCGGCACCGACTACCGGGCCGTCGACGAGACCGTGACCTTCGCGCCCGGCGAGACCACCGCCTCCGTCGCGCTCGAGACGATCTCGACCGGCGCGCTCAGCCCCCGCCGCACGGTCGAGCTGACCGCCTCCGACGCCAGCGAGCCGACCGTCGTCGGGTCGCGCGGGTCGCTGGCCGTCACGCTCACCCCGACGGGCGAGCTGCCCAACGTCGGCGAGACCCGCGTGCTCGACGACTTCGAGGCCGGGGTGCCCTCGGGCTACTTCGGCTGGGGCGCCAGCGCCGCGGTCACGCCCGCGCTCTCGACCGTCGCCGCCGAGCGCGAGGGAGCCGCCGGCACCCAGGCGCTCAGCGCCGTCGTCGCCGGGCCCACCGCCCCCGACAGCTGGTACGGCTTCTCGCACGACCAGCCCGCCGCCGACTGGAGCGACGCCGACGGCTTCTCGTTCTGGTTCAAGGGCGTGGCCGGCGGCCAGCAGCTGCGGTACGAGCTGAAGAACGGCGGCGTGCTCTTCGAGACGAGCGTCACCGACGACAGCACCGACTGGAAGCGCGTCAGCGTGCTCTTCGCCGACCTGCGCGTCAAGGGCCAGCCGACCAGCGACACCCGCTTCGACCCGTCCGCCTCGACCGGCTTCGCGGTGACGCTGACGCAGCTCGGCGCCGGCACGTACCTGGTCGACGACGTCGCCGTCTTCGACCGCGCCACGATGATCGAGGACTTCGAGGGCGACGTGCCGCTCAGCACGACCGCCGACCCCGTCGGCTTCTTCACCTGGGGCTCGCCGGCACCGACCGAGCCGACCATCAGCCGCGAGGTCACCGTGCAGGAGCGAGGCGGCGACGTCGAGAACCACGTGCTCTCGGGGCAGTTCTCGATCCCCTCCGGGGGCTACGGCGGGCTGAGCCACAACCTGGCCGACAGCCAGGACTGGTCGAGCTACCAGGGCATCCGCTTCTGGTGGTACGCGTCGCAGTCGAACAACCCGGCATCGCCGACGGCGGGCGCCGACATCAAGCTCGAGATCAAGGACGGCGACCCGGCCGGCGGCGACACCGCGGAGACCAGCGAGCTGTGGGCCACGACCTTCAAGGACAACTGGGGCAGCAGCACCTCGCGCTGGAAGCTCGTCGAGCTGCCCTTCTCGTCGTTCACGCCGTCGGGCTACCAGCCGGGCGACGCCGCGACGACGAACGGCACCCTCGACCTGACGGCCTCGTTCGGCTACTCGTTCACCTTCACGCCGGGCACCCCGGCGCCCGTCGGCTGGGCGATCGACGACACGCAGCTCTACGGCACCCCCGCCTCCGCGGCGTCGGTGACCGTGGACTCCACGCAGGACGTCTGGCTCGTCGACGCCGGCCAGCCGGCCGAGGTCGCGCTGACCGTGACGACCGCCGGTGACGAGCCCCTCGCCTCCGACGTGTCCGTCGACTGGGCCACGGCCGACGGCACGGCCGTCGCCGGCACCGACTACGACGCCGCGTCGGGCACCGTGACCTTCCCGGCCGGGAGCGCCTCGGGTGCTCAGCAGACGGTCACCGTGGCGACCCGCGCCTCCGCGGGGGCCGCCGAGGCCAAGGAGCTCCAGGTGACGCTCGCGTCGACCACGGCGAAGGTCGGCGACGGCCCGCGCGTCGTGCTCGCCGCGCACGACCTGCCGTACCTCGACGCCTCGCTGCCCACCGCCGACCGCGTCGCCGACCTGCTGGGCCGGATGACGCTCGAGGAGAAGGTCGGGCAGATGGCCCAGGCCGAGCGCCTCGGCCTCACGTCGACGAGCGACATCAGCGACCGCGCCCTCGGCTCGCTGCTCAGCGGCGGAGGGTCGGTGCCCGAGGGCAACACCGCCGTCGCCTGGGCCGACATGGTCGACGCGTACCAGCGCGAGGCCCTGTCGACCCGTCTGCAGATCCCGATGATCTACGGCGTCGACGCCGTGCACGGCCACAGCAACGTGGTCGGCGCGACGATCTTCCCGCACAACACGGGTCTCGGCGCCACCCGCGACCCGGCCCTCGTGGAGGAGATCGCTCGGGTCACGGCTCAGGAGGTGCGCGCCACGGGAGTGCCGTGGACCTTCGCCCCCTGCCTCTGCGTCTCGCGCGACGAGCGCTGGGGCCGCAGCTACGAGTCGTTCGGCGAGGACCCTGCGCTGGTCCGCACCTTCGCGGCCCCGTCGGTGCTCGGCCTGCAGGGCGACGACCCGACCGACATCGGCGGCGCCGACGAGGTGCTGGCCACGGCCAAGCACTGGGCCGGCGACGGCGGCACGACGTACGACGAGTCCGTGGCCGGGACGGGCGCCTACCCGATCGACCAGGGCGTCACCGAGGCCGGGTCGCTCGAGGAGTTCACCCGCCTGCACGTCGACCCGTACCTGCCGGCGCTCCAGGCCGGCGTCGGCACGATCATGCCGTCGTACTCGGCGGTCGATCTCGGCGACGGCCCCGTGCGCATGCACGAGAACACCGCCCTGAACACCGACCTGCTGAAGGGCGACCTCGGCTTCGAGGGCTTACTCATCAGCGACTGGGAGGGCATCGACAAGCTGCCCGGCGGCACCTACGCCGAGAAGGCGGTGCGGTCGGTGAACTCGGGCCTCGACATGGCGATGGCGCCCTACAACTACGGGGCCTTCATCGACAGCATCGTCGCGGCCGTCGGCTCCGGCGCCGTCCCGCAGTCGCGGGTCGACGACGCCGTCCGCCGCATCCTCACCCAGAAGTTCGACCTCAACCTGTTCGAGCAGCCCTTCGCGGACCGCACGAACGTCGACGGGGTCGGCTCCGCCGCGAACCGCGCCGTGGCCCGCCAGGCCGCCGGCGAGTCGCAGGTGCTGCTGACGAACGAGGGAGGCGCGCTGCCGCTCGCGAAGGACGCCTCGCTCTACGTGGCCGGCTCCAGCGCCGACGACCTCGGTCGCCAGATGGGCGGCTGGACGATCAGCTGGCAGGGCGGGTCGGGCGACACGACGACCGGCACGAGCATCGCCGAGGGCATCCGCGAGGTCGCCCCCGACGCCGCGGTGACCGTCAGCCCCGACGCCTCCGCCCCGATCGGCGCCGACCAGACCGGCGTCGTCGTGGTGGGCGAGCGCCCGTACGCGGAGGGCCAGGGCGACGTGCCGAACAACGGCTCGAGCCTCTCTTTGACGCCCGCCGACCAGGCGACGGTGGCGAAGGTCTGCGCCGCGACGGCCACCTGCGTGGTGCTCGTCGTGTCGGGCCGGCCGCAGCTGCTCGGCGACGTCGTCGGCCAGGCCGACGCCGTGGTCGCCTCGTCGCTGCCCGGCTCCGAGGGCGCCGGCGTCGCCGACGTGCTGTTCGGCGACCGGCCCTTCGCCGGCCGCCTGCCCGTGACCTGGGCGGCCAGCGCCGACCAGGTGCCGATCAACGTCGGCGACGCCGACTACGAGCCGCTCTTCCCCTACGGCTGGGGCCTCCGCACCGACGGGGCGCGTGACCGGGTGGAGGCGCTGGTCGCCGGCCTGCCCGAGGGCGCGGCCCGCGACGCGGTCCAGGCCCTGCTCGACGCCGACGTCTGGGGCGACGACGGGAGCGTGACCGACCCGGTCGCGGCCCTGCGCCTCCTCCTGGCCGCGGTGGGCCCGTTCAGCGGCACCGACCTCGGGGCGATGACCACGGCCGACGTGCTCGTGTCGCTCGCCCGTGACCTCGCGCAGGCGGCGATGACCGACGGCACGGCCGCGGCGGGCTCGGACGCCCTCACGGCCGACGCCGAGGCCGCGCTGCAGCGCGGACTGCCCGACGTGGCCCTCCAGGGCTTCGCCGCGGTGCTCGGCATCGACCTCGAGGTCGACGAGCCCACGAAGGCGATCGTGCCCGGCACGCTCGACCCCGCGACCGCCCGCCCGGGCGACTCGGTGTCGATCACGGCCACCGGCTTCGTCGCCGGAGAGGCCCTCGCCGGCACGGTGTTCTCCGAGCCGCAGTCGATCGGCACGGCGACCGCGACGGTCTCGGGCGTCGGCGTCCTGCGCTTCACGGTGCCGGCCGACCTCGAGCCGGGGGCGCACGTCGTCGAGCTCGAGGGCGCGGGGCAGATCGCCCGCGCGACGCTGACGGTGCTGGCGGCCGACGGCCCCGGCGACCCGGGCACGCCCGGCACGCCCGGCACGCCCGGTGCGGGCACGCCCGGGACGCCCGGAGCCGGCACGCCCGGCGCCGGGGCGCCCGGTGCCGGAGCCGGCGACTCCGACGGCCCCGGCCGCGTCTCCGCCGCCCGCGGTCCGCTCGCCTTCACCGGCTCGGACGCCTGGGTCGGCATCGGCGCCGCGGCCCTCATGATGATCGTGATGGGCGCCTGGCTGACGCTCCGTCACCGTCGTCGACAGGGCAACGACTGAGCGGTCGCGCCACGTCGCACTGACGACGGAGGCCCCCGTCCCTTCCCGGGGCGGGGGCCTCTGTCGTGCGGTGCAGGCGGTGGCCGCTAGGCGGCGACCGGCTTGCGCTGGCCGACCACGGCGCCGGCGTCGGCGGCCTGGGCGGCCTCGACGGTGACGCTCTCGCCCGAGCGGCGGACGAAGCGCTTGAGGCCGACGAGCACCACGGCCGACACCACGGTGCCGGCGAGGATCGCGACGACCCACATGCCGAGGTTCCCGATCGCGAAGAACACGAAGAGGCCGCCGTGCGGGGCCTGCGACGTGACGCCCGCGGCCATCGAGATGGCTCCGGTCACCGCGCCTCCGACCATCGAGGCCGGGATGACGCGCAGCGGGTCGGCCGCGGCGAACGGGATGGCCCCCTCGGAGATGAAGGAGGCGCCCAGCAGCCACGCTGCCGTGCCGTTCGAGCGCTCGACCTGCGAGAAGCCCTTGCGGTACAGCACCGTCGAGGCGAGGGCCATCGCGAGCGGCGGCACCATGCCCGCGCCCATGACGGCGGCCATGATCATCAGCGGTGCGGGGTTGTCGGTGAGCGAGCCCGCCGACAGGCCGGCGACGGCGAACGAGTAGGCCACCTTGTTGACGGGGCCGCCGAGGTCGACGCACATCATGAGGCCGAGCACGACGCCGAGCACGACCGCGCCCGTCCCGTTGAGGCCGTTGAGGAAGTCGGTCAGCGCGACGGTCAGGGCGGCGATCGGGCCGCCGAGCACGAGCACGAGCAGGCCGCTCGCGAAGATCGACGCGAAGAGCGGGATGATCACGACGGGCATCAGGCCGCGCAGCCAGCGCGGCACGGTGGGCCGGCCGATCCAGTACGCGGCGAAGCCGGCGAGCAGGCCGCCGACGAGGCCGCCGATGAAGCCGGCGCCCATGAAGACGGCGACGGCGCCCGCGACGAAGCCGGGCGCGATGCCCGGGCGGTCGGCGATGGCGTAGGCGATGTAGCCGGCGAGGGCCGCGACCAGGAAGCCCATCGACAGGTTGCCGATCTGGAAGGCGGCGGCGCCGAGGAAGTACACCAGGCCCTCGGGCGGCAGGTTCGTCAGCGAGTAGTCCGTCAGCACGGTCGCGGCGTTGCCCGCGATCTCGTAGCCCGAGAGCAGGAAGCCCAGGGCGAGCAGCAGGCCGCCGCCGGCGACGAACGGGATCATGTACGAGACGCCGGTCAGCAGCCAGCGCTTCAGCGACGAGCCGAAGCCCTCCTTCGCGCGGGTCTCCTGCGCCGACGCGTCGTCGGCCGAGCCCGCGACGCGGGGAGCGGCGGGGTCGGTGGCCGCGGCCATCGCCTCCTTGACCATGGCGTCGGGGGCGTCGACGCCGCGCTTGACCGGCCCGCGCACGACGGGCTTCCCGGCGAAGCGCGACTGGTCGCGCACGTCGACGTCCACGGCGAAGATGACGGCGTCGGCCGCGGCGATCACGGCGGGGTCGAGCGGGGTCACCTTCGACGATCCCTGTGTCTCGATCTGCAGGTCGGCGCCGAGGCGGGCGGCGGCCGCGACCAGCGCGTCCGCGGCCATGTAGGTGTGGGCGATGCCGGTGGGGCACGCCGTGACGCCGACCAGCTGGGGGCGACGGGCGCCGTCGGCCGGGGAGGTGCCGGAGGCGCTGTTCGCGCCCGCGGGAGCGGTGCCGGTGGTGCCCCGCGCCTCCGCCACGTCGCCGCTGACCTCCTGGTCGACGAGGGCGACCACGTCGGCGGGGGTGCGCGCGGCCCGGAGCGCCGCGGTGAAGTCGTCGCGGATCAGCGCGCGGGCGAGGGTGGAGAGGACCGTCATGTGGTCGCTGTCGGCGCCCTCGGGCACCGCGATCATGAAGACGATGTCGGCGTCGCCGTCGGGGGCGCCGAAGGGCACCGTGCGGGCGAGGCGCGAGAAGGCGAGCGTCGGCTCGGTGACCGAGGTCGACCGGGCGTGGGGGATGGCGATGCCGCCGGGCACGCCGGTGCCGATCGAGGCCTCGCGGGCGATCGCGTCGTCGGCGAGCGAGTCGGCGGAGCCGGCGCGGCCGGCGGCGGCCACGCGGCCGGCGAGCACCCGGATCACGTCGGACGACGTGGCTCCCAGGTCTTCGTCGAGGCCGACGAGGTCGGTGCTGATGAGTGCGGACATGGTGGGGTGCTCCTTGGGGTCGGGCGTCGTTGCTCAGCGGTGGCCGACGGCCACGGGGGCCATCGGGACGACGTCGATGTCGTCGGGGGAGGTCTGGTCGAGGGAGGGGACGATGCTGCCGGGGAGGGCCGCGGCGGCCGCGCCCGAGGCGACGGCCTGCGCGAGGCGGCCGGCCGGGTCGGCGCCGGCCTGCTCGGCGAGCAGCCAGCCCGAGAGGGAGGAGTCGCCCGCGCCGACCGTGCTCAGCGGCACGATGCGCGGGGCGGCGGCGAACCACGCGCCGGAGTCGTCGACGAGCACGGCGCCCACGCTGCCGAGGGTCAGCAGCACCGCGCCGACGCCGAGCTCGCGGAGGCGCTGGGCGCCCGCCACGGCGGCGTCGAGGTCGCGCTCGTAGGTGTCGGCGTCTCCGCCGACGACCTCGGCGAGCTCCTCCGCGTTCGGCTTGACCAGGTCGACCCGGACGCCGGAGGCGACGAGCGCGGCGAAGGGGGCGCCCGACGAGTCGACGGCGATGCGCGGCGCAGCGTCGCCGTGGGCGGCGCGGACGGCGCCGACGACGTCGGCGAGCCAGGTCACCGGCAGCCCCGGGGGCAGCGACCCCGCGAGCACGAGCCACGACGCCAGGGGGGCGTGCTCGACGACGAGGCCGGTCAGCGCCTCCACGTGGGCTCCGAGGTCGGGGCCGACCTCGTTGATCTTGGTCGTCGTGCCGCCGGGCTCGGTGACGGTGACGTTCGCCCGCAGGCGCTGCTCGATCGGCAGGTTGACGGTGGGCACGCCGCGCTGGCGGAGGGCCGTGAGCACGGGGTCGTCGAGCAGCCCGGGCAGCAGCGCGACGGTCTCGGCGCCCGAGGCCGCGAGGGCCCGCGAGACGTTGACGCCCTTGCCGCCGGGCTCGTCGGTCGTGCGGGCGGCGCGCTGCACCTCGCCGCGGCGGAGCTCGTCGGTGAGCTCGATCGTGCGGTCGAGGGAGGGGTTCGGGGTGACGGTGAGGATCATCCGCCGGGCGGGGGCGCCCTCGGCGGGGCCGGTGCCGGTGCCGGTGCCGGTGCCGCTGCCCGCGGGGCCGTGGGCGGTCGGTGCTGTGCTCATCTTCGGACCTCGTCGTCGTCGGGAGCCCGTTCGACTCCGTTCCGGACGATGAAACCACATGATCGGGCAGAGAACAACAAGAACGGGCATCCGATCTGCCCCGGATCGGTCTGCTCGTCTCGTCGACGCTCCCCGTCGCAGCGCGAAATGCCCCGTCCTGGGCCCTGCACCCGACCCAGGGCCCAGGACGGGTCACCTCGATCGGGGAACGCCGACGGGCCGCGGCCGACGACGGTGAGGTCGACGGCCGCGGCCCGGGGGAGGCGCGGTGCGGGTGCTGGAGGCGCGCCGCGGTCAGGCGCGACGGCGGCTGACGAGCACCCCTCCCGCTCCGGCGAGGAGCAGCAGCGCCGCGAGGGCCGCGCCGAGACGAGCGTCGGCGCCGCCCGTGTAGGCGAGCGCGCCCGCGCGGGTCGGGGCGGCGGCGACGCGGGTCGGCGTCGTGCCGGCCGGGACGGTGCCCGTACCCGTACCCGTGCCCGCACCGGCGCCGGCGCCGGGCGCGCCGGCTCCCGTCCCCGGCACGACCGGCGTCGTCGGGTCGGTCGGCGCCGTCGGCGCCTCGCACGGCAGCGTCCCGGCGCGGAGCGAGAACCCGTCCGTGTCGGCGTCGTCGGCGTAGAACGTCTGGCGCGCGCCGTCGGTGCAGGTCGCGGCGTCGGCCACGGCGAAGCCCTCGTTGGCGAACCCGCGGTCGGCGTTCAGCGGGGCCTCGTAGACGACCTGCTCGGCGAAGGCGCCCGAGGCGTCCACGTCGAAGAGGGCGGTGCGGCCCGAGCAGGCCTCGTCGCAGACGACCCAGAGGGCGTCGAGGTCGGCGTCGAACTGCACGTCGGCGACGAGGTCGAACGAGGTGGCGATCGTCGCGACGCGCTCGGCCGAGCCGTCGGTCGAGAGGGCGTAGGCGTAGACGCTCGCGGTGCCCTCGACGCCGACGAAGAACAGGCCGTCGCCGTGGCCGGGGCGGGCGGCGGGGTCGTAGGCGGCGCCGGTCGACTCGTCGACGAAGCCGCGCTCCGTGAGCCACGAGTCGGGCACCCAGGTGACGCCCTCGAGCCCGGCGTTCGCGCCGAGGCCGGGGAAGTCCGCGGCGAGGTTCCACTCCTGCGTCGCGACGAGCGTCGTCGCGCTGCCGGCGGCGGCCACGTCGTAGCGCAGCACCGAGGGGCGGCTGACGCTCGAGGCGGCGTTGTTCCGCTCGGACGAGACGTACACGCCGCCGTCGCTCGAGTCGCCGGTCACGGTGACGCCCTCGGCGTCGACGCGGCCGGTGCCGTCGGTGTAGCGCAGGGCCTTGCCCGCGGACCAGCCGGAGTCGGTGGCCGGGGCCCAGCCCCCCGCGCCGTCCGAGACGATGCGGTAGAGCAGGCCGTCGCCGTTCTGCACGGCCCAGAGGGTGCCGTCGGCCGAGGTGCCGGAGGGCTCGTAGTCCAGGCCGCTGAGGTCGCCGGTGAAGGTCGCCTCGTCGTCGAGCGGCAGCTCGTCCGGGCCGCCCGGCCACGGCTGGGTGAGGACGGTGCCCGCGGCGATGTTCGCCGAGCCCTTGGTGGCCTCGAGAGTGCCCGTGAAGTCGCCGGTGCCGTCGGGGCTGCGGCCCCAGGTCACCGCGGCGTGCTGGGTCCAGGCCCAGGAGTCGACGAGGGTGACGCCGTCGCGGGCGAACAGGCGGACGCTGTCCGCGCCTCCCAGTCCGAAGTCGAACCCGGCGGGCGTCGTCGCCGTCAGCTCGTCGAGCACGAGGAAGCCCCCGGGCTGGATGACGGAGCCCGTCGGCAGCACGTACCGGTGCGTGTCGTCGCTGTCACGGAGCACGAAGCCGCTGACGTCGACGGGGGTCGCGCCGACGGTGGTCAGCTCGACCCAGTCGCCGGGCGTGCCGCCGCTCGACTCGACCTCGTTGAGGCGCACGGGGGAGGAGCAGTCGTTCGCCGCGCCCTTCGTGCTCGTCGTCGTGGTGGCGAACTCGCCGGTGCCGTCGGGGCAGCGGCCGTAGCTGACGAGGCTGTGCTCGGTCCAGCTGTAGGTGAGCGCCAGGGCGCCGGAGGCGTCGTAGACGCGGGCGGAGTCGGCGCCGCCGAGGCCGAAGTCGAAGCCGGGACGGACGCCCTGGGCCTGGTCGATGACGAAGAAGCCGCCGGGGGCGACGGTCGAGCCGGCGGGCAGCACGTACTTCGCGTGGGAGTCGTCGCCGTCGAGGAAGGACCAGCCGGAGACGTCGACGGCGGCGCTGCCGACGTTGGTCAGCTCGACCCAGTCGGTGTCGTCGCCGTTCGACTCGACCTCGTTGATGCGCAGCGTCGTCGCGACCGGCGCGGGTGCGGGTGTGGGCGTCGGAGCCGGGGTGGGCGCGGGGGTCGGAGCCGGCGTCGTGCCGGGGTCGGCCGGCGTCGTCGCCGCGGCGTTGGCCGTGCTCTTGCTCGAGGCGGGCGTGACGCCGAAGGCGCCCGTGCGGTCGGGCAGGCGCCCGTACGTCGTGGCGGCGGCGGCCGTCCAGCTGTACGAGTCGAGGAGCGTCGTGCCGTCGGCGTCGAACAGGCGCACCGAGTCGGCCTTGCCGAGGCCGAAGCTGAGGCCGAGGGCCGGGTCGGTCGACTCGTCGACGACGAGGAACCCGAGGGCCGGGATGGTCGTGCCCGCCGGCAGGGTGAAGGCGTGGGTGTCGTCGTTGTCCTTCAGCACGAGGCCGGAGACGTCGACCGGGGCCGAGGTGGTGTTGGCGAGCTCGATCCAGTCGCCGGGCGTGCCGCCGTCCGACTCGATCTCGTTGACGACGACCGTGCCGGGGAGCGTCGGGGCTCCCGTGGCGGCCGAGGCGGGAGCGGCGGTGCCGACGAGCCCGACGGCGGCGACGCAGCCGACGAGGGTCGTCGCGCCGAGGCGCCGGAGGAGGGGGTGCATGCGTGATCCGTTCGTGGGGTGACGTGGTCACCCGCACTCTCGTGCCCCGCGACGTGCAGCCGGTGAACCCCCGGTGAACGACAGGTGGTGCGCATCACCGCGTCGACCCGGAGCGCTGCCTCCCGTCGGGCCGGCAGCCTGCCCGGAGGGGGCTCAGGCCTCCTCGTCGTCCTCGTCCTCGTCGCCCTCCGCGGCGCCCGCGGCCTCCACCCAGTCGGTCGCCTCGTCGGAGAGGTAGAACTCGTCGTCGGTGCCCTCGCCGACCCAGGTGTCGTCGTCGCCCGGCTCGCCCGTGACGGCGGTGATCTGCTCGAGGATCTCCGGCGGAACGGCATCGCCGGCGTTGTCGATCAGCCACTGCCGGGTGCTCGGGATCAGGTCGGGCCACCACTCGTCGATTCGCATGCGCAGAGCCTGGCACGCCGCGGCGGGCCGTGCCAGCCCGGAGGGGCAGGGTCGGAGCGGGCGTGGTCGGAGCGGGCGTGGCCCGGAAGGATGCGACAGGGCCGGCCCGGCGCTAGTGTCCCGGCATGACCTGGCCCGTCGTCCACCTCTCCCGCTCGTTCGACCACGACGTCGCCGCGGTGTCCCGCATCGCCGGGGACCCTGCGAACCTGCCCGCGTGGGCGGCGGGCCTCAGCGCGGGCGTCCGCCAGGAGGGCGGACGGTGGTTCGCGGACTCCCCGATGGGCGTCGTCGAGGTGGCCTTCACCGGGCCGGTGGAGCTGGGGGTCCTCGACCACGACGTGACCCTGCCCGACGGGACGACCGTACGGAACCCGTTCCGGGTCGTGGCCAACGACCAGGGCAGCGAGGCCGTGTTCACCCTCTTCCGGCGTGACGGCGTCTCCGAGGCGGCGTTCGAGGCCGACGCCGCTGCCGTACGGAGCGACCTCGACCGGCTCGCGGCGCTGCTCGACGAGCGGCTCCCTCGCACCCGCCGGGGGCCTCAGCCGACCGCGCCCGTCAGCGGGTCGACAGCCAGTCCCTGACCGTGGCCGCGACGACGTCGAGATGCGACTCGAGCAGGAAGTGCCCTCCGTCGACGAGCTCGACCCGGGCCTCGGGAGAGTCCTGCCGGAAGGCCGCGGCGCCCTCGGCGGCGAAGATCTCGTCGTGGCGTCCCCAGATGGCCAGGACGGGGACGCGGGAGTCGCGGAGCCAGTCGTGGACGGCCGGGTAGAGATCCCTGTTGGTGGCGTAGTCGCGGAAGAGCGCGAGCTGCACGTCGTCCTGGCCGGGGCGCGCGAGGAGCGCGAGGTCGTGCTCCCAGGCGTCCGGGTCGACGGTCGAGGGGTCGGGGACACCGTGGGTGTACTGCCACTCGACGGCGTCACGGCCGAGCGCCGGGCGGAGGGCTTCGCGGGTCTCGGCTGTCCGCTCCGCCGCGTCGGCCCAGATCGGGTCCCAGAAGCTCGGCACGAAGCCCTCCTCGTAGGCGTTGCCGTTCTGTGAGATGACGCCCGTCACGGCCTCGGGGTGGTCCAGGGCCAGCCGCCAGCCGACGGGTGCGCCGTAGTCCTGGACGTAGATCGCGTACTCGTCGACCCCGACGGCGGCGAGGAACCGACCCGTCACCTCGGCGAGGGCGGCGAAGGTGTAGTCGAAGTCGTCGACGGACGGCGCCGACGATCGCCCGAAGCCGATGTGGTCCGGCGCGATGACGCGGTACCGGTCGGCCAGGGCGGGGATGAGGTGCCGGAACATGTGGGAGCTGGTGGGGTACCCGTGCAGGAGCAGGACGACGGGTGCGTCGGCGGCGCCCGCTTCCCGGTAGAACACGTCGAGGCCGTCGACGGAGACGGTGCGGTGGTGGACGGTGGTCATGACTAACCCCTAACGGCTTGATTACTGGTTAGTCAGGACGCTAGCATGATCCTGTCGGCGTGGCCGCGGAGGAGATCGGAGAGACGTGCTCGAGAACGAAGACCTCCTCCTGGCGCTGCTCAACAGCGCACCGGTGATCGACGGCGTGCCGACGGACGCCCTCGAGGGGGCGGAGGGCCGGGCCCTCGCTCTCCGGTGGGGCGGGACGGGCACCGACCGGGAGTCCGCTCAGCTCGCCGACGTCCGTCGGCTCCTCCAGGCCGTCGTCCGCGGGGGAGGCGCGGGTCCCGTCGACGAGCTCGCCGCGGTGCTCGAGGGCGCGGTCCAGGTGCCCCGCGTGACTCCGGCGGGCGTGCGCTGGGAACTCCGCGCCCCTGACGACGAGAAGCTCGCCGTCCGTGCCGTGCTGGCCTGGTCGGGCGTCGCGGAGGAGCTGCCCGGGCGACTGCGCGCGTGCGCCAACGACGAGTGCAACCTCTTCCTCGTCGACCACAGCCGCCCCGGCACGGCGAAGTGGTGCTCGATGGCCGTCTGCGGCAACCGCATGAAGGCCCGCGCGCACGCGAGCCGCGCCGCGCGCTGACCGCCTCGACGCAGACGTCCCGTACGGCCCGGCTGCTGACCCGGTCAGGCACGTCTCCGCCGCAGCCGTCGGCTACCGCACCCCGCTGCGCACGAAGCCCTGGACGAAGAAGCGCTGGAACGCCAGGAACAGCACCACCATCGGCAGCACCGAGATCACGGCCAGCGCCATGATGCCGTTGTAGTCGGGCGTCGTCTGCCCCTTGAGGTAGAGCAGCCCGACGGGCAGCGTGTAGAGGTCGGGGTCCTTCAGGGCGATCAGCGGCCAAGCGAAGTCGTTCCAGCTGCCGAGCAGCGTCAGCAGCACGAGCACCGCGACGAGCGGGCCGCTGAGCGGCAGGACGATCGCGGTGAAGACCCGCACCGGGCCCGCGCCGTCGAGGCGGGCGGCCTCGATGAGCTCCTGCGGGATGCCGAGCATGAACTGCCGCGCGAGGAACACCCCGAACGCGGTGGCGGCCGAGGGCAGGATGACGGCCCAGTAGGTGCCGTAGATCTCGAGCCCGTTCACGAGGCGGAACTGCGCGACCATGGTCGCCTGCACCGGGATCATCAGCGTCGCGAGGAAGACCAGGAAGACCGCCGTGCGCCCCGCGAAGCGCAGCTGTGCGAACGCGTACCCGGCCAGCAGGTTGACGACGACCGTCAGCACGGTGACGAAGACGCCGATGACGACGGAGTTGCCGAACCACTCGGCCACGGGGTAGCGCTCGAGCACCCGGCTGAAGTTCTCGAGGGTGAGGGCGCTGGGGAGGAGGCGCAGGCCGCGCCCGAACACCTCTCCCCGCGGCGAGAAGGCCACGACGAGCATCCACAGCAGCGGGAACGCCACCACGACGGAGGCGACGACGGCGACGACGGTGCGGACGACGACGAAGCCGCCGCGCCGGGGAGGACGTCGACGTGGGGCGCGGGCCCCCGCGGCACGGTCGGCGCCGAGGGCGGTGCTGCGGGGCGCGCCGGCCGCAGGCGGGTCGGCGACGGTCTGGGGGATGGTCACAGGCTGGTCCTCGTCATTCGGTGAGGTCGCGGGTGCGGTTCGTGCGCCACTGCACGACGGTGAAGGCCAGCGTCACGACGAGGATCACGACGCCGAGGGCGGCCCCGTAGCCCTGCTCGCGGATCTGGAAGCCGTTGCGGTAGGCGTAGGTGCCGAGCACCGAGGTGGAGTAGCCGGGGCCGCCGCCGGTGAGGACGAAGACGAGGTCGAACACCTGGAACGACGCGATGACGTTGAGCACCAGCAGGAAGAAGGTCGAGGGCCCGACGAGGGGCACCGTGATCGACCGGAACCGCTGCCAGGCGCCCGCACCGTCGAGCTCGGCGGCCTCGTACAGCTCGGGGGAGACCGACTGCAGCCCGGCCAGGTAGATGATCATGTTCAGGCCGACGCGCAGCCAGATCATGGTGAGGATCACCGACACCATGGCCAGGGCGCCGTCCGACTGCCACGGCACCGCGCCGAGCCCGATCGCGCGGAGCACCTGGTTCACCAGGCCGTTGGCCTCCGTGAAGAGGATGACGGCGATCATCGCGCTGGCCACTCCCGAGATGACCATCGGGAGCACGAGCATCGTCCGCCAGGCTCGGCGACCGGGCAGCACCCCGTCGAGCAGCACGGCGAGGCCGAGGCCGAGGGCCATCTCGACGGGCACGGTGACGACGGTGAAGAGGACGGTGTTGCCGAGGGTCTGCCAGAAGACCGGGTCGGCGGCCATGCGCGCGTAGTTCGCACCGCCGACCCACTCGGGGTCGCCGAAGCCACGGGTCTCCTGGAACGACAGCTGCACGGCCCCGAGGATGGGCACGAGCAGGAACACCGACAGCAGCACGAGGTTCGGCCCGATGAAGGCCCAGCCGACGAGGCCCTCGCGTAGGCGCGCGGCGCGCCGCCCGGGCCGGCGCGCGCCCGTCAGCACCGTCATCAGTCGGTGGCCTGGCCGACGGCCTCGTCGATGGCGCTCAGGGTGTCGTCGACCGACTGCCCCTGGGTGAACGCCGCCTCGAGCTGGTCCTGCATCGCGACGGTGATCTCGGCCAGGTAGGGCGACGTCAGCTGCTTCACGTCGGAGGGCTCGATGGTGGTCGCCTGCTCGACGAAGACCGGCATGACGTCCGGCCGCACCGCGAAGTCGATCGACGAGGCGTCGACGTCGGTGCGGGTGGGCAGCTCGTTGGTGGCGGCGCAGAACTCGGTCATCGCGTCGGCCGAGGCCATGAAGTTCAGGAACTCCGTGGCGAGCTCGCCCTGGTCGGTGTCGGCCGTCGCGACGAGGGCGTTGCCGCCGAGGTCGGTGGCTCCGCGCTCGTCGACGGGCAGGGGCACGGCCGTCCAGTCGAAGTCGGTCGACGCGAGCTCGGGCACGAGGAACGAGCCCACGAAGGCCATCGCCGTCGTCTGCTCGCTGAACAGCGTGTCGGCGTACGAGGTCGACTTGACGCTGCTGGTCGGCGGCACCCACTGCTGGTCGAAGAACGACGTCGTGAAGGCGAGCGCCTCGGCCGCCTCGGGCGAGTCGATCTCGCTCGTCGTGCCGTCGTCGCCGAGCAGCGCGCCGCCCGACTGGAAGAGCCAGCTGAGCCAGCGGGGCGTGCCGCCCTGCTGCCAGTTGACGACGAAGGGGTACTGCTCGGCCGGGAGGCTCGTGCGCAGCGCCGCGGCGACCTCGCCGAACTCGTCCCACGTCCACGCGTCGGCCTGCGTGGTCGGCAGGTCGGTCACGCCCGCCGCCGCGAGCAGCTCGGTGTTGACGAGCAGCGCCGAGACGTCGGTCTGGTGCGGCACGCCGTAGACGGCGCCGTCGTACGAGACGGCCTCGAGCATGGCGGGCTGGAAGGAGTCTTCGTCGTCGACCTGGCCGGTGAGGTCGAGCAGCTGGCCCTGGCTCGAGTAGACGCCGAGGTTGCCGTAGTCGACGCGGAACACGTCGGGCGCGTCACCGGTGGAGAGCTGCGCGTCGATGTTCGAGAACATCTGGTCGTAGGGCACGACGTTGAGGTCGACCGTCGCGCCGTCGTGCTCGCTCTCGAACTGGGTGACCAGGGCCTCGAACGACTCCTGCTCGGACTCGCTCGCCCAGGTCGTGAAGGTCAGCGCGCCGTCGGCGTCGTCGTCGGAGCCTCCGGTGAAGCCGCTGCAGCCGGAGAGGCCAGCGGCCAGGGCGAGGGTCGCGGCGGCTGCCACGGTCGTGCGTCGGGTCGTCATGTCGGTTCTCCTGGCGTCGGTTCGGTCGGGATCTGTGCGGATGTCGTGGCAGGAGCGGGGAGGCGTTCCTCGACGAGGGACACGAGGCCGAGCGGCCCCAGCAGGTCGCGGAGACCGGCGTGTACCCCGACCGCATCCGGGTCGTGCTGCGCAGAGTGTGCTCCCTCACGCGTCGTGAAGGCCGCCGTCACGTCTTCCAGGGCCCGGACGCACGCGAATCGGATGAGCCGGCCCTCGTCGAGGGCGGCGTCGCCGTACCCCGCACGGAACGCCGCCCGGTGCTCCGGCTCGACGGGCAGCCCCGGCAGGACCCCGAGCTCGACCAGCACGAGATCGACCTCGCGGGGCGCGACGGTGGCCTCGTCGAGGTCGATCAGCCAGGGCCGGCCCCCGTCGTCGACGACGACGTTGCCGAGGTGCGGATCACCGTGGCAGGGCACCCGCGGTGCGGGTCGGCGCTCGGCCTTGAGGCGCAGGGCCGTCGCCTCGAGCTGTCGGAGGCGCCCCCGGTTCGCTCGCCAAAGGTCGGTGAGCTCGGGGTCGGCCGTCGAGGCAGCACCGTCGTCGCCCAGGAGAGCGTCCAGCTCGCGGAGGCGGACGCGTGCCCGTCGCCCCGCGCGCTTGACGCCGCTCCGGAGCGGCGCGATGCCGGCCGGGGGCTGCTGGGAGTGGATCCGTCGCACGACGGCGCCCAGCTCCGACCACTGGCCGAGGTCGAGCCCGCGGCCGTCCTCCGCGGCGTCGTCACCGAGCACCCAGGGCGACACGGAGACCGTCGAGCCCTCGTGCTCGGACCAGAGCTCGCCCGCGAGGGTCGGCAGGGGAGCGACGACGCCGGGCGCGCCGCCGAGGGAGGCGGCCAGCGCGAGGCCGAAACGGCAGTCGCGCCGCGTGGCCTTCACCGACCACAGGTCGCCTGAGCCGTCCTCCACCTGCCAGACCGAGGCGTCGGGGTCGAGACCGCCGACGATCGGCACGTCGGCCACGACGACGAGGCCCCACGCGGCGAGGGGCGGAGGCGGCGTGCGCGTCGAGCGCGCGGGAGGCTGCACCGGGCGAGCGTGTCACCCGCCACCGACATCGCGCCTCCGGCCGGGCGACGCGGCCCGGCGATCCGCCTCCGGCCTCGGCGTCCCGCCGGCAGCGTCACGCCCCGGGCGTCGCGAGCTCCCCGGTCGTGTACTGGGCGCGGCCGAAGCCGAACGACCAGTCGGCGGGCGTGTTCTCGACGAACCCGATCACGAGGTCCTCGCCCGCGACTCCCACCCCGGCCAGGGCCTCGGCCAGCGCGCGGAAGAACTCCTGTTTCTCGTCGGTGCTGCGCCCGGCCTGCGTGAAGATCTGGATGACGACGACCTGCTCTGAGCGCTCGATGCCGAGCCCGACGTCGAGGGCGGTCAGGCGGCCGGGTGCGTGCTCCGTGACGATCTGGAAGCGGTCGCGCTCCGGCAGCCCGTAGACGTCGACGAGGGTCTGCATGAGGGCGTCGCCGATCGCGGCGATCTGGTCGTCAGAGCGACCCTCGACGAGGTCGATCCTGATGAGGGGCATGTGTTCTCCTGTCGTGGGGCGGGAGCGGGCGCTCCTGGTCGAGCTGTACTCGGGGGCCTGGGTCACCCCTCGCTCGAGTCCGACCACACGGCCTCCGCGCCCGAGTGGCCGATCCGGACCGTCGTGACGATCCCGCCGATGCTCGTGCCGACGGCCAGCACCATCAGCACGACGCCGACGACCAGTCGTGCGCTGCCGCGGACGGCCGGGCGCTGTCGCTGGGCCTCGGGGGTCAGCACCCAGCGCTGCCAGACCCACTGCGCCACGGCGACGACGAACACCGCGATCGCCCAGGGCAGCAGGGTGTCGCCCAGCTGCGTGTGGGCCTCGAGCAGGGCGCTGCCGCCGACCCGCTCCTCCAGTGCCTCGCCCGACGAGGTCGCGAGCGGCACCGCGATCAGCGAGACCAGGGCGATGAGCGGGGTGATGACGCCCAGCCGCCGCCGCAGCGCCGTCCAGAACGCCCCGACCAGGACGAGCAGCGACGCCGTCGGGAACGCGACGGTGACGAGGTGGACGATGAGCGGGTGCAGGGGGAGGCCGTCGAACTGCCAGTCCATGGACGTGCTTCTCTCTCGAGGGGGTGGAGGAACGGGGGTCAGACGCGGAGGGCGGGCTGAGCCGGTCGCCGTACAGTGAGGACGACGACCAGGGCTGCGATGGCCAGGAGGAACACGACGCTCGTGACCGTCGAGCCGAGGCCGAGCCCGCCGTCGCCCACCGGCTGCGACAGGAAGTCCCCGACGGAGGCGCCGAGCGGGCGGGTGAGGACGTACGCGGCCCAGAAGGCGAGCACCGACCCGACGCCGGGGAACCGGTGCGCCAGGGCGACGACGGCGATGGCCGCGGCGAACAGCAGCGCCGAGGGCAGGTAGCCGAGGGCCAGCTGTTCGCCGAGGAGGTCGCCGACCGCGGTGCCGAGCGCGAACGTCATCAGCACGGCTGCCCAGTAGAACGACTCGCGACGGGGCGTCGTCACCTCGTGGATCGAGAGGGTGCCCTCGGCGCGGTGCCAGACGGCGAACACGGCGGCCAGCGCCACCGCGAAGACGGCCGTCGAGACCCAGAGGTCGACGCCGAGCGAGTCGGTCAGCGTGTCGGTGAGGAGGGTGCCGACGACGCTGATCAGCACGACCGCGAGCCAGTAGACGACCGGGACGTAGGCCCGCGCCCGGAACTGCACCACGAGCGCCGCGACGAGCAGGGCCGCCATCACGACGCTCGTCACGGTGAGCCCGAGCCCGAGGCCGTCGGCGAGGAAGTCGGCGAACGTCTCGCCGACGGTGGTGCAGAGCACCTTGATCACCCAGAACGCGAGGGTGATCTCGGGGACCTTGCTCAGCAGGGCCCGGCGCTCGAGGGCCGTGGCCCCGCTCGGGACAGCGCGTGTCGTCATGCCACCACGGTCGGGGGTCGCCTCCCAGGAACCCCCCAGAAGCCACCGAGGGCCCGCGTCGAGGAGGCGCGCGGCCGGTCGGCAGGGCGTCTGGGCGGTTCCTGGGACGGTGGCGCGGAGCCTGCGTGCATGACCGTCCTGCACCGCCCGCCCTCGCCGGCGCTCCCTCGCGGCCGCACCGCGCCTCCTCTCTTCCCGGCCGTCCGCGCCGTCATCCACGACCGAACATGGGCCGTGGGGGGCGCGACGGGCATCACCGGCGTCGTCGTCGCCGGGCTGCTGATCACGTCCGGAGCCGGCGGCGTGAGCGAGGTCGACCTCGACCTCGTCCAGCACGTGAGCCGCGCGCACCTTCCCGTGCTCGACGAGGCCGCGCTGCTCGTCGACCGGCTGTTCGGGCCCCAGCTCGGGGCCGCCCTCGTGCTGCTGCTGACCGTCGCGGTGTGGGTCGTGAGCCGTCGAGCGGCCGCGGCCCTGACGGTCCTGGGCGTCGCCGTCGGTCCGTGGGCCGCGGCCGAGCTGGTCAAGCTCGTCGTGCAGCGCGATCGGCCCGACCCGGGGCTCCTCGCCGACCCGTTGATCGTCGAGCCGCACTCCTTCTCGTTCCCCAGCGGGCACACGGCCCTCGCGACCGGGCTCGCGCTGGCGATCGTGCTGCTCGCAGCGGGGCAGCGCCGCGCTCTGGTCGTCATCGTGACCGGCGCGGCATCGGCTGCGGTGGCGGTCGTCGGGCTGTCGCGCGTCTGGGTGGGCGTGCACTACCCGAGCGACACCGTCGCGTCGGTCGCGCTCGGCTGCTCGGTCGTCGCGCTGGCCCTCCCGTCGTGGCTGCGCCTCCTCGACCACCTCGACGACCGCCGCGGCGCCGCCCCGCCCGTCGGGCCGTCGGCACCGAACTCCCCCACGACCACCGACCCAGGACGGACCCGCGCGTGAGCATCCTCGACCCCCAGACCCTCCTCGCCGGCATGGGCCCCTGGGCCCTCGGTGGCCTGTCGCTGATGATCTTCGTCGAGTCGGGCCTGCTCTTCCCCTTCCTGCCCGGCGACTCCCTGCTGGTCACCGCGGGCCTGCTGCACCAGAGCCTCGGCCTGAGCGTCGCCATCATCGCGCTGTGCGCGTTCCTCGCCGCGGCGGCCGGCGACCAGGTCGGGTTCTTCCTCGGCCACCGCTTCGGGCGCCGCTGGTTCCGCCCCGACGCCCGCGTGCTGAAGACGGCGCACCTCGAGCAGGCCGAGGCGTTCTTCGAGCGCCACGGCGGCGCGGCGCTCGTCCTCGGCCGGTTCGTGCCCGTCGTCCGCACCTTCGTGCCCCTCGCCGCCGGCACCAGCGGGTACCCCTACCGGAGGTTCGTGGTCTGGAACCTCACCGGGGCGTTCCTGTGGGCCGTCGGCATGACGGTGCTCGGATCCCTGCTGGGTGGCCTACCGTTCGTGGCGGACCACATCGACCTGCTCGCCGTCGGGCTGGTCGTCGTGTCGGTGCTGCCGATCGTGGTCACGGCCCTCCGGCGTTCGCACGCCGCCCGGGCCGAGGAGCGAGCCACGGCGACGACGAGAGGCGAGGAGGCGGCGGGTGACCGGTCCTGACACGCGCCCGCGCCTCCTGCTGGTCGAGGACGACCCGCAGCTCGGCCCCATCGTGGCCGAGGTGCTCGGCGAGGCCTGGCAGGTCGACCTCGTCGCCGACGGCCGGCGGGGCCTCGACGCCGCCCGCGCCGGCGGGCACGCCGTGCTGGTCGTCGACCGCCGCCTCCCGGGGCTCGACGGCACCGAGCTGGTCGCGGCCCTCCGTCGTGAGCACGTGACGACGCCGGTGCTGATGCTGACGGCCCTCGGCACCACGGCCGACCGCGTGGCCGGGCTCGACGGCGGTGCCGACGACTACCTCGTCAAGCCCTTCGAGTTCGACGAGCTCCTCGCCCGGCTGCGCGCCCTCACCCGCTCCTTCGCCGTCGAGGAGCGCTGGCTCGACATCGGCGAGGCGCGGCTCTGGCCCGAGAGCCGCATCGTCGTCACGCCCTGGGCGAGCCGGGTCGTGCTGAGCGAGCGCGAGTGCGCCCTGCTCGCCGAGCTGGCCCGTCGGCCCGACCACACCTTCGACCGGGCGGACCTGCTCGCCCGGGTGTTCCCGCACGGGGAGCAGCTCGGCACCGTCGACACGTACGTCAGCTACCTGCGGCGCAAGATCGACCGCGACGTCGTGCTCACCGTGCGGGGGAGCGGCTACCGGGTGGGGGCGCTGTGAGCGCGCGACGCCGTGCGGGCGGCACCGCCACCGACCCCGAGTCCGAGGCCCTGCAGGCCGCCGCCCGGTCGATCGGGCGGCAGATCGTGCTCGTCTCCGCGCTCGTCGTCGTGGGGGCCCTCGCGCTCACGATCGCGTGGGTGCTGCACCAGACCGTGCCCCGGGAGCGGCTCGAGCAGGCCGTGGCCGCGGGCCGGGGCGAGATCTTCGTCTCCGCCACCGACGTCGTGGCGGGCCTGGTGGTGCTCGGCCTCGGCGGAGTGGTCTTCGCGGGCCTGGTGACGGTGGTGATCGCCAGGCGTGCCGTCCGGCCGCTCGGCGAGGCGCTCCGCCTCCAGCGGCAGTTCGTCGCCGACGCGAGCCACGAGCTGCGAACGCCCCTCGCGGTGCTCGACGCCCGGCTGCAGGCGCTCCAGCGGGCGATCGCCGGAGGCGCGGCGACGGCCGACGAGCGGGTCACGACCGACCTCGCGAGGCTGCGCGACGACTCCCGGGCCCTCGTCGACATCGTCGGCGACCTGCTCGAGGCGGCGGGGCGCGACCCGTCCGAGGCGGCGCCCGCCGAGCCCGTGGTCGTCGACGACGTCGTCGAGGACGTGCTCCGGTCGATGTCCGTGCTGGCCGAGGAGCGCGGCGTCGCCCTGCAGTACGACGGGGCGGCCGCCGCTCGCGTCCCCGTGCCGCCCGCGAGCCTGCGGCGGGCCGTGCTGGCCCTGGTCGACAATGCGCTGAGCCACGCCCCGACCGGGTCGACGGTCACCGTGGCCACGCGTCTCGACGGCGGCGCGGCGGTGCTGTCGGTCACGGACGGCGGCAGGGGCATCACGGGCATCGACCCGGCGCGGGTCTTCGACCGGTTCGCGAGGGCGGAACCGCCGGCGACGGCCGCACCGGCCACAGCTGCCGGAGGCCGGGGCCCCCGCCCGAGCTTCGGCATCGGCCTCGCGCTCGTCCGCGAGATCGCCCTCCGCCACGGCGGCAGCGTCCGGGTGGCCGCGACGGGCGCAACCGGGACGACGCTCGAGCTGGCCCTGCCCGTCGCGACGACCTCCGACTAGGCGAGGCACAGGACCACGCGGCCCGGCCCGGGAGGGCGCCGCCTAGAACGGCGCGACGCCCGAGCGGTCGATGAACGTGCCGGTCGGCCCCTGACCGCCGCGGGTCGCGAGCTCGACCACGGCGTCGGTGCCCTCGGTCACCGTCTGGTGGCCGCTGTTGCCGTTGAGGTCGGTGGCCGTGTAGCCGGGGTCGGCGGCGTTGACGCGGATCTCGGGCAGGGCCTTCGCGTACTGCACCGTCAGCATCGTGACGGCCGCCTTCGACGCCGTGTAGAGCGGCGCGACGACGGTCGACTCGATGCGGTCGGCGTCGTGCACCGCCGTGAACGACCCGAGGCCGCTCGTCACGTTGACGATGGTCGGGGCCGACGAGCGGCGGAGCAGCGGCAGGAAGGCCGTCGTCGTGCGCACGATGCTCGCGACGTTGGTGTCGAGCACCTCGAGGGCGTCGGCCCCGGTGAGCTGGTCGGGCGAGGAGTGCGACCCGGTGATGCCCGCGTTGTTCACGAGGACGTCGAGGCCGCCGGCCGCGGCGATCGTCTCGGCGGCGGCGGCGACCGAGGCGTCGTCGGTCACGTCGAGCTGCACGAAGCGGGCGCCGAGCTCGTCGGCGGTGGTGCGGCCCCTGGCCTCGTCGCGGGCGCCGATCCAGACCGTGTGGCCGGCCTCGAGGAGGCGGCGGGCGGTCTCGCGCCCCAGCCCCTTGTTGCCCCCGGTGACGAGGGTGGTCGTGGTCGCGGCGGTGTCGGCGGAGGTGGTGTCGGGGGAGGGGGCGGTGCCCGTGGCGGGCGTGTCGTTCGTCATGACCCGAGTCTCCGCCCCGCCCCCGACGCGCTGCCAGGCCCGCCGCGTCGGGAGGACTCGCAGTACCACCCCGCCGGCCCTCGGCGCTGCGAGACTGACGAGGTGGACACCCCTGCCGGCGACCTCGGCGCGCTGCTGCGCGCGTGGCGCGACCGCCTCTCGCCCGTCGACGTCGGCCTGCCCGCCGGCGACCAGCGCCGGGCCGCGGGCCTGCGGCGGGAGGAGCTCGCCGCGCTCGCGGGCCTCAGCGTCGACTACGTCGTGCGGCTCGAGCAGGGCCGGGCGCAGCACCCGTCGGCACAGGTCGCCGCGGCGCTGGCGCGGGCCCTCCAGCTGAGCGACGCCGAGCGCGACCACCTGTTCGTGCTCGCGGGCCTCGTGCCGCCCTCGCCCGCCACCGTGCCCGAGCACGTGCCGCCGGGGGTGCAGCGGCTGATCGCGCGGCTCGGCGAGACGCCGCTCGCGGTCTTCACCGCCTCCTGGGACCTGCTCAGCTACAGCCCTCTCTGGGGCCGCCTCTTCGGCGAGCCCGTGGGCGAGGGCGGCGAGCGGCCGAACCTGCTGCGGTCGTGGTTCGGCGGCACCGGCGCGATCACGCCGGGCGAGCGCGTCGAGCACGGGCGCGACGGCGGCATCCGGGCGTTCGAGGCCTCGCTCGTCGCCGACCTGCGGCGCGTGCACGGCCGCTACCCGGGCGACCCTCGCGTGCGACGCCTGATGGACGACATGACCGCCGTGAGCGACACCTTCCGCGAGCTCTGGAGCACCGGCGCCGTCGGCGAGCACGTCTCCGAGCGCAAGGTGATCCGCCACCCGGTCGTGGGCGACGTCGAGCTCGACTGCGACGTGCTCACCGTGGCGGGCACCGACCTGCGCCTCGTCGCCTACACGGCCGCGACCGGCTCGCCCGCGGCCGCCGCCCTCGACTTCCTCCGCGTCTCCGCGGTCACGGCCGACGCCCGCTGAGGCGCCCCCGGCCGCGTCCCGCGCTCCGTGGTGCTGTACCCCGGCGCGCACGGCTCGTCGCCGCCCCGCAGCCGACCGGTCGACGACCGCCCGTGGCCCTGTCCCCCGAACGGGAAACGCGGGCGTCTGTCCGATTCACGCAACTAGCTAGACCGTCTAGCTGTTGGGTGTCATGATCGTCCCGTACCGGTTCACGGCGGTACGCGGCCCTGGCGACAGGGCCGACCACCCGGTCACCACGGTCACCGACGGCAGCGCAGGGCTGCCAGAGACGAGCAGCACCATGAGCCTCATCCACGGCAGCAGGAGCCCCTTCTCCGAGATCCGCGACGCGGATCGTCAGATCACGCTCCTCGTCATCGCCACGTCGGCGCTGGCGACCTGCGGCACCGCGATCGCCGGCATGCTCGTCGTCCTCGGCGCCGGCGCGTGACCGCCTCCGTCGCGATGGTCGACCACCTCGACCTCCCGATGACCGAGCCCCTCGACCTGGCGGAGCTCTTCACGAGCGACGCCGCCTGACGCACCCGCGTCGCCCCGGTCCGTACCAGCCGCCCACGTCGTGGGGGGCCGACGAGGGCCACGTGCAGAGCCTCCCCCGGGAGGCTCTCCGCACGTCCGGGGGCGGCCGGGTCAGGCCGCGCCGACCAGCGCCAGGTCGTCGAGGTCCCAGGTGGGCGCTGCATAGGGGCGGCCCCACCCGTCCCGGAGCCGCGTGACGGCACGGTCGTAGGCGTCGAGGAGGTCCATGCGCGGCCGCACCATCGACTGCAGCTGCAGCCCCTCGTAGAGGGCGAGCAGCTGCTCCGCGCCGCGGGCCGGCGCCATGGTCGCGGGCTCGCGCCCGAGCTCGACGTCTCGGCGCAGGCCCTCGGCGACCATCCGGTGGAACCGGCTCCAGTCGCCCTGCAGCAGCTCGGAGAGCGGGTGCCCGGGAGTCGCGGCCACGTTGACGAGGGAGCTCAGCAACCGCATCAGCGACGGGTCCTCGATGTTCGACTGCACGATGCGGCGCAGGAAGAGCACGGTGCCGTGCGACGCCATGACCGGGAGGAGCGGAGAGGTGCGCTCGGCCGTCCAGCGGTCGACGGCCGCGAGCAGCAGGCCGTTCCAGTCGGGGAAGTGCGCGGTGACCGCCTCCAGGGGCAGCCCCGCGGTCTCGGCCACCGCCTCCAGCGTGGTCTCGTGGAAGGCCCGGTGCCGGAAGGTCTCGATGGCGGCGGCCACGACGCTGCGGCGCAGCTCGACGTGGGCCGACTCGGCGTAGAAGTCGTCGGGGGAGGCGTTCTGGTCGTTCACGACAGCAATGTCACCAGAGCTGCGCGGCCCTGACGAGTCCCCGTTCTGGGGAAGGCCCGGGGAGGCGCGAGGTGCGTCGGTCTGCTGCAGCGCGGGCCGAGGGCGGTCGCCTCAGCCGCGCCGCGCGGTCACCACGAGCAGGTGATCTCCGCGAGGGCGTGGTCGAAGGCCGTCGTCGGCTCGAAGCCGGGGCGCAGCAGCATCTGCAGCTGGAGGCCCTCGAACAGCGCGATGAGGGTCGTCGCGAGCGCCTTGACGTCGACACCGGCGGGCACGACGCCCTCGGTCACGTCGAAGGCGAGCCCCTGCTGCACCATGGTGTGGAAGTCGCAGTACCGGTCGCGGAGGTAGAGCGACGCGAGGTGTCCGGGGTCGGTGCCCTCGACCGCGAGCGACAGCAGCGTGCGGGAGAGCGCGGGGTGTTGGGCGCTGTAGGCGACCAGCCCGCGCATGAAGCCGAGCGTGGCGCCGCCGGCGGTCTCGCGGGCGACCTGCTCGAAGCGGTCCTGGTTCCAGCGGTCGAGGGCCGCGAGCACGAGGCCGAGCCACGACGGGAAGTGGCGACGGACGGCGGCGACGCTCGTCTGGGCGGTCTGGGCGACGTCCTCGAAGCTCGTCCCGGCGTACCCGAGGCGCTCGAGCGTCTCGACGGTCGCGACGACGACGTCCTTGCGGTCGGCGACGGCGAGGTCGAAGGCGCTCGGATCAGGGGCGGTCGTCTCGATCGTCACGGTTCTCCTCGAGGGGTGGTGGGGTCCTCGGCCTCAGCTTGTCGGGGTCGGCCGCCGCCTGCCACGCCCCCTTCGGGGGCGGAGGGAGCCGCACCGTCGGGGGCTCCGGCGTGCCCTGTGGAGAGAGCGCGCCCCGCCTCGTGCCCGCTGCTACGGTGAGGGCGCTCGGTTCCGGGGGGATCCACGACCGGACGAGCAGCTGCCCTGCTCCGTTCCATCGACTCCTCAGGAGAGAACCATGACCACCCCCCAGCCCTACGGCGCCCCCGGCGCCCCCGCACAGACCGACAAGACCAACGTCCTCGCCATCGTCGGCATCATCCTCGCCTTCTTCGTGCCCCTCGTCGGCGTGATCCTCGGCTTCGTCGCGCGCTCGCAGATCAAGCGCACCGGCGAGAAGGGCAGCGGCCTCGCGCTGGCCGCGATCATCATCGGCCTCGCGATCATCGTGATCTACGTGATCGGCGTCATCGTCTTCAGCGTCGCCGCGGCGAACTCGGGCATGACCACGACCTACTAGGTCGAGCACGCAAGCCGGCCCACGGCCGGACTGCAGGAGGCGCGGTGAGCGATCACCCCGCCTCCTCGCGGTCCTGGGGCTCGTCCGTCGTGCCGCGCCGAGACGCCCGAACGCTCAGGCGGCCCCGAGGGCGACGAGCATCCCGGCCACGAGCATGCCGCAGGCCGACACCGCCGACGTCGCGACGACCAGGAGCGTCGTGCGACGCTCGGCCTCCCGCACCTCCGAGAAGGGCGAGGCCTCGGCGAACGGAGACTGTCGGAGGATGCTCATGGCGGTTCTCGTTCCTGACGGCCCTGCGCCGTCGTCCGTACCGGGCCCCGCGGGGCCGCATCGCCGTGAATCGATGCGCATGCATACTCACACACGGATAGCTAGATCGCCTAGCTACACCCGCTAGAGGTCGCGTTGAGCGGACAGGGCCCGCGACCAGCGGACCGTGACGGTCAGGAGGCCGGGCCGAGCAGCACCGCGAGCATCGTCGCGGCCGAGCCGACGAGGAAGATCGCGGTGCCGAACTGCATCGTCTTCGTCTTGTTGCGGTCGGAGACCGGCACGCTCACCTCGAGGATGGGGCAGCCCGACCAGCCGATCAGGCCGAGGCTCAGCGCCACGGCGCCGGCGCCGACCCAGAACAGCACCTCGCCGGGCGTCGACAGGAGCTCCGGCCGCCAGCCCGAGAGCAGCACCGCCGCGAACGCCACGGCCACGGCCACCACGCCGCCGACGAACCACAGCGTGCCCGTCCACATGATCCGCTGCAGGTTCTCGACCGGGCCCATCAGGTCGCGCCCGCCGGGCAGCGGGGGCTGGCCGACCGTGGGGGCGGAGTCGGGCGAGGAGGCGGGGGTGCGGGGGGTCGGGTCGGTGTCGTTCACCCCCCTACGCTGCCACTGATCGCGCCGGAACGTGCACACGACGCACGTCTCCGTGCGTCAGCGCTGCAGCGTCGCGCTCGGGTACTCGCCGAAGCGCTCGCGGTACGTGCCCGAGAACCGGCCCAGGTGGCCGAAGCCCCACCGGCGGGCCACGTCGGCCACGGTCGCCCGCCGGGGGTCGAGCTCGGCGAGCTCGGCCCGGGCCCGGTCGAGGCGGACGGTGCGGAGGTAGAGCGTCGGCGTGGTGTCGAGGTGGCGGGCGAACGCCGCCTGCAGCCCGCGGCTGCTGAGGCCGACCGCGGCTGCGGCGTCCGCCACGGCGATCGGCTCGTGCGCGTGGTCGCGGAGGTACTCGACGGCGCGGCGGAGGCGCGAGCCGGAGGCCACCAGGGCGAGGGGCGACGACGCGCCCGCCTCGTGGGGGAAGGTGTCGAGCACGGCCAGGGCGAGGTGCCGGTCGGCCTCCGACCGGGTCAGCAGCGGGGTCGCCGCGTCGAGCAGCAGGGGCGTCGTGGCCGCCAGCACGCGGCGCCACCGGGCGAGGGCGTCCCGGCCCGGCTCGGCGGCGTGGTGGAAGAGCAGGCGCCCGGGCTCGACGCCCTCGTGCTCGGCGGCCAGGCCCTCGAGGTAGCCGCCGTCGAGGTGGACGAGGTTCTGCCGGTAGTCGGCGTAGTCGAACTCGTACGCCCGGGTGGGCGCGACGTGCGGCACGTGCAGCGTCTGGACCGTCTCGTCGCGCCCCACGTCGGTCACGCCGTGGCCCTCGTGCAGCCACGAGACGATGTACTCGCGCGTCTCCTCCGCGACGCCGTGGGCGGTGCCGCGGAACTCCGACGTGCGGAGCGTGACGACCGCGTCGCCCGCCGAGGTGTAGCGGTACGAGAACGGGCCGTCGCCGTGCTCGAGCTGGAAGCCGTCGCCCGGGTAGGCCGTCTCGTAGAGCAGGCGCGCCTCGTCGAGGTCGCGACCGTCCGTGGCCGACCTCGTCATCGAGCCGTCTGCGTCATCCATCCCGACCCCGATCCTGGCACGGCCCGGGCCGTCCTCCCATCCACGTCTGCCACGATCGGTCCGACCGACCCCGACCGGCAGGAGCCGACCCATGGACAACGCCCAGATCGCCACCTTCTTCACCGTGCTCATCAGCGCCGTCACGGTCGCGGGCCTCGGCCTCGTGGTCGCGTCGTTCGTGGCCATGGGCTCCTCGAAGTAGGGCCCCGCGCAGCTGTCGGGCGTCGTGGCTACTCTCGACGCATGAGACCGCTGCAGCAGACCATCATCGCCGAGCTCGCCGTCGCCCCGCAGATCGACCCCGCCACCGAGGTCGAGACGCGCGTGGCCTTCCTCCGTGACTACCTGGAGACCACCGGCGCCGCGGGCTTCGTGCTCGCGGTCAGCGGCGGTCAGGACAGCACGCTCGCCGGTCGTCTCTGCCAGCTCGCCGTGGAGGGCGTGCGCCGCGACGGCGGCGAGGCCGAGCTCGTCACGGTCCGCATGCCCTACAAGGTGCAGGCCGACGAAGACGACGCGCAGCTCGCGCTCGGCTTCATCGACGGCGCCGACGGCCTGGTCGTGAACATCCAGGGCGGTGTCGACGGCACCGCCGGCGACGTCGCCGACGCCCTCGGGGCGCCCGTCAGCGACTTCGCGAAGGGCAACGTCAAGGCCCGCACCCGCATGGTGGCCCAGTACGCGATCGCGGGCGAGCGCGGCCTGCTCGTCGTGGGCACCGACCACGCGGCCGAGGCGCTGACCGGCTTCTTCACGAAGTACGGCGACGGCGGTGTCGACCTCACGCCGCTCACCGGGCTCAGCAAGGGCCAGGGCGCCGCCCTCCTCCGGCACCTCGGCGCGCCGGCCCGCCTCTACGAGAAGGCGCCGACGGCCGACCTGCTCGACGAGACGCCCGGCCAGACCGACGAGGCGAACCTCGGCCTCACCTACGCCGACATCGACGCGTACCTCGAGGGGCGCGACGTCGACGACGCGACGGCCGAGCTGATCGAGCAGCGCTACCTCGCCACCGAGCACAAGCGCCGCGTGCCGGCCACGCCGCACGACACCTGGTGGCGCCGGGCCTGAGCCCGCGTCGGCTCCCCCCACCGGCTCCCCGCCCCGCGGGGCGGTCCGGGGAGCGCGCCGGTCGGTGCGCTCCCCGGACACCCTCCGGTCGCTCCCAGGGTGCGGGGCCAGTGTCGGGATCACATCCGACACGACACGAAGGAAGGCAGCCATGCCCACCATCACCGTCCCCTCCGCCACCGGCCCCGAGGTCGAGCTCCACTACGAAGACGTCGGCAGCGGCGCGCCCGTCGTCCTGATCCACGGCTGGCCCCTCAGCGGCCGTTCGTGGGAGGGCCAGGTGCCCGCGCTCGTCGAGGCCGGCCACCGGGTCGTCACGTACGACCGCCGGGGCTTCGGCCAGTCGTCGCAGCCGTGGGACGGCTACGACTACGACACCTTCGCGGCCGACCTCGAGGCCGTGCTCGACGCCCTCGACCTGCACGACGTGACGCTGATCGGCTTCTCGATGGGCGGCGGCGAGCTGGCCCGCTACGTGAGCACCTACGGCCAGGGCCGCATCGCGAAGCTCGTCTTCGCCAGCGCCGTGCCGCCGTACCTGTACAAGAGCGACGACAACCCCGAGGGCGGCGTCGACGACGACCTCGCCGCGTGGTTCCACGACGGCATCGTGGGCGACCGCCCCGCCTTCCTGGAGGAGTTCGTCCGCATGTTCTTCACCGCCGGCAAGCCCTCGCTGCTCAACGGCCCGAAGGTCAGCGACGCCCAGATCGCCTACAACGTGGCCATCGCCGAGATGGCGTCGCCCAAGGGCACGCTCGACTGCACCGTCGCGTTCGCGACCACCGACTTCCGCGACGACCTCACGAAGATCACCGTGCCGACGCTCGTCATCCACGGCGACTCCGACAACACGGTGCCGTTCGAGGTCAGCGGCGCGCGCACCCACGCGGCGATCGCGGGCAGCGAGCTCGTCGTGATCGAGGGCGGCCCGCACGGCGTCACCGTCTCGCACAAGGACGAGTGGAACCGCCACGTGCTGGCGTTCCTGGCCAAGTAGGCCCTCCTGCACGACCCGGCCCGCGCCTCCTCGTCACCGGGGAGGCGCGGGCCGCGTCGTGCGCGCCGGCCCGGTCAGCGGGTCGGCGGCTCCGGGTCGGCCGCGAGCTGAGCGCCGCGGACGGCGTCGTGGGCGGACGGGCCCTCGGTGGCGCCGCGGCCGCCGCGGGCGCCCCGCTCGCCGCCGAGCAGGAGGTTGAGGGCGATCGCGACGATCGCCCCGGCGCTGATGCCGGAGTCGAAGACGATCGTGAACCACGACGGGAACCGCTCGTAGATGGTCGGCGACACCGTCGGCAGGAGGCCGACGCCGACGGCGAGGGCGACGACGAGCACGTTCCGGTCGGTGAACCGCACCGTCGAGAGGGTGCGCACGCCGCTCGCCGCGACGATGCCGAAGAGCGCGACGCCGGCCCCGCCGAGCACGGCGAGCGGCACGGCCTCGACGACGGCGCCGAGCTTCGGCACGAGCCCCAGCGCGATCAGCATCACGCCGGCGCAGGTGGCGACCCACCGTGACTTGACGCCCGTGATGCTGACCAGCCCCACGTTCTGCGCGAACGCCGTGTACGGGAAGGTGTTGAACACCCCGCCGAGCACGGTGGTGAGCCCGTCGGCGCGGAGCCCGTCGGCGAGGCGACGGGGCGTCAGGGGCCGGTCGACGATCTCGCTGACGGCGACGATGTCGCCGGTGGTCTCGGTCATGATCACGAGGCCGACGATGAGCATCGAGATGACCGCCGCGGCCGGGAAGGTGGGCAGCCCGAACTGGAACGGCGTCGAGAAGCCGACCCACGGCTGCTCGCCGACGCCGCTGACGTCGACGAGGCCGAGCGGCACGGCGGCGAGCGTGCCCACGACGAGCCCGAGCAGGATCGACAGGCGCCCGAGGGCCGGCGGGGCGAAGCGCTCGATCAGCACGATGACCGCGAGGGTGCCGGCGGCGAGGGCGACGTTGACCGGCGGCGCCCCGTCGGTGGCGCCGTCGATCACCCAGCCGCCGGCCACGCTCATCAGCGAGAGGCCGATGACGAGGATGACCGTGCCGGTCACGAGCGGCGGGAAGAACCGCACGAGCTGCGAGAAGACGGGCGCGAGGGCGAACATCATCAGCCCGCACATGATGACCGAGCCGTAGATGGCGCCGACGCCGTGCTCGGTGCCGATGGTGATCATCGGGCCGACCGAGGCGAAGGTGCAGCCCTGCATCAGCGGCAGGCGGGCACCGACCCGCCAGACCCCGACCGACTGGAGCACCGCGCCGATCCCGGCGACGAAGAGGTCGGCGGTGATCAGGTGCGGCAGGGCGCCGGGGTCGAGCCGCCCGGCCTCGATGAGGGCGGTGCCGATCACGAGCGGCACCGCGACGGCGCCCGCGTACATCGCGAGCACGTGCTGCAGGCCGAGCGGCAGCAGGCGGCGGAGCGGCGGCACCTCGTCGACGGGGTGCCGCGGCCCCTTCGGGCTCGTCGTCGTCGCGCCCACGACGGTGGCGGGGGCGGTCGGGGGGTGGTCGCTCATGCTGCTCCTCGCTGGGCCCCCGGCAGGGCCCCCTGACAGCTTGGCGTGCCCCGGGGGCCGCTCCGCGCCTCCGTCCTGATGTTTCACATGACCGTAACGAAGGAGGCGCGCGTCGTCCCCTACAGGACGATCGCGTCCCGCGCCCAGATCGCTTAGCCCACGTCGTGCTCCAGCACCAGTTCTCGACGAGACGTAACAGGGAACGCTCAGGCGTGGTTCAGTGGTCGGAGCGGCTGACCCGGCCGCTCTCGCATGTCGCAGACATGACAACATCAAGGAGAACACCATGATCGGCCTCATCATCAGCCTTCTCGTCATCGGGCTCATCGCCGGTGCCGTCGCTCGCCTCGTCGTCCCGGGCAAGCAGAGCATCTCGATCCCCATGACCATCCTGCTGGGCGTCATCGGTTCGTTCGTCGGTGGCTTCCTCGCCTACCTGCTCTTCGGCAGCGACAACGCGGACGGCTTCTTCCAGCCCTCCGGCATCATCGGCTCGATCATCGGCGCCATCATCGTCCTCGTGATCTACATCCAGGTCACCGGTCGTCGCAGCCGCCGCTAGGCAGCAGCAGCACGGGCACGGCCCGTCGCGCACCGAAGGGTCCCGGCACTCGCCGGGGCCCTTCGTCGTACCCCGGCGCCGCGGCCGCACCGGGGCGGGGGTGTTGGGTGGCCGCATGATCATCGTCACCGGACACCTGCTCGTCGACCCGGAGCTGCGCGACGACTACCTCGCCAGCCGTGCCCCCGAGATCGAGGCCGCGCGCGTCGCGCCCGGCAACCTCGACTACGCCCTCTCGCCCGACGTCGTCGACCCGGGCCGCGTCAACGTCGCCCAGCGCTGGGTCTCGGAGCAGGCGCTCGACGACTTCCGGGGAGAGGGCACGTCGGAGGAGGACGAGGCCGAGGTGCGCGAGTCGCACGTGCACGACTACGCGCTCACCGGGCCGGAGGAGCCGTCGCTCTCGCCGGACGGCGACCTGGTCTGAGGGGCCGCCCTAGTCGGTGCCGTCGATCCCGCCGAGGCGCTCGAGCACCCCGGTGAGGATCGTGCCGGCGGGGTCGGGCAGCACGTGGTGGTTGAGGTAGATGCCCTCGAGCCACGACAGCACCTCGTCGGCGGGCATGCCCACCGCCGCCCAGTCGACGCCGGGCACGGCCCGGGTGACGGGCTGCTCGGTGCCGGGCCGCAGCCAGGCCTCGGCGATGGGGGAGTCGGGCGTGCCGTCGGCCGCGGCCGTCCAGAGCAGGGCGATCGGGTGCTCGCGGTCGTCGTCGACGCCGTGGTCGAGGGCGCCGTGCGCCGACTCCTCGACGTGGTCGTGCTCGACGTGGCCGGCGCCGAGCCACGGCAGGGTCAGCAGCTCGCCCTCGATGTCGACCTCGATCAGGTCGAGCTGCGTGGGCTCCTCGACCTCGCAGACCCAGAGGGTGAGGCCGGCGTCGTGCCAGGCGGCCGCGTCGTCGACGTCGTCGAGCAGGTCGGGCACGAGCTGGTGGAAGTCGGAGAGGAGCGCCGACGACCAGTCGAGCAGCTGTCGTGTGTCGTCGCCGTTCCAGGGGCTGACGTCGGTGTCGTCGCCGCTGAGGTCGTGGAAGTGGTGCTCGATGCCCGTGGGCGCGGTGTCGAGGTGGATCTGCCCCGTGCCGAAGCCGACGTAGAGCGTGCTCTGCTCCGTCTCGTCGTCCCACTCCGCGAAGAGGTTCGGGGCGCCGAGGGTCGTCGGCAGCGGCAAGCTGGCCGCGCGCCGGGTGCCGAGCGCGAAGACGGCGCGGAACCGCGTCGTCGGAAGCCGGAGGCTCATGTCAGTCACGGGGTGGTGGTCCAATCTCGATCGGCTCCACAGTACGGCCTCCCCGGCGCCGGTCGGCCCGTGCAGCGCCTGCACGTTCCCAGGGGTCTGTCGGCGCGGGCCCCTACCTTTCTCGCTCATGGACGACCCTCCCTCCCACATGCCCTGGCCCTTCCCGGCCCTGACCGCCTCGGCGGCCGCACCACGGGGGGAGGGGCACCATGAATGAGTGGGTGATGCTGGGCATCGGTCTCGTCCTCACCGTCGGCACCGGCCTGTTCGTCGCGTCTGAGTTCTCGCTGGTCAACCTCGACCGCAACGACCTCGAGAAGCGCCAGGAGAGGGGCGAGAAGCGCCTCGGCCCGACCATCAAGGCCCTCCGCATCACGTCGACGCACCTCTCCGGCGCGCAGCTCGGCATCACGCTGACGACGCTCCTGACGGGCTACACGTTCGAGCCGGCGATCAGCTCGCTGCTCGAGGGCCCGCTCACCGGCCTCGGCGTGCCCGAGTCGATCGTGCCCGGCATCGGCGCCGTCGTCGGCATCCTCGTCGCCACGCTGTTCTCGATGGTGATCGGCGAGCTCGTGCCGAAGAACTTCGCCCTCGCCCTGCCGCTCGCCACGGCCAAGCTCGTCGTGCCGTTCCAGGCGGCCTTCACGACGGTCTTCAAGCCGGTCATCCTGCTCTTCAACGACACGGCCAACGCGGCCATCCGCCGCATGGGCATCGAGCCGAAGGAGGAGCTCTCGGGTGCCCGCTCGGCCGAGGAGCTCAGCTCGCTCGTCCGCCGCTCCGCGCTCGAGGGCGTCCTCGACGACGACCACGCGACCCTGCTGGGCCGCACCCTGCGCTTCTCCCAGCACGACGCCGTCGACGTGATGACGCCGCGCGTGCGCATGACGACCGTCCGGGCGACCGACACCGCCGCCGCCGTGGTCGAGGCTTCGCTGAGCAGCGGCTTCTCGCGGTTCCCCGTCATCGGCGACGACTCCGACGACATCCTCGGGGTGGTGCACGTCAAGCAGGCGTTCGCCCTGCCCCTCGCCGAGCGCGACGAGGTGCTCGTGTCCTCCCTCGTCTCCGACGCGCGCTTCGTGCCCGAGACGATGGGCACCGACACGCTGCTCGGCCTGCTCCGCCGCGACGGCTTCCAGATCGCCGTGGTCACCGACGAGTTCGGCGGCACCGCCGGCCTCGTCACCCTGGAGGACCTCGTCGAGGAGATCGTGGGCGAGCTGGAGGACGAGCACGACCGTGCGCGCGTCGGCATCGTCCGCTCGGGCGGCACCGTGCTCTTCGACGCCGCGCTCCGTCCCGACGAGCTCCACGACCGGGCCGCGATCCGCGTGCCCGACGACGGCGACTACGAGACGGTCGGCGGCTTCGTCACCGAGCGGCTCGGGCGGCTGCCCGAGGTCGGCGACGAGGTGGAGGTCGCCGGCGGCGCCCTCCGCGTCGAGCGCGTCGTGGGCCAGCGCACCGAGCGGCTGCGCTTCGTGCCGCGGGCGGACGACGACGCGACCGGCCCGGCCGGCACGACCCGCGCCTCCGGCCCCGCCACCCCCGCCGAGAACCGCGACCGCGCCGACCGCGCGGAGCACGACCGCATCGCCACCGCCCTCCGAGAGGACCTGACCCATGAGTGAGTACCTGCCCGGCATCGTCTGGCTGGTGGTGCTGCTCGTCGTCAACGGCTTCTTCGTCGGCGCCGAGTTCGCCGTCATCAGCGCCCGTCGCTCGCAGATCGAGCCGCGCGCCGAGGCGGGCAGCAAGGCCGCCAAGACGACCCTGTGGGCGATGGAGCACGCGACGCTCATGCTCGCGACCAGCCAGCTCGGCATCACGGTCTGCTCGCTGGTGATCCTCAACGTGTCGGAGCCCGCGATCCACCACCTGCTCGAGATCCCGCTCGGGCTGACCACGCTGTCGGCCGAGGCCATCGGCGTCGTGGCGTTCGTCATCGCACTCGTGCTCGTGACCTTCCTGCACGTGGTGGTCGGCGAGATGATCCCGAAGAACCTCTCGTTCTCGGTGCCCGACCGGGCCGCGCTCATCCTGGCCCCGCCGCTCGTCGTCGTGGCCCGCGTGTTCGGGCCCGTGATCTGGTCGCTCAACGGCATCGCCAACGGTGTGCTGCGGCTCTTCGGCGTGACGCCGAAGGACGAGGCGACCAGCACCTACACGCTCGACGAGGTCGCCGGCATCGTGCAGCAGTCGACGCGCGAGGGCGTGCTCGACGACGCGTCGGGCACCCTCAGCGCCGCGTTCGAGTTCACGACCCGCAAGGTGCGCGACGTCGAGGTGCCCGTGGCCGACATGGTGCGGCTCGCCCCGGCGGCGACCCCCGCGGACGTGCAGCGCGCCGTCTGGGCCCACGGCTACTCGCGGTACGTCCTCACCGACGCCGACGGGCAGCCCACCGGCTACCTGCACCTCAAGGACGTCATGGACCTCACGACGCCGGAGTCGTTCCACGCCCCGGTGCCCGAGAAGCGCATCCGTCGCCTGGGGGCGGTCTCGCACGACGCCGACCTCGAGGACGCCCTCGCGGCCATGCGCCGCAGCGGTGCCCACGTGGCCCGGTCGGTGCGGGCCGACGGCACGACGACCGGCGTGCTCTTCCTGGAGGACATCATCGAGGAGCTCGTCGGCGAGGTCGATGACGCGACGACGGTCTAGGCCCCGACGACGGGCTGGGCCTCGGCGACGGGCTGGGCCGCGACGACGGGCTGGGCCGCGACCGGCCCCGGCCCGCCCCCGCGTGCCGGGGCGGGCCGCTCGCCCGGCAGCTCGTGCAGGGCCTCGGCGGCGAGCTCGGCGGTGATCGGGTCGCCGTCGAGGGTCGCCTGCCGCAGGAGGCGGTACTGCTCCGCCATGCCGGCCCAGTTGAGCACCTGGACGATGTTGGGCAGGCGGAGCTTGTAGGCGAGGCCGTCGGTCACGTCGCGGCAGACCCGCTGCAGCGAGGCGTTGCCGCAGTGGTCGACGTAGGTGGAGAAGAGCGCCACGGTGTGGGCGTTGAGCGCCGGGCCGTCCTCCGCGTCGAGGTCGGCGAGGCAGGCGTCGATGCCGGCCACGATCTGCGCCGTCACGCCCGCCGCCAGCAGGGGGACGGCGAGGCGCACGGCGCCGCCGAACAGGACGCCGAGCGTCTGGACGGCCTCGATGGCCTCCTCGGCCCGGGGGGTCGCGACCCGGGTGTAGCGGTTCGGCGCCATCTCGACGAGGCCGGCGCGCACGAGGTCGCCGAGCGCCTCGCGGATGGGGGTGCGCGACACCTGGAGCCAGGCGATCAGCTCGTCGTCGTGCAGGCGTTCGCCGGGCTCGAGCGTGCCGTCGACGATCGCGTCGCGGATGCGCGAGCGCACCGTGTCGCGCAACAGCTGACGCTCGGCGGCGGGGGGCGAGGTGGGGATGGGCACGGCGGTCTCCGTTCGGCACGAGGGCGGTACGGCACGACCCTACCGGAGAAGTGTCACATACCAGTCCGTCGTCCGGGGGAGCGAGGGCTGGGGACGGGTGGCCCGGACGCACGAGACCCGCCCGGCCCCGAGGGGCGGGCGGGTCTCTCCTGGCGTGCGCACCGTGTCGGGTCAGGAACGCGACGCGCACGGGCCGGTGCACCGCGCCTCCCGGGGGCCCTCGCGGGTCAGGAGGCGCGGGTCGTCACTTCGAGGCCGTCGCGGTCTCGCTCGGCACGTGCTGCGAGCCGACCTCGACGCCGTGCGAGGCGCGCAGCGTCTCGATGGTCGCCTCGATCTCGGCGTCGCGCTGCTCGTCGCTCCAGTCGAGGGCGCGGCCCAGGACGTCGGCGATCTCGGTGAGCAGCTCGATCGTCACGCCGCCGACGAACGCGAGGTTCGTGCGGCGCAGCACGACGTCGGCCAGGTGGACGGCGTCCTCGTGCTCGGCGAAGTAGGCGATCTCGGCCTCGGTCAGCTCGGGCTCGCTGGCCAGCGGCTGCGAGGGCTGGTCGAGCAGCGTCTCGATCACGCTCTCGGCACGGGTGCCGTAGCGCGTCAGGAGGCGGTCGACCTGGTCGCGGTCGAGGCCGTCGGCGTGCGCCGCGACCCACGTCGTACGGGCTGCGTCGGTGGTCGGGAACCCCTTGCCGCCGCCGATCGCCATGCCCGTCGTGTCGACGGTGCGCTCGACGCCCAGGCGCTTCGTGGCCTCGGTCGAGAGGTGCGCCGAGAGGGCACGGAAGGTGGTCCACTTGCCGCCGACCAGGCTCAGCACGGTCGAGGTCAGGCCCGCGATGGGCGTCTCGACGATGCGGTAGTCGCGGGACACGAAGCCGGGGGCGGTGTCCTCGTGACGGGGCAGCGGGCGGATGCCCGAGTAGCGGTAGACGATGTGGTCACGGCCGAGCTCGATCTGCGGGAAGACGTGCTTGACGAGGTCGAAGAAGTAGTCGACCTCCTCCTCGGTGCAGACCGCGGGCTGCGACGGGTCGGCGTCGATGTCGGTCGTGCCGATCAGCACCCGGCCCTTGAGCGGGTAGATGAGCACGATGCGGCCGTCGTTGTTCTCGAAGAAGATCTCGCGGCCCTTGGTGGCCTCGAGCAGCTCGGCGTTGTCGACGACGATGTGCGAGCCCTTGGTGCCGCCCATGTACGCCGACTCGCCGCCGAACGCCTGGTTCGTGAGGTCGGTCCAGGGGCCGGAGGCGTTGATGACGACGTCGGCCTGGACGACGAACTCGGTGCCGCTGACGACGTCGCGGAGCAGCACGCCGCCGTCGCGCGAGCCGACGGCCTCGACGTAGTTGGCGCTGCGGGCGCCGGTGCCGACCGCGAGGCCGTCCTTGAGCACGTCGAGCGCGAGGCGCTCGGGCTCGTGGACCGACGCGTCGTAGTAGGTGCCGGTGTACTTGACGCCCTTGTTGAGGGCCGGCATGTCGTTCAGCGCGGCCTTGCCGGTGCGGAACACGTGGCGGGGCACGGAGCCGCCGTCGCGCGAGAAGGAGTCGTACAGGGTCATGCCGACCTTGATCAGCAGCGCGCCGCGCTCCTTGGTGGAGCGCTGCTTGTGCGTGAGCATGCGCAGCGGGGCGTTGAGGATGCCCGAGAAGGTCGAGAAGATCGGCATCGTCGTCTGCAGCGGCTTCACGTAGTGCGGGGCGATCTTGAGGAGGCCGTTGCGCTCCTCGACGCTCTCGCGGACGAGGCGGAACTCGCCGTTCTCGAGGTAGCGGATGCCGCCGTGGATCATGTGCGACGAGGCGGCCGAGGCGCCCGAGGCGTAGTCGTTGCGCTCGACGAGGACGACGTCGATGCCCTGGAGGGCGAGGTCGCGGAAGGTCGCGATGCCGTTGATGCCCCCTCCGACGATCAACACCTTCGCGGTCGGGCGGTCGATGATCGCGGCGACGTTCTTGCGGATGCTCTGTATCTTCTTCGACTCGGTCACGGGGTCTTCTTCCATCTGGGGGTGGTGGCGGGGCGGGTGGACGCACCGTCTCGCCGGTAACCTCATGGTCGACCCCTCGGAGCGAGGGTGCAACGTATCTGCACACATGTGCACGGAGGTGCTCGTGACCGAGCTGACGACGGCGGAGAAGACCCAGGAGGCGCTGCGTGCGGCGCACCTCTACTACATGCAGGACCTCACGATGGAGGCGATCGCCTCGGAGCTGGGGACGTCCCGCTCGTCGGTCTCGCGCCTCCTGAAGTCCGCCCGCGAGTCGGGGCTCGTCGACATCCAGATCAAGTCGCCGCTCGACCAGGCGACCGCCGTCGCCGAGGGGCTGCACCGGCGCTTCGGCGTCGTGGCGCACGTCGTGCCGGTGCCCGACCAGACGAGCGACGTCGACCGGCTCGAACGGGTCGCCCTGTCGGCTGCACGAACGATCACGCCGTACGTCGACTCGAACATGGTCATCGGGGTCGCCTGGGGCTCGACGCTCAGCGCCGTGAGCCGGTCGCTGGTGCCGAAGCCCACGCACAACTCGGTCGTCGTGCAGCTGAACGGCGCCGCGAACACGCGCACGACGGGCATCGAGTACGCGAGCGAGATCCTGCGGCGGTTCGGGCAGGCGTACACGGCGGCGATCCAGCAGTTCCCGGTGCCGGCGTTCTTCGACGACCCGGCGACGAAGCGGGCGCTGTGGCGCGAGCGGAGCACGAAGCGCGTGCTCGAGCTGCAGGCGTCGATGGACCTCGTCGTCTTCGGCGTCGGCTCGCGCGACGCGCGCGTGCCCAGCCACGTCTACTCGGGCGGCTACCTCGAGCAGAGCGACCACGACAGCCTCGACGCCGACCACGTCGTCGGCGACGTGGCGACGGTCTTCTACCGCGCCGACGGCTCGTCGACCGACATCGAGCTGAACGCCCGCGGCACGGGGCCCGACCTCGCCACCGTCCGCCGGGCTCCCCGGCGGGTCTGCGTCGTCGCCGGCGAGGCGAAGGTCGCGGGCGTGCGCGGCGCCCTCGCGGCCGGGCTGGCGACCGACCTCATCCTCGACGAGGGCACGGCGCGGGCGCTGCTCGCGAGCTGAGGCGGGCGCGCGCCGACGACCCGGCCCGGAGGGCGGAGGAGCCCCGAGGAGGCGCGCCCGCAGCACCGACGACACGCCGACGTGAGAGACCCTTGCGTCTGGAGCTGTGCGTCCCCCATGATGGGGACGCTCCGGGGCCCACCCCACCTCGGAGTGAGCGCTCACCCGAACCTGCGATGCACGATCGCCGCGCACCCGTCCCGCCCCACGGCCCCCGGCCGTGGTGCGTCGGCGCGTGCCCGGGCGGTCGGTCGCCGCGCCTACCCGAAGGCACCCCACCGCCATGCCCGGTCGTCCCGTCACGCCGTCTCCCGACTCCGCCCCCGTCGCCCCGTCCCCGCGGGCGCACGGCCGACGTGCCGCCCGCCGCCGCGGCGCCTCCGCCCCCGGTCGCACGCGCGCCCTCGTCGCCCTCGCCGCCGTGGTCGCGCTCGCCGGCGCGGCCCTGCCGATCCAGGCCGCCACGGCCGCGGCCGACACGACGCCGCCGTCCGCGCCGAGGAGCCTGAAGGTCAGCTACAGCGGCGGGGTCGGCAGCTCGCTGAGCTGGGGCAGGGTCTCGGCCGGCGACCTCGCCGGGTACCGCGTGTACCGCTCGAGCACGTCGTCGGTGTCGACCTCGTCGACCCTCGTCGCCAGCCCCACGACCCCGTCGGCGGTCGACGCGACGATCACGGGCGGGGCGAAGGCCTCCTACGCCGTGGCCGCGGTCGACCGCTCGGGCAACGTCTCGAAGCTCTCGAGCGTCAAGTCGGTCACGGCGACCGACACGACGAAGCCCTCGTCGCCCGCGAAGCTCAAGGCCACCGTCTCCGCCGCCGGGGTCGCCCTCGACTGGGCCGACGCGACGGAGCCCGACGTCGCCGGCTGGACGGTCACCCGCACCGCCTCCTCCGGCGGCTCCGCCGTCCAGCTCACCAGCTCGCCGGTCACCAGCTCGCAGTTCACCGACGCACAGGCCCCCTCGGGCGTGAAGTCGACCTGGCGCGTGACCGCCGTCGACCACAGCGGCAACGCCTCGTCGGCCACGACGGTCAGCGCCACCCGCCCGGCGGGCCCGGCGGTCGTCCCCGCCGCCCCGGCCGGCCTCGCCGTGAAGCTCAGCAGCGCCGGCGTGCCCACCGTCTCGTGGTCGGCCACGCCGGGCGCCACCGGCTACGTCCTCTCCCGCGGCGCCGCGGCCTCCGGGCCGTGGGTGCGCGTGCCCACCTCGTCCGCCACGGCGACGAGCGCCGTCGACGCCGCCGCCCCCGCCGGGGCGACGTCGTGGTGGTCCGTCGTCGCGACGAACGCCGCGGGGCAGGGCCCGGCGGCCGTCGTCAGCGCCGCCGTCCCCGGCGACACCACGCCGCCCCGCGCTCCGTCGAGCCCGAAGGTCGTCGTGCTGGCGACCGGAGGCGTGACGGTCTCGTGGGCGGGCGGGGGCGAGGCCGACCTGGCCGGCTACACCGTGACGAGGCGGAACGGCGACGAGGTCTACGTGCCCCACCTCCCGGCGAGCGGGCAGGGCGTCCTCGTGGCGTCGACCTTCACCGACCCGACCGTCGCCGAGGGCGACACCGTCTACTACCGCGTGCGCGCCGTCGACCGGTCGGGCAACGCGTCGTCGTACCTCGCCGTCACGGCGAAGTCGCCGAACGTCGCCCCGGGTGCTCCGGGCTCGCTGAAGGTCGCCGCCGGCCCGACCGCCGGCCTCGCGCTCTCCTGGACGGCCCCGAAGGACCTCGACCTCGCCGGCTGGGCCGTGTCGCGCAGCGTCGCGGGGGGCACGTGGACCCTGCTGGCGACCGTCCCGCTCGACGCGTCCGGCGCCTCCCCCCGCTTCGTCGACACCAGCGCGCCCCAGGGAGTCGCGGCCTCGTACCGCGTGACCGCCCAGGACCGCGTCGGCAACGTCTCGAAGGCCAGCGGCGTCGTCACCGCGACCTCGCGCACCGTCGCCGTGCCCCTGCCCGTCGTGCAGACCGTGCTGACCGTCGGACCCGAGGGGACCTACGCCACCATCGGTGCGGCCCTCGCCGCGATCCCGCGCGCCTCGCTCGACGCGTACCGCGTCGACGTCGCCCCCGGCACCTACGACGAGTCGTTCGAGATCTCGCGGCCGAACGTCCAGGTGCACGGCACCGGGGCGACCCCCGGCGACGTCGTGATCCGGTCGGCCCGCGCCTCGGGCAGCGCCGACCCCGACGAGCCGGAGTCGACGCTCGGCACCGCCGGCAGCGCCGTCGTGCTCGTCACCGCCGCGAACGTGACCCTGGACCACCTCACCGTGGCCAACACCTTCGACGAGGCCGCGAACCCGCAGATCACCAGCGCCCAGGCCGTCGCCCTGCGCGTCGAGGGCGACCGCTTCGTCGCCGACACCGTCCGCCTGCTCGGCAACCAGGACACCCTGCTGGCCGACACCCCGAAGCCCACCACCCGCATCCGCCAGTACTACGTCGACAGCTACGTCGAGGGCGACGTCGACTACGTCTTCGGCGCCGGCACCGCGGTGTTCCAGCGGGTCACCTTCCGGTCGCTGGACCGGGGCAAGGCGAACAACGGCTACCTCACCGCCGCGAGCACCGACACGGGCAGCAAGTACGGCTTCCTGATCACCGACAGCAAGGTCGTGAGCGACGCCGCCGCCGGCACGGTCAACCTCGGCCGCCCGTGGCACCCGAGCGCCGACCCCGACGCGCTCGGCTCGGTCGTGGTCAAGGACACCTGGCTGCCCCGCGCGATCGACGCGGCGGCCCCCTGGGACGACATGTCGTCGACGAACTCGTCGGGCGTCAAGGTGCCCTTCTCCTGGAAGGACGCCCGCTTCGCCGAGAGCGGCAACACCGGCCCCGGCGCCGGCACGAACGAGAACCGTCCGCAGCTGACGGCCAAGGAGGCCGCGGCGGCGACGCCCGAGAAGTACCTCGCCGGGAAGGACGGCTGGAACCCCGTCCGTGCCGCCTCGACGGCGCTGCCGGCGAGCCCGACCGACGTCGTCGCCTCGCCCGACGCCCGCGTCGTGCACCTGAGCTGGAGCGACGACGCCTCCGCCGCCGTCACCGGCTGGCAGGTGCTGCGGGCCGACGAGACCGGCCCCTTCGTGCCGGTCGCCACCGTGGACGCCCCGACCTGGAGCGACACGACCGTCAGCACCGGCTCGACCTACCGCTGGGCCGTCGTGGCGCTCTCGCGCACCGGCGCCGTGTCGGCGCCCTCCGCCGAGGTGACGGCGCTCGTCGCCGCGGCCCCGCTCGTCACGGACGTCGTCGTCGACCCGGCGGCCCCCGCCGACGGCGTGACGCGCTTCACGACGCTCCGCGACGCGCTCGCCGCGGCCCCCGCGGGCACGGCCACCGACCCCACCGTCATCTCGCTCGCCGCGGGCCGCTACGCCGAGTACGCCACGATCAGCAAGCCCCACACGATCGTCGTGGGCGCCACCGGCCGGGCTGGCGACGTCGTCATCACCGGCGACCGCGCCGCGGGCACGCCGACCGGCACCACGACGAACGGGGTCGCCGACACCTACGGCACCTCGGGCAGCGCCACGCTCGTCATCACCGGCAACTCGGTGCAGCTGCGCGACCTCACGGTCGAGAACGCCTACGTCGAGGGCACGTACGCCTCCGGCCAGGCCGTCGCCCTCCGCACCACCGGCGACCGCCTCGTGTACGAGAACGTCCACCTGCTCGGCAACCAGGACACCTGGTACGCCAACAGCCCGTCCGCGGGCGTGCCGGCCCGTTCGTACTTCCACGGCGGGTACGTCGCCGGCGACGTCGACTTCGTCTTCGGGCGCGGCACCGTCGTGATCGACGACTCCACCCTCGCGGCGCTCGACCACGGCACGTCGCCGAACGGCGCCGTCACCGCGGCCAGCACCGACGTCTCGCAGCGCTTCGGCGTGCTGATCTCGGGCAGCCGCATCGTCGGCACCGCCCCCGACGGCTCGCAGTCGCTCGGCCGCCCCTGGCAGCCCGGCAAGGCGCAGGCCGACGGCACGAGCGTCGCCGACTCGTCGGCGATCGCCCAGGTCGTCGTCCGCGACACCTGGCTCGGACCGGTGATCAGCTCGACCCAGACCTGGACGAACATGGTCAACAGCGGCGTCACCACCACCTGGCAGAGCGCCCGCTTCGCCGAGCACGGCAACGTCGGGCCCGGCAGCGGCGCCTCCGCCACCCGCCCCCAGCTCACCGACGACGAGGCGCGCGGCTACACGGCCGCGACCTACCTCGCGGGCAGCGACGGCTGGGACCCGGTCGCGGCCCCGCGCCCCGACGTGGCGCCCCTCGCCGTGGCCGGCCTGGTCGCCAGCCCCGACGAACAGCGCGTCGGCCTGTCGTGGACGGAGTCGATCGAGGCCGACGTGACGGGCTACCGGGTCTACCGGTCGACCGGTGACGAGCCCGTCGCCGTCGACCCGGCCCTGCTCGTCGCCGAGGTCGCGAAGCCGACCTTCGTCGACACGGGCCTCGCGAACGGCACGGCCGTCCACTACCTCGTGGTCGCCGTGGACCGGGCCGGCACGTCGTCCGCCCCGGCCGCCGTCACCGCGGTGCCCGCCCCCGCGCCGCTGGTCGCCGACGTCACCGTCGCCGCCGACGGCTCGGGCGACGTCACGACCCTCCAGCAGGCCCTCGCGGCCGTCCCCGCCGGCACGGCGACGAAGCCCTCCGTGGTCGTCGTCGAGCCCGGCACCTACCGCGGCGTGGTCTCGTCGTCGAAGTCGAACCTCGTCATCGCCGGCAGCACGGGCGACCCCCGCGACGTCGTGCTGACCTTCGACAACGCCAACGGCACGCCCCGCTCCGCCACCACCTGCCCCGCCGTCGTCGCCGCCACCTGCGGCACCGCGGGCAGCGCCACCGTCACCCTGTCGGGCGCCGGCGTCCAGGTGCGCGACCTGACGATCAGCAACACGTTCGACAAGGCGGCGCACCCCGAGATCGGCACCTACAACACGCAGGCCGTCGCCCTCCGCGCGACGGGCGACCGCCAGGTCTACCGCGACGTGCGCCTCCTCGGCGTGCAGGACACCCTCAACGCCGACGCCTCGGGGAACATCACGGCCGACGGCAGCGGCTACCCCCGCCAGTACTACGTCGACAGCTTCATCGAGGGCAACGTCGACTTCGTCTTCGGTCGGGCGACCGCGGTCTTCGACCGGACGACGATCCACGCGACCGCGCACGGCGGGGGCACGATCTTCGCGCCGAGCACCGCCAGCAAGGCGCGCGGCTACCTCGTGGTCGACAGCCGGATCGCCAGCGACGCCGACGACACGTTCGCGCTCGGCCGGCCCTGGCGCTCGTGGAGCGACGGCGCCTACGGCGACGACTCCCGCGGCCAGACCGCGCTGGTCGACACCTGGATCTCGGACGGCGTCTCGACGACGCAGCCCTGGGTCGACTTCGCCCCGAACGTCTGGACCGACGGCCGGTTCGCCGAGCACGGCACGACGGGCCCCGGCGCCACGGTCAACGACAAGAGGCCGCAGCTCAGCGACGCCGACGCCGCCTCCGCGACGCCGTCGGCCTGGCTCGCCGGCACCGACGGGTGGGACCCGACGCTCGCGCCGGTCGCCGACGTCGCGCCCACGGCCCCCGTCGGCCTCACCGCCGCGGGCGGCAGCGGCCAGGCCGTCCTCACCTGGGACGAGTCGACCGAGGCCGACGTCGTCGGCTACCGCGTCCAGCGCGACGGGGTCGAGGTCGGCACGACCACGACGCAGGGCTTCACGGCCACGGGCCTGACCAACGGCACGGAGACCTCGTTCACCGTCACGGCGGTCGACGCCTCCGGCGCCGAGTCGACCCGCAGCGCGGCCGTCGCGGTGACGCCGGCGCAGCGCGTCGACGCGGTCGTCCAGGCCGGCGGCCCCTACCCGACGCTCCAGTCGGCGGTCGACGCCGCCACCGGCTCCGGCCCCTGGGTCGTCCGGGTGGAGCCCGGCAGCTACGTCGGCAGCACGACCATCGCGCGGTCGAACGTGACCGTCCTCGGCGGCGGGGCCCGCGCCTCCGACGTGACCCTGACCAGCAGCACGGCCGCGCCCGCCCTGTCGATCACCGGCTCGGGCGTGACGGTGCAGGGGCTGTCGGTCGAGAACACCTCGGGCGCCTCGAACGGCCCGGCCGTCTCGATGACGGGCGACCGGGTGCTCCTCACCGGCGTGGCGCTGAGCGCCGTCGACCGTGCCGTCTGGGCCGACGTGCCCACCGCCGGCGCGACCAGCCGACAGATGATCGAGTCGTCGACGGTCCGCGGAGCGAGCAACGTCCTGCTCGGCCGGGCGTCGCTGGTGGTGCACGACACGACCATCACGCCGACCCGCACCTCGGGCACCGTGCTCATCCCGTCGACCACCGCGGTCGGCGGACGGGGCTTCCTCGTCGTCGGCTCGACGATCGCCCCGGCGGCCGGGGTCACCGACGTGCGCCTCGGCGGCCCGTACGCCCAGGGCACGACGACCGCCGCGAACGCGCCCCAGGCGATCATCCGCGAGACCGTGCTGGGCACCGGCGTCAAGTCGTCGCCCTGGCAGGACTTCAACGGGTACGCCTGGACGGCGGCGCGGTTCGCTGAGTTCGGCAACACCGGGCCCGGCGCCGCGACGACCGCCACCGCGTCACGGCCGCAGCTCACCCCCGCCGAGTCGGTCACCGCGACCGTGTCCGCCTGGCTGGGCGCCGCCTCCTGGTACCCCGCCGTGGCCGACCCGGCTGCTCCGGCCGACGCCACCGCCCCGGGCGCGGCCACCGCGCTGACCGCCGTCGCGGGCTCGCGGTCGGCGACCCTGGGCTGGACGGCGCCGGCCGACGCCGACGTCGTCGGCTGGTCCGTCCACCGGGCACCCGGCACGACCGTCACGCCCTCGGCCGCGAACCTCGTCGCCTCGGTCGGGCCGGTCACGAGCTGGAGCGACACCGGCCTCACCGACGGCCAGCCGTACACCTGGGCCGTCGTCGCGGTCGACGCGGCGGGCAACCGCTCCGCGCCGGCCACCGTGACGGCGACGCCCGCCACAGCCGTCACGCCCGTGACCCCGTCGGAGCCGGTCGACCCGGGGGCCGTCGCCCCCGTCGCCCCCACGGCGGTCACGACGACGCTCGGCAAGGGCTCGGTGACCGTCGGCTGGGCCGCGAGCACCGCCTCCGGCGTCACCGGGTACGACGTGGTCCGCAGCTCGGCCTCCGCCGGCTCGGCCGTCGTCGCCTCGCTGGGCGCCGACGCCACGCGCTTCGTCGACCAGTCGGTCGTCGTCGGCACCGCCTACTCGTGGTCGGTCGTCGCGAAGGCCGGAGGCGCGGTGTCGGCCCCCTCGGCGGTCGCCTCCGCGACCCCCGTCAAGGTCGACTACGTGGTCGCCGCCGACGGCAGCGGCGACGCCACGACGCTGCAGGGCGTGCTCGGCCAGGTCGACGCGGCCGGCGCCCTGGTCGCGGCCTCGCCGGGCCTCCTGCCGAACAACGCCGACTACACGACCCAGGGCGGCCGCACCGTGCTGGTGCTGCCGGGCGCCTACTCGGGCCCGGTGGTGAGCGGCAACCGCTACGGGGTGACGATCGTCGGTGCGACCGGCGACCCGGCCGACGTCGTGGTCACCGCCCCCGGCGGCGCGGTCGCCGCGATGACGATCTCCGGGCCCCAGTGGACCCTGCGGGCCCTCACGCTGAAGAGCGTGGCGAGCACGCCGGGCGCTCAGGCGACGGCGCTGCAGGTGAAGTCGGGAGACAAGCAGGTCGTCGACCACGTGCGCCTGCTGGGCGACAAGCAGACGCTGCTCGCCTCCACGGCCAACACGTCGACCTTCAGCCGCGTCTTCGTCACGGGGTCGTACCTCGAGGGCGGGGCCGACCTGGTGCTCGGCCGGGCCGTCACGGTGATCGACCACAGCACCGTGCACGTGCTCGACCGGCCCGGGGCCTCGCTCACCGACTCCTCGGTCTCCGCGGCGTCGCCGTTCGGGTTCCTGGTCACCGACAGCACGATCGTCACCGACGGCGCCGCCGGGACGATCTACCTCGGCCGGCCGTACTCGACGCAGGGCAAGGCGCAGGTCGTCGTCCGCGACACCGTGCTCGGGTCGGCCGTCGCGGTCGACAAGCCGTGGAACGACTGGGACGCCGTGACGACCTGGACGGCCGGCCGGTTCAGCGAGTACCGGAACACCGGCCCCGGCGCCGTCGTGACGACGCCGGCGACCCGCCCGCAGCTGAGCGACGAGGCGGCGGCCGGCATGACGGCGGCGGCGTACCTCGCCGGGACGGACGGCTGGGACCCGACGCGGCGCTGAGCCCGGCGGCGCGCCGGTGGCCGGCGCCGAGCTCGGCGCGGGCTCCGGGGGACACCGTCCCGGAGCCCGCGCCCAGTGGCCCGGCGTAGACCGGGAGGGTCATCACACGAGGCCCGCCCGGCGGGCCACCGAGGAGGAACCCCCATGGCAGACACCGATCTCACCGGTCGCCGCGTTCTCGCGATCGTCACCAACTACGGCGTCGAGCAGGACGAGCTCGTCGTGCCGACCGAGGCCCTGCGCGCGGCCGGCGCCACCGTCGTCGTCGCGGCCCAGTCGACCGGCCCCGTCGAGACCCTCGTCGGCGACAAGGACCCGGGGCAGTCCGTCCGCCCCGACACCACCATCGAGGAGGCCTCCGCGGCCGACTACGACCTGCTGCTCGTGCCCGGCGGCACCATCAACGCCGACACGCTGCGCCAGGACGACGCCGCGGTCGCCCTGGTGAAGGCCTTCGCCTCGGCCGGTGCGCCCGTCGCGGCGATCTGCCACGGGCCGTGGCTCCTCGTCGAGGCCGACCTGCTGAAGGGCAAGGAGCTCACCTCCTTCGCCTCGCTCCGCACCGACGCGACGAACGCCGGCGGTAGCTGGGTCGACCGCTCGGTCGTCACCGACGTCGAGGGCGGCTTCACGCTCGTCACGTCGCGCACGCCCGACGACCTCGACGACTTCGTCGGCGCCGTCCGCGACGCGCTGACGACGGAGCCCGCGGGCGCCTAGCCGTCTCGTCGACGCCCTCGCGTCCGGGCCCCCGAGCCGCCGCCTCCGTGCGGACGGCCGGGGGCCTCGTCGGTCGCTGGCCGCGTCCCGTCACGCAGGAGGAGGAACAGGAGCAGAGGCACCGCCGGCACATGGACACGACCGTCGTCTCGACACGCCCGTCTCGTGCCACTGCATCGTCATCAGGTCGAGCTCGAGCAGTCGGTCGGAGAAGCCGAGGGGCAGACCGAGCAGCACCCGAAGTGCCTCCCACGCGGTCATGTTCCCGACCAGGCCGGTGACGGCGGAGATCGTCCCTCCTCGCGGAGTCACGAGGGCGGCCTGCCACGAGGGGTCGTCGTCCGGGCCCGTCGCCGCCGAGCGGGCGCACCACCAGCAGGCGGTCGATCCCGGCACGACCGTGAACCCCGGGACGCCGAGGGCACTGCCGTAGGCGCCGCCGACGATGTGGGGGAGGCCGCGAGGCCACGCTGCGTCGGCCACCCACCCGGAGGCAGCGGCCACGCTCGGCTGGTCGGCGCAGCTCACCACCAGGTCGACTCCGTCGAGGAGCGGATCGAGATCTGCCGGGCCCCGGACGTGGAGGGGCACCGGCACGACCCGGACGGCGGGGTCGACGGTCGCGACGCGAGCCGCCGCAGCCACGACCTTGTGGCTGCCCACGTCGTCGGTGTCGAAGAGCGGCTGCCGGTCGAGGTTCGACACCTCGACCACGTCGGCGTCCACGACGACGATCTCCCCGACGCCCGCGCGGGCGAGCGCGGCGACGACCGTCGACCCCGCGCCTCCGACTCCGAGCACGACGACCCTCGACGCGACCAGGGACGCCTGGAGGGAGGCGGCGTCACGCCCGGGGGCCGGGTGCAGCGAGGCGAGCTCGTCGAGGAAGCGCAGCTGGGCCGTCCGTCGAGGGTCGGCACCCGCTGCGTCCGGGCCCGTCGCCAGCAGCCCGTCGCCGCGCAGCACGGCGAGGACGGCGTCCACGACGCCCAGGGAGACGAGGTGTCCCGCCTCCTGCAGGCGACGGTGGACGCCGCCCCGGTCGAGGGTCCCGTCGAGACACGCCAGGAGGTCGACGACGTGGTCGTCGACGGCGTACTCGATCACCTCGCGCGTGGCCATCGACGTGACGCGGAGCGCGCCCGGGGCGTGCTCGACCACGAGGCCCCGGCGGAGGCGCAGGATCGGGGGCGTCGTCACGACGGCGGCAGCGACGGACGGGTCGTTCACGGAGCCTCCCGGAGGGCGAGGACGGTGGGCGACGCTGCCGTCCGGCGAGCGGTCACCCCTGAGGAGGTGAGGATCGCGGTCGCGACGACCACGCAGCAGGCGAGGAGGCCCACGACGGGCACCTGCGGCGCGAGGGCCGTGCCGAGGGCCTCGGCGACGAGCGTCGTCGCCAGCAGGCCCGCCGGGACCCCGCAGGCGAGGCCGCCCGCGACGGCGGCGGCGACGACGAGGGCGGCGTCGAGCACGAGGAGCCGCCCTACGTCGCTGCCCTGGGCTCCGACGGCCCTCCAGGTCGCGAATTCTCGTCGCCGTCGCGACGCCTCGGTCGCCCACGTGCCGGTGGCCGCGAGGGCACCGAAGGCGACGCCGACGCCGACCACCGCGACGAGCGCGCCCGAGGAGGCCCCCAGCTCGGAGACGGCTCGGGCGCGCATCTGGGCCCCTGTCACGACGGAGCTCCCCGGGACGTCGGCGAACACGTCGTCGACGCCGCGGACGACGAGGTCGGGGTCGGCACCGGGCGAGGTCGCGATGTCCCAGGCCGACGCACCCGCGAAGCCGAGCGATCGGGCCGTGCCGACGTCGACGACGATCTGGTCGCCGGTGACCAACGAGGCGAAGGTGCCCACCACCACGAGCGAGGTCGTGCGACCGCCGTGCTGCACGACGACCGGGTCGCCCAGGGTGGTCCCCAGCACGGTGGCCACGGAGACGGGCAGCAGGACGCCCTCCCCTCGCGCCAGGGCATCGCGGGCGTCGTCGTCGTCGCCGTCCACCCACGGCACGGAGGCCACGTCGAACCAGCTCGAGGCGTCGACGCCGACGAGGCCGACGTCGGACGTGCGCACGCCCGCGACGGCCAGGGCCCTGCCCGAGACCGAGGCCGACACCGTCTCCGCCCCGGGCACGCCCCGCACGCGGTCGGTGAGGTCGTCCGGGAGCGCCACGGGGACGCTCGCCTGCACGTCGGCCCCGAACTGGCGCTCGACCTGGTCGAGCGTCGCGGCGGCGACGGTCGACAGGGTGATGGCGGCCGCGGTCGCGAAGCAGGTCACGAGGGCACAGAGCGCGGCCACGGAGGCGGACGCCCCGGACGCCGAGGCCCGGCGGGCGGCCGTCGCGACGCGCCAGCGGCGGGAGTGGCGCAGGAGACGGCCGAGTGCGGCCAGGAGCAGCGGCGTCCCCACGACGCAGAGCACGACCGCGAGTGCGACGGCGACGCCGCGGCCCAGGGGGCCCCCGGTCGTCGCCAGGGCCACACCGACGGCCGTCACGAGGCAGGTCGCGAGACTGCGCGCGATCACGCCCCGCCGCCTCTCCGCCCCGCCCAGCGTGTCGACCGGTCGGCTCCGCGCGACGTCGCGGGCGGCCGCGGCGGCGCCCGCGAGGCCGGCCACCGTCCCCACGCTCACGCCGACGACGCCGAGACCCGCCATGGACGAGAGCGACGGGACGGCGCCGGGGGCGGCGAGCACGCCGCCGACCAGCCCCACGACCACCCCGAGGCTGCTCCCGAGCGCGGAGGCCAGGCTCGCCTCGACGAGCACGGCCGCTGCCGTCCAGCGGCCCGGTGCGCCGAGGGCGCGCAGCGCTCCCCAGGTCGACGCCCGTCGCCGTGTCGACGCCCGGAGGGTGTGCGCGGTGAGCAGGGCGGTCAGTCCGAGCGCCACGGTCGAGCAGGCCGCGAGGACGAGCGACTGCACGGCCAGCACGGGCTCGACGGCCGTCGCGAACGCCGAGGTGTCCTGCACCTCGACCCCGGCGGGGAGGTCTCCGGCGTGGTCCGTGGCCCAGGTCGTCCGGACGGACGGCTGGAGCTCCACGTCGACACGGGTCGCCCCGTCGGGCTCGGAGAACGCCTCGCGCGCCGAGGCGAGGTCGACGAAGACGGTGTCTCCGCCGAAGAGGCCGAGGGCCGCGTCGTCGGCGAGCCCGGAGACGACGAACTCCCGGCCGCCCGCCGTGCTGCTCACCCCGAGGGTGTCCCCGACGTCGACGCCGAGCTCGTCCGCGAGGTCCCGGGGCAGGACTGCGTTGCCCGACGCCGCCGTCGGCGACGCGCCGGAGACGAGCGCCCGCTCCATGAGGTCGGCGGCGTCGGAGGGGTACCCGGTCACCGTCACCTCGGTCTCGACCGAGACGCCTCCGCCGGACCCGTGCGACGGTGCCGCTGCGACGCTCGAGTGGCTCAACGTCGGCAGGAGACGGGCGACGCCGGGCAGCCCGGCGATCTCGTCGAGCGAGGTGGACGAGATCACGTCCGTTCCCGCCGATGCCACCAGTGCGACGTCGCCGAAGGCGACCAGGGCGTCCAGCCGGTCGTCCGTCGCCCGCTCCGCCGCGTCGCTCGTCAGCAGCGTCGCGACGACGAGGGCCGCGCCGACGGCCACCGCAGCCGTGGACAGGGCGTGGTGACGAGCGTCATCGCGCCAGTGACGCCATCCAAGCGTGCACGCGCTCGACCACATCGGCCGCTCCTTCCTGGTCGTGTCGGGCGCGGGCGACGTCGAGCTGCGCCACCACCCGGCCGTCCGCCAGGGCGATTGCCCGATCGGCGCGACTCGCGGCGACCGCGTCGTGGGTCACCATGAGCGCACAGCCGACGGCGCCTGACTCCACGGCCGACCGCAGCATCGTCAGCACGGTCGCGCCCGTCGAGGAGTCCAGGTCGCCCGTGGGTTCGTCGGCCATCAGGACGTCCGGCGACCCGAACAGGGCGCGCGCGACGGCGACGCGCTGCTGCTGCCCCCCGGAGAGACCCTGCGGCAGCCGCGGTGCGAGGGACGCGAGCCCGAGGTCGTCGAGGAGCCGGGAAGCCTCCGGGGCCCAGTCCTCGCGCCGGCGACCGTCGATGAGCGCCGTCGCTCCGACGTTCTCGAGCACGGTCAGTGTCGGCACCAGGTGGAAGGACTGGAAGACGAAGCCGAGGTGCCGACGCCGGAAGCGCGCGCGGGCTCGTTCGTCGGCCCCGACCAGGTCCGTCCCGGCCACCTCGAGCTCTCCTCCGTCGACGGCGTCGAGCCCGCCCAGCATCTGGAGGAGCGTGGTCTTGCCGCACCCGCTGCGCCCGACGATGGCGACGAACTCGCCGTCGCGGACCTCCAGCGAGACCCCGTCGACGACCGGCACCGTCTCGACCCCGGCACGGCTGGGGAACTCCCGACGCAGGCCGACGGCGCGCACGAGCGTGCGCCCCTCGCTCACGTCGGCTCTCCCCGTCGCGGTGACATCAGGTCGAACTCGATCCACATCTCCCAGTCGCCGACCCGGCCGTCGAGGAGCTGTGACTCCACGACCCGCCACAGCGACTCGAGTGCCTGCCGGCCCGTCGTGTCGCCGAGGGGAGGAGGTACGGGGGGCAGGAACCTGAGGGTGAAGTGCCCGCCGCCGTCCGAGTCGAGGACGATCGGCAGCATCGGCACCCGGGCGGCACGGCTGAGGAGGACGGGCCCCTCGGGCGCGAGGACCGTCGTGCCGAGGAACGGGACACGAGCGTGGCGCAGCCCCTGCCCCCTCGGGTCGAACTCAGGGAACATGGCGAAGACCTGACCCGCCCGCAGGGCTTCCAGCCCGCGGCGGAAGGTCACCGCGTCGTCGACGGGGAACGCCTCCACGTCGAGGTCGGGGAACGCGACGTCACGGAGGTCGGCGAGGTTCATGCGGTTGTAGACGAACCTCGTCGGCGCCAGGTGCGCGAGGACCAGCGGGACGGCGTACGACGGGCCGAGGTGCAGCGGGAGGGCGAGCACCCCGCCGCGGCGCTGGGCCTCGACGAGGTGCTCCAGGCCGCGGATCTCGACGACGTCCTGGAAGAGCGTCCGGTCGTCGGAGAGCCAGAGCGACAGGAAGGTCGACTCGAGCTGGAGGCGGGGGCCGTACGTGGCGAACCGCCGGGCCGCAGCCGTCGCCGTCTCTTCGTCGAGCGCCGGCGCCAGCTCCATGAAGGCCCGTGTCTGAGCCTCGACATGGGCGGCCGTCTGGTCGGGCTCCGCGCAGGCGTCGTGGAGCGGGCGGTCGAGGGCGGCGAGCTCGGACATGAGGGCCCACGCTCGAACAGGGCCTGCGGCACGGAGGGCCTCCCACAGCTGCCGGTCGCGACGCAGCGTGAAGAGGGTGAAGAGGGGTAGGTGCACGGTGCTCCTCGGTCAGGTCGGCGCGGCGGGGAGACGGGGCTCCCCGCCGCGAGAGGTCACGTGCACATGCAGTTGCCGCGGTCGCATCGCGCCGCAGCTCCCGGCTTCAGCGTCGAGGTGGTCGTCTTCGTCATGGTCACCTCCTCTCGTCGTCGAGTCGACCCTCCTGGACGTGACGTCCGGAGGGTGACATCGAACATACTGGTCGGTCCCGTGGCGTGCAAGGGCGGGCGCGTGACGAGCCGCGCCTCCGGAGGGGCTTTAATCGGGGGTGGACGTCCGACGCGGACGTGGGCGTCCGGATCAGGAGGCAGCGGCATGAGGTGGTCGAGGAACCGCGGTGCCGACGACGGCGTCGACCCGGCCCCGGTCGACCCGGTCGCCCTCGAGCGCGCCGTCGGGGAGGGCCTGCTCATCGCGCGGGCCGCGGCCGTCGTGTCGGTCGCGAACCGCATCGTGGTCAGGGCCCTGCGCGACGACGACGTCTTCGACCGTGACGAGACCGCGGAGGCGGTGGGCCGGACCCTGCACCGGCTCGCGGAGGAGCAGCGCTACCAGAACAAGCGCATCGAGGCCGCCCGCGCGAAGACCAAGGGCAGCCGCGGCCGCTCCCGCCACCAGCACGACTACCGGAGCGCGGACGACGCGACGCTGTGGTTCCGCGAGAACACCTACGTCGCCGTCGCCGACCGGCTCGACGCCCTCCGCTCCGACCGCGACTACGTCGACGGGATCGTCGCCTCCGCCGTCGAGCGCGCCTGGGCCGACGTCGGCTCCGCCGTCGTCACGCGCGTGCGCGCCGCGGGCGCCGTCGACCCCGCCTACGAGGCCGAGCGCGACGAGCGGCTCGCCGGTCTCGGCGACGACCTCGCCGCGCTGGGGGAGGCGCGGCGCAGCCCCGACGACCGGGGGTGACCGGGGGCTCGACCCGCGACTCCCCGCGCCCCCGTCCGGGGGCTTGCCGCCCCGGGCTGCGTGGGCCAGGATCGAACGTCCACGGTCAGGCCCCGCCCCCGCCCGACCCGCCACCCTCTCTCCCGTCACCCGGGGACGGAGCTGCCGCATGTCCCTGATGCACCGAGCCGTCCGAACGGTCGCCCGCGGGCGCTACCGCGTCGTCGACGACCTCCTCACCACGCCCCGCCCCGACGACGCCCCCTCGGCGCACGCGCCGGGCACCGACCCCGACCGCGTGCTCGTGTTCGGCAACGGCCCCGCCGTCGGCTGGGGCGTCCGCAGCCACGACCTCGCGCTGCCGGGGCACCTCGCCCGCCGGCTCTCCGCCCTGACCGGGCGCGGCGCCGACGTCGACGCCCTGGCCGACCCGCACGTCACCGTCGCGACCGCCCACGAGCTCGCCGCGTCGCGCCCTCTCCGCGGCTACGACGCCGTCGTCGTCGTGCTCGGCATGAGCGACGCCCTCCAGCTGCTGCCCGGGCACCGCTGGAGCAGCCACCTCTGCGCGCTGCTGTCACAGCTCGAGCAGGCCACCGACCCGAGCTGCCACCTGCTCGTGGTCGGCATCCAGCCCCCGAGCTCGGTCCAGAAGTTCGGCGCCGCCCGCGGCGGGGCGGCCGACCAGCAGGCCGGCGTGCTCAACCGGCTGTCGGCCGACCTCTGCGCGGGGCGCGAGCGCTTGCACTTCCTGCTGCCGCCGGTGCCGTCGACGGGCTCGGCTGAGCAGGCCCGGGCGGGCTCGGCCGAGCAGGGCCGGGCTGGCTCGGCCGCCGGCGGCACGGCCGACCGCCGCCTGCAGGTGCTGCGCTACGGCGCCTGGGCCGCCGACCAGGCCGCCCTGCTCGCCCCCCTGATCGACCGCGAGCTCGAGCGAGGTGCGACGGCCCGTCGCGCCCGGCACGCCCCGCAGGACGCCGAGGCCCAGCTCGCCGCCGTGCGCGCCCTCGGCCTGCTCGACACCCCGCCCGAGAAGCGGTTCGACGAGATCGTCGAGCGCGCCCGCGTGCTGCTCGGCGGGCAGGGCGCCTCGTTCGCCCTGATCGACGAGGGCCGCCAGTGGAACAAGGCCGTCTCGGGCCAGATGCGCGTCGAGCAGCCGATCGCCGACTCGTTCTGCGCCCACACGGTGCGCGACGGCCAGGCTCTCGTCGTGCCCGACGCCTGGGCCGACCCGCGCTTCGCGTCGCACCCGTCGGTGCGGTTCTACGCCGGCCACCCGGTCGAGACGGCCGACGGCGTGCGGGTCGGGGCGCTCTGCGTGACCGACGTCGTGCCGCGCAGCGCCGAGAGCGTCGACCTCGTGCTGCTCCGCGAGCTGGCGCTGCAGGTGCAGCGCGAGCTGCAGGACCTCCCGGCGCGGACGCCCGCGGCCTGAGCAGGCCCGGTCCGGGGTACAGCGCGTACCCCGATCCGGGCGGTCGGGCTCCTACGGCCCGGGCTCCCGTCTGGCCACCCCCCTGACGCGACACGTGTCGACCGGTAGCGTCGACCAGGTCCCGGGCACGTGAGGCCTCCGGCCCGGTCGACGGTCGGCACCCGCCGACGGGGCGCGGCCGGGGGGATTCGGGTCCGACCCGGCCGTGCTCCCCTCGCCCTGCCCCGCGCCCTCGCCCCGCGCCTCCTCAGCGGGCGATCGGGTTCGGCAGGGTGCCCGCGTAGATCAGCGACGACGACGGCGCCCCGAGGTCGACCATCTGCCTCGTGTCGCGCAGCTGCAGACGGTTCAGGCACGAGTGGTCGAACCGGGCCGCCCGCAGGTCGACGGCGCCGTGCAGCCCGGGGTGCTCGACCGCGTGCCGGTCGACGCACTCCGCGACGAGCCGCCAGAAGAGCGCCTCCGGCAGCACCCGGTCGACGTCGAGGATCGCCGCGAGGTGCCGCAGCACCCCGTCGAAGACGTCGGTGAAGACGGCCAGCGCCTTCTCCCGGTCGTCGACCGGCGACACGACGCGGCGCAGCTCGGGCGGCAGCTCGTCGGGCGACGACGGCTCGGCGAGCAGGGCGACCTCCTCGCCGATGTCCTTCATCACGACGCCCGTGGGCACGTGGTCGCGCAGCACCGTGATCACGTTCTCGCCGTGCGGCATGAAGGCGAGGTCGTGGGCGAGCAGGCAGTGCACGACGGGCCGCAGGTAGGCGTGCAGGTACGACCGCAGCCACCGCTCGGCGCCGACGCCGGAGGCCCGGATCATCGCCGTCGCCAGCGCGTGCCCGTCGCGGTCGCGGTGCAGCAGCGCCGCCATCGTCGCCAGCCGCTCGCCCGGGGCGAGCAGCGGCACCGGGCTCTCGCGCCAGAGCGCCGCGAGCATCTTCCGCTGCGGGGACGCCGTCGCGGTGCGGTGGTAGACGTCGCCGGTGTACCCCAGGGAGGCGCGCTCCCGGACCACGCGGAACCGCGCCTCCCGCAGGGTCGGGTCCGCCGAGACGAGGTCGTGCACCCAGTCGTTGATCGCCGGCGTCGGCCGCATGTACTCGGGGGAGAGGCCGCGGAGGAACCCCATGTTCTGGATCGCCAGGGCGACCTTGACGTAGCTGCGCTCCGGGTGCGTCGGGGCGGAGAACGTGCGGATCGACTGCTGCGCCCGGTGCTCGACGTCGCCCTCGCCGAGCAGGACGAGGTCGCGGCGGGCGACGTCGGCGGCGAAGGTGACGGCGACGCGGTGCTGCCACTGCCACGGGTGCACCGGGAGGAGGTGGAAGTCGTCGGGGTCGAGGCCCCGGCCGCGGAGGGTCGCGGCGAAGCGCTCCAGCGTCTCGTCGCCGAGCTCGGCGCGGCGGTGGGCGGCCTCGTCGAGGCCCCGCCCGAGGGCGAGGTGCGCGTGGGCGCGCCGGGCCGCCAGCCAGAGCAGGCGCACGGGCTCGCCGTTCTCCGGGGCGTAGGCCCGCGACTCGTCGAGCCCGAACCCGATCCGGCCCGCGTTCGCGACGAAGGAGGGGTGGCCCTCGGTCATCGCCGCCTCGATCGTCGCGTGGTCGGCGGTCGTCAGCTGCTCGCTCGACGGCCCGCCCCGGTGGTGCTTGTGGGCGAGGCCGGCGAGGGTCGCCGAGACCTCCTCGAGGTAGGTGGCGAGGAGGTGCTCGGGCACGGCGAGGAGGGGCTGCAGCTCGACGACCAGCTCGAGGGCGTCGAGCGGGGCGGGGCGCCCGTCGACCGTGCGCGTGACGCTCGCCTCGTCGATGGCCCAGTGCTCGAGGGCGAGCCGCCGGGCGCGGAAGCGGTAGGCGACGGTCGGGGTCGGGGTCGGGGTCGGGGTCGGGGTCGGGGTCGGGGTCGGCGCCGGGGCGACGGCCGGCGCCCCGGCCGGGCCCGCCCCGCGTCGTGCCGCGGCAGCGCGGCGAGCACCACCTCGTACGCGTCGTCGCCCAGGCCGGCCGGCGCCAGCAGCCGCTCGTGCGAGAACTCGGCGAGGGCCTTCGTCACGAGGTGCCGGTGCGCGACCGCCATCGGCTCCGGCGCGAGGTGCGCCGCGGCGCGGTCGTCGCGGGTCAGCACCGACAGCGCCGCCCGTTTCTCGGGCAGCTCGAGCTCGCGCAGCACGCGGAAGCCCGCCTCGTCGTTCTTCGCCCTGACCGCCGCGTTGCGCACGTCGGGCTCGACGACCACCCTGGTCGCCCCCAGGCCGTCGAGCACGAAGCCCGTCACGGCGGCCATCACGGCGGAGGTCAGCCCGTGCACGCGTCGCTCGACCGGCGGAGCGACGAGCAGGTGCACGCCCACGTCGCCGGGGCGCACCTCGGGCACGTCCGCCAGCAGCACGCGCGTGGGGTCGTACGTCTCGACGTAGAAGAGCGGCTCGCCGTCGACGCGGCCCAGCCAGGCCCGCTGGTGCGGGTCGGCCTCGATCGCGCCGAGGTGGGCGCGGACCTCGTCGGTGCTGAGGCCCGCCATGCCCCACCACGAGGAGGCGGGGTGCGAGAGCCAGCGCCGCAGGGGCACCGCGTGCGGGTACGCCTCGAACGGCTCGATCGTGACCAGCCCGCACGAGGCGCGGTGCTCGGCGACCGCGGTCATCGGACCGTCACCCCCTCGGCGGCGGGGGCTCCCGGGGAGCCGACCCGCGACTCCTCGGTCGGCAGCCCGAACGTCTGGAAGGCGACCCGCCGCTCGACCGGGTAGACCTCGCGGCCGGTGATCGACGCGAGGATGCTCGAGCTGCGCCAGGCGCCCATGCCCAGGTCGGGCGCGGTGAGGCCGTGGGTGTGCTCCTCGCCGTTCTGCACGAAGACGCGGCCGCGGCCGCCGTCGACGCTGTGGTCGCGGGCGACGGCGAGGCGCCCGCGGGCGTCGCGCTCGACCTGGTCGCCGAGCGGGTCGAGCACCGAGGTCGACCGTGGGGCGTACCCCGTCGCCAGCACGAGGGCGGCGGTCTGCCGCACCGCCGTCGTGCCCAGCTGCGCGTGACGGAGGGCCAGCGTGAAGAGCCCGCGGTCGGCGTCCCAGGTCGCGTCCGTCAGCTCGGTCTCGGTGAGGAGGGCCGTGTCGAGCGGGCCGTCGACGCTGCGGCGGTAGAGCGTCTCGTGGACGTCGTCGACGAGGTCGCCGCTGATGCCCTTGTACAGGCTGCGCTGCTCGCGGCCGAGCCGGTCGCGCTCGGCGAGGGGGAGGCCGTGGAAGTGGTCGGTGTACTCGGGGCTCGTGAGCTCGAGGGTGAGCTTCGTGTACTCCATGGCGAAGAACCGGGGCGAGCGGGTGACCCAGTCGAGCCGGGCGCCGGAGCCCGCGACGCCCTCGCGCCCGACCCCGTCGAGCAGGTCGCGGTAGATCTCGGCCGCGGACTGCCCGCTGCCGACGATCGTCACGGAGGGAGCGTCACGCAGCCGGTCGCGGGCGTCGAGGTAGTCGGCGCTGTGCACGACCGGGCCGTCGAGGCCGTTCAGGTGCGACGGGACGGCGGGCTCGGTGCCCGTGCTCAGCACCACGTGCCGGGTGCGCCAGGTCTCGTCGCCGGCGTGCACGAGCAGCGTCCCGTCGTCGAGGTCGGTGACGGCCGTCACGCGACGGCCCCAGCGCAGCGTGCCGAGCTGGTCGGCGACCCACCGGCAGTAGGCGTCGTACTCGACGCGGAGCGGGAAGAAGCTCTCGCGGACGTAGAACGGGTAGAGGCGCCCGGTCTGCTTCAACCAGGCGAGGAAGGAGAACCGGGAGGTCGGGTCGGCCATCGTCACGAGGTCGGCCAGGAAGGGGACCTGGATGGTGGCGCCCTCGATCATCATGCCGGGGTGCCAGCGGAACGCGTCGGCCGCGTCGAGGAAGACCGTGTCGAGGTCGTCGACGGGGTCGCTGAGGGCGGCGAGGCCGAGCCCGAAGGGGCCGAGGCCGACGCCGACCAGGTCGTGGACGTGCTCGGGGACGGCGCTCATCGGACGACCGCCGCGCTGGCCGCGCCGTCGGTGCTGCCGACGTGCAGGGCGCTCGCCGCCTCGCGGACGAGGTCGAGCACCCCCTCGACGTCGGCCAGGGTCGTGTCGGGGTCGAGCAGCGTGAGCTTCAGGCACGGCCTCCCGTCGATCACCGTCTGCGCGACCGCGGCGCGCCCCGACTCGACCAGGGCGCGTCGGACGAGCGGCACGAGCCGGTCGGCCTCGGCGTCGTCCAGCCCCTCCGGGCTCCAGCGGAACAGGACCGTGCTCAGCTGAGTCTCGCCGATCAGGTGGAGGTCGTGGGAGTCGCGGACGACCCCGGTCGCGGCCGCGCCCAGCTCGACGACGCGGTCGATCATCGCTCCCAGCCCGTCGGCACCGACGGCCCGCAGGGTCGCCCAGAGCTTGAGGGCGTCGAGCCGCCGGGTCGTCTGCAGCGACTTGTCGACCTGGTTCGGGTCGGCGGCGCCCACCGGGTTGAGGTAGTCGGCGTGCCAGGCGAGCGGCTCGAGGTCGGCCCGGTCTCGCACGACGAGCGCGCTCGACGACACGGGCTGGAAGAAGGTCTTGTGGAAGTCGACGGTGACCGACCGGGCCCGCTCGACGCCCTCGAGGAGGCGCCGCCGCGTCGTCGAGACCAGCAGGCCCCCGCCGTAGGCCGCGTCGACGTGCAGCCAGACGTCGGCGTCGTCGCAGACGTCGGCGATCGCGGCCAGCGGGTCGAGGCAGCCCCGGTCGGTCGTCCCCGCCGTCGCCACGACGGCGACGACGACGTGGCCGGCCTGGACGAGGGCGTCCAGGGTCACGCGGAGCGCGTCGGGCCGCATCCGGCCGAGGTGGTCGGTGGGCACGGCGACGACGCTGTCCGGCCCCAGGCCGAGCACCCGCGCGGCCGTCGAGACGCTGAAGTGGCTCTGGTCGGTGGCGAGCACCACCATCCGCTCGAGGACCTCGTGCAGGGAGCGCGGGCGCCGGTCGGGGCGTCGACCGGGCCCGCTCGTGCTCCGCAGCCGCGCCTCCTCGTCGAGGTCCTGACGTCGGGCCCGTCCGGCGGCGCGCTCGCGGGCCAGCAGCAGGGCGTGCAGGTTCGACTGCGTGCCGCCCGAGGTGAACACCCCGTCGGCGGTGTCGGCGGGGAGGCCGGCGCGCTCGGCCGTCCAGGCGATCAGCCGCCGCTCGACGAGGGTGCCGACGGTCGACTGGTCGTAGGTGTCGACCGAGGGGTTGACCGCGGCGAGCACGGCCTCGGCGGCCACCGCCGGCAGGGCGACCGGGCAGTTGAGGTGCGACTGGTAGGCGGGGTGGTGGAACCAGACGGCGTGCGCGGTGAAGAGCTCGTCCACCTCGCGGAGGGCGGCGTCGGTGCCGGTGCCGGGGCCGTCGAGGTCGACGGCGTCGACGAGGGCCTGGAGGTCGGCGCGGGGCGCGCCCGACGACGGCTGGTCGACGACCCGGAACCGGTCGGCGAGGCGCTCGACGACGGCGGTCGTCGAGCGGGCGTAGGCGTCGGCCGTGGCGGCGGACAGGAGGTGGGTCACGGTGGGCTCCCGGTGGTGCGTGATCGCGGCAGGCTCTCTGCGGCCTGCCCGAGGTTAGGCAAGGCTCACCTAAATCGCAAGACGCGGCCGCATCATGAAACAGGCTCATGACCAGGGGTTCACCGGGTGTCCGCCGAAAGGGCGACCCGGAGGTCGCCCTTGGCGACGGGCGCGACACGCCCGGGGTGTGGACAGCGACACGCCCGGGCTGTACTGTCACCTCTCGTGCCGATCGTCGGCACGACCCGTCGCCTCGTCGACGTCGAGCACCCCCGAGAGAGAGGCCAGCACCGTGTCGAACCGCACCTTCACCGACCTGCGTGCACCGCGCCTCCTCGACGGCCGCGGTCGCTCCTGGCACCCCGGGCAGTACGCATCGCCCGAGCAGCAGGAGAAGACCATGCTCGAACTCGACACCCTCTCGTAGGCCGCGCGCGTCACCCGACGCCCCAGCCCACGAGGGCCGGGGCACCTCTCGCATCCACCGACACTGCAGGGTCGGAGTGCGTCCGTCCGCCCCGGACGACGACACCCCCCCACAGAGGACCGAGAGGACCATGGAGAAGATCACCGCCCGGCTGTTCAGCTGGGCCAGCCTGCTCGAGGAGAAGACCGCGCAGCAGGCCAGGACGACGTCGACGATGCCGTTCATCTACCCGCACCTCGCACTGATGCCCGACGCCCACCTGGGCCTCGGCGCCACCGTCGGGTCGGTGATCCCGACGCTCGGCGCCGTGATGCCGGCCGCCGTCGGCGTCGACATCGGCTGCGGCATGATCGCCGTGCGCACGCAGTTCACGGCGGCCGACCTGCCCGCCGACCGCAAGCCGCTGCGCGAGCAGATCGAGCGGGCCGTGCCGACCTCGGCCGGCGCGTACAACCGCAAGGTCGTCGCCACGGCCGAGCCCCGCGTCGCCGAGCTCGAGGCGCTGGCCGCCGAGGCGGGCTTCGACCCCGCGTCGTACGCCAAGAACTGGCAGCTGCAGCTGGGCACGCTCGGCAGCGGCAACCACTTCATCGAGGTCAGCCTCGACGAGACGGACGCCGTGTGGCTCTTCCTGCACTCGGGGAGCCGGGGCGTGGGCAACAAGATCGCGCAGGCGCACATCAAGGTCGCCCAGGCGGCCATGACGCGCTGGTGGATCACGCTGCCCGACCCCGACCTCGCCTACCTCGTCGAGGGCACGGCCGAGTTCGACCGGTACATCGCCGAGCTCGGCTGGGCCCAGCGCTTCGCCCTGCTGAACCGGGAGGAGATGATGGACCGCGTCGTGCGCCAGTTCGCCGACTGGGTCGGAGCGCCCGTGGAGGAGCAGGAGCGGATCAACTGCCACCACAACTTCACGCAGCGCGAGCGGCACTTCGGCAAGGACGTGTGGCTCAGCCGCAAGGGCGCCATCTCGGCCCGGGCGGGGCAGGCCGGTCTGATCCCCGGCAGCATGGGCACCGCCTCCTACGTGGTCGAGGGCAGGGGGAACCCCGTCGCGCTCGAGTCGTCGCCGCACGGCGCCGGCCGGGCCTACTCGCGGAGCGCCGCCCGCAAGAAGTTCACGCACGACGAGCTGCGCACCGCGATGGAGGGCATCGAGTACCGCGACACCGACGCGTTCCTCGACGAGATCCCCGCGGCGTACAAGCCGATCGACCAGGTGATGGCCGATGCGGCGGAGCTCGTGACGATCCGGCACACGCTGCGCCAGATCGTGAACGTCAAGGGCGACTAGCGGGGGAGGCGCGGGCTGCGGCTCGCGCCTCCTCGCCGCCGACCTGCGTCAACGGTTCAGGAGCCGGCGGCGCGGGAGGCCCGCGCGGGCTCGCTCGCGCGGGTGCCTCCTGAGTCGTCGACACGGCGGGCCGCCCGGCCGCGGGGGCGGTGCGGCGGGGCCGCGGTCGTCGCGGCGCTGCGCGCGGCGGTCGTGTCGACGGTTCAGGAGCCGGCGGCGCGGGCGGCCCGCGCGGGCTAGCTCGCGCGGGTGCCTCCTGAGTCGTCGACGAGGCGGGCCGCCCGGCCGCGCCGCACGCTCCCCGGGCAGACTGGCGACGTGACCGACCCGCTCGTGACCCCCGACGGCCGCTACCTCGTCGTGCGCGGCCGGCTGTGGCGGCGCACCGACCCGGCCCTGCCGGAGGAGCGGCGGTCCGAGCTCGTCCACGAGCTGATGGACGCCCGCCGCGCGAAGAAGACGGCCCTGGCGGCCGACGACCACGTCGGCGTCGAGGCGGCGAAGGCCCGGGTCGACGCGGCCAAGACGGGCCTCGGCGAGCGGGGCCCGGTGTGGTGGAGCGACGACGCCCCCGACGAGACCCGGCGCATGGCCGAGAACACCCGCTATGCGGAGTGGTTCGCCGCTCTCTGACGAACCGGCGGAGCTAGCGCCCCTGGCGCTTCTTGAACGGCTTCGGCTGCCCCTTGACGGCCGGGGTGCGCCCCTTGCCCTTCGACGCCTTGGCCTTGCCGCCCGCCGGCACGGGGGGCGGCGGCGGAGGAGTCGAGGGGCTCGCGAGCTCCTCCTCGGCGACGACGATCGCGGCCTGGCCGGCCTTGGTCAACCGGTAGGGGCTGGCGTCGCGATCGAACAGCTTGGTGCCGAACTCGAGCTCGAGCGCCTCGATCGACGACTCGAGCTTCTGGCGCGAGATGCCGAGCTTGTCGGCCGCGACCGGGAAGTGCAGCACCTCGGCCGCGACGAGGAAGTGCCTCAGGTGGCTGGTCTTCACGGTGTCGCCTCTCGCTGGTCGGCCGGGTGCCCGACGCCCCAGACTACCGCCGACGACCGAGCGGCTCAGGCCACCGACACCCCGCCGGCGACCGGCGACGTGTGGCTGACGCCGAGCCCGTCGAGCGCCTTCTGGAAGATCTTGAGCCCGGTCATGCCCGGCAGGTTCGAGATGTTCGAGTCGAGCTTCTCGGCGGCCTTGCGGCCTTCCTCGCCGCTCATCAGCTGGCCGAACACGAAGCGGACGTCGTCGATCTCCATGATCGACGAGCCGACCGGGGCCCAGACCTTCTGCAGCAGGAAGCGGGTCAGCTTCTGCGCCTTCTTGCTCTTGAGCAGCCGCTCGCGGGCCTGCGACACGTAGAAGGCCACGTGGCGCGACTCCTGGCGGGCGATGCGGACGAGCAGCTCGGCGAGCACAGGGTCCTTCTCGAGGGCGGCCATGCGCTTGTAGGCGGCGACGGCCGAGTACTCGTTGGCGGCGCCCCACGACATGTGGACGGCGACGAAGTCCGAGCCGACGAACTTGCCGAGCAGGCCCTGCTTGACCGGGTCGAGCTTGTCGCGCCAGCCGAGCTTGAGGCGGTTCGCGCGCAGCTGGTCGTAGTCGACCTTGACGCCGTGCACCTCGAGGATGGCGGCGAGGGCCTCGCCGTGCCAGAACTCCTCGCGGTTCCACATCGTCATGAAGGTCGAGACGTCGCCCTCCTTGTGCGAGGGCGTCGTCAGCAGGTCACGGGTGTAGCACACGGTGTGGTACTCGACGTCGGCCATGTAGCGCAGGGTGCGGAGCGAGTCCGCGCTGAGCGGGTTCTCCTTGAAGTGGTCGAGGTCGAGGTCGTCCCACGTGATCCGCTCGCTGGTCGCGGCGAACTTGTCGATGTCGAATGCCATGTGGTGTCGGGAGGCGCGGGTCGTCAGACCTGCCCTCCGTCTCCTTTCCGTGTGGTGCTGCCGCCGGTCGTCGCTGTGACCGCGCCCCGGGCCCTGGCCCAGTCGCGGATGCTCCATCTTCTTCGGAGCGCCTCGCGGGCGAGATTGGAGTCGGGGTTGACGGCGGACGGGTTGCCGAGCAGCTCCAACCAGGCGAGGTCGGCGTGGGAGTCACCGTACCCGTACGACCCCGTGAGGTCGATCTCGTTCTCCCGTGCCCACTGCGTCAGCCACGCAGCGCGGGCTTCGTCCACCAACGGCGGCTGGGCGAGGTAGCCGGTGAGCACTCCGTCGCGCTCGTGCATGGTGCTGCCGACGACCTCGTCGAACAGGTCGGCGATCGGCCCGGCGAGGGTCGCGATGGAGCCCGTGACCAGCACGGTCCGGTGACCGGCGGCACGGTGCTCCGCGATGCGGGCGAGCGCCTCGGGCAGGGTGTGGCGGCGCACGGCGTCGGCGTAGCCGCCGGAGCGCACCACTCCGCGGAGGCGCGAGACGGGCATGCCGCTGTACCGCCTCAGGAAGCTGCGGATGAACTCGCCGCGATCACGCGACTCCGCCCGGAGGTAGGCCGGCAGGCCGGTCAGCAGCGACGCGACCTCGCCCGGCCAGGCCGCCTTGCGGAACCCGTTCGAGCGCACCCAGAGGTACTGCTCGACGATGTTCGAGTCGAGCACCGTCCCCTCGAGGTCGAACACGGCGACCACGTCGGTGCGGGGCGGCAGCGGCCGGGTGTCGACGACGGCGCCGACCGCGGCGGGGCGCACCGAGAAGGCGCGCGTCATGGCCGTGATCGACGGGAAGTGCACGGTCTGGAAGTACTCCTCCCAGTCGATGTCGGTGACGTCGAAGCCGACGTCGGCGGGGGAGCCCTCGGGCAGCCCGGCGTGCAGCGCCCGGGTGCGGCGGTCGTCGAAGATGATCTCGGACTGCACGTAGTGGCGGTAGAGGTCGGTCAGGCTCTGCAGCGACTCGAGGTCGGCCCGCCGGGTCTGCACGTCGCTCAGCGCGGTGCGCGTGCGCTGGTTCGAGGGCAGGTGCGTGAGCACGCGCTCGCGCCAGTCGTTCGTCCGCTGCTTGAAGCGGATGGCGCCCTCGACCTTGCGCACGCCGGGGAAGTCCCAGTGCGGCACCGGGATGGTCGTGTGCTCGTCACGCGGCAGCGGGTTCGCCGTGAAGAACGCGTTGAGGTTCTCGAACATGCGGAGGATGGGGAACGGGTTCGCGTTGCCCGACGCCACGTGGAAGTACTGCGCCTCGGGGCCCGCCGGAGTCGCGGTGCGCGTCGCCGGCACCGCCGCGGCCGCGTCGTCGGTCACCGGGCGCGCCGGGGGGTTCGCCGCGACCGCGAGGATGACGTTCACCACGAAGTCGACGGGCACGATGTCGAGCACGCTGTCGGGCACCCCGGGGAACTCCGGCAGGAGCCCGCGGGCGTACGACATGATCAGCGGGTCGGCGACCTTGAAGCCGTCGATCCAGCCCGGGTACGGGTGGCGGAGCGCGCTCTCGACGATGGCGGGGCGGACGACCGACAGGCGGTGGCCGTCGGCGGCCCACAGCTCCTCGGCGGCGCGCTCGGCGAAGGCCTTGGTGAGCGTGTAGACGTCCGTCCAGCCGAGGGTCTCGGCCCGGGTGCGGCCGTAGTCGACGAGACGGGCGGCGACCCAGGCGACCCGCGCCTCCTCGGCGGCCGTCGCGACGGCCTGGGGCCCGGTCTTGCCGTGGCGGGCACGGCCCTCGGCGAGGAACCGGCGGAGGGTCTCGGGCTGCCGCGACGCGGCCTCGACGCGGGCGCGCGCGTCGCGGGCGGCGGCGTGCTCGGCGCGCCAGTCGACGGCGTGCGTGAGCGCCGCCTCGGGGAAGACGCCCTTGCGGATGCCGCCGACGTACGCGGTCGACACGTGCACGACGTGCGGGTCTCCGCCCGCGCGGCGCAGGGCCTCGTACAGGCCGACGGCCCCGCCGACGTTGGTGTCGAAGGCCTGGTCGATGGGCGGGTCGAACGAGACGGTCGACGCGCTGTGGATGACGACGTCGAGGTCGGCGGGCAGGTCGGGCAGCGAGCCGAGGCTGCTCTCGACGACGCGGAGCCGCTCGGTGAGCGCGCGCTCGACCTCCTCGGCGCCGACGCGATCGCGCCAGCTCGCGAACACCGGCTTCTTGAGCAGGTGCCGCAGCCGACCGAGGGCCGGCGTGCCGGCCTTGGGCCGGATCAGCAGGGTGACCGTCGTGTCGGGGTGGGTCGAGAGCAGGCGCTCGAGGATCGCCTGGCCGACGAATCCGGTGCCGCCCGTGAGCAGCACGTGCGCCGAGCCGAGGCTGGCGACGGTGGAGCCCGGCGTGGCGGAGGGGAGGGGTGCGGTCATGCGGTGAGCTTTCGGGTCACGGTGGAGCCGACGCGGGCGTCGAGCCCCGGCAGGGCGGCGACGCGATCGCCGACCGAGTCGGCGCGGAGGTGGCCCTCGGCCCCGCCCCAGACGACCGTGTCGAAGAAGGTGCGCTCGGAGTCGGCGCGCTCGATCGCGCCGATCGGCCAGACGGCCTTCGCGAGGGAGGCGCGGGTCTGCTTCACGGCACGCGCCGAGTCGGCGAGGCGCCAGTGGGCCTCGAGGTCGAAGAACCGCTCGTGGCGACGCTTGATCGCGCGGACGCGGTCGAGGACGGCGCTCAGCGCCGGGCTCGCGGCGCAGAGCTCGAGCACGTCGTAGGCCTCGCCCAGCACCCACTCGTCGACGAGCCCGGTGGTCATGTGCTCGGCGACGATCGGCACGCCCTTGTTGATCGCCTCGAGGGCGCGGGTGATCGGGCCGCGGCGCTCGGCGGCCTCGGAGGCGGCATGGCGGCGCGGGCCCTCCTCGTCGTCACGGAGGCGCGGGCGGCCGTGCGCCTCGAGCACGGCGTCGAGGGCGTCGGCCAGCCAGAACTTCTCGAAGGCCCACGTGACGAGGAAGGCGGTGACGCGGGCGTCCTTGTGCGTCGCGGTGACGAGGAGGTTGCGGAGGTGCTCCATCGTGGCGGCCTCGAGCCGGCCGAGGTGGCGCAGCAGGCGCAGCTCGTCGTCGCCGAGCGGGGAGGCCTCGAAGGGCGTCAGGTCGAGCTCGGGGCGGAGGGTGCCCTGGGCGGTCAGGGTGAACTCGCGCATGTCGAACTCGGTGGTGTCGTAGGGGTCACCGTCGATCGTCATGACCAGTGATCCTCTCGTGACGCGTTCGTGCGGGCGGGCGGGGCACGATGCACGCTGCGAGCCCTCAAGACCGTATCGTAAGCGGCATGGCAACAGCGCTCGTCACCGGGGGCACGTCCGGCATCGGAGCCGAATTCGCCCGCCAACTCGCCGCACGTGGCTGGGACCTCGTCCTGGTCGCGCGTGACGCGACCCGACTCGACGAGACGGCCGCCGCGCTCCGCGCGACGGGCCGCCGGGTCGAGGTCCTCTCCGCCGACCTCGGCGACCGCTCGGACGTCGACCGGGTCGCCGCCCGGCTGGCCGACGAGGCCTCCCCGGTCGAGCTGCTCGTCAACAACGCCGGCTTCGGCGTGCACACGCCGCTGACGTCGGAGGACGTCGCGACGCACGACGCGGCGTTCGAGGTGATGGTCCGCAGCGTGCTGGTGCTGTCCGGGTCCGCGGCACGCGCCATGCGCCTCCGGGGCCGCGGCCGCATCGTCAACGTCTCGAGCACCGCCGGCTTCATGACCATGGGCGGCTACTCGGCCATCAAGGCGTGGGTGACCTCGTTCAGCGAGAGCCTGTCGGTCGAGCTGGCGGGCACGGGCGTCGGCGTCACGGTGCTGCTGCCGGGCTGGGTGAAGACGGAGTTCCATCAGCGCGCCGGCATCCGGTCGTCGAGCATCCCGAACGCATTGTGGGTCGGCGCCGAACCACTGGTCGCCGCGTGCCTGCGCGACGTCGATGACAACAAGGTGGTCTCCATGCCCACGGTTCGGTACCGCGTGCTGTTCTGGTTGGTGCGGCACGCTCCGCGCAGCGTCGTCCGCCGCGTCTCGGGCGCCATCTCGTCGAGCCGTCGGAAGCCCGCGGAGTCGTGAGCGACCCCAGCCGGCCCGGCCACCCGCGGCGCGAGGCCGTCGCCCGCGCCGCGACCGACGTCACCGACCGCTTCAGCTCGCGCGGCCGGGCGATGGCCCGGTACGTCGCCCAGCGCGTCGTCCTCAAGCCGACGATCTGGTCGATCACGAGCGTCACCGTCATCGACCGCGACCGCCTCAAGGGCGTCGAGGGCGGCTTCATCGTGGTGGCGAACCACTCGAGCCACCTCGACGCGCCCCTCATCCTCGGCGCGCTGCCGCGCCGGCTCGCCCGCTACCTCGCCACCGGGGCCGCGGCCGACTACTTCTTCGACGTGCCGTGGCGCCGTCAGCTGACCGAGCTGTTCTTCAACGCCTTCCCCGTGCAGCGCGGCTCGTCGACCGCGACGCCCGCGGGCACGCCCGGCTCGGCGACTCCCCAGGCCCCCGGGGCCGTCGCCGCGGCGGCGGCCGCGGCCGCCGCGCACCCGTCGACCGGCGCGACGCCGGCGCAGTCCGCCGCCCGCCGCAAGGCCGCCGCGAAGTCGGCCGCCCGCAAGCGCGCCGGCCAGCCCACGGTCAGCGCCCGGTCGCTGCTCGAGCGCGGCTACCCCGTGCTGGTCTTCCCCGAGGGCACGCGCTCGAAGGACGGCTCGGTCGCCGCGTTCAAGCCCGGTGCCGCCGCGCTGTCGGCGGCGTGCGACGTGCCGATCATCCCCCTAGCCCTGATCGGGGCGCACATCGCCCACCCCCGCGGGTCGGCCTGGCCGAGGCCCGGCCGGCTGCCCGTCGGCGTGGCCTTCGGCGACCCGATGCGGCCCGAGCCCGGCGAGACGCCGGTGCAGTTCTCGGCCCGCCTGCGCGACGAGATCCTGCGTCTGAAGGACGCGAACACCGCCCGTATCCTGGGTCCCGAGACCCCGTCCGAAGGAGCACGACCGTGACCGACGTCCAGAGCAAGCCGGAGACCGAGGTGCGCGACCACGGCGTCGCGCACATGAAGTGGTGGGGCTGGGGCGTCGAGGGCGTCGCCTTCCACCACGACGACAAGCCGGGCTTCGCCCCGTTCGTCAAGAAGATCGTCGGCGTCGAGCTGTCGCAGGGCCAGCACGACACGGGCCTCGACTTCTCGCAGCTCACCGTCCCGGCCTCGCGCGCCTCCTCCGAGGTCGTCGACTCGCTCGTGCAGATCGTCGGCACCGAGCACGTCGACCAGGGCGACCACGACCGCGTCGTCCACACGTACGGCAAGAGCATCCGCGACCTGATCCGCATCCGTGCGGGCGTCCTCGACCGGGTGCCCGACGTCGTCGTCTACCCGGCCGACGAGGCCGAGGTGCAGCAGATCGTCGACCTCGCCGTCGCGAGCGACGTCGTGCTCATCCCCTTCGGCGGCGGCAGCAACATCGTCGGCAGCCTCGAGCCGATGCCCACGGAGGAGCGCACCGTCGTCTCGCTCGACATGGGCCGCCTCTCGAAGGTGCTCCACGTGGACGAAGACAGCGGTCTCGCCCGCATCCAGGCCGGCGGCCAGGGCCCCGACCTGGAGGAGCAGCTCAACGCCCGCGGCTGGACCCTCGGCCACTTCCCCGACAGCTTCACGCACTCGACGATGGGGGGCTGGGTCGCGACCCGCTCCTCCGGCATGCAGAGCGACAAGTACGGCGACATCGCCGACATCACCAAGGGGCTGCGCGTCGTCCGCCCCGGGGGCGTGCTCGTCATCCGGGCCGTGCCCAGCGCCTCCACCGGGCCGTCGCTCCGCGAGATGATCATCGGCTCGGAGGGGCGCCTCGGCGTCATCACCGAGGTCACCGCGCAGGTGCACCGCCTGCCCGAGAAGCGCGAGATCCTCGCCTACCTCTTCCCGTCGTGGCACGACGGCCTCGCGGCGATGCAGGCCATCGCCGAGAGCGACGCCCACCCGTCGGTGACGCGCGTCAGCGACGCCCACGAGACCGCGTTCTCGTTCGCGACCTCGAAGGAGAGCAAGGGCATCTCGAAGGTCGTCAACGACGCCCTCCCGAAGGTGCTGAAGGCCAAGGGCTGGGACGTCGAGGCGATGTGCCTGTCGTTCATCGGCTACGAGGGCAGCCCCGAGCACGTCGCCCAGACGCAGAAGGCCGTCGCCAAGATCGTCAAGGCGAACCGCGGCATGAGCGTCGGCAAGGGGCCGGGCAAGCTCTACGACCAGAAGAAGTTCGACACGCCCTACCTGCGCGACTTCTTCATGGACCACGGAGGCGCGGCCGACGTCAGCGAGACCGCCGCACCGTGGTCGAAGCTGCGCGACGTCTCCGCCCGCGTCTACGCCGCGGCGAACCAGGCGTTCGACCAGATCGGCGTGCAGGGCTGGATCATGGGCCACCTGTCGCACTCGTACCACTCGGGGGCGTGCCTCTACTTCACCTTCGCCTTCGAGCACGGCGCCGACGCCGAGGCCGAGTACGACGTCGTGAAGCACGCGATCCAGCAGGCGTTCATCGACACCGGCGCGACCGTGTCGCACCACCACGGGGTCGGCCTCGAGCACGCCCCGTGGCTCGAGCAGGACGTCTCGACGCAGGGCATCCAGGTGATGCAGGGGCTGTTCGACTCGGCCGACCCGGGCCGCGTCTTCAACCCGGGCAAGATCACCGGCGCGTAGCGACCGGGCAGGAGGCGCGGGTGGGCCCTCGGGGCGACCCGCGCCTCCTGCGCGTCCTGCACCTCCGGTCACCGGGAACACGGTCGACCTAGGATGTGTTGATCGCAGGTACCGCTCGCACCCGGCGGGCCCTCACGGAAGAGACGCGCATGACCGGCATCCACGGCGACATCACCTCGGCCTTCGGCGACACCCCCCTCGTGCGGCTCAACGCGCTCGCCGTGCCCGGCGGCGCGGAGGTCGTCGTCAAGCTCGAGTTCTACAACCCCGGCGGCAGCGTCAAGGACCGCCTCGGCGTGGCCATCGTCGACGCGGCCGAGGCGAGCGGCGAGCTCAGGCCCGGCGGCACGATCGTGGAGGGCTCGAGCGGCAACACCGGCATCGCCCTCGCGCTCGTCGGCGCCGCCCGCGGCTACCGCGTCGTCGTCACGATGCCTGAGACGATGAGCGTCGAGCGCCGCACGATCATCGCCGCCTACGGCGCCGAGGTCGTGCTCACCCCCGGCGGCGAGGGAATGCGCGGCGCCGTCGAGCGCGCGAAGCAGATCGTCGACGAGACCGAGGGCGCCGTCTGGGCCCGGCAGTTCGAGACCGAGGCCAACGCGGAGATCCACCGCCGGACGACCGCCCCCGAGATCCTGCGCGACACGGACGGGAAGATCGACTTCTTCGTCGCCGGCGTCGGCACGGGCGGCACCATCACCGGCGTCGGCCAGGTGCTGCACGAGCAGGTGCCCGGCGTGAAGGTCGTGGCCGTCGAGCCCGCCGACTCGCCGCTGCTCAGCGAGGGCAAGGCCGGCCCGCACAAGATCCAGGGCATCGGCGCGAACTTCGTGCCGGAGCTGCTCGACCGGTCGCAGATCGACGAGGTGTTCCCCGTCCAGCTCGACGACGCCCTGCGGGTCGCCCGCGACCTGGCCGCGAAGGAGGGCATCCTCTCCGGCATCTCGTCGGGAGCGATCGTCCACGCCGCGCTCGAGATCGCCGCCCGGCCCGGGAACGCCGGCAAGCGCATCGTGGCCATCGTCTGCGACACGGGCGAGCGCTACCTGTCGACGGTCCTCTTCCAGGGCCTCGCGGGCGCCGGCGCGTAGCGTGCGGGCGGTCGCCCGCCTGGCGGAGGACGTCGCGGCCGTGCGCCGGCGCGACCCCGCCGCAAGGGGGCGTGTCGAGACGGCCCTGGTCTACCCGGGGCTGCACGCCGTGTGGCTGCACCGCGTGGCGAGCCGCCTGTGGCGGGCCGAGGGCCTGGCCCGCCGGCTCGGCGGGCGCGTCGCCGCGCGGCTCGTGGCGCACGCGGCGCGGTCGCTGACGGGGGTGGAGATCCACCCCGGGGCCCGCCTGGGGCGCCGCCTGTTCATCGACCACGGGATGGGGACGGTCGTCGGCGAGACGGCGGTCGTCGGCGACGACTGCACGCTCTTCCACGGCGTGACGCTCGGCGGCAAGGGCGGGCGGGGCGCAGGGGCACGTCGCCACCCCACGCTCGAGGACGGCGTGACCGTGGGCGCCGGCGCCTCGGTGATCGGCGGGGTCGTGGTCGGGGCGCGGAGCGTCGTGGGCGCGGGCGCCGTCGTCACGAAGGACGTGCCGGCGGACTCGGTCGCGACCGGGGTGCCCGCCGTGAGCCGGCCGCGCGGCGCCTGAGCGGCGGCGCCTGAGGCTCGCCGCCTGACGCGAGTCGCGACGCCGCGCCCGCGCGCCCGCTCTGCTCGGCGTGCCCGGGGCCGCCCCGCTCCGCGTCGACGGTTCAGGAGTCACCGGCTCGCCGGGCCCTCCGCGCACCCGTCGCGCCGGGCGCTCCTGAACCGTCGACGCCGCGCGTCCGCCCGAGCCGCCGAGGCCTGCGGCCGGCGGGCGGCGGGCGGCGGCGCCAGCCGTGCACGGGTCGACGTGCGTCGACGTGCGTCGACGGTTCAGGAGGCGGCGGCGCCTCGTGCGCCTCGCGGGCGCCTCACGCCGGCCGCTCCTGAACCGTCGACGCGCCCCGTCAGCGCCGCGGCTCCCACCGGAACGACCGCATCGCCGCGACGCCCCCCACCACGGCCCACCCCACGCTCGGCAGCAGCAGCCACGGCAGCAGCCCGAGGTCGCCGCCGTCCCACGCGAGGGTGACGAGCTCCATCAGACCGCCGCCCGGCAGCAGCCGCTTGACGGCGACGAGGTCGTCCGCGCCCGTCAGCTGGAACCAGAACCCCACCCCGAGCGTCAGCAGGAAGAAGGGCATCGTCGTGTACTGCGCATGCTCCGGCGACGTGGTGACGCCGGCCGTGGCGAGCGCCGCCCCGACGAACATCGCCTCCGCGATCAGCACGGCCACGACGAGCAGCCCCGCGTGCACCGGCGGGCTCTGCACCCCGAGCACCCCCAGCACGACGACGAGCTGCGCCACGCTCACCGCGACCACGGGCAGCACGAGCCCGGCGAGCAGCCCGCGGTCCGACACCGACCCGCCGCGCAGCCGCTTGAGGTACAGCGTCTGCCGTCGGGCGGCGAGCGTCGTCGTCACGGTGACGTAGACGCCCATGCCGACCATGCCGAGGATCTGCACGCCGGCGAGCACACCCGCGCTGTCGGCCCCGTCGAGCACGAGCAGCAGGGCTCCGAAGGCGAGCGGCACGAGCACGGCGCAGGCGGCGACCGTGCGGTTGCGCACCATCATGCGCAGCTCGGCGACGCCGATCGCGAGCACGGCGTTCACGGGCCGCCCGGTCGTCGGGCGGGGAGGGGCGGTGGCGGTCGAGGTGGTCACGAGAGGTCCTTCCGGTGGGGTGTGCAGGAGGCGCGGGTCGGCCCGAGCGGGCCGCTCACGCGTGGCTCAGCGAGCGGAACACGTCGTCGAGCCCCGACTCGTGCGCGCTGAGGCGCTCGAGCTCGTGCCCGGCGTCGGCCGCCCAGGCGAGCAGGGCGGCGACGTCGCGCTGCGGGTCGGCGGTCTCGACGACGACCAGCCCGTTCTCGGTGCGGGCGACGGGCAGCGGCAGGTCGTCGAGCGGCACCGGGGCCACGAAGCGCACGGTCGTGGTCGACCCCGCGGTGAGGTCGGCGACGGTGCCCTCGCGGCGGAGCGTGCCCCGGTGCATGAGGCCGATGCGGTCGGCGTGCTGCTGGGCCTCCTCGAGGTAGTGGGTGGTCAGGAGGAAGGTGACGCCCGCCTCCCTCAGCTCCGTCACGACGGCCCAGAGCCGGTCGCGGGCCTCCGGGTCGAGGCCGGTCGTGGGCTCGTCGAGGAAGACCAGCTCGGGCGTGCCCCAGATCGCCCCGGCGAAGTCGACGCGGCGCTTCTCGCCGCCCGACAGCTGGAGCACGCGCGCGTCGGCGCGGTGGTCGATGCCCACCCGGGCGAGCACGGCGTCGACGTCGTCGGCCCGGCCCGCCACGGCGCCCGACAGGGCGACGCTCTCGCGCACGGTGAGCTCGCCGGCCAGGCCGGAGTCCTGCAGCATCAGGCCCACGCGGGGCCGGGTGCGGGCGCGGTCGGCGGGGTCGCCGCCGAGCACCTCGACGCGGCCCGTGGTGGGGCGCCGGTGCCCCTCGAGCACCTCGAGCGTGGTCGTCTTGCCGGCGCCGTTCGTGCCGAGCAGGGCGTACAGCTCGCCGCGGCGCACGGTGAGGTCGAGGTCGGAGACGGCGACGTGCCCGTCGTAGGAGCAGCCCAGGCCGGAGGCGCGGATCACGTCGTCCGTCGCCGGCGGGGCCGGTCGTGTGGTGTCGGTCATGACCACGACGATCCCCGCTGCGGGCGTCGGCGCCCAGTGTCGCCGGGGCACGAGTCGACGTGACACTTGTCACGTCGAGTCGTGACGGGAGGCGGGTCCGGCCCGTGGGGGCGGCCGTTACCGTGGGGGGATGGACCTCCCGGGCGTGACCGTCGACCGACCTGCCGAGCCCGTCGGGCCCGTCGCGCGGGGGCCCCTCGGGTCGGGGCGCCCCGGTGACCGGACCACCGCCTCCCCCCTGGCCCGGATGCGGCGCTACACCACCCTCTCGTTCTCGGGCATGGTCGGCGTGCTGACCGGCGTGCTCGTGCTCGTGACGGCGACCGCGACGCGCTCGCCCGCGGCGGTCGCGGCCGCCCTGCTCGTCGGGGCGCTCGTCACGGTGCTGTCGCTGTCGTGGGAGCACGGCCCGCCCCGGTCGCTGGCGATCGTCGCCCTCGTGCTCGCGGAGGCCGCCTGGTGCGTGTCGCTCGCCCTCGGCACGAGCTCGTGGGGAGCGCTGCCCGTCGCCGTCGCCGTGGCCGTCGTCGCCACGACGCCCCGGTCGGGGGCGCCGCGGGGGAGCGCACCGCGCGGCTGGCCCTGGCTCGTGGGGGGCGTGCTGGCCGTGGCCGCGCCCGCGGTCGTCGCCGGGGCCCTGGGCGAGCTGCCCTCCGCCGCGGTCGCTCCGGTGACGACGAGCGCGGTCGTGTTCGTCGTGGCCGCGTGGAGCGCCTACCGCCTCAACCGCTACCAGTTCGCGCTGTACCTCGAGATCGACGCGGCGCGCGCGACCGAGGCCGAGCTCGCCGTGCTGCGCGAGCGCTACCGGTTCTCGACCGACCTGCACGACATCCAGGGGCAGGCCCTGCACGTCGGCAGGCTGCAGCTGCAGCTCGCCGACAAGACGCTCGACCGCGACGTCGAAGCCGCCCGGGGGCACCTGAGGGAGGCCGAGCAGCTGATCGCCCAGACGATCGCCGAGACGCGGCGGCTGGCCTACGGCGAGCGGACGGTGACCCTCGCGGGCGAGGTGGCCAACTCCGCCGAGCTCATCCGGGCCGCGGGCATCGAGCTGCGGGTCGACGGCGCCGTGCCCGCGGCCCAGCCGCTCGACGACCTGCTCGGGCTGGTCGTGCGGGAGGCGACGACGAACCTGCTGCGGCACGCGCAGGCCGAGCACGTGGTGATCGAGCTGGCTCCCGGCGCCGTCGCGGTCGTCAACGACGGCGCCGCGCCGAGCGGGCGGGGCCTCAGCGGCCTGGCCCGGCTCGGCGACCGCTTCGCCGCGGCCGGGGGAGTGCTCGAGACGTCGCAGCACGCCGGCACGTTCCGCACCGCGGCGCGGGTGACGCCGTGATCCGCGTGGTGCTCGCCGACGACGAGACGCTGCTGCGCACCGCGCTCGCCGCGCTGCTCGACCTGAGCGACGAGATCGAGGTCGTCGCCCAGGCCCAGGACGGCCTCGAGGCGGTCGCCCTGGTCGAGCGGCACGGGCCCGACGTGGTGCTGCTCGACCTCGAGATGCCCGGGCTCGACGGCGTCGACGCGGCCACCCGCATCCTCGCCGCGCGCCCCGACCAGGCCGTCGTGCTGCTCACCCGCCACGGCCGGCCGGGGGTGCTGAAGCGGGCGCTGTCGGCGGGGGTGCGGGGGTTCCTGCTCAAGTCGGTCGACCCCGACGAGCTGGTGCGCGTCGTGGTGCACGTGCACGGCGGCCGCCGCTGGATCGACGCCGACATCTCGGCCGCGGCCATGATGGACGACTGCCCGCTGACCGCGCGCGAGCTCGACGCGCTGCCCCTCACCGCCGACGGCTGGTCGGTGCGCGAGATCAGCACGCGACTCCACCTGGCCTCCGGCACCGTCCGCAACTACCTGTCGTCGGCGATGTCGAAGACGGGCAGCAGCTCACGGCACGCGGCCGCGCGGGTCGCCCGCGAACGGAGCTGGCTGTAGGGAGGCGCGGCCGGCGCCCCGGGGCGCAGCCGGTCGGTCGCCGTGGTCAGCGCTGCGAGCCCTCGACGTCGGCGTGGCCGACGCGCTCGCCGGCGGTGGCCATGTGCGCCCGCATCGCCTCGAGGGCGGCGTCGGGGTCACGGCGCGAGATCGCCTCGAAGACGGCGAGGTGCTCGCGGTAGGCGACCTCGGCCTGGCTTCGCTCGCTGAGGCCGCGCTCGACCCAGAGGCGCAGCAGCGAGCGGGTGCTCTGCAGCAGGTCGCGCAGCACGACGTTGTCGGCGCTCACCGCGATCTGGAGGTGGAACCGCAGGTCGGCCTGGAGGAACGCGTCGAGGTCGTCGAGGCTGTCGCGCATCGTGTCGACGAACCCGCGGAGCGCCTCGACCGCCTCGTCGTCGACGCGCTGGGCGGCGTAGGTCGCGGCCTGGATCTCGAGCCCGCTGCGCACCTCGATCAGCTCGCGGGTGCGCGCGGCGTTGAGCATCATGCCCCAGCTGAGGGTGGTCGGCAGCAGCTCGGACGTGGTGTCGCGCAGGTACGTGCCCGAGCCCGGCCGGACCGAGACGATGCCGAGGATCTCGAGCGCCGCGAGGGCCTCGCGCACCGCCGAGCGCCCGACGCCGAGCTGCTCGGCCAGCTGACGCTCCGGGGGGAGGCGCGACCCTGGTACGAGGTCGCCGACGGTCAGCAGCGCGATCAGCTGCTTCACGACCTCGCCGACGGCGGTGCCCTTCGGCACGAGCTCGAGCTCGAGCCGGAGGCTCGTGGGGTCGTCGTCGGGGTAGGCAGGCACGGCCCCGAGCTTACTGAGCGGCCCGGGGCGGCTGCTGGCGACCCTCCCGCAGGCGCTCGTCGGGTGCACCGACTGGTCAACCGGTTGACAAGTCGGCCGTGACGGGGGCAGCATGGACACCACGCCGCCGAGCCCACGGTCGGCCCGAACGATGACGTTGAGCACGAAGGAGTCGATGTGGACACCACCGCCCGAGCGACGGAGGCCATGAGCCCCGTCGAGAAGTCCGCGATCAGGAAGGTCGCGATCCGGCTGGTGCCGTTCGTCGCGTTGATGTTCTTCATCAACTACCTCGACCGCACCGCGATCGGCTTCGCCGCCCCGAACGGCATGGAGAGCGACCTCGCCCTGTCGGCCGCTCAGTTCGGCTTCGCGTCGGGCGTCTTCTTCATCGGCTACATCCTGCTCGAGGTGCCCTCGAACCTCGCCCTGCACAAGTTCGGCGCCCGCAAGTGGCTCGCCCGGATCATGGTCACCTGGGGCGTCGTGGCGCTGCTCTTCACCTGGGTGCAGAACTTCGAGCAGCTCGTCGTGCTGCGCTTCCTGCTCGGCGTCATGGAGGCCGGCTTCTTCCCCGGCGCCATCCTCTTCCTCAGCCTGTGGGTGCCCGCGCGGCACCGCAGCAAGATCCTCGCCCTGTTCTACCTGGCGCAGCCCCTGACCACCGTGATCGGGGCCCCGCTCGCCGGCTGGCTGATCAGCCACGACGGCGCGTTCTTCGGCCTCGAGGGCTGGCGCTTCATGTTCCTCGGCGTCTCGGTTCCGGCGATCGTGATCGGCGTCGTGGCGTGGTTCTACCTCAAGGACAAGCCCTCCGACGCGAAGTGGCTCACCCGGGAGGAGCAGGTCTGGCTGACCGGCGCCCTGCAGAAGGAGGCGGCGACCAAGACGGGCTCGACCGCCGGCGGGAAGCACCCCAGCATGTGGAAGGTCTTCGGCAACGGCCGGGTCTGGATGCTGAGCTTCATCTACTTCGGCTTCGTCTACGGGCTCTACGCGCTCGCCTTCTTCCTGCCGACGATCATCGGCGGCTTCCAGGAGCAGTACGGCACCGACTTCAGCATCACCGAGCGCGGCTTCATCACGGCCATCCCGTACGTGCCCGCCGCGATCGCGCTGTACTTCTGGTCGCGTGACGCCACGAAGCGCGGCCTCCGCACCTGGCACATCGCCCTGCCGGCGCTGGTCGGGGCGGTGAGCATCCCGCTCGCGCTGTTCGCCGGCTCGCCCGCCGCCACCATCGCGGTGATCGCGGTCACGGCCATGGCCATCTTCGCGGCGCTGCCCAACTTCTGGACCCTGCCCACGCAGTTCCTCACCGGCGTCGCGGCCGCCGCGGGCATCGCCCTGATCAACACGATCGGCAACCTCGCGGGCTTCAGCGCCCCGTACATCACCGGGGCGGTCACCGACTGGACGGGCAACTACGAGGTGCCCATGTTCATCGTCGGCGGCTTCATGCTCCTGTCGGCCGTGCTGATGGTCGTGCTGAGCCGGATGAAGAAGCCCGAGGGCGCCGCGACGCCCGAGGAGGCCCGCGACCTGGCCGCCACGGCCGGCCTCGACTGAGGCCCGGCCGCTGCCGGCGGCCGCTGCCGGCGGCCGCTGCCGGCGGCCGCTGCCGCCGGCAGCTGCACCCGGCTGCTGCCGCCGCCCGCCGCCCCGGCGCGGCCCCTCGACCGCACGGGCCCGGGCGTCCCCCCTCCCCGGGCCCGTGCGCCCCACCCCGCCACCTCGCCGACCGCGCCGCCGCGGCCGCTCGACCACCGCCTCCCTGGAGTTCCCATGACCCGCCTCTACAACGACCCGAGCGACTTCGCCGACGAGATGACCGACGGCTTCGTCGCGGCGAACCAGCGCTGGGTGCGCCGCGTGCACGGCGGCGTCGTCCGCGCCACGCGGTCGACGCCCGGCACCGTCGCGCTGGTCGTCGGCGGCGGCTCGGGCCACTACCCCGCCTTCGGCGGCCTGGTCGGCCAGGGCCTCGCCCACGGCGCCGCCCTCGGCAACCTCTTCGCCTCGCCCTCGTGGCAGCAGGTGCGCTCCGTGGCCCGCTCCGCCCACACCGGCGGGGGAGTGCTGCTGAGCTACGGCAACTACGCGGGCGACGTGCTCAACTTCGACGCGGCGCAGGCGAAGCTCGTCGCCGAGGGCATCGAGACCCGCACGGTGCGCGTCACCGACGACATCGCCAGCGCCCCCGCGGCGGACGCCCACAAGCGCCGCGGCATCGCCGGCGACCTGACCGTCTTCAAGGTCGCCGCCGCCGCGGCCGAGGCGGGCTGGTCGCTCGACGAGGTCGTCCGCGTCGCCGAGGCGGCCAACGCCCGCACCCGGAGCGTCGGCGTCGCCTTCACCGGCTGCTCGCTGCCGGGCGCCGACGAGCCGCTGTTCACCGTGCCCGAGGGGCGCATGGCGGTCGGCATGGGCATCCACGGCGAGCCCGGCATCGGCGAGGTCGACGTGCCGACGGCCGACGGCCTGGCCGCCCTGCTCGTCGAGTCGCTGCTGGCCGACGCCGAGCGGCCCGAGGGCGTCGAGGAGGCGCGGGGCCAGCGGGTCGCCGTGCTCCTGAACGGCCTGGGCTCGGTCAAGTACGAGGAGCTGTTCGTTGTCTACGCGAAGGTCGACGCGCTGCTGCGCGAGGCCGGGGTCGAGGTCGTCGAGCCGGAGGTCGGCGAGCTCGTCACGAGCTTCGACATGGCCGGCGCCTCGCTCACGCTGTTCTGGCTCGACGACGAGCTGGAGTCGCTCTGGGCGGCGCCCGCCGACGCCCCGGCGTACAAGAAGGGCTCCGTCGACGTCGCGGCGCGCGCCGACGACGCGGAGCTCGAGGCGCTCGTCGCCGCGCCCGTCCCGCCCGCGACGGCCGCGTCGCGCGAGGCGGCCGAGCTCGTGCTCGCCGCCCTCGAGGCGGTCCAGGCCACCGTCGAGCAGCACGCCGACGAGCTCGGCCGGATCGACGCGGTGGCCGGCGACGGCGACCACGGCATCGGGATGCTCCGCGGCGTGGGCGCCGCGGTCGCCGCGGCCCGCGAGGCGCTGCAGGCCGGGGCCGGCGCGGGCACCGTCCTCGACCGGGCCGGGGACGCCTGGTCCGACAGGGCCGGCGGCACCTCCGGCGCCCTGTGGGGCTCCGCGCTGGCGAGCCTCGGCGCGGCCGTCGGCGACGACGATGCTCCGACGCGCACCTCCGTCGTGGCCGGCGTCGGCGGAGCGACCGAGGCGATCCTCGAGTTCGGCGCCGTCGTCGGCGACAAGACCATGGTCGACGTGCTCGTGCCTTTCGACGAGGCCCTCCGTACCGAGGTCGAGCGGGGCGCCGACCTCGCGACCGCCTGGGCCCGGGCCTCCGGCGTCGCCCTCGCCGCCGCCGCCGCGACGGCCGACCTGCTGCCGCGCATGGGCCGCGCCCGCCCGCACGCCGAGAAGAGCCTCGGCACCCCCGACGCCGGCGCGACCTCGCTCGCGCTGATCACGGAGGCCGTCGGCCTCGTCGTCGCGAGCCGGCAGCGGGCCTGACCCGCGCCTCCTGCACGCCCCTTCCCCGCACCACCCCACGAAAGGCACCACCATGGCTGACCAGCTGCGCATCGTCGTCGGATCGGACGACGCCGGGTTCGACTACAAGGAGGTCCTCAAGGCGGACCTCGCGGCGAACGACGGCGTCGCCAGCGTGGTCGACGTCGGCGTCGGCTCCGACGGGCACACCGCCTACCCCCACGTCGCCGTCGACGCCGCCCGCATGGTGGCCTCGGGCGAGGCCGACCGTGCGATCCTGATCTGCGGCACGGGGCTCGGCGTCGCCATCGCGGCGAACAAGGTGCCCGGCGTCCGCGCCGTCACCGCCCACGACTCGTTCTCGGTCGAGCGGGCCGTCCTCTCGAACGACGCGCAGGTGCTGTGCATGGGCCAGCGGGTCGTCGGCGTCGAGCTGATGCGCCGCCTGGCGCGCGAGTACCTGACCTACCGCTTCGACACGACGAGCGCCTCGGCCGACAAGGTCGCGGCGATCTGCGGCTACGACGGCTCGGCCGAGCCCGTCGGGATCGACGCGCGGTCGTGACGGCCGCCTCACCGGCCTTCACGATCGGGGTCAGCCTCAAGACGTACCTCAGCCACGCGCGCACCGTCGCGTGGGCGACCGAGCTGGCCGAGGTCGCCCGGCGCCACCCCGCGGTGCGCGACGGGGTCGTCGAGCTGTTCGTCGCGCCCACCTTCCCGTCGCTCGTGCCCGTGCGCGACGTGCTCGCCGGCACCGGCGTGCGGCTCGCCGCTCAGGACGTCTCGGCCACCGGCCCGGGGGCGTCCACCGGCGAGGTCAGCGCGGACGAGCTCGCCGAGATCGGCTGCTCGATCGCCGAGGTGGGGCACGCCGAGCGGCGCGCGCTCTTCCACGAGGACGACGCGGTCGTCGCGGCCAAGACGGCCGCCGCGCTGCGGATGGGCCTCACGCCGCTGATCTGCGTCGGCGAGGACGACCGGGCGCCGGCCGCCGTCGCCGCACGCGAGGTGCAGCGGCAGGTCGACGCGGCGCTGGCCGCCGTCGAGGACTCAGGACGCGTCGTCGTCGCGTACGAGCCGGTGTGGGCGATCGGGGCGGAGTCTCCTGCGTCGTCGACGCACATCGCCGCCGTGGTCGCCGCGCTCGAGGCTCACCTCGCCTCGCTGCCCGGGCACGCCGACAGCCGCGTCATCTACGGCGGCAGCGCCGGGCCCGGCCTGCTCACCGAGCTCGGGGGGCAGGTGCGCGGCCTCTTCCTGGGGCGTCGCGCGCACGACGTGCCCGCCGTCGAGGGCGTCCTCGACGAGGCGCTGGCGCTGGCGGCGGTCGCGCCGGTGGCGACGGTCTCGCCGGTCGCGGAGGTCGCCTCGTGATCGGCCTCAGCACCTACTCCTACTTCTGGCGCGGCAGCGAGCACGTGCCCGCGCCGATGAGCCTCGCCGACATGCTGCGTGACACCGCGGCGCAGGGCGTCCGGCTGTTCCAGATCTGCGACCACGCCCCGCTGGCCGCGTACGACGACGAGCAGCTCGCCGCCCTGCGGGCGCTCGCCGACGAGCTCGGGCTCACGCTCCAGCTCGGCACCCGGGGCACCGACCCGGCCGTGCTGCGGAGCTGGCTGCGCCTCGCGGCCGCGCTCCGCGCCTCCCTCGTCCGCACGATGTGGACGGCCGGCGACGACCGTCCCGACGCCGTCGAGACGGAGCGTCGCCTGCGGGCCGTGCTGCCCGAGTACGAGGAGGCGGGGGTCACCCTCGGCCTCGAGACCTACGAGCAGGTCGGATCCGCCGAGCTCGTGGCGGTCGTGCAGGCCGTCGGCAGCCCGCGGCTCGGCATCGTGCTCGACCCCGCGAACACGGTCGCGAACCTCGAGCACCCCGCCGACGTGACGGCGCGGTGCCTGCCCTTCGTCGTCAACTGGCACGTCAAGGACTTCGCCTTCTCGCGGCAGGACGGCTGGGTCGGGTTCGCCCTCACCAGCACGCCCCTCGGCGAGGGGCGGCTCGACCACGCCGGCATCCGGGCGGCGCTCGCCGAGCGCGACGGCGGCACGTCCGGCGTCGACGAGGTCGTCGAGCACTGGCTGCCCTGGCAGGGCGACCCCGAGACCACCACCCGGCTCGAAGCCGAGTGGACCACCCACACCATCTCTCAGCTGAGGAGCAAGAACCATGACTGACACCCTCGACACCACCGCCCCCGAGAGCACCGTCACCCACGCCGACGGCCAGGGCTCGCCCGACGTGACGGTCGCCGTCATCGGCGCCGGCGGCAAGATGGGCCAGCGCGTCTCGAACAACCTGGCCAAGAGCGCCTACACCGCCCTCTACAGCGAGGCCTCACCCGCCGGCGTCGAGCTGATCGAGTCGCTCGGCCGCACCGTCACGCCGACCGACGTCGCCGTGGCCGACGCCGACGTGGTCATCCTCGCCGTGCCGGACGTCGTGCTCGGGAAGGTCTCCGAGCAGGTCGTGCCCGCGATGAAGTCGGGCGCGGTCATCCTCACCCTCGACCCCGCCGCCGCCTACGCCGGCCTGCTGGCCGACCGCGACGACATCCACTACGCCGTGGCGCACCCGTGCCACCCTTCGGTGTTCCTGGAGCGCACCACGAAGGAGGAGTGGGCCGACACGTTCGGCGGCGTGGCCGCGCCGCAGGAGGTCATCGCGGCGCTCGAGGGCGTCGACGAGGGCTCGCCCGTGCGCGAGCTGGCCACGCAGGTCATCTCGACGATCTACGCCCCCGTCATCGCGGTGCACTATGTGACCGTCAAGCAGCTCGCCGTCCTCGAGCCCACGCTCGTCGAGACGATCGCGTGCATGGTCGGCGCGTTCCTCAAGGAGGCGCTGGAGGAGACCGTCGACGGCGTCGGAGTGCCCTACGAGGCGGCCCGCGCCATGCTCTACGGCCACACCTGGATCGCGCTGACCAACGGCCTGCGCGGCTCGAACCCCTTCAGCGACGCCTGCCACATCGCCATGGACTACGGCCGCGAGTCGATCGTCAAGGACGACTGGAAGAAGATCTTCGACGACAGCGAGCTCGACTCCGTCATCGCACGCATGCTGAAGATCGACGCCGTCCAGCGCTGAGGGCGACCTGCGCCGCGCTCGTGAGCGGGGCGTGGAGGAGGCGGTGGCGGCGTCGGCGACGCGGCCACCGCCTCCTGTCGTGCGTGCCGGGCACCCCGTCGCCGGGTGCCCCGCGGCGGGTCGGCTCGGCTCGGGTCGGCTCGGGTCAGCTCGGCATGGTCGGGGCGGCCTGCTCGTCGTCGAGGGCCTCCTCGCCGGCCTCCTCGTCGGCCGCGGCCTGCGGGTCGGTGCCGGTCTCGCCCTGCCGCTCGCGGAGGACGTCGTCCTTCGCCGCGTCGCCCTCGCCGGCGTGGTCGTGCTCGACCTGCTCGGCCAGGCCACGGGTCTTCTCGGCGTCGGTGGCCTCGTCGGCACCGTCCATGATGGGTCGGGTCATCTTCTCGTCGCTCATGGTCGGAGGGTACCTCCCGACGCCGTGCGGGCGGGGGCCCGCGTCCAGGCAGCGTCGGCGGGGGCGGTCGCACCCGGCCGCGGAGCCGTGCGGGCCCGCGCCGATCGGCCTACCGTCGCCCGCATGATCAGGGAACTCTGGCTCCTCCGGCACGGCGAGAGCACCGCCAACGTCGCCGCCACCGCCGCCGAGCAGGCCGGCTCCGAGACCATCGACGTCGAGCAGCGCGACGCCGACGTGCCGCTCAGCGAGCGCGGCGTCGAGCAGGCCCGGGCGCTCGCGGGCTGGCTCGCCGAGCACGGGCTCGACGCCTCCACGGTGCCCGCCGCCCACGCAGGTGACGCGGGCTCGTCCGCCACGTCGTTCTGGTGCTCGCCCTACCTCCGGGCCCGGCAGACCATCGGCACCGCGCTCGACGAGGCCGGGCTCGCCCCGGTGGTGCGGGTCGACGAGCGCCTCCGCGACCGCGAGCTCGGCGTCCTCGACCTGCTCACCCGGCGCGGCGTCGCGGCCCGGCACCCCGACGAGGAGGCGCGGCGCGAGCGGCTGGGCAAGTTCTACCACCGGCCTCCCGGCGGCGAGTCGTGGGCGGACGTCGCCCTGCGGGTCCGGTCGCTGCTGCGTGACCTCGACGAGCTGCCCGGCGACCGGGTCGTCGTGACCGCCCACGACGCCGTCGTCATGCTCTTCCTCTACGTCTGCACCGGCCTGAGCGAGGCCGACCTGCTCGAGTTCGCCCGGTCGAACACCGTCACCAACGCCTCCGTCACACGGCTGTCCCGCACCGACGGCGACGCGTGGTGGACCCTCGACGCCTTCGCCGACGTCGCCCACCTCGACCGCGGCGACGCCCCGGTCACGACCCACGGAGGAGACCGTGATGTCCAGCCCCGATGAGATCGTCGTCACCCCCGACCTGCTCCGCGGGTGGGAGCTCCCGTCCGCCGGCGCCGGCAAGTACTCGCGCGGCCAGGTCGTCGTGGTCGGCGGAGCGACGCGGACCCCGGGCGCGGCCATGCTCGGCGCCTGGGCCGCGCTCCGGGTCGGGGCGGGCCGCCTGACCCTCGCCGTCGCCGGGTCCGTCGCCCCGCACGTGGCCGTGGCCCTGCCGGAGGCGGGGGTCGTGCCCCTGGGGGAGACCGACGGCGGCCACGTGGTCGGCTCGTCGCTCGCCCAGGCCTCGAGCGACCTGGAGGGGGCCGACGCCGTGCTGGCCGGGTCGGGGCTCGACGACGCGGACGAGGCGGAGGCCCTGGTGCGACTCCTGCCCGACCTCGTCGGCGACGACGCCGTCGTCGTGCTCGACGCCTTCGCGCTGGGGGTGCTGCCCCGGTGCGGCGACGCGGTCGACCCGCTGCGCGGGCGCCTCGTGCTGACGCCGAACCCGAGCGAGGCCGGCCGGCTGCTCGAGCGCGACGTCGACGACCTGCCGAGCGACCTCCTCGAGATCGCCCGGCGCTGGGGCGCCGTGGTGGCGTGCCAGAGCTTCGTGGCCTCCGACGACGGGCGGCTGTGGCGGTCGGGAGCGGGGCACCCGGGGCTCGGCACGTCGGGCAGCGGCGACGTGCTCGCCGGAGCGGTCGCGGGGCTCGCGGCCCGCGGGGCGACCCCGGCGCAGGCGGCGGTGTGGGCGACCCACGCCCACGCGACAGCGGGTGACCGGCTGTCGGTGGGCGTCGGGCCGATGGGGTTCCTCGCGAGCGAGCTGCTCGACGAGCTGCCGCGCGTGCTGGTGGAGGTGGGGGCGTAGCCGGCGCTCGCGGCGGCGGCGGCGTCGGCGTCGGTGGCGGTAGCGCCTAGGCGTCGACGCGCGGGCGCGTCTCGGCGGCGACGGACCTCGCGGGAGCATCCTCCGCCCGTCCGGACTCCTCGCGGGTCGGGGCCGACGACGGCTCGAACCGGTCCTTGAGGCGCAGCGCCGGCTGCTCGACGAAACGGTGCGACAGCCAGGCGGTCGTCACGGCCGCGGCGATGACGGCCACGGTGCCGAGCGCACCGGGCACGACCGGCTCGATGAGCGCGATGAACACGACGTGCCAGAGGTAGAGCGGGTACGACAGGGCCCGGCCGAACCAGGCGACCGGCCCGAGCGACAGCACCCGCGCCGGCAGGGTCGGGCGGCAGGCGAGACCGCCGATGAGCAGGGCCGAGGCCCACGCGACGCCGGGCAGCATCACCGTGAAGGTGGTGACCTGCTGCTGCCAGCCGCTGCCGATGACGGCCAACGAGCCGACGACGCCGACCAGGCCGGCCCAGGTCGCGACCGTGCCGAACCGGCCCTGGAACGCCGCACGGCCGCGGTCGGACCCCAGCACCAGCGCCAGGGCGCAGCCGAGCAGCAACGGGGCCACGTTCAGGACAGGACTGAAGTAGATGTCGGGGGTGGCGCCTCCGGCGGGGGCGTCGAAGAGGACGCCCGAGGCGACCACCGACGCGACCACGAGGGCCGCCAGCACGGCCACGGCGACGCGGCGGGCGGCCTTCAGCGCGAAGAGCAGCATGAGGAGCGGTGGCCAGACGAGGTAGAACTGCTCCTCCATCGAGAGGCTCCACATGGGGGAGAAGACGCCCTGCGACTCGCCGAGGAACGACCGAGCGACGTTGCCCGTGTAGGTGACCGCCACCAGGCCGGCGCCGAGGGCGCTCATCGTCGAGCCCTGGTAGTCGCCGATCAGCCACCAGAGCGCGAGGCCGACCACGACCACCGCGAGCAGGGTCGGGTAGAGGCGGAGGACGCGGCGCAGCCAGAACCGGCCGAGGCGGATGCGCCCGGTGCGGGCCCGCTCGCCGACCAACAGGGTCGTGATCAGGTAGCCGCTGAGCACGAAGAAGACGTTGACCCCGACGAAGCCGCTGCCGAAGCCGGGCACGTGCAGGTGGTAGAGCACCACGAAGGCGATGGCGACCGTCCGCAGACCGTCGAGCGGCAGCACGCGGTCACGGCGCGTCGATGTCGTCGGGGGAGCGAGGGGCATCGGACCAGTGTGGACCGGAAGGCTTGGGAACGCCCGGACGGGGCTCGGGGGGCCTCGCGGGCGCCGGGGCGTCGGGGCGCCGGCCGTTCTCGCGCCTCCCGCGTCGACGGCTCAGGAGGGAGGCGCCGCCCGGGCCGTCTCCGCCCCCGCCGGGCGGCTCGCCCCTGATCCCTCGACGCCGACGGCCCGCCGCCCGGAGAGGACTCCGGTCGGCGGGCCGTCGGCCGGTCGAGCGACCCGCTAGCGCGACCCCGCCGGGCTCTTCTCCGCCCGCTCCGCGCCCGCGCCGGCCGGGGGCCGGCCGTGCGACACGCGCCGCGGCAGCGCGAACACGAGCAGGAAGGCGACGACCGCGAACGCCGCGCTGACCCCCATGGCCGCCGCGGCCGCGTCGGTGAAGCCGGTCGCCCGGCCCGCCGCCGTGGCGAGCTCACGCCCGCCGGGCAGCGACCCGAACAGCACGCTGCCGATGATGGCGATGCCCACGGCCGAGCCGATCCGCTGGATGGCCGAGATGACGGCGCTCGCCGAGCCGGCGTCCTGCGGGTCGACGGTCGCGACGATGAACTGCACGTTCGGCGCGATGAAGAACCCGTTGCCGAGCCCCGCGATCAGCAGCGGCGCGAGCAGCAGCCAGTTGGTCAGGTCGGCCGCCTCGGTGGTCATCAGCACGAGCCACATCCAGATGAGGCCGATCGCGACGAGCGCCGTGCCCAGCACCAGCACGTTGCGGCCGAGCTTCTGGGCGATCTGGTTGCTCTGCGACGACGAGATGATGCTGCCGACCGCGAACGGGATGGCGACGGCGCCCGAGGCGAGCGCGCTGTTGCCGAGGCCCGACTGCCAGAGCAGCGAGATCGTGAAGAAGATGCTGGTGAAGGCCGCGAAGTACACGAGGGCGAGCACGACGCCGCCGGTGAAGGAGGGGTGCGCGAACAGCTTCGGGGGCACGAGGGGGGTGCGGCCGCGCTTCGTGTACGCGACCTCCCAGGCGCCGAAGGCGGCGAGCAGCAGCACGCCCGCGGCGATGGTCAGGTAGGTCCAGAGCGGCCAGCCCTCGTCCTGGCCCTGGATGAGGGGGACGAGCAGCGCGACGAACGCGGCCGAGACGAGCACCAGGCCGATCCAGTCGAGGCCCTTGTCGGGGCGGGGCAGCGACTCGTCGCGCTTCGGCAGCAGGATGGCCGCGGCGATCAGCGTCGCGACGCCGAAGGGGAGGTTGACGAAGAAGACGAGGCGCCAGCCGTTCTCGTCGCCGAACGCCTGGATGATGAGCCCGCCGATGATCGGCCCGAGGGCCGACGAGACGCCGATGACGGCCCCCATGATGGCGAACGCCTTGCCGCGCGACCGGCCGGGGAAGAGCAGCTGGATGAACGCGGTGACGGCCGGCACGAAGATGCCGCCCGCGAGGCCCTGCACGACGCGGAACACGACGAGCTGGACGTCACTCGTCGCCACGCCGCAGGCGAGGCTGGCGAGCGTGAACAGCAGCACGCCGGTGAAGTAGACCCACTTGTGGCCGATCCGGTCGCCGATGCGGCCGGCCGGGATGAGCGTGAGCCCGAACGCCAGCGCGTAGCCCGAGATGATCCACGACAGGGTCGACTCCGAGGCGTCGAGCGAGGTGCGGATGGTGGGCAGGGCGACGTTCACGATCGTGGTGTCGAGCAGGGCGATGAACATGCCCAGCAGGAGCGCCACGAGGGCGAACCAGGCGTGACGAGGCACGGCGGGTGCGGCGCCGGGGCGGGCGGGTGCGTCGGTCATGGGGGCCTTCCGTGCCGCGGGGGCGGCGGTGAGTGTGCCCGGCGCGGAGCGCGCAGCGGGCGGAGCGGGGGCGTCGTGGTCGACGGTGAGGGGGAGTCGCGGGTCAGCCCGACGAGGGCCTGCCGGTCAGTGCGTGCCTGGCCCCCGCCTCCTCGTCCTCGACGATGTCGGGCAGGGCCTCGATCAGCGTGTCGTGCCAGCTGATCTCGGCGCGGAGGCGGTGCTCACGGTGCGAGAGGGCGTGCTTCTCGGCGACGGACAGCCAGGGATCGGCGCGTCGACGGTGGTCGGCGGACTCGGCGAGCAGCCGCTCGAGCTCGGCGCGACGGCGCCGGACGGTGGCGGGGAGCTCGTCGACCCGGTCGGGGTCGACGCGGGTCAGGGCGAGGTCGAAGGGGTCGGGGCGCAGGACGATCTCGTCCTGCGCGTGTCGGCGGGACGCGTCGAGTGCGGCGCGGCCCGCGTCGGTGATGCCGTAGACCTGGCGCTCGGGGAAGGACCCCTCGCGCTCGGTGCGGACCGGGGCGAGCAGCCCCTCGGCGGCCAGCCGCTTGATGGCGCCGTAGAGGCCGCCGACCGAGACGTCCGTCCAGAAGTGCACGTGCTCCTGCTCGGCCTGCAGCCGGAGCTGGTGGCCGTGCATGTCTCCGTGGCGCGCGAACGAGTCGAGCACGAAGAGACGGATGGAGGACACGAGGCGTTACTCTCGCACGACTAGTCGCCCGCGGTCAACTTTTCTGCAGAGACTGCACCGAGTCGCGGTCGACGACCTTGGCGGCGATGCCGCGCACCACGTCGGAGAGCCGCTCGTCGGCGTCGAGGAGCGACCGCGCGGCCTCGGGCGTCAGGCCGGCGAAGCAGTCGCCGATCGTGACGGCGTGGGAGGGTCGCGACACCACGACGATCTGGTCGCCCGCCGCGGCGGGCCCCGACTTCACGACCCGCAGGTAGGCGCCCGGGCGGCCCTCGGCCTGGAAGCGCGCCACCCACCGTGGCTCGCGGAGCCGGCGCTGGAAGGTCGCGCACGGGGTGCGGGGCATGGTCACCTCGAGGAGCAGGCCGTCGCCGACGGCCCAGCGCTCGCCGAGGACGGCCCCCGTCACGTCGAGGCCCGAGGTGCGGAGGTTCTCGCCGAACAGGCCGGGCGTGACCTCGTAGCCGAGCAGGTCGCCGAAGTGGAGCGCGTCCTCGTCGGCGTAGGCGTAGACGGCCTTGTCGGGGCCGCCGTGGTGCTTGCGGCTGGCCTGGACGTCGCCCCAGACGCCGAGCGGCTTGACGGGCACGGGCACGTCGAGGGGGCGCTTGTCGATCGCGGTCACGCCGACGCTGCCGGAGTCGGGGAGGAGGCGGTCGACGCGGCAGACGGCGGTGAGGAGGGGCACGGAGCCATGGTGCCCGAACGCGGCGGAGGCGACAAGCGGTCGGGGCGGAGCGGCCGCCGCGCGCTGGTCGACCGTTCAGGTCGCGGCTGCGTCGCTCGCCCGGGCGACGCCCGAGACGCGAGCGTCACCTGAACGCTCGACGCGACGGTGCCACGACGCGACGACGTGACGATGCGACGGCGCACGCGGGCGGGAGCCCGCGAGCGGCCGTGGGCCTCAGCCCTGGCTGTTGAGCGACCCGGTCGGGATCCGGTCGCGGTCGTACGTGATCTCCGTGAAGCCGTGCGCAGCGGGGGCGCCGTCGGGCCCGATGTTGACGAAGACCATCTTGTCGATCGTCAGGATGCTCTGGCGGGTGACCATGTTGCGCACCTCGGCCCGCATGGTCAGCGACGTCCGGCCGAAGGCGGTCGCGCGGAGGCCCATCTCGACGAGGTCGCCCTGTGCGGCGCTCGACACGAAGTTGATCTCGGAGATGTACTTCGTCACGACGCGACCGTTGCCCAGCTGGAGGATCGCGTAGATCGCGGCCTCCTCGTCGATCCAGCGCAGCAGGCTGCCGCCGAACAGGGTGCCGTTCGCGTTGAGGTCCTCGGGGCGGACCCACTTGCGGGTGCGGAAGTTGATCTCGTCGGTCGTCTCCGTGGGCGACGCGAGGGGGTCGGGCGCGCCGGGGGTGATGGCGTCGGTCACGATGGTCTCCTTCGGGTGGGCCGGTCGGCTCGCCCAGAGAGCCTAGGGCGACGCCGCCGTGCGCGCCCGCACCGGGTGCGTCGCGCCGGGTCGCCCCCGTGCCCCGGGTGCCGGGCTCGGAGCTGGACGCCCTGGGCTCGGTGGCCCTCCCGCGCTCGGCGGCCGACCCCGGTGAGCGGCTGCCAGCGGCGACGGGCGCCTGGGCAGGCGCCACGCCCGGCGCCCGGCTCCCCGTGCCGACGGCGGCACGGGGCGCGAAGCGTCCCGGGGCGGGCGGCGACGTCGACCGCCCCGGCGGTGGAGCGCGACGGCTGCCTCGACGGCGTCCAGCACCTGGCGCCAGTCGTACCGCACGACCGCGTAGCTGAGGTGCATCGGGATCCTGCCCGCGACGTAGCCGCGGAGGTCCTTGACCGCGTCGCGGTCGAAGCGCTGGGCGTGCCACCGACGACCGTCGGTCTCGATGCCGAGGACGCCCTCCACGACGAGGTCGGTGCGCTCGCCGAAGCCGTTCGGCACCTGCGAGGTGACGTGGAAGCCCGCCTGACGCAGGCGGACCCGCACCACGCTCTCGAGGATGCTCTCGCTCGACGCGTCGACCCAGTCGACGACGCCGCGGGCGTCCGCGGGCAGCCGGGCGGCGATGTCGCGGAGGTCGCGCGACGTGATGCGCCCTCCGTGCAGCGCCCAGTCCAGGAGCGCCACGGCGATCTCGAAGGACTCCTCGAGCACGGCCCTCACGAGGGCGTCCCGCACGTCGACCATCGCGACTCCACCGCGGCTCCTGACGTCGCCGTCGTCGTAGACCACCCGGCTCGACCTGCGGTGGCGCAGGCGCGAGGCATGGGGAGGGACCGACACCGTGACGAGCGGCGGTCGCTCCCACATCCAGGCCCCCAGCTCGAAGAGGGCGGACCCGCCCGTCAGGCGTCCTCCCACGCTGACCGCCACGACTCGTGCGTCGCCCCGGGGGAGGTTCGTGTACCAGCCGAGCCGGGGGCGGTGCAGGTCGCCCGACCTCACCGCCCGTGTGAGGTCGCGGTCGGTCGCGCCGGCTCGGCGCAGCTGCCGCCGGGTGGCGAACCCGCCGGCGGCCTCGATCACCTCGACGACGTCTGCTGTGTGCATCCGCCCACCCTGGTCGAGCTGCGCGCGACAGCGGCGGCGGGCACCGGGCGCTGGGGACGATCCGCACGCAGCGACGGCGGGGGAGGGAGCGGCGCGCGCCGTTCGGCACCCGGCACCCCGCACCCCGGCTCCTCGGCACCCGGCGGCACCCCGCATCGGTCGACGGATCAGGTCGTCGTGGCGCCGGGCGGGCCCCCCGTGCCTCGAGCCGCACGCTCGTCCTGACCGCTCGACGCGTCGCCCCGCCGGCCCCCAGCGGGAGCAGCACGGGTCGTGCGCCCCAGCACCACGGTGGTCGGCAGTTCGTGCACCTCCGGCGGTGCCGTGGTCCGCGGCCCCGTCGCGAGGGCGACCGCCGCCTCCGCCGCGAGCCGGGCCAGCTCGGCGACCGGCTGCGACACGGTCGTCAGCCCGGCGTCCACGGCCCGTCGCTGCCCGTCGAACCCCACGATCGACACGTCGCCGGGCACGTCCACGCCGAGTCGCTCGAGCGACGCCAGCACGCTGAGGGCGAGGTCGTCGTCCTCGGCGAGCACCGCGACCGGCAGCGGACCCGTCAGGAGGCGCGCCGCGGCTTCGTCGCCCAGCCCCGACCCCGCCGCGAGCTCGAGGAGGCTCCGCTCCGACGCGGCGACTCCTGCGGCGTCCAGCTCCGCGGCCCATCCCGCCTCCCGCTCGTGGGCGCTCCAGCGGAAGTCGCGGTCGGGCGCGGCTCGCAGGTAGACGAAGCGCCGGTGGCCGAGGCCGAGCAGCAGCCGTGTGGCCGTCCGGCCGGCGGCGAGGTCGTCGATGCCGACGCTGGGGTGCCCGGCGACGCGCTGGCTGAGGTAGACCACGGGCATGTCGAGGGCGGTCAGCGTCGCCTGTTCGGCGTCCGACAGGGCGAAGGAGGCGACGATCACCGCGTCGGCGTTGCGTCGCGCCGGGAGGGCCGCGAAGAACGCCTCGCGCTCGGTGCGGTCGTGCACCCGGTAGAGGAGGAGGTCGAGGCCCGCGGCGCGGAGCACGTCGTAGATGCCGTCGAGGATGCTGCCGCTGAACCAGTCGGTCAGCGGCGCCCCGATCAGCACGGCGACGCGGCGCACCTTGCCCGTGGCGAGGCTCGAGGCCGTCCGCGAGACGACGAACCCGAGCCGCTCGGCAGCGTCGACCACCGCGCGGCGGGTCTCGCTCCTCACCTTCGGCGACCCCCGCAGGGCGCGCGACACCGTCGCCACCGACACGCCCGCCGCGACGGCCACGTCGTCCATGGTGGGCACCCGCGGGGACTCGGGTGCAGTGCTGCTCGTCTCGTCGGCCATGGTTCCTCCTCGGTCGGTGCAAGCGCTTGCACAGATGATCTCATCTCCGGCGGCAACTGAGGCCCGACCAGGCTCGCTACACCGTCGACTGGATGAAGGTCCGTCTTCTCGTAGGTGGTGCTGTTCGTCTTGACGACGATCCGGGGCCGTTCCTAGGCTGTGCAAGCGCGGTCACCGACGTCCGCGCACGTCGGCGGTCGTGTGCGGCGGCGCGAGCTGCGCGCCGCTCGTCACCCGCCGCGGCGTCGAGCGTTCAGGAAGCACCGGCCGCCGGCCCGCGCACCCCGGGCGGGGTGCCGCCCGCACCTGAGAGCTCGACCCGCACCGCCCGCACCGCCCGCACCGCCCACCCCGACCACCCCGAGGAGCCCCATGACCGACACGGACGCCACCCCCACCGAGGTCCCCGTCGCCGACGCCGACTGGTGGCGCCAGGCCACCGTCTACCAGGTGTACCCGCGCAGCTTCGCCGACTCCGACGGCGACGGCCTCGGCGACATCGCCGGCGTGACCTCGCGCGTGCCGTACCTGGCGCAGCTCGGGGTCGACGCGATCTGGCTGAGCCCGTTCTACCCGTCCGAGCTCGCCGACGGCGGCTACGACGTCGCCGACTACCGCGACGTCGACCCACGGCTCGGCACCCTGGCCGACTTCGACGACATGGTCGCGGCCGCGCACGGAGCCGGCCTCAAGGTCATCGTCGACATCGTGCCGAACCACACGTCCGACCAGCACGTCTGGTTCCGCGAGGCCCTCGCGTCCGAGCCCGGCAGCCCCGCCCGCGCCCGCTACGTCTTCCGCGACGGGCTGGACGGCGGCGCCACCCCGCCGTCGACCTGGCCGTCGAACTTCGGCGGCAGCGCCTGGACGCGGCTCACCCGCCCCGACGGCACCCCCGAGCAGTGGTACCTGCACCTGTTCGCGCCCGAGCAGCCCGACCTCGACTGGAGCAACCTCGAGGTCCGCGACGACTTCAAGGCCACCCTGCGATTCTGGTCCGACCGGGGCGTGGACGGCTTCCGCGTCGACGTCGCGCACGGGCTCGCCAAGGACCTCGTCGAGCCCCTCCGCGACGCCAACCCGAAGGACTTCGGCCTGCCCACCGACGGCAGCGACCCCCTGTACGACCGCGACGAGGTCCACGAGATCTTCCAGGAGTGGCGCGAGGTGCTCGACGAGTACGACCCGCCCCGCACCGCGGTCGCCGAGGCCTGGGTCGCCCGCGAGCGCGTCTCGCTCTACGCGCGGCCGACCGAGCTCGGCCAGGCCTTCAACTTCGAGCTGACCCGGGCCGAGTTCGACCCCGCCGAGTTCCGGACCATCATCGAGTCGAACCTCGAGCTCGCGGCCGAGAGCGGCGCCTCCAGCACCTGGGTCCTGTCGAACCACGACGTGGTCCGCCACGCGACGCGCTACGGCCTGCCGGCGACGACCGACGGCGACGCCTTCCTCCTGTCGGGCGGCACCTCGCCCGAGCTCGACCGCGCCACGGGCCTGCGTCGCGCCCGCGCCGCCTCGATGCTCATGCTCGCCCTGCCCGGCTCCGCCTACGTCTACCAGGGCGAGGAGCTCGGCCTGTTCGAGGTCGCCGACATCCCCGACGACCAGCTGCAGGACCCGGTCTGGATCCGCACCGAGCACGGCCTCAAGGGCCGCGACGGCTGCCGCGTCCCGCTCCCGTGGGACACCTCGTCGCCCGCGTTCGGCTTCGGCACGCACGAGCCGCACCTGCCCCAGCCGGCCTGGTTCGCCGACTCGGCCGTCTCGGTCGAGGAGGGCGACGCCGACTCGACCCTGTCGCTCTACCGTCGTGCCCTGGCGCTCCGTCACCAGCTGCAGCGCGGCGAGGACCTCACCTGGGTCGACGACGACCCCGCGGTCGTGCACTTCGCGCGGCACGACGGCTGGCACTCGGTGACGAACTTCTCGACGGAGGCGGCGGCCCTGCCCGAGGGCGAGGTCCTGCTGTCGAGCGGTCCGGTCGAGACGCCGGCCGGAGGCGCGGCGCAGCTCCCGGGGGAGACCACGGTCTGGCTCCGCGTCCGCTGACCACGACGGCCCCGACGGCAGCTGCCGTCGGGGCCGTCGTGCGCCCGTGGCCCGTCGCCCTCGCCGGGCGCGGCAGGGCCGTGTGGCCCGCTGCCGTGGTGAGAGGAGACGCGGATCGCCGTTGACCCGCGCCTCGTGCCTCCGGAGGTGCGGCCCCCTGCGACGACGGACACTCTGCCACCGCGGGCACCCCCCGGACGGGGTCGTGACCTGATCGATAGATTGACGCATGACCAGCGTCGCCGTGACCGTCCTGCCCGCCGCCTCGACCGGGGCCGACGCCTGGGGTGCCGAGCCCGCCCGGCGGGCCCTCGAGGAGTCGGGGGCCCGGGAGGTGCCGCTCGGCGACGACACCCGCATGATCGTCGTCGCGGGCTCGATCGACCAGGGCGAGCTGCGCCGGGCGATCGACGAGCACCCCGGCGTCGCCGTCGTGCAGCTGCCGAGCGCGGGGGTGGACGTCCACGTCGAGACGATGCGGGCGACCCGGCGGGAGGGGCTCGTCTTCACGAGCGCCAAGGGCGCCTACAGCGCCCCGGTCGCGGAGCACGCGTTGGCCCTGGTGCTGGCGACGCTGCGCTCCCTGCAGATCAGGGCCCGCGCCTCCTCGTGGGAGTCCGAGCAGCGCGGCGTCTCGCTGAACGGGGCGCACGTCGTCATCGTCGGCGCGGGCGGCATCGGCACGGAGCTGCTGCGGCTGCTGCAGCCCTTCGACGTCGGGGTGACGATGGTGGTGCGCACCGCACGCGAGGTGGACGGAGCGGAGCGCACGGTGACGACCGACCAGCTCGACGACGTGCTGCCCGACGCGGACGTGGTCGTCGTCGCGGCCGCCCTCACCGAGGGGACGACGCGCCTGGTCGGCCGACGACAGCTTGAGCTCATGCGCGACACGGCCGTGCTGGTCAACATCGCCCGGGGAGCGCTCGTCGACACCGACGCGCTCGTGGAGGCGCTCGCCGAGGGCCGCATCGGCGGCGCGGGGCTCGACGTGGTCGACCCGGAGCCGCTGCCGGACGGGCACCCGCTGTGGAGCGAGCCGCGGGCGCTGGTCACGCCGCACCAGGCCAACACGGAGGAGATGACCGCCCCGCTGTTCCAGGCGCGGGTGCGGGCGAACGTCGAGGCGCTCGCGAGCGGTGGCGCCCCGGAGGGGGTCGTCGACGTCGACGCCGGGTACTGAGCGGAGAGGCGCGCAGTCGTCGGCCCGGGCGGCTCGCGTCGAGGGATCAGGAGCGAGGGGCTGATCCGGGGGAGGATCGTCGTGGAGGAGCGTGCCGCTCCTGATCGCTCGACACCTCGACGAGCCCGGCCGACAGGGAGGACGCCCGTGCCCCACGACCCCGACGTCGACCTGCTCGTCGAGGCGGTCGCGGCCGTGCACCGCGAGCTCGCCGCCCTGCCCGTGGTGCGCGGGCTGCTCGCGACGCGGCTGGTCGACGCCGGCACGTCGCCCGTCAGGGTCGCGGCCCGCGTCGGCGTGCGCCGGGTGGTCGTGCGGTCGTGGCTCGCCGCCTGGGCGGGGTCGACCGAGGGGCAGCGCCGCGATGCGGACGCGTTCCCCGTCGTGCTGACGGCGGGGGAGGAGGTCGAGCAGCTGCGGGAGCTGCAGGGGGCGACGCGACGGCTGACGGCCGAGCGGGCCGGGCTGGCGCTCGCCGCCGTGGAGGACGGCGCGACGGTCGCCGACCTCGCGGGGGCGACGGGCGCGACGGAGGGGCAGGTCGGTCGATGGCTCAGGGGCGAGCCGACGCGCGGGCGCTGAGCCGGGACGGGCCGACGCTGCCTCCTGAACGGTCGACGCCGTGCGGCGGCCGGGCGGCCCGGCGGCGGGGCCCGGCAGCCCAGCGGCCCGACCCGGACGCTGCCGCACCAGGACGAGGCCGCACGCTCAGCAGTCCGCAGCCGCGACGGCGTACCGTCGCCGCCATGCCCCGCACAGACGACCGCTTCACCGGCCGCATCGCCGGCATCGGCACGACCTCCGGCACGCGCGTCGTGGTCGGCATGTGGCAGAGCTCCCCGCTCGGGCGCTTCAGCGACGTGATGGTGGAGTCGCCCGACGGCCACCGGACGCTGCTGGCCCCGACCGAGGTGATCGCCGAGTACGTGTCGTCGACGTACACGTTCGACGAGGTGCGGGTGGTGCCCGTCGCCGTCCACCGCGTCGACGGCGGCCTGCGGATCACCGCGGGCGACCTCGACGTGCGTCTCACCGTCGGCGGCGTCTCGGCGCTCGGCATGCTGCTCCGGCTCGTCCCGCGGGGGCTGGCCACGCGGCCGGCGTGGCTCCGCCTCGTCGACCCGGTGGCCCGGCTGCTCGTGCGGGGAGCCCGGACGGCCGGCACCGCGGGCGGGGGCCGCCGCGAGTTCTACGGCGTCACCGTGGCCCGCCACGTGACGGCGGCCGAGGTCCGCGACGGCGACCGCCACCTGGGCACCCTGGCGCCCTTGTCGCCGCCGGTGCGCTTCGGCTTCGGCTCGGCTCCGGCGCAGCCCAGCCTCGTCGACGTGGTCAGCACGATCCGCCACGCCTGACCCCGGCCGCCGACCCCGGCCGCCGACCCGGCCGCCGACCCCGGCGACCCGCCGCCCACGGCTGCCTCGCCAGCCTGCGGGAATGCCCCCCGCCCCCGCCGGGTAGTACCTCGGTGACGCGTCACCGTCCGCAGCCCCCACCCAAGGAGAACCCATGACCACCGTCCTCGTCCTCGTCGGCAGCCTGCGCTCCGGCTCCACGAACGCCCAGCTCGCCGAGGCCGCCGCGCAGGTCGCGCCCGCCGGTGCGACCCTGACCGTCTTCGACGGCATCGCCCAGCTCCCCTTCTACAACGAGGACGTCGACGTACCCGGGTCCGTGCCGGAGGCGGCGGTCGCCTTCCGCTCCGCCCTCACCGAGGCGGACGCCCTGCTGGTCGTCACCCCCGAGTACAACGGCACCATCCCCGCGGTTCTCAAGAACGCCATCGACTGGGCCTCGCGCCCCTACGGCGAGAGCGCCCTGGCCGGCAAGCCGACCGCGGTCATCGGCAGCGCGTTCGGTCAGTTCGGCGGCGTCTGGGCCCAGGACGAGGCGCGCAAGTCGCTCGGCATCGCCGGTGCCCGCGTGCTCGACGACGTCACTCTGAGCATCCCCGGCTCGATCGAGCGCTTCGCGGAGGTCCACCCCTCCGACGACGCCGAGGTCGCCCAGCAGCTGACCGCGGTCGTCGCCGCCGTCGTCGCCTCGACGGAGCCCGCCGCGGCCTAGCCCCCCGACGGGCCGGCCCGGGGACGTCCTCGCGGTCGGCCCAGCGTCTCGGCGCCGTCCCCCGGTCGGCCCCGCCGGGGACACCGGCGCTGACGCCGAGGAGCGGACACCGAGGAGGCGCGGGCTCGGGTCCGCGCCAGGGGCCCCGTCCGGGGCGTTGTGGCGCAGGGGGCCATGGGATAGCGTCGGCTCGTCGCTCGACCCGGACGCCGACCCCTCGTCCTGGCCTCGTGACGCACTCTCACCCCGTGCGTCGACGTCGGGCGCGCCCACCCGAACCCCGACAGGACCCGACCCATGCAGGCCCTCCCGCCTGACCGTCACCGGCGCCCCGAACGCCCGACGGCTGCCTCGCCCGTGCCCGAGCACCGGCCCGCGATCGCCGCGCCCGCGATCGCCGAGCCCGCGCCCGCGACCCGCGCGCCCCGAGCGCCGCGCCACCTCGCGACCGAGCCCGCCGGTGCCGAGCCCCCCGCCGTGCCCGTAGCGCCCGCGCCCGTCCCCGCACCCACGTCACCCGAGCCCCCCGCCGAGTCCCGTCTCTTCGGCCGCGGCCTCCTCTACGTCGTCGTCTGGTCGCTGCAGCTCGTCGCCGGCACCGTCGTGTCGCCCGTGCTCGCGCACCTGCTCGGCGTCTCCGACTTCGGGGCGCTCGCCTCGGCGCAGGCGATCTTCCAGGTGGTCAGCGTGCTGGCCCTGCTCGGCCTCGACCAGGCCCTCGTCCTGCAGCACGCCGAGGACGGCGACGCCCGCGCCGCCCGCGGCCTCGTCGCCGTCGGCCTGGTGGTGTCGTTCGTCGCGACCGGAGCCGCGCTCGTCTCCGTGCCCCTGTGGGCCGGGGCGGCCGGGTTCGGCCCCGACCACGACCTCCTCCTCGTCGTCCTGCTGTGGACGGCGCCGTCCGCCGCCGTCCAGGTCATGCTCGCCCTCCTCCTCGCCGAGGACCGCTTCCGCGCCTTCGCGACGACGAGCATCGTCTCGGCCGTCGGCGGCCAGGTCATCGGCCTGACCCTGCTGCTGACGCTCGGGGGCGGCGCGCTCACGTACGCCTGGGGCAGTGTCATCAGCCAGACGCTCGCGATGCTGCTCGGCCTCGTCCTGACGCGCCCGCGCCTCCGGGGCCTCGTCGACCGCGGAGTGACCCGGCGTGCGATCGCGTTCGGCGTGCCGCTCGCCCTCGCGAGCCTCGCCTACTTCGTGCTCAACGCCGGCGACCGGATCGTGCTGCAGCGCCTGCTCGGCCCCGACGCCGTCGGTCAGTACCAGGTGGCATACGTGGTGGGCTCGTCGGTGATCCTGATGCTGTCGTTCACGTCGAACGCCTGGGCGCCGCACTTCGCCCGCATGCGCGACGCGGTCGAGCGGACGGCCCTCGCCGTCCGGTCGCGCGACGAGATCTACCGGCTGCTGAACCCCGTGGTGCTCGCGATCACGCTGGTCACCCCGTTCGCGATGCCGATCCTCGTGCCGGCGAGCTTCGACCCGACGAGCCTCGTCGTGGTCGTCTGGGTGGTGGCCCTGACCGCCTACCCGGCGACGGCCGGCGGAGCCAGCGGCCGCCTCCTCACGATCGAGCGCAAGGCGGGCACGATCGGCGTCATCACGGCCGTGGCGGCGGCGGTCAACGTCGGCCTGAACTTCGTGCTGGTGCCGCTGCTCGGCATCCTCGGCGCGGCGGTCGCGACGGTGATCGCCTACTCGGTGCTGTCGGCGCTGCAGCTCCGCGTGCTGCCCACGCGGGCGAGCTGGCGCGGAGCCCCCGCTCCGCTGCTGTGGTCCGTGCTCGCCACGGTCGTCGTCGCCGGCGCCTCCACCCTGCTGCCCCAGACCCTGGAGTGGAACCTCGGCCGCGTGGTCGTCGCGCTCGCCTGCCTGCCGTGGTTCTTCCGCCGCCTGGCCGCGGCCCGCCGAGGTCCCCAGCCCGAGGGCCCCGAGGAGTCGCGGGTCGAGTCCGCCGACGAGGGCACCGGGGAGTCGCGGGTCGAGCCCGCCGACGAGGGCCCCGGGGAGTCGCGGGTCGAGTCGGCCATCAGCTCCGCCCCCGCGCCGCAGCCCGCCCCGAGCACCGCCCCGCACCCCGCCCCGCACCCCGCCCCGCACCCCGCCCCCGAGGAGACCCCGTGACCCGCGCCCCGCACCCCGCCGACCCGGCGCCCCGGCGGGTGGTGCTCGTCGACCTCTCCCGGCCCCTGCCCGACCTCGCGGCCGACGACCGGCACGCGACCGCCCTCGTGGTGGCGACCTGGCACGGCCGGCCCGTGGGGTCGCTCGAGCTCGCGCTCGACGCCGATCCGGAGGCGACGCGGGCACGGCTTGCGCCGCTGCTCGCGCTCGTGCCCGCGGCGCGCGCCGCGGAGGAGGCGCGACCTCCCCGCCTGGGTGACGACCGCCTCCCGAGCGTCACCGTGGTGGTGTCGACCATCGTCGCGCGTCGGGAGGACCTCGAGCTGATGCTCGACGGCTTCGCCCGGGTCGACCACCCCGACGTGGAGTTCCTGATCGTCGACAACCGCCCCGTGCTGCCGGCCGACGACGTGCTGCCCGGCCTCGTCGCCGGGCGCGACCGGGTGCGGGTCGTCCACGAGCCCCGTCGGGGCATCTCGGCCGGGCGGAACGCCGGGGTCGCCGAGGCCCGGGGCGAGATCGTCGTCTTCACCGACGACGACGTGCGGGTCGAGCCCGACTGGCTCCGCGAGCTGACGCGGCCCTACGTCGACGACCCGTCGATCGACGCCGTGACCGGGCTCATCCTGCCCGCCGAGCTCGACACCCCGGCGCAGATCTGGTTCGAGCGCTACTACGGCGGGTTCAGCGGCGAGCGCACCTGGCAGCCGCTCGTGCTCACCCCGGAGCGGGCCGCCGGCGGGCTGCTCACCGGGGCACGCGTCCGCGTCGAGGCCGACGGCGAGCTCGTGCGGCGCTTCGCCGTCTACGGCGTCGGCGCGTTCGGGGCCGGCGCGAACATGTCGTTCCGGCGGAGCGCCCTGCACCGCATCGGCGGCTTCGACCTGGCCCTCGGCACCGGCACGCCGGCCCGCGGCGGCGAGGACCTCGCGGCCCTCGTGGGCGTGCTCTGGACGGGCGGGCGCATCGCCTACGAGCCGGGCGCCGTCGTCCACCACCGGCACCGTCGCGGCACCGACGAGCTGCTGCACCAGCTGCGCGGCAACGGCCTCGGCTTCACGGCGATGCTCACCGGGCTCGTGCTGCGCGACCCGCGGCACCTGCTCGGCCTCGCCTGGCAGCTGCCCCTGGCCGTGCGGTCGATGGCCGTCCAGAGCGCGCGCCGCATCGGGGGAGGCGCGGGGCCGGTCGTCGAGGACGCCCCGGCCGGTGCCCCGGGCGCGGCCCGTGCTGACCTCGCCGACGGTGGCGCCGGTGCCGCCGGTCCGGACGGTGCCGACGGCGCGGCCGGCGACGCCGGCCACGGCTACCCGCGGTCGCTCGTGCTCGCCGAGCTGCGCGGCTACCCGTCCGGGCCCCGTGCCTACCTCGTGAGCCGTCGCGCCGCGCGGCGGAGCTCGTGGGTCGCGCCGCTCGACGAGCCGAGCTGGCCCGTGCGCGGCCGAGCAGGTCGGGCAGACCGCCCCAGACCGGCCGCGGGCGGCACGGCGACCGCGCCGGCGACCGCGGGCGGTGCCGGTCACCCGGCCCGCGACTCCCTCGTGCCCCGGCCGTGAGCGAGGGGCGGCCCCTGCGGGTGCTGACGACCGTCGAGACGCTCGCGCCGGTCGGCGGCGTCGAGGTCTGCACCCTGCAGGACGTCACGGGGCTGGCGGCCCGGGGGCACGACACGACGGTGCTCTGGCACGTCGACGGCGAGCACCGGGCGGCCTACGAGGCCGTCGGGGCGACGCTGCGCGGGCCGTTCCGGTTCGACGCGGCGCCGCGGAGCGCTCTCCGCGACCTGGCGGCCTTCGGCCCGTCGGTGGGGGAGGCCCGACGGGCCCGCGCTGACGTGCTGTGGCTGAACCGCCCCGAGCAGATCGTCTGGGCGCAGGTCGCGAGGCGTGCCGCGGGCCTGCCCGTGGTGGCGCACCTGCACCACCTGCCGAACTACGAGCGGACCCGCCTCGTGATGTCGGGGGTCGCCCACTTCGTGGCCGTCTCGCACCACATGGCGGCGGTCTGGGTGGCCGCGGGCCTCGAGCCCGAGCGCGTCACCGTCGTGCACAACGCGGTCGACCCGGGCGACTACCCCCTCGGCGGGCCGGCCGAGGCGGAGACCGCGCGTCGAGCGCTCGGGCTCGACCTCGCGCCCGGCGCCCGCGTCGCGCTCGCCTACGGCCGGCTGACCGTCGGCAAGGGCGTCGACGCGCTCGTGAGGGCGTGGGGGAGGCTCGCGCTCGATCCGCGCCGGGCCGTGCTCGTGCTCGCCGGCCCCGAGCCCGACGCGGCCGTCGCCGAGGCCCTCGACGCGCTGCCGCCGGGCAGCTGGCGGCGGCTCGGGCTGCAGGGCGACGTCGTGCCGCTGCTGCACGCCGCGGACGTCGTCGTGATGCCGTCGGCCGAGCCGGAGGCCTTCGGCCGCGTGCTGGTCGAGGCGATGTCGACCGGGCGACCCGCGGTCGCGACGGCGGTCGGTGCCGCGCCCGAGGTGCTGACCGGCGAGTTCGCGCGCTTCCTCGTGCCGCCGCGCGACGAGGCGGCGCTGGCCGCGACGGTCGGCGCGGCCCTCGGGTGGCGCGAGGTCGACCGGGGGCTGGGCGAGCGGGCGCGCGAGCACGTCGCGACGGCCTTCCCGCACGGTCGGCACCTCGACGAGCTCGAGGCCGTCCTGCGGCGGCACATCCGCGCGCGCTGAGAGGTGCGGCGGCGCGGTGCGGCTGCGCCAACCCAGGATTTCGTCTCGTCGAACATGCCTGACCAGCCCTTTCCGTGCAGTCGAGCCCCCGGGGCCGTGCCAGGATCGTCGAGTTCCGCCGGGCGACGACGCCTCGTGCTCGTCTCCTCGAAAGGTCGTCCGTGAGCGTCTGGGCCCTCCTCCTCATCGCCGTCGGCGTCTCCGCCGACGCCTTCGCCGTCGCCCTCGGCAAGGGCCTCCACCTGCGGGCGCGGGCGCTGCGCAACGCCGTCGTCATCGCCCTGGCCTTCGGGGCCGCCCAGGCCCTGATGCCGCTCATCGGCTGGCTGCTGGGAACGGCGTTCGCCCCGGTGATCTCCGGCGTCGACCACTGGATCGCCTTCGGCCTGCTCGCGCTCGTCGGCGGCAAGATGATCTGGGAGGCCGCGCGGGCCCACCCCGACGACGACGTCGACGCCGACCGGGTGCCGCTGCGTGAGCTCGTCGTGCTGTCGGTGGCGACGAGCATCGACGCGTTGGCGGTGGGCGTGACGCTGGCGTTCCTGCCGGTGTCGATCGGCGCGTCGGTCGCGCTGATCGGCGTCACGACGGCGGTGCTGACGTTCGTCGGCGTGCTCGTCGGGGCGAAGGTGGGTTCGGCGCTGGGCCGCCCGGCCGAGATCGCGGGCGGCGTCGTGCTCGTGCTGATCGGGACGAGCATCCTGCTCGAGCACCTCGGCGTGCTCGCCTAGGGCGCGCCGCGCCGCGCCGCGCCGCGCGGTCCCGCGTCGAGCGTTCAGGGGCGGGCCGCGCCGCGGGCCCGCTGCCGGCCCGGGCGGCCGCTGCTCCCTGAATCGTCAACGCGCGTCTGCCGCGGCGCCGCAGCGCGGCCTGACGTCGAGCGTTCAGGGGCGAGCTGCGCCGCGGGGCTGCTGCCGGCCCGGGCGGCCGCTGCGCCCTGAATCGTCGACGCGCGTCTGCCGCGGCGCCGCAGCGCGGCCTGACGTCGAGCGTTCAGGGGCGAGCTGCGCCGCGGGGCTGCTGCCGGCCCGGGCGGCCGCTGCGCCCTGAACCGTCGACGCGCGCCGCGCCCCGGCTCAGCTGTCGTACCGGTCGATCGTCGCCCAGTCGATCTCGACGTGCCCTGCGCCGTCCGGCGGCGTCTCGCCGGCCGCCTCGACCTGCATCACCCAGTGCATCGACGCCGTCGGCAGCGCCTCGCTCGTGGTCGCCCACACGCGGTCGTCGACGAGGTAGTCGATCCGGTCGGGTCGCCACTCGATCGTGTACGTGTGCCAGCCGTCGAACGAGATGCCGGTGTCGCCGACGAACGAGTTCACCGACGGGTCGCCCGGCGTGTGGTTGTAGCCGTTGACCGTGCCGTCGAGGCGCCCCTCGGGGAAGTCGACCTCGCCGTCGTCCCAGTCGTTGTCGTCGCTCCACAGCAGGAAGGCCGCGTAGAACCCGGGCACCGCGTCGGCCCGCATCCGTACGCTGAACCGCCCGTGCACCTGCCCGCCCCACTCGCCGCCGACGAGCGGCACCACGGCGGCGCTCGTGACGGCGCCGTCGCCGGCCGACACCGCGAGGTCGAGCACGCCGTCGCGCACCGACACCGCGTCGGCCCGGTAGTCGCCGATGCCCGACGTGTCGGTGAAGCCGTCGTAGGCGACCCAGCTGTCGTCGTACCGACCGGGGAAGCGCCCGGCCGCGACCGGGTGCGCGAAGTCGTCCGAGAAGGTGCGCGTCCAGCCGGGCCCCGAGCTGGTCGGCATCGCCTGGCCGCTGCCGTTCGGGGCCACGCCGGCCCCGGCCCCCGTCCCGTCCGCCCCCGTCGACGGCGCAGGCTCGGCCGCGGCCGAGCTCGTCGGCTCCGGGCTCGGCGTGCTGGAGGGGCGGTCGGTCACGTCGGGGTGCCTCCCGGGCGTCGAGGTCGAGGTCGAGGTGGGGCCGCCCGCGTCGTCCGCCTGCCGCGCCGTGCTCGTCGACACGGTGGCCGCGACGGCCACGGCGACGGCGGCGACGAGCAGCCCGACGGCCGCGACGACGCGCCTCGGGCGCGGGGGTCTGCGGGGCACGTCTCAGCTCTCCGGCCGTCCGCGTCGGGGTCGCCGCGAGCAGCTCGCGGCCGGGAGGGCCGTCGACAGCCTCGCCGCCGGGGGCTCCGTGGTCAAGCCGAGCGGCCGTCCTGCCCGCAGAAACGCCCTGATGCCACCCGTTCGAGGGTCGCGGGGCCTCCGGGGTGCCGAGCTACACTCACAGGACCGGCAGGCTACCCGCGCCCGCCGTACCCGAACGACGCCGGCCTCGACCGTGCGTGCCCGCGACCCCTCCGCCCCGCCCCACCCAGGCTCGGCGGGCGAGCACGTCCCTCCCCGCCGACGGCAACCCCTGGAGATCGCTCGTGCCCCGAGTCGTCCCCGTCACCGTGAGCGCGCGCCCCGACGGCGTGCACCCCGAGCTCCCGCGCGACGGAACCCCCCTGCCCGTCCCGACGATGGGCCCTGTGTCGCGCCTCGCGGCCGCCGCGCTCGTCGCCCTCACCCTGCTCGGCCTCGCGGTCGCGCTGGTCGCCGACCTCGTCGTGCTGCGCCAGGCGACCGCCACGGTCTTCCTGCTGCTCGAGCTCGGCGTCGCGCCGGCGCTCCTCGCGCGCCCGCTGCGCGCCTCCCGCTTCACCCTGGTGGCTCTGGTCGGCGGTCTCGTCGCCGCGGTGCTGACCGGCATCACGATGGCGACCCTGCACGTCTGGGTGCCCGTCCCCGCGGCCGTCGTCGTCGCGACCGCCACCGTCGTGATGCTGGTGGTCGCGGTGCGACGCGACCTCCGGGCACTCCGCGACGGGCGCCTCCCGCAGGCCCCGGCCGTCGAGGTGCCTCGGCCCGGCGACCAGGCCCCGGACCCCCGTGCCCTGGACCGACGGGCACTGGACCCCGAGGCCCCCGCCGAGGCGCGGGCCGCGTCGACCGCCCGCCTCCCGCTGGTGCCCCTCGCCACCGTCGCCGGGGTCGCCCTCGTGGTCGTGGCGTCGCTGCTCGTCCGGGGCGACCCGCCCCCCGGCGGCCTGCTCTCGATCGAGGGCCCGCTGTGGTGGGCCGGCCTCGTGCTGCTCGTGGCGGCCGCGGTCGTCGCCGTCGTGTCGCGACGCAGCCCGGCGCTGCCCCTGATGAGCCTGAGCGGCGTCGCTGTGCTGTCGCAGGCGATCGCCTACGGCACCCCGACGATGGTCTCGGCGGCGCGGCACGTCGGCGTGGTCGAGTCGATCCGGGCGAACGGCGGCACGTCGACCGGCGTCGACATCTTCCAGTCGTGGTCGGGGCTGTTCGCGGCCGTGGCCTGGGCCGCCGACGTCGCGGGCCTCCGCGACGTGATGGTGGTCGCGACCTGGTGGCCGGTGATGATCAGCCCGCTGATCACCCTCGCGGCGACCGTCCTCGCGGCGAGGTTCCTGACCGACGACGGCCGCGCCTGGATCGCCGGCGGGCTGTTCGGCCTGACGCTCACGCTCAACACGCTGTACTTCTCGCCCCAGTCGCTCGGCGTCGTGCTCTCGCTGTCGGTCTTCGCGCTGGCCCTCAGCGGTCGCCCGCCGATCTCGGGCGCGCGACGTCGGTCGCGCCCCGCGTCGGTCGCGCCGTGGCGCCTCGCCGCCGTGCTGGTGCTGGGCTGTGCCCTCGCCGTCACGCACCAGATCTCGCCGTACCTCACCACGGCGGCGCTGGTCGTGTTCGTCGCGTTCCGGCTGATCCGCCCGTGGTGGCTGCCGACGCTGGTGCTGGTGCCCGCCGTGCTGTGGGCGCTGTCGAACGCGTCGGTGCTCGGGGCCTTCCTGCTGCCGACCGCCTTCGGCGACGTGGTGTCGAACGCCGCGCCGCCCGCGCACTCGGCCGCGACCCTGCCCGTGCCGGTCGTCAAGACCCTCGCCTTCACGCTGCCCGCGGCCGTGCTGGTGCTGCTCGGCCTCGTCGCGCTCGTGACGGTCGTGCTGCGGCGGGGCGACCGCCGCGCCTGGGCGCTCGCCGTCGCGGCGGTCAGCCCGGTCAGCCTGGTGGTCGCCACGAACTACGGCGCCGAGGGCATCTTCCGCGTCACGCTGTTCGCCGCGCCGTGGCTGAGCGTGCTCGCGGCGTCGCTGCCCTGGCACCGGCTGCTGCCGCGGCTGGCCCGGTCGTCCGCCCGTGCCCGCCGGCGGGCCGCGGTGGTCGTGACCTCGGTCGCCCTCGTCGTCGTGGTCGGCGTGAACGTCTTCGGCGCCACCGCCCTCGACTGGAACCGGGTCGCGAGCGCCGACACGACGCGCGTCACCGCCCGCTACGAGGAGACCGCGGCCGCCGGCGCCGCGCTGCTCGTGCCCGGCACCGGCAACGCCACCCCCGGGGCCCGCACCGCCCGCTACGACCAGGTGCAGTACCTCACCCGTGAGGCGCTCGGCGGCTGGCCCGACACGTCGTCGTACGACGCGGCCGCCGACGAAGCGCGCCTCACCTCGGGCCTCGAGGCGTGGGACGCGACCGAGCGGTGGGTCCTCGTCTCCGACGTGGTCGGCGCCTACGACGACCGCTACGGCTTCCAGTCGTACGACGACTACACCGAGCTCGCCGCGGCGTTCGCGGCCGACGACCGCTGGGAGGCCGTCATGACGACGCCCACCGCCACCCTCTACCGACTGAGCACGACAGGAGCCGGCGATGAGTGAGCCGACCAGCACGACGGCCCCGAGCCGGGGGGAGTCGCGGGTCGGCACCCGCAGGACGCCCCGGCGCCCGTCCCCCCGCGCCCTCCGCCTCGTGGCCGTCGCCGTCGCCGCGCTGGCCCTCGCGCCGCTGTTCGTCGGGCCGCTGGCCGCGCCGGCCGAGGCCGCGACCACCGGCACCGCCGCCCTGCCCGCCGCCCCGTCGCTGCGGCAGTCCGGCTGCGCGGCCGGCACCACGCTGTCGGTCGTCGCGCACCAGGACGACGACCTGCTCTTCCAGAGCACGGCCCTCGGCGCCGACCTCCGCGCCGGGCGCTGCGTCACCACGGTCTACGTCACCGCGGGCGACGCGGGGCGTGCGTCGACCTACTGGCGCGGCCGCGAGGCCGGGGTCCGGGCGGCCTACGCGCAGACGCTCGGCGTGGCCGACACGTGGTCGTCGACGACCGTCTCGCTCGGCGGCCGAGCCGTCGGGCTCTCCCGCCTCGGCGGGTCGTCGAAGGTCCAGATGGTCTTCCTGCACCTCCCTGACGGCGGCCTCGACGGGAAGGGCTTCGCGGCCACCGGCCGGCAGAGCCTGCCCCAGCTGTGGGCGGGCACGCAGTCGCGCCTCAGCACCGTCGACGGGCTCACGAGCTACTCGCTGGGCGAGCTCCGCGCGCAGCTCGTCACGATCATGAAGGGCGTGGCCCCGACCAACGTCGACACCCTCGACCACGTCGGAGCGATCGACGACGGCGACCACCCCGACCACCACGTCGTCGCCTACCTCACCGACGCGGCGCGGCGGCAGCTCACCACCGCGCCCGGCTTCGCCGGCTGGCGGGGCTACGGGCTCTCGCAGCTCCCGGTGAACCTCACCGACGACCAGGTGCGGGCCAAGTCGCTGGCGTTCTTCCGGTACGCGGCCTCCGACGACGGCACCTGCGCGAGCTGGGACGCCTGCTGGGGCCGCCCGGAGTACTCCTGGCTGTCGCGCGAGCAGACGGTCGGCACGCCGACCACGACCGCCCCGGGCGGAGGGCCCGTCACCACGACGCCCGCCCCGACGACGCCGACCCCGACCGACCCGGCGACCGACGTGACCGCCGGCGCGGTCGCGACCGCCAGCTCGGAGAACGGCGCCGACGGCCAGACCGCCGCCGCTGCGATCGACGGCGTCGCCGACGGCTACCCGGGCGTCGCCACCGCCGAGTGGGCGACGGTCGGCGGCCGCGCCGGCTCGTGGCTCCAGCTCACCTGGGCCGCGGCCCGCAGCGTCGACCGCCTGGTGCTGAGCGACCGTCCGAACGCCGACGACCAGGTGACGGGCGCGACCCTGACGTTCTCCGACGGCTCGACCGTCACGGTGCCCGCGCTGGCGAACGGGGGAGGCGCCACCACGGTCTCGTTCCCGGCCCGCTCCGTCTCGTCGGTGCGCGTCACGGTGACGGCCGTGTCGTCGACCACCCGGAACGTCGGCCTGGCCGAGGTGCGGGTGCAGTCGACCGCCGCGGCGACCACGACGCCCGCCCCGGCCCCCGCCCCGACCCGTGTCGACGTCACGGCCGGCGCCGTCGCGACGGCGGCGTGGGACGACCCGTCGACGGGCCAGACCGCCGACAAGGCGATCGACGGCGTGGCCGACGGCTACCCGACCGCGCCGACCGCCGAGTGGGTCGCCCCTTGGGGGCGCACCGGCGTCACCCTGACGCTGACCTGGCCCGCGGCGGTGACGACCGACCAGGTCGTGCTGCACGACCGGCCCAACGGCTCCGACCAGGTGACCGCCGGCACCCTGACCTTCTCCGACGGGTCGACCGTCGACGTGCCCGCCCTGGCGGACGACGGCTCGGCCACCACCGTGTCGTTCCCGAGCCGCAGCACCATGTCGGTGCGCTTCACCGTCACCGGGGTCAGCGCCAGCACGGGCAACGTGGGCCTGGCCGAGATCCGGGTGCGGGGCACGCGCTAGCCGAGCCGCGGGCGGTGCGGCCGGCCGCCCGCCCGCCTGCGCGCCTGCCCGTCCGCATTCCTGCCCGCCTGCACGACGAGAGGCGCGGTGCCGACCGGCACCGCGCCTCCTCGCTGCTCCCGTCGACCGACGGGCGCCGCCTAGCGGCGGCCGAGCCGCCGCTCGCCGCCCGTGCCGAGCGTGTAGGGCAGGCTGTAGTAGGCGAACAGCTCCTGCTCGCGCTGGGCCTCGAGCTCACCGTCGGTCTCGATCGACGGCGCCTCCTTCGCGAGCTTCTTGTCGAACTGCACCTTGAGGTGCTTCGGCGCGACGAGCGCGCCGTCGAGCGGCACGAAGACGAGGCGGGTGCGGCCGAGGATGCCGACCTGGACGGCGGCGAACGACGGCACGTCGCTCGACGTGTCGAAGTAGATGCTCTCGAGCGTGCCGATCTTGTCGCCGGTGGGGTCGACGACCGCGAGGCCGACCCAGTCTCGGAGGTTCTCCGGTTCGAACATGGCGTGACCTCTCTGCCGCCCCGGCGTGGTCCGGGGTCGTGCGCCTCCGACGGTACCGGCCCGGACCACCGTGCGCCCTGCCGAGCGGCGGGTCGCGTCGAGCTCTCAGGAGACGGCGTGGCGGCGTCCCCCGGGTGGCACGATGGGCGCATGTCGCTCCTGAGCCCTCGACACGACGACGCCCGCCCCGACGAGGCCGGCACCGACGACGCCAGCACCGCCGACGCCCACGGCGCCCGGCGCCTGCTCGTCGTCGACGTGGCCGACGGCGGCCGCGACGACCCCGCGTTCGAGGCCGAGCTGCAGCGGCTCACCGCCTCCGTCGTCGCCGCCGCCGAGGCGCTCGGCCTCGTGGTCGACCGCGTGGCCGCCGCGCAGGCCGGCGACGACGAGCTGGGGCGCCGGCTGGCCGCGGCCGACGCCGTCGTGCTCACCGGCGGCGAGGACGTCGACCCGTCGACCTACGGCGGCGACGTCGCCGAGCCGCACGGCGGCCAGACCTTCCCCGACGCCGACCGGGCGCAGATCGCCCTGGTGCGCGCGGCCGTGGCGGCGCGCACGCCGCTGGTCGGCATCTGCCGCGGCATGCAGCTCGTGAACGTCGCCCTCGGCGGCGACCTCGTGCAGCACCTCGACGGCCACGTCGCCGCCGACGTCGACGACAGCATGGTCGACCACGCCGTGAGCGTCGCCGACGACAGCAGCCTCGCCGGCGTGCTCGGGGCGACGACCCTCGACGTGCGCAGCTCGCACCACCAGGCCGTCGCCCGGCCCGGGCGGGGCCTCCGCGTGGTCGCCTGGGCCGCCGACGGCACGGCCGAGGCGATGGAGCACGAGGAGGCACCCCTCTGGTGCGTGCAGTGGCACCCGGAGGACGCGGGGTCGCGCGGCACCGTCCTCACCGACCTGCTCGTCGCCGCGCGCGACGCCGCCGGGGCCCGCGTCGACCCGGGGCGCGCGCCCGGGGCCCCGCCGGTGCGTGCGCCCAGGGCGTAGCCCGGCCCGCTCGGGGGCCTTGCGGGCGGGGGAGGGGGCCGTGTCACACTGGACGGACAGCGCCCTCGTCGTGGAGCGGCAACACCCCCACACCCGTCAGACCTGACCCGCGACGAGTGCGCAGCGCCCCGGCCCCGGCCCCGGCGCGTCCCGACGCTCGTCGTCGTGCGCCTCCGTGCGGGAGAACGGAGGCCCTCGTGACCGACTCCACCACCCGCCCCGCCGACCGGCCCGAGACCGAGCCCGTCCGCGTGCCCTCGACCTACACGGGCTCGATGCGCGTCAGCGACGTCGGCACCGCCGACCGCGCCGCCGAGGCCGCCGCCGCCCGCGGCACCGCCCACGTGCTGACCCCGTCGGCCGTGGTCGGCATCGCCGTGCTCGGCCTGTCGACCTTCCTCGCCATCACCACCGAGCTCATGCCGGTCGGCCTGCTGTCGACGATGAGCGTCGACCTCGGCGTCTCCGAGTCGCGCATGGGCGTCGTCGTCACGGTCTACGCGCTCGCCGTCGCCCTGCTCGCCCTGCCGCTCACCTGGGCGACGGCCCGCGTGCCGCGCAAGGCCGTGCTCGTGACCACGCTCGTCGGCTACACGGCGTCGAACCTCATCGTGGCGCTGGCTCCCTCCTTCGCCGTGGTGTGCGCCGGCCGGGTCGTCGGCGGCGTCGCGCACGCCCTCTTCTTCTCCGTCGCGTCGGCCTACGCGACGCGCATCGTTCCTCCCCGGCTGGCCGGCCGCGCGATCGCGTTCGTCTACTCGGGCAGCTCGCTCGGCTTCGTCATCGGCGTGCCGCTCGCGACGACGGTCGGCGACCACCTCGGCTGGCGGGCCGCCGTCGGGGCCGTGGCCGCCGCCTCCGCGCTGCTCGCCGTCGTCGCGGTGGCGTTCCTGCCCGCGGTGCGGGGCGAGTCGTACCCGCACGTCGGCTCGGTCCGGTCGTGGGCCCGCACCGGGCTGCTCGCCGTGGTCGTCGCCGACCTGCTGCTCTTCGCCGGGCACTACGTGGTCTACACGTACGTCGGGCCGTACCTGGTGACCGCGGGCCTCGGCGACGACGCGGTCGGCACGGCGCTGCTGGTGCTCGGGGCGACCGGCGTGGTCGGGCTGCTGACCGCGGGCGCCTTCGTCGACCGCGCCCCGCGGCAGACCCTCCTCGTCGCCGTGGCGACGATGACCGTCGCCCTCGCGGCGCTGCCGCTGGTGCACGGCTCGCTCGTCGGCACCTTCGTCGTCGCGGGCGTGTGGGTCGCCGCGAACGGCACGACCGGCACCCTCTTCATGGCGGCGGCGATCCGCACGGGCGGCGTCAGCCCCGACATCGCGGGCGCGCTGATCAACGCGGGATCGAACGTCGGCATCGCCGGCGGCGCGGCGCTCGGCGCGCAGCTGACCGGGGTCACCGGCCTCGGTGCGCTGCCGTTCTCGGCGGCCGTGGTCGTCGCCGCGAGCTTCGTCGTCGTGGCGCTGGCCCGCCGCGGATTCCCGCTCCACGGTCACGCGCAGGAGCAGCTGTCGACGTCGAACCTCCGCACCATCACGTCGTCGGTCGCGGCCGTGACGGGGTCGGTGCCGGTGGTGCGCGGCACGGCGACGGGCTCCGGCCCGGCCGTCACGGGCGGCCGCCGCCGCTGAGCCCCGGCCCGGCGCGACCGAGCGCAGAGCGACGCCCGGCCCGACCCGCACCGACCCAGCGCAGAGCGACCCCGCCCCGCCCCGCCCGGCCCCGGCCCCGGCCACCCGCCGCAACGCGGCGCAACGCGCCCCCGGCCGGAGGCGCGGTGTGGCATCGTCGTCGACGTGACCGACACCGAGACCCGCCCCAAGCAGCTCATCCTCAACCTGTTCGAGATGAACTGCGTCGGGCACATCACGCACGGCCTCTGGCGCCTGCCGGGCAACCACCGGCGCGAGTACACCGACATGGCGTACTGGATCGAGCTGGCCCGCCTCGCCGAGAGCGGCGGCTTCGACGCCGTCTTCCTCGCCGACGTGCTGGGCACCTACGACGTGTACGGCGACAGCCCGGCCCCGGCGCTGCTCGAGGGCATCCAGGCACCGGCGAACGACCCGATGCTGGTCGTCCCCGTCATGGCCGCCGTCACCGAGCACCTCGGCTTCGGCGTCACGGCGTCGACGAGCTACGAGCCGCCGTTCGCGTTCGCCCGCCGCATGTCGACCCTCGACCACCTCACCGAGGGGCGGGTCGGCTGGAACGTCGTCACCTCGTACCTGCCGAGCGCCGCCCGCAACTTCGGTCTCGACGACCAGATCCCCAAGGAAGAGAGGTACGCCCGCGCCGCGGAGTACCTCGAGGTGCTCTACGCCCTGTGGGAGGGCTCGTGGGAGGACGACGCCGTCGTGGCCGACCCCACGGCCGACGGCCTGGCTCCCGGCTCGGGCGTCTACACCGACCCGTCGAAGGTGCACGCGATCGACCACGTGGGCCGGTTCTTCCGGGTCGCCGGCCCGCACCTCAGCGAGCCGTCGCCGCAGCGGACCCCGGTGCTCTTCCTCGCGACGGCGTCGCCCACCGGCGTCGCGCAGGCCGCGCAGCACGCCGAGGTGGTGTTCACCGGCGGCCGGGCCGTGCGTCAGGTGGCCGAGGCGACGCGCGCCGCGGCCGTCGACGCCGGCCGGTCGGCGGACGACGTGTCGTTCATCGTGCAGGCCGGCGTCATCACGGCCGAGACCGAGGAGGCGGTGGCCGAGAAGCTGGCCCTCTACCGGTCGTTCGCGAGCGAGCAGGGCGCGCTCGTGCACCGCAGCGTCCCGTTCGACGCGCCGTCGCACCCGCGCGACCGCACGGTGCGTGAGGCCCTCGAGGCGGAGGGGCGGCTCGACCACCCCGGGGCGGCGGCCCTGCCGCTCGACATCACCGTCGGCCAGCTGGTCGACAGCGTCGACGAGGCCTGGGGCGGCGCGTTCTTCGTGGCCGGCACCCCGACGGTCGTCGCCGACGAGATCGAGCGCTGGCTCGACGAGGAGGGCATCGACGGCATCAACCTCCGCCAGTACCACTCCTTCGACACGCTGCGCGACTTCGTCGAGCTCGTCGTGCCCGAGCTGCGGCGTCGAGGCAGGGTGCGTGAGGCGTACGTGCCGGGCCAGACCCTGCGTGAGCGGTACACCGGGGGCGGCCCGCGCCTCCCCGACTCCCACCCCGCGGCGTCGCACCGCCGCTGACGGGGCCGTGCAGGAGGCGGTGGTCGCGCCCCGGGGGAGGGCTCGACCCATCGGGCGGGCGCGACCTAGCGGGCGGGCGTGGCCTAGCGGGCGGTCCCGGCCCGGTACCGCGCCGGGGTCGGCGGCACGCGCAGCCAGGCGGTGCGGGTGACGCCGTCGCGCGAGACCCACTCGACGAAGACGGTGCCGAGCGCGGCCAGCTCGTCGAGCTCGCCGGGCGTGGCGATGCCGACGGAGGCGCCGCGACGGAGGGACGACGCGGTGCGGACGACGTCGTGCGGCAGCTCGACCGACACCCGGCGCGGCGTCTGGCCGCCGATCGCGCGGAGCACGAGGCAGGTGCCGAGGGGCACCGCGGGGTCGCTGCCGTCGTTCGGCGACTGCAGGTACGTGAGGTAGAAGCGGGGGGCGCTGCGGCGGCGGAGGGCGACGACGCGCTCGGGCCGGACGGAGGAGGGGTCGACGCGGGGGCGGGTCCGGCCGCGGGCGCCGAGGCGCGCGCCGGTCGCGGTGACGCCGTCGGCGTCGGAGCTGGTGGTGCTCATGCTGGAGGGTCCCCTGGTCGTGGTGGTGCGGCGCCGTCCTGTCGGCGCATGCCAAGGCAACCGCACGGCCGGTGTCCGCGCAACGGAGGACACGGGCCCAGTTGGGGGGACACCTCGGCCCCAGAGAAGGGGGACCGGCCGCCTCGGGCGCTCGGAGTGAGCGCTCACGTAGACTGGCCACCGCCATCCGAGCCGAAGGAGTCTCATGCACAACTGGGCCGCCAACGTCGAGTACTCGACGACCGACCTCCGCCGTCCGGCCACCGTCGACGAGCTGCGCGACGTCGTCGCCTCCAGCCGCCGCGTGAAGGCGCTCGGCTCGCGCCACTCGTTCAGCCGCATCGCCGACACCGACGGCGTGCTCGTCTCGACCGAGGCGCTGGGCGTGCCGATCGAGCTCGACGCCGACCGCGACGTCGTCCGCGTCGGCGCGGCCGCCACGCACGCCGTGCTGGCCCGCGAGCTGCAGCGCCACGGCCGGGCCCTGCCCAACCTGGCCTCGCTGCCGCACATCTCCGTCGCCGGCGCCGTCCAGACCGGCACCCACGGCTCGGGCGTCGGCAACCCCGCCCTCTCGGCCTCGGTCAGCGCGGTCGAGATCGTCCGCGCCGACGGCTCGCTCGACGTCGTCCGCCGCGGCGACGAGGCCTTCGAGGCGACGGTCGTGGGCCTCGGCGCCCTCGGCGTCGTGACGGCCCTCGAGCTCGACACCGTGCCGACGTTCGACGTCGTGCAGACCGTCCACCAGGGGCTGCCCTGGGCCGCCGCGCTCGAGCAGCTCGACGCCGTGCTCGCCCACGCCTACAGCGTCAGCCTGTTCACCCGCTACACCGGCGACGTCGTCGAGCAGGTCTGGAGCAAGGCCCGGGTCGACGGCGTCGGCTCGTCGGGCCTCGACCTCCGCGAGCTCGGCGCGCGCCCGGCCGAGGCCGCGCTGCACATGCTGCCCGACACGGCGGCCGACGCGGTGACGCCCCAGCTCGGCGAGCCCGGGCCGTGGCTCGACCGGCTGCCGCACTTCCGCGCCGAGTTCACGCCGAGCGCGGGGGAGGAGATCCAGAGCGAGTACCTGGTGCCCGCCGAGCACGCGGCCGCGGCCGTCGAGGCGCTCCGGGCGATCGGCGACCGGCTCGCCGAGGTCATCTTCGTCAGCGAGATCCGCACGGTCGCGCCCGACGCGGCGTGGCTGAGCCCGAGCGGCGGCCGGCAGAGCGTCGCCTTCCACTTCACCTGGCGACGTCAGGCGGAGGCGGTGCTGGCGGTGCTGCCGGTGGTCGAGGAGGCGCTGGCCGGCTTCGACGCACGACCGCACTGGGGCAAGGTGGCGACCCTCGACCACGAGACGCTGCGCGCCCGCTACCCTCGCCTCGACGACTTCGCGGCGCACGCCGCCGCCGTCGACCCGGAGGGTCGCTTCCGCAACGCCCACCTCGACACCGTCGCCCTCGGAGGACACCGTGCCTGACGTCACCACGACCACCCCCACCACGACCGGCCCCGCCACGACCGGCCCCGCCGGCCCGCTGCCCGTCAGCGGCGCGCCCGTCTCGCTCGAGCACGGCCCCTACCGGGCCGAGCTCGCGGCCGTCGGCGCGACCCTCCGCAGCCTCACGCACGACGGCCGCGACCTCGTCGTCCCGTTCGCGGCCGACGTGGTCCGCCCGCTCTACCGCGGGGCGCTTCTCGCGCCGTGGCCGAACCGCATCGTCGACGGCGCCTACGACGAGGCGGGCGAGACCCTGCAGCTGCCGCTCAACGAGGTCGAGCGGGGGCACGCCCTGCACGGGCTGGTCGGCTGGGCCGAGTGGCGCGTGGAGTCGAGCGAGCCGCACCGCGCCTCCCTCGTGACGGAGCTGGCCCCGAGCGACGGCTACCCCTGGCGGCTGGCGCTCCGCGCCACCTACGAGCTCGGCGACGCCGGCCTCACCACGACCGTCGAGGCCACCAACGTCGGCGTCGGCGAGGCGCCCTACGGCGTCGCGCCGCACCCGTACCTCGTCGCCGGCGAGGGCCGGGTCGACGACTGGGCCCTCACCCTGCCGGCCGACAGCTACCTCGAGGTGACCGACGACCGCCTCGTGCCGACCGGCGTGCACGGGGTGACCGAGCGCGACGGCTTCGACTTCCGCGAGGAGCGCGTCGTCGGCGAGACCTTCGTCGACCACGCCTTCACCGAGCTGGCGCGCACCGGCGACGACCAGGTCGCGACGGCACGGCTGACGGCGGCCGACGGCCGGGGCGTCGAGATGACCTGGGGCCCCGAGCTGCCCTGGGTGCAGGTGCACACGGCCGACCGTCCGGAGCGCGAGAACGACCGCGTCGGCCTCGCCGTCGAGCCGATGACCTGCCCGCCCGACGCCTTCACGAGCGGCATCGACCTGGTGCGCCTCGCTCCGGGCGAGAGCCACGTCGCGAGCTGGACGATCACCGCGATCTGACGCCGACGGCGCGGGCGCCCGGGCAGCCGGGTGCCTGCGCCTGCGCCCGCGCCTGCCCCCTAGGCGCTGAGCGCCTCGTGGCCGAGCGGCTCCGACTGCCAGGTGACGGCCGACACCGTCCCGGTCGACAGCCGCAGCAGGGCCGCCTCGAGCGCGCGGCGGGTGCGACGCCCGGCCAGCTCGTCGCGCACCACGACGTCGAAGCGCAGCAGGTCGGGCAGCTCCGTGAGCAGCACCGTGCCGGCGTCGGCGAGCTGCACGAGGTACTGCCCCTCGTCGACGCGGGCGGCGGCGTGCTCGGCCAGCAGGCGTCGCGACAGCCAGAACAGGCCGGCGCTGTCGTGCGCGGTGTGGACGGTGGCGGTCACGGCGAGCATGCAGTCATGGTGCCTCGTCATCCGCTCAGGCCCGTGAACGCCGTGTTGCGAACGTGTGAACCATGCCGGATGCGCGGACGACTTGACATCGGACGGATGCTCATTCAGTATTGCCCCGAACCACCCGATGTGAGCGCTCACATGACAGTGATCGAGCACGACGGTTCACTCCGAGACACGTTCTCTGACGAAGAGGTCACCGTGAACACCAGCACCCCCGACGGCTCGCGCGCCACCCCCGCGTCGACCGTCCGCCCCCGCCGCTCGCCCGCGGCGACCGCGCCCGACGCGTCCGCGTCGCCGACCCGCGGCACGGCTCGCCGCGCCCCCGTCACGGCCCTCGACGCCGTCTGACCCCCGACCCCCGACGGGCGCTCACGCACCCCGTCGGCCCGTCCCCGACGCGGCCCCGCCGCCGACCAGGACGCGCTCCACCGGCCAGCCCGGCACGCCCTCCCGCGTGCCTCCCCGGCCGTCCGCACCACCGAGCACCACGCACGAGCACCACCCTTCAGCACCACCTCCACAGCATCACCATCCGTCATCGACGACGCCGTCGAGATGACACGGACACGAAGGAATCACCGTGAAGAACAAGAAGCTCATCGTCGGCATCGTCGCCGCCGGTCTGGCGATCTCCCTGGCCGGCTGCTCCGGCGGAGCGGGCGGCCGCGGCGGCGACAGCGGCAGCGGCAGCAGCGGAGGCGACAACTCCGGCGCCCTCGTCGGCGTCGCGATGCCGACCAAGGTCTCCGAGCGCTGGATCAAGGACGGCGACGCCGTCAAGAGCGCCCTCGAGGACAAGGGCTACAAGGTCGACCTCGAGTACGCCGACAACAAGATCCCCCAGCAGGTCCAGCAGGTCAGCAACATGATCACCAAGGGCGCCAAGGTGCTCATCGTCGCCTCGATCGACGGCGGCTCGCTGAGCGACCAGCTCGACTCGGCCGCCAAGGCCGGCATCAAGGTCATCTCGTACGACCGCCTCCTCACCGGCAGCGAGAACGTCGACTACTACGTGTCGTTCGACAACTACAAGGTCGGCGTCGACCAGGCCACCAGCCTGCTCACCGGCCTCGGCCTCGCCGACGCCGACGGCGCGAAGATCGACGGCGCGGCCGCCAAGAACATCGAGGTCTTCGCGGGCAGCCCCGACGACAACAACGCGACGTTCTTCTTCAACGGCGCGATGGAGACCCTCAAGCCCTACCTCGAGGACGGCTCGCTGACGATCGGCTCCGGCCAGGACCAGTTCACGCAGGCCGCCACGCTGCAGTGGGACCCGGCGACCGCCAAGGCCCGCATGCAGAACCTGATCGCCTCGACCTACTCGGGCGGCACGAAGCTCGACGGCGTGCTGTCGCCCTACGACGGCATCTCGATCGGCATCATCTCGGCGCTCGAGGGCGCCGGCTACAGCGACTCGGCGCTGCCGATCGTGACCGGCCAGGACGCCGAGGCCGCCTCGGTCAAGTCGATCATCGCCGGCCAGCAGTACTCGACGATCTACAAGGACACCCGTCAGCTCGCTGACCAGTCCGTCGTGATGGCCGACGACATCCTCAACGGCAAGACGCCCGAGACGAACGACGACAAGACGTACGACAACAAGGCGAAGGTCGTCCCGACGTACCTCTTCCAGCCGACCATCGTCACGAAGGACAACTACAAGGAAGTCCTCGTCGACAGCGGCTACTACACCGAGGACGACCTCAAGTAGGTCACGCCCCCTCGGGGCGGGGGAGGCGCGGCTGACGCCAGCCGCGCCTCCCCCCTCCCCGGCCCCCTCAGCACCACCCACACGGAAGAAGGAACAGTGGCGAACACGATCCTGGAGATGCGCGACATCACCAAGACGTTCCCCGGCGTCAAGGCACTGCAGGACGTCACGCTGGAGGTCGAGCGCGGCCAGGTCCACGCGATCTGCGGCGAGAACGGCGCCGGCAAGTCGACGCTGATGAAGGTGCTCTCGGGGGTCTACCCCGCCGGCTCCTTCGAGGGTCAGATCCTCCTCGACGGCCAGCCCGTCGAGTTCAAGAACATCAACGACTCCGAGGCCGCGGGCGTCGTCATCATCCACCAGGAGCTCGCCCTGAGCCCCTTCCTGTCGATCGCCGAGAACATCTTCCTCGGCAACGAGCAGTCCAAGGGCGGCTTCATCGACTGGAACAAGACGAACCTCGACGCCGCGGGCCTGCTCGCCCGGGTCGGCCTCCGTGACAACCCCATCACGAAGGTCACCGACATCGGCGTCGGCAAGCAGCAGCTGGTCGAGATCGCCAAGGCGCTCTCGAAGAAGGTCAAGCTGCTCATCCTCGACGAGCCGACCGCGGCCCTGAACGACGACGACTCGGCGCACCTGCTCGACCTGATCAAGAGCCTGCAGGGCCAGGGCATCACGTCGATCATCATCAGCCACAAGCTCAACGAGATCAAGGAGATCGCCGACAAGGTCACGATCATCCGCGACGGCAAGACGATCGAGACCCTCGACATGCACGCCGGCGAGGTCTCGGAAGACCGCATCATCAAGGGCATGGTCGGCCGCGACCTCGAGAGCCGGTACCCGGCCCACGAGTCGTCCATCGGCGAGGAGCTCCTCCGCATCGAGGACTGGACGGTGCACCACCCGCTCGACGCGTCGCGCGAGATCATCCACCAGGCCAACCTGGCCGTCGCGGCCGGCGAGATCGTCGGCATCGCGGGCCTCATGGGCGCGGGCCGCACCGAGCTCGCCATGAGCGTCTTCGGCAAGAGCTACGGCACCGGCATCTCGGGCACCGTCTACAAGCGCGGCGAGAAGATCGACACCAGCACGGTGACCAAGGCCATCGCGGCCGGCATCGCCTACGCCACCGAGGACCGCAAGAAGTACGGTCTCAACCTGATCGACGACATCCAGCGGAACGTCTCCGGCTCCGCGCTCCGGAAGCTCGCGAAGCTCGGCTTCGTGAACGGCTCCGAGGAGAGCACGGTCGCCGAGCGCTACCGCAAGAGCATGAACATCAAGGCCCCCACCGTGGCGGCCGTGACGGGCAAGCTCTCCGGCGGCAACCAGCAGAAGGTCGTGCTCTCCAAGTGGATGTACGCCGACCCCGACGTGCTCATCCTCGACGAGCCCACCCGCGGCATCGACGTCGGGGCGAAGTACGAGATCTACACGATCATCAACCAGCTGGCAGACCAGGGGAAGGGCGTCATCGTCATCTCCTCCGAGCTCCCCGAGCTGCTCGGCATCTGCGACCGCATCTACACCCTCTCGGAGGGGCGCATCACGGCCGACGTGCCGATCGCCGACGCCACCCCCGAGTTCCTCCTGAAGTACATGACCCTCGAGCGAGAGAGCCCCGTCAATGAGCGCGCCTAGCCCCACCCAGGCCACCGAGCCCAAGCCCACCGGAACGGGGAACTCCTCGCCGCGCGGCCAGTCCGGCTCCGTCAACCCGATCACCGGCGCCGTGTCGTACCTGGCCGGCCAGCTGCGTCAGATCGGCCTCTTCATCGCGCTGATCGTCATCGTGCTGTTCTTCCAGATCACGACCAACGGCATCACCCTCGCGCCGATCAACGTCTCGAACCTGGTCGTCCAGAACAGCTACATCCTGATCCTCGCCATCGGCATGGTCATGGTGATCATCGCCGGCCACATCGACCTCTCGGTCGGCTCGGTCGTCGCCTTCACCGGCGCCATGGCCGGCGTCATGATCACGCAGTGGGGACTGCCCTGGCCCGTGGCCGCGGTGCTCTGCCTCGTGATCGGCGCCCTGGTCGGTGCCTGGCAGGGCTTCTGGATCGCCTACTTCGGGATCCCGGCGTTCATCGTGACGCTGGCGGGCATGCTCGCCTTCCGCGGCGCGGCGCAGATCGCCCTGCAGAACCAGCAGATCTCGCCCTTCCCCCAGGGCTTCCGCAACATCGGCTCCGGCTTCCTCCCGGCGTTCGGCACGACGGGCTACGAGCCGCTCACGCTGATCCTCGGCGCCATCGCCTCGGTCGCCCTGATCGGCACGGGCCTCCGCGGCCGAGCCATCCGTCGCAAGTACCAGCTCGAGGACGAGCCCTTCCTGTGGTTCATCACGAAGATGGTCTTCACGGTCGCCCTCGTCATGTACATCGGCTTCCTCCTCGCCAGCTACTCGGGCACCCCGATCGTGCTGGTCGTGCTCGCCGTGCTCGTCGTCGTCTACTCGATGGTGATGAAGAACTCGGTCTTCGGCCGCCACGTCTACGCCATCGGCGGCAACCTGCACGCCGCTGAGCTGTCGGGCGTCAAGACCAAGCGCGTGACGTTCCTGCTGTTCGTCAACATGGGCGTCATCTCGGCCCTCGCCGGCCTGGTCTTCACCGGCCAGCTCAACCTCGCCAGCCCCAGCGCCGGCAACGGCTTCGAGCTGGACGCCATCGCGGCGGTCTTCATCGGCGGCGCGGCGGTCACGGGCGGCATCGGCACGGTCACCGGCGCCATCGTCGGCGGCCTGATCATCGGCATCCTGAACAACGGCATGTCGATCCTCGGCGTCGGCACGGAGTACCAGTCGCTCATCAAGGGCCTGGTGCTGCTCGCCGCGGTCGCGTTCGACGTCTTCAACAAGCGTCGCGCCGCGTCCTCCCGCAAGTAGGAGGCGAGACGTCGACCGGTCGGTCGGTCGACGACACGAGGAGGCGCGGGTCGAGGTCGACCCGCGCCTCCGGCGTCCCCGCAGGGGTCGCCTCCCCGCAGCACGGCCGGGCACCCGCCCGGCTCCCGGCCCTCGTTCCCTAGGATCGTCTCCGTGCCCACCCTCTTCGACGTCGCCAGGGCTGCCGGCGTCTCGCACCAGACGGTGTCCCGTGTCGTCAACGGCGACCCCACCGTCCGCCCGGTCACGAAGGCCAAGGTCGACGCCGCCGTCGAGGCCCTCGGCTACCGCCCGAGCCTCGCCGCCCGGGCCCTCGCCAGCCGCAAGACGCGCTCGATCGGGCTGATCAGCACCGGGTTCCCGTTCTACGGGCCGTCCAGCACGATGCACGGCTTCAACGGCGCCGCGCGGCGCGCCGGCTACCAGGTGTCGATGGCGACGCTCGACAGCGACGACGCCGACGGGGTCCGCCAGGCGGTCGACGCGCTCGTGGGCCAGGCCGTCGCCGCGGTGGTGCTGATCGCCCCCGACGCCGAGGCGCTCGACGTGCTGCGCTCGGCCGACGTGACGGTGCCGCTCGTCACGGCCGACAGCGTCGCCGACGACGGCCACCACCCGGTCTCCATCGACCAGGCGGCCGGCGCCGAGCGGGCGGTCGAGCACCTCGCGTCGCTCGGCCACCGGGCGGTCGCCCACGTCGCCGGCCCCGACGCCTGGATGGACGGCCGCGACCGCGAGCGCGGCTGGCGCGACGCCTGCGCGCGGCTCGGCCTCGACGCCTCGGTGCTGCTCCGCGGCGACTGGACCCCCGCCTCCGGCCACGCCCTGGGGCGCGAGCTCGCCCGGCGCGACGACGTCACCGCGGTGTTCTGCGCCAACGACCAGATGGCGCTCGGCGTCGTGCACGCGCTCACGGAGGCCGGCGTCCGCGTGCCCGGCGACGTGAGCATCGTCGGGTTCGACGACATCCCCGAGGCGGAGCACTTCCTCCCGCCGCTGACCACCGTCCGCCAGGACTTCGAGGCCCTCGGCCGCCGCATCATGGACACGGTCGAGGCCGTGCTCGGCGGCGACGAGACGCCCGTCGCCCCGATGGCCCCCGAGCTCGTCGTGCGGCTCTCGACCGCGCCTCCCCGGCACTAGCCGACCCGCGCCTCCGACCGGGGGCGCGATTGCACGCGTGAGCGCTCACGTGGCACAATGTGAGCGCTCACTTTCACCACCATGACAAGGATGTTCCATGGCAGCGACCCCTGACCACGCCGACTCCCACGTCGTCGGCGTCGACTTCGGCACCCTGAGCGGACGGGCCGTCGTCGTACGGGTCTCCGACGGCGCCGAGCTCGGCAGCGCGACGTTCGAGTACCCCCACGCGGTCGTCGACCGCACCCTGCCCGGCACCGGCGAGCGCCTGCCCGCCGAGTGGGCCCTGCAGGTGCCGAGCGACTACGTCGACGTGCTGAGGAACGCCGTCCCGGAGGCCCTCGCCGCCTCGGGCGTCGACCCGGCCAGCGTCGTCGGCATCGGCACCGACTTCACCGCCTGCACGATGGTGCCGACCACCGCCGACGGCACCCCGCTCAACGAGCTGCCCGAGTTCGCCGGCCGCCCGCACGCCTACGTCAAGCTGTGGCGCCACCACGCCGCGCAGGGCCAGGCCGACCGCATCAACGAGCTCGCCCGCGAGCGCGGCGAGTCGTGGCTGCCCCGCTACGGCGGGCTCATCTCGAGCGAGTGGGAGTTCGCCAAGGGCCTCCAGCTGCTCGAGGAGGACCCGGAGGTCTACGCCGCGACCGAGCACTGGGTGGAGGCCGCCGACTGGATCATCTGGCAGCTCAGCGGGCGCTACGTCCGCAACGCCTGCACCGCCGGCTACAAGGGCATCCTCCAGGACGGCGAGTACCCGAGCCGCGAGTTCCTCGCCGCGCTGAACCCCGACTTCACCGACTTCGCCGAGTCGAAGGTCGCCCACGAGATCGGGGCGCTCGGCTCCGCGGCCGGCACGCTGACGGCCGAGGCCGCCGGCTGGACGGGCCTGCCCGAGGGCATCGCCGTCGCGGTCGGCAACGTGGACGCGCACGTCACGGCCCCCGCCGCCAAGGCGACGCAGCCCGGCCAGATGGTCGCCATCATGGGCACGAGCACCTGCCACGTCATGAACGGCTCCGAGCTCGCCGAGGTCCCCGGCATGTGCGGCGTCGTGGACGGCGGCATCACCGAGGGCTTCTACGGCTACGAGGCCGGCCAGTCGGGCGTGGGAGACATCTTCGCCTGGTACGTCCGCAACCAGGTGCCGCAGTCGGCCGTGGACGCGGCCGAGGCCGCCGGCAAGAGCGTGCACCAGCACCTCACCGACCTCGCCTACGAGCAGCCCGTCGGGGCGCACGGCCTCGTCGCCCTCGACTGGCACAGCGGCAACCGCTCGGTGCTCGTCGACCACGAGCTCTCCGGCGTCATCGTCGGCCAGACGCTCAGCACCACGCCGGAGGAGGGCTACCGCGCCCTGCTCGAGGCCACGGCCTACGGCACGCGTCGCATCGTCGAGGCGTTCAACGACTCCGGCGTGCCCGTCACCGAGTTCATCGCCGCGGGCGGCCTGCTGAAGAACCGCCACCTGATGCAGACCTACAGCGACGTGCTCCGCCTGCCGATCTCGACCATCCGCAGCGAGCAGGGCCCCGCGCTCGGCTCCGCCATCCACGCCGCCGTCGCGGCCGGGGCCTACCCCGACACGCGCGTCGCCGGCGAGGCCATGGGCAGCGTCGACCGGGCCACCTACACGCCCGACCCCGACGCGGCCGACGCGTACGACGCGCTGTACGCGGAGTACCTGCTGCTGCACGACTGGTTCGGGCGCGGCGGCAACGACGTCATGCACCGTCTCAAGGCGATCCGCCGCGACGCGCTCGGCTCGGGCCGGGCGGCGACCGACGCCGTCGACCCGGCCCGCGCCTCCGGCGAGTCCGAGGCCCCGGCCGTCGAGGGGGCGAGCGCATGACCTTCATCGACCGCGCCACCGAGTCGGCCATCGACGAGACCCGCCGGGCCGTCTGCGACCTGCACGCCGAGCTGACCCGCTACGGCCTCGTCGTCTGGACGGGCGGCAACGTGTCGCAGCGCGTGCCCGGCACGAACCTCTTCGTCATCAAGCCGAGCGGGGTCGACTACGACGACCTCACGCCCGAGAACCAGATCCTCTGCCACCTCGACGGCACCGTCGTCGCCGGCAGCCCGGGCAGCGACCGCAGCCCGTCGAGCGACACCGCGGCGCACGCCTACGTGTACCGCCACATGCCGAAGGTCGGGGGAGTGGTGCACACGCACTCCACCTACGCCACGGCCTGGGCGGCCCGCGGCGAGGCGATCCCGTGCGTCATCACGGCGATGGCCGACGAGTTCGGCGGCGAGATCCCCATCGGGCCGTTCGCGATCATCGGCGACGAGTCGATCGGCGAGGGCATCGTGCAGACGCTCGAGGGCCACCGCAGCCGCGCGGTGCTGATGCAGAACCACGGCGTCTTCACCATCGGCAAGGACGCCCGCGACGCCGTCAAGGCCGCCGTCATGACGGAGGACGTCGCCCGCACCATCCACCTCTCGCGCCAGCTCGGCGCACCCCTGCCCATCCCGGCCGAGAGCATCGACGCTCTCTTCGACCGGTACCAGAACGTGTACGGCCAGAAGCCCTCAGGAGACCTGTCATGACCAGCCCCACCCCGAACACCGTCGACCCCGTCGCCTTCCTCGCCTCGAAGCAGGTCTGGTTCCTCACCGGCAGCCAGGGCCTCTACGGAGAAGACACGCTCCGCCAGGTCGCCGAGCAGTCGAGGGCCATCGCCGACGAGCTCGCCGCCGCCTCCGACGTGCCCGTCGAGCTGGTCTGGAAGCCCGTGCTCACCGACGCCGAGTCGATCAAGCGCACGATGCTCGAGGCCAACCTCGACGACAGCGTCATCGGCGTCACCACCTGGATGCACACCTTCAGCCCGGCCAAGATGTGGATCGGCGGCCTCGACGCCCTCCGCAAGCCGCTGCTGCACCTCCACACGCAGGCGAACGTCGAGCTGCCCTGGGGCGAGATCGACTTCGACTTCATGAACCTCAACCAGGCCGCGCACGGCGACCGCGAGTTCGGCTACGTGCAGACCCGCCTCGGCGTCGCCCGCAAGACCGTGGTCGGCCACGTCAGCGACCCCCGCGTGCAGCACCAGGTGGGCACGTGGATGCGCGCCGCGGCCGGGGCCGCCGCGATGCGCTCGCTCAAGCTGGCGCGCTTCGGCGACAACATGCGCTTCGTCGCCGTCACCGAGGGCGACAAGACCGAGGCCGAGCTGGCGTTCGGCGTGCAGGTCAACACCTGGGGCGTCAACGAACTGGCCGAGGCCGTCGCCGCCGCCCCGGAGCAGGCCGTCGACGACCTCGTCGCCCTGTACGAGCGCGACTACGACGTCGCCCCCGAGCTGCGCGCCGACGGTGCCCGCCACCAGTCGCTGCGCGACGGCGCCGCGATCGAGCTGGGGCTGCGCTCCTTCCTCGAGGCCGGCGGCTTCAGCGCCTTCACGACCAACTTCGAGGACCTCGGCGCGCTGAAGCAGCTCCCGGGCCTCGCGGTGCAGCGCCTCATGGCCGAGGGCTACGGCTTCGGCGCCGAGGGCGACTGGAAGACCGCGGTGCTCGTGCGCGCCGCCGCCGTGATGGGCGCCGGCCTGCCGGGCGGCGCCTCCCTCATGGAGGACTACACGTACCACCTCGTGCCCGGCGCCGAGAAGATCCTCGGCGCCCACATGCTCGAGGTGAGCCCGACGCTCACCGCGGGCCGCGCCTCCCTCGAGGTGCACGAGCTCGGCATCGGCGGCAAGGACGACCCGGTGCGCCTGGTCTTCACGGCCGACCCGGGCGAGGCCGTCGTCGTGGCCATGAGCGACGTCCGCGACCGGTTCCGCCTGACGGTCAACGTGGTCGACGTGGTCGCCCCCGACGCCGACCTGCCGAACCTGCCCGTCGGCCGCGCCGTGTGGGAGCCCCGCCCGTCGTTCGCCGTGTCGGCCGAGGCCTGGCTCACCGCCGGCGCCGCCCACCACACGGTGATGTCGACGGCCGTCGGCCTGGAGGCGTTCGAGGACCTCGCGCGCATCCTCGAGACCGAGCTGCTGATCATCGACGAGCACACCACGATGCGCGAGTTCAGCCGCGAGGTGCGCTGGAACGCCGCGTACCACCGCCTGGCGCGCGGGCTCTAGGCGCCATCGGGCCGGAGGCGGTCCGCACCTCCCTGAACGGGGTGCGGGCCGCCTCCTCGGCGTCCGGGCCCGTGTCGAGGGCTCAGGAGGGAGCCGCCGCCCGTGCCGCGCGACGACCGCCCGCGCCGCGCGCTCCTGAACCGTCGACGCGGGGCGACGCAGCGCGGCCCGGGCTCCCCGCGTCGGCGACGGGCGTCGGGAACACGACCCGCGCCTCCGTGGTTGGGCCCACCATGACCGTTCCCCTCTCGATCCTCGACCTCGCTCCGATCGCCCCCGGCGAGACCGCCCGCGACAGCTTCGCCGCCTCGGTCGCCCTCGCCCAGCAGGCCGAGGCGAGCGGGTACCGACGCGTCTGGTACGCCGAGCACCACAACATGTCGTCGATCGCGTCGAGCGCGACGTCCGTCCTGATCGCCCACGTGGCGAGCCAGACCTCGACCATCCGCCTCGGGTCGGGCGGGGTCATGCTGCCGAACCACTCGCCCCTCACCATCGCCGAGCAGTTCGGCACGCTCGAGACCCTGCACCCGGGGCGCATCGACCTCGGGCTCGGCCGGGCCCCCGGCAGCGACCAGGCCACCTTCCGCGCGCTGCGCCGCGACCCCGCGTCGTCCGAGCGCTTCCCCCAGGACGTCCTCGAGCTGCAGGCGTTCCTCGCCGGGGAGTCCCGCGTGCCCGGCGTCAGCGCGACGCCCGGGGCCGGCACGGCGGTGCCGCTCTACATCCTCGGCTCGTCGCTCTTCGGCGCCCAGCTGGCCGCGGCGCTGGGCCTGCCCTACGCGTTCGCGTCGCACTTCGCCCCCGATGCCCTGCACCAGGCGGTCGCGACCTACCGCCGGGAGTTCCAGCCGTCGGACCAGCTCGACCAGCCGTACGTGCTCGCCGGCGTCAACGCCATCGCCTCCGACGACGCCGACGACGCCCAGCGCCAGTTCGCCGAGATGAAGCGGGCCCGCCTGATGATGCTGCTCCGCCAGAGCGGCCAGGTCACCGTCGACCGCACCTTCAGCGACGACGAGCTCGACCACCTGCTCCGCACGCCGGCCGGTGGCCACGTCGCGAGCATGACGACCTACACGGGCGTCGGCACCGGCGACGAGGTGGCCGACTACGTGAGCCGGTTCGCGCACAGCGCCGACGCCGACGAGGTCATCGTGGCGCACGCGTCGCTCCGCACCTCCGATCGGCTGCGCTCGGTCGCGCTGCTCGCCGAGTCGACGGCGCGGGTCCCCGCCTAGCCGGCGCGGCGGGGCCCGCTCAGGCGGTCGCCCCGCGCGGACCCGCCTCGGCGGCGCTGCGCGGGCCCGCCCCGGCGGCGGCGCCGCGGGCGCCCGCCCCGGCGGTCAGGGCGCGACGTACAGCCAGAGCAGCACCGCGGCGACCGGCTGCAGCACGAGGCTGGTGCCGAGCAGGCTCCGGCGCAGCCAGGGCCGTTCGCCGATCGCGCGACTGCCGAGCAGCGGCGTCAGCGGCATGAGCAGGCGGAACAGGCTCTGCTGCGGCAGGAACACCGCGAGCAGGTAGAGGCCGAAGCTCACGACGAAGCCGTGCACCTCGTGGCCGAGCTGTGCCGTCGACCGTCGGCTGAGCCACCAGGCCGCGAGGGCGATGATCAGCAGCACCAGGGCGATGCCGGCGACCCCGAGCCAGCGCCCCGCGAGCAGGAACCACGGCGTGAGCGGCACGAAGTCGGGGCGCCCGACGTAGTCGACCCACCAGGCCATCTCGGTCTGCAGGTAGGCGTCCGGCTCGCCCGTGGCGAGGTGGGCCACGACCGGCCAGGCGAGCCCGGCCGCGGCGACGACGAGCCCCGCGACGACGATGCGCGTCAGCTCCCGCCGGTCGAGCGACGCGCGCTCGGTGCGCCAGCGCACGACGAGGTGGATCGCGAGGGCGAGCGCGAGCGCGAGCGCCCCCGGCCGGGTGAACGCCGCCACCACGCCGCAGAGCAGCACGAGCTGGTACTGGCGGCGCTGCAGCGCGAGCACGCCGGAGAAGAGCAGGAAGAGCGACAGGCTCTCGGCGTAGCCGACGCTGAGCACGTACGACAGCGGGCCGAAGCAGAAGAGCAGCACGGCCCAGAACGCGCTCCGGTGCCCGACGCGGGGCTCGAGGAGGCGGTGCAGCACGATGACGGCACCGGCGCCGGCGGCCGTGGCGATCAGCACCGAGGCGACCGCGAAGCTCATCCCGGTGGCGACCATCAGCAGGTGGCACAGGGTCGGGAAGACGGGCAGGAACGCCCACTCGTTGGGCAGCACCTCGCCCGCCGCGTCGGTGGGCAGCGTGCCCGGGTAGCCGTGCAGGGCGATGGTGCGGTACCGGTCGCTGTCCCACGAGACGGTGAAGTCCAGGAACGACCGCTCGCTGCCGGGCGTGACGAAGGCCGCCCCGGTCAGGGTCGCGACCTCGTAGACCACGAACAGGATGGTCGTCGAGAAGACGCGCGACACGAGGTACAGGGCCAGCAGCCCGGGCCAGCGGCCGGAGAAGCGGCCCGCCAGGTCGAGGGCCGGCCAGCGGAGCGACCGACGCCGGAGGTCGACGGAGGGGCCGGAGGCGGTGGTCGCCTCGCCGCTCATCGCGCGTTCCGTCGGGGGGTCATCCCGACGACGCTACCAAGAGGGAGGCGCGACCGCCTGGTCCCGATGTCGTCACGGAGCCCGACGACCGTGCACCATGGGACGATGCCCCTGCCCTCGCTCGCCGCCCTCGGCATCGATGCCGTCACCGCCGACGTCTACGAGTTCGTGCTGTCGAGCGGCGACACCGTCGACGTCGGCACGATCTCGGCCGTCCGCGCGCTCGACGTGGCGACCGTGGTCACGGCCCTCGAGCAGCTGCGCAACCTCGGCCTCGTGCACCGGACGGCCGACGGCACGGTCGCGCCCGACGGCACGAGCACCGCCGGCTACGGGGCCGTCGACCCCCGCGTCGCCGTCTCGGCGCTCGTCGCGGCGCGCGACGAGCAGCTCGCCGACGCCCGCACCGCGGTGGCCGACCTCGGGGCGCTCTTCGACGACGGCCGCCGCCAGGCCGACCCGTCGGGCTCGACCACCGTCCTGACCGGGCACGCCGCCGTGGGCGACTGGTACTCGCGCCTCCAGCACCGGGCGCGCCACGAGTTCCTGGCCTTCGACCGCCCGCCCTACGTCGTCGCGACGAACGAGTCCGTCGAGCGGGGCGCCCTCGGCCGCGGCGTCCGCTGGCGGGCCATCTACACGGTGGCCAGCTTCACGGGCGACGGCAGCCTCCAGGGCATCCACCGGCTCGGCGCCCACGGCGAGGAGGCGCGGGTCACCCACGACCTGCCGGTCAAGCTGGCGGTGGCCGACCGGGCCGTCGCCCTCGTCTCCGTGGGCCCCCTCGACGACCCGACCGCGCCTCCCGAGGCCCTCGTCACGGAGTCGCCGGCCCTGATCGCGGCGCTCTGCGACCTGTTCGAGTCGCGCTGGCGCACCGCGCTGCCCGTGCCCGCCCTGCCGACGGCCTCGGTCGACGGCTCGCCCGACTGGGCCGAGGTCGCCGCCCGGCTCGCGGCCGCGACGAGCGGCGACGAGGGCGCGGTGCCCGAGGGCGTCCCGACGTCGTCGCGCCCGCCGACCGTCGACGAGCGAGACCTGCTCGCGCTCGTCGCCGCGGGCGCGACCGACGAGGTCATCGCCGCGCAGCTCGGGGTCTCGCCGCGCACGCTGCGGCGGCGCCTCCGTGACCTCTTCGACGAGCTCGGCGCGAGCAACAGGTTCCACGCCGGCGTCGAGGCGGCGCGGCGCGGCTGGGTCTGACGAGGCTCGGATGGTACGCCCCGCCCCGCCCCGACAGCCCTCGTCCAGCCTCCTCCCCGGGCTCGCCCAGCAGCGTCGCCAGGGGGTCACGAGGCGGACACCGGGCGTACCCCGTCCCGTTGCGCGGAGGTAAACATCGTGGCCGAGTGAGGTCACTGGCCTGCTCCGGCCAGGTCCCCCCGTAGTGGGGTCGGCGCATTCTCAGGTAACTCTTACGGGAGACCGCGGCACGGGCCGCGGCATGCGAAAGGCACCCGTGATCAGATCGTCCGGCCGTCGACGGCCGTTGTACCCCACCGCCCTGCTCGTTACCGGCCTCGTCGCCGCCGGGGCGATCGCGCTCCCGGCGACCGCCGCGTCCGCCGCCGACGGGCCCGTCGTCGTGAGCGACTCGGAGTTCACCGACGGCAGCTACGTCGTCACGCTCCGCGACCCGGCGGTCACCGCCTACGACGGCGGGAAGTCCGGCTTCGCCGCGACCGCGACGCCCGACGAGGGGGTCGACCTCGCCGACCCGGCGACGTCGAAGTACGTCGAGCACCTGCAGAGCGAGCAGGAGGCGGTGGCCGGCTCGGTCGGCGTCACCCCCGTCGCCACGTACCAGGTCACCACCAACGGCTTCGCGGCCGACCTCACGGCGGCCCAGGCGAAGCAGCTCGTCGGGTCGTCGAAGGTCGCGGCCGTCGTCAAGAACGAGATCCTGCACACGACGGCCGTGCCGTCGACCGACTACCTCGGCCTCTCCGGCGCCGACGGCGTCTGGGGCACGCAGGGCACCGGCGAGGGCGTTGTCGTCGGCGTCATCGACACCGGCATCGCCCCCGAGAACCCCTCCTTCGCCGGCGACGCGCTGACCGCGACGCCGAGCGACACCGTGCCCTACACGACCGCGGCGGGCATCTCGTACGAGAAGTCCGACGGCGGCACCTTCACCGGCGTCTGCCAGCGCGGTCAGCAGTTCGACGAGACCGACTGCAGCACGAAGATCGTCGGGGCGCGCTACTTCCTCGCCGGCTTCGGCGAGGACCGCATCGAGACCGCCCAGAACGGCGAGTACGTCTCGCCCCGCGACGGCGACAGCCACGGCTCGCACACGGCCAGCACGGCCGCCGGCAACGCCGACGTGCCCGTGACGATCAACGGCCGCGACTTCGGCGACATCTCCGGCGTCGCCCCCGACGCCAAGGTCGCCGCCTACAAGGTCTGCTGGACGGGCAAGGTCTCGGCGGAGGTCGCCGACGGCTGCGCCACGGCCGACCTGCTGAGCGCCATCGACGCGGCCACCGCCGACAACGTCGACGTCATCAACTACTCGATCGGCGGCGGCAGCGCCACGTCGACCAACTCGCTCACCGACCAGGCGTTCTACAACGCGGCCGCGGCGGGCATCTTCGTGGCGGCCTCGGCCGGCAACTCGGGCCCCGGCGCGTCGACCCTCGACAACGCCGCCCCGTGGATCACCACGGTCGCCGCCAGCACCATCCCGAGCTACGACGCCACCGCGTCGGTGACCGGGCCCGACGGCGTCGTCACGAACTACCTCGGCGGCTCGACCTCGCTGTCGACCGACCCGGCCGGCGTGACCGGCCGCTTCGTCGACGCGCTGTCGTCCGGCCTGCCCGGCGTCGACCGGACCGCCCTGTCGTACTGCACCGGCGGCACCCTCGACCCGGCGCTCGTCACGGGCACCATCGTGCTCTGCGACCGCGGCGTCACCGACCGCACGGCCAAGTCGGCCGAGGTGCAGCGCGCCGGCGGCATCGGCATGGTGCTGGTCAACAAGACCCCGAGCTCGGTCGACGTCGACGCCCACGTCGTCCCGACCGTGCACGTCGACGCCGGCGCCGGCAACGTGAACTACACCGCGCTGCACGCCGCCGCCGCCCCCGGCACCTCGACCGTCACGCTCCTCGACGGCAACCCGACCGGCCAGCCCGAGCCCGCCACCCCGCAGGTCGCCGGCTTCTCGTCGCGCGGCCCGGTCGAGGCCGACGGCGGCAACGTGCTGAAGCCCGACGTGGCCGCCCCCGGCGTCGCCATCCTCGCCGCCGGCGCGAACGCGGAGGGCGCCGCGGCGACCTACGAGTTCCTCTCCGGCACGTCGATGTCGTCGCCCCACGTGGCCGGCCTCGCGGCGCTCTACCTCTCGGTGACGCCCACCGCGACTCCCATGGAGGTGAAGTCGGCCATGATGACCACCGCCGGCGACACCGTCGACACCACGGGCGCGCCCTCGCAGGACGTCTTCGCCCAGGGCGCCGGCCAGGTGCAGCCCGCCGACATGTTCGACGCCGGCCTGCTCTACCTGAGCGGCGTGGCCGAGTGGGACAGCTACATCGCCACCCTCGGCAGCGCCGAGGGCTCGCAGCTCAACCAGGCCTCCATCGCCGTCGGCGCGCTGCTCAACTCCACGACGGTGACCCGCACCGTGACGTCGACCGGGGCGGGCACGTACACCGCCCAGCCCGTGTCGCTGCCCGGCGTGGCCACCACCGTCTCGCCCTCGACCCTGTCGTTCACGGGTGCCGGCCAGACCGCCTCGTACGAGGTGACCTTCTCCCGCACCACCGCCGCGTACGACCAGTACACGACGGGCTACCTGACCTGGACGGACGGAGGCGCCCACACGGTGCGCAGCCCGCTCGCGGTCCGCCCCGTGGCCGTCGACGTGCCGAGCGACATCACCGGCACCGGCGTCACCGGCAGCGCCGACGCGCCCATCACCTCGGGCGGCGACCAGACCCTGGCCCTGTCGGCCGAGGGCCTGGTGAAGGGCGAGCGGACGAGCGGCAGCGGCACGGTCGGCGACCTCGACTACGTCGACGTCACCATCCCGGCCGACACGCAGTTCGTGCGCTACCAGCTGACGGCCGGCGGAGCGGACGCCCCCGCGGTCGACGAGCCCGTCGACTTCGACCTCACGCTCTACGAGCTCGACGCGACGGGCACCCCCGTGGCGATCACCGCGACCTCCGCGACCTCGGCCGCGGACGAGCAGATCGACATCACCAAGCCCGAGGCCGGCAGCTACCTGCTCGAGGTCGCGTACTACTCGGGCGGCGAGACGATGACCTACGACCTCGACGCCTACACGCTGATCCCGTCGGCGTACACCGGGTCGTTCGCGGTCTCGCCGACCACCCTGACGCTGGCCTCGAACCAGGAGGCCGTCGTCACGGCGTCGTGGACGGGCCTCGAGCCGGAGTCGCAGTACCTCGGCCGCATCGTCTACGGGGCCACCGGTCGCGTCACCTACGTGACGGTCGACTCCGGCCCCGCGGTCACCGCGCCCGTCGACCCGGGCACGCCCGCCCCGGCGCCCGGCGACCCCGGTGCCGGCGCCCCCGGCACGGGTGCTCCCGGCGCCGGCGGAGCGGGCGGCACGGGCGGCGGGAACGCCGCGCCGGCGGCGAGCGACCTGGCCTTCACCGGCCAGGACGTCGCCCCGATGATCGCCGCGGGCGTGGCCCTGCTGCTCGCCGGCCTCGCGGCCGCCGTGATCGGACGACGCCGCCTGCGCAGCATCGCCGTGACGGAGCGCACGCCGGAGGCGTAGCGGCCTGACGGCTCCACGGCCGACGCGACCGGAGGCGGTCCGCAGCTCCCTGGGGGAGGTGCGGGCCGCCTCCGTCGTGTGTCGGGTCGACCACGCTGTCCTCCGCGCGCAGCCTGCACCTGATGGAAACATCGAGGGACTAGGTTCGTCACTCGTGGACGACGAGACCGGCAACACGATGCGCGTGGTGAGCTACAACCTGCGCGAGCACACCGCCAAGCACGAGATCCAGGCCCTCGCGGAGGACCACACGGCCGACGTGCTGTGCCTCCAGGAAGCCGACACGAACGACATCCCCGAGTCGTTCGGCGCGTACACGCTCGCCGCGTCGACGCGCAACAACCGGCTGGGGCTCGCGGCCTACTACCGGGCCGAGCGCTTCGAGCTGCTCGGCACCAACGTCTACGCGCTGAAGAAGTCGATGCACGACCGCGTCATGTCGCCCGCGCACGAGCGCCTGCTGGCCATGCACCTGCACGACCGCCTGTCGGGGCAGGACGTCCTGATCGGCTCGTTCCACGCGGCGCCGCTCACCGCGACGAACGGCCTCCGCAAGAAGCAGGTCGAGTCGGCGCACCAGCTGATGCGGGCGCTCGCCCCCGGCGTGCCGATGCTCATGGTCGGCGACTTCAACTACCCGTGGTTCCACGGCGGGCTGAAGAAGCGCATCGAGCGCGACGGCTTCACGCTGACCCGCAGCAGCACGCCGACGTACCTGGGCTACCGCTACGTGAAGGGCCACTTCGACTTCGCGACGAGCTACGACCTCACGATCGAGGACGTCGTGACGCTGCCGGCCGGGGTCAGCGACCACCGGCCGATCCTGGTGCGCGCGCGGGGGCTGGCGACCGCCTGACCCGCCGCGCCCGCACGCACGACGCCGCCCGCCCCGATCTCGTCGGGGCGGGCGGCGTCGTGTCGGCCGGGGGCCGTGGTCGCTGCCCCCTCGGGGGCGTGACCGGCGTGCGGGAGTCGCGGGGCGACTCCCGCAGGAGCGGCTAGGCCGCCAGCGCGAGCGCGCCGGTGCTCACGGCGTACGCCTGCACGATGGTGCGGCTCGGCTCGCGGCGCCAGCTGCGGCCGGGGATGACCCAGCCCTGGGCGCCCTCGACCGTGACGGCCGAGCCGACGCGGACGGCGTCGGTGACGACGTCGGCCCAGGCGCGGACGACGAACTCGGCGCCGCGGTCGTCGACGACGACGAACTCGACGAGGCGGGGGGTGGACGGGGAGGGCTCGGTGGTGACCGTGCCCGAGACGGTGATGATGTTCTCGTTCATGATGTGTTTCTCTCGGTGCTCTTGCTCTGTGGCACGCAGCGCGGGGCGTGCGTGGTCCGCCGTTCTCGGCGGGTCGGACGGTGCGTCCGCAGGTCGGTGACCTGGTCGGGCCTCGCTCTCGAGCGACGGACCGGTGAGTAGGCGGGCTGGTGAGGCCCGGACCGGTGGTGCTCGTGAGGCTGTTCGATCCGGCCTGCGTGTGGACGACAGGCCGTGGATCGGGGACGATCTGAGAGGATCATCGCCAAGCGACTCATGACTGTACCACGATGCGACCGAGAGAACCAGGGGCGTTGGCCGGGACGCCGTCGGGCGCGAGTGGTTGCCTGGTGTGCATGACCACGATCCCCACCATCACCCTGAACAACGGCGTCGAGATCCCCCAGCTCGGCTTCGGCGTCTACCAGATCGAGCCCGACGAGACGAAGGATGCGACGCTCGCCGCCCTCGAGGTCGGCTACCGCCACATCGACACGGCCGAGATGTACGGCAACGAGGCCGGCGTCGGCGAGGCCCTCCGCGCCTCCGGCCTCGACCGCTCCGAGGTGTTCGTCACCTCCAAGCTCAACAACGGCTTCCACCGCCGCGACGACGCGCTGAAGGCGTTCGACGGCACCCTCGACGCCCTCGGCAGCGACTACGTCGACCTCTTCCTCATCCACTGGCCCCTGCCGACCACCGACGTCGACTACCTCGAGACCTGGAAGGCCCTCGAGGAGATCCACGCGACCGGCCGCGCCAAGGCCATCGGCGTCTCGAACTTCCAGCAGGCCCACCTGCAGCGCCTGCTCGACGAGTCCGACGTCGTGCCCGCCGTCAACCAGATCGAGGTGCACCCGTACCTCACGAACGACTCGCTGCGCCTCTTCGGCGTCGAGCACGGCATCCACACCGAGGCCTGGTCGCCCATCGCCCAGGGCAAGGTGCTCGACGACCCGACCCTCGTCGAGATCGCGGAGCGCGTCGGCAAGTCGACCGCGCAGGTCACCCTGCGCTGGCACGTGCAGCGCGGCGACATCGTCTTCCCGAAGTCGGTCACGCGCAAGCGCGTGGAGGAGAACTTCGCGCTCTTCGACTTCGAGCTGAGCGACGCCGACGTGGCCGCCATCACCGACCTCGACAAGGGCGAGCGCACGGGCCCCGACCCCGACACGTTCGACTACATCCCGTCCTGATCCCGCCCGGGGCCCGCGACCGCGGGCCCCTCGCGGCGTCGATCGCACCAGCGCCGACCGGGCGCGGCACCCGTGCCGCACCCGGTCGGCGCTAGTACGCTCGTCGTCTCCGCCGCTGCCGGACCGGGCCGCGGCAGGTCGCCGAAGGAGAACCGTCGAAGTGCGTCACGTCGTGGGGGGCCTGCGCCTCCTGGCCGCCGCCGTGGGCCTCGTCGCGCTCGTGGGCAACTTCGTCTACGTGCTCGGCTTCTCGACCTTCACGTCGTTCAACTACTTCAGCTACTTCACGCAGCAGAGCAACATGTCGAACGTCGTCGTGCTCGTCGGCTCGGGCGTGGCCGCCCTCCGCGGGCGGTCGGAGTCGCCGCTCTTCGTCTCCGTCCACGCGCTCGTCACGACCTACGTCATCGTGTCGGGCATCGTCTACGGCATCATCGTCGCCGAGTCGCTGGCCAACGGCTACGCGATCGGCGTGCCCTGGTCGAGCCAGGTGCTGCACTTCTGGATCCCCAGCTACGTGCTCGTCGACTGGGTGCTGGCCCCGGGGCGCAGCCGCATCAGCTGGAAGGTGCTCGGCGTCGTCCTCGTCTACCCGGTCGTCTGGGGCGTGGCCACGATCGTCCGCGGCGCCGACGTCGGCTGGTACCCCTACTTCTTCCTCGATCCGGCGCAGGTCTCGTGGCCCGGCGAGTTCCTGATGTACAACGCCATCGCGCTCGGCACGATCGTCGCGGTGCTGACCGGGCTGATCGCGCTCAGCCACCTGCGGCCCCGCGGCCCGCTGGCCGGCACCGCGCCTCCGCCCGGGCACGCCGACCAGCCCGGGGGCGGGGCGGGCTCCGGTGCGACAGGGGCGGCCGGGGCGGCTGGCGCGGCCGGGGCTCAGGAGGCGGGGGTCGAGTCGGGGGTCGTGGTCTCGCCCGGCTCGGTGCCGGCCCCGTCGTCGCCCTCACCGGCGCCGTCGTCGGCCGGGTCGTCGAGCAGGTCGAGGTAGGGCTGCAGGCTCGCCATCGCCTGGGCGACGGCCTCGTCGTCGTCGAGCTCGAGGGTCGCCAGGGCCGCGTCGCCGCCCGTGAGGGCGATGAGCACCGGCTCGCCCGTGACCGGCTCGAGGTTGAGGAAGACGCGCCAGCGGGCCGTGTCGTCGGCGACGACCCAGACGGTGGCCGTCGTCGACCAGAACGCGCGCTCGAAGCGCAGCCAGAGCACCTCCTGGTGGCCGACGCCCAGGGCGTCGATCGCGTCGAGGTGCTGCTGCGGGAGCTCCGGCGAGAACTCGACCGACGCCTCCTTCAGCACCCCCAGCGGGACGGTGACGACGGCGCGGTCGGCGGAGAGCGACTCGCCGGTGGCCGTGCGCAGGCCGACGCCCTCGTCGCCGTGGCGGATGCGCACGACGTTGCTGTCGCGGAGCACGTCGAGGCCCCGCAGCTGGGCCGTGACGAACGACGAGAAGCCGCCCGTGACGAGGGCGGCGTCCGCGGGCAGGACGAGGTCGGAGACGCCGGAGGCGCTGCCGGCGTCGAGCTCGCGGGCGGCGAGGGCCGAGGCGCCCGCGCCGAAGCGGACCGGCAGCACCTCGTCGACCACGACGGCGAGCCGGTCGGCGTCGGAGACTCCCGAGGCGTCGGGCTCGGCCGACACCTGGTCGGCCCCGGAGCCGGCCAGCGCCTCCGCGAGGGTGGGGGAGCCGGCGCGGCCGACCGCCCACTCGGCGGCCCGGGCGAGGGCGGAGGCGGTCGTCGCGTCGAGCACGGGGCCGTCGGTGACGAGGGCGGCCCCGTCGGCGGCCCGGGCCTCGACGGTGGGCTCGAGCCGGGTCAGGGCCACCCCGCCGAGGGCCAGGGCCGCGCGGAGGGCGACGGCCGCGTCGCCGAGGGGGACGCCGGCGCCGAGCTCGACGGGGAAGGGCCAGTCGTCGCCGTCGACGCTGTGGACGCGGCCCCCGACGCGGTCCCTGGCCTCGATCACGACGACCTCGAAGCCGCGGTCGGCCAGGCTGCGCGCGGCCGTCGCCCCGGCGACGCCGGCGCCGACCACGGCGATGCGCTCGCCCGGCTGCGCGACGTCGGCCACGGCGTCGGCCACCTCGAACCCGCTCGCCCGCGCCCCGGAGACCGTGCCGGGCGACACCGACGCCGTGGCCTCGCCGGCGAGGAAGACGCGGTCGCCGAGGGGCTCGCGGAGCGTCCGCCGGCTGTCGGGCCCGGCGTCGGGGGTGAGGTGGCTCGTCGCACCGAGGGCGTACGGGTCGCGGGCCCAGTCGCTGCGCCGGAAGGCCACCGGGGCGACGCCCTCGGGCAGCGGGGTCGGCGTGGGCGTCGGGGTCGCCGTGGGGGTGGGGGTCGCCGTCGGCGGCGGGGCGTCGGTCGTGCAGGCGGCCAGCAGGAGCACGGCCCCGGAGACCGAGCCCGTCAGGAACGCGCGACGACTGATGCCCATGGTGCGTCCATCATCGCAGCGACGGGCGGCCGTGTCGCGCTCCACGGGCGCGTCGCATCCGTCGAGCGCGTCGAGCGCGTCGAGCGTTCAGGAGCGGCCGGTGTGAGCGGCCCGTCGCGGGGCGCCCCGCGCGGCTGCCTCCTGAACCGTCGACGCCGGGGCGGCGCGCTGACGCGCCGGGGCGCTCAGGCGTCGACGGCCTCGAGGAAGGTCCGCAGCAGGTCGGTCACCTGGTCGACCGGCTGCAGCGACGACGCGTGGTCCTGGCCGACGAGCTCGTAGAACGCGGCCTCGGGCATGCGGCGTGCGGCGTCCTGCGACTCGCGGTGCCGCTCGACGTCGCGGGTGCCCGCGAGCAGCAGCGTCGGCACCGTGACCGAGTCGAGCTGCTCGGCCGTGAGGCCGCCGCCCGTCTCGGCGGCGGTGAAGAACGCCGCCAGCGCCTCCGGGTCGTCCTGGCGGAAGGCGAGCCGCGTGCCGGGGTCGAGCGGGCGGCCCATCGCGAGCTCCCACCCGGCGATGAACGAGTCCATGCCCCCGGTCGTGAGCCGCTCGTGCCAGTCGGGCGTGAAGGTCGCCCCGATGTTGCCGTTCATGGGCGCCCAGCTGCCCCCGACCGTCGTCAGGGTGCGGAGCAGCTCGGGCTCGTGGGCCGCGATCGACAGCCCGACCCGGGCGCCGAACGAGTAGCCGACGTAGTGCACCGGCGCGAGCCCGGTGGCGTCGAGCACGGCGGCGACGTCGCCGCGGTGGTGGGCCATCGAGTAGGCGGCAGGGTCGTGGGGCCCGCCGCTCCGGCCGTGGCCCCGCAGGTCGAGGGCGACGACGGTGAAGTCGCGCTCGAGGTCGCGGAGGTAGCCGAGCCCGCGCCAGCTGCCCTTCGACAGGCCCGAGCCGTGCACGAGCAGCAGCGGGGCGCCGTCACCGGCCACCTCGTAGGCGATCGCGGTGCCGTCGACGGGGCTGTGGGCCTCAGAACGCATCCGGCCAGTCTGGCAGGGAGGCACGCCCGCGTGCCCGGACCGGTCCGTTCGTGCCCGGATCGCCCCGGTCCCGGGCTACATCCCTCGGAGCGAGCGCGGGAGGCGCGGGTCGGCCACGATGGACCCCATGGTCCACGGATGGTCGGCAGAGCAGGTCAGGGCGGCCGAGGCGCCGCACCTCGAGGCGGGCGAGCCGCTGATGCAGCGCGCGAGCGACGGCCTGGCGGAGGCGGTGCGCGGTCTGCTGCGCGACTCCGGCCGGTGGCCCGCCCCCGTGGTGCTGCTCGTCGGCAGCGGGTCGAACGGGGGCGACGCGCTCTTCGCCGGGGCGGGGCTCGCGGCCGACGGCTGCCCGGTGACCGTGGTGCCGACCGGCTCCCGGGTGCACGAGGCCGGCCTCGCCACGGCCACCGGGGCCGGTGCCGTCACGGACGACCCGGCCGCGTGGGCCACGCCCGAGGGCGCCGGTCGGCGACTGCAGGAGACGGGTGCCGCGGTGCTGCTCGACGGCCTCGTCGGTACGGGCACGAGCGCCGACCCCGCGCTGCGCGGCCGCGCGCGGGACGTCGTCGAGGCCCTGCTGCCCTCGCTGCGCCAGCCGGGCGCGCCCGCCGTGGTCGCGGTCGACGTGCCCAGCGGCGTCGGCCCCGACGACGGCAGCGTGCCCGACCCCGCCGTGCTCCCGGCGACCCTGACGGTCACGTTCGGCGGCCACAAGGCCGGGCTGCTGCTCGAGCCCGCGGCAGGCCTCGCGGGGGAGGTCGTGCTGGTCGACATCGGCCTGCTGCCCGACCTCGCCCGGATGACGCCGCTCGTCACGCGCTGACGAGCGGCGCCGGCCTCACGACCCGGCCCGGCCTCACGACCGGCCCGGCCTCACGACCGGGGCTTCACCACCGACAGGGGGCTGGTGATCGCCTCGAGCGACTTCCGTTCGGCGGCCACGCCGAAGACGAACGCGATGACGCCGCCGACCAGCATGATGCCCGCGCCGAGGAAGTAGCCGAAGGTCAGCGGCCCCCGGTCGGTGCCGTCGCCGATCAGGGCGCCGTAGAGCGTCGGGGCGACCGCGCCCGCGATCTGGCCGAGCGCGAAGAAGTAGCCGATGACCTGGCCGCGCAGCTCGAGCGGGAAGATCTCGCTCACCGTGAGGTACGCCGAGGACGCGCCCGCCGACGCGAAGAAGAACGACACGCACCAGAAGACCGTCTGGGTCGTCGCGCTCAGCACGTCCATGTGGAAGAGCACGGCCGACACGGCCAGCACCACGGCCGAGACGCCGTAGGTGAGGAAGATCATCTGCCGGCGGCCCCAGGTGTCGAAGAGGTGGCCGAGCAGCAGCGGGCCGAGCAGGTTGCCGATCGCGAACGGGAAGAAGAAGTACTGCGTCGACGCCGGGTCGGTGCCGTAGAAGTTCTGCAGCACCAGGGCGTAGGTGAAGAAGATCGCGTTGTAGAGGAACGACTGCGTGATCATCATCGTCGCGGCGACGAGGGTGCGCTTCGGGTAGTCCTTCACCAGGGTGCGGACGATGACGCTGAACGAGATCCGGCCGTCGCCGGCGATCTCGAGCGCCTGGTCGTCGCTGACGGGCTCCAGGTGCCGGCCCTCCGCCTCCACCCGCTTCTCGATGTCGGTGACGGTGGCCTCGGCCTCCTCCTCCCGGCCGTGGGTCATCAGCCAGCGCGGGCTCTCGGGGATGTGCCTGCGCAGGTAGATGATGATCAGCCCGAGCACCGGGCCGATGAAGAAGCCGATGCGCCAGCCGACGTCCTCCGCGAAGTAGTCGGTGTTCAGCAGGAAGAGGTTGGCGGCCGAGCCGAGGGCCGCACCGCCCCAGTACGTGCCGTTGATCGCGATGTCGACGCGGCCGCGGTAGCGCGACGGGATGATCTCGTCGATGGCCGAGTTGATCGCGGCGTACTCGCCGCCGATGCCCATGCCGGCGATGAAGCGGAACACGGCCAGGAAGGCGAAGTTCGGCGAGAGCCCGGCGAGGCCGCTGGCGACGAGGTAGATCGCCAGCGTGAGGATGAAGAGCTTCTTGCGGCCGAGCGTGTCGCTCATGCGCCCGAAGATCAGGGCACCGGCGACCTGGCCGAGCAGGTAGATCGTGCCGAGGTAGCCGACCTGCGCAGCCGTGAGGCCGAGGTCGGCCTGGAAGCCGGCGGAGGCGACGATCTGGATCTCGAGGCCGTCGAGCACCCACGAGAAGCCGAGGCCGACGACGATCGTCCAGTGGAAGCGGGTCCACGGCAGCCGGTCCATCCGGGCCGGGACGAGGCTGCGCCGGGGAGCCCCGGTCGCCCCCTCGGCGGTGGTGGGCGTGTTCGACATGGGTGCCTCCCCGGGTGCTGCGCTCGACGTACGGAGCGGCCGCGGCGCAGGTGCCGTCGGCCGGTCGGGGAGTGCAGGCGCTGCAGGAGTGCAGCCTCTGCACGGGCCGCGACCGGTCGAAGCTACTCCCCGCCCGGGGCCGGTGACCGGTGCCCCGGAGGGGCTCGCGGCGGAGGCGTCGAGCGTTCAGGGGCGACCGGCTCGGCGGGGCGCCGACGGCCCCCCGGACGCCGCTGACGCCTGAACGCTCGACACGGGGTCGGCGCGCAGGCGTCAGTGGGCGGAGGTGGGGGAGGCGGAGCCAGCCGGAGCCGGCCTGGGAAGGCCGCGGGCCGGGGAGGCGCGGTGTCCGCCCCGAGGAGGGTCGGCTAGTGCGCGACCACCTTCTCGGCGCCCTCGACCACCGGCGGCCGGCGGACGAAGAACGAGCCGACCACGGCGAACACCGAGATGACCGCGCCGACGAGGAAGGCCGCCCGCACGCCGCTGCTGGCGGCGGCGACGTCGCCCGCGCCGCCGGAGGCGGCCGTGGTCGCGGCGAGGGTCATCACGGTGACGAACACGGCCGTGCCGGCGGCGCCGGCGACCTGCTGCACCGTGCCGACGACCGCGCTGCCGTGCGAGTACAGACGCCCCGGCAGCGAGCCGAGGCCCGACGTGAAGAGCGGCGTGAACATGAGGGCGAGGCCGATGCTCAGCGCGACGTGCGCCCCGAGCACCATCGGGATCGGCGTCGACTCGGAGACCGTCGACAGGAACCACAGCACGGCGCTGACCAGGGCGGTGCCGGGCACGAGCAGGACGGTCGGGCCGTACTTGTCGAAGAGGCGGCCGACGATCGGCGACAGGAGGCCCTGGACGAGCCCGCCCGGCAGGAGCAGCAGGCCGGTCGCGAGGGGGTCGAGGCCGTGCACGTTCTGGAGGTAGATCGGCAGGACGATCAGCGTGCCGAACAGGGCGATCATGCCGATGCCGAGCACGAGGGTCGACATCGTGAATGTGCGGGAGGCGAAGGTGCGGAGGTCGAGGAGCGCCGTGTCGGTGCGCTGCAGCGCGCGCTGGCGCAGCACGAACGCGACGAGGGCCACGACGCCGACCGCGAGCGGCACCCACGCCGGCACGGCGGCCTCGGCGCCCTCGCCGAAGGTGCTGAGCCCGTAGACGACGCCGCCGAAGGCGAACGCGGAGAGGATGACCGACAGCACGTCGAGGGGCACCTTGGTGGGCGTCGTCACGTTCTTGACGCGGACGGCCCCGAGGGCGAGCGCCGCGAGGGCGATCGGCAGCACCAGGATGAACATGAAGCGCCACTCGAGGACGCTGAGGATGAGGCCGGAGATGGTCGGGCCGATGGCCGGGGCGACCGAGATGACGATCGAGATGTTCCCCATCGTGCGGCCGCGGGTCGCCGGCGGCACGAGGGTCAGGACGGTCGTCATGAGCAGCGGCATCATGATCGCCGTGCCCGACGCCTGCACCACGCGGCCGATCAGCAGCACGCTGAAGCCGGGCGCGATCGCCGAGATGGCCGTGCCGAGGCTGAACAGGCTCATCGCGGTGATGAAGACGGGGCGCGTGTCGAAGCGCTGGAGCAGGAAGCCCGTGATCGGGATGACGACGGCCATCGTCAGCATGAAGCCGGTGGTCAGCCACTGGCCGGCCGTGACCGTGATGTCGAGGTCGCGCGTGAGGCTGGGCAGCGCGACGCCCATGATCGTCTCGTTGAGGATGACGACGAAGGCCGAGACGAGCAGCAGGCCGATGACCAGCTTGTTGCGGGCGGCGGTCGCCGCGTCGGGGCCGTCGTCGGCGCCGGCCGCGCCGGCGGGGGCGGCGGTCGTGGGGCGGGCGGTGTCGCTCGTCATGGCGGTGCTCCTGGGGAACGAGGGCGGATGGCGGGAGGCGACCTCACCGTCGAGACGCTCCAGGGAGAAGGCCCCGCCCGCCTGGATCATTCCCGCGGATCGCCCCTGGATGTGCCGGGAGCCCGCGAGCCGCCCCGAGGGGCGGCCGGCGGGCTCCGAGGCCGAGCGGTGACGGCGGCGGCGTCAGACGTCGCGGCGCTTCACCGCGGCGACCGCGACGACGAACAGGGCGACGACCCAGCCGGCGAGCACGCCGAGGGCCTGCCACGGCGTCAGCACCACGGCGTCGTCGACCGTCGGCGGGGTCAGCATCGACGACCCCTCGACCTGGTACTCGAAGACCCGGGTCGCGGCCTGGGGCGGGGTGAACTCGTACAGCGTGTATATCCACGGCTCGGAGATCACGGCCATGCCGATCGTGAAGATGATCGGCAGCACGAAGACCAGGCCGATCGACGCCGCGATGCCGCCGGCCCCGTTGCGGATGACCGCGCCCAGCCCGAACGAGATCATCGCGATCATCGCGACGCTGGCGGCGGCGCCGACCAGGGACCACCACAGGCCGGTGTCGCCGAGGTCGAGCTCGATGCCCGTCGACGACGAGAGCAGGGGCGTGCAGACGAGCGCGGCGACGACCAGGGCGAGGCCGGAGACGACGAAGGTGCTGACGCCGACGATCAGCACCTTGGCCACGAGTGCGGGCGTGCGCCGGGGCACGGCGGTGAAGGTGGAACGGATCATGCCGGTGCCGTACTCGCCGGTGATGACGAGGGCGCCGAGCACCGCGGCGACGAGCTGGGCGAAGGCGACGCCGATCGTGATGACCTGCACGCCGAGCGCCTGCTGCTGCTCGGCCGTGGCCTCCATGCCCTCGAAGCCGCTGGCGACGGAGGCGAACAGCGCGCCGAACCCGACGACGATCACGACGATGACGGCGAAGCACCACGCGGTCGAGCGCAGGCTGCGGAGCTTGATCCACTCGGAGGCGACGACGTGGGCGAAGGTCACGCCGGGCCCGACCGAGTGGCCGTGGGCGGAGCGTCGGGTGGGGGCGGCGGCGGTCATCGCGAGGCTCCGGGGGTCGTGGCGGCCTTCTCGGCCGCGGCGGGGGAGGCGGGGGTCGCGGCGGCGGCGCCGCCCGCGTGGTACTCGACGGAGTCCTGGGTGAGCGACATGTAGGCCTCCTCCAGCGAGCGCACCACCGGGGTCAGCTCGTGCAGGACGATGCCGCGCGAGGCGGCGAGCTCGCCGACCCGGGCCGCGGTGACGCCGGGCAGCTCGAGCGAGCCGTCGTCGGCCGTGACCGGCTCGACGCCGTGCTCGGCGCGGACGAGCTCGACGAGCTGGGGCAGGTGCGGGCTGCGCACGCGCACCCCGTCGCCCGAGGCCTGGGCGATCACCTCGCTGACGGGGGCGTCGGCGAGCACGCGGCCGCGGCCGAGCACGATCAGGTGGTCGGCGGTCTGGGCCATCTCGCTCATCAGGTGCGACGAGAGGAAGACCGTGCGCCCCTCGGCGGCGAGGTGGCGGGCCAGGGTGCGGACCCAGACGACGCCCTCGGGGTCGAGGCCGTTGACCGGCTCGTCGAAGATCAGGGTGGCCGGGTCGCCGAGCAGCGCCGCAGCGATGCCGAGACGCTGGCCCATGCCGAGCGAGAACCCGCCGACGCGCTTCTTCGCGACGGGCTCGAGCCCCGTGAGGGCGATGACCTCCGCGACGCGCGAGCGGCCGATGCCGTGGGTCGCGGCCATCGCGTGGAGGTGCTCGGAGGCGCTGCGCCCGCGGTGCACGGCCTTCGCGTCGAGCAGCACGCCCACCTCGCGGAGGGGAGCCCGGTGCTCGGCGTAGGGGCGGCCGTTCACCGTCACCGAGCCGGAGCTGGGGCGGTCGAGGCCGACCACCATGCGCATCGTCGTCGACTTGCCCGCGCCGTTCGGCCCGAGGAAGCCGGTCACGATGCCCGGCCTCACGGTGAACGACACGTCGTCGAGGGCGACCCTCTGGCCGTACCTCTTGGTCAGGTGCCGAGCTTCGATCATGTGGTGGGTTCCTCCCCGGGGCCGTCCGGCGCCGCAGCGCCGCCCCCGCGCGGTCGCACGGCGGTCCTCGACCGACGATAGGGCCGCGGGCGCCCCGGCGGCATCCGCCGACCGGACGAGGCGGAGCGGGCCCGGCTGCGCTGCGCGGGGGAGGACCGGTCGTGCCCGCCGACCTTGTTACAGTCCTCCGGTGACGACCGACGCGCTCCTCGCCTCCCTGCCCGCCGCCTCCGGGGGGTTCCTCCTCTTCGACCCCGAGGCCCTGCTGCCCGCCCTGGGGCCGTGGGCGCTCGCCGGCATCTCGCTGATGATCTTCATCGAGTCGGGCGTGCTCTTCCCCTTCCTGCCCGGCGACTCCCTCCTGTTCACGGCCGGCCTGCTGCACGAGCCGCTCGGCCTCGAGGTGTGGGTGATCGCGCTCTGCGCCTTCGTCGCGGCCTTCCTGGGCGACCAGGTCGGCTTCTTCCTCGGCCACACCTTCGGGCGCCGGTGGTTCCGCCCCGACGCGCGCGTCCTGAAGACCGCGCACCTCGAGAAGGCCGAGGCGTTCTTCGCCAGGTACGGCGGCGTCTCGCTCATCCTCGGCCGGTTCGTGCCGATCGTCCGCACCTACGTGCCCCTCGCCGCCGGCACCGCGGGCTACACCTACCGCAAGTTCGTCGTCTTCAACGTCGTCGGCGCCTTCCTCTGGGCGGTCGGCATGGTCGTGCTCGGCTCGCTGCTCGGCGGCGTGCCGATCATCCGCGACCACGTCGACGTCTGGGCGATCGTCCTCGTGGTCGTGTCGGTGATGCCGATCGTCGTCACCGTGCTGCGCAAGGCCCTGGTCGGCCGGCGTGACCGGGCCGCCGCCGCGAAGGGCCTCTGAGGCCGTGACGGCGGGCGCGACGCGGGCGAGCGAGGCCGCGGCCGGCCTCGTCGACCGGCACCGCGCCTCCGGCCGGCGCCGCACCGTCGTCGGGCTGGCGGGCGAGCCCGGCGCGGGCAAGAGCACCCTCGCGGCCCAGCTCGTCCTCGCGCTCGGGGCCGCGGGGCTGAGCGCCGTCGTCGTGCCGATGGACGGCTTCCACCTCGCGAACGTCGAGCTCGACCGCCTCGGGCGTCGCGACCGCAAGGGCGCCCCCGACACGTTCGACGCCGACGGATACGTCGCGCTGCTGCGGCGTCTCGCGGCGCCGGGGCCGCGCCCGGTCTGGGCGCCCGACTTCGATCGCGACCTCGAGGAGGCGGTGGCCGGCTCGATCGCCGTCGCGCCCGAGGTCGAGGTGGTCGTCACCGAGGGCAACTACCTCCTCGTGGACGCCGAGCCGTGGACGGCGGCCCGCGCCGCCCTGCACGAGACGTGGTTCGTCGAGGTCGATCCGGCGGAGCGCCTGCGGCGGCTCGTCGCCCGGCACGTGCGCTTCGGCAAGGACGAGGAGGCAGCGCTCGCGTGGGCGACCGGCCCCGACGAGGGCAACGCCCGGCTGGTGCGCGCCGGGCGGGCCTCGGCCGACCTGGTCGTCGTCGCGGACGCCGGTGCGGGCCCGGGCCCGGGGCACGGCCTGCGCCCGGAGACCGGCGTCGGGGGCCTCTCGTAGGCTGGGCGCATCATGCGACTGCTCCTGATCCGACACGGCCAGACCCCCGACAACGTCATCGGCGCCCTCGGCACCACCGCGCCCGGCGCCCGCCTGACCGACCTGGGCCTGCGCCAGGCGGAGGCCCTGCCGGCCGCGCTCGCGGCGGAGACGATCGGCGCGCTGTTCGTCAGCACGCTCGTGCGCACCCAGCTGACGGCGGCGCCCCTGGCCGCGGCGCGGGGCCTCGAGCCCGTCGTGCTCGACGGCCTCCGCGAGGTCGTCGCGGGCGACCTCGAGATGCGCAACGACCCCGCTGCGGGCGCTGCCTACATGGGCACGGTCGCCCGGTGGGTCGTCGGCGACCGCGACGCGCGGATGCCCGGGGCCGAGAGCGGCCACGAGTTCCTGGCCCGCTACGACGCGGCGATCGAGCGCGCGACGGCCGACGGCCACGACACGGTGGCCGTGGTGAGCCACGGCGCGGCCGTTCGCGGCTGGGTCGGCTGCCGGGTGGCGGGCGCGGGCGGCACGTTCGTCCGTGACCACGACCTCTCGAACACGGGCGTGGTCGTCGTCGAGGGCAGCACGACCGACGGCTTCCGCCTCGTCTCGTGGGAGGGCACGCCCCTCGGCGGTGCCGACCTCGACGACCCGACGGCCGACGACCCGACGGGCGAGGCCCCGGCCGACGTCGTCGACGCCGCTGCGCGGCCGTAGGGCGGGGGTCGCCTAGGCGGCGACCACCTCGTCCTCCTCCGTCACGGGCGCGAGCTCGTCGGCCAGCCGCGTGCGGCGGACGCTGCCGAGGTGCACGAGCCCGGCGACGAGCAGGCCGGCGACCAGCCAGAGGGCGAGCACGAGCACGTCGCGGCCGACGCCCTGATCGGCGAAGTAGACGACGGTCTGCGTCGCGTGCAGCCACGCGGCGCCGTTCCAGAAGCTGCTGAGCGCGGCGAAGAACGGCGGCACGAGGCCGGCGGCGAACACTCCGCCCGAGCTGGTGAAGTTGAGCATCACGAAGAGCATCGTGAGCACGGGCGTGGTCCAGTGCCGGAGCAGCGGGTGCAGGCCGACGCCGATGACGACGATCGTCGAGACGTACAGCCAGCTGAGCAGCCACAGCTGGCCGAGGGCGTGGTCGACGATGCCGTAGACCGGCCCGACGACGACGGTGCCGATCGCGGCCACGACGGCAGCCGTGACGACGGCGATGCCGAGGCGGGCGGCCAGGCGCGTGCGGGCCGGAGCGACGACCGCCGAGATCGCGGCCGCGCTCGCGTACCCGCCGACGCTGAGCGCGACGAGCAGGAAGAAGAGGCCCTGGCCCGTGGGGTCGCCCTCGCCCGAGGGCACGACGTCCTCGACCTGCAGCGGCAGCTGCTGCTGGTACGCCACGGGCAGGAAGACCTTCTGCACGACGGACGCCGTCGTGTCGCTCGCGGCGCTCGAGACGAAGAGGGTGGCATCGTCCGCGGTCGCCTCGTAGGCCGCGACGACCTCCCGGTCGGCGACGAGGCCACGGGCGGCGCCCTCGTCGGCGACCGTGCGGACGTCGAGGGCGTCGGGCGCCCGGTCGTTGAGGGTCTGGGCGAAGACCTCCGCCTCGGCGGTGGTGCCCACGACGGCGATCGGCAGGTGGTGGGGCGCGGGGTGGCCGAACGCGCCGAGGTACGCCAGCGCCATCCCCGCGGCGAGGAAGAGGGGGATGAGGAGGTGCAGGCCGAGCCCTCGCCAGAACCGGGGGTCGAGCCGCGGGCGGCGGCCCGCCGTCGGGGCGGCGGTCGCGGTCGCGGTCGCGGTCGGAGCGGTCGTGGTCGAGGGGGAGTGTTTGTGTTGCACCATGCAACACACTGTAGCCCTCGAGTCCGTGCGGTGCCAGCTCGTCGTGCTCGGGCTCGCCCTCGTAGGCTCGGGGGCGTGCAAGCCGACGACCAGACCACCGGCATCGACGCTGTCTACGCCGAGCTCGAGCGGGTCTCCCGCCGGGCGGTGGCGCGAGCCCGTGCCCGGAGCGCCCCCCTCTCGTTCGTCGAGCACTCGCTCGTGACCTTCATCGCCTCGCACCCGGGCTGTCGGGCGATCGACATCGCCGCCGACTTCTCGCTCAACCGGTCGACCGTCTCGCGTCAGCTCGCGGGCCTGGTCGAGCTCGGGCTCGTGACGACGGTGGGCGAGGAGGCGCCGGCCGGGTCGGCGGAGACGCGCCGCGGCCAGGTGCTCGCGCTCACCCCCCGCGGCGACGAGCTGCTCGCACGCTCCGTCGACGCCAACCGCGCCGCCCTCGCGGAGCGACTGGGCGACTGGCGGGCGGACGAGGTGGAGCAGCTCGCCGCGTCGCTGCACCGTCTCAACAGCGCCTTCGGCGACGGCGCCCCCGGGGGACAAGACGCGGTGCCGGTGTGACTCCTGTGACTCGTGAGGCCCTGTGTGCACCCTCAACTGGGGACAGATCCATCCACAGGCATCGGGCCCGACGGGTTTACCCTCGCCGGTCGCGCACCTAGGGTGGAGGAGTTCCCCGGCCGGGAGGACGCGCCCACGAGGTGCGGAGACCGGCGTCCCTCCTGCAGTTAGGTACCGCCTCCGTGAGCCACGCCGTCTCCGTCCCGTCCGCCCGCAGCGCCCTCGTCGCTGTCACGACGCTCCTGGTGGCCCTCGCCATGGTCGTCGCGGGCGTGGTGGTCGGTGGCTCGCCCGCCCGGGCGGCGTCGTACCCCAGCTGGGACGACGTGACGGCGGCGCGCGCGAACGAGAGCACGAAGCAGGCGCAGATCACCGAGCTCCAGGGTCTGCTGAGCGGGCTCCAGACCTCTGCCGCCGACGCGCAGGCCGAGGCCGACCGCCTCGGCGCCGCCTTCCAGGCCGCGCAGGAGTCCGTCGACGCCGAGGCCGCCAAGCTCGCCGAGCTCGAGGCCCAGGTCGCCGAGAAGAAGGCCGTCGCCGACGAGAGCCAGAAGCGCGCCGGCCAGGTCGCCGCGCAGCTCGCACGGACGGGCGGCGGAGACGTCTCGACCCAGCTCGCCGCCGACGCCCAGGGCGCCGACGACCTCCTGTACCGCCTCGGCGCCATGAGCAAGATCACCGAGCAGGCCGAGGGCATCCGTGCCCAGGCCGTCGCCGACCGCAACGTCGTCCAGTCGCTGACCGACCAGGCGGGCGTCGCCAAGAAGGCGCTCGACGGCCTGCGCGACGCCGCCGAGACCTCCATGTCGGAGGCCCAGGCCGCGTCCGACGCCGCCGCCGCGGCCGTCACCGCCCAGCAGGAGAACGAGGGTCGCCTCCAGGCCCAGCTCGCCGCGCTCCAGTCGGAGACCGCGGTCACCGAGCAGCAGTACCAGGCCGGGGTGGAAGCCGAGAAGGCCCGCCTGGCCGCCGAGGAGGCCGCACGTCAGGCCGAGGCCGCGCGTCAGGCCGAGGCCCTCCGCCAGCAGCGCGCCGCGGCGGCTGCGGCCGCGGCCGCCGCGGCGGCCGCGAGGCCGGCCCCGGCCCCCGCGCCCGCCCCGGCGCCCTCCCGCCCGGGCACGTCCGCTCCCGCGCCCGCTCCGTCCCCGTCGGGCGGCGCCTGGGTCCGCCCGAGCGGCGGCGGCATCTCGAGCGGCTACGGCATGCGCGTCAACCCCGTCACCGGCATCTACACGAACCACGACGGCATCGACCTCGCCCCGGGCTGCGGATCGCCGATCTACGCGGCGTCGTCCGGCACCGTCGACTACGCCGGCTCGTACGGCGGCTACGGCAACTACGTGCGCATCGCCCACGGTGGCGGCCTCAGCACGGCGTACGGCCACATCGTCAACGGCGGCATCCGGGTCTCGAAGGGCCAGTCGGTCGTCGCCGGCCAGCTGATCGCCCTCGTCGGCTCGACCGGCAACTCGACCGGCTGCCACCTGCACTTCGAGACGCGCGTCTCGGGCGCCTCGACGAACCCGGTGCCCTTCATGGCGGCGCGGGGCGTCAGCCTCCGCTAGCGGGCCTCGGCTCCGATCGAGGGCCTCTGCACCGGCCTGGCGTTCAGAGCAGACCGCGGGCGCGGAGCAGACCCCGGGCGGAGTGGCAAGATCGACAGGTGTCGAACGCTGCCGCCCTGCCCCCCGTCCACCTCGAGCACGTCGACTGGCACGACCCCCGCGCCGCCGAGCTCCGCGCCCGGATGGACGCCGAGATGTCGGCGGTCTACAGCGCGGGCCGCGAGCCCGACCCCGACGACGTCGTGGCCGCGCGGGACGCCGCTCTCCTCGTGCACCCCGAGAAGGTCCGCGCCACCCTCCTCGTGGTGGACCCCGGCGGCACGGCCCTCGGCCACGCCGCCCTCTACGACCGGGGCGGCGAGTGGGAGGTCAAGCGCGTCATCGTCGACCGTGAGCAGCGCGGCCGGGGCATCGGGCGCCTCCTGATGGCCGGCGTCGAGGCCGACGCCCGCGCGGCGGGCGCCCCGCGGATGATCCTGCAGACCGGTGACCGCCAGCCCGACGCGGTGGCGCTGTACGAGAAGACCGGCTGGACGGGCATCCCCACCTACGAGCCCTACGTCACGACCATCCCGCAGTCGATCTGCTTCGAGAAGGTGCTCGTCGGGGCGGAGCAGCACGCCGGTTAGGGTGGGCACCGTGATCACGCGACGCGACGCCGCCCTCCGCCTCGACATCCCGCTCGAGATGGCCGCCCGGCACGGCATCCCCGCCCGCCTCACGGTCGACGAGCTGCTCGAGCTCGAGAAGTCGCCGCCGGCCTGGCTGGTGCAGTCCCGCGCGAACCGCACGGGCAAGCCCGTCTGGGTCGACCTGTCGTGCGTCGTCTGCGGCTACCACGAGGCCGCGCGGCCGAAGAAGTGGTGGCCCGAGTGGACGCACCTCAGCTGTGACGACCACCACGCCGACGAGCTGCCGGCCCCGGCAGAGGGCGTCGTCCGCACCGAGGTCGACGGCGTCGGCAGCCGCTTCGTGGCGGTCGTCGACGTCGAGCTGAGCCGCTAGGCGCCGTAGCCGACCGACGCCGGCGGAGCGATGCCCGCGACGACGTGCACGGCCGCCTGCCGGGCGTCGTCGGCGAGGAGCTGTCGCTGCAGGTGCTGGTCGTGCCACCGGGCGAGCTCGCGCGGGGTCACGTCGTCGACGCCGTCGGCGACCGTGTAGCGGAAGGCCGCCGCCTCGCCGTCGACGGCGACGGTCCGTCGCTCGCCCAGCTCGGTGCCGTCCGCCGCGTCGACGAAGACCTCACGGCCCGGGTCGTCGGAGGCGGGCAGCACGACGTCGACCCGGGGGTGCGCCGCCCCGGCGGTGGGACCCTCGACCCCCGTGCCGAGCCGCGCCTCGACGAGGCGGGCCGAGTCCCCGACGCGGGCCGACTCCGCGCGGCGGGCCGACTCCGCGGCGGCGGGGCGGGTCTCGTCGTGCCCCGCGGCGACGTCGTCGACGACCCGTCGCACGTCGTCGTCGATGCGGTCGCTCTGCTGCTCCAGCGCGGCGGCGGCGGCGCGCAGCCAGGCCTCGACGGCGCGGGTCTCGTCGGCGGACCAGCCCGTGGGCTCGGCCGAGCTGACCGAGAAGTCCGCCGCGTCGATCGACCACTCCCAGGCGAGCAGCGCCCGCGTGAAGGCGGAGGGGGAGGGCAGCACGGCGAGGGTGCCCCGCCGGAGGCCGGGCGCCCAGTGCAGCTCGGGGTCGGTGAACAGGTGCTGCACGGCGGCGGCCTCGGGCAGGGCCGCCGTGGCGGGCACCGCGAACCAGGCCCGGATCGCCCGCCACGACGACGACCCCCGGGGGAGGGCGTCGTGGTCGCGCGGCACGAGCACGGTCAGCGGTCGGCCGCCCTCGTCACGCCCCGCGGGGTCGCGCACGGCGGGGTCGAGGTCAGCGGGGTCGAGGTCGGGCACGGAGGTCGATGATGCCACGCGGGGCCCGGAGGCGCGGGGCGGGTCAGAAGGTCAGCTGATCGACCGAGGTGAGCGGCACCCAGCCGGGGCGCAGCCCCTCCGGTGGCTGGACGGTCGGCACGGTCTGCAGGGAGTCGGCCTCGGCGAGCTGCGCGATCTCGAGCCCCGTGAGGGCGGCGATGTCGCGGACGGGCACCTGGAAGGTGCGGTACTCGCCCAGGGGCGGCGGGTCGCCGGCCTCGTGGGCCCGGGCGAAGGCGGCCTCGAGGTCGACGCCGTCGAGCTCGGGCCCCTGGTCGAGCAGGTAGCCCGCGGTGCGGAGCGCGGCACCGCCCCGGGTCGCCCAGGCCGCGATCTTGAAGAAGCTGCGGGGGATGCGCACCCCGCGGTAGGGAGCGTCGTCGTCGAGCAGCACCGGCCCGGTGAAGACGGTCAGGCGCTGCCGGTGCACCTGGGCGTACTGCAGCACCTGGTCCTCCAGGCCGAGCCAGAGCTCGGCCGACTGGTTGAAGTCGGCGGCCTGCGGCGCGGCGTTCGTGTACGAGAACGTGTCGCGGTTCGCGCGGGAGGCGACGGCGGGCGAGCCCCAGACCGGGTCGCGTCGGCGGACGAGGTGGCCGCGGTCGAGGTCGTTGCGGGCGTAGACCTCGGGGCCGCACTGCTCGTCGGCGGGCACGCGCTCGTCGAGGTGCCAGTCGTCGCCCCGCTCGAGGTCGATCAGCGAGCTCCCGTCGACGTTGACCGCGGTCAGCGCCGCCAGGCGCCGGGCCGGGTCGAGCAGCACGGTGAAGTGCGCGTAGGGCAGCTCGCGGACGACGCGGCCGCCGGTGTCGGGCAGCGGGACGCCGACGGCGAGGAAGCCGGGGTCGTAGCCCGTGGCCGAGGCGGCCTCGGGCCCGTCCGGGTCGAGGCCGGCGAGGTCGGTGTCGACGGGCTCTGCGGCGTCGCCGGTGCCGGTGCCGGTGTCGGTGCCGCCTGCCCCGTCCAGCCCCTGACGTGCGTCCTGGTCGCCCGTGGTCGTCATCCGCGCCTCCTGCCGGTGGGCCCCTCGGCCCCTCACGGGTCATGGTGCACCCGGCCGCCGACATCCGCCCGGGGGCCGCGGCGCCCGGGCGGACGACGGAGGAGGCGCGGCGCAGGGGCTGCTGCACCGCGCCTCCCCGGGGTGGCGCGTGCCCGGCACCGGCCGGGCCGCCGTCGCTAGTCGGCCAGGATGGCGTACAGGGCGCGACGGGTCTCGTCGAGCTTCGCCGTCGCGGCCGCCCGCTGGGCGTCGGTGACGCCGGTGCGGAACTGCTGGACCGCGCCGAAGAGCTTGCCGAGGCTCTCGCGGAACTCGTCCGAGCCCTCGGCGTCGCCGGCCGTGGCGGCCCAGGCGGCCTCGATGGCGTCGGCCTGCTCCGCCACGTACGCACGGCCGGACTCGGTCAGCGAGTACTCGCCCTTGGCGTCGGTGGCGGTCTCGACGCCGTCGACGATGAAGCCCTCGTCGACGAGCTGCTGCAGCGTCGGGTACACCGAGCCGGGGCTCGGCTTCCAGACGCCGTCGGTGCGCTCGGCGATGGCCTTGATCAGGCCGTAGCCGTTCGACGGGGCGTCGACCAGGAGCGACAGGATCGCGAGGCGGACGTCGCCGCGGCGGGCGCGCCCCCGGCCGCCGCGGTGCGGGCCGCCGGGGCCGGGGAAGCCCGGACCGCCGAAGCCGGGGAACCCGAAGCCGGGGAAGCCCGGCCCGGGGCGGCCGGAGCGGCCGAAGGGGCGGCCGAAGCGCGCTCCGCCCGCGAGCGGGTCGTGCGAGCGGCGGTCGTGGTCGTGGTGCTGGTCGTTCTCGTGCTGCTGTGCCATGGGGGCACGTCCTTCCGGTCAGGGGTCTCGACCGGGCGGAGGCCACGGGCGGTGTCGCCGGGCGGCTCGGGGTCGAGTGTCGCGGACCATTCCGCGATGTGTCGAAGATATGTCGCTGACAGTCGTTCGTCAACCCCTGACGACACATCCACAGCCCGGAGGACGAGGGAGGCGCGCCCCCGGTGCGGGGACGCGCCTCCTCGGGTGCTGCGCCGGGCTCAGCTCGCGGGGGCGACGCCGAAGGCGGTGGCGAGCTTCTCGATCTTCTGCGCCCGGCCGAGGCGGGGCAGGTCGCTGCCGTCGCGGATGACCCGGCCACGGCCCTCGAAGTCGGCGAGGAAGTCCTGGGCCCAGGCGACGTCGGAGGGCGTCGGGCTGATGACCTCGTTGATCACCGGGAGCTGCTCGACGTCGAGGCAGAGCTTGCCGGTGAGGCCGAGCGCGACCGCGACGCCCGCCTGCTCGCGGAGCACCGGGTGGCTGCTGCCGACGGTCGGGCCGTCGATCGGGCCGGGCAGGCCGCCGATGCGGCTCGCGACCACGAGGCGCGAGCGCGGGTAGGCCATGGCGAGGTCGTCGGCGCTGGTGCCGGTGTCGCGGCGGTAGTCGCCGCTGCCGAAGGCGAGGCGGAAGGCGCCGCGGGCCTTGGCGATCGACGGGCTCTCCTCGATGCCGAGGGCCGACTCGACCAGTGCGAGCACCCGCACCGCGCCTCCCAGCCGGTCGAAGGTCTCGGTGACGTGCTCGGGCGCCTCCGTCTTGGCGAGCATGACGCCCTGCAGGCCGGGCAGGCCCAGGAGGGCGTCGACGTCGTCCGACCAGAAGTCGGTGGAGCGGTCGTTGATGCGCACCCAGGCCTCGCCGCCGTCGCGGAGCCACGCGACGACGTCGTCGCGGGCGGCCGGCTTGCGGGCGGGGTCGACGGCGTCCTCGATGTCGAGCACCATCTGGTCGGCCCGCGACGCCGCCGCGGGGGTGAAGCGGTCGGGCGCCGTGCCGGGCACGAGCAGCCAGCTGCGGGCGATGTCGGCCGGGGGCTTCGGGCGACGCCGCCCGTCGGGGCGGGAGGACGGCTCGCCGCCGGGGGTCGGTGCTGTGGTCGCGGCGTCTGCGGGCGCGGTGTCTGCGGTCTCGGTCATGGGACGTCCTCGTCTCGGTCGGCGGCCGGTGGTCGCGTCAGGCGGTCGCTCCCACGGTACCGGTCCGCCCCCCGAGGGCGGGGCGTCCCGGCTTCTGGGAGGAGACGGGCGTACCGTTCAGCGAGATCACAGGCGTCCGACGCCCGCACCCCCGCGACGTCGTCGATGCCGGCACCTGAGCACGAGTCCCCGAACACGAGGAGCGCACCATGACCGACGAACGATCCCCCCGGGCCGACGGCACCGACAACCACGCCGAGGGACGCGTCGACGAGGGCCGCCCCGAGGCCGGGGCCCCCGCCGTCGACTTCGGCGGCCCGGCCGAGCCGGCCCGCGACCCCGCGGACGACCAGCACGACGACCAGCGTGGCGAGCAGCACGGCGAGCACGCGTCGGCCCCCGCCGTCGACTTCGGCGGCCCCGCCGAGCCTGCCCGCGACCCCGCCGACCACGAGCACGACGGCTCCGACTCCGCGACGCGGGCCCTGCCGGTCACCGGTGACGAGCCCGGCCGCCACGACGACGGCGTCGAGCCGCGGGGCGAGCTCTTCCCGCCCGCCGCGTCGCTCGCCGACGACCAGGCGACCCCGACGACCGCCGACGGCTCCGTCGCGGCCGCCGAGGTGCCGGGAGGCGACCAGGGTCGCCGCGTCGACGCCGGCGACGGCCGCGGAACGACCATCGACGGCGACGCGAGCGTCGACCCCGAGCGGATCGAGGCCGAGCGCCGTGACGGTGTCGACCGCGACGGCGAGACGGAGGTCATCGCACCGCTGAGCAGCGACGACCGCGACCACGACGCTCGCCACGACGGCGACGCCGACCGCCGCGATGACGCCGACCGCCGCGACGACGCCGACCGCCGCGACGACGCGACCGTCCCCCCGGTCGTGGCCCCCGTCGCCCCCGGCGCGCGCGCCTGGTCGGCCGGGTCGTCCTCCGACGACGACGGCCCGCGTCGTCCGCTCCACGACGACGAGGCTCTCCGTGCCGCCGAGGCCGCCCGCGCCGAGCCCGTCCGCGACTCCTCCGAGCGCGACGGCGACCGCGACGCCGACCGCGACCGCGACTCCCGCGACGGCGCCGTGGCCGTGGGTGCCGGTGCCGCCGCGGCGGGCGCCGGTGCCGCCGCCGCCCACGCCCGCTCCGACGACGGCCGGATCGGCGACGCCCGCACGACCCCCGCCCCCGCGGCGGGCCGCACCCCGACCGGAGCGGTCGAGCGCGACCGCACCGGCGGCTACCCGACCACCGACGACGGCGACATCGACCGCGTCGGCCTCCGCCGCGACCTCCTCGCCGAGCAGAAGGAGGAGTTCGGCGGCATGCGCTTCGGCGCCGGCCTGCTGGGCTGGTTCGCCGCGACCGGCCTCGGCGTGGTGCTGTTCTCGATCCTCGCGTCCATCATGGCGGCCGTCGTCGTCGGCTCGTCGCCCAGCGCCTCGCCGCTGGCGCTGCAGCAGACGCTCGCCGACCAGGGCCCGGTGCTCTCGCTCGTCGTCGGCATCGGCGTGCTCGTCATCGTCTTCGTCGGCTACCTCGTCGGCGGCTACACGGCCTCTCGCGTGGCCCGCTTCTCGGGTCTCAAGCAGGGGCTCGCGACCTGGCTCTGGGGGCTCGTCATCACGATCGTCACCTCGGTCGTCGTCGGCGTCGTCGCCGTCCAGGCGGGCGACCAGAGCTCTCCGAACTCCATGGTGCCGACGGTCGACGACCTGACCTCGATGTCGGTCGAGAGCCTGATCTTCCTCGGCCTGGTGCTCGTCCTCAGCCTCCTGGGTGCGCTCCTCGGCGGCGTCCTCGGGCAGCGCTGGCACCGCCGCGTCGACCGCTTCATCCCCGAGCACCAGGTCTGACCGACCGGTGCCCCGCACGACCCCACCACAGAGACAAGGAACCACCATGCGCCACCTCGACCGCTCCTCCCTCGTCCGGACGACGCTCGGCGTCGTCGCCGCTGGCGCTCTGGCGTTCACGCTCGTCGCGTGCTCGTCGACCTCCGACTCGGAGAGCAACAACACGGCCCCGACCCACCCCGTCAATGAGCCCGACGAGCGCGAGGGCTCGTCGGTCGCCGAGACCCCGGCCGCGAGCGTGCCGAGCCTCGCGGGCGGCGTCGACACGCAGGTCGCCGTCGACGCGTCGTTCGTCGACGCGCTCGGCACGCTGGGCCTCACGCCCGGCGTCGTCGGCACGGCGACCTTCACCGGCGGCACGTTCTCGTTCCCGATCACGGGCGGCAACGTCGACTACTACGGCCCCGACAGCGAGGTGCGCCCGTACGTGCAGGGCTTCATCGAGCACGACGGCTCGGGCCTCAGCCTCACCGCGGCCGACGGCACCGTCGTCGAGCTGACGGACTTCGACATCGACCCCGGCGAGTCGAAGCTCTACGGCGACGTGACGGTCGACGGCACGGTCGCGGCCGAGCACGCGTACCTGTTCAACCTCTGGGGCGGCACGCTCGAGCCGCTCCGCACCGAGGGCTCGAACGCCGTGCTCGAGGGCACGACGGTGCACGTCAGCCCGGCCGCCGCCTCGCTGCTCAACGAGACCTTCGGCACCGAGGCCGTCGAGGACGAGATGCTCGTCGGCGTCGCCACGATCACGGTCGCCACGCAGTAGCCCCGACCCCTCTGCCACGCCGAGACCGCCCGCTCCCTCTTCGGGGGCGGGCGGTCTCGGTGTAGCGGTGGCCTGGTCCGCTCACCGTCGGTGACGGCGGCGACCGATCGTGACGACGGCGGTGACCAGCGCCGAGGCGAGGAGTGCAGCCGTGGCTCCCCAGCCGAGGGGCCCCCAGTGGAAGATGGTCGTTAGAGCGAGGGACAGTGCGGCCAGCCCTGACTGGATGCTCACGACGAACCTGGCTGGGACGCGGGCCCGCTGCCGCGTCGCCTCGGTCATCCGCGTGCCCACGCGATGCAGAAGCTGACGGTGCCGCTGAAGCCTGCCGCCGCGGCGCCGAGGCACACGGCGCATCCCACCCCGAGGGTGGCGGCACATGCCACCGAACAGGCGAGGCTGATGCCTGTGACGATCCATGCAGGAACGCCTGCGTTGTTCAGGCACTGCACGAAGCGGTCCCACTTGGCCCCCTTCGCCTGCTTGACAGGTGCCGATGAGTCGCTGACCACCTCGTCGACGATCTTGGTGCCGTTCACCCAAGTCTCGACACGACCTGACGTGTCCGACCGCTCCGTCAGCACCACCTCCATGACGACGGGGTCCTCGCCGGGAGCGAACTGTGCCGTCACTGCCGATTCTGGCCTCAGGCCGCCTGCGGGGGAGAAGGGAAGGCGGACGACGACGTTCCCCGCACCGAGATCCCATCCGATGGCTCCCGGCACGTCGGCTCCGACGCCGCTGCGGGCCGCCAGGACGTCCTGGTTCGCCTCGATGAGGGTCTCCACCGTTCCTGCCGGGAGGGCAGGAGCGTCGGCGAGGGCCGCCATCCCCGATGCGACATCGGCGACGGCCGGCGTTGTCTCTCGAGGGGGCGTAGCAGCGGCTGACGTGACGCTGACGGGAAGGATCAGGCTGCCGATGGTCGTGAGCGAGACCACCGCGATCTTCGTTGAACTCCTGATGTTCATGTCATCTCCGTTCTTGTCTGGTCAGACCGTTCTACATTGACATTCTGATGTTCTGCAACCCTCGCGCATCCACGAGGAGACCTGGTCTTGAGGGCTCGATCTTCGGTCTCGGCCCATCGGGTCGGGTGGCCGATGAATGGTCGCGCTCGACTTCTGTTCGCCTCATCGCGGACGGCCATAGTTCGCAGGGGTCGTATCCCGCAACCCCTGTGAACAAAGAAGTTCGGCTACCCGAAACCTGTGTAGGGTCGAGCGCATGCCGACGATCGACGCCCGCCGCCGTGACGACGACGCCCCCGGGGAGGCGCGGGTCGACCAGCCCCCCGCGGTCGCGCTCCCGAGGCCCCGCGGAACCCTGCTCGGCCCCGCGTTCGTCGCGGCCATCGCCTACGTCGACCCCGGCAACGTCGCCGCCAACCTCACCGCCGGCGCGCAGTACCAGTACCTGCTGCTCTGGGTGCTCGTCGCGGCGAACGCCATCGCCGTGCTCGTGCAGTACCTGTCGGCGAAGCTCGGCATCGTCACCGGCCGGTCGCTGCCCGAGGTGCTCGGCGACCGGCTGGGCCGGAAGCGCCGGCTCGCCTTCTGGGGCCAGGCCGAGGTCGTCGCGGCGGCGACCGACGTCGCCGAGATCATCGGCGGGGCGCTGGCCCTGCAGCTGCTCTTCGGCGTGCCGCTCGTCGTCGGCGGCCTGATCACCGGGGCCGTGTCGCTCGGCCTCCTGATGCTGACGCGCTACCGCCGCGGCCACGTCTTCCAGACGATCGTCATCGCGCTCCTGGCCGTCCTCACGATCGGGTTCTGCGCCGGCCTGCTCTTCTCGCCCCCGTCGGCGGGCGACATGCTCGCCGGCCTCGTGCCGCGGTTCGAGGGCAGCCAGTCGGTGCTGCTCGCCGCGTCGATGCTCGGGGCGACGGTGATGCCGCACGCGGTGTACCTGCACTCCGCGCTCGTGCGCGACCACCACGGCACGGTGACCGAGGGCGCCGACCGCCGTCGCGTGCTCCGGGCCACCCGGTGGGACGTCGTCTTCGCCCTCGTCATCGCCGGCGGCGTGAACATCGCCATGCTCGTGCTGGCCGCGTCGACCCTGCCCGGCCGCACCGGCACCGACACCATCCCCGGCGCCCACGACGCGATCGCCGACGCCCTCGGGCCGGTCGTTGGCGTCCTGTTCGCCGTCGGCCTGCTGGCCTCGGGCCTCGCGTCGACGTCGATCGGCGCGATGGCGGGCGCCGAGATCATGCGCGGCCTGCTGCACGTGCGCCTGCCGCTGTTCGTCCGCCGGGTGGTCACGCTGGTGCCGGCGCTCGTGCTGCTCGCCACGGGCATCAGCCCGACCTGGCTGCTCGTGCTCAGCCAGGTCGTGCTGAGCTTCGGCATCGCGTTCGCGCTGATCCCGCTCGTGATCGCCACGAGCGACGCCCGCCTCATGGGCACGGGCGTCAACGCGAGGGCCACGCGCGTCGCGGCCTGGGCCTGTGCGGTCGTCGTCGTGGCCCTCAACGTCGCGCTCATCTGGCTGACCGTCACGGGCTCGTAGGAGTCGCGCCGCGCCTCCCGCGGGCCGGTCAGCCCCGCTCGGTGCGGCCCTGCCGCGCGTCCCCGTCGTGCTCGGTGCTCCGGGGGTCGGCGCCCGGGTCGCCGTCCCCGTCGTGCTCGGCGCCCGAGTCGTGGTCGTGGTCGTGCCGGCGGTCGTGGTCGCGCTCGGCCCGGTCGAAGGCGGCCTGCATCGCCTCGGCGTGGTCGGTCTTCGCCTCGGCGATGCCCGCGTCGTCGCCCCGGGCGATCGCGAGGCCCTCGCGGAGGCTCGCGCCGGCCGCGGCCAGCGACTCGCCGAGGGTGGGCCGGAAGTCACGGCGCTCGTCGCCGTCGCCCGCGTCGACGTACTCGTGCAGCACGCGGCCCTCGTCGCGGTGCACGGGCTTCTCGGCGTGCTCGACGCAGAGGCGCGCGACCTCCTGGGCGTGGGCGTGCATCACGGAGTGCGCGGCGCCCGGCATCTCCCAGAGGCGCGACGAGGGCAGCAGCTCGCCGACGCGCTCCACCCACGCGCGCGGCGCGACGGCGTCGTGCTCGCCGCGGATCACGAGGGTGTCGGCCTGCACGCGGGGCAGGACGTCCTCGATCGGGTAGGTCATCATCTTCGGCAGCACCTGCGAGAACCAGTGCACGCCGCAGGCGAGGTAGGCGCGCAGGGCGAGCACCTTGACCCGGCCGGGCTCGTGCCACGCGGCCTGGACGAAGCGCCGGCCCGCCGTCAGCACACGGCGCTCGGCGGGGTTGATCACCGGGCCGATCAGCACGAGGGTCGACAGCTCGGGGCGCCGCGCCGCGAGGTCGGTGACGATCTGCGTGCCCATCGAGTGCCCGACGACGATCGGGTCGGTCAGGCCGAGGTCGTCGATGACGGCGCCGACGAGGTCGGCGAACTGCGAGATATCGAGGGCCTCGCCCGGGTGGGGGACACCGGCGAACCCGGGCAGGTCGAGGGCGTGCACCGGGCCGAAGCGGTTGAGGTCGGGCGCGAGGCGCTCGAAGTAGTCCGATGAGACGCCGATGCCGGGCACGAGCACGAACGGCCGCTCGCCCGTCGTGCCGATGGTGCTGACGCGGACGTAGAGGTCGCCGCGCTCGACGCGCTGCACGGTGACGTGCGTGCTCGACTCGTCACGGTCGCGCTCCTGGGTGCGGGCCACGCGCCTCCTCGGGGTCGTCACCGCGCCGAGGGCCGACGCGGAGGGACCAGTCTCGCACCGCCCCCGATGACGCCGCTGGGCGTGCTCCGGTCAGTCGACGAGCGTGTAGAGGCTGAGGTGGTTGCCGTCGGGGTCGGGGAAGTCGACCACGTCGAGCACGCCGGGCACGTGGACGACCTCGGGCAGCTCGAGGCCGAGCTCGACCAGCCGGGCCCGCTCGGCGTGGACGTCGTCGACGCCGAGTCGCAGCACCGCCGTCGCGGAGCCGGTCGGGGCCTCCTCGCCGAGCTGCAGCCAGCAGCCGCCGAGGTCGTACTCGACGATGCCCTCGACCGGGTCGAGCTGGGGGCCGTCGACGTCGAGCACCGACTCGTACCAGCACCGGGCCGCGACGAGGTCGCTGACCGAGAGTCCGACGGTGACGCTGCTGATGCGCATGCGGCGAGTCTGGCAGGGGCGGCGGCCGGGGCGCGACGCCACGCCAGGCGCGTCCCGTCAGGGGCGTCGCGTCGGAGGCGTTGCGTCGAGGCGTCGCGTCGGGGGCGTCAGGCCGCGAGCACCGGGTCGAGCGCGCGCAGGTTGCGGTGCAGCACCGTGCCGAGCGCCAGCCGCGCGGCCGGCCCGGCCGCGCGCATGAACCAGGCCGCCGGGCGCCAGACGACCCGGATGTCGAGGGTGACGCGCCCGTCGTGGTGCTGGTGCACGAGGTAGCTCTCCCAGCCGCGCTGCGGGTGGCCGACGAGCGCCGCGTGGCCGAAGCCGGCGGTGCGCTCGTCGTCGACGACGGCGAAGACGCGGCACGCCACCCGCGACCGCAGCGGGCCGACCGGGATCGCCCAGACGTTCACGTCGCCGACCCTGGCGCGCTCGGGCACCTGCTCGGGCAGGAAGCCCGAGCCGCGGTGCACCTCGAACCGCAGTACCGCGTCGGCCGCCCGTCGGAAGTCGTCGTCGCCGTGGCCGATCACGCGGCTCGCCGTCGTGAGGCGGAACCCCGGAGGTGCGTGCCGGGTGAGCGTGGGCCGCCCGTCGAACGCGTGGTCGGGTCCGAAGCCGTGCGGGGCGGTCGATGACGTCATGCGACGAGCCTGGCACGCCCGCCTGCACGGTCGGGCAGGATCGTGGCGTGACCGCACCCTCGAGCTACCTCGTCCTGCACGGCTGGCAGAACCGGCGACCGGCCGACCACTGGCAGCACCGGCTCGCCGACGAGCTCGCGGGGCGGGGCCTCGTCGTCCGCTACCCGCAGCTGCCCGACACCGACGAGCCGCGGCTGGCCGAGTGGGAGGCGGTGGTGCGGGCCGAGCTCGCCGCCCTGCCGGAGGGACCGGTGACGGTGGTCTGCCACAGCCTCGCCTGCCTGACCTGGCTGCAGCTGCAGGCCGGCGACGCGCCTCCCCGGGTCGACCGCGTGGCGCTGGTGGCGCCTCCGTCGCCCGAGCTGATCGCGGGGCAGGAGGCCGTCCGGGAGTTCGCCGGGGGAGCCACGTTCGACGGGCGGCGCCTCTCGCTCGGCGCCCGCGGCCGGCCGGGCTCGGCGCCCGCCGACGACGCCGTGGTCGTGGCGGGCGACGACGACCCGTGGCTGCCCCTCGGCCTGGTCGACACGTGGGAGTCGCGGGTCGAGGCCGCCCTCCACGTCGTGCCCCGCGGCGGTCACCTCACCCCCGACTCCGGCTACGGCGACTGGCCCGCCGTGCTCGACTGGGCCCTCGGCGCGGGCGGCGCCGCCTTCGCAGGACGCTCTGCCGTCACGAGCGGCGGCTGAGGGAGCTGCCGATGAGCAGTGCGAGCAGGGCGACCCCGGAGCAGCAGAGGGTGAGGGGGTTCAGGACCACGGCCGTCCCGGTGCCGAGGCCCGACTCGGCCGCGGACAGGAGCGGGACGGCCGACACGGTGATGACAGCGACGGCGCCGAGTGTTCCGAGGCCCCAGATGAGGACTGCCTCGCACGCCGCGATCGCCCAGAGGGTCGTCGGAGTCGCCCCGGCCGCCAGCAGTGTCCGCCCGGTGTCCTGACGGACCGGGGCGGAGAGTCCGAAGAGCAGGGCGCCCGTGATCGCGGCGAGGACCGCGGGGGCCGTGGCGAGACCGATCACGGCAGGCCAGTTGACGGTGGCTCCGGACGGGGTCAGGGACCCGGCGGCGCGCAACGCCTCGTCCCCGGCGAGGAACACGGAGGTGAGTCCTCCAGGCACGGCGACGCCCACCATCGGCACGGAGATGCCCGCACCGTCTCGGCGGAGGGCGACCGCGACCGCGGTCAGCGCCAGGCGTGGAACGGTCCATCGTCCGGCACTCGTCGCGCGAACGACCCCACCGACGACGAGCCGGCCTGCCGACGGGGCGACCCTCGACGCGGCCACCGCCCCGAGGACGAGGACGAGCAGTGACCACGGAACGAGCTCGCCGATCTCGTCGTCCCCGGTCGGACCGGACGGCATCAGGGCGAGGACCAGCGCGACGCCCGACGCCGGGACGGCGGTCGTGACGGCGCGGGTGATGGTCGAACGTCGGGGGCGCGTCGGGAAGCGTCGGGTCGCGTCCATCAACGCGGGACCCGTGGCGAGGGCGACGACGACGGGTGTGCCGATGGTGACGAGCGGGCCCGTCGTGAGGACGAGAGCCCCCCAAGGCGTCGGGAGCGGGCTCCCGATCGCGGCCGCCAGGATCACCGCACCGAGCCCGGCACCGGTGGCCACGGCGGCGACAGCACCAGCCTCAGCCACGATGAGGGCGCGGCCCTGCCACGGGAGGACGCCGAGGCCCACCCAGGCGCGGCGCGTCGGATCGAACTGCGACTGGGTCAGCCGGGACACCGCGGAGAGGCAAGTCGAGCCAGCGACCACCGACATGAGGGCGGCAGGAGTCGTCCACGATCGGACGATGCCGCCGAGCGGAGCGGGCGCGACACCTGCCGACTCGACACCGGTCAAGGACAGCGCCGCGACGACGGCCGTGGCCAGGACGACGGCACCGTAGGCGTACCAGGCCCGCCGACCGGACCCGAGCGCGCGCGAGGAGGCCAGGGCGAGGTGCAGGACGCCGATCACCGGACGCCGTCGATCCGGTGGCTGATCTCGGCGGCCGTCGTCGGGCCCGGACGGGTAGTCACGTGCCCCCTGGTGATCGCCGCGACGGCGTCGAAGCTCGCGGCCAGCTCGAGATCGTGCGTGACCACCACCGTGCCGCAGCCGGCGGCCGAGAGCGCGCGGATGCCGTCGACGACATCGGCTCGGCTGTCGGCGTCGAGACTCGAGGTCGGTTCGTCCAGCACCGCGAACGGCGCTGCCTGGGCCAGCACCCGAGCGAAAGCGACTCTCTGGCGCTCACCGCCGGAGAGCTGATCGGGTCGTCGGTCGGCGAGACGGGCGAGGCCGAGATGGTCGAGGGTCGATCGAGCCGTGGCTCGCGACCTCGGGATGCGGCGGAGATCGAGGGCGACCTGCACGTTGTCGAGGGCGGACAGCGACGGAACGAGGCCGCCGTCCTGCAGGACGATGCCGAAGAGGTCGCGTCGGCGGCGGGCGAGCCGGGAAGGCGACAACGACGTGAGATCGAGGTCGTCGACGAGGACCCGACCCGAGGAGGGGCGCTGGAGGCCCGACAGGCAGCGGAGCAGCGAGCTCTTCCCGCTTCCCGAGGCGCCGACGAGGGCCGTCGTCGACGACCGGGTGACCTCGAGCGAGGGGGCGACCACCACGAGTCGACGTCCGTACCTGATCTCGACGTCCGCCAGCCTCAGCTGATCCACCTGTGTCATGTGCCGTAGGCTACATTCACAGCGAGACATCCTGATATTCCGAGAAAGGGGACGCGGTGGAGATCTTGCCATTCTGCTCACCAAACAGCCCTTTCTATGCAGATCCGACCGCCTATCGTCCCGATCGCGACCTCGATGTCCCGCTTCCTGTCGATTGGTTAGTCGATGAGGGGACTCACTGGCGGTCTCTTTTTCCAATCGGGTTACCTCCACGGACCCACGGTTGGAAGATCCATCTCAGCTCGACGATCCAGGGTTATCCGAGCGTCCTCGGCGCTGCCGTCCGCATCTGCGTTGACAGCCGGACCCCGTTCAAGTACGTGTCCCGTTGGGATGAAGTACGAGGGGCGCTGTCGAAGAACGCGCAAAGGTCCTCGGCGGGCAAGCTCGTTGTCATCTACCCGCCTGACGACCGCTTGCTCAACCACATCGCCGAAGGGCTCGACGCTGCCCTGAATGGTTTTTCGTCGCCCTACGTCCTAGGTGACGTGCGATTCCGTTCTGGGCCCGTGTACTTCCGGTACGGCGGATTCATGCCGCTCGTCATCCCCGATGCAGACGGGGGAATCTTGGCTCATCCTGACGAATCGAGCACTCTCGTTCCCGACGTCAGGAGCCCTGTCTTCCGTCAGCCTGTCGGTCGCCATCCACCCGTGGTCGAGGAAGCTGTCTCTGCACTGGCAGTCGCAGACGGTCTAGGACCCCTCAACAGGTACGCGTCCATCGAGCCGATCCAGTTCTCAAACGCGGGAGGCGTCTACCTCGCAACCAGTCACGACGGGCTCAAATCCATCCTGAAGGAGGCGAGACCTCATGCGGGACTCGACGCCTCGGGCCTCCTCGCGCCGTCGCGTCTGCGTCAAGAGCACACGAATCTCCTTCGACTACAGAATTCCGGGATCGTACCTGGGGTCCTTGACTTCTTTCAGGTCTCGGGGCACGACTTTCTCGAGATGCAGTACGTCGAGGGTGTGTCTCTCCTCGAGCGGACTTCGCGACTCTGCCCCGGACTAGATCCGACGGGCAGCGCGGACGCTCGGATCTCCTATGCCGTTGAGACTCTCCATCTGCTGCGGCAACTCGTAGATTGCGTGGAGCATCTGCATTCCATGGGTGTCGTCTTCGGAGATCTTCATCCTGGAAATGTCATCGTCACGTCTGGGAACGACGTAGTCCTCATTGATCTCGAGGACGGAAGAGCGCCTGAATCTCGCACGCTGGGGCTGTTCAACGCGATCGGGTACGCCCCACCGGCGGGCTTCACGGCCGCTGAATCGGATTGGTTCTCTCTTTCCCGAGTGGCCATGTCAGCCTTCGAGCCGGCATTCGCGAGAGAGATCTTGTCGCCAGATGTCTGGCCTCAATTGATCGAGCGAGTGGCCGACCTGTACGGGCCAGACGTGGAGGCGTTCATTTCCGAACTCGAAAGCAGGTTTCGCGACCATTCGGCTGTGAGACTGCTTCGTCCTGAGTCACCTCCGAATCTTGCCCAAATCGACGCCACAACAACAGACCGCACGATCGCCCGTGTGATGGCCCGGAGCTTGGCCAGCTTGTCCCGAGAGCACTGCCTCGGCGATCCCCTCGACACGTCGACTCTCCGACGGTTTTCCTACGTCAACGGGACAGCGGGCCTGGCGACAGCTTTGCATCGCTCCCAGGTGGGCGTTCCCGCAGACATGGTCTCTGGTTTGACGACGGCGTACCTTACGTCGGGTGCGGAGCTCGGACTGTTCGACGGACTGGCTGGCATCGCGGCAACTCTGTCCGAGCTCGGACAGCACGAAGCGGCGGACCTGACATGCAAGACCGTCCAGCGCGCCGCGGGACGGGTGCGTTCGGTTGGTCTTGCCCGAGGTCTTGCAGGGATCGCCGTTCAACAAATCGACTACGACCTCGACTTCGCCGTCTACACAGCGCATCGTGCCACGAGACGAAGCCACACAGACCTCGCCCAGGACAGCCTTGGACGAGCTCCGGGCTTGTGGCGCGGTTCGGCCGGACTCGCCTTCGCCCAGGCCCTGGTAGGAAAGGCGGCAGAAGACGCTTACCTCATGGACTCCGCGCTCGAGTCGTTGGCGATGGACCGGCGCCGTCGGCGTGATTCTCGTCCAGGGGTCGCGGGGCTCGGGGAGTGTGATGGTCGGCGCACTTTTCCCTACCTCGAGAACGGCTCCGCGGGATACCTGATCGCCTATTCCGCGCTGCGGCTACACGATCTCATCGACGGTTCATCGGCGTACGAGGACGATGTAGAGGCCTTCATGACGGCTTGCACGTCAGATCTCTACGCTTTCGATGGCCTTCTCCGGGGTAGGGCCGGGATCTTGGCTGGATTACAGAGCGTGAGCCCATGGTTCGACGTGGCCACCTCCATGCGCGAGCAGGCCTCCCACCTGCGTCGAAGCCTCGTGAGCTGGAACGGCGGCACCTTCAGCGTCGGGGATCAGCTCCTCCGTCTTTCGACCGACGTCGGTACGGGCTCAGCTGGGGTCCTGCTGATGTTGCTTTCTCTTGATGAGGGAACCCCCTTGTGGCTTCCCGGCTTGATCAACAGCCGGGTACGACCCCGATATGAGGGGAGGTGAACTAAATGACATCGATCCTCGAATTGCAAGGCCTCGCCGAGCGCACCTCGAACGACACTCTGTCGAGCTCAGCGAGCTTCTTCGGATGTGCCGGGGGGGCACCCCAGCAGCAGCATCAGTCTCTGGGCCTGCGCCTAGCGGACGAGCCGGTGGGCCCGGTGGCCCACCGGCTTCACCACGGGGACTGCAGGTCGACCCACGCTCGAGAGGGCGATCAAGCCGTTGAGAACTCTGGGGCACCGACGTGCCGTCCTCGGGGCTAGGCCGCGGCGACCGGGGCGAGGAAGGCCGCCGCGGCGCGGGCGAGGTAGCCCGGGTCGTCGACGCCGCACAGCTCACGGGCGGAGTGCATGCTCAGCAGCGGCACGCCCACGTCGATGGTGCGGACGCCGAGGCGGGTCGCGGTGATCGGCCCGATGGTGGAGCCGCAGGGCACCGCGTTGTTCGAGACGAACTCCTGATAGGGCACGCCGGCCTGCTCGCACGAGCGCGCCCACTCGGCCGCGCCGGGCCCGTCGGTGGCGTAGCGCTGCTTCGCGTTGATCTTCAGCAGGGGGCCGCGGTTGACCACGGGCTGGTTCACGGGGTCGTGGCGCTCGGGGTAGTTCGGGTGCACGGCGTGGCCCGCGTCGGCGGAGAGGCACCACGAGCCGGCGAGGGCGCGGAGCCGGTCGACCTCGGTGCCGCCGAGCCCGGCCGTGACGCGGGTCACGACGTCGGAGAGCATCGGGCCGGCCGCGCCCGAGGGCGTCTCGGAGCCCACCTCCTCGTGGTCGAACGCCGCGAACACGGCGACGTCGGCGAGCTCGACGCCCGACGCCGCGACGTCGAGCAGCGCGACGAGGCCGGCGTGCGTCGAGGTGAGGTTGTCCATGCGGCCCGCGGCGAAGAGGTCGCCCGTGAGGCCGATGACGGCGGGAGGCGCGGTGTCGGCCACCGAGATGTCGTACCCGGCGACGTCGTCGCCGGTCAGCCCGGCGAGCCCCGCGAGGTGACCGAGCACGTCGGCGTCGGCGAGCGGGCCGACCCCGACCACGGGGTCGAGGTGACGCTGCGGGTCGAGCGTGAGGCCGTCGTTGACGCCGCGGTCGAGGTGGACGGCCAGCTGCGGGAAGCGCAGCACCGGCCCGGTGCGGACGAGGTGCACCTCGCCGGTGCGCGTCACGAGCCGGCCCGCGAACTCGAGGTCACGGTCGAGCCACGAGTTGTAGAGCGGTCCGCCGTAGACCTCCACGCCGGCCTGCAGCCAGCCGCGGGTGCCGGTCGTGCTCCTCGGCTTCAGCTTGAAGCCGGGGGAGTCGGTGTGCGCGCCCACGATCCGGTACGGGGTGGTCGCGGTGGCGCCCTCGGGCTGGATCCAGGCGATCACGGCGCCGTCGCGCAGGACGTAGCGGCGGCCCGGCCCCGTCGGCCACTCGGCCCGCTCGTCGAGCCGGTCGAAGCCCGCCGCGTCGAGCCGACGGGCGGCCTCGGCCGCGGCGTGGAAGGAGGAGGGCGAGGCCTGGATGAAGGAGGCGAGGTCGTCGAGGTGCGCGCGCGAGGAGGTCATCCCCACCAGCATGCCACCCGGCCCCGCCCGGCGGGGGTCAGCGCCCGGCGGGGGGCAGCGCCGGCGGGGTCAGCGCCCGGCGTAGTCAGCGCCCGGCGCTGCCGCCGACCTGGGCGCCGGGCTCGGGGCCGCTCTCGCCGCGGCCGTCCTCGTCGTCGGCGACGAGGCCCGCGGTCGCCTCGCCCGAGTAGCCGGCGGGGTCGACGGCGACGTAGTCCTCCTCGCCGGAGGTGGTGCCGCCGAGGGGCGAGACGAGGTCGTCGTCGGTCGTCGTGTCGTCGCCGCCCGCGGGGGAGCCCTGCGGGTCGTCCCGGAACGTCGCGAGGGCCGCCGCCTCGACGGCCTCCTGGTCGTGGTCGCTCTGGTCGCTCATGGGGCGTCCTCTCGTGGTCGTGACCCCGACCCTAGGCGCGGCCCGCTCCGCCCGCCCGCCTCCCTCGGCGCCCCGCCCCCGTCGACGAGTCAGGAGGGACACGCGCCGAGGGCCGCGACCGACGCCTGCGGCGCGTCCTCCCCCTGAGTCCTCGACGGCGCGAGGCTGCCCGCGCGCCGGCCGACACCTGTCGTCACGAGCTGTTGACACCGGCTCACGCTCGTGTACAGTCTCGAACACCTAGTGCAGCTAGGTTTTGACTCGAGGAGGCGTCAATGGCCCTGTCCGGCCCGCGCGGTGAGACCGTGCTCACCCAACCCGTCAGCACGATCCGAGTGGGCAGGGGCTACCTGGCCGCCCTCGGCTTCGCCCAGTTCGGCCTGTTCGTGGCCCTGCTCTCGCCGGTCTTCGTGAGCATGCAGCTCAAGGCCCAGCAGCTCGCGCCCGACAGCCCCGAGACCCTCGTCGGCCAGGTGCTGCCGATCGGCGCCCTCGGCGCCCTGATCGCCAACCCGCTGATCGGTGCCCTGAGCGACCGCACCCGCACCCGCTGGGGCCGTCGTCGCCCCTACCTGGTCGGCGGCGTGGTGCTGCTCACCGTCGCCCTCGGCCTCGTGGCGGCGGCGCCCGACCAGCTCACGCTGACCCTCGCCTGGCTGCTCGCGCAGATCGCCGCCAACGCCGTGCTCGCCACCCTCATCGCGAGCTTCGCCGACAACGTGCCCGAGGTGCAGCGCGGCCGGGCGTCGAGCATCATCGCCCTGGCGCAGAACGTCGCCATCCTCGCCGGCCTCTACCTGGCCGTGTACCTCGTCGGCAATCTCCCCGTTCTGTTCGTCCTGCCGGGCGTGCTGGCCGTCGTCCTGGTGCTCGTCTACGCCGTGGTGGCCCGCGACGAGCTGCCTGCCTACGAGCTCAAGAAGTTCACGTTCGTGAACCTGGTCAGCTCGTTCTGGACCAACCCGATCAAGAACCCCGACTTCGGCCTCGCCTGGTGGTCGCGCTTCCTGATCACGCTCGGCACGTTCATGTTCACGACGTACCGCCTGCTCTACATGGAGCGCCACCTCGGCATCGAGGACGTCGCCGAGGCCACGGCCGCCGTCGCCTTCGGCGTGCTGCTCTACACGATCGCCCTGCTCGTCAGCGCGGCGGTCTCGGGCTGGCTGAGCGACCGCACCGGTCGTCGCAAGGTCTTCGTCGCCGGCTCGACCCTCGTCTTCGCGGTCGGCCTCGTGATGCTCGCGCACGCCGAGACGGTCACCGGTTTCTACGTCGCCGAGGTCGTGATGGGCTTCGCCTTCGGCATCTACGCCGCCGTCGACACCGCGCTGATCGTCGACGTGCTGCCGAACGCCGACCGCCCCGGCAAGGACCTCGGCGTCATCAACATCGCCAACGCCCTGCCGCAGTCGCTCGCCCCGGCCCTCGCCCTGGCCCTGCTCGGCATCGGCAGCGCCACGAACGACAACTACGTCGTCATGCTCTGGGGCGCCGGCATCGTGACCGTGATCGGCGCGCTCGTCATCATCCCGATCCGCCGCGTGCGCTGACGCCGCACCCGGCCAGAGTCACGAGGAGGCGGTGGTCGCCCGGTCAGGCCGGCGCGGCCACCGTCGCGGTGCGGAGGGCCAGCTCCCAGACGAGCCGCACGTGCTCGGCCATGTCGGTGCTCGGGTCGAGCATCCACTGCAGCTGCATGCCGTCGCTGACGGCGACCAGCACCCCGGCGAGCGTCACGGCGTCGACGTCGGGGGCGATCTGCCCGTCGACCTGTCGTCGCTCGATCGCCGTCGTGAAGTCGACGCGCAGCCGGGCGTAGCGCTCGACGAAGTAGTCGCGGGCGGCGTGCCCGGGGTCGCTCGTCGCGGCCGTCGACAGGCTCGCGAAGAGCTGCACGAGCCCGGGGGTCTCGGAGTTGTGCCGGATCACCGCGAGCAGCAGGTCGACGATGTCGTCGAGCTCGGCCCAGCGGGCCGAGTCGGCCTCGTCGCGGGCGCGGAGGATGGCGGTGAAGAGCCCCTCCTTGCTGTCGAAGTAGTGCAGCAGGCCGGCCTGGGTGAGCCCGACCGCGTCGGCCAGCTCCTTCACCGAGGTGGCACGGAACCCGTTGCGGGCCACCACCTCGAGCGCGACCCGCAGGATCTCCTCGCGCTTCGCGATCCCCTTCGCGTACGAACCCCGTTGTGCCATGTGCGCCAGGCTACCCACCCCCCGGCGGCTCGGCCGCCACCGACGCCACGAAAACCCACCGCTGTTCGGTTTTGTCGAGTAGCGTTCCCCCCACGCGGTGCTGCGCCGGCCGCGACCGATCTCCGACCACCACCGGAAGGCCCCTCGTGACCCCCTCCTCCGCCGGCGACGACGCCGTCACCGCCCGCCTCACCGAGCTGCTCGGGCAGCTGTCGCTCGAGCAGGAGGTCCAGCTGCTCACCGGCCGCGACTTCTGGACGAGCTGGCCGATCGAGCAGATCGGCCTCCGCCGCATGCTGTTCTCCGACGGCCCCTCCGGGGTGCGCGGCGAGTTCTGGGACGAGCGCGACCCGTCGCTGAACCTCCCGAGCGGAACGGCGCTCGCCGCCACCTGGGATCTCGAGGTGGCCCGCCGCTACGGCCACGCCTCCGCCGTCGAGGCCCGCCGCAAGGGCGTCGACGTCGTGCTCGGCCCGACCATCAACCTGCACCGCTCCCCGCTCGGCGGCCGTCACTTCGAGGCCTTCAGCGAAGACCCCGTGCTGACCGCCGACCTCGCGGCCGCCTACGTGACGGGCGTCCAGGAGAACGGTGTCGGGGCCACCCCCAAGCACTACGTCGCCAACGACTTCGAGACCGAGCGCTTCACCGCCGACGTCGTCGTCGGCGACCGGGCCCTCCGCGAGCTGTACCTGCTCGCCTTCGAGAAGAGCGTCGTGGAGGCGCGGGCCTGGCTGGTCATGAGCGCCTACAACTCGGTCAACGGCACCACCGCCACCGAGAACGACCTGCTCGAGACGCCGCTCAACAGCGAGTGGGGCTTCGACGGCGTCGTCATCAGCGACTGGACGGCGGTGCGCTCCGTCGACAGCGCCCGCGCCTCCCAGGACCTCGTCATGCCCGGCCCGGTCGGGCCCTGGGGCGACGCGCTGGTCGCCGCCGTGCGTGACGGCTCGGTCGACCGAGCCGACGTCGACCGCAAGGTGCTCCGCCTGCTCCGTCTCGCCGCCCGCGTCGGTGCCCTCGAGGGGTTCGAGGGCACCGACCCCGTGCACGTCGAGGACGGCGTCGCCTTCGCCCGCGAGGCCGAGGCCGCCGGCGCCGTGCTCGTGGCCAACGACGGGCTGCTGCCCGTCGCCCCCGGCAGCGTGCGCCGCATCGCGGTGATCGGCGACAACGCCGACCGGGCCCGCACCCAGGGCGGCGGCAGTGCGACCGTGGTGCCCGAGAGCGTGGTCAGCCCGGTCGAGGGCGTCCGGGCCGCCTTCCCCGACGCGGAGGTGACCTGGTCGGTCGGCGCGGTCGTGCAGGAGGGCGTCGCCGAGCTGCCGCTCGCCGAGCTGACGAACCCGGCGACGGGCGAGCCCGGCGTGCACGTGCGCTTCCTCGACGAGGCCGGCGACGAGATCTTCGCGGAGGAGCGACGGGCCACCGCCCTGGTCTACCTCGGCGGCGACGCACCCGTCGAGCGCCTGCACGAGCTGGAGGTCAGCACCACCTGGACCCCCGCCTCCTCGGGCCGGGTCCGGCTCGGCTTCGCCTCGATCGGCGAGGCCACCTTCGTGGTCGACGGCGAGGAGCTCTTCACCGCCCGCACCGAGGCCGACGGCGACGAGCTGGGCGCGGCGCTGCTCGCCCCGCCGAGCGAGTCGCACCCGCTCGACGTCGAGGCGGGTCGCCCGGTCGAGCTGGTCATCCGCTACCGCCGGGCCGAGACGAGCGGCGAGGCCTTCGCCGGCACCATGATGTTCACCGCCGGGCTCGACGCCGACGACACCGACCCGCAGCAGCTGATCGACGAGGCGGCCGCCGCCGCCGCCGACGCCGACCTGGTCGTGCTCGTGGTGGGCACCAACAGCAAGGTCGAGTCGGAGGGCTTCGACCGCTCGACGCTCGCGCTGCCCGGCCGCCAGGACGACCTCGCCCGCGCCGTGCTCGCCGCGAACCCGCGCACCGTCGCCGTCGTCAACGCCGGTTCGCCGGTCGAGCTGCCCTGGCGCGACGAGGCCGCCGCCGTGCTGCTCACCTGGTTCGGCGGGCAGGAGTACGGCCACGCCCTCGGCGACCTCCTGATCGGCGACGCCGAGCCCGGCGGCCGCCTGCCCACGACCTGGCCCGCGGCCACGGCCGACGTGCCGGTGCTCGACGTCACGCCGGTCGACGGCACCGTCCGCTACGACGAGGGTGTCCACGTCGGCTACCGGGCCTGGCTCCGCGCCGGCGTCGAGCCGGCCTGGGCGTTCGGCCACGGCCTCGGCTACACGAGCTGGCGCCAGTCGGGCCTCGAGGTCTCCGACACGGTGGCCGAGGGAGGCGCGGTGACCGTCACCGTCCAGGTCGAGAACACGGGCGCCCGCGCGGGCAAGCACGTGGTGCAGGTCTACGCGTCGCGCCCCGACTCGGTCGTGGAGCGCCCCGCGCTCTGGCTGGTGGGCTTCCGGCCCGTCGAGCTCGCGGCGGGCGGGTCGGCCGCGGTGACGGTCGAGGTGCCGGCGCGGGCCTTCGCCGACTGGCGCGACGGCGCGTGGGCGCACGAGCCCGGCGAGTTCACGCTGCACGTCGGCACGTCGGTGGCCGAGCTGCCCCTGACGGCGACGACGGTGCTCACCGCCTGACGCCCGGCGCCCGCCGGGGCGCTGCGGCGCTCCCGGGTGCTGCCGGCCCCGCTCAGGGCGCGGTCGGCAGCACCGCGGCCCAGAGGTGGAACAGGGCGTAGGCGCGGAAGGGCGACCACGGGGCCGAGGCCGCCTCCGCCTCCTTCGTGGTCGCCCCGCCGAGCACCCGCCGCAGCACGAGGTCGCCGGCCGGCCACGCGTCGCGGTCGGCGAGGGCGCGCACGGCGAGGTACTCGACCGTCCACGGCCCGATGCCCGGCACGGCGAGCAGCCGTCGTCGGGCGTCGGCGAGGTCGACGTCGGGCGAGATCACGAGGCCGTCGGTGACGACCGTCGCCAGGGCCGAGAGCGTGCGCGCCCGGGCGTTGGTCACGCCGACCGCGGCGCGCAGCTCGTCGACGTCGACGGCGGCCAGCGCCTCCGCGCGCGCGGGAAGCGCCGGAGGCCCGTGCCGGGCACGTCGACGCCGTGCGCGGCGACGAGCCGACCGGTGAAGGTCCGGGCCGCGGCGAGCGAGACCTGCTGCCCGAGCACGGTCATCACCGCCGTCTCGAAGCCGTCGGGGCTGCCCGTGACGCGGATGCCCGGCCGGGCGCGCACGAGCGGGCCGAGCACCGGGTCGGCGCCGAGCGCGGCCTGCACCGCGCCCGTGTCGCCGTCGAGGTCGAGCCAGCGCCGGGCCAGCGCCCCGGCGCGGTCGAGGTCGGCCGGGCCGAGGTCGACGCCGTCGGCGGGCACGACGTCGACCTCGACGACGTCGGGGCCGAAGTGCACGTCGAGCCGGCCGAGCCGAGCGGCCCCGTCGACCCCGGCCCCGCCGAGGTCGACGACCCGGGAGTGGGTCGAGGCCGCCACGTCGGTCAGCTCGGCGCCCGGCACGCTGTGCGCGGCGAGCAGGCCGACGGCGTGGGCCGGGTCGTAGTCGCCCTCGACGGCGAGCGACAGGCGGCGGGCGCGGGAGTCGCGGGTCGGCTCGCCCGCGGAGCCCCCCGGGGCCGTGCCCCCGGCCCTCACGGCGTCGCCGCCCACACCCCGGACGACCCGCGCCGGTGGCTGTCGACGAGGTGGGTGTCGACGATGCCCGTCGCCTCCATCAGGGCGTGCATGGTGGTCGGGCCCACGAACCGGAAGCCCACGGACTTCAGGGCGCGCGAGAGGGCGACGCTCTCCGGCGAGGTCGTCGGCACCTCGGCCGCCGTGGCCGGGCGGGGCGTCTCGGCGGGCCGGAACGACCAGACGAAGTCCACGAGCCCGCCTGCGTCGCGCAGGGCGACGGTGGCGCGGGCGTTGGCGACGGTCGCGTCGACCTTGAGCCGGTTGCGGACGATGCCCGCGTCGGCCAGCAGCCGTGCCCGGTCGTCGTCGTCGAACGCGGCCACGACGTCGGGGTCGAAGTCGCGGAACGCCGCCCGGAAGGCGGGCCGCTTGCGCAGGATGGTCGCCCACGACAGCCCCGACTGGAACGCCTCGAGGCTCAGCCGCTCGAAGAGCCCCCGCTCGTCGCGGACGGGCATGCCCCACTCGGTGTCGTAGTACTCCCGCATCAGGGGGTCGACGGCCGCCCAGGCGGGGCGGGCGAGCCCGTCGTCGCCGATCACCACGTCGCTCACGGTGTCGCCTCCAGGTCGATCAGCAGGGCCTTGGCCTCGGGGCCGCCGCGGTAGCGGCCGGCCGTGCCGTCGCTCCGCACCACGCGGTGGCACGGCACGACGAGCGGCAGCGGGTTGGTCGCGCAGGCCGTGCCGACGGCCCGCACGGCGCGGGGGCTGCCCGCCGCCGCGGCGACGGCGGCGTAGCTCGCCGTCCGACCGTAGGGGATCTCGGGCAGGTGCTCGAGCACGGCGAGCTGGAACGCCCGCGAGAGCCGCCGGTCGAGCGGCAGGTCGAAGGCGCGACGGCGGCCGGCGAAGTACTCGTCGAGCTGGCGAGCGGCCGCGTCGAGCCGGGCCGGGGCCCGCAGCACGCGCGGGCTGACCGTCGTGGCGAGTCGGTCGAGCACGGCGTCGTGCCCCTCGACCTCGAAGGCGACCCGCACGAGGCCGACCTCCGTCGCGGCGAGCAGGAGGCGGCCGACGGGGGAGTCGAGGGTGGTCCAGGCCACGTCGAGCACGCCGGAGTCGGCCGCGCTGACCGCGAGCCGGGCGCGCAGCACGGCGAGGTCGACCTGCTCGGCGGTGGTCGGGTCGGTCACGAGGGTCCTCCGGGTCGACGACGGCGGGGTGCGGGCGGGAGCGCCGGGGGCGGGGGCGGGGGCGGGGGCACCAGCGCCGTCCGGAGCGCGGCGACCCCGTCGCTCGCCGCCCGACGGGCGGCGTCGTGGCTGACCCCGGTGGCCTCCGCGACCTCGCGGTGGCTGAGCCCGGCGAGGTGGTGGCCGACGACGGCGACGCGCTGGCGGTGCGGCAGCCCGCGGACGGCCTCCCGCAGCTCGTCGTCGCGGGCGAGCACCTCGTCGAAGGGCCGGGGCGCGGGCGGCTCGGGCAGCGTCTCGACCGGGAGCGCTCGGCGGGCCTGCCCGCGCAGCACGTCGAGGGCCTTGCGGCGCGCGACGGTCACGAGCCAGGCCTCGACGTTCGTCCCCGGCGGCAGCCCGGGCCAGGCGACGAGCGCGGCGAGGAAGGTCTCCGACCAGGCGTCGTCGGCGTCGGCCGGCGGCAGCAGGGCGCGGCAGACGCGCAGCACGGTGACCCCGTGCTGCTCGACGGCGCGGTCGAACGGGCCCACGTCAGAACAGCCGGCTCTCGCGCCGCTCGGCGGGCTCCTCGAGGGCCAGCAGGAACCTCTTGCGCTCCAGCCCGCCCGCGTAGCCGGTGAGGGCCCCGCCGGCGCCGACCACCCGGTGGCACGGCACGACGATGCTCAGCGGGTTCAGCGCGTTCGCGGCCCCGACGGCCCGGGCCAGCCCGACCCCGCCGAGGCCGACGGCGAGCTGGCCGTAGGTGCGGGTCTGGCCGTGGGGGATCGTGCGGAGGGCCGCCCAGACCCGCTGGCGGAAGTCGTCGCCGCGCGGCGCGAGCGGCAGGTCGAAGGCCGTCCGCTCGCCGGCGAAGTACTGCCCGAGCTGCCGGGCCACCTCGCCGAAGTCGCTCGCGCCGGTGCCGACGTCGGAGCGCGGGCCCAGGGAGTCGCGGGTCGGCCCGCGCCGGTGGCCCTCGAACCACAGGCCCACGAGCCCGTCGACGCCCCCCGCGACGGTCAGCAGGCCCACGGGCGTGCTCGTGGTGGTGTGCACGACCGTCGCGTCGGGGGCCGCGGTCGGGCCTGCGTCCTCCGTGCCCTTACCCGTGGTGCCCGTGGTGCCCGCTCCGCGTGCGCTGCCGGTCTCCGTCACGGTCGTCTCCTCGCCTCTGCCGATGCTACCCACGCTGGAGACGCGCGAGAGGGGCCGGGTGTGAGGTGGTCGTCGTGAGTTCGTCCCCCGACCCGTGAGCGCGCGCACCGACCGACCTGGTAGACAAGCTGGTGCACCCTCGGGTGCAGCCCGGTCCGGGGACTCCACGCTGTCGGGTGCGTGCGAGCTCCCGGGCCGGGTCCCGGCACGCGGGCCCTCGCCGACGGTGCCGCCCGCCGCCCGCCGCTCGCCGACGCTGCCGTTCAGTGCCGCGTCTCGAAGCCGCCCTCGCCGAGCGGCGACAGCTCGCTCACGTCGACCCCGTCGACGCGGGAGCCCTGCGGGCCCTCCGTGAGCCACTCCAGCAGCTGGCCGACCGCCTCCGGCGTGCCCTCGGCCTCCGTCTCGACGGTGCCGTCGGGCAGGTTGCGCACGAACCCGGCGACGCCGAGGCGGTCGGCCTCGCCCTCGGTCGAGAAACGGAAGCCCACGCCCTGCACGAGGCCGCGGACCACCGCGCGCCGTCTGATCACGTCGTCCATGCTGCGACCGTACCCGCGCCTCCCGCGCTCGGGCCCGCCCTGCCCCGGCCGCCCTGCTCAGGTCGCACTGCCCCGTCACGACGGCGGGCGGGTGCGACCCCGGCGGTCCGTCGTCGACGCCCGCCCGGCTCGCACCCGCCCGCCGTGGGCCGTCCGCGCTAGCGGTCGACCGTCGACATGTCCGCGTACCGGTCGCCCTGGGGCGCGGCGACCGCGTCGAGCTGCTCGACCTGCGCGGCCGTGAGCACGACGTCGTCGGCGGCGACGTTCTCGTCGAGGTACGTGCGGCGCTTCGTGCCGGGGATCGGCACGACGCCCTCGCCCTTGGCGAGCAGCCAGGCCAGCGCGACCTGGCCGGGCGTCGCCCCGACCTCGCGGGCCACGGCGTCGACCTGCTCGACGATGCGGATGTTCGCCTGCAAGGCGTCCCCGCTGAACCGCGGCGCGAAGCGGCGGAAGTCGTCGTCGGCGAGCTCGTCGACCGAGCGCAGGGCACCGGTGAGGAACCCGCGGCCGAGCGGCGAGTACGGCACGAAGCCGATGCCGAGCTCGCGCACGAGCGGCACGATCTCGGCCTCGGGATCGCGGCTCCAGAGCGACCACTCGGTCTGCAGGGCGGTGATCGGGTGGGTGGCGTGGGCCCGGCGGATCGTCTCGGGAGCCGCCTCGGACAGGCCGAGGTGGCGGACCTTGCCCGCCGTGACGAGCTCGGCCATGGCGCCGACCGTCTCCTCGATCGGCACCTGCGGGTCGACGCGGTGCTGGTAGTAGAGGTCGACGTGGTCGAGCCCGAGCCGCTGCAGCGAGCCGTCGATCGAGCGGCGCACGTACTCGGGCCGACCGTCGACCGCGCGCTCCCCCCGCGCCTCGGGGTCGGTGACGTTGCCGAACTTGGTCGCGACGACGACGCCGTCGCGTCGGCCGCGCAGGGCGCGCCCCAGCAGCTGCTCGTTCGTGTGCGGGCCGTACATGTCGGCGGTGTCGAGCAGGGTCACGCCGTGGTCGAGCGCGGCGTGGATCACCCGCACCGACTCGTCGTCGTCGGTGCCGCTGCCGGTGTAGAACGCGGACATGCCCATCAGGCCGAGGCCGAGGCGGCCCACGTCGAGTCCGCCGTCGACGCTGCCGAGTGTCGTGTGCTTCATGCAGACCACGCAACACCCGCTGTCGGGGTGCCCGCTGGGAGGGGGACACCCCGCGCCGACGGGTCTTGACACGGTCGGCGGCGCCTCGCCATCATGCGGGAGACGACCGGCGGCGACGGGCCGCCGGCGCCCCGCAGAGAGGCGGCGCACCGATGCCCACCATGATCTTCGTCAACCTGGCCGTCGACGACGTCGCCCGGTCGCGCACCTTCTACGAGGCCCTGGGGTACTCGATCAACGAGGGGTTCAGCGACGAGAACGCCGTCAGCGTCGTGATCAGCGACACGATCACCGCGATGCTGCTCACGAGGGCGTTCTTCGCGGAGTTCACCCGGAAGACGATCATCGACGCCACCACCTCGACCGAGGTGCAGCTCGCCCTCAGCGCCGAGAGCAAGGAGGAGGTCGACGCGGTGCACGCCGCCGCCCTCGCCGCGGGGGCGACGCCGGCCGGCGAGCAGGACCACGGCTTCATGTACTCGAAGAGCTTCGACGACCTCGACGGCCACCACTGGGACTTCGTCTGGATGGACCCGGCCGCGGCGGCGGGCGGGGCCCCGGAGCTCAGCGTCGACGAGATGCGCGCGGGCACGACGGTCGCCTGACCACCCGGGGAAGGCGCGGTGCCGGCCCCGCCCGCACCGCGCCTCCCGCAGGCCCCGCGTCGCGGCCCGGCTACGGGCCCGTCGTCAGCTCGACCTTGAGCCACCCCGGCTCGCGCCGGTCGAACGCCTCGTACGCCGCGATCGCGTCGGTCACCGGCTCGCGCTCGGTGATCAGCGCGGTCGGGTCGAACAGCCCCGCGGCGACGCGCTCGATGAGCGGCGGCGTGACGGAGTGGTGGTCGCAGTTGCCCATCCGCACCGTGAGGTTCTTGAGCATCGCGGCACCGATCGGGTACGTCTCGACCGTGGGCGCGTAGACGCCGATGATGCCGATGCGGCCGTACTTGGCGACCATCTCGACGGCCCAGCGGGCAGCCTGCGACGGCGCGTTGCCCGGCACCCACTGGTCGCCCTGCGGGGCGGCGTCGGGCGCGACCTGCGCGACCTCCGCCTCGAAGGCGGCGGCCTGCTCGGCGTCGGGGGCGGCCGGGCCGTGCGCGGCGTGCTGCGCGTCGACGCCGACCGCGTCGATGACGGCGTCGACGCCGATGCCGTTCGTGAGCTCCTTGACGACCGCGACCGGGTCCTCCCGGCTGAAGTCGACGACCTCCGCGTTCTGGGCGAGGGCCTGGGCGAGGCGGTCCTCGAGGTGGTCGACCGCGATCACGCGGGCGGCGCCCTGCTGGAATGCCGACGCGATCGCGAACTGGCCGACGACGCCGGCGCCGAGCACGGCCACGGTGTCGCCGCGGCGGACGCCGGCGAGCTCGGCCCCGAACCACCCGGTGGGGTAGATGTCGCTGAGCAGGATCGCCTGGTCGTCGCTGACCGTGTCGGGCAGCGGGTGCAGGGTGTTGCGCGCCCACGGCACCCGCACGTACTCGGCCTGCAGCCCGTCCACTGGGCCGGTCGAGGCGGGCCCGCCGAAGAAGCTCGTGCCCGCGTCGGGGCCGTTCGGGTTCGCGACGTCGCACTGCGCGGTGTGGCCCTCGCGGCAGTGGCGGCAGGCGCCGCACGAGACCGTGCTGTCGATGATCACCCGGTCGCCCGGGCTGAAGCCGCGCACGGCGTCGCCGACCTCGGTGACGACGCCGACGGCCTCGTGGCCGAGGATCGTGCCCTCGACCATCGGCGCCATCGTGCCGCGCACGAAGTGCAGGTCGGTGCCGCAGATCGCGCTGCGGGTGACGCGCACGATCGCGTCGTTCGGGTCGGTGATGGTGGGCTGCTCGACGTCGTCGAGACGGATGTCTCCGACGCCGTGCCAGACGACTGCCTTCACGGGGTTCCTCCTGGTGTCTGCGGGTCTGCGGGTCCGCGGGCGGGCTGGCCCGCGGGCGCGCACGGCCGAGCCGCGCGCCCGCCCGACGGTAGGCCGGGCGTCGACCCGCCACCCGCCGAGTCTGCTCCGTGAACGGGGTACGGCCCGGTCAGCACGGCGGCCCGGTCAGCGCGGCGGCCCGGACAGCACGGCGGCCCCGTCGCCGGTCGGGTGACCGGCGGCGGGGCCGAGGGGCGCGGGAGGCGCGGTGTCAGTCCTCCGACCCGCTCACGACGGCCTGCTGCCGGCGCCGCAGCACGGCTCGGCCCGTCACGAGGCCGAGGCCCGCGACCAACAGCGCGGCCCCGAGGCCGAGCGGCCAGGCCGCGTCGGCACCGGTGAAGGCGAGGTCGCCGGGCCGCCCGGCGGGACGGACCGTCGGGGTCGTGCCGGGGGCCACGGGGGCCGCGCTCGCCGTCGGCGCCGGTCCGGCCGGGGGGCCGGGGGAGGGCTCGGGCGTCGGGCCGGGAGTGGGGCCGGGCGTCGGGTCGGGCACGACGACGGTCACGGCGACCGTGCCGAGCCCGGTGTCCGCGAAGCCGGTCGTGAAGGGCACCGCTCCGGCGACGTCGCCGTCGACGACGAGGCGGTAGTCGGTGCCGGGGTCGAGGCCGTCGACGACGAAGCGCCCGTCGGCGTCGGTCGTGGTCTGGGCCACCGGGGCGTCGCCGGTGGCGGGCAGCACCGCGACCGGCGCGTCGGCGACGGGCTCGCCGTCCTGGTCGACGACCGTGCCGTCGACGCTGACCGACTCGGGTGCGGGCACCTCGAGCACGAGCGGCGTCGCGGGGGCGCCGGCAGCCGGGGTCGTGAACGGGACCGCCGCCTCCGCCTGCTCGTCGACGACGATGACGTAGTCGGTCTCGGGCAGCAGCCCGTCGACCTCGAAGCCGCCCGCGGCGTCGGTCTCGACGGTCGCGACGGTCTCGGTGGGCTGGCCGCCGTCGGCCGGCACGAGCACCACGTCGAGCGTGGCGCCCGCGGCGGGCGCTCCGTCGGGGCCGGCGATCGTGCCGCTCACGTCGACGGTGGGCTCGGGGGCCGGCGCGGGCACCGGCCGGAAGAAGCCGACCGGCAGCACGCCGCCGCTGTTGGGCACGAGCGTGCCGAGCGACTCGCCCGTGTCGGCGCGGAAGAGCTCGTACGACGTCGTCGGGGCGAGGTCGGCGACGGTCGCCGTGCCGTCGTCGGCCGTGGTCACCTCGGCCACCGTGGCGCCCGAGGCGCGCTCGACGAGCCTCAGCGGCAGGTCGGGCACGGGCGTTCCCTCGGTGTCGACGATCGTGGCGGTGACCGCGACCGATGTCGGCGCGGGCGCGGGCGCGGTCGGGAAGGCGACGTCGGCGACCCCGTCGGCGGCCGTCAGGTCGACGACGACGTCCTCCGCGGCGGGGGTCCCCGCCGGCGGCTCGACGGTGACGCGCCAGCCCGGCGCGGCGGTGAGGGCCGGCACGACGTACTCGCCGCGGGCGTTCGTGGTGGTCTCCGCGACGACGGTGCCGGAGGCGTCGCGGACGGTGACGGCCGCTGCCGGGAAGGCCGCGCCTCCCTCGGTCACGGTGCCGGTCAGCGACTGGGTGCGCGTCGCGAACCAGGTCTGGAAGACCGGGAAGCCCGAGCGCTGCTGGAAGGTCAGCGTCAGGGAGCCGAGCGGCACGGTCGGGCTGAACCAGGCCGCGGCGCCCTCGGTGTCGAGGGCGTCGGCGTTGCCGAGCAGCACCCCGGTCGAGGAGTCCCAGCGGGGCACGTCGCCGAGGCCGGCCGCGTCGCACGAGGGGCCGCCGGCGACGCGGCAGTAGTTGTAGGCCGAGCCGAAGCCCAGGGCCGAGGCGGGCACGGCCGCTCCGGCCGGGTCGGTCGCGGTCACGGTGACCTGGTCGGCGTCGACGTCGCCGAGGACGAACGACCAGCCGGCCGACGGGGTGGCGGAGCCGAACGTGTAGGTGGTGACCGAGGCGGCGGAGGCGACGGGCCGGTCGAGCTGCGGCCGCAGGTTGAGGTAGGGCAGGCCCCGGCTCGACCCGTAGCGCTCGCCGGGCGCGGTGGAGGCGGCCTGCCAGGTGCTCGAGCCGCTCGGCACCGTGGCCTGGCGCGAGGTCGAGGTGAAGGTCGTCTCGGGGAAGCCGCCGGGCAGCGACATCGTGCCGGACCACTCGCGAGCGCTCCCGCTGAGCGTGAAGCTGCCCCAGGCGCCGGCCTGGGCGGCGGAGGCGGTGGTCGCCCCCGCGAGGGCGAGCCCCAGCGCGACGACGGCGACGGTGCCGGCCGCGGCGCCGCGGCGGAGCGCGGCCCTCACGCGGCGGCCGCGGTGGTCGGAGCGGGCGCCGTGGTCGCCGCGGCCGAGGCGGCCGGGACGGGCCGCGGGCCGGGCCCGGGCTTCGGGGCGGGCGTGGGAGCGGGCGTGGCGTCGGACGTGGTCATGGTGGTCCCCTCGACCGGGCCTCCTGGTGGGCCCGTCCCCCGAGGCTAGCCGCGAGCTGAGCGTCTGTCACCGACGGACCGGTGACCGGTGACGAGAACGGCACCGCCGCCTCCCGGGGTGACGGGGGCTGACGGTGCCGTGACGCTGCCGCTGCCGCTGACGCGGGGCTCGGAGGGAGCTAGCGCTTCTTGACGTTCGAGACGGCGTCCTCCGAGTGGGAGGCGGTGCCGCGCTTGTCCTTCTTGTCGGCCCGCTTCTCCTTGAGCGACCGCGTCGCGGTCGTCTTGGTGGACTTCTTCGCCGATTTCTCTGCCATGGTGGTGCCTCCGTCGCCCGTCCACGATGGACCGGTGCGCCGGAGCCTACGGTGCGGCGCCCCGAGACTCGCTACCCTCGTCGATGTTCACGGCTGGCGCACGGCAGGGCGTGTCGAGGACGCCCCACCCGACAGCGCCCGAGAGGCACCATGACCGACGACGTCGCCACGCAGGCACCGCCCACGCGCACCGAGCGCCTGGACGAGCTGCCCTTCACCCGCAAGCACGGCCGGCTGCTCGTCGGCAGCGGCGTCGGCTGGGCCCTCGACGCCCTCGACGTCGGCCTCGTCTCGTTCGTGATCGCCCAGCTGGCCGTCGTCTGGAGCTCCGACCGCGGCGCCCTGGCGTTCGTCGCCTCGGCCGGCTTCGCCGGCATGGCGATCGGCGCGGCCCTCGGCGGCACGCTCTCCGACCGCCTCGGGCGCAAGACCGTCTTCGCCCTCACCCTCCTCGTCTACGGCCTGGCGACCGGCGTCTCCGCGCTCAGCTGGTCGGTCGGGGCGCTGCTCGTGCTGCGCTTCGTCGTGGGGCTGGGCCTCGGCTCCGAGCTGCCGGTGGCCTCGACGCTCGTCTCCGAGTTCTCGCCGCGTCGCATCCGCGGCCGCGTCGTCGTGCTGCTCGAGGCGTTCTGGGCGGTCGGCTCGATCGCGGCGGCGCTGGTCGGCTACCTGGTGGTGCCGACCAGCGACGACGGCTGGCGCTGGGCGCTGCTGATCGGGGCCCTCCCGGCGGCGTACGCCGTGTTCGTGCGGCTGCGCATGCCCGAGTCGGTGCGGTACCTCGAGTCGCGGGGGCGGCACGACGAGGCCGAGCGCACCGTCCGGGCCTTCGAGCGGGCCGCCGGGGTGCCCGCCCCCGACCCGGCCGACGTCGCGGCCGCGGCGGCCAGGGCGACGGCCCTCGAGGAGGCGCGGGTCGGGTCCGGCTCCCGCCGCGCCTCCGTCTCCGCCCTCCTGCGCGACGGGCTCCGCCGGCGGACGGTCGCCCTGTGGCTCGTCTGGTCGGCCACGAACTTCTCGTACTACGGCGCCTTCGTCTGGCTGCCGACCCTGCTCGTCGAGGCGGGCTTCCCGCTCGTCAAGTCGTTCGAGTACACGCTGCTCATCACGCTGGCGCAGCTGCCCGGCTACGCCGTCTCGGCCTGGCTGATCGAGCGCTGGGGCCGTCGGGCCACCCTGGCGGTCTTCCTGCTCGGCTCCGCGGTGGCCGCCGCCGCGTTCGGGGCGGGCGTCGTCAGCGGGAGCGCGACGCACATCGTGGTCTCGGGCGCGGCCCTGTCGTTCGCGAACCTCGGGGCGTGGGGCGCCCTGTACGCGGTCACCCCCGAGCTCTACCCGACGCGGCTGCGCGGCACGGGGTCGGGCTGGGCCGCCGGGGTCGGGCGCATCGCCTCGATCGTCGCGCCCCTGTCGGTGCCGCCGCTGCTCGTGCTCGGCGGGGCGCCCCTGCTCTTCGTCGTCTTCGGCGCGGTGTTCCTCGTCGCGGCCGCCGCGGCCCTCGCCCTGCCCGAGCTGCGCGGCACGAGGCTCGCCGAGTGAGCGGCGGTCGCGCGCGGGGGCGCCGTCGTCGGTCGTCGCTGCTCGGCGTCGTGGTCGTCGTCGTGGCCGCCGTGGTCGTGGTGGCGTTCCCGCAGCTCCTCGACGGCCCGCGCGACGGGTCGGGCCCGGGCGCCGGCTCGGGCCCGGGCGCCGGCTCGTCCCCCTCGGTCGCGGTGCCCGCCGCCGTCCCCGAGGGCGCCGCCCAGGCCACCGTCGAGCGCGTGGTCGACGGCGACACCGTGATCGTCGTGCTCGCCGACGGCGGTGCCCGGGAGCGGGTCCGCCTCATCGGCGTCGACACCCCCGAGACCGTGCAGCCCGACGCCCCGGTCGACTGCTTCGGCCCCGAGGCGAGCGCCTTCACGACCACGAGCCTGCCGGCGGGGTCGGCCGTCTGGCTCGAGGCCGACCCCTCGCAGGGCGACGCCGACCGGTACGACCGCCTGCTGCGCTACGTCTGGACGCCCGCCGGGGTCATGCTCAACCACGACCTCGTCGCCCAGGGGTACGGCCGTGAGGACACCTACGACGACCCGTACCGCTACCGCGACGCCTTCGTCGCCGCCGAGGCCACGGCCGAGGGCTCGGGCGTCGGCCTCTGGTCCGCCTGCGGCTGACCGCGGCGCCGGCTCGGCCACCAGAACGCGTCGCCGGTGAGGAAGACCAGGGCCGGCACCAGCACGGTCCGCACGACGAGGGTGTCGAGCAGCACGCCGATGCAGACGACGACGCCGACCTGCGTGAGGGCGACGACCGGCAGCACGCCGAGCACGGCGAACACGGCCGCGAGCAGCACGCCGGCGCTGGTGATGACGGCGCCCGTCGAGGCCAACGCGCGCACCATGCCCTCGCGGGTGCCGTGCCGCTCCCGTTCCTCCCTCGCCCGGGTGGTGAGGAAGATGTTGTAGTCCACCCCGAGCGCCACGAGGAAGAGGAAGGCGTACAGGGTCACCGCCGTGTCGAGGGCCGGGAACCCGAGCACGTGCTGGAACAGCCAGGTCGACGCGCCCAGGCTCGCCGCGAAGGTGGCGAGCACCGACGCGATGAGCAGCACCGGGGCGATCAGCGACCGGAGCAGCAGCGCCAGGACGGCGAAGACGACGGCGAGGATGATCGGGGCGATCAGGCGGAGGTCGGCCTGCGCGGCGGTGCGCTCGTCGTAGGCCGTCGCGTCGCTGCCGCCGACGAGGGCGTCCGACACCGCGCCTCCGGCCCCGGCGTAGGCGTCGCGGAGCGCCTGGACCACGACGAACGCGTCGTCGCTCTCCGGCTCGGCCGCGAGCTGGACGTCGACGCGGGTCAGCCCGGAGGCCGCCTCGCCGACGGTCGCGGAGTCGACGCCGTCGACGCCCTCGGCCACGGCCACGGCGTCGGCGGCCGCGGCGGAGGGCACGAGCACCGTCGTCTGGCTGGTGAGTCCGGCCGAGAACGAGTCGTCGACGATGCGCTGGGCGGTGACCGAGTCGGGGTCGCCGAGCAGCTGGTCGGTCTGCGAGAGGCCGACCGCGTAGCCGCCGAGGCCCAGGCAGAGCACTCCGAGCCCGGCGACCGCGGCGACGCTCACGACCACCGGTCGGCGCTGCACGCCCCGGCCGAGGCGCTCCCAGGCGCCCTGCTTCCGTGCCGCGTGGTGGTGGGGCTCGTCGGCGCCGGGGGAGCCGGGGGCGGAGGCGCGGGGCACGAAGGGCCAGAACAGCCCGCGACCGCAGACCACGAGGGCGGCCGGCAGCACGACGAGGGCGAAGACGACCGCGACCACGACGCCCAGGGCACAGGCCACGCCGAGGGCGCGGTTGCCCGCGAGGGAGGCGAGCACGAGGGTGGCGAGGCTGAGCGCGACCGTGCCGCCGCTCGCCGCGATCGCGGGCCCGGCGCTCATCACGGCGGTGCGCATCGCCCGGTGCCGGTCGTCGTCGCGCAGCAGCTCCTCGCGGTAGCGGGCGACCAGCAGGAGCGCGTAGTTCGTGCCCGCGCCGAAGACGAGCACCGAGAGGATCCCCGAGATCGAGGCGTCGACGGTCACCCCGAGCGGCTCGGCCAGGGCCGCCACGACCCGACCCGCGAGGCCGTCGGCGACGCCGACGACGGCGAGCGGCACGATCCACAGCACGGGGCTGCGGTAGGTGACGATCAGCAGCACGGCGACGACGACCACGGTGACGAGCAGGAGGCGGAAGTCCGCCCCCGCGAACGAGTTCGAGACGTCGTCCTGGAAGCCGACGGGCCCGGTCAGGTACGCCGAGAGGTCGTCGGGCAGCCCCTCCGAGGCGGCGGCGCGCAGCTCTCCGGCCACGCCCGACAGGTCGGCGTCGACGTCGGCGGCGGCGAGCGGCACGGCGACGAGCGCCGCGGCGCCGTCGTCGCTGACCTGCGGGCGGACGGCCTGCGGGGTGGTCGACAGGGCCGCGAGGGCCTCGGCGCGGGCGGAGACCGACGCGACGTCCGCGTCGGAGAGGGCGGCGCCTCCTCGGCTCCAGACCACGATGCCGACGGTCGTGTCGGACGACGGGAACTCGTCGAGCAGGGCGGTCACCTCCGCCGCCTGGCTGTCGTCGGGGAGCCCGGAGGGCGGGAATGCGTCGTCGCCGCCGGAGGGCAGGAGGGCGAAGAGCAGGGCGACGGCGACGAGGGTGCCGCCGAGGACGGCCCAGGCCGACCGGTGGCCGCTGACGAGGCGGGCGAGTGCGCGCACGAGTGTCCTTCAGTTGGTGGAAGTCTTAGTTGCTGAGAGTATTGCACGGCGGCGACCCGACGTCGGCGAGAATCAGTGCACAGGAGGCGCGATGACCGACCCAGACCCGGCTCACCCCGACGTGCGAGACGCGCCGGGCGCGCCCGCCCGCGCCGGGGCCCGCCGCGACGTCGTCACGGCCATGCAGCGGCTCACCACCGAGTCGCAGCGGGTCGCCCAGGCGTTCGCGGCGCAGCAGGGGCTCGGCCACATCGACCTGGAGGCGCTGCTGCACGTCATGCAGGCGGAGCAGCGGGGCGACCCGGTCACGTCGGGCCGCCTCGGCGACGTCCTCGGCGTGACGTCCGGCGCCGCCACGGGCGTCATCGACCGCCTCGAGCGCGCGGGCCACGTGCACCGCACGCGCGACGAGGTCGACCGGCGCCGGGTCATCGTGCGCTACGACGAGGCGGCCCGCGCCGTCGCCGGCCGTTTCTTCGGGCCCCTCGGCGCGCTGAGCGACCGCGTGATGGCGGGCTACGACGACGCCGAGCTGCAGACCGTCCGGAGGTTCCTCGGCGAGATGGCGGCGGCGATGGGCGAGCACGCCCGCACCGTCGGGCGGCCCGACCCCGATCCGACCTCGACCCCCGCCCCGGAGGCACCATGACCGACCACGTCTCGGCCCTGGACCTGTTCTCGGTCGGCATCGGGCCCTCGAGCTCGCACACCGTCGGGCCGATGCGGGCCGCCCGCCTCTTCCTCGACGGGGTCGACGCCGCGGGCCTGCTCGACGACGTCGCCCGGGTGGAGGTCGTCCTCTACGGCTCGCTCGCCGCGACCGGCCTCGGGCACGGCACCCCCTCGGCGGTGCTCGCGGGCCTCGCGGGCATGGAGCCCGAGACCTGCGACCCGCTGGTGGTCTCGTCGATGCAGCGCTCCGTCGAGCAGGGAGGCGGCCTCCGGCTGCTCGGCCGGCACCAGGTCGCCTTCGCGCCGAACGACCTCCGCATGGCGCCCCTGACCCGCATGCCGCGGCACCCCAACGCGATGAGCCTCGAGGCCCGCGACGCCGACGGCGCGACCCTCGCGCGGGAGGTCTGGTTCTCGACCGGCGGCGGGTTCGTCGTCCGCGACGGCGACGACGAGCACGTCGTGCCCGCCGCCGAGGCCCCGTTCGCCTTCGTCGACGCCGACGACCTGCTCCGGCTCTGCGACGCCGAGGGCGTCGGCATCGCCGAGCTGGCCTGGCGCAACGAGGTCGCGGTGCACGGCGAGGCCGCGGCCGCCGCGGGCCTCGCCGCCCGCTGGGCCGCGATGGAGGCCTGCGTCGACGCCGGCCTCGCCGCCTCCGGGGTGCTGCCGGGCTGGATGAAGGTGCCGCGACGGGCCCGCCAGATCGCCGAGATGCTGCGGGCGCAGGAGGAGCGGGCGACCGCCTTCGCGATCGGGGGCTCCGCGGTCGACCAGGGCCGCGCCTCCTCGTTGCTCACCTCCGACCTGCCGGCGCAGTGGCTGCAGGCCTACGCGATGGCCGTGAACGAGGAGAACGCCGGGGGCGGCCGCGTCGTCACCGCGCCGACCAACGGGGCCGCGGGCATCATCCCCGCCGTCGGGTACTACGCGATGCGGTTCCACGGGGTGACGCGCGACGAGCTCGAGCGCGGCTACCTGCTCACGGCCGCCGCGATCGGGTCGCTCTACAAGCGCAACGCCTCGATCTCCGGTGCCGAGGCCGGCTGCCAGGGCGAGGTCGGCTCGGCCGCCTCGATGGCGGCGGGGGCGCTCACCGCCGTGCTCGGCGGAACGCCCCGTCAGGTCGAGAACGCGGCCGAGATCGCGATGGAGCACCACCTCGGCCTCACCTGCGACCCGGTCGGGGGATTCGTGCAGGTGCCGTGCATCGAGCGCAACGCCATCGCGGCGGGCACGGCGGTCGCCGCGACGCGGATGGCGCTGCTCGGCGACGGCAGCCACGTGGTCAGCCTCGACACCGTGATCGAGACGATGCGCCAGACCGGGCGCGACATGGCCGACAGCTACAAGGAGACCAGCCGCGCCGGGCTCGCCGTCAACGTCGTCGAGTGCTGAGCGCTGGGGCGGGCCGCCGGGCGCGGCCGGGCGGGCACGGAGCCCGTCCGGCCGACGCGGCCGACGCGGCCGACCCGGCCGACCCGGCCGACCCGGCCGACCCGGCCGACCCGGCCGACCCGGCCGCCCCGCCGGTCAGCGCACGCGCAGCGTGACGCCCGCCGAGGTGCTGCCGAGCACGTCGGGCGTGCCCGAGTAGCGCACCGAGACCACCGGGCTGCCGGCCGTGGCGTACCGCGGCAGCGTCACCGTCGCGGTGCCCTGGCCGGTCGAGGTCAGGGCGACCGTCTGCACGGCGCGTCCGTCCGAGAGCACGGTGACCGAGCCGGCCGGCGAGGCGACGCCGGCGACGCGCACGGTGACGGTGGCCGTCGTGGCGGTGTTCCGTGCGGGGCTCGTCGTGGCGGGCGTGATCGCCACCGTCGAGCTCGCGGGCACGACCGTGACCGTCTGGGGCGCGCTGACCGACTTCACGAGCGACGTCGACGAGGGCGCGAACGAGGCCGTGAACGACCACCGGCCGGCCGACGTGCTCGCGGGCACGACCCACGACGCGGTGCCCGAGGCCAGCGGCACGACGGCCACCGGCACGCCGGAGCGCGTGAAGGTCACGGTGCCGGCGGGCCAGCTGCCGGCCACCTGCGGCACGGTCGCGGTGAGGGTCGTCGTCGTCGACCCGAAGGTCTGCTGCGGGCCGCTGACCCGGAGCGACGTGGTCGTCGCGCCGGCCGTGACCGCGAGCGTCTGCGGCGCCGAGCCCGACGCCGTGACGGCGGGGTCGGAGGGCGTGAAGGAGGCGCGCAGCGCGTGGCTCCCCGCGGCCAGCGTCGTCGGCACGGCGATCGTCGTGCGGCCCCCCGTGCCCACGGGCACGGTCGCCAGCACGGTCGAGCCGTCCACCAGGCTCACGGTGCCCGCGGGCGCCGTGCCGTCGGCGCGCGTGACGACGGCGGTCGCCGTCGCGCCGGCTCCGCCGTAGGTCTGCGAGGCGGTGGAGAGGGTCAGCGCGGTCGCGGTCGACACGGCGCCGCGGGGCCCGCGGAGGGAGACGTCGAGCACGGCTCCGCCCTGGGGCGAGAGGCTCGCGACGGCGACGGTGAAGCCGCCGCCGGCGCTCGTGAACGACTCGCCGGCGTCGAGGTGGGTGTCGCGGCGGGCGGGGTCGGCGGCCGAGTCGGTGCCGACCGCGAGGGCCACCGTCGTGGCGAAGCCGCCGGGCTGGGGGAGGGCGCGCAGCACGCGCACGCTGCCCGTGGCGGCCGAGCTGTCGAGCGCGCACTTCGTGAAGCCGGTCGCGACGACCGTGCAGCGGGGCGCACCGCCGGCGAACTCGGCGCTGGAGCGGTCGCGACCCGTGGCCGTGCGGTACTCCAGCGTGTAGTGCTGGCCGCTGACCGGGTCGGTGACGTCGACGGCGCGGCCGGCGGCCGCGGTGTCGAGCGAGGGCAGCACGACGCGCTTGGTGGTCGCCGGCGTGCTCAGCGCGACGGTGCTCGGCAGCCAGCCGAGACGCATCCGCTGCGGGGACGACAGGTGCGGGCGGGCGCCCGACACCGAGTAGCCCATGATGTCGAGGTGGTCGCCGTACTCCTCGGTGGGGCAGGCGGCGTCGGCCGTGCTGCGGAAGTCGCCGGGGGCGCCGTCGAACGAGGTCGTGCTGCGGCAGAGCGCCGAGCCGGCGTGGCCGAGCCCCAGGTTGTGGCCGAACTCGTGCAGCAGCACCGGCACGCCGAGCTGCTGGCCGAGGCCGTACGAGCTGACGATCTCGCCGCCGTCGCCGCCGATCGTGCCGAACGCCTGCGTGCCGCACGCCTCGCGGGGCAGCACGAGCAGGTGCTTCTCGGTGCCGGCCCAGCCGTACGAGGCGAAGGAGCCGCCGAAGGCCGAGGCCTTGACCTTGCTCAGCGTCGTGGACGCGTCGCAGCTCGTGCCGCCGAGGGAGCGCTCCTCGACGCCGCCGAGGCGGACGTCGACGCGGCCGCCCGACTCCTCCCACCAGTAGTCGTGCAGCGCGGTGACGGCGGCGTCGATCGACGCGCGGTCGAGCGAGGTGACCGTGTCGTCGGTCGTGGCGGCGGTGGCCGACACGGTGCTCACCCAGAGGGTGTGGACGACCGCGCCGGTCGTGGGCGCGTCGTCGAGGGCGTCGGCCCGGGCGAGCGCCGAGGGCGGCACGACGAGCTGGTCCTTCGGCAGGGAGGCGGTGGTCGGGGCGGGCGCCGGCGCGGCGCTCGCGGGTGCCGCGGGCGCGGCGACCAGGCCGGCGAGCAGCAGGCCGGTCGCGAGGAGGCCGGCGGCGAGGGCCGACGGCAGACGGGCAGGGAGGGATGACGGCACGGGGGTTCTCCGGTCGGGGCGGGGGAGGGGCGCGGCCCGACCGTCGGGTGGTCAGGGCAGCGGCGCGCAGCGTTCATGCATGCGCATGGAACTGATCGTGCCCCCCTCCTGCCGGGGCGGCACTCCCCAGAACGAGTCCGTCCGGTGTCGGCGGCCATCGGTAGCCTCGTCCGCATGGCCGCTCCCCGTCGTTCCTCCTCCCGCGCCGGGCGCTCGGGCGCCGCCCCGGGCGGCGGCACCGACGCGCCCCGCATCGACCACGTCGACCCGACCGGCCTCGTCGACGTGACGGGCGACTCCCTCGCCGCGCACGACGACCGCGAGCGGGAGCGCCTCGTCGACGCCGACCTCGCCGACCGCGACCTCGAGGGCGTCGTCCTCCGCGAGTGCGTGCTCGAGGCGCCCCGGCTCGGCGGGGCGCGCCTCCGGGGCGCGCGGTTCGTCGAGACGGTCGTCGCCGACTCGTTCGCCCCCGAGCTCGCCGCCGGGCGCAGCACCTGGCACGACGTCCGCGTCGAGCGCCCGCGCTGGGGCTCGGCCGAGCTGTTCGACGCCGACTGGCGCTCCGTCCGGGTCGTCGGCGGCAAGATCGACTACCTGAACCTGCGGGGGGCCCGCCTCACCGACGTCGTCCTCGAGGGCTGCAGCATCGGCGAGCTCGACCTCGGCGGTGCGGAGGCCCTGCGGGTGGCCCTCGTCGACTGCCGCGTCGGCACGCTCGACGTGACCCGCGCCTCCCTCGCCCACGTCGACCTGCGCACGACCTCGTTCGACCGCGTCGACGGGCTCGACGGGCTCCGGGGGGCGACCGTCGACGCCGTGCAGCTGCAGGCGCTGGCCCCTGCGCTCGCGGCGCACCTGGGGCTCGTCGTCGACTGAGCCTCGTCGCTGCGCCGCGCCGCGCCGTGTCGCGGGTCGGCGGCGGCGTAGCCTCGACCGCATGATCGACGTCGACTGGAGCACCGGCAGCTGGACGACTGCGCCCGCGCGCGTGGAGGTGGGCGACGACGGGATGCGCGTGACCGCCGTCGAGGGCAGCGACGCCTGGCGCGTCACCTCGTACGGGTTCGTGCACGACACGGAGCACGCCCTCCTCGCGCCGTTCGAGCAGGGCACCGCGGTCGAGGTCTCGTTCCGTCTCGACTTCTCGGCCCAGTTCGACCAGGCCGGCGTCTTCGTCAGGGTCGACGACGAGACGTGGACGAAGGCGGGCGTCGAGCGCAGCGACGGCGAGGACGGCCTCGGCGCCGTCGTCACGCGGGGCGTCTCGGACTGGTCGCTCGCCCCCGTCCCCGGCTGGCGCGACCGCGAGGTCACCGTCCGGGCCAGCCGCTCCGGCGACGCCCTGACCGTCCGTGCCCGCGTGGACGACGAGCCGTGGCGCCTGGTCCGGGTGTCGCCGCTCGACGCGGACGCGGCGGTGACGGCGGGGCCGATGTGCTGCGCCCCCTCGCGCGACGGCCTCACCGTGCACTTCACCGCCTGGCGGACCGGGCCGGCCGACGAGGGCCTGCACCCTCCGACCTGACCCGGCGGGGCGACGTGACGGGGCGTGACGGCGGCCGAGGCCGCTGTCGGGGCCCGGTGCTATCGTCGCCGGTGAGCAACGCGCTCCGGGGTCAGCGAAAATCTGAACCGGCGGTCACAGTCCGCGACCCGGTGCGGCCCCCAGACGGTGGTCGCCCCGGTTGAACCGGTGGAACTCCGGTACCGACGGTCACAGTCCGGAAGGGAGGCAGCGCGGGCCAGGGCTCGTCGACGACGGCGCCCGGGCTGGCCGCGACCTCGCGTCGTCCCCGGAGAGCCCCAGCAGGCTCACCGACGGAGACATGATGACCACCACCCTCGCCCCGCGGCGCCGGCCGACGCCGGTGCCCGCCCTCCCGTCCCTCCTGCCGACGGCGGTGATCTGACGTGTTCACGGGTCTCGTCGAGGAGAAGGGCCGTGTCGTGCGGCTCGCCGACGTGGGCGACAGCGTCCGCCTCACCGTGCACGGGCCGCTCGCGGTCGACGGCGCCGAGCACGGCGACTCCATCTCGGTCAGCGGCGTCTGCCTCACCGTGGTCGAGCGCGACGGGGAGTCGTTCACGGCCGACGTCATGAAGCAGACGCTGGTCATGAGCACCCTGGGCGACCTCGAGCCCGGCCTGCCCGTCAACCTCGAGCGGGCGGCCCGCGTGGGCGACCGCCTCGGCGGCCACATCGTGCAGGGCCACGTCGACGGCACGGCGTCCGTGCTCGAGACGGAGGAGGGCGACGCCTGGCGGCGCGTGCGCCTGAGCCTCGCCGACGACCTCTCCCCCCTCCTCGTCGACAAGGGCTCCGTCACGCTCGACGGCGTGAGCCTCACCGTCAGCGGCATCAGCGAGCCGGGGGTCGAGGAGGGGTGGTTCGAGGTCAGCCTCATCCCCGAGACCCTCGCCGCCACGACGCTCGGCGACAAGGCCCCGGGCGACCGCGTCAACGTCGAGACCGACGTCCTGGCGCGCCACGTGCGCCGCATGCTCGCCCTCGACGCCACCGCCGGCGCGCACCGCTCCGGCCGGGCGTCGTGACCGAGGCGTCGGGCGCCCGCGCGGGTGCCCCCGAGGCGCCTCGGCGCACGGGTGCCGAGCCCCTCGACGACGTCGCGACCGTCCTCGACCACCTCCGTCGTGGCCGGCCGGTCATCGTCGTCGACGACGAGTCGCGCGAGAACGAGGGCGACGTGGTGCTGAGCGCCGAGCTGGCGAGCCAGGAGTGGCTGGCCTGGACGGTGCGGGTCTCGTCCGGGTTCGTCTGCGCCCCGATGTCGGCAGAGATCGCCGACCTCCTCGACCTGCCGCCCATGGTCGCCCGCAACGAGGACGCCCGCGGCACCGCGTACACGGTCAGCGTCGACGCGGCCGAGGGCGTGACCACGGGCATCAGCGCCTCCGACCGCGCCCGCACCCTGCGGGTCCTGGCCGACCCGGCCTCCGTCCGCGACGACCTGCACCGCCCCGGCCACGTCATCCCGCTCCGGGCCCGGCCCGGCGGGGTGCTCGAGCGCGACGGCCACACCGAGGCGGCCGTCGACCTGATGGTCGCCGCCGGCCTCCGCCCCGTCGCGGCGATCAGCGAGATCGTCGCCGACGACGGCGAGATGATGCGGCTGCCCGGCCTCATCGAGCTGGGGCGCCGCGAGGGCGTCCCCGTCGTGACCATCGCCCAGGTCGTCGCCCACCGCCTCGCGACCGGCCCGGCCGCCCCCACCACCCCCGGCGACCTCCCCGGTCGCCCCGCCCCCACCGAGAGGACCACCGCATGAGCGGCGCAGGAGCACCCACCGAGCAGGAGCCCGTCGACGGCCGCGGCCTGCGCGTCACCGTCGTCGCCGGCACCTGGCACACCGCGATCAGCGACGGCCTGCTCGCCGGCGCGCTCGCCACGATCGCCGAGCTCGGCGCCGAGGCGACCGTCGTCCGCGTGCCCGGCAGCTTCGAGCTGCCGGTCGTCGCGAAGGCCGCCCTCGAGGCGGGGGCCGACGCCGTGGTGGCGCTCGGCGTGATCATCCGCGGCGGCACCCCGCACTTCGAGTACGTCTCCGACGCCGCGACGTCGGGCCTGCTCCGCGTGACGCTCGACACCGGCAAGCCGGTCGGCTTCGGTGTGCTCACCCTCGACGACGAGCAGCAGGGCCTCGACCGGGCCGGGCTGCCGGGCTCGAAGGAGGACAAGGGGCGGGAGGCCGCCCACGCGGCCGTCTCGACCGCCGTCCAGCTGCGCGACCTCGCGCGCCGCGCCTCCTCGGGGCGTGTCGTCGGGTTCTGACCCCTCCGGCGTCCTGACGACCGAGACGACGACGGCCGGCCCCCCGAGGGGGCCGGCCGTCGTCGCGGAGGGGGCTAGTGCTCGCCGAGGACCTCGTCGAGGAAGCCGCGCATCTGCAGCCACGAGCGGCGGTTCGCCGTTTCCTGGAACTGCGCGCCGTGCTCGGGGCTGTCGGTGCCCGGCACCGCGAAGGCGTGCATCGCCCCGCTGTAGCTGACGACCTGCCAGTCGCCGACCTCGGCGTCGCGCAGCTCGTCCTCGAAGCCGACGACCGCGTCGTCCGGCACGACCGGGTCGGCCGCGCCCGTCAGCACGAGCAGGGGGGCCTTGACGGCTCCCTTCTCGGCGGGCGCCCCGGTGCCGAGGCCGCCGTGGAACGACACGACCCCCGCCACGTCGGCGCCCGAGCGGGCGAGCTCGAGGGCCCCGGAGCCGCCGAAGCAGTAGCCCATCACGGCGATGCGCTCGGGGTCGACTCCGGGCTCGGAGCGGAGGCGCTCCAGGTTGGCGGTGAGGCGGGCGCGGAACGCTGCGACGTCGCCGTACCAGGCGCCGGCCTCGGCCGCCGCCTCCCCGGGGCCGGGGCGGACGCCCTGGCCGTAGACGTCGCCGGCCAGCGCCACGTAGCCGAGGCGCGCCAGCATCTGGGCGCGCACCTTGACGTGGTCGACGACGCCGAACCAGTCGTGCAGCACGAGCACCGCGGGCCGGAGGGCGCCGTCGGCGTCGCCGGGCGTGGCGAGGAAGCCCTCGAGGGGCGTGCCGTCGTGGTCGTAGACCACGTCGCCCGCCTCGACGGTGCCGGTGTCGGGCACGCTGTCGAGCAGGTCGCGGAGGTCGGGGGAGAGGTCGGGGGCAGGGGTCGTCGTGGTCACCCCGTGACGGTACTCCCGCTCAGCCGACGAGTCGCCGGACCGCCTGCTCGACGACGTCGCACCGCCGCTGGTGCGGGCCCTGGTGCAGGTTCGTCGCGGTCGGCGTGACGAACCAGGCCAGCACGCTGCCGAACACCATCGTCAGCAGCTCGTCGGCGTCCCAGTCGGAGGGGATGTCGCCCGAGGCCTGCGCCGCCCGGACGGCCTCGCGGCGCCGGTCGAGCTGCTCGTGGTCGACGACCCCGGGGCTCGGCAGCGTGACGCCCTCGATCTGCCCCCAGAGCAGCAGGCGTGCGTCGTCGGCGTGCGTCGCGAGGTGGTCGTAGAGCCTGCTCGCCCACTGCGGCAGGTCGTGGGCGTCGAACGGGACGGCCTCGAGCCAGCGGTCGATGCTCTCGCCCAGGGCGGCGTCGAACAGGTCGCGCTTCGTCGAGAAGTGGGCGTAGAGCCGCTCCTTGCTCGCCTCGGCCTCGCGGGCGATGGAGTCGACGCGGGCACCGGCGAGGCCGCGGGCGGCGAACTCGGCGTGCGCCGCCTCGAGGATGCGGTCCCGCGGAGGGGTGGCTCGACGTGGCATGGCCCGAGCTTAGGGCGCGGGCGGACCGGACGGAACGGTCCGGACGACCCCCGTCCAGGTCCGGCCAGGACGGGGGACGGGGGCCGGGCGTGGGCGGGGCGTGGGCGGCGGGCGGGGCGGCCCAGCGGGAGGCGCTGGTCAGGCGGCCGGGACGACCCGCGACATCGGCACGTGCGGGATGCCGTCCTCCAGGAAGGGCTCGCCGTCCACGACGAAGCCGAAGCGCGCGTACCAGCCCTCGAGGTGCGCCTGGGCGTCGAGCCGCACGAGGCGGCCGGGGCAGTCAGCGAGGGCCCGCTCCATCAGCTGGGCGGCGAGCCCGCGGCCGCGGGCCGACGCGGCGGTCGCGACGCGGCCGATCCGCCGGTCGTCGCCGTCGCAGAGCAGCCGGACCGTGGCCAGCACCTCGCCGTCCTCCTCGACCCAGAGCATCTGCGCGTCGGGCTCGACGTCGCGCCCGTCGAGCTCGGGGTAGGGGCACTCCTGCTCGACGACGAAGACGTCGACCCGCAGCTTCAGCAGCCCGTAGAGCGCGAGGGGGTCGATGTCGCGGACGGCGGAGTCGCGGTGCAGGAGGGTCACGGAGCCACGGTAGCGTCCGGTCGCCCCGAGCACGTCACCCGCGCCCGCCCCGGCGCCGCGTCGGCGCCGCTCACATGGGCTCCCCGAGCGGGTGGTCGACGAAGCTGCCGCCGATCGGCGTCGAGCCCCCCACCGGCGGCTCGTCGACCTCGTCGGCGTACGCCTCGGCGTCGTCGACCGGGTGGTAGCCGACGGCCTCGCCGGCCGCGAGGGAGACCGGTCGCCGCGTGTTGCGCGAGACGCCCCAGACGACGTGGTGGCCGGTGGCCGTGGTGGTCAGGGCGGCCTCGACGAGGCGGGCCGCGTCGCCGGCCGACAGCCAGGTGCCGAGGCTCCGGGCGTCGAAGGGCCGCTCGACCGCCGTCATGATCCGGGCCGAGACGACGAGCTGGCCCGCGCGGTCGGCGTAGAGGCTGCCCATGGCCTCGAGCACGACCTTGCTCAGGCCGTAGAACGTGTCGGGCCGCGCGGCCGGCACCGCGTGCTCGGCCGCGGAGTCCCAGGGCAGGTAGCCCGCGGCGTGCACCGAGCTCGCGGCGAGGACGCGCCGCACGCCGGCCCGCACGGCGGCCTCGTGCACCGCGTGTGCCCCCTCGACGTTGACGTCGCGGATGTCCTCCCACGACCGCTCGTCGGCGTACGCGGCGAGGTGCACGACGATGTCGGCGCCGCGGAGCGCCTCCGTCAGGGCCTCGAGGTCGGTCACCCCGACGACCGCGGCGGACTCGGTCGGCGCGAGCGGGCCGGCCGGGGCGACCAGGTCGAGCAGGCGCACCTCGTGCCCCGCGGCGGCGAGGTGCGGCCGGATCATGGCCGCGACCTTGCCGGCGCCCCCGGTGACGGCGATGACCGACACGGCGTCAGCGCCCGGTGTCGGCGCGCACCGACAGGGTCTGCACGCGGGGAGGGTCCTCCGGGGTCAGCCGGACCTCGAGCCGCAGGGCCCCGCGTCGCCCGGGCAGCCACCACACGCGGTGCGACGGGGTCGCCGACTCGGCGCCGGGCACCTCGCCCGCGCCCTCGTCGTCGTGGTCGAGCAGTCCGCCGACCGCCTCGAGCTCGCGGGCCCACAGGGCTCGGCGGCGCACGAGCGGCACGTCGAGCTCGACGTTCTCGCTGAGGAGGCCCGCCGGCACCTCGCGCCCGCGCACGACGGCCTCGACCAGGGGCATCGCGGCGAGGGTCTCGGGCCACGGAGCGACGACGACCCGCGCCTCCGCCGTGTCGGCCATCATGCCGTCGAGGGCCCGGCTGACGGGCACGGCGACCTGGGCGTAGGTGGCGTTCTCGAGGCCCACGGCGCCGAGGCCGGTGGCGGTCTGCCAGCGCATGTGGGCGGAGAAGCCGGGGTAGCCGCCGGAGTGCGACACGACGGTGCCGAAGTCGGGGTACTCCTCGACGAAGAGGCCGAAGCCGTAGCCCGAGGGGTGCGCACCCCGGCCGGGCACGAGCCGGTGGAGCTGCTGCATCTCGCGGCGGGAGGCGCGGCTCAGCACCCCGTCGACGTCGCCGCGGCCCTCGGGGTCGAACGCCGACGACAGCCACCGGGCCCAGCGGGCTAGGTCGGTCGTGGTGCTGAACAGCCCCCCGATGGGCGAGAACGCGCCGGGGCCCGAGAAGGGCAGGGGCTCCCACCCGTCGTCGACCGGCCGGTGCCCGACGGCGACGCCGCCGGTGGCCGGCACGTCGGCCTCGAAGCCGGTCGAGGGCAGCCCGAGGGGGCCGAGGAGCGTCTGCTCGACGACCTCGCGGTAGGGGTGGCCGGCCGCGCTCGCGACGACGCGCCCGAGCAGGGCCCAGCCCAGGTTCGAGTACGCGAAGGTCGTGCCGGGCACGCTGTCGAAGCGCAGACCGCGCCGCAGCAGGGCGTCGAGCTCGTCGTCGGTGATCGACTCCTGGCGGTCACCCCAGGGGTCGTCGGTCGGCAGGCCGCCCGACATCGTCATCAGCATCCGCACCGTCGGCACGGGCGAGTCGCCCGTGGGCAGCGCGACGTCGGCGAAGGCGGGCACGAAGTCGGTGACGGGCGCGTCGAGCACGAGCTGCCCCGCGTCGCGGAGCGCCAGCAGCGCCGCCGCGGTGAAGCTCTTCGTGCAGGAGGCGATCCGGTAGGCGGTGTGCGGCCCCGGCAGGGCGCCCGCGACCTCGCCGCGGGCGCCGTGGTGCGTGACGCCGTCGTGGTCGAAGGTCGCGAACACGACGCTGGGCGCTCGACGTTCGGCCTGGCGCGCGTCGAAGACGGCGTCGATGCCGGAGGGGCGGGCGGAGTCGGTCATGGTGCCTCTCGGTGCTCGGTGCTCGGTGCTCGGTGCTCGGTGCTCGGGCGGTGCGGCGGTCAGGGCGACGCGGGGGAGGCGCGGCGCATCGTCTCGTAGGCGTCGAGGGCGCGGCGCCGCGACTCCTTCAGGTCGACCATCGGCTCGGGGTAGTCGTCGGTGTCGATCTCGGGCACCCATGCCCGGACGTAGTTGCGCTCCTTGTCGAACTTCTCGCCCTGCAGCACGGGGTTGAAGACCCGGAAGTAGGGGGCGGCATCGGCGCCGGAGCCCGCCGTCCACTGCCAGTTGGCGGGGTTGTTCGCCTCGTCGGCGTCGACGAGGGTGTCCCAGAACCACTGCTCGCCGACCCGCCAGTCGACCAGGAGGTTCTTGATCAGGAAGCTCGCCGTCACCATCCGCACCCGGTTGTGCATCCACCCGGTCGTCCAGAGCTGGCGCATGCCGGCGTCGACGAGCGGCACGCCCGTCCGGCCGTGACGCCAGGCGTCGACCTCCGACTCCGGCACGTCGGCCCACGGGAACGCCTCGAACTCGGGGCGGTAGCTGACGGTCGCCAGCTCGGGCGAGGTGAAGAGGATGGTGTGGTTGAACTCGCGCCAGACCACCTCGCGGAGGAACGCCTGCGCCCGCTCGCGCGAGGCGGGCGGGAGGTCGCCCCGCATGCGGTGCCAGATCTGGAACGGGCTGACCTCGCCGAACCTCAGTCGCGGCGACATGCGGCTCGTGGCCTCCTGCGCCGGGAAGTCGCGCTCGCCGTAGTCGGCGAGGTGGCCCGTGGCGAACTCCTCCAGGGCGTCCAGTGCGGCGGCCTCGCCCGGGGTCCACGTCTCGCGGAGCCCGGCGGCCCAGTCGGGGCTCGTCGGCAGCAGCTGCCACGCGTCGAGGTCGTCGCTGGCGGGCGGGGCCTCCGGGGGCCGCACGGCGTCGGGAGCGTCGAGCGGGTGCCGGGGCTCGGGCCGGTCGAGGCAGGCCCGCCAGAACGGTGTGAAGACCTTGAACGGCTGGCCCTGGCCGGTCTGCACCGTCCACGGCTCGAAGAGGAGGTTCGCCTGGAAGCTCTCGGCCACGAGGCCCTCGTCGCGGAGCGCGGCCTTCAGGGCCGCGTCGGTGTCGCGGGGCACCTTGCCGTAGCGGCGGTTCCAGTAGACGGCGCCGGCGCCGACCTCGGCCACGACGGCCGGGAGCACCTCGGCGGCGGGGCCGCGGCGGAGCGTCAGGCCGGCCCCGAGCTCGCGGAGCGCGCCGTCGAGCGCCACCAGGCTGTGGTGGAGCCACCAGCGCGCGGCCCCGCCGAGAGGGCGGATGCCCGGGGTCTCGTCGTCGAGCACGACGAGCACGACCACGGGCTCGCCGCGGTCGACCGCGGCGACGAGGGCGGGGTTGTCGGCGACGCGGAGGTCGTCGCGCAGCCAGACGACGGAGGGGGACGAGGTCACGAGGCGGCACCGACCTCGGCGTCGGCCCTGGTCGTCGCGCCCGGGTCGCCGGGGCTGCCCGTCGTCTGGCCCAGGCGGAGGCGCGTGCAGAGGTCGGTCAGCGCGACGAGCTCGTCGTGGTCGAGGCTGCCGCCCACGCGGCGCCTGATGGCGGCCGCGTGGTCGACGGCGGTGCGTCGGTAGAGGTCGTAGCCGTGGTCGGTGAGGGCGACGATGATGCCGCGCCCGTCGCCGGGGTCGGTCTGCTTCTCGACGATGCCCTTGCTCGCCAGGCGGTCGACGAGGCGGCTGATGCTCGGCTGGGTGAGCAGCAGGTGCCGGGTGAGGTCGCGGATGCGGGCCCGCCGCGCAGGCTGGCTCGACAGGTTGAACAGCACGTCGTACTCGTTGAACGAGATGTCGTCGGTGGGGAAGGCGGCGTTCAGCTCGCGCATGATGCTCACCTGTGCTCGGAACAGGGCCTCCCAGGCCCCGACGGCCACGGCTGTCTCGCTCATGTCGCCACCTCGTCTCGTGTCGACGTCGAGTCTACGAAGAACGGCCGACAGGGGGACGCCGTGCGGCGGTCACGAGACAGGCGAGCCGGCCCACGCGCCGGCGAGCGAGCGTCGGGGTCGAGTCGGGCCCGGACGTGACAGAGGGCCGGTCGCGAGGCGACCGGCCCTCTTCCCTTGCACCAAGAGTGTCCTGCAATCACATTCCGTGTCGGCTGCCACAGCAAACAACCTCAACGCGGTCAATCTATAACGGTGCGGTAACGGAGGTCTAGTTACCGAACCGTTATCTTGCTGGGAACTTCCCCTGAGGGGGACCCCCGGCCCTCAGAAGACGTCGGGCGACGGGGTCGACGCGTGGCGGATCGACACGTCAGCGTGGCGGTCGAAGCGGTATCCGACCCCGCGCACGGTGCGCACGATGTCCTCGAAGGCCCCGAGCTTCGACCGCAGCCGACGCACGTGCACGTCGATCGTGCGCTCGTTGGGGGCCTCGCCGTCGTCGTCCGACCAGAGACCCGAGATCAGCTCGGCGCGCTCGATCGTGCGGCCCTCGCGCAGCACGAGGTACTGCAGCAGCTCGAACTCCTTGTAGGTCAGGGGGGCGGTCTCGCCGTCGAGCAGGAGGCGCTTCCGCGAGATGTCGACGACGACGCCCCCGCGGGCGCCGGGCTCCTCGTCCTCCACGGTCGGCCGGCGGGCCGCGAGCGCGGAGGGGTCGTGCAGGGCGAGCCGGACGACGTCGACGTCGCGGCCGCCGGCGCCGGTCGGGGCGAGCGCCACGGCGGCGTGGGTCTCGGCGCCGGGGGCGATCCGTGCGACGAGGGCCTTGATCTGCGCGACGATCTCGCCGAGGTCGGTGTCGGCCTCCGCGGCCTTGAGCTCGTCGATGCCGACGTAGAGGGCGAAGCCGCGGGCCTCGGTGCCCTCGGGCACCGTGCGGGGCCGGGGGGCGGCGGGCCGGGCGGGGGCGCTCGCCTCGGGAGCCGGAGCGACGACCGGGGCGGCGCTCAGGGGGCGGCCGCTCGGCGCGACGCCGACGGGGGCGGCGCCGACGGGGCTGGTGACGACGGGGCTGGTGGCGACGGGGCTGGTGGCGACGGCGGGGGCGGTGACGGGGCGGTCGAGGATGAGGGACATGGGTACGCGGGGTCCTTGCGTGAGGTGAGTCGCGCCCCCGGGCGTCGTCGGCCGGGGGAGTGCTCGGTGTGTGTCGGTGCCCGGGGCCTCGATGACGAGGCCTCTGCCGGGGGGGCAGCGGTGCCGGGGCGGACGGCCCGTCGAGCGGGAGCTCAGGGCCGAGGGGATGCGCGTCGGAGGTGGTGACGCGTGTGCATCCGGGAGTCGCGGTTCAGCAGCAGGGTCGTGCGGCGAACTCGGCAGCGCGCTCGGCGCGGCACGGCGACTCGGCGAGGTGCGACCTGATCAGGCACACATTCGACACAGGACGACGGCGCTCGGCATCATCATGCCGGTGCTCCCGGAGGCCTCGGGGGAGGTCGGGATGAACACGCTGTCAGTCATGGGGTCGATCTTCTGTCACTCGTGCACGGCCTGTCAAGGCAGCACGACGAAGCGCCCGATCCGTGCGCCACGTCGGGTGACGTGGCCGGATCGGGCGCTGCGGGGAGGGAGCGGGGGGAGGCGCCTGTGCGGCGCCGGGGTCAGGCCAGGCCGTAGAGGCGGTCGCCCGCGTCGCCCAGCCCGGGCACGATGTAGCCGTTCTCGTCGAGCTTCTCGTCGACGGCGCCGAGCACGATGCTGACGTCGCGGCCCTGCATCGCGGCCTCGACCGCGGCGAGGCCCTCGGGGGCCGCGATCAGGCAGACCGCCGTCACGTCGACGGCGCCGCGCTCGAGCAGGTAGTCGATGGCGGCGATCAGCGAGCCGCCGGTCGCCAGCATCGGGTCGAGCACGAAGCACTGGCGGTTCGACAGGTCGTCGGGCAGGCGCTCGGCGTACGTCGTCGGCTGCAGGGTCTCCTCGTCGCGGACCATGCCGAGGAACCCGACCTCGGCGGTCGGCACCAGCGTCGTCATGCCCTCGAGCATGCCGAGGCCGGCGCGGAGGATGGGGACGACGAGCGGCCGCGGCTGGCTGATGGCCAGCCCGGTGGTCGGGCCGACGGGGGTCTGGATCTCGATCGGGGTGGTGCGGACCCCGCGGGTGGCCTCGTAGGCCAGCAGCGTCACGAGCTCTTCGGTGAGGGCCCGGAAGGTCGGTGACGGCGTGCTCGCGTCGCGGAGCACGGTCAGCTTGTGGGTGATCAGGGGATGGTCCGCTACGTGCACTCGCATAGGCTCCACGGTAGCGGAGTCGTCCGCCCCCGACGCCCGTCGACCCGAGGAGCCCCGTGACCGCCGTGCCCCCCGAGCTCGCCCGGTGGATGGGGGCCGCGCTCGCCGAGGCGGAGGGCTGCGCCGTCTCCGGCGACGTGCCCGTCGGGGCCGTGGTGCTCGACGCCGACGGCGTCGTGATCGCGACCGGGCGCAACGAGCGCGAGCTCTCGCAGGACCCGACGGCCCACGCCGAGGTCCTGGCGCTCCGGGCCGCCGCCCGCCACACGGGTGACTGGCACCTCACGGGCACGACCCTCGTCGTCACCCTCGAGCCGTGCCCCATGTGCGCGGGCGCCATCCTCGCGGCGCGGGTGCCGCGGGTGGTCTTCGGGGCCTGGGACGAGAAGGCGGGAGGCGCGGGCAGCGTCTACGACATCCTCCGCGACCGCCGGCTGCCGCACCGCGCCGAGGTCGTGGCGGGCGTCCGCGAGCCCGAGTGCCGGGCCCAGCTGGACGACTTCTTCGCCGCCCGCCGTGCCGGCACCGGCACCGGCACGGCGGCCGCAGCCGGGGCCGGGGCCGACGGCTAGTCGGCCGCGCGGATCACGATCGCGTCGGTCGCCGGAGCCACGTGGCCCGGCTCCACCCACACGTCGGGCTCGACGTAGATCACGCGGGCGATCGGCACGGCCTCGCGCACGCGCGACTCGACCGTGTTGATCGCGGCGGCGACGTCGCTGAGCAGCGTGCGGCCGGGCATGGCCACCTTCGCGGCGACCAGCAGCTCCTCCGGGCCGAGGTACAGGGTCTTCATGTGGATGATCGACTCGACCTCCGGGCCGTCGGTCACGGCGGCGCGGATGGCGGCGACGTCGGCGGCCGAGGCGCCCTCGCCGACCAGCAGGCTCTTCGTCTCGATGCCGAGCACGACCGCCACCGCGACGAGCAGCACGCCGATGAGGAGCGTCCCGATCGCGTCGAAGACCCCGTCGCCCGTGATCCAGGTCAGCACGACGCCGACCATGGCGAAGGTGAGGCCCAGGAGGGCCGCGGCGTCCTCCAGCAGCACGACGGGCAGCTCGGGGGCCTTGGCGCGGCGGATGAACGAGACCCAGCTCTGGCTGCCCTTCGACGGCCGTGCCTCGCGGATCGCGGTACGGAGCGAGAAGCCCTCGAGGCCCAGCGAGATCGCGAGCACGAGCACGGGCAGCCAGGGCACCTCGAGCGGGTGCGGCTCGCGGAGCTTCTCGACGCCCTCGTAGAGCGAGAAGACCCCGCCCACGCTGAACAGGATGATCGAGACGACGAAGGCGAAGACGAAGCGCTCGCGCCCGTAGCCGAAGGGGTGCTCCTCGTCGGCGGCCTTCTTCGCGCGTCGCCCGCCGAGCAGCAGGAGCAGCTGGTTGCCGGAGTCGGCCAGCGAGTGCACGCCCTCGGCGAGCATCGACGACGACCCGGAGAAGGCCCAGGCGATGAACTTGGTCACCGCGATGCCGAGGTTCGCGGCCAGTGCCGCGAAGATCGCCTTGTTGCCGCCGGAAGTGCTCATGGTGTCCGATCCCCTCGTGGTGCTCAGCTCGATCTTAGGATGGCCTGATGGTCACCACTCTCCCCACCACGGCGATCCTCGGCGCCGGCTCGATGGGCGGCGCGATCCTCGCGGGTCTGCTCTCGCCCGACGTCGTCGTCGAGGGCGGCGTCCGCGTCACGAACCGCACCGAGGCCAAGGCCGTCGCTCTCCGCCGCGGCCCGGTCACCTCGCTCGCCACCGAGACCGACCCGACCGCCAACGCCTCGGCGGTCGTCGGGGCGTCGGTCGTGCTGATCGGCGTCAAGCCCGGGATGGTCGTCGACCTCCTCCGCGAGATCGGCCCGGCCCTCGAGCCCGGCACGGTCGTCGTCAGCCTCGCCGCGGGCGTCACGACGGCCACGATGGAGGCGGCGCTGCCCGAGCACGTGCCCGTGCTCCGGTCGATGCCGAACACGCCCGCCGTGGTCGGCCTCGCCGTCACGGGCCTGGCTGCCGGCTCCCGCTCCTCCGAGTCCGACCTCGCGCTGGCGCGACGCGTCTTCGAGGTTGTCGGCGACGTCGTCGTCGTGCCCGAGGAGCAGATCGACGCCCTCAGCACGATCTCCGGCTCCGGCCCGGCCTACGTCTTCTACCTGATCGAGCAGCTGCAGGAGGCGGCGGTCGCGCTGGGCTTCACGCCCGCGCAGGCGGCCACGCTCGTCCAGGGCACGTTCCGCGGGGCGAGCGAGCTGCTCGCCGCGAGCGACCTGCTGCCGGCCGACGAGGCCCCGGCGGAGCTGCGTCGTCGCGTGACGAGCCCGGGCGGCACGACCGAGCGGGCGGTCGCGGAGCTCGCCGACGGCGGCCTCCGCGAGCTGTTCGAGCGTGCCACGCAGGCCGCGCTGGCCCGCAACCGGGAGATCGCGGCCGGCAGCTGAGTCGGGCCGTCACCTAGGCCCGGCCGGCCCCTCGGCGGGGGCGGCGTCGAGCCGGCCCGATCGCCCTCCGCGACGCGGCTCAGCTGTCGAGGGCGGCGAACCGCTCGATCGCCCGGCTGTCGCCGGAGACGATGATGAGGTCGTGGTCGCTGATGACCGTCTCGGGCGTCGCCTCCTCGAACGCGCCTCCCGGGCTCTTCACGCCGACGATGGTGATGCCGTACTTCTTGCGGATGTTCGAGCTCGCGAGCGAGGCTCCCCGCACCGGCTTCGGCGGGTACATCTTGACGATCGCGAAGGCGTCGTCGAACTCGATGTAGTCGAGCATGCGGCCCGAGACGAGGTGCGCGACGCGCTCGCCGGCCTCGCGCTCCGGGTAGATGACGTGGTTGGCGCCGATGCGGGCCAGGATCTTGCCGTGCGACTGGCTGATCGCCTTCGCCCAGATCTGCGGCACCTTCAGGTCGACGAGGTTCGCGGTGATCAGCACGCTCGCCTCGATCGACGAGCCGACGGCGACGACCGCGATCGAGAAGTCCTGGGCGCCGATCTGCTTGAGCGCGTCGATGCTGCGGGCGTCGGCCTGCACCGCGTGGGTGACCCGGTCGGCCCACTTCTGCACGAGGCCCGCGTCGGTGTCGACGGCGAGCACGTCCCTGTCTTGTCGCTCGAGCTGGCCGGCGGTGGCGGCGCCGAACCGGCCGAGGCCGATGACGAGCACCGGGGCGTCGTGCTTGATCTTGTCAACCAACGATCGGTCGCTCCTCGGCTCGCGTGAACAGCTGGCGTCGCTGGCTGGCGGCCAGGGCGACGGAGAGTGTCACTGTACCAACGCGGCCCATCCACATCGTGACCGCGAGGATGTACTTGCCGGAGTCGGGGAGGCGGTCGGTCAGCCCCGTCGACAGGCCCGAGGTGGCGAAGGCCGAGATCGACTCGAACAGCACGTGGTCGAGGGGCTCCTTGGTGATGTGCATGATCAGGATGCTCGACACGGCGACGATCGTCGCGCCCCAGAGCACCACGCTGACCGACAGGCGGAGGACGTCGCTCGGGATCCGGCGGCCGAACGCCTCCATCGAGCGGTTGCCCCGGGCCTCGGCGAACGCGGCGAGGAAGAGGACGGCCAGGGTCGTCACCTTGATGCCGCCGGCCGTCGACGCCGACCCGCCGCCGATGAACATGAGCATGTCGGTGACGAGCAGCGACGACCCGTTGAGCTCGGAGATGTCGATGGTCGCGAACCCGCCCGACCTCGTCATCGTGCTGAGGAAGAGCGACTGGAAGATCGTCGGGCCCGCCGCGATGTCGCCGAAGGTCTCCGGGTTGTCGAACTCGAGCACGATGTAGAGGACGGTGCCCGCCAGGAGCAGGACTCCGCTGGTGACCAGCGTGAGCTTGACGTGGACCGACCAGCGTCGCGGGTTGCGGGGGTTGCGGGCCAGCGCGTAGATGACGGGGAACCCGATGCTGCCGAGGAAGACGCCGACCATGATCAGCGACAAGAACCAGTAGTCGTCGGCGAACGGGGCGAGCCCGTCGGCGTTCGGCGTGAAGCCCGTGTTCGTGAAGGCCATCGCCGAGTAGTAGAAGCTGTCGAGCACCGCGTCGCCGAGGGGGATGCCGTCGAGCAGCACGCGGGGGATGAGCAGCAGTGCGATGACGGTCTGGATCACGGCCGAGCTGAGCGCCACGGTGGCGAGCAGCCCGCCCACCTCGCCGAGCCGCACGGCCTGGCCCTCGGGCACCGGGCCCGCGTGCACGCGGAGCGGGTTGCTGTCGGAGGCGGCCATCAGCCGGGCGCGGAGGCCCAGCTTCCGCGAGACCACCAGCCCCATGATCGACGCGAGCGTCAGCACGCCGATGGCGCCGATCTGCACCCCGACGAAGATGACGACGTGCCCGAACAGCGACCAGTGCGTGGCCATGTCGACGGTCGCGAGCCCGGTGACGCAGATGACCGAGACGGCGGTGAAGAGGGAGTCGGCCAACGGCGTCCTGCTGCCCTCGGCCGACGAGACCGGCAGCGAGAAGACGAGCGTGAAGACCACGATGAGGCCGGTGAAGATCATGATGGCGAACCGCGCCGGCGAGTGCCGCCCGATGTCGTCGATCCACTCGGAGAGCCGCGCGAAGGGGCTGCGGGGGTCTCGACGGGGCAGGCGCCGATCGGCGACGGAGGGGCGCGACACGGTCGTCATGGTACTCGGGGGCCGTGGTCGTTACTGTGGCTGCATGCCCGACATCTTCAGCGTGATCGCCGACGGGACGCGCCGCGACCTCCTGAAGGTGCTGCTCGACGCGCACGTCTCGGCCGACTCGGCCACCGGCGACGTCAGCGTCGGCGAGATGGTCACGGCCCTCGGCCTCAGCCAGCCGACGGTGTCGAAGCACCTCCGCGTGCTCCGCGACGCCGGGCTCGTGCACGTCCGCGAGGTCGGCCAGCACCGCTACTACGGCATCGAGACCGTCCCGCTCGAGACCGTCGAGGACTGGCTCATCCCCTTCCTCGGCGCGGGCGCCGCGGACGAGCTCGACGGCGTCGCCTCCGGCGCGTTCGCCGCGTGGGCGGGGGTGGCCATGCCGGCGCCCATCCGCCGGGCGGCCGAGAACCTCCCCGACGCGGGCGACGTCGGGAGCACGCTGGGCCGTGCCGTCGCGGACGCGCAGCACCGCGCCTCCTCGGCCCTGCACGACGCCCAGAGCGCCCTCGACGAGCGGGTCATCGAGCCGGTGCGCAAGCGCCTCGGCCGCTGACGACCGATCCGTTGCACGGGGTCGGCCACGCCCCTAGAGTGGCCACGACCCGGGAGCTGCCGCTGCCGGTGCCCGACGACGAAGGTGGACCCGTGGCGCACGACCTGTCAGACGTGAGGTTCCTCACGGTGGCCGAGGTGGCCGACATGATGCGCGTGTCGCGGATGACCGTGTACCGCATGGTGCACTCCGGCGAGCTGCCCGCGATCCGCTTCGGCCGCTCGTTCCGGGTGCCCGAGTCGGCCGTCGCGGCCGTCCTGCAGATCGGCGTCGCCGACGTCGGCTGACGCCACTTCGACATTCGGGTCCGGCCCTTGTAGACTGCCCCGAGGTATTTTTCCGCGGTTCTGTTTCGGACCCGGTTGTTCCGATCCAGTCCAATCAGCGAGGTCCACATGGGTTCTGTCATCAAGAAGCGTCGCAAGCGCATGGCGAAGAAGAAGCACCGCAAGCTGCTCCGCAAGACGCGCCACCAGCGTCGCAACAAGAAGTAGTCGCAACTGTTCGCGTGCCCCTGGCCCTTCGGGCCAGGGGCCGCTTTCTTTTCACGACCTACTTCCGTGCCCATGGCGCCCTGCCGGGCGCGGCGCCCTGCCGGGCGCGGCGCCCTGCCGGGCGCGGCCCTGCGGGCCAGTCGCCGACGCCGTAGCTTCCTGCTTCCCTTCCCTGCTGATGCTGCTGCTGCGGCTTCGTCGTTGGTGACAGCAAATGCCGACCGATCTGCAGCTTGGACTCGTCCAGGGCGTGGATTTTCCCGTATCAGGAGGCCGTGAGTCGGCAATTGCGACAGAGGGGAGAGGAAGCGGGGAGCAGGGGAGCTGGGGATCGGTGGCACATCACGCCGCGGGATGCGCGGAGGTGGGGGCCGGTAGGGTCGGGGCGTGAGTGCTCCCCGCCTGTCCCTGCTGACGAAGCCCGGCTGCCACCTGTGCGACGACGCCCGGACAGCCCTCGACGCCGTGCTCGCTGAGCCGGAGTTCGCGGCCCACGACCTCGGCTACGTCGAGACGAACATCCTCGACGACGCCGCCCTCCGCGACGAGTACGCGGAGGAGATCCCCGTCGTCCTCATCGACGACCGGGTGCACACCATCTGGCGCGTCGAGCCCGACCGACTCCGCACCGCGCTGCGCAAGGCCGTCCTCTGAGGGGCTGATGCCCCGGCGCTCCGCCGCTGCTGTCCCGGCCGCACCGCACCGCACCGCTCGGCGACCCCCTACCACGACGGGCCCGACGAGATCGCTCTCGTCGGGCCCGTCGCGGCGTCGCGCTCCGCCCCGCGGGGCGGTGTCGACTACGGCGTGAGGCGCGTCGGCCCGCGGAACAGGTACGTCACCTCGCGGAGGTTCGGCTGGTGCAGCATCAGCATCAGCACGCGGGCCAGGCCCATGCCGAAGCCGCCGTGCGACGGGGCGCCGTAGCGGAAGAAGTCGAGGTAGCCGCCGAGCTCCTCCGGCTTCATGCCCTTCTCGCGGATCTGCGCCTCGAGCACCTCGACGCGGTGCTCGCGCTGGGCGCCCGTGGTGATCTCCGTGCCGTTGTAGATGAGGTCGTAGCTCTTCGTGAGCTGCGGGTCGTCGTCGTGGCGCATGTGGTAGAACGGCCGGATCGACGCGTCGTAGTCGGTGAGGAAGACGAAGTCGTGGTCGAACGTCTCCTTCACGTAGGCGGCGATCTGGCGCTCGCCCTCCGGGTCCATGTCGGCGTCGGCGCGGGGCACGACGTAGCCGCGGTCGGCGACGATCTGCTTCGCCTCGGCCAGGGGGATGCGCGGGAAGGGCGTCGTGGGCACGGTCAGCTCGACGTCGAAGAGCTCCGCGATCTCGGCGCCGTGCTTCTCGACGACGGCCGTGAACGCGGCGACCAGGAGCTCCTCCTGCATCTGCATGACGTCCTCGTGGGAGTCGACGTAGCTGATCTCGGCGTCGACGCTGGTGTACTCGGTCGCGTGCCGCGAGGTGAACGACGGGTCGGCACGGAAGACCGGGGCGATCTCGAAGATCTTGCCGAAGCCCGCCGACTGCGCCATCTGCTTGAAGAACTGGGGGCTCTGCGCGAGGAAGGCGCTGCCCTCGAAGTAGTCGACCTTGAAGAGCTCGGCGTTCGACTCGCTGGCCGACGCCATGATCTTGGGGGTGTGGATCTCGATGTACCCGCGCTCGACCCAGTAGGTGCGCATGGCGTGCTCGAAGGTCGTCTGCACGCGGAAGATGAGGGCGTTCCGCGGCACGCGCAGGTCGAGGAAGCGCCAGTCCATGCGCTTGTCGATGCCGCTGTCGGCGGCGATCGGGGTCTCGGGGTCGGCGAGGCTGTCGACGACGAGGGTGTCGATCTTCACCTCGATGCCGCCGAGCTTGACCCGCTCGTCGTGCTTGAGCTGGCCCGTCACGGTGACGAAGCTGCCCTGCGAGAGGCCGGAGATCGCGTCGGCGACCTCGTCGGTCTCGCCCGCCTCGGCGAGGACGTCGGCCGCGGTGCGCGGGCGGACGAGCTGGACGGCGCCGGACTCGTCGCGGAGGACGACGAACTGCACCTTCTTCTGGTCACGGACCGTGTCGACCCAGCCCGCCACCGTGACGGTGCCGTCGGGGAGGGGAGCGAGGTCGTTGATGAGGGTGCGTTCGATCACGAGGCCCGAGTTTACCGTGCGCGGGCGTCCCTGCGGGCCCCGCACCGCGCCTCCTGTGGGTCTCCCCGGTGGGAGGTGTGCGCCGGGCCCCGACCTAGACTGGGGCGCATGCCCGCCCAGCAGATCCACCTCGTGCGCCACGGTGAGGTGCAGAACCCCGACCACGTCCTCTACGGCCGACTCGAGGGCTTCGGGCTCAGCGAGCTCGGCCACCGCATGGCGGCCTCGTCGGCCGCGATGCTGCAGGCGCAGGGCGCCCCGGTCGCCGCGATCGTCGCCAGCCCGCTGCAGCGCACGCGCGAGAGCGCGGCTCCGTGGGCCGAGGCCTTCGAGCTGCCGGTGCAGGTCGACGAGCGCCTCATCGAGCCGACCAACAAGTACGAGGGGCGCCGCAGCGACTTCACGGTCGCGAAGCAGCTGGCCGTGCCCGCCGAGTGGCCGTGGATCGTCAACCCGCTCAAGCCGAGCTGGGGCGAGGCCTACGTCAGCATCGCCGCCCGCATGCTCGCCGCGGTCGACGAGGCCTGGTCGAGCGTCGACGGCGGCGACGTCGTCCTCGTCAGCCACCAGCTGCCGATCTGGATGGTGCACCGCAGCGTCACCGGCGCGCGCCTCTTCCACGACCCGCGTCGCCGCCGCTGCTCGCTGTCGAGCGTGACGACCCTCGAGCGCCGCGGCGACCGCTTCGTCGAGGTGGGCTATCAGGATCCCGCGGCAGACTTGCTCGCGAACGCCGTCGACCTGGGAGCAGTGTGACCACCCGAACACCGTCCGACGGGGCCTCCGCGGCTCCGTCCACCACCCGTCCGTCCCTGCGTCGGCGCACCGTCCGCGGCCTCGCCGCCGCGGCCGTGCTCGCCCTCGCCCTCACCGGCTGCACGTCGGCGAACGACGGCCTCGCGCAGCAGTACGCCGACGGCGGCACCGAGAACTACATCTCCGGCGAGGGCACCGTGACGGAGGTCCCCGTCGACGAGCGACGCGACCCGGTCGAGTTCACGGCGACGACCGACGCGGGCGACGAGGTCTCGCGCTCCGACCTCGACGGCCAGGTCGTCGTGCTCAACTTCTGGTACGCCAGCTGCCCGCCCTGCCGGCAGGAGGCGCCCGACCTGCAGCAGCTCAGCGAGGCCCACGAGGGCGACGGCGTGCAGTTCCTCGGCGTGAACGTGCGCGACCAGGCCAAGACGTCGCTCGCCTTCGCCGAGAAGTTCGGCGTCACCTACCCCTCGGTCGTCGACACCAACGACGGCACCGTGCAGCTCGCGCTGGCGGGCACCATCGCCCCGAACTCCGTGCCGACGACGATCGTGCTCGACAAGCAGGGCCGCATCGCCGCGCGCATCCTGGGCGGGCTGCAGGGCCCCAGCATCCTCGACCAGCTGATCAAAGACGCCGTCGTCGAGCAGGCCTAGGTGTACCAGGGCAACCCCTTCTTCGACGCGGTCGCCGGCGGGCAGCTGGCCGTCGCGCTGCCCGTGGCGGTGCTGGCGGGCCTCATCTCGTTCCTGTCGCCCTGCGTCCTCCCGCTCGTGCCCGGCTACCTCGGCTACGTCGGCGGCCTGACCGGCGGCGCCCGTGACGACGCCGGCCGCGCCCGCGACCGTCGCCGGGTGGTCATCGGCGTGCTCCTCTTCATCGCCGGCTTCTCGGTCGTGTTCGTCGGGGCGAACCTCGCCTTCGGCGCCGTCGGCTTCTGGCTGATCCAGTGGCGCGAGCTGATCGTGCGCGTGATGGGGCTCGTCGTGATCGCGCTCGGCCTCGTCTTCATCGGCCAGTTCACGGTGCTGCAGCGCACCCTCAAGCCGGGCTTCACCCCGGCGACCGGCCTCGCCGGCGCCCCGCTGCTCGGCATCGTCTTCGGCCTCGGCTGGACCCCGTGCGTCGGGCCGACGCTCGCCGCGATCACGGCGATGTCGCTGAACACCGGGTCGGTCGGCCAGAGCGTGCTGCTCGGCGTGGCCTACTGCGTCGGCCTCGGCGTGCCCTTCCTGCTCGTCGCCCTCGGCCTCGGCTGGGCGTCGCGCTCCATCTCGTTCGTCAAGCGGCACATCCGCGTCGTCAACATCGTCGGAGGTTCCGTCCTGGTGGTCATCGGTCTTCTCATGGTCACCGGGCTCTGGTCCGCGCTGATGTCCGAGGTCGGGGCGGTGATCGCGGGCTATGGCACGATCGTCTGACCGAGCGCCCGGCGCGACCGGCACCCCCGACGCCGTCGACAGCACCGAGGTCACCGACGGCTCCGACGCCGTCGGCGACCCGCTGAGGCCGAGCGACCACTACGACTCGGTCGCCCCCGCCGAGCCCGCCGCCGGCGACGCGGCCGCGTCCGCCGGTGGCGACCGCGACGGCGGGGTCACGAACCCGCGCCTCGGCCTGGTCGGCTACCTGCGCTTCTTCTGGCGCCAGCTGACGAGCATGAAGACGGCGCTCTTCCTCCTCATGCTGCTCGCGGTGGCGGCGATCCCCGGCTCGCTCGTGCCGCAGCGCACCTCCGACCCGAACGGCGTGGTCCAGTACCGGGCCGACCACCCCGACCTCTTCCCCGTGCTCGACAAGCTGGGCGTCTTCGACACCTACTCGTCGCCGTGGTTCTCCGCCGTCTACCTGCTGCTCTTCATCTCGCTGATCGGCTGCATCATCCCGCGCACGAAGCACCACTTCGAGGCGCTCCGGGCCCGCCCGCCGAGGACGCCCGCGCGGCTCTCCCGCCTGGCCGGCTACCGCTCGGTCACGCTGGAGGCCGGCGAGGGAGGCGCGTCGGGCGTCGACCTCGACCCCGCCGCCGCCGTCACGGCGGCCCGCGCCCAGCTGAAGCGCGCCGGCTACCGCACCGAGGTCTTCGGCGACTCGGTCAGCGCCGAGCGCGGCTACCTCCGCGAGACCGGCAACCTCGTCTTCCACTCGGCGCTCGTCGGGGTGCTGCTCACGGTCGGCGTCGGCGGGGGGTTCGGCTACACCGGCCAGCGCGTGATCGTCGAGGGCCAGACCTTCACGAACGCGCTCGTGTCGTACGACTCGTTCAACCCCGGCCGGTGGTTCAGCGACTCGCAGCTGTCGCCGTACAACATCACGCTCGACAAGTTCCGCACGACGTACGAGGAGACCAACACCGACGCCCTGGGGCAGCCGACCGACTACACGGCCGACGTCACCACCCGGACGCAGGGCGGCGACCCGCGGTCGACCCAGATCAAGGTCAACAGCCCGCTCGCCATCGGCGGCTCGACCGTCTACCTGCTCGGCAACGGCTACGCGGTCGACGTGACCGTCACCGCGCCCGACGGCAGCGAGCCGTTCACCGACACGATCCCCTTCCTCCCGCAGGACGCGAACCTCACGTCGCAGGGGGTCGTCAAGGTGCCCGACGGGCTCTCCGAGCAGGTCGGCATGATCGGCTTCTTCTACCCGTCGGCGGTCGAGACCGGGGACGGCTCGGGGATCCTCGCCTCCAGCTACCCCGACCTCCTCAACCCGGTGCTGAGCCTCAACGTCTACGACGGCGACCTCGCGCTCGACGACGGCGTGCCGCAGTCGGTCTACTCGCTGAAGACCGACGACATGACCGAGATCGCCGGCGCGGGGGCGGAGAACGGCCAGAAGGCCCTCCAGCTCAGCCCGGGCGAGACGGTCGACCTGCCGAACGGCCTCGGCACGATCACGTTCAACGACGTGAAGCGCTTCGCGTCGCTCGACGTGCACCACGACCCCTCGCAGGTGTGGGTGCTGCTCTTCGCCGTGCTCACCTTCGGCGGCCTGCTCACGGCCCTCTTCGTGCCCCGTCGCCGCGTCTGGGTCAAGGCCACGGCCACGGCCACCGGCACCGGCCTCCGGCTCGAGTACGCCGGCCTCGCGCGCGGGGAGGACCCGACGCTCGACCGGGCCGTCGGCGAGGTCGCCCGCACGCACCTCACGACCCTCGGCGTGCCCGCCGAGGCGGCGAGGGCGGCGTCGCGCCCCGGCTCGACGTCGAACGACACGGGGCCCTCCGCGTCGCGCGGCGGACGTAGGATCACTCCGTGACCGCCGACCTCGCCTACTACTCGCTCGTCGCCGTCTACTCGGCGATGGCGATCTACACGATCTCCTTCGTGACCTTCGCCCTCGACCTGGCGAAGCGCTCCGGCGACGCCCAGCAGGCCGCCTCGGCCGTCGCCGTCCCGGCCGCCCCGGTGGGGTCGTCGGGCGGCACGCTCCGCAAGGGCGCCGGCGGGGGCAGCACCATCGTGCTCGACCGTGCCGACACCGTCACCGGCGGGGGCGACGTGCCCGGCGCCTCCGGCGGTCGTCGTGCCTCGAAGTTCGAGCGCGTCGCCACGTCGCTGCTCGTGCTCGGCCTGCTCGTGCACGTCGCCTCGGTCGTCATGCGCGGCGTCGCCGCGGGTCGTGTGCCGTGGGCCAACATGTTCGAGTTCTCGCTGACCGGCACGGCGATCATCGTCGGCGTCTACCTCGTGGTGAAGCTCTTCGTCGACATCTCGTACCTCGGCGCCTACGTCACCGGGCTCAACCTCATCCTGCTGGCGATCGGCACGGTCAACTACTACGTCGCCGTCTCGCCGCTGCAGCCCGCGCTGCAGTCGGCCTGGCTGGTCATCCACGTGCTCGTGGCCATCCTCGGCACCGGGTTCTTCGCGATCGCGGCCGGCCTCTCCGTCGCGCAGCTGATCCAGACCAAGCGCGAGCAGGCGAAGCTGGCGAACCTCCGCTTCATGGACACCCTGCCCGCGGCCGACCGCTTGGAGGACCTGGCGTACCGCGTGGCCCTCGTCGGCTTCGTGCTCTGGACCTTCACCCTCATCGCCGGCGCCGTCTGGGCCGAGCGGGCCTGGGGCCGCTACTGGGGCTGGGACACCAAGGAGGTCTGGACCTTCATCATCTGGGTCCTCTACGCCGGCTACATCCACGCCCGCGCGACGCGCGGCTGGCGCGGTGCCCGCTCGTCGTGGCTGTCGATCATCGGCTTCGCGGCCGTCATGTTCAACTTCTCGATCGTCAACGTGTTCTTCAAGGGCCTGCACGCCTACTCGGGCCTCTGATCCGACCGCCGGCCCGTGCGGGCCGGCGCCGGGACCCTCAGGAGTCGCGGGTCGCGGAGAGCACGTCGTGGCAGGCCCGCAGCCGCTCACGCCACCAGCGCACCCTCTCGTCGGGGGCGGCGTGCTCGCGCAGCAGGTCGTGGTCGACCTCGACCCGGCGCACGTCGATCGCCCCGTCGACCGGGAGCAGTGGCTGCCGGGTGACGTCCGCCGCGAGGAGCGCGGCCGTGCCGAGGCCGCAGTCGTGCTCGAGGCCGGGCAGCGCCGCCGCGAGGTGGGCGCCCGTGCTGAGGCCGACGGAGGTGTCGAGGGCGCTCGAGACGACGACGGGCAGGCCCGCCGCCTCGACGACCTCGAGCGCTGCACGGATCCCGCCGAGCGGCTGGGCCTTGATCACGAGCAGGTCGGCGGCGCCCGCCCGGGCGACCGCCAGGGGGTCGTCGGCTCGCCGCACGCTCTCGTCGGCCGCCACCAGGACCCCGAGGCCGGCCGTGCGGCGTCGCAGCTCGGCGAGCTCGGGCACCGTGGCGCACGGCTGCTCCGCGTACTCCAGGGCGTACGGGGCCAGCGCGAGCAGCGCCTCCTCGGCCTCGTCGACCGACCAGCCGCCGTTGGCGTCGACCCGGACGCGGCCCTCGGGGCCGACGTGTCGGCGGGCGGCGGCGACGCGGGCGACGTCGTCGGCGAGCGTCTGGGTGCGGTCGGCGACCTTGACCTTCACGGTGCGGCAGCCGGGGAAGCGTGCGAGGACGCCGGGGACCTCGGCAGGGCCGACGGCGGGCAGGGTCGCGTTCACGCGCACGGTGTCGGCCCGGACGACGTGCGGGGCGCCCCAGCCGAAGTCGACGGAGGCGGCGAGCCAGGTGGCGGCCTCGGCCGGGAGGTACTCGACGAACGGGCTGAACTCGGTCCAGCCCCGCGGCCCCTCGACCAGCAGGGCCTCGCGCACGACGATGCCGCGGAACCGCGTGCGCAGCGGGAGGGCCACGACGTGGGCGCCGTCGAGCAGCTCGCCGACGGGCGGGAGGACGGCAGGTACGACGCTCGGCACGTCTCCAGTCTGTCACCGGGTCGGCCGCTAGGGTCGGTCACCATGGCCGTTCCCGAGACCGACCCGACCGAGCCCCGTGACGCCCGGCAGCGCTCCGGGCAGCCCGGCTCCGCCGCCGCCGACGACGGCCTCACCGTCTTCGACGAGGCCACTCACGACGAGGCCGCCCAGCCGGCCCGCAGCCGGCGGCTCGGCGTCGTGACCCTCGGCCTCGGCCTCCTCCTCCTCGCGCTCGACGGCCTGGCCGTCGGCCTCCTCGCCGCCGACCTCGTCGCCGCGGCCGCCTCGATCGCGCTCGTCACGATGCTCGCCTCGGTCGTCGTCGGGGTCGTCGCGCTGGTCGCCGTGGCCCTCCGCCGCGGCCGCTGGCAGGGCGTCGCCGCCGTGCTGGTCTGCGTGCTGGCGAACCCGTTCGTCTTCGTCTACCTGCTGGGCCGCGCGCTGCCGCAGTTCTAGGCCCGTCGAGCCGGGGACGCGGCCGTCGCGGAGGGCCCGTTCCCGGCCGGGCCCTGCTCCGAGCGCAGGCCCCGCGCGAGGCCCCGTCCCCGCCGCCGGTCGTAGGCTGGCGGGCATGCGCGACACCGTCTCCGACCTCTTCGACCCGACCGAGTGGCGCGAGGTGCCCGGCTTCGCCGACCTCACCGACGTCACGTACCACCTCGACGTCGAGGGCCGCGTGGCGCGCGTCGCCATCGACCGCCCCGAGGTCCGCAACGCCTTCCGGCCGCGCACGGTCGACGAGCTCTACCGCACGCTCGACCACGCCCGGCAGCAGAGCCGGGTCGGCGTCGTGCTGCTGACCGGCAACGGCCCCAGCGCGAAGGACGGCGGCTGGGCCTTCTGCAGCGGCGGCGACCAGCGCATCCGCGGCCGCGACGGCTACAAGGCCGAGGGCGACGAGGCGAACGTGGCCGACCCCGCCTCGGCCGGCCGCCTCCACATCCTCGAGGTGCAGCGGCTGATCCGCTTCATGCCCAAGGTCGTCGTCGCCGTGGTGCCCGGGTGGGCCGCGGGCGGCGGCCACTCGCTGCACGTCGTGTGCGACCTCACGATCGCCAGCCGCGAGCACGGCAGGTTCAAGCAGACCGACGCCGACGTCGGCTCGTTCGACGCCGGGTACGGCAGCGCCTACTTCGCGAAGCAGATCGGCCAGAAGCTCGCCCGCGAGGTCTTCTTCCTCGCCGAGGAGTACAGCGCCGACCGTGCCCACGAGATGGGCGCGGTCAACCGCGTCGTGCCCCACGCCGACCTGGAGAAGGAGGCGCTGGCGATGGCGCGCGTCGTGCTCACGAAGTCGCCCACCGCGATCCGCATGCTCAAGTTCGCGTTCAACGCGACCGACGACGGCATCGTGGGCCAGCAGGTCTTCGCGGGCGAAGCGACGCGCCTGGCGTACGGCACCGACGAGGCCGTCGAGGGCCGGGACTCCTTCCTCGAGAAGCGCGAGCCCGACTGGTCGCCGTTCCCGTGGCAGTACTGAGGGCGGCGGGGCCGGGGAGGCGCGGGGCATGACCCGGCCCCTGGTCGCGGTCGACGCCCGCTCGCCCGAGCGCGTGCTGCTCGCGCTCCGGGCAGCGCTCGCGGGCGGCCCCGCCGTCGCCCCGCGGACGGACGACGTCGTGCCGGCCGACCTGCCGACGACCGTGCCGCTGCCGGTCGCCCTCGTGATCGAGACGAGCGGCTCGAGCGGCCGGCCCAAGCGGGTCGCGCTCGGCACCGACGCGCTCCTGGCCGGCGCGGCCGCCGCCGACGGGGCGCTGGGCGGGCCGGGGCAGTGGCTCCTCGCCCTGCCCGCGCACTACGTGGCCGGCACGAACGTGCTCGTGCGCTCGATCGCCGCCGGCACCGAGCCGGAGCTGCTCGCGCCCGGCCACTTCGACGCCGCGACGTTCGCGCGGGCGGCCGCCCGCCTCACGCACCCGGTGCGGTACACCTCGCTCGTCCCGGCGCAGCTGGTGACCGCGCTCGACGCCGCCGAGCACGACGAGGGCGTCGCCGCGGCGCTCCGCGGCTTCACGGCCGTGCTGGTGGGCGGGCAGGCGACGCCGGCCTCCGTCGTCGACCGGGCCCGCGCCTCCGGCGTCCCCCTGGTGCGCACCTACGGGTCGAGCGAGACGGGCGGCGGCTGCGTGTACGACGGCCGTCCGGTCGGGCAGGCCCGGGTGGCCGTGGTGGGCGGCCAGGTCGAGCTCTCCGGCCCGTCGCTCGCCGAGGGCTACCTCGACGACGAGGCCCGGACGGCCGCCGCGTTCGTCGAGCGGGACGGGCGGCGTTGGTACCGCACGGGCGACGCGGGCACGGTGAGCGACGAGGGCCTCCTCACGGTGACCGGGCGCCTCGACGACGTCGTGGTCTCGGGCGGCGAGAAGGTGTCGCTCGGCGCCGTCGAGCGGGTCGTCCGCGAGCTGCCGGGCTGGGCCGGGGCCGTCGTCGTCCGGTCGACGCACGAGCGCTGGGGCGAGGTCCCCGTCGTCGTGCGCGCGGGGGAGGGCCCGGACGGCGGGACGCTGGCCGAGCTCCGCGCCGCCGTGGTGGCCGAGGCGGGCCGTGGCGCCGCGCCCGACCGGGTGGTGGTCGTCGAGCGGCTGCCCCTGCTGCCGAGCGGCAAGCCCGACCGGCTCGCGCTGGAGCGCCTCGTCGCGCCCTGACCGCGATCGGGGCGGGAACTACACTCGTCGGGTGGCCAAGACGACGACATCCAGGACGAAGCGCAGCGGACGACCGGGCGGCCGCCCGGGGAAGCAGCCCGCACGTCGGGTCACGGCCCGCGACTGGATCGGCGGGGCCCGGCTCCGCACCCTGCCGCTCGCCGTCGCGCCCGTCGCCCTCGGCACCGGGGTCGCCCGCGCGAACGGCGACTGGGACCTGCTGCTCGCCCTGCTCTGCCTCGCCGTCGCGGTGTTCCTGCAGGTCGGCGTCAACTACTCGAACGACTACTCCGACGGCATCCGGGGCACCGACGAGTTCCGGGTCGGGCCGGCCCGCCTGACGGGCTCGGGCGCCGTCCGGCCCCGCACGGTGCTGCGCGTCGCCCTCGTCTCGTTCGCCGTCGCCGCGGTCGCCGGCGTCGCGGTCGTCGTGCTCACGCAGCAGTGGTGGATGCTGGCGGTCGGCGCCGCCGCCGTGGTCGCCGCCTGGTTCTACACCGGGGGCAAGCGGCCCTACGGCTACAACGCGCTCGGCGAGGTCTTCGTCTTCGTCTTCTTCGGCCTCGTGGCGACGGTCGGCACGACCTTCGTGCAGCTCGGGCGCTTCCCCGCCGACGCCTGGGTCGCGGGCGTCTCGGCCGGGCTGTTCGCCTGCGCGGTGCTGATGGTCAACAACATCCGCGACATCCCCCAGGACCGCGCGGCCGGCAAGCGCACCCTGGCGGTCGTCGTCGGCGACCCGGTGGCCCGCGCGCTGTACGCGTCGTTCCTGCTGCTGCCGTTCCTCATCCTCGTGTACTTCGGCTTCCTGTACTTCCACGCGCCGTACGTGTACTTCACGCTGCTGACGGCCGTGCCCGCGGCCGTCATCGGCGTCACGGGCAAGACCCCGAAGGAGCTGATCCTCGCCCTGCAGCTGGCGTCGCTCACGGCGCTCCTGTACGGGCTCGCCCTCGCCGCCGTGCTGTTCGCCTAGGCGCCGCGGGCGGGGCCCTCGGGACGGTCGTCGGCGGGGCGCGACCCGGCGTCGTCCGGGGCAGCGGGGGCGGCGTCGGCCTCGGCCAGACGGGCGTCCTGCTCGGCGAGGTCGTCGTCCTCCGCCAGGGTGTCGCGGTCGAGGGGCTCGGGCCGCGAGCGACGATCGGCCAGCTCGAGCGCGACCTCGCGCCGCAGGCCGGCGAAGAAGATGTACGAGACGCAGAACGCCACCACCGCGGCGAGCAGGGTCGCGAGGTAGGGGTTCGGCAGCAGCAGCACGAACAGGACCAGCGCCACGAGGAAGATGCCGAGGCGCAGGACCGTGTACTTGACCCAGGGTTTCACGCGCTGATCCTAGCCGCGGCCGCCGGTGCGCCCGCCGTGGGCCGCTCTCCGGCACCGGGCGTCGCGTGCCCAGCCGACCCCCGGGAGCGACGCCTATGATCGTCGCCATGGTCAAGTTCTGGGTGGTGGCGGTCGTCGCGGCGTCGGCGTTCGTGATCTACGCCCTCGTCGACTGCCTCTTCGCGGAGTCGAGCCGGTTCCGGGCGCTGAACAAGCCCCTCTGGGCAGCGATCATCGTCCTGCTGCCCGTCGTCGGCGCCGTACTGTGGTTCCTGCTCGGCCGGGCCCGCAAGGCGGGCCGGGGCCCGCAGCGTCGCTTCATCGCCCCCGACGACGACCCCGACTTCTCCGGCCGCTCGGCCGCGACGGTCACCGACCTCGACCGGGAGACCACCGACGAGCGCATCCGGCGCCTCGAGCAGGAGCTCTCCGAGCTCGACAACGACGACAAGACCGGCACGGCCTGAGGCCGTGAGCACCGACTCCTCGGGCTCCGTGCTGCCCGACGACCACGACGCCGTCCGGGGCGAGGCGGAGGCCGACACCGACGGGGCCGCCTCCAGGCCCGTCGAGACCGGCACCGCTCACGGCCTCCCGGCGGAGCGCTCCGGCAGCGTCGCCACCGACTACGCCGTCGCGCTGCTCGCCGCGCTCGTCGACGCGGGCGTGCACGAGCTCGTCCTCAGCCCCGGATCGCGCTCGCAGGCCCTGGCGCTCGCCGCCGCCGAGTTCGAGCGGGCGGGCCGGCTCCGGCTCCGCGTGCGCATCGACGAGCGGAGCGCCGGCTTCACCGCCCTGGGCCTCGCCGTCGAGACCGGCCGCCCGACCGCGGTCGTGACGACCTCCGGCACGGCCGTGGCCAACCTCCACCCGGCCGTCCTGGAGGCCCACCACTCCGGCGTGCCGCTCGTCCTCCTCACCGCCGACCGGCCGGTCGAGCTGCGGGGCGTCGGCAGCAACCAGACGACCGTGCAGCCCGGTCTCTTCGGCCCGGCCGTCCCGTGGGTGCGCGACGTCGAGGCCCCCTCCGAGGGCGACGTCGACGTCGAGGCCGTCCGTCGGCTCGCCCGGGCGGCGGTCGCGGCCTCGCTCGGGGTCGGCGGCGACGACGGCCGTGACACTCCCGGCCCGGTCCAGCTCAACGTCGCCCTGCGCGAGCCGCTCTCGGCGGCCGTGACGACGCTGCCCGCGGCCCGCCCGGGCGAGGTGACCCGCCCCTCCGCGGGGCCCGCCCGCCTGCTCTCCGTCGACGACGACCCGGCCACGCTGGTCGTGGCGGGCCACGACGCCGGTCCCGACGCCGAGCGCCTCGCCCGCGAGCTCGGCGCCCCCCTCGTGGCCGAGGTCTCGAGCGGCGCGCACTTCGGGCCGAACCTCGCTCTCGGCTGGCGCACGCTGCTCGCCGACGCGGAGTTCGGCGGGCTCGTCCGCCGCGTGGTGGTCGTCGGCCACCCGACCCTGACCCGCCAGGTGCCCGCCCTGCTGGCGCGCCCCGACGTCGAGGTCGTCGTCGTCCGCGGGCGCACCGCCGACGCCTACGACCCGAGCCGCCGCGCGACCGTGGTCGCCGCCGTCGAGGTCGCCCCCGGTGGGGGAGGCGCCCCCGACGACCGCGCCCACCGGGCCTGGGTGGGCCGCTGGGTCCACGCCGGCCGCGCGCTCGTCGGCGACCAGGAGCAGGCGCCCGACCTCGACGCCGCGACGAGCGACGACGCCTCGGTGCGGGCGGAGTTCCTCCGCGGCGAGGTGCAGCTGCTGCGCCGCGGGGTCACGCGGCGTGCCCTGGCCGAGACGCTCTGGCGCGTCACGTGGCCGCACGACCGGCTCGTGCTCGGCGCCTCGCGGCTCATCCGCGAGGTCGACGAGGTGGTGCCCGGCAAGAAGGTGCCCGTCCACGCGAACCGCGGCCTCGCCGGCATCGACGGCACGGTCGCGACCGCGACCGGGATCGCCCTCGCCAGCCAGCTCGACGAGGCGCGCCCGGGCGTGACGCGCGTGCTGCTCGGCGACCTCACCCTGCTGCACGACGTCGGCTCGCTGCTCCTCGGCGACGGCGAGGTGCGGCCCCGGCTGCAGGTCGTCGTCGGCAACGACGGCGGCGGCACGATCTTCGACGGCCTCGAGGTGGCCGCGACGGCCCCCGCCGACGCGATGACCCGGGTCCAGTTCACCCCGCAGAGCGTCGAGCTCGCCCCCCTGGCCGCCGCCTACGGCTGGCACCACGTGCGGGCCGCGACGCGGGCCGAGCTCGACCAGGCCCTCGCCCGCCGCTGGGACGGCCCGGTGCTGATCGAGGTCCCGCTCGCGCGCTGACGCCCCGCGGCCGACGGGCGTGCCCGGACTCGGCGGCCGCACCGCGACTCCGCCCGGCCCCTGCCCGCCCGCCGCACGTAGGCTCGGCCGCATGGCCACCACCTGGACGTCCGAGCCCGCCGAGATCCTCCGTGCGGGCACCGACTTCGCCCTCGCCGACGTCGACCCCCGGTCGACGCCGGGCTTCGCCGGCGACAAGGGCTACGCGCGGCAGGTGCTCGAGTCCGGCCGGGAGGCGCTGAGCGACCTCCAGGAGCGGCTCTTCGCCAGCAGCCGGACGGGCGGCGACCAGGGCTCCGTCCTCCTCGTGCTGCAGGGCACCGACACCTCGGGCAAGGGCGGTGTCGTCCGTCACGTCGTGGGTTCCGTCGATCCGCAGGGCGTCGCCCACCACGCGTTCAAGCAGCCCACCGAGGAGGAGCTCGCGCACGACTTCCTCTGGCGCGTGCGCCGCGAGCTGCCCGGCCCCGGCATGATCGGCGTCTTCGACCGCTCGCACTACGAGGACGTGCTGATCGGCAAGGTGCGCCGCCTCGCGTCGCCCGAGGAGGTCGAGCAGCGCTACGACGACATCGTCGCCTTCGAGCGCGAGCTGGTGGAGTCGGGCACGACCATCGTCAAGGTCATGCTGCACATCTCGCGCGACGAGCAGGGCGAGCGGCTGCGCGCCCGTCTCGACGACCCGGAGAAGCACTGGAAGTACGTGCCCGGCGACCTCGACGACCGCCTGCTCTGGTCCGACTACCAGGAGGCGTACGAGACGGCGGTCCGGCGCACGAGCACGGAGGCGGCGCCGTGGTTCGTCGTGCCCGCCGACCGCAAGTGGTACGCCCGCGTCGCCGTGCAGCGGCTGCTGACGGCCGCCCTGCGAGCGCGGGACCCGCAGTGGCCGGCCGCGCCGTACGACGTCGAGCTGGAGAAGGTCCGGCTCGCCTCCACCTGATCCGTCGGCGGAGCGCCCTCGGGGGCCACTCCGTCAGGAGGCGCGGCTCCGGAGGGCGTCGCCGGTTCCCCGCGGCAGACGGAGGCCCTCCGGCAGGCTGAGCAGGGCGAGCGCCGCGAGCACGACGAGGGCCACCTGGTAGCCGGTCGCCGGGTCGGAGCCGCCGTCGGCGGAGGCCGCCAGGTCGGCGAGGCGGACGGCGAGGGCCGTCACGGCGACCCCGAGGCCCACGGCGAGCTGGCTCGTGATCGACGCGATGGCGTTCGCCGGGCCGATCATCGGCGCGGGCACGTCAGCGAACTGCAGGGTGTTGTAGGCCGTGAAGCCCACCGAGCGGAACACGCCGCTCAGCAGCAGCACCGCCGCGACCAGCACCGGTGAGTCGTCGGGCCGCACGAGCGCCGTCGCGACGAAGGTCGCGGCGAGCCCGACGGTCGCGACGACGATGATCGGCACGACCCGGAAGCGGTGCAGCAGGGGAGTCGTGAGCGGCTTGACCGCCAGGTTGCCGACGAAGACCCACATCAGCATCACGCCGGCCTCGACCGGCGACCAGCCGAAGCCGTCCTGCAGCAGCAGGGGCACGACGAACGGCACGCCGTTGACGACCGCGCGGTAGAGCGAGCCGCTGAGGTTCGTCACGCGGAACGAGCCGATGCGGAACGCCGCGAGGTCGAGCAGCGGGTGACGCGCACGTCGGAACCACCGCACCGCCGCCACGCCGGCGAGCAGCGCGACGGCCACGAGGGCCACGCCGACGGCGACCGTCGACGGGGCGCCGAGCAGGTCGAAGGCGACCACCAGCGAGACGATCGACGTCACGACGAGCAGCAGGCCGACGACGTCGAGAGGCTGGGGGTCGCCCGGCTCCGGGCTCGGCACGACCCGCCACGCGACGACGAGGAGGGCGACGCCGACCGGCACGTTGACCAGGAAGACCCACTGCCAGCCGAGGTGCTCCGTCAGCAGCCCGCCGATCAGCGGTGCGACGACCGGGGCGACGAGCGCCGGCCAGGTCAGGTAGGCGATGGCGCGGATGAGCTCGGACTTCTCCGTGCTGCGGAGCACGATCAGCCGCCCGATCGGCACCATCATGCTGCCGGCGAGGCCCTGCACCACCCGCGACGCCGTCAGCGAGACGAGGTCGCCGCTCAGCGCGCAGGCCACCGACGCGAGCGTGAAGAGCACCACGGCGGCGAGGAACACCCGTCGGGCCCCCCACCGCTCCGCGAGCCACGCGCCGAGCGGGATGAACGCGGCGACGGCGACGAGGTAGCCGGTGACGGCGATGCCGAGCTGCGCGGGCTGCACCCGGAAGTCGGCCGCGACGGAGGCGGTGGCCGTCGACAGGATCGTGGCGTCGAGGTTCTCCATGAAGAAGGCCGCGGCGACCACGAGCGCGACCGGTCGCGACCAGCCCTGGCCGGCCCGCGCCTCCCCGGCTCCGGCCCCCTGCGGAGCGTCCTGCCCCGCGCCCCCTCGTGCCCCCGGTGACGTCACTGCGAGAACGCCTGCACGACGGGCTGGAACTTCATGGTGGTCTCGGCGACCTCGCGCTCGGGGACGGACTCGGCCACGACGCCGGCCCCGGCGAACGCGCGCACCTCGCCCTCGGGCGAGACCTGCGCGCAGCGCAGGGCGATCGCCCACTCGCCGTCGCCGTCGGCGCCGACCCAGCCGACCGGCCCGGCGTAGCGTCCGCGGTCGAACGGCTCGAGCTCGCGGATCAGCGCGAGCGCCTCGCGGGTCGGCGTGCCGGCCACGGCGGCCGTGGGGTGCAGCGAGTCGATCAGGTCGAGCGAGCTCGACCCGTCGGTCAGGCGCCCGCGCACGTCGCTCGCCAGGTGCCAGAGGTTGGGCAGCTTGAGGGTGAAGGGCTGCTCGCCCGTCACGACGTCGGTGGCGTGCGGGCCGAGCGAGAGCAGCAGGCTGCGGAGCGCGAAGGCGTGCTCGTCGAGGTCCTTCGGCGAGGTGGCCAGGGCGTGGGCGGCGCGCTCGTCGCTCACGGCGTCGACGCCCCGCGCGGCGCTGCCCGCGAGCACGCGCGCGGAGACCTCGCCGCGCTCGGAGCGCACGAGGGTCTCGGGGCTCGCGCCGATCAGCCCGTCGACCGCGAACGCGTAGCAGTCCGGGTAGGCGGTGAGCAGCGTGGCCGCGACGAGGCGCAGGTCGGCCTCGGGCGGCAGCTGGCCGACGAGGTCGCGGGCGAGCACCACCTTGCTGACGTCGCCGGCGCCGATGGCGTCGACGGCCCGGGCGACGGCGTCGGCGTAGCCCGCGGCCGACAGCTCGCCCTCCCGGAGGCGGAGGCGCACCGAGGCCCCCACGGGAGTGCCCGCGGGCAGCTCGGCCCCGTCGACGCGGGTGATCCACGCCACGCCGTCGCGGCGGCCGATGACGATGCTCGGCACGATCAGCACGCTCGTGTCGGCGGACTCGTCGTCGAAGGCGAACGAGCCGAAGGCGATCAGGCCGGTGCCCGGCACGCGGACCTCGTCGTCGACGGTCGCCCGGCCGGCCAGCTCGCGCCAGGCGGCCGCCGCGTCGCGCATGCGCGAGGGGCCGGAGAACTCGAGCCGGACGGCCTCGCCGATGCCGGCCATGCCGGCGCCGCCGCGCACGAAGACGAGCGGGGAGCTGCGGTCGACGACGTCGAGCAGGGGGCTGATGTGGTCGATCCGGGTGGTGCGGACGGAGAGGGAGGGGACGCGCGGCGACGGGAGATCCACCGCGTCAGCCTACTCGGGCAGCGCCCAGTGCATGCCGGTAGGATCGACCATCGTGACCAAGGCCGATATGAACAAGCAGCCCAGCGAGGTCGCGTCCATGTTCGACGGCGTCGCCCAGCACTACGACCGCACGAACGACGTGCTCTCCGCGGGCAACGCCGTCCTGTGGCGCGTCGCGACCGTGAAGGCCATCGGCGCGGGCCCGGCCGACAAGGTCCTCGACATCGCCGCCGGCACCGGGACGAGCTCCGTCGCCATCGCGCGCCGCGGGGCCGAGGTGATCGCGCTCGACTTCTCGCACGGCATGGTCGAGGTCGGTCGCCAGCGCCACCCCGAGATCGAGTTCGTCGAGGGCGACGCCGAGTCGCTGCCCTTCGACGACGACACCTTCGACGCCGTCACCATCTCGTTCGGCCTCCGCAACGTCAACCGGCCGAAGGTCGCGCTCGCCGAGATGCACCGCGTGCTCAAGCCCGGCGGCCGCCTCGTCGTGTGCGAGTTCTCCACGCCGCCGTTCGGCCTGCTCCGCGCGGCGTACCACGCGTACCTCCGCGTCGGGCTGCCCCTGATCTCCAAGGTCACCAGCAGCAACAGCCCCGCGTACTCGTACCTCGCCGAGTCGATCGAGAAATGGCCCGAGCAGCAGGTGCTCAGCCAGTGGCTGCGCGGCGCCGGCTTCACCCGGGTGGCGCACCGGAACCTGAGCGCGGGCATCGTGGCCCTGCACCGGGGTCGCAAGCCCTCCTCGACGCCCTCGCGCGCCTCCTCGTCCTCGACGGCGAAGTAACCGACCCACGCCGGTCCTCCCGACCAGACGACAAGGTGACCCCATGAACCCGAGCGTGCCGCTGACCCGCAACTCCCTGAGCGCGAGCCTGGGCCTCGGCGAGAAGCTCTTCGCCTCGCCCGCCGAGCGCCGCTTCGTCGCGGCCGTCGACGACGGCCTCGAGCTGGTCGAGGCCGGCCTGCTGCGCGAGATCGCCTTCGCCGACGAGATCGCCGACGCGACGACCCGGTACCTGCTCGCCGCCGGCGGCAAGCGCGTGCGGCCGACGCTGACGCTGCTCATCGCCCAGCTCGGCGAGGGGGCGACCCCCGGCATCGTCGCCTCGGCGCAGGCGACCGAGATCACCCACCTGGCATCGCTGTACCACGACGACGTCATGGACGAGGCGCAGATGCGCCGGGGCGTGCCGAGCGCGCAGACGGTCTGGGGCAACAACGTCGCCATCCTCAGCGGCGACCTGCTCTTCGCCCGCGCCAGCACGATCGTCTCGGGCCTCGGCCAGGAGGCGATCCTGCTGCAGGCCGAGACGTTCGAGCGCCTCTGCCTCGGCCAGCTGCACGAGACGATCGGGCCCAAGGCCGACGACGACCCGATCGCGCACTACATCGACGTCCTGGCCGACAAGACCGGCTCGCTCATCTCGACGGCCGCCCGCGCCGGCGTGATGTTCTCCGGCGCTCCCCGCGAGTACCTCGAGCCCGTCGCGACGTTCGGCGAGAAGATCGGCATCGCGTTCCAGCTGATCGACGACGTCATCGACCTCTCCGACCCCGCCGACCACACCGGCAAGGCCGCCGGCACCGACCTCCGGGCCGGCGTCGTCACCCTGCCGCTCCTGTACCTCCGCAAGGAGGCGCAGACCGACATGGAGGCCGCGGCCCTGCTCGGCCTCATCGAGCGCGTCGTCGAGGTCACCCAGGCCGACGACGACGAGGCGCCCCGCGTCGACGAGGAGGCGTTCGCCGACATCGTGCGCCAGCTCCGCGAGCACGAGGTCACCGAGCGCACCCGGCTCGAGGCGCACCGCTGGGCCAACGAGGCCCTCGAGGCGCTGGCGCCCCTGCCGTCCGGGCCGGTCAAGAAGGCACTGACCCGGTTCGCCGACCGGGTGGTCGAGCGCTCCGCCTGACCGGCACCGCGCCTCCCGGGGCCTCGGCTCCGAACCACGACAGCACCACCACGACCTGCGGTGCCCCGCACCGACCACCGGCCGGCACCCCCGCGCCACCCACCAGAGGGAGAACCCCCGTGACCACCTTGCGTCTGGCCATCGTCGGCGCCGGCCCCGCCGGCATCTACGCCGCCGACATCCTGCTCAAGGCCGAGAAGGCCTTCGACGTGTCGATCGACCTCTTCGAGCAGCTGCCCGCGCCCTACGGCCTCGTCCGCTACGGCGTCGCCCCCGACCACCCGCGCATCAAGGGCATCGTCAACGCGCTGCGCGACGTGCTCGACAGCGGCGACATCCGCGTCTTCGGCAACGTCCGCTACGGCGTCGACATCACCCTCGATGACCTGAAGGCGCACTACAACGCCGTGATCTTCTCGACCGGCGCCATCAAGGACGCCGACCTCGACGTGCCCGGCATCGACCTCGAGGGCAGCTACGGCGCCGCCGACTTCGTGAGCTGGTTCGACGGCCACCCCGACTTCCCGCGCACGTGGCCGCTCGACGCGCAGTCGGTCGCCGTGGTGGGCGTCGGCAACGTCGCGCTCGACGTGTCGCGCATCCTCGCGAAGCACGCCGACGACCTGCTGCCGACCGAGATCCCCGACAACGTCTACGAGGGGCTCAAGCAGTCGTCGATCACCGACGTGCACGTCTTCGGGCGCCGCGGGCCCGCGCAGGTGAAGTTCACCCCGCTCGAGCTCCGTGAGCTCGGCGAGGTGCGCGACGTCGACATGATCGTCCATGACGAGGACTTCGACCACGACGAGGCGTCGAAGACCGCCATCGCGACGAACAAGCAGGTCTTCGTCATCGACAAGGTGCTCAACCAGTGGCGCCAGCGCGAGGTCGGCACGGCGTCGCGCCGCCTGCACCTGCACTTCTACGCCAAGCCCGTCGAGGTCGTCGGCGACGAGCAGGGCCGTGTGGCCGCCTTCCGGTACGAGCGCACCCGGCCCGACGGCCAGGGCGGCGTCGAGGGCACCGGCGAGATCCGCGACGTGCCCGTGCAGGCGATCTACCGCGCCGTCGGCTACTTCGGCTCGCCGCTCGACGGCATCCCGTTCGACGAGCGTCGCGGCGTGATCCCGAACCACGAGGGCCAGGTGATGGACGACGAGAACCAGATCGTCCCCGGCGTCTACGCCACCGGCTGGATCAAGCGCGGGCCGGTCGGCCTCATCGGGCACACGAAGTCCGACGCGATGGAGACCGTCGCGCACGTCATCAACGACCAGGCGAGCTGGTGGCAGCCCGCCGACCCGTCGGAGGACGCGATGCCGGCCCTGCTCGCGCAGCGCGGCGTGGCCTACACCGACCTCGAGGGCTGGCACCGCCTCGACGAGCACGAGCAGGCGCTCGGGTCGGCGCACGAGCACGAGCGGGCTCGCGTCAAGGTCGTCGAGCGCGACGAGATGGTGCGCGTCTCGCGGGCCGTGGAGTCCGCCGACGCGTAGGCGACCCGCCCTGTCGACCTCGACGCGCCTCCGGCGTCCTCCCCTCGCGGGGCGGGCCGGGGGCGCGTCGTCGTGGTGGGGGAGGCGCGTGGCGGCCGCCGCGGTCGACGTCCCGACCGCGGCGGGCCGTGACCGCCCGTCGCCGCTAAGCTGGCCGGCATGGCAGACAGCTCCTTCGACGTGGTCAGCAAGGTCGACAAGATGGAGGCGGACAACGCCCTCCACCAGGCACAGAAGGAGATCGAGCAGCGCTACGACTTCAAGAACGTCGGCGCCTCGGTCGACTGGAGCGGTGAGAAGCTCCTGCTCAAGGCCTCGACGGAGGAGCGCGTCAAGGCCGTGCTCGACGTCCTCGAGTCGAAGTTCATCAAGCGCAGCATCAGCCTCAAGCACCTCGACGTGGGCGAGCCCTTCGCGAGCGGCAAGGAGTACCGCATCGAGGCCGCCCTCAAGGAGGGCATCGAGCAGGAGCACGCGAAGAAGATCGGCAAGATCATCCGCGACGAGGCCCCCAAGAGCGTCAAGAGCCAGATCCAGGGCGACGAGCTGCGCGTCACGTCGAAGAGCCGTGACGACCTCCAGGCCACGATGGCGCTGCTGAAGAAGGCTGACCTCGACGTCGACCTGCAGTTCGTCAACTTCCGCTAGCCCTCCGTGACCGAGCCCGCGTGGCTGCCCGCCACCATCGCGGTGCTCGGTGTCGTCTTCGACATCGCCATCCGCGTCTTCGCGATCGTCTACGTGCCGATCAACCGTCGGCCCACGACCGCGACGGCCTGGCTGCTCGCGATCTTCCTCATCCCGTACGTAGGGTTCCTGCTCTTCCTGCTCTTCGGGAGCACGAAGCTGCCGCGCCGTCGACGCGAGAAGCAGCAGGAGATCAACACCTACATCGTCGAGACGACCGAGGGCATGGAGCGCGTCACCCGCGACCACCCCTGGCCCCTCTGGCTCGACTCGGTGATCGCGCTGAACCGCACGCTCGGCGCCATGCCCCTCGTGGGCGGCAACACGGCCGAGCTGCACTCCGACTACGCGAGGTCGATGGAGGCGATGGTCGAGGCCGTCGACGGAGCCCACCGCTGGGTGCACGCCGAGTTCTACATCACCAGCCTCGACGCGACGACGGAGCCGTTCTTCGTCGCCCTCGAGAACGCCCGGCGCCGTGGCGTCACGGTGCGGGTGCTGATGGACCACATCGCGAGCCGGGGCTACCCCGGCTACCGGCGGACGCGTCGCCGCCTCACGCGCATGGGCGTCGAGTGGCAGCTCATGCTGCCGGTCCAGCCGCTGCGGGGGCGCTACCAGCGGCCCGACCTGCGCAACCACCGCAAGCTGCTGGTGATCGACGGGCAGGTCGCCTTCACCGGCTCGCAGAACATGATCGAGCGGGGCTACCAGCGGCGCGGCAACCACCGGCGCGGGCTGCAGTGGAAGGACTTCATGGTCCGCTTCGAGGGGCCGATCGTCGCGGGCGTCAACGCGCTCTTCGTCACGGACTGGTACTCGGAGACCGACGAGCTGCTGCTCCGCGAGGCCGACCCCGTGGTCGTCGCCGACGACGCGCCGACGGTCGACTGCCAGGTCGTGCCCAGCGGGCCGGGCTTCGACGGCGAGAACAACCTGCGGCTCTTCAACACGCTCCTCTACAACGCGCAGGAGCGCATCATCATCACGAGCCCGTACTTCGTGCCCGACGAGTCGATGCTCTACGCGGTCACGACCGCGGCGCAGCGGGGCATCGAGGTGCAGCTCTTCGTCAGCGAGATCGGTGACCAGGCCGTCGTCTACCACGCGCAGCGGTCGTACTACGAGGCGCTGCTGCGGGCCGGCGTGCGCATCTTCCTGTACCGGTCGCCCACGGTGCTGCACGCGAAGCACCTCACCGTCGACGACGAGGTGGCCGTCATCGGCTCGAGCAACATGGACATGCGGTCGTTCAGCCTCAACCTCGAGATCTCGGTCATGATCCGCGGCCGGAGCTTCGTGCGGCAGCTGCGCGAGGTCGAGCAGTCGTACCGCGACGCCAGCCGCGAGCTGCTGCTCGACGAGTGGCTCGTCCGCCCCTTCCGCTCGAAGGTGCTCGACAACGTCGCCCGGCTCACCTCCGCGGTGCAGTAGCCGGGCGCCGGCGGCTGCCCGCCTCCGCCCGCCCCGCGCCTCCGCCGGCCCCGCGCCTCCGCCGGCCCCGCGCCTCCGCCCGCCCCGCGCCTCCGTCCGCCCCGCGCCTCCGGCTCGTCCGCCCCGCGCCTCCGCCCTGCCCCTCCTGCGGCCCGTCTCACCTCCCATGGTTCGTAATTTGAGAGTGATCGGCGGTCCAGGGCGCTCAGAGGCCAGTCATCGAAGGAGTCGCACCTCGGGTCTCTCTCCCTTTGCGATGCCGAGGGTCCACATGGCCGACTCGACCGTCGCGAGGGCACAGCCCCAGTCGAACTGGATCTCGGGGTAGGGCAGTTCGACAGCGGTGTACCCCAGCTGCACGAGGTGAGCGATGCGTCGGCGGTCGGCGTTGAACTTGCTCGATCCGGCGTGGTGCTCGACGCTCACGCACTCGACGACCAGACGGTCGCCGACGAGGAGGTCAGCCCGGATCCCAGGCGCGAGGACGGGTTGGACCAGCGTGGGGATGCCCGCCTCGAGGAGGCGCACCCGAGTGATCGACTCCGTCCCGGCCTCGGACCGGTGGTCGGCGAGGTCGAGCACCCCCTGGAGTCGCCGGGGAAGGCGTCGACGCAGTTCTTCGAGTGCTGCGTGCTCTCGAAGGAGACCGACGTGCTGGAGGGAGTCGAGGACGGCGACGGCCTCCCAGGCAGGCAAGAGGCGGACGGTCTGCGCGACGGCGGTGACCCGCGAGACCACGGCGCGTTCGGCGATGGGATCGAGCTGCTCGCGGTCGCGGACGACGACCACCGTGGGGTCGTGTCGGCGTAGTCGCCGACCCGCGTCGTCCGGGTCGCGGAGGCGATGGTCGTTCGCTCGCGCACTGACGAACAGCGGCGCGCCGTGCGGTTGCCAGGCGCCGGACTGAGCGACGGCCGAAGGCCCGGCGAGCGGTCCGCCGACGCGAGCCGCCCTGATCACGGGCACAGGCAGCTCAGGGTCGCCGTAGAGGCCGTGACGGATGCGGAGGACCTCGCCAGCGCGCCAGGCGGCATCGATCTCGCCCTGCGACAGTCCGTGTCGGAGCAGATCGGCACGGGTGACGAGACCGGCGTGGGCGATGAGAGCAGAGCTGATCCTGGGGTCCATCGGGGTGAGCCTCGTGGCGTTCGCCGTCCTGATCGCGCCCCAATCGTCCGTCGGGGGAGAGTCGGCTGGTTCGTCAGAATGAGGAGGGCGCCTGCATGGGTCGGTTGTGGAGACCCCGACAGCCGCGCTCGGAGAAGCCTTCTCGGACGTCCGCTCCGTAGAACGAGAGTGATCCGCGCACACCCATCGCAGGCATCGGCCTTCCACGACCTCACCGGGCCGATCACGCTCAAATTTGAGAACGTGGCGCCCGGGGGTGGCTGGTGGTGAGTGCGAGGCGGAGCGGCGAGCTGGCCACGGAGGGGGGCGGGGGAGGCGGGGTGGTCGTGAGGGGGCTCCGGAGGCTGTATATTTGTCTGGCGCCTCCGGTCGGTGAACACATGGGCCGGGCGTGCATGGCAAGTTACCCAAGTGGCCAAAGGGATCTGACTGTAAATCAGCCGGCGTAGCCTTCGGGGGTTCGAATCCCTCACTTGCCACCCCCGCTCGACGTGATCACCCACGTCGGCACCACGGAACGGACTCGAGACCTCGGGTCCGTTCCGTCGTTCCGGGCACGTCCCGGGCCGGGTCCGGCACCGACCGACGGAGCACCATGACCGACCAGCCCGCGACCCCGCTCGCCGACGCCACCGCCGCCGCCGCGACCACGCCCGCCGCCCTCCTCGACGTCGCCCGCACGGTCGCCGTCGAGGCGGCGGCGCTCGCGGCCCGCCGCCGCTCCGAGGGCGTCGCCGTCGCCGCGACGAAGAGCAGCCTCGTCGACGTCGTCACCCACACCGACCGCGAGGTCGAGGAGCACCTCCGTGCCCGTCTGGCCGAGCTGCGCCCCGGCGACGGCTTCCTCGGCGAGGAGGGCGCCGAGCACGGCTCGACGACGGGCCTCACCTGGGTCGTCGACCCCATCGACGGCACCGTCAACTTCCTCTACGGCATCCCGCAGTGGGCCGTCAGCGTCGCCGTCGTCGAGGGCGACCCGGTGCCGGGCGCCTGGCGGGCGCTCGCCGGCTGCGTCGTGAACCCGCTGTCGGGCGAGACCTGGACGGCGTCCCGAGGGGGAGGCGCGTGGCTGGGCGACCAGCGCCTCCGTCCGTCCTCCCCGGCCACGCTGGCGGAGTCGCTCGTGGCGACGGGCTTCTCGTACGAGGCCGAGCGCCGCGTCGAGCAGGTCGCGGCCGTCGGGCGGCTGATCGGGAAGGTGCGCGACATCCGGCGCCAGGGGGCCGCCTCGCTCGACCTCTGCGCGGTCGCGACCGGACGGCTCGACGCCTACGTCGAGCGCGGGCTCAAGCCGTGGGACCACGCCGCGGGAGCCCTCGTCGCCGAGGAGGCGGGCGCCGTCGTCCGGGCCTCGGACGATTCCGCCGAGGGCGGACGCCTGACCTCCGCCGCCGCTCCGAGCATCGCCGACGAGCTCTGGCGGGCGGTGGCCGAGGCCCGGATCTGAGCCGATCGGGCGGGGTCGACGGCCCTGTTCCTCGGCGACGGGACACCGCATCTGACATGCCACGGTGGCCGTGACCCCCTGACTCGGGTAGCCATCCGTGGCCTGAGCGGCTACCCTTGACTGGTTCGTTACTTTTCCGTGACCTGAGTCACCGGTGTAGCGGCCGAGAAGAAGAGGGTGCATCCGCCTCTCCGTCCCGACGACCCCGAGGACCATCACGACGTGTCGAACCCCCAGACCTTCGCCGAGCACGACCGCGACGAGACTCCGTCGCCCCGAGCCGACGATGCTCTGACGACACCGACCGCCGAGGCCGCCTCGCCCGTCTTCCTCACCCGCCGCGAAGCCCGCGAGGCCGAGCGCCGCGCCGCAGCAGCAGCAGCAGCTCCCCGTGCCGTCGCCGCCCCCGAGGCCGCAGCCACCCTGGCCGCGGAGCCCGTGGTCGTCGAGACCGCGGTCCCGACCATCGCGGCCCCCGAGGTCGCCACGGCGCAGGCCCTGCCGACCCGCGCCTCCCTGCGTGCCGCCGAGGCCGCCTCCCGTCGCGGCCGCACCGCTCCCCAGCGTCCCGCGACCTCGCCCCGCACGGCGTCCGCCGCGCGCCCCGCCGCGGCCGCGCGTCCCGCCGCCGGCCCTCGCCGCACCCGGTCCGCGAGCCCCGTCGTCGCGACCACCGCCTCCGCCCGGTCGACCCCGGCGGCCCGCACGGCTCCCTCCGCGTTCCAGCGCACCTCGAAGCGCGTGACCGTCGTCGGCGCCATGATGTTCGCCGGCGCGATGCTCGTGGCGACCTCGGTGCCCGCCAACGCCTTCTTCGTCGACACCCCCGAGGCCACCGTCGCCAAGAAGAGCGCCGCGGCCGCGCAGAGCTTCGTCGCCGGCGGAGCGACCGACGACGACGTGAGCCGCGACGGCTACTCGGTCACCGAGATGAAGGTCGCCTCCGAGTACGCCTCCACCAGCTCGAGCACGTTCTCGAACGACATGGCCGGCACCGTCCAGTGGCCCTTCCAGACCGGCGTGCCGATCAGCAGCGGCTTCGGTGCCCGTCAGGTCTCGAACTGCAGCTTCTGCTCCACCTTCCACGAGGGCCTCGACTTCGTGCCCGGCGCGGGCTCGCCCATCCAGGCCATCGCCGACGGCACCGTCAGCGTCGTCACCGGCCCGTCGGGCGCCTTCGGCAACCACGTCGAGATCGAGCACGTCATCGACGGCCAGAAGGTCACGTCGACCTACTCGCACATGCAGACCGGCTCGGTCGAGGTGAAGGTGGGCGACACGGTCACCGTCGGGCAGCTCGTCGGCAAGGTCGGCAGCACCGGCAACAGCACCGGCGCGCACCTGCACTTCGAGATCCACCTCGCCGGCGTCCCCGTCGACCCGTACCCGTGGCTCCAGGCCAACACGAACTGACGCACCTCGTGCACGACGAAGCCCCCCGACACCGGCCGGGGGGCTTCGTCGTCGGCGGGCGGCGTCAGTCGGTGACGCCCTCCGCCCGCAGCCAGACGGCGGCGTTGGCGGGCAGCGCCGGGCCGTCGAGCGCCATCGTCGAGAGCAGCACGTCGGCGACGGGCAGCTCGACCGGCACCTCGCCGGTGTTCGCGAGCACCACGACGTCGCCGCTGCGGAAGGCCACCACGTCGTCCGACCAGCCGCTCAGCCACTCGAGACGCCCCGAGCCGAGCTCGTGCTCCGAGCGGAGGGCCAGGGCCGAGCGGTAGAGCTCGAGGGTCGACCCGGGCACCCCGCGCTGCTCGTCGCGCGCGTAGGTGCTCCAGTCGTCGGGCTGCGGCAGCCAGGAGGCGCCGGTCTCGCTGAACCCGAAGGCGGGCGACCCCGACTCCCAGGGCAGCGGAACACGGCAGCCGTCGCGGCCGTAGCGCTCGCCGTCCGTGCGGAACCACGTCGGGTCCTGACGCGCCTCGTCGGGCAGGTCCACCGCCTCCGGCAGCCCCAGCTCCTCGCCTTGGTAGAGGTAGGCGCTCCCGGGGAGGGCGAGCATGACGGCCGTCGCGGCACGGGCCCGTGCCAGGCCGAGCTCGGGGATCGGCAGGCCGGGGCTGCGCGGGCCGATGCCGTGACCCTGCGGGTTCTCGGCGGTGAGGGCGAGCCGGCTCGCGTGGCGCACGACGTCGTGGTTGCTCAGCACCCAGGTGCTCGGGGCTCCGACGCTCGCGAAGACCTCGATCGACGCGTCCACCACGCGGCGGATCTCGGCGGCCGACCAGCCCGTCTCGAGGTACGCGAAGTTGAAGGCCTGGTGCATCTCGTCGGGGCGCACCCAGTTCGCCAGCTTCGAGAGCGGCTCGACCCAGGCCTCGGCGACGAGCACGCGGTCGCCCTCGTACTCGTCGAGCACGCGACGCCACTCGCGCCAGATCTCGTGCACGCCGTCCTGGCCCCAGTAGGGCGGGGTGCGGTCCTCGCCGAGGCCGCCGCCCATGCTGCCCGCGTCGGCGGGCGGGGTGTAGTCGGGCAGGCCCTCGGCCTTGACCAGGCCGTGGGCGACGTCGACCCGGAACCCGTCGACGCCGCGGTCGAGCCAGAAGCGGAGCACGTCGAGGAAGGCGGAGCGCACCCACGGGTTCGTCCAGTCGAGGTCGGGCTGCGACGAGTCGAAGAGGTGCAGGTACCACTGGCCGGGGCTGCCGTCGGCCTCGGTGACCCGGCTCCACGCCGGGCCGCCGAAGATCGACTCCCAGTTGTTCGGCGGCAGCTCGCCCGCGGCCCCGCGGCCCTCGCGGAACATGTAGCGGGCACGCTCGGGCGACCCGGGCGACGCCGCCAGGGCCTCGCGGAACCACACGTGGGCCGACGACGAGTGGTTGGGCACGAGGTCGACGATGAGGCGCAGGCCGAGCTCGGTCGCGCGGGCACGGAGGGCGTCGAAGTCGGCCAGCGTGCCGAAGAGCGGGTCGACGTCGGTGTAGTCGGCGACGTCGTAGCCGGCGTCGGCCTGGGGCGAGGTGTAGAAGGGCGACAGCCAGACAGCGTCGACGCCGAGCTCGACGAGCGCGTCGAGCCGGGCCGTGATGCCGGGCAGGTCGCCGACGCCGTCGCCGTCGCCGTCGGCGAAGGAGCGCGGGTAGACCTGGTAGATGACGGCGGTGCGCCACCACTCGAGGTCGTCGGCGGACGTGGCGAGGCCTTCCGTCTCGGGATCGGCGGGTGCCTGGACGTCGGTCTCGGAGGGGGAGTCGAGCGTGTCGCCCGTGGTCTCGGTAGAGGACATGCGCCCACGATACGGCAGGCTCGGAGGCCCCCATCCAGTACCGTTGACCACACCTCACGACCCCGAACGGAGCGCTCCTGGACGCCTCGACCACCCCCGTCGCCGACGCCGTGTTCCCCGACGGCGACGGCTTCCCACTCGCCCTCGGCACCAACGTGTTCGGCTGGACGGTCGGGGCCCCCACCGCGCTCGAGGTGCTCGACGTCTTCGCGGGCGACGGCGGGCGCCTGATCGACACGGCCGACGTCTACTCGGCCTGGCTGCCCGGCAACTCCGGCGGCGAGTCGGAGGCCATCATCGGCCGCTGGCTGGCGCGCCCCGGCAACCGCGAGAAGGTCGTCATCAGCACCAAGTGCGGCCAGCACCCCGACGCTCCCGGGCTCGGCCGGGCGAGCATCCGCCGGGCCGTCGAGGCGTCGCTCCTCCGGCTGCGCACGGACCACATCGACCTCTACGCGACGCACTTCGACGACGACGAGACCCCCCTCGAGGAGACCGTCGGGGCGCTCAGCGAGCTCGTCGACGAGGGCAAGATCCGCTGGCCCGCCGCCTCGAACTACACCGGCGCCCGGCTGCGCCAGGCGCTCGCCATCGCCGACCGCGACGGGCTCCACCCGTTCGCCGCCGTCCAGGCCGCCTACAACCTCGTCCGCCGCGGCGACTACGAGTCGGACGTCGCCCCGATCGTCGACCACTTCGGCCTGGCCGTCCTGCCGCACTCGTCGCTCGCGAGCGGGTTCCTCACCGGCAAGTACCGCGGCGACGCCGGCCGCGGCGACTCGCCCCGGGGCGGCCGGGCGATGAGCTACGTCACCCCGCAGAACCAGGGCACCGTCGAGGTGCTCGTCGAGATCGCCGAGCGCCAGGGCGTCCAGCCCGGAGCCGTGGCCATCGCGTGGCTCGCCAGCCGCCAGAACGTCATCGGCGCGCTCGCCAGCGCCCGCACGGTGATCCAGCTGGAGGGCCTGCTCGAGTCCGCCGACGTCGAGCTCACGGCCGACGACCTCGCGAGCCTCGAGCTCGTCTCCACCCCGCTCGACTAGCGGGCGGGGCCCAGCGCGACCACGGCCCTGCGGTCGCTGTCCCAGCGGCGCATCGCGGCCAGCCGGGTCGTCGAGGAGTCGCGGGCGGGGTCGCCGCCGACCCGCGCCTCCTCGAGGGTCGCCGCCTCGCGTGCTGACGCAGCGTCGGCCAGCGCCTCCAGCGCGGTCGCCACCCCGGCCGGGGTGAGGCGTCGGGCCAGGGCGACGTGCGGCGTCCACGCGTCGGGCCGGGTGTGCTCGACGGTCTCGTCGCTGCCCCGGCCGCGCCCCACCAGGTCGTGGACGGCGCGGTGCAGCCCGAGGAGGCGGTCGGTCGGCACGACGGACCGCACCAGGACGAGCCCCCGCCGCCCGGTGCCGAAGACAAGGGGAGCGCCCAGCTCGACGGGCAACGGGAGGGTCGCGGCCGCCAGCTCGCGGAGCGCGGCGTCGGCCTCGTCGTCGAGGGCGGGCCGGGCGAGCAGCGTCACGTGGGGGGCATTGGTCTCGCCCGTGTGCTCGCCGAGCGACGGCAGTCCCGCCGCGGAGAGCATGGCCCACTCGGCGCGCACGGCGTCGTCGGCGGCGGGATCGAGCAGGACCTCGAGGCTGTGCATGACCCGATCCTGGCCTCGACCGCCGACACCCGGACGGTGTCGTCACGGTGTGCACGAGAGCTCCCGTGTTCTGCTAAAGTCGTCAGGTGCCGATCGGCAGCAGCTCGTCTGCGGCCCGGTCTCACGCCCCGATAGCTCAGTGGTAGAGCACTTCCATGGTAAGGAAGGGGTCGTCAGTTCAAACCTGACTCGGGGCTCCAGCTGGTCACGCCCACCGTGGCGACAGCTTGCGGCGGGGTAGCTCAGTTGGTTAGAGCACACGGCTCATAATCGTGGTGTCGCGGGTTCGAGTCCCGCCCTCGCTACCGCAGTTCTTCTCGAGAGGTCATCCTCCGCCGCCCCACCTCGGCGGCGTCACCTCGACACCGTCTCCTCGACACCGTCTCCTCGTGTCGGCAGGTGCCGCGAGCTCCGTCCGCCCTCTGAACAGCCGCGCCTCCGACGGCAAGCCCTGCGCCCGCCCGGGCCGACGCTCGGGGCCCCGGGCATACCATGACGCATGCCCGTGAGCATCCGAAGCATCGGAACAGCCCTGCCCCCGACCGTCATCGACCAGCCCCACATCCGCGACGTCTTCCGGTCGCAGCCCGGCCTCGGCAGGCTCGCTCCGCGGCTCATCGGGGCCGTCTTCGACGGTGCCGCCATCGACACCCGGCACACCGTCATCGCCGAGCTCGGCGCCGAGCCCGCCGGCGCGGGCGGGGCGCCCGACGCGGCCCCGCTCTCGGCTGACGGCGGTCCCGACGACGACGCCGCGACTCCCACGTTCTACGACCGGGCCGAGGGCCGCATCCTCCGCCCGACGACGGGGACGCGCAACGACGTCTACGTGGCCGAGAGCCCCGACCTCTTCGCCCGGGCCGCCGAGGAGGCGCTGGCCGGCGCCGCGGGGATCACCGCGGCCGACGTCACCCACGTCGTGACCGTCTCGTGCACCGGCTTCTTCGCGCCCGGGCCCGACTACCTGCTGGTGCGCCGCCTCGGCCTGCCGGCGACGACGCGGCGGCTGCACATCGGCTTCATGGGCTGCTACGGAGCGTTCCCGGCCCTGCGGTCGGCCCGCGACACCTGCCTGGCCGACCCGGACGCCGTCGTCCTCGTCGTCTGCGCCGAGCTCTGCACCCTCCACCTCCGCAGCAGCGACGACCCCGACGCGATCATCGCCTCCTCCGTCTTCGCCGACGGCGCGGCGGCCGCGGTCGTGACGGCGCGCCCGGCTCCGGCCGGCGAGACGGTGCTCGACCTCGACGTGCTCGAGACGGTGCTGACCCCGGTGGGGGAGGACGACATGGCCTGGAGCATCGGCGACCAGGGCTTCGACATGGTGCTCAGCAGCTACGTGCCGCACATCGTCGAGGAGAACATCGACGACGCGCTCGTGCCGTTGCTCGCCGCGGAGGGCGTCGGCGTCGGCGACGTGACGCGCTGGGCGGTGCACCCGGGCGGGCGGAGCATCCTCGACCGCGTGCAGCAGCGGCTCGGCCTCAGCGACCCGCAGATGGCGCCGTCGCGCGAGGTGCTGCGCACGCGGGGCAACATGTCGAGCGCGACGGTGCTGTTCATCCTGCGCGAGCACCTGGTGCCCGACGCCGTGCCCGTCGCCGCTGCCGTCGACGTGGGCCTCGCCGGGGGCGCTGCCGCTCCGACCGGCGCTGCGGACGTCGCGCCTGCCCGGGAACGCGTCTGCGCCATGGCGTTCGGCCCCGGCCTCACCGTCGAGACGAGCCTGCTCACGCGTCGGGTCGCGGCGTGACGTCGCTCCTGCCCGACCTGCGCGGGCGGGCGGAGCACCTCGCCGAGCTGATGGACGACCCCGACTGCGACCCCGCGGCCCTGCGGCGCACCTACGCGGTCTTCCCGCTCGTCAACGGGCTCGTGGCCGGCTGGCGGCGGGCCTGGACGGAGCGCCTCCGGCCCCTCGTGGCCTCGGCCGGCGCCCCGACCACCCTCCTCGACCTCGGCTCGGGCGGCGGTGACCTCGCGAGGGCGCTGGCGCGGTGGGCCGAGCGTGACGGGCTCGCGCTGCACGTCACGGCGGTCGACCCCGACGAGCGGGCCCACGACTTCGCGTCGGCCCGGCCCCGACGCGGGGTCGACTACCGACGGGCCTCGAGCGCCGACCTGGTGGCGGCGGGCGAGACCTTCGACGTCGTCGTGTCGAACCACGTCCTGCACCACCTCGACGACGCCGCCCGCACGGCCGTCCTCTCCGACAGCGAGCGGCTGGCCCGGCGGCTCGCCCTGCACAGCGACATCCGACGCTCGCGGGCGGCCTACGCCGCCTACGCGGTCGGGACCCTGCCGCTGGCGGGGTCGTCGTTCGTCCGGGTCGACGGCCTCCGCTCGATCCGCCGCAGCTGGCGCGTCGACGAGCTCCGCGCCGTGGCGCCGCCGCGGTGGCGCGTGCTGGCCCGGCCGCCGATGCGGGTCTGGCTGACCTGGGAGCCGCTCCGCGCCTCCTCGGAGCCGGGGGGAGTCGCGGGTCGGGCGGCCGCGGAGGTCGCCTCGTGATCACGCACGACGTCGTGGTCGTCGGCGGCGGGCCCGTCGGGGTGCACGCCGCGGCCCTCTTCGCGCACCTCGGCCTCGACGTCGCCGTCTGGGAGCGCCGCACCGACGAGCCGCAGCTCTCGCGCGCGATCGGCGTCCACCCGCCGTCGCTCGACGCCCTGGCCGCCGTCGGCGCCGCCGAGGAGCTCGTGGAGTCGGCCGTGCGCATCCGCCGCGGCGTCGCCCGGAGCGCCGGCCGCACGCTCGGCACCGTCGACTTCGACCGCCGGCCGGGAGCGCGCTGGCCCTTCGTCGCCGCCGTGCCCCAGCACCGCACCGAGGCCGTGCTGCGCGCCCGTCTCGAGGCGCTGGCCCCCGGGGCGCTGCGCCGGGGCGTGAGCCTCACCGGCCTCGTCGAGGAGGGCGAACGGGTCGTGCTGACCGGCGAGGGCCCGTCGGGGCCGGTCGAGCTCGCCGCGCGCTTCGTCGTCGCCGCGGACGGCTCGCGGAGCGGCGTCCGTGACCTGCTGCACGTCGACGCGCCCGTCCGCCGCTACCGCGACCGCTTCGTGATGGGCGACTTCGCCGACGAGACCGGTGACGGTGCCGACGCCGTCGTGAACGTCGAGGGCGACGGCGTGGTCGAGTCGTTCCCGTTGCCGGGCGGCGTGCGCCGCTTCGTGGTGTCGCTGCCCGAGGGCGGGCCCGCCGGCCCCGACGTCGACGAGGTCGCCGGCCTCGTCCGGCGCCGCACGGGCCTCCGCGTCGACGCCGCCTCGTCGACCATGCTGAGCGCGTTCTCGGTGCAGCGGCGGCTGGCCGCGCGCACCGCGGTCGGGCGCGTCCTGCTGATCGGCGACGCCGCCCACGAGATCAGCCCCATCGGCGGGCAGGGCATGAACCTCGGCTGGCTCGACGCCGTGGCCTGGGCCCCCGTGCTCTCGCGGGCGCTCCGGACCGCGGGCGGTCGTCGACACGACCCGGGCGCGTTCGGCGCCGTCGAGGCGTCCCGGCGACGCGCCGCCCTCCGGGCCGCCCGCCAGGCCGAGCTCAACATGTCGCTCGGCCGACCGGCGGGCCCCGCCGCCCTGGCCGTGCGTCGCGCGGGCCTGACGGTCGCCCTCCGGTCGCCGGCCTCGCGCCTCCTCGCCGACACCTACGCGATGCGCTTCGCCTGATCGGTCACAGGCGCCCGTCCGGCGCCGAGGCCGGGCCGGGGCCGGGGCCGTGGCCGTGCCGGGTCGGGGGCCGGAGCTGCGGCGCGGCTCAGGCGACGATCGCCGCGCCGCTCAGGGCGAGCTGCCCGACGAGCACGAGGGCGGCCACGATGATCAGCCGGAAGAGCAGGCGCGTGTCGCCGCCCCGCACGACGACGACCGTGCCCGCGGCGGCGATGCCGAGCACGACGACGAAGCCGAGCACGGCCACGACGGGGCCGGCGGCCGTGGCCCCGCTGCCGAGCTGGCCCGCGAGGGTGAGGCAGGCCGCGACCGCGAGGGCGGCGAAGGCGACCACCCCGGCGGGCAGGCGGCCGAGGCGGTGCGGCAGGCCCGCCACCCCGGTGGCCGCGTCGTCGCCGAGGTCGGGCAGCACGTTGGTGAAGTGGATGGCGACGCCGAAGACGGCCCCGACCCCGAGGGCCCAGGCCGCGGGAGGCGCGGGAGGCGTGAGCGCGAGGGTCACCACCGCGGGCAGCAGCCCGAAGCTCACCACGAACGGGACGACGGAGGCGGCGGTGCGCTTCAGCCCGAGGTTGTAGGCCCAGCCGGAGGCGACGAGCACGAGGTGGGCGAGGCCCGCGGGCACCGAGAGGAGGAACGGGGCGGCGACGCCGACGACGAGTGACGCGACCGCGGCCGCGCCGACCACGCCGGGGGAGACCTGGCCCAGGGCGAGGGGCTTGTCGGCCCGGCCGACGCTGCGGTCACGGTCGAGGTCGACGAGGTCGTTCGAGAGCCCGATCGAGACCTGGCCCGCCAGCACGGCGACGGTGACCACGACGAGCGGCCCTGCCTCGAGCGAGACGGCCAGGCCGAGCACGAGGCTGAGGAGCGTGACGGTCGCCGTGGGGCCGGGGTGGGTGCTGCGCACCAGCGCGGAGACTGTCGACATCGGACCCAGCCTGGCAGAGGTCGGGCCGGTCGGCCCGACGGGTGGGGCCGGGGAGCCCGACGGGCGGAACGGGGGTGACCCCTGGCCCCACGGGCCCGGGGTCACCCGGTGGGGATCAGGCCCCGCGACCGGTCTTCTGCTGCAGGCGGTCGATGTTCTCGCTGGCCTCGGCCTTCGTCATGTCGGCCGGGAGCTCCTCGCCGGCCTCGCGGGCCAGCGTGTCGAGGTAGCTCGCCTGCGGGCCGGTGATGGGCTCGTCGCCGGTGACCCACTGCTCAGGGTCCTTCGAGGCGGTGTTGGAGGAGTCGGGGCGCTCGCCGCCCAGGGTGGCGCCGGCGGGCGGGGTGCCCTGCGACTGGTCGGAGCCCTCGGCGGGGCCGGGGGCAGCGTTCTCGTCGGCCTCGGGGGCCGCGGGATCGACGGGCGTGATGTCGGGATCGATGTTGGCGTCGCTCATGGGGAGAACGTACGCCGCCCCTCCGACAAAAGCCCCGCTCCCTCCTGGGACGAAAGGCCTCCGCCCTCCCTGGACGAAGGGCCTCCGCCCTCCCCGGACGACGGCCCTGGCTAGACTCGACGGGTGCCAGTGAACCCCGAGCTCCGAGGGCGGGTCTTCCCGCCGACCGCCCCGTACCTCGTCGGCCGTGAGAAGGTGCGCGAGTTCGCGCGCGCCACCGCGTCCACGAGCCCGCTCTCGCTCGACGTCGAGGCGGCCCGCGCCGCCGGCCACGCCGACCTCGTCGCCCCGCCCACCTTCCCCGTCGTCGTGCAGGAGGCCACGCTCGCGCAGCTGCTGGCCGAGCCGGGCGCCGGCATCGACTTCTCCCGCGTGGTGCACGGCGAGCAGCGCTTCAGCTACTCGCGACCGGTCGTCGCCGGCGACGAGCTCACGGCCACCCTCACGGTGACCGGCGTCAAGACCCTCGGCGGCAACGCGATGGTCACGGCGTCGTCCGCCATGGTCGACCAGACCGGCGCGCACGTCGTGACCGCCGTCTCCACCCTCGTGGTCCGGGGGGACGACGCGTGAGCGCCCTGCAGGTCGGCCTCGTGGTCGCCGAGAAGTCCTACGCGGTCTCCCGCGACTCCCTCGTCCGCTACGCCGGCGCCTCCGGCGACTTCAACCCCATCCACTACCGCGACGACGTCGCGGAGTCGGTCGGCCTGCCGGGCGTGCTCGCCCACGGCATGCTGACGATGGGCACCGCCGTGCAGCCCGTCGTGGAGTGGCTCGACGGTGCGGGCGACGACGCCGGCGTGCTGGGCTGGGTCAGCGACTACCAGGTGCGCTTCACGCGACCCGTCGTCGTCGACCCCGCCGACGGAGCAGAGATCACCGTCACGGCCACGGTCGGCGCGCTGGACGCCGAGGCCGGCACCGCGCGCATCGACCTCCGGGTGTCGTCCGCGGGCCAGACCGTGCTCGGCAAGGCCCAGGTCGTGGTGACGCTGGCGTGACCTCCCTCGCCGACCTGACCACGATGCGCGTCGGCGGCGAGCCGAGGCGGCTCGTCGAGGCCGCCACGACCGACGAGCTGGTCGAGCTCGCCCGGGAGGTCACGGCCGACGGCGACGACTGGTTCGTGCTCGGCGGCGGCTCGAACACCCTGGCCGCCGACGAGGGCTTCGACGGCACCGTGCTCCGGGTCGCCACCCGGGGAGTCGAGCGCCTCGACGACGTCGACGGCCGCGTGCGCCTCCGCGTCGCGGCGGGCGAGCCGTGGGAGGACCTCGTCGCCCACACCGTCGACCAGGGCTGGTCGGGCTTCGAGGCCCTCAGCGGCATCCCGGGCTCGACGGGCGCCTCGCCGATCCAGAACATCGGGGCCTACGGCCAGGAGGTCGCCCAGACGCTCGTCTCGGTCGACTTCCTCGACGCCGAGACGGGCGAGTTCGTCCGCGTCCCGGCCGCGAACCTGGGGCTCGGCTACCGCACGAGCGTGTTCAAGCGCGGCCGACGCGGCGTCGTGACCGCGGTCGAGTTCGCCCTCGTCGACGACGGCGGCACCAGCGCCCAGGTCTCGTACCCGCAGCTGGCGACCGCGCTCGGCGTGGGGCTGGGCGACCGGGTGCCGGTCGCCGACGTGCGGGCGAGCGTGCTGGCCCTCCGCGCCTCCAAGGGCATGGTGCTCGACCCCGCCGACGCCGACGCGACCTCGTGCGGGTCGTTCTTCACGAACCCGATCGTGCCGCGTCAGGTCGCCTCGGCGCTGCCGTCGGCGGCGCCGCGCTGGCCCGTCGACCCGGAGCCGGAGGCGCGGGTCGTCCCCCTGGGCGACGCGCCCGCACCGCCGCCCCCTCCGTCGTCGGGCCTGGTGAAGCTCAGCGCCGCCTGGCTGATCGAGCAGGCCGGGATCGGCCGGGGGTTCCGGCTGCCGGGCTCCGGCGCGGCGATCTCGTCGAAGCACACGCTCGCCCTGACGAACCGGGGGAGCGCCACCGCGGCGGACGTCGCCGAGCTGGCGCGCTTCGTGCAGCAGCGCGTCTCGGCCGAGTTCGGGGTCGTGCTGCACCCCGAGCCCGTGCTGCTCGGCCTCTCGCTCTAGGTCGGCCCGGCCGAGACCTGCCCGGAGCAGGCCGACCCGGTGGGCCCCGGCCCCGGCCGACCTAGGAGAACAGGCGCTGGAGGCGCTGGACGCCCTCGAGGAGCTGGTCGTCGCCGAGGGCGTACGACAGGCGGAGGTAGCCGCTCGGGCCGAAGGCCTCGCCGGGCACCGTGGCCACGTCGGCGTGCTCGAGGATGAGGTCGGCGAGCTCGAGCGACGTCGTCGGGGTGCTGCCGGCCCACTCGCGGCCGAGGAGGCCCCGCACGTCGGGGTAGACGTAGAAGGCGCCCTGCGGCGTCGGGGTGACGATCCCGTCGACGGCGTTCAGCTCGCGGACGATCACGGCCCGGCGGGCGTCGAAGGCGAGGCGCATGGCCTCGACGTCGTCCTGCGGGCCCGTCAGGGCCGCGAGGGCAGCGCGCTGGGAGACGTTGGAGACGTTGGAGGTCAGGTGCGACTGGAGGTTCGACGCCCCGGCGATCACGTCGGCGGGCCCGACCATCCAGCCCACCCGCCAGCCGGTCATGGCGTAGGTCTTCGCGACGCCGTTGACGAGGATCGTCTGGTCGGCGACCTCGGGCACGGCGGCGGTGATCGAGACGGCCTCGACGCCGTCGTAGGTGAGGTCCTGGTAGATCTCGTCGCTGATGACCCAGACGCCGGCCTCGACGGCCCAGCGGCCGATGGCGGCCACCTCGTCGGGCGTGTACACCGACCCGGTGGGGTTGGAGGGGGAGCAGAACAGCAGGACCTTCGTCCGGCTCGTCCGCGCGGCCTCGAGCTGGTCGACCGTGACCTTGTACTGCTGGTCGGCGCCGGCGAAGACCTCGACGGTGACGCCGCCCGCGAGCTTCACGGCCTCGGGGTACGTCGTCCAGTACGGCGAGGGGAGGAGGACCTCGTCGCCCTCGTCGAGGAGCGCGGCGAAGGCCTGGTAGACGGCCTGCTTGCCGCCGTTGGTGACGACGACCTGGCTCGCCGTGACCGCCGTGCCGCTGTCGCGGAGGGTCTTCTCGACGATCGCCTCACGCAGCTCGGGGAGGCCGGCCCCGGCGGTGTAGCGGTGGTTGCGCGGGTCACGGGCGGCCGCGACCGCCGCCTCGACGATGTGGTCGGGGGTCGGGAAGTTGGGCTCGCCCGGGCCGTAGCTGATGATCGGCCGGCCCTCGGCCAGCAGGGCCTTGGCCTTGGCGTCGACCGCGAGCGTCGCGGACGGGGCGATGGAGGCGATGCGGGACGAGAGGCGGCGCGCTGGCGTGGTCACGGGGGTCAGCCTAGCTGCGGCGGCCCCGGAGGCGGCAGGGCCTCCGCCCGTCGGCTTTGCACCGCGGTCGGGGTTCGCCTACACTTGCCGAGGCGCCGACGAGCGCGGAGTTCCTGCGCGCCTCACGGTGTCGCCGGGCCCTGATCGTCAGCCCGAAGGGCGGTGGCTCAATTGGTAGAGCAGCGGTCTCCAAAACCGCAGGTTGCAGGTTCGAGTCCTGTCCGCCCTGCAGCCCGGCCGGGTCGTCGCGACCGACACTAGTCAGAGCGGCGGCCCGGGACACCGGACGACCGTCCGGTCCCCGGACGACTGTCCGTCCATCGGACACCAGGCCCCGCGGGCCGAGCTCGGAAGGTACCCAGACAGTGGCGAGAAAAGACCTCGACGTCCCCAGTGAGGACGTCGTCGAGAAGGCGAAGAACGACGTCGCCGTCCGGCGCAGCCCCTTCGCGCGCATCGCGCTGTTCATCCGTCAGGTGATCGGTGAGCTGAAGAAGGTCGTCACCCCGACCCGCAGAGAACTCCTGAGCTACACGGGCGTCGTGCTCGTCTTCGTCGTCATCATGATGGCCCTGGTCACCGGCCTGGACTCCCTCTTCGGCCTCGCCGTCGGGTACGTCTTCGGCAACGGCCCGACCGGCAGCTGACACGACACCGCGCGGTCCCCTCGACCGCGCCGCGCGACCGCCGCGGCGGTCGCCAGCCCGACACCCCACGAACGGAAGAAGAACCCTTGCCTGAGAACGAGCGCGACGACATCGACCTGGCCCCCGCCGCCGAGCAGTCCTCGGAGGTCGGCGAGACCCAGGAGGGCGACGTCCTCGACGTCGACACCGACGGTGACGCGGGCTCGGCGGAGGAGAGCGCGATCTCGATCGTCGACGAGGGCGACGAGGGCACCGACGACTCGGGCGACCTCGACGAGCTGCTCGACACCCTGGCCGAGGCGTCCGACCCCGAGGCCGACGCCGTCGTCGACGACGCGCTCGACATCGACGACGCCGCCGAGGCGGAGGCCGCCGTCGAGGCGACCGACGACGAGGCCGACAGCGAGGCGGAGGAGCTGGCCGCCGAGGGCGACGCCAGCGGCGCGGACGCCGTCATCGCCGAGGCCGAGCAGTCCGTTCAGGACGCCGACGCCGAGGCCGCCTTCGACGACGTCGCCGTCGACGTCGAGTCGGAGGAGGTCGACGACGAGGCCGAGGTCGACCCGTACGAGGCGTTCCGCTACGACCTGCGCGGCAAGCCCGGCAAATGGTACGTCATCCACAGCTACGCGGGCTTCGAGCGCCGCGTGAAGCAGAACATCGAGAACCGCATGGTCTCCATGACCATGGAGGACTACATCTACCAGGTCGAGGTCCCGATGGAGGACGTCGTCGAGATCAAGAACGGGCAGCGCAAGCTGGTCACCCGCGTGCGGATCCCCGGCTACGTGCTCGTCCGCATGGACCTCAACGAGGACTCCTGGTCGGTCGTCCGCCACACCCCCGGCGTCACCGGCTTCGTGGGCAACGCCCACAACCCGACGCCCCTCCGCTTCGAGGAGGCCTTCAACATGCTGAAGAGCCTCGTCCAGGTGCAGGAGGCGGCCCCGACCGCGAAGGGCGGCGCCAAGGGCAAGCAGACCCAGCGCGTCATCCCCGCCGAGGTCGACTTCGAGATCGGCGAGACGATCACGATCAAGGAGGGCTCGTTCGCGGGCCTCCCCGGCACGATCAACGAGATCAAGCCCGAGAGCGGCAAGCTCACCGTGCTCGTCTCGCTCTTCGAGCGCGAGACCCCGGTCGAGCTCAGCTTCGACCAGGTCACCAAGCTCTAGCACCACGTCGCCCGTCGGGGGTGTGATCCACGCCCTCGTCCAGTACGCTGTGTCGAGTGCCGGCCTCGTCCGCACCTCCCCCCAGTCTTGACACCTCACCGGAGTCCGTCCCCACGGGCCACCGGGAGAGCCAGCGGCAGCCGCCGTCGGCTCGAACCCCAGAAGAAGGAAAAGAACAATGGCACCGAAAAAGAAGGTCACGGGTCTGATCAAGCTTCAGATCAACGCCGGCGCCGCGAACCCCGCCCCGCCCATCGGCCCGGCCCTGGGTCAGCACGGCGTGAACATCATGGAGTTCTGCAAGGCCTACAACGCCGCGACCGAGTCGCAGCGCGGCAACGTCGTGCCGGTCGAGATCACGGTCTACGAAGACCGCTCGTTCACGTTCGTCCTGAAGACCCCGCCCGCCGCCGAGCTCATCAAGAAGGCTGCCGGCGTCGCCAAGGGCTCCTCGACCCCGCACACCGCCAAGGTCGGCACGCTGACCATGGAGCAGGTCCGCGAGATCGCCACGACGAAGCAGGCCGACCTGAACGCCAACGACATCGACGCCGCGGCGAAGATCATCGCCGGCACCGCCCGCTCCATGGGCATCACGGTCGACGCCTAAGCAGCACCCCTCCGTTCAGGCGACCCGCCTGCACGACCCAGACACCAGTGGGAGAGCCGGCCAGGCTCGCTACCACGTCCCCAGTACGAAGAGGTCCAACATGGCTCAGAAGTCCAAGGCGTACCGCGCCGCTGCCGAGAAGATCGAGGCAGGCAAGTTCTACAGCACCAGCGAGGCCGTCGCCGTCGCCCGCGAGACCGGCTCGAAGAAGTTCGACTCGACCGTCGAGGTCGCGCTCAAGCTCGGCGTCGACCCCCGCAAGGCGGACCAGATGGTGCGCGGCACCGTCATCCTCCCGCACGGCACGGGCAAGACCGCTCGCGTCATCGTCTTCGCGACGGGTGCCGCCGCTGAGGCCGCCATCGCGGCCGGTGCCGACGAGGTCGGCGGCGACGAGCTCATCGAGAAGGTCGCCGGCGGCTACACGTCGTTCGACTCGGCCGTCTCCACGCCCGAGCTCATGGGCAAGGTCGGCCGTCTCGGAAAGGTGCTCGGCCCCCGCGGCCTCATGCCCAACCCGAAGACCGGCACCGTGACCCCGAACGTCGCTCAGGCCGTCAACGACATCAAGGGCGGAAAGATCGAGTTCCGTGTCGACAAGCACAGCAACGTGCACTTCGTCATCGGCAAGGCCGGCTTCTCGGAAGAGCAGCTGAACACCAACCTCGACGCCGCCCTCGAAGAGGTCGTCCGTCTGAAGCCGTCCTCCTCCAAGGGCCGCTACATCACCAAGGGCACGCTGTCGACGACCTTCGGTCCCGGCATCCCCCTCGACATCAACGTCTTCTAGGTCTCACCGACCCAGAGCGCAGTGTCTCCCGAAGGCCGCCCCTCTCTCGAGTGGGGCGGCCTTCGTCGTGCCCGTCGACACGTGCCGGGGCATCTGTGGTCAGGACAGGAGGCGCGGGTGCGGCACCATGGGCAGATGACCGTCATCGTCCGCCCCGCCATGCCCGCCGACTCCGCCCTGCTCGCCGAGGTGGCGGCGGTGACCTTCCCCCTGGCCTGCCCGCCCGGCTCGTCGTTGACGGACATCGCGCGCGTCGTGACGACGACCCTGTCCGAGGACGCCTTCTCGCGGTACCTCGCGGACGACTCCCGGACGGTGCTGCTGGCCGTGGACCCGGCCACGACGGGCGCCCTGGGCTACAGCATGCTCGTGGCGGGCGACCCCGCCGACGCCGACGTCGCCGCCGCCGTGTCGTCCCGGCCGACGGTGGAGCTGAGCAAGTTCTACGTCATGCCCCAGGGGCACGGGACGGGCGCGGCGTCGACCCTGATGGCCGCGACCCTCGACGCGGCCGGCGCGACGGGCGCCTCCTCGGTGTGGCTCGGCGTCAACCAGCAGAACGACCGTGCACTGCGCTTCTACGCCAAGCACGGCCTGGAGCGCGTCGGCACCCGCACCTTCGCCCTCGGCGACGACCCGCAGGCCGACTTCGTGCTCGAGCGTCGCCTCTAGGCCCCCGCACGGGCCCCGCCCGACGCGACGTCACTCGTCGGCGACGCGGAGCACGAGCTTGCCGCGCGTGTGGCAGCGCTCAAGCCGGGTGTGGGCGTCGGCCGCCTCGTCGAGGTCGTAGACGTCGTCGACGTAGACGCGCAGGTCGCCCGAGTCGAGCAGCCGGGCGATGACCGAGAGGGTCGCGGCGTCGGGGCTCACGGCGAAGCCGGTGGTCCGGACGCCGGCGGCCTCGGCCGCGACGGAGGCCCCGGCGAAGGAGGCGGTGGGCGCGTGCACGACGACGCCGCCGGGCCGCAGCACGCGCAGGCTGGCCTCGGCCACCGCGACGTCGTCCACGAGGGTGACCACGACGTCGACGTGCCGCACCGTCCGCTCGAGGTCGACGGCGTCGTAGTCGACGACCTCGGCGGCCCCGAGCTCGCGGAGCCAGCCCGCGTTCCGCTGCGAGCCGGTCGCGACGACGTGCGCCCCGAAGTAGGCGGCGATCTGTACGGCGAAGTGCCCCACGCCCCCGGCCCCCGCGTGCACCAGGATGCGCTGGCCCTCGTGGGCCTTGGCGACGTCGACCACCATGCCCCAGGCGGTGAGGGCGGCCAGCGGCACGCCCGCGGCCTCGACGTGCGAGAGCGTCGCGGGTTTCCGCGCGACGGACGACGACGGCACGCTGACGTACTCGGCGTAGCTGCCGCCGGCGCGGGGGAAGGGCGCCATGCCGTAGACGGCGTCGCCCACGTGGAGCGCGTGCGCTGCGTACGGCACCTCGACGACGACGCCGCTGAAGTCGTGCCCGAGCACGGCCGGGAACACCGGGACGCCGGCGCTGTCGCCCAGGCCGGCCCGCGCCTCCGCGTCCACCCGGTTGACCCCGGCGGCGAGCACCCGCACCAGCACCTCCGAGCCGACCCGCGTCGGCACGGGCACCTCCGCCGCGACGAGCTGCTCGGGCCCGCCCGTCCGCTCGATGACCATGGCCCGCATCGTCGTGTGCGTCATCGCACCCTCCCTGTCGTCGCGGAGCGCTCGGTGACGAGCAGGCTCCCTGCACGACCCATCAGACAGGGCGGATGGGTCGGTCGTGTTTCGGCCGCGTCACGGGGGCGGAAAACCTCGCCGCGGTCGAGGGGGAGGGCAGCGGGTCAGCGCGAGCGGATCAGCGCAGCGGGTCGTAGGGCGGCGGCTCGTAGGCCCGCACGCCCGGGGCGAACGGGTCGACGGGCGCCTGGCGCGCCAGGGTGTCGAGCACGGTGTCGGCGAGGCCCACGAGACGGTGGATCTCGTCGTCGTCACGGTCGACCCACCGGCACATCGGCACGGCGTCGAGCGGCACGAAGTCGACGTGCTGCTCCCAGACGACGAGCGTGCGCTCCGCCCCGAGCACGTACTGCTGCCAGAACACCTGGCGGAGGTACGAGCGGGGGATGCTCGTCCACGCCTTCTTCGTCGTCTTGATCTCGCAGAGCTCCACCGCGCCGTCGGCCCGGACGGCCACGCCGTCGGGGGTGGCGAGGTGGCGCGGCCGGTCGGCGGCGTGGAAGAGCTTCGAGCTCGGGGCGATGCGGTGCTCCGCGAGCACCCAGCGCGCGATCTCGGGCTCCCGGGCCCGGCCGTGGTCGGTGTAGGCGTTGCCGCCGAAGCCGTTGCCGTAGAGCTTGTCGAGCACCACGGCCTGCACGGCCCGCGGGCTCGAGAGCCGTGCGACGTCGGTCGCGGTGATGCCGCGGCTGCGGGCCCGGAGCCACGCGATCCGGTCGCTCGAGTCGGCGAGCACGCGCTGCTCGTGGGCGGGCCGTGCCGGAGGCGCGGGCGGGGTCGGTTCGTCGTCCCACAGGGAGAGCATGGGCTGGACGATCGACATGCCTCCATGCTCTCACCGGACCGGCGGCGGGCGCGACACCGCGCCTCCTCGTGTCTCGACGTCGTGCGACGCCGGCGGGGCGACCGGCCTAGACGGCGGCGGCCAGCTCGTCGATGGCGGCGGGGGAGAGCGCGTGGTGGATGGCGAGCATGCTCGCCCCGATGATCGCGGCGCGGTCGCCGGCCCGCGACTGCACGATGCTGAGGTGCTCGGTGGCGAGGGGCATCGAGCGTGAGTAGACGACCTCGCGGACCCCGGCGATGAGGTGCTCGCCGGCCTGGGCCATCGAGCCGCCGATGGCGATCACCGACGGGTTGATGAGGTTGACGCACGCCGTCAGCACCTCGCCGAGGTCGCGCCCGGCCTGGCGGACGGCCATGATCGCGTCGAGGTCGCCGGCGCGCACGAGGTCGATGACCTCCTTGCCGCCCGGCACGTCGCGGCCGGTGCGGCGCAGCGAGGCGGCGATGGCGGGGCCGGAGGCGACGGCCTCCAGGCAGCCGACGTTTCCGCAGTGGCAGGGGATGCCCGCGCCCCGGGGGATCTGCACGTGGCCGATGTCGCCGGCGATGCCCTGGGCACCCCGCTGCAGGCGCCCGCTCGAGATGATGCCCGAGCCGATGCCCGTGGCGACCTTGACGAAGAGGAAGTGGTCGGTGCCGGCGAAGGCGTGGCTCCGCTCGCCGAGGGCCATGATGTTGACGTCGTTGTCGACGAGCACGGGCACGTCGAGGTGGCGCCGCACCCAGCCGGGCACGTCGAACCCGTCCCAGCCGGGCATGATCGGCGGGTTGACCGGGCGGCCGGTGCTGAACTGCACGGGGCCGGGCAGGCCGATGCCGACGCCGATCAGGTCGTCGCGGCTCCGGCCGAGGTCGGCGAGCAGGGCGTCCGCCTCGGCGACCATCGTCGTCAGCACGGCCTCCGGCCCGTCGGCGATGGCGAGCTCGACGTGGCGGCTGAGCAGCACCTCGCCCATCAGGTCGGTGAGGGCCGTCGTGAGGTGCCCGGCGCCGAAGTCGGCGCCCAGCACGACGCGGGCCGACGGGATCATCGCGACGCGCGACGGCGGGCGACCACCGGTCGAGACGGCGTCGGCGAAGGGGCCGACGAGACCGAGGGCGCTCAGCGCGTCGAGCCGGAGCCCGACCGTCGACCGGGCGAGACCGGTCATGGCCGCGAGCTCGGCCCGGGTGCGAGGCCTGCCGTCGCGCAGCAGCTGGAAGAGCTCGCTGGCTCCCGTGCTGCCGAGGGCGGACGGCCGCGTCGTGTCGGACATGAAGGCAGTAAAGCACAGGCCCCGACGACGTTCGAGACAAGGGTGGCGATGATTCGTCGACTTTTGCTTGCGCTCCGACAGAAGTGGTCCTATCGTCGGTCTCGATCAGCGGTGATCGACCCCCGTCGGGGGGTGGACCACCCGCATCCACCTACTCGAAGAGGAGTCTCCCAGGTGACATCACCGATCTCGGTCCAGCTCTACACGGTGCGGGACGCCATCGCGGCCGACCTGCCCGGCACCCTCCGCCGCCTCGCCGACATCGGCTTCACGCAGGTCGAGCCCTGGGGCTTCGTCGAGCGCGTCGACGAGTACGCCGAGGCGCTGCCGGCGGCCGGGCTGACCGCGCCGAGCGCCCACGCCAAGCTCGTCGGCCAGGACCTCGAGCCGATCTTCGCCGCGGCCGTCCGCCTCGGCGTCGGCACGGTCATCGACCCGCACGTCGACGAGACCCGGTGGATCACCCGCGAGGACGTCGAGTCGGTCGCCGCCGACCTGGGGCGCATCGCCGAGCAGGCCGCCGAGCACGGGCTCACGGTCGGCTACCACAACCACGCCTTCGAGCTGGAGAACACCATCGACGGCACCCCCGCCCTCGAGGTCCTCGCCGCGGCCCTGCCCCCGACCGTCGTGCTCGAGATCGACACCTACTGGGTCGAGGTCGGCGGCGTCGGCGCGGCCGAGCTCCTCGCCCGCCTGGGCGACCAGGTCCAGTTCCTCCACGTGAAGGACGGCCCCCTGACGAAGGACGACTCCGAACAGGTCGCCGTCGGCCGCGGCAGCATGCCCGTCCGCGACATCCTGCGCGCGGCGCCGCAGGCCCTCGCCGTCGTCGAGCTCGACGACCACGCGGGCGACGTCTTCACCGCCCTCACCGACAGCTTCGAGTACCTCCAGGGAGTCCGCGCATGACCGACACCACCACGGCCGACCGGGCCACCGCCTCCTCGTCCGGAGCCCCGCGCACGGGGCCGGTCGGCGTCGGCGTCGTCGGCGCCGGCGTGATCAGCGACCAGTACCTCGGCAACCTCACGCAGTTCCCCGACCTCCGGGTGCTGTTCATCGCCGACATCGACGAGGAGCGCGCCGCGGCCCAGGCCGAGAAGTGGGGCGTGCCCGGCAGCGGCTCGGTCGCCGAGCTGCTCGCCCACGACGACGTCGAGATCGTCGTCAACCTGACCATCCCGGCCGCCCACGTCGAGGTCGCCCTCGCCGCGGTCGCCGCCGGCAAGCACGTCTGGGGCGAGAAGCCCTACGCGCTCGACCGCGAGAGCGGGCAGCGACTGCTCGCGGCCGCGCAGGAGGCGGGGGTCCGGGTGGCCGTCGCCCCCGACACCTTCCTCGGCGCGGGCCTGCAGACGGCGCTCCGCGTCGTGCGCCAGGGCGACATCGGCGCCCCGCTGACCGGCCTCGCGCTCTTCCAGGTGCCCGGCCCCGAGTCATGGCACCCGAGCCCGGAGTTCCTCTTCGCGCACGGCGCCGGCCCGATGTTCGACGTCGGCCCGTACTACCTCACGACCCTCGTGCAGGTCTTCGGCCCCGTGGCGAAGGTCACCGCGACGTCGTCGAAGGCCCGCGAGACCCGCGTCATCGGCTCGGGCCCGAAGGCCGGGACGGAGTTCCCGGTGGAGGTGCCGACGCACGTCAGCGCCCTGCTCCAGTTCGAGAGCGGCGCCAGCGCGCAGGCCGTCTTCAGCTTCGACTCGAAGCTCGCCCGCGCCGGCTTCGTCGAGATCGCCGGGACGGAGGGCACCGCGGTGTTCCCCGACCCGAACATGTTCGACGGCGACACGCTGGTGCACACGGGCGGCGACGAGCCGACCGTCGTGCCGGCGTCGGGGTCGACCTTCACCCGGGGCACCGGCGTCGCCGAGCTCGCCCAGGCCATCCGCGGCGGCCGTCGCGAGCGGGTGCCCGGCGAGCTCGCGTTCCACGTGCTCGACGTCATGGTCTCGCTCGCCGAGTCGGCGGAGCGCGACGAGAGCGTCGTCGTGGCGTCGTCGCTCGAGCCGACGCCCGAGCTGCCCGAGGACTGGGACCCGTCGGTCGCCACCCTCAGCTAGTCGTCGACGGGCCGGCGTCGACGACGAGGCCGGCCCGTCGCGGGGGCACCCGCCCCCACCCCTCACCAGCCCACCACCGAGACAGCACCACCCGCAGCACAGCACCACCGCAGCACCCCGAACACAGCACTTCCCCCACTCGATGAAGAGACCTCTCGAAGAAGAGACACCAGGAGAAGACATGAACACGAAGAAGTTCCGCTGGGTCGCCGCCTCGCCGTCGGCGTCGTGGCAGCCGGGTCGATGACCGCCTGCTCCGCCGACGGCGGCAGCGACGGCGGCGACGAGACCATCACGTACTGGGCCAGCAACCAGGCACCGACCGTCGAGCGCGACGCCGAGGTGCTTCAGGAGTCGATCGACCGGTACACGGAGGAGACCGGGGTGAAGGTCGACCTCGAGGTCATCCCGTGGTCCGACCTCTACAACCGCATCCTCACCGCCGTCTCGAGCGGCGAGGGCCCCGACGTGCTCAACATCGGCAACACCTGGGCGGTGTCGCTGCAGTCCAGCGGCGCGTTCGTGCCCTGGGAGGGCGACGCCCTCGAGGCCATCGGCGGCCAGGACCGCTTCGTGCAGTCCAGCTTCGCGACCGGCGGTGCCGAGGGCCAGGCCCCGACCTCCGTGCCGCTCTACGGCCTCGCGTACTCGCTGTACTACAACACGGCCATGTTCGAGGCCGCCGGCATCACCGAGCCGCCCGCCACCTGGGACGAGTTCGTGGAGGACGCCAAGAAGCTGACGATCGACACCGACGGCGACGGGCAGATCGACCAGTGGGGCGTCACGATGGCGGGCTCGAGCATCTCGAACAACGCCCACCAGGCGTTCGTCCGCGGCCTGCAGAACGGCGGCGAGCTCTACAACGAGGACGGCGAGCCCGACTTCGGCAACGACGGCGTCGTCGCCGGCGTCAAGGAGTGGGTCGACCTGATGGCCGTCGACAAGGTCGTCTCGCCCTCCGACGCGGAGAGCGTCAACGGCTCCGACATGGCGGCGACCTTCGCCGACGGCCAGGCCGCGATGTTCTTCGACCAGGCCCCGACCGACAACCTCAAGAGCCGTGACTTCACCGACTACGCGGCCGCTCCGGTGCCGATGGAGTCCGCCGACGCCACCGGCCTCGAGGGCACGCAGAGCCACGTCGCCGGCATCAACATCAGCGTCTTCGAGAACAGCGGCAACAAGGACGCCGCGATCGACTTCGTGAAGCACCTGACGAGCGACGACGAGCAGAAGTACCTCAACGAGTCGTTCGGCGCGCTGCCCGTCGTCACGGCGGCGTACGACGACCCGGCGTTCCAGTCGGAGGCCATCAAGCTGAAGCAGGTCACGCTCGCCGACCACGCCCAGCCGATGCCCCTCTACCCCTCTGAAGGACAGATGGAGACCCTCGTCGGCACGGCGATCAAGGACCTCCTCGCGTCTGCAGCCCAGGGCGAGTCGGTCAGCGAGGACGACGTCAAGTCGGCCCTCGAGGACGCGGCCAGCCAGATGAGCTCGGGTCAGTAGCCCGTCCCACCGCCGCGCGCCGGGGCGGCCGGTCACCACGACCGGCCGCCCCGGCACCCGCACCCGAGAGGACCCTCATGACCGTCAACCTGCTGCCGCCCGCCCCCGCCGAGGAGGCGACCCCGCCCGACCGACACCAGGCGGCGCCCCTCCAGCCCGCCCAGAAGCGCAAGGCGCACCGCTCGCCGCTCGCGTACTTCCTGGTCGCGCCCGCCGCCCTCGCCGAGCTGCTCGTCCACATCATCCCGATGGTGCTGGGCGTCTGGATCGCGTTCATCACGCTCAACCAGCTCAGCATCGCCAACTGGGTCAACGCGCCCTTCGTCGGCCTCCGCAACTTCGTCACGGCCCTCGACCCGAGCTCGCCGATCGCCGGCCAGCTCTACGGGGCCCTCGGCCGCACCCTGCTCTTCACCGTCATCGTCGTGGCCATCGCCTGGAGCATGGGCATGCTGGGAGCAGTGCTGCTCACCAGCTCGTTCAAGGGCCGCGGGATCCTCCGCACGCTCTTCCTCGTGCCCTACGCCCTGCCGTCCTACGTCGGGACGATCGCGTGGGCCTTCATGTTCAACCAGCGCGACGGGGCCATCAACCGGTTCCTGGTCGACGACCTGGGCATCCTCCAGGACCGCCCCTTCTGGCTGCTCGGCGGCAACTCGTTCTGGGCGATCGTCATCGTCACGGCCTGGCAGTTCTGGCCGTTCGCCTTCCTGATGCTCCTCGCCGCGCTGCAGAACATCCCGGGCGACGTCTACGAGGCCGCGAGCCTCGACGGCGCGAGCCTCTGGAAGCAGTTCACGCAGATCACGCTGCCCATGGTGAAGCCGGCCAACGCCGTGCTGCTGCTCATCATGAGCCTCTGGATCTTCAACCAGTTCAACGTGCCCTACGTGCTCTTCGGCCCGGCGTCGCCCGAGCAGGCGACGCTCATCTCGCCGCTGATCTACCAGCAGAGCTTCAACAACTGGAACTTCGGCCTCGGCGGCGCCATGAGCGTGATGCTCCTGATCGTCCTGCTGATCGCGTCGGCGTTCTACATCCGCATGGTTCTCCCGAAGGGACAGCACGATGATTGAGACCCGTGGCTTCAAGATTTTCCGGTTCTTCGGGCTGGCCTTCCTGTCGCTCGTCGTGGTCGTGCCGCTGTACGTGGTGCTGACGACGTCGATCAAGCCGCTCGCCGACGTCCAGGGGCTCTTCACCTGGATCCCGACGCGGGTCACGCTCGAGCCGTACGTGCAGATCTGGCAGACCGTGCCGCTGGCGTCGTACTTCAAGAACAGCCTCATCGTCACGGTCTCGGCGACGGTGCTCTCGGTGGCCATGGCGGTGCTGGCGGCCTACTCGCTGGCCCGCCTGCGCTTCCGCGGGCAGCGGAGCTTCAGCCTCGTGGTGCTGTCGACCCAGATGTTCCCCGGCATCCTGTTCCTGCTGCCGCTCTTCCTCATCTTCGTGCAGATCCAGCGCACGGTCGGGGTGCAGCTCACGGGCAGCTACCTCGGGCTGATCATCACCTACATGACGTTCAGCCTGCCGTTCTCGATCTGGATGCTCACGGGCTACTTCGCCTCCATCCCGAAGGAGCTCGAGGAGGCGTCGATGATCGACGGGACGGGCCGCCTCGGCGCGCTCTTCCGCGTCATCATCCCCGTCGCGAAGCCCGGCATCATCGCCGTCGCGGTCTACGCCTTCATCACGGCGTGGGGCGAGGTCCTCTTCGCCTCGGTGCTGACCAGCAAGGACACGCGGACCCTGTCGATCGGCCTCCGGGCGTACGCGTCGCAGCAGGACGTCTACTGGAACCAGCTGATGGCCGCGTCGGTGGTCGTCTCGCTGCCCGTGCTGATCGGCTTCATGCTCGTGCAGAAGCACCTGATCACGGGGCTCTCCTCGGGCGCGGTCAAGTGACCCGGCCGGGAGGCGCCGCCCCGGTCGTCACGGTCGGGGCGGCCCGCCCCGCCCCCGCCGTGGAGGCCGGAGGCGCCTCCCGGCCCGGGCACGTCCGCGTCGGCATCGTGGGCGGCGGCTTCATGGCGCGCGTCCACGCCGCCGCCGCCCGCACCGCCGGCGCCGAGGTCGTGGCCCTCGCGTCGTCGACCCCGGAGAGCGCCGCCCGCGCGGCGGCCTCGCTCCGCGTCGCCCGGGCGCACGCGTCGGTCGCCGACCTCGTCGACGACCCCGCCGTCGACGTCGTGCACGTCTGCTCGCCGAACGCCAGCCACGCCCCGGTCGCGCTCGCCGCGCTCCGGGCCGGCAAGCACGTCGTCTGCGAGAAGCCCCTCGCGACGACGAGCCAGGAGGGGGAGGCGCTGGTCGCCGCCGCCTCCGCCGCGGGTCGCGTCGCCGCGGTGCCCTTCGTCTACCGCTACCACCCGATGGTCCGGGAGGCGCGGGCCCGCATCGCCCGGGGAGACACCGGCCGGGTGCTGAGCGTCCGGGGGAGCTACCTGCAGGACTGGCTGCTCGAGAGCGACGACGTCGACTGGCGCGTCGACTCGGCCGCCGGGGGCCCGTCTCGGGCCTTCGCCGACATCGGCAGCCACCTCGTCGACCTCCTCGAGTTCGTGCTCGGCGACGCCGGCCGCCTCGTGCGCTTGTCGTCGACGACCACGACCGTGCACCGCGAACGCGGCGGTCGGCCCGTCGACACCGAGGACGAGGCCGCCGTCGTCTTCGAGACCGTCGGGGGAGCGATCGGCACCCTCTTCGTGTCGCAGGTCGCGCCGGGGCGCAAGAACCGCCTCCTCATCGACGTCGCGGGCACGGTCGAGAGCCTCGAGTTCTCGCAGGAGGAGCCCGAGACGCTGTGGGTCGGCCGGCGGCGCGGCACCGAGGTGCTGGCCCGCGACGCGGCGGCCCTGTCGCCCGACGCCGCGCGCCTGTCGATCGTGCCGGCGGGCCACCCGCTCGGCTACGTGGACGCCTTCGCGGCGTTCGTCGCCGACGTCTACGACGCGGTCGACGGCGGCGCGCCCGAGGGGCTCCCGACCTTCGACGACGGCCTCCGGGCGATCCGCGTCACCGAGGGCGTCCTGGCCGCCGCGGCCGGGCGTCGCTGGGTCGACGTGCCCTGACGGGGCCCCGCCCCCTGCCATGCTGGCGGGGACGCCGGGTCGGCACCCCCGCCTCCGCCCGCCCTGCACGACCCCGCCTCCGCACCACCCGCACCACCCGCACCGCCGCACCGCCCGCCCCGCCCGGAGAGGACCCCATGAGCGAGAGCTCCCGCCCCGTCACCCTGTTCACCGGCCAGTGGGCCGACCTGCCCCTCGAGGAGGTCGCGGCGCTCGCCGCGGGCTGGGGCTACGACGGCCTCGAGATCGCGGCCTCGGGCGACCACCTCGACCTCGAGCGGGCCGACCAGGACGACGCCTACCTCCGCTCGCGCCTCGACGTGCTCGACCGCCACGGCCTGCGCGTGTGGGCGATCTCGAACCACCTCACGGGCCAGGCGGTCTGCGACGACCCGATCGACTTCCGCCACCAGGCGATCCTGCGGCCGTCGACCTGGGGCGACGGCGACCCGGAGGGCGTGCGGCAGCGCGCCGCGGAGGACATGAAGCGGGCGGCCCGCGTCGCCCGCAAGATGGGCGTCGACACCGTCGTCGGCTTCACCGGGTCGGCGATCTGGCCGTACGTCGCGATGTTCCCGCCCGTGCCCGCCAGCGTCATCGACGCCGGCTACGAGGACTTCGCCACGCGCTGGAACCCCATCCTCGACGTGTTCGACGCCGAGGGGGTGCGGTTCGCGCACGAGGTGCACCCGAGCGAGATCGCCTACGACCACTGGACGAGCGTGCGCACGCTCGAGGCCATCGAGCACCGCGAGGCGTTCGGCTTCAACTGGGACCCGTCGCACATGCTCTGGCAGGGCGTCGACGTCGTCGGCTTCATCACCGACTTCGCGTCGCGGATCTACCACGTGGACTGCAAGGACACGCGCGTGCGCCCCGCGTCGGGCCGCTCGGGCGTGCTCGGCTCCCACCTGCCGTGGGGCGACCCGCGCCGCGGCTGGGACTTCGTGTCGACCGGGCACGGCGACGTGCACTGGGAGGACGCCTTCCGCGCCCTCGACGCCGTCGGCTACGACGGCCCCATCTCGATCGAGTGGGAGGACGCCGGCATGGACCGCCTGCACGGCGCCCCGGAGGCCCTGGCCCACGTGCGCTCGCTGCTCTGGCCGCGGCCCGCCGCCTCCTTCGACTCCGCGTTCTCGAACCAGTAGCAGGGAGACCGACCCGTGCCCCGACTCCTCCTCCCCGGCCAGACCAGCCGCCTCCTCGTCGTCGACGCCGTCACCGGCGAGGCCGAGGTCGCCTTCCGCAGCGGGCGCGTGCTCGTCGAGGCCCCGAACTGGAGCCCCGACGGCCGCTGGCTCGTCGTCAACGGCGACGGCCTGCTCTGGCGCCTGCCGGCCGACGCCCGCGACGCCGACGAGACCGACCTCGTGCCCGTGCCGCTCGGCGACGTGCCCGAGATCAACAACGACCACGTGATCGCGCCCGACCAGCGGACCGTCGTGGTGAGCGCGCGCGACGGGCACCTGTACGAGGTGCCGTGGGACGGGGTGGAGCCGGGCGGGAGCGCCCGTCGGGTGACGCGCGACCACCCTCCGGGCAGGAACCACAAGAACTACCTGCACGGCGTCTCGCCCGACGGCACCCAGCTCAGCGTGGTCGTCGGCGCCCTGCCGGCGCCGGTCGACGACCCGGACGGCGAGGAGGCGCGGGCCGGCTGGCGGACGGACGTGGCGCTGGTCTCCGTGGCCGACGGCACCGCGACCGCCGTCACCGCCGACGAGCACCCCGACGACGGCCCCGAGTTCTCGCCCGACGGCCGGTGGCTGTGGTGGAACTCGGAGCGCGCCTCCGGCGGCGTCGCCGGGCACGCCCGGCTGTTCCGGGCCGCGGCCGACGGCGGCGACCTCGTGCAGGTGACCGACGACGAGCGGGTGAACTGGTTCCCCCACCCCTCGCCGGACGGCCGCACGCTGCTCTGGCTGGCGTACGAGCCGGGCACCACCGGGCACCCGGCCGACCGCGACGTGGAGCTGCGGACGATGCCGCTCGGCGACGACGGGCTGCCCGTGCCGGGCTCCGAGCCGCGCACCCTGCGGGCACTGCAGGGCGGCCAGGGCACGGTCAACGTGCCGTGCTGGGCGCCAGACTCGCGGCGCTTCGCCTGCGCGGACTACCCGCGGGGCTGAGCGGAGGGGCCACGACCGTAGGCCACGCGTCGGTGCATCCCGGACGCGACCCCGGTGCGACCCCGGTGCGCCGCCGATGAGAGCCCTGTGAGGAGTGCACGGCTCACGCATGGCGCCACCACAGCCGCCTCATAGGAATCCCTCGATACTGGGGAAGGTGACCACTTCGACCCCCGCCACCGCAGCCGCCCCGAGACTCACCCGGGCCGACGGATCGCCCCTCCGCGTCCTCGTCGTCGACGACGAGGCCAGCCTCACCGACCTGCTCTCGATGGCGCTCCGCTACGAGGGGTACGACGTGAAGGCGGCCGCCGACGGCCAGGGCGCGCTCGCCCTCGCCCGCGAGTTCCAGCCCGACGCCATCGTGCTCGACTGGATGCTGCCCGACATCGACGGCATCCAGGTGCTCGGCCGGCTCCGTCAGGGCGGCGACGACACCCCCATCCTCTTCCTCACGGCGAAGGACAGCGTCGAGGACCGCGTCTCGGGCCTCACCGCGGGCGGCGACGACTACGTCACGAAGCCCTTCTCCCTCGAGGAGGTCGTCGCCCGGCTGCGCGGCCTGATCCGCCGATCCGCCTCCGCGATCAGCGAGCACGGAGACTCGCGGATCGTCGTGGGCGACCTCGTCCTCGACGAGGAGAGCTACGAGGTGTCGCGCGCCGGCCGCGAGGTCGAGCTCACCGCCACCGAGTTCGAGCTGCTGCGCTTCCTGATGCGCAACCCGCGTCGCGTGCTGAGCAAGGCGCAGATCCTCGACCGGGTCTGGAGCTACGACTTCGGCGGCAAGTCGAGCGTCGTCGAGATCTACATCTCGTACCTGCGCAAGAAGATCGACGCGGGCGAGGAGCCCATGATCCACACCGTGCGCGGCGTCGGCTACGTCATCAAGCCCACGTCGTGAGCGACGCGCTGCCCGCCCGGGTCGGCGGGCGGCTACGGGGGGCCCTCGGCCGGGTCCCCGCCCCCGGGGCCCCGCTGACGCTCCGCAACCGGCTGATCCTGAGCATCGTCGCGCTCGTCGTGCTGCTCACGGTCGTGATCGGCGCGGTGAGCGTGGTGGCGCTGCGCGGGTCGCTGATGAACCAGCTCGACGCCGACCTGTCGCAGGCCGTGCAGCGTGCGGTCGCCGGGTCGGGCCCGGGCACGGGCGGCCGCCCGACGGTCTCGCCCGACTACGAGGACCTCAGCGGGCCCCGTCAGGCTCCCGGCACCTTCACCGCCCTCCTCCAGGGCGACAGCGTCGTCCAGGTGCACATCGACGACGACGGCCAGGTCACCACGCAGACGAGCACCTCCGACGACACGGCGGTGCAGCGCGTGGCGCAGTCGGCCGTGCCGGTCACCGCCGACCTCGGCGGCGACCTCGGCAGCTACCGCCTGCAGGCCGTGCCCGTGCAGATCCGGACGAGCTCCGCCTCCGTCAGCACCGTCGTCGCGGCGACCCTGGTGGTGGGCCTGCCGACCGACACCGTGTCGCGCACGGTCACCAGCCTCGTCACGATCATCGCCCTGGTCACGCTCGTCGGGCTCGCCCTCGCGGTCGTCATCGCCTACGGCGTCGTCAGGTACGCCCTCCGCCCGCTCGAGCGGATGACCGACACGGCCCTCCGCGTCGCCGAGCTGCCGCTCGACCGCGGCGAGGTCGCCCTCGCCGAGCGCGTCGCCGAGCCCGACGCCGACGTCCGCACCGAGGTCGGCCGTGTCGGCGCGGCCTTCAACCGCATGCTCGGCCACGTGGCCGGAGCGCTGGAGGCGCGTCAGCAGAGCGAGAACAAGGTGCGGCAGTTCGTCGCCGACGCCTCGCATGAGCTCCGCACCCCGCTCGCGTCGGTGCGCGGCTACGCCGAGCTCACCCGACGCATGGGCACCGACCTGCCGCCGGACGTCGTCTACGCGATGGGCCGGATCGAGTCGGAGGCCGTCCGCATGACCTCGCTCGTCGAGGACCTCCTCCTGCTCGCACGCCTCGACGAGGGCCGCGACCTGGTGGTCGGCGACGTCGACCTGACCCGCGTCGTGCTCGACGCCGTCAACGACGCCCACGTCGCCAGCGACTCGCACCCCGTCGACGTCGACCTGCCCGACCGGCCGGTCGTCGTGCCGGGCGACGCCATGCGCCTCCACCAGATCGTCGCGAACCTGCTGACCAACGCCCGCACCCACACCCCCGACGGCACGAGGGTGCACGTCGCGCTCGGCGTCGACCCGTCGGGCAGCCAAGCGCTCGTCACGGTGGCCGACGAGGGCCCCGGCATCGAGCCGAGCGTGCTGCCGGTGCTCTTCGAGCGGTTCGCGCGCGCCGACAGCTCGCGGTCGCGCACGGCCGGGTCGACCGGGCTCGGCCTCGCCATCGTCGAGGCGGTCGTGCACGCCCACGGCGGGCACGTCTCGGTCGAGAGCAGCCCCGCGGGTGCCGTCTTCACGGTGCGCCTGCCGCTCGAGGGGCCGGCGGAGCCCGACGCGGCGGCGACGTCGCGGGCGACGGGGCCGATGACCGGGTCCGCGCCGGGGCAGGGGCAGGGGCAGGGCGAGGAGGCCCGACTTGCGCGAGCGTGAGTCGTGCGTCTACTCTGTACCCAGCCCAAGACCGCCGGTTGTCATCGCCTGCGCTCAGCCTCGCTGAGACAGACGGAGACCGAAGGTTCTCGAGAGAGAGCGACCAGCGCAGGTGTGTGAAGTCGTTCCTCTTCTCGAAGAGACTCAGCTCCGTGCGCCCGCGCCGGAGCTTTTTTCTTTGCCCCGGCACCGATCTCGGTGTCGTGGGCCTCGAGGTCCCGGGGGCTGCCGGCACACCCACGTTTAGGAGAGCCATGGCGAACAAGGAAGCATCGGTCGCCGAGCTCACGGAGAACTTCCGTGACTCGACCGCCGTCCTGCTCACCGAGTACCGCGGTCTCACTGTCGCTGAGCTCAAGGAGCTCCGCAAGTCCATCAGTGCAGACGCGACGTACGCCGTGGTGAAGAACACGCTCAGCAAGATCGCGGCCAACAACGCCGGAATCAGCTCGTTCGACGACGAACTCGTCGGGCCTTCTGCGATCGCCTTCGTGCACGGTGACCCTGTCACCGTCGCCAAGAGCCTGCGTGACTTCGCCAAGGCACACCCCGCTCTGATCGTGAAGAACGGTTACTTCGACGGTAACCCTCTCTCGGCAGACGAGGTCAACAAGCTCGCCGATCTCGAGTCGCGGGAGGTGCTGCTGGGCAAGCTGGCCGGCGCCTTCAAGGCTTCGCTCTTCGGTGCTGCTTACCTGTTCCAGGCTCCGCTCTCGCAGGCCGTCCGCACGGTCGAGGCGCTGCGCGCGAAGCAGGACGCCGACAGCTAACAGCTGTCGTCGCAACCACCACCACTTCAAGAACACAACAAGGAGAACACCATGGCGAAGCTCACGCAGGACGAACTGATCGAGGCCTTCAAGGAGCTCACGCTCATCGAGCTCAGCGAGTTCGTGAAGAAGTTCGAAGAGGTCTTCGAGGTCACCGCTGCGGCCCCCGTCGCCGCCGCCGGTGCCGCCGGCCCCGCCGCCGCTGCCGAAGAGGTCGAGGAGAAGGACTCCTTCGACGTCGTCCTCGACTCGGTCGGCGACAAGAAGATCCAGGTCATCAAGGAGGTCCGCGCGCTCACGAGCCTCGGCCTCGGCGAGGCCAAGGCCGTCGTCGACGGTGCGCCCAGCACCGTCCTCGAGGGCGCCAACAAGGAGACCGCCGAGAAGGCGAAGGCTCAGCTCGAGGCTGCCGGCGCCACCGTCACCCTCAAGTAGTCGGCGGGGCCCACGGCCCCACCGCTCCTGCACCACAGCAGAAGGCGTCGCCCCTCGGGGCGGCGCCTTCCGCCGTTCCCGGGGGCACTGCGGCGGCACCCGGAGCCGTCTCGCGGGCCGGGCAGCCGGGAGGCCCTGCGCAGCCGGGAGGCCCCGCGCAGCCGGGAGGGCTAGGAGGCGCGGCCCACGACGGAGTGCCGACGCCCGTACCCGAGGTACACCGCGGTGCCCACGACCATCCAGAGCGCGAAGGCCACCCAGGTGATCCAGCCGAGCGTCACCATGAGCAGCACGCACGCGGCGAACCCGAGCACCGGCACGACCGGGTACAGCGGCACGCGGAACGTGCGGTCGAGCTCGGGCCGGTTGCGCCGCAGCCAGATGACCGACACGTTGACCAGCGCGAACGCGAAGAGCGTGCCGATGCTCGTGGCGTCGGCCAGCGCGCCGAGCGGCACGAGGGCCGCGGTGAGGGCGACCGCCCCGCCGACGATCAGCGTGCCCGCCACGGGCGTGCGCGTGCGCGGCGAGACGCGGCCCAGCACGCGCGGCACGAGTCCGTCACGGGCCATGGCCACGAAGATGCGGGTCTGGCCGTAGAGCACCGTCAGCACGACGCTGGCGATGGCGGCCACGGCCGTCACGGCGAACAGGAAGGCCACCCACGGCTGGCCCGTGATGTCGGCCACGATCGTCACGAGGGTCGCCTCGCCGTCGGTGAACTCCGTCCACGGCCTCGCGCCGATCGCCGCGACCGCCACGAGCACGTAGAGCACGGTGATGATCACGATCGAGGCGATGATGGCCCGGGGCAGGTCGCGCCGGGCGTCACGGGCCTCCTCGCCCGCCGTCGAGGCCGCGTCGAAGCCGATGTAGGAGAAGAACAGGCGGGAGGCGGCGGCCGAGACCCCCGCCGCGCCCATCGGGGCGAGGGGCTCGAAGTTGCCCGAGCGGAACGCCGAGAAGGCCACGACGACGAAGAAGACCAGCAGCCCGACCTTGACGACGACGAGGACGGTGTTGACCCAGGCCCCCTCGCGGGCGCCGGGCAGCAGCACGACGGTGGCGAGCAGCACGAGCACGGCCGCGGGCAGGTTGAGCAGGCCGCCGGCCCCGGGCGGGTCGGCGAGGGCGGCCGGCAGGGCGAGGCCGACCACGTCGAGTGCCTCGTTCACGTACTGGCCGGCCCCGACGGCCACCGCGGCGACCGACACCGCGTACTCGAGCACGAGGCACCAGCCGCAGACCCAGGCCAGGCCCTCACCGAGCGTCGCGTAGGCGTAGCTGTAGCTCGACCCGGAGACGGGCACGCTGCCGGCCATCTCGGCGTACGAGAGGGCGGAGAGCAGCGCCGCGACGCCGGCGAGCACGAAGGCCATCCAGACGGCGGGGCCGGCCAGGGGCACGGCGGTGCCGAGCACCACGAGGATGCCCGTGCCGAGCGTCGCGCCGATGCTGATCGCGGTCAGGTGCCAGACGCCGAGGGTGCGTCGAAGCGCCGGCTGGCCCGAGGCCTCCTGGTCGTCGGCGAACGACTCCAGGGGCTTCCGGCGGCGCAGCTGGACGCCCAGCGAGGGGCGGACGGAGGGCGCGGGGGAGGAGGGGGCGACGTCGTCAGGCACCCGCGAGAGGTTACCGCACGGCCGGCCCGCGACTCCCGCGCCCGGTCACGGCCCGGCCGGTCCCGCTCGGGCCGATCCGCGCCTCCCGCGGTCAGTCCGCCTCGACGTCCAGCCCGAGCTGTCGGACCCGCGCCATCGCCTCCCGGCGCGACGTGGCCTGCAGCTTGCGGTAGATGCTCCGCACGTGGCTCTTCACCGTGTTGACGGAGATGTAGAGCTGGTTGCCGATCTGGCCGAGGGTCTGGCCGGTGGCAAGGTGCCGGACGATCACGAGCTCGCGGTCGCTGAGCGGCTCGGCCAGCTCGTCGACCGCGTCGCCGGTGGCGCCGCGCAGGCGGTCGAGGGCCCCCTGGATGACGTCGGGCTGGTCGCGCTGCGCCGCCCGCGACGCGAGGTGGTCGAGCGTCTGCACGGGCAGGGTCGCGAACGGCCAGAGCGAGCCCATGCGCGCGACGGAGAGCAGGGCGCGGTCGAAGGCGATGTCGGCCCGGCCGCCGTCGCCGGTCAGCGCGTGCGCCGCCGCGGCGATGGCGTGCACGTGGCCCATCGTCCGCTCGGTGTGCAGGTCGCCGAGGGCGAGGCAGCCCTCGAGGGCGTCGAGCGCCGCCTCGGGCTCGCCCGCCTGGAGGTGCACGAGGGCCAGCACGCGGCTCGGGCAGAGCACGTGGCGGTCGCTCGGCGCGAGCGGGGCGGCGAGGCGACGGGCCTCCTGCGGCTGGCCGAGCGCGCGCATCGTCTCGGCGCGCAGGGCGGCCACGGACGACGGCACGACGGGGTGGCCCGTGAAGCCCTGGGTCAGGCGCGTGATCCGCCCGAGGTGGTCGAGCAGCTCGATGTACCGCTGCTCGACGAGGCAGACGTGGGCCTCGGCGAGCCAGCCGAGCGCCTCCCAGTCGCTCCCGCGCGACGACTCGCGCACGGCGGCGACGATCTGCTCGACCTCCGCGAGGGGCCGGTCGCGCTCGAGGGCCACGTGCAGCCGGGTGATCTGCGCGAGCGCGCCGAACGAGCTGACCAGGAGGTCCGTCCCGGCGGCGAGCTGCTCCGCGTGGGCGACGTGCTCGTCGGCGACGGCGAAGTCGCCGAGCAGCATCGCGACGTAGGCGAGGGCGGAGAGGCACTCGACGCGCTCGGCGGTGCTCAGGTGCTCCTCGCCGAGGCCGGCGGCGAGGCCCAGGGCGAAGAGGGCCTGGTCGTACTCGCCGTAGTGGACGCGGATCAGCCCGAGCTGGAGGCTGAACGAGGCGCTGAGGCCGATGCGGGCACTGATCGCCTGCGCGAGGTCGGTCTCGATCATCGTGCGGGCGATCTCGAGGTGCTCGTGCGCGACGACGAAGTTGCCGAGGGTGCGCAGCGTGGCCGCGAGGTGGACGTGGTAGCCCGCCCGGACGTCGAGGCCCAGGGTCGGGTCGGCGTCGATGGCCTTGGCCACGCCGCGGAACCACGGCAGCGCGGCGCTGGCCGAGCGCGAGCCGACGGAGCGGTGGCTGGCCGCGAGGGCGAGCAGGATGCGCGGCCGGGAGCGCCACTCCTCCTCGGGGAAGGAGCGCACGGCCTCGCGGAGGCGGGCGCCCTGCACGGGCGCGATGCGGCTCCAGCCGTCCTCGATGGCGTCGAGGGACGCCCGGTGGTCGGTGAGCTGCAGCTCAGCGCTCGGGGGTGCGACGGACGTGTCGTCAGGCGTGTTCACGGGTCCTACCTCTGCCACATCGGGTAGTTCTCCGTCGGGTACGGAGAATGCGGCCACGGGGTGCGGTGAACCACCCCGGAGCCCATCCTAAACTGAGTGTTCTTCCTGGTCACTGCGAAAACGTCGGCCGACCCGAACTGGGGTGGGCAGAAAGGTCGTTCGTCGGCGTGGCGAGGCCCCGGGAGGCGGTGGTCCGGCGGTGTCGTCGGCACGGCGTACCGTGACGGCATGAGCAGGACGAACTCGGTCGCCGCGGGCGGCGTCCGCGGCGGCGGCCGCATCTCGAGCGGCGACGCGCAGGCGCAGAAGGCCGCGAACGCCGCGGCGCCGCGCATCCCCGACCTCTTCCGGCGCATCCGGGGCCTGTTCGACCCGTACCGCCGGGCCCTCGTCGTCACGGTCGTCCTCGTGCTCATCGGGGCCGCGATCAGCGTGCTGCCCCCGCTGCTGACGAAGCAGGCGTTCGATCTCGGGCTCTTCCCCGCGGGCGGCCCCGACGTCCCCGTGCTGCTGGAGCTCGTGGGCGCCATGGTGCTGCTCTGGGTGCTGAGCGCCGGCATCGGCGTGTGGCAGACCTGGCTCACCGCGACGGTCGGCAACCAGGTGATGGGAGCCCTCCGCATCCGGCTCTTCGGGCACCTTCAGCGGATGGAGCTGGCGTTCTTCACGCGCACGAAGACGGGCGTCATCCAGTCCCGGCTGCAGAACGACGTCGGCGGCGTGGCCAACGTCCTCAGCAACACGATCTCGAGCGTGCTCGGCAACACCGTCACGGTGATCGCGGCGTTCGTCTCGATGCTCGTGCTGAGCTGGCAGATGACGGTCGTGACCGTCATCCTCCTGCCGCTCCTCGTCGTCGCCCAGCGTCGGGTGGGCCAGGTGCGCGCGCGGATCGCCACGAAGACGCAGGAGTCCCTCTCCGACATGACCGCCATCACGCAGGAGGCGCTCAGCGTCAGCGGCATCCTGCTCGCGAAGAGCTTCAACCAGCAGCAGGCCGAGGTCGAGCGCTACTCGGCCGAGAACCGCACCCAGATCGGCCTCCAGGTGCGGCAGCAGATGAGCGGCCAGTGGTTCTTCGCCGTGGTCCAGATCTTCCTGTCGGTCATCCCCGCGCTGATCTACCTGGTGGCCGCCTGGCTCATCCTCCGCGACGTGCCCGTGACCGCCGGCACGATCGTCGCCTTCACCACCGTGCAGGCGCGCCTGACCTTCCCGCTGATGGGGCTGCTCCGCGTGGCCCTCGACCTCCAGACCTCGGGGGCGCTCTTCGCCCGCATCTTCGAGTACCTCGACCTGCAGCCGGCCATCACCGAGACGGGCACGCCGCGGCGCGTCGACCGCTCGGCCCTCGGCCGCGTCGAGTTCGACGACGTCGTGTTCAGCTACCCCGACGCCGAGCCGGGCCAGAAGACCCTCCGCGGGGTCAGCTTCGACATCGAGCCGGGGCAGTTCGCGGCCTTCGTCGGGCCGAGCGGGGCGGGCAAGACGACGGTGTCGTACCTCATCCCGCGGTTCTACGAGGCGTCGTCGGGGGCGGTGCGCTTCGCGGGCACCGACGTGCGCGAGCTCGACCAGGAGGACCTCGTGGCGAACATCGGCATCGTCAGCCAGGAGACGTACCTCTTCCACGCGACGATCGGCGACAACCTCCGCTACGCCCGCCCCGACGCCACCGACGAGCAGCTCGTCGCGGCCGCGCGGCAGGCGAACATCCACGAGACGATCGTGTCGTTCCCCGAGGGCTACGACACGGTCGTGGGCGAGCGCGGCTACCGCCTCTCCGGCGGCGAGAAGCAGCGCATCGCCATCGCGCGCGTCCTGCTCAAGGACCCGGCCGTGCTGGTGCTCGACGAGGCGACGAGCGCTCTCGACACGGTGAGCGAGCGCGTGGTGCAGCAGGCGCTCGACGCCGCCGCCCGGGGTCGCACGACGATCGCCATCGCCCACCGGCTCTCCACCGTGCGCGCGGCGGACGTCATCTTCGTCGTGGCGGCCGGCGAGGTCGTCGAGCGCGGCACGCACGACGAGCTGGTGCAGCGCGGCGGGGTCTACGCCGACCTCTACGGCCAGCAGGTCGCCTCGGTCGAGGCAGGGGCGGGCTCCGTCCCCGCCGGCGCAGCCGGTGGCGCGGCGGCGGGGGAGGCCTAGGCGCGCGCTGCGAGCATCTGCTCCATCGCGTCGATGTCGCTCTCCTGGGTCATGATCATGCCCCGGGCGAAGTCGCCGACCTGACGGTCGTCGCTCCGGGCCAGCACGGCCTCGGCCATCTCGATGCCGCCCCGGTGGTGGGCGATCATCAGGGTCAGGAAGAGGCGCTCGGCGTCGACGCCGTCGGCCGCGCGCAGCTCGGCCATCTGCTCGGGGGTCGCGAGGCCGGGCATGGGGTCGCCCGGGGTGTGCGACGGCGCCGACGACCCGTTGGTCGGCGCTGCGCCGGCCGTGTGGTCGTGGTCGCCGTAGCTGCCGTCGAGGGTGGGCCGGGTCATCCACGTCATCGTGGGCTCCGTCGGCGCCTGCGAGTCGCCCCAGAGCTCGAGCCACGCGTACATCTGCCCGGCCTGCTGCGACTGCGCGGTCGCGATGTCGTAGGCGATGGTCCGCACGTCGTCCGCGTCGCTCCGGTCACGGACGGCCATGGCCATCTCGACCGCCTGCTCGTGGTGCACCTGCATGTCGCGCGAGAAGCCCGCCTCCACGCTGCGCTCGCCGGGCACGACCGGCGCCGGCGCGCTCAGGCGGCCGACGGCGACGCCGGCCACGAGCACGATCGCGAGGGCGAGCACCGCCGCGACCACGAGACGGAGCCGACGGGCCCCGGAGTCGCGGGGCGCGCCTCCCTGACCGGTCGCGTCGGAGCGCGTGGTGCCGTCGCCCGCGTCGGTCACGAGACCCGGCCGGGCCCGTCGACGCCTCCGCTGCACGCGGCACCGGGCTCGGGGGCGGCGCTGGACTTCCAGTACTTGGTGACGAAGTCGGCGACGGCCGGGTCGGCCGGGTCGTCGAAGGCGAGCTGGGCGCCCCAGGCGCTCACGTACATCGGGCTGTCCATGCCCTCGTACGGCGAGACCACGGAGTAGGTCGAGGGCGCCAGGTCGGTGACGGCGGCGATCTGGTCGTCCGTCACCTGTGCCGGGTCGTAGGCGAACCAGATCGCGCCGTGCTCCAGGTCGTGCACCGCGTTCTCGTTCGGCACCTGCTCGGTGTAGACGCCGCAGTTCATCCAGACGCCCGCGTGGTCGCCGCCGGCCGGCGGGGTCATCTCGTAGTCGACGGAGCCCGTGACGTGGTTCGCCGTCAGGTCGTCCCAGGTCTGCACGCCGGCGACGGTGATGTCGTCCGGGTCTTGCCGGGGCTGGCCGCTCGTCACGACGAAGGTGACGAGCAGGGCGACGGCCGCGGCGCCCGCGACGGCCGCGATCGAGATGCCCACGACCCGGTTGCGCTTCTGGACGGCCTGCTGGCGCTTCAGCGCCGCGACCTTCTCCTGGCGGCGGGCGTCGCGCTGCTGCTTGACGCTGGGCTTGTTCTTGTCGGTGCTGGCCACGGTGCTGGTCCTCTGCGATGGGGGATCGGTGGTCGGGGGCGGTCCTCGTCGTGCGACGCCGGACGAGCTCGCCGCTCCGGCGCACGCTCGTCTCCGCGAGACCAGTCTGCGTGACGGAGGCCGGGAGCACGAGGGCCCCGGCGCGGCCGGGGCCGCGGACGGTCGTGGATGCGTCACCGACATTCTCCCCAGGCCCGTCTGGGAAGAGCGTCCACAGGGCGCGTGTCGGCGAGGCCCGTCCCCGCCGCCCGTCGTCCACCGTCACACGTCGGAGGGCCGCCGGTAGACTCGGGGGGCGGGTGAACCTCCCGCCCCCGACCCTCACCACAGGCCCCGCCCCGTGCGGCGGCCACCGATCCGCGAGCCCCACGACGGCGGCGGAGAACCCGGAGACGCCGTGAAGTACGCCGAGACCGTCCTCGACCTGGTGGGCGACACCCCGCTCGTCAAGCTGAACAAGGTGACCGAGGGCATCACGGCCACGGTGCTGGTCAAGGTCGAGTACCTCAACCCGGGCGGCTCCTCGAAGGACAGGATCGCGACGCGCATCGTCGACGCCGCCGAGCGCGACGGCCTGCTGAAGCCCGGCGGCACGATCGTCGAGCCGACGAGCGGCAACACCGGCGTCGGCCTCGCCCTCGTGGCGCAGCAGCGCGGCTACCGCTGCGTGTTCGTGCTGCCCGACAAGGTCGGCGACGACAAGCGCAACGTGCTCAAGGCCTACGGCGCCGAGATCGTCGTGACGCCGACGGCCGTCGAGCCCACCAGCCCCGAGTCGTACTACAGCGTCTCCGACCGGCTCGTCCGCGAGATCCCCGGTGCCTTCAAGCCGAACCAGTACGCCAACCCGGCCGGGCCGCAGAGCCACTACGAGACGACGGGCCCCGAGATCTGGCGCGACACCGAGGGGCGCGTGACCCACTTCGTCGCCGGCGTGGGCACGGGCGGCACCATCAGCGGAACCGGCCGGTACCTGAAAGAGGTCAGCGGCGGCGCCGTCCAGATCATCGGCGCCGACCCTGAGGGCAGCGTCTACAGCGGCGGGACGGGCCGGCCGTACCTCGTGGAGGGCGTCGGCGAGGACTTCTGGCCCTCGGCCTACGACCCCAGCGTCGTCGACCGGATCATCGCCGCCTCCGACGCCCGCTCGTTCGAGCTCACGCGTCGGCTGGCCCGCGAGGAGGGCCTGCTCGTCGGCGGTTCGTCGGGCCTCGCCGTGGCGGCGGCCCTCGACGTCGCCCGCGACCTCGGACCCGACGACGTCGTCGTCGTGCTGCTGCCCGACGGCGGCCGCGGCTACCTCGGCAAGATCTTCAACGACTCCTGGATGCGCGCCTACGGCTTCAGCGAGAGCGTCGACGGGCGCACCGTGCGCGACGTCCTCGCCGCGAAGGAGAGCGAGCTGCCCGACCTGGTGCACGCGCACCCCACCGACACCGTCCGCGACGTGGTCGGCATCATGTCGCGCTGGGGCGTCTCGCAGATGCCCGTCCTCACGGCCGAGCCTCCCGTCGTCATCGGCGAGGTCGTCGGCGCCGTCGAGGAGAAGGCGCTGCTCGAGCACGTCTTCACCGGGGCGGTCAGCATGGACGACACGCTCGACGGCGTCGTCGGGGCCGCCCTGCCGCTGATCGGCGTCAACGAGTCGCTGGCCGGGCTCCGGGCGTCGCTCGAGACCGCCGACGCCCTGCTCGTCACCGACGACGGCGCCCCCGTGGGCGTCGTCACCCGCCACGACGTGCTGGCCTTCCTCTCCGCCTAGGCCGCCGGCCCGGCCCGCCCCGGGCTCCGGCACCCCGCTCCCTCACCGACCTCCTGCTCACCCCGAAAGGCGCCCCATGAGCGACACCAGCTACGACCTCGGCTCCGCCGGCTTCTCCACCCGGGCGATCCACGCCGGCCAGCCCTTCGACCCCAGCACCGGCGCGGTCGTGCCGCCCATCTACCAGTCGTCGACCTTCGTGCAGGACGGCATCGGCGGGTTCCGCGGCGGCTACGAGTACGCGCGGTCGGCGAACCCGACCCGCGACTCCCTGCAGGAGCTCCTGGCCGCCCTCGAGGGCGGCACCGCGGCCTTCAGCTTCGCCTCCGGCCTGGCGGCCGAGGACGCGCTGCTCCGGTCGGTGCTGAAGCCCGGGTCGCGCATCGTGATGGGCAACGACGTCTACGGCGGGACCCACCGCCTGGTGAACCGGGTCTGGACCCCGTGGGGCGTCACGCTCGAGACGGCCGAGATGACCGACCTCGACGCCGTGCGCGCCGCCGTCCGCCCCGGCGAGACGGCCGTGCTCTGGGTCGAGACCCCCAGCAACCCGCTGATGAAGATCAGCGACATCGCGGCGCTCGCCGAGATCGGCCACGCGGCCGGCGCGCTCGTGGTGGTCGACAACACCTTCGCCTCGCCCTACCTCCAGCAGCCCCTCGCGCTGGGCGCCGACGTGGTCGTGCACTCGACGACGAAGTACATCGGCGGGCACTCCGACGTCGTCGGCGGTGCGCTCGTCGTGAAGGACGAGGCCCTGGCCGAGGCGATCGGCTTCATCCAGTTCGGGGCCGGCGCGGTCTCGGCGCCGATGGAGGCGTGGCTCACGGTGCGCGGCATCAAGACCCTCGGCGTGCGCGTCGACCGGCACTCGTCGAACGGGCTGGCCCTCGCCCGGGCCCTCGAGGCGCACCCGGCGATCGACCGTGTCTACTACCCGGGCCTCGAGTCGCACCCCGGCCACGAGCTGGCGGCCCGCCAGATGACGGCCTTCGGCGGCATGATCTCGGTGTCGCTCGCCGCGGGCCCCGCGGCGGCCCGTCGCTTCGCGGAGTCGACGGAGCTCTTCCAGCTCGCCGAGTCGCTCGGCGGCGTCGAGTCGCTCATCGGCTACCCGACCGAGATGACCCACGCCTCCGTGCGCGGCACCGAGCTCGAGGTCCCCGACACCGTGGTGCGCCTGTCGGTCGGCATCGAAGACGTCGCCGACCTGCTCGCCGACGTCGAGCAGGCGCTCGACCGCAGCGCCTCCTGAGCACCGCGGCACCGGCCTAGGCTGGCCGCATGAGCACCGTCGCCCCCTCCGCCGAGCGCGAGGGCGGCGTCCTCTCGCGGCGCTACCTGCTGGCGACCCTCGGCATGGTGGCGCTGATCGGCATCGCGGCCTTCGAGTCGCTGGCGGTCACGACGGTGATGCCGGTCATCGCCCGCGAGCTCGACGGCGAGCAGCTGTACTCGCTCGCCTTCGCCGCCCCGTTGGCGACGGGAGTGGTCGGCATGGTGGTGGCCGGCAACTGGGCCGACCGCAGCGGGCCCCGGGTGGTGATCGTCGCCTCCGTGCTGGCCTTCGGGGTCGGCCTGGCGATCGTCGGCACGGCGCCCGACATGGTCGTGCTGCTCGCCGGGCGGCTCGTCCAGGGGCTGGGCTCGGGCGCCGTCATCGTCGGCCTCTACGTGATGGTCTCGCGGCTCTACCCGCCGGCGCTCCACCCGTTGATCTTCGCGGGGTTCGCCGCGGCCTGGGTCGTGCCCGGGCTCGTCGGGCCGGTCGTCGCGGGCACCGTGGCGGAGACCGTCGGCTGGCACTGGGTGTTCCTCGGCGCGCTCGTGCTCGCGGTGCCCGCCTTCCTCATGATCCTGCCGAGCCTCCGTCGGGTCGGCCCGCCGGTCGTCGCCCCGGGAGAGCCCCGCGTCGCGTGGAGCGTCGGCCGCATCGCGTGGTCGGGGGGAGCGGCGCTCGCCGTGCTGGCGCTCAACCTCCTCAGCGAGCTGCCCCTGGGGGCGGCCGCCGCGGTGGTCGTCGTGGCGGTCGTCGTGCTCGGCGTCGCGCTGCGGCCGCTGCTGCCCCGGGGAACGCTCCGGGCGGCCCCGGGCGTCCCCACCCTCGTGCTCCTCCGCGGCCTCGTGGGCGCCGCCTTCCTCGGCAGCGACGTCTACCTGCCCTACATGCTCTCGTCCGAGTACGGCTTCTCCGCCTCCGCGTCGGGCATCACCCTGACGCTCGGCGCCGTGGCCTGGGCCGGCGCGAGCTGGGCGCAGGGGCGCCTGGGCGCCCGGGTGCCGCAGCTGCTCGGCATCCGGATCGGCGTCGCGTTGGTCGTGGTCGGGGTGCTCTCGGCCGTGGCCTCGCCGCTCCTGCACCTGACGCCCGCCGTGGTCATCGTCGGGTGGTCGCTCGCGGGGGCGGGCATGGGGTTCATGTACCGCCGCTTCTCGGTCCTCGTGCTGCGGGGCTCGGGCGACGACGAGAAGGGCTTCAACAGCTCGGCGCTCACGATCGCCGACTCGTCGGGCTCCGCCGTGGCGCTCGCCGTCACCGGGGCGGCGTTCGTGCAGCTCGGCGGGGCCGCCGAGCCGATCGCGTTCGTGGCGTGCTTCGCCGTCGCGCTCGCGGTGGCCCTGCTCGCCTTCGCGGTGACCGGGCGGGCCGTGCCGCGCGACGTGACCTGACCGGCCGCGGGCACCGCGCCTCCCCGGCCCGCGGTCGTCGTCGTCGGAGCAGCGCTGCATAATGGTCTCCGCGCGATGTGTACGGTCACATCGCCATCAGCGATGGAGCGACGTGAAACCTGAGGTCGACAAGGTGCGCGCTCCCAACATCCGCGACGTCGCGGCACTGGCGGGGGTCTCGTACCAGACCGTCTCGAGGGTGCTGAACGACAGCCCGAGCATCCGGCCGGCCACGCGGCAGCGCGTCCTCGACGTCATCGAGCAGATCGGCTACCGCCCGAACCAGGCGGCCAGGGCCCTCGTCACGAGCCGCTCCCGGGCGATCGGCGTGCTCACGCTGCAGAACGTCCACTTCGGCCCGCAGACCATGGTGAACGCCATCGAGCTCGAGGCGCGCGCGGCCGGCTACCGGCTCAGCATCGCGAGCACGACGCGCGCCGACGACGACGTCCGGGCCAGCGTCGACCTGCTGACCAACCAGGCGGTGGAAGCGATCATCGTCATCGCCCCCCAGCGCAAGTTCTTCGACGTGCTCGACCAGCTCGACCTCGGCGTGCCGATCGTCGCCCTCGACAGCACGCGCCGCACCACGGCCCACAGCCTCTCGGTCGACCAGCACGCCGGGGCCCGCCTGGCCACCCGGCACCTCATCGACCTCGGCCACAAGCACATCGTCCACGTCGCCGGCCCGCAGGACTGGATCGAGGCCGACGAGCGCATGCAGGGGTTCCTCTACGAGATGGGCGAGGCCGAGCTCTCGATCGAGCCGCCCATCCTCGGCGACCTCACCGCCGACTTCGGCTACCTCGCGGGCAAGGAGCTGCTGCGCCGCCGCGACTTCACGGCGGTCTTCTCCGCGAACGACCTCATGGCCGTCGGGCTGCTGCACGCGTTCCGCGAGGCCAGCGTCGACGTGCCGCGGGAGGTCAGCGTCGTCGGCTTCGACGACTCCCCGACGGCGGCGCACCTCTGGCCGCCGCTGACGACCGTGCGGCAGGACTTCGAGCTGATCGGGCGACGGGCCGTCGAGCTCGTCGTCTCCGAGCTCGAGGGCGGCACGGTCGTCGACCGCACGCTGGTCGCGCCCGAGCTGATCGTGCGCGGCTCCACGGCCCGCCCGTGGTTCCTCTGAGGGCACCGCGTCGACGCTCCGCCCCGACCGCCGACGTCGCCCGCCCGCGGCGGTCGTGACACCGTTGTCGGCTGACGGTGACGGACCTGGGGGAGTCGCGCCCCGCCTCCCTCGGACCGGCGCGGATAACGGAACGGCAACGGCATTTGACAGCGGCCATGAGCGGGTCTAGCTTTGCTCCAGTCGCGGTGTGAACGGTCACATCCGGTGTCACAGGAGCCAGGTCGTCCGACCTGGCCGCCAGGTCCGGACAGCGACGAGTCAGGACGAGCCCGCCGCACCCGAGAGGGGCGGTCGGCCGACGAAGAGGTCGAACGTGGAGGTCAGTGTGCCCAGTGCACCGAACACGATGAGCGGGATCCCCGGGGGTGCCGGCCGTGGCCGTTGACTCTCCCGTCATCCTCGAGATGCGCTCCATCACCAAGGAGTTCCCGGGCGTCAAGGCGCTCGACGACGTGTCGATGCAGGTGCGTGCCGGTGAGGTCCACGCGATCTGCGGCGAGAACGGCGCCGGCAAGTCGACGCTGATGAAGGTGCTGTCGGGCGTCTACCCGTACGGCAGCTACAGCGGCGACATCGTCTACCAGGGCGACGTCATGCGCTTCCGCGACATCCGCTCCAGCGAGTCGCAGGGCATCGTCATCATCCACCAGGAGCTGGCGCTCATCCCCGAGCTCTCGATCACCGAGAACATCTTCCTCGGCAACGAGCCGACGAAGTTCGGCGGAGCCATCGACTGGCGCGCGGCGAAGACCCGTGCCGTCGACCTGCTGGCCCGCGTGGGCCTCGGCGACGACCCCGACACGGCGATCAAGAACCTGGGCGTCGGCAAGCAGCAGCTCGTCGAGATCGCCAAGGCGCTGAACAAGAACGTGAAGCTGCTCATCCTCGACGAGCCCACCGCGGCGCTCAACGAGGCCGACTCGCAGCACCTGCTCGACCTGATCCGCGGGCTCAAGGGCCGCGGCATCTCGTCGATCATGATCAGCCACAAGCTCAACGAGATCGAGGCGATCGCCGACTCGATCACGATCATCCGCGACGGCAAGACGATCGAGACGCTCGACGTCAAGGCCGACGGCGTCAACGAGGACCGCATCATCCGCGGCATGGTCGGCCGCAACCTCGCGAGCCGCTTCCCCGACCGCACCCCGAAGATCGGCGAGGTCTTCTTCGAGGTCAAGGACTGGTGGGTCCGCCACCCGCAGACCGCCGAGCGCTTCGTGTGCAAGGGCTCGAACATCTCCGTGCGCCGCGGCGAGATCGTCGGTCTGGCGGGCCTGATGGGCGCTGGCCGCACCGAGCTCGCGATGAGCATCTTCGGCCGCTCGTACGGCCAGTTCGTCTCCGGCCAGATCATCAAGGACGGCGAGACCGTCCAGATCAAGAACGTCTCCGACGCCATCGACAACGGCCTCGCCTACGTCTCGGAGGACCGCAAGGTGCTCGGGCTGAACCTGCTCGACGACATCAAGCGCTCCACGGTCGCCGCGAAGCTCTCCAAGATCTCGAAGGCCTCCGTCGTCAACACGTACGAGGAGCACTCGATCGCGGAGGAGTACCGCAAGAGCCTGCGCGTCAAGACGCCCACGGTCGACGAGGGCGTGGCCAAGCTCTCCGGCGGCAACCAGCAGAAGGTCGTGCTGGCGAAGTGGATGTTCACCGACCCCGACCTGCTCATCCTCGACGAGCCGACCCGCGGCATCGACGTGGGCGCGAAGTTCGAGATCTACAACATCATCAACCAGCTCGCGGCACAGGGGAAGGGCGTCATCGTCATCTCCTCCGAGCTGCCCGAGCTGCTGGGGCTCTCCGACCGGATCTACACGATCTTCGAGGGCACCGTCACCAACGAGATGGACGCGTCCGAGGCCGATGCCGAGACGCTCATGAGAAGCATGACTTCGAAGAAGAGGGAGAACGCCGCATGAGTGGCATCAAAGACCTGAAGAAGGTGTTCGGCGGCAACCAGTCGAACGCTCGCCAGTTCGGCATGATCGCGACGCTCGTCGTGGCCATCCTGATCTTCCAGTTCCTCACCGGCGGGCTCACGCTCGACCCGACCAACCTGATCGCCCTGGTCAGCCAGTACTCGTACATCCTCATCCTCGCCATCGGCATGGTGATGGTCATCGTGGCCGGCCACATCGACCTCTCGGTCGGCTCGGTCGCCGCCTTCAGCGGCATCATGGTCGCCACGTCGATGACGAGCTGGAACTTCCCGTGGCCCGTAGCCATCGTGTTCGGCCTCGTCGTCGGTGCCGTGATCGGCGCCTGGCAGGGGTTCTGGGTCGCCTACGTCGGGGTGCCCGCGTTCATCGTGACCCTGGCCGGCATGCTCCTCTTCCGCGGTGCGAACCAGTTCGTCGGCAACGCCGACACGCTGCCCGTGCCCGAGGGCTTCACGGTCATCGGCGCCGGGTACCTGCCCGAGTTCGGCCCGAACACGGGCTACAACAACGCCACGCTGCTGCTCGGCCTGGTGCTCGCACTCGTCGTGGTCTACCGCGAGTTCCGCCTCCGCCGCGTCCAGCGCGCCATGGGCTCCGAGATGGCGCCCCTCTGGGTCAGCGTCCTCAAGCTCGTCGTGCTCGTCGGCATCATCGCCTACGCCGCGACCCTCTTCGGCGGCGGCCGCGTCGGCACCTCCTTCCCGATCTCGGGCATCATCCTCGGCGTCCTCGTCCTGGTCTACGGCTTCGTGACGCAGAACACGATCTTCGGCCGCCACATCTACGCGGTCGGCGGCAACTCGCACGCCGCCGAGCTCTCCGGCGTCAAGGCGAAGCGCATCAACTTCTTCGTCATGATGAACATGTCGGTGCTCGCCTCGCTGGCCGGCATGATCTACGTCGCCCGGGCCGGTGCCTCCGGCCCCCAGGACGGCCTGAACTGGGAGCTCGACGCGATCGCCTCGGTCTTCATCGGCGGCGCCGCCGTCGCCGGCGGCATCGGCACCGTGACCGGCTCGATCGTCGGTGGCTTCGTCATCGCCGTCCTGAACAACGGCCTCCAGCTCATGGGCGTCGGCTCCGACAAGGTGCAGATGATCAAGGGCCTCGTGCTGCTGATCGCCGTGGCCGTCGACGTCTACAACAAGAGCCAGGGCCGCCCGTCGATCACGGGCTTCCTCACCCGGGGCCTCCGCCGCGACAAGAACGGCGTCGCCGCTCCCGCCGACGGCGCCCTGGCGAGCAACCAGTCCGGCGTCGGCACGAGCCCGGAGAGCACCACGCCGGCCCTGCAGCCGAACGGCGACCTGAGCGACGTGCAGCGCCCGAAGGCCTCGACCCCCAACTAGACCCACCCGCGGACCGACCACCGACGGTCGGCTCCGCCTCCCCGGGCGGTCGTCACCACGACCGCCCCCCGCACCACCAAGTGATCCCTACGAGAAAGTAGACACAGCATGCGCAAAATCGCGCTGGCGACCATGGCGGTCGCCGCAGCAACGACGCTGATCCTGAGCGGCTGCTCCAACTCCGCCCGCACCGACGCCGGTTCCGGCGACGCGGCGTCCGGCTTCGAGCAGGGCTCGACCATCGGCGTGGCGCTGCCCGCGAAGACCAGCGAGAACTGGGTCCTCGCCGGCGACCTCTTCACCGAGGGCCTCACCGAGGCGGGCTTCAAGCCCGACGTGCAGTACGCGGCCGCCTCCGGCACCGTCGCGAACCAGCAGGAGGAGATCCAGTCCATGGTCACCAAGGGCGCGAAGGTGATCATCATCGGCGCGGCCGACGGTGCCCAGCTCGGCACCCAGGTCAAGGCCGCCCACGACGCCGGCGCCGTGGTCATCGCCTACGACCGCCTCATCCTCAACACGGAAGACGTCGACTACTACGTCGCGTACGACAACTTCAAGGTCGGCGAGCTCCAGGGCCAGGCCCTGCTCGACGGCATGGCCGCCAAGAAGGCGGAGGGCCCGTACAACGTCGAGCTCTTCTCCGGCTCGTCCGACGACGCCAACTCGAAGGTCTTCTTCGACGGCGCCATGAGCGTCCTGCAGCCGAAGATCGACGACGGCACCGTCGTCGTCGCCTCGGGCCAGACCGACATCAAGCAGACCGCGACCGACGGCTGGAAGGCCGAGAACGCCCAGCGTCGCATGGACTCGCTGCTCACCAGCACCTACGGCTCCACCGAGCTCGACGGCGTCCTGAGCCCCAACGACACCCTCGCCCGCGCCATCATCACCTCGGTGAAGCAGGCCGGCAAGACGGTCCCCGTCGTCACGGGTCAGGACTCCGAGGTCGAGTCGGTCAAGTCGATCATGGCCGGCGAGCAGTACAGCACCATCAACAAGGACACGCGCAACCTGGTCAAGCAGGCCATCGCGATGGTCTCCTCGCTGTCCGAGGGCGACACCGCCGAGACGAACGACGACGAGTCGTACGACAACGGCAGCAAGATCGTCCCGGCCTACCTCCTGCCCCCGCAGATCGTCACGAAGGACAACGCGGCCGAGGCCTACGCCAACGACCCGACCCTCGAGCCGCTGACGAAGTAGTCCCACCGGCAGCACAGCGCCACAGCAGCACAGCAGCGAGAGCCGATCGCCCCTCCGGGCGGTCGGCTCTCGTCGTCCCGGCCCCGGTACGGTGGTGCCGTGACCGGAGGCGCAGGGCAGGGCGGAGGCCCCGAGGAGGCGCGGGGCGGCCAGGCCGGCCCGCCCCGGTCGGTGCGCGTCACGGTCGAGCTGCTGCTCGCCTCGCCCCGTTCCCGCTACGTGGGGCGGCCCGCCGACGGCGCGGAGCCCGCCCTCGGGCCGGAGACGCCGAGCTCCGTCGAGGTCCGGGCCGGGCTGGGCATCGTCGGCGACCGCTACTTCGGCCGGGCCGCCCACCGCGGCGCTCAGGTGACCGTGTTCGCGGCGGAGTCCCTCGAGACGGTGGCGCGCCTCCTCGGGGTCGACGGGCCGCTCGACGCGGCGGCCACCCGGCGGAACGTCGTGCTGCGCGGCCTCGACGTCGACGCGCTGCGCGGCACGACGTTCAGCGTCGACTCGGGGGAGGGGCCGGTGCGGCTGCGCGCGACCCGCGCGGCGAACCCGTGCGCGTGGATGGACCACGAGCTCGCGCCGGGCGCCTTCCGCGCGATGCGGGGCCGCGGGGGCGTGCGCTGCGAGCCGCTCAGCGACGGCGTGCTGCGGCTCGGCCCGGCCGTCGTGCAGCTCGGGCTCGCCGACGACACGGGTCGGTGACGGCCCGGCTCAGCGACGGCTCGGCTCAGCGACGCCGGGCTCCGCGCTGACCCGCAGCGACGGAGCGTCGGTCAGTTCGGGGTCACTGCCACCAGCTGGGCACCATCGCCACGATGGTGTCGAGCAGGGTCTTGCGGCTGGTGCGCTTGCCGCCGAGCCAGGCCTCGACCGCGCCGACCAGGGCGTGGGCGAAGAACCCGGCCGCGATGTGCACCGACAGGCCCTCGGGCAGGGCGCCCTCGGGCAGGCGCGAGATGTGCTGCAGCGACGAGGTCTCGAAGTGGCCGGCGAGGGCCTGGTGGATCGACGCGTCGAGGGGGTCGGGCAGCGCGAGGCGGTACATCTCGCGGTAGCGCACGACGTGGTCGACGACCTTCTCGACCCCGCGGCGGGTGATCTCCGCGCCGTCGGCGTCGGGCGCGGCGTCGCGGGCCGCGGCGTCGGCCGCCCGGATCGCGTCGAGCTCGGGGGTGATCACCGCGGTCAGCAGCGCGCCGGGGGAGGTGGCGTGGCTGTAGAACGTCGCCCGGTTGATGCCGGCGGCGCGGGTGACGTCGGCCACGGTGATGGTCGACACGGGCTGCTTCGACGCGAGGTCGACGATGGCCGTGTGCAGGGCCTTCGTGGTCTGCACGATGCGGGCGTCCACCATGGTGACCTCCAGTCGGTACGGGTGCTGGGGCCGAGCTTAGGGGGTCGCCGACGGTCGTCGCGCTAGCCGACATCGGGTGTCGGTCGGGGCTGTCGGAGCCCGCCCGCTCGCCGGTAGTCTCGACGAGGCGGCCCCGCGTCGACGGGCCGACCGCCGCCTCCCCCTCCCTCCTCACCGCCGGGAGCCCACGCCGTCCACTCGAAACGATTCGAGCCCGGCGGGCCCGGCCGCCCGTCCCCTCCCTCCTCGACCACGAAGGCACCGTGTGACCACCGTCCTCCACCCCGGCGACGCCCTGACCCGCCGTCAGCGTCTCGTCTACGTGATCGTGCTCGGCGCGCTGACCGCGCTCGGCCCGTTCACCATCGACCTCTACCTGCCGGCGTTCCCGGCGCTCGAGGACGACCTGGGGGTGTCGACCGGGCTCGTCCAGCTCACGCTGACCGCGACGACGATCGGCTTCGGCGTCGGGCAGCTGCTCGTCGGCCCGTGGAGCGACAAGGTGGGCCGGCGGGCGCCGCTCATCGCCGCGACCGCCCTGCACGTGCTGGCGAGCATCGGCGCCGCCGCCGCGCCCGACATCGTCTGGCTCGGCGTCTTCCGGGTGCTGCAGGGCATGGGCGCCGCGGCCGGCGGCGTCGTCGCCCTCGCCATGGTGCGCGACCTGTTTGGCGGCCTGCCGCTCGTCCGGATGCTCTCGCGCCTCGCGCTCGTCAACGGCCTCGCGCCCATCCTGGCGCCGGTCATCGGCTCGCAGCTGCTCGCCTTCACGAGCTGGCGCGGCGTCTTCGTCTTCCTCGTCGCGTACGGCGCCCTCGTCATCGTCGCGGCGATGTTCCTCATCGTCGAGACCCTGCCGAAGGAGCGCCGCCACGAGCCCGGGCACTCGAGCCTCGGCCAGCGCTACCGGGTGCTCTTCGGCGACCGGGTCTTCGTCGGCGTCGCCCTGATCGGCGCGATGGTCTTCTCCGGGCTCTTCACCTACCTCTCGGCGTCGTCGTTCCTCTTCCAGGAGGTCTACGGCCTCGACGCGCAGCAGTACGGCTACCTCTTCGCCGTGAACTCGCTCGGCATCGTGGCGGGCGTCCAGATCAGCTCGCGCCTGGCACGGCGGTACGGTCCGCAGTGGATCCTCGCGGCGGCCACCGCCGTCCTGCTCGTCAGCGCGACCACCATCGTCGTGCTCGACTCGTTGCAGGTGGGCCTCCTCGGCATCCTCGTGCCGCTCTGGTTCTTCATCGCGGCCTGCGGGTTCACCTTCCCCCAGGTGCAGGTGCTCGGCCTGGCGAACCACGGCAAGGAGGCCGGCACGGCCGCCTCCCTCCTCGGCGCCCTCAACTTCGGCCTCGCGGGGCTCATCTCCCCGGTCGTCGGGTTCCTCGGCATCGGCTCCGCCGTGCCGATGGGCAGCGTGATGATCTGCACCTCCGTGGTGGCGATCGCCGCGCTGTGGCTGCTGGTGCGCCCTCGGACGGTGCCGGCCCTCGGGCACTGACCCGCGACTCCCCGGTACGTTCTGGGGATGACGACCGACCCGCTCTCGCCGAAGCCGCCGACCCCCGCCGAGGAACGGGTCGCCCGCCGCGTGCAGCGCCGGTGGTGGGTGGTGAGCGCCCTCGGCGCCATCGGGGTCGTGCTGCTGCTCGGCGTCGTCATCACGGCCCGGGCCGGCAGCCTCGGCATCGACGAGGAGTTCATGGGCGAGGTCGTCGAGCACCGCAGCCCGTTCTGGCAGGCGCCGGCGCTCGTCTTCAACGTGATCGGTGCCGGCGTGATCGGCGTCTTCGTCGTGCCGCTCGGGGTGGCGGCCGTGCTGCTGCTCCGGCGCCGGCCGTGGGCGGCCCTGTACTGGATCGCGTCGTGCGCCCTCAGCGCGGGCGTCGTGCAGGTGATCAAGCACACCTTCGGGCGGGCGCGGCCGGAGGAGATCCTCGTGGTGAGCGACTACGGCTCGTTCCCGTCGGGGCACACCGCCAACGCCGCGACGCTCGCCGTGGTGCTCGGGGTGATCCTGCGCCGCGCGTGGGTCTGGATCCCCGGCGTCGTCTACACCGTGGCGATGCTGCTGAGCCGCACGTACCTCGGGGCGCACTGGCTCACCGACACGGTCGGCGGCCTGCTGATCGGTGCAGGCGTGGCGGTCGTGCTCTGGGCGCCGGTGGCGCATCGGCTGCTCGCCGAGCAGGAGCGTGTGCGGGGCCGCGGCTGGGCCTGGCAGCACCGCGACCGTGCGGCGGTGACCTCGTGAGCGACGAGCTGGCCCGGGCCCGCGCGGAGGCCGAGGCCGCGGAGGCCGTCGCCGCCGCCGCCCGCGCCGCGGCGGACGCTGCCGTGGCCCGCGCCCGCGTGCTGGCGCTCGAGGCGGAGGCGGCCGGCAGCGAGGGGTCCGACGGGCCGGCCGCCCCGGCCGCCCCAGCCAGCCCGGCCAGCCCGGCCAGCCCGACCGTCCCGCCCGCCTCGCCCGCCGACGTGCAGGCCCCGCCCGCGGGCCCGCTCAGCCAGGCCGCCGTCGACGCGGTCCGCCGCGGCTACGCCTCGACCGGCCCCGTGCTCGAGATCGGCGCCCTCGTCAACGGCGAGGCCCGGCCCGACGTGCCCGTGCGGGTGCCCGTCGGCATGCTCACGCGGCACGGCCTCGTGGCCGGAGCCACGGGCACCGGCAAGACGCGCACGCTGCAGGTGCTCGCCGAGCAGCTCTCGGCCGCGGGCGTCCCGGTGTTCGCCGCCGACGTGAAGGGCGACCTCTCCGGCATCGCCCGCCCCGGCGCCCCGAGCGACGCGCTCCTCGACCGGACGCGGGGCATCGGGCAGGACTGGTCGCCCGAGGCCGCCCCGACCGAGTTCTTCGCGCTCGGCGGCGTCGGCACGGGCGTGCCCGTGCGGGCCACCGTCAGCGGCTTCGGGCCCCTCCTGCTCAGCAAGGTGCTCGGCCTCAACGACACGCAGGAGTCGAGCCTCGGCCTCGTCTTCCACTGGGCCGCCCGCGCCGGGCTTCCCCTCGTCGACCTCGCCGACCTGCGGAGCGTGCTCACCCACCTGGCCAGCCCCGCGGGCAAGGCCGAGCTGGCCGACCTCGGCGGCCTCAGCACCGCGACCGTCGGCGTCGTGCTCCGCGAGCTCGTCGCGTTCGCCGACCAGGGCGCCGACCGGTTCTTCGGCGAGCCCGAGATCGACACGGCGGAGTTCCTCCGCGTCGCCGCCGACGGCCGCGGCGTGGTCAGCCTGCTCGAGGTGCCCGGCGTGCAGGACCGACCGGTGCTCTACTCCACCTTCCTCATGTGGCTGCTCGCCGACCTCTACAACGACCTGCCCGAGGTGGGCGACGTCGCGCTGCCGAAGCTCGTCTTCTTCTTCGACGAGGCCCACCTGCTGTTCCGAGACGCGTCGCGGGACTTCCTCGCGCAGGTGACGCAGACGGTACGGCTGATCCGCTCGAAGGGCGTCGGGATCGTCTTCGTCACGCAGACCCCAAAGGACGTGCCCGGCGACGTCCTCGCGCAGCTCGGCTCGCGCATCCAGCACCAGCTGCGCGCCTTCACGCCCGACGACGCCAAGGCCCTCCGCGCGACCGTCTCGACGTACCCGACGAGCGACTACGACCTCGCCGAGGTGCTGACCAGCCTCGCCACGGGGGAGGCGGTCGTGACGGTGATGAGCGAGCGCGGCGCCCCCAGCCCGGTCGCCTGGACCCGCCTGCGCGCCCCGCGCGGCTCGATGGCGCCGACCCCCGCCGACGAGATGGCGGCCGACGTCGCGGCCTCGCCGCTGACCGCCGTCTACGGCACCGCCGTCGACCGGGACTCCGCCCGCGAGATGCTCGCGCGGAAGCTCGACGCGGCGGCCGCGGCCGACCGCTCCCGCGAGGAGCGCGAGGCCGAGCAGGCGGCGACGCAGGCCGAGTACGACCGTCAGCAGCGCGAGTTCGAGCGGGCGGAGGCGACCGCGTCGCGGCGGGAGCGGCGCACGGGCTCGACCCGCGCCTCCGGCGGCTCTCGCACCTCGCGCTCCCGGAGCGACGACGGCGGGCTGCTCGACGACGTGCTCGGCTCGTCGGCCGGCCGCGCGGTCGTCCGCGAGGTGGTGAAGGGGATATTCGGCACCCTCCGGCGCCGCTGACGCGCCGGGCCGCCGGTCAGGAGCCGGAGAGCACGCCCCAGAGCACCGTGAGGCCGCCGGCCGCGAGGGCGAAGACGACCACGACGGCGAGGGCGGCGAGCACGGGCCGGCCCTCGTACCACGAGCGGCTGCCCGGGTACTGGCGGTACAGCTCGCTGAACGAGAGCGGCTTCGGCACCGTCGTGGTGGGCGAGCCGAGGGTCTCGGCGACGAGCGCGATGGCCTCCTCCGACCAGTACGTGCCGCGCATGCGGAAGAGCGGGGCACCGCCGGCGTCGGTCGCGAAGAGCTGGGGCACCGTGTCGGCCGAGTCGGAGCGGTAGGTGCGCACCACGACCACCGCCGCGATCCGCTCGCGGCGCAGCCGCACGAACCCCGGCAGCCAGCCGCGCTTGATGAACTCGTCGGCCGTGACCCCGACGAACGAGACGCTGTACCGCCAGTAGCAGACCAGCCCGACGACGACCGCGACGTCGGCCGCCCAGATCACCGCCGGCCAGTGGGCCGTGCCGCGGGTCAGCCAGAGCAGGGCGAGCACGACGGGCACGAGGCCGAAGACGGCCGTGAGCACGGCCGTGCGGGCGACGGAGGCGCGCGGCAGCGCGTACGCCTCGAAGTCGTCGCGTGCGACGCCAGCCCTCATCCCGTCCCCCTGTGCGGCACGACGACGCCCCCGCCCGCGGAGGAGGACCGCCACCCCTGACAGTCCTTCGTGCAGCTCCGAGCCTACGGGATCGGCCCCCTCTCGACCGCACCGGGCGGTGCGGTCACGGCACCCCAGACCGGGCAGCCCGCGAACGGGGGGAGTCGCGGGTCGAGCCCCCGCAGCACCCGCCCCGGGCCCCGGCTCAGCGGTCGCGGAGGCGCTCCAGCTCGCGCCGCTCGCGCTTCGTCGGCCGCCCCGCCCCGCGCTCGCGCACCGGCACCGCGGCGACCTCCTCGCGCGGCGGGGGAGCCGGCGTGAGGTCGGTGACGGCCAGGGCCGCGACCGGTGCGCCGACCCGCTTCACGAGGCACTGGCGGACGACGAGGACCCGCTCGAGCCCCGCGAGGCGCACCCGCACCTCGTCGCCCGGCCGGACGGCCTGCGCGGCCTTGACGCGCTCGCCGTTGACCCGCACGTGCCCCGCCCGGCACGCGGTCGTCGCGGCCGACCGGGTCTTGACCACGCGCACGGCCCACAGCCAGGCGTCGACGCGGCAGGAGGCGGGGGAGTCCATCCGACGATGCTACGCGCGGACAACGCCCGGACCGTCCGCAGCACCCCTCCGCGTCCGCTACCATTGACGAGGTCGTGCGCCGGTCTCACCGTGCTCACCTCAGGAGGATTCGCCTAGTGGCCTATGGCGCACGCTTGGAAAGCGTGTTGGGTGCAAGCCCTCAGGGGTTCGAATCCCCTATCCTCCGCGACTGAATGGCCCTTCCCTACAGGAGGGCCATTCGTCGCTCTGTGCTGGTCTGGCGCCTCTCGGCGCTGGTGCGGGCGGCTTCGCCGCCGCACCGGAGGGGCGCTGGGCGGCTTCGCCGCCTCCGCGATCGGTCGGGGATGGGCGGTCAGGGGGCGGGTCGGCGGGGGCGTCGTCGAGGCGGAGGGTCATGTAGCGGAGGTCGAGCCAGCGGCCGAACTTCGTGCCGACCTCGCGCAGCAGGCCCGCGTCCTCGAAGCCGAGCGAGCGGTGCAGCCGCGCCGAGCCCTCGTTGCCCGCCTCCACCAGGGCGACCATCACGTGGTGGCCGGCCTCCCTCGACGACGCGATCAGCGACTCCATCAGGGCCCGCCCGGTGCCCCGGCCCTGGTGGCCCTCCCGCACGTACACGCTGTTCTCGACCGTGTGGCGGTAGCCCGGCTTCGCGTGGAACGGCCCGACGCTGCCGTAGCCGACGACGAGGTCGCCCTCCACCGCCACGATCGCGCTGCGCCCCGGCTCGCTGTGCGCGGCCAGCCAGTCGCGCCGGCCCTGCAGGTCGGGCGGCACCTCCGTGAAGATGGCGGTCGAGCGGGCCACGGCGTGGGCGTGGATCTCGAGCACGCCCGGCAGGTCGGCCTCGGTCGCGGTGCGGATCAGCATGCGACGAGCTTAGGAGGCGCGGTGCGGCCGGTCACGTCACCCGCGTCACGCGTAGGTTCGGCTCATGAGCGACGACACCTACACCGCATCCTTCATCGGCGAAGACGGCGCCGAGGTCTCCTCCGAGCAGCTCGCCTACATCGACGGCCTCCCGCAGAAGAGCGTCATGCGGCCCGGCGCCGACGACGGCGAGGACCTCAACTGGGAGCTCGACACCGACACCACCAGCGACGACGGCTTCGTCTACCGCTCGATGGGCGTCGCGCAGCACGACTACTCCTGAGCCCCCGGGCTCGGTAGGGTCGGTCGCGGGGCGGCACCCCGCTCCGTACGACCGACCGCGCACGACGGCGTGCGCGCAGGAGGAGATCGCCATGGCCCCGAAGGACGCGTCACGGTCCGTGCTCCGCAAGAAGCCCGTGCTCGAGATCGAGGACGAGACGAGCGGCACGGGCCTCTTCAAGAGCCTCGGGCTCTGGCAGCTGACCGCGATCGGCGTCGGCGGCATCATCGGGGTCGGCATCTTCTCGCTCGCCGGCCTCGTGGCCCACGGCGACGACGCGAACCCCGGCGTCGGGCCGGCCGTGTTGTTCTCGTTCCTCATCGCGGGCCTGGCCAGCGCCGCCGCCGCCCTGTCGTACGCCGAGTTCGCCGGCATGGTGCCCCGAGCCGGCTCGGCCTACACGTACGGCTACGTCGCCCTCGGCGAGATCGTCGGCTGGTTCATCGGGTGGGACCTCCTGCTCGAGTACGTCGCCATCGTCGCGGTCGTGGCGATCGGCATCTCCGGCTACTTCGACGCCTTCCTCTCCGGTCTCGGGCTCGACCTCCCGGCGTCGATCGCCTCGACGCCCGACGCGGGGGAGGGCGGCGTCGTCAACCTCCCCGCCATCGTCGTCTGCCTGCTCGTCACGTTCATCCTCAGCCGGGGCTCGAAGGCCTTCGGCCGGTTTGAGATCGTCGCCGTCGGCATCAAGGTGCTGCTCGTGCTCTTCATCATCGGGCTCGGGCTCTTCCACCTGAACGCCGAGAACTTCTCCCCGTTCGTGCCCAACGGGTTCGGCCCCGTCTTCACCGGCGCCGCCACCGTGTTCTTCGCGGTCTTCGGCTACGACGCGATGAGCACCGCGGCGGAGGAGAGCGTCGACGGCAAGAAGCACATGCCGAAGGCCATCGTGCTCTCGCTGATCATCGCGATGATCCTCTACGTCGCCGCCACCCTGGTGCTCACGGGCATGCAGGACTGGCGCGAGATCGACCCGGCCGCCGGCTTCGCGTCGGCGTTCACGAGCGTCGGCCTGCCCGTGGTCGCGACGATCATCTCTGTCTTCGCCGTGATCTCGATCCTCACCGTGATGCTCACCTTCCTGCTCGGCGTGACGCGCGTCTGGTTCTCGATGAGCCGCGACGGCCTCCTGCCCGGCTGGTTCGCCCGCACCGACCGCAAGGGCGTCCCGCAGCGCGTGACGTGGATCGCCGGCATCGCGTCCGCCCTGCTCGCCGGCGTCTTCCCGATCCGGGCCGTCGCCGACCTCACGAACATCGGCATCCTCGCGGCGTTCGTCGTCGTCTGCGTCGCCGTCATCGTCTTCCGGTACCGCAAGCCGGAGGCGCCCCGCACCTTCCGCCTCCCGCTCATGCCGTTCGTGCCCGCGTTCGGCGTGCTCGCCAGCGGCTTCCTGATCGCCCAGCTGCACTGGGAGACCTGGCTGCGCTTCGGCGTCTGGCTCGTCGTCGGCCTCGTCGTCTACTTCGGCTACGGCCGCCGTCACTCGCTGATGAACCCCGACAGCCCGCGCCTGCCCCGCTGATCCTCCCCGGTGTCCACCCCGGCTCTGTGCCGACCGCCGCCTCACCGGCGGCTCGGAGCCGGCCGGTCGTAGGCTGAGGGCCGTGTCGACCCGCATCTACATCACGTCCGCAGAAGGCCACACCGGCAAGTCGACGATCGCGCTCGGCGTGCTCGACACGCTCGGTCACGAGGTGGGCCGGGTGGGGGTGTTCCGGCCCGTCGCGCGCTCCACCGACGAACGCGACTACGTGCTCGAGCTGCTGCTCGCCCACGACAGCGTCGACCTCGCCTACGACGAGTGCGTCGGCGTCACCTACGACGACGTGCACCGTGACCCCGACGCCGCGCTCGCGACCATCGTCAGCCGCTTCGCCGCGGTCGAGCGCCAGTGCGACGCCGTCGTCGTGATCGGCTCCGACTACACCGACGTCGGCAGCCCCACCGAGCTCTCGTTCAACGCGCGGGTCGCGGCCAACCTCGGCGCTCCGGTGCTGCTCGTGCTCGGCGGCCGCACCGCCGACGGCACCGCGGCCCGCACCGGCATCGACATGCGCCAGGTCGCCGAGGTCACCACCGCCGAGCTCCGCAGCGAGCACGCCAGCCTCCTCGCCGTGGTCGCGAACCGGGTCGACCCCGAGCGCCTCGACGAGGTCGTCGGAGGCATCGGCTCGGCCCTCGAGACCGCACCCGGCGGCCGGGTGCCCGTCTGGGCGCTGCCGGAGGACCGCCTCCTCGTGGCTCCGACCGTCCGCGCCGTCCTGGCGGCCACCGGCGCGACGCTCGTCCGCGGCGACGACGCCCTGCTCGACCGCGAGGCGGTCGGCGTGGTCGTGGCGGCCATGTCGATGGAGAACGTCCTGCCGCGCCTCACCGAGGGCGCCGTCGTGGTCGTGCCGGGCGACCGGTCCGACGTGCTCGTCGCCACGGTGCTCGCCCACGCGTCGGAGACCTTCCCCTCGCTCGCCGGGATCGTGCTCAACGGCGGCTTCGACCTCGCCCCGCAGGTCGACCTGCTGCTCGAGGGCCTCGGCAGCTCGCTCCCGGTCGCCCGCAACGAGCTGGGCACCTACGACACCGCGCTCGCGATCACGCAGACTCGCGGCCGCCTCGCCGCCGACTCGCCGCGCAAGTACGACCTCGCCCTCGCCCTCTTCGAGCGACACGTCGACGCTGCCGAGCTGCTCCGCCTGCTCCAGGTGAGCCCGTCGGGCGTCGTCACGCCGCTGATGTTCGAGTACCAGCTGCTCGAGCGTGCCCGCGGCGCCGCGAAGCACATCGTGCTGCCCGAGGGCGACGACGACCGCATCCTCCGCGCCGCGTCGTCGCTGCTGCAGCGGAACGTCGCGAAGCTGACGCTGCTCGGCGACGAGACCGCGATCCGCGCCCGGGGGGCCGAGCTCGGCCTCGACCTCGCCGAGGCGCGGGTGCTCGACCCGTTCGACCCGAGCCTCCAGGTGCAGTTCGCGACGGAGTACGCGCGGCTGCGCGCCCACAAGGGCATCTCGGCCGCGATGGCGATGGACACCGTCACCGACGTCTCCTACTTCGGCACGATGATGGTCAAGCTAGGGCTCGCCGACGGCATGGTCTCCGGCGCGGCGCACACCACCGCCCACACCATCCGCCCGGCCTTCGAGGTCATCAAGACGCTGCCCGACGTCGGCGTCGTGTCGAGCGTCTTCCTCATGGCGCTCGCCGACCGGGTGCTCGTCTACGGCGACTGCGCCGTCATCCCCGACCCGACGGCCGAGCAGCTCGCCGACATAGCGATCTCGTCGGCGCAGACGGCCGAGCAGTTCGGCATCGAGCCGCGCGTAGCGATGCTCAGCTACAGCACCGGCGACAGCGGCTCGGGCGCCGACGTCGAGAAGGTCCGCGCCGCGACCGCCCTCGTGCGCGAGCGCCGCCCCGACCTCCTCGTCGAGGGCCCGATCCAGTACGACGCGGCCGCCGACCCGACGGTCGCCGCCGCGAAGATGCCCGACTCCGACGTCGCCGGCCGGGCGACGGTGTTCATCTTCCCCGACCTCAACACGGGCAACAACACCTACAAGGCGGTGCAGCGGAGCGCCGGAGCGGTCGCGATCGGCCCGATCCTCCAGGGGCTCCGCAAGCCGATCAACGACCTGTCGCGCGGCGCCCTCGTCAGCGACATCGTCAACACGGTCGCGATCACCGCCATCCAGGCCGGGACCCCCGCCGCGGAGGCGCGGGTCACCGCCGACCCCGCGGTCGCGGCCCTGCCCGCCCCTGTCACCACCGCCTCCACCCCCGCCCCCGCAGAAGGGAACACCCCGTGAGCGCAGTCCTCGTCGTCAACTCCGGATCGTCGTCGTTCAAGTACCAGCTGATCGAGCTCGACGGCGAGGCCACCCTCGCGAGCGGCCTGGTCGAGCGCATCGGCGAGGCCACCGGGTCGACGAAGCACCGCAACCACCTGACGGGGGAGGAGACCAGCAGCGACTCCGCCCCCGTCGCCGACCACGCCGCCGGCTTCGCCGCGATGCTCGACGCCTTCCGCGACCACGGCCCGTCGTTCGACGAGCACCCGCCCGTGGCGGTCGGCCACCGCGTGGTGCACGGCGGCGAGGAGTTCGACCGGGCCACCGTCGTCACCGACGAGGTCGAGGCTGCGATCGACCGCCTCTCGGCGCTCGCGCCCCTCCACAACCCCGCGAACCTGCAGGGCATCCGCGCCGCGAAGGAGGCCTTCGCCGACGTGCCGCACGTCGCCGTCTTCGACACCGCCTTCCACCAGACCCTCGCGCCCGCCGCGTACACCTACGCGATCGACGCCGAGCTGGCGTCGAAGCACCACGTGCGCCGCTACGGCTTCCACGGCACGTCGCACAAGTACGTCTCCGAGGCGACGGCGGCCTTCCTCGGGCGCCCGCTCGCCGAGCTCAAGATCATCGTGCTGCACCTCGGCAACGGGGCGTCGGTCGCGGCGATCGACGGGGGCCGCTCGGTCGAGACGAGCATGGGCATGACCCCCCTCGAGGGCCTCGTGATGGGCACCCGCTCGGGCGACATCGACCCGGCCGCGGTCTTCCACCTGCACCGCGAGGCCGGCCTCGGCTTCGACGAGCTCGAGACCCTGCTCAACAAGCAGAGCGGCCTGCTGGGCCTCACCGGCAGCGGCGACATGCGCGACGTGCAAGACAGCGCGTCGCGCGGCGACGCCGTCTCCGAGGCGGCGCTCGCCGTCTACCGCCACCGGATCCGGCACTACGTCGGCGCGTACGTCGCCCAGCTGGGCAGCCTCGACGCCGTCGTCTTCACCGCGGGGGTCGGCGAGAACAACGCGCTGCTCCGCCGTCGCACCCTGGCGGGCCTCGACTTCTTCGGCATCCGCGTCGACGACGACCGCAACGAGCTCTCCTCTCGCGAGGCACGGCTCATCTCGCCGGAGGGCGCGGCCGTCTCGGTGCTCGTCGTGCCGACGAACGAGGAGCTCGAGATCGCACGTCAGGCCGCGGCGCTCAGCTGACCGACCCGACGACGAGAGGGACCAGGGAGGCGCGGGTCGCGCCTCCCTGGTCCCTCTCGTCGTGCAGGGGGCTGACCTCCCGTCGTGGGGGAGGCGTGGGCCGGTTCAGTACTTGATCGTGGCGAGCGCGTCGGAGACGGGCGTCTCGCCGGAGACGAGCTCGAACTGCGTCTTCACCGCCGTGCCCTCGAGGATCGCGGTGGCGATGACCTCGGCGACGTCGGCCCGGGGCACGGTGCCGCGCTCGACCGTCGTACCGACCGTGACCTGTCCGGTGCCGGCGTCGTCGGTGAGGCCGCCGGGGCGCACGATGGTCCAGTCGAGGCCGTCACGGGCGCGGAGGTCGGCGTCGGCCTCGCTCTTCGCGCGCATGTACACCTGGTACACGGCGTCGTCGTCCTCGGCGGGCAGCTGGGCCTTCTCCGGGTCGAAGTCGTCGGTGCCGATGGCCGAGACCATCACGTAGCGCGAGACGCCCGCGGCCTCGGCGGCGTCGGCCAGCAGGACGGCCCCGTCACGGTCGATGGTGAGCTTGCGCTCGGCCCCGCTCCCGCCTCCGCCGCCCGCGGCGAACACGACGGCGTCGGTCCCGTCGAGGTGACCGGCGAGGGTCTGCACGTCGGTCTGCTCGAGGTCGAGCACGAGGGCACGGGCCCCCGCCGCCTCGAGGTCGGCCGTGTGGTCGGGGTTGCGGACGATGCCGACGGGGTCGTGCCCGGCGTCGGCGAGGCGGCGTTCGAGGAGCTGGGCGATCTTGCCGTGCCCTCCGGCGATGACGATTCTCATGCCCCCATCGAACGCCCCGTGTCGCCGGAGCCGCTCAGGAGCCGCTAAACTTCTCGAGGCTCCCCACGTGGCGTCATCCAGGCCAACTCCCCCAGGGCGGAAACGCAGCAAGGGCAACCTGGCTCTGGCGGGTGCGTGGGGAGTCTTTATTTTTCTCGCGCCGCCGCCCCTGCGGCGCGACGGGGCGCGGTGCGGGGGCGCGACGGGATCAGCGGGTCGCGATCCCGAGGGGGGCGCCGCCGCCCCTGCGGTGCGACGGGTGCGGTGCGGGGGACATCGTCGGGCCCGGAGCGAACGGGACGGCCGACGAGCGCAGGGCAGACCGCTCGGTCGGGGGACACGTGCCCCCCGGGATGGGGGCAGCGGAGGGATGTTCAGCTTCGTGCCGTCTGCATAGGATGACGTCACGACGAGACCCACCACCTCGTCGGCACGGCTCACCACCGTGCCGGTCCGCCCCTCACCAGGGCGGTCCGCCGACCGTGCGGCACCGCAGCCGCCCGACCGTCAGGATCAGGACGATGAGCCCCTCACCACGGCACGTCAGCAGCACCCGCAGGCGAACGACCCCGCGCACCCCGCGCTAGGCCGCTCGCCTCTTCGTCGTGCCCGCAGGGGCTCATCGGCGACGGCCCGGACACCCGAACACCCGAACACCCGAACCACAACTGAACACACGCACCCCTCCCGTCTCACCAGCGGGGGGTCCGGATCAGGCGGCGGGTCAGTCCCGCCAGGAAGAGGCACGCACATGCGACGTCATGTGGCGGAGCGCAGCACCCGCGAGCGCACCCTCAGCAAGGCCCTCGGGCTCAGGATCGCGGCGACCGCGGCCATCGCGGCCGTCGTCGGCGCCCTCGCGGTCGTCCCGGCGCAGGCCGCGACGACCGACGTCAGCGAGGCCGAGGCCTCGCTGCTGAGCGGCTCGGGCATCATCGGCCTCGACAGCATCGTGCAGCTCCAGGGCGCCTACTCCGCCACCGGTGCGGCCGGCTCCGGCGGGGTGGTGAACAGGGGCCTCTCGGTCGAGGCGCTCAACGCCCTCCAGGTGGGCCTCGGCCCCGTCGACCTCCTCGGGTCGAACGGCATCCTGAAGCTCGGCGTCGCCGGGCAGTACGCGAGCACGACGCCGACCGGCGCCTACGCGAGCGCCGGGGCCGTCGGCGCGAACGGGGCCATCGCCGTCGGCAGCGGCGCTCCCGGCACCGGGGCGTCGCTGAACCTCACGCCCCTGCTCGGTCGCGTGCCGGCCGCCAGCGGCGTCGTCAGCGACGTCACCCTCGGCCTCGGCGCGCTCTCGTCGTCGATCACCGAGACGCGCACCGCCGCCGGCTCCGACGTCAGCACCGCGTACCAGGTCGCGGGCGCCCGCTACACGATGACGAGCCCCGCGGTCTCCGCGCTCACCGGGCAGCTGCAGGCCAGCCTCCGCGGCGTCAGCACGGGCATCAACGGAGCCACGAGCGGCACCGGGCTGGCCGGTGCGACCACCGGTGTGGTGGCCCCGTTGACCTCGGCCCTCAGCACCCTCGGGCTCGGGGGAGCTGTCAGCCTCGACGGCACGGCCGTGACCGCCACCGCGACCGTCGACCTCGACTCCACCGTCGCCGCCGAGCTCGCGAAGCCGCTGACCTCCGGCCCCGTGACGATCACCCCGAGCACCGGCCAGGTGGTCATCGACGTGGGTGCGCTGAACAACCTCGGTCCGAACAGCGAGCTGCTGACGACCCAGCGGGTCACGGCCATCACGAACGGCATCGCCGACATCCTGGACGTCCAGCTGCCGACCAACCTCACGGCGGCCGTCGACCGGGCCGTCAAGGCCACCGCCGTCCGCGTCGGCCTGACCACCGACGTCCTGCTGAAGACCGGGATCCTGCCCCCCGTGCGCGTCGCGGGCCTGACCGTGACCGTCGACACGACCATCGGCCAGCTCCTCGCCGGCACGACCCCCGCCTCCGCGATCTCGGTCACGGGCACCGGCGCCCTCGACACCGTCCTCGTCCGGCCCCTCCTCCGCGGGGTCGTCGTGCCCGTCGTGACCGGCACGCTGCTGCCCGCCGTCGGCGCGGTCTACTCGCCCCTCGTCACCGGCGCGGGGCTCACGGCCACGACCTCGGCGATCACCACGGTGACCAGCGCGACGCTGCTCGCCCTGTCGCCCCTGACGGCCGTGCTCGGCCAGCTCGCCGGCGTCACGATCAACGCGCAGGACGCCCCCGGCTTCCGCGACCCCCGCGGCACCGACGCCGGCTCGCGCAGCGTCCACGCCGTCCGCCTCACCGTCCTGCCCGCGCTCGCGGGCGGGCTCCGCGTCGACCTCGCGACGTCGACGGCCCGTGCCGCCGCGTTCGTCGGCCTCACCGTGCAGACCCCCGCCCCCGGCCAGCAGTTCGTCGTCGCGGCGACGCCCGGGGCCACCCGCACCGTGACGCTCACCGGCACCGGCGAGCCCGGCGCGACCGTGCGCGTCAGCGTGCCCGCCCTCGTCGCGGGCGCCCCGGCCCTCACCGGCACCGCGACCGTGGCGGGCGACGGCACCTGGAGCGTGCCCGTCGCCGCCGTGCTCGCCGGCCAGCACCAGGCGACGGTCACCCAGACCGTCGGCGGCACCGTGACCGGCACGCAGACGCGCGCCTTCGTGGTGGTCGCGCAGCAGCCCCTCGTCGTCACCAGCCCGACCGCCGGCCGGGTCTACACGGTGCTCGACGGCGCGTCGACGACGCCCGTCGTCGTGGCAGGCACCGGCACCCCGGGCGCCGCGGTCGCGATCGACCTCGGCGGCGGGCGCACCGCGACCGCCACCGTCGGCCCCGACGGCAGCTGGACGACCACCGTCGACGGCGTCCCCGTCGGCTCGTACACCACCTCCGTCACGCAGTCGCTCGGCGGCGACACCTCCGCCGTCGTCACCCGTGCGTTCAGCGTGCAGGCGGGCACCGCGCTCGCCCTGACCGCCCCGACGCCCGGCACCGTCCTGCGCGTGCCGGGTGCCGACTCCACCCGTGACGTCACCGTGAGCGGCACGGGCCAGCCCGGCGCGACCGTGACGGTCACCCTGCCCGGCGACCGGACGCAGACCGCGACCGTCGCGGCCGGCGGCACCTGGTCGACGGTCTTCACCGCCCTGCCCGTCGGGGCCTACCCGGTCTCCGCCACGCAGACGGTGGGAGGCGCCACCAGCGCCCCGCTGACCACGGACGTCACGATCGAGGCCGCCGAGGGCGTCGCGATCACCTCGCCCGACGACGGCGCCGTGATCACCCTCGCCGACGCCGGCTCCGTCACCCCGGTGACCGTGACCGGCACCGCCGAGCCCGGCGCCCCCGTCCGCGTCGACCTCGGCGACGGACACCTCGCGACCACGACGGCGGACGCCGACGGCGACTGGACCGTGACGATCCAGAGCGTGCCCGTCGGGCCGCAGCGCACCGTCAGCGTGACGCAGACCGTCGCGGGCGTCGTCTCGAGCCCCGTCACCCGGGCGCTCACCGTCACGGCGGGCGCGCCCCTCGTGGTCGACGCCCCCACGCCCGGCCAGGCGTACCGGGTGCCCGCCGCGGGCTCGGTCACCACCGTGCCCGTCTCCGGCACCGCCGCGGTCGGCGCCACCGTCTCGCTGTCGCTCGGCACCGGACTGCCGACGCAGACCGTCGTCGCCGTCGACGGCACCTGGGCGACCACCTTCGAGGCCGTCCCCGTCGGCGGCCGCACCCTGACGGCGACCCAGTCGATCGGCGGCACGACGTCGCCGGCGCAGACGCGGCCGATCTCCGTGGTCGCGGGCGCCCCGCTCCTGATCGACTCGCCGACCCCCGGCACGGTCGTCGCCGTGGCCGAGGCGGGCGACGTCGCGGACGTCGTCGTCGCCGGCCGCGCCGACCCCGGCGCCGCGGTGCAGGTCGGCCTCGGCGCCCTCCTCGCCTCCACCGTCGCCGACCCGACGACGGGCGCGTGGACGGCGACGATCACCGGCGTGCCGGAGGGCACGTACACGCTCGGCGCGACGCAGGTCGTGGGCGGCGTGACGTCGCCCCGCGTGACCCAGCCGCTCACCGTCGAGGTCGGCGAGCCGATCGAGATCACCGGCCCCGCCGACCAGACCGTCTACTACGTTCCGGGCGCCACCGGCACGGCGACCGTCCCGGTGACCGGCACAGCCGAGCCCGGGGCCGCCGTGCTCGTCGACCTCGGCGGCGGACGCACCGCGCCGGTCACCGCCACCGCGGTCGGCACCTGGAGCGTCGACGTGGCCGGCGTGCCGATCGGCAGCTACGAGGTCGCGGCCACGCAGACGGTGAACGGCAGCACGTCGTCGGCGACGACGCGAGTGATCGTGGTGGAGCAGGGCGGCTTCGTCGTCATCACCGCCCCCGCGACCGGCAGCCGCCTCACCGTGGCCGACGCGGCCGGCAGCACCTCGGTCGTCGTCCGCGGCACCGGCGTCGCCGGCGTCCCCGTCACCGTCACGGTGTCGGGCGGGGTCGTCGGGCCCGTCACCCGGGACGGCGCGCTGTGGGAGGCGACCGTCACGGGCCTGGCCGTCGGCACGCACACGGTCGAGGCCCGGCAGGTGCAGGGCGGTCAGACGCTCTCGGCGGCCCCCACCACGTTCCAGGTGGTCGCGGCCGAGCCCCTCGTCGTCGTCTCGCCCGCCGACGGCGACGACCCCGTGCGGATCGTCGGCGCGGGGACCGCGTCGGTCCCCGTCACGGGCACGGCGGCGCCCGGCGCTGTCGTCGCCCTCACCGTCGCCGACGCCGACGGCGCCCCCGTCGGCGATGCGCCCGCCCCGGTCACCGCCGACGGCGCCGGCGCGTGGAGCGCCGTGCTCACCGGGCTGCCGGTCGGGCCGCTCACCGTCAGCGCGACCCAGACCGTCGGCGGCTCGACGTCGACCACCCCGGAGACCGTCGTCGTGCGCATCGAGCGCGCGGACGACCTCGTGATCGACACGCCCCTCGGCGACCCCGACTACGTCGTGCTCGACGCCGCGGGGGTGTCCGACGTCCTCGTGCAGGGCCGTGCGGCCGCCGGGGCGACGGTCGAGGTCAGCCTCGACGGCGCCCTCGTGGGTCGGACCGTCGCGGACGGCGCCGGCGCGTGGAGCCAGCTCCTGCAGGCCGTGCCGGTCGGCGACCACGAGGTCACCGCCACCCAGCTGCTCGGCGGCACGAGCCAGGGCGCCGGCCCGGCGACCTTCTCGGTCACAGCGTCGCCCCTCGCCGTGACGACGCCCGACGTCGTGACCCTGGCCGACGAGCTCGCCACGACCGCCGTCACCGTCCGCGGCACCGCCGCCGCCGGGGCCTCGGTGGCGGTCACGCTCGACGGCGTCACCGTGACGGTGACCGCCGCCGGGGGAGCGTGGTCGGCCGACTTCGACGACGTGCCCGTGGGCACGCACCAGATCACGGCCGTCCAGTCCCTCGGCGGCCGCACCTCCCTGCCGCAGACGGCGCAGCTGACCGTGCAGGCCGGCGCGCCCGTCACCGTCGACGCGCCCGTCGCCGGCTCCGTGGTCGAGGCGTTCGGCTCGCAGCTGCCGGCCACCGTCACGGTCACCGGCCGGGCCGAGCCCGGCGCGACGGTCGACGTCGCCCTCGGCGGCGTCGTCCGCCAGGTGGTCGCCGACGACGGCACCTGGTCGACGACCTTCCCCGTCGGGGCGGGCAGCGCCACCGTCACCGCCGTGCAGACGGTCGGCGGCACCACGTCGACCGTCCCCGCGACGACGACGTTCCAGGTCGTGGCCCTGCCCGACCTCGACGTCGTCGAGCCCGGCGGCGACCCGATCGTGGTCGTCGACGACGAGGCGACGGTGAGCGTGCCCGTCTCGGGCGCCGCGGCGCCCGGCGCGACCGTCACCGTCGTGCTCGACGGGACGGCCACCGCGACCGTCCAGGCCGACCCCGCGTCGGGCGACTGGTCGACCGTGCTCGAGGGCGTCCGCACCGGAGTCCACGAGGTCGTCGTGACCCAGTCGCTCCGCGACCTGGTCTCGGCCCCCGAGACCGTCGAGTTCACCGTCGAGGCCGGAGCTCCGCTCGTCGTCCTCGACCCGCAGCGCGACGCGACGGTCACCGTCCCCGACGCCGCCGCCCGCGCGGTCGTCACCGTGACCGGCACCGCCCAGCCCGGAGCCCGCGTCCGGGTCGACCTCGGCGACGACCGGGTCGTCTCGACCGACGCCGACGACGCGACCGGCGCCTGGTCGGTCGACGTGGCCGGCGTCCCGGTCGGGGTGCACGTGGTCAGCGTCACCCAGACGGTCGGCGGCACGACCTCCGCCGCCGACGAGCGCACCCTCACGGTCGCGGCCGCCCCGCCCGTCACCATCGCCACCCCGCAGGCCGGCGTCCCCGTCGTCCTGGCCGAGGCCGGCTCGGTGACCGACGTCACCCTCAGCGGCACCTCGGCGCCGGGCGTCGACGTCGTCGTGCAGCTGGGCGACCTGCCCGCCCGCACGGTCACCGCCACCGGCACCGAGGGCGGCCCCGGCACCGGCACCTGGACGCTCCTCGTCGAGGACGTCACCGTGGGCGACCGCGAGATCAGCGTCGTCCAGGTCGTCGGCGGAGCCACGTCGACCCCGGTCACGCAGCTGCTGCAGATCGTGGCCGGGGCCCCCGTCGTCGTCGCCGAGCCCACGGACGCGGACGACGTCGTCGTGATCGACGCCGACGCCACCGCCTCGGTGGTCGTCTCGGGCACGGCCCAGCCGCAGGCCGTGGTCACGGTGACCCTGGCCGGCACCACGGTGCCGACCCGGGCCGACGGCGAGGGCCGCTGGTCGGTCACCGTGCCGGGCGTGCCCGTCGGCGACCAGGTCGTCAGCGTCGTCCAGACGGTCGGCGGCACGACCTCGACGCCCGTGACCGTCGACCTCACCGTCCGCGCCGCGGGCGACCTGGTCGTCGAGCGGCCGGCCGACGAGCTCGTCGCCACCCTCGTCGACCCCGCCGGCGTCGTCGACGTGCCCGTCTCGGGCACGGCCGAGCGCCTCGCCACGGTGCGGGTCAGCCTCGGCGGCGACCTCGTCGTCGAGGTGCAGGCCGACGACCAGGGCGCGTGGAGCACCGTCGTGCCCGGCGTCCCCGCCGGCCGCTACGAGCTCGTCGTCGCGCAGACGGTGGGAGGCGCGACCTCGGCCCCCGAGACCCGCCCCGTCCTCGTCGCGGTCGCCGACGCCCTCGTCCTCGACGAGCCGGTCGACGGCACGGTCGTGCCGCTGATCGCGGCCGGCGACACCACCGACGTCACCGTCTCGGGCTCCGCGGACCCGGGGGCGACGGTCACCGTCGACCTCGGCGCGGCGGGCACCCGGACGGTCGTCGCCGACGACGTCGACGGCTCCTGGTCGACGACCTTCCCGGGCGTCGGCGTCGGCGAGTACGCCGCCACCGTCACCCAGACGGTCGACGGCCGCGTCTCCGCCGCCGTCACCGCCGACGTCTCCGTCATCGTGGCCGCCCCCGTGGTGGTCACGGTGCCCGACGTCGACGCCTCGTACACCGTCCCGGCGGCGGGCGGCACCGCCGACGTCGTCGTGGTCGGCACCGCCCAGCCCGGCGCCTCGGTCGAGGTCGTCGTGGTCGACGACGACGGCACGAGCCACACCGGCACCGGCACGGTCGGCGTCGACGGCGGCTTCGCCGTCACCGTCCCCGGCGTCCCCGTCGGGGAGCACACCGCGAGCGTCGTCCAGACGGTGCCCGCGGGCAGCTCCGACCCCGTGACCCGCGACTTCTCCGTCGTCGTCGCCGACGGCGTCGTCCTGACCGCGCCCGAGGCCGGCACGCCGTTCGTCGTCATCGACGCCGCGGCCACGACCGACGTCGTCGTCAGCGGCACGGCCGAGGGCGACGCCGAGGTCACGGTGACCGTCGGCGGGCTCCCGCCGGTCGTCGTCACCGCCGACGCCGAGGGGGCGTGGACGGCCACCGTGCCCGACGTGCCCGTCGGCACGACCACCATCTCGGTCGTGCAGCGGTTCGGCGGGGTCGTCACGACGCCCGTCACCCAGCCGCTCGTCGTCGCCGCGGCCGCCCCGGTCGTCGTGGCCGCGCCGGCCCCCGCCGAGCAGGTGGCGGTCCTGACCGCCGCCGACCTGGCCGACGTGACGGTGAGCGGCACCGCTCAGCCGGGCACCGTCGTCCGGGTCGACCTCGGGGGCGGCCGCGTGCTGACCGCCGACCTCGGCCAGTCGACCACCTGGTCGGTCCGGTTCGCGGACCTGCCGGTGGGCGCCTACCGGGCCTCGGTCACGCAGTCGCTCGACGGGGCCGTCTCGGCGCCCGTCACCCGCGACTTCTCCGTGGTGCCCGCAGCGGCCCTCCTGGTCGAGTCGCCGGCCGACGGGGAGGTCGTCACCGTGCCCACGGTCGACGGCACCGCCGACGTGACCGTCTCGGGCCGTGCGCAGGCCGGGGCGACCGTCCGCGTCGACCTCGGCGACGGGCTCGTCCGCACCGTGCGGGCGTCCGGCGACGGCACCTGGTCGGCGATCGTGGCCGGCGTCCCCGCCGGCGACCGCACCGTCTCGGTGACCCAGACGGTCGGCGACCGGACCTCGGCGCCCGACCGGCGACTCCTCAGGGTCGTCGCCCTCGCCCCGGTCGTGGTCTCGGCCCCGGCGGCGGGCGCGGTCGTCACCACCGCCGACCCGTCGGGCACCGCCGACGTCGTCGTGAGCGGGACGGCGGCGCCCGGCGCGACCGTCACCGTCGACCTCGGCGACGGCCTGGTCGAGGTCGTCACGGCCGACCCGACGACGGGCGCGTGGAGCGTCACCGTCGCCGACGTCCCGGCCGGCGACCGCACCGTGACCGTCAGCCAGGTCCGTGACGGGGTCACGAACGCCCCCGTCGCGCAGGCCCTCACCGTGGCGCTCGCCGAGCCCGTCTCGGTCGACCAGCCCGTCGACGGCGACACCGTCGTCGTGCTCGCCCCCGGCGACACGGCACCGGTGACCGTCCGCGGCGAGGCCCAGCCCGGGGCGACGGTCACCGTCGACCTCGGCGACGGCCGCACGGTCGACCTCCCGGTCGGCGCCGACGGCAGCTGGAGCACCGGGCCCGTCGACCTCCCCGTCGGCGGCACGACGGTCACGGTCACGCAGACGATCGACGGCTCGACCTCCGCTCCCGTGGTGGTCGACCTGACGGTCGCCGTCGCGGCGCCGGTCGTCATCGCGACGCCGCCCGCGGGCACGGTCGTGACGGTGCCCACCGCGGGCGCGACCACCACGGTCGTCGTCGCCGGCTCCGCCCAGCCGGGCGCGTCGGTCACGGTCGACCTCGGCGACGGCCTCGTCGGCACGGGGACGGTCGGCGTCGACGGCTCCTTCTCGGTGCCCGTGGCCGGCGTGCCCGTCGGCGACCGCGTGGTCAGCGTCACGCAGACCGTGCCGGCCGGCACGACGGCGCCCGTCGAGCAGCCGCTCACGGTCGTCGTCGCCGCGGCGGTCGTCGTCGAGACGCCGCGTGCCGACCGGCCCGTCGTGGTCGTCGACGACGCCGCGACCACCGACGTGCTGGTCTCCGGCACCGCCGAGCCGGGCGCGAGCGTCGTGGTCGGTCTCGACGGCGACCGGAGCCAGACGGTCTCGGCCGACTCGACGACCGGTCGGTGGGCGACCACCTTCCTCGCGGTCGGCGTCGGCACGCACGTCTTCTCGGTCTCTGAGCGGCTCGACGGGGTGCTCACCGCACCCGTGACCCGCACGCTGGTCGTGAAGGCCGCGACGCCCGTGACGGTGACGGCCCCCCTCGACGGCAGCAGCACCACCGTCGCGACGGCCGACTCCACCGCCGACCTGACCGCCGGAGGCGCGGCGCAGCCGGGTGCACCGGTGCGCGTCTCGCTCGACGGCGGCGACCCCGTCACCGTGACGACCGGGGCGGACGGCCGGTGGGCCCTCGCGCTCCCGGGACTCGCGGTCGGGCCCCACGAGCTGTCGGTCGTCCAGACCGTCGGCGGGGTCGACTCGCAGCCGGTGACCTCGCAGTTCGAGGTCGTGGTCGCGGCGGCCGTGGTCATCACGTCGCCGACCATCGACGAGCGCTTCGTCGTCGACGGGGCCGGCACGGCCGCGGTGGTCGTGCGCGGCCAGGCCGAGCCGGGCGCGCCCGTGTCGGTCTCGCTCGACGGCGACGACCCGGTGACGGTCACCGCCGACGCCCGCGGCGCGTGGCAGGTGAGCGTCGAGGTCCGCCCCGGCGTGCACCTCGCCTCGGCCAGCCAGGTCGTCGCGGGCGGGGCCACGGCCCCGGTCGAGGTCCGGTTCGTGGTCGACCCGGCGCCGACCGTGCCGGTCGCGCCCCTGGTCGTCACCTCGCCGGCCGCCGGCCAGCTCGTGGTCGACGCCGACGGCGACGGCACCGTCGACCTCGTGGTCACGGGCACCGGCCAGCCGGGCGCGGTCGTGACCGTCGACCTCGGCGCCGGCGTCGGGGCGACCGGCCAGGTGAGCCCGGAGGGCGACTTCACCGTCGTCGTCCCGGGCGTCCCGGTCGGGTCGCAGGTGATCACGGTCGAGCAGTCCGAGGGCGGTGTCGTCGTCGGCAGCGTCACCGTGCCCGTCACGGTGGCCCCGGCCGCCACGGTCGCGCCGCTGCGGATCGGCTCGCCCGCCCAGGGCGACGTCGTACCGGCAGGCACGGACGGCGTCGCGGACGTGGTCGTCCGGGGCACCGGTCAGCCCGGCGCGGCCCTCTCGCTGGTGCTCGACGGCGGCGACCCCGTCGCCCTCGAGGTCTCCGACGGCGGCACGTGGGAGCTGCCCCTCGTCGGGCTGGCCTCGGGCCAGCACGCCGTCGCGGTGACCCAGACCGTGGGAGGCGCGACCTCGGCCCCCGAGACCGTCTCGTTCTCGGTGGCCCCGGCCGCCGCGGTCGGCACCCTGACCATCACGGCCCCGGCCCCCGACGAGCTGATCCGCGACGCGGACGGCGACGGGCTCGAGGACGTCGTGGTCTCGGGCACGGGCCAGCCGGGCGCCGTGGTCGTCGTGGAGGTCGCCGGCCGCGACCAGAGCGTCGTGGTCGACGAGGCCGGTCGGTGGACGCTGCCCTTCCGGGCGGTGCCCGTCGGGGCGACCCGGGTGATCGCCACCCAGGTGGTCGACGGGGCGACGAGCGTCGTCTCGCAGGGCCTCGTCATCGCGGCGGTCGCGCCGGTCGTCATCGACGACCCGGCGGCGGGGGCGCAGCTCCCGGCCGGCGCCGCGGGCACCGCCCCGGTGACGGTGTCGGGCTCGGCCGAGCCGGGCGCGCTCGTCACGGTCGTCCTCGACGACGACCGGACGGCGACCGTGACGGCCGACCCGGCCACCGGAGCCTGGACCGTCGCGTTCGCGGACGTGCCGGTCGGCGATCACGTGGTCGCGGCGGCGCAGACCGTCGACGGCGCCACGGGCGACCCCGTGACGACCGGCTTCAGCGTCGTCGCGGCGGACGAGCCGGCACAGCCGGGCACGCCGGGCCAGCCCGGTCAGCCCGGCACGCCGGGGCAGCCCGGGTTCCCGGGCCTGCCCGGGCAGCCGGGCACGCCGGGCACGCCGGGTCAGCCCGGGGCCCCGGGGCAGCCGGGCACGCCCGGCCAGTCCGGCGCCTCGACCGCGCCGACCGTGGCGGGGTCGTCCGGCCTCGCCTTCACCGGACAGGACGCCCTCGGGTGGGCGTCCGCGGGTGCCGGCCTCCTCCTGCTCGGCCTGGGGCTGCTCACCGCAGCCCGGGTGCGCCGGGCCGTCCGGTCGAGGAGGGCCTAGCACCCCGCGTGCCTCGTCCCGTTCGGGTCGGGACGGGGCACGCCCCGACGGCCCCCGTGCAGCCCGCACGGGGGCCGTCGCCGTGCCCGGCGGGCGGTCGCCCGGCCGGGTCGCCCTGTCGGTGGCGGCGGCTACTCTTGGGGGGTGGTCACCGCCCTGTATCGCCGTTACCGGCCAGAGAACTTCGCCGAGCTGATCGGGCAGTCGCAGGTGACGGACCCGCTCCGCACGGCGCTCCGCACCGACCGCGTCAACCACGCGTACCTGTTCAGCGGCCCGCGCGGCTGCGGCAAGACGACGTCCGCCCGCATCCTCGCCCGCTGCCTCAACTGCGCCGAGGGCCCCACCGACACCCCGTGCGGCGTCTGCCCCTCCTGCGTCGAGCTCGCGCGCGACGGCGGCGGATCGCTCGACGTGATCGAGATCGACGCGGCGAGCCACAACGGCGTCGACGATGCCCGCGACATCCGTGACCGCGCCGTCTTCGCGCCGGCCCGCGACCGCTTCAAGATCTTCATCCTCGACGAGGCGCACATGGTGACCCCGCAGGGGTTCAACGCGCTGCTCAAGGTCGTCGAGGAGCCGCCGGAGCACGTGAAGTTCATCTTCGCGACGACGGAGCCCGACAAGGTCATCGGCACGATCCGGTCGCGCACGCACCACTACCCCTTCCGCCTCGTGCCCCCGGCGCAGATGCTCGAGTACGTCCAGGAGCTCAGCGCGAGCGAGCAGGTCGCCGCCGCCCCCGGCGTGCTGCCCCTCGTGGTCCGGGCCGGGGGAGGCTCGGTGCGCGACACCCTGTCGCTGCTCGACCAGCTGATGGCGGGCAGCGACGACGGCGGCATCGACTACGAGCGCGCCGTGGCGCTGCTCGGCTACACCCACGCCTCCCTGCTCGACGACGTCGTCGAGGCCCTCGGCGCCCGTGACGGCGCGGCGGCCTTCGCCGCCGTCGACCGGGTCGTGCAGACCGGCCAGGACCCCCGTCGCTTCGTCGAGGACCTCCTCGAGCGCCTCCGCGACCTGATCGTGGTCGGCGCCACCGTCGAGGGCGCCGCCGCCGTGCTGCGCGGAGTCACGCCGGAGGAGCTCGACCGGCTGACGGCCCAGTCGCATGCGTTCGGCGCCGCGGAGCTCTCGCGCTCGGCCGACGTGGTGAACCGCGCCCTCACCGACATGACCGGGGCGACCTCGCCCCGCCTGCACCTCGAGCTGATGATCGCGCGCGTGCTCGTGCCGGAGTCCGACGAGACCACCCGCGGCGCCCTCGCCCGGGTCGAGCGGCTGGAGCGCCGGGTCGGCGTCGACGGGGGAGCGGAGGCCCCGCGAGCCGCGGCGCCCGCGTCGTCGTCGCCCGCCGCCCGCGGCACGGCCTCGGCAGCGCCGCGAGCGTCGGCGCCCGGCCAGGTCGAGTCGGCGCCCGCCGCGTCGTCCTCAGCGTCGACGTCGTCGGCGTCGCCCGCCTCGGCGGCCGAGGCCTGGTCGTCGGTGGCACCCGCGGCCGCACCCGCCGCGCGGGAGAGCGCCGGCGCCGCGGCGAGCGAGCCGGCACCGCCGAGCGCTCCGCACTCCGCGGCCTGGGCCCAGGCCCCCGCCGTCGAGAACGCGGTGCCGCCGGAGCCCGAGCGCGCCTCGTCGCCGGTCGGGCCGGTCAGCCTCCAGCAGCTGCGCGACGCCTGGCCGGAGATCGTCGAGGTCGTCGAGAAGTCGAAGCGGACGGCGTGGATGGTCGTCGTCACGGCCACCGTGCAGGCCTTCGCCGACGACGTGCTCACGCTGACCTTCCCGAGCGCGCACGACGTCGAGAGCTTCAAGAAGCCCCAGGGCGCCGGCGACGGCGTCAGCGAGCACCTGCGACGCGCCATCCAGCACGTGCTCGGCGTGAAGGTGAAGTACATCGCCCGGGTCGAGGGCCCGACCGACGCCCCCGGCGCCCCCACGGGTGCGTCGGCGACGCCCGTGGCGTCCGCGCCCGTCGACGCGCCTGCTCCCGCTCCTGCTGCCGCCGCTCCCGCCGCCGCTCCGGTCGAACCTCCGGCTCGCCGCGAGGCGCCCGTCGCCGCGCCCGCGCCGACCCGCTCCGCGGAGCCCGTCGAGGCGCCCGCCGCCCCGGCACCGACGGCTCCGACGGCCGCGGCGGCGCCGCCCCGCCGCCCCGCCGCGGCTCCGACGCGGGCGACGTCGTCCGACCCGGTCACCGGCTGGGACGTCGCCCCGATCCCGCGGTCGGCTCCGCCGGAGCCCGACGAGCCCGAGCACATCACCGAGGAGCCCCCGGGAGGCGTGCCCACCGTCGACGCCGCGCCCCCGCCCGTCGAGGTCGCCGCCCCGCGCACGGCGCCGGCCGCCTCGGGCACCGGGCCGGCCCCCGAGGGCCGACCCGCGACTCCCGCCGGTCCGCCCGCGGCCGCCCGCCGCGCCGCCGCCGGCGACCCGCGCCGCGGCATCCCGAACGGCTCGCGCTACGGCGAGGCCGTCGTCCGCGAGATCCTCGGGGCCCAGTTCATCGAAGAAGAGACGGTCGCCCCCCGCGTCACGCCTCAGAGAAGCGAGTAGCCCGTGTACGAGGGAATCGTCCAGGAGCTGATCGACGAGTTCGGCCGCCTCCCGGGCATCGGGCCGAAGTCGGCCCAGCGCATCGCCTTCCACATCCTGCAGAGCGAGTCGTTCGACACGACGCGGCTCTCCGAGCTGCTGGTGGACGTCAAGACGAAGGTGCGGTTCTGCGAGGTCTGCGGCAACGTGACCGAGCAGGAGACCTGCGTGATCTGCCGCGATCCGCGTCGGTCGCCCGCGACGATCTGCGTCGTCGAGGAGGCGAAGGACGTCCAGGCGATCGAGCGCACCCGCGAGTTCCGCGGGCTGTACCACGTGCTCGGCGGGGCGATCAGCCCCATCGACGGCGTCGGGCCCGACGACCTGCGCATCCGGCAGCTGGTGCAGCGCCTCGCCGACGACACCGTCCAGGAGGTCATCATCGCGACCGACCCGAACCTCGAGGGCGAGGCCACCGCGACGTACCTCTCGCGGATGCTGGCCCCGTTCGGGCTCCGCGTCACCCGGCTCGCCTCGGGCCTGCCCGTGGGCGGCGACCTCGAGTACGCCGACGAGGTCACCCTCGGTCGTGCCTTCGAGGGGCGCCGGGTCGTCGGCGAGTAGCCGGCGGCCGATCGCGCCCGGCGGTCAGAGCCGGGCGCGGCGGGCCCGGACGAAGCTGTAGAGGCCGAACGCCACGAGCCCGACCGCGACGGCCGTGAGCACGACCGTGCCGAACGGCAGCTCGGCCAGCGACCGCAGGGCCCCGTCGAGCCCGCTGGCCTCCTCGGGGTCGGAGGTGATCGCCGCCACGGCGAAGAGCACGCCGACGACGGCCAGGGCGACGCCCTTCGCGACGTAGCCGGCCACGCCGAGCCCGACCGTCGCCCGCCCGGCGCTGCCCGACGGCACGACGAGGTCCTGGCGGAACTTCTGCCTGACCCCCTTGACCACGAAGTAAGCGCCGACGGCGACGATCGCCAGGGCCAGCACGACGAGGAGCACGACGCCGCCGGGCGTCGCGATCAGGCGTGCGCTCAGCGACTCGGTCTGGTCGGAGCTGTCGGAGGAGCCGCCCCGGGCGAAGGTGAACGCGGTGGCGCCGACGGCCAGGTACGCGACGCCCTTGCCGCCCTCCTTGGCCCGCGCGCCCCACGCCTCCCCGTCCGTCCCGCGCACCAGCGCGGCCTCGAGAAGCTGGAACAGGCCGAGGGCCCAGAGGCCGACGACGATCACCCAGAGCACGACGGCCCCGGCGGGCTGAGCGGCGAGCTGGCCGAGGGCGCCGCCCTGGTCGGCCTCGCCCCCGCCGCCGAAGGCGATGCCCACGGCGATGCCGCCGATGAGCACGTGCAGGACGCCGTTCATGGCGAAGCCCACGCGGGCGAGGGTCTGGAGGGCGCGGCTGTCCTGGACCCGCGAGGCGGCTCCGCGGGCGTCATCGGTGTCGGGCATGCCCCCACCGTACGGGGAGCGCGGCGTCGCGGGCCGCGCGACGTCACACGGCGCCCGCGCCGTTAGGATCGGACCACGCCCGCGCGGGCCCCGCCCGCCGCGAGCGGCCCCTCGTACCCGTCCCTGGAGTCCCCGTGAGCTTGATCGTGCAGAAATTCGGCGGGTCGTCCGTCGCCGACGCCGAGAGCATCAAGCGCGTGGCCAAGCGCATCGTCGAGACCCGCAAAGCGGGCAACGACGTCGTCGTGGCCGTCAGCGCCATGGGCGACACGACCGACGAGCTGCTCGACCTCGCGCACGAGGTCACGCCGATCCCCGGGGGCCGCGAGCTCGACATGCTGCTCACCGCGGGCGAGCGCATCAGCATGGCCCTGCTCGCCATGGCCATCCGCAGCCTCGGCGTCGAGGCCCGCTCGTACACCGGCAGCCAGGCGGGCATGCTCACCGACGCGCAGCACGGCAAGGCCCGCATCGTCGACGTGACGCCCGGCCGCATCCGCGACGCGCTCGACGCCGGGTCGGTCGCGATCGTCGCGGGCTTCCAGGGCTTCAACCGCACGACCGGCGACATCACCACCCTCGGTCGGGGCGGCAGCGACACGACGGCCGTGGCGCTCGCCGCGGCGCTCGACGCCGACGTCTGCGAGATCTACACCGACGTGGACGGCATCTTCACCGCCGACCCCCGCGTCGTGCCCAAGGCCCGCAAGCTCGACCGCATCACCAGCGAGGAGATGCTCGAGCTCGCCGCCGCGGGGTCGAAGGTGCTGTACATCCGGGCCGTCGAGTACGCCCGGCGGCACGGCGTCACCCTGCACGTGCGCTCGTCGTTCCACAACGGCGAGGGCACGCTGGTCGTCAACCCGAAAGAGGGAGAGAACGTGGAAGAGCCCATCATCAGCGGCGTCGCCGGAGACCTCAGCGAGGGCAAGATCACGGTCGTCGGCGTGCCCGACGTGCCCGGCAAGGCCGCGCAGATCTTCCGCACCGTCGCCAAGACCGGCGCCAACATCGACATGATCGTGCAGAACATCTCGGCGGCGTCGACCAGCCGGACCGACATCTCGTTCACGCTGCCGAAGTCCGAGGGCGCGACCGTCCTCCAGGCGCTCGAGTCCGACCGGGCCGAGATCGGCTTCGAGTCGCTTCAGTACGACGACCAGATCGGCAAGCTCGCGCTCGTCGGCGCGGGCATGCGGACGAACGCCGGCGTCTCGGCCCGTCTCTTCACGGCCCTCTTCGAGGCCGGCATCAACATCGAGATGATCTCGACCAGCGAGATCCGCATCTCGGTCGTCACCCGGGCCGACACGCTCGCCGACGCCCTCCGCGTCGTCCACACCGCGTTCGAGCTCGACGGCGACGTCGAGGCCGTCGTCTGGGCCGGCACCGGTCGCTGACCGCGCCGCCCGGCTCAGCCCCCGCCTCCGCCCCGCCCCCGTCCCCGCACCACCCGTCCCCGCACCACCCGTCACGAAGGAGCACGACATGTCCGACACCCTGAGCGAGCGGGGGCTGCGCGTCGGCGTGGTCGGTGCCACCGGCCAGGTCGGCAAGGTCATGCGGACGCTGCTCGACGAGCGGGACTTCCCGCTCCGTGAGATCCGCTTCTTCGCGACGGCGCGCTCCGCCGGCACGACGCTGTCGTTCCGCGGCGTCGACGTCGTCGTCGAGGACGTCGAGACCGCCGACCCGACGGGCCTCGACATCGCGCTCTTCTCCGCCGGCGCCACCGGCAGCCGGGCGCACGCCCCGCGCTTCGCCGCCGCGGGCGTGCTCGTCATCGACAACTCGAGCGCCTTCCGGATGGACCCGGAGGTGCCGCTCGTCGTCAGCGAGGTGAACCCGCACGCGATCGACCAGGCCGTCAAGGGCATCATCGCCAACCCGAACTGCACGACGATGGCCGCGATGCCCGTCCTCAAGGTCCTCGACGCGGAGGCGACCCTCGAGCGCCTGATCGTCAGCACCTACCAGGCGGTCAGCGGCAGCGGCCTCGCCGGCGCCGACGAGCTGCTCGGCCAGGTGCGCGCCGCCCTCGAGGGCGACACGGCCGGCCTCGTCCACGACGGAGGCGCAGTGCAGATGCCGGAGCCCGCCGTCTACGTGCGCCCCATCGCCTTCGACGTCATCCCGCTCGCCGGCTCGATCGTCGACGACGGCCTCGACGAGACCGACGAGGAGAAGAAGCTGCGCAACGAGAGCCGCAAGATCCTCGAGCGCCCCGACCTCCGCGTCAGCGGCACCTGCGTGCGCGTGCCGGTCTTCACGGGCCACTCGCTGTCGATCAACGCCGAGTTCGCCGACGCCCTCACGGCGGCCCGCGCGAAGGAGCTCCTCGCCGACGCCCCCGGCGTCGTCCTGACCGACGTGCCGACGCCGCTCCAGGCGGCGGGCTCCGACCCGTCGTACGTGGGCCGCATCCGGCAAGACGAGGGTGTGCCCGGCGACCGCGGCATCGCCCTCTTCATCAGCAACGACAACCTCCGCAAGGGCGCGGCCCTGAACGCGGTGCAGATCGCGGAGATCGTCGCGGCCCGTCGCCTCGCCGCCGCCTGAGCCCGGCAGGGGAGCGCGGGAGGCGCGGGGCACCGAACCCGCGCCTCCTGCGCTCCGAACAGCGAGCGTGACCCGTCTCGCTCGCTCCCTCGTCGCCGTCGCGTCCCTCCTCGTCCTCACCGGCTGCGCGCCCGACCCCGCGGCGCCGTCGGCCGGCGGCGGCAGGGCCGGCGTCCCGGAGGGAGACGGGCCGGTCGTCTCGTTCTACGGCGACTCGTACACGCTGGGCACCGGGGCGAGCGACCCATCGAAGCGGTGGTCGACCGTCGTCAGCGCCGAGCGCGGCTGGCGGGAGCACAACGAGAGCGTGAACGGCCTGGGCTTCGTCAACAACCGGACGTCGTTCGAGGGCGGCGACCTGCCGGGCCAGGTGATCGCGGCCGACCCCGACATCGTGATCGTGACGATGGGGCTCAACGACGCGTTCTCGTACGACAGGAGCGCCGACGAGATCCACGAGCAGATCGGCGTCGACCTGCACCGCCTCGACGACGCCCTGCCCGAGGCGCGCATCGTCGTCGTCGAGCCGTTCTGGTACACCGACGAGCGGCCGGAGAGCGTCGACGTCATCGCCGGGTGGGTGCGGGAGGCAGCCGACGAGATCGACGCCGACCAGGTGCCCGGAGCCTCGCGGTGGCTGACCGGCCACCCGGAGTGGATGGCAGCCGACGGGCTGCACCCGAACGACGACGGCTACGCCGAGCTGGCGCGGCGCATGGACGAGGCGCTGACCGGGCTCGGGCTCTGACCGGGCTCGGGCACCGACCGGCGGGGTCGTCGGCGGTCGTTCGACGTCGAGAGGCCTGCGCTGGCTCCCCGGGGCCGCTCGCCCCGCCGTGCGCGCGTCGGCCTAGACTGACGCCGTGACCGATGCACCGAAGCCAGTCGACGTCGCCCTGATCGGGGCGGGCATCATGAGCGCCACCCTCGGCGCGATGATCAAGCAGCTCGAGCCGACGTGGACGATCCAGATCTACGAGGCCCTCGGCGACGTGGCCCAGGAGTCGAGCAACCCCTGGAACAACGCGGGCACCGGCCACTCCGCACTCTGCGAGCTGAACTACACGCCCGAGCGCTCCGACGGCACGATCGACATCAGCAGCGCCGTCAAGGTCAACGAGCAGTTCCAGGTCTCGCGGCAGTTCTGGTCGCACCTCGTCGCCGAGGGCGCCCTGCCCGACCCGTCCGCGTTCATCTCGTCGACGCCCCACATGAGCTTCGTCTGGGGCGAGAAGAACGTCGAGTACCTGCGCAAGCGCCACGAGGCCCTGCGCGACCACCCGCTCTTCCGCGGTCTCGAGTTCAGCACCGACGCCTCCGTCATCCGCTCGTGGGCCCCCGTGCTCATCCCCGGCCGCTCGAAGGGGCAGCCGATCGCCGCGACCCGCATCGAGGCCGGCACCGACGTCGACTTCGGGGCGCTGACCCGGCTGCTCATCGAGCACCTCGAGGCGAACGACGCCCGCCTCGAGCTCGACCACCGCGTGACGGGCCTGAAGAAGCTCGGCGACGGCACCTGGCGCATCAAGATGCGCAAGCAGGTCGGCGGCACGCCCACGACGGTCGACGCCCGCTTCGTCTTCGTGGGGGCCGGGGGAGGCGCGCTGCACCTCCTGCAGAAGTCGCGCATCGACGAGATCAAGGGCTTCGGCGGCTTCCCGGTCAGCGGCGAGTTCCTCCGCACCGACGACCCCGAGGTCGTGGCGAAGCACCGGGCGAAGGTCTACGGCAAGGCCGCCGTCGGGTCGCCGCCCATGTCGGTGCCGCACCTCGACACCCGCATCGTCGACGGCGAGGCGAGCCTCATGTTCGGGCCCTACGCCGGCTTCAGCCCCAAGTTCCTCAAGAACGGCTCCGTGCTCGACCTCGTGATGTCGATCCGGCCGCACAACCTCTACCCGATGATCCGGGCGGGCCTCGCCAACCTCGGCCTCGTGAAGTACCTCGTCGGCCAGCTGGCCGCGAGCAAGGAGACCAAGTTCGAGGCGCTGCGCGAGTTCATGCCCGACGCCGACCCGGCCGACTGGTACCGCATCACCGCGGGCCAGCGCGTCCAGGTGATCAAGCGCGACGCACAGAAGGGCGGGGTGCTGCAGTTCGGCACCGAGGTCGTCGCCGCGGCGGACGGCAGCATCGCCGGCCTCCTCGGTGCCTCGCCGGGCGCCTCGACGGCCGTGCCGATCATGCTCGACGTGCTGGAGCGCTGCTTCCCCGACCGCATCGCGGGCTGGACCCCGGTGCTCCGGCGGCTCGTGCCGACCTACGGGGAGTCCGTCGCGACGGACGAGCAGCGGGCCGCCGCCACCCTCGGCGCGACCGCGGAGGCGCTGCGCATCCACGCCTGACCCCGTCGCCGGCGTCCCGGCCCGATCGAACGTGTGTTCTAATGGACGCATGCGGTGGAGCGGGCAGGCGATGGCGACGGAGAGCGACTCGGCCCTGCCCGGGCTCGCGAAGCTGTCGAACCTCGTGGCGTCGGTCACGACGCCGGAGTTCGCCGGCGTCACCTTCCACGAGATCCTCGCCAAGAGCGCGCTGAACCGCGTGCCCGGCGGAGACAGCGCCCTGCCGTTCGGCTGGACGGTCAACCCGTACCGGGGCTGCAGCCACGCCTGCGTCTACTGCTTCGCGCGACCCACCCACGAGTACCTCGACCTCGACGGCGGCGACGACTTCGACCGCCAGATCGTCGTCAAGGTCAACGTCGCCGAGGTCCTGGCCCGCGAGCTCGCCCGGCCGTCCTGGCAGCGGCACCCGGTCGCGCTCGGCACGAACACCGACCCGTACCAGCGGGCCGAGGGGCGCTACCGCCTCATGCCGGGCATCATCGCGGCGCTCGCCGACTCGGGCACGCCGTTCAGCATCCTCACGAAGGGCACCCTCCTGCGCCGTGACCTGCCGCTGCTGGCGGAGGCGGCGGAGCACGTGCCGGTCGACATCGCGATGTCCGTCGCCGTCCACGACGACGAGCTGCAGCAGTCGATCGAGCCGGGCACGCCCACGACCGCGGCGCGCCTCGCCACCGTCCGGGCGGCGACCGACGCGGGCCTCCGCTGCTCCGTCTTCATGATGCCGGTGCTGCCGTACCTCACCGACACGCGCGAACACCTCACCACGGCGCTCGAGGCCGTCCGCGACTCCGGGGCCACCACGGTGCTCTACAGCGCGCTGCACCTCAAGCCCGGGGTCAAGGAGTGGTTCTTCGCCTGGCTCGAGCGCGAGCACCCGGAGCTGTTGCCCAAGTACCGCGAGCTCTACGCGCACGGCACCTACGCGCCCACGGGGTACCGCCGCTGGCTCGCGGGGCGGATGCGGCCCCTGCTGGCCCAGCACGGGCTGCAGCGCGGCGAGGCCGACCCCTCGACCGGCACGACCCGGTCGCGGGCGCTCGACGACGCGGAGCAGTCGCTGCGGCTGATGAACCTCACCCCGACGTCGGCTCCCCGGTCGCTCCTGGCCGAGGAGCTCCCCGGCGGGGCACGCTCCGAACATCCCCGGCTCTTCTGAGCGACCGGGGCACAGATCACGACCCTCCTCCGAGTCGATCCGGGGGTGGCCCCAGATAACGGGGTACATGAGCTGGTCGATGTTCTGGCATGATCATCAGGCCAGCCACGGAGCGAAGGAGGCACGGTGCTGCTCGGACTGCCCGCCCACCTCGCTCCCCAGAGCACCGGTCGCGCGCTCGCGCGCTCCTGTCACGTGATCGCGTGCGTCGTCCTCGCCGGCGCGGCCCTCCTGCTGGTGAGCAACCAGGTGGGCATGCCGTCGCTCATCCTGTGGCCCGCCCTGGTCGCGGTCGTGACGATGGCGGCGCTCGTGCTCGTCGTCGCCACCTACCGCAGCGCCACGAGCTACGCCGCCTACCTTGTCCTCGGCTCGGCCTGCCTCTACTGGTACGCGCTCACCCTCTTCGCCCAGGTCCCGACGATCCAGGCCTCCGACGCCTTCTCGCTCTCGCTCCCCAAGATCGCCCTGGTCATGGTGGGGGCGAGCGGGGTGCGCCCGCGCCACAGCATCGCCTGGGCGACGAGCGGCCTCGTGCTCGGCGAGGTGGCCACCCAGCTCGCGACCTGGCAGACCGGGTCCGCCCCGAAGGTCGACGTGACGACGGTGGTGGCCTGGGCCGTCGTGGTCGCCACCCTCGGCTACGCCCTCGTCGCCCGCGACCGGGCTCGGCGGGCCCAGCCGAGCATCCACCGCGCCGCCGTCGACCAGCAGCTCCAGAGCATCCGTCACGACATGGAGCAGCAGGCCGCGGCGCTCGTCCACGACACCGTCCTCAACCACCTCGCCGCCGTCGCGACCGCGGGCCCCGGCCGGCTCGACCCGTCGCTCGCCTCGTCGATGGCGGCGGACCTCGAGACGCTCGTCGGCCAGGAGTGGCTGCGTGACCCCGCCCCGCCCGGGGTCGACGCCGCGACGGCCGAGTGGGACGACAGCCAGCTCGCCCGCGCGGTCGAGCAGGGGCGCGCCCGGGGGCTGGAGATCGGCGTCACGGGCGACGTCGCTGCCGTGGCCCGCCTGGCGCCCGTGGTGGGCCAGGCGCTCGGCCTGGCCGTGACCCAGTGCCTGACGAACGTCGAGAAGCACAGCGGGGTGCGCCGCGCGGAGGTCGTCGTCTACGGCGACGGCGGCGAGCTCTCGGTCATGGTCATCGACGACGGTGCGGGCTTCGACCAGGACGCGGTGCCCCGTGACCGGCTCGGCCTCAGCAACTCGGTCCGGGCGCGCATGGAGCGCGTCGGGGGCTCGGCGCAGGTCTGGTCGTCGCCCGGCAGCGGCACCTCCGTCGTCATCCGCGTCCCGGCCACCGGCCCCGACGAGCCGGGCGACACGGTCCCGGTGCCCGGCGCCGAGGGCGCGTCGGACGTCGCGCGCTCGGACGACCGGACGGGCGACGCCGCATGAGCGACCGCGAGCGGACCCCGCAACAGGTCGACCCCGTGGGGGCCCTGGCCTCCCGTCCCGTGTCGCTGATCACCGTCGTCGCGGCCCTCGCCGTGGCCGTGTCGGCGACCCTGAGCGGTCGTGACGAGATCGTCGACCCGGCCGCGTCCGTGGGCGCGGTCGCGGCCCTGGCGGCGGCCGGCCTCGTGCTCGTGCTCTCCGCCAGCCCGCTCCGGGCGCCGTTCCGGCGTCGCTCCCTGGTGGCCGTGGTCGTGCTCTCCTGTGCCGCCGTCGCCCTCGAGGCGCTCGGTCTCCTCGGGCAGAACGAGCTCGTGCGCGACGACTGGTCGTCGCTCGCGGTCGGCGTCCTGCTGCTCGGCGTCGCCCCCTACCGACCCGCCGCCGAGATCCTCGTCGCCGGCCTCGTCGTCGCGGTCGTCGTGGCCGTGGTCGTGCTGCTCGAACGGCCCTGGTTCGTGACGGCCGTGCCGACCACGACCTTCGTCGTCGTCGCCGTCGTGCCGGTCGTGGCGCTCTCCGCGGCCGCCGCCTCCTTCTCCCGCACCTTCACGCTGCTGGTCGAGCGGTGGATCGACCGCGCGACGACCTTCCGGCGCGCCAGCGCCGACGAGCTCCGGGCGAGCATCGCCCGATCGGTGCAGCAGGACCGCGTCACCATCCTCAACCGGGAGGTCGTGCCGTTCTTCTCGTCGCTCGTCGACCGCGGGGCGGTGACGGCCGCCGACGCCCAGCGCGCCCGCGACATCGCCGACCAGCTCCGGGTGTCGATGGTGGCCGAGGCCGACCGGTCGTGGCTCGAGCACCTCTTCGTCAGCCCGACGAGCGGCGTCTCGGGCATCGTCGTCGACCCCGACTTCGTCGCCTCCGCCATGACCCCGGACCACAGGACGTCGCTGCGCGCCCTGCTCGTCGCCTTCGGCGAGCGGGACGGCGTCCAGGCCGACGACGTGCGGGTCGACCTCCGACGGGTCGACGAGCGCGTCGAGGCCCTCGTGAGCGTCCCGACCACGGTGGGGGAGTTCGTCGTCCGCCGCCGCTTCGCACCGTGGTTCGCCGTGCTCCGCATCGTCTTCGGCGACCTGCAGGTCGACGCCACCTCCCCCCTCCTGACACTAAGGTTTTCTTATGACCAGCACTGAGTCGAGCGGCCGCTCGTCCCTCCGCCCGGGCTTCGGCAGGCCCGCCGCCGCCCCGTCGTGGAGCACGGTCGGCCCCGGCGACGAGACGCCCGCCACCCGCCGGGTGCGCCTCGCCATCCTCGACGACCACGAGGTCCTCCTGGACAGCCTCTCGAGCTGGATCAACGTCAACGCGTACGACTTCGACCTCGTGCTCACGGCGCACACCTGGCTGCAGCTGGTGCACAGCGACAGCTTCCCGACCGACCTCGTCTTCCTCGACTTCCAGCTCAAGGAGCCCGTCTCGATCGAGGCCCGGGTCCGCACCTGCCGGGCCGCCGGCGCCAAGGTCGTCGTGCTGTCGAGCCTCGACACGCGGGAGTCGCGGGAGCGTGCGCTCGACGCCGGGGCCAGCGCGTTCCTGTCGAAGTCGCTGCCCATGCGCGAGGTCATGGACGCCGCGCGCCAGGTGATGGGCGTCGCCCGCGACTCGTCGCCGCAGCGGGACTGGCGGCCGCTGCCGGTCGGCGCGACCAACCAGAGCCGACCCAAGCTGAGCGCCGGCGAGGCCGAGGCATTCCGGCTGTACGTCTCGGGCTTCAGCACCAACGAGGTCGCCGCCCAGATGAACGTCCAGTACGAGACGGCGAAGACCTACCTGCGCCGGGTGCGCGAGAAGTACGCCAAGGCCAACCGACCGGCGAGCAAGAAGAGCGAGCTGATCCGTCGGGCGGCGGAGGACGGCTACCTCCAGTAGTGGCGAAGCTCTACTTCCGCTACGGGGCCATGAACAGCGGCAAGAGCACGGCCCTGCTCCAGGCGGCCTTCAACTACGAGGAGCGCGGCCAGCGCGTGCTGCTGGCGAAGCCCCGGGTCGACACGAAGGGCGACGACGCGGTCGTGTCGCGGCTCGGCGTCACCCGGACCGTCGACGTCACCTTCGCGCCCGGCGACGACGTGCTGTCGGTGTTCTGTGCCGAGCGAGCGCGCGTGCGCGACGAGACCGGCTCCGACCTCGCCTGCCTGCTCGTCGACGAGGTGCAGTTCCTGTCGCCGGGGCAGGTCGACGACCTGCTGCGCATCGCCGTGCTAGAGGACGTCCCCGTGCTGGCCTACGGCATCCGCACCGACTTCCGCACGCTGGCGTTCCCGGGCAGCCGGCGCCTGATGGAGGTCTCGCACAGCCTCGAGGAGCTCAAGACGATCTGCCGCTGCGGGCGGAAGGCCGTCTTCAACGCACGCAAGGTCGGTGACCGCTTCGTCTTCGACGGGGACCAGGTCGCGATCGACGGCGAGCAGGTCACGTACGAGTCGCTCTGCGGCGCCTGCTACCTCGCCGAGAGCAGCGGCCGCCTCGCCTGACACGGCCCCCGCCTCCTGCTGCCCGTGGAGGGGCACGTACGCCCGGGAGGCTGGACCCGCAGGGTCCCAGCCTCCCCTTCAGCGTCGTGAAGAAAGCACAGAACGACAGGAAGGCTGGACCCGTAGGCCCCCGCCTGCCCTTCAGCGTCGTGAAGAAAGCACAGAACGACAAAAAAGCTGGACCCTAGGGTCCAGCCTCCCCTTCAGCGTCGTGAAGAAAGCACAGAACGACGAATGGCTGGACCCTAGGGTCCAGCCATGCGTCGTGTGTCGGGGTAGCGGGATTCGAACCCACGACCTCCTCGTCCCGAACGAGGCGCGCTACCAAGCTGCGCCACACCCCGTCGTCTCGGTGGGCATCTCTGCCTGCCGAAGCAACGTGTACAAGGATAGCGGATGAATCGGGGTCCGCGTGCCACCGCCGGGCGGTGGGCACCGAGGGGGAGCGAGTCAGGCGGTCAACGTCACGACGACCGCCTCGGGGCGGCAGTCGAACCGCACGGGGGCGTAGATCGACGTGCCGAGCCCTGCGGAGATCTCGAGGTGCGCGGTGCGCCGTGCGTGGCTCCAGGTCGTCAGCCCGCTCACCTTGCTGCGGGGGATGTCGCAGTTGGTCACGAGTGCGCCGTAGCCGGGCACCCGCACCTGACCGCCGTGCGTGTGGCCGCCGAAGATGACGTCGGCGCCGTTCGTGACGAACGAGTTGAGCACGCGCTGGTAGGGCGCGTGCGTGACGCCGATGCCGATGGGGTCCGGCCCGCCCCGGTCGTCCTGCCAGCCGACGTTCTCGCGGAGGTCGTCGAGGGCACCGGGGAGGCGGTCGAGGCGGTCCCAGCCCCGGTGGGCGTCGTTCACCCCGAAGAGCTCGAGCCGGTTGCCCCGGAGCTCCAGGGCGCGTGCGGTGTTGTTCAGGTCGAGCCAGCCCAGGTCGGCGAAGAAGGTCTCCATGCGGTCGACGTCGAGCGGTGCCGGGGCCCGGTGCGGCCTGCTCGGCCCGGCGAAGTACCGGAGCGGGCTCTTGGGGACGGGACCGTAGTAGTCGTTGGACCCGTTGACCCAGACGCCCGGCACGCCGCGGAAGGGCTCGAGGGTGTACTCGAGCGCGGTGTGGGCGTCGGCGTGCCCCAGGTTGTCGCCCGTGTTCACGATGAGGTCCGGCTCGTACACCGACAGCCCGCGGACCCACTCCTGCTTCTCCGACTGCCACGGGGCGAGGTGGAGGTCGGACAGGTGGAGGACGGTGAGCGAGCGCGACCCCGCCTCGAGGATCGGGAGCACCTCGTGACGTACGGTGAAGCGGTTGCGCTCGACGAGCGCGCCCCACGCGAACGCTCCCAGGCCGACGGCCGCGCCCGCCGCAGCGGTCGCGGCCGTCAGGCGTCCGGCAGAGAGGGGGCTCACGAGCACCCTCCGGGGTCGTTGCCGTCCTTGCCGCCGTAGAGCACGACGGAGACGGCGGTGTCCTTCGCGACGGACGTCCCCGCGGCGGGGTCGCTGCTCGCGACCCGGCACTGGTTCTTGCCGTCCCCGGCGGTGAAGCCGGAGACGCCGAGCGCGGTGGTGAAGCCGGCTCCGGCCACGGTCGCCCCGGCGCCCTTGAGGTCCTGGCCCACGAGGTCGGGGACGGTGGTGGCCAGCGAGCCGTCGGAGGTGAAGACGCGCACCGTGGAGCCCTTGGCGACGAGCGTGCCACCGGCGGGGTCCGACCCGCTGACCTGGCCGGCCGGGAGGGTCGACGCCTGCACACCGCCGTCCTCGTACTTCAGGCCGGTGCTGCGGAGGAGCGTCTGGGCGGCGGCGGGCGTGCTGCCGGCGAGATCGGGCACGCTGACCCCGGTGCCGCGGAGGACGGCGTTCGAGGGGGCCACGAAGGCGCCGCCCGGGTACGCGGCGTTGTTGACCGTCTGGACCTCACGGAAGAAGGCCGACCGTGCGTTCGCGTAGCTGCCGTTGCGGGGCTGCACGGGCGACGAGTAGGCACGCAGGCTCTTCTTGCCGCCGGTGAAGTCGTAGTTGCCCTGCCAGATGGCCGTGGCGACGCGGGTGGACGCGCCGATGATCCAGATCTGGTCCTTGTCGTCGGTGGTGCCGGTCTTGCCGATCTCGGGGATGCCGTCGCGAGGCAGGCCGCCGACGGCCGTGCCCGACGTCCAGAGGCCCGACATCGCCTTGGCGGCGCCGGCGGCGACGTCAGGGTCCAGCGCCTGGGTGCAGGCCTGGGGCTGACCGCCGATGTCGGCACCCGAGGAGTCCTTGATGTTGTCCACGATGATCGACTCGCAGTACTTGCCGCCGGCCGCGATCGCGGCGTAGGCCGTGGCCATCGTGAGCGGGGCGACCTCGTTCGAGCCGAGGATCGACGACGGGTTCTCGTAGGCCAGCGGGTTCCCGTCGGCGCGGTGCACGCCGAGCTTCTCGGCGACCCCGGCGATGTCGGCGAGGTCGAGCTGGGAGGCCATCGCCGCGTACGCCGTGTTCATCGACTGCGCGGTGGCCGCGGCGACCGTCATGCTCCCGGGCTTCTCGCCCGCGTCGTTCTTCGGCGTCCATCGCACGGTCGGACGGCCGTCCGCCGTGAGCTGGAAGGTGCGGGGAGTCGCGTTGACGGACTGGTTCACGCCGTTGCCCTGCTCGAGCCAGTCGATCAGGGTGAAGGGCTTGTAGGTCGAGCCGGGCTGGAAGCCGCCCGAGCCGCCGTACTGCTGGTCGGTGCTGAAGTTCACGGAGGTCTGGGTGCGGTCCTCGGACGCCACCTCGGAGAACGTCGTGTTCTGCGCCATGACGAGCACACGGCCCGTGCCGGCCTCCACGGTGTTCACGACCGAGCCGAGCTGGAGCCGGGTCTCGCTCGCCGGGGCGTAGCGGTCGACCTTCTCCTTGGCGCTGGCGGTGAGGTCGAGGTCGAGGGTCGTGTAGACGTTGTAGCCGCCGGTTGCCCAGTTCTTCTCGCGCTCCTCGGGCGAGGAGCCCAGGACGGCGAGGTTCTTGATGTTCTTCTTCACGTAGTCGCAGAAGTACTGGGCTCCGGCTGCCGTGACGGCCGCACAGCCCTGCGTCGGCGTCGTCAGGTGCACGTAGCTCGCGATGTCCGCGGCCAGGGCCGCCTGCATCGTCGGCTCATCGATGAAGCCCTCGGCCTTCATCGACTTGATGATGACGTCGCGTCGAGCCTTGTTGCCCTCGTACTTCTCCGGAGTGGAGAGGTTGCGGGTGTCGGGGTACTGGACGATGGCGATGAGGCTCGCGGCCTCCTCGACGGTCAGGTCGAGCGCCGACTTGTTGTAGTAGTGCTGGGCGGCGGCCTGCACGCCGTAGGTCTGGTCGCCGAAGTACGCGATGTTGAGGTACGCGAGCAGGATGTCGTCCTTGGAGTACTTCTTCTCCAGCCCGATGGCGAACTTCATCTCCTCGAGCTTGCGGTCGAGCGTGGTCGTCGTCGCCTCCTTGTAGGCGGCGTCACGCTCCTCCTGCGTGTCGAGCTGCTGCGACTGAGCGATGCGGATGTTGCGCACCAGCTGCATGGTCAACGTCGATCCGCCGCCGCTGGCCCCCAGCTCGCCGCCCCCGAGCGACCCCGCCGCGGCGCGCACGAGCGACGTGACGTCCACCCCGCCGTGGTCGTAGAAGCGGCGGTCCTCACCGGCGAGGACGGCGTTCTTCAGGTTGCCCGAGACCTGGTCCCACTTGAGCTCGACGCGGTTCTCGCTGTAGAGGGTCGCGAAGGGGACGTCCTGCCCGCCCTGCTTGGCGTAGAGCGTGTTGCGCTGGGACAGCTTGCCGATCTCGATGTACTCGGGGATCGACTCGAAGACCCCGATCGAGCTCGAGGCGGTCATGCCCGCCACGGCGATCGCCGGCGTCACGCCGATGGTGACGAGGAGGCCGGCCAGCACGCTGAAGCCGACGAATCCGAAGAGCGCCCCGACGACGGACGTGGGCTTCGATTTTTGGGCAGACATAAGATCAGGGTAAGTGACACCGACGACATCCGAGCTGATAGGAACCACAAATGGTCCTTTGGGAGTACATGACCACGCCGCTCATGGTGCACAACAGCACCGCGATCCTGAACAACTGGGGGAGCGAGGGCTGGGAGCTCGTGCAGGTCACGCAGGGGCCGGAGGGCGGCCCCGTCGCCTGGTTCAAGCGCGAGAAGCCGCAGGGCGCCTGATGGCCGACGTCGCCGCTCGCCTCGCCGAGCTCGGCCTCGAGCTCCCCGCCGTGGCCGCCCCCGCGGGCGACTACATCCCCGCCGTCCGCAGCGGCCAGCTGGTGTTCACGGCCGGCCAGCTCCCGTTCGTCGACGGCGCCCTCCCGGCGACCGGCGTCGTGGGCGAGGCCCCCGGGCTGGTGACGCCGGAGGCCGCCCGTGACCTCGCAGCACGGTCCGCGCTCAACGCCCTGGCCGCCGCGGCGACCGTGCTCGGTTCGCTCGACGAGGTCGTCCGGGTGGTGAAGGTGACGGGCTTCGTCGCGTCCGACCCGGCGTTCACCGGGCAGCCCGGTGTGATCAACGGCGCCTCCGAGCTGCTGGGCCGGGTGTTCGGCGAGGCCGGCCGCCACGCTCGCAGCGCCGTCGGCGTCGCCGCGCTGCCGCTCGGCAGCCCGGTCGAGGTCGAGCTCGTGCTCGAGGTCGCCTGACCCCGCCCGGCCGCAGGGCTCCCGACCGGGAGCCCTGCCCGGTGGGCATCAGCGCAGGCCGGCGCTGATCGCGCTCATCACGGTCGCGTCGGCGAGCGTGGTCGTGTCCCCGACCTCCCGGCCCTCCGCGACGTCCCGGAGCAGGCGCCGCATGATCTTCCCCGAGCGGGTCTTGGGCAGCTCGTCGACCAGCACGACGGTGCGCGGTCGGGCGATGCTGCCGATCTGGCGCGCGACGTGCTCCCGCAGGGCGACCACCGCCTCCTCGGGGGCCTGGGCGCCGCGGGCGCCGTCGCGCAGCACCACGAAGGCGACGACGGCCTGCCCGGTCGCCTCGTCCGCCGCCCCGACGACGGCCGACTCGGCGACCGAGGGGTGGGCGACGAGCGACGACTCGATCTCGGCGGTCGAGAGCCGGTGCCCCGACACGTTCATGACGTCGTCGACGCGCCCGAGCAGCCAGATGTCGCCGTCGTCGTCGCGACGAGCGCCGTCGCCGGCGAAGTACCGGTCGCCGAAGCGCCCCCAGTAGGTCTCGACGTAGCGCTCGTGGTCGCCCCAGATGCCGCGCAGCATCGACGGCCACGGCTCGGTGACGACGAGCAGCCCGCTGCCGCCGGGGCCGACGGGTGCCCCGTCGTCGTCGACCACGTCGACCACCACGCCCGGCACCGGCGTCTGAGCAGCCCCGGGCTTCGTGGCGGTGACGCCGGGCAGCGGCGAGACCATGATCGCGCCGGTCTCGGTCTGCCACCACGTGTCGACGACGGGGGTGCGGCCCGAGCCGACCACCTCGCGGTACCAGAGCCAGGCCTCGGGGTTGATGGGCTCGCCGACGGAGCCCAGCAGGCGCAGCGACGAGAGGTCGCGGGCGAGGGGCAGCTGCCGCCCGGCCTTCATCGCGGCACGGATGGCCGTCGGGGCCGTGTAGAAGAGGGTCACCCCGTACTTCTCGACGATGTCCCACCAGCGCCCTGGAGCGGGGGAGTCGGGGGTCCCCTCGTAGAGGACCTGCGTCGCGCCGTTCGCGAGGGGCCCGTAGACGACGTAGCTGTGGCCGGTGATCCAGCCGACGTCGGCGGTGCACCACCAGACGTCGGTGGTCGGGCGGAGGTCGAAGACCGTCGCGTGGGTCGTCGCGACCTGGGTCAGGTAGCCGCCGGAGGTGTGCAGGATGCCCTTCGGTCGGCCCGTGGTGCCGCTCGTGTAGAGGATGAACAGCGGGTGCTCGGCCGGGAAGGGCTGCGCGACGTGGTCGTCGCCGACGCCGTCGAGGGCCTCGTGCCACCAGAGGTCGCGGCCCTCGGCCCAGTCGACGGCCTGGCCGCCGCGGCGCACGACGAGCACGGTCTGGACGGTCGACGGCCCGCCCGTGGCGAGCGCGGCGTCGACGGCGGGCTTCAGGGGCGACACCGTTCCCCGTCGCCAGCCGCCGTCGGCGGTGACGACGACGGTCGCCCCGGCGTCGTCGATGCGGGCACGGAGGCTCTCGGCGCTGAACCCGCCGAAGACGACGGAGTGCACGGCGCCGAGGCGGGCGACGGCGAGCATGACCACCACCGCCTCCGGGATCTGGGGCAGGTAGACGACGACGCGGTCGCCCGCCCCGACGCCGAGCGACGCGAGCAGGTTCGCGGCGCGCTTGACCTCCCGGGTCAGCTCGTCGTAGGTGACGGCACGGCTGTCGCCGGGCTCGCCCTCCCACAGCAGGGCGACGCGGTCGCCGTGGCCGGCCTCGACGTGCCGGTCGAGGCAGTTGTAGGCCACGTTGAGGGTTCCGTCGGCGAACCAGCGGGCGACGGGCGCGTCCGTCCAGTCGAGCGCCTCGGCGGGAGGGCGGTGCCAGGTGAGGCGCTCGTGGGCCTGTCGCAGCCAGAAGCCCTCCCGGTCCGCGGCGGCCGCCGCGGCCAGCTCCGGGCCCGCCGCGGCCTCCTCGACGAACTGCGCGGAGGGCGGGACGACCAGGCCGGGGGAGGCGGCCGCCCCGTGGTCGTCACCGGTGGGGGTGGAGGGGGCGGTGCCGTCGGTCATGTCGGTCCTCTCGCGTCGTCGCGGTGCGGCGGCCGGGGCCGTCGCGCCGACCCTACTCCGGCGGCCGGACGCCGCAGGCGCGCCCGGCACCTCGACCGGCGCCGCGACACACCAAGACGGATCGGCCTCACCCGTGGCGTCCGAGCGGGTAGCTGGGGTACAGTGATGCACGTCGGGATTCGTCCTGGCAGGCAGTGCGAGCGATTCCCCCCGATCCAGCACTGCCGTGGCGGCACCCGTTCCCCCCGACTGGTGCCGCCCCTCTCGTTTAACCCGGTCGTCGCCCCCGGGTGGCCGGGGCGTCGTCCCTCCCCAGGACGCTCCGAACGAAGTCGTTCCGGGCTCGGCGTGCACTGATCTGTCTGCGTTGCCGCCGCTGGCTAGCGTCGGCGGATGGACGAGACCGATCGTGGAGCTGCCCGGAGTCACCCCGACCTCACCCGCGGGTGGCCGCCGGGGCGGTACGTCCCCGACGTGCCCGGGAAGCGGGGTCGTGATCGGGGTACGTCGGGCCGTTCCGGGGTACAGGTCGAGGCCGCCCGGGGAGCCTCCGCGCACCGCGAGGCAGACGTAAGCGCGGTCGGCCACGACTTGGGGCCGCTCAGCGCGCTGCTCGACGACGACGTCACCGACGTGTTCGTGAACGGAGGCGCGGGCACCTGGGTCGACCGGGGCGCGGGGGCCCGCCCCGACCCTCGCGTGCACCTCTCCGAGGGCGACGTGCGCTCACTGGCCGCCCGGCTCGTCGCCCGGGGCGGGCGGCACGTCGACGAGGCGACGCCCTGCGTCGACGTGCGGCTGCCGGGGGGCGTGCGCGTGCACGCCGTGCTGCCGCCCGTCTCGACGAGGGGCACCCTCCTCTCCGTCCGGCTGCCTCGCCCCGAGCCGCTCGGCCTCGACGAGCTCGCGGCCGCCGGCTTCTTCGCGCCGGGCGACCACGCCGTCGTGCGGGGGCTGGTGGAGAGGCGCGCGAACGTCCTCGTGACCGGCGCGGGAGGGGCGGGCAAGACCACCTTCCTGGCGGCCTTCCTCTCCGCGGCCGACCCGGGCGACCGCGTCGTCCTCATCGAGGACGTCGCGGAGCTGCGCCTCCGGCACCCGCACGTGGTCTCGCTCGAGGCCCGACAGCCCAACCTCGAGGGCGTGGGCGGCATCGACACCGCGCGCCTGCTGCGGGAGGCCCTCCGGATGCGTCCCGACCGGCTCGTGGTGGGGGAGTGCCGGGGCGTGGAGGTGCGCGACCTCTTGTCGGCCCTCAACACCGGGCACGACGGCGGAGCGGGGACGCTGCACGCCAACGGGCTCGCCGACGTCCCCGCCCGGCTCGAGGCCCTCGGCGCCGTCGCCGGCCTGGCCCCGTCGGCCCTCGCCCGGCAGGCGGTCAGCGCCGTCGACGCCGTGCTGCACGTCGAGCGCCGGGACGGTGGTCGGCGGCTCGCGCAGATCGGCTCGCTGGCCCTGGGCCCGTCGGGCGAGCTCGTCGCCCGGGCGGGCCTCCGCGCGGCGGAGGAGCCGTGAGGCGGAGGCGGCCCCTGAGGCGGCACGACGGGGCGGTCGCCGTCGAGCCGGGTCGACCGGTGCGGAGGGCACCGCCCACGGCGGTCGCCGTCGTCCTGGAGCGCACCGCCGTGCTGCTCGGGGCGGGAGTGGCCCCCGCGTCGGCCTGGCGGCACCTCGCCGGGTCAGAGCGCCACGCCGTGGTGGCCGCCGTCGCGGAGCGCATCGGCACGCAGGCAGCCCGCGGCTCACCGGTCTCCGTCGCCCTCCTCGACGCCCTCCGCAGCAGGCCCTTCGCCCGCGTCCCGGACGGGCTCCGCGCGGACAGGGAGTGGCGTCAGGTCGCGTGCGCCTGGCGTGTGGCCGAGCAGAGCGGAGCGCCCCTGGCGGACTGCCTGAGGTCGTTCGCCCGCGCCCTGCGCCAGTCCGAGGAGGTGCGCCACGAGGTGGAGGTGGCGCTCGCCGGCCCCCGCGCCGCCGCGCGGATCGTGCTCGGGCTCCCCGTGGTCGGCCTCCTCTTCTCCCTCGGCTCCGGCGTCGACGCGGGGGCCGTGCTGGTCTCGCCCCTCGGCGGAGCGTGCCTCGCGGGCGGCGGGGCCCTGGTCGCCGCCGCTCGGGCCTGGAACGCCCGTCTCGTCCGCGGAGCGACGCCGCCGGGCGACGTGCCCGGCCTGCGGCTGGAGCTGCTGGCCGTCGCGCTCGCGGGAGGCGGCTCGTGGCAGGGGGCGGTGGCGCTCGTGGCCCGAGCCGTGGAGGAGTGCCTCGTCGACGGGCCGTCCGGCGACGACGACGGCGCCGCCGTCCTGGAGCTGTCCCGGCGGGCGGGCGCGCCGGCGGCCGAGCTCCTCCGGGCCGCCGCCGTGGAGGAGCGGCTGGAGGCCGCCACCACGGCGCGCTCGGCAGCGGCGCGGCTCGGGTCGACCCTGATGCTCCCCCTGGGGGCCTGTGTCCTCCCGGCCTTCCTGCTCGTGGGGGTCGTCCCGCTCGTCGCGGCACTCGTCTCCTCCACCGCCGGCGTCCTGTGATCCCTCTCCCCAGGCCGGCGTCCCCGCCCGAGGGCCGGGCCCGGGGAGGCCGCACACTCGCACCAGGTCGCCGCGGCGGCCCGCCGACCCGGCCGGGTCGGCGAACGACGAGAAGAAGAGGACCTCATGACCACTGCCCAGACATCCGTCTCCCGCTCCTCGGCGCCCGGCCGTTGCTCGGCGCCCGCGGGCGGGTCCGCGCCCGCCAGGTCGTCCGCCGCGCTCCGACCGGGCGGGCCCGACGTTCCCCGGGCCGCACCGCGGCTCCGGCGACTCGTCGCGCACCTGCGCTCGGAGGTCGGCGCCGCGACGGCGGAGTACGCCATCGTCATCATGGCCGCGGTCGGCTTCGCCGGCGTGCTGCTCGCCGTGATGCGCAGCGACGAGGTGCGGGCCGTGCTCAGCGACCTCGTGCGGTCGGCCCTGTCGGTGGGCTGACGGGTGCCCCGCGGGCTCCGCGACGACGCGGGCAGCGTGACCGTCGAGTTCGCGGTCGTGCTGCCCGCCGTCCTGCTCCTCCTCGCGCTGGTCGTCGGGGCGTCGGCCGCCGCCGCGCAGTCGATCCGCCTCGCCGACGCGGCGGCGGTCACCGCCCGGCAGACGGCCCGCGGCGACGGCGGGCGGGCCGCGGCGGTGCTCGGGCAGCTCGCGCCCGGCGCCGCGGTGCAGTCGACCGAGGGCGAGGGGCTCGTCTGCGTGGTCCTCCGCCGACCGGTCGACGCGGGCCCGCTCACGGGCGTCGTCGTCCTGACCTCCCGCAGCTGCGCCCCGGCGCTCGGGGGCTGACGTGGGAGGGAGGGCGCCGGGCCCCGTGCCCGGCGACGAGGGGGCCGCCTCCGTCCTGGTCGTGGCCGTCCTCGTGGGGGTCGTCGTGCTCGCCGTCGCCGTCGTGGGCGGCGGGCGCGCCCTGGCGGAGCGCAGCCGGGTCAGCGGAGCCGCCGACGCCGCGGCGCTGGCGGCGGCCGACGTCGCCGCCGGTCTGGTCGCGGGGTCGCCCTGCGACCGGGCCGGGGCCCTCGCGACGGCCAACGGCGTCGTCCTCACGAGCTGCCGCGTCGACGAGCTGGTCGTCACCGTGAGGGTGACGACGAGCCTCGCCGGGGTGGTCGTGGGGGCCTCCGCGACGGCGGGTCCGCCGGCGACCGGCACCGTGCCTCCCGGGCTCCCGCCGTGAGGTGGCCGCCCGCCGCGTGTGTGTATGGTGTGCCTGTCGGCGGCACACGTCAGCGCCGTCGCGCTGGTCGGGGTGCGACGCGAGTCGCCCGCCGCCGACCGTCTGACCGGCCTCCCGGGGCTGGTCCCGTCGTTCCCCCCAATGCAAGGAGTCCCGTGCCAGGCACGAAGAAACTGGTCATCGTCGAGTCGCCCGCGAAGGCCAAGACGATCGCCCAGTACCTCGGCAGCGGCTACGAGGTGCTCGCCTCGGTCGGCCACATCCGCGACCTCGTCGAGCCGAAGAACCTGCCGGCCGAGCTGAAGAAGGGCTCGCTGGGCAAGTTCTCCGTCGACGTCGAGAACGGCTTCGAGCCCTACTACGTCGTCTCCGACGCCAAGAAGAAGACGGTCTCCGACCTCAAGCGCGCCCTCAAGGGCGCCGACGAGCTCTACCTCGCCACTGATGAGGACCGCGAGGGCGAGGCCATCGCGTGGCACCTCCTCCAGGAGCTCAAGCCGAAGGTCCCCGTGAAGCGGATGGTCTTCCACGAGATCACGAAGGACGCCATCCAGCAGGCGCAGGAGAACACGCGCGAGCTCGACACCGCGCTCGTCGACGCCCAGGAGACCCGGCGCATCCTCGACCGGCTGTACGGCTACGAGGTCTCGCCGGTCCTCTGGCGCAAGGTCGGCCCCGGCCTCTCCGCCGGTCGGGTGCAGTCCGCCGCCACGCGGCTCGTCGTCGACCGGGAGCGCGAGCGGCTCGCCTTCGTCTCGGCCTCCTACTGGGACCTCACCGCGACCTTCGAGCCCGACGGGGAGGCGCTGCCCTTCTCCTCGAGGCTCGTCCGGGTGAACGGCTCGCGTGTCGCCAGCGGCCGTGACTTCGACGACCGCGGCCGGCTCAAGGGCGAGGCCGTCTCGCTCGACGAGCAGTCGGCCACGGCGCTGACGCGGGCCCTCGAGGCCGAGGGCGTCGACGTCGTCGTCTCGTCGGTCGAGTCGAAGCCCTACACGCGGCGCCCCGCCGCGCCCTTCACCACGTCGACCCTGCAGCAGGAGGCGGCGCGCAAGCTCCGCTTCTCCGCCCGCCAGACGATGAGCGTCGCGCAGTCCCTGTACGAGAACGGGCACATCACCTACATGCGCACCGACTCGCCGTCGCTGTCGCAGCAGGCCACGAACGCCGCCCGGAAGCAGGCGGCCTCCCTCTACGGCGCCGAGACGGTGCCCGAGAAGCCCCGCACGTACGCCGGCAAGAGCAAGAACGCGCAGGAGGCGCACGAGGCGATCCGCCCCTCGGGCGACACGTTCCGCACGCCGAGCGAGATGCAGGGCGCGCTCCGCGGCAACGACTGGAAGCTCTACGACCTCATCTGGAAGCGCACCGTCGCCTCGCAGATGGCCGACGCCAAGGGCTCGACGGCCTCGGTCGCCGTCTCGGCGACGACGCCCGACGACGTCGCGGGCATCACGCCCCGCACCGCCGCCGGGACCCTGGCGGAGTTCGTCGCGACCGGCACCGTCATCACCTTCCGCGGCTTCCTCGCCGCCTACGAGGAGGGCCGGGACGAGGACCGCCACGGCGCCGCCGAGACCGCCGACGCGAAGCTGCCCGTGCTGGCCGAGGGCCAGCACCTCGTCCTCGACGACGTCGAGGCCAAGGGCCACGACACCAGCGCGCCGCCCCGCTACACGGAGGCGAGCCTGGTCAAGACCCTCGAGGAGCTCGGCATCGGGCGGCCGTCGACGTACGCCGCCATCATGTCGACGATCGTCGACCGCGGCTACGTGACCCCGCGCGGCACCGCCCTCGTGCCGAACTGGATCGCCTTCTCGGTCGTCCGGCTGCTCGAGGAGTACTTCGGCGACCTCGTCGAGTACGACTTCACGGCCAGCATGGAGGACGACCTCGACCAGATCGCCGGCGGCGACGCCGACCGGGTCGACTGGCTGAACGGGTTCTACTTCGGCAACGAGACCCACCGCGGCCTGCGCAAGGTCATCGACAACCTCGGCGAGATCGACGCCCGCGACATCAACTCCATCCCGCTGGGCGCGGGCATCACGCTCCGCATCGGCCGCTACGGTCCGTACCTCGAGGCGCCCGGCGACGACCCGGAGACCCCGCGGCGCGTCAACGTGCCCGAGGACCTCGCCCCCGACGAGCTCACGCCCGCCAAGGCGCGCGAGCTGATCGAGGCGCCCGTCGTGGGCGACCGCGTGGTCGGGACGAACCCGGAGTCGGGCAAGGAGGTCGTCGCGAAGGACGGCCGATTCGGCCCGTACGTCACCGAGCGCACGCCGGAGGAGGTCGAGGCCGACCCGGCGACCGGTGAGGTCGTCGAGGCTCCCGCCGCCGCCGCCGCGCCCGCGACCGGGGCCGCGGCCCCGGCCAAGAAGCCCGCTGCGAAGAAGGCCGCCCCGAAGGAGCGCACGGCGTCGCTCTTCAAGAGCATGAGCGTCGACACGATCGACCTGCAGACCGCCCTCGCGCTGCTCGACCTGCCCCGCACCGTCGGCCTCGACCCCGAGAGCGGCGACGAGATCCAGGCCCAGAACGGCCGCTACGGCCCGTACCTGAAGAAGGGGACGGACACCCGGTCGCTCACCTCGGAGGACCAGATCTTCGAGATCGACCTCGCCGGCGCCCTCGAGGCGTTCGCGCAGCCCAAGTACGGCGCCCGCCGGGCCAGCAGCGCGCTCGCCGAGTTCGCGGCCGACCCGGTCAGCGGCAAGCCCATCAAGGTCAAGGACGGCCGCTTCGGGCCCTACGTGACCGACGGCGAGACGAACGCCACCATCCCCCGCGGAGAGACGGTGGAGGAGGTCGACTTCGACCGCGCCGTCGAGCTGCTCGCCGACAAGCGCGCCAAGGGGCCGGCGAAGCCGAAGGCCAAGGCCCCCGCCAAGAAGGCGCCGGCCAAGAAGGCGCCCGCCAAGAAGGCGCCCGTGAAGAAGGCCGCGACCACGAAGGCCGCCACGCCCGGGGCCGCGACCGCGAAGGCCGCGACCGCGAAGGCCGCGACCACGAAGGCCGCCACGACGAAGGCCGCGACCGCGAAGGCCGCGGCCGCGAAGGCGGCGGCGACCGAGGCCGCGTCGTCGACGACCGACTCGACTGGCGAGTAGTGGCGGGCCTCTTCGTCACGTTCGAGGGCGGCGACGGCTCGGGCAAGACCACGCAGGCGGGCCTGCTCGAGTCGTGGCTGACCGAGCAGGGTCGTCGGGTCGTGCGCACCCGAGAGCCGGGCGGCACCGACCTGGGGCTGGAGCTGCGCGAGATCGTGCTGCACCGCCGTGGCCACATCGCCCCGCGCGCCGAGGCTCTCCTCTACGCGGCCGACCGGGCCCAGCACGTCGACACCCTCGTCCGCCCCGCGCTGGAGCACGGCGACGTCGTCGTGCAGGACCGCTACATCGACTCCTCGGTCGCCTACCAGGGCGCCGGTCGCGTGCTGGGCGGCGACGAGGTGCGCGACCTCTCGCGCTGGGCCGTGGATGGCCTCGCCCCCGACCTGACCGTCCTGCTCGACCTCGACGAGGCCGCGGCCCGGTCGCGCCTCGACGCGTCGCGCACCACCTACGACCGCCTCGAGGCCGAGGCCCAGGACTTCCACGCGAGGGTCAGGGCCGCCTTCCTCGCGATCGCCGACGCCGAGCCCGAGCGCTTCCTCGTCGTCGACGCGACCCTGCCCGTCGACGAGATCGCCGCCTCCGTCCGGTCCCGCGTCGAGACCCTCCTCGACCGCCCGTGACGTTCTGGGACGACCTCACCGGCCAGGCCGACGCCATCGACTCCCTGAAGGCGGCGGCCTCGGCCGACCCGGCGAACTCGTCGATGACGCACTCCTGGCTGATCACCGGCCCGCCCGGCTCGGGCCGCTCGAACCTGGCCTACGCCTTCGCCGGGGCGCTCCTCGCCCGGGGCCACGACGACGAGGCGACCGCCCTCCAGGTGGCGGCCCGGTCGCACCCCGACCTCGCCGTGTTGAGCACGGAGCGCATCATCATCACGATCGACGAGGTGCGGTCGCTCGTCGCCGCCTCGCAGTTCTCGCCCTCCGTCGGGCGGTACCGCGTCGTCGTCATCGAGGACGCCGACCGGATGACCGAGCGGACCTCCAACCTGCTGCTCAAGGCCCTCGAGGAGCCGCCGCCCCGCACGGTGTGGATCCTCTGCGCGCCGAGCGAGGCCGACCTCATCCCGACGATCCGGTCCCGCGTGCGGAGCGTGCGCCTCCGCGTCCCGTCCGTGCACGACGTCGCCGCCCTGCTCGAGCGCCGGGGGGTCGAGCCCGCCACCGCCCTGGTCGCCGCCCGCGAGGCGCAGAGCCACATCGGGATGGCCCAGCGGCTCGCGACCAACCCCGAGGCGCGCGCCCGACGGCGGACGACCCTCGAGACCGCCCTCGGCATCCGCTCGGTCTCCGACGCGGTGATCGCCGCCTCCACCATGCTCGCCGTGGCGGGGGACGACGCCAAGGCCATCACCGAGGAGCGCGACGCGGAGGAGCGCGCGAGCGCCCTGCGCTCCCTGGGCGTCGAGCCCGGCGGCACCGTCCCGCCCGCGCTGCGGAGCCAGCTGCGCGCCCTCGACGACGATCAGAAGCGCCGCGCGACGCGCAGCCTCCGCGACGGCATCGACCGCATCATGGTCGACCTGCTGTCGCTCTACCGGGACGTCCTCCTGCTGCACCTCGGCGTCGGCGACGACCTCGTCAACGAGAGCATCCGGCCGCAGCTCGAGCAGGCGGTGACGGCCTCGACGCCGGCCACCACCCTCGCCGTGATGGACGCGGTCAGCGTGGCCCGGCGGCGCATCGAGTCGAACGTCGCCCCCGCCCTCGCGCTGGAGGCGATGCTGGTCGCCGTCAGCAGGCACGCGGTCCGGTGAGGCAGGATGTGCCCATGACCGACCCCACAGCGACAGCCCCTCCCGGACTGCGTGAGCGCAAGAGGCTGGCCACCCGACGAGCGATCCAGGTCGCCGTCCTCGACCTCATCGCCGAGAACGGCTTCGACGCCGTGACCGTCGAGATGATCAGTCGCCGCGCCGACGTCTCGCCCCGCACCTTCTTCAACTACTTCACGTCGAAGGAGGAGGCCGTCGTCGGCGACCCGCCCGAGCTGCCCGACGGCGCCGCCATCGACCAGTTCGTGGACGGGCACGACGAGCCCATCCTCGACGGCCTCGTCGCCCTCCTCGACCAGGCCGTCGTGACGGCCACGGTCGACCGTGAGCTCGTGCAGCGCCGTCGCATCGTGCTGCGCGCCCACCCCGACCTGTTCGCGAAGCGGATCGCGTCGATGCGCGACTTCGAGGAGCGCCTCTCCGAGATCGTCGCGCGTCGCTTCACCGCCGACCCGCGCCTGTCCGCCGCCGTCTCCGACGGGGGAGGGCGTGCGCTGCTCGAGAGCCGCGCGCACCTCGTCACGCTCGTCGTCATCGCGGCGCTCCGGCACGCCTGGGCCGAGTGGATCGACGACGACGACGCCGACCACGCCGCCGACCACCGCTTCAGCCTGCGGGCCCGCATGGAGGACTCGTTCGCCGACCTCCGCCGGGTCGTGACGCGAGAGCTCTGAGAATCCGCTACAGTTGGTGATCGTGCCGAGAGGCACGGGTTCTCGATCTGATCGAGATCCGCCGCTTTAGCTCAGTCGGTAGAGCGTCTCACTCGTAATGAGAAGGTCTGGAGTTCGATTCTCCAAAGCGGCTCCCCCAGAGGCCCGGATCCCCACGGATCCGGGCCTCTCCTCGTCCCGGCCGGGCGGCCGCGTCCCGCCGGCGGAGGCGTCCGACCGCCGTGGTGCCTGGTAGACAGGGCTAATGACGACTCGATGGGGCATCCTCGGCGCCGGCGGCATCGCCGACGCGTTCACGACCGACCTGATCGGCGCCGGCCTGACGGTCACCGCCGTCGGCTCGCGGCAGCTCGACAAGGCCCGGGAGTTCGCCGACCGCCACGGCGTGGCCGGAGCGCACGGCAGCTACGAGGATCTCGTGGCCGACCCCGAGGTCGACGCGGTCTACGTCGCCACGCCCCACCCCTTCCACCGCGACGCGGCCCTGCTCGCGATCCGCGCGGGCAAGCACGTGCTCGTCGAGAAGCCCTTCACGGTGAACGAGGCCGAGGCCGCCGAGGTGCTCGACGCGGCCCGTGAGGCCGACGTGGTGGCGCTCGAGGCGATGTGGACGCGCTTCCTGCCGCAGCAGGTACGGCTCCGCGAGGTGGTGCAGGCCGGCGTCGTCGGTGAACCGCGACTCCTCACGGCCCACCACCTCCAGGCGCTGCCCACCGACCCGCGTCACCGCATCAACGATCCCGCCCTCGGCGGCGGCGCGCTGCTCGACCTCGGCGTCTACCCGGTCTCGTTCGCCGCCGACCTGCTCGGTCCGGTCGAGACGGTCGCCGCCACCGGCGTGCTCAGCGACCAGGGCGTCGACCGCCGCATCGGTGCGTCGCTGCTGCACGCCTCCGGCGCCACGTCGACGGTCTTCGCCGCCCTCGACACCGCCGGCGAGAACACTGCCGTCCTGTACGGCAGCGAGGGCCGCATCGAGGTCGACGCCACCTTCTACGCCCCGGGCGGCTTCACCGTCCTCGACGCCGAGGGCGCCGTGGTCGAGCGCTACGACGCCGTCGACGACGGGCTGCGCGGCATGCACCACCAGGCGGTCGAGCTCGAGCGCCTCGTCGCCGCCGGCGAACGGGAGAGCCCCGCCCTGACCCACGCCGACATGCTCGAGGTGATGCGCGTGATGGACGAGATGCGTCGCCAGGTGGGCGTCCACTACCCCGGAGAGGCCGGAGGCGCGGTCCGCGTTCCGTAGGATGACCCCGATGAACGATCAGGGCGACCTCACCGACCACCCGGACGTGCCCGCCGACGGCCAGGCCCCGACGGGCGCCCCGTCGACGAGCACCGGGTCGACGGGCACCGCGTCGACGACCGCCCCGCCCGCCCGTGCGGGCCTCGGCCGCCTCGTCCGCGAGCACCCGCGCGCCGCCCTGGTGACGGCCGCCGTGACCGCCTTCGCCCTCCTCGGCGGCGGGGCCGTGGCCGCCGGCGCCGCGACCGCTCCGTCGTCTCGCGGCACCGCGTCGTCCGCGTCGCCTTCATCGAGCGACCCGGCCGCCGCCGTGACCGTGACGCCGACGCCGACCGCCGAGGCCGACCCCGTCCGGTCCGTCCCGGGGGAGATCCCGGCCCCCACGCGCCTCCGCACCTGCTCGGTCTCCGGCCCGGCCGCCGACTCCCGCCTGGCCCAGTTCGAGGGCACCGTCGTGAACGCCGCGACCGGCGAGGTCCTGCTCGACCGGGACGGCTCGACCCCCGCCCGCACGGGGAGCGTGCTCAAGACGCTGACGAGCGCGGTCGCGCTCTCGGTGCTGGGGGCCGACCACCGCCTCCGCACGCAGGTCACCGGCGACCCCGGCACGGGCTCGATCGCCCTCGTCGGCGGCGGCGACGCGACGCTCAGCGCGACGGGCCGCAGCGTCTACTCGGGTGCTCCCACGCTCGCCGACCTCGCCGGCCAGGTCAAGGCCTCGCTCGGCGACCAGCCCGTGAGCCAGATCACGCTCGACGCGACCTGGTGGAGCGCCGCCGACAAGTGGGACCCGTCGTGGAAGCGCACCGAGCAGACGATCGGCTACCACAGCGAGGTGACGGCGCTCATGGTCGACGGCGACCGCGCCGACCCCGCCGCCCAGACCAGCCCGCGCAGCACCGACCCGGTCGCCCGTGCCGGCGACGCCTTCCGCGCCGCCCTCGTCGCGGCCGGCGTGGCCGGTGCCGACAGCGCGACCATGGCCCCGGGCTCGGCGACGAGCGCCACCGTGCTCGGCACCGTGTCGTCGCAGCCCGTCTCGACGCTCATCTCGCAGATGCTCCCCGTCTCCGACAACACCCTCGCCGAGATGCTGGCCCGCGCGTCGTCGAAGGAGTCGGGGGCCGACGGCTCGGCGGCCTCGCTCACGACGCTCTACCGCTCGGTGCTGACCAGCGCGTACGGGCTCGACGCGTCGACGGTGACCATCGTCGACGGCTCCGGGCTGAGCGAGGGCAACGCCGTGCCCTCGACCTTCGTGGCGCGCCTCATGGTGAAGGTGCTCGACCGCGAGGGCGGCCTCGGCGTGGTCTACGACGCCCTCCCGATCTCGGGCCGCACGGGCACGCTGGCCTCGCGCTTCACGGGCTCCAACGCCGTCGCCCGCGGTGCGGTGCACGCCAAGACCGGCTGGATCGACACGGCCTACACGCTCGCCGGCACCGTCGCGGCGGCCGACGGCACTCCTCTCGCCTTCGCCTTCTACGCGATCGGCGACGTCCGCGACGACGCTCGGGTCGCCCTCGACACGCTCACGGCGGCCGTCTACAGCTGCGGGGACTCGCTCTCCAACACCTGACCCGGGCGCCGCCGTCCCCGGGCGCCGCCGCCCGGCGTGCGCCTCGCGGCCCGGCGCGCGAAGATGGTGCCATGAGCAGAGCCCTGATCGTCGTCGACGTCCAGAACGACTTCACCGAGGGAGGCGCGTTGGCCGTCACCGGCGGCGCCCGCGTCGCCGAGGCGGTCACCGAGCACCTCCGCCGCTCCGGCGGTCGCTACGACCTCGTGGTCGCGAGCCGCGACTGGCACGCCGCCGACGGCGACAACGGCGGCCACTTCAGCGCCGAGCCCGACTGGGTCGACTCGTGGCCGGTGCACTGCGTGGCGGGCACGCCCGGGGCCGACTACCACCCCGCCCTCGACGCGACGCTCGTCGACGTGCACGTGACCAAGGGCGCCGGGTCGCCGGCGTACTCGGTGTTCGAGGGCGTGACGGGCGACGGGTCCTCCGCGGCGGAGGTCCTCGCGTCGCGAGGCGTCGACGAGGTCGACGTGGTGGGCCTGGCCACGGACCACTGCGTGCGGGCCTCGGCGCTCGACGCGGCCCGAGCAGGCCTCCGGGTCCGCGTGCTGACCGACCTCGTCGCGGGGGTCGGGGCGGAGTCCTCGGCGGCCGCGCTCGACGAGCTGCGCGCCGCCGGGGTCGAGACCGTCGCGTCGACCGAGGTCGCCGCGTGACCGGGCCCGGCCCGGAGCGGGGCGACGAGCGCGCCCCGCTCCGCGTCGGCGTCGTGGGCTACGGCCTCGCCGGCCGCGTGTTCCACGCCTCCCTCCTCGCGGTCGACCCGGCCTACGACCTCGTCGCCGTCGTCACGCGCGACCCGGCCAAGGCCGACGCGGCCCGGGCCGCCCACCCGGGCGTGGAGGTGGTCGACGCCGTCGACGGCCTCTGGCCGCTCGCGCTGGACCTCGTCGTCGTCGCGACCCCCAACGACACCCACGTCGAGGTGGCCGCGGAGGCCCTGAGGCGCGGGGCGGCGGTCGTCGTCGACAAGCCGCTGGCCACCAGCGCGGAGGCGGCCCGCGGGCTCGTGGAGCTCGCGGAGTCTCTCGGGCGGCCCCTGACCGTCTACCAGAACCGCCGGTGGGACGGCGACTTCCTGACCGCGTCGCGCCTCGTGCGCGACGGCGCCCTCGGTGAGGTCCACACCCTCGAGTCGCGCTTCGAGCCCTGGAAGACCGCCAACCGTGCGGGCTGGAAGGCCTCGGCCACGGCCGAGCAGGGCGGGGGGATCCTCCTCGACCTCGGCCCCCACCTCGTCGACCAGGCACTCAGGCTCTTCGGCCCCGCCGAGGAGGTCCACGCCGAGATCGCCGTCCGTCGACCGGGAGCGGTCGCGGACGACGACGTCGTCGTGTCGCTCCGCCACGCGGGCGGCGTCCGCTCGCGCCTCTGGATGAGCCACGTGGCCGCCCAGCCCGGTCCGCGCTTCAGGGTCCTGGGCTCGCAGGGGGCGTACGTCGTGCACGGGCTCGACCCGCAGGAGGCGCAGCTCGCGGCGGGCGTCTCGCCCGCCGACCCGGGGTACGGGCTCTCGGACCCGGCCCGGCCCGGCCTCCTGGGCATCGGCGCCGACGCCCGGCCCGAGCCGACCGACCGCGGAGACTACCCCGCGTTCTACGCCCAGCTCGCCGTGGCGCTGCGGGGGGAGGGGCCGCTGCCCGTCGACCCCCGTGACGCGGTCGCCGCCCTCGAGGTCGTCGAGCGGGCACGCCGGTCGGCCGAGCCCCGGCAGGGCTGACCAGGGCGCTGACCGGCGGCGTCGACGGCAGTGCCGCCGGCGACGGCAGTGCCGCCGGCGACGCCCGCTCAGACCAGGAGCTGGTGCTTCGCGAGGTCGCGGTAGAGCGGCGTGCTGACGACGAGCTCGGAGTGGGTGCCCACGCCGACGACGCGGCCGGCCTCCACGACGACGATCTGGTCGCTGTCGACCACGGTCGACAGCCGGTGCGCGATGACGATGAGCGTCCTGTTCTCGGCCACCGCGTCGATGGCCTCGCGGAGGCGCTGCTCGTTGAGGCCGTCGAGGCTCGAGGTCGACTCGTCGAGGAGCAGCACGGGGGGAGCGTTGAGCAGGGTCCGGGCGATGGCGAGGCGCTGACGCTCGCCGCCGGAGAGCATCACGCCGTCCTCGCCGACCTGGGCGTCGAGGCCCTGCTCGCCGCGCTCGAGCACGCCCGTCAGGTTGACCGCCTCGAGCACGCGGCGGCAGTCGTCGTCCGACGCGTCGGGCGACCCCAGGGTCAGGTTGTCGCGGAGGGTGCCGGCCAGCACCGGGGCGTCCTGCTCGACGTACCCGATCTGGGCCCGCAGCTCGGCGCGGTCGAGGGCCCGCACGTCGACGCCGCCGAGGCGCACGACCCCGGCGGTCGGGTCGTAGAAGCGCTCGATGAGCGCGAGGATCGTGCTCTTGCCGGCGCCCGAGGGGCCCACGAGGGCCGTCCGCCGGCCGACGGGCACGGAGAACGAGACTCCGTGGAGGACGGTGAGGTCGTCGGCGGCGGGCCCCTCGCCCTGCGGGTCGCCCTGCGGGTCGCCCGCGGCGGCCGCGGCGACGGCCCCGGGGGAGGTGGCCGACCCCGTGGCGACGGGGGAGTCGGGGTAGCGGAAGTGCACGTCCTCGAAGGTCACGGCGTCGCCGGTCTCGACGCGGGCGTCGGGGCCGAGCGCCCGCGCCGTCTCGGCGTCGTGCTCCGTCTCGCCGGGCAGGTCGAGGATCTCCTGGATCCGGCCCAGGGCGCCCAGCGCCTGGTTGACGCTGAGCACGGCGCCGAGGGCCTGACCGAGCGGCATGATCATCAGGAACAGGAAGAGGATGAACGAGACGAGCGACGCGATGGTGATCGAGCCGCTCGCGACCCGGTAGCCGCCCACGCCGAGCACGACGAGGAACGACGTCTGCATCGCGACCGAGGCGATGGGCACGACGAGGGCCGAGATGCGCGCCACCTGGAGGCCGCGCTGGTAGGCGCCCACGGCGTCCTCCTCGACGCCGGCGATCTCGCGCTCGGTCGCGCCCGAGGCCCGGATGGTGCGGACCGAGCTGATCGCGCGCTCGACCGACGAGGTCAGGTCGCCGACCTTCTCCTGCGCCTGGCGGCTGGCCACGCGGATGCGGCCGCTGAGCAGCACCACGACGGCGACCGAGACGGCCACGACGAGCACGGTGAGCCCGAGCAGCACCGGGTCGATGAGGAACATGCCCACCAGGGCCCCGACGAAGGTGAGCGAGCCGCCGATGGCCTCGACCAGCCCCTGGGTCAGGACGGCGCGGAGGAGCGTCGTGTCGGAGCCCACGCGGCTCACCAGGTCGCCCGTGCGCCGCACGTCGAACTGGCTGATGGGCAGGTTGAGCATGCGGCCGACGAGGCGGCGTCGGCTCGAGAGCACCACGCCCTCGCCGGTGCGCTGCAGCAGGTAGTGCTGGAACCCGCTGATCAGGCCCGCGACGACGACCAGCGCGACGAGCAGCCAGACGAGGCGGCCGAGGGGGTCGCCCGCCTGGACGACCGAGATGACGCGGCTGACCAGCAGGGGCTGGGCGAGCGAGGCGGCGGCGCCCAGCACGCTGAGCACGATGATGAACACCATCACCTTCCGGTGCTCGAACAGGTACGGCACGAGCTGGCGGAAGGTCGCGCGCGGACCCTCCGGCCGCGGCCGTCGACCCAGGCCCCTGCGGGCCGGGGGCGGCGTCGGCGAGCCGACCCGCGCCTCCTCGGCCTGGGTGGCGGCGCGCTTGCGGGTGCTCGTGTCGGAGCTCATGGTGCCTCTCGTGCTCGGTCGTCGCGGCGACGGGTCGCGACCGGTGGGCGCGACGCGACCGGGGTCACGGGCACCGAGTCGAGGGTACTGCCGTGCGGCCGCGAGCCGCCTGTCGGGGGACGCCGACGGCCCGCCCCCCGAGGGGAGCGGGCCGGGGTGGTGCAGGAGGCGCGGTGCGGCCCGTCAGCTCGAGGTCTCGTACTGCACGTCGCGGGTCTCCGAGCTCAGCAGCAGGGCGATCAGCGTCAGCACCGCCATCGACGACAGGTAGAGCCCCACCAGCCAGGTGCTGCCCCCGGCGGCCTGCCACAGCGCCACGGCGATGAACGGCGCCACGGCCGCGCCGAGGATGCTGGCGACGTTGTAGCTGATGGCCGAGCCGGTGTAGCGGACGCTGGTCGGGAACAGCTCGGGCAGCACGGCGCCCATCGGCCCGAACGTCAGCCCCATGAGCACGAAGCCGATGATGAGCAGCGCCTGGGCGCCGAGCGCTCCCGCCGCGAAGAGCGGGGCGAAGAGGAAGCCGAAGACGAGGATGCCCGCGGTGACGCAGATCAGCAGGGCGCGCCGGCCGTACTTCTCCGCCAGCGGACCGGAGACGAGTGTGAACACGCCGAAGAACACGACGCCGAGGATGAGCATCCAGAGGAACTGGTTGCGCGCGATGCCGAGGCCCGGCGCCGCGCCCTCGGCCGGGGCGGTGCCGTAGGTCAGCGTGAACGTCGTCATCAGGTAGAAGAGCGTGTAGGTCGCCAGCATGATGAACGTGCCGAGGATGAGCGGGCGCCAGCTCGTCGAGAACACGCGCGCGAGCGGCAGGGTCGCGACGTTGCCCGAGTCGACGACCTTCTGGAAGGCCGGCGTCTCGATCAGCTTGAAGCGCACGTAGAGCCCGATCACGACGAGGACGGCGCTGGCGAGGAAGGGCAGGCGCCAGCCCCAGCTCAGGAACTGCTCCTCGGTGAGCGTGCTGTTGAGCACGACGAACAGCAGGTTCGCGATGATGAAGCCGATCGGGGCGCCGAGCTGCGGGAAGGTGCCGTAGATCGCCCGACGCTTCGCGGGGGCGTTCTCGGTCGCCAGCAGGGCGGCGCCGCTCCACTCCCCGCCGAGGCCGAGGCCCTGGCAGAAGCGCAGCACGACGAGGCAGGCCGGGCCGGCGACGGCCCAGCCGGGCGTGGTGCCGGCGGGGATGCAGCCGATCAGCACCGTCGCGACGCCCATCGTGAGCAGGGAGGCGACGAGCGTGCCCTTGCGGCCGATGCGGTCGCCGAAGTGGCCGAAGATCACCGAGCCGACCGGGCGGGCGATGAAGGCGACGCCGAAGACCGCGAAGGAGGCGAGGCGCGCGACGGCGGGGTCGTCGTTCGCGAAGAAGACGGTCGGGAAGACGAGCACGGCGGCCGTCGCGTAGACGTAGAAGTCGTAGAACTCGATGGAGGTGCCGACGAGGCTCGCGACGATGACGCGCGAGCGTTTGTTCGCGGGAGGGGCGGGGGGCGTCGACGAGGCGACGGTGCTGGCAGACATGGAGGCTCCGGAGCGGCAGGCAGGGCGGCGGGTGCGGACGGGCGACGGCCTCGACGACGCCCGGCGCGAGGTGTGCGCTGCAGGTGTCGGAGGCGGCTGGTGCGGTGCTCGGTGGGCGCACGTCGCCGGTGGTGCGGGGCGCTGCTCGTGACAGCGTCCTCCCAGCTTACCTCCGCGACGGCGTCGTGGCGGACGCTGGGCGACGACCGTCGTCGACGCCGGGCTCAGGCTCCGGCGAGGTCGTCCGGCAGCTCGTGGCCCATGCGGTCGCGCTTGGTGTCGAGGTAGCCGGCGTTGAACGTGCCGACGCCGACGACGAGCGGCACCGTCTCGCTGACGGCGATCCCGTGCGCCGCCAGCTGACGGCGCTTCTCCGGGTTGTTGCTCAGCAGCCGGATCGAGGTGACGCCCAGGTCGCGCAGCATGTCGGCCGCCGCGCCGTAGTCGCGGGAGTCGGCCGGGAGCCCCAGGGCGAGGTTGGCGTCGAGGGTGTCGAGGCCGTCCTCCTGGAGCCGGTAGGCACGGAGCTTGGCGACGAGGCCGATGCCCCGGCCCTCGTGGCCGCGCAGGTAGACGACGACGCCGCCGTGGGCGTGGATCGTGTCGAGGGCGGCGTCGAGCTGCGGTCCGCACTCGCACTTCAGCGAGCCGAACGCCTCGCCCGTCAGGCACTCGCTGTGCACGCGCACGAGGGCGCCGTCGCGCGGCGGCGAGCCGTCGGGGGCGGACGCCACGATCGCGATGTGGTCGGCCCCGGTGAGGGTGTCGGCGTAGGCGCGCATGCGGAAGGTGCCGTGGCTGGTCGGGACGGTCGTCTCGACCTCGAACCGCACCTGCGACGAGACGGCGGGGGCGGTCGCGGGCCCTGAGGTGGGGGCGTCGGCGGCGGGGGTGTCGGTCACGGGGTCCTCCGGTGCGGGGCGCGGGCCACGACGAGGAGGTCGTCGCCCAGCGCGGCGGTGCTCACGACGCTCAGCCGGCGCTGGTCGTCGATGGTGTCGACGCCGAGGTCGTCGAGCGCCGTCCGGGGCCCGCCGAGCAGCGTCGGGGCGAGGTAGACGAGGTACTCGTCGACGAGCCCGCGCCGGACGAGCTCGCTCGCCACGGTCGGCCCGCCCTCGACGAGGACGCTCCGGACGTCACGCCGCCACAGGTCGTCGAGCACGGCGGCGAGGTCGTGGGTCGCCGCCCGGACGAGCCCACGCGGGTGCGCGTGCAGGGCCGCCCCGGCCGGCAGCTCGCGGTCGCCGACGACGACGGGCAGGGGCTGCTCGGGCAGCAGTCCGCCGTCGGCGTCGCGGGCGGTGAGCGACGGGTCGTCGGCGAGGGCTGTGCCCGTGCCGACCAGGATCGCGTCGTGCTCGGCCCGTCGGGCGTGGACGTCGAGGCGGGCGGCGTCGCCGGTGACCCAGCGGCTGGAGCCGTCCGCCGCGGCCACGCGGCCGTCGAGGCTCGAGGCCCACTTCAGCGTGACGAAGGGGCGGCGCAGCTCGACGGCCGTGAGCCAGCGGTGCAGGAACTCGCGGCCCTCGGCCTCGAGCACCCCCGGGACGACGTCCACGCCGGAGGCGCGGAGCCGGTCGGCCCCTCCCGAGGAGTCCCGGCCGGGGTCGGCGACGGCGTACACGACGCGCTCGACGCCGGCCGCCAGCAGGGCCTCGCTGCAGGGCCCCGTCCGGCCGGTGTGGTCGCAGGGCTCGAGGGTGACGACCGCGGTCGTGCCCCGGGCCTCTCCGGTGGGCAGCTGCGAGAGCGCGTCGACCTCGGCGTGCGCCGTCCCGGCACCGCGGTGCCAGCCCTCGGCGGCGACGGTGCCGTCCGGTCGGAGCAGCACGCAGCCCACCCGCGGGTTCACGCCGAGGAGCGTGCCGCGGGCCGCCAGCTCGAGGGCGCGGCGCATGGCCGTCTCGAGCACGGCGGGGGCGAGGGTCACGGGGTCTCCGGGGGAGTGGTCGAGGGAGCGGGAGGGGGCGTCGGTGCCGGGTCAGGGGTCGCGGCGTCAGGGCGGTCGCCAGGCCCGACGGGAATGTCGGCCCTCGACCCAACGCTCGCGCCACCGGGGAATTCCCCGGTGAGGGGCACGGGCCAGCCCGGCGCCGGCTCGCGGTCGTCGTCGGGCCCGAGCCGAGCCGTCCAGCACAGGGGGTGCTCGCCGTCGCGCCCCGGGTGCAGGCCCGGGGCCGCCCCGAGGTACCGGAAGCCCACCCGGCGGGCGACCGCGGCCGACGCGACGTTGCCGACGTGCGCCTCCCAGCGCACCTCGGGCAGGCCGCCCTCGCCGAGGGCCCAGTCGACGACGAGCCGCACGGCCTCGGTCATGAGGCCGCGGCCGCGGGCCGCCGGCGCCGTCCAGAAGCCGACGTCGCGGCCCGCCGTCCGCACGCTGACCACGCCGACGAGCTCGGACGACCCCGGGGTCCGGAGGCCCCAGGTCATCTCGCGGCCCGTGGCCCAGCCGTGGTCGACGATCCGGTCGAGGAAGAACGCGGCGTCGGAGCGGTCGTAGGGCGCGGGCACGGTCGTCCAGCGGACGGTCTCGGGGTCGTGGCAGGCCGCCACGATCGCCTCGACGTCGCTCGTGTCGGGCGCTCGCAGCTCGACGAGCGGCGAGCGGAGCGTGAACGCGCGCACCGTCACGCCCTCGCGAGGAACCCGATGCGCTCGTACACGGTGGCGAGGGTCGCCTCGGCGATCTCGCCGGCCCGGTCGGCGGCGCCGGCCAGCACGCGGTCCAGCTCGGCGGGGTCGTCGAGCAGCTCGAGCGCCCGCGCGCGGATCGGGGTGAACGTCTCCACCACCGCCTCCGCGACGTCCTTCTTGAGGTCGCCGTAGCCGCGGCCCGCGTACTGCTCCTCCAGCGAGGCCACGGGGGTCTCGGTGAAGGCGGAGAGGATGGTCAGCAGGTTCGAGACCCCGGGCTTCGCGCCGCGGTCGAAGCGGATCTCGCGCTCGGCGTCGGTCACGGCCGACTTGATCTTCTTCGCGGTGCGGCTGGGCTCGTCGAGCATCCAGACCACGCCGGCCTCGGTGGCCGCAGACTTGCTCATCTTCGACTCGGGCGACTGCAGGTCGTAGACCCGGGCGCCCTCCGCCTGGACGACCGCCTCGGGCACGACGAGCGTCGGGCCGAAGCGCGAGTTGAAGCGGTTCGCGAGGTCGCGCGTCAGCTCGACGTGCTGGCGCTGGTCGTCGCCGACCGGGACCTCGTGGGCGCCGTAGAGGAGGATGTCGGCGGCCATGAGGGTCGGGTAGGCGAAGAGGCCGAGCGAGGCCGTGTCGGCGCCCTGCTTCGCCGCCTTGTCCTTGAACTGGGTCATGCGGCTGGCCTCGCCGAAGCCGGTGAGGGTGTTCAGCACCCACGCGAGCTGGGCGTGCGCCGGCACGTGCGACTGGATGAAGAGCGTCGAGCGCTCGGGGTCGATGCCGGCCGCGATGTACTGCGCCGCGGTGCGACGCGTCGACTCGCGGAGCGTCGCGGGCTCCTGCGCCACGGTGATGGCGTGCATGTCGACGACGCAGAAGAGCGCGTCGTGCGTCGACTGCATCTCGCGCCACTGCAGCAGGGCGCCCACGTAGTTGCCGATGTGCAGCGAGTCGGCCGACGGCTGCATGCCCGAGAAGAGGCGGGGCTTCTGCCCGGGCGTCGTGGTCGGGGCGGGGGAGGGGGGGAGCGTGGTCATGGTGTCCTCGTGGGGGCGGTGCGGGTCAGATGTCGTAGTCGACGACGACGGGGGCGTGGTCGGACCAGCGCTTGTCGTACGACGCGGCGCGGTCGATCGTGTAGCCCGAGGCGCGCTCGGCGAGGGCCGGGGTCGCCACGTGGTAGTCGATGCGCCAGCCCGTGTCGTTGTCGAAGGCCTGGCCGCGCCACGACCACCACGAGTAGGGCCCCTCGACCTCGCCCGAGAGGCGGCGCCCGACGTCGACCCAGCCGAGGCCGGTGCCGCCGCTGCCGTCGACGGTCTCGACGGGCTGGCCGGCCTCGCCGAAGAAGCGGTCGAAGTAGGCGCGCTCGCGGGGCAGGAAGCCGGCGCGCTTGACGTTGCCCTTCCAGTTCTTGATGTCGAGCTCGCGGTGGCCGACGTTGAGGTCGCCCGTCACGACGGCGAGCTCGGAGTGCGCCGCGAGCTGCGGGAGCCTCTCCGACATCGCGTCGAGGAACCGCCACTTCTCGTCCTGCTTCTCGGTGCCGACCTCGCCCGAGTGCACGTAGGTGCTCACGACGGTGACGATCGTGCCGTCGACGTCGTAGTCGGCCTCGATCCAGCGGCCGGCGCTGTCGAAGTCGTCCGGCCCGAGCTCGACGCGGTGGATCACCGCGGCGCCGCGGGACGCGATGGCGACGCCGGCGCGGCCCTTCGCGGTGGCGGGGTGGTGGACGACGTTCCACTCGGGGCCGAGCAGGCCCTCGAGGTCGTCGGTGGTGGCCCGCACCTCCTGCAGGGTCAGCACGTCGACGTCGCGGTCGGCCAGCCACTCGCCCATGCCCTTGCGGTACGCGGCGCGGATGCCGTTGACGTTGACGGACGCGAGTCGGAGGCGTTGTGACATGCCGACGAGACTACCGGCGGCCGCCGACGTCGCCGCCTCGGCGCCGCACCGACCCGGCGGCCCGGGCGACGTGGGCGGCGAGGCCCCGCACCCGCGACGCCGCGCGCCGGGGGGCGGAGACGACCCGCGCCTCCTGGGCGAGCCGTTCCTCCTCGAGGCGGCGCAGCCGCTCGGCCTCCTCGCGGGGGTCGGCCCGCACGCCGATGTCGTCCAGCCCGACGGCGATCCAGGCGGCGGCGAGCAGCAGCACCTGGCAGAGCAGGTTGATGACGAGCAGCAGGCCGACGATCGCGGCGAAGGAGGCGAGGAGGGGGTTCGACCCCGCCGCCCGCAGCAGCGTGCCGCCGACGAAGGTGATGAGCACGAAGCCGGCCGCGCCGAGCGCCGACCCCGCGAGGAGTCGCCGGCCGGGGATGTGCAGGCCGGCCAGCACCCGGAAGAGCGCGACGAGCACCGCGGTGTCGAACGCGAACACGAGGACGAGCGCCACGACCCGGAGCAGCACGACGGACGCCGGGGAGGCCGTGGAGAGGCCGACGAGGTGCAGGCCCCAGGTGACCGCCGTGGTGCTCAGCAGGGAGATCGACGCCGAGACGAGGACGGCCACGCCGAAGGCCACGGCGAGGGCCAGGTCGCGCAGCACGAGGACGACCAGCGACGGGGCCGGCGTCGGGGCCCGGAAGACCGTGCGGACGGAGTCGCGCATGCTGCCGAACAGGCGGACGGACCCGAACAGCAGGCCGACGAGCGCGACGGTGCCCGTCCAGCCGAACACCGAGGCGTTCATCAGGGCGCCCGGCTCCACGACGCCGGCTCCCGAGTCGTCCTTGATGACGCCGGGCACGGCCGACTGGATGAAGACGACGAGCTCGTCGCGGAGGACGACGTCGCCGGCCACGACGAAGCCCGCCACGCTGAAGCCGACCCAGAGGGCCGAGAAGAGGGCGAAGAGCGCCTGGTAGGTGAGGCCGGCCGCGAGCAGCGGCCCCTTCGAGGCGACGTGTCGCCCGACCACGCGGACGAGGCGCGACCCGAGCAGGCGGGCCGCCGCCGAGGGCCCCGCGGGCGTCGCCGGGGCGGGGGCCGAGGGCGGGGGCGGGGTCGCTTCGTCGTCGGGTCGGCGGCGCATGCCCCCAGCGTAGGTGCCCGCGCGCCGGGGGCCGCGGACGGACAGGCCCGCTCGCGTACGATGTGGACGACCGTGCGGCGCCGCCCCTCCCGTGTGCGCCGTCCCCTCCCGAGCATGAAGAGGTACGACCGTGGCACTACAGGGCGTTGGCGTCGGACGTGGAGTGGCCGTCGGCCCCGTCCTGAGGATGCCCGAGCCGCTGCCGGAACCCGGCACCGAGGCGCGCACCGCCGACGCGTCCGCCGAGCTGGCCCGCGTGCGCGAGTCGCTCGAGGCCGTCGCGGCCGACCTGACCGCCCGCGGCGAGAAGGCCGGCGGCGAGGCGAAGGACGTCCTCGACGCCCAGGCGCTCATGGCCCAGGACCCGACCCTCGTCGACGACGTCGAGCAGCGCATCGACGGCGGCGTCACCGGCGAGCGGGCGGTCTTCGAGGCCTTCGGCGCCTTCCAGGAGATGCTCGTCGGCATGGGCGGCTACATGGCCGAGCGAGCGACCGACCTCGGCGACGTGGCCCAGCGCGTGATCGCGGCCCTCCGCGGCGTGCCCGCCCCGGGCGTGCCCGAGAGCGACACGCCCTTCGTGCTGGTGGCTCCCGACCTGGCCCCGGCCGACACGGCGCTGCTCGACCTCGACAAGGTGCTCGCGCTCGTCACCCGCGACGGCGGCCCCACCTCCCACACCGCGATCCTCGCGCGCTCGAAGTCGATCCCCGCGATCGTCGGCGTGACCGGGGCCCTCGACCTGGTCGACGGCACCGTCGTCGTCGCCGACGCCGTCTCCGGGGTCGTCACCGTCGACCCCTCCGCCGACGAGGTGGCCGCCGCCGAGCAGCGCATCGCCGACCGTCGGGCCGCCGCGGCCGCCCCGCTCACCGACGGCGCGCTCGCCGACGGCCACGCGGTGCCGCTGCTCGCGAACCTCGGCTCGCCCGACGAGGCCGCGGGCGCCGTCGCCCTCGGCGCCGAGGGCGTGGGCCTGTTCCGCACGGAGTTCCTCTTCCTCGGCGCGAGCCAGGCCCCGACGGTCGAGAGCCAGACCGCCAGCTACACGGCCCTCCTCGAGGCCTTCCCCGGCCGCAAGGTCGTCGTCCGTGCCCTCGACGCCGGGGCCGACAAGCCCCTCGCCTTCCTCAACGACGCCCACGAGGAGAACCCCGCCCTCGGCCTCCGCGGCCTGCGGGCGCTGCGGGTCAAGGAGCAGATCCTCCGCGACCAGCTGACGGCGCTCGCCGCGGCCCAGGCCGCCACGACGGCAGACCTCTGGGTCATGGCGCCCATGGTCAGCGACGCAGAGGAGACCGAGTACTTCGTCGCCCTCGGCCGTGAGCTCGGCCTCCGCACGGTCGGCGTCATGGCCGAGGTGCCCTCCCTGGCCGTCCTCGCCGACCAGGTGATGCAGAGCGCCGACTTCGTGAGCATCGGCACGAACGACCTCACGCAGTACACGCTGGCCGCCGACCGGATGCTCGGCTCGGTCGCCAGCTACCAGGACCCGTGGCACCCGGCGGTGCTCCGCCTGGTCTCGACCCTCGGCGAGGCCGGCCGAGCCGCCGCGAAGCCGGTCGGCATCTGCGGCGAGGCGGCGGCCGACCCGCTGCTCGCCGTCGTGCTCGTCGGGCTCGGGGCGACCACCCTGTCGATGACGCCGGCCGCCCTGGCCGACGTCCGGCTCGAGCTGTCGAAGCACACGCTCGAGCAGGCGAAGGCCCTCGCGGCCGCCGCGGTCGCCGCGACCACGGCCACCGGTGCCCGTCAGGCCGCCGAGGCGCTCGCCGGCTAGTCCAGGCGGGCCGGCCGGCCAGGCCGGCCGGCCGGGTCCGGCTCGGACCGGGTCCGGCTCGGACCGGGTCCGGCTCGGACCGGGTCCGGTCCGCCCGGCCTCAGCCCTCGACGGCCTGCTGCAGGTGGGCGGCGACGACCGCGTCGACCACCTGGCCGACGGCGGCCTCGACGGCCGCGACGAGCTCCGGAGCCGCGACCCGCGCCTCCTCGAGCGACAGGTCGCCGTCGACGGCCTCGGCGCCCTCGACGCCGGGCAGCAGCCCGGCCGCGACGGCCTCGTCGTGCAGGCGCAGCAAGGTCGCGACACGGTGCGGGGCGATCACGTCGGCGACGACGGCCTCGCGCACGAGGGGGGCCAGCTGGTCGACGGTGAGCACGGGGGAGTCGGTCGCCGTTCCGCCCCCCTCCTCTCCTGTCGTCGTCGCTCCGGCCACCGACGACACCGGTGCCGTCGCCATCTGCTGCGCGACGCTCTCGAGCACGCCCGGCCAGCCCCAGCGGCCCTCGAGGGCCGTGAAGGCGCCGGGCAGGGCGACGGAGGCGGTGGTCGCGGAGGCCGTGCCGCCCGTTCCCGCGGTGGTCGGCAGCCACTCGGGCCGGTAGCGCTCCGCGCGCGGGAACCGCTCGAGGTCGGCGGCGTAGTCGGCGTCCGAGGGCAGCACCCCGGCGTCGCCGGGCTCGAAGGGCGAGCCCGGGTTCACCCAGACGCGTCGGTCGAGGTTGAAGCGGGCGGTGAACGACCCGTCGCGCGAGACGGTGAGCGAGAGGGAGAACCAGGCGCCCTTCTCCGGGTCGGCCATCACCTCGCGGAGCTGCCCGCCGAGGGCGACGACGTCGGGCACGGTGCCGACGGTGCGGCTGCTGCCCGCGGCGTCGACGGCGTCGACCCAGAGGCGCGAGACCGAGCCCACCTCGAGCAGCTGGAGCGTGGCCTCCGCCCAGTCGGTGCCCTCGAGGCTGGCGGCGAAGCGCTCGGCGATGTCGTTCTGGAGCTGCTGCTGGCGGGGGACGTCCATGTCGGCGCGGCCTCTCGGTCGTGGTCGGTGATCGGGGGCGGTGCCGACGACGGGGCGGTTCCCGGCAGGACGGCACGAGAAGCATATGCGCCCGGGCGGGGCCGTGCCCTGATCCGGGGGACGCCGGGGTCGTTCCGGTCAGCGCGCAGGGGCGTGGAGCAGACTGTCCTCGTGGGCACCCCTATCCGACACCCGATGGTCGACGCGGTCACCGCGCAGGTCGTCCGGGTCGACAGCCGGGCCCGGGTCGTGCGGCTGAGCGCGCCCTTCGCCGACCTCCTCTCGCGTCGCCGCAGTCGGCGACGCGTCGTGCTCGTCACGAGCGACCGGTCGCGGCTGACCGTCGGCGTACGCGCCGCGCTCGTCGACGCCGGCGGCACCTGGGCCGTCCACGACGACGCCGGGGCCCTGCGCGACGGGCTGACCGGCCTGCCCTACGCCGACGTCGACGCCGCCGGCCGGCCCCAGGAGGACCCCCTCGCGCCGGTCGTCCCGGTGGACGTGCCGGCTGCGGTCGGCACCACCGCCCAGCTCAGCGTCGACCTCACGGTGCTGCACCGCGCCTCCCACGACACCAGCCTGGGAGGCGCGCTCGAGGCCCTCGGGACGGCCGTCTCCGGCACCGGCCCCGCGTCCTGGGGCAGCTCCGAGCCCCTCCTCCACGACTGGGACCGCTGGGTCCTCACGCAGCACGCTCGGCACGCCGCCCCCGAGACCGTCCGGGTCGTCGTCGAGGGCCCTCGCCTCTCGGGCACCGTCACCGCCCGGGTGACCGAGCACGGCATCGAGGAGACCACCGCCGTCACCATCGACGTGCCCGTCGTCGAGACCGCCGCCGGGGGCTCCGAGGGGGCCGAGGCGGACGCCCGACGCGCCCTCGACGCCGCGATCTCGCGCCTCACCGAGGCGCTCTCCGACATCGCCGGGTCGTCGCTGCCCACGTTCGCGCTCGTCGTGGCGCGGGAGGGCGACGTCGACCGCTGCGTGCGGGCGAAGACCTACCCGCCGCCGAACCCGGTCGCGCTGCTCATCGGCGCGCCCTCCGTGAAGCGGCTGGGCCTCGAGCTGTCCGCCCTCCCCTCGACGCGGCCGGTGGTCGTCGTCGGTCGGCCGCGGCTGCCCGCGTACGTCGTGCCGCTCGGCGACGCGAGCACCTCCGGCTGGGACGCCCTCCACGACACCCTCGACGCCGTCGGGCCCGAGCGTCTCGCCACCATGGTCGCCACCCCACTGCTGCAGGCGTGGGAGGAGGACCTCGCCGAGGCCGACCTCCTGCACGAGAGCGCCGTCGACGGCGCCGTCGGCGTCGCGGGGGCCGGCCGCCCCCGCGAGGGCGAGGGCGAGGTCGACGACGACGAGCGGCACGACGACGACCAGCCCTACGACGACCAGCCCCACGACGACCAGCCCCACGACGACCAGCACGACGACGAGGAGACGCCCCCCGGTGCCCCGTGACATCACCATCCTGAGCCCCACCATCCCCGACGCCCTCGACCTCGCCACGGCCGCGCGGGCGGTCGACGAGTCGTACGGCGAGCGCGAGATCGACGAGGGCGACGCCCTGCAGGTCTTCGCGGAGGGCGGCGAGCCCCTCCTCACCGTGTGGGGCGCGCGGGAGCTCACGACGGCGGGGGAGATCGAGCGGCTGCTGCCGCACCCTCCCGAGGTGCGCCTCCCGGTCTTCTGGGTCGACGCCGTGGCGCCCCTGGCCGACGCCGGCGAGGCCGGGGTCTCCGTGGCCCTGCGCCTGGCGCTCGGGCTCGACGCGACGTGCATCGTCGAGGACGACTGACCCGGCCCCGTCACCCCGACCCCTGGCGATCGACGGTCGCCCGGCGCGACGGGAGGCCCGGACCCCTGGGGGTCCGGGCCTCTCGTCGTCGGAGGGCGGTGCCGGCGGAGGCTAGGCCCGCCCGCGCAGGACGGCCTGCTTGACCTCGGCGATCGCCTGGGTCACCTGGATGCCGCGGGGGCACGCCTCGGTGCAGTTGAAGGTGGTGCGGCAGCGCCACACCCCCTCCTTGTCGTTGAGGATGTCCAGGCGCACCTGGGCGCCCTCGTCGCGCGAGTCGAAGATGAAACGGTGCGCGTTGACGATCGCGGCGGGGCCGAAGTACTGGCCGTCCGTCCAGAAGACGGGGCAGCTCGAGGTGCACGCGGCACAGAGGATGCACTTGGTCGTGTCGTCGAACCGCTCGCGCTGCGTGGCGCTCTGGATCCGCTCCTTCTCCGGCTTCGACGAGGCCATCAGGAACGGCTGGATCTCGCGGTACGACTGGAAGAAGGGCTCCATGTCGACGACGAGGTCCTTCTCGAGCGGCAGCCCCTTGATCGCCTCGACGTAGATCGGCTGGGTGATGTCGAGGTCCTTGATCAGGGTCTTGCAGGCGAGCCGGTTGCGGCCGTTGATGCGCATCGCGTCGGAGCCGCAGACCCCGTGGGCGCACGAGCGGCGGAAGGTCAGCGAGCCGTCCTGCTCCCACTTGATCTGGTGCAGGGCGTCGAGGACGCGGTCGGTGGGCAGCACCTCGACGTCGAAGTCCTGCCAGCGCGGCTCCGTGTCGACGTCCGGGTCGAACCGTCGGATGATCAGGGTGGCGGTGAAGGTGGGGATCGCGTCGGCGCCGGCGGGGGCGTTCTCGAGGACAGCGGTGCTCATGCTCAGTACTTCCGTTCCATCGGCTGGTAGTTCGTGATCACGACGGGCTTGGTGTCGAGGCGGATGTGGTCGCCCGCCAGCGACGAGTGGGCGTCGCCGGTGAGGTAGGCCATCGTGTGCACCAGCCAGTTCTCGTCGTCGCGCGTCGGGTAGTCCTCGCGGAAGTGCCCGCCGCGGCTCTCCTGGCGGGAGCGGGCCGAGTAGACGACGACCTCGGCGAGGTCGAGCAGGAAGCCCAGCTCGATCGCCTCGAGCAGGTCGGTGTTGAACCGCTTGCCCTTGTCCTGCACGGAGATGTTCTTGAAGCGGTCGCGCAGGTCGGCGATCACGTGGGTGACCTCGTCGAGGGTCTCCTCCGTGCGGAACACCTGGGCGTTGCGGTCCATGCTGTCCTGCAGCTCCTTGCGGAGGGTCGCGATGCGCTCGGTGCCGGTGGCGGCCCGCACGTCGTCGACGAGGCCCCGCACGAAGCCCGCCGGGTCGTCCGGCAGCGGCACGAACTCGGCCGTCCTGACGAACTCGACGGCGTTGTTGCCGGCGCGCTTGCCGAAGACGTTGATGTCGAGCAGCGAGTTGGTGCCGAGCCGGTTCGAGCCGTGCACGCTGACGCAGGCGCACTCGCCCGCGGCGTAGAGCCCGGGCACCACGGTCGTGTTGTCGCGCAGCACCTCGGCGTGGACGTTGGTGGGGATGCCGCCCATGGCGTAGTGCGCCGTGGGCAGGACGGGCACGGGCTCGGTGTAGGGCTCGACGCCGAGGTAGGTGCGGGCGAACTCGGTGATGTCGGGCAGCTTCGCGTCGATCACGGCCGGGTCGAGGTGCGTGATGTCGAGGTAGACGTAGTCCTTGTGCGGCCCGCCGCCCCGGCCCTCGCGGATCTCCGTGGCCATGCAGCGCGCCACGATGTCGCGCGGCGCGAGGTCCTTGATGGTGGGCGCGTAGCGCTCCATGAAGCGCTCGCCCTCGCTGTTGCGGAGGATGGCGCCCTCGCCGCGGGCGGCCTCGGAGAGGAGGATGCCGAGCCCGGCCAGGCCGGTCGGGTGGAACTGGAAGAACTCCATGTCCTCCAGCGGCAGGCCCTTGCGCCAGATGATGCCCACGCCGTCGCCCGTCAGCGTGTGCGCGTTCGAGGTCGTCTTGTAGATCTTGCCGAAGCCGCCGGTCGCGAAGATCACGGCCTTGCCCTGGAAGACGTGCAGCTCACCGGTCGACAGCTCGTAGGCGACGACCCCCGCGGGCCGCTCGACCCCGTCGACCTCGCCCATGATCAGGTCGAGGACGTAGAACTCGTTGAAGAACTCGATGCCGTGCTTGACGCAGTTCTGGTACAGCGTCTGCAGGATCATGTGGCCGGTGCGGTCGGCCGCGTAGCAGGCGCGACGGACGGGGCTCTTGCCGTGCTCGGCCGTGTGCCCGCCGAAGCGCCGCTGGTCGATCTTGCCCTCGGGCGTGCGGTTGAAGGGCAGGCCCATGTTCTCGAGGTCGAGGACGGCGTCGATCGCCTCCTTCGCGAGGATCTCGGCGGCGTCCTGGTCGACGAGGTAGTCGCCGCCCTTGACCGTGTCGAAGGTGTGCCACTCCCAGTTGTCGTCCTCGACGTTCGCGAGGGCGGCGGCCATGCCGCCCTGGGCGGCGCCGGTGTGCGAGCGCGTGGGGTAGAGCTTCGAGATGACCGCCGTGCTGGCGTTCGGCCCGGCCTCGATGGCCGCGCGCATCCCCGCCCCGCCGGCGCCGACGATGACGATGTCGTGCTGGTGGTAGTGGATGCCGTCGACGACGGAGCTCTGGGCGGAGGGTGCAGGTGTGGTCACGGTGCTTCCAGGTGGGACGTGGTGCAGGTGGACGGGGTGGTCGGTCGTGGGGCGGCGGCGCGGCGCCCGCCGACGGTCAGCGGGAGCAGATCGACGGGAGGAGGTCGGCCGGGGCGCCCGCGGGGCAGGGGTCGAAGGTCCAGATGACGAGCGAGCCGAGCAGCAGCAGCACGGCGCTGGAGACGACCAGGGCGCCGAGGAAGACCTTGCGGGTGGTCGGGCGGCCCACGTAGTCGTTGACGATCGTGCGCATGCCGTTCGAGCCGTGGATCAGCGCCAGCCAGAGGAGGAGCGTGTCGTAGACCTGCCAGAACGGGTCGGCCCACTTGCCCGCCACGAACGCGAAGTCGATGGCCTTGACGCCGCCCTCGCCCGCGAGCAGGTTGATGAAGAGGTGGCCGAAGATCAGCACGACGAGCACGAGCCCGCTCGCGCGCATGTAGATCCAGCCCCACTTCTCCCAGTTGGTGCTGCGCTGGGCGGTGCGGGCCGACCGGGGGGCCTCGATGGTCTCAGTGGTCATCGCTCTACTCCGAGAAGACGTTCATGAGGTGGCGGGGGGCGAAGCCGAGCATCAGCACGGCCCAGAGGCCGATCACGACCCAGAACATGACGCGCTGGTGCTTGGTGCCGGCGCTCCAGAAGTCGATGAGGATGATGCGCAGGCCGTTGAGGGCGTGGAAGAGGATGGCGGCGACCAGGCCGGTCTCGCCGAGCCCCATCACCGGGTTCTTGTACGTGCCGATGACCGCGTCGTAGGCCTCGGGGCTGATGCGCACCAGCGCCGTGTCGAGGATGTGCACGAGGAGGAAGAAGTAGATGCTGACTCCGGTGATCCGGTGCAGGACCCACGACCACATGCCCTCACGGCCGCGGTAGAGCGTGCCCTGGAAGCGCTTGGCGCGCTGCGGCTCGCTGATGGTGGGTGCACCCGGTCGCCCCGAGGGCGTGCCCGGTGACGCCAGTGTTCCCGTCGACTGCTCGGCCATGAGCTGCCCTCCTCGCGGCTGGGGCGGTCGGCTGTGATCAGGGAGGACAGCCGTGTCCACCGTGTGTTCTCAGAACACCCCGAGCATACGGAACGCGCGGTGGGCACCGCTGCCGAGGCTGCCCTAACTAGTTCGATGTCGAGAGACGGTCAGCTCGTCGCCGACAGCTGCCGGGCCCGGGCGGAGGCGCGGGTCGGCACCGCCGGAGCCGCCACCGCGTCGGCGTAGTGCCCGAGCAGCTCGTCCCCGAGGCGCTCCCAGGTGCGGCCGACGACGGCGCGGCGCCCCGCCTCGCCGAACCGTGCCCGGAGGGCCGGGTCGTCGACCAGCAGCCGGACGGCCCGGCGAAGCGAGTGGTCGTGCAGGGGGTCGACCAGGAACCCGTCGACGCCGTGCCGGACGAGGTCGAGGGGCCCGCCCGCGGCGGGGGCCACGACCGGCGTCCCGCTCGCGTGCGCCTCCTGGACCGTCTGCCCGAAGGTCTCCGTGACGCCGGTGTGCACGAAGACGTCCAGGGCCGCGTAGGCGTCCGCCAGCTCGTCGCCGTGCAGCGCCCCGGTGAACACGGGGTCGAGGTGCCGGAGCCGCCGCCGCAGCGACGGCAGCGCCGGGCCGTCGCCGACCACGACGAAGCGGGTGCCGGGCGTGCGGTACAGGGCCGCGAGCCGCTCGACCTGCTTCTCGGGGGCGAGGCGTCCCACGTAGCCGACCAGCGCCTCCCCGGGGGCCGCGCCGACTGCTGCGCGGAAGGCGGCGGACCCGCCCGTGCCGCGCCGGTTCGGGTGGTAGCGCACCGAGTCGACGCCGCGGCCCCAGGTCGCGAGCCGGTCGACCCCGGCGCGGCGCAGGTCGCGCAGCGAGGCCGACGACGGCACGAGGGTGACGGTGGCCTGCTCGTGCAGTCGACGGACCAGGCGCCAGGCGACCGCGGCGGTGACGGGGCCGAGGCCGCTCGTGCTCGCGTAGCGGGCGACGTCGGTCTGGAAGACCGCGACGCTCGGCAGCCCGAGGCGCGCCGCCGCCGCGATCGCGTGACCGCCGAGGAGGAAGGGGGAGGCGACGTGGACGACGTCGGGGCAGAAGTCCGCGAGGGCGCCCGCGACGACCGGCGAGGGCAGCCCGACGGGGAACTGCCGGTAGGCCACGCTGGGCACGCGGTGCACCCTGGCGGGGCCGTAGGAGTCGTGGCCCCGGCCCGCGGGAGCGATGACGATGGCCTCGTGGCCGCGTCGCTCCAGGTGGTCGAGCACCCGCAGCACGCTCGTCGTCACCCCGTTGACGGTGGGCAGGAAGCTCTCGGTCACGATGGCGACCCTCATGGGGACCTCCTCGGCTCGGCGTCCTCCCAGGCTCCGCCCGGGGCGTGGCCGGGGCGGGGACCGGCCGTGGCCGGGCCGTGGCGGCCGCGTGAACGGGCGGGGACGGCGGGCGACCACGGCACGCGCGCCGCCGGTGCCCGCCCCGGAGGCGCGCCCCACCGGCTCCCGACCCTCCCGTCGCTAGGGTGGCCGTCATGAGCATCTCCGAGAGCGTCGAGCGCTTCTACAGCATCATCCCCGCCGGCGGCATCGGTTCCCGGCTCTGGCCCCTCAGCCGCGCCGACGCCCCCAAGTTCCTGCACGACCTGACCGGCAGCGGCTCGACGCTGCTGCGCGGCACCTGGGACCGCCTGGCGCCCCTGGCGGGCGAGCAGCGGATCATGGTCGTGACCGGCAGGGCGCACCGCGCCGCCGTCGAGGCCCAGCTGCCGTCGCTGGCCGACCACAACGTGGTGCTCGAGAGCGAGCCGAAGGACAGCACCGCGGCCATCGGCCTCGCCGCGGCGATCCTCCGCCGCCGCGAGCCGGACGTCATCATCGGCTCGTTCGCGGCCGACCACGTCATCGCCGACACCCGGGGGTTCCAGCGCGCCGTCGGCGAGGCCATCGTCGCCGCCGACGCCGGCTACATCGCCACGATCGGCATCACCCCCACCGAGCCCGCCATCGGCTTCGGCTACATCCACGCGGGCGACGCCCTCGCCGTCGAGGGCGCGCCGAGCGCCCTGCGCGTCGAGTCGTTCGTCGAGAAGCCGGACCTCGAGACGGCCGAGCGGTACGTGGCCGGGGGCGACTACCTCTGGAACGGGGGCATGTTCATCGCCCGTGCCGACCGCCTCCTCGAACAGCTCGGCGAGACCCGCCCGGAGCTGCTCGCGGGCCTCGAGGAGCTCGCCGAGGCGTGGGACACCCCGCGCCGGGGCGCCGTCGTGGACCGCATCTGGCCGGGCCTCGAGAAGATCGCGATCGACTACACGGTCGCCGAGCCCGCGGCGGCGGCGGGCCGCCTCGCGGTCATCCCGGGCGCCTTCGACTGGGACGACGTGGGCGACTTCGCCTCGATCGCCAAGCTGCACTCGGGCGGGCGCAAGAGCGACCTCGCCATCCTCGGCGAGAACGCCCGCGTGCTCGCTGACGCCTCCAGCGGCATCGTGGTCGGCCACAGCGGCCGGCTCATCTCGCTGATCGGGGTGAACGACATCATCGTGGTCGACACCCCGGACGCCCTCCTGGTCACCACGACGGCGAACGCGCAGCGCGTCAAGTCGGTCGTCGACGCCCTCAAGCTGAGCGGCCGCAGCGACGTCCTCTGACGGCCCGACCGGGCTGTCCTGTTACGGGCCCGTTACGCGACGGTCGCGGTCGTGTAACGCCTCGGTCTCACTCTCCCGGAGCGGTCGGAGGGGCTCCGCGCAGTAGGTAACCTGTCGCCATACGTGCCCGGCGTCTCGTGCCGGGCAGCACCTTGGAGGACAACTTGACTACAACTGCGCGCAGGGCCGTCTTCGGCGGCCTCGCCCTGGCGAGCACCGTCGCCATCCTGGCCGGCTGTGCCTCGGCCCCCGAGAGCGACGACGCCGCGGGCGGCAGCTCGAGCGACTTCGTGCCCTGCATGGTGTCCGACGCCGGCGGCTTCGACGACAAGTCGTTCAACCAGCTGGGCTACGAGGGCCTGACCGAGGCCGCGGAGACCGCGGGCGCCGAGGCCAAGACCGTCGAGTCGGCCGACGAGACCGTCTACGACGCCAACCTCTCGAACCTCGCCGACCAGGGCTGCGGCCTGATCGTCACGGTCGGCTTCGCCCTCGCCGACGCCACGAAGACGGCGGCCGAGGCCAACACCGGCGTGAACTACGCCACCATCGACGACGCGTCGATCACCGCCGACAACGTCAAGCCGATCACGTTCAACACGTCGGAGGCGGCCTTCCTCGCCGGCTACGCCGCGGCGAGCTACTCGAAGAGCGGCACCGTCGGCACCTTCGGCGGCATGCAGTTCCCGACCGTCACCATCTTCATGGACGGCTTCGCCGACGGCGTCGAGTACTACAACGAGCAGAAGAGCGCCGACGTCAAGGTCGTCGGCTGGGACGTCGCGTCGCAGACCGGCACCTTCACCGGCGGCTTCGAGGCCGGCACCACGGCCAAGCAGAGCGCCCAGACCCTGATCGACCAGGGCGCGGACGTCATCCTGCCCGTCGGCGGCCCGATCTACCAGAGCGCCGCCGAGGCCATCCGCGACTCCGGCTCGGACGTCGTCCTGGTCGGCGCCGACTCCGACACCTACGAGACCGACAGCGCCAACAGCGACCTGTTCCTGACCTCGGTGCTCAAGGGCATCAAGCAGGCCACGAACGACGTCGTGACCCAGTCGGCCGACGGCTCGTTCTCGAACGAGCCCTACGTGGGCACCCTCGAGAACGACGGCGTGGGCATCGCTCCGTTCCACGACTACGAGGACAAGATCGACGCCGGGCTCCAGGACGAGCTCGACACGATCAAGGCCGGCATCATCGACGGCTCGATCGAGGTCGAGTCGCCCTCGGCCCTCAGCTGAGCCGAGCCGGCACCCCCTCAGGCATCGTCTAGCATTGCCTGATCGAGGGCCCGGTCCGGACGGTCCCCACCGTTCGGCCGGGCCCTTCCCACGCCTACACCCGAGGTAGATTGACGAGATGAAGCTCGAGCTCCAGGGCATCACCAAGCGATTCGGCGCACTGACCGCCAACGACCACATCAGCCTCACCGTCGAGCCGGGCGAGATCCACGCCCTCCTCGGTGAGAACGGCGCCGGCAAGTCCACGCTCATGAACGTGCTCTACGGCCTGTACCAGGCCGACGAGGGCGAGATCCTGCTCGACGACGTCGTCCAGCGGTTCTCCGGCCCCGGCGACGCCATGGCGGCGGGCATCGGCATGGTCCACCAGCACTTCATGCTCGTCCCCGTGTTCACGGTGGCGGAGAACGTGATGCTCGGCCACGAGGAGACCCGCCCCGGCGGGCGGCTCGACCTGCAGGCCGCCCGCGCGAAGGTGCGCGAGATCTCCCGGCGCTTCGGCTTCGACATCGACCCCGACGCCGTCGTCGAGGAGCTCCCGGTCGGCGTGCAGCAGCGCGTCGAGATAGTCAAGGCGCTCTCGCGCGACGCCGAGGTCCTCGTCTTCGACGAGCCGACCGCCGTGCTGACCCCCCAAGAGACCGACGAGCTCATGGTCATCATGCGTCAGCTCCGCGACGCCGGCACGGGCATCGTCTTCATCACCCACAAGCTCCGCGAGGTGCGCGAGGTCGCCGACCGCATCACGGTGATCCGCCTAGGCAAGGTGGTCGGCGAGGCCGAGCCCACGGCGACCAACGCCGAGCTGGCGTCGCTCATGGTCGGCCGCGCGGTGGAGCTCACCGTCCAGAAGGCCCCCGCCGTCCCGGGCGAGGCCGCCCTGGTCGTGGAGGGGCTCCGGGTGCTCGACCCCATCGGCCAGGTCGTCGTCGACGACGTCTCGTTCGAGGTGCGCCGCGGCGAGGTGCTCGCGATCGCGGGCGTCCAGGGCAACGGCCAGACCGAGCTCACCGAGGCGATCCTCGGCCTGCAGGGCCGGGTCGAGGGCCGGGTCACGCTCGACGGGCGCGACATCACGGGGCTGAGCGTCCGCCGCGTGCTCGACGCCGGGGTCGGCTTCGTCCCCGAGGACCGCAACGAGGACGGCCTCGTCGGCGAGTTCACCGTCGCCGAGAACCTCATGCTCGACCGCTCGCAGTCCGGGCCGTTCGTCAAGCGCGGCTCACTGCGCCTCGCCGAGCTCGCCGCCTTCGCGGTCGAGAAGGTGCGGGAGTTCGACATCCGCACCCAGGGCATCACCACGCCCGCCGGGCGCCTGTCGGGCGGCAACCAGCAGAAGGTCGTGCTCGCGCGCGAGCTGAGCCGCGACCTGCGCCTCTTCGTGGCGGCCCAGCCCACCCGCGGCATCGACGTCGGGTCGATCGAGTTCGTCCACAAGCGCATCGTCGAGACGCGCGACCAGGGCGTGCCCGTCATCGTCGTCTCGACCGAGCTCGACGAGGTCGTGGCCCTGGCCGACCGCATCGCCGTGATGTACCGCGGCTCGATCATCGGCATCGTCCCCGCCGACACCCCCCGCGACGTGCTGGGGCTCATGATGGCCGGCGAGACGCCGCACGGAACGGAGCAGGCAGCGTGAGCGACGCCACCACCACGACCACCCCGACCCCGGCAGGCGGCCCGGCCGCCCCGGAGACGCGACCGGACGACTCGCGCGGGTCGCGCCTCCTGCGGGAGATCACGACCGGCAACGCGGCCATCTCGGTCCTCGCCGTGGTGCTCGCCCTCGTCGTCTCGGGCCTGCTGATCGGCTTCACCGACCCCACGGTCCAGTCGACCCTCGGGTACTTCGCGTCGCGGCCGACCGACTTCTTCCAGGCCTTCGGCCAGACGGTGGGCGGGGCGTACTCGTCGCTCTTCCAGGGCGCGGTCTACAACTTCCGGGTCGACGGCTTTGCCGCCGGGATCCGCCCGCTCACCGAGACGCTCAACTACTCGGTGCCGCTCATCGCGGCCGGTCTCGGCGTCGCCCTCGCCTTCCGGGTCGGCCTCTTCAACATCGGTGCCCGCGGCCAGATGCTCGTCGCGGCCGGAGCGGCGGGGTGGGTCGGCTTCTCGTTCGACCTGCCGCTCGCGGTCCACCTGCCCCTCGCGCTCCTGGCCGGCATCGCCGGCGGAGCCGTGTGGGGCGGGCTCGTCGGCCTGCTGAAGGCCAGGACGGGCGCGCACGAGGTGATCCTCACGATCATGCTCAACTACATCGCCTTCTACCTGATCTCGTTCGCCCTGCGCACGCCGGGCCTCCTGCAGGCCCCGGGCAGCCCGAACCCGAAGTCGCCCGCGACGCTCCCGAGCGCCGTGCTGCCCGATCTCTTCGGGGCCCGCTACAACCTCAACTGGGGCTTCATCCTGGTGATCGTCGTGACTGCCGTCGTCTGGTGGCTCATCAACCGGTCGACGCTCGGGTTCCGGTTCCGCGCGGTGGGCGAGAACCCCCACGCCGCCCGCACGGCCGGCATGGACGTCAAGAACATCTACCTGTACGCCATGCTGATCTCCGGCGCCCTGGCGGGCGTCGCGGGCTCGACGCAGGTGCTCGGCACGCTCACCACGGGCTTCACCGCGGGCATCGACGCCGGCATCGGCTTCGACGCCATCACCGTCGCTCTGCTCGGTCGCTCGCGCCCGTGGGGCGTCTTCGGCGCCGGCGTGCTCTTCGGTGCCCTCAAGGCCGGCGGCTACTCGATGCAGGCGGCCAACGGCGTGCCGATCGACATCGTGCTCGTCGTGCAGTCCCTGATCGTGCTGTTCGTCGCGGCCCCGCCGCTCGTCCGCAGCATCTTCCGTCTGCCCGCGCCGGGTGCCCGCAGGGCCCCCCGCGCCTCGAAGAAGGAGGCGGTGGTCACCAAGTGAGCACCCTCACCCCCGACGTCGCGGCTCCCGCCGCGCCCACGCCCGGCCTCGCCCGCGCCGTCACGCGCAGCTTCAAGGCCCCGATCGCGTTCGCGGTCTTCTCGGTCATCGCCGTCGTGCTCTTCGTCGGCCTGCAGCGGGAGGGGCGGAGCACCTTCCGCCTCTCGACGCCCACCGACTTCTTCGCCCTGCCCGACGCGGTGCTGCCGTCCGCCGCGACGGGGGTCGTCCTCACCGTCGTGCTGGTGCTGCTGACCGTCGGCGCCTTCCTCCTGGCCGTCCGCGCCGCGCGCGTGCCGATCTGGCTGGTCAGCGTGTTCGGCGTCGTCTTCCTCGTCGCCTTCCTCACCTGGACGAGCGCCGACGCGACGATCCCCGTGCCGGGCCTCCTGCTCGGGGCCCTCGCGCTCAGCACGCCGCTCATCTTCGGCGCCCTGGGCGGCGTCATCTCGGAGCGGGTCGGCGTCGTGAACGTCGCGATCGAGGGGCAGCTGCTGGCCGGCGCCTTCGTCTCGGCCGTGGTGGCCTCGGCCACCGGGTCGGCCGTCGTCGGCCTCGCCTCGGCCATGGTCGCGGGCGTGCTCGTCTCGATGGTCCTCGCGGTGTTCAGCATCCGCTACATCGTCGACCAGGTGATCGTCGGCGTCGTGCTCAACGTGCTCGTCACGGGCCTCACGAGCTTCCTGTACTCGCAGGTGCTCACGAAGTCGGAGGCGCTCAACGAGGGCGTCCGCTTCCCGCAGCTGCCGATCCCCGGCCTGAGCCAGATCCCGATCATCGGGCCGGTGTTCTTCCGCCAGACGATCATCGTCTACCTGATGTACGTCGCGATCGCCGTCGTCTTCTACGGGCTCTTCCGCACCCGGTGGGGGCTGCGCCTCCGCGCCGTCGGCGAGCACCCGCAGGCCGCCGACACCGTGGGCATCAAGGTCAACGCGACCCGGTTCTGGAACGTCTCCCTCGCCGGTGCCATCGCTGGCCTGGGCGGGGCGTACTTCACCCTCGGCTCGCTGGGCAACTTCCAGAAGGAGATGACGGCGGGGGCGGGCTTCATCGCCCTGGCCGCCGTGATCTTCGGCCGGTGGGACCCGATCAAGGCCACGCTCGCGGCGCTGCTGTTCGGCTTCGCCTCGAACCTCCAGAACGTGCTCGGGGCCATCGGCTCCCCGGTGCCGAGCGAGTTCATGCTGATGCTGCCCTACGTCGTGACGATCTTCGCCGTGGCGGGGCTCGTCGGCCAGTCCCGCGGCCCGGCCGCCTCCGGCAAGGCCTACGTGAAGTCGTGAGCGTCGTCGAGTCCACCGACTGGGAGGCCCTCCGGGCCGCGGCCCGGGCGGCCATGTCCAAGGCGTACGTCCCCTACTCGAAGTTCCCCGTCGGGGCGGCCGCGCTGACGACCGACGGCCGGCTCGTCTCGGGCTGCAACATCGAGAACGCGTCGTACGGCATCACGCTCTGCGCCGAGTGCTCCCTCGTCACCGACCTCGTCATGGGCGGCGGGGGGCGACTCGTCGCCTTCGCCTGCGTCGACGGCAACGGCGACGTCCTGATGCCCTGCGGTCGCTGCCGGCAGCTGCTCTACGAGCACTCCGACGCCTCCATGGTGCTCGACACCGTCTCGGGCTTCCGCACGATCGACGAGGTCATCCCCGACGCGTTCGGGCCGCGCCAGCTCGAGGAGTTCCGAGCCTCGCAGGCGTAGGCGCCCCTCGGGGCGTGCACCGCGCCTCCTCGCCCCCGCCCTCCGTCCGGCGTCGTTCCGGGGCCGGCGAGACACCTCCGGAACGACGCCGCCACCGCTGAGGAGACCCCATGACCACCACCGTCGAGCCCTTCGACACCGTCGACCTGATCCGCGTCAAGCGCGGCTCGGGCGCCCTCAGCACCGCGCAGATCGACTGGCTGATCGACGCCTACACCCGCGGGTACGTGGCGGACGAGCAGATGTCGGCGCTGACCATGGCGATCTTCCTCAACGGCATGGAGCGCCGCGAGATCCGCGACATGACCCTGGCCATGATCCGCAGCGGCGAGACGATGGACTTCGCCGGCCTCGGCAAGACCACCGTCGACAAGCACTCGACCGGGGGAGTGGGCGACAAGATCACGCTGCCGCTCGCCCCGCTCGTGGCCTCGTTCGGCGTCGCCGTGCCGCAGCTCTCGGGCCGCGGCCTCGGCCACACGGGCGGCACGCTCGACAAGCTCGAGTCGATCCCCGGCTGGCAGGCGTCGATCTCGAACGAGCGGATGCGCGAGATCATGGCCGACACCGGCGCGGTCGTCTGCGCGGCCGGCTCGGGCCTCGCCCCGGCCGACGGCAAGCTGTACGCGCTCCGCGACATCACCGGCACGGTCGAGTGCATCCCCCTCATCGCGTCGTCGATCATGAGCAAGAAGATCGCGGAGGGCACGGCGGCCCTCGTGCTCGACGTCAAGTTCGGCTCGGGCGCCTTCATCCAGGACATCGAGCAGTCGCGCCTGCTCGCCCGCACGATGGTCGACCTCGGCACGGACGCCGGGGTCGCGACGACCGCCCTGCTCACCGACATGAACGTGCCGCTCGGCCTGACGATCGGCAACGCCCTCGAGGTGCGCGAGTCCGTCGAGACCCTCGCGGGCGGCGGCCCGGCCGACATCCGGGAGCTCACGGTCGCGCTGGCGCGCGAGATGCTGACCCTCGCCGGCCAGCCCGACGCGGACGTGGAGGCCGCGCTCGACGACGGCCGCGCGATGGACGCCTGGAAGGCCATGATCCGCGCCCAGGGCGGCGACCCGGACGCGGCGCTCCCGACCGCGCGCGGGACGCACGTCGTCACGGCCGAGCGCAGCGGGTACCTCACCGAGCAGCGGGCGCTGCCCTTCGGCGTGGGCGCCTGGCGCCTGGGCGCGGGCCGCGCCCGCAAGCAGGACCCCGTCCAGGCCGCGGCCGGCATCGAGCTGCACGCGAAGCCGGGCGACGCGGTGACGGCGGGCCAGCCCCTGTTCACGCTGCACACCGACGAGCCCGCGCGCTTCGAGCGCGCGCTCGAGGCGGTGCAGGGGGCCTGGAGCATCGGCGACGAGCGGACGACCCGCGGGCCGATCGTGGCCGAGCGCGTCTCCTGACGCCCGTCCCGGCGGCGTCCAGCCGGTGCGCCGGGCGTGCCCGACGAGCGCCCGGCTGGCTCGCCGTGGTCGTCCAGGGTCGGGGGCCCGCGCACGGGTAGGTTGGTCCCCATGAGCGCTCCGGACAAGGACTACCGACTGCCTGACGGCGGCCCCAGCATCGTCTCCCTCCCCAAGGTGTCGTTGCACGACCACCTCGACGGCGGGCTCCGCCCCTCGACGATCATCGAGCTGGCCGACGAGATCGGCTACGACCTGCCGGTCGGGGGCGACGCGGAGGCGCTCGGGCGCTGGTTCGTCGAGAGCGCCGACTCCGGCAACCTGCCCGACTACCTCGCCACCTTCGACGTGACGACGGCGGTCATGCAGACCGAGGCGGGCCTGCACCGCGTGGCCCGTGAGTTCGTCCTCGACCTGGCGGCCGACGGCGTCGTGCACGGCGAGGTCCGCTGGGCCCCCGAGCAGCACCTCACCGCCGGCCTGTCGCTCGACGCGACGGTGGAGGCCGTCCAGGCGGGCATCGACCAGGCCGTGGAGGAGCTCTCCGGCCAGGGCCACGACATCTCCGTCGGCCAGCTGATCACGGCCATGCGCCACGCCGACCGCGGCCTCGAGATCGCCCAGCTCGCGGTGCGCCACCGGGAGAACGGCGTCGTCGGGTTCGACATCGCCGGCGCCGAGGCGGGCTTCCCCGCCAGCGCCCACCGCCCCGCCTTCGACCTCCTCGCGCGCGAGTTCTTCCCGGTCACCGTGCACGCCGGCGAGGCCGACGGCCTCGACAGCATCCGCAGCGCCCTCCTCGACGGCCGGGCCCTGCGCCTCGGCCACGGCGTCCGCCTCGCGGAGGACATCCGTGTCGTCGAGGCCCGCGGCGGCCAGACCACGGTCGAGCTCGGCCCGATCGCGTCGTGGGTCCGCGACCGCGAGATCGCCCTCGAGCTCTCCCCGCAGTCGAACCTCCAGACCGGGGCGATCTCGGCCTGGGGCCCCGACCTCGACGACCACCCCTTCGACCTGCTCTACCAGCTCGGCTACCGGGTCACGGTCAACACCGACAACCGCCTGATGAGCGACACGAGCCTCAGCAAGGAGCTCGCGCTGCTGGCCCAGGCGTTCGACTACGGCCTCGACGACCTGCTCGCGTTCCAGCTCAACGCCGCCGCGTCGAGCTTCCTCCCGCTGGAGGACCGCGACGAGCTGGCCGACCGCATCACGGCGGGGTTCGAGGCGGTCTGACGTGACGCTGCCCCCGGTGCCCGACTCCGCCGTCGTCATCGCCGCGCCCGTCACCGACTGGCGCGCGGCGGTGCACGCGGCGGCCGACGCGCTGGTCGCCTCCGGGTCGGCGCTGCCCGGCTACGGCGACGAGATGGTGCGGATGATCGACGAGCACGGCCCGTACGTCGTCATCGCGCCGGGCCTCGCGCTCGCCCACGCCCGGCCCGACGACCTCGTCCTGCGTGACGGCCTCGCCGTCGTCACCCTCGCGGCTCCCGTGGCCTTCGGGCACCCGCACAACGACCCGGTGAGCGTCGTGCTCGGCCTCGCCGTCGAGTCGGTGGGCGGTCACCTCGAGTCGATCGCCGACATCGCGAACGTCTTCAACGACGCCTCGGTCATCCCCGCCCTCGCCAGCGCGGCCTCCGCCGACGAGGTCCGTCGGCTGCTCGGCGCTCCCGCCGTGGCCGACGGCGGCCGCTCGACGCCCGAGGAGGGCTCCCCGTGAAGATCGTGACCATCTGCGGCGTCGGCATCGGCAGCAGCGGCATCCTCAAGGTCAACGCCGAGCGCGTCCTGGCCAAGCTCGACATCGAGGCGGACGTCGTCGCGGCCGACATCGGCTCCCTGGCGGGGGTCGCCGACGACGCCCAGGTGATCCTGACCTCCGCCGAGTTCGTCGAGGCCATCGGCCAGACCTTCGCCGACGTCATCGTCATCCAGAACCACTTCGACCAGCAGGAGCTCACCGAGAAGCTGCAGCGTTCGCTGGGCTGACGGAGCCGGTCCGGGCACGGACGCACGGACGGAGGCCGCCCCTCTCAGGGGAGCGGCCTCCGTCCTCGTCTCGCGGCGGACTAGGCCAGCAACGCCCGCATGCCCGCGTCGAGGTCGGCCACGGCCGCCTCGGCGGCGGCCCGGCGAGCCAGGGCGTCTCCGTCGGTGCTCGACGCGTCGATGTAGACCTTGAGCTTCGGCTCCGTCCCGCTCGGGCGCACGATGACCCTCGAGCCGTCGGTGAACCAAAAGCGGAGGACGTCGCCCGCGGGGAACTCCCCGAAGCCGTCCACGAAGTCGTCGACGTGGTCGACCCGTCGCGTGCCGATCTGGCGGGGCGGCGACTGGCGGAGTCGCGTGGTCAGCTCCGTGATGCGCTCCAGGTCGTCGACGCGCAGCGAGATCTGCGAGGAGGCGTATGCGCCGAACTCCGCGTCGAAGTCGCGCAGGTGCTCGGCGATGCTCGAGCCCCGGCCGTGCAGCTCGGTGGCCAGGGCCAGGATCTCGACGGCGGCGGAGATGCCGTCCTTGTCACGGACCTTCGCGGGGTCGACCAGGTAGCCGAGGGCCTCCTCGTAGCCGTACAGCAGGCCGCCGACGCGGGAGACCCACTTGAAGCCGGTGAGGGTGTCGCGGTAGTCGAGGTCGTAGCGGCGGGCGACCTCGCGGAGGGCCGGCGACGAGACGATGCTCGCCGCGAGGGTCCCGTCGACGTCGTCCCGGCGGGCGCGCTCGGCGGCACGCCACCCCAGCAGGGCCCCGACCTCGTTGCCGGTCAGGCGCCGCCACCCCTCGGGGCCCGGGACGGCGACCGCGAGGCGGTCCGCGTCCGGGTCGTTGGCGATGACGAGGTCGGCGGAGACGCGGTCGGCGGTGGCGAAGGCCAGGTCGAGCGCCCCGGGCTCCTCGGGGTTCGGGAAGGCGACCGTGGGGAAGGCGGGGTCGGGCGCCGACTGCTCGGCGACGGGCACGGGCTCGGTGAAGCCGGCCGTCGCGAAGACGCGACGGGCGACCTCCCACCCGACGCCGTGCATGGCCGTGTAGACGACGCGGGGCTGCGAGCCCGACGCGGCGGTGCCGGTGAGGGCCGCGGTGCGCGCCACGTACTCGCCGACGAGGTCGTCGCCGGCTTCCCGGTGGTCGTCGGAGCGGGGGATCTCGGACACCGGCCGGCGCGCGGCCTCCTCGATCAGGGCGGCGATCTCCGTGTCGACCGGCGACACGATCTGCGACCCGGCGTCGAGGCCGCCGAGGTACACCTTGTAGCCGTTGTCGGCGGCGGGGTTGTGGCTCGCGGTCACCATGACCCCGGCGCTGACGTCGAGGTGGCGCACGGCGAAGGCGAGCACGGGGGTGGGCAGCGCCCGGGGGAGCAGCGTGGCGGAGACGCCCGCCGCGGCCATGATCTCCGCCGTGTCGCGGGCGAAGACGTCGCTGTTGGTCCGGCCGTCGTAGCCGATGACGATCGACGGCGTGGCCTCACGGCCGACCAGGAACGCCGCGAAGCCCGCTGCCGCCTGGGCCACGAGCACGCGGTTCATGCGGTTCGGGCCGGCTCCGAGGGCGCCGCGGAGGCCCGCCGTGCCGAACTGCAGGCGGCCGTCGAAGCGGTCGCGCAGCTCCGCGGTCGCCGCGTCGTCGCCCGACCGCGCCGCCGTCAGCAGCGCGGCGAGCTCGGCGCGGGTGACCTCGTCAGGGTCCTGGTCGAGCCAGGCCTGCGCGTCGGCGAGGAGGTCCGTGGTCGCGTCGCCGCTCACAGGGCCGCCACGATGCGGGAGAGCAGGTCGCTGATGGCGGCCTCGGCGTCGCGGCCGGCCTGCAGCACCTCCTGGTGCGACAGCGGCTCCTTCTGGATGCCGGCGGCGAGGTTGGTGATGAGCGACATGCCGAGGATCTCCATGCCGGCCTGGCGGGCGGCGATGGCCTCGAGGGCCGTCGACATGCCGACGATGTGGCCGCCCATGGCCTTCGCCATCTGCACCTCGGCGGGGGTCTCGTAGTGCGGCCCGCGGAACTGCGTGTAGACGCCCTCGTCGAGCGAGGGGTCGATGCCCTTGGCGAGCTCGCGGAGCCGCGCCGAGTAGAGGTCGGTGAGGTCGATGAAGGTCGCGCCCTCGAGGGGGGAGTCGGCGGTCAGGTTGATGTGGTCGCTGATCAGCACGGGGCTGCCCGGCTTCCAGGTCTCCTTGATGCCGCCCGCGCCGTTGGTGAGGATCATCGTGGTCGCGCCGGTGGCGGCCGCGGTGCGGACGCTGTGCACGACACGGCGGACGCCGTGGCCCTCGTAGTAGTGCGTGCGGGCGCCGATGACGAGAGCGTGCTTGCCGCTGGGCAGCAGGATGCTGCGGATCGAGCCGGTGTGGCCGACCACCGCGGAGGCGCTAAAGCCGGTGATCTCGGTGGCGGGCACCTCGGCGACGGTCTCGCCGATCAGGTCGGCCGCCGCGGCCCAGCCGCTGCCCAGCGTGAGGGCGATGTCGTGGCGCTCGACGCCGGTGGCCCGGGCGATGTCGGCAGCGGCGGTGCGGGCGACCTCGAACGGGTCGGCAGCGGGGTCGTCGAGGGGGTGCGTGGGTGTCTCGGACATGCGCTCCACTCTAGGGTCTGCTCCCCGGGCCGGCGGGCGCCGCCGCGGGCGTCAGTCGATGCTGAGCAGCACGTGCCCCGACGACACCGTCTGGCCGACCGTGGCCGAGATGCCCGAGACGACGCCGTCGCGGTGGGCCGCGACCGGCTGCTCCATCTTCATCGCCTCGAGCACGAGCACGAGGTCGCCCTTGACGACCGACTGGCCCTCCTCGACGGCGAGCTTGACGACGGTGGCCTGCATGGGCGACGTCACCTGCGAGCCCGTCGCGGTGACGACGGTCGACCCGCCGGAGCGCCGGCGGGGAGCGGCGGCGGGAGGCGCGGTGCGGGCCCCCAGACCGGCCGGCAGCGAGACCTCGACGCGCTTGCCGCCGACCTCGACCACGACGGTGGTGCGCTCGTCGAGCGCGCGCGGCGCCTCGGCCTCGCCGCTCCAGGCGGGGATGTCGTTCTCGAACTCGGTCTCGATCCACCGGGTGTAGATCGAGAAGGGCGCCCCGTCGGCCGGGGCGAAGGCGGGGTCGCGCACGATGGCGCGGTGGAACGGCAGGACGGTGGGGAGGCCGGCGACCGCGAACTCGTCGAGGGCGCGGCGCGAGCGCTCGAGGGCCTCCTCGCGGGTGGCCCCGGTGACGATCAGCTTGGCAAGGAGGGAGTCGAACGACCCGCTGATCTCGTCGCCCGCCTGCACGCCGCTGTCGACGCGGACGCCGGGGCCGGTCGGGGCGGAGAACACGTGGACGGGGCCGGGGGCGGGCATGAAGCCCCGCCCGGCGTCCTCGCCGTTGATGCGGAACTCGAACGAGTGCCCGCGGGCGACGGGGTCGCCGTACTCGAGCGCGCCGCCCTCGGCGAGGCGGAACTGCTCGCGCACGAGGTCGATGCCGGTGACCTCCTCCGAGACCGGGTGCTCGACCTGGAGGCGCGTGTTCACCTCGAGGAAGGAGACGGTGCCGTCCTTCCCGACGAGGAACTCGCAGGTGCCGGCGCCGACGTACCCGACCTCGCGGAGGATGGCCTTCGACGCGCTGTAGAGGGCCTCCACCTGGGCCTCCGTCAGGAACGGCGCGGGCGCCTCCTCGACGAGCTTCTGGTGACGGCGCTGCAGCGAGCAGTCGCGCGTGGAGACGACCACGACGTTGCCGTGCTGGTCGGCGAGGCACTGGGTCTCGACGTGCCGGGGCTGGTCGAGGTACTTCTCGACGAAGCACTCGCCGCGGCCGAAGGCGGCGACGGCCTCGCGGGTCGCGGACTCGAACAGCTCGGGGACCTCCTCGCGGGTGCGGGCCACCTTGAGGCCGCGGCCGCCGCCGCCGAACGCCGCCTTGATGGCGACGGGGAGGCCGTGCTGGTCGACGAACTCGAGCACCTCGTCGGCCCCGGAGACCGGGTTGAGGGTGCCGGGGGCGAGCGGGGCGCCGACCCGCTCCGCGATGTGGCGGGCGCTGACCTTGTCGCCCAGCTGCTCGATGGCCTCGGGCGAGGGCCCGATCCAGACGAGCCCCGCGGCCGTGACGGCGCGCGCGAAGTCGGCGTTCTCGGCGAGGAACCCGTAGCCGGGGTGCACCGCGTCCGCCCCGGAGCGGCGGGCGACGGAGAGGATCTTGTCGATGACGAGGTACGTCTCGGCGCTCGTCGTGCCCTCGAGCGCGTAGGCCTCGTCGGCGAGGCGGGCGTGCTGGGCGTCGCGGTCCTGGTCGGCGTAGACGGCGACGGAGCCGATGCCGCTGTCGCGGGCGGCCCGGATCACGCGGACGGCGATCTCTCCACGGTTGGCGATGAGGACCTTGCTGATACGAGGCATAGTTCCTCACCCTATTGCGCGGTCGAGCCTTTTCTTTGGCTGACGTGCACAAGAACACGCGGGAGACGCGTGATGCTTCCTACGAGGACGCCCCGGTCGGAGACGTCCAGAGCTCCTGCCAGCCGACGCCGAAGCCTCGCACGAGCGAGCGGAGCACCGGCACGGAGAGCCCCACGACGGCGCTCGGGGTGCCCTCGATGTGGCTGATGAAGGCGGAGGCGCGGCCGTCGATGGTGAAGGCGCCGGCCACCTCGAGGGGCTCCCCGGTGGCCACGTAGGCGTCGAGCTCGGCCGGGTCGAGGTCGTCGGCGAAGGTGAGGTCGGCGGAGGCGACGGCTCCCGCGCCTCCGGACGGGTGCTGCTCCGTCGCTCGGGGCGCGCCTCCGCGGTGGTCGATCAACCAGTGGCCCGACCAGAGCGTGCCGTGCCCGACCTCGGCCATGCGGCGCCAGCGGTCGAGCGCGAGCCGCGGCAGGTGCGGCTTGCCGTGCACCTCGCCGTCGAACTCGAAGGCGCTGTCGCCGCCCAGGACGAGGCCGTCGAGCGGGCGGCCGTCGACGGTCACGTCGAGCACGGCCTCGGCCTTGGCCCTGGCCAGGAGCGACACGGTCTCGGAGGCCGTCAGGCGTCGCCCCGCCTCCTCCTCGGCCCGCGCGACCGCGGCGTCCTCGTCGACGCCGGGGCTGATCAGGACGGGCTCGACGCCCGCGGCCCGGAGGAGGGCGAGGCGGGCGGGGGAGGTGCTGGCCAGGTAGAGCGCGACGGTCATGCCCGCCAGCCTGTCAGACTCGACGCATGGGAGACATGCTGGGCCGCGAGCTCGAACTGGACGTGACGGGCATCGCACACGGGGGCATCTCGGTGGCCCGCCTCGACGGGCGCGTGGTGTTCGTCAGCGACACCCTGCCGGGCGAGAGGGTGGTCGCCCGCGTCACCGACGACAAGAAGAAGTCGTTCTGGCGCGCCGACACCGTGTCGGTGGTCGAGGCCAGCGAGCACCGGCGCCCGCACGTGTGGTCGGCCGCCGCCCTCGAGGTCGACCCGGTCGACCGGGCCGGCGGCGCCGAGTTCGGCCACGTCGACCTCGCCCACCAGCGCGAGCTCAAGTCGCAGGTGCTGCGCGACGCGCTCGTGCGCACCGGCGGCGTCCCCGAGGCCGACGCGACCGTCACGGTCGAGGCCCTGCCGGGCGACGACGAGCGCCGAGGGACGGGCTGGCGCACGCGGGTCCGCCTGCACCTCGACGCCGACGGCCGACCCGGCCAGTACGCGGCGCGCTCGCACCGCGTCGTGCCCGTCCGCGACCTGCCGCTCGCCACCGACGAGGTCGCCGCCGCGGCCCCGCTCGGCGAGGCCTTCGCCGGCGAGGAACACGTCGACGTCCTCGCGCCGAGCGTCGGGGGAGCGCGCCTCGTCATCGGGCGCCAGGCGCCCACCACCATCACCGAGACGGTCGGCGACCGCAGCTTCCGCCTCGACGACCGCGGCTTCTGGCAGGTGCACCGCGAGGCCGCGGCGACCCTGACGGCCGCCGTGCAGCAGATGGTCGACGTCGACCTCTTCGACCCGCGCGCCGACAACCTCGACCTCTACGGCGGCGTGGGCCTGCTGGCGGCTGCGCTCGGCGACGCCTTCGGCCCCTCCGTCCGCGTGACGAGCGTCGAGAGCGACGAGCGAGCCACCGAGCACGCCTCCGAGAACCTCGCCGAGTGGCTCGGCGCCTCGGCCGAGACGGGCCGCGTCGAGCGCTGGGTCCGCCAGCGCGCCGACCGCGCGACCGCCGCCGAGCGCGACCGCGCGCGGGCCGCGACCGTCGTGCTCGACCCGCCGCGCTCGGGCGCCGGCAAGGAGGTCGTGGCCGCCCTCGGCGAGCTGTCGCCGGCCCAGGTCGTCTACGTGGCCTGCGACCCGGTCGCCCTCGCCCGCGACGTCGCCCTGTTCCGCGACGCGGGCTACGACGCCGTCCGTCTCCGGGCCTTCGACCTCTTCCCGAACACGCACCACGTCGAGACCGTCGTGCAGCTGCGCCGACGCTGACGCGGCCGCCCCGGGCGGATACGATGGCGTCGTGCACGGCCGGGATCAGGGACCGGCCGCACGCCGACAGAAGGACCCACCGTGACTGACGCCACGACCGACGCTCCGGTCTCGCCCCCGCCCGCTCCGCCCGTGAGGGTCGCCATCGTCGACGACCACGAGTCCGTGCGCCTCGGCATCCAGGCCGCGTGCCAGAACGAGGGCTTCGACGTCGTGCTCACCGCCGCGGGGGTGCAGGAGCTCGTCGAGGCGCTCGCCGGCCGCGAGGTCGACGTGGTCGTGCTCGACCTCTCCCTCGGCGACGGCTCGACCGTCACCGAGAACGTCAAGCGCGTCCAGGCCACCGGCTCGGCCGTCCTGGTCCACAGCATCGCCGACCGGGTCGCCAGCGTGCGCGAGGCGCTCGCGGCGGGCGCGGCCGGCGTCATCCCCAAGTCGTCGGCGACGAAGACCGTGATGGCCGCCGTCGCCACGGTCGCCCGCGGCGACGTGCTGAACAACCTCGAGTGGGCGAGCGCGATCGACGCCGACCGCGACTTCGCGAAGGCCCAGCTCGGTCGGCGCGAGCGCGAGATCCTCCACCTCTACGCCTCGGGCCTCCCGCTCAAGCTCGCCGCCCAGCAGCTCGGCATCGGCTACTCGACGGCCCGCGAGTACCTCGACCGCATCCGCGTGAAGTACGTCGAGGTCGGCCGCCCGGCACCCACCAAGGTCGACCTGCTGCGTCGCGCCGTCGAGGACGGCATCCTGCCGGGCCTCGACGCGGACGGCGGCGATGGCCGCTGAGCGGGCGCTCACCGCTCCCGCCCCGCCCCGCGCCTCGCGCAACCCGATCAGCCAAGCCCTCTTCGACAAGGTCCTCGGCCGGGTCATCGCGCTCGCGGGCCTGATCTTCGGGCTGCAGGCCTTCCCGAGCATGCTCGCCCAGATCGGCAGCATGCAGGTCGCGTGGGCATGGATCATCGGGCTGGCCATGTTCGGCGGCTTCGTCGCCATCGGGGTGGCGAGCCTCCTCGTCCGCGGCGTCGAGACGGCCAGCGCCTTCGTCGCGGTCGCCTACCTCATCGCCCTCATCACCGGGCCGCTGGCCGTCCAGGACCCGAGCGTCGTGCAGCCCTCCGTGCCCTGGCTCTGGTACCTCTGCACGGTGGCCACCGCGGCGGCCGCCTTCGCCTTCTCGGCCTGGATCGCGACCGGCTACCTCTTCGTCGCCCCGCTGGTCTACGGGCTCATCCGGCTGACGCCCTCGGGGGGCGGGGCGACGGTCTCCCGCGCCGCCCTCGACTCCGTCTACGCCGTGCTGCTCGGCGGCGCCGTCCTCATCCTCGTCCTGATCCTGCGGCAAGCCAGCGCCAACGTCGACGCGGCCCAGGCGACCGCGGTGGCGCGGTACTCGAACGCGATCCGCGAGCACGCGACCGAGCTCGAGCGCGTCGAGGTCGACGCGATCGTCCACGACAGCGTCCTGACGACCTTCATCCAGGCGGCGCGGGCCTACAGCGCGGAGGAAAAGGTCCTCGCGACCTCGATGGCCCGGAACGCGGTGGCGCACCTCTCCAGCGCCGCCAGCCAGACGCCCTTCGACGAGTCGGCGACGACCCTCGGCTCCATGCGCGACCGGCTGGTCGTCGTCACGAGCGAGATGGGTGCCGACGTGGAGGTCAGCACGCGCGGCATCGACGGCCACGGCATCCCCTCGCCGGCGGCCGAGGCGCTCTACAGCGCGGCCGTCCAGGCCGTCGTCAACAGCTGCCAGCACGCCGGCGGCGACGACGTCCGACGGTGGGTGACGGTCGAGTGGACCGAGACCGGCGGAGCGCTCGTCGAGGTCGGCGACACCGGCCGGGGGTTCGACCCCGGGCACGTGCCGGAGGGGCGCCTCGGCGTCCGGGTCTCCATCGTCGAGCGGCTCGCCACCGCGGGCGGGCTCGCCTGCATCGACTCGCGCCCCGGCGAGGGCACCGTCGTGCGCCTCGCCTGGCCGAGCGGCGACGTCGTCGGCCCCGCCGACGCCGCCCGCGAGGAGGCCGCGTCGTGAGGGTCAGCGTCCCGCGCTGGCTGATCGTCCTGCTGGCCGCCGTCTTCTCCGGCTACCACCTCGTCCTCGCCGCCGTCAGCCTCGACCGCTTCGACGATCCGTGGCCCGTCGTGGCGTGCATGGTCGTCTACGTCGTCGTGACGGTCATGGTGCTCTGGCCCTCGGGCCGCGCGCGCATGCCCGTCTGGCTCGCCGCGTTCGCGCTGGCCGTCAGCGTCGTCATGCCGCTCCTCGTGACGTCGCAGCTCGACCCGTCGCAGAAGAACGGCTACGCGACCTGGTACGTCGCGGCGATCGGCACGCTGATGGTCATCGTCGCCACCCGTCGCCGCCAGGGGTTCGCCTGGCTCGGGGTCGGCTTCATGGCCGTCCACGGCGTGACCTGGGGCGGGCTCGGCGCCGTCGCCGACCTCGGGGTCGTCGGCAGCGTCTCGTGGGTCGCCTTCGCGCACGCGATGACGGCGACCCTGACCCGCGCCGGCCGGGAGACGCGCGAGTTCATCCTCGCCGAGCACGAGGCGGCCGACTGGCAGGCCGCCCAGGAGGCGCACGTCAACGAACGCCAGTACCGCCTTCTCCAGACCAGTCGCACCGCACGGCCGATGCTGCAGGAGATCGTGGCCCAGGGCGGCGACCTCACGCCCGAGCAGCGGCAGGAGTGCCTCCACCTTGAGGGCGCGATCCGCGACGAGATCCGCGGCCGCCGCCTCCTCGACGACGACGTCCGGCGAGAGGTCATGGCCGCCCGACGCCGGGGCGCCGTCGTCAGCCTGCTCGACGAGGGCGGCATCGACGACCTCGACGCCCGGGAGCTGCGACGCATCCACCAGGCCCTCGCCGAGGCGCTCCACGGTTCGTCCGCCGACCGCATCATCATCCGGACGGCCTCCGGCGGAGGCGACGACGCGGTGACGGTCGTGGGCCTCGGCTCGGCCGACCTGAGCTCCAGCGCCCTCGGTCGAGGAGTCGCGGCGGAGGCCGACGAGGACGACGACGGCGACGAGGTCCAGCTCTGGCTGCAGATCCCGCGCTCGGTGCCGGAGCGGGCGGCTCCGTAGCGGCCACGCCCCGGTCGTGCCCGGAGCAGGCTGGGGGCCGCCGGACGACGAAGGAGGGCCGGACGATGAGTCCGGCCCTCCTGGGGAACGTCACTGGGTCAGGGCGGTAACCCGAATACCGCCCTGACCCGCCCCCGGTCGAGGAACCCGCTTACCCTAGTCGGCCCTCGATCGGCGGTGCTACTCAGAGAGAGACACCTAGCACTGATGACTATGCCGGTCGACCCAGGGTGTCCACAGTCGTCATTTAGGGGGACACCGAGGGGACGATAGGTCGGTCTACCCCCGTTCGGGAGCACTGACCGCGCGGATCTCGCCCTGGCCGGCCCCGCGGGGGCCGACTCGACCGGGGGACAGGGCGGGGTACGTCGGCGGGGCCCCGCGGGGTCAGCGGACCGGGCTGCGCCAGGCGCCCGGGCCGTGAGGGAGCGGGCGTCGGACGACCCGGGCCCGCGACGACCACTCCGAGTGGCTCGCCGGCACGGCCTCGGTGTCGCGCCGGCTCTGGGTCTCGGCCTCGACGGCGGCGAGGACGGCCGTGACGGCAGCGAGCTCTTCCGGGGTCGGCGAGCCCGCCACGACGCGGAGGACGTCGTTCACAGCGGGATGTTCCCGTGCTTCTTGGGAGGCAGCTCGGCCCGCTTGGTCCGCAGTGCGCGGAGCGCCTTGATGACCGAGACCCGGGTGGCCGCCGGCTCGATGACGCCGTCGAGCTCGCCGCGCTCGGCGGCCAGGAACGGGCTGGCGACGTTGTAGGTGTACTCGCTCGCCAGCCGGGCCCGCACCGCGGCGACGTCCTCGCCGGCGGCCTCGGCGGCCTTGATCTCGCCCCGGTAGAGGATGTTGACGGCGCCCTGGCCGCCCATGACGGCGATCTCGGCGGTCGGCCAGGCGAGGTTGATGTCGGCCCCGAGCTGCTTGGAGCCCATGACGATGTAGGCCCCGCCGTAGGCCTTCCGCGTGATGACGGTGACCAGCGGCACGGTGGCCTCGGCGTACGCGTAGAGGAGCTTGGCCCCGCGCCGGATGACGCCCGTCCACTCCTGGTCGGTGCCCGGCAGGTAGCCGGGGACGTCGACGAGCGTGAGGATGGGGATGCCGAAGGCGTCGCAGAAGCGGACGAACCGGCTCGCCTTCTCGCCGGCCTCGATGTTGAGCGTGCCGGCCATGGCCGAGGGCTGGTTGGCGATGACGCCGACCGAGCGGCCCTCGACGCGGCCGAAGCCGATGACGATGTTGGGGGCGAAGAGGGGCTGGACCTCGAGGAACTCGCCGTCGTCGACGACGTGCTCGATCACCGTCGTGACGTCGTAGGGCTGGTTGGGGCTGTCCGGGATCAGCGTGTTCAGCGTGCGGTCGGCGTCCGTCGTCTCGAGCTCGACCGGCCGGTCGAAGACGTGCGGCTCCGAGAGGTTGTTGTCGGGCAGGTAGGAGAGCAGCGACCGGGCGTAGTCGAGGGCGTCGTCCTCGTCGCTCGCGAGGTAGTGCGACACCCCGCTGACCTTGTTGTGGGTCAGCGCTCCGCCGAGCTCCTCGAAGCCGACGTCCTCGCCCGTGACGGTCTTGATCACGTCGGGGCCGGTGACGAACATGTGGCTCGTCTTGTCGACCATGATGACGAAGTCCGTCAGCGCGGGCGAGTACACCGCGCCTCCCGCGGCCGGGCCCATGATGAGCGAGATCTGCGGGATGACGCCCGAGGCGGCGGTGTTGAGCCGGAAGATCTCGCCGTACTTGCCGAGGGCGACGACGCCCTCCTGGATGCGGGCCCCGCCGCTGTCGAGGATGCCGATGATCGGCACGCCCGTCTTCAGCGCGAGCTGCATCACCTTGATGATCTTCTCGCCCGCGACCTCGCCCAGCGAGCCGCCGAAGATCGTGAAGTCCTGCGAGTAGACCGCCACCTGGCGGCCGTGGATGGTGCCCGTGCCGGTGACGACGGCGTCGCCGTAGGGGCGCTTGGCCTCCATGCCGAAGGCGTGGGTGCGGTGGCGGACGAACTCGTCGAGCTCGACGAACGACCCGGGGTCGAGCAGCCCGTCGATGCGCTCGCGGGCGGTCATCTTGCCCTTGGCGTGCTGCTTGGCGACGGCGGCCTCGCCGCTCGCCGTCACGGCCTCGTGGTACCGGTTCTTCAGGTCGGCGAGCTTGCCCGCCGTCGTCCGCAGGTCGGGCTGGGGGGCCGCCGGGCCGTCGGCCTCGGGGCGGGTGGTGTCGGAAGTCACGCGCCTCACTCTACCCAGGGGGCGCTCCCCGGCCGTTGGAGCTCGTCGCACGTCGATCGGCTCCCGCGCTGTGGGACTCCTCACACGCCTAGGCTGACCGCGTGACGTTCCCGCTCGCCTCCGCCCGCTCGCCCCGCCTCGTCCACGTCGCCGAGACGGGCTCGACCAACGCCGACCTGCTGGTCGACGCCTCGGCCCCGCACGGCGCCGTCCTCGCCACGCTCTCGCAGACGGCCGGCCGCGGCCGGCTCGACCGGCGGTGGGTCGCCCGGCCGGGCCGCACCGTGGCCGTCAGCGTCCTCCTCGAACGCGGCTCCCTGCCGGTCGACGCGCTGGGCTGGGTGCCCCTGCTGGCGGGCCTCGCGATGCGCGCCGCCGTCGCGTCGCTCGTGGGCCCCGACCGCGTCGGGCTCAAGTGGCCGAACGACGTGCAGGTCGGCGGGGCCAAGGTGTGCGGAGTCCTCGCCGAGCTGCGCCCCGGCGCGTCGGCCGTGGTGGTCGGCGCGGGCGTCAACCTCACGACGCCCCGCGACGAGCTGCCCACCGACTCCTCCACGTCGCTCCGGCTCGAGGGGGCCGAGGGCTCCGCGGAGTCGCTGGCCGACCTGGTCGTGGCCGGCTGGCTCGACGAGGTGCTCACCGGGTTCGACGCGCTCGCCGTCGCCGGGGGCGACGCCGTCTCCTCCGGCCTGCACGCCCGCGTGGCCGCCGAGTGCAGCTCGCTCGGCCGCGAGGTGCGGGTGGAGCTGCCCTCGGGGGAGCTGCTCGCGGGCCTCGCCGTCGCCGTCGACGAGGGCGGCCGTCTCGTCGTCCGCACGCCGTCGGGCGCCGAGCGGTCGGTGGCCTCGGGCGACGTCACCCACGTCCGCCATGGGTGACGCGGTGGGCACGGCCGACCAGCAGCCGCCCGAGGTCGTGGTCGCCCGGCTGCGCCCCCACGCTCGGGTCCTGTTCTGGCCCTCGGTGGCCCTCATCGCGATCTGCGCCGTCGCCGGGTGGCTGGGCGGCCTCGTCGAGGCCGGGTGGCAGACGTGGGCCGTGCTCGGATCGGCGGCGCTCCTCGCCCTGCTGCTCTGGGCGGTCCCGCTGCTCGTCTGGCTGGGTCGCCACACCGTGATCACCACGCGGCGCCTCATCGTCCGACGAGGCTTCTTCGTGCGCACCCGACAGGAGCTGCTGCACAGCCGGGGCTACGACCTGACCGTGCGTCGGAACGCCGCGCAGAGCCTGTTCCGCAGCGGCGACGTGCTCGTCGGCACGGGCCTCGACCGGCCGGTCGTGCTCTGGGACGTGCCGTCGGCGGACCTGGTCCAGGCCACGCTGCACGACCTCATGGAGGCGGCGTCCGAGCCGCTCGCGGGGCGGCGTCCGGTCGAGCGGCCGGAGCCGTGGGGGGACGACCCCGGCTGGCGCACCGACCGACCAGGGCTCTGACGGCCGTCGCCCCGGCTCGCTCGACTGGCGCCCGGCCCTCGACTGGAATAAGGTATGTCGATGCGAATCTCTGTAGTCGGTTGCGGTTATCTCGGTGCGGTCCACGCGGCCTGCATGGCTGAGCTCGGGCACGACGTCGTGGGCATCGACGTCGACGAGCACAAGGTCGCCGAGCTGTCGGCCGGCCGGCCGCCCTTCTTCGAACCGGGGCTCCCCGAGGTCCTCGCCCGAGGCGTCGCGAGCGGGCGCCTGAGGTTCACGAGCGACATGGCCGAGGCGGCCGGGGCCCGGGTCCACTTCGTCGCCGTCGGCACGCCGCAGACCGCGGGCAGCCACGCCGCCGACCTCCGCTACGTCGACGCGGCCGTCACCGGTCTCCTGCCCCACCTCGGCGACGGCGACCTGGTGGTGGGCAAGTCGACCGTGCCCGTCGGCACCGCGGCCCGTCTCGCAGACCTGGTCCGCGACTCCTCGCCGGCCGACCTGGCGTGGAACCCCGAGTTCCTCCGCGAGGGCTTCGCCGTCGCCGACACGCTCTCGCCCGACCGCTTCGTCTACGGCGTCCGTCCCGGCCCGGAGGGCGACCGCGCCACCGGGCTGCTCGACGAGGTGTACGCCACTCCTCTCACCAGCGGCATGCCCCGCATCGTCACCGACTACGCGACGGCCGAGCTGGTGAAGGTGTCGGCCAACGCCTTCCTGGCCACCAAGATCTCGTTCATCAACGCCATGGCCGAGATCGCCGAGGCGACGGGGGCCGACGTCACCCAGCTGGCCGATGCGATCGGGCACGACGCTCGCATCGGCCGTCGCTTCCTCAACGCCGGCCTCGGCTTCGGCGGCGGGTGCCTCCCGAAGGACATCCGGGCGTTCCAGGCCCGGGCCGACGAGCTCGGGCTCGACTCGCTGGCGTTCCTCGCCGACGTCGACGCAGTGAACCTGCGCCGCCGTCAGCGCGTGGTCGACCTCGCGGGCGAGCTCGTCGGCACGGTCGAGGGCGCCCAGGTGGCGGTGCTCGGCGTCGCCTTCAAGCCCGATAGCGACGACGTGCGCGACTCGCCGGCCCTCGACGTGGCCCGGTCGCTGCACGAGCAGGGTGCCCTCGTCACCGTGTTCGACCCCGAGGCGACCGAGACGGCCCGTCGGGTCGCTCCCGAGCTGCGGTACGCGGCCGACGTCGACGAGGCCCTCACCGGGGCGGACGTCGTCCTGGTGCTCACCGAGTGGGCCCAGTTCCGGGCCCTCGACCCGGCGTCCGTCGCGGGGCTCGTGCGGGGGCGCCGCATCGTCGACGGCCGCAACGTCCTCGACGCGTCGACCTGGCGTGCGGCCGGCTTCGAGTTCCGGGGCCTCGGGCGCCCGTAGGCGTCGAGGTCGTCCTCGAGCCGTCGAGTAGCATTCTCCGGTGCCGTCCCGTCGTCCTGCCGCCGTCCGTCCGCCTCGTGCAGCCGGCGGGGTCGACGAGCCCCCGCGCGGTCGCCGTCGGGTGGTCCGCTGGCTGGGGGCCGAGCTCGTCGCCCTCGTCGTCGTGGTCGTCCTGGCCTCGATCGGCACGGGACACGCGATCGGCGGCGTCAAGCGTCGGCTGCTGCTCGACGACGGCGACTCGGTCGTGCTCCCCCTCTTCGTCGAGTCCCTCCGACGCGGCGAAGCGTTCGAGTGGACGATGTCGCCGGTGCTGTTCGTCTTCCCCGAGCTGCCGCTCTACCTCGTCTCCGACCTCGTGACGACGGGCGTCGCCGCGGCGCTCCTGACCAACGCCGTCGTCAACGTCGTGGTGCTGTACCTGCTGTTCCGGGCGGTCACCCGATCGTTGCTGCCCGCGGCGGGGCAGGCCGCGGCGGCCGCGGCGGCGGTGGCGGGAACGGCCCTCTTCGTGGGGTGCACGCTGCTCGAGTTCCGCTACGTCGGCAACACCGCCGAGATCGCGACCCTCTTCTACTCGAACACGTACTACTCGGGCACCGTGATGAGCTGTCTCGCGACGCTGGCCCTCGGGGCGCGGCTGCTGCGGGGCGACGCCACACGCCGCTCCGTCGTCGCCTCCGCGTCGGGGCTGGCCCTGGTGGCGGCCCTCTCGGTGCTCTCGAACCCGCTCTACCTCCTCTGGGCGGTGGCTCCGGCCGGCGTCGCCCTCGCGGTCACCTGGGCCGTCCGGCGGACGGGCTGGCGCACCGTCGTCGTGCTCGCGGTCGCGAGCCTCGGCGGCTCGGCGGTCGGCTACGTCGGGCGCATCCCCCTCGCGCCGTACATCGCCGCGACCTCCGACCAGTACTTCCGGTCCGACCTGGTCGACCTGTCGGCCAGCTTCTACCGGGGGATCCTGCGCGAGCTGGTCACCTCCCACAAGGGCCAGCTCGAGGCCGCGGTCTTCCTCGGCCTCGTCGTGGTCTCCGTCGTCGGCCTCGTCGTCGCCCTCGTGCGGCGGGCGAGCGGCCCCGTGACCTTCGCGTTCGCAGCGTCGGTGGCGACGTCGGTGGTCGTGCCCGTCGTGGTCGTGCAGGTCGGCAGCCTGGCCGCCCGGTACCTCCTGCCGGTGTTCTTCGTGCCGCTCGCGGTCGGCGTGGTCTCGCTGGTGGTGGTGCTCGAGCGGGCAGCGGCGCGCGCCCCCGCCGGCGCGGCCCGCCGCAGGGTGCCGCTGCTCGTCGCCGCGGTCGCGGTGGTCGCCGCCGTCGTGGCCTTCGGCACGGCCCCGATCGCCCGGGTGGTCACCGAGGCGCGCGGGCCCGGCTACCCGGCGGCCTCCTGCCTCACGGACTGGGCGGACGGCCGCGACGCCGTCGGCGTCGGGCAGTTCTGGCAGGTGCGGCCGCTCCAGGTCTACGGCGGCGACGACGTCCGCCTGCTGCAGGCGCACGGCGATCTCTCGGTGTTCCCGTGGCTGTCGAACCTGGCCCCGTACCAGGGCGCGGACCCGAGCTACCTGGTCGTCAGCGGGCTCGACCTCGAGGACTGGTCGGCGACCCTCGACGAGCTCGGGGCGCCGACCGACACCGTGGCCTGCGGCGACTACACGATCTACGACTACGAGGGCGCCCCGGGGGAGGCTCTCCTCGACTCGACGGTCGACCGCTCGGCCGAGTCGGAGGGCGAGGAGCGCGGTTTCACCGGCTGGTGACGTTCCGACAGAATGGACGGCGACCCGCCTCGGCAGCTCCGCCCAGAGGTGCCCGGTCGATCGAGGAGGACTCCGGATGACACACACGATCGGCGTGATCGGCGGCGGCCAGCTGGCCAGGATGATGGTCCCGCCGGCGGTGCACCTCGGCATCGAGATCCGGGTGCTGGCCGAGGCCGCCGACAGCTCGGCGCGTCTGGCCGCGACGGCGGTCGGCGACCACCGCGACAGGGCGGCCGTGCTCGCCTTCGCCCGCGACGTCGACGTCGTCACCTTCGACCACGAGCACGTGCCCCAGGGCGTCCTGCGCGCGCTCGTCGAGGCGGGCGTGGCCGTGCACCCCTCCCCGGAGGCGCTGGCCGTCGCCCAGGACAAGATCGTGATGCGCGAGCGTCTGTCCGGCCTCGGGCTGCCCGTGCCCGACTGGGCCGCCGTCCACGACTCCGTCGAGCTCGCCTCCTTCCTCGAGGCGCACGGCGGTCAGGCCGTGGTCAAGACGCCACGCGGCGGCTACGACGGCAAGGGGGTGCGCGTCGTCCGGGCAGCGGACGAGGCCGACGACTGGTTCGCCGTGGTCGACGAGCACGGTGCCGGTGCCGCGCTCCTCGTCGAGGAGCTCGTCGACTTCCGGCGCGAGCTGTCCCAGCTGGTCGCCCGCCGGCCGAGCGGCCAGGTCGTGGCCTGGCCGCTCGTCGAGACCGTGCAGCGCGACGGCGTGTGCGCCGAGGTGACCGCCCCCGCGCCGGGAGCCCCGTCGGAGCTCGTGGCGCAGGCGGAGGAGATCGCGCGCACGGTCGCCGAGCGGCTCGGCGTGACCGGCGTGCTGGCCGTCGAGCTGTTCGAGACCGCCGACGGCCGCCTGCTGATCAACGAGCTCGCCATGCGCCCGCACAACACCGGCCACTGGAGCATCGACGGCGCCGTCACCAGCCAGTTCGAGCAGCACCTCAGGGCGGTGCTCGACCTGCCCCTCGGCGACCCGGCCCCGCACCGCCCCTGGAGCGTGATGGTCAACGTCCTCGGGGGGCCGTCGACCGGGACGATGGGCGACCGGCTCCCGGCCCTGATGGCCGACCAGCCCGGCTCGAAGGTGCACGACTACGGCAAGGAGCCCCGACCCGGTCGCAAGGTGGGACACGTCACGACGACGGGCGACGACCTCGACGACGTGACGGCCCGGGCGCGCGCCGCTGTCCGTTTCTTCGAGGACTGACGGCTATCCTCTCCTTCGTGCCCGACCCGACCGCCCCCGCCCCGACCGCCACGACGAGGCCGAACGACCCCGCCGTGGGTCCGCTCGTGTCGATCGTGATGGGATCCGACAGCGACTGGCCCACCCTGCGCAGCGCCTCCGACATCCTCGTGGAGTTCGGCATCGCCCACGAGGTGGAGGTCGTCTCGGCCCACCGCACCCCCGACAAGATGGTCGCCTTCGGCAAGGCCGCCGCCGGGCGAGGGGTCCGGGTCGTCATCGCCGGGGCCGGAGGGGCCGCGCACCTGCCGGGGATGATCGCCTCGCTCACGACGCTGCCCGTCATCGGCGTCCCGGTGGCCCTCGCGCGTCTCGACGGGCTCGACTCGTTGCTCTCGATCGTGCAGATGCCCGCGGGGATCCCGGTGGCCACCGTCTCCATCGGCGGTGCAGCCAACGCCGGCCTCCTCGCAGCGCGCATCCTCGGCACGACCGACCCGGCCGTGTCGGCCCGCCTGGCCGACTACGCGACCAGCCTGGGGGAGCTGGTCGAGGAGAAGAACGCCGCCCTGCACCGGTCGCTGTGAGCGCCACGCTGCCCGTCCGGCACCCCGACCTCGGGTCGCCCTCGTTCATGACGAGGCGGGCCTGGACGCTGGTGGTGCTCAACGTGCTCGTCCCGGGGTCCGCCCAGGTGCTCGCGGGCAGCCGGCGCCTCGGTCGCTGGGGGCTCGCCTCCACCCTCCTGTCCTGGGCCGTGGCCCTCGTCACGGCCGTCCTGGCGCTGGTCTGGCGCACGCCGCTCTTCGAGGTCGCCACCAACGTCGTCGCCCTGACCGTCGTCCAGGTCTTCCTGGTGTACTACGCCGCGCTCTGGCTGGTGCTGACGCTCGACACGCTCCGTCTGCTGCGCATCGTCCGCACCGTGCCGACGGCTCGCGGGTTCCTCGCGGGCGTCATGGTGCTGCTGATGGCCGGCACGGTCGGTCCCGCGGCCTACGGGGCGTACCTCACCGGAGTCCAGCATGGCCTGCTCGACTCGCTCTTCACCTCGCGACAGGCCGCCGCCGACCCGATCGACGGGCGCTACAACATCCTCCTGCTCGGCGGCGACGCCGGTGCCGACCGCACCGGCCTCCGACCGGACAGCATCTCGGTCGCGAGCATCGACGCCGAGACCGGGGCGACGACGATCGTCGGCATCCCGCGCAACCTCTACAACGCCCCCTTCTCCGAGGGGTCGCCGCTCTGGGGCGACTTCCCCGACGGCTACTCCTGCGGTGACGACTGCCTGGTGAGCTACCTCTACACCTACGGCGAAGAGCACCCCGACCTCTACCCCGACGCCGAGTCGCGGGGCAGCAACCCCGGGATCGAGGCCATGCGCGACGCGGTGGAGGGCGTCACCGGCCTGACCCTCCAGTACTACGTCCTGATCGACATGCAGGGCTTCGTGCAGTTGATCGACGCACTCGGCGGCATCACGATCGACAACACCGAGGGGCGGCTGCCCATCAACGGCGGCGTCGACGCCGCCGGGCAGCCGACGAACGTCGACGGCTGGATCGAGCCCGGCGAGCAGGTCATGGACGGCTACCACGCCCTCTGGTACGCCCGGGCACGTCACGGCTCCGACGACTACCACCGCATGGCGCGCCAGCGCGAGGTGCAACAGGCCCTGCTCTCGCAGTTCCAGCCGGCCACGGTGCTGTCGAAGTTCCAGTCCGTGGCCGCCGCCGGGGCCCAGACCGTCGACACCGACATCCCCCAGGGGGCGCTGGGGGCCTTCGTGGAGCTCGCGCTGGAGGCCAAGGAGCAGCCGATCAGCGACCTGGAGATCGTGCCCCCGACGTACTCGAACGTCTACCCCGACTACGACGTGATCCACGCGGCCGTCGCTGCGGCGACCACCTCGACCCCCGCGGGCTAGGCCGGACGGTCGCCGCGGGGCGGCTGGCGCCGAGGCTGCGCAGCCGTGCCGCGACGCCGGCTAGAGGTCCGCGTGCAGCTGCCAAACCTTGTCGGCCGAGTCGCGCCAGCTGAAGGCCCTGGCCCGATCGAGCCCGGCGATGCCGAGTCGGGAGGCGAGCTCCAGGTCGGTCACGACCTGGAACATGGCCTGTGCGAGTCGGGCCGGGTACCCCTCGGCGTCGGCCCGAGGGACGACCACGGCGGCCTCGTCGGCCACCTCGACGAGAGCCGGGGCGTCGGAGACCACCGTGGGCGTGGCGAGGCTGAGCGCCTCGACGACCGGCAGGCCGAAGCCCTCGGCCAGGCTCGGGAAGACGAACACGGAGGCCCGCTGCAGCAGGACCGCCAACTGGGCGTCCGACACGAAGCCCATCGTACGGACGCGGTCAGGCGCGAGCCCGACTTCGGCGGCGATGTCCGCCACCCGCACGTCGCCCCAGCCGTCGGGACCGACGACGAGGAGCGGGAGGTCGGGGGCGTCGGGGTGCGCGAGCGCCTCAATCAGGGGACGGAGGCCCTTGCGCGGCTCCAGCGTGCCCACGCTCAGCACGTAGCGCTCCGGCAGCGAGAGGGCGTCGGCGAGGTCGTCCGCGTCGGCGGGCACACGGAGGTCGTCGCTGACGGCACCGCCCACGACCCGGATCCGGTCGCCGAACGGGAAGAGCTCGGCGAGGTCGGCGGCCACCGCGTGCGTCGGCACGACGACGGCGTCCGCGTAGCGGAACGCGCGCTTCGTCATGGCCTTGTGCCAGCGGACGCCCCGCGGGGTGAGGGTCTCCGGGTGCGTCCACGGCACGATGTCGTGCAGCGTGACCACGGTCTGGTCGCCGGGGGAGAGGTCGCGGTCGTGCCGACCGAGCGGGGCGAGCAGGCTGGTCGCGTGGACCATGCCGCGGCCCGGCAGCCCGAGGACGCCGGCCTGCCACGCCAGCGACAGCTCGCGCCGACCGAGCGGCGACTTCGTGAGTCGCGTGAGGCCGGGGACGAGGTCCGTCAGCCGGTCGTAGTCGTCCTGCGGGTGGGCCGCGACGACGCCCTCGACCTCGCAGCCGCGGGGGGCGGTGGCCACCAGGGCCCGGGTGAGCTCGCTCGTGTACCGGCCGATGCCCCCGGGCACCGGGGCGAGGATCTGGTCGACGACGACCCGCAGCGTCGTCGTCACGAGGCCCCCGCGTCGCCCAGGACGCCCGAGGCGCTCGCCTCGGCGAGGGCCTGACGCCAGTCGCGCATCGGCTCGAGGCCGGCCCTGCGCCACGCGTCGTGGCCGAGCACGCTAAAGGCCGGGCGGGGGGCGGGCCGCACGAACGTCGAGCTGTCGGTCGGCAGCACGCGCTCGGGGTCGAGCCCGGCGAGGCGGAGGGTCTCCTGGGCGAAGTCGAACCAGCTCGCCCGACCGGAGGCGGTGCCGTGGTAGACGCCCGCCGGGGCGTCGGCGTCGACCAGGGCGACGATCTGCCGGGCCAGGTCGAGCGTCCAGGTCGGCTGCCCGACCTGGTCGGCCACGACGGAGAAGGTGTCGCGGGAGGCCGCGAGGCCGAGCATGGTCCGGGGGAAGTTCGTGCCGTGGCGACCGTAGAGCCAGGCCGTCCGCACCACGTAGGTGCCCGCGGGGTTCGCCGACAGGGCGGCCCGCTCGCCCGCGGCCTTCGTGCGGCCGTAGGCGTTGAGCGGTGCGTAGGGAGCGTCCTCGGCGTACGGCGTGGTCGCGTCGCCGGCGAAGACGTAGTCGGTCGACACCGTGACCAGCTTCGCGCCGGAGGCGGCGGTCGCCTCGCCGAGGAGGCCGACGGCCGTCCCGTTCACCGCCAGCGCCGCCTCCTCGTCGGTCTCCGCCGCGTCGACGGCCGTCCAGGCCGCGGCGTTGACCACGACGTCGTGGCCCTCCACGGCGGCGAACACGGCGTCGCGGTCGGTGACGTCGAGCTCGGAGCGCCCGAGGAGGGTGACGTCGCGGCCGAAGAGGGCCTCGACCAGGTCGGAGCCCAGCATGCCGCGGGCGCCGGTGACGAGGTACTTGGCGTGCTGGGGCGTCGTCATCAGAGGGCCGCGCGCTCCTTCAGGGGCTCCCACCACTGGCGGTTGTCGCGGTACCACTGCACGACGTCGGCGAGGCCCTGGGCGAACGGCACCTGCGGCTCGTAGCCGAGCTCCGCGCGGATCTTGGAGATGTCGACCGAGTAGCGCAGGTCGTGGCCGAGGCGGTCCTGGACGCGGTCGACGTACGACCAGTCCTTGCCGGTGGCCTCGAGCAGCATCTCGGTGAGCTCCTTGTTCGTGAGCTCCGTCCCGCCGCCGATGTTGTAGATCTCGCCCGGGCGGCCGTCCACCAGGACCATCGCGATGCCGCGGGTGTGGTCGTCGACGTGCAGCCAGTCACGGATGTTGTTCCCCTCGCCGTAGAGGGGCACGTGACGGTCGTCGATGAGGTTCGTGACGAAGAGCGGGATGACCTTCTCGGGGAAGTGGTACGGGCCGTAGTTGTTGCTGCAGCGCGTGATCGAGACGTTCAGGCCGTGGGTCCGGTGGTAGCTGCGCGCGAGCAGGTCGCTGCCGGCCTTCGACGCCGAGTACGGCGAGTTGGGCTCGAGGGGGCGGTCCTCCGCCCACGAGCCCTCGGCGATGGAGCCGTAGACCTCGTCGGTCGAGACGTGGACGAAGCGCGCGAGGTCGTTGCGGAGCGCCGCGTCGAGCAGCTGCTGCGTGCCGAGGACGTTGGTCTCGACGAAGATCGAGGCGTCGCGGACGGACCGGTCGACGTGCGACTCGGCCGCGAAGTGGACGACGGCGTCGACCTCGGGGAAGAGCGTGTCGAGGAGCGCGCCGTCGCGGATGTCGCCCTGCACGAACCGGTAGCGCGGGGAGCCGGCCACGCTGGCGAGGTTCTCGAGGTTGCCCGAGTAGGTGAGGGCGTCGAGCACGACGACCTCGGCGCCCTCGAGGCCCGGGTACGCGTCCTCCAGGGTGCGACGCACGAAATTCGATCCGATGAAGCCGGCGCCGCCGGTGACGAGGATTTTCACGGTCCCAGCCTACAAGGCGTCCGTTGCTAGACTCCCGACGTGCAGATCCGTGAGTTGACCGTGCCCGGCGCCTGGGAGTTCGTCCCGACACAGCACGGCGACGACCGTGGCGTGTTCTTCGAGCAGTACCGCTTCGACCGCGTGCAGGAGACCGTGGGCCATCCCCTCGCGCTGAAGCAGGTCAACACCTCGGTGTCGGCGCGCGGCGTCGCCCGCGGCGTGCACTACGCGCTCGTGCCGCCGAGCCAGGCGAAGTACGTCTCGGCCCCCAAGGGCGCCTTCATCGACTTCGTCATCGACATCCGGGTCGGGTCGCCGACTTTCGGCCAGTGGGACTCGGTGCTCATCGACGACGTCGACCGCCGTGCCGTCTACCTCTCCGAGGGGCTCGGGCACGCCATCGTCGCCCTCACCGAGGGCGCGACGGTCAACTACCTCGTCACCGAGACCTTCAACCCCGAACGCGAGAAGGGCCTCAGCGTCCTCGACCCCGACATCGGGCTCACGTTCCCCACCGACATCGGCGAGATCTTTCTCTCGCCGAAGGACACCTCGGCCCCGACCCTGGCCGAGGCCGAGTCCCAGGGGCTCCTGCCGACGTGGCAGGAGTGCCAGGACCTCTACCAGCAGCTCCGAGCTGCGAACTAGGCAGGCATGCGCGGAATCATCTTGGCCGGCGGGTCCGGCACACGTCTCTACCCCATCACCAAGGGCATCTCGAAGCAGCTGATGCCGATCTACGACAAGCCGATGGTCTACTACCCCTTGTCCACGCTGCTCTCCGCGGGCATCCGCGAGATCCTCATCATCACGACCCCGGACGACGCGCCCCAGTTCCGGAGGCTGCTCGGCGACGGCTCCGACCTCGGCATCGAGCTGACGTACGCCGTCCAGCCGTCACCGGACGGCCTGGCGCAGGCCTTCGTGATCGGCGAGGAGTTCATCGGCGACGAGAAGGTCGCGCTCGTGCTCGGCGACAACATCTTCCACGGGGTCGGCCTCGGCTCGAACCTCCGGGCGAACACCGACCCGGACGGCGGGGTCATCTTCGCGTACCACGTGGCCAACCCGCGGGCCTACGGCGTCGTGGACTTCGACGACACCTTCACCGCGCGCTCCATCGAGGAGAAGCCCGAGCACCCCAAGAGCAACTACGCGGTGCCCGGCCTCTACTTCTACGACAACTCCGTCGTCGAGGTCGCGAAGTCGATCGAGCCCAGCGCTCGCGGCGAGCTCGAGATCACCACCGTCAACGAGGCCTTCCTCACGGCCGGCAAGCTGCAGGTGCAGGTGCTCGACCGGGGCACGGCGTGGCTCGACACCGGCACCCACGAGTCGATGATGCAGGCCTCCGAGTACGTGCGCGTCATCGAGCAGCGTCAGGGCTTCAAGATCGGCTGCGTCGAGGAGATCGCGTGGCGTCGGGGCTGGATCGACGACGACCAGCTGCGCGCCCTGGCGGCACCGCTGGTCAAGAGCGGCTACGGCGAGTACCTGCTCGGCCTCCTGGGCTAGTCCTCCTTCTTGCCGACTCCCGCACGGGGGGTGGTGGCAGCCACGACCCCGTGGGAGGTTGGGACGATCATGGATCGCTCTGCTGACGACGTCGCCGCCCCGCTCGACCCGGGCCGGGGCCTCGATCGTCGTCGCCTCCTCTCGTACGCCGCCGTCACCGCGGTGACGGCCTCGTCGGCGGTCGCGCTTGACGCGCACCGCGCCTCCGCCGTCTCCTCGCTCGGCGAGACCGGCGCCTCCGTCCAGAGCGTGGCCCAGGCCCTCGCCGCGGCCCAGACCACGGCGTGGGGCGGCCACACGAACGGCCGGATCCCGGCCGGGGCGCTCACTCCCGTCGTCGCGAGCGTGGCCGGGTCCGGCTACCTGCGGACGGACGCCGCCCGCCAGTACCTGGCGCTGAGCCTCGCCTTCTCGAACGCCGTGGGCACGCCCCTCGCGATCACGGAGGGGTACCGCAGCTACGACCGCCAGGTCGAGTACTGGAACCTGTACCAGGCGGGCAAGGGCAACCTCGCCGCCTACCCGGGCACCTCCAACCACGGCTGGGGCATCTCGTGCGACTTCGGCGCCGGCGTCGCGACGTCCGGCTCCGCCGCCAAGCGGTGGATGGACGCGAACGCGCCGGCCTACGGCTGGAGCCCGACGGGCAACACCTTCAGCCGCCCGGAGCCCTGGCACTTCGACTACGTGGGCAACTACGTGGGCGACATCCCACTGGCGGTCGAGAGCGATCCCGACGTCGTCATCATCCGCGCCTCGCAGGGCCTCGACGAGCAGCAGGCCGGGTACACGGCGCTCGTCGGCCTGCACAGCCTCCGCCACCTGTCGTCCCTCGACATGATCAACAGCATGCGCGTCATCGGCACGCCCTACTTCGAGCTCGACCGCTCGCGCTTCTACGACGTCATCAACTCGATGGGCATCCCGCGCTCGTCGCTCACCCAGGACGCCGACTACTTCCGTCGCTGACCCGACGCCCCACCCCGCTACAGGAACGGATCACCTCATGCTCATCATCCGGTGCACGGACAACCTCGCCGAGGTCGGCGGCGGCTACATCTGCATGGTCGGAGTGCGGTCGCTGCGTCACATGACGACCATGGACATGGTCAACGCCATGCAGTCGATCGGCGTGCAGTACAAGAACCTCAACGCCGCGGCCTTCTACAACGTGCTCAGCTCGCTGTCGATCCCGCGCACCGCGCTCACGACCGGGGCCGACTACTCGGGTCGCTGACCGGCGCCTCGAGGGCAGCCGCCGCCGGGCAGTCCCGGGACGGGCGCCTCGCGACGGCGCCCCCGCCGGGTCAGCCGCGGAGCCGGTCGAGCACGATGGTCGCCCTCGACCGGAGCCGCAGCCCGACGCCGAGCACCGCCACCACCGGTCGCCAGAGCGCCCCGGGGTGCGTCTTGGCGACGTAGAGGTGCGCCGAGCGGTGGTGAGCCGCCACCATGGCGTCCGCGGACCGCGCCGTGCTCTCGCCGCCGACGTGCGTCACGACGGCCTCGGGCACGAACAGGTTGGACCACCCCGCCTCGGCCAGTCGCCGCCCCAGGTCGACGTCCTCGAAGTACATGAAGAAGTCGGGGTCGAAGCCGCCGATCTGGTCGAAGGCCTCCCGGCGGAGCAGCAGGAACGCTCCGGAGAGCCAGCCCACCTCGGCGGGCGAGGCCGACGCCGAGACGTCGCGCTGCTGGTAGCGCCGCGTCCAGGGGTTCGAGGGCCACACGCCCGAGAGCAGGGCGTGGCCGATGCCCGTGCGGATGGAGGGCAGCGCCCGGGCTGACGGGTACACGGACCCGTCCGGGTCGAGCACGCGCGGGCCCAGCGCGCCGGCGCGCGGGGCCCGGTGCGCGGCCTCGAGGAGGCGCGCGAGGGTGTCCGGGGTCGCCAGCGTGTCCGGGTTGCAGACCAGCAGCCACTCGTCGGCGGACCGGGCCTGCTCGGCTCCGAGGTTGACGGCGCGGCCGTACCCGACGTTGCCCGGCGCCCTGACGAGCGTGACCTCCGGGTGCGCCTCGGCCACCGCCTCCGGTGCGCCGTCGGTCGAGCCGTTGTCGACGACGACGACGCGGCCGGGCGGGAATCCGTTCGGCGCCAGGGAGCCGACGAACGCCTCGAGGGTGGGGCCGGGGGAGTACGTCACGGTGATGCAGAGCACGTCGGTCACGAGGCGGCCCCCGTCGCGGCGAGGTAGGCGGCGACGTGCTCGTCGCCGGTGCGCTGCCAGGTGAAGGTCAGGGCGCGGCGGCGGCCCAGGACGCCGAGCTGCTCGCGACGGGGGGCGTCGTCGAGGAGGGCCTCGAGGACGGCCTCGAGCGCGCCCGCGTCGGGCTCGCTGTAGACGGCCACGTCGCCGCCCACCTCCGGCGCGGCGAGGCGGTCCGTCGTCACGACGGGGACGCCGCTCGCCAGCGCTTCGAGGATCGGCAGGCCGAAGCCCTCGCCCACGCTCGGGTAGGCGACCAGCGCGGAGGAGGCGACGAACGCCGGCAGCAGCTCCTCGTCCACGTAGCCGAGCCAGCGCCAGGGGTCGGAGGGGGAGGCGCCCTCCAGGCGGGCCACGGCGGCGTCGTCCCAGCCACGGCCGCCGGCGAGCACCAGGCGGGGCCGGAGGTCGGGGCGCCTGGCGGCGAGGGCCGACACCGCGTCGAGCAGCGGGCCGACGTTCTTCCGGGGTTCGATGGTCCCTACGAAGGCGACGTAGGCGTCGTCGCCGAGACCGAGAGCGGCCCGCGCGGCGGCCTCCGTGCGGCGCGCCTCGGGGGAGTACCTGACGGTGTCGACGCCGTGCAGGGAGACGACCAGCGGTGCCTTTGGCCGACCCGTCCACCGCACGACCTCGTCCGCCGTCGCGCGGCTGGGGGTGATGCAGCGGTCGGCCCGACGGGCGGCGATCCGGATCCACCGGCGGAAGAAGGGTCCCTTCAGCCGGCCGTGGAGGTCGGGGTGGGAGAAGAACGTCGCGTCGTGCAGGGTGACCACGCGCGCGCGCCGCGTGAGGAGGGGCATCGTGTAGTGCGGGGAGTGGACGACGTCGGCCCCGACCCGGCGCGCCAGCCGGGGCAGGCCCAGCTGCTCCCAGAGCAGCCGGAGCGGCACGGACGTGGTCCGCTCGGGGACGGGGTGCAGTACCGCCGCGGGGGAGCCCTCGCGGAGCCACGTGACGTCACGACGCTGGCACGCGACGTGCAGGTCGACCTCGGCGTGGCGCGAGAGCACCGGCACGAGCTCGCGCAGGTAGCGCCCGACCCCGCCGGAGTCGGCGGGCACGGACGTGGCGTCGAGCAGGACCGTGACGCTCACGATGCTCCGAGGGGTGCGTCGGCGGGGCGTGACGCAGGTGCTCGGGTCACCGATCGGCGTCGACCATGGCGTCGACGATCTCGGTGAAGGTCTTCGTCGTCGTCCAGCCGAGCTCGGTCCGGATCTTGGACGCGTCGCCGCGCAGCTCGGAGGCGTCGGCGGGGCGCACGAACTCGGCGTCGCTGCGCACCAGGCCCGTGGTGTCGTGGATGCCGACGCGGGCGAAGGCCGCGGCGACGAAGTCGTGGATGCTGTGGGCCGTGCCGGTGGCGACGACGTAGTCGTCCGCGACGTCGGAGGTGGCGACCCGGGCGAGGGCGTCGGCGTAGTCGGGCGCCCAGCCCCAGTCGCGGCGGACGTCGAGGTCGCCGAGCACGAGCTCGTCCTGCTCCCCCCGCGCGATGCGGGCCGCGGCCGCGGTGATCTTGCGGGTCACGAACTGCTCGGGGCGACGGGGCGACTCGTGGTTGTACAGGACGACGCTGGAGGCCCGGAGGCCGGAGGCCCGGTAGGCCCCGACCAGGTGGTGGGCGTAGGCCTTGGCTGCCCCGTACGGGTTGATCGGGGCGATCGGCGTGCGCTCGTCCTGCGGCGAGACCGTGGGCTGCCCGAAGATCTCGGCGCTGGACGCCTGCACGAAGGCCGTCTCGTGGCGGGCGCTCGAGGCCTCGGCCACGGCGGCGATCAGCGCGGCGACGGCCGTGCCGTTGAGGAGCGACGTCTCGAGCGGTGACCGCCAGGACGCCGCGACGCTGCTCACCGCGGCGAGGTTCACGACGACGTCGGGCGACAGGTCGAGGACGAGCGACCGCATGGCGGCGTGGTCGGTCAGGTCGCCGACGTGCAGGGCCGCCGCGGCGGGCAGCACGCCGCCCTCCGCGCCCCCGTCACGGACGACGCCGTGGACCTCGTGGCCCGCGGCCACGAGGTTCTCGGCGAGGTAGCTGCCGGTCTGGCCGGCGATCCCGGTGACGAGGACGCGGAGCATGCCTTACTTGCCCCGCGCGGACTTCTCGCGGGCCATGTCGGCGTCGACCATCATGGTGACGAGCTCCTCGAAGCTGACCGCGGGCTTCCAGCCGAGGGTCTCCCGGGCCTTGGCGGAGTCGCCGATGAGCAGGTCGACCTCGGCGGGGCGGAAGAACTGCGGGTCCTGGAAGACGTGCTTCTCCCAGTCGGAGATGCCAACGTGGTTGAAGGCGATGTCGAGGTACTGGCGCACCGAGTAGGTCTCGCCGGTCGAGATGACGTAGTCGTCGGCCTCGTCCTGCTGCAGCATGCGCCACATCGCCTCGACGTAGTCGCCGGCGAAGCCCCAGTCGCGCTTGGCGTCGAGGTTGCCGAGGCTGAGCTGGTCCTGCAGGCCGAGCGCGATGCGGGCGACGGCGACGCTGATCTTGCGGGTGACGAACTCCGGCCCGCGGAGGGGCGACTCGTGGTTGAACAGGACGCCCGACGAGGCGTGCATGCCGTACGACTCGCGGTAGTTGATGGTCATGTAGTGACCGAAGACCTTCGCGACGCCGTAGGGCGAGCGCGGCCAGAGGAGGGTGGTCTCCTTCTGGGGGACCTCCTGCACGCGGCCGAACATCTCTGAGCTGGAGGCCTGGTAGAAGCGCACTTTGCCGATGTCGTCGCCGGCGTAGAGACGGATCGCCTCGAGGATGTTGAGCACGCCGAGACCGGTGACCTGGCTGGTCAGCTGCGCGTTCTCCCACGAGTAGGCGACGAACGAGATCGCACCGAGGTTGTAGACCTCGTCGGGCTGCGAGCTGTTGAGCGCGCGGAGCAGGCTGGACTGGTCGAGGAGGTCGCCGGTCAGGATCTTGACCTCGGGGGCCCACTCGGTGATCAGGGGGATCTTGGGGTTGTTCTGTCCGCGGACGAGTCCGTAGACCTCGTATCCCTTCGAGAGAAGGAGGCGGCTGAGGTACATGCCGTCCTGTCCCGTGACTCCGGTGATGAGGGCGCGCTTGGTCAATTCAGGTTCCTAACGGTTGATTCGGCCGACACGACATCATATCCGTGGGGCCGGTGGGGGTCGGAGGCGCGCCGCTCAGCGGAGCTGTGCGCCGTCGAGGTGGAGCGTGGCCCCGGGGGTGTCCTCGTAGATCTCGAGGCGGAGCGAGGTGTGGCCGTCCCGGGCGACGGTCAACGGCACGGACACGGAGGTCCACTCGGAGGTGGACGTGAACGGCACCACCGCCACCTCTGACGTACCGCCGAGGGCCCAGAGGGCGAGGCGGCCGGAGAACGGCTGGCCCGACCCCGAGCGGACGAGCACCTGGGCGGTGTAGTCGTCGCCGACCGTCGGGGTGAGCGAGGCCGCGCTCCACAGGGAGGTCCCGGCGACGCTGGTGTTGGTCGCGGCGAAGGCGTCGCCGTGCCCCGGGGTCCCCTGCGCGCGGCCGTACACGGCGAAGTTCACGGCGTCGGCGCTGCGCGTCCAGCCCGAGGCGCTCGGGCCCTCGAAGGAGCCGTTCGGCAGGACGTTCCGCGTCAGGCTCGCGTCGTCGAGCCAGACCGTGTCGCCGGTGGTGTCCATGTAGAGCTCGCTCTTCAGGCTCCTGACGTTCGTGTCGCCGACGTCGACCGTCACCGACACCTGCGTCCACTGGCCACTCACCGTGTAGGGGACGACGGCGACACGGTCGCTCGAGCCGAAGCTCCACAGGGCGAGGCGTCCCGAGAACGGGGCGCCGCTCGCGGACCGGAGCCACATCGAGAGCGTCCAGCGGTCGCCCGACACGTGCGTGACGTCGGTGTACTGGGCGAAGCTCCGCCCCGCGACCGGGGTGTTCGACGCGGCGAACCACGAGCCGTCCTTCGCGAGGGAGGGCTGGTCGTAGATCTGCTGGTTCACGAAGCCGTAGCCCGGCACCCAGTTGGCGAAGCTGCCCTCGAACGACGGGTGCGAGAGGCGGTTGTGCTTGACCGGCGCCGCACCGAACGTCATCGACGTGCCGTCCATCCAGAGGGTCGTGTCGGTGGACGTCATGTAGACGTCGAGGCGGATGGTCGAGTGGTCGCTGTCCTCCACGGGGAGCCGCACCGTCACCGGCGTCCACTCCGGTCCGACGGCGAACGACTGCTCGGCGTGCTCGCTCGCTCCGCCGAGGCCCCAGACCACGACCTTGCCGGTGAACGGCGTCGCGCCCTCGGACCGGAGCTGGACCGTGACCGTCGCCTGCTCGCCGACCCGGGTCGGCCGGGCGACGTCCTGCGTGACCGCGCGACCGGCCGCGCTCGTGTTCGCGGCGAGGAACCAGTTGCCGTCCTTCGCGCGGGGGTCCGAGACCGCCAGGCGGTTGATCGGGCCGTTGCTCCAGTTCCAGCCCGCGACCGACCCGCCCTCGAACGACGCCGACTGGAGCCAGTTGGAGGGGTTGCCGAACCAGTCGGTGAAGTACAGGTAGAAGTTGCGGTTGCCGTAGGCGCTGCAGGAGTCGCCCGTGCCGTACCCGGCACCGAGCGCCGCGGCGTTCGGCGTGTAGGGCGTGTAGAGGTAGAGGTTGGCCGTCGCCTGGTTCTCGATGTAGACGCTCTTCGTGCCGCAGGCCGCGTTGGGGTGGTAGTAGATGTTGTTCGTGCGGCGGGGCTGGTAGCTCCACGACGAGCTCGTCTTCGTGTAGCGCTGGAACTGGTGGGCCGCGTTCCAGACCTGGTTGAAGAAGCCGTAGTAGGCGGTGTCGCACGGGGCCGTGTCCGGGCAGCCGTAGCCCATGGCGATCTTGTAAGCGGTGGCCGTCGGGCTGGTGGACTGCACCAGGCCCTGCTCCTTCTGCAGCATGACGAGCAGCACCTGGGGGTTGATGCCGCAGACGCTGCCGACCCGCTGGATGATCGACGCGGCGCTCTCGTTCGCACGACCGTCGATGGCTGAGCAGTAGGCGTCGCCCGCGCGCGAGGTCGTCGACTGCACGTAGTCCTTCAGGCAGGGCTGGCCGTTCGTGCCGCGGCAGGTGACGACCTGCGCGTTGAGGAACGCCTGGATGCTGTCGACGTTCATGGACGCCGAGTTGAAGAAGGTGTCGTCGGAGATGATGTTGCCGGGGTTGAACTGCCGGGCGTCCCCGGCCGCGGCGGCCGGTCCGGCGGTGACGGAGGAGACCCCGACGAGCAGGGCGGCTGCGGTGGCGACCACGGTCACGAGGGCGAGGAGGCGGGAGGGACGTGTCATGGGATGGTGACCTCGTAGTCGTCGACGGAGCCGGTCGAGGTCGCGGAGGCGTACGTGACGCTCACCGACCAGGTCCCGGGCGTGAAGGTGCTGCTCTGGAGGGCCATCGACCCACAATCGGTGCTGCTCGCGGACGCGACGGCGGCGAACGAGCCGTCGACCGTCAGGCCGCCGTTCCGTGCCGTGACGCTGCAGGTGCCCCCGGCCTCGACGACGCCGGGCACGGTGGCGCCGACGGTGAGGGTGCCGCTCCCGGCGTCCCACTGGTCGAACGTGACGAGCGGCACGACGGCGGCGAGCGACGGAGCCGGGTCGGGCGCCGGGTCGGGAGCCGGAGCAGACGAGGCGGACGAGCCCGGGCTCGTCGGGGGCGTGGTGGTGACGGGCGACCCCGGCACGTCGTCCGAGACGGAGCCGCCGGGCGTCGGGCTCGAGGACGAGGTCGCCGACGGGCTCGAGGACGGCGGGTCGTCGGACAGCGTGAGCACCGCCCACGCGACGACGCCGACGACCACGACGCCCCCCGCGGCGACGCTCCACCCGATGACGGAGGCTCTCTTCATGACCTGCTCATTCCGGGGCGGCCCTGCTCCGCCCCTCGTGTCCACACGATAGGCTAACCGGGCACTCAGCCCGACGGGGCCACGCCGCGTCCGCGCTCAGCTCCACCCGGGGCTCCCGTGCGGCCCGCGCGCGAGTGCCGAGACGGAGGACGGACCATGGAGCAAGAGAAGTCGACCGCCGAGAGAGACCTGGAAGAACTGCGGGAGGCCGTCCTCGACGACTGGCTCACGGTCACGTCGAACGTCACCGATGCGCTGCGGGGCATCCAGCAGACCTTCTCCTGGCGGGTCACGCGCCCGCTCCGGGCAGTGCGCACCGTGTCGCGCCGCGCCGGCGAGATCGGCGTCGTGCCCACGGGCCGCCTCGTCGCGGTCGAGGTCGCCCGGCGCCTGGGTCGCCGATGAGGGCCCTCGGAACGGGGCTGACCGAGACGGTGTCCGACGACGTCGACGCCCTCCGTGACGCCCTCGGCGCTCGCCTGGCCGTCGTGGCGCCGGCCCTGGGGGTCGACGTCACCGGGCTCCCGCCGGCGGAGGCCCTCGACCGCCTCGCCCGGGAGGTGCACGGCGGCGGCGACCCGGCTGCGGCCTGGCTGCTCTTCGTGGGCGTGACGGCGACCTTCCCGTCGACCACGGACCTCGCCGCGCTCCGCCGCGCGCTCCTCCTCGCGACGCCCGCCACGGCGATGCTGGTCGTGCTGGAGCGCACGATGGACGTGCAGGCCCGCATCCACTCCGGGCTCCGCACGCTCGAGCTCGTCACCGACGAGGTGCTCGTCGACGTCGACTTCTGCGCGAAGTACGAGCACAACACGGGCATCCAGCGCGTGGTCCGGCACATGGTGCCCGAGTGGTCCGAGCGGGCCGGCGAGCACCGGCTCGTCGCCTGGAACCAGGACAGCACCGGTTACCGCGAGCTGACCGCGCCCCAGCGCGACCGTGTCCTCCGGTGGAACGACCGCCAGTTCGAGAAGAGCGACGACCCCGTGCTCACCGACACCCAGCTGCGCCGTGAGCACGTCCTCGTCCCGTGGCGCACCTCCCTGCTCGTCGCCGAGGTCCCCGCCTTCCACGTCTGCGACGTGCTCACCTCGATCGCCCGCTGGTCGGGGACGGCGGTCGACATGATCGGCTACGACGCCATCCCGCTGGTGAGCGCCGACACGGTGCCCGCACCGGAGTCCGAGCGGTTCGCCCACTACCTCACCATCGTGAAGCACGCCCGGCGCGTGTACGGCATCAGCGTGTCCGCGGCCGACGAGTTCCGGGGCTTCGTGTCGACCCTGCCGAGCCAGGGCCTCACCGGTCCCGCGGTCTCCGCCGTCACCCTGGCGACCGAGGTGCCCGCCGTCGCCCGCGAGGCCGCGGCCGCCGTGTCGCCGGTCGAGGGCGACGTGCCCGTGGTGCTCTGCGTCGGCAGCCACGAGCCCCGCAAGAACCAGGACGCGACGCTCTTCGCCGCGGAGCTGCTGCACCGCGAGGGGCACCGGTTCCGCATCGTCTTCGTCGGCGGCGGGAGCCGTCTCGCGACCCTGTCGTTCGATCGACACGTCGCCAAGCTCTCGGCCTCCGGCATGGAGGTCGAGTCCCACCGACGGCTCGGCGACCGCGAGCTCTGGGCCCTCTTCGGCGCGGCCCGCTTCACGGTCTTCGTGTCGCTGCACGAGGGCTTCGGCCTTCCCGTGGCCGAGTCGTTGGCGCTCGGCGTGCCGGTCATCACGAGCGACTTCGGCAGCCTCGACGAGATCGCTCGCGAGGGCGGCTGCCTGCAGGTCGACCCCCGCGACGACACGGCCATCGTGGACGCCATGCGCGTCCTCCTGACCGACGACGACGAGCACCGCCGTCTGCTCGACGAGATCGCAGCCCAGACGGCGAAGACCTGGCGTTCCTACGCCGACGAGATCTGGACGGCGGTCGCCGCGTGAACTTCCTGACCATCCCGCGCCGGACGAAGGTCCGCCCCTCGCACGACGAGGCCCTCCGGGCGGCCGGTCGCCGCGCCTCCTCGGCCCCGGTCGACTGGGACCTCCTCGCCGGTGACGAGCTCGTCGACGCCCTGTCTCGTGACCTCGGCGAGGCGAGCGACCGCCTGTCGTACCTCGTGCTCGCCCTGCTGCACCGCCGCATCCCCGCCGTTTCGCGCGTCGTCGAGTTCACGCGACGCTGGCGCGTCGAGGGACTCAGCGCCCCGCTGACCGAGGAGTACCGCCGCGGCAGCGTCGTGCACGGTGCCGCGCGTCCCTTCGTGATCGTCGACACCGTCGTGATGGACGTCACCGACACGAGCCGCAGCTCCTTCACGACGGGGATCCAACGCGTGGCCCGCGAGACCGTCACGCGCTGGACCCGGGACCACCGCGTGCTGCTCGCCGCGTGGGACGTCACCGGCCGTCACCTCGCAGCCCTCACCGACCACGAGACGGGACGGGTGCTGCTCGAGGGCGCCGGCGAGGTCGAGACCGTCGCCGCGGGGACGGTCATCGTCCCCTTCGACGCGACCTTCGTCCTGCCGGAGATCACCGTGGCCGCCGAGCGGACCGCGAGCGTGCGGTCCGTCGTCCGCTTCGGGACGCGCCGCGCCGTGGCCATCGGCTACGACTGCATCCCCGTCACGACGGCCGAGACGAGCGGCCCCGGCATGCCGGGAGCCTTCTCGGAGTACCTCGCGACCCTGTCGACCTTCGACGCGATCGCGCCCATCTCGAGCGCCGCCTTCACCGAGTACACCGGCTGGTCGGCCATGCTGCCGGGCGCAGGGCTCGTCCCTCCCCACATCGAGACCGTCTCCCTGCCCGCGCAGGTCGGCGCCGTCGACGACGACGTCGTCGAGCGGGTCCGCTCCGAGCTCGGCCTCGTCGGCGCGACGGTCGTGCTGTCGGTCGGCAGCCACGAACCCCGCAAGAACCACCTGGCGCTGCTCACCGCCGCGGAGCTCAACTGGCGCGCAGGCCATGACTTCACGCTGGTCCTCGTCGGCGGCAACGCCTGGGGCGACGGCGAGTTCCAGGAGATGGTGCGGCGCCTGCGGCGCAAGGGCCGGTCGGTGCAGATGCTGTCCGGCGTCGGCGACGACGTCGTGTGGAGCCTCTACCGGATGGCCCGCTTCAGCGTCTTCTGCAGCGTCAACGAGGGCTTCGGGCTGCCTGTTGTCGAGTCGCTCGTCAGCGGCGTGCCGGTCGTGACCAGCGACTTCGGCAGCATGCGGGAGCTCGGCGAGGGCCACGGGGCCCTCGTCGTCGACCCGCACTCGCCGCTCGAGATGTCGCGTGCCATGGGGCGCCTCTTCAGCGACGACGAGCTCCACGTCGAGCTCGTCGCGCAGTCGGCCGACATGCCGCGCCCCACCTGGGACGACTACGCGGCCGACCTGTGGAGGCTCGTCGCCGGGGAGTGACGGTCGTCGCGGTCCGCCGACGGCGCCGCGCCCCGCGGCGGGCCCCCGACCGTGAGGTCGGGGGCCCGCCCGTCACCGGTCGTGCTGAGCGTGCCAGCGCGACCGGAGAGCCTCGAGGGGCCCCTGCGCCTCGAGGTGCTCGATGTGCTGCAGCATGGCGTGGCTGGCCTGCGCCGTCTCGTGGTGCTCGGCCTGGAGGCGTGACAGCTCGGTGCGGATCTCGTCCAGCTCGCCGAGCTGCACGGCAGCTCCGACCGCCTCGCTCCTCAGCCGTGCCACCTCGGCGGCGAGCCACCGGACGTAGTCCGCGGCCACCGCCGGGTGGGCGTCGTCGCCGTCCGTCGCCGGGGCCGCTCCGAGGTCGGGCGGGAGGACCTCCAGGGGGTCGTCCCCGTCCGTCCGCTCGGCGGGGACGGCGGCCAGCGTGTCGGCCCAGCGACGGGCAAAGAGCGTCCCGTTGCGGTGGCCCAGGAACTCCCGGTAGAGCGGCACGGAGTCGGTCGACGCCCCGGAGAGGTGGGCCGCCACCGCCGCGGGCTCGACGACGACGGGCCGCCCTGTCGCCCGGAGGCGGAGCTGGAGGTCGACGTCCTCGTAGTAGGCCGGGGCGAAGAGCTCGTCGAAGCCGCCCACCCGGTCGAAGGTCTCGCGGTCGACCCAGAGCGCAGCGGCCGAGCAGTAGTCGACGGGACGTGACCGCAGCAGGTCGGCGGCACGGGCCTCGTCCTCCGTGAGGCCGCGGCCCCGCGGCACGGTTCCGGCGTCCGGCAGGATGCGACACCCCGCCTCCTGCACCCTCCCGTCCGCGCCGAGGAGCAGGCTCCCGACGGCGACGGGACGGTCGTCGGCCCGGGCACGGGCGTGCAGCGCGGCGAGCCAGGTGGGCGCCACCACGGCGTCGTCGTTGAGGAGGACGAGCGCCCGCCCTCGGGCCGCCGTCGCGCCCGCGGCACAGCCGCCGCCGAAGCCGGCGTTCTCCGGCAGGTCGACGACGACGGCGCCGTCCACGCGCGCAGCCGCCGCCCGGGCCTCGCCGGAGGCGCCGTTGAGCACGAGCACGACCTCGAAGGGCGGCGCGTCACGCTGCGCGGCCAGCGCCTCGAGGCAGGCCACGAGCGGCTCGCCGAGGCGCCACGCGAGCACGACGACGGAGGCCACGGGGGAGTCGCTGGTCGGCAGGCCGATCCGGTGGCGGTCGTGCCCCGGCGGCACTGGTCCGGTCGGGGGCCGGTGATCGGTCACGAGCTCCTCCTGCCTTCCTGGAGCGAGAGCACGGTCCGGTGGATGCCGGCCGCGACGGGGGTGAGCATGCGGGCGTCGAGCTCCGGCCAGACGACGGAGCGGAACCGGAGGTCCAGGGCCTGGCGCGAGGCCGAGGCGTGGCTGCCCCAGACGACGCGGGGCCGCCGCCCGACGACGCGCTGCAGCTCCGCGATGAGGGCCCCGATCGTGATGCCGAGCCCCGACGCGAGGATCTTGGTCACGACGGTGCCGGCGGCCACGGTCGTCGCGCGGTCCAGGGCGTCGAGGGTCATCGACGCGGCGTCGTCGACGAAGAGGTAGTCGCGGATCGTGTCCATCGGCACGTAGATCGACGACGGCCGCCCCTCGAGGTGGGCTAGGCAGAGTTGGGAGACCAGGCCCTGGGCCTTGCCGAGGTCCTGCCCGGGCCCGTAGATGTTGGCGAACCGACCCACGACGACGGGCACGCCGGTGACGCCGGCCCAGTGCTCGAACGCCTCCTCCACCCGGAGCTTGTTCCAGCCGTAGGGGGCGAGGGGCTCTGGCCGGGTGCGCTCGTCGAACGGGGGTGCGGCGGACCCGGCGTACACGCCGCCGGCCGACGACGCGACGAAGGCCGTTCCGCGGGAGGCGGTCCCGGTCTCGCCGAGCTCGTGGGCCGCTCGGGCGAGGAAGGCCTCGACCACGCGGTGCTCCTGTGCCAGGGCGGCGGGGCCGCTCGCGACGACGCCCGCTCCGGCGCACCACACCAGCGACCAGGCATAGGGCCCCGAGGCGACGGCTCGGAACTGCTCGGCGAGCGCGGCGACCGAGTCGTCCTCGTCGTGCCACGGGACGACCGCGGTCACCACCTCTGCGCCCGGACGGCGGGCCAGCTGCGTCACGACGGCCCCGCCGAGGAGCCCACCGGCTCCCACCACGAAGTACCGGTGCCGGGACGTCGTGGGCGAGCTGGTCACGCGCGGGCCGCTCGGGTCACTGGTCGGCCGGGGTCCGTCGCCCGAGCGGGCCGCGCCCGGGGTCGCTCACGATGAGGTAGGACGGACGGCCCATCGCCATGTTGACGGCGACGCCGATGTACTCCGCGACGATGCCGAGCGAGAAGAGGATGGCGCCGGTCGACAGCAGCACGACGACGATCGTCGACGACCAGCCGGCTTCCAGCTCACGGCCCGAGAGGGTCGCGACGACCACGTACAGCGCGAACAGCAGCCCGAGCACGGCCAGGACGACGCCCAGCACGCTCACCACGCGGAGCCCCCGGGTGCCGGAGGTCAGGACCATGCGCCAGAAGTGCGAGAGGAGCTTGCGGAGCGAGTACCCGCTGGTCCGGTCGCCCTCGTCGCGGAGGCGGACCGGGCTCGTCGTCACGCGCCGGGTGACCCAGCTGATGGCCACGTCGAGGTACACGCCGGAGCCCGCGTAGGCGGAGACGCTGCGGCCGACGTCGCCGAGGATCAGACGGTAGCTCTGGAAGACCGAGGCGTCGCCGTCGCCGAAGACGGCGCGGAGGACGACCTTGGCTCCCTTGGAGGCGGCGTTGCGGAGCAGGCCGTGCGGGGCCGCGTTCTCGGGCCGCGCGTAGACCAGGGCGGCCTGCTCGGCCATGGCGGTGTCGAGCATCGAGTCGATGTAGGCCGGGTCGTGCTGCCCGTCCTCGTCGAGGGTCACGATCCAGTCGCCGCCGGTCGACGCCATGCCGGCCAGCGTCGCGGCGTGCTGGCCGAAGTTGCGGCTCAGCCACACGCCCCGGACGATGTCGTGGGTCGACTCGAGGTCGCGGATGACGCGGTCGGAGGCGTCGGGCCCGTTGTCGTGGACGAGCAACACCTCGGTGACCTCGCGCCGGTGACCCGCCGGGGTCGCACGCTCGGAGGCGAGGGCCGTGATCTCGTCGACGAGGGCGGCCAGGGTCTTCTCGCCCTGGTAGACGGGCACCACGACGGAGATCCGGTGAGCCGGGCTGACGATGACTTCGGACGCACTCGACACGGTCAAGGACCCTACCACCGGCGTCCCGCGGCCAGGCGGGCGCTCACCGGCCGAGGTCCAGGTCGACGAGCTCGGGGTCGAGCACGGCCACGGTGGCGCCCACCGTCGCCCCGCCCGGCAGGTCGATCAGGGTCGCTCCGTCGTCGGTGCTGCCCGCCACCGTGAGCGAGCTGGTGCCCGCGGGCGCGGTCACCTCGAGGTCGAGGTCCGCCCGGCCGTCGACGAGGGGGACGACCACCGGCCGGTCGAGCCCTGGCCCCGAGACGACGACGCTCGTCGCGCCCTGCCGGGTGCCGAGCTCCAGACGGACGACGACCCGCGCTTCCTCGCCCCGGTCGTTCAGCAGGGTGAGGGTCGAGGGCGCCCGGAGCGTCTGCAGCACGACGTCGTCGGGGTCGCTCGCGTCGACGCCGAACTCGCCGTCGGCACGCTGGGTGACGACGGGGTCGGCGACGCGGGTCAGCAGGTCGTCGCGCTGCGCGGCGTCGAGGCCCTCGGCGGCCGTGCGGAGGTCGGCGGGCACGAGGTAGAGCGCCTTGGTCCCGTCGGCCGAGACCAGGCTCGGTCCGCCCGTGGCGGTCGCCAGCTCGGCTTCGACGGCCTCGCCTCCGTCGAGGTACGCGCTGCGGTCGACGTGGACGGCGGCGAAGCCGATGCCCGCGAGCTGCTCCATGATGCTGCGCCCGTCGTACTGGGAGAGCGTGGCGGGCCACTGCGTCGTGGGTCGGCCCTTGATCCCGCCGGCGGACCAGTGCAGGTCGTCCGAGTGCAGGTAGGGCCGGAGCTGCTCGGTGTAGTACAGGCCGCTCTCGGAGAGGGCCTCGGGGAAGTCGACGTAGGGGAACTGCACGATGCTCGCGCCGGCCCCCACGATGTCCTCGACCTGGTCGATCCACGCCGCGTCGGCGCGGTACTCGTCGGCGACCTGGGCGTACGGCGGGATGTCGGCCGCCGTCGTCTGGTCGTAGAAGCCGCCGCAGAGCAGCACCGCCGCGACGACGACGCCGGCCACGGAGGCGAGGCGCCGTCGAGCGGGTCGGGCGGGGCGCGCTCCGGCGGTCTCCGTCGTCGCCCCGACCGCGTCCGTCCGGGCGACGCGGCTCGTGCCCGCGAGGCGCGCGAGGAGCAGGTCGACGACGAGGCCGACCGCCGCGAGGGAGAGCAGCGCGATGATGATCGAGAAGCGGTTCCAGCCGCGGAGGCTCGACGTGAAGAACGAGATGAAGGTGGGGAAGCCCCCGACGACCGAGAACAGGAGGCTCACGACGGCCAGTCCGGCGAGGGTCTCGAGGGCCTGCAGGCGACCCGACGCGACGCTCGCGACGTCGGTGGCCCGGCGGCGGGCGAGGAGGCTCGTGACGGCCACCGCGAGGAGGGTCACGAGGCCCACGGCCGCGACCAGGCCGAGGGCCGGGTTCTCCGAGATCAGGGGGTACACCGAGTCGTACTCCGCGCGCACGCCGGCGAGGGCGTCGACGTGGTGGCCGGGCACCGGCATCAGCAGCTGGGCGAGCTTCAGCGACTGGGTCTCGACCTCGCCCTGGCCCCGGGTGAGGCCGGAGGGGTTGGCCCCGTTCTCGCGGCTCCAGAGCACGTCGGGCAGCATGTTGGCGACGACGGCGCCGACGACGACGACCGTCGTGACGACCGCACCGCCGAGCCGACGCCACGAGCGGTGGCGCCAGGAGGAGGCGGCGCCCGCGAAGACGAGGAGCACCACGGTGAACACGGCGTAGTAGGTCGACCCCGTGGCCATCACGGCCAACGCGACGGCCGCGAAGGCGCCGCGGCCGGTGAGGAGGCGGAGCAGCCGTGGGCCGGAGCCGGCGCGGGCGGTCCACACGGGCTCGCCGCGGGCCACCCACCAGACGACGCCCAGCGCGAGGGGCAGGGGGTAGTACGACCCGAGCCAGAGGTGCTGCTCGGCACGGTAGAAGTGGTACGGCGCGACGGAGAACAGCACCGCGAGCACGACCCCCACGACGGGTCGCACGCCGACCGTCGCGAGGAACCAGTACCCGGTCACGCCGGCCAGCACGAAGCCGACGAGGTAGTACGTGTTCATGGCCGTGGCCCAGTCGTCGGTGACGAGGCTGAGGAGGTCGGCGACCATGAAGTGCAGGTTGTCGGCCGTCGGGAAGTCGTGGTACTGCTGCCCCCAGGGGGCGCCGAGGAAGGCCTGCTGCTCGTACCAGCCGGTCTCGAAGACGGTCTTGAAGTGGGCCCCGACCGCGAGGGCGTCGACGCTGTAGAAGAAGGGGACGGAGAGGTCGGCCCGCCAGAGCCGCAGGGCGACCGCCGCGGCGGCGAACGACCCCCCGGCCGCGACTAGGTAGGGGAGGAGGCGCCAGGCCAGGACCCGGCCCACCAGCGAGGTCGGCGGCGTGGTCCGTCCCGTCGGGGTCGCTGCCGTCGACCGCTCGGTCGTCGGGGCGCTCGGGAGCGTCCGCCCCTCGCGCGTCACGAGGACGACCCGGCGGCCGCGGCCGTCATGCGGCGCTTCAGGACCACGTACGCGAGGCGCCGGGTCTGGGCGGCGAACCGCGCCCGGAGGTCGCCGAGACGGCGGTCGCGCGGCCGGACCACGGTCGGCCACGCCCGCGCCGCGGCGGCGTGCCAGCCCCGCGCCTGTCGCGACTGCTCGGCCGCCAGCGCCACGCTCCACTGCGTCGTGCTGAGCCGGAAGCCCCCGGCGAGCGAGGGGACGCCGACGACGTCGCCCGTAGCGAGCACGCGGCAGTAGCTGGCCTGGTCGATCAAGTAGGGGAAGCTGTCGTCCCAGCCGCCCGCGGCCACGAAGGCGTCGCGGCGGAAGGTGACGCAGAAGGGCTCTCCGAAGACGTTCGTGCCCGCGCGCACCGTGGCCCGGACGGCCTCGGAGCCCGGGACGACCCGGCCGCCCCAGTCGGCGCCGCGGCGGCTGATCAGGGTCTTCGTCGAGGCGTCGACGAGCGACCGCGGCGACGAGGCGAGCACGGCGCCGGGAGCGGCGTCGAGGGCGGCCACGTGCTGCTCGAGGGTGCCGGGGAACAGGACGTCGTCGCCGGGCACGAGACGGAGGTACTCGCCCGTCGCGGCGTCGCTGACCCGCTTCCAGTTGGCGTGGGCGCCGCCGCCCGCCGGGGTCCGCAGCAGCGTGACCCGATCGTCGTCCGACCAGCGGTGCAGGACGCCCCAGGTGTCGTCGGAGGACCCGTGGTCGGCGATGATCAGCTCGAGGTCGGCGAAGCCCTGCTCGAGGATCGACGTGACGGTCTCGGCGATGTAGTCGGCGTTGTTGAAGGCGGGGATGACGACGGATAGACGGGGTGACATTGACGCTGCTCTCTGGCTCGACCAGTGCACGAGTGTACCGACGGAGTCAGGCTGGTCGGTTAGGCTTCGCCGGGCTGTCGTGGACGGCCCGCGAGAACGACCCGACGTCGGCCGCGTCCTCCACCACCGTCCCGGCGGTGGTCGACCAGCCGGGTGACGAGAGGCAGGGAGAGCCGTGAGTACTGAAGCCGAGGTGCGGATCCAGCGCATCGCGACGCTGCCCTTCGAGAAGGCCGGAGCCGCCAGCGGCGGCCTCCTGAGCGGCATCACGCCCGCCGTGCGCGACATCTGGGCGCACCGTGCCCTGCTCGACCTGCTGATCCGCCGCGAGCTCAAGGCCCGCTACAAGGACAGCGCGCTCGGTTTCGTGTGGAGCTTCATCCGCCCGCTCACGATGCTCGCGATCTACTACTTCGCCGTGGGGCAGGTCCTCGGCGCCGCCCGGTCCGTCCCGCAGTTCGCGATCTACGTCTTCGCCGGCCTCACCCTCTGGGGCCTCTACAACGAGATCATCGCCGGCGGCACGACCTCGATCCTCGCCAACGCCGGGCTGATCAAGAAGGTCTACGTGCCCCGCGAGCTGTTCCCGCTCGCCTCGATGGGCTCCGCCCTGTTCAACTTCGTCGTCCAGTTCGCCGTCCTGATGGCGGCCGTCCTCGTGCTGGGCCAGTTCCCGCTCTCGTGGGACCTCCTGTACGTCCCCGTGGCGATCCTGCTCACGGTGATCTACGCCCTGGCGTTCGCCCTGTTCCTGTCGGCGGTGAACGTCTACCTGCGCGACGTCCAGTACCTCGTCGAGGTCGCCCTGCTCATCCTGTTCTGGGCCTCGCCGATCGTCTACTCGTTCGGCATGGTGGTCGGGCGCGCGGCGGCCCGCGGGCAGGACTGGATCGTCACCCTGTACCAGCTGAACCCGATGACCGATATCATCCTGGCGTTCCAGAAGGGCATCTGGAAGGCGGGCAGTGAGACGACGACCCTGGACGACGGGACCGTGATCGGACCGCAGCCCTACCCGGCCGACCTGGACCTGCGCCTCCTCGTCCTCGGCGTGGTCGGCCTCGTCCTGCTGGTCGTCGCCCAGCGTGTCTTCGCCCGCCTGCAGGGCAACTTCGCCCAGGAGATCTGATCGTGTCCACTGCCACCGCCCCCTCCGTGCCGGTCGTCACCATGAACGACGTCTCCAAGCGCTTCGTCATCCGGAAGGAGAAGTCGCTCAAGGAGCGACTGGTCAACCTCGCCCGGTCGAACAAGCACAAGGACGACTTCTGGGCCCTCCGCGGCATCTCGATCGACATCGAGGCCGGCACCACCGTGGGCCTCATCGGCGCCAACGGCTCGGGCAAGAGCACGTTGCTCAAGGTGATCGGCGGCATCCTTCAGCCGACCACCGGCGAGGTGCGGCGTCGCGGACAGCTGGCCGCGTTGCTCGAGCTCGGTGCGGGCTTCCACCCCGACCTCACCGGTCGCGAGAACGTCTTCCTGAACGGCTCGATCCTCGGCCTCACGCACGAGCAGATCGAGGGCTTCTTCGACTCGATCCTCGACTTCAGCGAGATCGGCGAGTTCATCGACACGCAGGTCAAGTTCTACTCGTCGGGCATGTACGTGCGGCTCGCCTTCGCCATCGCCGTACACGTCGACCCCGACGTCCTGCTCATCGACGAGGTCCTCGCGGTCGGCGACGAGCCGTTCCAGCGCAAGTGCCTCGACAAGATCGCCCAGTTCCAGCGCGAGGGCCGCACCATCATCATCGTGACCCACGACCTCGGCACGGTCGAGACCCTGTGCGACCGGGCCATCGTCCTGTCGCACGGCGGGATCATCTTCGACGGCGACTCCGTCGAGGGGGTCGCGGCCCTCCGCGCCGACTTCGCCTGATCCGCGCATGACGACGCGGGATCCCGGCGCCCCGGAGGACGCCGGCGTCACCACCACGGGCCAGCGCGGGTCGCTCGTCGCCCTGACCACCGGCACCGTCGTGCTGGGTGCCTGCAACTACCTCTACCTCGCCCTGGTCGGCAACGTCGTCGGCGTGGTAGCGAGCGTTCCGGTCTCCGTGCTGTGGACGATGATGGCAGGCATCGCCGTCGGCCTGTTCCAGCCCGTCGAGCAGATGCTCTCCCGGGGGATCGCCCGCGACCACGACCTGGGGCGCTCGGCCCGGCCGGTCGTGCGCCGCACCCTCGGCTTCGCGGGTGCGCTCCTCGCTGTCGCCCTGGTCGTCCTCCTGGTCGCCGCCCGGCCCATCGGGCAGGTGCTCTTCTCCGGTGAGACGGCCTTCGTGGGCCTCTTCGCGGTGGGCCTGGTTGCGTCGACCGTGCTGTTCGCCGTGCGCGGCGTGCTCGCCGGCACCGGGCGCTTCCGCCGCTACGGCGCCGAGCTCACCGCCGAGGGGCTGCTCAAGGTCGCCGGCGTCGGTGCGCTCGCCCTGGGCGGCGTCACCGATCCGCGCCTCCTCGGTGTCGTGCTGGTGGTGTCACCGCTGATCGCGGCGGGCCTCTCCCTGGTCGGCCTTCGACGGCGTCCGGCACGGTCGGGACCGGGGGAGGCGGCAGCCGGGCAGGTGGGCGTGCCCGCCCGGGCGACCCCGCTCTCGGGCGATCTCGTGGCCCTCGGTGCGCTGACCACCGGGTCGCTCCTCCTGCAGCTCTTCGTCAACGTCGGCGTCGTGCTCGCGCAGCTGTCCGTCGGTGGCACGGCCACCGCCTACACGGCGAGCCTCGTGGCGGCCCTCGCCGTGGCCCGGGTGCCGCTCTTCCTCTTCAACGCCGTGCAGTCGCTCCTGCTGACCCGGTTCACCCTCGACGCCAGGAGGGGCCGGTTCCGGGCGCTGACGCGCGCGCTCGCCGGCTGGAACGCGCTGGTGCTGGGGCTCGGCGTCGTGTGGGTGGTGCTGATCTGGCTGACGGGGGGCGTGGTGCTCGCCTGGTTCGGCGAGGGCTACGACATCCCCTCCGGGCAGCTCGTGCTCCTCGCGGTCTCGTGCGTGCTGCAGATCGTGACCATGGTGCTGACGCAGGCGGTGCTCGCGTTCCACCGAGAGCGCGTGGCGACGCTGGTCTGGCCCGTGGGCCTCGTCGTGCTGCTCGGGGTCTTCGGCCTCTCGAGCGCCGACCTGGGCACCTCGTTGGCCGCGGCCATGGTGGCCGGCACGGCGGCCACGACCCTCGCCGCCACGGCGGCGGTGGCCTGGTCGATCCGGCGGGCGGCCGCGCGGCCCGGTGAGCCGTCGCTCGAGGCTCCGGAGCACGACGGTGCCGTGGCGGCCCCCGTCGTCGAGCAGCCCTGACCGACCGTCGTCGACGGGCCGTCAGGCCCGGGGCAGCGAGCCGAGCTTCGACCGCCAGGAGCGTTTCCGGGCGGAGATGGTCGCGGTCGCGACGAAGAGCATGAGGGTGCCCTCGAAGAGGACGTAGCTCTCGGCGACGCCGGTCACCGTGATCAGCACGAGCACGAGCGCGGGCCAGGCGTAGGCGATGATCGGGTGCGCTGACGCGGTGATCCAGGAGCGCACGAGGGCGAGGCCGCCCGCCGCGAGCAGCAGGAGCAGGCCCACCAGGCCGACCTGGAACCACGCGTCCCAGAAGACCCCGAGACCGGTCGAGTGCGGCCTCCCGGTGGGGGAGAGGAGCGTCGAGAACGGGAAGACGCTCGTGGGCCACAGTCCCACGAAGCCCGAGCCCTCGATCGGGTTCAGGTCGGTCAGGTCGCGCAGCCGGCCCCAGAGCGCCAGGCGGACGTCGACGTCGCTCCGGGCGCCGAGCAACGCCAGCACCCGCTCGTGCGCCGCCCAGGCGAGCGCGGTGCCGGCCACCACCGACGCGGCCAGGGTCGTCTGCAGGAGCGGACGACGCGCCGCCGGGGCCCGACGGAGCGTGCGGAGGGCGAGCCCCGACGCTAGGAGGGCCACCACCGCGACCACCGTCACGGGCGACCGGGAGAAGACGAGCGCGAGGGCGGCCACGGAGCCCGAGGCGAGGCCCAGCGAGAGGCTCACGGACCGCATCAGGTACTCCGTCGCGAAGGTCACGAGGCCCAGCGCGGCGAGGAAGCCGAGGAAGTTCCGCGTGCCGGCCAGACCCTGGATCGGGCCGCCCTCGGCGAGGTTGCCCTCGATGCCGAGGAAGCGGATCGGCTGGTCGATCAGCAGTCCGCTCAGCACCTCGAGCGCCAGCGACGCGACCAGCAGGATGCGGAGCGCGTCCCCTGCGGCGCGGATGACCTGGACGAGGTCGCGGCCGAGGGCGAGGTACAGCCCGAGGGCCGCGAAGGCCGCGGCGTAGGCGATGCCGCCGACGGTCGCCCAGGTGTACTGGCTCCAAAACACGGTGACGGCGAAGTAGCCGAACAGGGCGATCAGCGACACCGGCAAGAGCCCGTGCCACTCGATGTGGTGGCGCTGGCCCGCCAGCGAGAGGGCGGCGAGCACGACGAGGGACGCGAGCACCGCGATCGTGCCGGGCCAGCCCGTCAGCGTGCGGACGACGTGCGCCGAGAAGCCGAAGAGCACGATGGCGACCGCGAGGGCCTGGCTGAAGTGCCCTCCGGCCGAGAACCCGATCCACGCGGAGAGGTAGCGACGGAGGGGGTCGCGCGCGCTTCCCGGTGCCGTCATGACTGCCATCATGGCAGGCGTGGCCCTGCCGGAGCCGCGCGCACCGTGGTCTAGGGTTGTCGGGTGTCGCCTACGAACGCCCCTCTCCACACCGGCCGCGGTTGCCTCGTCATCATCCCGACGTACAACGAGATCGAGAACCTGGGGATGATCGTGGGGCGCCTCCTGGCCTCCGCGCCGGAGGCCCACGTGCTCGTGGTCGACGACGGCAGTCCCGACGGCACCGGTGAGCTCGCCGACTCCCTGGCCGCCTCCGACGAGCGCGTCCACGTCGAGCACCGCTCCGGCAAGCTCGGGCTCGGCGCCGCCTACGTCTTCGGCTTCGGCTGGGGCCTGGAGCGCGGTTACGAGGTCCTCGTCGAGATGGACGCGGACGGCTCGCACCCGCCGGAGACCCTGCCCGCCATGCTCGCGCGCGTCACGAGCTCGGCCCCCGACGCCCCTGCGCTGGCCATCGGCTCACGCTGGGTGCCCGGCGGCAGCGTCGTCAACTGGCCGCTCAGCCGCCAGCTGCTCAGCCGGGGCGGCAACACCTACGCCCGACTCGCGCTCGGCCTCCAGCTCCGTGACGTCACCGCGGGCTTCCGTGCCTACCGTGCGGAGAGCGTCCGGGCGATGGACCTCCAGGGCGTCGACTCGAAGGGGTATTGCTTCCAGGTCGACATGACCCTCCGCGTCCTCGACCAGGGCGCCCGCGTCGTCGAGGTGCCGATCGAGTTCCGCGAGCGTGAGGCCGGCGAGTCGAAGATGAGCCAGGCCATCGTGGTCGAGGCCATGCTGCGGGTCACCCAGTGGGGCCTGCAGCGGCGCGCCGCCCGTCTCGTGCGGCTCGTCAGCCGCTGACGGCGGCGGCGACGGGCCGGTCATGGTCCGTCCAGCCCCAGGGGTCGCGTCGCGTCACCACGACGAGCACGACGAAGAGCGCCCAGCCCCACTCCACGATGAGCCGTGACTCGGTGAGGCCGTGCACGAGGAGGGCCGCGAGCAGCAGGACGGGCAGCAGGTCGAGCGCGCTCCACGGTGCCTCGACGCCGAGGCCGAGCACGCGGCGGTCGGTGGCCCAGGACCAGGCGCGGACGACCACGCCGACGACGACCAGCGCGAAGAGGGCGAGGCCGATCCAGCCTAGCTGGAACCAGACGTCGAGGTAGGCGTCGTGCGCCTGGAGGTAGACCACGCCGTTCCGCTCGGCCAGGTCGGTGAAGGGCTGCGCGAAGGGGATCCAGTAGCTGACCCAGCCCCAGCCGACCACGGGGTGCTGCACCCCGAGGTCGAGCACGGCCGCCCAGATGTCGGTGCGGCCGGTGAGGTCGCCGCTCCGTCCCGCGAGGGACAGCAGGGGGCCCCGGGCGACGGCGACGGCGACTGCCGCCACAGCGACGACGACGGCGGCGAGGCCGTAGACCCGGGGACGCCCCGCGGTCGGGGTGCGGCGGAGCGCGACGACGAGCAGCAACACGAGCGCGACGGCCACGGCGCAGGCCAGCGTGGTCGCCGAGCGCGTGAGGACGAGGGCCAGCACGGCCGAGACGACCCCGACCCGGGCGGTGACGCGCGAGACCGACCGTGACGACGCCTCCACCAGGGTCACGACCAGCGCGAGCAGCGCGAGGATCGCCAGGATGTTGCTGTTGCCCTGCAGCCCCTGGATGCGCCCCCCGGTGAAGAGCTCGGCGCGAGACCAGAAGAAGGCGTCGGGCACGCCGCCCGAGCAGTCCAGGTAGACGGGGCAGACCGGCTGGCGCACGAGCGCCCCGACGACGACCTCGAAGAGGAGCGAGAGCACGACGTGCAGCCGCAGGGCACGACCGAGGGCGGTGACGATGAGGGGCCAGGGCAGCGACGCGGTGACCGCGAGCGCCCCCAGGGTCGTGGCCAGGGTGGCGCCGATGCCGATCGCCGAGGCGGCGGGGTACTGCGACCACGCGATCGACGCGACCGCGAAGACCAGCCAGAGGGCGAGGAGGCGCGGGAGGTGCCGCAGCCGGGGCGGGTGCCGCACGACGACCACGGCTGCGGCGATCACCATGGCACCGCAGACCAGCCCCCAGCCCCAGAAGCTCGTGCCGTTCCGCAGCACGTCGCCGCCGAACAGGACGACGAACACGAGCGTCGCGAAGAGCGTGCTCCGGCGTGCCGGGGGAGCCGACGCGTCGTGGCGCACGGGGGTCGTCGACGTCATGGGCACCAGGCTAGACGACCGGGGGCGCGTCGCCCGCTCTCCTGCCGCTCAGACGAAGGCCGCCTGGCCGGTGATCGCCCGACCGACGATGAGCGTGTTCATCTCACGGGTGCCCTCGTAGCTGTAGAGCGCCTCCGCGTCGGCGAAGTACCGCGCGACGTCGTAGTCGAGCACGATGCCGTTGCCGCCCAGCACCTCCCGGGCCCAGGCGACGGTCTCGCGCATGCGCGAGGTGGTGAACGCCTTGGCGAGGGAGGCGTGCTCGTCGCGCTGGACGCCCTCGTCGAGCATCTGCGAGACGCGCACCACCATGCCGATCGACGCGGTGATGTTCCCGATGCACTTGACCAGCAGGTCCTGGACGAGCTGGTGGCGGGCGATCGGCTTGCCGAACTGGACGCGTTCGCCCGCGTAGGCCAGGGCCGCCTCGTACGCGCCGATCATGTTGCCGACGGCCGCCCAGGCGACCTCGGCCCGCGTGAGCCGGAGCACCGCGGCGGTGTCGCGGAACGAGTTCGCCTGCTGCAGCCGCAGGCTCTCGGGCACCCGGACGTCCTCCAGCGTGATGTCGGCGTTCTGGACGATCCGAAGGCTCTGCTTGCCCTCGATCTTCGTCGCCGTGTACCCGGGGGTCGAGGTGGGCACGATGAAGCCCTTCACCTGGCCGTCCTCCGCGCTCTTCGCCCAGATGATGGTCAGGTCGCTGAACGTGGCGTTGCCGATCCAGCGCTTCGAGCCGTTGAGCACCCAGTCGTCGCCGTCCCGGGTCGCGACCGTGCGGAGGCCCTGGGCCGAGTCGGAGCCCGACAGCGGCTCGGTCAGGCCGAACGCCCCGACGAGCTCTCCGCTGGCGAGCCGCGGGAGCCACTCGGCGCGCTGCTCCGGCGAGCCGCCGACGCTGATCGAGCCCATCGCCAGGCCGTTCTGCACGCCGCAGAACGTCGCCACGGACGCGTCGCAGCGGGCGAGCTCGAGCGCGACCCACCCCCGGAAGACGGCCGAGTTCTCGAACGGCCGGGTCTCCTCCCACGGCATCCCGTAGATGCCGAGGTCGGCGAGCCCCTTCACGATGCGTTGGGGGAACTCCGCGCGCTCCCAGTGACCGTTGACGATCGGCCGCACCTCGGTGTCGAGGTAGGTGCGCAGGTCGGCGAGGACGCCCTTCTCCCGGTCGCTGAGACCGGCCTCGTAGCCGTAGAAGTCGCTCGCGAGGGTGCTGAACGAGGTGAGGGTCGCTGATGACATCCGTTGCTCCGTTGCATCGTGTCGGTGCGGCCCGGCACGCTGGCCGGACCGTCTCGGGACGACGCGAGCCTAGGCACGGCGCCGAGGGGCGGCAACGGGGTTGGTAGTTTTGACCAACGCACGCCCCCGGTCGTCCTGACGCCTTTGTAGAGGGGGCCCAAGCCCACGTCGACAAGCAGGTCTCCGCATGTTCCTCGCCATCACCAACACCCCCCGCGACTACGCCTGGGGCTCCCGCTCAGCGATCGCCGAGCTGCTCGGCCGAGCGCCGTCCGGCCGCCCGGAGGCCGAGCTCTGGCTGGGGGCGCACCCGGGCTCCCCGAGCGTCGTCGTGAACCCCGCGGTCGTCGACGGCGCCGACACCCTGGCCGACTGGTTCGCGGCCGAGCCCGCCCGGGCCCTGGGCCGCGACCGCAGCGAGCTGCCTTTCCTGCTCAAGGTGCTCGCCGCCGACGAGCCGCTCTCGATCCAGGCGCACCCCACGCCCGAGCAGGCGAGGGCGGGGTTCGCGGCGGAGGAGGCGGCCGGGGTGCCGATCGACTCGCCGACGCGCAACTACAAGGACCCGTTCCCGAAGCCGGAGATCATCGTCGCCCTGAGCGAGTCCTTCGACGCGCTCTGCGGCTTCCGCACCCCGGCCGAGACGATCCTCGACGTGGACGCCCTCGACGCGGGCACGGGACGTCTCGACGCCCTGCGCGGCAGCGTGGCGACGTCGTTGGAGTCGACCCTGGCCTGGCTCTTCGACGGCAGCGCCGAGTCGCGGGCCGTCGTGGCGGCGGTGGGCGAGCTGGCCGCGTCGGTCGCCGACCCGAGCCCGAGCGTCGCCACGGTCGTCGACCTCGCAGCGCGCTGGCCCGGCGACCCGGGCGTGGTCGTCTCGCTCCTCCTCAACCGCGTCACCCTCCGCCGCGGCGAGGCGCTCTTCCTGCCCGCCGGCAACGTCCACGCGTACCTCGGCGGCCTCGGCGTGGAGCTGATGGCCCCGTCCGACAACGTCCTCCGCGGCGGCCTGACGCCCAAGCACGTCGACGTGCCCGAGCTGCTCCGCGTGCTCGAGTTCGAGCCGCTGCCCGTGCCGCGGCTGCTGCCGGTCGAGACGGCGCCCGGCGTCGAGCGCTTCGAGCCCGGCGGCGTCGGCTTCGCCCTCCTCCGCGTGCACGCGGGAGGCGCGGGGGCGGTCGTCGAGATCGGCGGGCCGAGCATCCTCCTCGTCACCGACGGCGAGGTCGTCGTCAAGGGGCAGGACGGCTCGATGCGCCTCCGTCGGGGCGAGTCGGCCTTCGTGACCCCCGACGAGGTCCGGCTCGCGGTGACCGGCGGCGGTCAGCTCTACGTGGCGACCCCCGCCTGAGCCGGGCGGCCGGCCGCGGCCAGCCGCGGCGGGAGCCGCTCCCGCGCTCGGTAGGCTGAGCCGCATGTCATGGTTGGTCACCGGCGGCGCCGGCTACATCGGGTCCCACGTCGTCCGCGAGTTCACGAGGGCCGGCATCGACGCCGTCGTCTACGACGACCTGTCGTCGGGCCTCGAGGCGTTCGTCCCCGAGGGCGTCCCCTTCGTCCGCGGCACGATCCTCGACCGCGAGCTCCTGGTCGACACGATCCGCGCGCACGGCGTCACGGGCGTCGTCCACGTCGCCGGCTACAAGTACGCCGGCGTCTCCGTGCAGCGGCCGCTGCACACCTACGAGCAGAACGTGACCGGTACCCAGAGGCTCCTCGAGGCGATGGCCGAGACGGGCGTCGACCGCGTCGTGTTCTCCTCGAGCGCGGCGGTCTACGGCACGCCCCCCACCGAGCTCGTCACGGAGGGCACCCCGAAGTCGCCGGCCTCGCCCTACGGCGAGAGCAAGCTGATCGGCGAGTGGCTGCTGCGCGACCAGGGGGTGGCCGCCGGGCTGCGCCACACCAGCCTCCGGTACTTCAACGTCGTGGGCTCCGGCGAGGCCGGGCTGTACGACGCCAGCCCGCACAACCTCTTCCCCCTCGTGTTCGCCGCCCTGGCGGACGGCCGCACGCCCCGCATCAACGGCGACGACTACGACACGCCCGACGGCACCTGCGTCCGCGACTACGTCCACGTCTCTGACCTGGCCGTGTCGCACGTGGCCGCGGCCCGGCGCCTCGACGCCGGGGAGGCCGTCGAGGCTGCCTACAACCTCGGCTCCGGAGGCGGGGTGTCCGTCCGAGAGATCATGGACGCGATGCGCGAGGGCACCGGCGTCGACTTCGAGCCGGAGGTGGCGCCCCGCCGCCCCGGCGACCCCGACCGCATCGTCGCCGACGGCGCGCTCGCCGGCCGGGACCTCGACTGGGTCATGCGCCACAGCCTGCTCGACATGGTCACGAGCGCCTGGGCCGCCGCTCCCCGGAGCTGAACCGGGGCGCTCGTCCCGACCCGCGACTCCCCGGTCCGGGCGTCGTCGGGGGGCTCGGGGGCCGTGCCGGAGGGGGCGCGCGACACGCCCGGGGCGCGACGACGTGCCCCCAGGACGGGTGACGTCACCCGGGCAGGGCGGATCGTACCCCGACACGCCGGAGCGAGCTTGACCCTCGATGGGGGGTCCAGGGTTTATTGGGGCTCGACTTGACGTCGTGTAGTTACACCGGTGTAATTGCCTGAGTCGCAGCCGTTCGGGGGGCGACGACGTCGAGGGGAGAGGTGCTGTGGCGATCAACGAGAACCGTGTCGACGGGATCGGTGCCGGGCAGTCCGTCGGCGCGGCCGTGGCCGTCGGAGCGGGGGTGCCCGACGACTGGCACGTCGATCCGGTGCTGCTCGGCGTCCCCGGGGCCCGCAAGGTCGCCGTCGACGACGACGAGGCCCAGCTGTCCTGGCAGGCCGACTCGCTCTGCGCGCAGACCGACCCTGAGGCGTTCTTCCCCGAGAAGGGCGGCTCCACCCGCGATGCCAAGAAGATCTGCGCCTCGTGCGACGTCCGGGCCCAGTGCCTCGAGTACGCGCTCCGCAACGACGAGCGCTTCGGCATCTGGGGCGGCCTCTCGGAGCGCGAACGACGCAAGCTCCGGAAGCGCGCGTAGCCCGCTCCTCCACCGTCATCTCCACGGCGCACGACCCCTCCCGGGGCCGTGCGCCGCGGTCGTTCATCGACCCCTCACAGGTACGCGCGGCGCGGCGCGGCGCGTCCGTCGCCCTCGGTGGCCGACCTAGGCTGCACAGGTCATGCAACCGAGAGTCACTGCGATCCTCGTCGCCCCTGGTGGAGCGACGCACCTCGACCGAACCCTCGACGGGCTGTCGCGCCAGACGCGACCGCCGGAGGCGCTCGTCGTCGTCGACGCCGGCGGGCGCGACAGCGCGGCGGGGCGGCTCTCGCTGAGCGGCGCGGCCCAGCTGACGAGCGTGCCCCCGACGACGACGTTCGTCGAGGCGCTCGCCCACGGCGCCCGGCTCTCCGGGAGCGGCGACGCCGACTCCGAGGCCGACGAGTGGCTGTGGTTCCTGGGGCACGACAACGCTCCGCGCCCCCGGGCCCTCGAGCGGCTGCTCTCCACCGTCGAGGTGTCGCCCTCGGTCGCGGTGGTCGGGCCCAAGCTGATGCGCCTCGACGACCCCGCCGTCATCGCCGGGTTCGGCGAGACCCTGACGCGCTACGGCGCCTCCCTCGCCCTCGTGGAGAACGAGCTCGACCAGGGCCAGCACGACGACCGCCACGACGTGCTCGGCGTCGCCGCCGGCGGGATGCTCGTCCGCCGCAGCGTGTGGACCGCCCTCGGCGGCTTCGACCCCGGACTGCCCCACGTCGACGCGGCCCTCGACTTCTCCGTCCGCGCCCGCCTGGCCGGCCACCGCGTCGCGCTCGTCTCCGACGCCCGCGTCGCGAGCGACGGCCCGCCCGAGGACTTCGGCCAGGCCGAGCCCCTCGGCGCCGGGCGCCGCACGCGCCTCCACCGGTCGGCGCAGCTGCACCGACGGCTCGTCTACGCACCGGCCGCCGCGCTGCCGCTGCACTGGCTGAGCCTCGTCCCCCTCGCCGTGGTCCGGAGCATCTGGCACCTGCTCACGAAGAACCCGGGGGCCGTCGGCGGCGAGTTCGCCACTGCCCTCCGCGCCGCCTTCGGCGGGACGCGCATCGCCCAGGCGAGGCGCTCCCTGTCGCGGACGCGGACGACGAGCTGGGCGGCGATCGAGCCGCTCCGCGCGACCTTCTACCAGATCCGCGAACGGCGGGTGACCGAGCGCGACGCCCTCGTCGCGCGGGGCGAGGACGCGGGTGACCCGCGGGCCAGCTTCATCGGCTCGGGCGGGCTCTGGGTCGTCGTGCTCACCGCCGTCGTCGGGGCGGTCGCCGTCCTCGACCTGCTGAGCCAGCCCGCCGTCACCGGCGGGGGCCTGCTCCCGCTCAGCACCTCGCTCGGCGACCTCTGGTCGTCGGTCGGCTGGGGCTGGCGCGACATCGGCACCGGCTTCGTCGGGCCGTCGGACCCCTTCACGGCCGTCCTCGCCGTCCTCGGCTCCGTCACGGCGTGGTCCCCGTCGACCTCGGTGCTCCTCGTCTACCTGACCGCGCTGCCGGTGTCGGCGCTGGGTGCCTGGTTCGCGACGCGCCGCGTCACGGGGCGCACCTGGGTGCCCGCCGTGGCCGCCGCCGTCTACGCACTCTCGTCGCCGGTGCTCTCCGCCCTGCAGGCCGGCCACCTCGGGGCCGCCCTCGCCCACGCCGCCCTCCCCTTCCTGGTCTGGGCCCTGATCGGCTCGGCCCGGTCCTGGGCGGCCGGCGCCACCGCCTCCCTCCTGTTCGCCCTGGTGGCGGCCTGCTCGCCGTCGCTCCTGCCGGCGCTCGTCGTGATCTGGCTCGGCTCCCTCGCGACCCGTCCGCGCGGCATCCACCGGATGATCGCGGTGCCCCTCCCGGCCGTGGCGCTGTTCCTGCCGCTCGCGATCGTGCAGATCGGTCGCGGCACCTGGTGGGGCGTCTTCGCCGACCCGGGCGTGCCGGCCAGGACGGAGCCCGCGTCGCCGCTCCAGCTCCTCGTCACCTCGCCGGAGACGGGGCTGAACGGCTGGACGCGGCTCCTGGCGGGGACGGGCCTCCCGCCCGAGACCCTCGCCGTCGTCGTCGCGGCCGCCTTCCTGCCCCTTGCCCTCCTGGCCGTGGCGGCCCCGTTCGTCGGCGCCCTGCGCCGCGCGGTGCCCGCCCTCACGTTGGCCCTCCTCGGCTACCTGACCGCCGTGGCCGCCACCCAGGTCTCCGTTTCCGCCGTCGGCAGCGACAGCGTCGCCGTCTGGGCGGGCAGCGGCCTCAGCCTGTACCTGCTGGGCCTCGTCGGCGCCGCCGCCGTGACCCTCGACCGCCTGCCCCGCGTCGCCCCGCAGGCGGGCGTGCTCGTGGCCGTCACGAGCGTCGCCGTGGCCGTGCCGGTGCTCCTCGCCTCCTACGTCGGCACGGCCGACGTCCGCCCGAGCTCGGGGCGCATCCTCTCGGCCTACGTCACGGCGGAGGCCGAGGCGTCGCCCGACGTCGGCACCCTCGTCCTCACCCCCCAGCCCGACGGCACGCTCGCCGTCTCGCTCGAGCGCGGCCAGGGGGCGACGCTCGACGACCAGTCGACCCTCGACGCCACGTCGCAGCGGCTCAGCTCGACCGACCGCGACCTGACCGTCCTGGCGGGCAACCTCGTCAGCCGCAGCGGCTTCGACCCGGCCGACGACCTCGACCGCCTCGGCGTCGGGTTCGTGCTGCTGACCGGCACGCCCGACGACGAGCCCGCGGCGGCGGCGCTCGAGCGCCGTGCGGGGGAGGCCCTCGACGGCACCGCGACCTTCCTGCCCGTCGGCGACACCTCGAACGGGCTCCTCTGGCGCTACGTCGCCGCGTCCGAGCGGGCCGACGACCGCCCCGACCCGGGGCCGCTCCGCCCGATCGTCGGCGTCACGTGGGCGCTGGTGCTCGGCTCCGCCCTGCTGCTCGCGCTCCCGACCACGCCCCGTCGGCGTCGGTCACGGGCCGGCGTGCCCGAGGCCGAGCAGGCCGCCACCACCTTCGACGAGGAGCGAGATGACTGAGCGATCCGCAGCCAGGACCACCGGGCGCGTGGTGGTCGGCGTCGTGGGGCTCGCCGTCGCGGCCCTCGTGGTCGGCGCCGCAGCCGTCGTGCCGCTGCCCGCGCTCCGCACCGAGCCGGCCGGGCAGCTCGTCACCCCCGTCCCCGTCGACCAGCAGCGCGTCTGCGCCGGGAGCGTGCTCCGCCTCTCGGACGCGGGGGGGCAGCAGGCCACCACGGCCAGCGCCGTCGGCCGGGCCGAGGTCGACCGCGGGTCGACCGGCGACGACGACGTCGAGGCCCTCGCCGGCGCCGACGGCAGCTCGTCGTCGCCACAGCTCGTGACGGCTCCCGTCGTCGACGACGACGTCCCGCTCGTGGCGGCGGCGCAGAGCCAGGTCGTCGACTCCGACGACCTGGTCGGCTTCGCCTCCGCGCCCTGCACCGAGCCGACCAGCTCGACCTGGCTGGTGGGCGGGTCGACCGAGACCGGGCGCGTCTCGCTCATCACCCTCGTCAACCCCACCGACGTGAACTCGACGGTCGACCTGAGCATCTGGGCCGAGGACGGCACCGTGCAGGGGCCGGGGATCGACGGCATCGTGGTGGCCCCGCGCAGCCAGAAGGTGGTGCCCCTCTCCGGCTTCGCGACGGGCCTCGCCTCTCCCGTGGTCCATGTGCAGAGCCGCGGCGGCCGCATCGTCTCCACGCTGCAGCAGTCGGTGGTCCGCACGCTCGACCCGGGCGGCGTCGACATCGTCAGCGGCTCGGCCGAGCCCGCGACCACCGCGGTCGTTCCGGGCCTCGTCGTCCGCGACTCGGCGAACCTCGAGGCGGCCCTCGCCGACGAGGGCAGCGCCGACCTCCAGAGCGTCCTCCGGGTGCTCGTGCCCGGCGACACGGGGGGCACCGTGACGGTCGACGTGGCGACCGCCGACGGGACGGGCACGAGCTTCGAGACCGAGGTCGGCGCGGGGCGCGTCACCGACGTGCCGGTCGACGGCCTCGCGGACGGCATCTACACCGTCCGCGTCGAGTCGCCCGTGCCGGTCGTGGTGGGCGCCCGGTCGTCGACGGTCTCGGGCGAGGGCGCGGTCGACCTGGCCTGGGCCTCGTCCGCCTCGGCGCTCGAGGGCGACACGCTCGTGCAGGTGCCGGCCGGCGAGGGTGCCGTCCTCAGCATCGTCAACCCGTCCGCCGACGCGGCGACGGCGTCCGTGGCCGTCGAGGCGGCCGGCGACGACGCGGCCGGGCAGGCCGAGGAGGAGCCCCGGGAGGTGCCGGGCGGCTCCACGGTCGAGGTGGCGGTGGGCGCGGGCGACCGCGTGACGCTCCGAGGTGCCGACGGCCTCCGGGCCGGGGTCTCGTTCTCCGCGCCCGGGGCCCTGGCCTCGTGGGCGGTAACGTCGCCGTTGCCCGCCTCCTCGCCCGTCACCGTCTGGCCGTAGCGGCCGTAGCGGCCGTAGCGGCTGTAGCGGCCGTGGCGGGCCCCGGCGGTCTGGGCGTGGGCCACGCGGGGCGCGCTGGCCCCGGTGGGCTCAGCCGTCGCGCCAGCGCTCCGGAGCGATCTCCCACGGGTCCTCGCCGAGCAGGTCGGCGACGGCCCGGAACACCCAGCCCTCGACGACCGACCGGTGCTGCTGCTCCGGGTCGGCCAGGCGCCGTGACTCGGGGACGGGCGTGAGCCGCTCGATCGGGAGGCGGTAGAGCACGACGCGGCGTGCCCGCCGGTCGATGCGCCAGCGCTCGACGCGTGCCTCGTCCGGGTCGGCGGGGAGCGCCTCGACCTCGACGGTGACGTCGTCGAGGTCGTCCGGACGCAGCTCCCGCAGGTACTCCACGGTGGCGGCGACGACGTCGTCGAAGGTGTCGACCCGCGTGCGCAGGAAGGGCAGGTGCGGCCCCGCGACGGAGGAGCGGAGCCCCCGGCCGTGACGGTCGCGGTGTCGGGACCGGTCGGTGACGCGATGGGGCCTGGCCATCCGCCCATGCTACGCGGCCCCTCGGGGGCGGACGGGTACGCTGGCCCCGATGGACGAACGCCCCTGCAGCAAGGTCGCCTGCCACGACGAGGCGGTGGCGACGCTGACCTACGTGTACGCCGACTCGATGGTCGTCGTCGGTCCGCTCAGCGGCCGCGTCGAGCCGCACGGGTACGACCTCTGCGCCCGTCACGCGACATCCCTGTCCGTGCCTCAGGGCTGGCAGGTCCTGCGCCGGGTAGTTTTAGGGCATGACCTCTGAGAACACCGTCGACCTGACCGCCTTCGTGAAGACCTACGACGTGAGGGGGCTCGTGGGGAGCCAGCTCACGGAGGAGGTCGTCGAGGCGTTCGGCGCGGCGTTCGCGGACGAGATCGAGGGCGCCGGGCACGACCTCGTCGTCGGCCACGACATGCGCGACTCCTCGCCCGCCTTCGCCGCCGCCTTCTCGCGCGGCGCCCAGGCCCGGGGCGCGAACGTCGTGGCGCTCGGCCTGTGCTCGACCGACGAGTCGTACTTCGCCTCCGGCTCGCTCGACGCCCCGGCCGCCATGTTCACGGCGAGCCACAACCCCGCCACCTACAACGGCATCAAGATGAGCCGCGCCGGTGCCCAGGGCATCAGCCTCGGCACGGGTCTCGCCTCCGTCCGTGACCGCGCGGCCTCGTACCTCGCGGACGGCGTGACCGCCGTCGACGCCCCCGGTTCGCTCCGTGAGTACGACGCGCTGTCGGACTACGCCGGCTACCTCCGCGGGCTCGTCGACCTCGCGGGCGTCCGCCCGCTGAAGGTCGTCGTCGACGCCGGCAACGGCATGGGCGGCATGACCGTGCCCGCGGTGCTCGGCGAGGCCGCCGGGCTGCCCGGCCTGCCCCTCGAGATCGTCCCCCTCTACTTCGAGCTCGACGGCACCTTCCCGAACCACGAGGCGAACCCGCTCGAGCCGGCCAACCTGGTCGACCTGCAGGCCGCCGTCGTCGAGCACGGCGCCGACCTCGGCCTCGCCTTCGACGGCGACGCCGACCGCTGCTTCGTCGTCGACGAGAACGGCGACGCCGTCACCCCGTCGGCCGTCGCCGCCATCGTCGCCGTGCGCGAGATCGCGCGCGTCCGCGCCGCGGAGCCCGACGCCGACATCGCCGTGATCCACAACCTCATCACCTCGCGGGCCGTGCCCGAGGCGATCGTCGCCGCGGGCGCCACCCCCGTCCGCACGCGCGTGGGCCACTCGCTCATCAAGGACGAGATGAAGGCCACCGGCGCGATCTTCGGCGGCGAGCACTCGGCGCACTACTACTTCCGCGACTTCTGGGGCGCCGACAACGGCATGCTCGCCGCGATGCACGTGCTCGCCGAGCTGGGCCACCAGGGCGAGCCCCTGTCGACGTTGACGAACCGCTACACGCCCTACACGGCGAGCGGCGAGATCAACTCGACCGTCGACGACGTCCCCGCGGCCTACACGCGCATCGTCGAGGCGTGGGCGTCGCGGGGCGACGTCGACGAGCTGGACGGCCTCACCGTCTCGGGCACGGCCGACGACGGCTTCTGGTGGTTCAACGTCCGCCCCTCGAACACGGAGCCGCTGCTGCGCCTCAACGCCGAGGCGGCGACGCCCGCGGGCATGGAGCGCCTCCGCGACGAGGTGCTCGCGCTCATCCGCGCGTAGCCGACGTCGCGTCCTCCCGGGGCGGGCGTACCCCAGGGGGGTATGCTCGCGCCGTGGACGAAGGAGGCGCGGTGCGCGACGACGAGGGCCAGGCCGACCCGGGGGCGGTGCCCGGCCCGCCGGAGCCGACCCGCGACTCCCGGGCGACCGCGGGCCCCGGCTACGTGGGCGCCGGCTCGAAGGAGCAGATCGTCAAGCGCCTGCGCCGGGCCGAGGGCCAGGTGCGGGGCATCCAGCGCATGGTCGAGGACGACGTCTACTGCATCGACGTCCTCACCCAGGTCAGCGCCGCGACCAAGGCCCTCGAGACGGTGGCGCTGCAGCTGCTCGAGGACCACCTCGCGCACTGCGTCGCCGAGGCCGCCCGCGAGGGAGGGGCCGTCGCCGACCAGAAGATCGCCGAGGCCTCCGCCGCGATCGCGCGCCTCGTCCGTTCCTGACGGGCTGCCGGGCGTCGCCCCGGCGACGCGACACACGCTGTCCCGTGGGGGAGGATGGACCCATGCCCACTACTACGACTTCGCTGCCCTACAAGGTCGCCGACCTGAGCCTCGCCGAGGCCGGACGCCACCAGCTCCGCCTCGCCGAGAACGAGATGCCGGGGCTCATGGCCCTCCGTGAGGAGTTCGGCCCGACCCAGCCGCTCGCCGGCGCCCGCATCGCGGGCTCGCTGCACATGACGGTGCAGACCGCCGTCCTGATCGAGACCCTGACGGCGCTCGGCGCCCAGGTCCGCTGGGCCAGCTGCAACATCTTCTCCACGCAGGACGAAGCGGCCGCCGCCATCGTCGTCGGCCCGACCGGCACCCCCGAGCAGCCCCAGGGCGTCCCCGTCTTCGCCTGGAAGGGCGAGACGCTGGAGGAGTACTGGTGGTGCACGTCGCAGATCTTCGACTGGTCCGCCGAGGCGGCCGAGGCCGGCGCCGAGTTCGCCGGCCCGAACATGATCCTCGACGACGGCGGCGACGCCACGATGCTCGTGCACAAGGGCCGCGAGTTCGAGCTCGCCGGCGCCGTGCCCGCCGACGCCCCCGGCGACAGCCAGGAGTGGAAGGTCATCCTCGAGGTGCTCCGGGGCTCGCTCGCCGAGTCGACCGACCGCTGGACGACCATCGGCGCCGAGATCCAGGGCGTGACGGAAGAGACCACGACCGGCGTGCACCGGCTCTACGAGCTGTCGCGCGCGGGCGAGCTGCTCTTCCCGGCGATCAACGTCAACGACTCGGTCACGAAGTCGAAGTTCGACAACAAGTACGGCATCCGCCACTCGCTGCCCGACGGCCTCAACCGTGCCACCGACGTGCTCATCGGCGGCAAGGTCGCCTTCGTCGCGGGCTACGGCGACGTCGGCAAGGGCGCGGCGGAGGCGCTGCGCGGCCAGGGCGCGCGGGTCATCGTCAGCGAGGTCGACCCGATCAACGCCCTCCAGGCCGCGATGGACGGCTACCAGGTCGCGAAGCTCGAGTCGGTCGTCGGCACCGTCGACATCCTCGTGACGGGCACCGGCAACCTCAACGTCGTCACGGTCGACCACCTCCTCGGCCTCAAGCACCTCGCGGTGGTCGCCAACGTCGGCCACTTCGACAACGAGATCGACATGGCCGGCCTCGAGTCGCTGGCCGGCGCCGAGCGCGTCGAGATCAAGCCCCAGGTGCACGAGTGGCGCCTCCCCACCGGCCGCAGCATCCTCGTGCTCAGCGAGGGCCGCCTGATGAACCTCGGCAACGCGACCGGCCACCCCTCGTTCGTGATGAGCAACTCGTTCGCCAACCAGGTGCTCGCCCAGATCGAGCTGTGGGCGCACCGGGACCGCTACGAGACCGACGTCTACGTGCTGCCCAAGCACCTCGACGAGAAGGTCGCGCGCCTGCACCTCGACGCCCTGGGCGTCGAGCTGACGACCCTCACCGATGAGCAGGCCGCCTACATCGGCGTGCCCGTGGCGGGGCCGTACAAGGTCGACCACTACCGGTACTGACCACCACGGGGCGGGCCAGCGGGTCCGCCTCGTCGCCGGGGGCCGTCCGGGGAGCGCACGCCGCGCCTCCCGGGCGGCCTCCGTCGTCACGGGGCGGGGCGGGGCTGAACGCGGCGGGGCTGGCACGACGACGCCGCCCGGCGCGGGCCCGGCGACGGGCGGGCGCAGAGCGTGGGCGCCCCCGTGGTCGCGACGGCGAGGGTCAGCGCGTCGGGAAGCCGGGCACCGTGCCGGTCAGGGCGGGGTCGAGGCGTCGGAGGAGCGCGGCCTCCCGGCCGAGGGCGACGGCCTCGCGGTCGCGACGGAGGGCGCTGACGCCGGCGAGGAACGACTCGGCGTCGACCGCGGGCACCGGCGACACGAACGCGGCCACCTCGTCGGCGAGGCCGACCGAGACCCGGTGCCGGGAGGCGGGCGAGAGCGCCGGGGCCTGCTGGAGGAACGACGCCACGCGGCGGGCGAGCGGGTCCGGCAGCCGCGCGACGTCTGCGACGGCCGCCCAGCCCACGAGGTGCGGCGGCAGCTGCACGACGACGCGGCCCATGTGCGGGGCTCGTTCGTTGCGGCTGTAGGTGCCGGCCATCAGGTCGCCCAGGCGCCGGGACGAGCGGTTGAGCAGGGCGACGACGACCGCCAGGCCACCGGTCGTCATGACGATCTCGAGCAGGCCCACGAGGGAGCGCGTCAGGGCGTGGCGGAGGCCGATCGCGCCGCCGTCGAGCCGTACGATGCGGGCGCCGGTGGCCAGCTTGCCCAGCGACCGGCCGTGGCTGGCCGTCTCGACCACGAGGGGGAGCCCGATCAGGCACGACACGACGCTGGCGACGACGAGGGCCTGGGCCACGGCGTCGTCGACCGCCCCGGCTTCCGACAGCGCGCCGACGAGGACGACCAGCAGGACGAGCACGAGGGCGTAGACCGCGTAGTCGATGAGGGAACCTGCGACCCGGAGCACGAAGCCGGTCGGGCGGAGGTCGAGGGCGACCGCCTCGCCGACGACCAGCTGGTCGGACGAGCCGCCCAGCGACTCCACCTGGTCGGGCCGGAGCGTGATCGGCGCTCTGCCACCTGCGCGGGGTCGGGACATGCCTAGTATCTAAGCAGAATGGATCTCGACGCCTACGCCGCCGCCCACGGTCACGAGTGGACCGAGCTCGACCGCCTCGCCCGCCGGCAGCGCCTCACCGGGCCCGAGGCCGACGAGCTCATCCGGCTGTACCAGTCCGGCGCGGCCGAGCTGTCCGCCCTGCAGACGGCGACCGGCCCCTCGGTCGTCGCCGACCGGCTGTCGATGACCCTCTCGCGGGCTCGCCTGCGGTTCACCGGCGCGGGGCGCGACCTGGCCGCGCAGGTGCCGGGCTTCTTCCTGGTCCAGCTGCCGGCTGCGCTGTACCGCGTGCGCTGGCTCTCGATCGCCGTGCTGCTCGCGACGGTGGTCGTCGCCACGGTGTTCGCCGTGTGGGCGGCCTCGACGCCGTCCGTGCTCGCGTCGTTCGGCACGCCGGAGTTCCGGCGGCAGTTCGCCACCGAGGACTTCGTGGACTACTACTCCGAGAGTGCGCCGTCGTCGTTCACGGGCCAGGTGTGGACGAACAACGCCTTCATCGCGGCTCAGTGCGTCGCCTTCGGCATCACCGGCGTGTGGGTGCCGTACGCGATCATCGGCAACGCGATCAACATCGGGGTCTCGGCCGGCATCATGGCCGACCAGGGCCGCCTCGACTACTTCTTCCTGTACATCCTCCCGCACGGCCAGCTCGAGCTCTACAGCATCTTCGTCGCCGGGGCCGCGGGCCTCATGATCGCCTGGTCGTGGATCGCCCCCGGGGCCCGGACGCGCGGCCAGGCGCTCGCGGAGGACGGCAGGGCGCTCATCACGATCGCCGTGGGCCTGATGCTCTCGCTGCTCGTCTCCGGGGTGATCGAGGGCTTCGTCACCCGGCAGCCGTGGCCCTGGGCGATCAAGATCGGCATCGGCACGGTCGCGCTCGCGGGCTTCCTCGCGTACCAGTGGGTGCTCGGCGGCCGGGCGCACCGGGCGGGGCAGACGGGAGACCTCGACGAGTTCGAGGCGGGCGCGCGGGAGCTCGTCGCGGGCTGAGCCCGCACCGGCGCGCCGCGGGCCGTCCGACGGGGCGGAGCCCTGGGCCGTTCGCCGCGCGCCCTGCGTCGCGCGCCGCGTGCCTCAGAGCCGCCCGGCCGCCTTGAGCGCGAGGTAGCGGTCGGCCAGGGCCGGCGGCAGGTCGGCGGGCGCTGCCGACACGACGTCGGCGCCCACCTGACGGAGGGCGGCGGCCACGCGGGAGGCGTCGAGCACGGCCCGCTCGGCGGCGGCGGCCCGGTAGACCTCCGACCGGCCGTCGCGGCGGAGCGCCGTCTCGGCCAGGGCCGGGTCGGCCACCGAGGCGACGACCACGAGGTGCTGACGGCTGAGCTGCGGGACGGCCGCGAGGAGGCTGCGGGCCGAGCCGGGGGAGTCGACGGTGGTCGCGAGCACGACCAGGGCCCGCTGGCTCGTGACCGAGCGGACGAGGGCGGGCACCGACGACCAGTCGGTGTCGACGAGCTCGGGCTCGACCGGGGCGAGCACGTCGACGAGCGACGAGAGGAGGGCGGCCCCCGTCGCGCCCTGCACCCGACCGCGCACGCGGCGGTCGAAGACGACGACGTCGACCCGGTCGCCGGCCCTCGACGCCAGCGCCGCGAGCAGCAGCGCCGACTCGAAGGCGGTGTCGAGGCGGGGCTCGTCGTCGACCCGGGCCGCGGAGGTCCTGCCGCTGTCGACGACCACGACGATGCGGCGGTCGCGCTCGGGGCGCCAGGTGCGCACGACGAGCTCGTCACGGCGGGCCGTCGCGCGCCAGTCGATGCTCCGCACGTCGTCGCCGCGGACGTACTCGCGCAGGCTGTCGAACTCGGTGCCCTGCCCGCGCACCATGACGCTCGTCCTCCCGTCGAGCTCGCGCAGGCGGGCGAGCCGGGAGGGGAGGTGGCGCCGCGACGAGAAGCGGGGCAGCACCCGGACGACGCCGGGCAGCTCCACGGTGGCCTGGCGGCCGGCGAGGCGCAGGGGGCCGATCGAGCGGACGGTGACCGCGTCGGCCCGCCGGTCGCCCCGGCGGAAGGGGGTCAGGGTCGTCGTCAGCGTCACCGCTCGCCCCGGCCGGAGCGACAGCGGACGTCGGGTCGACGCGGCCCCCGCCGACGGCTGCCAGGCGTCGCGCAGCACGCCGCGCAGGCGGCGTCGTCCGTCGTTGACGACGACGAGGCGCGACGCCGTGCTCTCGCCCAGCCGGACGGCCGCGGGCAGCTCTCGGCGCAGCCGGAGGGCCCGGGGTGACGCGGCGAGCAGCACGTCGAGGGCCACGAGCAGCGCGACGAGCACGATCCAGCCGAGCAGGACCCGGTCGTCGCCGGTCGCGACGAGGGGCACCACGCCGAGGGCCAGCAGGGCCACGGTCCATCCTGTGACGGCCATGCTCAGAGGGGGACCCGGACCTGCTGCAGCACCGAGCGGAGCACCGCGTCGGCGCCCACGCCCTCGAGCTCGGCCTCGGGCCGGAGCTTCAGCCGGTGCCGGAGCACGGGCAGGGCCATCGCCTGCACGTGGTCGGGCGTGACGCGGTCGAAGCCGGTCAGCCAGGCCCAGGCGCGGGTCGCGGCGAGCAGCGCGGTCGAGCCGCGGGGGCTCACCCCGACGGCGACGGACGGGCTCTCGCGGGTCGCCCTGGCCAGGTCGACGATGTACGCCAGCACGTCGGGCGAGGCGCCCACCCGGGCGACCTCGGCCTGGGCCCGCGCGAGCTCCTCCGCCCCGAGCACGGGGGTGACCCCGGCGGCCCGGAGGTCGCGGGGCGAGAAGCCGCCCGCGTGCCGCGAGAGCACCTCGACCTCGGCCTCGCGGGGCGGCAGGTCGAGGGTGAGCTTCATGAGGAACCTGTCGAGCTGGGCCTCGGGCAGCGTGTAGGTGCCCTCGTACTCGACCGGGTTCATCGTCGCCGCGACGAGGAAGGGCGTCGGCAGCGGGCGGCTGACGCCGTCGACCGAGACCTGGCGCTCCTCCATCGCCTCGAGCAGCGCCGACTGCGTCTTGGGGGGCGTGCGGTTGATCTCGTCGGCGAGCAGCACGTTGGTGAAGACGGGCCCGGGCCGGAACTCGAACCGGCCGCTGCCGGCGTCGTGGACGAGCGAGCCGGTGATGTCGCCGGGCATCAGGTCGGGGGTGAACTGCACGCGGGCGGTGTCGAGCGACAGCGCGTGGCTGAGCGCCCGCACGAGCAGCGTCTTGGCGACCCCCGGCACGCCCTCGAGGAGCACGTGGCCCTGGGCGAGCAGGGTCACGAGCATCCCGGTGACCGCGCCGTCCTGCGCGACGACGGCCTTGCCGACCTCCGTGCGCACGGCGGCGAAGGTCTGCTGGAGTTCTGAGGTCATGCGGTGATCCTCCCGGGGATCTCGTGGGGGCGGGGAGCAGGTCTCGGGGCGCGGCGGCCCGGGGGAGGCGCGGTGCCCGTCACCGGGGAGCCACCGCCTCCGAGACCGCGCGCTCGAGGTCGAGCAGGCTGTCGCTCAGGCGGACGAGCTCGCGGTCGTCGGCGGGGTCGGCGTCCACGAGCACGTGGCGGAGGCCGCGGGGGTCGGCGCCGGTGAGCTGACCGACGCGGGCGAGGACGTCGTCGAGCGACGCGGAGGCGGCCAGCCCGACCCGGCGCCGGAGCCGCACCACGGTGCCGATCCGGAGCTGGTCGAGCGCGTGCCGACGCGACCCCGACCGCTCGTAGAGGCGCGCCCGGCCCTCGGTCGTCTCGGACGCCCGGACGATCACGGGCAGGCGCTCGACCACGAGGGGGCCGAACCGGCGGCCGCGCCACACGCCGGCGACGACGGCCGTCAGGGCCAGCAGGGCGATCACCGGGGTGACCCATCCCGGCGTCAGGCTCGCGAGGGTTCCGCTGCCCTCGGGCACGTCGTCCGGGGTGGGCAGGTACCACACGACGTGGCCGGTCTGCCCGAGAAGCGAGAGCGCGAAGGCGGCGTCGTCGTCGTCGAGCACGGCGCCGTTGCTGATCGCGGTGGTGGCGCCCAGGACGGTCACCGTCCGGTCGCCGTCGACCAGCTCGACGAGGCCGGAGCCGCCCGAGGCGTCGTCGGCGAGGCACGTGGTGACGTCGACGCCCGGGGCGACGTCGTCGACCGTGTAGGCGTACCCGCCGCCCTGGACGCGGTCGAGGCGCTCGACCGCCGGCAGGTCGCAGCCCGGAGCGACGGCGACGTCGTCGACCTGGGCCGCCAGGGCGAGGCCGGGCGCCAGGGCGTCGAGGGCCACCTGGTCGGGGGCGAGGAGGAGGGTCCGCCCGGAGGAGGCGGCGACGTCCCGCCACTGGTCGGCGACGAGCAGGGCACCGGCGTCGTCGACCACCACGGTCGTGTCGGAGGCGTCGGCCCGGGCCTGCGCGGTCGTGGCGGCCAGCGAGGTGGTCACCTCCACCTCGACGCCCTGCTCCCTCAGCACCTCGACGACGGCCTTCGCCCCCGCGGGGGCCGCGTTCTCGGGGCCGAGGGCGCGCCCGCCCGTCGCGTCGCCGCCGCTCAGCAGCACGACGACCACCGCGACCGCGACGACTCCCGCGGCGAGCACGGCCCACGGGCGGGCCCGGCGGAGGGCGGCGCGGGGCGCGGGGGTCGACCGGGAGGGCGCGGCCGGCGCCGACGTCGTCATGCGGGCACCGCCGTCCGGTCGCCCTCGAGCGCCCGGTCGAGATCGGTGATCTCGCGCCAGGCCTGCTCGGTGCCCGGACGGTCGAGGTAGCGGACCTCGTCGAAGGCCCGGGCGGCCGCCCGCAGGCGGTCGGCCCGGGCCGGGAAGAGCCGTGCTGCGCGGTCGCCCACCGTGCGGGCCGTGGTGCCGGGGCTCGTGGTCAGCACGTCGCGCTCGACGAGGGCCCGCGCGAGGGCCCGGAACGACTCGACGACGGCGCGGTCGAGGTCGCCGGCCGCCGCGGCCTCCCGGGCGGAGGCGCGGAGGGCGTCGGCGTCGCGCTCGTCGTCGTCGCCGAAGAGCTCGCCCGGGCGGGCGGAGCGGCGCTCCAGGTGCGGCAGCCCGTAGACGAGCACCACGCCCACGACGACCGCGACGACGACGACCAGGACGATCACGAGCGCGACGGCCGGTGCTCCCTCGGCGTCGCCGAACCGGACGCCCTCGATCCACGACCAGAACGCGTCGGCGGCACGGTCGAGCCAGGTCGGCTGGGCGGCGACGTAGTCGCGCTCGGTGAGCTCCTGCTGGAGCAGGCGCCGCGCCTCCTCGGGGTCGGGCCGGAGCGGAGCGGCGACGAGCGTCACGGCGGCGGAGGCGAACGTCACCGCGGGGGAGCCGCGTCGCCCCAGGGCGAGCGCCACGGGTCGGGCAGGTCGGCCTGGCCGGCGTCGCGTCGCTCGACGTGCCGGACGAGCTCGAGGTCGAGCCCCTCGGTGCGGATGCGGCGGTCGACGTACACGAGGGCGGTGCTCGCGGCCTGGACGACCGAGCCGATGGACGCGACCACGGCGGCCACGGCGAAGGTCAGCAGGTACCCCGCGCCCGTCACGACGAGGACGGTCGGGGAGGTCAGGTCGCCGGTCGGCGCGAGCGCTCCGGCGAGGAGGCCGGCGAGGAGCGAGATCGGGGTGCTCGCGACCTGGGCGGCGACCTGGATCATCACGAGGACGAGCACGACGACCCCGAAGGTGCGCCAGAACGAGCCGCGGACGAGGCGCCAGGAGCGCGAGATCGCGGCGCCGAGGGTGAGGCGCTCGAGCATCAGGGCGCTCGGCACGAGGCTCAGCTGCACGCTGAGCCAGACCCCGACGGCGAGCGCTCCGAGCCCCGCGAGGAGGCCCGAGACGATGCCGATCGCGATGCCCGTCCCGCCGCCGACGACGAAGCCCAGCGCCACGACGCCGGCGACGACCGCCACGGCGACCAGGTACGCGAGCGTCAGCAGGGCCGACCAGCCCAGGAGGGCGCCGCGCCGGCCGGCCGTGAGCGCCCACAGCCCGCCGAGGCGCAGCCGCTGGCCGAGCAGCTGGCGGGAGGTCTCGAGCACGAAGAGGCCCTGGAGCAGGGCGCTGACGACCACGGAGAGGAGGAGGGGCACGATCGTCGAGAGGAGCGTCACCGCGACCGCGCCGGCGGCCACGGCGTCGCGGTCCTGGGGCAGGGCGGAGTCGACGCGGCTGAAGGCGGCCGCGGCCGTGCCGCCGGTGACGCCGAGGGTGACGACGAGCAGGACGACCTGGGCCAGGAGCGCGGTGCCGAAGGTGGTGCGCGGGTTCCGGCGGAAGACCTGGAACGAGCCCGTGAGGACCTCGCCGAAGGTGAACGGCCGGAGGGCGAGAAGCCCGGGGCGGGGAGGCGGCGTCCAGCCGGGAGGCGGACCCGGGGCGGGGGGCTGCTGCTGGGCCCACGGCGCCTGCTGCCCGTACGGCATCGGCTGCCCGTAGGGAGTCGGCTGCCCGGAGGGAGTCGGCTGCCCGGAGGGAGTCGGCTGACCGGTGGGCTGGTGCTGCCCGTCCGGCTGCTGCTCCGGCGCCGGGGGCAGGCGCTCGCCCCAGCGGGGCTCGTCCCGGCCCGCGCCGGGCGCCGCCCAGCCGTCCACGTCCGTCATGGTGCCCCCCGGTGGTCCGCCCGCGGGATCGCCCCGCGGTGCCGCCATGTTCCCACGCGGCGGGCGGCGGGTGCCAGCCGACGGGCGCCTCCTGCACTAATCTCGGGTGACGTGCCGCCTCCCGAGCGGCCCAGCCGAGGACGGAGACCATGACCCCGCGCATCCTGGTGGTGGACGACGACCCCGCGCTCGCCGAGATGATCGGCATCGTGCTCCGGGCCGCCGACTTCGAGCCCCACTTCTGCAGCGACGGCAGCGCCGCCGTCGACGCGTTCCGCAACTCGGCCCCCGACCTCGTCCTGCTCGACCTCATGCTGCCGGGGATGGACGGCCTGGCCGTCTGCGCGGCGATCCGGGCCGAGAGCGGGGTCCCGGTCATCATGCTCACCGCCAAGGGCGACACCGTCGACGTCGTCGCGGGCCTCGAGGCCGGGGCCGACGACTACGTCGTCAAGCCCTTCGACCCCAAGGAGCTGGTGGCCCGGGTGCGCACCCGCCTGCGGCCCTCCAGCGAGCCGACGACCGACGTCCTGACCGTCGGCGACCTCCGCCTCGACGTCGCGGCCCACGAGGTCCGGCGCGGCGACACGGTCATCGGCCTCACGCCCCTCGAGTTCGAGCTGCTGCTGGCGCTGGCGTCGAAGCCCCAGCAGGTCTTCACCCGCGAGATGCTCCTCGAGCAGGTGTGGGGCTACCACTACAAGGCCGACACGCGCCTCGTCAACGTGCACGTGCAGCGCCTGCGCGCGAAGGTCGAGCACGACCCGGACGCCCCGCGCATCGTGACGACGGTGCGCGGCGTCGGCTACCGTGCCGGCTCGTCCGCCTAGGCCCTCCGGTGCCGCGGGGGCGCCCGCGGCTCGCGGGGCCGGGCCCGTGACGGTCGAGTCCGTCGCCGCCGCCCTCCGCCGCGCGTGGCTGGGCCGGCGCGGCTGGCCGTCCCGCGTCGCGGGCTTCTGGCGGTCCTCCCTGGAGTTCCGCACCGTCGCGACCACCGTCGTGATGGCGGGCCTCGGGGCGACGATCATCGGCACGACCATCTCCGTGAGCATCGGCGCGAACCTGTACGACCAGCGCCGCGACCAGGTGCAGTCCGAGTCGCTGCGCGCGACGCTGCTCGCCCAGAGCATCTTCGACTCGGCCACGGCGACCGAGGACGCCGACCAGGTCGAGCTCGACTCGCTGCAGAACGAGGCGCAGAGCGCCATCCTCGCGTCGACGTCGAGCCCGGGCGGCACGAGCATCGCCATCCTGCGGACCCCGGGCCAGACGACGGCGCAGACCATCCAGGCGATCGCGAGCCCCGACTTCCCCGCCGACCAGATCACGCCGGAGCTCCGTGACCAGGTGGCGGCCGACACGGGCGCCCTCGCCCTCCAGCCCGTCTCGCTCCGGGGGCCGGGCGGCGACGCCCCCGGCCTCGCCGTGGGCTCGACGCTGCAGGTGCCGACGGCCGGCCAGTACGAGCTCTACCTCGTCTACGACCTCAGCGACGCCCAGACGACGCTGTCGCTCATGCAGCGCACGCTGGCGCTCGGCTCGCTGGCCCTCGTCGTCCTGATCGGCGTCGTCACCTACGTGGTCGTCCGGCTCGTCGTGGGGCCCGTGCGGGTCGCCGCCGAGACCAGCCAGAAGATCGCGGCCGGCCAGCTCGACCAGCGCATCCCCGAGAAGGGCCAGGACGTCGTCGCGACGCTCGGGCGGTCGTTCAACGGCATGGCCGACGCCATGCAGAGGCAGATCTCCCAGCTCGCCGAGCTGTCGCGCGTGCAGCAGCGCTTCGTCAGCGACGTCTCGCACGAGCTGCGGACGCCCCTGACGACCATCCGGCTGGCGGGCGACGTGCTCTACGACCAGCGCGCCTCCTTCACGCCGACGGCCGCCCGCACGACCGAGCTGCTGCACACGCAGGTCGACCGCTTCGAGGTGCTGCTGGCCGACCTGCTCGAGATCTCGCGCTTCGACGCGGGGGCGGTCGAGCTCGACCTCGAGAGCACGCGCGTGGTGGGTCTCGTCGACGACGTCGTCGCCGAGTTCGAGCCGCTCGCGGCGGAGGTCGGCAGCACGGTGACCATCGACGCGCGCGGCGGCTACCTCGAGGCCGAGGTCGACCCCCGCCGGCTGCGGCGCATCCTGCGGAACCTGCTCGGCAACGCGATCGAGCACGGCGAGGGGCGACCGGTCGAGGTCGAGGTCGACAGCGACGCGGAGGCGGTGGCCGTGGCCGTCCGCGACCACGGGGTCGGGATGACCCCCGCCGAGGCCGAGCGCGTCTTCGACCGGTTCTGGCGGGCCGACCCGTCGCGTCGCCGCACCATCGGGGGGACGGGCCTCGGCCTGGCCATCAGCCTCGAGGACGCGACCCTGCACGGCGGCCGGATCGACCTGTGGTCGCGCCCGGGCGAGGGGAGCCGCTTCGTGGTCACCCTGCCGCGGGCGGCGGGCACGACGGCGACCACCCGGCCGCTGCGGGCCGAGCCGGACGACGCCGCGACCGTGCAGGCCACGGCCCCGGGCACGGAGGAGCCCACCTCGGCCGAACCGTGGAGCGGGACGACGGAGGTGCACGGTGGCTGAACGACGACGACGGGCGAGGGCGGTGGCCGCGCTGGCGGCGGTGCTGCTCGTCCTGACGGGCTGTGCCTCCATCCCCGACCGGGGCCCGGTCGAGCGCGGCGACGACGTCTCGAGCGAGGTGCCGAGCGAGGTGGTCTACACGCCGAGCGGCCCGGTGGCCGACAGCTCGCAGGAGAAGATCCTCCGCGACTTCCTGGCCGCCGGCACCGGCCCGCAGGACAACTACGCGGTCGCCCGGCAGTTCCTCGCGGGAGGCTTCGCCGACGACTGGGACCCACGGGCCAGCGTCACGGTCCGCCCGGGGGACGGCGCCACCACCCGGGTCGGCGAGGCCGACCTCGAGTACGCCTTCCTGACGTCGGCGACCGTCGACCAGGGCGGGCACTACGTGCCGTCGACGAGCGACGTCCCGACCACCCTCGCGTACTCGTTCGTGCGGGAGGACGGGCAGTGGCGCATCAGCGAGGCCCCCGACGGCACCGTGCTGAGCCCGGCGACCTTCCAGTCGGTGTTCCGGGCGCACGCGGTCTACTTCTACGACCCCACGTTCACGTACCTCGTGCCCGACGAGCGCTGGTTCCTCGCGCGGTCGTCGACGAGCACCCGCATCGCGAGCGCGTTGCTGGCCGGCCCGTCGGCGTGGCTGCAGGGCGCCGTCGTCTCCGCCTTCCCCGACGGGACGCAGCTGTCGCTGACCGCGATCACCGTGGCGGACGGCACCGCCCGCGTCGACCTGACCTCCGACGCCCTGAGCGCGACGGACGACGCGAGGGCGCGCATGCAGGCGCAGCTGCTCGCGAGCTTCTCGACCCTCTCGACGGTCACCGCCGTCGAGCTCAGCGTCGAGTCCGCGCCGCTCGACGTGCCCGACCTGGGCCGGGCCGCGCCGCTCCGCGACCCGGCCGTCGACGCCCGCCCGCTGGTGCTCGCGCAGGGCGAGCTCGGCTTCGCCTCCCGGTCGGCCCTCGCGCCCCTCGACGGGCTGTCGGCGGCCGTGGCCGCCCTGTCGCCCACCTCGGTCGAGGTGTCGGCCGACCTCACGCGCGCCGTGGTCGGGACGGCGGGCGGCAGCGCCCTGGTCACGGCCGACGGCCGCAGCCTGCTCGTCGACCCTCGACCGGGCCTGGTCGCGCCCTCCCTCGACGGGGCCGGCTGGCTCTGGAGCGTCCCCGCCGACGACGCGCGGAGCGTGACGGCGTGGTCCCCGGACGGCAGGCCGCAGGTCGTCGCCTCGACCCTGCCCGTCGGCGACCGCGTCGTGTCGTTCCGCGTCTCGCGGGACGGCACCCGGGCCCTCGTGCTGCTGGACGACGACGGGGCCTCGCGGCTGCTCGTCGTGGCCCTGCTGCGCGACTCGCGGCAGGTGCCGACCGCCCTGGGCCCGCCCCTCGAGCTCGCGGCGCCGACGGGGTCGCCGGTCGACGCGACCTGGGCCGACCAGCTGACCGTGGCGACCCTGACGACGGCCGACGACACGACCCGCGCCACGCTCAGCGAGGTCGGGGGCGCCGCCGTCACCGCGGGCCGTCCGGGCGACGACGCCTCCGCGATCGCCGGCGGCACCGGCCTCGCCCGGCTGCAGGTGCTCTCGGGCGACGGCGCCGTGCTCGAGCCCCGGGGGAGCACCTGGCAGGGGACGGGCGTGACGGCCGACCTCCTGGCGACGCAGCGCTGACCCGGGCGGCGCGGCTCACCGCCGCCCCGTCGTCCCTCCCCACCGTGGTCGTGCGCCCGTTCGTCCCCGGGGCGGCGGGCGGACCGGCGTCCGGCGGCCGGCACCGTGCGACGGTGTCGGCGTGACGACCTCGCCCCGACCCTCCGCCGCCGGCCTCGGCCCCGTCCTCCGCGAGGCGCTCGGCGTGCTGTCGCCGGTCCGCTGTGCGGGCTGCGGCCTCCCCGACGTGGAGCTCTGCCGGGCCTGTCGGGTCAGCCTCGAGCCGAGCCCGGAGGTCGACGAGCTGCCGGGCGGGCTGGTGGTCGTCTCCGGGCTGCGGTACGAGGCCGAGGTGCGCTCGACGGTGCTGGCCTACAAGCAGCAGGGGCGCCTCCGCCTGGCGACGGCCCTGGCACCCGCGCTGGCCGCCTCGGTGGCGCTCGCCGCGCCTCCCGGGGTCGGCGGGGCCCCGCCCGTGGTCGTCGCCGTCCCGTCGTCCCCGCGGGGGCGGCGGCGCCGTGGCTGGGACCCGGTCGAGCTGCTCGTGCGCCGGGCCGGGCTCCGGGCCGTCCGCCGGGGGCTCGTCGCCCTGCCGGGCCGCGGGGCGCAGAAGGAGCTCGACCGCGAGGCCCGCCGGCGCTCGCGGGCGGGCAGCCTCCGTGCCCGGCCGGGGCTGGCGGGGCTCCGGGTCGTGGTCGTCGACGACGTGGTGACCACCGGCAGCACCCTGCTGGAGGCGCGGCGTGCGCTGGCCGCGGAGGGCGCCGTGGTCGTCGCCGCGGCCTGCGTCGCGTCCACCCCGCTGCTCTCGCGGAGACGACCGTGAGCCCTCCCGCGGCCGCCTGTGGACGGCCTGGGGATCTGTCCCGTCGGTGGCCGGGAGGTGACAGGCGGGGGTCCACCTGGCTACGGTGGGCAAAAGGCGTGAAAGGACATCCGCCTGGCTGACAGGCGGCACGTCGATAGCCAGAGGAGGTCGTCATGGAAATTTCCGTCACGGGTCGAAACGTCGGCATCACCGATCGTTTCCGCGACTACGCCACTGACAAGGCCGACAAGGTGGCGCAGCTCGCCACGAAGGCGCTCGCCCTCGAGATCAAGGTCTCGCGGCACCACGAGAAGTCGAGCGGCCAGGCCGGCGACGACCGGGTCGAGCTCACGCTGATCGGCCCCGGGCCGCTCGTGCGGGCCGAGTCGACCGGGAGCGACAAGTACGTCGCCTTCGACCTGGCCATCGCCAGGATGCTCGAGCGGGTGCGGCGCGCGAAGGACCGGCAGAAGGTCCACCGGGGCCAGCACCGACCGACGTCGCTCCGTGAGGCCTCCGGAGCGGACTTCAGCGGCATCGACGTCACGCCCGCCGCCGCCGAGACCCTGGACGCCGTGCGCACCGGCTCGATCGCGACGGTCGTCGCCGACGACGAGGCGCCCTCGGCTGAGGAGCAGGAGGACGACTACTGCCCCGTCGTCATCCGCAGCAAGGTGTTCGCGTCGACGCCGATGACCGTCGACGACGCGCTCTACTACATGGAGCTGGTGGGGCACGACTTCTACCTCTTCATCGACGCCGAGACCGAGCGCCCGAGCGTCGTCTACCGGCGCAAGGGCTGGGACTACGGCGTGATCGGGCTCGACCAGAGCGCGAGCGAGCTGCAGGAGGCCGCCACGCAGGCCCGCGCCGGCGTCGTCGCCTGACCCGGTCCGCCCCGGGGCCCGCGGCCACGGTCCGGGCGCGGGGGGAGCAGATCGCTCCTCCCCGCGTCCAGGGCCGTGGCCGCTAGGCTTGCTACCATCCGAGCTGGTCCAACCGGGCCTCCTCACGGGCTGGCGTCACCAGCCGCCCCCGGGGCACGCGGCTCCGCCGCCTGCCCGACCGAGTCTCAGATCCAGGGAGTCACCAGTGGCCAACGTCCTCGAGAGGGTCCTCCGCGTCGGCGAGGGCCGCATCCTCCGCCGCCTCAAGGCGTACGCGAACGCCGTCAACGAGCTCGAGGACGACTTCAGCACGCTGACCGACGACGAGCTGCGCGCCGAGACCACCGAGCTCCGCGAGCGGTACGGCAACGGCGAGTCGCTCGACGACCTGCTGCCCGAGGCGTTCGCCGCCGTGCGGGAGGCCTCGAAGCGGACCCTCGGCATGCGCCACTTCGACGTGCAGCTGATGGGCGGTGCCGCCCTCCACCTCGGCAACATCGCCGAGATGAAGACCGGTGAGGGCAAGACCCTCGTCGCGACCACCGCCGCGTACCTCAACGCCATCGCGTCGCGCGGCGTGCACGTCATCACGGTCAACGACTTCCTCGCGAGCTACCAGTCCGAGCTGATGGGCCGCGTCTTCCGCGCCCTCGGCATGACGACCGGCTGCATCCTCGCGGGCCAGACCCCGGCCGAGCGCCGGGAGCAGTACGCCGCCGACATCACGTACGGCACGAACAACGAGTTCGGCTTCGACTACCTGCGCGACAACATGGCGTGGCAGGCCTCCGACATGGTGCAACGCGGCCACTTCTTCGCGATCGTCGACGAGGTCGACTCGATCCTCATCGACGAGGCCCGCACGCCGCTCATCATCTCCGGCCCTGCCTCGGGCGAGGCGAACCGCTGGTTCGCGGAGTTCGCGACGATCGCGCGCCGCCTCGTGGCCGGCACCGACTTCGAGGTCGACGAGAAGAAGCGCACCGTCGGCGTGCTCGAGCCCGGCATCGAGAAGGTCGAGGACTACCTCGGCATCGACAACCTCTACGAGTCGGCGAACACGCCGCTGATCTCCTTCCTCAACAACGCGATCAAGGCCGACGCCCTGTTCAAGCGCGACAAGGACTACGTCGTCATCAACGGCGAGGTCCTCATCGTCGACGAGCACACGGGTCGCATCCTGAGCGGCCGCCGGTACAACGAGGGCATCCACCAGGCCATCGAGGCCAAGGAGGGCGTCGAGGTCAAGGCCGAGAACCAGACCCTCGCGACCGTCACCCTGCAGAACTACTTCCGCCTCTACGGCAAGCTCTCCGGCATGACCGGCACGGCCGAGACCGAGGCCGCCGAGTTCATGAGCACGTACAAGCTCGGCGTCGTGCCCATCCCGACCAACAAGCCGATGAAGCGGATCGACCAGACCGACCTCGTCTACAAGAACGAGACGGCGAAGTTCGACCAGGTCGTGGAGGACATCGTCGAGCGCCACGAGGCGGGCCAGCCCGTCCTCGTCGGCACCACCAGCGTCGAGAAGAGCGAGTACCTGTCGCGCCTGCTGGCCAAGAAGGGCGTCCGCCACGAGGTCCTCAACGCGAAGAACCACGCTCGCGAGGCCGCCATCGTCGCGCAGGCCGGTCGCGTCGGCGCCGTGACCGTCGCCACCAACATGGCCGGTCGAGGCACCGACATCATGCTCGGCGGCAACGCCGAGTTCCTCGCCGTCGCCGAGATGAACGGCCGTGGCCTCAGCCCGGTCGACACCCCCGACGAGTACGAGGCCGCCTGGGACGACGTCTTCGCCGCCAAGAAGGCCGAGGTCGCCGAGCAGGCCGAGAAGGTCGTCGAGGCGGGCGGGCTCTACGTGCTCGGCACCGAGCGCCACGAGTCGCGGCGCATCGACAACCAGCTCCGCGGGCGCAGCGGGCGTCAGGGCGACCCGGGCGAGAGCCGGTTCTACCTCTCGCTCACCGACGACCTGATGCGCCTGTTCAACTCGGGGGCGGCGGAGTCGCTGATGGGCCGCGGCAACGTGCCCGACGACCTGGCCATCGAGAACAAGATCGTGGGCCGGGCCATCCGCTCCGCCCAGTCGCAGGTCGAGTCGCGCAACGCCGAGATCCGCAAGAACGTCCTGAAGTACGACGACGTCCTCAACCGCCAGCGCGAGGCCATCTACGGCGACCGCCGCCACATCCTCGAGGGCGACGACCTGGCCGACCGGGCCAGCGCCTTCCTGGAGGCCGTGGTCGACGAGGTCATCGACCAGCACACCGGAGACGGCAGCCCCGACGACTGGGACCTGGACGCGCTCTGGACGGAGCTGCGCACCCTGTACCCGATCTCGATCACCATCGACGAGGTCATCACCGAGGCCGGCTCCAAGGGCAAGGCGACGAGGCAGTTCCTGGGCCAGGAGATCCTCTCCGACGCGAAGGTCGCCTACGCCGAGCGCGAGTCGACGCTGGGCGAGGCCGCGATGCGCGAGCTCGAGCGACGGGTCGTCCTCTCCGTGATCGACCGCCGCTGGCGCGACCACCTCTACGAGATGGACTACCTGAAGGACGGCATCGGCCTGCGGGCGATGGCACAGCGTGACCCGTTGGTCGAGTACCAGCGTGAGGGCTACGCGCTCTTCCAGAGCATGATGGGCCAGATCCGCGAGGAGTCGGTCGGGTTCCTGTTCAACCTCGAGGTCGAGGTGCAGGGCCAGGTCGGCGCCGCCGAGGCGCCGGTGATCGCCGCCAAGGGCCTCGAGCCCGAGAAGGCGCAGCCGAAGCTCGAGTACTCCGCCCCGAACATCGCGGGCGAGGTCGAGGTCCGCGACCAGAAGGGCCGGCTCGAGCAGGCGGCGACCGCCAAGGCCCAGAAGGCGCAGGACGACGCGGAGCAGGGCGACGGCCCCGACGTCGCCGCCGCGCGGACGACCAGCGGCACCGGCGCCCCGGCCGGCAAGGGCGCCTTCGGGCAGCCGACCGGGGGCTCCGCCGCCGCGCCGGTCAACCGGGCCGAGCGACGAGCGGCCGGCAAGAAGTCCTGACCCGCCGGTGACGACGAGGGAGGCCGGGCACGGACCGCGAGGTCCGCGCCCGGCCTCCCTCGTCGTCCGGGCTGACCGTCGTCCGGGCTCTCGTCGTCTCGGAACGGGGCCCCGGCCGTGCTGCCGGGGCGTCGCGGTCAGAGCACGTGGAGGGCCGTCGCGCGCCACCGGCGGCCGGTCGTCTCGAGACGGATGGCCACCGACCTGGTCCGGGCGCGCCCGTGCACGACGACGACCGTCTCGGCGACCCCCGGGGCGGGTTCGCTGACGTGGACACGGCCCACCCGGAACACGGGCCGTTGGCTCCGGACGCCGCTCGCCTCGCGGGCGCGGGCGGCGAGTCGGACCCGTTTCTGCAGCACGGCCCACACTTCGCCGTTCATCCACCGGGAGACCTGGTCGAGGTCGCGTGCACCGGCCAGGATCTCGAGGACGCACCGTGCCAGGCCCTCCGCGGCGACCGCGGCGTCGGGCAGGCTGGGCGGCGCCACGGGACCACGGGCGGCCGCAGGGGCGTCGTCCACGGCGTGCAGGAGGCGCGGTACCGGGGGAGCCTCGGGCGTCGCGTCGGTCGTCGTGACCGGCGCGTGCTCGGTGCCGGTGACGGCGTGGAGGCGGCGGCCTCCTGCATCGGCCCGCTCGTCGTCCGGGACGGGATCGGTGGCGGCGGCCACGGCAGGGACGGGCATCAGGCTCGGACTTTCGTCGGGGGACTTCGTCGTCGTTTCGGTGACTACTCGCGTTCAACATATGACATGTCCTCCATGTCACGACAGGGCCGTGGCCGGCCTGTGGACAATCGGGTCTGCCCACCGGCAGGGGAGGGGCAGGGGCCCTCTCGCACGTCGACCTAGACTGGGGCGGTGTCGACGCTCAGTGATCTCGTTCTCGCCCAGGGCCGCTCCACCGAGGCGGACGTCGAGTGGCTCCATCTGCTCGTCGGCGACTGGCAGCTGCTCGCGGACCTCGCGTTCGCCGACATGGTGCTCTGGGTGCCCACGGAGGGCGACAGCTTCGTCGCCGTCGCCCACGCTCGCCCGTCGAGCTCGGCGACGCTGTTCTACCGGGACTTCGTCGGCCAGGAGGTCCGCCCGGAGTGGCGCACGCAGATCGAGCAGGCCTTCACCACGACCCGCATCGTCGACTCGGCCGCGCCCGACTGGTACGAGGAGACCCCGACGCGGGTCCGCGCCGTCCCCGTGCTCCGTCGCCTCGGGGCAAGCCGCCCCGACGTCACCGACGCTCCCATCGCGGTCATCACCCGCCACACCAACCTCAGCGAGGCGCGGACCCCCAGCCGTCAGGAGCTGACCTTCAACCAGTGCTCCAACGACCTCTTCTCGATGATCGCGGCCGGCGACTTCCCCGACCTCGGGGCACCGACCGGGCCGCGTCGCGGTGCCCCCCGCGCCTCCGACGGGCTGCTGCGCCTCGACGTCGACGGCCTCGTGACCTTCGCCAGCCCGAACGGCCTCTCGGCCTTCAACCGGATGGGCTTCGCCGGCGAGCTCGAGGGGGAGTCGCTGGCCGAGGTCACCACCGGGCTGCTGCAGGGCAAGCTCGTCATCGACGAGTCGTTGCCGCTCGTGGTCACCGGCCGCGCGCCGTGGCGGACGGACATCGAGGCCCGCGGCGTCACCGTGTCGCTCCGGGCGATCCCGCTCCGTGACCGGGGCGAGCGGGTCGGGGCCATCGTGCTCTGCCGCGACGTGACCGAGCTGCGCCACCAGGAGCGCGAGCTCATCACGAAGGACGCCACGATCCGTGAGATCCACCACCGGGTCAAGAACAACCTGCAGACGGTGGCCTCGCTGCTCCGCATCCAGGCCCGCCGCACCCGGACCGACGTCGCGCGCGAGGCGCTGACCCAGGCCATGCGACGGGTCGCGTCGATCGCGGTGGTCCACGACACCCTCTCCGAGGGCCTCAGCCAGAACGTCGACTTCGACACCGTCTTCGACCGCGTGCTCATGCTCATCGCGGAGGTCGCCTCGAGCCACAACACGACGGTGAGGCCGACTCTGACGGGCAGCTTCGGCGCGTTGCCGAGCGAGTACGCGACCCCGCTCGCCCTCGCGCTCACCGAGCTGGTCACCAACGCGGTCGAGCACGGCCTCGACGGCCGCGACGGGGAGGTCGAGATCGTCGCCGAGCGCGACGACGAGCAGCTCACCGTGAAGGTGCGCGACGACGGTGTGGGCCTGCCCGAGGGCAAGGTCGGGTCGGGCCTCGGCACGCAGATCGTCCGCACCCTGATCCAGGGCGAGCTCGGCGGGACCATCGACTGGCACACGCTGGTCGGCAGCGGCACCGAGGTCACCATCGAGATCCCGTTCCGGTGGCTCACCCAGGCTTAGCGCGCCCGGCCCCACGCACGACGAAGCCGGCCCCCTCGGGGGCCGGCTTCGTCGTCGGTGCTGTGCTGAGCGGTCAGCTGGCGCGGCGGGCGCGAGCGGCGCGGCGCTTCAGCGCACGGCGCTCGTCCTCGCTGAGGCCGCCCCAGACGCCCGAGTCCTGACTGGTCTCGAGGGCGTACTGCAGGCAGGTCTCGGTGACGGTGCAGCGACCGCAGACGCTCTTCGCCTTGTCGATCTGGTCGACGGCCGGGCCGGTGTTGCCGACCGGGAAGAACAGCTCGGGGTCAGCTGTCAGGCACGCGGCTTTGTCACGCCAATCCATCGATGGGTACTCCTTTTAAATGCTGGACCGGCGCGTCGAAGCACCAGGTTCCGGATGGGGGAAAGATGAGAATTCGGGAGGCGCGCACCACCATGTGCCCGTCACTTCGACCTCGAATATGCTCGCATACTGGGGGAGCCAGATCAAGGATTTTCATGGAGGCCCCAGCGTGACCGACGCCCGCGACACCGAGCCCGACGACGAGACAGAACTGTCCGCGAGGCCGCGGCGGAGCGCTCTCCTCTGGCTGCTCGTCCTGCTGCTCTCCGCCGAGACGGCCCTGCTCGGGGTGGCGACCGCCTACCTGCTGATCGAGCTCGTCACCGTGCGCCCCGACTCCTACGCCTCGGCCACCGCGATCCTCGTCCTCACCCTCCTCGCCACCGTCTGGCTGGGGGCCGTCGTCGTCGGAGTGCTGCGCGGCCGGGCCTGGATCCGAGGGGCGGCGATCGTCTGGCAGGTGCTCCAGATCGCCGTCGGCGTCGGCAGCCTCCAGGGGGTCTTCGCGAACGCCGCGGTCGGCCTCTGGCTGATCGTGCCCGCGGTGGTCGTGGTCGTCCTGCTGCTCGTGCCGAGCGTCGTCGCCCAGACGTCCATCCGCGACGAGGCGCCTCCGCACGCGTACTGACGCGCCCCCGCACGCGTGCTGACGACGCGAGGCCCCGCCCGCGGTCGCGGACGGGGCCTCGTCGTGGGACGCGGCCGTCGGTCAGTCGATGCCGAGCTTCCGGCGGAGCATCGCCACGTGGCCCGTCGCCTTCACGTTGTACAGCGGCAGCTCGACCGCACCGTCCTCGTCGACCACGAACGTCGAACGGATCGTGCCCGTGACGACCCGGCCGTAGCTGTTCTTCTCCCCGTAGGCGCCGTACGCCTGGTGCACGGTCAGCTCCGGGTCGCTCAGCAGCGGGAAGGTCAGGCCCTGCTCGTCCTTGAACCGGCGCAGCGCCTCCGGCTCGTCCTTCGACACCCCGAGCACCTGGTAGCCCGCCGAGGCGAGCGAGTTCAGGTTGTCGCGGAAGTCGCAGGCCTCCGTCGTGCAGCCCGGCGTCGACGCCGCCGGGTAGAAGTACACGATCACCCGGCGCCCCGCGAAGTCGGACAGCGACACCGGCGCGCCCGACTCGTCGGGCAGGGTGAACGACGGCGCCGGGGCGCCCTTCTCGAGCGTGGTGGACATGCTTCTCCGATCTCGCGGCACGACGGGCGTGCCGGTGGTTCTCAGGGGGTCTCCGGACATGCTAGAGTCATTCCTCGTTGCGGAACGTCCCGCAGCACGCACCTCTAGCTCAATTGGCAGAGCAACTGACTCTTAATCAGTGGGTTCTCGGTTCAAGTCCGAGGGGGTGCACGCGATATCTGATCCCCCGTGTGCCCGCTTCGCTGGGCAGCGGGGGATCTCGCGTTCCACGCTTCTGTCCGCTCCGCGGACACGCGGCTCGTCGTCGGGCGGGGCGGGGGTCTGACCCGCCAGGTCGCTGTGGCTCGGGGCGGCGGCGCTGCGCGCGCCGGGGTGGAACGTCGCTTCGCTCGTTCCGGGGCGGCGGCGCTTCGCGCGCCGGGGTGGAACGTCGCTTCGCTCGTTCAGGGGGGGGAACGTCGCTTCGCTCGTTCCGGGGCGGCGGCGCTTCGCGCGCCTGAGCGGGGGAACGTCGCTTCGCTCGTTCGGGGGGCGGCGGGGGCGCTGCTCGGTCCGGCGCGGGTCAGGGGGCGGGGCGGGGGGTGAGGAGGGCGGCCAGGGGGAGCGTGGCGGCGAGGAGAGCGGTGGGGAGGGGTGACGCCGGGTCCTGGGAGGCGGCGAGGACGTCGACGGCGTAGACGGCGGCCCACGGGACGAGCGAGACGACGACGACCGCGGCCGCGGTGGCCCGGCGACGACGGGCGAGGACGACCGCCGCGAGGAGGGCCGCGAGCATCAGCAGGAGGAGCGTGGCGGCCTGGAGCGGGCCGGACCAGAACCAGCCCCGCGCGGTCTGGCCGAGGCCGTGGGCGACGGCCACGGCGGCGGTGAGGACCGCGACGGCGACGGTGCCCCCGACGACGAGCCGGGGCGACCGCGGCGTGCCGACCATCGCCACGATCGCGCAGGCTCCGACGAACCCCAGCGTCGTGCTCGTCGGGCCGTCCCAGCCCAGGTCGAAGCCGTCACGGCCCGTGACGGGCAGCACGAGGCAGAGCAGCAGGGAGACGGCCAGCCAGCCTCGCGCGATGCCCCACCGGCCGGCGAGGCCGACCGCCACGGCGGCGACCCACAGCAGCGCCAGGACGACCCCGGGGTCGAGGAAGGGCCCGAAGTGGCTGAGCTCGTGCTGCAGCGCGCGCTCCCGGAGGAACGGCCCCCACGACGTCGTGACCGCGTGCACCAGCGACCAGCCCGTGCCGGTGGCCAGGGCGACCGTCGCCGCCCCGTCGCGCACCGACGTCGTCCGCGCGAGCAGGCCCTCGACGACGCCCGACCCGGGCGAGACCAGCGTCGACTCGACGGGATCGATCAGGCGGCCCTGCGTGGTCTCGGTCACGGGACGACGGTAGGGCGACCGGACCGTCGGTGTCGTCATCCTGGGGGAGGAGGGGGAGGAGGGGGAGGAGGGCCGCCGCAGGAGGGCTGCCCCGTGGAGGAACGGCGTGCCGGCCCTCAGGCCCCGTCGTCGTCGCGCGGGTGCTGCGCAGCCGCGTCGCGCCCGGTCACCGGGTACGGCCCGGTCATGCCCTCGCGGAGGCGGGCGGCGGCGAGGATGCGATCACGCTGCAGGTACCAGCCCAGCACGAGCAGCGGGATGATCAGCACGAGCGACGCCACCGTGAGCGACCCGATCGGCCAGTCGATCGCCATCAGCACGAGGACGGCGACCAGGAAGGCGAGCGTCAGCCAGCTGGTGACCGGCGCGCCCGGCAGCCGGAACGAGGGCTCCTTCGCCTTGCCCTGCCGCGCCCACTGCCGCAGCCGCATCTGGCAGAGGATGATCGTGCCCCACGCGGTCAGGATGCCGAGCGACGCGATGTTGAGCACGATCTCGAAGGCGGCGCTGGCGCCGACGACGGCGTTCAGGCCGACGCCCAGCAGGGTGATGCCGGCAGTGAGGAGGATGCCGCCGAACGGCACGCCGCCCTTCGACATGACGGTCGTGAACTTCGGCGCGGAGCCGTTCATGCCCATCGAGTGCAGCACGCGACCCGTCGAGTAGAGGCCCGCGTTGAGGCTCGAGAGCGCGGCCGTGACGACGACGAAGTTCATGATCGAGCCGGCGACCTCGCCGATCTCGGGCGACCCGATGCTGCTGAAGAACGTGACGAACGGGCTCTCGCCGGCCCGATAGGCCGTGAACGGGAGCAGCAGCGACAGCAGCACGAGCGAGCCGACGTAGAAGACGGCGATGCGGATGATGACGGTGTTGATGGCGCGGGGCACCACCTTCTCCGGGTGCTGGGTCTCGCCCGACGCCGTGCCGACCAGCTCGATGGCCGCGTACGCGAACACCACGCCCTGCACGACGATGACGGCGGGCAGCAGGCCGTTCGGCAGCAGGCCGCTGGCGGCGATCACCGACCAGCCCGTGTCGACGGCCTCGCCGCCGTTCGTCACGGGGAAGGAGGCGGCGAGCCAGACGACCCCGACGACCAGGAAGACCACGAGCGCCGCGACCTTGATGATCGCGAACCAGAACTCCATCTCGCCGAAGACCTTGACCGCCAGGAGGTTGACCGAGAGCACCACCGCGAGGGCGACGAGCGCCAGCAGCCAGTCGGGCGCCGACGTGAACGCGCTCCAGTAGTGCAGGTAGAGGGCCACCGCCGTGACGTCGACGATGGCCGTCATCGCCCAGTTGAGGAAGTACATCCACCCCGCCGCGTAGGCCGCCTTCTCGCCGAAGAACTCGCGGGCGTACGACACGAACGACCCCGACGACGGACGGTGCAGGACCAGCTCGCCGAGGGCCCGGAGGATGAAGAAGGCGAACACGCCGCAGATCGCGAACACGACGGCCAGGGCCGGGCCGGCGTTCGCGAGGCGGCCGCCCGCCCCGAGGAACAGCCCCGTCCCGATGGCGCCCCCGATCGCGATCATCTGCAGCTGCCGGGGCTTCAGCCCGTGCTGGAACCCGGCCTGCTCGTGGCTGAAGTCCTGCGGGACGTGCTCGGTCGTGGAGTCGCCGTCGTGGTCGCGGGGAGTGGTCATATATCGACCCTAGAGCGTGACGTACGCCCCCTGCACGTCCGTGACGTCGGGCCGGGTCGACGGTCGTGGAGCCGCCGTGTACCCCGCTCCCGGGACCGCCTCAGTGAGACCACCGACGACGCACAGCGGAACACCAGGGCCCGGAGGGGGAGGCGCGGGTAGCGTCACTCCTGGCCGTCCCCCACCGAGGGCGGCGCCGAACGATCCGCACCACCGAGCCGGGCAGCGCCCGAGCCGCAGGAAGGCACCACCCGTGAGCACGACGACCAGCATCGAGCCCCTCCGTCGCAGCGCCCGCATCCTCACCCGGTCGGTCGCCCCCGACCTCGTCCAGGTCTCGACCCCCGACCGCGTGCTCGGCTTCGTGAGGTCCGACCGCGACTCCTACGTGGCCCTCCGCGGCACCGACCCGCGCTGGGCCGACGAGCTCGGCCGCTACGTCAGCCAGGGCCTCGCCCTCGAGGCGCTCCGCCTCCGCAAGCGCTCGGTCTGACCCGGGTCAGCCGCCCGCGGGCGCGCCGTCGCCCACGGTCGCGAAGAACGAGGTGAGCTCCCGGTCGATCCTGGCCCGCGCCTCCTCGTCGGTCAGGGCGGGCGTGCCGTCGCCCGACTGCTCGCCGTAGGAGCCGAACTGGGCGTGGCTCGAGCCGTCGATCTCGACCATCGTCGCGTCGGCCGGCAGCATGTCGCGGTACCGCTCGACGTCGTCGGGCGTGCTGAGGCCGTCGTCGCTGCCGGAGAGGCTCAGCACGGGCAGGTCGTCGTCGCCCGAGAGGTCGGTCGTCGCGCAGTACGAGCCGAACAGCACGAGGCCGTCGACCGAGGGGTCGTCCGCCGCGTAGCCGCAGGCGCGCACCCCGCCGAGCGAGTGCCCGCCCACCGCCCAGTTCGTCACCTCGGGGGCCGCGGCCGTGAAGTGGTCGAGGCCCCGCCAGTCGAAGAGGCCGAAGCCGAGCACGGGGCGCTCGATCACCACGGTGACGCCGGTCGCGACCAGCCCGGAGAGCACCTCCTCGTAGGCCTGCGGGTCGACGCGGGCGCCGGCGACGAAGACGAGGCCCTGGTCGAGGGCCTCGGTCTGCGCGGGGCGCATGACGACGAGGTCGGGGCGGTCGGTGACGGCGACCCGCGGGTCGTCGGCCACGGCCCGGAGCGAGGAGGCGGTGGCCGACATGGGCAGCTTCGCCCACGTGAAGAAGCCGACCGCCACCAGGACCACGACGGCGAACGCCCCGAGGCCGATCGCCTTCGCGACGCGCCGGGCCCGGCTGCGGTGTCGGGCGGGGGTCGAGGGGGTGGCGGCGTCGTGACGGGAAGCTGTGCGTTGTCTCACGGTCTCAGTGTGGCGGGTGCCCGCCTGGACCTCGCTGGCAAGGGTCCGACAGGGTGGACGGATGCCTTGGATACAGCTCGTCATCTCGGTGGCCGCCGCCGTCGTGCTCACCTTCGTCGTCTCCGCCGCCGTCGGCTGGGTGTTCGGATTCGTCGCGAAGCGGAAGGAGTGGGCGGCCGCCTTCGTCGCCCGCATGCGACGGCCGTTCCGGTGGACGCTGCTGGTCGTGCTCCTGACGATCGCGCTCCGGACGTCGTTCGACGCCATGTTCGGCACGCCCTGGCCGGGCCAGGAGGCGGTCTCGCAGCTGTTCCGGTGCGCGGTCATCGTCGTCGTGGCCTGGTTCGTCGGCGCGCTCGCGATCTTCTTCGAGGACCTCGGGCTGGCCCGCTACCGGGTCGACACCCCCGACAACCGGGTGGCCCGGCGCGTCCGCACGCAGGTGCTCATCCTCCGCCGCCTCACCATGGTGGTCGTCGTCGTCCTGGCCCTCGGCGCCGTGCTGCTCGGGTTCCCCGGCGTCGAGGCGGTCGGCGCGAGCGTGCTGGCCAGCGCCGGCCTCGTCTCGGTCGTGGCGGGCCTGGCCGCGCAGTCGACCCTCGCGAACGTCTTCGCGGGCATCCAGCTCGCGTTCTCGGACGCCATCCGCATCGACGACGTGGTGGTGGTCGAGGGGCAGTGGGGCCTGATCGAGGAGATCACGCTGTCGTACGTCGTCGTGCACATCTGGGACGACCGGAGGCTCGTGCTGCCGTCGACCTACTTCACGACGACGCCCTTCGAGAACTGGACCCGACGCACCAGCGAGCTGCTCGGCGCCGTCGAGCTCGACCTCGACTGGCGCGTCGACACGGGGGCCATGCGCGTCGAGCTCGACCGGATCCTCGCGGGCACCGACCTCTGGGACGGCCGCACGAAGGTGCTGCAGGTGACCGACGCCACGGGCGGCTACGTGCGCGTGCGGGTCCTCGTGACGGCGAAGGACGCCGGCACGCTCTTCGACCTCCGCTGCCTCGTCCGGGAGGACCTCGTGACGTGGCTGCACGCCCAGGCCCCCGAGGGCGTGCCGCGCAGCCGCGTGCAGATGGTCGACGCCGAGCCCGTCCGCCCGCGGCGCCCGGCCGCGTCGAGCTCCGGCTCCGGCGGGCTCTTCACCGGTGAGAACGCCGACAGCGAGCGCACGGCGCTCTTCACGCAGGCCATCCCGATCCCGATCGTCCACGACGCCGACCCCGCGCCCCGGCCCTACGCCTCGTCCCTCGGCGCCGAGGCCGAGCACGACCCGCACGTCGCCGGTCGGCCCGACGGCCGGGGCGACGGGCGCCCCGACCGCTAGGTCCTTCGGCGCCCGCACGAAACGAAGGAGGCGCGCCCCGGTCACCCGGGGCGCGCCTCCTTCGTCGTGTGGGGAGCTGTCAGTCGTCGGACTTCGCGGCCTCGACGACGTTGCCCACCGCGATCGCCGTCGTGGCCGCCCAGGCCACGGCGGTGAGCAGCAGGCGCCAGTCGCGGGGCCCCGCGGCGAGGCTCTTGATGAGGCTGAGGCCCGAGAAGGCGGAGCTGATGATGGCCCCGTTGAAAAGGAATTTGCGCACTGGTCTCTCCTGTGGTCGGTGGCTCCACGCTACCCGGGGGCGCCCTCAGGGGCACGGCTGTGTATGGTGAGCTGCCCGGCGCCCGTGCCGTGCCCGTCCCGCCCGAGGAGACCCGTGCGCACAGCCGTCCTGGGAGCAGTCCTGCTCGTCGTCGGGGCCGTCGCCCTCGTCGCCGGGGTCCTCACCGGAGACGAGCTGCTGGCGCTCGTCGAGCGGGTCGCCCCGGTGCTCGGCTTCGTCGTCGCCCTGACCGTCGTCTCCGAGCTCGCCGCCGAGGCCGGGCTGTTCTCCTGGCTGGCCGGGGTCGCCGCCCGTGCCGCCCGAGGCCGCGTCGTCGTGCTCTGGGCCGCGGTGGTCGTGCTCGCCCTCGTCTGCACGGTCTTCCTGTCGCTCGACACCACGGCCGTGCTGCTCACGCCCGTGGTCGTGCTGATCGCCCGGCGCGTGGGCCTGCCGGCCCTGCCCTTCGCCCTGACCACGGTCTGGCTCGCGAACACCGGCTCGATGCTGCTGCCCGTGTCGAACCTCACGAACCTCCTCGCGCTCGACGCCCTCGGCTCGCCGTCGCCCCTGAGCTTCGCCGCGCTCGTCGCCCCGGCCGCCGTCGTCGGCGCCGTCGTGCCGGTCGCCGCCGTCGGGCTCCGCTACCGCCGCGAGCTCCGCGGCCGCTTCGATCCGCCCGCCGCGGAGGCCCCGGCCGACCGCGTCCTGTTCGGCGTCGCCGCCGCCGCCGTGGCCCTGCTCGTCCCCGCCCTGGTGTCGGGCGTGGAGGTCTGGATCCCCGCCGCGGCCGCCGCGCTCGTGCTCGTCGTCGCCACCGCCGTCCGCCGTCCGTCCGTGCTGCGGATCGGCCTCGTGCCCTGGGGCACGCTCGTCTTCGCGAGCGGCCTGTTCGTCGTCGTCGAGGCGGCCCACTCGCTCGGGCTCGCCGACGCGCTCGCCGCCCTGGTCGGGTCGGGCGAGGGCCTGCCCGACCTGCTGCGCCTCGCGGGCGGCAGCGCGGTCGCGGCCAACGTCGCCAACAACCTGCCGGCCTACCTCGCGCTCGAGCCGGTCGCCGGGTCGCCGCTGCGGCTCGTCGCCGTGCTGATCGGCGTCAACATCGGCTGCCTGGTCGCGCCCTGGGCCTCGCTGGCCACGCTGCTCTGGCACGGCCGACTGACGTCGATGGGCGTCGAGGTCGCCTGGGGGCGCATCGTGCTCGGCGGCCTCGTCGTCGCGGTGGTGGCGGTGCCGCTCGCGGTGGTCGCGACCGTGCTGGTCGCCTGACCGACCGCGGCCCGGGGCGCGCGCAGGGCCTCGCGGGCGAACGACAGCGTGCGGCGGAGGGCGTCGACCAGCGACTCCTCGCCGGCCCCGCGCCGGTCGGCGTGCACCTCGGCGACGACCGCGCCGCTCCAGCCGGAGGCGGCCAGGTGCGAGAGCACCTCGGCGACCGGCTGCGTGCCCGTGCCCGGCACGAGGTGCTCGTCGACGAGGCCGCCCGGCCGGGCCGAGACGGTGCCGTCGCAGAGGTGGACGTGACGGAGGCGCGGGCCGAGCGCCAGCGCGAGGTCGAGGGCGTCGCGGCCCGCGACGGCGGCGTGCGAGAAGTCGAGCGTGGTCGCCGCCACGTCGAGGCGGACCGGGTCGTGCCCGGGGGAGTAGACGTCGGCGACGACCGGGCCGAGGCGCCACGGGAACATGTTCTCGACGGCGAGCTCGACGCCCGTCGCGGCCTCCACGTCGCGCACGACCTCGACGAAGCGGGCGGCGATGCGGCGCTGCCAGCGGAACGGCGGGTGCACGACGACGGTCGGCGCCCCGAGCTCCGCGGCCAGCTCGGCCGAGCGCAGCAGCTTGTCGCGCTGGTCGCGACCCAGGGCGAAGTGGGCCGCCGGCAGCACCGGCGCGTGCACCGACAGCACGGGCAGGCCCCACCGGGCGACGGAGGCGCGGAGCAGCGAGGCGTCGCGGCTGCCCCGGTCAGCGGTCACCATCACCTCGACGCCGCCGTAGCCCACCCGGCGGGCGAGGCGGAAGGCCTCGTCGGCCGGTCGCGGGAAGACGCAGGACGTGCTCATGCCGACCGTGATCACGCGGCCAGGCTACGACCGGGGCGTGACCACGCCGCGGGGCCGAGCGTGAACGTCGGGCGAACGGCGGGCCAACGCGGCCGCTAGAGCCAGTCGCGCTTCCGGAACTGCCACCACAGCAGGCCGCCCACCCCCACGATCAGCACGCACGAGGTCACGAACCCTGACACCTCGCTGAAGCCCGGGTACGGCACGTTCTGCCCGTAGAAGCCGGTGATGGCCGTCGGCACGGCGATGATCGCCGCCCAGCTGGTGACCTTCTTCATCACGTCGTTCATGCGGTTGGACTGCAGCGCGAGGTTCGTGTCGAGGATGGTCGAGACGAGGTCGCGCAGGCTGTCGTTCTGCTCGGCCACCCGCAGCACGTGGTCCTGCACGTCCTGGAAGTAGGGCTGCATCACGGGGTCGACGTCGTGCAGGTCGCGTCGCAGCAGGGTGGCGACGAGGTCGCGCATCGGCGCCGAGACCCGGCGCAGCAGCACGAGGCTCTTGCGCAGCGCGAACGAGCGCTTCTGCACGTCGACCGTGCGAGGTGCCGGGTCGAAGAGGTCGTCGGCGATGCCCTCGATCTCGTCGTCGAGAGCGTCGGTCGCGGCCGAGTGCCGGTCGACGACGCTGTCGACGAGGCCCCAGAGCAGGAAGGGGACGCCGTGCGCGGCCAGCTCGACGTTCTGGTCGTAGGTCGCCGCGAGGTGCGCGACGTCGAACTCGGGGTGGTGGATGGTGACGAGCGCCCGCCGCGTCAGGAACGCCTTGACCTCGCTCGTCGTCAGCACGCCCGAGCGGGCGTCGAGGGCAACGTCGTAGAGCACGGCGAAGAGGTGGCCCTCGTAGTGGTCGATCTTGGGGCGCTGCCCGCCGACCAGGGCGTCCTCGACGGCGAGCTCGTGCAGGTCGAGCTCGTCCTCCAGCTGGGCGAGGTCGTCGGCCGTGGGGTCGGTGAAGTCCACCCAGACGGTGCAGTCGCGCTCGAGGTGGTCGCTGACCTCGGCCAGCGGGAACGCCTCCGCGACGAGCCGCCCGTCCCGGTACGCCCGGGTCTGCGTGGGCGTGCGGGTCTCGGTCTGGGCCGTCGTCATGGGGGCATGCTATTCCCGTGACCCCGCACGTGAAGCAGCGCCCCGACGCCCCCGACGGCTTCTTCGAGGCGGAGGCCGCGGGCCTGGCCTGGCTCGCCGAGGCGGCGCCCGACGGCGGCGTCCGCACGGCGCGCGTCCTCGAGGTCGGCCCCGGCCGGATCGTGCTGGAGGAGGTGCCGGAGGCGCGGCCCGGGCCCGCCGCCGCCCGCGCGTTCGGCGCGGCGCTGAGCGTCACGCACGCGGCGGGCGCCGACGCCTTCGGTGCGCCTCCCGCCGGCTGGCGGGGCGCCTCCTTCATCGGGCGTCGCCCCCAGGCGACCGAGCCCTCCGACTCGTGGGGCGCCTTCTACGCGGAGCAGCGGGTGCGCCCCTTCGCGTACCTCGCCCACGACGCGGGCACCCTGACCACCGACGAGCTGGACGCGGTCGAGACGGCCTGCGACGCGGTCGCCGCCGGCGCCTTCGACGACGGCGCGCGGCCCGCCCGGCTGCACGGCGACCTCTGGGCCGGCAACGTCCTGTTCGGCGACGACGGCGTCGTGCTGATCGACCCGGCGGCGCACGGCGGACATCCCGAGACCGACCTCGCCATGCTCCAGCTGTTCGGCTGCCCGCACCTCGACGACGTCCTGGCCGGGTACGACGAGCGCTCCCCGCTGCGACCCGGCTGGCGGGAGCGCGTGCCCCTGCACCAGCTGCACCCCCTCGCCGTCCACGCCGCGGGGCACGGCCGGTCGTACGGCCGGGCGCTCGCCGAGGCGGCGGAGGCGGTGCTGCGGCTCGGCTGAGCGGGGGAGGAGAGCCGGGGGACGACCCTGATCCCCGGCGGGGGCGCGCTGATAATCTGACCGTCCCTGCGTCGACGCGGGGGGAACCCACGGAGCTCCACCCATGCCTGACACCACCACGCCCGACCGCTACGGCTTCGTCGTCGTCTCGAACCGCCTGCCGGTCGACCGCGTCGTCGCCGACGACGGCACCGCCAGCTGGCAGCACTCGCCCGGCGGCCTCGTCACGGCCCTCGAGCCCGTCATGCGCGCGAACGACGGCGCCTGGGTGGGCTGGGCCGGGCAGCCGGACCTCGAGTTCGAGCCCTTCGTCGACCAGGGCATCGAGATCGTGCCCGTGCCGCTCAGCGCGGAGGAGGTGCAGCGCTACTACGAGGGCTTCAGCAACGACACCCTGTGGCCGCTGTACCACGACGTCATCGCCGCCCCGACCTACCACCGGGTCTGGTGGGAGGCCTACGTCCAGGTCAACCAGCGCTTCGCCGACCGCGCCGCCGAGATCACGGAGGAGGGCGGCACGATCTGGGTGCAGGACTACCAGCTGCAGCTCGTGCCGAAGATGCTCCGCGAGGCCCGCCCCGACGTGACCATCGGCTTCTTCAACCACATCCCCTTCCCGCCGCTCGGCATCTTCTCGCAGCTGCCCTGGCGTCGGCAGATCCTCGAGGGCCTGCTCGGGGCCGACGTCATCGGCTTCCAGCGCGGCGACGACGCGTCGAACTTCTCACGGGCCGTCCGCCACCTGCTCGGCTACTCGACCACGCGCCCGTACGTCGAGGTGCCGGTCGACGACGAGGCCGCCGTGGTCTCGCGTCGCGGCCGCAAGGTGCGCCGGGTGCTCGCGAAGCACTTCCCGATCTCGATCGACGCGGCCAGCTACGAGGAGCTCGCGGCGCGGCCCGAGATCCAGGCCCGTGCCCGCGAGATCCGCGAGGGGCTCGGCAACCCGAAGACGGTGATGCTCGGCGTCGACCGGCTCGACTACACCAAGGGCATCCGGCACCGCATGAAGGCCTTCGGCGAGCTCCTCGCCGACGGGCGGCTGAGCGTGGAGGACGCCACGCTCGTGCAGGTCGCCAGCCCGAGCCGCGAGCGCGTCGAGACCTACAAGACCCTGCGCGACGAGATCGAGCTGACGGTCGGCCGCATCAACGGCGACTACGCGACGATGAGCCACACCGCCATCAGCTACCACCACCACGGCTACCCCCGCGAAGAGATGGTGGCGCTGTACCTCGCCGCCGACATCATGCTCGTCACGGCGCTGCGTGACGGCATGAACCTCGTCGCGAAGGAGTACGTCGCCGTCCGCCGCGACAACGACGGGGTGCTCGTGCTCAGCGAGTTCGCCGGCGCCGCCGACGAGCTGAAGAGCGCGCTGCTGATCAACCCGCACGACATCGGCGGGCTCAAGAACACCATCATGCGGGCGATCGAGATGCCGAAGCGTGACCGCACGACCCGCATGCGCTCGCTCCGGCGCCGCGTGCTCGAGAACGACGTCGAGGCGTGGAGCGCCTCGTTCCTCCAGGCGCTCGAGAACGTGCGGCCCGGGCAGCAGATCACGCAGCCGGCGGACGCCGCCGAGACCGAGGGGGGCGACGCGTGAGCGCCGACGACCAGACCCGCAGCACCGGCGACGCCCGCCCCGGGGAGGCCGACCGGGCCCTCTCGGACGCGCTCGGCCGTCTCGCGACGACCCCGCGCCTCCTCGTGGCCCTCGACTTCGACGGCACGCTCGCTCCCGAGGTCGACGCCCCGATGGAGGCGCGGGCCCTGCCGGAGTCGGTCGACGCGATCCGCAGGCTGGTCGCGATGGGCGACACCACCGTCGCCCTCGTCTCCGGCCGCGACATCTCGTCGCTGCTCCAGATCGCCGACGTGCCGGAGGAGGTCGTCCTCGTGGGCTCGCACGGCATCGAGGTGCGCATCGACGGCGAGACGACGACCCTGAGCGACGACGAGCAGGCGCGCCGCGCCGTCATCTCCGACGCCCTGCACGGCGCCGCGGCCGGGCGCGAGGGCGTCTACGTGGAGGAGAAGCCCGCGGGGCTCGCCCTGCACACGCGCCTCGCCGACGCCGCCACGACGGAGGAGGTGCGGGCCGCCGTCCGGCAGCGCCTCGCCGACGAGCCCGGCGTGCACGAGCGCGAGGGCAAGAACGTCCGCGAGTACGCCGTGCGGCCCACCGGCAAGGACGACGGCGTGGCGCGGCTGCGCGAGCACTACGACGCGACGGGCGTGCTCTTCGCGGGCGACGACGTCACCGACGAGGACGCCCTGCGCTCGCTGGGCGACGGCGACCTCGGCGTCAAGGTGGGCCCGGCCGAGACCGTCGCGCGGCACCGCGTCGCGGACGCCGAGGCGATGGCCCGGCTGCTCACCGAGCTGGCCGACCTGCGCGACCACCTCGGGCACGCCTGACGACGCCCGCCCCGACAGGGACCGCGGCTGTCCGCTCGGCGCAGCGTAGTGCCCCCGCGTCGCGCGGGCGGTCCTCCCAGGTGACCGACAGGTAGGGTGGACTCTCCGCCCGACTCCTCGTCGCCGCCCGCCCGGCGCGACCGACGAACTCGACAGCCTGACGGAGGTGCCCCGCGTGATCGTCGCACTCCTGGCCTTCGCGGTCGCCTCGGTCGTCGTGGCCTTCGGCCGCCGACTCGGCACGCGCCTCTTCGTGGTCGCCGCCCTCGTCCCGGCCGCCGTCGCGGTCTACACGGCCACGCAGGGCCCCGCCGTCCTCGCCGGCGACGTCGTCGTCGAGTCGGTGCCGTGGATCCCGCAGCTCGGCATCGCCCTGACCCTCCGGGTCGACGTGCTCGCGTGGGTGCTCGCCCTGGTCGTCACCGGCGTCGGCGCGCTCGTGCTGCTCTACTGCGCGCGCTACTTCAGCCGCGACGACGAGTCGCTGCCGCGCTTCGCCGCCATCCTGGTCGCCTTCGCGGGCGCCATGTACGGCCTCGTGACGAGCGACGACGTCTTCGTGCTCTTCGTCTTCTGGGAGGCCACGAGCGTCTTCTCGTACCTCCTCATCGGGCACTACACGGCCAAGCAGACGAGCCGCGGGGCGGCGCTCCAGGCGCTGATCGTCACGACCGCGGGCGGCCTGGCGATGCTCGTGGGCCTGGTGATCCTGGCCGTGGAGGGCGGCACCTCGTCGCTCGAGGGCCTGGTGGAGTCGCCCCCGGCGGGGTCCGCCGTCACCGTCGCGGTCGTGCTCGTGCTCGTCGGGGCGCTGAGCAAGTCCGCCCTCGTGCCGTTCCACTTCTGGCTGCCCGCCGCCATGGCGGCGCCGACCCCCGTCAGCGCCTACCTCCACGCCGCGGCCATGGTCAAGGCGGGCATCTACCTCGTCGCCCGGCTCGCCCCGGGCTACCACGACTCGCCCGGCTGGCAGGAGATCGTCGTCACGGTCGGCGTCGTGACGATGCTCCTCGGCGGCTACCGGGCCCTCCGCCAGCACGACCTCAAGCTCGTCCTGGCCTACGGCACGGTGAGCCAGCTGGGCTTCCTCACGATCGTCGTCGGCTACGGCACGCGCGACGCCGCCCTCGCCGGGCTGGCGCTCCTCGTCGCCCACGCCCTCTTCAAGGCCACCCTCTTCCTCGTCGTCGGCATCGTCGACCACCGGGCGGGCACCCGCGACCTGCGGAAGCTCAGCGGCCTCGGCCGTCAGGCTCCGCTGCTCTTCGTCATCACCGTGCTGGCCCTGGCCTCGATGGCCGGCGTGCCGCCGACGTTCGGCTTCGTCGCGAAGGAGGCCGTGCTGAGCGCGCTCCTCTCGGACGCCGAGCACGGCAGCGCCTGGGGCGTCGTCGCCCTCGTCGGCATCGTGCTGGGCTCGATCCTCACCACGGCCTACAGCCTGCGATTCCTCTGGGGGGCCTTCGCGCGCAAGGCCGGCGTCGAGCCCGTCGACTTCGTCAAGGAGCACGTCGACTTCCTCGTCTCGCCGGCCGTCCTCGCGCTGCTCGGCCTCGGGCTCGGCGCCGCCGCCGGCGCCCTCGACCCCGTCCTCGCGCTCTACGCCGACACCCTCCCCGCGGTCGAGAGCGACCACGGCCCGTACCACCTCGCCCTCTGGCACGGGCTCGAGCCGGCCCTCGGGCTGACGGCGCTGACCCTCGTCGTCGGCGCGCTCCTGTTCTGGCAGCGGGAGCCGGTCGCCCGCCTGCAGAAGGCGGCCTCGTTCATGCCCCGCGCCTCCGACGGGTACGTCCGGATCATGACGACCATCGACAGCACGGCGTCGCGCACCACGGCGGCGACGCAGCGCGGCTCGCTGCCCTTCTACCTCGCGACGATCCTCGTGGTCTTCGTGGCGTCGTCGATCGTCACCCTCTCGCTGAACAGGAGCTGGCCGGAGGCGGCCGTCCTGTGGGACTACCCGGCCCAGCTGGCCATCGGCGGCCTCATGGTGATCGGCGCGGTCGCCGCCGCCCGCTCGAACAAGCGGTTCCAGGCGGTCGTGCTGGTCGGCGTCACCGGCTACGGCATGGCGGCGCTCTTCGCCCTGCACGGGGCACCCGACCTCGCCCTCACCCAGGCGCTCATCGAGACCATCACGCTCATCGCGTTCGTCCTCGTCCTCCGCCGCCTGCCCGCGCGCCTCGGCGAGCGGAACGGTCGCACCCACCGGGCCGCCCGGGCGGTCATCGCGATCTCGGTCGGGTGCGTGATGGCCGCCATCGCGGTCGTCGCCCTCGGCGCCCGGTCGATGCCGACGATCAGCGGCGCGTTCCCCGAGCTCGCGGTGACCGGGGGGCACGGCAAGAACGTCGTCAACGTCACCCTCGTCGACATCCGCGGGTGGGACACCATGGGCGAGATCAGCGTGCTCATCGTCGCGGCCACCGGCGTCGCGAGCCTCGTCTTCCTCACCTCGCGCACCGACATGCTGCCCCGGCCTGCCCGTCGCAGCCGCGCCCAGCGCTTCCTCGCCCGGGTCCGGCCCGAGATGGAGGCGGCGCCCGAGCTGCCCGGGGGCGGCCAGCTCTCGGCGACCGCCGCCGACACCAGCGACGTCGAGGGCGACCGCCGGGCCTGGCTGCTGGCGGGGCGCAAGCTCGCGCCGCAGAACCGCTCGATCCTGCTCGAGGTCGTCGTCCGGCTGCTCTTCCACGCCATCGTCGTGGTCTCGATCTACCTCCTCTTCGCCGGGCACAACCTCCCGGGCGGCGGGTTCGCGGGCGGTCTCGTCGCGGGCATGGCCTTCGTCGCGCGGTACCTCGCGGGCGGGCGGTTCGAGCTCGGGGCCGCCGCGCCCCTCGACGCGGGCAAGGTCCTGGGCACCGGGCTCCTGGTCATCGTCGCGACGGCGGTCGTCCCGCTCTTCCTCGGCGTCGACGCCCTGACCTCGACCTGGGTCGAGGGCGAGCTGCCGCTCTTCGGCCACGTCGAGTTCGTCACCTCGACGTTCTTCGACGTCGGCGTCTACCTCGTGGTCGTCGGCCTCGTCCTCGACGTGCTCCGCAGCCTGGGGGCCGAGGTCGACCGTCAAGAAGAAGAAGACGACCGGGGCGACGCCTCGGTCACCGCGACGACGAAGCAGGGGGCGGCATCGTGAGCGTCTCCCTCGTCCTCGTCGTGGTGATGGCCGCGCTGTACGCGTGCGGCATCTACCTCATGCTCGAGCGCAGCATGACCCGGGTCCTCCTCGGCTTCCTGCTCGTCGGCAACGCGACGAACATCCTCATCCTCGTGATGTCCGGCCGGAGCGGCGAGGCGCCGATCGCCGACGGCGAGGTGCCGGAGTCGTCGTTCGCCGACCCTCTGCCGCAGGCCCTGGTGCTCACGGCGATCGTCATCACCTTCGGCGTCTCCGCGTTCCTCCTCGCCCTGATCTACCGCTCCTGGCGCCTGGCCCAGGAGGACGACGTGGCCGACGACCTCGAGGACCTCGAGATCGGCATCCGGGGGGTGCCCGCCGAGGAGGAGGCCGAGCAGTCCGACGCGGACGACGAGGCCGGGGGCGACACGGAGTTCGGCTCGCGGGCGGAGGCGGCCGTCCCCGAGTCGCCGCACGACCCCGACGACGACGACGCGTGGGACCACGCGCCGCGCGAGAACGTGCCCCTGGCCGACCCCGAGCACGCACCGCACCACGACCCGCTCCACCCTGAGCGCGCCCGCGACGTGGGCCGCTACCGCACTGACGACGACGACCGCCCGACCGGGCCGAAGGGAGGCCGACCGTGAACGTCGACTTCCTCGTGCCGCTCGTGGTGCTCGTCCCGCTGCTCGGAGCGGCCACCGCGCTCATCGCCACCCGGCGCCCCCGCCTCCAGGCGGTCCTGTCGATCGCCGCGCTGGCCGTCGTCGTCGTGATCAGCGTCGTCCTGCTGGTCGTCGTCGACCGTGACGGGGCCATCGCCGTGCAGATCGGCGGGTGGGAGGCGCCCTTCGGCATCCTCCTCGTGGTGGACCGCCTCGCCGCGCTGATGCTCGTCATCTCGTCGATCGTGCTGCTGGCGGTCTTCGTGTACTCGGTCGGGCAGGGCTCGGCGGACGGCGACGGCGACGCCCCGGTGTCGATCTACAACCCGACCTACCTCATCCTCGCCGCCGGCGTGTTCGACGCCTTCGCGGCGGGCGACCTCTTCAACCTCTACGTCGGCTTCGAGATGCTGCTCATCGCCAGCTACGTGCTGATCACGCTCGGCGGCACGGAGCAGCGCATCCGCGCGGGGGTCACCTACATCGTCGTGAGCCTGCTCTCGAGCGTGCTCTTCCTCGCGTCGATCGCCATGATCTACGGCGCGCTCGGCACCGTGAACATCGCCGACATCGCGCAGAAGATGGACCAGATCCCGCCCGACGTGCAGACGATCATCCACGTGATGCTGCTGACGGCCTTCGGCATCAAGGCCGCGATCTTCCCGCTGTCGTTCTGGCTGCCCGACTCGTACCCGACGGCCCCCGCGCCGGTCACGGCGGTCTTCGCGGGCCTCCTGACCAAGGTCGGCGTGTACGCGATCATCCGCACCGAGACCGTCCTGTTCGTCGAGAGCAACGTCAACGTCTACCTGCTGATCATCGCGCTGCTGACGATGGTGGTGGGGATCCTCGGCGCGGTGGCCCAGGCCGACATCAAGCGGTTGCTGTCGTTCACCCTGGTCAGCCACATCGGCTACATGATCTTCGGCATCGCCCTCGGCACCGTCGAGGGGCTCGCGGCCACGATCTACTACGTGGTGCACCACATCACCGTGCAGACGACCCTCTTCCTCGGCGCGGGGCTGATCGAACGACGGGGAGGCACCGCCTCCGTCCTCCGCCTCGGCGGCCTGCTCAAGGCGGCGCCCGTCATCGGCGTCCTCTTCTTCATCCCTGCGCTCAACCTCGGGGGCATCCCGCCCTTCTCCGGGTTCATCGGCAAGGTGGCGCTCTTCGACGCCGGGGCGCGGCTGCACGACCCGCTCGTCTACGTCCTGCTGGGCGCGGGAGCCCTGACGTCGCTGCTCACGCTGTACGCGCTGATGCGTGCCTGGAACCTCGCCTTCTGGCGTCCCGGCGCCGACGTCGAGGACCACGAGTCGCCGCTCACCGAGCGTCTCGAGGAGGCTCCCGGCCGCACCGTCGTGCAGAAGCGCCGTGCGAACCCCCGCACCATGATCGGAGCGACGGCCGGCATGGTGCTCGTCTCGCTCGTGCTCACGGTCGCGGCCGGCCCGCTCTACGGGGTCGCCGAGCGCGCCGCCGGTCGCGTGTACGGCTCGAACGAGTACGTGCAGCTCGTCTTCCCGACCGGTGAGGGCGACACCGCCTCGGACGACCAGGAGGGCACCCCGTGACGCCGCGCCCCTCCGCCCACGAGGTCGGCCGGAGCCTGCTGCGGCAGCTGCCGCTGCTGGTCGGGCTCGTCGTCCTCTGGATGTTCCTCTGGAACCAGCTGACCGTGCTCTCCGCGGTCACCGGGGTGCTCGTCGCGCTGCTCGTGACGCGCGTCTTCTTCCTCCCGCCGGTGGAGCTCAGCGGGCGGTTCAACCTCGGCTGGGCCCTGGTCTTCGTGGTCCGCTTCCTGGCCGACCTCGTCGTCGCCTCGGTCGAGGTGGCGTGGAAGGCCGTGCGGCCCCGCGGCGTGACGAGCAACGCGATCGTCGCGGTGCAGCTGCACACGCGCTCCGACTTCGTGATGACCCTGGTGGCCGAGGCCGCCTCGCTGGTGCCCGGGTCGCTCGTCGTGGAGGCCGACCGGGAGCGCTCGATCCTCTACATGCACGCCCTCGCCGTGGAGGACGCCGACGGCGTCGAGCAGGTGCGCGCCTCTGTGCTCGGCTTCGAGAAGAGGATCGCCCGGGCCCTCGGCAGCGCCGACGACCTGCGGCGCATCGCCGAGGGCACGCCGGCGACGGAGGACCCGGCGACCGACCCCACGGGCCACGACCGCCTCGTGAACGAGAAAGACAAGGGAGCCGCCTCGTGACCGCCGTCGAGTGGATCGTCGGGATCCTGTTCGCCTTCGCCGCCCTGGCCTCCGTCTGGCGCATCGTCCGGGGGCCGTCGATCCTCGACCGCATGATCGCGAGCGACATGCTGCTCACGACCCTCATCTGCGTGCTCGCCGCCGACATGGTGTCCGGCCACCACACCCGGACGCTGCCCGTCATCATCGTCCTCGCGCTCACCGCCGTCTTCGGGTCGATCACCGTCGCCCGCTACGTGTCGAGGCAGGACCCGTCATGAGCCAGACCGCCTACGACGTCGCCAGCTCCGTCCTCCTCCTCGCGGGGGCCCTCCTCTCCGCCGCCGCGGGCGTGGGCCTGCTCCGCTTCCCGGACGCGCTCTCGCGCATGCACGCCGCCACGAAGCCGCAGATCTTCGGGCTCATCCTCATGCTCGCCGCGATCGCGCTCGACCAGCACACCCTGGCGACCGTCGCCTCCCTGCTCGTCGTCCTCGTCTTCCAGATGCTCACGGCGCCGATCTCCGCGCACATGATCGGTCGGGCCGGGTACCGCAACGGCGACCTGCGTCGCGACCTGCTGGTCGTCGACGAGCTCGACGACGCCGTCGCGAGGGCGGGGGAGGAGCTGGTCGGCGACGGGGAGTCCCTCGCCGACGTCGACACCTCGACCTTGCCGGTCGGGTCGGCCGACGTGCTCGCCGTCGAGATCGAGCGGCTCGACGGGCTCGACGACTCGGAGGGCGACGACGAGGAGCACGACGACCCCGCGCGGGAGCGCGAGCACCAGGAGCGTCGGCACCACGACGTCGACCCCGGCCTGGACTGAGCCGGCGCTCCTCCGCCCTGCCGGGCCGCCGAGGCCTCCGTCCGGGGCGTGGGCGTCGCTGACGGCGGCGGGCCCTAAACTCGACCCATGCCAGTGAAGGACACCCAGCCCGAGGTCGACATCAAGCCGCGCAGCCGCGTCGTCACCGACGGCGTCGAAGCCACCACCTCCCGGGGCATGCTGCGTGCCGTGGGCATGGGCGACGGCGACTGGGAGAAGCCCCAGATCGGCATCGCCAGCAGCTGGAACGAGATCACCCCCTGCAACCTCTCGCTCGACCGCCTCGCGCAGGGCGCCAAGGAGGGCGTGCACGCCGGCGGCGGGTACCCGCTCCAGTTCGGCACCGTCTCCGTCTCCGACGGCATCTCGATGGGCCACGAGGGCATGCACTTCTCGCTCGTGTCGCGCGAGGTCATCGCCGACAGTGTCGAGGTCGTCATGAACGCCGAGCGCCTCGACGGCTCGGTGCTGCTGGCCGGCTGCGACAAGTCGCTGCCCGGCATGCTGATGGCCGCGGCCCGCCTCGACCTCGCGAGCGTCTTCCTCTACGCGGGCAGCGTCGCCCCCGGGTGGGTCAAGCTCAGCGACGGCACCGAGAAGAACGTCACGATCATCGACTCGTTCGAGGCGGTCGGCGCTCACAAGGCCGGCAACCTCAGCGACGCCGACCTCAAGGCCATCGAGTGCGCGATCGTCCCGGGCGAGGGCGCCTGCGGCGGCATGTACACGGCCAACACCATGGCGAGCGTCGCCGAGGCGCTCGGCATGAGCCTGCCCGGCTCGGCCTCGCCGCCATCGGCCGACCGTCGCCGCGACTACTTCGCCCACCGCTCGGGCGAGGCCGTCGTGAACATGCTGCGGCTCGGCATCACCACGCGCGACATCCTCACCAAGGAGGCGTTCGAGAACGCCATCGCCGTCGCCATGGCCTTCGGCGGCTCGACGAACGTCGTGCTGCACCTGCTGGCCATCGCCTACGAGGCCGAGGTCGACCTCACCATCGACGACTTCAACCGCATCGGCGACACCGTGCCCCACATCGGCGACCTCAAGCCGTTCGGCAAGTACGTCATGAACGACGTCGACCGCATGGGCGGCGTGCCCGTCGTCATGAAGGCGCTCCTCGACGCTGGCCTGCTGCACGGCGACTGCCTCACCGTGACCGGCAAGACGGTCGCCGAGAACCTCGCCGACATCCAGCCCGCCCCCCTCGACGGCGAGGTGCTCCGCACGCTCGACGACCCCATCCACGCGACGGGCGGCCTCACCGTGCTCAGCGGCACGATGGCCCCCGAGGGCGCGGTCGTGAAGACGGCCGGCTTCGACGCCTCGCTCTTCGAGGGGCCGGCGAAGGTCTTCGAGCGCGAGCGCGGCGCCATGGACGCCCTCACCGAGGGCCGCATCGTCGCGGGCGACGTCGTCGTCATCCGCTACGAGGGGCCGAAGGGCGGCCCCGGCATGCGCGAGATGCTCGCCATCACGGCGGCCATCAAGGGCGCAGGGCTCGGAAAAGATGTACTACTCTTGACGGACGGACGATTCTCAGGCGGCACAACCGGCCTGTGCATCGGCCACATGGCTCCCGAAGCGGTCGACGCAGGTCCGATCGCCTTCGTGCGCGATGGTGATCTGATTCGGGTCGACATCGCCGCTCGGTCCATCGACCTACTCGTCGATCCCGCCGAGTTCGAGTCCCGCCGCGACGGCTGGGCTCCTCTTCCCCCGCGCTACACCCGCGGTGTCCTCGCCAAGTACGCGCGCCAGGTCCGCTCCGCCGCGGAGGGCGCCGTCACCTACTAGACGACCGTCCCCGCCGCCTCCACCGGGCCCGCGCGATCGTCGTCGGCTGACCTCCGTCACACCGTCCACCACCACGAAGAGGGAACCGCCTCCGATGCCCCACGACACGACCCCGCTGCCCGGTGCCGCCGCGCGCCCGGCGGCCCGCCCCGGCTCCGACGCCCCGGTGCCTCCCGAGGTCCTCACCGGCTCCGGCGCGATCCTCCGGTCGCTCGAGCACCTCGGGGTGACCGACGTCTTCGGCCTGCCGGGCGGCGCCATCATCCCGTTCTACGACGAGCTGATGGCCTCGACGGCGATCCGCCACATCCTCGTCCGCCACGAGCAGGGCGCCGGCCACGCGGCCGAGGGCTACGCCGCGGCCTCCGGGCGCGTCGGCGTCGCCATCGCGACCTCCGGCCCCGGCGCCACGAACCTCGTCACCGCCATCGCCGACGCCTACATGGACAGCATGCCGCTGCTCGCGATCACCGGCCAGGTCTTCTCGACGCTGATGGGCACCGACGCTTTCCAGGAGGCCGACATCGTAGGCATCACGATGCCGATCACCAAGCACTCGTTCCTCGTGACGAAGCCGGAGGACATCCCGGCGACCCTGGCCGCGGCCTACCAGATCGCCAGCACCGGCCGCCCCGGCCCCGTGCTCGTCGACATCACGAAGGACGCGCAGCAGAACAGCGCGCCGTTCGTGTGGCCGCCGGTCGTCGACCTGCCCGGCTACCGCCCCGTGACCAAGGCCCACGGCAAGCAGATCACCGCGGCCGCCCAGATGATCGCCGAGGCGAAGCAGCCGGTCTTCTACGTCGGCGGCGGGGTCATCCGCGCCGGCGCCTCGGCCGAGCTCAAGACCCTGGTCGAGCTCACCGGCGCCCCCGTCGTCACCACCCTGATGGCCCGCGGTGCGTTCCCCGACACCCACGCGCAGCACCTCGGCATGCCGGGCATGCACGGCACCGTGCCGGCCGTGCTCGGCCTGCAGGAGAGCGACCTGATCATCGCCCTCGGCGCCCGGTTCGACGACCGCGTCACCGGCAAGGCCGACCTCTTCGCGCCCGGCGCGAAGGTCGTCCACGTCGACATCGACCCGGCCGAGATCTCGAAGATCCGCATCGCCGACGTGCCGATCGTCGGCGACGCGAAGGTCGTCATCCCCGACCTCGCCAGCGCCTTCGCCGAGGTGACCGGCGGGCGGAAGCCCGACATCGCCGCCTGGTGGGAGCGCCTCGACGGGCTCCGCGAGCAGTTCCCCCTCGGCTACACCGAGCCCGACGACGGGCTGCTGTCGCCGCAGGCGATCATCCAGCGCATCGGCCAGCTCTCCGGTCCTGAGGCGATCTACGCCTCCGGCGTCGGCCAGCACCAGATGTGGGCCGCCCAGTTCATCCAGTACGAGCGCCCGCACGCCTGGCTGAACTCGGGAGGCGCGGGCACGATGGGCTACTCCGTCCCGGCCGCCATGGGCGCCAAGGTCGCCCAGCCCGACCGCGTGGTCTGGGCCATCGACGGCGACGGCTGCTTCCAGATGACCAACCAGGAGCTCGCGACCTGCGTCATCAACGACATCCCGATCAAGGTCGCGATCATCAACAACTCGTCGCTCGGCATGGTGCGCCAGTGGCAGACCCTGTTCTACGAGGGCCGCCACTCGTTCACCGACTTGAACACGGGCCACGAGACCCGCATGGTGCCCGACTTCGTGAAGCTCGCCGACGCCTACGGCGCCCTCGGCATCCGCGTCCGGACGGAGGACGAGATCGACGCCGCCATCCAGCTGGCGCTGGAGACGAACGACCGCCCGGTCGTCATCGACTTCGTCGTCAGCCGCGACGCGATGGTCTGGCCGATGGTGCCCCAGGGCGTCTCGAACTCCGAGATCCAGCACGCCCGTGCCCTCGCCCCGGAGTGGGACGACGAGGCGCCCGGCAGCAGCGCGTCCGACACCACCCGCGACGGCGACATGACCGGAGAGCACGCATGAGCCACGTCCTGAGCCTCCTCGTCGAGGACAAGCCCGGCCTGCTGACCCGCGTCGCCGGCCTCTTCGCCCGCCGCGGGTTCAACATCGAGAGCCTCGCCGTCGGCAAGAGCGAGCTCGAGGGCTTCAGCCGCATCACGGTCGTCGTCGACGTGGAGGAGCTCCCGCTCGAGCAGGTCACGAAGCAGCTCAACAAGCTGGTCAACGTCATCAAGATCGTCGAACTCGACTACTCGCAGTCGGTGCAGCGCGAGCACATGCTGATCAAGGTCCGGGTCGACAACACGACCCGCTCGCAGGTGCTCGAGGCCGTGACGCTGTTCCGGGCCGCGGTCGTCGACGTCTCGACCGACGCCCTCGTCATCGAGGTGACCGGCGACACCGGCAAGACCACCGCCCTCCTGCGCGTCCTCGGGCCCTACGGCATCAAGGAGATCTCGCAGTCGGGCCTCCTGGCCATCGGCCGCGGCGCCAAGTCGATCACCGACCGCGTCTTCAAGAACTAGGCGGCCCCGGGCTCCCGGCCCGCGCCTCCTGCCGCACGACCCACCGACACGACATCCGTCGACAACCGAGGAGAAGCACCACTGTGACTGAGATCGTCTACGACAACGACGCCGACCTGTCCCTCATCCAGGGCAAGAAGGTCGCCGTCATCGGCTACGGCTCGCAGGGCCACGCCCACGCGCTGAACCTCCGCGACTCCGGCGTCGAGGTCGTCATCGGCCTCAAGGAGGGCTCGAAGAGCCGCGCCAAGGCCGAGGAGGCCGGCTTCACGGTGCACACCCCCGCGGAGGCCTCGGCCTGGGGCGACGTCATCGTCGTCCTCGCCCCCGACCAGGTCCAGCGCCACGTCTACGCCGACGACATCGCCCCGAACCTCGCCGAGGGCAAGGCGCTCGTCTTCGGCCACGGCTTCAACATCCGCTTCGGCTACATCGAGGCGCCCGAGGGCGTCGACGTCGTCCTGGTCGCCCCCAAGGGCCCGGGCCACACCGTCCGCCGCGAGTTCGAGGCCGGCCGCGGCGTGCCCGTGATCGTGGCCGTCGAGAAGGACGCCTCCGGCTCCGCCTGGGACCTCGCCTGGTCGTACTCCAAGGGCATCGGCGGCCTCCGTGCCGGCGGCATCAAGACGACCTTCACCGAAGAGACCGAGACCGACCTCTTCGGCGAGCAGGCCGTGCTCTGCGGCGGCACCTCGCAGCTGATCCAGTACGGCTTCGAGACGCTGACCGAGGCCGGCTACCAGCCGCAGATCGCCTACTTCGAGGTGCTGCACGAGCTCAAGCTGATCGTCGACCTGATCTGGGAGGGCGGCCTGGCCAAGCAGCGCTGGAGCGTCTCCGACACGGCCGAGTACGGCGACTACGTCTCCGGCCCCCGCGTCATCGACCCCTCCGTGAAGGAGAACATGAAGGCCGTCCTGGCCGACATCCAGTCGGGCGCCTTCGCGAAGCGCTTCATCGACGACCAGGACGCAGGTGCCCCCGAGTTCAAGGAGCTCCGCGCCAAGGGCGAGGCGCACCCCATCGAGGCCACCGGCCAGGAGCTGCGCGCCCTGTTCGCCTGGAAGCAGACGGACTCCGACTACGTCGACGGCAGCGCTGCGCGCTGACGTCGACGTAGTCGACGCACGCTGGCGACATGGGTCGGCTCCGCCGACGGGCGACGGCAGCGCTGCGCGCTGACGTCGACGTAGTCGACGCACGCTGGCGACATCGGTCGGCTCCGCCGACGGGCGACGGCAGCGCTGCGCGCTGGCCCGTCCCCGAGCGATGACGACGCCCCCCTCCGACCGGAGGGGGGCGTCGTCGGTGTCGGGGCGACCAGGCGGCCCGTGGCATGATCTAGGGCATGGCGATGAGCAAGAAGGCAGTGCACTTCGGTGCGGGCAACATCGGTCGTGGCTTCGTGGCGCAGTTCCTGCACGCGAGCGGCTATGAGGTCGTGTTCGCCGACGTCAACGACGAGCTGATCGGGCTGCTGCAGTCCCAGTCGTCGTACGAGGTGCACGAGGTCGGTGAGGACAGCCGCACGACCGTCGTCGACGGCTACCGCGCCGTCAACAGCCGCAGCGACGAGGAGGCCCTGGTCGCCGAGATCGCGACCGCCGACGTCGTCACCACCGCGGTCGGCGCCCGGATCCTGCCCTTCGTCGCGCCGGTCATCGCCAGCGGGCTGGCCCAGCGCGACGCGGCGCTGCCGCCGCTCACGGTCATCGCGTGCGAGAACGCCATCAACGCCACCGACTCCCTCGCCGAGGCCGTCCGTCAGGCCGACCCGGCCGACAACGCGGTCTTCGCGAACTGCGCGATCGACCGCATCGTGCCCGAGCAGCCCGCGGGGTCGCTCGACGTCACCATCGAGTCCTTCTCCGAGTGGGTCGTCGAGAGCGGCCCGTTCGGCGACCACCGCCCCGAGATCCAGGGCGTCACGTGGGTGCCCGACCTCGAGCCCTTCATCGAGCGCAAGCTCTTCACCGTCAACACGGCCCACGCCGCCGCGGCCTACCACGGCTTCGCGCGGGGCCTGGGCAGCATCCGGGAGTCGCTCGCCGACGAGGCCGTCCACGCCGAGGTGCGCGCCGCCCTCGCCGAGACCAAGGCCCTGCTCGTCGCGAAGCACGAGCTCGACGCCGACGAGCAGCAGAGCTACATCGAGAAGAACCTCGTGCGCATCTCGAACCCGCACCTCCCCGACACCACCGAGCGAGTGGGCCGCAACCCGCTCCGCAAGCTGAGCCGCCACGAGCGCTTCGTCGGCCCCGCCGCGCAGCTCGCCGAGCGGGGCCTGCCGAGCGATGCGCTCGTCCGGGCCGTCCGCGCCGCCCTCGACTTCGACGTCGCCGACGACGCGGAGAGCGTCGAGCTCCAGGCACTGCTGCGCTCCGGCCTGCCCGCCGACGAGCTCACCGTGACCCTCACCGGCGTCGAGGCGGGGCACCCGCTCTCCGCCGCCCTGGTGGAGGCGGTCTCCTCCAAGCTCCCGGCATGACCGACCCCCGGCCCTCCGGGTCGGCCGGCCGCCACGACGACCCCGACGCGACCGCGTCCGACCAGACCGACCTCGACCTCGATCCCGACGCCGACGACACCGACGACGCGCTCTCCTGGGGCGACGAGTCGGACGCCAGCCACGTCGAGGGCCCCGCGGCCGCGACGTGTGACGACGAGACCGACCCCGACGCTCCCCAGGTCATGAGCAGCGCCTCCCTCGTGGGGCACGGCGTGCTCGGCGGCGTCGCCCTGCTCTCGAGCGTCGGCTGGATCGTCTCGCGCGACCAGTTCCTGATCGCGTTCGGCGGCGGCCTCGTCGAGCACGTGCAGACGACGCTGTGGCTGACCGGCGTCTTCCTCGCCCTCGTCGCCCCGCTGCTCTGGTTCGTCGCGACCATCCTGCTGGTGCCGGTGCAGCACTCCGGCCGCCGCCTGCTCGTGATGGCCGTCGGGGCCGTGCTCCTGGCCCCCTGGCCCCTCGTGATCGGGGGCGGGGCGTGACCGCCGCGCCCGGCGGGGCGACCGCCTCCGCCGCGCCGCGCCGCGCCCGCCGGGTCCCCCGCGTCGGGTTCGTCCTCATCGCCGTCCTCGCCGGCCTGCTGGCCGCCTACGACCTCTCCGAGGCCGTGACCAACCTCGTGCTCGTGCCGCAGGACGTCCGCTACCAGAACAACGCCTTCTTCGACGAGGTCGGCGTGGGCTCGCTCGCCGCGTCGCCGCCCTGGGCCGCGCTCTGGGCCAACGTGCTGCTGCCCCCGGTCGCGTACGTCGTCGCCCTCCTCGTCGCGCGCCGGCGGACGCTCGGCCGGGCGGCCCTCGTCTTCGCCACCGGCCTCGCCGCGGTCGCGGCGGCGTCGCTGAGCCTCACGGCGTACGTGCTCAGCATCTGACCGGGCACGTCGCCGCCGACGACGGCCGCGGACGGCGGCGGGGGAGTCGCGGTGCAGGCCCCCGTGACCGCCGGCGTCATCTGCGCCTGGGCCCTCCGACGAGTCGCTAGAGTGACCAGCAGCCGCGCCCACGGCGCGTCGCGGCGTTCCTCTGCACCCTCTCGTTAGGACCCTGTCTCCGTGGCCAAGCCCGTCGTTCTGATCGCTGAAGAGCTCTCACCCGCCACCGTCGAGGCCCTCGGCCCCGACTTCGACGTGAGGAGCGTGGACGGCACCGACCGGCCCGCGCTGCTCGCCGCCCTCGCGGAGGCGAACGCGATCCTGGTCCGCTCCGCGACGCAGGTCGACGCCGAGGCCATCGCCGCCGCGCCGCACCTCCAGGTCGTGGCCCGCGCGGGCGTCGGCCTCGACAACGTCGACATCAAGGCCGCCACGACGGCGGGCGTCATGGTCGTCAACGCGCCGACGTCGAACATCATCTCGGCCGCCGAGCTCACCGTCGGCCACATCCTCAGCCTCGCGCGCCACATCCCCGCCGCGCACGCCGCGCTGGCCCAGGGGCAGTGGAAGCGCTCGAAGTACACCGGCGTCGAGCTGTTCGAGAAGACCGTCGGCATCGTCGGGCTCGGGCGCATCGGCGCCCTGATCACTGCGCGCCTCCAGGCGTTCGGGGTGAACGTGGTCGCCTACGACCCCTACGTCACGCCGGCCCGTGCGCAGCAGCTCGGTGTCACCCTGCTCTCCCTCGACGAGCTGCTGGCCACCGCCGACTTCGTCACCATCCACATGCCGAAGACGCCCGAGACGACGGGCATGATCGGCCTCGAGCAGATGAAGGCCATGAAGCCGACGGCGTTCGTCGTCAACGTGGCCCGCGGCGGCCTGATCGACGAGGCCGACCTCTACACGGCCCTGACCACGGGCGAGATCGCCGGTGCCGGCCTCGACGTCTTCACCTCGGAGCCCCCCGTCGACCAGGCGCTGCTCGGCCTCGAGAACGTCGTCGTCACCCCCCACCTCGGCGCGTCGACGGACGAGGCGCAGGAGAAGGCGGGCGTGTCGGTCGCCAAGTCCGTCCGCCTGGCGCTCGGCGGCGAGCTCGTGCCCGACGCTGTCAACGTCGCCGGCGGCGTCATCGACCCGTACGTGCGCCCGGGCATCCCGCTGCTCGAGAAGATCGGCCAGGTGTTCGCCGGGCTCGCCGACTCGCCCCTCACCAGCATCGACGTCGAGGTGCGCGGCGACCTCGTCGAGCACGACGTCAGCGTGCTCAAGCTCGCGGCCCTCAAGGGCGTCTTCACGAACATCGTCAGCGAGTCGGTCAGCTACGTGAACGCGCCGCTGCTCGCCGAGCAGCGCGGCATCACCGTGCGGCTGCTCACCGACCCGACGAGCGAGGAGTACCGCAACGTCCTGACCATCCGCGGCTCGCTCAGCGACGGCGGCCAGATCAGCGTGTCGGGCACGCTGACCGGCACCAAGCAGGTCGAGAAGATCGTCGAGATCAACGGCTACGACGTCGAGGTGCCGATCGCGGCGCACCACCTCGTCATGGTCTACGGCGACCGCCCCGGCATCGTCGCCGTCTACGGCAAGGAGTTCGGCGACGCCGGCATCAACATCGCCGGCATGCAGATCGCCCGTCGCAGCGCGGGCGGCCAGGCCCTCAGCGTCCTCACCATCGACAGCCCCGCCCCCGACGAGCTGCTCGAGACGGTGCGCGTCGCCATCGACGCGCAGCTGCTGCGCGAGATCGACGTGACGCTCTAGCTCCGCCGGAGCGTTCCCCGTGACGGCGCCCCGTCTCCCGGTCGGGAGGCGGGGCGCCGTCACGCGGTGCGAGGGCCGGGAGCCGGGGGAGTCGCGGGTCAGACCTCGAGGGACTCGTGCGCCGCCAGGACGACGGCCGTGCCCCCGAGAGCCTCGACGCTCGCCCGAAGCCGGTCGGCGTGCATGCCGAGGCCCGCCGCGGACAGCGTCTGCTCGTGGACGGGGAAGAGCCGGGTCGGCGCCACGGCCGTCACGTAGTCCATCGCCTCGCCGATCTTGAGCCAGGGCGCACCGACCGGTGCCGCCAGGGTCTCGACCGGCACCGGCGGGACGGTGAACGCGTCTCCCGGGTAGAAGAGGCGGCCGTTGACGAGCACCCCCACGTTGTCGATGACGGGGATCGACTCGTGGATGACGGCGTGGCGCGAGCCGTGGAAGGCGAGGGTGAAGGGCCCCGCCTCGACGGTGTCGCCGTCGGCCACGACGTGGACGTCGAACCCCTCGGCGGCCTCCGCGACCCCGGCCGGGCCGTAGATCGTCGCCCCGGGGTTCGTGGCGAGCAGGTGGCCGAGCTGGTCGGGGGTCCAGTGGTCGGGGTGCTCGTGGGTGACGACCACGGCGACGACGTCGTGCAGATCGACCTGCGGCGTGGTGAAGGAGCCGGGGTCGACGACGAGCTTCCGCCCGTCCTCCTCGACGACGAAGGCGGCGTGCTCGAGCTTGGTCAGGCGCATGCGGCCGACTGTACGCCCGCTCCGCGACACGCGGGGCGGGCTCGATTTGTACTCGTTCGTGAGGCTGTGGCATACTCGACGAGTTGCAAAAACGGCCCCATCGTATAGTGGCCTAGTACGTCGCCCTCTCACGGCGGTAACACGGGTTCGAATCCCGTTGGGGTCACCGATCTGTTCGGTCACCACCACCGTTCAGCAACCACGAGATCCCGCCCGGCACACGCCGGGCGGGATTCGTCGTTCCGGGGCGTCTCGACCTCCCGGTGCCCGCGCTCCGTCGTCACGTCTCGGTCACGACCCGGCCGTCGACCTCGACGACGGGCCCGCCGTGCCCCATGCTCGAGCCGTGCCCAGCGACCGGACGACGCGCGCGGGCCTGCTCGTCGGGCTCGCCTGCCTCGGCGTGGTCGCCGCCGGCGCGGTGCTGCTCGCCCTGAGGTCGATCGGAGGGCCCGTCGTGGCCTGCCCGGCCGTCGCCTGGGGCACGACCGTGGTCGTGGAGGTCACGGGCGCGGTCGAGCGCGTAGTGGTCGTCGAGCTGGTGCCCGTCGGCACCGCCGCGTCGTCGCCCCTGCCGCGGCAGGGCCCGGTCGACGACCGGTCAGCCGCCGACGGCCCCGACATCGGGCCGTGGCTCTGGCCCGGCCCGGCCGAGCGGGCCCCCGACGGCACCTGGGTCATCTCGTCGTGGGGCGGGTCGTCGTCGCCCGACGGCTCCTTCCCCGACGAGGTCGACGTGCGGGCGTGGTCCGACGGCGGCGACGTCGGTCTCGTCCTCGCCGCCTCGCGCACCGCGGGGCTCCGCTTCGAGCGCGTCGGCGGCGACGCCGTCTGCGGCGGCCCGGGGGAGGCGCGGATCGCCCTCGAGGTGCCCCCGGCCGCCTAGCGCCGGGCCGGGGTGCTCGGCGTCACGCTCTCGGGGCCGCGCCGGCGTACGCGGCGCGCGCCGCGACTCCCTCGTCCCACCGGGGGCGGAACTGCACTGAGATGCGCGGCGCGACCGCCTTCTTCGTCTTCGCGATCGCGTGCTCGTGGGTGCGCTGGCAGCTCCCGCCCATGACGAGCAGGTCGCCGTGGCCGAGCGGGAACCTGTCGACCCGCCCCGTGCGGCGCGAGCGCACCGCGAGGGTGCGGGGAGCGCCGAGGGAGAGGACGCCGACCATCGTGTCGCGGCCGAGGCCGGAGCCGACCCGGTCGCCGTGCCAGGCGATGCTGTCGTCGCCGGTGCGGTAGAAGCACAGCCCGGCACGACGGAAGAGCTGCTCGTCGGGAGCGCCGCGCCGCGCGTAGTGGTCGTTGAGGTCGTCCCGGGCCGCGGCGAGGACGGGGTCGGGCAGCACGTCGCCGGTGCCGTACGACGAGACGAGGCGCGGCACCTCGACGACGCGGTCGTACATCGTGCGGCGGTCGGCCTGCCACGGCACGTCGGTCACGAGCCGCTCGAACAGGGCGTCCGACGCGGTGGCCCAGCCGGGCACCAGGTCGAGCCACGCGCCCTCGCCGAGCTCGAGCCGCCGCACGCGGCCGGCGAGCGGGAGCAGCTCGGGCCCGTCGTCGAGGGAGTCGAGCAGCGAGGCGGTGAACGGGATGACCATGGCGTCACCCTACGCTCCGTTCGAACACGTGTTCTAGTCGGGGCCCGCCCCGGGCGCGTCGCTCACCCGCCGGCGACGACCCGCGCCTCCGGGGCGGCCAGCTCGCCGGCGCGGCCCTCGACGTCGACGTCGATCGGGTGCCCCGCCCAGATCGAGACCTGCAGCTGCCCGGTGTGGGTCCACAGCCGCTCGCCGCTCGCGAGGTCGTAGGCGACCACCGTCGAGCGCCCGCCCGAGCTGCCGTAGGCGAGGGCGTAGCCCACGGTCCGGCCGACGGCGGCGAGGACGGCGCCGGTGGGCAGGTCGAAGCGGGTCAGGGTGCGCCCGGTCGCACCGTCCAGCGCCTGCACCTCGAGCGGCCGGTCGCCCGGCGCCGACGAGCTCGCGTAGACCCGGTCGTCGGTCTGCCCGACCACCCCGGCCGCGCCGGTGGCGCCGAGCCCCTCGCGGCTCCAGGTGGCCCGGCCGGTCGTCCACGAGAGGCAGGTCAGGCGGTCACGGTCGACGTCGCTGACCAGCAGGCACGACCGGCCCTCGTCGAGCGTGCCGCGGACGTCGGCCGGGGAGCGCCACCGCACCTCGCCGTCCGCTCCCCGGGCGGTCACGCCGCCGCCGGCGCCGGTCGGCCCGATCAGCAGCCCGTCGTGGACGAGGTGCCCCGAGAGCTCGTCGAGGCGCGTGCCCCAGGGGCGGGCGACGCCCGTCGTCGGGTCGACCTGCAGGGTGCCCTCGGGGGTGGCGACGACCAGCCGGTCGTCGAGGGCCAGCACGGTGCCGCTCGTCGTGCCCCGCCCCGCCCAGGTCACCCGGCCGAGGTCGCGGACGTCGCGCAGCTCGTAGCTGTAGCGCGCCCCGGCCGCCGGCTGGCGTCCCGTCACGACGACCGTGCCCGCGGCCTGGAACCTGTCGGTCTCGGTCGTCGCCCGCGGCTCCGACGCCCCGACCGTCGAGCCGTCGGCGAGCGCCAGGGTGAGCAGCACCGCGCGCTCGCCCGCGACGACGCGGACGACGACGAGCCCCGTGTCGCCGGCGAGCGAGGCCGCGACGACGTCGACCGGCCCCTCGAGGCCGAGCCGGGCGGCGTCGTCGGCGACGTCGTGCACCCAGCTGAACGCGCCGCGCTCGGTGTCGAGCAGCGCGAGCCGGGAGCCCACGCCGGTCGTCTCGCTGCCGCAGCCCGCGTCGTTGGCGAAGCCGTACGTCCAGCCCGGCCCCGCACTGACCAGCACCCGGCCGGTGTCGACCGTCGCGGTCGGGAAGCGCAGGCACGCGGGCCGGAACCCGGGCGCGAGGGTCTCCGCGAGCGCGACCGACCACCCGGTGGTCGGCTCCTGCCGCAGGTCGACCGTCTTGACGCCGCGCCAGGGCGGCTCGGCGCCGTACTGCGGCTGGCCCGGGGCCAGGAGGGCCGCGGGCAGGGCGGCGGCCAGCAGCAGCGCCGCGTAGCCGAGGGCGAGGCGGCGACCGCGGGAGGCGCGGTGCCACCACGCGGGGCGTCGCGGCCCCGGGGCGGCCGGGCCTCGTCCGGGCCGTCCTGCTCCGTCGCCGGCACCGGCCCCGTCGTCGTCCCGGCCGGGGGCTTCGCTCGTGCTTCCGCGGCGGGCGGGCTCCCACACGGCGACGTCCGGAGCCGGCCGCGCCGGGGCCCAGCCGGGCCGCCCCTCGGGGCTCACGCCGCGCCTCCGGCCAGCCCGGCCACCACGCTCGTGCGGTCGACGAGGCGCGTGGCCACGCCGCGGCCGTCGATCGAGACCAGGCCGCCGCCCCAGAACGACACCCGGTCGTCGGAGCGCAGCGACCAGAGCCGGGCGCCCGTCGCGGCGTCGTAGGCGCTGAGGCCCCGGCCCGCGGTGGGGGAGCCGTCGGTGCGCACGTAGACGACGGTGCGGGAGGCCGCGGCGACCTCGTCGAGGACGCCGAGCGGCGCCCGCCACCGGACGCGGCCGTCGGCGGCGGCGAGGGCGGTGAGGCGGGCGCCGTCGTCGGACTGGACGACGGCGTAGAGGTCGCCGCCCACCTGGCCCGGGGCGGCGGCGGCCGAGAACGCGGCGCCGAGCTCCGTCGTCCACCGGCCCTGCCCGCTGCGGGGGTCGAGGCAGGTGGCCGTGGTGCCGCCGTCGTCGGTCGTGAGGACGCAGCCGTCGGTGGCCGAGAGGCGCGGCGTCGGGCTCGGCACGGACCAGAGGAGGTCGCCGTCGGCGTCGATCGCCGACACGGCGCGCCTCCCGTCGGCGTCGCGGCCGAGCGTCCAGGCCACGTCGTCCCCCCCGTCGGGCGCGGTCGCGACCACGTCGGCGGCGGCGGCCGACGGGCTGGCCTCGCCCGTCCGGCCGTCGACGCGGACGGCGCGGCCGTCGACGACGATGAGCAGCCCGTCCGGGAGCAGCTGGGGCGTCGTGCCGGCGTCGACCCGCCCCTCCCACACGGGGTCGTCGAGGGCGGCCGCGTCCACGAGCGAGTAGCGGTCGGGCGAGCCGATCGCGCCGGAGGAGGTGCGCAGCTGCAGCCGCCCCACGGTCGAGACGCTGATCGAGGGCACGTCGCGGCGGCCGAAGGTGGACTCGAGCGCCCGGCCGTCGACGAGGTCGAGGGCGACGAGCACGGTCGACCCGGTGGTCTGGGTCTGCACCAGCACCCGGCCGGCCGCCGGCACGACCTGGCTCGCCGGGATGCTCAGGGGGTCGGTGTCGTCGAGGTCGTCGGCCAGGTCGTGCACCCACCGCACCCGGCCGTCCCGGGAGTCGACGAGGGCCACGCGGCTCGCCCCGTCGTCGAGGGCGGCACGGCGGCAGTCCGGACCGCCGGAGGCCGTGCCCGGGTCGAGGTCGACGGAGGCCCCGACGGCGACGAGCCCGTCCACGGCGGGCGAGGGCCAGAAGTGGAGGCAGCGTCGGGGCACGCCCGGGGCGAGGCGCTCGGCCAGGTCGAGCGACCAGGCCGTGCCGGTCGGGGCGTTCCGGAGGTCGTCCACCGCCGTGCCGCCCCAGGGCGGCCCGTCGGCGTAGCGCGGCGACGCGGCCGTGCCGCCGACGGCGACGACGGCGGTCGCGGCGACCACGGCCAGCGCGGCGACGACGACCCGGCGCAGGGGCGACGGCCGCGGCGTGCGCGCCCGCGTCGTCCCGTCCGCTCCCGCCATGCTGTCGTCGGCCTCCTCGTCGAGGGCCCCGCCGACCGTGCGACGGGTGCCGACATGCTATTCGGAACCCTCGCCGGGGGCGCTCGGGGGCCGCTCGGCGGCGCGGGAATGCGGCGTCGGCCCCGCCGCTTGCACCTCACGTCGTCGGGCAGGCCCTGGCGTAGACTTCGACGATCATTCCGCTGAGAAGAACTCTGGAGAGGGGCGTGCCCGTGGGCAGGACGCTTGCCGAGAAGGTGTGGGACGACCACGTCGTCGTCAAGGGGGAGGACGGCGCGCCCGACCTCCTCTACATCGACCTCCACCTCGTGCACGAGGTGACCAGCCCGCAGGCCTTCGACGGCCTCCGCCAGGCCGGTCGTCCGCTCCGCCGCACCGACCTCACGATCGCGACGGAGGACCACAACACCCCGACGCTCGCCATCGACCGGCCGATCGCCGACCTCACGAGCCGCACCCAGATCGAGACCCTGCGTCGCAACACCGCCGAGTTCGGCGTCCGGCTGCACCCGCTGGGCGACGCCGAGCAGGGCATCGTCCACGTCGTCGGCCCGCAGCTCGGCCTCACCATGCCGGGCATCACGGTGGTCTGCGGCGACTCGCACACCTCGACGCACGGCGCCTTCGGCGCGATGGCGTTCGGCATCGGCACCAGCGAGGTCGAGCACGTCATGGCGACGCAGACCCTGCCGCTCAAGCCCTTCAAGACCATGGCCGTGACCGTCGAGGGCACGCTGCGCCCGGGCGTCACCGCGAAGGACATCATCCTGGCGGTGATCGCCCAGATCGGCACCGGCGGCGGTCAGGGCTACGTGCTCGAGTACCGCGGCAGCGCGATCCGGGCCCTCTCGATGGAGGGGCGGATGACGATCTGCAACATGTCGATCGAGGCGGGCGCCCGCGCCGGCATGGTCGCCCCCGACCAGACGACCTTCGACTACCTCGAGGGCCGCGACCACGCTCCGACCGGCTCCGACTGGGACGACGCGGTCGCCTACTGGACGACGCTGCCGACCGACGACGACGCCGTGTTCGACGCCGAGGTCTTCCTCGACGCCGACACCCTCGAGCCGTTCGTCACCTGGGGCACGAACCCGGGCCAGGGCGTGTCGCTCAGCGACTCCGTGCCCGACCCGACCGCCGTCGCCGACCCGAACGAGCGCGCCGCCGCCGAGCGCGCCCTCGAGTACATGGCCCTCGAGGCCGGCACCCCGATGAAGCAGATCCCGGTCGACGCGGTCTTCATGGGCTCCTGCACGAACAGCCGCATCGAAGACCTCCGGGCCTTCGCCTCCGTCATCGCCGGCCGCACCAAGGCCGAGGGCGTCCGCGTCATGGTCGTCCCCGGCTCCGCGCGGGTCCGGCTCGAGGCCGAGGCCGAGGGCCTCGACAAGGTCTTCACCGACTTCGGCGCCGAGTGGCGCTTCGCGGGCTGCTCGATGTGCCTCGGCATGAACCCCGACCAGCTCGCCCCGGGCGAGCGCTGCGCCTCCACGAGCAACCGCAACTTCGAGGGCCGGCAGGGCAAGGGCGGTCGCACGCACCTCGTCTCCCCGCTCGTCGCGGCGGCGACCGCGGTGCGCGGCACCCTCTCCGCCCCGGGCGACCTCGACGACCTCGCCGGCACCCCCGTGCACGACGCGCTCCTCGCCGAGCGCGCCGGGGCCTCTCCCGCGCTCGCCGAGCTGGCCGGAGGCGCCGCCTGATGCAGAAGTTCACCACCGTCACCGGAGTGGCCGCGCCCCTGAAGCGCAGCAACGTCGACACGGACCAGATCATCCCGGCCGAGTTCCTCAAGCGGGTCACGAAGACCGGCTTCGAGGACGCCCTGTTCTTCTCCGCCCGGCAAGACCCGGACTTCGTGCTGAACCGACCCGAGTACCAGGGCGCCCGCGTCCTCGTGGCGGGGCCCGACTTCGGCACCGGCTCGAGCCGAGAGCACGCCGTCTGGGCGCTCCGCGACTTCGGCTTCGACGTCGTGCTCAGTGCCCGTTTCGGCGACATCTTCCGCGGCAACTCGGGCAAGCAGGGCCTGCTCAGCGCCGTGGTCGACGAGGCCGACGTCGAGCGCGTCTGGGCCGTGCTCGAGGCCACGCCCGGCCTGGAGATGACCGTCGACCTCGAGTCGCAGACCGCCACGGCGGGCGACCTGACCGTGTCGTTCGAGGTCGATGCCTACACTAAGTGGCGCCTGCTCGAGGGTCTCGACGACATCGGGCTGACGCTCCGCGACGAAGCGGCCATCACAGAATTCGAATCCCGACGCGCCGCCTGGCGCCCGAAGACATTGCCGGTGAAGAAGTGAACTCCCTTGTCCAAGACGCAGCAGCAGCAGGAGCCCGAGTGGGTCTGAAGAGCGACGAGATCGTCATCCGCGGCGGCAAGCCGCTGATCGGCCGCATCGAGGTCCGGGGCGCGAAGAACCTGGCCACGAAGGCCATGGTCGCGGCCCTCCTCGGCGACACCCCCAGCATCCTCCGCGACGTCCCCGACATCAGCGACGTCAACGTGGTGCGCGGCCTCCTCTCCGTCCACGGCGTGCGCATCACCGACCCGGCCCGCGGCGAGATGATCCTCGACCCGTCGAACGTCGAGTCGGCGCACTTCGCCGAGATCGACGCGCACGCCGGCTCGAGCCGCATCCCGATCCTCTTCTGCGGCCCGCTGCTCCACCGCCTCGGCGAGGCCTTCATCCCCGACCTCGGCGGCTGCCGCATCGGCGACCGCCCGATCGACTTCCACCTCGACGCGCTCCGCGCCTTCGGCGCCGTGGTCGACAAGTCGTACAACGGCATCCACCTGACGGCCCCCGACGGCCTCAAGGGCGCGAACATCGAGCTGCCCTACCCGAGCGTCGGCGCGACCGAGCAGGTGCTGCTCACGGCCGTCCTCGCCGACGGGGTCACCGAGCTCCGCAACGCGGCGATCGAGCCCGAGATCATGGACCTCATCGCCATCCTCCAGAAGATGGGCGCCGTGGTCTCGGTCGAGCCGAACCGCGTCATCTTCATCGAGGGCGTGAAGAGGCTCCGCGGGTACACGCACCGGGCCATCAACGACCGCAACGAGGCCGCGAGCTGGGCCTCCGCCGCCCTCGCCACGAAGGGCGACATCTTCGTCGAGGGCGCCGACCAGAAAGACCTGATGACGTTCCTCAACGTCTTCCGCAAGGTCGGCGGCGACTTCGACGTCCACGAGGACGGCATCCGCTTCTTCCACCCCGGCGGCGAGCTCAAGCCCGTCGTGGTCGAGACCGACGTGCACCCCGGCTTCATGACCGACTGGCAGCAGCCCCTCATCGTGGCGCTGACCCAGGCGCAGGGCACCTCGATCGTGCACGAGACCGTCTACGAGAACCGCTTCCAGTTCACCGAGGCGCTGAACGACATGGGCGCGCAGATCGTCGTCCACAAGGACGGCCTGCCCGGCCACGACCGCCGGGTCGCGCGCCGCGAGTTCGAGCAGGCCGCCGTCATCACCGGGCCGACGGCGCTGCACGGCGCCGACATCCGCGTGCCCGACCTGCGCGGCGGCTTCAGCCACCTCATCGCGGCGCTGACCGCCGAGGGCGAGTCGAAGATCACCAACGTCGGCATCATCAGCCGCGGCTACGAGCACTTCATCGCGAAGCTGCGCAAGCTGGGCGCCGACTTCGACTTCCAGGGCTAGCCCGGCGTGAGCGACGCCGCCCGCGCGCACGGGGGTCCCGCCGACCCCGACGTGCCCGTCGTCCAGCCTGCCCGCCGCGTCGGCCGCTTCGGCCGGGGCAAGGAGAAGAGCGCGGTCTTCCGCGCCGTCGCCGCCGTGGGGGCGCCGCTCTTCGACCGCCTCGCGGTGATCGAGGTCCGCGGCGCCGAGAAGCTCCCGAACGAGGGCGCCTTCGTGCTCGCGCCCAACCACTGCACGAACATCGACCCCGTGGTCGTGGCGCGCCTGCTGTGGACCCTGGGCCGCGTGCCGAGGTTCCTCGCCAAGGCGTCGCTCTTCCGGGTGCCGGTCTTCGGGTCGCTGATGCGCGCCATGGGGCACGTCCCCGTCGAGCGCGGCGGACCGACGCACGCGAGCGACCCGCTCGCCGCGGGCCGTGCCCTCGCCACGAGCGGCGGCGGGGTGATCATCTACCCCGAGGGCACGCTGACCCGCGACCCCGACCTCTGGCCGATGAAGGGCAAGAGCGGGGCGGTCCGCCTCGCGATCGAGGCCGGCGTGCCCCTCGTGCCGATGGCCCACTGGGGCAGCCAGCAGGTCATGGGCCGCTACTCCTCGAAGCTCAGCCTCTTCCCGCGGAAGCGCATCCTCGCGGCGATCGGCGACCCCGTCGACCTGTCGCCGTGGCGCGGCCGGCCGCTCGACCAGGCGGCGTACGCCGAGGCGACGGCGCTCGTGATGCGCCGGGTGACCGAGCTGCTGGCCGAGCTGCGCGACGAGTCGCCGCCGGCCGAGCCGTGGGACCCGCACGCGAAGGACCAGAAGGAGACCGGCCGCTTTGAGTAGCAGCGACGACCGCCAGGGCACGAACGAGGGCGCCAGCCGCGAGGACGCCATCGGCGCCCTGGGCGAGGGCGCGGTCACGACCGAGGCGATCTCCGTCGTGATGCGCAGCGCGATCCCGCGCACGGTCGCCGTGCTGGGCTCCGGCAGCTGGGGCACGACCTTCGCGAAGGTGCTCGCCGAGGGCGGCGCGGACGTGACGCTCTGGGCGCGCCGCCCCGAGCTCGCCCGCGAAATCACCGAGAGCAAGCGCAACAGCGACTACCTGCCGGGCATCAACCTGCCCCGCACCCTCGTCGCCACGACCGACGTCGCCGCGGCCCTGGCCGGGGCCGAGCAGGTCTACCTCTCCGTGCCGAGCCAGACCCTCCGCGAGAACCTCGCCGCCGTGCGCGACCTCGTGCCGCGCGGCGTGCCGGTCATCAGCCTGATGAAGGGCGTCGAGAAGGCGACCGGGCTCCGAATGAGCCAGGTCATCGAGCAGGAGCTCGACATCGACCCCGACCTCATCGCCGTCGCCTCCGGCCCGAACCTGGCCCTCGAGATCGCCAAGCGGCAGCCGACCGCGGCCGTGGTCTCGTCGCGCAGCCTCGAGACCGCCACGGCCGTCGCCGCCACGGCGACCAACCCGTACTTCCGGTCGTTCGTCAACACCGACGTCATCGGCACCGAGTTCGGCGGCGTGCTCAAGAACCTCATCGCGGTGGCCGTCGGCATCGTCGACGGCGTCGGCTACGGCGAGAACACGAAGGCCTCGATCATCACCCGGGGCCTCGCCGAGATGACGGCCTTCGCGGTGTCGTTCGGGGCCAAGGCCGAGACCCTCGCCGGGCTCGCCGGGCTCGGCGACCTCATCGCCACCTGCGAGTCGCCGCTCTCGCGGAACAACACCGCCGGCCGGCTGCTCGGCCAGGGCTACGCCTACGGCGACGTCGTGCGCCAGATGAACCAGACCGCGGAGGGGCTCTCCTCGGTCGCCCCGATTCTCGAGCTGGCGGCGTCGCGGGGCGTCGACATGCCCATCGTGACCCAGGTCGCCGGGGTCCTCGCCGGTACGCTGGACCCGCGGAACATCGCCCCGCACCTCACCGAGACCGACGAGCCGCAGGGCGAGTAGCCGCCGGGGGCGACCGGCACCACGCCGGGGGCGACGCTCCGTCACGAACGCCACCCGCGCCTCCCACGGTCACCCCGTCGGGCGCGACGACCCAGAGGGGCCCCATGAGCAGCGAGACCGACACCGGCGTGGCCGACGGCCCCTCGACCGAGACCGGCGCCGTGCCGGGCGCCCCGCGGCGTCAGCGCGTCGTCGTGCTGTTCGGCGGCCGCTCCAGCGAGCACTCGATCAGCTGTGCGACCGCCGGCGGCGTGCTCGCGGCGATCGACCGCGACCGGTTCGACGTCGTCCCGGTCGGCATCACCGCCGACGGCGCGTTCACGCTCCAGCCCGACGACGCGGCCCTGTTCGCGCTCGACGCCGAGTCGCTGCCGGTCGTGCGCGACAACGGCACGCGCGTCCGCTGGCCGGAGTCGTCGTCGAGCCGTGAGCTCAGCGTCGTCGAGGCCGACGGCAGCGTGCGGCTGCTCGGCGAGGTGGACGTGGTCTTCCCCATCCTGCACGGGCGCTTCGGTGAGGACGGCACGGTGCAGGGCCTGCTCGAGCTCGTCGGCCTGCCCTACGTCGGCGCGGGCCTGCTGGCCTCCGCGGTCGGCATGGACAAGCACTTCACCAAGACCGTCCTGCAGCAGGCCGGCATCGCCGTCGCCCCCTGGCGCACCGTCCGGGCCGCGGAGTGGCGCGCCGACCCGGCGGCCGTCACGGCCGCCGTGGCCGAGCTCGGCTACCCGCTCTTCGTCAAGCCGGCGCGGGCCGGGTCGAGCGTGGGCGTCTCGCGCGTCGACGGCCCCGAGCAGCTCGCCGCCGCGATGGCGGTCGGTCTCGCGGAGGACGTCAAGGTGCTCGTCGAGGCGGGCCTCGTCGGCCGCGAGCTGGAGTGCGCCGTGCTCGGCGGACGCGCCGGGGGCGCGCCGCGCACCTCGGTCGCCGGCGAGATCGTGCTCGGCTCCGACACGTTCTACGACTTCGAGTCGAAGTACCTCGGCGGAGCGGGTGCCGACCTGGTCTGCCCCGCGCCGCTCGCCGACGACGAGCTCGCCGAGATGCAGCGCCTCGCGGCCCTCGCCTTCGAGTCGATCGACGGCACCGGCCTCGCCCGCGTCGACTTCTTCCTCACGGCGGAGGGCTGGGTGGTCAACGAGATCAACACGATGCCCGGCTTCACGCCGATCTCGATGTTCCCGGCCTGCTGGCTGGCGAGCGGGCTCAGCTACCCCGAGCTGATCACCGAGCTCGTCGAGCTCGGCCTCGAGACCGACCGTTAGGTCGCCGGGGCGCGTGCGCCGCCCTCTCCGCCGCCTAGGGCGTGGGGGAGTCGCGGGGCGCGTCGGTGGACGCACCGCCGTCGGTCGGGGCGTCGGTGGCGTCGGCCCCGCCGCTCCCGTCGGCGCCGTCGCCGCCCGGCAGGTCGCCGACGCCCACGCAGGCGCGCCCGTCGTTCGGCAGGTAGCCCACCGCGTCGGCCAGGTCGAAGAGCGGGGTGCTGCCCACCTCGTCGGTGACGATGACCTGCACGGCCGGCGTGCGGCCGTAGGTCGTGAAGATGTACGTGTCGGGGTCGTCAGGGTCCTGGTCGCTGAGCCAGTCGACGCCGGCGACCGGGTAGCAGGGCAGGTCGGAGACGGCGGGTGCGGTGACCCCGCAGCGCAGCAGCACGGCCGTGGGGGAGCCCCAGGCGCCGGTCGCCTGCGCGTCGGTCTCGCGCCGTTGGTAGGGCGCGCTGTCGGGGCCGACCTGCTCGGGCAGGTGGACGGTGACCTGGGCGCAGGCCGGGTCGTTCGCGTCGTCGGCGGCCGTCATCGGCACGGCGGCGGTGCAGCCCGCGAGCACGGGGGCGAGCACGGCGACGGTGGCGGCGAGGAGGGGCAGGCGCAGGCGCCGGGCGGGGCTGGACATCCCGGCCAGGCTACCGTCGTGCACATGGAACGCACCTCCACGTCCGCCGAGCCCGACCCCGCCGACCGAGCCTCCGCCGACGCCTCCCGGGCCGACGCCTCCTCGGCCGGCCCCTCCTCGCCCGGCCGGGCTCCCACCGACACCGTCGAGGGCGCGGGCGAGCTCGCGACGCTGGCGCGCATCCTGCCCCGCCTGCCCCGCGGGCTCGACACGCAGCTCGGCCCGGGCGACGACGCCGCCGTCGTGGCCGCGCCGGACGGCCGCTTCGTGGTGACGACCGACCTCATGGTGCACGGCCCCGACTTCCGACTCGCGTGGTCGACCCCGCACGACCTCGGCTGGAAGGCCGCCGCCTCGAACCTCGCCGACGTGGCGGCGATGGGCGCGCGGCCCACCGCCCTCGTCGTCGCCCTCGCCGTGCCGCCCGGCACCCTCGTCGCCGACCTCGAGCGCCTGGCCGACGGGCTGCGCGAGGCGTGCGCCGAGATGGCTCCCGGCTGCGGGGTCGTGGGCGGCGACCTCTCGGTGTCGACGACGTTCACGGTCGCCGTCACGGCGTTCGGCGACCTCGGCGGCCGCCCGCCGGTGCGGCGCGACGGAGCCCGGCCGGGCGACGTGGTGGCCGTCTCCGGCGCCCTCGGGCGGGCGGCCCGGGGCCTCGACCTGCTGTTCCGCCTCGGTGTCGACCACGAGGGGGCCCCCGACGCCGACCTCGCGGCGGCGCTCCGCGAGCGCGACCCCGACGTCGGCTGGCAGCTCGCCCCGACGCCGCCGATCGCCGACGGCCGTCTCGCCGCGACCGCGGGGGCGACGGCCATGCTCGACCTCAGCGACGGGCTCGCCCTCGACGCCGCCCGGGTGGCCCGGGCGAGCGGCGTCGTCGTCGACCTCGACCCGGCGCGCCTCGGCGCCGATCCGCGGGTCGCCCTCGGCGGCGGCGAGGACCACTCGCTGTTCGCCACGTTCCCGCCCGGGACCGACCTGCCGGGCGGCTTCCGCCCGGTCGGCGTGGTCCGGGAGGCCGGGGGAGGCGCGCCCCGCGTCACCGTCGGGCGTCGCGACCTCGACGAGGTCGGCGGCTGGGACCCGTACCGCCTCTGGAGCGGGCAGGCGGGCTGAGGCCGACCCGCGACTCCTCGGGGTCCCGCAGCCCCGGTGCCCCGGTGCCTGGTGCTCAGTCGCGGACGGCGAACCAGACCGTCGTGTCGCCGTACTTCTTCCGCACGTCGAGGCCGAGCCCCGTCGGCCAGGTCGGCTCGCCGTCGCGCGAGGCGCGCTCGACGACGACGAGGGCCCCGTCGGCGAGCGACGGCAGGAGGGCCTCCAGGTCGCCGGCGAGCTCCGTCGCGGAGACCTCGTAGGGCGGGTCGAAGAAGACGAGGTCGACCGGCGCCGCGCTGCCGACGAGGTAGGCGCGCACGGGCATGGCGACCACGTCGACCCGCGGTGCCCGGCCGCTCGGGGCGCGCCCGACCACGGCGTCGACGTTCTTCCGCAGCACGCGGGCGGCCGCCGGCGCCTTCTCGACGAGAGTGACGGTCGCCGCGCCGCGCGACGCGGCCTCGAGGCCGAGCCCGCCGGTGCCGGCGTAGAGGTCGAGCACGCGCCGCCCGGCGATCTCGTCGCGGGCGTCGAGCGACGAGAACAGCGCCTCGCGCACCCGGTCGCTCGTCGGGCGCGTGCCCGTCTTGGGCACGGCGAGGGTCAGGTTGTCGGCGAAGCCGGAGATGATGCGGGACACACGGCCATCCTGACGCATCGGCCGGGCCGTTCGAGCAAGTCGACAACGCGCCGGCGGCCCGGCCGGTGAGCGGTCGTGGAGGTGGCACAAGGCGTTTGGCGGTCGACGTCGCGGCGGGCACGATCGGCCCATGACCAGCGTCGACCGCACCGTGAGGCCCTCGTTCACCAAGTCGTTGTTCGCGGGGCGGATCGCCTCCGAGCTCGTGCTGCCCTACCCGCACATGGCGCCGGAGGAGGCGGCCAGGGTCGAGGCCGCGGCGGCGTCGGCCCGCGAGGTGCTCGCCGGCTACGACCCGCTGCGCGCCGAGCGCGAGGGCTGGGTCGGCGACGACACGATCCGCGAGCTGGGCGACCGCCGCCTCACCGGCCTCTTCGTCGCCGAGGAGTACGGCGGCCTCGGCCTCGGCCAGAGCGCGTACTGCCGGGTGATGGAGGAGTTCGGCCGGGTCGACGGCACCCTCGCCACGGTGATGGGGGTGCACCAGTCGATCGGCACGAAGCCGCTGCACCTCTACGGCACCGATGACCAGAAGGCCCGATGGCTGCCCGACCTCGCGAGCGGCCGCAAGCTCGCGGCCTTCGTGCTGACCGAGCCGAACGTCGGCAGCGACGCCTACGCGCTCGAGACCCGCGCCGAGCGGCAGCCGGACGGCAGCTGGGTGCTGAACGGCGAGAAGCGCTGGATCGGCAACGGCGACAAGGACGTCCTCACCGTCTTCGCCCGCAGCGAGCTCGGCCACGTCGCGCTGGTGGTCGAGAAGGGCGCCGAGGGGCTCAGCACGGGGCCGCGCTTCGAGACGCACGGCCTCAAGGCGAACCACCTGCAGCGCGTGCACTTCACCGACGTCCGGGTGCCGGCGGAGAACCTGCTGGGCGAGCCCGGCGACGGCTTCCGCATCGCCATGAACACCCTCAACAACGGCCGGATGTCGATGGGCACCGCGATCTCCGGCGGCATGAAGCGCTTCCTCCAGCTCTCGGTCGAGCACACGGAGGCGCGGCGCCAGTTCGGCCGCCCCCTGGCCGACTTCGAGATGGTCGGCGACAAGCTCGCCTGGATGACCGAGCAGATCTACGGCGTCGAGTCCATGTCGTACCTCACGACCGGTCTTGTCGACCGGGGCGACACCGACTTCGCGCTGGAGTCGGCGATGACGAAGGTCGTCGCGAGCGACACGGGCTGGTTCGCGCTCAACCGGGCGGTGCAGCTGCACGGCGGGGAGGCGTACATGGAGGGGCACCCGCTGTCGAAGGCGCTCCGCGACTTCCGCATCTTCCCGATCTTCGAGGGGGCGAACGACGTCATGCGCGCGTTCGTCGCCCTCAACGGCCTCAAGGCCCTCAGCGAGGAGCTGCCCGACGTGGCGTCGCTGCGCATCGGCGAGCCGGCCCGGGCGCTCGGCGTGCTCGCGCCCTACGTGGCGGGGCGGGTGCAGCGGCGCATCTCGCCGGAGCGGCCGGTCGGCGTGCACCCGTCGCTCGCCCGCAGCGCGGCGGCCGTGGGGGAGCAGGTCTCGCAGCTGCGCGAGCGGGCCGAGGCGGCCCTCCGCCGGCACGGCCGCCACGTGCAGGAGAAGCAGCTCGTCCAGAAGCGCCTCGCCGACGCCGCCTCCGGCGTCTACGCGCAGATGGCCGTCCTCTCGCGCGCGACCACCAGCCTGCAGGAGGCGCGGGCCGGCTCCGCCGACGAGCGTCACCTGGCCGTCGGGTTCTGCAAGCGGTCGGCGCGGGAGGTCGCCCGGCAGCTGCGGGCCCTCGAGGTCAACGACGACCGGCACGTGACGGCGCTCGCGGAGTCGACCCGCGCCTCCGGCGGGTACGCGGTCGCGCTCTGACGCCGTCGCGCTCCGACTCGGCGCTCCGACGCTGTCGGGGGCGGGCGCTAGCGTGGTGGGGTGCCCGACTCCCCGCTCGACGCGTCGCCCCTCGACGCCTCGCTCGCCGGTGCCCTCGGCGGGCGGACGGCGCAGGCGATGCAGAAGGCCTTCGGCCTCCGCACGGTCGGCGACCTGCTCTCGCACTACCCGCGGCGCTACGCCCGCCGCGGCGAGCTGACCGCGCTCGACCAGCTGCCGCTCGGCGAGTCGGTGACGATCGTCGCCCAGGTGCTCGACGTCCGGGAGCGCACGATGCGGGCGCGGCGCGGCTCGATCCTCGAGGTGCGCATCGGCGACGGCCAGGGCATCCTGACCCTCACGTTCTTCAACCAGGCGTGGCGCGCGAAAGACCTCGCGCCCGGGGCCCGGGGCATCTTCGCGGGCAAGGTCGGCGACTACCGGGGCCTCCGCCAGCTGGCGCACCCCGACTACGAGCTCTTCGACGCGTCGCACGAGGCCGTGGCGGGCGTCGGCGACGCCGAGGCGCAGGCCTGGGCGAAGCAGCCGATCCCCATCTACCCGGCCAGCGCCTCCGTCGCCTCCTGGCAGGTGCAGCGCTCGGTCGAGCTGGTGCTCGACACGCTCCCGCCGATCGACGACCCGGTGCCGGCCGCGGTGCGGGCCGAGCTCGAGCTCGTGTCGCTGCGCGACGCGTACGAGCTCGTCCACCGGCCTGAGAAAGACCGAGACCACCTCCGCGGCCGTGACGCGCTGCGCTTCCAGGAGGCCTTCGTGCTCCAGGCCGCCCTGCTGCAGCAGCGTGCCCTGCTGCGCACCGCCCCCGCGACGCCGCGCGTGGCCGGGCCGGACGGCCTGCTCGCGCGCTTCGACGCCGCGCTGCCCTTCGAGCGGACGGCCGACCAGGTGCTCGTCGGCTCCGAGATCAGCCGTGACCTCGAGGGCGACGTGCCGATGAACCGCCTCGTGCAGGGCGAGGTCGGGTCGGGCAAGACCCTCGTAGCGCTCCGCGCGATGATCGCGGTCGCCGAGAGCGGCGGCCAGTCGGCCCTCCTCGCGCCGACCGAGGTGCTCGCCGCCCAGCACCTCCGCTCGGTGGTGCGCTCGCTCGGTCCCGACCTCGCGGCACGGCTGCGGCCCACGCTGCTCACCGGGCAGATGTCGACCGCCGAGAAGAAGCGCGCGCTGCTGTCGATTGTCAGCGGGCAGTCGCACCTCGTCGTCGGCACGCACGCCCTCCTCAGCGAGGCCGTGGGGTTCTACGACCTCGGCCTGGTCGTCGTCGACGAGCAGCACCGCTTCGGCGTCGAGCAGCGCGAGGCCCTGCGACAGAAGGGCCGCACGCCGCCGCACGTGCTCGTCCTGACGGCCACGCCCATCCCGCGCACGGTGGCGATGACGGTCTTCGGCGACCTCGACGTCTCGACCATCACCGAGCTGCCCGCGGGCCGTCAGCCGATCGAGTCGTTCGTCGTGCCGCTGGCCGACCGGCCCGGCTGGCGCGACCGCGTCTGGCAGCGCTCGGCGGAGGAGGTCGCGAAGGGCCGCCAGGTCTTCGTGGTCTGCCCCGCCATCGACGCGGCCAGCGTCGAGGCCGGCGAGGAGGCGCCGGTCGACGACGCACCGGAGGGCACCTCCGAGGGCGCTCCCGAGGGCGCCGTGCCCGCCCCCGAGCGAGCGAGCGTCGAGGGCGTGCTCGCCCTCGCCCGGTCGCTGCCCGTGCTCGCCGGCGCCCGCGTCGAGCCCCTCCACGGCCGCATGTCGGCCGACGAGAAGGACGACGTCATGCAGCGATTCGCCGCGGGCCTGATCGACGTGCTCATCGCGACGACCGTCATCGAGGTCGGCGTCGACGTGCCGAACGCGTCGACGATGGTGGTGCTCGACGCCGACCGCTTCGGGGTGTCGCAGCTGCACCAGCTCCGCGGCCGGGTCGGGCGCGGCGGGCACCCGGGCCTCTGCCTCCTCGTGACCCACGCGGCGCCTGACACGGTCGCCCGTGAGCGCGTCGAGGCGGTCGCCGCGACGCTCGACGGGTTCGAGCTCGCCCAGGTCGACCTCGAGCTGCGGCGGGAGGGCGACGTGCTCGGCAGCCTGCAGTCGGGCGGCCGGTCGTCGCTCCGCCTGCTGCGCGTCGCGACCGACGGCGACCTGATCACGACCGCGCGGGAGCACGCCGCGGAGGCGCTCGAGGGCGACGCCGCGCTGACCGGGCACCCGGCGCTGGCCGCCGCCATCGCCCGCCGCCTCGACGACGCCGACCGCGAGTACCTCGCGAAGAACTGACCGGGCGGCCGTCCCCGTCCGCGGACCGGCCACGTCGGGCCCCGGCCGACGTCGCTCCGAGTTCGCCGGAAGGCCCCCGGGAGCGACATCTGCACGGGCTAGGGTGTGCGGATGAACAGGATCGCCGTCGTCCCGGGGTCGTTCGACCCGGTCACCCTGGGTCACGTCGACGTGATCGCCCGGGCCGCCCACGTCTTCGACGAGGTGCACGTGCTCGTGGTCCACAACCCCGACAAGTCGGCGCTGCTGCCGCTGCCGAAGCGCGTCTCGCTGCTCGAGCGGTCGCTCCGCGAGGCGGGTCTCCCGCCGTCGGTGACCGTGCACAGCTGGAGCGTCGGCCTGCTGGTCGACTACTGCACCGAGGTCGGCGCCTCCGTGCTCGTCAAGGGCATCCGGTCGCAGGTCGACGTGGCCTACGAGACCCCGATGGCGATCATGAACCGCAGCCTCGCCGGCGTCGAGACGGTCTTCATGCTGCCCGACCCCGCCCACGCCCACGTGTCGAGCTCGCTGGTGCGCCAGGTCGCGGCCCTCGGCGGCGACGTCGCCCCGTACGTCCCCGCCAGCGTCGCCGAGTACCTCGCGGCCACCTGACCCACCCGCACGGCAGCGTCGCCGGCCCCCGGCCCGTCCTCCCGTGCGACCCGACCACCCCGCACGCCCGCCCGATGCCCTCCGGGAGAGACCATGAGCACGACCAGCGACACCCGACCGTCCGACCGTGCCCTGCGGGGCGACGGCGACCTCGACGTCATGCCCCTGCCCGAGGTGCAGGCCGCCGCGCGCCGGATCATGGAGGCGGTGGCCACGGTCATCGACGGCAAGGACGGCGCGATCGGCACGGCCCTCACCGTCCTGCTCGCCGAGGGGCACCTCCTCATCGAGGACGTCCCCGGCGTCGGCAAGACCCAGCTCGCCCGCGCGCTCGCCAAGGCCGTCGACGCCCGGGTCACGCGCATCCAGTTCACCCCCGACCTGCTGCCGAGCGACATCACGGGCGTCTCGATCTACGACCGCGACCGCGGGGGCTTCGAGTTCACGCCCGGCCCCGTCTTCGCCAACGTGGTGATCGGCGACGAGATCAACCGCGCCTCCCCGAAGACGCAGTCCGCCCTGCTCGAGAGCCTGGAGGAGCGGCAGGTCACGGTCGACGGGGTCACGCACCCGCTGCCCGACCCCTTCCTCGTCGTCGCGACCCAGAACCCGGTCGAGATGGAGGGCACGTACTCGCTGCCGGAGGCGCAGCGCGACCGGTTCATGGCCCGGATCTCGCTCGGCTACCCCGACACCGAGAGCGAGCTGCGCATGCTGCAGCAGCGCGAGCGCGTCAGCCCGCTCGAGAAGGTGCGGCCCCTCGTGTCGCTCGACGAGCTGCGCCGCATGATCGCGGCGGTGCGGACGGTCTACACGGCCGAGCCGGTCGAGCGCTACGCCGTCGACGTCGTCCAGGCGACGCGTCGCCACCCCGACGTGCGGCTCGGCGCGAGCCCCCGCGCGACGCTGCAGCTCATGCGGGCCGCCAAGTCGTGGGCGGCGCTCAACGGCCGCGGCTTTGTGGTGCCCGACGACGTCGACGCGATGAGCGGGCCCGTGCTCGGCCACCGGATCATCCTCGCCGGGCGCGCCGGGGCCGGCGCGGTGTCGGCGGCGTACGACGTGGTGGCCGACGTCGTCGCCTCGACCGACGTGCCGCTCGGCGACACGGCCGGCCGACGCTGACCGTGGCGCGCGGGGGAGTGCCCACGCCGACGCGGCGCGGCGCGGTCGTGGTGGGCGCGGGGCTGCTGCTCGCCGTCGCGGGCGCGCTCCTCGAGTCGCCGCCCCTCGTCTTCGCCGGCGTGGCGCTCGTGGCCCTCGTGGTCGCGGTCGTCCTGTCGCTGCTCGTCCGCGGGGTCGACGTCGTCGTGGGCCGCCGCTTCACCCCCTCGCGGGGCGTCGCGGGGTGGTCGGCGGTCGAGACCCTGACGGTGACGCCCCGCTCGGGGCGCGCCCAGCAGGCCGCCCTGCGCGACGAGGTGCCGTGGGGCCGCGCCCGCCGCTCGACGGCCGTGCCCGTCACGCTCGAGCCGGGGCGCACCTCAACCGTGACCTTCCGCCACCCGGAGCTGAGCCGGGGGCGGCACCGCGTCGGCCCGCTCCACGTCGAGCTCGTCGAGTCGTTCGGCGTGGCCCGCCGCCGCGTCGTCGCGCCCGGCACCGCCGAGTTCGTCGTCGTGCCCGAGGCCGTCGACCTCGGCCTCGCCCGCGAGTCGAGGTCGCTGGGCGACGGCGCGCGGCGACAGCGCGAGCACAGCCTCTCCGGTGGCGAGGACGACCCGATCACCCGCGAGTACCGCCGCGGCGACCCGCTGCGCCGGGTGCACTGGAAGGCCACGGCCCGCCACGGCGACCTCATGGTCCGGCAGGAGGAGCAGCACGGGCTGCCGAGCGCCCGCCTCGTGCTCGCGCTCGGGTCGGCCGGCTGGTCGGACTCCGTCTCCGTCTCCGCGCCCGGCACCGGGAGCGCCGACGCGACGGGGGCCGACGTCGCCCGCAGCGACGCCTTCGAGTGGGCGCTGTCGGTCGTCGCGACCCTCGGGGTCGAGTGGGGCCACGCGGGCTCCGTCGCCGTGCTCGGCACGCCGGGGGGCAGCCTCGTGGCGCGCCACGACCCCGACGCCACCGGCGCGTGGCTCGACGCCCTCGCCGACCTCCAGCTCGACGACGCCAGCGACTCCCTCGCGCCGCCGCCCGCGGCCCGGGAGCCCGTCACGGCGGTCGTCTCGGGCCTCACCCGCGCCGAGCTCGACCAGTTGGGCGGCTCCCGCGCGGCCGGGTCGACGGCCGTCGCACTCGTGGTCTCGCCGACGCTCAGCTTCACCGCCGTGGGCGGCGGGGCCGGCTCCTCGTCGACGGAGCCCACCGCCGTCCTGTCGCCCGAGGCCGTCGCCGCGTCGCTCCGCGAGGCGGGCTGGCGCGTCGTGGAGGCCACCCCGACCGAGCCGGTCGGCGACGCCGTGCGTCGAGGCGGGCTGCTCCGTGGCTGAGCCGCGGCGGTCCCGGCGTACCGGGGGCGAGGCCGAGGGCGCTCGCTGGCCCGTGGTCGCCCTCGTTTGGCTCGTGCTCGTCGTCTCGCTCGCCAGCCTCTCGTCGCTCTTCCTCGGTGCCGGCTGGTGGTTCGCGGGGGCGGGCGTCTCTGCCGTCGTGCTCGGCGCCTCCGGCCTCGTCCGCTCGCTCCGCGGCTCGCCGTGGCTGGCCTGGCTCGTCGGGCTGCTGGCCGGCACCGCGACCGCCACGGCGGTCGTCTCGGGCGGCACCGCCGTGCTCGGCGTCGTGCCGACCGCCGCGACCCTGCAGCGGGTGCGCGACCTCAGCGACCAGGCGGCCCTCACCATCTCCGACGGCACCGCCCCGGTGCCCGTCGACGACGGCGTGCTCGCGACCGTCGTGGGCGCGGTGCTCGTCGTCTCGCTCCTCGTCGACCTGCTCGCCTCGGTCGGCCGCCTCCCCGGCGCGACCGGGCTCTTCCCGGCGGTCGTCCTCGCCGTCCCGGCCTTCGTGCCGACGGCCGAGACCCGGTGGCCCTGGGTCGTCGCGACCGTGCTGCTCTACCTGCTGCTCCTCATGGTCTCGTCGGGGCGCCGGCCGACCCCGGCCGGAGCCGTCGGCGCCGTCGCCGCCGTGGCCGTCGCCGGCCTCGTGACGAGCCTCGTGCCCCTCGGGGGCGTCTCGCCGCTCACCGGCGTCGCGTCCGGCACGGGCCTCGCCACGGGCGTCAACCCGATCATCGACCTCGGCGACGACCTCCGCCGCGGGGCGCCCGTGAGCGTCCTCACCTACCGCTCGTCCGACGAGCAGGGCACGTACCTCAAGCTCGTCGACCTCGTCGACTTCTCCGGCCGCAGCTGGAGCCCCGCCGACGTCGAGCTCGACCCCGACGCCACCGTCGACGTCCTGCCCGAGGCGCCCGGGGTCGACGCCGACACCACGCGGCGGGCGGTCGAGACGCGGGTGACCATCGGCGTGCTCCGCAGCCCGTACCTCCCGGTGCCCGTGCCGCCGACCGAGATCACCGGCATCGACGACGGCTGGTCGGTCGTCGACGAGTCGGGCGTCACGGTGCGGAGCGACGACGAGAGCACGCAGGGGCTCGAGTACACCGTGCGCAGCCGCCCGGTCGACCCCACCGAGGACGAGGTGGTCGCGACCCTCGGCGACGCACCGGCCGACATGGCCCCCTACCTCGCCGTCGACGGGGTGCCCGCGACCGTCAGCGAGCAGGCGGCCGCGGTCACGGCCGACGCCGCGAACCCCTTCGACGCGGCCGTCGCCCTCCAGGACTGGTTCCGCGACGGCGACTTCACCTACTCGGAGGAGACCCCCGTCGACCAGGGCTACGACGGCAGCGGCCTGGACGCCGTCGAGACGTTCCTGCGCGTGCGCAGCGGGTACTGCGTGCACTTCGCCTCGGCGATGGCCGTGATGGCCCGCACCCTGGGCATCCCGTCCCGCGTGGCGGTCGGCTTCCTGCCGGGGGAGTCCACCGGCTTCGCCGACGACCAGGAGCGCACGGTCAGCAGCGACGACCTGCACACCTGGCCCGAGCTGTACTTCCAGGGGCTCGGCTGGGTGCCGTTCGAGCCGACCGTCGGGCTCGGCCGGCCCCAGTCGTTCCTGCAGGAGACCGGCGTCGAGCCGACGGCGGCTCCCACCGACCCCGCCGAGGCCACGCCGACCCCCACGGCGGAGGCGCCCGCGACCACCGGCCCCGACGCGCCCACCGCCACGCCCAGCGACCCCGCCCGGGCGGCGGGGTCCTCCGGCAACGCCGCGGTGACCGCAGTCCCGGCCGGCCTGGCCGCGCTCCTCGTGCTCCTCGTGCTGGCGCTCGTCGTCCCCTCGGGCCTGCGGGCCGGCCGCCGTCGTCGGCGGCTGGCCGCCGAGCCGCCCGACGCCGCGCTCCGGGCGTGGCAGGAGGTGCTCGACACCGCCGACGACCTGCGGCTCGACGTCCCGCGCTCGGCGACGCCGGGGGCGGCGGCCGAGGTCCTGGCCGCCCACCTGGGCGTCGCGCCCGGCGGTCGACGTCGGCACGGCTCCGAGGAGTCGCGGGCCGCGCTCGACCGCGTGGTGACCGCCCTGACGACCGAGCGGTTCGCCGGCCGGCCCGCGGAGGCCGACGTGGGCAGGGACGCGCGTCGCGTCGTCGACGCCCTCCGCGCCTCCTCGACGCCCCGACGCCGCGCCGCGGCGCTCCTCGCGCCGCGCTCGCTGTGGGCGAGCACGGGCGCGCGTCGGCCGCGCAGAGCGTAAACTCTCCCCTCGTGCCTCACTTCACCCCCACCCCCTACACGCTGACGGTGTACGACCTGCTGCACCGCGCAGGCGAGATGCGCGAGCACACCGTCGACGTCACGGTGCCCGAGAAGCTCGGAGAGGGCCCGGTCGCGGTCGCGACCGGTGCCGCCCTCGAGCTCGACGTGCGCCTCGAGGGCCTGCACGACGGCATCCTCGCCTCCGGGCACGTCTCCTCGACGGCCACCGGCGAGTGCAGCCGGTGCCTGCGCGCCATCGAGCAGCCCGTCGAAGTCGATTTCGCCGAGCTTTTCGCGTACGCTGTCGACGAAGCTTTCGACTATCAGGTTCAAGACGATCACGTGGATCTTGAACCCGTGGTGAGAGACGCAGTGGTTCTGTCACTGCCCTTCCAGCCGGTGTGTCGGCCGGATTGCCCTGGACTCGACCCGGTGACGGGTGAACGTATCGAGGACATCCCCGACTACACGCCTCATGAGAACGTCGATCCCCGGTGGTCGGCCCTCGCGGGGTTCCAGGCTGAATCGGCACCTGCCGACGGCGAGCCAGCGAGCCCGGGTCACCACGACCGCGGTGAGCAGGGCGAGCAGCACTAGCACCACCGCGTCAGCACCACGCGCGTCACCACCACGACAGACCAGGCACCCGCGAGGGCGCCGCAACAGAGAAGAGAACCTCATGGCCGTTCCCAAGAGGAAGCAGTCCCGCTCCAACACGCACGCCCGCCGCTCGCAGTGGAAGGCCACTCCCGTGCAGCTCGTGAAGACCATCGAGAACGGCAAGGTCACCTACAGCCTCCCGCACCGCGCCAAGGTCGTGGAAGACAGCGCCGGCACCGCCCTGTACATGGAGTACAAGGGCCGCAAGGTCGCCGACGTCTGAGCACGTCGAGCGTGACCACGTCCGTCTTCGAGGTCTCGAAGTGACGTCCACGAGGGATCAGCCCGTGTCGAGCGCCAGCGCCGACCGGGCTGATCTTCTGTCACGCCTGCAGATCGACGTCAGCGACGAGCTGATCGACCTCGCCCTGACGCACCGCTCGTACGCGTACGAGCACGGCGGCATCGGCAACAACGAGCGCCTCGAGTTCCTCGGCGACTCCATCCTCGGCCAGGCCGTCACGGTCATGCTGTTCACCGAGAACCCCGACCTCGACGAGGGCGAGCTCGCCAAGCGGCGGGCGAGCCTCGTCAGCACGGTCGCGCTGGCCGAGGTGGCCCGCAACATCGACCTCGGCCGGCACCTGCGCCTCGGCCGGGGCGAGGAGCTCACCGGCGGCCGCGAGAAGCACTCGATCCTCGCCGACACCGTCGAGGCGATCATCGGGGCGACCTACCTCGACGCCGGCGCCGACGCGGCGACGGAGTTCGTCCTGCGCCTCGTGGCGCCGCTGCTCGTCGACCCCGACCGCTTCGGCGCCGCGATGGACCCGAAGACGAGCCTGCAAGAACTGGCGGCCTCGCTCGGCCTCGGCGCCCCGTCGTACCACCTCACCGACAGCGGCCCCGACCACGACAAGCGGTTCCACGCCATCGTCCGGCTCGGCGCCGACGACGTCGCGACGGGCCACGGCAGCAGCAAGAAGCAGGCCGAGATGGCCGCCGCGCTCGACGCGTGGACCCGGCTCAGCGCCGGGGCTCGCTGACCCGTGCCGGAGCTCCCCGAGGTCGAGGTCGTCCGCGCCGGCCTCGCACCGGTGGTCGCCGGCGCCGTCGTCACCGACGTCGAGGTGCTCGACGACCGGTCGCTGAAGCGGCACCGCGGCCCCTCCGACGACTTCGTCGACCGCCTCGTGGGCGGCACCCTCGACGCGGCGGTGCGCCGGGGCAAGTTCCTCTGGTTCCCGTTCGAGCCCGCCGCCGTGCACGACCAGCCGCTGGCGCTGGTGGCGCACCTCGGCATGAGCGGCCAGGTGCTGCTGCGCGAGCGCGACGCCGAGCCCGACCGCCTGATGCGGGTGCGGCTCGACGTCGAGAGCCCCGCGCACGGGCCGCTGCGCCTCGCCTTCGTCGACCAGCGCATCTTCGGCTCCATGGCCCTCGACGAGACCGTCCCCACGCTCGACGGGGCGCCCGCGGGCTGGGCCGGTGCCGAGCTGCTCGGCTCCGGGCCGCTGCCGAGCGCGGCCGACGGCCGGCCCGCCGACCCGACCCGCGCCTCCTGGGAGCTCCGCGTTCCGCAGCAGGTCTCGCACATCGCGCGCGACCCGCTCGACCCGGCCTTCGACGAGGGGCGGGTGCTGACGCGGCTGCTCGCCCGGCGCACCGGCGTCAAGCGGGCCCTGCTCGACCAGGGCCTGCTGAGCGGCGTGGGCAACATCTACGCCGACGAGAGCCTCTGGGCGGCGCGCGTGCACCCCGAGCAGCCCACCGAGAGCCTGACCCGGGCCCGTGCCCGGACGCTGCTCGCCGAGGTGCGAACGGTGCTGCTCCGCGCCCTGGGCGAGGGAGGCACGAGCTTCGACGCGCAGTACGTCAACGTCAACGGGCAGTCGGGCTACTTCAGCCACAGCCTGGCGGCCTACGGCCAGCAGGGCAAGCCCTGCCCGCGCTGCGGCACCCCGATCGAGCGTGCGGCGTTCATGAACCGCTCGAGCCACTTCTGCCCCCGGTGCCAGCGGGTGCACGGGGCCTGAGGGGCGGGCCGGTGTCGGTCCCGGCGTCGTCGGTGGCCGCACCTATCCTGGGAGGCACGGGCCCCGGTCGTCGTCGGCCGTCCCGTTCCGTGACGCGCGAGACGAAGGGGGGCCCCGGGTGCACCTGAAGAGCCTCACCCTCAAGGGCTTCAAGTCGTTCGCGTCGCCGACCACCTTCGCCTTCGAGCCCGGCGTCACCTGCGTCGTCGGCCCCAACGGCTCGGGCAAGAGCAACGTCGTCGACGCGCTCGCCTGGGTCATGGGCGAGCAAGGCGCCAAGAACCTCCGCGGCGGAAAGATGGAGGACGTCATCTTCGCCGGCACCTCGACCCGGGGGCCCCTCGGCCGGGCCCAGGTCGTGCTCACCATCGACAACTCCGACGGAGCCCTGCCGATCGACTACGCCGAGGTGACGATCAGCCGCACGCTCTTCCGCTCGGGCGGCAGCGAGTACGCCATCAACGGCGAGGGCTGTCGGCTCCTCGACGTGCAGGAGCTGCTCAGCGACTCCGGGCTCGGGCGCGAGATGCACGTCATCGTCGGCCAGGGCCAGCTCGACGCGGTGCTGCACGCCACCCCGGAGGAGCGCCGGGGCTTCGTCGAGGAGGCCGCCGGCATCCTGAAGCACCGGCGCCGCAAGGAGAAGACCCTCCGCAAGCTCGACGCCATGCAGGCCAACCTGACGAGGCTGAGCGACCTCGCCGGCGAGCTGCGGCGACAGCTCAAGCCCCTGGGCCGGCAGGCCGCGGTCGCGCGGGAGGCCCAGACCATCGCCGCGGTGGTGCGCGACGCCCGGGCCCGGCTCGTCGCCGACGAGGTCGTCGGCCTCCGCGACGTGCTCGCGCGCCAGGGCCGCACCGAGTCCGAGCGGCGTGCCGAGCGGCAGGTGCTCCAGGAGCAGCTCGACCAGGCCAAGGCCCGCGAGCACCGGCTCGAGCAGGCGATGATCGGCGACGCCGTCGACCAGGCCCGCCGCGTCGCGTTCGGGCTCGAGTCCGTGCACGAACGCCTCCGCAGCCTCACCAGCCTGGCCCAGCAGCGCCTCCAGCTGCTCGCCCAGCAGAGCGACCAGCCCGCCGTCGAGACGACGGTCAGCGCGGGCATGGTCGCCGACGCGCGCGAGGAGGCCGTCCGGCTGCAGGGCGGCGTCGCCGAGGCCGAGGCGGCCGTCGCCCGCGCGGGCGCCGACGTCGCGGCGGCCCGGTCGCGGCTCGACGCCCTCGACGCGCAGATCGCGGCGCGCAGCGCCGAGGTCGCGCGGCACGACCTCGAGCTCTCGCGGCTCCGGGGCGCGGCCGACGCCGCGCGGTCCGGTCTCGCCGCCGTCCGCGGCGAGCTGCTCCGCCAGGGGGCCGCGCTCGAGGCGGCCGAGCAGCGCCTCGCCGCGGGCCGGGCGGAGCAGGCGGAGCTCGAGCGCTCGGCGTCCGACGCCGACCCCGCTTCCGAGCCCGACCCCGTCGCCGCCTCTGTCTCCGTCGCCGCCGCCGAAGGGGGAGGGGGTCCCGCGGCTCCCGGTCCCGTCGACCACGCCGCGGTGCGCGACGAGGCCGAGCGACGCGTCGCCGAGCTCGAGTCCCGCGTCGCCGAGCAGGAGGCGCGGGTCGACGACCTGCGCGACCGACGTCACGCCGCCGAGCGCGAGCGCGACGCCCTCGCCGCCCGCCGGGCCGCGCTGGCCATGGCCCTCGACCAGGGCGACGGCTCGTCGACTCTGGTCGCCGCCGGCCGGCCCGGGGTCCGGGGCCTCGTCGCGGAGCACGTCCAGGTCGACGAAGGGTGGGAGGTCGCGGTCGCCGCGGCCCTCGGCAGCGTCGTGGACGGAGTGCTGGCCGACGACTCCGCCGCGGCCCTGGACGCGGTCGCGCACGCGGCCGACGAGGCCCTCGGCCGCGTCGAGGTCGTCGTCGCCGAGCCCGCCCGCTCGCGCGTCGACCTGGCCGTCGCCCTGCCCGAGGGGGCCGTCGCCGCCGTCTCGGTCGTGACGGGCCCCGAGGGCGTGCTCGGCCTGTTGGCGAGCACCGTGCTCGCCGTCGACCTCGACGCCGCCCGCCGCGCGTGGGCGGCCCTGACGGAGCACCCCCTCCCCGTGACGGTCATCACGCGCTCCGGTGAGGTCCTCACCGACTGGGTCCTCCGCGGCGGGTCGGGCGGCGAGCGTTCGCGCCTCGAGCTCGTCGCCGACCGCGACGAGGCCGCCGAGCGGCTCGTCGGCGTCGGCGCCGCCGTCGACGACCTCGCCCGCGAGCACGACGAGGCCGCCGACCAGCTGGCGGCCGCCCGCACGGCCCTCCGCGAGGCCGCCGCGGCTGTGCGGCAGGCCGCCGCCGCGGTGCGGGCGCAGGAGCAGGCCCTCGCGGCCCAGGAGCAGCGGCTCGACCGCGTGCGCGCCCGGGTCGAGGCGGCCGAGGCCGAGGTGGAGCGCCTCCGCGGCGCGCTCGGCGACGCCGAGTCGTCCGTGCAGCAGGCGGAGGCGCGGGTGACGGAGGCCGTCGCGGCCCACGACGAGCACGCCGCCCGTCCGCGCCCCGTCCTCGACGCGTCGGGGCGGGACGACGTCGTCGCCGAGGTCGAGCGTGCGCGGGGCACCGAGGTCGAGGCCCGCGTCCGCCTGGAGACCGTCCGCGAGCGGGTGCGTACCGAGGTCGCGAGGGCCGAGGGGCTCGAGCGGCGTCGTCGTCAGCAGGCCGCCGCCGCGGAGGAGCAGGCGCGGCGCACGGTGCTCCGGCAGCAGCAGATGGCGACGACCTCGGCGGTGCTCGACGCCCTGCCCCTGGTCGTCGACTCCGTCGCTCGCTCGTTGGGCGAGGCCCGCACCGACCTGGCCGCCCGGGAGGCCGCCCGCGCGGAGCAGAACGAGGAGATCGTGGCGCTCCGGCGCGACGAGCGCGCCCTGCGGGAGCGACTCAGCTCCGTCACCGAGCACGTGCACGGCCTCGAGATGGAGATCTACGAGAAGAAGCTGCACGTCGGTCAACTGCTCGAGCGGGCCGCGTCCGAGCTGGGGCTCTCCGAGGAGGTCCTCGTGGCCGAGTACGGGCCCGACGTGCCGGTGCCCGACGACGCCGCGCTGGCCACGGCGCGGGTGGCTGACCTCGATCCCGACGCCGACGCCAGCGCCGACGCTCCCGACGACGTCCCGAGCACGCCCTACGACCGGGAGGAACAGACGCGGCGCCTCGCCGCGGCGGAGGCCAAGCTGGCCCGGCTCGGCCGCGTCAACCCGCTCGCCTTGGAGGAGTTCTCCGCCCTCGAGCAGCGGCACGCGTTCCTCGCCGACCAGCTGACCGACCTCACGGCGACCCGACGCGACCTGCTGACGATCATCGACGAGATCGACGCGAAGATGCAGACGGTCTTCGCGAGCGCGTTCGCCGACACGAGCGCGGCGTTCGACCGGGTGTTCCCGGTGCTCTTCCCGGGGGGCAGCGGCTCGCTGACCCTGACCGACCCCGACGACCTCCTCGGCACGGGCATCGAGGTGACCGTGCGCCCCGCCGGCAAGAAGATCGAGCGGCTCTCGCTGCTCAGCGGCGGCGAGCGCTCGCTCGCGGCGGTCGCGCTGCTCATCGCGATCTTCAAGGCCCGGCCGAGCCCGTTCTACATCATGGACGAGGTCGAGGCAGCCCTCGACGACGCGAACCTCGGCCGCCTCCTGACGATCTTCCAGGACCTCCGCGAGTCCAGCCAGCTGATCGTCATCACGCACCAGAAGCGCACGATGGAGATCGCCGACGCGCTCTACGGGGTGTCGATGCGCCAGGACGGCGTGAGCGCCGTAGTCGGCCAGCGGGTCGCGGCCGAGCAGGTCGGCTGACCGACCCCCTCGGGGGCCGGGCCCCCGACGACGAGACGACCCGCGCCTCCCGGGCTCGCGGAGGAGCGGGGGAGGCGCGGGTCGACTCGAGAGGGAGCGGGCGTCGGCCGGTCAGTCGGCGTCGGCCTCGTGCAGCGCCCCGTTGACCGTGAGCACCTTCCACGACTCGCCGTCCCACTCGACGGTGTTGGCGGCGGCGTTCTCGATGTGGGGCGCCTCGCTGCCCATGATCGCCGACAGGGTGAAGCGGATGATCGTGCCGTGGCAGACGACGACGATGCTCGCGTCGGGGCCGTCGAGGGGGAGGCGCGTGTCGCGGATCATCTCGAGGGCACCGAGGCCGCGGGCCGCCACCGACTCACGGGGCTCGATGTCGGGGTACGACTCGTTCGGCTCGTCGGGGATGGGCGAGTCCGGCACCTGGCCCTCCCGCGAGGCGTAGTCGCGCTCGATCAGCTCGTCGTACGCGTCGCCGAGCTCGATCCCGAGCTCGGACGCGATGATCTGCGCCGTCTCGCGGGCCCGACCGAGCGGCGACGACACGATCGCCGACCACGGCTCGCCCGAGAGCAGCCGTGCGGCCTCGCGGGCCTGGCCTCGACCGGTCTCGTTGAGCGGGACGTCGGACGAGCCCTGGAGCTTGTCCTGGCTGTTCCAGTCGGTCTGGCCGTGGCGGATGAGTTCGAGTCGCATGAGCGGGTGTTCCTGTTCGATCGAGGGCCGGTGCGCCGCCGCCCTCGTGGGGCGGCGGCGGAGTGACGGCGATCAGCTGTCGCTGGGCTCCTTCACCGGCACCACGACCTCGCGCTTCCCGTCTCGACGCACCTTGGCGAGACTGAGGACCGTGGCGACGGCGATCGTCGCGAGGATGAAGCTGAGGGAGAACCAGATCGGGATCTCGGGGACCCACTCGACCGGCTGACCGCCGTTGATGAACGGTACCTCGTTCACGTGCAGAGCGTGGAAGAGGAGCTTCACGCCGATGAACGCGAGGATGACCGCGAGGCCCTGGGCCAGGTACACGAGGCGCTCGAGCAGGCCCGAGATCAGGAAGTACAGCTGGCGGAGGCCGAGCAGCGAGAAGGCGTTCGCGGTGAAGACGATGTACGCCTCCTGCGTGAGGCCGAAGATCGCCGGGATCGAGTCGAGCGCGAAGAGCACGTCGGTGAGGCCGATCGCGACCATCACCAGGAAGAGCGGGGTGAAGAGGCGCTTGCCGTCGATCTTGGTGGTGAGGCGGTCCTCGACGTAGTCGGGGGAGGTGGGGATGATGCGGCGCAGGAAGCGGATGAGCTTGCTGTCGGCCTGGTCGCCCTCGTCTTCTCCGCCCTTGACCTGGCTGTAGGCGAGCCAGAAGAGGAGGAGGCCGAACAGGTAGAAGACCCACGAGAAGTTGTCGATGATCGCGACGCCGGCGGCGATGAAGAGGCCGCGCGAGATCAGCGCGATCGCGATGCCGACGAGCAGGACCTTCTGCTGGTAGATCCGCGGGACGGCGAACGCCGTCATGATGATCAGGAAGACGAAGAGGTTGTCGACCGACAGGGCCTTCTCGGTGATGTAGCCCGCGAAGTACTCACCGCCGAACGTCCAGTTCGAGAAGATGCCGACGCCCACGCCGAACAGGATCGCGATGCCGATGTAGACGGCGGACCAGATGGCCGACTCGCGGATGGTGGGCTCGTGCGGCGTGCGCACGTGGCTGTAGAAGTCGAAGACGAGGAGCCCGAGGATTCCGGCGATCGTGATGATCCAGGTGACGAGTGAGACGTCCATGCAGTTCCCTTCAGTACGCATGAATGTGTACTGAAGGTCTCTTCCACTCGATCGTCAGATGATCGAGCCGATGCACCGGGTCGAGACTGGGCTCTTCCGTATTGACGACGCACCGTGAACGGAATACTCCCCTTCAACGTCTCGACACTAGCAGCAGGTCGGTCCGCGGCCGACTGCGAATAGGCTGAGCGCATGGCTTCCCCCTGGTCCCTCTCCGGTGCCCTCCGTGGCATGTTCGCGAAGAAGACGATCGACGAGACCACGTGGGACGACCTGGAGGAGGCGCTGATCGGCGCCGACTTCGGCCCCGACGTCACCGAGCAGGTCATCGACGACCTGCGCGAGAAGGTGCAGCGCTACTCGACGACCGACCCCGCCGACCTCAAGCGCATGCTCCGCGAGACGCTGGAGGAGCGCCTCTCGGCCCTCGACTCCACCCTCAAGCTCAGCGCCCGGCCGGCCGTCGTGCTGATGGTCGGCGTCAACGGCGTCGGCAAGACCACGACGATCGGCAAGTTCGCGAAGTTCCTCCGCAACTACGACCGGTCGGTCGTGGTCGGCGCGGCCGACACGTTCCGCGCCGCCGCCGTCGAGCAGGTCGCCACCTGGGCCGAGCGCGCGGGCGCGCAGATCGTCCGCCCCCAGCAGCCGGGCCAGGATCCAGCCTCGGTCGCGTTCCAGACCGTCGAGTACGCGATGCGCACCGGCGTCGAGATCGTCCTGATCGACACCGCGGGGCGCCTGCAGACGAAGTCGGGCCTGATGGACGAGCTCTCGAAGATCAAGCGGGTCGTCGAGAAGCAGACCGAGATCGCCGAGGTGCTGCTCGTGCTCGACGCGACGACGGGCCAGAACGGCCTCGCCCAGGCGCAGGCCTTCATCGAGCACGCGGGCGTGACCGGCCTGGTGCTGACGAAGCTCGACGGCTCGGCCCGCGGCGGGTTCGTCCTCGCCGTGCAGGAGCAGACCGGCATCCCGATCAAGCTCGTCGGGCAGGGCGAAGGCATCGGCGACCTCACCGGCTTCACGCCGCACGTCTTCGTGCAGAACCTCATCGGCTGACCGGTGCCCGGCCGGGCGGCCCCGGGGGAGGCGCGGGTCGGCCCACGGGGGCGACCCGCGGCCCGTCGTCGGTTAAGATGGCGACACCATGGCCACATTCGGAACCCTCTCTGACCGCCTCGCGGACACGTTCAAGAACCTCCGCAACAAGGGCAAGCTCAGCCCCGCCGACGTCGACGGCACCGTCCGCGAGATCCGTCGTGCTCTGCTCGACGCCGACGTCGCGTTCGACGTCGTCAAGGCGTTCACGAACACGGTGCGCGACCGGGCGCTCGGCGACGAGGTCAGCAAGGCCCTGAACCCGGCCCAGCAGGTCGTCCAGATCGTCAACGAAGAGCTGATCGAGATCCTCGGCGGTCGCCAGCGTCGACTCGAGTTCGCGAAGAACCCGCCGACCGTGATCATGCTCGCCGGCCTCCAGGGCGCTGGCAAGACGACCCTCGCCGGCAAGCTCGCGAAGTGGCTCGCGAAGGACGGCCACACGCCGTTGCTCGTGGCCTGTGACCTCCAGCGCCCCAACGCCGTGCAGCAGCTGCAGGTCGTCGGCGAGCAGGCCGGCGCGGCCGTGTTCGCCCCCGAGCCGGGCAACGGCGTCGGCGACCCCGTCAAGGTCGCCAAGCAGGCCATGAAGTTCGCCCGCGACAAGGTCTACGACACCGTCATCATCGACACCGCCGGCCGCCTCGGCGTCGACGCCGAGATGATGAAGCAGGCCGCGAACATCCGCAAGGCGGTCGACCCCGACGAGGTGCTCTTCGTCATCGACGCGATGATCGGCCAAGACGCGGTGGCCACCGCGAAGGCCTTCCAGGCGGGCGTCGACTTCACCGGCGTCGTCCTGTCGAAGCTCGACGGCGACGCGCGCGGCGGCGCCGCGCTCAGCGTGGCCTCGGTGACGGGTCGCCCCATCATGTTCGCGTCGACGGGCGAGACCCTCGACGCCTTCGAGCCCTTCCACCCCGACCGCATGGCGAGCCGCATCCTCGACCTCGGCGACATCCTCTCGCTCATCGAGCAGGCGCAGGGCGCGTTCGACGAGGCCGAGGCCCGTGCCGTCGCGGAGAAGATCGCGACCGACAACTTCACGCTCGACGACTTCCTCAAGCAGATGCAGCAGCTGCGCAAGATGGGGTCGATCAAGGGCATGCTCGGCATGCTGCCGGGCGCCAAGGGCATGCGCGAGCAGCTCGAGAACTTCGACGAGCGCGAGATCGTCCGCACCGAGGCGATCATCCAGTCGATGACGCCGCAGGAGCGGGCCCTGCCGAAGCTCCTCAACGGGTCGCGCCGACTCCGCATCGCGCGGGGCTCGGGCATGACGGTCACCGACGTGAACCAGCTCGTCCAGCGCTTCGAGCAGGCCTCCAAGATGATGAAGACCGTGGCCAAGGGCGGGGTTCCCCAGGTGCCCGGCATGGGCCCGATCCCCGGGGCCTCCTACGGCGGCAAGCGCCCCGCCGCCAAGAAGAAGGGCTCGAAGGCCGGCAACCCCGCCAAGCGCGCGGCCCAGAACGCGGCCCTCGCCACGGGCACCAAGCCGGGAGGCGCGGCGCCGGCCAGCGGGTCCGGCTTCGGCCTCGGCGGTGCCCCCGCCGGCGACGGCGCCCCGTCGGCGGAGGAGATGGCCTCGCTGCAGAAGTTCCTCGGCCGGGGCTGACCCGGTCGCGCCGTCCGTCTCGGCTGACGCCTCGGGCCCGCGGTCCCGCCGCGGGCCCGCTGCGTCACCGCGCGCTCACCAGGTGCCCGGGTAGTGCAGCTCGAAGCGTGACACCTTGCCCACGAGGCCGTTGCGGTAGCTCTGTTCCTGCACCGTGACGCCGGCGGGGCGCTCCCGGGCGTCCGTCCAGAGCAGGCCGGACGTCGGCACGGTCGTCTCCCAGATGAAGAAGTCGTCGTTGCGAGAACCGTCCGGTGAGTCGAAGACGCTGAGCTCCGTCCCGATCGGCATGTTCGTGAACGACACGTAGTAGGCGTCGTCGTTCCTGCACGAGTGGCTGTTCGACCTGAAGTCGACGGACTCGGCCACCTCTCCCCGGAACCCGGGTGTCTCGAGAGCACGGAAGCGGACGGTGCACATGTGCTTCGAGGCGCCCTCCCGGTAGTGGAAGGCCACCGTCGCGGGCTTCGAGGCGCCGACGTCGACGGTGAGGGCGGCGATCGGCTCGAGGCAGTAGTCGCACGCGGCCGTCGATCCCTGCCGGGGGGAGTACACCGTGACGGTCGAGGTGCCCTGCGCCACGACCGGGAGGTTGACGTGCCCCCGTGCCTTGTACGTCGGGCCCGTGCTCCAGGCGCCCAGAGCGGGTCCCGTGACCTCCACGACGGAGGTCGACAGGTCGATCGCACGCCCGGAGCGCCCGACGAGCAGGTCCAGCGCCTGGGCGCCGCCTCGGCTGAGGACGTCGACCTGCGTCGTGAGCGGCGTCGTCGTGTCCGGGATCGCCAGGTCGTCCCCCATCCGGCTCACCCAGCTGATGTCCGCTCGACGGCTCGCGCCGAGGCTGAAGAAGGACAGGTCGTCGATCTCGGCGCGTCCGTGCAGCCTCACCGTCGTCGTGGCTGCCGTGAACTCCACGAACGTCGGCCGGCTCGTCCAGCCAGGGGGAGTCGGGGCTCGGTCCAGGGGCACCTGGTGCGTGGGGTCGTCGAGCCACATGGTCGAGCTCGAGCCCGAGGGCGCGTTCTTCGAGCGGAACGAGACACGGTAGCGGTGGCCCGGGGTGAGGCCCTCCTTCGTCCACGAGATCTCGCCGACGCCGGCCGGGCGCACCGTCCCCGGCGTCGACGCGTGGCCCGTCCACCCCGAGAAGTCGCCGTCGTCGAAGTCGGAGTGCTGATCCGCCGACTTGATGCCGATCTGCATGCCGCGGCGCAGCTCGACGTCGTAGACCGACCTCCCGTCGCGCTGCTGGTCGCGGACGGCCGCGCCCGTGGCCTCGTCCATGGTGAGGAGGACCGCCCGCTCGTCGAGCAGGAGCGGAGCCCGGTTCGTCGGGGAGGCGAGGTCGGGGCTGCGGTACCAGCGATGCCCGTCGATCCGCTCGACGGCGAAGGCCCGGTCGATGGCCTCCCCGATCGTCAGCCGCGGGGTCGAGTCGTCCGGGTCGCGGAGGTCCGGTGCCACGACGTGGCGCTGGGCCGTGTCGATCCCGGCGTCCAGCACCAGGGTCGCCGTGGACTCGCGGATGCCGGTGAGCACGGGGCCCCACTGGCCGGCCGCCGGATCGAGGCGCCCCGAGACCACGCGGCCGAAGGTGCCGGACGTCTGGGGCGTGTCGAGCGACACCTCGCCGCTCCGACCCAGCTGCTCCAGCTCGTCCGCGGTCGCGGTGAGGTCGACGGTGCCGGCGTCGTTGATGGTCTCGACCGAGAGCGCCGCCGAGCCCCGGGCCGGGTAGCTCTCTCCGGCGCCCAGGGCGTCCGCCCGGAAGTTCGGGCCGGCTCGGAAGCTGGCCATGGTCTGCTGCCCCTCCAGCACCCAGCTGGTCGTCGGGTGCGCATCGAAGACGGGTGCGCTGCCGGCGTTGTGGTAGCGGACGTTGCCGTTCAGCGAGGCGGCCTTCGACGCGCTCCGGGTGACGAGCTCCTGCCACGACGTCGAGGTGCCCTCCGTCACGCTGTGTGACCGGGTCCACGAGAAGTTGAACTCCTGTGACACCTTCGTCTCGCCGCTCAGGCCCTCCGGCCCGGCCGAGGCTCCGCTCTCGACGCCGACCTTGCCGCCGAGGGTCCTGCTCCACGAGTTCGTCGTCGAGAGGCTGCGCGTCCGGGTCGTCGAGTCGCTGGTCGTGTCGTTCAGCGTCACGACGAGCTTCTCGAGATCGACGCCGACGGCGGGCGCGGCGGCCACGAGCGGGTCGCGGGCCTCGGTGCGGGTGCCGCCCGGCATCATGGCCGACACCTTCTCGAGATCGGTGTAGGGGTCGCGGGCGGAGCGGCAGTGGTTCGGGTCCGAGAGGTACTTCGTGTGACCGCGAGCGGCGAGGTCGTCCCGCCAGGGGACGAGGGAGGAGTCGACGAGGGCGTAGCCGCCGCGCTCGAGGTCGTCGGGGACGAGGTCGTGGTCACGGTCGCCGGGCAGGGCGACGCCGCACGCCAGACCGGCACGGGCACCGGGGCTCGAGACGACCGGGGTCGAGAGGTCGGCCTCGGCGACGGGCTGCCACGGCGATCCGGCGTCGCTCGACCAGCCCAGCGTGATCGCGGTCCCCTCGGGAGGAGCCTCGACCGAGAGGCGCACGGTCGTCGGACGGTCCGGGGTCGTCTCGACGGTCACGATCTCGTCGGCGGTCCGGTCGGGGGAGGCGACGTCGGGGCCCACGCCGTCGCGGAGGACCGCGAACGAGCGGGGGCCGGCCAGCTCGGTCGTGACCGCCGCGTCGAGGGTGATCGTCGTGGCGCCGGCGGGGACGCGGGCCGGCGACCGCCACGAGACGGAGACCGTCTCGGCGGAGTCACCGCCCCCGAGCGCCGTGACGAGCGGCGCCGTCCCTGCGAACGGCTCGTCGGCGGGGACACCGCCGTCGCTGGCCGGCGGCGGCGGACCGTCGAGCGTCGAGGCCGACGCGGCCTGCGGGGGCGGGGTCAGGGCGTCGGCGACGAGCGCGACGCCCAGGACCGCCGCCACGAGCGGTGGGATGGACGTGAGGAATATCGGATGTCTCATCGGTGCATCGAATGGCAGCCGGGCGGGCCGTGCCCGACTGTTACGCCGTGTTACGTCGAGCCTCCTGCCCGTCCGTGCCGTTCTCGTGCCCGCGGCACGGCGTCACAGGTCCGCGGAGAGCCCCTCGTCGAACTCGCGGACCAGCGACGCGACGACCGGACGGAGATCGCCGCCGTGGGCCGCGGCCACGGCCAGTTGGCGCTGGTAGCTGGCGCCCCGGTCGGTGATCGACGCGAGCGAGTGCAGCTCGTCGAGGCAGCCCAGGCGATCGGCGGCGGGCTCGAGGGTCGTCACCAGGTCTCGCAGGTCGTCGGTCACGAGGCGCTCGTCGCCCGCGGCGTTCTGGATGACGATCGCGTCCATGCCGTAGCGGGCCGCGCGCCACTTGTTCTCGCGGACGAACCAGGGCTGCATCGAGGGCAGCGTCTCGCCGCGGTCCAGGCGGTCGGACATGTCGTCCACCAGGCACTGGACGAGGGCGGTCACGGCGGCGACCTCGTCGGTGGTCGCGATGCCGTCGAAGACCCGGCTCTCGAGCGTCCCCCACCTCGGCGAGGGGCGCAGGTCCCAACGCAGTTCGCTGTGGTCGTCGATCACGCCCGTGAGGGTCAGGTCCGCGACCATGGCCTCGTACTCCGACCAGGTCTCGAACTGGGGCGGCAGGCCGGCCGTGGGCAGCTGCTGGAACATCAGGGCGCGGTTCGAGGCGTAGCCCGTCTCCTCGCCCACCCAGAACGGGCTGGAGGCGGTCAGGGCCTGGAAGTGAGGCAGGTAGGTGAGCATGCCGTTCATGATCGGGAGCACCTTGTCGCGCGAGTCGATCCCGACGTGGACGTGGACGCCCCAGATCATCATCTGGCGGCCCCACCAGCGGGTGCGGTCGATCAGCGTGGCGTACCGCTCCTTGTCGGGGGTGACCTCCTGGTCGACGTACCGGCTGTACGGGTGCGTGCCGGCGCAGATGAGGTCGGCGCCGAGCGCGGCCGCCGGGCCACGGACCTGGTCGATGGTGGCCCGGAGGTCGTCGACGGCCCCGGCGACCCGGTGGTGCACCCCGGTGACGACCTCGACGGTGTTGGTCAGGAGCTCGTTCGTCAGACGGTCGCCGTCCTCGTTGAGGTGGGCCAGGTCGGCGAGGATCTGCGGAGCGCGAGGGGCCAGTTCGCCGCTCTCGTGGTCGACGAGGGCCAGCTCCCACTCGACGCCGAGGGTCGACCGCTCTGAGCTGGTGAAGTCGATCTGCATGGGTGCTGCCTCCCGCTCGGCGCGTGCGCGCCGACCCATCCTGACAGCCGGGGGAGTCGCGTGACCGTCCGTGTCGCGGCCCCCGCCCGACGACACGGCGGCGGGTTCGCGAGAGATTGGTGGAACCGGTCGTTCGTCTGCAACAATGGTGGGTCGAGTCTCCGGTCGCCCGACCCTCTAATCAGGTGGCCGCCGAGACCTCATAGAGCTTCCGAGCCGAGTGTGCCCCCACGCTCACGGCTAGCAACTCGCCCACATCACATCAACAGGAGAATTGTGGCTGTCAAGATCCGTCTCAAGCGCATGGGCAAGATCCGTGCACCGTACTACCGCATCGTCGTCGCCGACGCGCGCACCAAGCGCGACGGTCGTGTCATCGAGGAGATCGGCAAGTACCACCCCACCGAGGAGCCCTCGTTCATCGAGGTCGAGTCGGAGCGCGCGCAGTACTGGCTCAGCGTCGGCGCGCAGCCGACCGAGCAGGTCGCCGCGCTGCTGAAGCTCACGGGCGACTGGGGCAAGTTCAAGGGCGACGCCGACGCCGTCAGCACCGTCAAGACCAAGGCCCCCAAGGAGGCCTTCGTCGCCGACGAGAAGAAGAAGCCGGTCCTCGTCCCCAAGTCGGAGAAGCCCGCCAAGGCCGAGCCCGCCGAGGCCCCCGCCGCCGACGACGCCGAGACCACCGAGGCGTAGTCAGTGCTCGCACCTGCACTCGAGCACCTCGTCCGGGGGATCGTCGATCACCCGGACGAGGTGCAGGTCGTGGAGAAGACCTCTCCTCGGGGCGACGTCCTCGAGGTGCACGTCCACGCTGACGACCTGGGCCGCGTCATCGGTCGCGCCGGTCGGACGGCGAAGGCACTCCGCACCCTGGTCACGGCCCTGGCCGACGGCAAGCGCGTGCGGGTCGACGTCGTCGACGGCGACCTCTAGGCCGTGAGCACGAACGACAAGACCCAGCTCCGGGTCGGGCGCCTGACCAAGGCGCACGGCCTGAAGGGCGCGCTCAAGCTCGAGCTCTTCACCGACACTCCCGAGCAGCGCTTCACCCCCGGCTCCTCCTTCACCCTGCAGGTGCCCGAGACCAGTGAGTGGCACGGCCGGAGCATCACGCTCACCGAGCTCCGCTGGTACAACGGCCACCCCGTCGGCTTCTTCGAGGGCGTCGACGACCGCACCGCCGCCGAGTCCCTGGTCAAGGCGATCCTCTGGGTCGACCAAGACCTGGACGAGCTCCCCGACGAGGACGACGCCTGGTACCACCACCAGCTCGTCGGCCTCCGGGTCGAGCGTGACGGCGTCGAGGTCGGGACCGTCTCGCGCGTCGACCACCTCCCCGCCCAGGATTTGCTCGCCGTGGCGACGCCCGCGGGCGAGGTGCTGGTGCCGTTCGTGACGGCGATCGTGCCGAGCGTCGACATCGAGGCGGGCGTCATCACCGTCACCCCGCCGGCGGGTCTCTTCGAGGAGCTCGTCGACGACAGCTCCGACGACGAGTCCGCCGCGTCCGTCGACACCGGCGACGTCGAGGGTGAGAGCCCTGACGACGCCGTGGGCGAGGCCCCCGAGGCCGACCGCGCCGACGACGGCAGCTGACGATGCGCATCGACATCGTGTCGATCTTCCCGGAGTTCTTCGGGGTGCTCGACATCTCCCTGCTCGGCAAGGCCCGTCAGCAGGGCCTGCTCGACGTCGCCGTGCACGACCTGCGCGACTTCACCCACGACCGGCACCGCACCGTCGACGACACCCCGTACGGCGGCGGTGCCGGCATGGTGATGCGGCCCGAGCCCTGGGGTGAGGCCCTCGACCACGTGCTGGGCGACGAGGCGAGCCCCGAGACCACCACGCTGATCGTGCCCTCGCCGGCGGGCACGCCCTTCACGCAGGCCCTCGCCCGCGAGCTGGCCGTCGCCCCGCACCTCGTGTTCGCCTGCGGGCGCTACGAGGGCATCGACCAGCGCGTGGTCGAGCACGCCGCCGAGCGCGTGACCGTCCGCGAGGTCAGCCTCGGCGACTACGTGCTCAACGGCGGCGAGGTCGCCGTGACGGCGATGGTCGAGGCGATCGGTCGCCTCGTGCCGGGCGTCGTGGGCAACCCCGAGAGCCTGACGGAGGAGAGCCACGAGGGTGGCCTCCTCGAGTACCCCAGCTACACGAAGCCCGCGAGCTGGCGGGGCCACGACGTGCCCCCGGTGCTCCTCAGCGGCAACCACGGCGCCATCGCGACCTGGCGCCACGAGCAGCAGGTCGCCCGCACCCGGCGCGTCCGCCCCGACCTGCTCGGCGAGTAGCGCGCCCCGCTCAGCCGCGGGCGGTCAGCACGAGCGGGCCCTCGGCCGTCACGGCGACCGTGTGCTCCGCGTGCGCGGCCCGCGAGCCGTCGGCGCTCCGCAGCGTCCAGCCGTCGGCGTCGGTGACGATCTCGTCCGTGCCGAGCATCAGCCACGGCTCGATCGCGATCACGAGGCCCGGCCGGAGGGGCCAGCCCCGCCCGGCGCGGCCGTCGTTCGGCACGTGCGGGTCGCCGTGCATGGTCGTGCCGACGCCGTGGCCGCCGAACTGCAGGTTGACGGAGAACCCGGCACCGCGGGCGACGTCGCCGATCGCGGCCGAGACGTCGCCGAGCTTGCCGCCCGGCTGCGCGGCCGCGATCCCGGCCTCGAGCGCCCGCTCGCAGGTCTCGATGAGTCGGCGGTCGTCCGGCGTCGGCTCGGCGCCGACGACGAACGAGACCGCGGAGTCGGCGACCCAGCCGTCGACGGCGCAGGCGAAGTCGAGGCTGAGCAGGTCGCCCTTCCGCAGGCGGTACCGGTGCGGCAGACCGTGCAGCGCCGCGTCGTTGACGGAGGTGCAGATCACCTTCCCGAACGGGCTGGCCCCGAACGACGGGTGGTAGTCGAGGTAGCTGCTCTCGGCCCCGCGCTCGCGGATCATGTCGTGGGCGAGGGCGTCGAGGTCGAGCAGGTCGACGCCCGGCGCCGCGGCCGCCCGCGTCGCCTCGAGGACGGAGGCGACGAACGCCCCCGCCGGTCGCATGCGGTCGATCTCGTCGGGGGTGCGCAGCTCGATCATGCAGCCATTCTCCACCGTCGTTCCCTAGCCTCGACCGCATGGTGCTGCGTCGAGTCCTCTACCGCCTCCTCTGGCCCGCCGTCGTGGTGCTGCCCCTGTGGGTCCTGCTCGGCCGTGCGGCCTTCGGGGTGCCCCTCGGGGCGCAGGTGCTCGGCCAGATCGTCCTCGTGCCCCTCCTGTTCGTCGCGCAGGCGGCCGCCGTCGGCGTCGTGGTGGCGCGACGGAGCGTGCGCCGGGCGCGCGCGGTCTCCTGGCTCGACGCCGGCCTCCTGCTCCTGACGTGGCTGGCCCAGCTGGCCCTCGGCTTCTTCCTCGTCGACTCCGTGGCCGGGTCGCGGCCGGCCTCGGCGTTCACGCAGCTCGCCGGCGACGGCCGGGTCGACCTGTCGACGGCGCTGTTCGCCGTCTCCGCCGTCCTGACGATCCTGGGCGGGCTGGGCCTCGCGGTCGCCGCGGTGCGGCAGTTCGTGCAGGAGGCGCGGGGCCGGGTGGCCGCGTCGCTGGCCGACCTCGACCGCCTCGCGTCCGGCGCCGCGGGGCCGACGCCTCCTCGCGGGGGCCCGGCCTCCGACGACGCCCCGGTGATCACCATCACGCCGCGCTCCTGACGCGGTGGCGGCCCAGCGTCGACCTGTGGCACACTTGACGCTTGTGCCTGCGCACGACTCTGCCACAGGGGAGTCTGCTCTCGTCAGTGCACGACCTCTTTCATCACCTCGGGTGCCCCGCACCCACGAGCAGCAGTCGACCTGTGGCGGTTGCAGAGAGCGAACCACCATGCACATCCTCGACGCCGTCGACGCAGCCACGCTGCGCAGCGACATCCCCGACTTCCGCGCCGGCGACACCGTCAAGGTGCACGTGAACATCATCGAAGGCACGCGCTCGCGCGTCCAGGTCTTCCAGGGTGTCGTCATCGGCAAGCAGAACGAGGGCGTCCGCGAGACGTTCACCGTCCGCAAGGTCAGCTTCCAGGTCGGCGTCGAGCGCACGTTCCCCGTGCACTCGCCCGTCATCGACCACATCGAGGTCGTCAGCCGCGGCGCCGTGCGTCGCGCGAAGCTCTACTACCTGCGCGAGCTGCGCGGCAAGAAGGCCAAGATCAAGGAGAAGCGCGACCACTGACCCGGTCCGCACGTCCTTCCCTGAGCTCCCCGCCCTATACGATGGCGGGGAGCTCAGGCGGTTAAATGACAGACGACACATCCTCGCGGCGCCTCCTGCGCCGCCCCGGTCGCGGTGGCGACCAGAAGAAGCGCGGCACCCTGACGTTCCTCCGTGACGTCCTGGTCATCTTCCTGGCGGCGCTGCTGATCTCCTTCTTGATCAAGACGTTCCTGATCCGCTCGTTCTACATCCCCTCGGGGTCGATGGAGAACACGCTGCAGATCAACGACCGCATCATCGTCAACGAGCTCGTGCCCGACGTGGTCGACGTCAAGCGCGGCGACGTCGTGGTCTTCACCGACCCCGGCGGGTGGCTGGAGGGCACGGCCCCCGTCACCACCGCCTCCGGCAACCCCCTCGGCGACGGCGTCTCGTGGTTCCTCACGCTGGTCGGGCTCGGCACGCAGGACAGCAACGACCACCTCATCAAGCGCGTCATCGGACTGCCCGGCGACACGGTGTCGTGCTGCAACGACTTCGGCCAGATGTCGGTCAACGGCGTCCCGCTCGACGAGCCCTACGTCACCCTGCCCCCGGGCGTCGACCGCGTCTCCGGCGACGACTTCTCGGTCACGGTGCCCGCCGACTCGCTCTGGGTGATGGGCGACAACCGCTACAACTCGAAGGACAGCCGCTACAACGGCGACACCCCGAGCCAGGGCTTCGTGCCGATGAGCGACGTCGTGGGCCGCGCCTTCGTCATCAGCTGGCCCGCCGCCCGCTGGACGTGGCTCGACGACTACCCGGCCGTCTTCCGCGGCACGGAGCGCGAGGGCGAGTGATGGCGGTCGTCGACCCCACGCTCGACCTCGAGCGCGAGCTGCACGCGGCCGGCGCCACCTGGGTGATCGGCTGCGACGAGGTCGGTCGGGGCGCCATCGCCGGGCCCGTCGCCGTCGGCCTCGGCGCGGTGCACCTCGAGTGCGGCGAGATGCCCGTGGGGCTCCGTGACTCGAAGCTGCTGAGCGAGAAGCGTCGCGAGGCGCTGTACCCGACGGCGACGTCCTGGGTCCAGGCGCACGCCGTCGGCCTGGCCGACGCCCGCGAGGTCGACGAGATCGGCATCGTCGCGGCCCTCGGCCTCGCCGGCCGGCGGGCGCTCACGGCGCTGCACGAGGCCGGCGTCGGCATCATGAGCTCCGTCGTGGTGCTCGACGGCAACCACGACTACCTGTCGCCGGCGCTCTCCACGCCGCCGCGCATCACCACGCGGGTCAAGGCCGACCGCGACTGCGCCTCCGTCGCCGCGGCCTCCGTGATCGCCAAGGTGCACCGCGACCGGATGATGATCGCGGCCGACGACGAGCACCCCGGCTACGGCTGGGCGGGCAACAAGGGCTACGGGTCGACCGCGCACTACGCGGCGCTGACCGAGCTCGGCCCGTCGCCGCTGCACCGCCTGACCTGGCTGCACTGAGCCGTCGGGTCGCCGTGCCCGCGCGGGGCCGCATCCACGGCGACGGCCCCCTCGGCGCCGCTGCTCGTGCCGTCCAGGGCGTGCGGGAGGCGCGGGCGCGGCCGCGTAGGATGGTCCCTCGATGGACGAGGACGAGTTCGAAGACTACGACCGAGAGGTCGAGCTCGCGTTGTACCGCGAGTACCGCGACGTGGTGTCGCAGTTCCGCTACGTGGTCGAGACCGAGCGGCGCTTCTACCTCGCGAACGAGGTGGAGCTCGTGCGCCGCGACACCGAGCACGACTTCTACTTCGAGCTGACGATGAGCGACGTCTGGGTCTGGGACGTCTACCGCTCCGACCGCTTCGTGAAGTCCGTGCGCGTGCTCACCTTCAAGGACGTCAACGTCGAGGAGCTCACCGCCCGCGACCTCGAGCTGCCGAAGGAACTCGCGCTCGACGAGTAGGGCGTCCCTCCCCAGGCCGGGCCGGGGGCGCGTCGTCCCCACGACGTGACCGGGCCCCGTGGGCTCGACCCGCGCCTCCGCCAGTCTCCTCGCAGGAGGTCGACATGGCGGAGAAGGACGAACTGGGGCGGCGCGGCGAAGACGTGGCCGCCGAGTTTTGCGAGGCACAGGGGCTGCGGGTGGTCGACCGCAACTGGCGGTGCCTCGAGGGCGAGATCGACCTGGTCGCGCTCGACGGCGACGAGGTGGTCGTCGTGGAGGTCAAGACCCGCTCGGGCACGGGCTGGGGCACGGCCCTGGAGGCGGTGACGCCGCAGAAGCTCGCCCGGCTTCGACGTCTGGCGGGGGCGTGGTGCCAGGAGCACCCGGGGGTGGGGCACGGCGTCCGCATCGACGTCGTCGGCATCACGGTCGAGCGGTGCCGCGGGCACGAGCGCATCGAGCACGTGCGCGGGGCCGGCTCGTGAGCATGGGGCGCACGCGCGCGGTCTCGCTCCTCGGGCTCGACGGTGCCGTCGTCGAGGTCGAGGCCGACCTCGGCCAGGGGCTGCCGGCCTTCATGATCATCGGGCTCCCCGACGCGTCGCTGGGGGAGGCCCGCGACCGCGTGCGGGCGGCGGCCTCGAACGCCGGGTGCCCGCTGCCCTCCCGCAAGCTGACGGTCAACCTGTCGCCGGCCTCGCTGCCGAAGCACGGGTCGTCGTTCGACCTGGCGATCGCGGTGGCGGCCCTCGCGGCGGCCGACCTCGTCGAGGCCGAGTCCGTCGCCCGGGTCGTGCACGTCGGCGAGCTCGGGCTCGACGGCAGGCTGCGGCCCGTCGACGGGGTCCTGCCGGCCGTCGTCGCGGCACGCCGGGCGGGCGCCGAGATCGTCATGGTGCCGGCCGACAACGCCGACGAGGCGTCGCTCGTGCCCGACGTCCGCGTCGTCGCCGTGGTCGGGCTCCGCGACGCGGCGATCTGGCACGGCGCCGACCTCGCTCCCGAGCCGGCCGAGCCGCTCCGCCGGTCGACGGTGGCCGCCCCCGCGGGGGCCGTCCCCGAGCTCGCCGACGTCATCGGCAACTCCGACGCCGTGCAGGCTCTCGTCACGGCGGCCGCCGGCGGGCACCACCTGCTGATGGTCGGGCCGCCCGGGGCCGGCAAGAGCATGCTCGCCGCGCGTCTGCCCGGCCTGCTGCCCGACCTCGACCTCGAGGCCGCCCTCGAGGTCAGCTCGATCCGGTCGCTCTCGGGGCTGCCGGTCGGCAGCGAGCTCGAGCGACGACCGCCGTTCGAGAGCCCGCACCACACCTGCAGCGCGGCCGCGCTCGTCGGCGGCGGCAGCGGGGTGCTGCGCCCGGGGGCGGCGTCGCGGGCCAGCCGCGGCGTGCTCTTCCTCGACGAGGCGCCCGAGTTCGCGCAGACCGTGCTCGACTGCCTCCGCCAGCCGCTGGAGTCGGGCGAGACCGTGGTGCACCGGTCACGGGCGGTCGCGCGCTTCCCGGCCCGGTTCCAGCTCGTGGCCGCCGCGAACCCCTGCCCGTGCGGCCAGTGGGGCTCGCGGGAGGGGGAGTGCACCTGCTCGCCCCACCAGCGCCGGCGCTACCTCGCGAAGCTCTCCGGCCCGCTGGTCGACCGCATCGACGTGCAGCTGCGCGTGGCACGGATCAGCTCGGCGCAGTTCCGGCTCGCCGAGACCACGGACGTGCTCACCACCGCCCAGGCGAGGGAGGTGGTCGAGGAGGCGCGGGCGAGGGCCCGGCACCGGCTGGCCGGCACGCCGTGGCGCCTGAGCTCGGAGGTGCCGGGCGCCTGGCTCCGGGGCCCCGGCCGTCGGCTGGCCGTCGCCGACTCGGCGCCGATCGACCGGGCGCTCGAGACGGGGGCCCTCACCATGCGGGGCTACGACCGCGTGCTCCGCCTCGCCTGGACCCTCGCCGACCTCGACGGGGTCGGTCGGCCCGGCCGGGGCCAGGTCGCCCGGGCCCTCGGGCTGCGGAGGTCGCTGTGAAGGCGCTGCTCGACGCCACCGGCGACGACCTCGCGCGGCTCGTCCGGCCCGCACGGGCCTGGGTGCCCGGGGGCGACTCCGACGAGGCCGGCCTCGACGTCTTCGCCCGAGCCGCCTGGTCGGGCATCGCGGAGCCGGGCGACGCCGTCGCGGGCCTCGCCCGCCGGGGCCTGGGGCCGGCGGTCGCCCTCCGGCTCGCCGTCGAGTCCGTCGTGGAGCGGGGCGGCGGCGGGGCCGGGCGCGGTCTCGAGACCGCGCTCCGCGACTCCCCGGCGGGCGACGACCTCGGCCGGTTCTCGGTCGACGCGGCCCTGCGACGCTGGGCCCCGCGTCTCCAGCGGTGGCGCGCCGAGGCGTCGCTGCGCGCCGCGGAGGCCCTCGACATCCGCCTGCTCGTGCCGGGCGACCCCGGCTGGCCCGCCGAGCTCGACGAGCTGGGCGACCACGCGCCCGCCGTCCTCTGGCTCCGCGGCGCCGGTGAGCTGCCCGCCCCGGCCGCGTCGGTCGCCGTGGTGGGGGCGCGGGCGGCGACGTCGTACGGCGAGACGGTCGCCGCCGACCTCGGCAGCGGCCTCTCCGACCGGGGGCTGACCGTCGTCTCCGGCGGGGCGTACGGCATCGACGGCTCGGCCCACCGCGCGGCCCTCGCGGCCGAGGCCGCGACGGTGGCGGTGATGGCCGGCGGGGCCGACCGCTTCTACCCCGCCGGGCACGACGAGCTCCTCCGTCGGGTCGTGCGGACGGGCCTCCTCGTCGCGGAGGCGCCGTGCGGCACGACGCCGTCCCGCTGGCGGTTCCTGCAGCGCAACAGGCTCATCGCCTGCCTCACGGCGGCGACCGTGGTCGTCGAGGCCGGCCGTCGCTCGGGCTCGCTGAACACCGCCGGCCACGCGCAGGTGCTCGGGCGCCCGGTCGGCGCCGTGCCCGGCCCCGTCTCGTCGCCGTCGTCGGCGGGCTGCCACGCGTTGATCCGCTCGGGGCTCGCCGCCTGCGTCACGGGCGTCGACGACGTCCTCGAGCTCGTGGGCCCGATCGGGCGTGGCGTGTCGACAGGTCACGGCGCAGGAGGCGCGGGTCCGGCCCCGGAGGTCGTCGACCCCCGCGTCGTCCGCGTCCAGGACGCCCTCAGCCCCCGCGTCGAGCGCACGACCGACGAGGTCGCGGCGGCCTCGGGGCTCGGCGCCGACACGGTGCGGGGGCTCCTCGCCGAGATGGAGGTCGACGGCCTGGTCGTCGCCGGGCCCGCGGGGTGGCGGAGGAGGGGCCGCGCGCGTGGGTAGCCTGGCGCGGTGACGACGACGAGACGCGCGGCGGGCCCCGGCGGGGCGGGGCGCCCGTGACGGCCCTGCGCGTCGACGTCGACGCCTTCGTCGAGCACCTGCGGCACGCGCGGGGGCTGAGCGAGAACACCCTCCGTTCGTACCTCTCCGACCTCGCCGACCTGCTCGCGGTCGCCGGGCAGCGGCTGGGCCGGGAGCCGCAGACCGCCGACGTCGACCTCGAGCTGCTCCGCGACTGGCTCTGGCGCGGCACGGAGGCCGGCCTCGCGCGCACCACCCTCGCCCGCCGGTCCGCCAGCGCCCGGGCCCTGACGCGGTGGCTGGAGGAGACCGGGCGCACAGGTGTCGACGTCGGCCTCCGGCTCCGCGCCCCGAAGGCCGAGAGCCACCTGCCCCGCGTGCTGACGACCGCGCAGACCGAGTCCGTGCTGACGTCGCTCGCCGTCCGGGCCGAGGCCGACGACGCCGTGGCGGGGCGCGACCTCGCGGTCGTCGAGCTGCTCTACGGCTCGGCGCTGCGCGTCTCCGAGCTCGTCGGGGCCGACCTCGGCGACGTCGACCTGGACCGCCTCACCGTCCGCGTGACCGGCAAGGGCTCGCGTCAGCGGGTCGTCCCCTTCGGCGTCCCCGCCGCAGAGGCCCTGCACCGGTACCTCACGCGGTCCCGGCCCGTCCTCGCGGCCCGCGCCGCCGCCCGCGCCGGAGCCGCTGCCCGAGCCGGAGCCGACCCAGCCGCCGGCGCCGGGCCCGCGGGCGACGCCTTCTTCCTCGGCGCGACCGGCGGCCGGCTCGGCACCCGCGCGGTGCACCGCCTGGTGTCCGGCCTGCTGTCCGACCTGCCGGGCAGCGGCCCGTCGGGCCCCCACGCCCTCCGGCACACGGCGGCGACCCACCTGCTCGACGGGGGCGCCGACCTCCGTGCCGTGCAGGAGATGCTCGGCCACGCCAGCCTGGGCACCACGCAGATTTACACGCACGTCTCGACCGAGCGACTCCGCGAGAGCTACCGGACGGCCCACCCCCGCGCCTGACCGACCCGGCGGCCTCAGCCCTGCACCTCGTCGTGGCGGGTCGGCAGCAGCACGCTGGCCCGGCCGAGGCCCAGCATCATCAGCGGTGAGACGTACTCGCCGTCGATCCGCGCCCCCAGGTGGACGCACGAGGCGGTGCAGCCGTGGCCGGGCTCGAGCACCCCTACGGCCTGGCCCCGCTGCACGACGTCGCCGGCCCGCAGCTCCGTGCTCACGGGCTCCATGCTGCTCAGGACGCCGCCCGCGTGCCGGAGCGACAGCACGGGGCGGTCGACGACCGTCCCGGCGAAGTGCACCACCCCGTCGTCCGGGGCCGACACCGCGCCTCCCTCGGTCATCGCGAGGTCGACGCCCCGGTGCCCGGGCGACCACCGGTGCTCGGGGGCGACGAACGGACGGAGCACGAGGTGCGGCTCGGGCACGGGCCACGACCACGGGACGGCCGGGCCGGGCCGTGCCTCGGCCGCGACGGGCCGGGCGGGACCGCCGGCGAGGAGGATGACCGCGAGCAGGAGGGCCGGGAGGGCGGCCCCCCTGGCGGCTCGCGCCGGCTCCCGGCCAGACGACACCTGTCGGACGGACGGGGGGCGAGGGGAGGAGGCGCGGGTCTGCATGCACAGATCGTGCACGACGTGCGGGGATTCACAGCGAGGCGTAGGGTCCCTCTGTGCACGAACACCCGGTGCACGACGATGTCGGGGGAGTGTGGTCACGAGCCCGCCCTCCGTGGATTTAAGGAGAACCGTGTCGAACTCGGCGCAATCGTCAGCAACAGAGAAGAAGCTGAACAGGCGGGTGACGGCTCTCGCGATCGCCGCGGCCGTGGGTGGCTTCCTCTTCGGATTCGACTCGTCCGTCATCAACGGCGCGGTCTCCAGCATCACCGACGAGTTCGGCCTGACGGAGTTCGCCTCCGGCTTCGCCGTCGCGTCGGCGCTCATCGGCTGTGCCATCGGCGCGTACGTCGCCGGCCGCCTCGCCGACAAGATGGGCCGCATCAAGGTGATGCTCATCGGCGCCGCGCTCTTCCTCATCAGCTCGCTCGGCGCCGCCTTCGCGTTCGCCGTCTGGGACCTCGTGCTCTGGCGCGTCATCGGCGGCCTCGGCATCGGCATCGCCTCCGTGATCGCCCCGGCCTACATCTCCGAGGTGTCGCCGAAGGCCATCCGCGGTCGTCTCGCCTCGTTCCAGCAGCTCGCCATCACGCTCGGCATCTTCGTCGCCCTGCTCTCCGACCAGCTCTTCGCGGTCACCGCGGGCGGCGCCTCCGAGCCCTCCCTCTTCGGCCTCGCCGCCTGGCGCTGGATGTTCCTCGTCGGCATCGTGCCCTCGGTCGTCTACGGCGTGCTCGCCCTCCGCCTGCCGGAGTCGCCCCGCTACCTGGCCGGTGAGGGCCGCGAGGACGAGGCCAAGACCGTCCTGAAGGGCATCGTCCCCGCGGAGACCGTCGACACGAGCCTCAAGGAGATCACCGACTCGATCAAGACCGAGGCGGAGCTGGAGAAGAAGTCGAGCATCCGCGGCGACCGCTTCGGCCTGCAGCCCATCGTCTGGGTCGGCATCATCCTCGCCGTGCTCCAGCAGTTCGTCGGCATCAACGTGATCTTCTACTACTCGACCACCCTGTGGCAGGCCGTCGGCTTCCAGGAGAGCGACTCCTTCACGATCTCGACGATCACCTCGATCGTCAACGTCGTCGTCACCTTCGTCGCCATCGGCCTCGTCGACAAGGTCGGTCGTCGACCGCTGCTCCTCATCGGCTCCGTGGGCATGTTCGTCAGCCTCGCCGTCACCGCCCTCGCCTTCAGCCAGTCCGTGCCCGGCGACGGCGGCGACCCGCAGCTGCCCGGCGCCTGGGGCCCCGTCGCGCTCGTGGCCGCCAACCTCTTCGTGGTCTCGTTCGGCGCCACCTGGGGCCCGCTCATGTGGGTCCTGCTCGGCGAGATGTTCCCCAACAGCATCCGCGCCACCGCGCTGGGCGTCGGCAGCGCCGCCAACTGGATCGCGAACTTCATCGTCACGGTCTCGTTCCCGTCGCTCGCCGCGGTCAGCCTCACGCTGTCGTACGGCATCTTCGCCGCCTTCGCCCTCATCTCGTTCTTCTTCGTGCTCGCGAAGATCCCCGAGACGAAGGGCCGCAGCCTGGAGGAGATGGGCATCTCGGCCGTCGAGGGCGGCACCGCGAAGGGCGCCTCGGGCGCTCGCCGCTGACCTCGTCACGACCCCCGTCGGGAACGCCCCGTCCGCTCGTCGGACGGGGCGTTCCGTCGTGCGGGGCGGGGCGGGGCGGGGGAGGGCCGGCGTCGACCCGGGCCTCCGTCGGGGGCCCGTCGCCGCCCCCTGCCCGTGCTCCGTCGGTGCTACGATGAACACGCAGTCTGCCTCGCAGACTGACTTCGCGTGCCCGTGCGTCCATGACGCACCGTCCCCGAGCAGCCTCCCTCACGGTCGGCCGCTCACGGACGACACCGGCCTCCACCCCCACTCGGTCCGTCACGCACCACCGGCACGTCAGTGCCGCGGTGCCGACGGCGGGGGCGTGCCCGGGCACCAGGCAGGGGCGACCGACCGGTCGCCCGGACGAACCGACACCGGCACGCCTCCGCGCGTGCCACGAAAGAGGAGAACGACCATGGCCGTCGTCACCATCCGCCAGCTGCTCGACAGCGGCGTCCACTTCGGACACCAGACCCGCCGCTGGAACCCGAAGGTGAAGCGATTCATCCTCGCCGAGCGCTCCGGCATCCACATCATCGACCTCCAGCAGTCGCTCGGCTACATCGACAAGGCGTACGACTTCGTCAAGGAGACGGTCGCCCACGGCGGCACCATCCTCTTCGTCGGCACGAAGAAGCAGGCTCAGGGCTCCATCGCCGAGCAGGCGAACCGCGTCGGCCAGCCCTTCGTGAACCAGCGCTGGCTCGGTGGCCTCCTGACCAACTTCCAGACGGTCTCGAAGCGCCTCGCCCGCATGAAGGAGCTCGAGGACATCGACTTCGACGACACCACGCAGGGCTTCACCAAGAAGGAACTGCTGATCAAGAAGCGCGAGCTCGACAAGCTGCACAAGACGCTCGGCGGCATCCGCAACCTGACGAAGACGCCGTCGGCCCTCTGGGTCGTCGACACCAAGAAGGAGCACCTCGCGATCGACGAGGCCAAGAAGCTGGGCATCCCGGTCATCGGCATCCTCGACACGAACTGCGACCCCGACGAGATCAACTTCCCGATCCCCGGCAACGACGACGCCATCCGCTCCGTCGGCCTGCTGACCCGCATCGTCGCCGACGCCGCCGCCGAGGGCCTGGTGCAGCGTCACCAGAAGCCCGAGGACGCCGACGCTCCCGTCGAGCCCCTCGCCGAGTGGGAGGCCGAGCTGCTCGCGCAGGGCGAGGCCAAGGCCGCCGACGCCGCCGCCGAGGCCCCCGCGGCCGAGTCGCTCCCCGTCGCGGAGAACGACGCCGACGCGCAGGTCGCCGAGAAGCCCCTGGGCGAGCCGGTCGTCGAGCCCGTCGCCGAGGCCACCGAGGCCACGGCTGCCGAGCCGGCCGACGCCGACGCCAAGTAGTCCTCCCCCCTTCCGACTCCACGAAAGGAAGCCAGCCAATGGCCAACTTCACCGCAGCTGACGTCAAGACCCTCCGTGACCGCCTGGGCGCGGGCATGATGGACAGCAAGAACGCCCTCGTCGAGGCGGACGGCGACCTCGAGAAGGCCGTCGAGATCCTCCGCGTCAAGGGGCTCAAGGGCGTCGCCAAGCGCGAGGGTCGCCAGACCACCGCCGGGCTCGTCGCCGCCAAGGCCTCCTCGGGCTACGCCACGATCATCGAGCTCGCCAGCGAGACCGACTTCGTCGCGAAGAACGAGAAGTTCATCGCCCTCGCCGACTCCGTGCTCGAGGCCGTCTCGGCCGCCGGCGCGAAGGACGCCGCCGAGGGCAACGCCGCGGCGATCGGCGGCCAGACCGTCGAGGCCTTCGTCAACGACGAGGCCGCGCTGATGGGCGAGAAGGTCGAACTGCGCACCGTCTCGCACATCGAGGGCGACGAGTTCGCGATCTACCTGCACAAGACCTCGAAGGACCTGCCCCCGCAGGTCGGCGTGGTCGTGGGCTACACGGGCTCCGACGCCGAGACGGCCCGCTCGGTCGCCCAGCACATCGCCTTCGCCGCGCCGACGTACCTGTCGCGCGACGAGGTCCCCGCCGACCAGGTCGCCAAGGAGCGCGCCATCGTCGAGGAGACCGCGAAGAACGAGGGCAAGCCCGAGGCCGCCCTGCCGAAGATCATCGAGGGTCGCCTCACCGGCTTCTTCAAGGAGATCGCCCTGCTCGACCAGGCCTACGCGAAGGACAACAAGCTGTCCGTCGCCAAGGTCGTGGAGCAGGCCGGCATCGAGATCAAGGGCTTCGCCCGGGTCAAGGTCGGCGCCTAGCAACACCCTGACGGGGCCTGAGACGAACGCGTCTCAGGCCCCGTCGCCGTGTCCGCGGTCCCTCACGACAGGGAGGCGCGGCCGGCCGCCGCGGTCCGGCACGCCCGCCGTGACTCGCTACCCTGGCTACGGCCACGACACGAGGGAGAACTCGCATGACGACAGGAACAACCAGACGACGCCGCGTCCTCCTCAAGCTCTCGGGCGAGGCGTTCGGCGGGGGCCAGGTCGGCGTGAACCCCGACGTGGTCGGCGGCATCGCGCGCGAGATCGCCGAGGCCGCGGCCGACGTCGAGATCGCCGTCGTGGTCGGCGGCGGCAACTTCTTCCGCGGCGCGGAGCTCAGCCAGCGGGGCATGGACCGCGGCCGTGCCGACTACATGGGCATGCTGGGCACCGTCATGAACGCGCTCGCCCTGCAGGACTTCATCGAGAAGGCCGGGGCCGCCACGCGCGTCCAGTCGGCCATCGCCATGACCCAGGTCGCGGAGCCCTACATCCCGCGCCGTGCGGAGCGGCACCTCGAGAAGGGCCGCGTCGTCATCTTCGGCGCCGGCGCCGGCCTGCCCTACTTCTCCACCGACACCGTGTCGGCCCAGCGTGCCCTCGAGATCGGCGCCGACGAGGTCCTCGTCGCGAAGAACGGCGTCGACGGCGTCTACTCCGCCGACCCGCGCACCGACCCCGACGCCGTGAAGCTCGAGACGCTGACCTACCAGGAGGCCCTCGTCCAGGGCCTCAAGGTGGTCGACTCGACCGCCTTCAGCCTCTGCATGGACAACGGCATGCCGATGCACGTCTTCGGCATGGAGGGCGCCGGCAACATCGCCCGCGCCATCCGGGGCGAGCGCATCGGAACTCTCGTCAGCAACTGACGACTAAGCTCGACGACGAACCAAGGGAGCATTGTGGCGATCACTGACGTACTGACCGAGACGCGCGAGAAGATGGAGCGGGCCCTGGAGTCCGCCAAGACCGACTTCGGTCAGGTCCGCACCGGGCGCATCAACCCGGCGCTCTTCCAGAAGATCCCCGTCGACTACTACGGCACCCCGACGCCGCTGGCCCAGCTGGCCTCGCTGCAGGTGCCCGAGGCGCGCACGATGATCGTGACGCCCTACGACAAGTCGGCCCTGAAGGAGATCGAGAAGGCCATCGCGACCTTCCCGAACCTCGGCGCCAGCCCCACCAACGACGGCACCCTCGTCCGCGTCACCATCCCCGAGCTGACGCAGGAGCGCCGCAAGGAGTTCGTGAAGATCGTCCGCGGCAAGGGCGAGGACGCCAAGGTGCAGATCCGCAACATCCGTCGCACCTCGAAGACGGAGCTCGACGCACTGAAGACCGAGGTCGGCGACGACGAGGTCGCACGGGCCGAGAAGGAGCTCGAGTCGGTCACCAAGGGCTACATCGACTCGATCGACGACGCGCTGAAGAAGAAGGAAGCCGAGCTGCTCGAGGTCTAGATGAGCGATGCTCCCGACGGCCCCCGCCCCGACGAGTCGGCGCCGAACCCCAAGACCACCCTCGGCAGCCGTCGCGCCGACTTCGACGCCCGGGCCCAGGCCGCTCGCCACGACCTCGAGAACCAGCTGCGCGCACGACGCGCGCAGCTGGGCGCTCGCAACGAGGTCCTGACCGCGAAGACGGGTCGCAACCTGCCGGCGGCGATCGGGGTCGGGGTCGGTCTCGGCGGGGCCGTCCTGGTCAGCCTCATCTTCCAGCCCGCGTTCTTCATGATCGTGGCGGGAGCGCTCATCGCGTCCCTCTGCTTCGAGCTGACCAGTGCGCTGAGGTTCGCGGGGCGCGACGTCCCGCGGCTGCCGAGCGTCCTGGCGGGCCTCGCCATCGTCCCCGCCGCCTTCTACGGCGGTGCGTCCGGGCAGTGGCTCGCGCTCCTCGCGGGCGTGGCCGTCATCTCGCTGTGGCGGCTCGTCGAGCTCGCGCGGCCCTCGCACCGCAAGCCCGCCTCCGTCGTCCTGCGCGACATCGGCGCCGGGGCGTTCGTGCAGATCTACTGCGCCTTCCTCGGCAGCTTCATGGTCCTGCTCGCGGCCCAGCCGAACGGGGCGAACTGGACCCTCTCGGCCCTCATCATCGTCATCGCGGTCGACACAGGCGCCTACGCCACGGGGCTCAACTTCGGCAAGCACCCGATGGCTCCGCGCATCAGCCCGAAGAAGACCTGGGAGGGCTTCGCGGGCTCCGTCGCGGCCAGCCTGATCGCGGCCGTGCTGACCTCGTGGCTCCTGCTCGACATGCCGTGGTACTTCGGCTTCCTGCTCGGCGGCCTCATCATCGCCACCGCCACGATCGGCGACCTCTCCGAGTCGCTCATCAAGCGCGACCTCGGCATCAAGGACATCTCGACCTGGCTGCCGGGCCACGGCGGGTTCCTCGACCGGCTCGACAGCACGCTGCCGTCGGCCGTCGTCGCCTACGCGCTCTACCTCGTCTTCGTCTGACGCCGTGCCCTCGCCCGGGCCCGGCCTTCCCGGGCCGAGCGAGGGCGATGCGGCATGATGGTGCGCGTGAGCACAACCTTCCCCCTCGCGCCCAAGGGCCAGCGGGGCTACGACGAGTCCGAGGTCGACGCCTTCCTGGCGGAGGCGCGTGCCGCGTACGCCGCAGCGCCGGGGGAGGGCGACGTGGACTCGGCGCGCATCCGCCGCACCGCCTTCGCGATGACCAAGGGCGGCTACTCGACCGCCCACGTCGACGCCGCGCTGGAGCGGCTCGAGGACGCCTTCGCGTCGCGGGAGCGCGAGCGCGCCAGGACGACGCGCGGCGACGACTCGTGGCTCGGCGACGCCCGGTCGACCGCGGAGGAGATCGTGGCGCGCCTCGACCGCCCGCAGGGGCACCGATTCGACCGGGTCAGCATCTTCACCCCGGGGTATCACAAGGGCGACGTCGACCGGCTCGTGCGCCGACTCCAGGGGTACTTCAGCGACGGGCGGGCGCTGAGCATCGACGACGTGCGCGGTGCGGTGTTCCGGCCCCAGCGGGGCGGCTACCGCGAGGCGCAGGTCGACCTCGTGCTCGACGCGGTCGTCGACGTCATGCTGGCCGTCCGCTGACGCCCTGGCCACCCGTGCCCTGACGGCCTGACGGCCTGACGGCCTGACGGCCCGACCGCCCGACGTCGACGGCGACACGCGCCGGGGGCCCTAGCCGTGCCGTGATCGATCCGTTACCCTGGACGAACTCATGGGCAGGCACTCAGCGACTCCGACCCCCGGCACGACTCCTCGAGATCACCCGGTCGTGATCTCCCGACCCCGTACGGTGCACCGCAGGCTCCCCGCCTCGGTCGTCCCGGCAGAGATGGCCCGGGCCCAGGCCGGGGCGTCGACGTCCGTGGCCGCGCGACCGGCGCCCCGGCGCCACGTGGTCCTGCCGATGATCGGCTTCTGCGCGACGGCCGCCTTCATCGGTGCGTCCCTCGTCAACCCGCTCGCCGGGGCCGAGGCCGCGACGACGACCCCGGCCGCCGCCGCGGCGTTGACCGCTCCCGGCCAGACCGTCACGGTGGCCAGCGGCGTCGTCACGACCGCCGACCGCGACTCCTACGGGGTCACCGTCCCGCCGCCGCCCCCGCCGCCCGAGCCGGAGCCCGTCGTCGAAGAGACCGCCGATGCGTCGGCCGCGTCGACCGGCACAGGGGCCGCCGCTGCGGCGAAGAAGCCCAGCACCGGCACGGCGCCCGTCGCCGGCACGCCCGACCCGGGCAGTGCGAAGGCCATCGCCGCCGACCTCGTCGCGGCCCGCGGCTGGGGCAGCGACCAGTACGACTGCCTCGTCTCGCTCTGGAACAAGGAGTCCGGTTGGAACGTGTACGCGGCCAACCGCTCCAGCGGTGCCTACGGCATCCCCCAGGCGCTGCCCGGCAGCAAGATGGCCTCGGTCGGCGCCGACTGGCAGACGAACCCCGCCACCCAGATCACCTGGGGCCTGAACTACATCCAGGGGCGCTACAGCAACCCCTGCGGTGCCTGGGGCCACTCGCAGTCGGTCAACTGGTACTGAGCCCGGGCGCGCCACCTGCCCGACGCCACGACGGCGCCTCCGCGAGAGCGGGGGCGCCGTCGTCGTACGGCCCCGACGCGGGCAGGCCGCGGTGCCGCCGGTACGCTGGTCGACATGCCCCGCAGCAACCGACCGCGCCGTCCCCGCGACCGGACCCCGGGCACGGACAGCGACTCCCACGACATCAGCCGCGCCCTCTTCGGCGGGCCCCGGGTCGAGACCCGGCACGGCCGCGACTACACGGTGCAGGCCGTCTCGTCCGCCGCCGCGGTCAAGGAGTACACCTGCCCCGGCTGCTCGCTGACCATCGCCCCCGCCACCCCGCACGTCGTCGCCTGGCGGGCCGACGGCATCTTCGGCGAGGCGAACGACCTCGCCGGCCGCCGTCACTGGCACACGCACTGCTGGAGGATCTCGTGAGCACCCCCGACCCCGCCCCCGTCGAGATCCGCGGGGGCGTCGAGCTGCCCGCGCGCCGCCGCGACGTCGAGCTCACGACCGACGACGGGCTGACCCTCGTCGGCGAGCTGGCCCTGCCGCTCGACCGTGAGCCGGTCGCCACGATCGTCGCCCTGCACCCGCTGCCCACGGCCGGGGGCTTCATGGACTCGCACGTGCTCCGCAAGGCCGCGGGGCGCCTCCCGGCCCTCGCCGACGTGGCCGTGCTCCGATTCAACTTCCGGGGCGTGTCGTCGCCTCGGGGCCGCTCCGAGGGGGAGTTCGGCGAGGGCGTCGCCGAGGCTGCGGACCTCCGCGCCGCGGTGCGCTTCGTGGCCGAGCAGGGCCTGCCCACCCCGTGGCTGGTCGGCTGGTCGTTCGGCACCGAGGTGGCGCTCATGCACGGCACCGACGTCGACGTGGCGGGCCTGCTGCTGCTGTCACCGCCCCTCCACCGCGCCACGGACGACCACCTGCGCGCCTGGAACGCGTCGGAGGTGCCGATCGTCGCGGTCGTGCCCGAGCTCGACGACTACCTCCGCCCCGAGGAGGCGCGGAGCCGGTTCGCGGTCGTGCCGGGCCTCGAGGTGGTCGCGGTCGAGGGAGGCAAGCACCTCTGGGTCGGCGAGAAGCAGACCACGCGCGTGCTCACCGAGATCGTCGCGCGCGTCGCCCCCGCGGTCGCCCTGCCGCTGCCGTCGACCTGGCCCGCGAGCTGACCGGGCGCTGCTCGGTGGCTAGAGGGCGTCCTGCCGGGGCACGACGACCTCGCGGATGATCAGCAGGACGGACGCGGCCACCGGGATGGCGATGAGCGCGCCGAGTACTCCGAGCAGCGTGCCGCCGGTGAGGGCCGCGATCACGACGATGACGCCGGGCACGTGCACGGCGCGGCGCATGATGCGCGGGCTCAGCACGTAGGCCTCCACCTGCATGTAGACGATGTACCAGATCGCCGCCGTGATCCAGGTCGAGGGCGACTGGGGGAGCAGGGCGATCTGCGCGAGCACGATGATCGCCGAGCCGCTGATCGTGCCGACCAGCGGGATGATCGAGCCGAGGAAGGCGATGAAGGCGAAGACCGCCGGCTGCTGGGCCCCGATGGCGCTGAGGAAGACGAAGCTCACGATGCCGTTGATGGCGGCGAGCGTGAACTGCCCGATGACGTAGCGCCCCACCGAGGTGCTGATCTGCTCGGCGATGTCGGCGAACTTCGGGCGCTTCGACGCGGGCACCAGCTTGTAGATGCCGCGCTTGAAGGTGTTGATCGACGACGTGAAGTAGAGCGTCAGGATGAGCACCACGACCGTCGCGAACACCCCGTTGCCGATGGCCACGCCGACGGCGAGCACGCCGCCGCCGATGGTCAGGACGTTGTCGGGGTTGGTGAGGAAGTCGACGAGGGCGTCGAGGCCGTCCTGCACGTCGATGACGTTCTGCGGCACGAGCGACTGCAGGTTGTCGACGAACTGCTGGGTCGTGACGCTCTGCAGGTACGTGACGAGGCTCGTGATCAGCGCGGTGGCCTGGCTCACGATGACGGGCACGATCGCGAACACGACGCCGACGAAGGCGCCGAGCACGGCCAGGAAGACGATGACGATCGCCAGCGACCGCGGCACGCGGCGGTTCTCGAGCCAGGAGACGATCGGGTCGAGCCCCAGGGCGATGAAGATGGCCGCCCCGACGTAGGTCAGCACCGTCGACAGCTCGCTGACCGCCCCGCCGATCACGAGCGCGACCAGGACGCCCAGGCCCGCCAGGAGTCCGAGGCGGAACGGGTTGTGGATCTTCACGGGGTGCTCCTGTCGACGACGGAGGCACCGCTCACCGCGGTGCCGCCGACTGCCTACTCTGTCGTACCGGAGTCGTCACCGCCCGACGCCGTCCCGGAGAGGGCGCGGCGCAGGCCCTCGAGGTAGCTGGCCACCTCGTCGCGCTCGTCGCGCAGGGCCTCGAGCCGCGACTCCGCGTCGGTGACGAGGCCGCGCGACCGCTCCTCGGCGTCGGCGACGAGCCGCTCGGCGCGGGCCTCGGCCTCGCTCACCGTCTCGTGGGCCGCGGCGTCGGCCTCGGAACGCACGGTGCGCGAGTGCTCCGCGCTCGTGCGCTCGAGCTCGTCGGCCTCGCGGCGCGCCTCGACGGCTCGCTGACGAGCCTCCTCGAGCTGCGCGCCGGCCTCGTCGAGGTAGCCCTGGGTCTCGGCGACCGCGGCGTGGTGACGCTGCACCAGCTCCCGGTCGGTCTCGTCGCGGCGGGTGCGGAGCTCGACGTCGGCCGCGCTGCGCCGGGCCTCGAGCTCGCGCTCCAGCTCGGCGACGGCGTCGTCGCGCTCGGCCTCGAGCCGGGCGCGCACGGTGCGGGCCTCGTGGGCGAGGCGGACGCGCTGCGACTCCTCGTCGTCGACGAGGCGGGCCTGGCTCTCGGCGACCTCGGCGTCGAGGTCGGCGCGGGCGTTGGCGACCTCGACCTCGACCTGGGCGCGCAGCTCGGCCTCCTCCCGCTCGAGGCGCTCGCGCTGCTGCTCGACGTCGCGGGCCAGGCGGTCGCGCGTCTCGGTGGTGGTCCGCTCGATCTCCTCCCGGGCGGTGGCCGTGGCCAGGTCGACCTCCGCGGTGCGGGCCGCGAGCTCCACGGCGAGGGCCTCGCGCGCCTCCGCGACCTCGCGCTCGAGGCGCGCCCGGTCGGCGGCGACGTCGGCGAGGGCCTGCGCCCTGGCCGTCGCCAGCTCGTGGGCGAGGTCGGCCCGCGCCGCCTCGACCTCGCGCTCGAGCTCCGCGCGCCCGGTCGTCAGCTCGAGCTCGAGCTCGGCGCGGACGCGCGCGGAGTCGGCGGCCAGCGCCGCGCGGGTCTCCGCCACGTCGCGGGCCAGGTCGGCGCGCGTGTTCTCGACGTCGTCGTCGAGCTCGGCACGGGCCGCGTCGATCTCGCGGGCGAGGTCGTCGCGTCGGGTCGTGACCTCGAGCTCGAGGTCGGCACGGGTGGTCTCGTCGAGCCGGGCGAGCTCGGCCCGGACGGCGGCGCCCTCCCGGTCGAGGTCCGCGCGCTGGCGCTCGCTGTCGGCGACGAACTGCTCGCGGGCCTGCGCGGTGGTCCGGGCGAGCTCGGCGGCGCCGTCGCGGGCCGCGGCGACCTCCTGCTCGACGAGGGCGCGGAGCTCGGCGGCCTCGCGCTCGGCGGCGGAGAGCACGGCGGCGGCCTCGTGGCGCGCGGTCGAGACGTTCTCGGCGGCCTCGGTCGCCGCGGCGCCGCGCATGGCCGAGGAGTCGCGCTGGGCCTCCTGCAGGAGGGACCGGGCCTCGCCGCGGGCGCGCGAGACCAGGCGGTCGCCCTCGGCGGTCGACTCGGCGACCTGCGCGGCGGCGCGGCCCCGGGCGTCGTCGAGGAGGGCGGTGCTGCGCTCCCGGGCGTCGTCGAGCACCTGACGCGCCTCGTCGGACGACGAGCGGCGCAGCTGCTCCGCGTCGATGTCGGCCTGGCCGACGAGGGCCGTGGCCTGCTCCTCGGCGAGGCGGAGCGTGCGCTCGAGCTTGCTGCCGAGGCCCGAGTAGGTGGGCGTGCCCGCCTCCTCCAGCTCGCGCTGCACCTCGTCGAGCCGCCCCTGGAGCTCCTTGACGCGGCTCGCGGTGTCGGCGCGGTCGGCGTTCGCCTTGATCAGCTCGCGGCGGAGCTCGCCGAGCGCCTTGTCGACGTCGTCCTTGCGGTACCCCCGGAGCTCGGTGCCGAACTCGGCGTCGTCAGCGGCCACTGTGTCTCCTCGCGTCGGTGCCGAGCACGACCCGTCGCGTCTCGGCGGGACGATTTTAGGGCACGACGCCTGCACGGAGCCGCGTCGGCGCGGCGCCCCGGTGGGGGCGGGGGAGTCGCGGCGCGGGCCCCCGGGACGGCTGCCGGGCCCCGGGCGTGCGGCTCACAGGCTGGTCGGATACGCTGAGCCGTCTTAAATTCTGCTGCCGCGCCCGGCCTCCTCGGCCAGGCCCGCACGAGGCCGCGTCGTACTGGCGCGTGCTCGGACCCGACCGGGATGGTGGCACGGAGGGAGAGGTAACGTGCGCTTCATCATCGCAGTCGTGGTCGTCGTGCTCGCGGCGGTCATGGTCGGCCTGGGCTTCGCCCAGAGGACGGTCTTCGCGCCGCCGGAGAGCGTGTCGTCGACGGTCTCGACCGAGTCCTCCGACGCCGTCGTGACGGTGGTGCCCGCCGAGGCGCTGCACGGCCACGACGGTCGCCAGACGATCTCGGTGGCGGGCGGCGGCACGGTCTTCGCCGCCTACGGCCGCACCTCCGACGTGCTCGGCTGGGTCGGCGACACGACCTACAACAGCGTCGCGTGGGACGACGCGACCGGCGAGCTGGAGACCCAGGTCGTGCAGGGGTCGGAGGCCACGGCGCCCGCCCCCGCCGACAGCGACCTCTGGTACGAGCAGTACGAGGGCACCTCGCTCACCTTCTCGCTCGACGCCCCCGACGACATCTCGCTCGTGATCCTCTCCGACGGCACCGACCCCGCCCCGTCGCAGCTGCGCGTCACGTGGCCGCTGTCGGCCTCGACGCCGACGGCCGGGCCCCTGATCGTCGGCGGGCTGGTCGTGCTCGTGATCGGCGTGCTCCTCTACGTGTGGGCGATCGCCCACCACCGCCGCACCCGCGGCCCGCGCCGCACGTCGAGCGACGGCAAGCGCCCGAAGCTGCCCCGCCCGCCGCGCCGCTCGGCGATCCGCGCCGGCGCGACGCCCGCGATCGGCGCCTCGAAGCGCGGCGCCCGGAGGCGGCTGGTCGCGGTCGTGCCGGTCGTGCTCGTGTCGTCGCTGGCCCTGGGCGGCTGCACGGCCGACTACTGGCCGAGCGCCGTGGGCGGCGCCGGCGACGGCAGCACTCCGACCCCGACGGCCACCGCGACGCCGGGCGCGGAGGGCGACGACGAGGGCACCGAGCTCCAGCCTCCCGTCGTCACCGAGGCCCAGGCCGAGCGCATCGTCGCTCGCGTGGCCGCGACGGCCTCCGCCGCCGACGCCGCGCTCGACGCGACCTCGGCGGCTGAGCGCTTCGTCGGCCCCGCCCTCGAGCAGCGCGAGGCCAACTACCAGATCCGCGCGAAGGACGCCGCGGCCGCCGGGCCGATCGGCGTCCCCTCGGGCGAGCTGACGCTCACCCTGCCGCAGCAGGCCGACACCTGGCCGCGCACGCTCTTCACCGTCGTGCAGGACGCCGACGCGTCCAAGGCGCCGATCGCCCTCACCCTGGTGCAGGAGACCGCGCGGGACCCGTACAAGGTCGAGTACCTGCAGGCGCTGGAGGCGCAGGCGACGCTCCCGACGGTGGCCCCGGCCTCGCTCGGCGCGGCCCGTCTCGCGCCCGACGTCAAGCTGCTGACGCTGCGGCCCGACCAGCTCGCCGAGGCCTACGGCGACATCCTCCGGAACGGCGACGAGAGCCAGTACGCGCCGCAGTTCCAGGCCGAGGGCGACACGCTCCGCGACAAGATCGGCAAGGCCTACAAGGACGCCAAGCGGGCGAGCCTGCCCACGACGGCGTCGATCGACTACACCTCGACGCCCGACGCCGAGACCCCGGTGGCGTTCGCCTCGAACGACGCCGGCGCGATCGTGTCGGTCGGCCTCGACGAGGTCGAGACCGTCAAGCCGACCGCCGCCGGCGCCGAGGTCAACCCCGCGGGCGTCGTCAAGACGCTCGTCGGCCTCGACAAGTCGACGAAGGGCATCGAAGCGACGTACGGCGTCCAGCTGCTCTTCTCCGTCCCTCCCGTGGGCAGCGACGACAAGATCGTCCTGCTCGGTTTCAGCCAGGCCCTCACGGCCGCGAAGGAGTTGCCATGACCACCCTGCCCCCCGTGCCCTCCGGGCTCCGCGGAGCCGTCGACCTCTCGTCGCTCGTCAACCGGCCGCCGGCTCCGGCGCCCGGGGCGGCCGCCGCCGGGTCGCCCGGCGCCCCGACGCCGCCCGACGGGGGAGCGCCCGCCGCCTCCGTCGCGGTGCCGGCGCTCGTGCTCGACGCGACGGACGAGACGTTCACGCAGTTCCTCGAGCTGAGCAACACCGTCCCGGTGATCGTCGACCTCTGGGCCGAGTGGTGCGGCCCGTGCAAGCAGCTCTCGCCGGTGCTCGACAAGCTCGTCGCCGAGTACGGCGGCCGCTTCGTGCTCGCCAAGGTCGACGTCGACGCGAACCCGCAGCTGACGCAGGCCTTCCAGGCGCAGTCCATCCCGGCCGTCGCGGCCGTGATCGGCGGGCGCCCGGTGCAGCTCTTCGTCGGCGCCCTCCCCGAGGCGCAGGTGCGCGACGTGTTCGAGCAGGTGCTCGAGCTCGCCGCGCAGAACGGGGTCACCGGCACCGCGGTCGTCGACGGCGCCCCGGCGGGGGAGGGCGAGACGCCCGAGCCCGAGCCCGAGCCGCTGCCCCCGCACCACCAGGACGCGTACGACGCCATCGACCGCGGCGACTACGACGCCGCCATCGCGGCGTACACGACGGCCATCGCGCAGGACCCTCGCGACCAGCTGGCCGTCGCGGGGCTCGCCCAGGTCTCGCTGATCTCGCGACTGCAGGGCGCCTCCCTCGCCGACGTCCGCGCCGAGGCCGCGGCGGCTCCGACCGACGTCGACGCGCAGCTGGCGGTGGCCGACCTCGACGTGAGCGGAGGCCACGTCGACGACGCGTTCGACCGGGTGCTGACGGTCTTCCCCTCCCTCGACCAGGAGGGGAAGGACGCGGCCCGCAAGCGCCTCCTCGAGTACTTCGAGATCGTCGGCCTCGACGACCCGCGCGTCGCGGCCGCCCGTCGACGCCTCACGATGCTGCTCTACTGAGCCGCCCCGCACCGCGCCGAGAACGACGGAGCCCCCCTCGACCAGGTCGAGGGGGGCTCCGTCGTGTGCGGCGTTCACTCAGCGGCGCAGCTTCAGCCAGACCACGCCGAGCGGCGGCAGGACGACGTCCGCCGAGGCCGGGCGGCCCGCCCAGGGGGCGTCCGTCGCCGTGACGGCCCCGAAGTTGCCGACGCCCGAGCCGCCGTAGACCGTCGCGTCGGTGTTGAGGATCTCGTCCCAGGTGCCGGCCTCCGGCAGGCCCAGGCGCATGGTCTGCGGCACGCCCGAGAAGTTCGCGAGCACCGCGACCGACTCGCCCTGCCCCGACTTGCGGAGGAAGGCCACGACGCTCTGCTGCGCCGCGCCGCCGTCGATCCACTCGAAGCCCTCGACGTCGAAGTCGTGGGCCCAGAGGGCGCTCTCGCGGCGGTAGACGGCGTTCAGCTCGCTGACCAGGTCGAACACCTGCTGGTGCTCGGGGCGCTCGAGCACCGACCAGTCGAGGCCGTTCTCCTGGCTCCACTCGGTGGGCTGCCCGTACTCGGAGCCCATGAAGAGCAGCTGCTTGCCGGGGTGGCCCCACATGTAGGCGAGGTAGGCGCGGAGGTTCGCGCGCTTCTGCCACTCGTCGCCGGGCATCTTCTCGAAGAGCGAGCCCTTGCCGTAGACGACCTCGTCGTGCGAGATCGGCAGCATGAAGTTCTCGCTCCACGCGTAGTGGAACGAGAAGGTGATCTCGCCGTGGTGGTACGAACGGTAGGCCGGGTCCTTCTCGACGTAGTCGAGCGTGTCGTGCATCCAGCCCATGTTCCACTTCAGGCCGAAGCCGAGGCCGCCCTCGCTCGTCGGGCGCGAGACGCCGGGCCAGCTGGTCGACTCCTCCGCGATCATGACGATGCCGGGGTGGCGCTTGTAGGCCGTCGCGTTCGCCTCCTGGAGGAAGGAGATGGCCTCGGTGGCCTCGCGGCCGCCGTGCTCGTTCGGCAGCCACTCGCCGTCGTTGCGGCTGTAGTCGAGGTAGAGCATCGAGGCGACCGCGTCGACGCGGAGGCCGTCGATGTGGAACTCCTCGAGCCAGTAGAGGGCGTTCGCGACGAGGAAGTTGCGCACCTTCGAGTCGCCGAAGTTGAAGACCAGCGTGCCCCAGTCGGGCTGCTCGCCGCGCCGCGGGTCGGAGTGCTCGTAGACGCTGCGGCCGTCGAAGTTGCCGAGCGCCCACTCGTCCTTCGGGAAGTGCCCGGGCACCCAGTCCATGATCACGCCGACGCCCGCCTGGTGCAGGCGGTCGATCAGGTAGCGCAGGTCGTCGGGGGAGCCGTAGGTGCTCTGCGGGGCGTAGTAGCCGGTGACCTGGTAGCCCCACGAGCCGCCGAACGGGTGCTGCGCGAGCGGCATGAACTCGACGTGCGTGAAGCCGAGCGCGGTGACGTAGTCGACCAGCGGGTCGGCCAGCTCGCGGTAGCTCAGGCCGGGGCGCCACGAGCCGACGTGCAGCTCGTAGACGCTCATCGGGCCCTGGTGCTGGTCGGTCGCGGCGCGCTGCGTCATCCAGTCGTCGTCCGACCAGGCGTGCGCGGCCTTCGTGATGACGGAGGCGGTGGCCGGCGGCACCTCGGAGCGGCGGGCCATCGGGTCGGCACGGTCCACCCAGGCGCCGTCGGGCGTGAGGATCTCGTACTTGTACGCACCGTCGACGACGCCGGGCACGAAGAGCTCCCAGATGCCGTTGCCGTCGAGCTTGCGCATCGCGTGGCGGGCGGCGTCCCAGCCGTTCAGGTCGCCCTTCACGCGGACGGCGTTCGCGTGGGGCGCCCAGACCGCGAAGGAGGTGCCGCGCACGCCCTCGTGCTCGCGCACGTGGCTGCCCAGCATCTTCCAGAGCTGCTCGTGGCGGCCCTCGCCGAAGAGGTAGAGGTCGAACTCGGTGACCGTGGGGGAGAAGCGGTAGGGGTCGTCGGCGACCCAGGGAGAGCCGCCGTCGTAGGTGGCGGTGACCTCGTAGCCGCCGAGCGGCGCGTGGGCGGCGCCCTGCCAGAGGCCGTGCACGAGGTGCTCGAGGGCGACGACCTCGCCGGAGGCGCCGGTGACGGTGACCGTCTCGGCGAGGGGCCGCACGACGCGGACGACGGTGACCCCGTCGCGCACGTGCTCGCCGAGGATCGCGTGCGGGTGGCCGTGGCGGCCCTCGACGGCGGCGAGGACCTCGTTCTCGTCGAGGACGGGGAGGGCGACGACCGGGGCCGGGGCCGACTCGTCGACGCGGACGTCGGGCGGGGTCGGGTCCTCGGGGGCGGCGGTGGCGGGCTCGGGCTCGGGCTCGACGACGACCGGCTCGGGCTCGGCGACGAGCTCGGGCTCGGGCACGACGACGGGGTCGCGCTCCGGCTCGGGCTCGACCGCGGCCGGCTCGGGCGTGGCGACGGGCTCGGCGGGCTGCGCCGCGACGGGCTCGACCGCGGCGGGCTCGGCCGCCGGGGCCGTCCCCGGCGCGATGATCTCGTCGAACGACGGGCGGGCCGTCTCGGGCTCGGGGGCGGCGGGCTGCGCGGCGGCGCCGCGCCCGGGCTCCTCGGGCTGGGGCTTCGGGTGGCGGAAGATGCTCATCGGGGTGCTCCTCAGGGGGCGCGGTTCAGGTCGACCGACAGCACGTGCACGGGCTCCGTGAAGGCGTCGAGTCGGACGTAGTTGTCGTCGGACCAGGTCCACTGCTGGCCGGTGATCAGGTCGCGCACCGTGTACGTGCCGCCCGGGCGCAGCCCGAACTTCGTCACGTCGAGGTGCACGGTCGTCTCGCGGGCCGAGTGGGGGTCGACGTTGGCGACGACGATGATCGCGTCGGCGCGGCCGCTGCGGGTGTGGGCGCGGCTGAGGTACTTCGAGTACACGAGGATCGCGTCGTCGTCGCTCGAGTGGACGTCGAGGTTGCGGAGCTGACGCAGGGCCGGGTGCGACGACCTGATGCGGTTCAGCTGCGTGAGGTACGGAGCGAGGCTGGCCCCCGCCTCCTCGGCAGCCTGCCAGTCACGCGGCTTGTACTCGTACTTCTCGTTGTCGATGTTCTCCTCGCTGCCCGGGCGGGCGACGTCCTCGAACAGCTCGTAGCCCGAGTAGACGCCCCAGGTCGGCGAGGCCGTCGCGGCGATCGCGGCGCGCACCTTGTAGGCCGCGCGGCCGCCGTACTGGAGGTACGGCGTGAGGATGTCGTGGGTGTTGACGAAGAGGTTCGGGCGCAGCCAGCCGCTCGTCTCCTTCGACAGCTCGGTGAGGTACTCCTCGAGCTCCCACTTCTCGTTGCGCCAGGTGAAGTACGTGTACGACTGGTGGAAGCCGACCTGGGCGAGGGCCTGCATCATGGCGGGCTTGGTGAACGCCTCCGACAGGAAGACGACCTCGGGGTTCGTCTCGCGGATCTCGTGCAGCAGCCACTCCCAGAAGCGCACCGGCTTCGTGTGGGGGTTGTCGACGCGGAAGATCGTGACGCCGAGCTCGATCCACCAGCGAACGATGTGGAGGATCTCGCGGCTGATGCCCTCGTAGTCGTCGTCGAAGTTCAGGGGGTAGATGTCCTGGTACTTCTTCGGCGGGTTCTCGGCGTAGGCGATCGTGCCGTCGGGCAGCTGCGTGAACCACTCCGGGTGCTCGGTGACCCAGGGGTGGTCGGGCGAGCACTGCAGCGCCAGGTCGAGCGCGAGCTCGAGGCCGGTGTTGCGGGCGGTCTCGACGAACCAGCGGAAGTCGGCGACGGTGCCGAGGTCGGGGTGGATCGCGTCGTGCCCGCCGTCGGCCGAGCCGATGGCGTAGGGCGACCCGGGGTCGTTCGGCCCCGCGGTCAGGGTGTTGTTCGGGCCCTTGCGGAAGGTCGTGCCGATGGGGTGCACGGGTGGGATGTAGACGACGTCGAAGCCCATCCGCGAGATCGCGGGGAGGCGGCGGGCGGCGGTGCGGAAGGTGCCGCTCTTCCAGGTGCCGTCGGCCTGCTTCTTCGCGCCCTCGCTGCGGGGGAAGAACTCGTACCAGCTGCCCAGGCCGGCGCGGCTGCGCTCGACGCGGAGGGCCTCGGGCTCGCTGCGGGTGCGCAGGCTGCCGAGCGGGCGGGCCGCGAAGACGGCGGCGAGCCGGGGGTCGGTGGCCACGCGGAGGCGCGCGCCGGGGGTGAGCGACGTGTTGCCGAGCGCCTTGGCCGCGTCGGCCACGAGCGGGGTGTCGGGGTAGTCGCCCGCGGCGGCGGCCAGCAGGCGGCTGCCGAGGGTGAAGGTCACCTCGACGTCCAGCTCGGCCGGCACCTTGATCTCGGCGGTGTGCAGCCAGGTGGCCCAGTCGTCGGTGTAGCCCTCGACCTGCCAGGTCCAGTCGCCCTCGACCTCGAGCTGCACCTCCGTCGTCCAGCGGTCGGTGCCGGGGAGGCCCGCGACCATCGGGTGCCGGGTCTCGACGCCCTCCGGGTCGGTGAGCACGAGGTCGGCGCCGACGACGTCGTGCCCCTCGCGGAAGACGGTCGCGCCGAAGGGCACGACCTCGCCGCTGAAGGCCTTGGTCGGGAAGACCCGGTCGGGGGTGGTCGGGGAGAGCGCCGTGACGGGGATCCGCCCGACTCTGGGTTCGTATGCAGCCACGGAGGCGACGCTACCCGGTATCGGAGGCAGCCGCTCCGGTGCGTCGCGCCGCGTGCGCGCCCCGGACGACGAGGAGGCGCGGCGGGCGCCCCCGGGCGGGTGCGGGCACCGAGGTTGACCGGTCCGTCCCCCGAACTGGGTCCATGCGCGTGCATCGGAAATGCTTGTCCGCACTTAGGGGGACCAGTAGTGTCGGATCCGTCGAGAAGGCCAGCCCGCCTCGGAGCCTGAACCCTCCTGAGAGCCCGGCGCCCTCGACGCCTCGCACCACGAGGTGAACCGAACACGCGTCGTCCACCCGGCCCCCGGTCAGCCATGCCCGGGGCGGGCGGCGCCGTGCCGACGCGCGACGGAGCGTGCCCGGACCTAGCCCGAGCTGGTCCGGTCCGCACCGTCGACCGCCGGAGGGGAGCCCGATCCCTTCCGGCGGGACGCGTGCGGCGGGCGCAGCGTGCTGCTCCCCAGGGTGCGGCGCCTCAGTCGGCCGGCGTCAGCACGAGGGCCACCACGACGCCCACGACGGCCACGTTGAGCACGACGGTGAGCACGAACGAGCGGCGGAACGACGCCTTGCGCGTCTTGTGCCGCAGCGTCCGCTGCGCGACGAGCGCCCCGGGCCAGCCGCCGATTAGGCCGAGGGCCAGCAGCGTCCGCTCCGGCACCCGCCGGGTGCGGCGGCGGGCCGCCCGCTTGTCGAGCGCGTAGACGACGACGGTCACCGCGTTCAGCACGAGCAGCGCCGCCCCGAGGGCGAGCAGCGCGGCGGTGCCGAGCGACGCGTCGGCGACCAGCGGGGCCACGCTCAGTCCCGCGCGACGGGCAGCAGCTGGGCGCCCGTGGCGCGCACGAGGTCGGCGGGGGCGATCTCGATGTCGAACCCGCGCCTCCCCCCGCTGACGAAGACGGTCTCGAAGGAGGCGGCGCTCGCGTCGACGACGGTCGCCAGCGCCGTGCGCTGGCCCACCGGGCTTATGCCGCCCACCACGTAGCCCGTGCGCCGCTCGGCGACGGCGGGGTCGGCGAGCGAGGCCTTCCGGGCGCCGACGGCGGCCGCGAGGGCCTTGAGGTCGAGGCGCCGGGAGACGGGCACGACGGCGACGACGAGGGTGCCCTGCGCGTCGGCGACGAGCGTCTTGAACACGCGCTCCTCCGAGAGGCCGAGCTCGGCGGCGGCCTCCTCGCCGAAGTTCGTCGCCGTGTCGTGGTGCTCGTAGGTGTGCGCCGTGAACGGGACCCCCGCGGCCAGGAGCGCGACGGTGGCGGGCGTGCCCGGCCCGCCCGCGCCTCCCGCGGGCTTCCGGGTCACGCGCTCTCCTCCGCCGTCGCGGGGCGGGCGCGGTAGATGATCACGGTCGGGCCGGAGACGAGCACCTCGTCGCCGGGCGCGACCGGGTGGAGGTCGGCGGAGTCGTCGCTCGTCCAGAGCGGCTCGTAGCCCTCGACGCCCTCGTGCCGGGCCACCGTCACGGCGGTGCTCGTCTCGGCGCCGTGCACGAGCACCAGCACCGCGTTCGGCGCCTCGTGCTCGGGCGTGGAGCGCGCGAAGTACTGCAGCGTGCGGACGTGCGGGTCGTTCCACTCGTCGGGGTGCATCTCGGCGCCCGAGCCCGAGAACCAGTCGATCTCGTTGGCGCTGAGGGTGCACGCGCCCTCGAGGCCGAAGCGGGTCGGCCGCAGCGCCGGGTTCTCGGCGCGGACGCGGGTCAGGGCCACCACGTCGTCGGTGATGCCCTGCTGCCAGGGCTGCGTCGCCCAGTCGACCCAGGTCAGCTCGCTGTCGGTGCAGTAGCCGTTGTTGTTGCCGCGCTGCGACCGGCCGCGCTCGTCGCCGGCGGTGAGCATCGGCACGCCCGACGAGACGAAGAGGGTCGCGAGCAGGTTGCGCATCGAGCGGCGCCTGGCGTCGCTGATCCACGGGTTGTCGCTGTGGCCCTCGACGCCGTGGTTGAACGAGCGGTTGTCGTCGGTGCCGTCGCGGTTCTGCTCGCCGTTGCTGAGGTTGTGCTTGGCGTCGTACGAGACGAGGTCGAGCAGCGTGAAGCCGTCGTGCGCGGTGACGAAGTTGAGCCCGGCCAGCGGGCCGCGGTCGTGCGCGAAGACGTTGCTCGACCCGCTCAATTTCGAGGCGAAGCTGCCGAGGCCGGTGGGAGGGGTGCCCTGGGCACGGGCGGCGGCGACGTCGGTCAGCCAGAAGTCGCGGGCGCGGTTGCGGAAGCGGTCGTTCCACTCGATCCAGCCCGCGGGGAAGGCTCCCGTCTGCCAGCCGCCGAGGCCGACGTCCCAGGGCTCGGCGACCATCTTGACGCCGGCGAGGGCCGGGTCGGTGACGATCTCGTGCAGCAGGGGGTGCTCGGGGTCGAAGGCGTGGTCGGCGCCGCGCCCGAGGGTGGCGGCGAGGTCGAAGCGGAACCCGTCGATCTGCATCTCGGTGGCCCAGTAGCGCAGGCTGTCCATCACGAGCCGGTGCGCGGCGGGGTGGCTGGTGTCGAGCGAGTTGCCGCAGCCGGTCACGTCGACCGGGCGGCCCTCGGCGTCGTGCCGGTAGTAGGCGGAGCCGTCGAGCCCGCGGAGGCTCGTCACCGGGCCGCCCTCCTCGCCCTCCTCGGCCGTGTGGTTGTAGACGACGTCGAGCCAGACCTCGATGCCCGCCTCGTGCAGCAGGCGGACCATGCCCTTGAACTCGCGGACCACGGCGGAGGCGCCCGCCAGCTGGGCGTCGCGGCTCGCGTACGCCGCGTGGGGCGCGAAGAACGAGAGCGTGTTGTAGCCCCAGTAGTTCTCGATGCCCTGCGCGACGAGGCGCTGCTCGTCGACGTGCTGGTGCACGGGCAGCAGCTGCACCGCGGTCACGCCGAGCTGCTTCAGGTGCGCGATGGTCGTGTCGGCCGCGAGGCCGGCGTAGGTGCCGCGCAGCTCGTCGGGCACGAAGGGGGCGAGCCGCGTGAGGCCCCGCACGTGCGCCTCGTAGACGACGACGCGGTCGAGCGGGGTGCGCGGCTTCTCGACGCCGCCCCAGTCGAACGACTCGTCGACGACGGTGGCCCGCCACTCGCCGCGGCCGGTGCGGCCGAGGCCGCGCGCCCACGGGTCGAGCAGGGGGAGCTCGGGGTCGAAGACCGCGCCGCCCCGGGTCTCGCCGTCGGCGCGGACCCAGTAGCGGCGGCCGGGGGTGAGGGCGTGGTCGGTGGCGCTCCAGACGTCGTGCTCGTCGCGGGTCATCGGCACGACGCGGTCGTGGGGCGCGTCGTCGACGACGAGCTCCAGTCGCGTCGCCGCGGCGGACCACACACGGAGGGTCGGGCCCTCGGGGCCCACGCGCACACCGAGGTCGGAGAGGGGATCGGCGTCAGGCACGGGACTTACAGTAGATCAGCGGCGGAGCGCCCCCCGAGAGGCGGGAGCGCCGATCCGGGCGTCGCCCGACCGGCCGTCGCACCGAGATCAGGAGGAGCCGGGCATGAGCGTCTACCTCGACCACGCCGCCACCACGCCCCTGCACCCGGCCGCGCTCGCGGCCTACACGGCGGCGCTCGGCACCGTCGGCAACCCGTCGTCCATCCACTCCGCCGGCCAGGGCGCGAAGCGGCTGCTCGAGGAGTCCCGGGAGCGCGTCGCGGCGACCCTGGGCTGCGACCCGATCGAGGTGGTCTTCACCTCCGGGGGCACCGAGTCCGTCAACCTCGGGGTGAAGGGCCTCTGGTGGGCGCGGCAGTCCGACCGGCCGCGCCCGCGACTCCTCGTGCCCGGCGGGGAGCACCACGCCACCGTCGACACCGTCGAGTGGCTCGAGCGCTACGAAGGAGCCGTCGTCACGACGATCCCGCTCGACGAGCTCGGCCGCGTGCGCCTCGACGCGCTCGCCGCGGCCCTCGACGAGCACGATGACGTGGCGCTCGTCACGCTGCTCTGGGCCAACAACGAGGTCGGCACGATGCAGCCGGTCGACGAGGTCGTCGCGCTCGCCGCGGCCCACGGGGTGCCCGTGCACTGCGACGCGGTCGCCGCCTACGGCCAGGTGCCGATCGACTTCCGGTCGACGGGGCTCGCCGCGCTGAGCGTCAGCGCGCACAAGATCGGCGGGCCCATCGGCATCGGTGCGCTCGTGCTGGCGCGCTCGGCGACCGTCGTTCCGCTCATCCACGGCGGAGGGCAGCAGCGCCAGGTGCGGTCGGGCACGCAGGACGCGCCCGCCGCCGCCGCGTTCGCTGTCGCGGCCGAGCAGCCTCACCAGCCGTACGAGCCCCTGCGCGACCGGCTCGTCGAGGGCGTGCTGCGTGTCGTGCCGGGCGCGGTGCTGCGGGGCGACCCGGTCGACCGGCTGCCCGGCAACGCGCACTTCACCTTCCCCGGGTGCGAGGGCGACTCGCTGCTCTTCCTGCTCGACGCGGCCGGGGTCGCGGTGTCGACCGGGTCGGCGTGCCAGGCGGGCATCCCGGAGCCGTCGCACGTGCTGCTCTCGATGGGGCTCACGGCCGAGGAGGCGCGGGGCGCGCTCCGCATGACCGTCGGGCACACGAGCACCGACGCCGACGTCGACGCGCTGCTCGCAGCGCTGCCGGAGGCCGTCGCCCGCGCGACCCGCGCCGGCTACGCCGACCGCGCCCCCGCCCTCGGCGCCCGCTAGTCCGCCCACTCCCTCACTCCCTCCCGTCCTTCGCGTCGGCAGTTGCCGTTTTGGGGGGCTCAGACGGCGCTGCAGCCCCTCAAATCGGCAACTGACGAGGGAGGCGCGTTCTTGGTCTCGGGGGAGGGGCGTCCTCCACAGAGGGGAGGCAGGTCGGTGGTCCACGGACGGGTGATGGTCGGGAGCGGGGGGCCAGCACTGGGCGAGAAGGTCGGACATGCCTCGGTCCGCCCTCCCCGCTCCGCTGTCGACCCGCCCGTTCTCGCGACGCGAGGCCGTGCGCCTCGGCATCACGCTCGACCGGCTGCGGGGTGACGGGCTCGTCGTCCCCTACTGGGGCGTCCGGTCTCCTCGCCCGCCGGCCTCGACGGTGGAGCGCGCGCGATGCCTCCTGCCGCTGCTCCGTGACGACGAGTTCTTCAGCCACGTGACCGCCCTCCAGCTCTGGGGGCTGCCCCTTCCTCGTCGACGAGAGCTCGAGTCGCTCCACGTGGCCGCGACGGTGAGTCGGCAGCGGCGACGAGCCGGAGTCGCGGGGCACCGCGCGCAGGAGGGCACGCCCCGCGGCCGGGTCGAGGGCTGCCCGGTGTCCGCACCGGTGGAGGCGTGGGTCCAGGCCGCCACGATCCTCGGCCGGGACGAGCTGGTCCAGATCGGGGACGCCCTCGCGGGCCCTTGGAGCCCCCACCTCGAGGCGCGGGAGCTGCCGATCGAGACGCTCTCCGCGGCGGCGGCCGTCGCACGGCAGCGGACACGGCCGGGCCGCGCCCGGCTCTCGGCGGCCCTGTCGCTCGTCCGATCGGGAGTGATGTCGCCGAGGGAGACGTCGCTGCGGCTGCTCATCGTGCGGCACGGGCTGCCCGAACCCGAGATCAACGTCGCCCGCCGGACGCGTGACGGACGGTGGCTCGGGACGCCCGACCTGAGCTACGGACGGGAGAAGATCGCCGTCGAGTACGAGGGCGACCACCACCGGTCGGACCGCGGCCAGTGGCGGCGCGACATCGAGCGCTCCGCCCGTTTCGTCGATGACGGGTGGGCCTACCACCGCGTCACCGACGACCATCTCGCAGCGCCGCAGGCGGGCGCCTTCCTCGTGCGCCTCGCCCGGGATCTGCGTGACCGGGGGTGACGCTCCCAGGGCTGACGGGCCGCGAGCCCTCGGCGCGGACACACTGGGGGCATGCAGATCTACTCGTCGTCGCCCGTGGTCCGTGCCCGGCAGGTGGCGGGCGACCTCGTCGCCGTGGGGCTCGTCGTCGTCTTCGTCGTGGTGGGCGTCGCCATCGCGCAGTTCATCGCCGGGTTCGCCGACCTCGGCCGACAGCTCGAGGAGGCGGGGGCCGGCTTCCAGGGGGCGATGCAGGACGCCTCGCGCATCCTGGGCGACCTGCCGCTCGTCGGGGGCGCGGCCAGCGCGCCGTTCGACGGGGCGAGCGGGGCGGGCGGCTCCCTCGCCGACGCGGGCCGCCAGCAGCAGGACGGCGTGGCCCGCGCCTCCCTCGTGGCGGGCCTCGTCGTCGCGGGGGTGCCGAGCGTCGTCGTGCTCTGGGTGTGGCTGCGCGGGCGCGTCGGGTTCGTCCGCCGCGCCTCCTCGACGCGGTCGCTGCTCGCGACGCCCGGTGGTGAGGAGCTGCTCGCGCTGCGCGCCCTCACCGGCCGTGACGCCCGCGCGGCGCTCGCCGTGTCGACCGACCCGGTCGCCGACTGGCGCGCGGGGGAGCCCGCCGTGGTGCGGGCGCTCGCCGACGTCGCCCTGCGCGAGGCGGGCGTGGCCCGCGCCCGGCGCTGATCCGTGGCCCGCGCCCGGCGCTGACGCGTGGCCCGGCAGGCCCCGCACGCCCCTCGCACCCCGGGCCGGTAAGCTCGGGCACCATGATCGCACTGGACTTCTCTGAGCAGATTGCCGCCCTCCGGGCCACGTTCGAGGACATCCGTGCGGTGATCGGCCAGGACCGCCTCGTCGCCGAGATCGCCCAGCTCAGCGAGCAGGCCTCCGCCCCCGACCTGTGGGACGACACGGAGAACGCGCAGAAGGTCACCAGCGCCCTCAGCCACCGCCAGTCCGAGCTCGAGAAGCTCGAGACCACCGAGCAGCGGCTCGACGACCTCGAGGTGCTCGTCGAGATGGCCAACGACGGCGACGACCAGGAGAGCGCCGACGAGGCGCAGGTCGAGCTGAAGGCGCTCCAGAAGATGATGGACACCCTCGAGGTGCAGACCCTCCTCGACGGCGAGTACGACCCGCGCCCCGCCGTCATCACGATCCGCGCCGGAGCCGGCGGCGTCGACGCCGCCGACTTCGCCGAGATGCTGCTGCGCATGTACCTCCGCTACGCCGAGAAGCACGGCATGTCGGCCACCGTGATGGACACCAGCTACGCCGAGGAGGCGGGCATCAAGAGCGCCACCTTCGAGATCGACGCGCCCTACGCCTTCGGCACGCTGAGCGTCGAGGCCGGCACGCACCGCCTCGTGCGCATGAGCCCCTTCGGCGCCGCCGGCAAGCGCCAGACGAGCTTCGCCGCCGTCGAGGTGATCCCGCTCATGGAGGAGACGGAGTCGATCGACATTCCCGAGAACGAGATCCGCGTCGACGTGTTCCGCTCGTCGGGCCCCGGCGGCCAGAGCGTCAACACGACCGACTCGGCCGTGCGCCTGACCCACATCCCCACCGGCACGGTCGTCTCGATGCAGAACGAGAAGAGCCAGATCCAGAACCGCGCCGCCGCCATGCGCGTGCTGCAGTCGCGCCTCCTCCTGCTCCAGAAGGAGGCGGAGAACGCGAAGAAGAAGGAGCTCGCCGGCACCATCACGGCCAGCTGGGGCGACCAGATCCGCAGCTACGTCCTCGCGCCGTACCAGATGGTGAAGGACCTCCGGAGCGAGCACGAGGTCAACAACCCGTCGAACGTCTTCGACGGCGACCTCGACGGCTTCATCTCGGCGGGCATCCGCTGGCGCAAGCGCGACGACAGCTGAGCCCGGGCGACCGCTGAGCCGCGACGACAGCTGAGCCCGTGCGACCGCTGAGCCGGGCGGCGACGTCCGCGTCTGCGCGACGGGCGTCGCGCTGCGGGGTCGACCCGCGACTCCTGCCTGTCAGCGGATCCATAGCCGCCGCGGGCGGGGCGGCGCAGCGAGTCGCTGCCTGGATGGGCGCGGCCTCGGCTTAGGGTGATCCCCGTCATGATCCGATTCGATGAAGTCACCAAGGTCTATTCCGGCAACCCCCGGCCTGCGCTGAACTCGGTCACCCTCGAGATCCTCAAGGGCGAGTTCGTCTTCCTCGTCGGGGCGAGCGGCTCCGGCAAGTCCAGCTTCCTGCGCCTCGTGCTGAAGGAGGAGAAGCCGAGCACCGGCCAGATCCACGTCCTCGGCCAGAAGCTCAGCACGCTGTCGAGCCGCAAGGTGCCGTACTTCCGCCGCAACCTCGGCGTCGTCTTCCAGGACTTCCGCCTGCTGCCGCAGAAGAGCGTCTTCGACAACGTCGCGTTCAGCCTGCAGGTGATCGGCAAGAGCAAGGGCTTCATCCAGGAGGCGGTGCCCGACGTGCTCAAGATGGTGGGCCTCGTGGGCAAGCAGCAGCGCCTGCCGCACGAGCTCTCGGGCGGTGAGCAGCAGCGCGTCGCGATCGCGCGCGCCATCGTCAACAAGCCGTCGATCCTGCTGGCCGACGAGCCGACGGGAAACCTCGACCCCTCGACCAGTGCGGGCATCATGACCCTCCTCGAGCGCATCAACGCCGGCGGCACGACCGTGATCATGGCCACACACGACGCCGGCATCGTCGACCAGATGCAGCGCCGCGTGATCGAGCTGTCGGGCGGCAACATCCTCCGCGACGAGCGCCAGGGCGGCTACCAGACCCAGGCGGTGCCCATCCAGGCGATCGGCGTCGAGGACTTGAGCACGAGGGGAGCGGACGCATGAGGCTCGGACTCGTCCTCAGCGAGGTCGGCAGCGGCCTGCGCCGCAACGCCTCGATGGTCATCTCGGTCGTGCTCGTCACGTTCATCTCGCTGACCTTCGTCGGCACCGCCGCCCTGCTGCAGCTGCAGATCAACCAGATGAAGGGGTACTGGTACGACAAGGCCCAGGTGGCCGTCTACCTCTGCACCGACACCGACACGACCGGCAACTGCACGGGCGCCAAGGCGACGCAGGACCAGATCGACGGCGTCGAGGCGCAGCTCTCGAGCGACGTGCTGGCGCCCTTCGTCGACCGCTCGTACTTCGAGACGCAGCAGGAGGCCTACGACCGCTTCACGACGCAGTTCGCCGACAGCCCGGCCACCGAGTTCGTGCAGCCCTCGTATCTCAACGAGACGTTCTGGGTGAACCTCAAGGACCCGACCCAGTCGGACGTCCTCACCGAGAGCCTGTCGAGCCTCGCCGGCGTGCAGAGCGTCGTGGACCAGCGCGGCTACCTCGACCCGATCTTCTCGGTGCTGAACGCCGCGAGCTACACCGCGATCGGCATCGCGGTGCTGATGCTGATCGCGGCCGTGCTGCTGATCGCCACGACGATCCGCCTCAGCGCGTTCAGCCGACGGCGAGAGCTCGGCATCATGCGGCTGGTGGGCGCGTCGAACCGGTTCATCCAGACGCCGTTCATCCTCGAGGGCGTGATCGCCGCCCTGCTCGGGTCGGTGCTCGCCGGCGGGGCCCTGATCGCGATCGTCAACTTCTTCGTCAAGGGCTACCTCGTCGAGAACTTCGCGTCGACGCCGTTCATCGGCCTGCAGGAGACGGCGATCGTCGTGCCCCTCGTGGTCGTGATCGGCATCCTGCTCGCGGCGCTGTCGGCCAACGTCGCCATCCGTCGGTACCTGAAGGTCTAGGGGCGGGAGCCTGGGGGAGGCGCGGTGCCGGTCTGACCGGCACCGCGCCTCCCTCAGCTCTGAGCCTGTATGCTGACAGGCTGCCTGCACCAGGCAGCACCACCCATGACGACCAGGAGACAGCGTGGCGAAAGAGCGCGGTGAGAAGGTCGTGGCCACCAACCGCCGGGCGCGCCACGACTACACGATCGACGACACCTACGAGGCCGGCATCGTGCTGAGCGGCACCGAGGTGAAGTCGCTGCGGCAGGGGCGGGCGTCGCTCGTCGACGGCTACGCCTTCGTCGAGGGCGGGGAGGCCTGGCTCGACGCCGTGCACATCCCCGAGTACACCGAGGGCACGTGGAACAACCACGCGCCGCGGCGCAAGCGCAAGCTGCTGCTGCACAAGCAGCAGATCGTCAAGATCGGGCAGAAGACGAAGGAGGGCGGGTTCACCGTCATCCCGCTCAAGATCTACTTCAGCGACGGCCGGGCCAAGGTCGAGATCGCGGTCGCCAAGGGCAAGCGCGAGTACGACAAGCGGCAGACCCTGCGCGAGCGCACGGCGACCCGCGAGGCGGAGTCGGCGATGTCGGCCCGCAAGCACCTCGGCGAGTAGCCGAACGGGCCCCCAGGGCCTACACTGGAAGGCCGCGCGGGAACGCGCGGAACGGTTCTCCCGACAACAGCACAGAGTGTGACAACGGCCCCTCACGGGGATGATCGGTTTCGACATCGCCTGTGTGCGAACGAGAAGCGGGCCGAGGATCCAGGGTTATCTCGTAAACGATCTCTGGAAAACAATAAGTGCCAATAACAAGCGCACTGACTTCGCTCTCGCTGCGTAAGCAGTAGAGCCACATGAAGTCCGTCAGTCTGGTGACCGCCTTCTAACCAGTCCCTGACGTCATCTAGAGGGCTCGCTGCGTGACTACGCCTGGGGGTCACGCGGGACTTCAACTCGGGCTGGGCCCGTCGACCTAGAAGCCAGTAGCAAAGGTCGGGGCCGAGCAGAACGTCTCATCTGGCTACGCCCGTAGAATGCGTGCAATCTCAGCGATGGACGGGGGTTCAATTCCCCCCATCTCCACCACCGGCCGCTGTCACACTCCGTGCTCGTCCCGCCCCGTGCCTCGGCACCGGCGGGCGGGTGGCCCCCCGAAGCCCCCTCGACCTCTCCGGTCGAGGGGGCTTCGTCGTGCGGGCAGCTGCGGCCCGTCGGTGTTCGCGCACCACGTCCTCGCACGCGCACCACGCCGCGGCGTGGTTCCGGTGCGACGACGTGGTGCGTCGTTGAGGGCCGCGGTGCCCGGGGGAGTCGCGGGCGGGGCTGGGTGCCGACCCGCGCCTCCCCGGGGGCTGGGGGCGGCACGCCGAAGCCCCCTCCGCTGCTGGGGCGGAGGGGGCTCGGGTGGTGCGGTGTGGCGGGTGCTGCTAGTCCTGCTGCGCGTCGACGGTGCTCAGCTGAGCACGGCGACGACGGGCCGCGAGGACGAGGCCGGCTCCGGCCAGCGTGAGGGCGGCGCCGAGGCCGATCACGAGGCTGGAGTCGTCAGAACCGGTGAACGCCAGGCTGCCGGCGGCACGCACGGGCGTGGCCGAGGTGCCGGCGGGGACGATCGGCGTGGCGGCGGCGACGCGGAACTCGACCACGTTGGAGAGGTCGGAGACCAGCGGGTTGCCGTCGGCGTCGACCGTGGGCTCGCCGTTCGCGTCAGCGAAGAACGAGAGGGCGACGACGGAGTACTCGCCCGGCTTGACCATGCGGACGGTCGAGCTCCAGGTGCCGTCGGCGGCCACGACGATGACCGAGTCGGTGATGGCGTCCTCGAGGGGGCCGGACGACTGCGGTGCCTCGTCGGTCGGGTACAGCAGGAAGGCGATGTTGGCGCCGGGGGTGCCGGTGCCGCTGATCGTGACGTCCTGGCCGACGACGACCTGGGCGGGGACGGGCGAGGTGATGACGGGCGTCGCGGGGGCGACGGCCTCGGGGGTCACCGCGGCGGCCGGCAGGTTGAAGCTGCGCTCGACGGTGTTGTCGAAGCCGCTGGCGCCGACGAAGCCGCTGACCGTGACGGTCTGGGCGACGGGGGCGGTCTCGGAGTAGGTGACCGAGATCGAGTAGGTCGAGCCGCTGCCGAGGTTCTGGCGACCGAGCTCACCGGCGGGGCCGGTCACGACGACGGTCGAGCCGACGGGGGCGGTGCCGCTGAAGGTGACGAGGCGGCTCGTGGCGGTGGAGCCGGCGACGGGGCTGTCGAGCGTGACGGTCTTCGCCGGAGCGGCGACGGCGGGCAGCACGATGTCGCGCGTGACCGGGTCGATGCCGCTGCCGCCGAGGAGGCCGTTGACGGAGAGCGTCTGGTTGATCGCGTCGGCGTCGGTGAAGACGACGGGGATCGAGAACGCACCCGAGGCGTCGAGGCTCTGGCGACCGAGCTCACGGTCGGCACCGCGGACGATGACGATCGAGTTCGGGGTCGCGGTGCCCGTGACGGTGAAGCTGCGGCTCGCGACGGGGCCCGCGGCGGGGCTGTCGATGGTGATGAACTTCACCGGAGCGGCGGCGGGGAGGGTGAAGTCGACGCGCTTGGGGTCGCTGAACCCGCTGCCGCCGTAGATGCCGGTGACGTAGATGCTCTGCGCGACGGGTGCGTCGACCGCGTACGTCAGCGTGGTGCTGAAGGTGGTCGCGTTGCCCGTGTTGATGCGGGTCTCGCGGGTGCCGCTGGCGTCGACGCCCTTGTAGATGTCGACGATGGCGCCGGCGAGGACGGTGCCCGACACGGTGACCGTGCGCGAGTCGACCGTCGAGCCCGCGACCGGCGAGGTCACGACGAGGGCGGCCGGTGCGGCCTGCGCGGCGGTGGAGGTGAGCAGTGCCCCGCTGAGGGCGAGCGTCAGCGCGGCCGGGACGGCGAGCGCGCGGCGCCAGGAGAAGAAGTTCTTCACGTGGTGTTGGTGCTTTCTGATCGGTGTTCGAGCTTCATCGCTCGTCGCCCTGGCCCAGCACCCGGATGACTTGCAGAGGGGCAGTCGGTGATCGCCCCTCTCGGGACACTATGTGACAGCTGTGGCGTTGCCTAGCGGCTGTGCGCCACGTGGCCAGGTGGTTCGTGGGAGGCGGTGGTCACCCTCCGGGTGGAAGCCCGCCCGGACCGGGTGGTTCGGCCCATGATCAGGCCCGATGTCCGCAGGCTCCGCTAACGCGGGGTGTCGGCTGAGGCGGACGAGGGGCCTTGAGGGTCGTAAGGTGCTCCCGCGCCCAGTGCGGGCAGCGTGATGGCCACGGTGTCGGCGTCGAGCAGTTCCCCGCCGTCGGTGCTGTCGATGTACAGGCCTTGCCGCGTCGCGGCACCGTCGCCGTAGGCGATCTCGGCGGAGAAGTGCCCGTCGACGACATCGGCTGTCCCGAGCAAGATGGCGTTCGAGTTGTCGTCGTAGATGCGGACGGTCGAGCCCTCGGGCGCGGTGCCTGTGACGGTGACGGCTCGGGACGCGGGGCTGGACCCGTCGGTCGGCGTCTCGATGACGAGGCGAGCATCGGAGGCGGCGGGCAGGAAGGTCAGCGCGGCTCCGCCTGCAGCGAGTACGCCGACGACGCCGATCGCCAGGATCGGGCGCCAGGGGAAGGATGTCGTCACGCGCGTCAGCTCTCTCGGAGGTCGCAGGATCATGCTCCTCAAGCGCATCAGCGACAAGAGGGTCGCGGCGTCGGTGAAACGGCGCTTCGATACTCAAGAGTATCGATGATGGACCGGTCTGTTCGCGTTCTGTCCTCCAGGCGAACTGGGCTGCACCCCCAGACCGGGGGGCTTCGTCTCTCGAAGTTGGGCAAAGAAAGACCGAGTGGCCTTGGCTGGTACCGGTCTAAATGCGTACTCCCGACCTCTGCTGCGGTGGACTAGAGGCGAACAGAAGGCGAACAATGGCATGCTCTCTACGCGCATGACTGAACAACTCCGTGCCGACGTTGACGTCGGACCTGAACGGCCTCGATCGCCCCGACGCTTCGAGGGCATCGATGCGCTCAGGGGTGCCGCATTGCTCCTCGTCGTGCTCATGCATGCTTCGTCGATCGCCGTGCAAGATCTAGATCAGGCCTCGCCGGGCCTGGACGCGCTGGCTCAGTTCTTCGAGCCTCTTCGCATGCCCACCTTAATGTTCCTCTCGGGGTTGTTCGTTCCGCAGTCCCTCGCCAAGGGAACGCGCCGGTACTTCGCCGGCAAGCTGCAGACCATCGCGTGGCCGTACTTCGTGTGGTCTGCGCTAATGCTGGCTTTCCTCGCGGCCATCAGCAGTGTGAGTGGCCGCGTCATCGATCTTGCAATCGCGTCGAGGATCTTCTATCACCCCCTCGAGCACACATGGTTCTTGGCCTACCTCGGTGTGTACTTCGTCCTGGCGTGGGTGACGAGAGCAGTTGGCCCCCTGTGGCCCGCATCTGTGCTGCTGGCACTCAGCATCGTGTCCGACACGTCGGGATGGAGCTGGTTCTTCGCCCTCGGAGCGTTCTTCATGGCCGGCGTCTTCGCGGGGCGTTTCCCGGCAGGTCTCCGTGCGCTCGGCCGCTCATGGTCTGCCGTCTTCCTCGGGGTCATCGCTCCCAGTGCCGCGTTGATCGTGATTCTGGTCAGTGGATTCCTGCCACCGGACTCCAGCCTGCTCGAGTTGCTCGCTGTTCCTGCCGTGATCGTCATGGCTGCTCGGGCGGCCGGTCTACGGAGGATCTATCGATGGGCACGGCCCTTGGCGTTCATCGGACGCCGATCGATCGTGTTCTACCTCTCACACTGGCCCGTCGTGATCATCACGTCGCAGTTCCTAGCGTGGTGGGGCGATACATCGGTGGGGCTACACACGGCGATCACAGTCGCAGGTTCTCTGGCAGCGTCCACAGTCATCGTCGTCATGTCAGACCGCAGTCAGCTCGTGGCAGCCTTGTTCCGCTGGCCGTTCCGGCGGTGGCAGCCGTCAGACCGGCCAGGTGGCCCAGACAGCGAGACCGTTGAAGACGACATGAGCGAACACGGTCCCTCCGACGCGACCCGTCACGGCAGCTAGCGTCCCGACCAACAGACCGAAGACCGTCGTGCTCACCAGGGTGACGAGCAGGCCAGCGGGGGAGAAGCTGCCGACGAGCGCGTGCATCAGCGCGAAGACGAGCGACGTCGTGATGACGGCCATGACCGCGGCGCCCCGGGCGTCGAGACGCGTCGGCGTCGACAGCAGCCTCGCCGTCGAGCGCTGCAGCAGCCCCCGGAAGAAGACCTCCTCCACGACGGGCGCGAGCAGCACCCGCGCGAGCACGGTCACGACCAGCACGCCCACGGCGGGCCCGCCGTCGATGGTCGGGACGGGCTCGAGGCCGGTGCTGCCGACGACGCCGAGGTTGACCAGGGCGTCGAGCACGCGGGCGATCAGGCCGATTCCGACGCCCCACAGCAGGTCGAGGGGGCGAAGGCGCAGGCCCAGTCGTCGGAGCGCGCCCGCCCGCCCGAGGCCGACCGTCGCGAAGACGACCGCGGCGAGCAGCGGCACCCAGATGACGAGGTACGAGACGACGACCGAGACGAGCGGCGGCACCCCGGGGGAGCGCAGCAGCAGGTCGCCGACGACGCTCGACGCGATGACGACCGCCGCGAGGGCCAGGGCGGCGTAGAGGACGTCCCACGCGGCGGACCGCTCGCGGACGTGCTCGGCGGGGTCGAGGTCGCGACGTGTCATGAGGTCAACTTACGGTGCGGCGAACGGTCGGTGCCCTGCCGAGCGAGGCTCATGTGGCACGATTGCTCCGATGTGACCGTCTCTGGCGTCACGTCTTGATCAAGGGGAACCAAAGCCGTGGAACTGCGCGACTACATCACCGTCCTACGCAAGGGGTGGGTCTTCATCGTGGCGATGATGCTCGTGGGGGTCGGGCTCGCCTCGGCGTACTCGGTCGTCAAGACGCCCGACTACAGCGCCTCGGCGCAGGTCTTCGTGTCGACCCAGACCAGCGGCAGCGTCTCCGACCTGGCGCAGGGCAACACCTTCACACAGCAGCGCGTGAAGACCTACGCCAGCCTCGTCACGACTCCCATCGTGCTGCTGCCCGTGATCTCCAGCCTCGGCCTGAACACCACGGCCGAGCAGCTCGCACAGTCGATCACCGCCAGCGCGCCCCTCGACACGACCCTGATCCAGGTCGACGTCATCTCGGAGGACCCGGTGATGGCCGCTGACATCGCGAACGCGACGTCGCAGAGCCTCACCAACGTCGTCGAGCAGATCGAGGCCACGAGCGAGGACGCCGACAGCGAGGCCGGCTCGCAGGTGAAGCTGACCCGGGTGCAGGAGGCGCAGGTGCCGAGTGCGCCGACCAGCCCGAACGTGCCGCTCAACCTGGCCCTGGGCCTCCTCCTCGGCCTCGCGGTCGGCGTCGGTGTCGCCGTGCTCCGCCACACGCTCGACAACCGCGTCCGCAACGAGGCCGACGTCGAGAAGATCAGCGACGCTCCCATCGTCGGCGGCATCGCCTTCGACCCCAAGGCCGACGAGCGCCCCCTCATCGTGCAGGCCGACCCGCGCAGCCCGCGCGCCGAGTCGTTCCGCACCCTGCGCACCAACCTGCAGTTCCTCGACCTGGGCACGAAGTCCCGCACGTTCGTCATGACGTCGTCGGTGCAGTCCGAGGGCAAGAGCACGACCGTGGCCAACCTCGCGATCGCGCTCGACAGCGCCGGCGCCCGCGTCATCCTCATCGACGCCGACCTGCGTCGTCCGCGCGTCGGGCAGTACATGGGCCTCGAGGACGCCGCCGGCCTCACCGACCTGCTCATCGGCCGTGCCGACCTCGCCGACGTCGTCCAGCCGTGGGGCCGCGGTCAGCTCCACGTGCTCCCCGCCGGGCAGATCCCGCCGAACCCGAGCGAGCTCCTGGGCTCCCGGGCGATGCAGGAGCTCATCGGCCAGCTCGAGCAGCAGTTCGACTACGTCCTCTTCGACGCCCCGCCCCTCCTGCCCGTCACCGACGCGGCGATCCTCTCGAAGAGCGCCAGCGGCGCCATCGTCGTCGTCGCCGCGGGCAAGACCCACAAGGGCCAGCTCAGCGGTGCGGTCGCCGCCCTCGAGAGCGTCGGTGCCCCGATCGCCGGCTTCGTCATGACGATGATGCCCACCAAGGGCCCGGACGCCTACGGCTACGGCCGCTACGGCGGGGCCTACGGCTACGGCATCGAGGACGACAAGGAGACGAAGGCCACGAAGAAGGAGAGGACGCGCATCGGCGCCGAGGCCCGCAAGGCCGCTCGATGACCGCGGGGCGCCCCTTCAGCATCCTCGTGGTCTGCACGGGCAACATCTGCCGGTCGCCCCTCGCCGAGCAGCTCCTGACCGCGCGCCTCGCGGGCTCGTCGACGCCGTTCGTCGTGATGAGCGCCGGCACGATGGCGCAGGACGGCGCCGCCATGGACGCCACGGCGGCGGAGATGTCGCGAGCCTACGGCGGCGCGCCCGAGGCCCACCAGGCCACCTACCTCACCGAGATGCTGGCCGAGAGCGCCGACCTGGTGCTGACGGCCGCCCGCGAGCACCGCGCCGCGGTCGTGCGCCTCTCGCCCCGCGCCTCGCGTCGGTCGTTCACCCTCGAGCAGTTCGCCCGCCTGGCCGAGGCCTCCGACCCGGCGGAGCTCGCCGCGGCCCACAGCCCCGCCGACGTCGTCCGTCTCGTGGCGAGCATGCGGGGCATGGTCCCGCCGCTCGACGACCCGGAGGCAGAGGACATCGTCGACCCGTACCGTCGCGGTCTCGACGTCCACGAGCGGGCAGCGGCGGACGTCGACCGAGCCGTCGACGCGATCGTGACGGCGCTCCGGGCGCCCGACGGGTCGGCTGCCGCGTGAGTCGCTCGGGGGGAGCGACGACGCGCACGTGGTGGTTCGTCGTGCTGGCGGTGCTCGTCGTCGCCGACGTCGCCCTGATCGTGGCGGCCGTCGCGTCGACCCGACCGGGCGAGCAGCGCGAGGCGGGGCCGATCCCGACGTTCTCGTCCGGCCCGCCCCCGGAGGAACAACAGACGTCGACTCCCACCGCCTCACCGACGACGTCGCCCACGTCGACCGAGCCTTCCGGTTTCCTGTCGGTCGTCAGCGCCACCGAGGCGTGGCGCGCCACCCCGGGCTCGTGCACCGACGTCGCGGCCCGCCTTGAGCGCAGCATCGATGGCGGCGCGACCTGGTCAGCCGTCGAGGTCTCTTTCGATGTCCGCACCGTCGTCGCCCTCGAAGCTGGATCTCAGCGCGTTTCTGTACTCGGGGGAGTCGGTGCCGCCTGCGATCGTCAGTTCTGGGCCAGCTTCACCGGGGGCGAGTTCTGGAAGGAATACCCAGCTGAAGCCGGTAGTCTCGGATTCACCGATGTTGACGGCTCGACCGTGACCCTCCGCTCAGGAACAGTTCCGTCGCCGTGCGCCTCGCCGATACGGGTCGTCTCGTCCGACGGGGGGGATGCCGTGGCTTGTGAAGGCCTCGTCACCTTCCGCGATGCGGCTGGGACGTGGACACCCCTGGACATGCCGGGCGTCACCGACGTGACCGTCAGCGACGACCGGTACCTCATCGCTCGTTCCGGGGCTGACGACTGCGCAGGCTTGGCCGTGCAGTCGGTGTCGATCCCGGTGACGTCCCGTAGCTTCGCTTCTCCGCTCGGTTGCATTCCTGACATCGATCCCGCCGGCAATGTGTCGCTCAGCTCCTCCGGCCAGGTCGTCTGGGCTGACGCAGGCTCGCAGACTCTCGTTTCGACAGATGGTGGGGCCACCTGGTGAGCATCACGAAGAACCCTGATCTCGTGGTCCCGTTCGACTGGAGCCGGACTTACTCGAGGCGAATCGCCTTCACCGACCTCCTCGTCCTGTACTGGGTCGTGTTCGGGGTCCAGATCGCTTACTTCGGCTTCGACTCCAGCAACGTCGCCGTCGCCGGCCAGCTCACGGAACTGCGTGTCAGCTACTACGCCTTCTCGATCGCCTTGATCGTCGCGTGGATGGTCATGCTCCAGCTGTACAGCACCCGCGATTACCGCGTGCTCGGCGGCGGCACTCAGGAGTACAAGAACATCGCGGACAGCACCGCGAGGTTGTTCGGCCTTGTGGCCGTTGTCTCGTATCTCTTCAAGCTCGACGTGGCTCGCGGGTACATCCTGATCGCGCTGCCCCTCGGCATCATCGTCTTGATGTTCTCGCGCTGGATGTGGCGGCAGTGGCTCTCTATCAAGCGACGCAATGGGGAGTACTCCGCACGGGTGGTGCTGGTGGGCTCGCAGGCCACTGCCTTGCACATCGCTCGTGAGCTGGCGAGGCACCCCGAGGAGGGATACCACGTGGTAGGTGCCTGCGTGACGACCGGTGCTGCCGGTGAGACGCTCCCGGGCACCTCGATCCGCATCCTCGGCGGCGTCGACGACTCCCTCCGCGCTCTCGACGAGGCATCTGCAGACACGCTCGTCGTGACAGGTGCTGAAGCGCTCGGCCCGCAGCAAATCAAGAAGCTGAGCTGGGGGCTGGAGGCCGGGCAGCGGCACCTCATCGTGGCGCCGAGCCTGACGGACATCGGCGGACCGCGCATCCACACACGACCTGTAGCCGGCCTGCCTCTGATCCACGTCGAGACACCGCGCTACGCTGGCAGCAAGCTCTTTACGAAGCGGCTTTTCGACATCCTCGGTTCGGGTGCACTGATCACCGCACTCTCTCCGGTTCTGATCGTGCTCGCGATCATGGTGAAGGTGACGAGCCCCGGTCCAGTTCTCTACAAGCAGGAGCGGGTCGGACTGAACGGTGACCACTTCCACATGCTGAAGTTCCGGTCCATGAGGGTCAACGCCGATGCTGAGCTGCAGGACTTGCTCGCGGCTCAGGGATCGAGCGACAAGCCACTCTTCAAGGTGCAGAACGACCCGCGCGTCACGTCCATCGGTCGCGTGCTCCGCAAGCACTCCCTCGATGAGTTTCCTCAGCTTTTCAACGTGTTCCTCGGTTCCATGAGCTTGGTCGGCCCCCGACCTCAACGTGATGGAGAGGTCGCTCTGTACGACGACGCCGCCCGACGTCGGTTGCTCCTCAAGCCCGGCATGTCTGGCCTGTGGCAGGTCGGAGGCCGCTCCTCCTTGGGCTGGGAAGATGCGATCCGCCTCGACCTCTACTACGTCGAGAACTGGTCGATCACGGGCGACATCGTCATCCTGTGGCGCACGGTCAAGGCAGTCGTACTGCCTGGAGAGGACGCTCACTGATGGTCGGTCTGATCGCACACGAGTGGATATCTGTGCACGGCGGGTCCGAGAACGTGGCCGAGGCCATGGCGAGAGTCTTTCCTGACGCGGATGTCCTGAGTCTTTGGAACGACGCTCCTGAGCGATTCCAAGGCAAGAACGTCCACGAATCGTGGTTGGCACGAACGCCACTTCGGAAGAACAAGGCGGCGGCCCTGCCGTTCATGCCAGCCACGTGGCGCCGAACTGACGTGTCGGCCTACGATTTCGTCCTAGCCAGCAGCCACTTGTTCGCTCATCACGTGGGCGGGCCCGTGCAGGAAGACGGCCCTCGAAAGTTCGTTTACGTGCATACCCCTGCTCGGTACATCTGGACGCCGGAGCTCGATGAGCGTGGAACGAACGTCATCGCTCGGGCGGCTTCGCCGGCTCTGCGCCGGCTTGACCGTGCGCGTGCCGCAGAAGGCGCGCAGTTCGCGGCCAACAGCGAATTCGTCCGCGATCGAATCAGGCGCTCCTGGGACCAGGACGCGGTTGTGATCTACCCACCGGTGGACACCGAGGCTCTACAGTCCGTCACTAACTGGAAGGACCGGCTCGATGGACCTGACGCTCTCGCCTTCGAGGGTCTGCCGCCGACTTTCGTCCTAGGCGCGTCACGGTTCGTGCCGTACAAAAGGCTCGACATCGCCATCTCCGTAGGGGAGGCCCTCGGAGTCCCCGTCGTGCTCGCGGGATCTGGGCCCCTGCGTGCGCAGCTAGAAGAGCGGGCTTCTGTTGCATCCGTTCCGACTTTGATCGTTGACCGGCCGTCCGACCGCCTCTTGTACGCCATGTACGAGGCGGCGTCGCTCTTCGTCTTCCCAGCCGTGGAAGACTTCGGCATCATGCCGGTCGAAGCCATGAGCCTCGGTACGCCTGTTCTGGTCAATGCTGTCGGCGGTGCGCGTGAAAGTGTTACCGCCGTGGGTGGCGGTGCCATCATGAGCAGCTTCGGCTCCGTAGACCTGAGACTGGCTGCTGAGACCGCTGTAGGACTGAACTCGATGGAAATTCGGCATCGCTCGGCCGCACTCTTCAGCGAAAAAACTTTCGCCAACAACCTCACGAAATGGATGAACATCGATGCTCGTCGTTGACGACAGATGGAGCGGCAAGCACGGCATCGGGCGGCTCGCTCGGGAGCTGGTGCCACGGCTTCACTCACCATGGACGCCCCTGACGTCCAAATTGAATCCGGCATCGCCTCTTGACGCTGTCAATCCAGCTCGCTTCGGGCTCAAGGCTTCTGATCTGCTGTATTCGCCAGGATTCAATGCCGGGCTAACGCGTGCGCGGCAACTGATCACGATCTGCGACCTCATTCACCTCGAGGTCAAGAGTGAATCGGGCACGGCTAAGCGGATTTACTACGAACGCGTCGTTCGGCCTGCGATCCTAAAGACTGGCATGGTCCTCACCATCTCGGAGGTATCTCGGAATGCCATCACGTCATGGCTTAAGGCCCCTGAAGTTGATGTGGTGAATGTCGGCATCGGGCTCTCTTCGGCCTTTACAGCGGAAGGGCCGGTCTCCAAGCCGTTCGACAATTTCTTCATGTACGTGGGAAACCTGAAACCACACAAGAACTTTAATGTCTTGTTGGCTGCGCTCCGCCTCAGGCCCAACTACCGTCTCGTGGTCGTGTCTGCGGACGAGACGGACGTTGTTGATCGAGCTAAGGCCGCGGGAGTCGATGAGCAGATAGCAACTCGGTCTAACATCTCAGATGAGGATCTCGCGTCCCTGTACCGGGGTTCTGACGGCCTCATCTTCCCCTCCATGCTCGAAGGCTTTGGTTTGCCGGCCCTGGAAGCAGGCAGTTCCGGTGCACCCGTAGCCTTCTGGTCGGGATGTCACAGCATTGCTGAGATCCTCGACGGGAACGGCGTCTCCGTCGAGGTGGCCGACGAGCCCGAAGACTGGGCAGCGGGCATGGACAGTCTGCTCGATCTGAATGTTTTTCGACCCCTGGAGTGGTGGAAGACTCAGTACGATTGGGACCTCAGTGCCGGGCGCATTGACGAAGCCATTTCGCGAGCACGCCGTGATGTCTAGTAGGAAGACGGCCGGCGGACACGGTGGTTGGGCCCGTCCGGACGCGCACGATGGGCGGCGGGCAGCGTGAGGGTAGCGACGCTCTTCAAGCCCGCTTTCCTTATCCTTGTCCCAGTCCTGGCCAGTTTTGTTCTTTGGGCCGTGCCAGGGACTGGCACGTATCTTCGCGGATTCGCTTCTCGAAGCGACCTTAACCCTGCATCACTGTTCATTTTGATAATTTGGTATGCCGTGTGCGTGGGGGTAGTAATTGCCGGTGCCCACACCGGCCGGTCTACCCCCCGGCTCACGACTCTTGAGCCGTCTTCGAATGAAAATAACTTTGAGCGTACATTTTACTGGGTGATCACACTCATGTCTGCGGTGGGAGTTGGTTGGTCCTATGTCTCAGTAGGGGGCCAGTTTTCAATCAGCACAGTTGTGTCCTCGGGCCAGGCAAATCTGTTGAGCAGCGCGCTGGGAGATGGATCGTCGTTGGCCACCCTCCGCTACTCAGCTATTGTTGCCGCACCACTCGCGGTGTGGCGTACATATACACGTCGAGCGGGCTGGCCGCTTGCGATACTGAACGTAGTGCTTCTGCTCGGCGTGGCATTACTTAGTTCGCGCCTGTCAATTATTATGGCCACAGTCGTTTTCATTTTTCTTTTGTGGCGTGAGCGCCCAACGGCACAATTCCGTCTCTCGTGGCTGATTGCCGGGGGTGCTTTCCTCTTCGCCCTTTTGGCTGTCTTCAACTACACGCGCAATTCGAACTTTTACCGACTTCTTGGTGTCGAAAATCCGATCGCTATGAATGCGTACCAAATTTTGGCGTACGTAGGCACACCCACGCAGGTCGCGGTCGGTGTCGCTGATGGCATGTTCCGCGGCGCGATCTCGGGCAACGAAACTTTCGAATCGGCAGCAGTAGTTCTCGTCCCTACATTTCTTCAGACAGTCAAGAGCGATAAGAGTGCCGCCCTCGATCCTGCGCTCTACAACTATCAAGTGGACGTCGCGCCGAACCTGAATGCAAATTCTGCTTTTGCGGATACTTTTGCAAACTACGGATACTGGGGATTGCTCCTTACTCTGGTCGGACTCTTTCTCGCAGGACTAATATACGGTCATTTTTTGCAGTATAAGTCGTACGTGTCCACTGTAAGTGCAGTTATCGCCTATGGTCTCCTTGAGTACTGGCGCGGATTCCTGTTCCTGCAGGGCATCATTGTATTCTTGATCGTTTCGGTCGTCATTGCGGCTTTTGTTGCCTCAGCCCTAACACCGCCCGCTCGAGATCATCCTCAGCATGCCCGTTCCCGGACCTTGGCCCGAGGGTTTGTGGGGTCATCATCTTGAACGATGAAGAAACCTGGCTTGACACGACTGAAGGCGGAGCGCCCTTGATTGCAGATGTAGTGGTACCTGTCCATGGGCATGCAGACGTTGCGGCGCGGTGCATCTCGAGCCTTCTTGGCCAGGACGAGCCAGTGAACGTCATTGTCGTAGATGATGCATCGCCTGACGACACTGCCGAGCGGCTTCGAAAAGCGTTTCCCAAATTGACAATAATTGAACTAAAAGACAACGTCGGTTTTGCACGGGCGTGCAATATCGGGATTCGCGCCGGAGTCGCAGATGTAGTCGTGCTGGTCAACAGCGATGTGGAGGCGTCACCAGACATGACGTCGCTCCTCGCGGACGCTCTCAAAGTCAACGGCGTCGGAAGCGCCTTTCCTCTTCTCCTGGCCCCTGATGGCTCAGTCGATTCCTACGGCATCGTGGCAGACGTGACTTTGGCGGGATTCGTTCGCTATCACGGGGCTCCTATCGACGTCGTAGTCGATGACACGCGGTGGCCCGCCGTGGGTCCTTACGGTGCCGTCGCCGCCTATCGACGAACTGCCCTCAGCGAGGTCGGACTCTTAGATGAGAATATTTTCATGTACGGAGAGGAACTCGAACTTGCGTTCCGGCTTAGGGCGGCCGGGTGGCGAAGCACAGCTGTCAGAGCCGCCCGAGGAGTGCATGTCGGCGGCGTGTCAAGCGGCCTAGGATCGCCCCGCCAGCGCTATCTGTCAGCCTTCGGTAGGGGCTATACCCTTCGTCTCTACAGAGTACATGTCTCACGCTTTAGCCTGCGAGCCAACATCACAGAATTTCTTGTAGTCATGAGCCAGCTCATCAGAGCTCGTGACACAGCCGGCCTTAGGGGCAGGTGGGCGGGTTGGAAGGCGGCGCGCGGGCTTCCGGCTCGTCGACGTCCTAACGTTGGCCTTGACCAGAGCATCAGCATGGGTACTTCGCTGCGCATGCGCTCGGCCGGGTTCTGGGCGCGATGAGTAGGGCAAAAGAAGCCGTGGTGGCTGTCATGAGTTGCTTCCGCCCTACGCGCGAGGTAGTGGCGAACGTTCGGCTCGTGCAGGCGCTCGGTATTGATCTGGTCGTCGTCGACGATGGGTCGGGACCAGCTTTCGAATCGGTTCTCGAGGAGGTCCGCGGCATGGGTATCGCTGTCCTCGCGTTACCTGAGAACGTCGGCCTTGGGCGCGCCCTGAACGAGGGCGTCGCACGTGCCCGAGCCCTCTTCGACGCGAGTCACGTCCTCACGCTCGATCAGGACACCCGACTGTCAGCGACCTTTTTGACCGAAGTCTCGGCAACGCTTCAGGCGGCTTCGAGGGCCTCGGTCAAGGTCGGCCTGGTCGGCGCGGGCATAATCAACGGCCACGCTGTGGGCGACACTTGGACTGCGGGCGGGCTCGATCACGTTGTAGAGGCGATCCAGTCCGGCTTTGTCGTTCCTGTAACAGTCCTGGATGAAGTCGGCCCGTTCGAAGAGTCGTACTTCATCGACCTCATCGATATCGAATACCTGTTCCGTCTTCGCAGAGCTGGCTACGTCACTCTCGTTTCACCGCGAGCCGCGATCGAGCACTCGATCGGTGAGCGTCTTACTGTCGCGATACTAGGTCACAGCCTGAAGCGACAGGGAGCAAGCGTGTCGTTCTCTTACCATCCGCCATTCAGGCGCTATTACATCAATAGAAATCGCGTCGCGCTATTCCGAGCGTATGGGCGATCGAATTCGGCCTGGGTTGCCCGAAAAGCGTTTATGGAGACGAAAGTGTTCGCGGCGAGCCTGCTCTTTGGCCGAGAGCGACTTTCGCAGGTGAGGGCGGCTGTGGCTGGACTGCGCGATGGCTTGCGCGGGGTCGATGGCAGAATTCCGTGGGGGCTGGAGCGCGCCCTTGTGTTAGGCCGAGAGAACGGAAGACGGACCGATGCTCGTCCCTGAGCGGTACCGCAAACACGTGGTCTCCGTCGGGTCTCTTTACGGGCTGCAGATCGCGACGCTGGTCATTCCCCTTGTTCTTTTACCTTTTCTAACACGTCGCCTTGGCCCGGACGTATGGGGCGTGCTTGCCGTGCAGACGTCCCTGAGCACGCTCATGATCGTCATCATGGAGTTCGGCTTCGGATTCGGTGCGACGCGCGAGGCAGCGGCCGTGAGGGGTGACCGCCGATCCTTGGGGCTCATCGTGAGCGACTTGATCGGCGCGCGCGTGCTCCTTGGCGTATTCGTGGGTGCCGTATGGGCAACGGTGTGGTTCGCGGTGCCCATCGTTCGTGCGGAGCCGGCCGCCTATTGGTGGACGCTGGCCCTGACCGTAGTTCAAGGGCTGTCTCCGTCGTGGTTCTTCCAGGCCTTGGGGCGCCTTCCCTACGTCATGGTTCGAGAACTAGCAGCGAGGGTCACGTCTCTCGTCTTGATCATCGCCGTTGTCCATGTTCCCGAGGATGCGTGGCTCGTCCCCTTCTTGCAGTTCTTGACCATCGCTGGCGCTCTCACTCTGTCATCGCGAACGATGCTCAAGCTAGTCGATGCGGGCTCACCCGATCTCACCCGCAGCTTGCGTATGCTGCGCCTGAACCTTCACCTCTGCCTGACGCGGCTCGTCCAGGGCCTCGCGCCAATGGGGAATACATTCATCCTGGGCGTCCTCCTCCCCAGTGGCGCACCTTTCTACGCCGCCTCGGAACGTACTGCCAACGCGGTGAGGAGCTTGCTTGCTCCCGTTTCACAGGTGGCTTTCCCTGAGGTTGTCGTCCTCATGGCGCAGGACGCGGCACGCGCGACGGTCGTCGTCCGCCGGATCCTTCTCGCTTTGCTGGCGGGAGCCGCGACGCTGGCTCTCGGACTGTGGTTAGCCGCAGACGTTGTGATCCACGTTCTGTTCGGCCAGGAGTTCAATGAGGCCGTCCCCGTTTTCCGTCTCCTAGTCGCCAGTGTCCCTCTATTCGCGATCGTGCAGGTGGTGGGCCTCCAGTGGCTGTTGCCGCTGAAATACGATAGGCCGTTCCTCTACAGCACGATTGCCGGGGCAGCTCTCAACATTGCAATTGGCGTTCTCCTCGTCCCGCATCTCGGGGCCTCGGGCATGGCGTGGGCGCTTCTCATCAGCGAGGCATCGCTCGCGGGCGGGCTCCTCGCCTTCACCGAGTTCGTCGGACCGGACGCGCTGCGGATTTTCCGACGACCCAGAAGAGCGGTCTGATGTCGCCCTGGACGAACCGGGCATCGGCCACGCAGCGTAGAGCCGCACCGGACCACGACTGGCCGAAGCGCCGTCCCCCGGTCTCGCAAGTTCTCACGACCGTGTTTAGATAAGCTCCATGTCAGCCAGCCACGCCGGTAGTCGGCGCGAACGTCCGAAGTGGCGGAGGCTGCGGTTCCTGGTTCTGGGAATCCTCCTTCTCTTAGTGCTGGTCGTTTCGTGGGTCGGCGTGCGTGGTTACCTAGCGTCTCAACACCTTCAAAAGGCCGCTTCGCTGGCGGACAGCCTGCAAACACAAGTAGTCAACTCCGACGGAAGCTCAGCGCTCGCGACTGCACGCGGGCTTCGCGACGAAGTGCGCGCGGCGCGAGATCTGACGAGCGATCCCGTGTGGCGCTCCGTGGAGGTCTTGCCAGGCGCAGGAGATGACATGCGCGCTGTTCGACAAGTAGCCGAGGTCCTCTCGGCCGTCTCGGAAGACGTCGTCCTCCCTGTCGCTGGCATCGCTCATACCGTGGGTCCGGAGTCGTTCAGGCCGATCGACGGCGCCATCGACCTAGCGCCGCTCTTGAGAGTCCAACCGGCTGTGGGGGCCGCCGATGCCAGTCTTAAGGCTCAAGTCGTCGTGGCAGCCGGCATCGACGCGTCGACGACAATCGGGCCGATCCAGAATTCGGTCAGTAGCCTTCTCGACGTGCTCCAGAAGGCCAGTGGTCAGATGGACGTCGTGGCACGTGCCGTTGCTCTCGCTCCCCAGATGATGGGCGCCGAAGGGCCACGCAACTATCTCGTTATGTTCCAGAACAACGCCGAGCTGCGGGCCACCGGGGGCATACCTGGCGCTGTCGCTCTTTTGCACGTCGAGGATGGGAGACTCAGCCTCGTTCAGCAGGCGTCATCGAGCGATTTCCCTCGAGCTGACGCTCCTGTACTGCCGTTGCCTCCAGAGACGGAGGGACTGTACGGAGCCATCACGGGTCAGTACATCCAGGACGTGAACCTCACTCCTCAGTTCCCTCTGAGCGCGCAGCTCGCGAGGGAGATGTGGAAGCGGCAGTTCGGCACGACCGTAGACGGGGTCCTCTCCATGGATCCCGTCGCCCTCAGCTACCTCATGGCCGCGACCGGGCCCATCACCTTGCCGACCGGCGACGTCCTCACCTCGGACAACGTCGTCCCGCTGCTGCTCAGCGAGGCGTACTCCCGCTACGAGGAACCGGCCCAGCAGGACCTCTTCTTCGCCGGAACCGCGTCGGGCGTGTTCTCCGCCGTGGCGTCGGGCTCACTCGACCCCAAGGTGCTTGTGTCGGCGCTCACCCGGGCTGGAGACGAACGCCGCATCTACCTATGGAGCGCGGACCCTGACGAGCAGGCCCGCATCGCGGAGACGACGCTCGCGGGCCAGCTGCCGACGAGCACGCCGTCGCAGCCCCGCTTTGGTATGTACCTCAACGACGGCACCGGGGCGAAGATGGACTATTACCTCGGCGCCGAGTTCGGAGTCGGTCAGGAGGTGTGCCGGCAGGACGGGCGCTCCACCTACGTCGTTGAGGTCACGCTCCGGAACGACGCACCTGCCGACGCCGCGACGTCACTGCCGCCGTACGTCACGGGAGACGGGAACTTCGGCATTCCCCCGGGCCAGATCAGCACCAACCTCGCCGTCTATGCCCCCAGTGAGGGGGTGTTCATGGAGGCGGCAGTCGATGGTCAACCTGCCGGTGTACAGACCGCGACAGACTCCGGCCATGCGGTCGTCCAGCTGCAGACCACCCTCTCACCAGGACAAAGCACGACGATCAAGATGTCGTTCCTCGGCGGGCCGACTACTACTGGCGCGGCGCAGCTCGAGACGACCCCGATCGTTAACCTTTCGGAAACACAACAGGTAAGCGTTGCCTGTGAATCTCCGCTAACCTGAGCCTGCGTCTCATTCCGCAGGGGAAATCACTGGGGCGCCTATCCACTTAGGGGAACCCATGAAGAAGATCATCGCCGCAGCTCTGCTCGTGGTCGCCGGCGTTTTCGCTGGTCCGGCCGCTGCCCAGGCCTACGTCCCGTCGACCAACGTCACGGTGCAGGGCACCGTCGCCGCTGGTGGCACCATCAACGTCACCATCGTCAACGGTTCGTTCATCGCCGGCGAGAACGTCAGCTTCGCCGTCACCGGTGAGGGTCGCGTCACGCTGGCCGCCATCGAGACCACCACGCTCGTCAAGACCGCCGACGCCAACGGTGCCGCTCGCGTCGCCGTCACGCTGCCCACCACCGCGCGTGGCACCTACTCGCTGACCGCGACCGGCCTCACCTCCGGCAACGTGGCGCCCGCCGCGCTGACCGTGGTCGCCGCTGACGGCACCCCCGCCGCTGGCTCGAACAACGCCGGTGGCCTCGCCTTCACGGGTTCGACCGTCCCGACGCTCGTCATCTGGGCCGCCGCCGGCGCCCTGATGCTCGGCATCGCGCTGATGGTCGTTGTCACGCTGCAGCGCCGCGCGCGCAACAACGCGTAACACCAGAGCACCGGGAAGGCCTCGAGCTTCGGCTCGGGGCCTTCTTCTGTCGCAGAACGGGGAGATGCGCGCGTGGAGATGTTAGGACAAGCGGCCCTGCTGCTGATGACGGCTGGCTTGTGCCTGACCATCTGGCACTGGGGTGTCGTGTATGACCATCGCGCCTCAGCCAGGCGGCTCCGCGTGGAGAGGGGTTCGGCCCGCGAGACTCGTCAGTTCGGGCTCAGCTTGTTGGTGTCCTTCGTGGCCGTCATCGCCCTGACTCCCGTCATCGGCCTCGTGACATCAGGTCTCTTCGAACTAATGAAGACCGATTGGCCGTGGGCAGTCTCGCTAGCCTCGTTGTTCGTCGCCGTGCTCTTCGCGGGATCGACCTGGCTTGCGGAGCGAGCCCGCAACTCATTCGACGGGCAGTACTCGGACTACGCGACGCTCTGGCGCGATCTCGTAGACGAGCGCTCCCAGGGTCGGAACGTCCGGACTGAGAGCGAATGGAGACATGCTCTCGTCGCAGTGGATGACCGTCTCCAGCGGTCGGCCGCGTTGTCCGCGGGCGTGCTGAGCGACACGGACATCAGACGCTTGGCTACCGAGAACAAGACACCGCTCGAGATCGTCGATGAGCTCGTTGACACGGCGGTGTCGCGACACCGTGGGTGGAACTACTTCCGTGCCGCACCCGCCGGCCTCGTCGTGCTGGCGGTCCTGGTGGGCGGAGCGTGGGGCCTCACCCTAGGCTCGCCGGCCCAGAGGGTCAGCGCCGTCATCTTCGTCTTCAACCTCGGCGGGTCAGGGGTGCTCCTCGCTCACTGGATCGGGAGGCGAGCCAGCATCGCGGCGGCTCGCCTGCGTCTCAGCATCGACGTCCAAGTCAGGCTCTGCCGTTGGATGGCCCTCCAGGCACTGGATGCTCTCGTCGAAGTGCGGGGTGCACAAGCGACCGCGGTCGCTGCCACTAGCCCTCTCGGGCAAGGAATCGGTCTCAGAGGGCCCCGTGATGCCTGGCGGGTGTTCTGGGCGCGGTGAGGCGCCCGAGCACGACCACTCCGACGAGGGCTCCGAGCAGTGCCCCCGTCGTGTTCGCGAGCAGGTCGTCCAGCGAGGCGAAGCGGTCGGGGAGGAAGAGCAGCTGGCCGAGCTCGACGCTCCCGCTGATCACGAACCCGGCCACGGCGCCCCACCACCACCGGCGCAGGCCGACGAGCAGCACCACGATCAGCCCGACCGGCACGAAGAAGACGATGTTGGCCGTGAACTCGACGGCGCTGTAGCTCATCCACTCGGGGAAGCCGATGGTGCGCAGCCGGTCGAGCACCCGGATCAGCAGGGGAGTCACCTCGCTGTCGACCGGCCTGGACGTGAAGGCGACGAGCGCCACGAACGCGCCGTAGCCGAGCGCGGATCGGACCGCGAGGCGCCGTGTCGCAGGGCCGGGCGTTCCGGCGGGGTGAGCGCCCATCAGGGGGCGGAGCGCCGCGCTGATCAGGGCACCGAGCGCGAGCCCGACCGCGACGGCCACCGTCAGGGAGGTGAGGCGGGCGCGGACCGGCACCGCGCCTCCCGCAGTCGCCGCCGTCATCACCACGATCGCCACGACCCCCAGCACGGCGGCGAGGCGCAGCAGCGCCCGTCGCCGACGGAAGCCCGTGGCGACGTCGGCCAGGGGGAGGAGCGGTGCGAGCACCAGCGCGATCACGGCCACCTGCGTGTAGCCGTCCGACATGGTCAGCAGGCCGACCGGCCGCGTCAGGGCGAGCACGTCGGCCCAGGTCGACCGCGCCACCTCGGCGACGGCCGGGAAGAGGGCGACGTACGATCCGACGAGGGCGAGCACGACGAGCCAGGCCGCGAGCAGACGGGCGGCGGTCGTCCGCAGCCGTCGCGTCGTCATCCGGCCCACGGTAGCGGTGTCCGCCTGCGACCGCGCCGGGGAGCGCCGCGCCTCGACGGCGGGGCAGCGGCGACCGACAGGTGTAAGACAGGAGCATCCCATGACGAACGCATCCGACTCCTCCTCTGCCCGCGACTCCGACGGAGCGCCCGCGGCCTCCGACCCCACGGGGCAGATCACCGACCGCCAGAAGTGGCAGGCGTTCGGCGTCTGCGTCGGCGTCGCCGCCCTCACCATCCTCGACCTGTCGAAGGTCAACGTCGGCCTGCCGAGCATCGAGGCCTCGCTCGGCGCCGGGCCGACCGCCCTGCAGCTGATCGTCGCGGGCTACGCCCTCGCCTTCGGCCTCTCGCTCGTGCCCTCCGGCCGCCTCGGCGACCTCAAGTCGCGCCGCCTCATGTTCGTCATCGGGCTGAGCGCGTTCACGATCGCGAGCATCCTCTGCGCCCTCGCCCCGAGCATCGAGCTGCTCGTCGTCGCGCGCATCCTCCAGGGGGTCGCGGCCGGCATCCAGATGCCCCAGGTGCTGGGGCTCGTGCAGCAGCTCTTCCAGGGCAAGGAGCGCGGTCGCGCCTTCGGGCTCTTCGGCGCCGTCATCGGCATCTCGACCGCCTTCGGCCCGACCCTCGGTGGCCTGCTCATAGCGATCGGCGGCGACCAGGACGGCTGGCGCCTGCTCTTCTGGATGAACGTGCCCCTCGGCATCGTCGCCATCGTCTTCGCCCTCAAGTTGCTGCCCCGAGCGACGACCGCCCCGGGCGGCCACAACGAGCTCGACCTCGTCGGCATCGTGCTGCTCGGCCTCACCATCCTCACGCTGATGCTGCCGTTCGTGCTGACCACCGGCCAGGGCGACGAGCCCCTCCGCTGGCTCTTCCTCATCGGGTTCGTCGGCTTCGGCGCCGCCTTCGTCGCCTGGGAGCAGCGCTACAAGGCCCGCGGCAAGTCACCCGTCGTGCACTTCTCGCTGTTCTCGCTCGCGTCGTACCGCAACGGCACCCTCATCGCGACGGTGTACTTCTGCGCGCTGCCCGCGACCTTCCTCCTCACCACGCTCTACCTGCAGCAGGGGCTCGGGCTCGAGCCCGTCTACGCCGGCATGGTGACGATCCCGTTCGCCCTCACCTCGGCCGTCGCCGCGTTCTACGGCGGCCGCATCGTCGACAAGTACGGCCGCAGCCTCGTGGTGCTCGGCCTCGCTCTCGTGGCCGGCGGCTTCGTGCTGCTGCTGCTCGCCGCGGTGCTCACCCCGCAGGAGATCACGCCCTACGCCATGGGCGCCGGCATGCTCGTCGCCGGCGCGGGCGGCGGCTTCGTCATCTCGCCGAACCAGACCCTCACCCTGGCGGAGGTGCCGGTCGAGATGGGCGGCGTCGCCGGCTCGATGGGCCAGGTCGGCCAGCGCGCCGGCACCGCCATCGGCACGGCGGCCGCGGTCTCGACCTTCTACTCGGTCATCGCCGGCGCCGGCTCCGACGCGTCGCTCGACGTCTACCACGCGGCCTACCGCAGCGGCTTCTTCGTCACCATCGCTCTCGTGGCGGTCGCGCTCGTGCTGGCGCTGCTCGACCTGCGGGCCCGCAAGCAGGGGCGCGTGGGGGAGGCGGCCAGCGCCTCCTGAGGTCTGCTGCGCCGGGTGCGGTGGTCGGGCCCGCGACGACGCCTCGGTGTCGAGCGTCGAGGGCCCCGGCCGGACGACGCGTCAGGCGGTCGCAGGCCAGGACGCCGCCGCGGCGACGAGCCACGCGGTGATGTCGACGTCGTGCGTCGTCGGGAGGTCGACGGCGGCCGGGTCGACGGCGCTGACGGTGCTGCTCGAGGGGGAGACGACGGAGGCGGCGGTGACGACGGGCATGAGGGGCTCCTTCACGAGGGGGTGACGTCGCCGCGGGCGGCGCCCCCGGCGTTGACGGAGCCCCCGCGGCCCGCCCTCAGGGCAGGCGAGCCGCGGGGCCCCTGGTGCGCCGGCCCGTCCGTGGACAGGACCCCTCCGGGGTGCGGCGTCGACCTGCGGCCAGTCAAGCGGTCGCCGCGACGCACGGCATCACCCCGGGGGATGGGACTGCCCAGGCGCGAGCTAGTCCGGAGGGATGAGGCCGGTCGCCGGGCGGCGCGCTGCGGCCCGCGCCTCCGGCTGACGACTGCTCGGCTCTGACGGGCTCTTGCGTGCTGCTCAGCCCGCGACGACCCCGAGCACCCCGTCGTGCAGCAGCCCGTTCGTCGCGAGGGCGCTGCCGTGCCACGGGCCCGGCTTGCCGTCGGCGCTCGAGAACCGGCCCCCCGCCTCCTCGACGATCGGGATGACCGCCGCCATGTCGTACGGCTCGAGCCCGAACTCGCCCGCCACGTCGACGCTGCCCTCGGCGACGAGCATGTACGACCAGAACTCGCCGTAGGCCCGCGTGCGCCAGACCCGGCCGGTGAGGTCGAGCAGCTGGTCGAGCCGGCCGGCGTCACGCCAGTACTCGAGGCCGTTGTAGCTCAGCGACGCGTCGGCGAGGTCGCTCACCCCCGACACGCGCAGGGGAGCGGTGCCGTGCTCGGACGAGAACGCCCCGCCGCCCCGCGTCGCCCACCAGCGCCGCCCGAGGATCGGCGCGCTCACGACCCCGAGCACCGGCACCCCGTCGACGACGAGCGAGATCAGCGTGGCCCACACCGGCACCCCGCGCAGGAAGTTCGCCGTGCCGTCGATCGGGTCGACGATCCACTGGCGGTGCGAGGCACCGTCGTCGCCGTACTCCTCGCCGAAGAAGGTGTCGCCGGGGCGCTCGGCCTCGATGCCGGCCCGGATCGCCCGCTCGACGGCCTGGTCGGCGTCGGTCACGGGCGTGCGGTCGGGCTTCAGCGACACGTGCAGGTCGGCCGAGCAGTAGCGCTCGGTGCTGATCGCGTCGGCCGCGTCGGCCAGCTGCAACGCCAGCCGCAGGTCGTCGGCCCACTCGGCCGAGCCTCTCGGATCGGCAGCGGACGAGGAGTCGCGGGTCGGGTCGGTCACCTCGCCAGCGTACCGAGCGCGGCCGGCCGGCACCGCGCCTCCGGCTGGCCCGTCCTGCCCGCACCGCGCCTCCTCAGGCCACCTTCTTGCGGCAAATGCCGACTGAACGAGACCGGTGAGCCGCAGAACAAGTGCTTTTCCGGGTCTCAGATCATCCCCGGTCGGCATTTGCAGCCAGCGGCCCCCGGACGGGCCGGTGCGCACGCCCCCGTGGGCCGCCACCCCGAGACGCGTCGCGGCTACGGCTGCTCGTCGCCGCGGGCGTCGTCGTCGCGCGCGGCCTGGTCGCGGCCGCTGACCCCGCCCTTCGAGGCGAGCAGCGTCTGCAGCGACCGGAGCCGCTCGCGCCCGGTCTCGCCGAGCTCGCCGGCCTCGACGCGGTCGACGATCTCCCAGTCGTGGGCCTCGGCGAGGGGGATCCCGTCGGGCGCGGGCCCGTCGGCGGGCAGCGCGTGCGCCGCGAACGCCTTGAGGATGTTCTCGGGGTCGACGTGGCCGAGGCCGAACGACCGCACGCCGGGGGTGTCGACGATCCAGCCGCCGCTCGGGACCTTGAACGACACCGTCGACGACGACGTGTGCCGCCCGCGCCCGGTCACGGCGTTCACCACGCCGACCTCGCGCTGCGAGCCGGTCAACGCGTTCACGAGCGTCGACTTGCCGACGCCCGAGTGCCCCACGGTGACCGTCACGTGGCCGTCGAGCAGCTCGCGCAGCTCGTCGAGCACGGGCGACGGCGAGCCGTCGGGCAGCGGGTCGAACGACGTGGAGGTGGTCGTCACGATCCGCAGGTCGAGGCACGCGAAGTGCGCGGCGAACGGCGCCGGGTCGGCGAGGTCGGTCTTCGTGATGCAGAGGATCGGCTCGACGCCCGCGTCGAACGCGGCCACCATGTAGCGGTCGACGAGGCGGGGGCGCGGCTCGGGGTCGGCCGCGGCCACGACGATCAGCATCTGGTCGGCGTTCGCCACGATCACGCGCTCGACGGCGTCGCTGTCGTCGGCGCTGCGCCGCAGCAGCGTCGTGCGCTCCTGCACCTTCACGATGCGGGCCAGCGAGCCCTCGGCACCGCTCGTGTCGCCGACGACGCCGACGCGGTCGCCCGTCACGACGCTCTTCTTGCCCAGCTCGCGGGCCCGGGCGGTCGTGATCTCGCGCTCGTCGGGGGTGCCGGCGTCCATCAGCACGCCGTAGCGGCCGCGGTCGACCGTCCAGACGACGCCCTCCTCGGCCTGGTCATACGCCGGCCGCTGCTTCGTGCGCGGCCGGTTGGCCTTCGGGTTCGGGCGCACGCGCACCGAGCTCTCGTCGTACTCGCCGTACGCCTCGTCGTCGGCGTCGCCCTCGACCTCGCTCCACCAGCTCATGCCGGGCCTACAGGAAGCCGAGCAGGTCGATGTCGGCGGGTCGCTCGCTGACACGGCGACCGAGCAGCTCGCTCCACAGCTCCGTGAACTGCGGCAGCGTCTTCGCCGTCACGCGCACGTCGTCGACCTCGACGCCGTCGACCGCGAGGCCGATGATCGCCGCGGCCGTCGCCATGCGGTGGTCCTCGAACGAGCGCCACTGCCCGGCGTGCAGGGGGGAGGGCTCGAGGTGCAGGCCGTCGTCGAGCTCGGTCACCCGGCCGCCGAGGGCGTTGATCTCGCTCGCGAGGGCCGCGAGGCGGTCGGTCTCGTGGCCGCGGAGGTGCCCGATGCCGGTGATCGTGCTCGGCCCGGAGGCCAGGGCCGCGAGGGCGACCAGCGCGGGGGCGAGCTCGCCGCCGCGCGAGAGGTCGACGTCGACGCCGGGCAGCGAGCCGCCGCCGATCAGGCCGTCGCCGCCGTCGACCGTGAGCACGTCGCCCTCGAGCGTGACGGTCGCGCCCCAGAGGGGCAGCAGCTCGATCAGGTCGGCGCCGACCTGCGTCGTCTCGGCGGGCCAGTGGGCGATCGAGACCGTGCCGCCCGCGACGAGCGCCGCGACCAGGAAGGGCGCCGCGTTCGACAGGTCGGGCTCGATCACGAGGTCGCGGCCCGCGATCGGGCCCGCGGCTACCTCCCACACGCCGGCCGCGGGCGAGGCGACCTCGACGCCGCGCTGCGCGAGCGCTTCGACCGTCATCTCGATGTGGGGCATGCTCGGCAGGCTCTCGCCGGTGTGGGTCAGGGTCAGGCCCCGCGAGAAGCGCGGGGCCGAGAGCAGCAGCCCCGACACGAACTGGCTGGAGGCGGACGCGTCGATCTGCACCGCGCCTCCCTCGACCTCGCCGGTGCCGTAGACGCTGAAGGGCAGCGAGCCGCGGCCGTCGTCGGCCACCTCGACGCCGAGCGCCCGCAGCGACGCGACTGTGGTCGCCATCGGGCGGCGGCGAGCCGACTCGTCGCCGTCGAACGTGACGGGGCCGAGGGCCAGCGCGGCGACCGGGGGCAGGAACCGCATGACGGTGCCGGCCAGGCCGCAGTCGACGGTGACCCCGCCCTGCAGCTCGCCGGGCGTGATCTCGAGGTCGGGGCCGAACGGCTCGCCCGACTCGACCTCGTCGATCGTGGTGCCGAGCGACCGCAGGGCCTGGATCATCAGCGCGGTGTCGCGCGAGTGCAGCGGCGCCCGCAGGCGGGACGGGCCGGAGGCGAGGGCCGACAGCACGAGCTCGCGGTTCGTCAGCGACTTCGACCCGGGCAGCGAGAGGGAGGCGCGGAGCGGCCCGGCCGCACGCGGCGCGACCCAGCGCCCCGGGTCCGCCTCGGGCACGCGGCCGTCGTCGTAGGGGGAGAACTCGGGCGCGGAATACCTGTACACCTGCATCGGTTCACCAGGGTAATGCAGCGACGACCTGGAGGACGTGTGCCCACAGCACTTGCACCGATGACGCTTCCGGGGCGCATCACCGTGGCCGAACTAGAATCGGCCCTGATGATCACCCCCGAGGGCGACGAGCCCACCCCCGCGACCAGCGCGACCACCGCCGCGCCCGTGCCCGAGCGCGCCGTCGACGCCCCCGCGACCGACGAGGCCGCGGGCGAGGGCACCGTGGCCGGCCCGGCCGAGGCCGAGGCGACCCCTCCGGGCGAGGCCGAGCTCCGCTCCCTCTTCGAGGAGCAGGCGCTGCCGTTCATGGACCAGCTCTACGCCGCCGCGATGCGGATGACGCGCAACCCGGCCGACGCCTCCGACCTCGTGCAGGAGACCTTCGTCAAGGCGTTCGCCGCCTTCCGGCAGTTCCAGCAGGGCACCAACCTGAAGGCCTGGCTGTACCGCATCCAGACCAACACGTTCATCAACACGTACCGCAAGAAGCAGCGCGACCCCTACCAGGGCACCATCGACGAGCTCGAGGACTGGCAGATGGGCGGCGCCGAGTCGGCGACGCGCACCTCCGGCTCCACGCGCTCGGCCGAGGCCGAGGCGATCGACCACCTCCCCGACAGCGCCGTGAAGGACGCCCTGCAGAAGGTCCCGGAGGACTTCCGGATGGCCGTCTACTTCGCCGACGTCGAGGGCTTCTCCTACCAGGAGATCGCCGACATCATGAAGACCCCCGTGGGCACGGTCATGAGCCGTCTCCACCGCGGTCGCCGCCTCCTCCGAGGCCTCCTCGCTGACTACGCACGCGACCGCGGCATCGCGGTGCCGGTCGGCACGACGACGAAGGGCAGCAAGCGATGACCGACTGCGGGTGCGACAAGACCAAGGCCGAGCTCGAGGAGTACCTCCACGGAGAGCTGTGCCGCGAGGACGCGGCCGACATCCGCGAGCACATCGCGAACTGCGCCGACTGCGCGGGCGAGCGCAAGGTGGGCGAGGTGCTCACCGAGGCCGTGCAGCGCGCGTGCCGCGAGACGGCCCCGGAAGACCTCCGCTCGACGGTGCTCGCGCGGCTGCGGGCCCTCCAGGCCCAGCACTAGCGGGCCCCGGGGAGTCGCGGGTCGGCTCCCCGGCACCGCAGCCCCCGGCGCACCGTCGTCACGCACCGCGGCACTGCGCTAGCGTCGGCGTCATGACCGCCACGGTGGAGGTGCTCGGCACCCCGACGCCCGACGACCTCGACGACCTCGTCTCGCTGATCAGCTCGCTGGGCTACGCCCTCGACGCCGACGTGCTGTCGGCCCGCCTGGCCCGCCTCACGGCGGAGGCCGGCCACGAGACCTGGGTCGTCCGTGACGCGGCCGGGCGCGTCTCGGCGGTGGCCGGCGCGCACGTCACGTGGGCGTACAACGCCGACGCCCCGACCGCCCAGCTGCTGCTGCTCGTGGTCGCCGACGCCGCCCGCGGCGACGGCCTCGGCTCGTACCTCCTCGGCCACTTCGAGGGGTGGGCGCGCGGGCACGGCGCCCGCACGCTCGACGCCGTCTCGGCCGCGGCGACGGACTCGGCGCACCGGTTCTACCGCAAGCGCGGGTACCACGAGGCGGGCGTGCGGTACTCGAAGCTCGTCTGAGGGCCCTGTCGCAGGGTCTTGGTCGAGGTGACGTCGCCCCGGCCTCGTGGCCCGGAGACGCCCGTCAGCTCCCGGGCGCCCCGGGCTCAGCGCCCCGCGGCGTGGTGCGCCGCCACCGCGGCCGCGTCGAGCGCGGTGTCGTACACCCGCACCGTGTCGACGTCGCCCCGGAGGGTGTAATCGGTCGGCTCACCGGCCCACGACGCGAGTGACTCGCGGCCGACCCGCCACGAGCCGTTGTACGCCTTGAGGGCGCGGGCGTCCGTCCGGCGGCCCTGCAGCTCGCCGTCGAGCCAGAGCTCCGTGCTGCCGGGCCGGAACGTGCCGACGGCGTGGTGCCATTCGCCGTCGGTCACCACGCTCCGCCCGCCGAGCGCGAAGCGGAAGTCGTTCGACCCCTGCACGCCGAAGTGCAGGGTGCCGTCGGCCCCGACGTAGAGGTGGCGGTCCTTGTAGGGCGACGCGGCGGAGGTGCTCGAGCTGTAGCCGACGATCCTCCCGCCGGCGCTCTCGGTGCGGAACCACGCCTCGACCGAGAACGTCGAGGGCGCGGGGCCGACCACGGTGCTCTGCACGCGGGCGTCCGGGGCGTCGAGGCTCATCGACGGGTCGCCGTCGCAGGGAGCGTCGTTCCGCACGGGGCCGGAGGCCGACCGGCCGAGGTGCCCGTGGCCGCTCTCGTCGCGGACGTCGCCGCCCCGTGGCTCCGAGAAGCCCCAGGCCAGCACCGGGTCGTCGAGCAGCGGGCCGCCGAAGCACGGGAAGGTGTCGGTCGAGGCGGTGGCCGCCGACCCGGTGGTCGCCGAGAAGGCGGCGTCGCTGGTCGCACCGACGGCGGCGACCGTCGCGACGACCAGCGCGCCCGCAGCGAAGCGCACCGTGCCGGAGGCGCGGGTCGGCATCCCGACGGAGGGCGCGTCGGTCTCCCACCGCGGAGCACCGCAGCGGCGGCAGGGCAGCCCCTGCCGGACGTCGCGGTCGGCGCGGGCGAGCACCGAGATCACCGACGCCGCCGCGACGAGCAGCAGGATCGGCGCGACGGCGCCCTGTCGCAGCCACACGCCGGGCAGGCCCACGGCCGGCACGCGCAGCACGCCCGTGCCGTGGACGGCGGCCGGGGAGACCGGGCTGCTGTCGTCGGCGGCGTTGGCGTCGCCCCGGAGGCGCAGCCCCTCGTCGCCTGTGCGGACGAGCCGGTGCAGTCGCAGGCGGTCGGCGTGGTCGGGGTCGTCGACGAGGAGGACCTGGCCCGGCACCGCGTCGGCGCCGTCGATCGGCACGGCCGCGACGACGTCGCCGGTGCGGAGGCGCGGTGCCATCGAGTCGCTCGCGACCGTCGTCACCGACCAGCCGGCGGCGGCCGGGAGCACGCACCACAGGGCGAGCAGGGCGACCGTCCAGAGCGCGGTGCGCGCCGCCGTGGCGACGGCGACCGCGGGCAGGTCGCCCGGGCAGGAGCGGACGGGCTGGGGCACGGGGATCCCTCGGGTGGCGGTCGGGTGCGGAGCGGACGGACGGCGTTCGGGGGCGACGGGTGCGTGCCGGCGGGGCACGGGGCCGCCGCCGGCGCGCCGTCGGTCAGTCGTTCTGCGCCTCCCAGACGAACGTCGTCGCCGCCTCAGCCTCCTGCAGGGCGTTCGTCGCGTCGTCGGCGAGGTGGTACGTGACCCGCCACAGGGAGTCGGTCGTGCCGGCGGGCACGCTCCAGTCGCCCACGCCGTCGGCGAACGAGGTCGAGGTCGCCAGTTCGGCGAGGGTGCCGGCGAAGAGGATGTCGCCACCGGGGACGAACCGCTCGCAGGTCGCCTCGGGGTCCCCCCGCTCGACGACGACGGCGAGGGACGACCCGAGGGCGTCGAGATCGACCGTGTCGCTCGCGTAGAGCCGGACGGTGCTGGCGGCGCTCGTGTCGGCCGTGACCGTGAGGCAGTTCGAGCCGGTGTCGCCCGGCAGCAGGCCGGCGACCTCGAAGAGCGCCTGGCCCTCGTCGTCGTCGCTGATCGCGACCTTGCCGGTGGCCCAGCTGTTGCCGGCGTTCTCGGTGGTGTCGGAGAAGGCGGCGTACGAGCTCGTGCCGACGACGACGCCGCTGATGACGACGGCGAGGGGGAGGGCGGCGAACGCCGCGAGGCGGGTGGAGCGGGCGGAGAGGTGCATGGGAGTCCTTCGTCAGCGGCGGGGGCCGGTCGTGGTGAGGGGATGTCGCATCTGAGATGTTACGTGACATTCCACATCCTGACAACCGCTCAGCGCATCACCGCCCGGGAGCCGTCCGGCGTGGCCACCGGAAGAGCACGTCCGCCCGCGGCCAGCGCGTGACCACGAGGTGGAGGACGGCGCCGATCGAGAGGGCGCCGATCAGGCAGAGGGCGACCTCCACGAGCGGAGGCGCTCCGAGCGCCACGCTGAGGTCGTGCCCCGCCTTGACCCCGATGGTGTGCGGCAGGTACCAGGTGATGCTCCGTCCGCCCACCAGTGCGGGGAAGCGGCCGACCCGTCGACGACCGAGCCAGGTCGCACCCGCGACGAGCGCGACGAACGACCCGGCGACCGGCAGCGCTGCCCACGGCTGGAAGGCGGGGGAGTCGCCCCCCAGCGCGACCGCCACGGCCGCCGTCGCGGCGACCACGACCGCGCTCACCAGCACGGCGCCCCGTGATCCGCAGGCCCGACGGAGGGCCTCGGGTCGACGGCCCGACCAGACGCCCAGGAAGAAGAAGACGGCCATGGCCCAGAACCGACCCGGCAGGTCGCCGGGGAGCTCGGGCACGGTCAGCGACGCGAGCGCCGCGCCCGCGGCCAGGAGACCGGGGTGGAGTCGTCGGGCCAGGAGGGCCACCACCCCGAAGATGAGCAGGTAGGCCAGGAACCAGGTGCCCCACGGCAGGTGCGACGTGGTGTCCGCGACGGCCTCGTCGAGCCGGCCCAGGGCGATGCCCCGGGCGACGTCGACGGCGACGATGACCGCGCCCCACACGACGAGGGGCCACAGGACGCTCCGGGCGCGCGCGAGCAGGAACGACCGGGCCCCACGACCGACGGTCGCGGGCACCAGGGCCCCCGAGAGGAACATCAGGAGCGGCATCCGGAACGGTGCCAGGGCGATCGTCACGTCGCGCAGCCACTCCGGCACGTCGGCCGGGTAGAGGATCGCGTGGTGCAGCGCGACGAGCAGCACGCAGAGGCCCCGGGCGACGTCCACGCCGACCTGCCGGGGCGGCCGGCTGGCTCCGGAGCCCGGCACCGAGGGTCGGGGAGCGGCAGGAGGTGCGTCGTCGAGCGGGGCGAGGCGGGTGGGGGAGGCGGGGTCTCCGGGAGCGGGCATGCGCACCAGGGTCGCCCCGCGCCTCCTCGGCTCCGGGAGCCCGGCACGACGGGGGGCGACATCGGCTCGGCCGACGTCACCCTCCGTCTCGTCCGCCGCGGTCGGCGGGCTTCACCCCGACGGCGCTACAGCGTGAGCGCCGCCGCGATCAGCTCGGCCTGCTGCGCCGCGCTGGCCTTCGTCGAGCCGGCCGCCGGCGACGCCGAGGCGGGGCGCGACGCGACCCGGATCGGGCGGTCGAGGTGCTTCTGCAGCTCGAGCACGACGAACGGCCAGGCACCCTGGTTCTCGGGCTCCTCCTGGGCCCAGACCAGCTCGGCCTGCGGGTAGCGCGACAGCACCTCGCGGATCCGCTCCAGCGGCAGCGGGTAGAGCTGCTCGAGGCGCACGAGGGCGACGTCGTCGCCGACGCCGCGCTTGTCGAGCTCAGCCGTCAGGTCGTAGTGGATCTTGCCCGAGTGCAGCACGATGCGCTTCGTCGCCGACGGGTCGGAGACCCGCGTGCAGTCGAGCACCGGCTCGAAGCGGCCCGAGGTGAACGCGTCCACGCCGCTCGTCGCGCCGCGCAGCCGCAGCATCGCCTTCGGGGTGAAGACGACGAGCGGGCGCCGCGGCCGGGCGTAGGCCTGGCGGCGCAGCAGGTGGAAGTAGGAGGCGGGGGTCGAGGGGCGCGCGACGGTCATGTTGTCCTCCGCGCAGAGCTGCAGGAAGCGCTCCATGCGCGCCGACGAGTGGTCGGGGCCCTGCCCCTCGTAGCCGTGCGGCAGCAGGAGCACGACGCTGGAGCGCTGGCCCCACTTCTGCTCGGCGCTCGAGATGAACTCGTCGATGACGGTCTGCGCGCCGTTGCTGAAGTCGCCGAACTGCGCCTCCCACATCACCAGCGCGTCGGCCCGCTCGACCGAGTAGCCGTACTCGAAGGCCATCGCCGCGTACTCGCTGAGCAGCGAGTCGTAGATCCAGAGGTTCGCCTGGTCGTCGGTGATGTTCTGGAGCGGCAGCCACTCCTGGCCGTTCTCGCGGTCGTGCAGCACGGAGTGGCGCTGCACGAAGGTGCCGCGACGGCTGTCCTGGCCGGCGAGCCGGACGGGCGTGCCCTCGGTGAGCACCGAGCCCATCGCGAGCAGCTCGGCGAAGGCCCAGTCGATGCCGCCGGCGCGGCTCATGTCGACGCGCTTGCGCAGCAGCTGCGACAGCTTCGGGTGCACCGAGAAGCCCTCGGGCGGGTTGTCGTGCGCGTCGCCGATCGCGTGGATCAGGTCGAGCGACACCCCGGTCGTCTCGGGCTCGCCGGTGCGGTCGTCGCGCTGCGACACCGGTCGCTCGAGGTCGTCGACGTCGCCCGCGTCGTCGGTGACCACCGGCATCGACCCGGTCTGGGCCGCGTGCGTCTCGGCGAAGGCCCGCTCGAGGCGGTCCTGGAAGTCGCGGTGGGCGCCGTCGTACTCCTCTTGTGTGATGTCGCCGCGGCCGACGAGCGCCTCGGTGTACAGGGTGCGGACGCTGCGCTTGGCCTCGATGAGGTTGTACATCAGCGGCTGCGTCATCGACGGGTCGTCGCCCTCGTTGTGGCCGCGGCGGCGGTAGCAGACCAGGTCGACGACGACGTCGCGCTTGAACTGCTGGCGGTACGAGAACGCGAGCTCGGCGACGCGCGCCACGGCCTCGGGGTCGTCGCCGTTGACGTGGAAGACCGGCGCCTGGATCGTCTTCGCGACGTCGGTCGAGTAGACCGAGGTGCGCGACTCCGACGGCGGGGTGGTGAAGCCGACCTGGTTGTTGATCACGACGTGGATGGTGCCGCCCACGCGGTAGCCGCGCAGCTGCGACATCTGCAGCGTCTCGACCACGACGCCCTGGCCGGCCATGGCCGCGTCGCCGTGCACCAGCACGGGCAGCGTGGCGAAGACGCCCTTCGGCCCTCTGTCCTGCTTCGCGCGGACGATGCCCTCGAGCACGCCGTCGCCGGCCTCGAGGTGCGAGGGGTTCGCCGCGAGGTAGACCGGGATGGTCTCGCCGGTCGCGCTCGTGAACTCGCCCTCGGTGCCGAGGTGGTACTTCACGTCGCCGGAGCCCTGGACCGTCTTCGGGTCCTGCGTGCCCTCGAACTCACGGAAGATCTGTCCGTACGTCTTGCCGGCGATGTTCGTCAGCACGTTGAGGCGGCCGCGGTGGGCCATGCCGATCGCGACCTCCTCCAGGCCCTCCCGGGCGGCCTGCTGGATCACGGTGTCGAGCAGGGCGATCGCCGACTCGCCGCCCTCGAGGCTGAAGCGCTTCTGGCCGACGTACTTCGTCTGCAGGAAGGTCTCGAAGGCCTCGGCCTCGTTGAGCTTCGCGAGGATCCGCATCTGCTCGTCGTGCGACGGCTTCACGTAGGGCACCTCGACGTGCTGCTGCACCCAGGCCCGCTGCGCAGGGTCCTGGATGTGCATGTACTCGACGCCGATCGTGCGGCAGTAGGAGTCGCGGAGGATGCCGAGGATGTCGCGCAGCAGGGCGGAGGTGCGGCCCCCGAGGCCCCCCGTGACGAACTCGCGGTCGAGGTCCCAGAAGGTCAGCCCGTGGCTCTCGATGGCGAGGTCGGGGTGGGTGCGCTGGCGGTACTCGAGCGGGTCGATGTCGGCCATCAGGTGGCCGCGCACGCGGTAGCTGTTGATGAGCTCCTGCACGCGCGCCGTCTTGCCCACGCGCTCGGCGAGGTTGACGTTGATGTCGGCGTTCCAGTGGATGGGCTCGTAGGGGATGCGGAGGGCCGCGAAGATCTCCTCGTAGAAGCCGCGCTGCCCGATGAGCAGCTCGTTGACCTTCTTGAGGAACTCGCCGGAGCCCGCGCCTTGGATGACGCGGTGGTCGTAGGTGCTCGTCAGCGTCACGGTCTTGCCGATGCCGAGCTCGACGAGGGTCTTGGACGACGTGCCCTGGAACTCCGCCGGGTAGTCGAGAGCGCCGGCGCCGATGATCGAGCCGGCCCCCTTCATGAGGCGCGGGACGCTGTGGACGGTGCCGATGCCTCCCGGGTTGGTCAGCGAGATCGTGTTGCCCTGGAAGTCCGCCGCCGTGAGCTTGTTGTCACGGGCCCGGCGGACGACGTCCTCGTAGGCCGACAGGAAGTCGGCGAAGGTCATCTCGTCGGCCTTCTTGATGCCGGGCACCAGGAGGGCACGGGTGCCGTCCGGCTTCGGGATGTCGATCGCGAGGCCGAGGTTGATGTGCGGGGGAGTGACGACCGAGGGCTTGCCGTCGACCTCGTCGTAGAAGACGTTCTGGCTCGGGAACTCCTTGAGCGCCTGCACCAGGGCCCAGCCGATGAGGTGCGTGAACGACACCTTGCCGCCGCGGGCGCGCTTCAGGTGGTTGTTGATGACGATGCGGTTGTCGATCATCAGCTTGGCCGCGACGGTGCGGACGCTGGTCGCGGTGGGCACCGTGAGGCTGGCGTCCATGTTGGTCGCGAGCGACTTCGCCATGCCGCGGAGCGGCGTGACCACGGCCTCGGGCTCCGGCGTGGGCTCGGCGGCCGGGCGCTTCGGCTCCGGCGCCTTCGCGGGCGAGTCGGCGGGGATGGGCTTCGCGGAGGGCTCCACCGACGTGGTCTTCGCCGCCTTCTTGCCGGCGGGGGCGGGCGGGGCGGGGGCCGGGGCGGCGGGCTCGTCCTGGCCGGGGGCGCCGGCGACCTCGTCGGGGACCTGGGCCTGGCCGCCCTCGGTCGAGGCGGGCTCCGGGGCGGCGGGCGTGCTGGTCGCTGCGCCGGCGGACTGCGGGGCGGAGGCGGCGTCGGCGGCGCCTCCGGCCGGGGACCCTCCGCCGTCGGCGGGGGTGTACGCCTCGAGGACGGGCCACCACGACTCGTCGACCGCGTTCTTGTCGACCAGCCACTGCTCGTAGAGCTCGTCGACCAACCACTCGTTGGCGCCGAAGGCACCCTCGTCGGTCGTTCCCGTCACGTGGCTCGTCACAGCCGATCGCCCACTCTCCGTTGATTGTTGATCAGTGCGTGGGCAGCGCCGCCCACGGTGCCCCAGCTTAAGCGCATCCGACCGAGCGCGGGCAGGGCGACCCGCAGGAGGCGCCCCACCGGCGGGCTCGTATCCCACGGAGTCAGCGCGGTCGAGGAGAGCTACCGTGGAGCCATGAGGTTCTACGAGACGACGCCGACCCACGACCTGACGTACTCCGACGTGTTCCTCGTGCCCAGCAGGTCGTCGGTCACGAGCCGCCTCGACGTGAGCCTCGCCCCGGGCGACGGCACCGGCGCCACGCTGCCGATCGTCTCGGCGAACATGAACTCGGTCACCGGGCCCCGCCTCGCGGCGACCCTCGCCCGACGCGGCGGGCTCGGGGTCCTGCCGCAGGACATGCCGCTGCAGCAGCTCGACGCGGCCATCCGGTGGGTGAAGGCCCAGCCGGTCGACTACGACACCCCCTACTCGCTCGACGCGGGCGAGACCGTCGAGACGGCCCTCCGCAGCGTCCCGGCCGTCGAGGGCCACGGCATCGTGCTGCACGACGGCACCGGCGCGTACCTCGGCTGCATCGCGGCCTCCCGCCTCGGCACCGCGCCCCGCGACGCCGTGCTCGGCGACCTGCTGCACGGCGCCCTCACCTCCCTCGACGCCGACGACGTCGACGGCCCGCGCGCCGCCTTCGACCGCATGGTCGCGGCCGAGATCGACTTCGCGCCGGTGCTCCGCCACGGCCGTGTCATCGGCACGGTCAGCCGCAAGAGCGCGCTCCGCAGCACGCTGTACCGGCCGGCCCTCGACGCCGGGGGGCGCCTCCGCGTGGCCGCCGCCGTCGGCATCACCGGCGACGTCGCCGAGAAGGCGCGGGCGCTCGCCGCCGCCGGCGTCGACGTGCTCGTGATCGACACCGCGCACGGCGACCAGGACGGCATGATCCGGGCCATCAAGTCGGTCGCGGGCCTCGGGCTCGGCCTGCCGATCGCCGCCGGCAACGTCGTCACCGAGGAGGCGGTGCGCCACCTCGTCGCCGCCGGGGCCTCCATCGTGAAGGTCGGCGTCGGCCCGGGCGCGATGTGCACCACCCGCATGATGACCGCGGTCGGCCGCCCCCAGTTCTCGGCCGTGCTCGAGACGGCCGCGGCGGCCCGCGCGCTGGGCGCCCACGTCTGGGCCGACGGCGGGGTGCGGTACCCCCGTGACGTCGCCCTCGCGCTCGCCGCGGGCGCCGCCTCCGTCATGATCGGCTCGTGGTTCGCGGGCACGATCGAGGCCCCCGGCGAGCTGGCGGCCGACGAGGAGGGCCGGCTCTACAAGGAGAGCTGGGGCATGGCCTCGACGAAGGCCGTGCAGGGCCGCTTCGAGCGGCTCGACCCCTACGAGCTCGCCCGCAAGACGCTCTTCGCCGAGGGCATCTCGTCGTCGCGCATCTACCTCGACCCGCTCCGCCCCAGCGTCGAGGACCTGCTCGACATGATCACCTCCGGCGTCCGCAGCTCGTTCACCTACGCCGGCGCGACGACCCTGCCCGAGTTCGCCGAGCGGGCCCTCGTCGGCGTCCAGTCGGCGGCGGGGTACGAGGAGGGCAAGGCGCTGCCGGTCAGCTGGTAGCGGACGCGGCCCGCGTCCGCTCGACAGGTGGGGGCGCGAGCGCCCGCGCGCGGTAGGATCGCACGCCTATGGATGACCCTCCGTCCCAGACGACCGCACCCTCCCACCATCTCCTCGCCGAGCGGGGTGACCGCTCCTCGTGAACGAGTGGATCCTCCTCGGCATCGGCCTGCTGCTCACCGTCGGCACCGGCCTGTTCGTGGCCAGCGAGTTCAGCCTCGTCAACCTCGACCGGTCCGACCTCGAGGCCCGTGAGCAGAAGGGCGAGAAGGGCCTGGGCCCGACCATCGGCGCCCTCCGCATCACCTCGACCCACCTCTCCAGCGCCCAGCTCGGCATCACGCTGACGACGCTGCTGACCGGCTACACGATGGAGCCCGCGATCTCGCGGCTGCTCGAGCCGCCGCTCACCGCGGTGGGCGTGCCCGAGCCGGTCGTCGACGTCGGCGCGCCGATCGTCTCGATCGTCGTCGCGACCCTCCTGTCGATGATCATCGGCGAGCTCGTGCCCAAGAACTTCGCCCTCGCCCTGCCGCTGCGCACGGCGAAGCTGGTCATCCCCTTCCAGGTCGGCTTCACCACGGTGTTCAAGCCCGCGGTGCGGCTGCTCAACGAGACGGCCAACGCCATCCTGCGGTCGATCGGCATCGAGCCGAAGGAGGAGCTCTCGGGCGCCCGCACCGCCGAGGAGCTCTCGTCGCTCGTCCGTCGGTCGGCGTTCGAGGGCAGCCTCGACACCGACACCGCGACCCTGCTGGCACGCACCCTGGCGTTCAGCGACCACACCGCCTCCGACGTGATGACGCCCCGCCCCCGCCTGTCGACGGTGACGCGGACGGACTCCGCCGAGACGGTGCTCGAGCTCGCGCGCCGCACGGGCCTGTCGCGCTTCCCGGTCACCGACGACGGCATCGACGACGTCGTCGGCCTCGTGCACGTCAAGCAGGCCGTCTCCGTGCCCCGCGAGAAGCGGGCCGACGTGCCCGTGTCGGCGCTGCAGACCGACGCCGTCCGCGTGCCCGAGACGATGACCCTCGACAACCTCCTCGCCGAGGTGCGCGGGCGCGGCTACCAGATGGCCGTCGTCGTCGACGAGTACGGCGGGACCGCCGGGGTCGTCACCCTCGAGGACCTCATCGAGGAGCTCGTCGGCGAGGTCTCCGACGAGCACGACCGCAGCCGCGTCGACGTCGTGCGCTCCCGCAACTGGCTCACCTTCCCGGGCCTCCTGCGCCCTGACGAGCTGCTCGAGCGGGCGTCGGTCAAGGTTCCGGAGGAGGGCCCCTACGAGACCGTCGGCGGCTGGCTGATGAGCGAGCTCGGGCGCCTGCCCTTCGTCGGCGACGTCGTCGAGAGCGACTCCGGCACCTTCCGGGTCGAGCGCCTCGACGGTCGCCGGATCGACCGCATCCGCTTCACCCCCACCCCGGACGACGAGGCGAGCGAGGCCGGTGACGCCGACCGCGCCTCCGGCACGGGGGCTGCCTCGTCGCAGATCGCCGACGCGCGCCAGGGTGCGCACGACGACGCCCGCGGGCCGGGCGGGCCCGCCACCCGCACCGACCGGGCGACCCGGGCCGCCACGGCGGCGGCCGCCGCCCGGGCCGCAGGGCGCGGCGCCGGCACGACCACGACGACAACGAAGGAGGACGCGCGATGAGCGACTGGCTCGGCATCGTCTGGCTCGTGCTGCTGCTGATGGGCAACGCCTTCTTCGTGGCGGCGGAGTTCGCCGTCATCAGCGCCCGTCGCTCCCAGATCGAGCCGAAGGCGGAGGCGGGCAGCCGCGCCGCCAAGACGACGCTCTGGGCGATGGAGCACGCGACGATGATGCTCGCGACGACGCAGCTCGGCATCACGATCTGCTCGCTGCTCATCCTCAACGTGTCGGAGCCCTCGATCCACCACCTGCTCGAGGGCCCGCTCGGCCTCACCGGCCTCAGCGAGGAGCTCGTGAGCGTGGTCGGCTTCGTCATCACGCTGGTGCTCGTGTCGTTCCTGCACGTGGTGCTCGGCGAGATGGTGCCGAAGAACATCTCGTTCTCGCTGCCCGACCGGGCCGCGCTGCTGCTGGCCCCGCCGCTCGTCGCGATCGCCCGTGTCTTCCACGTCGTGGTCGTCGCCCTCAACTGGTCGGCGAACGCCGTGCTGCGGGCCTTCCGGGTCGAGCCGAAGGACGAGGCGGCCAGCGCGTTCACGGTCGACGAGGTCGCGACGATCGTCGCGCAGTCGCAGCGCGAGGGCACGCTCACCGACGCGAGCGGCACCGTGCAGGCCGCGTTCGAGTTCACCGAGAAGACCGTCGACGACGTCGCGGTGCGGATGTCGGGCCTCGTCACGCTGCCGGAGGACGCTACGCCGTCCGACGTCGAGCGCGCCGTTGCCCAGAACGGCTTCTCGCGCTACGTGCTCGTCGACGACGGCGGCGACCCGACGGGCTACCTGCACCTCAAGGACGTCATCGACCTCGACGTCGACGAGTTCCACGACCCGGTGCCGCCGAAGCGGATCCGTCAGCTGATCTCGATCTACCGCGGCACCGAGCTGGAGGACGCCCTCGCGACCATGCGCCGCAGCGGCGTGCACGTCGCCCGCTCGTTCGACGAGCACGGGGCGACGCAGGGCGTGCTGTTCCTCGAGGACATCCTCGAGGAGCTCATCGGCGAGGTCCAGGACGCGACCCGGCGCTCGTAGCGGGCGCTCCGGCGGTCGTGCTCGCCGCCTCCCGCACGGTGCACGACGACGGCCGCCCCGATCGCGAGATCGAGGCGGCCGTCGTCGTCCGGTGCCGGAGGCGCGGAGCGGTTGCCGGGGTCAGCTCACCCGGAACGGCGCGCGCTGGTACTGCGCCGGCACGTAGTCGAGCTCGACGCCCAGCTCGGCGGCGGCTCGGAGGGGGAAGTGCGGGTCGCGGAGGAACTCGCGGGCCATGAGCACGACGTCGGCCCGGCCCGAGGAGATGACCTCGTCGGCCTGGCGGGCGGAGACGATGAGGCCCACGGCACCGGTCTCGACGTCGGCCTGGCGACGGACGTGCTCGGCGAAGCGCACCTGGTAGCCGAGGCCCACGGGGATGCTGACGCCGGCGACGAGGCCGCCCGTCGAGATGTCGAAGAAGTCGGCGCCGGCCTCGCGCGACCACGCGGCGACGGTCGCGGTGTCGTCCTCGTCCCAGCCGCCCTCGGCCCAGTCGGTGGCGCTGAAGCGCACGAGCAGCGGGTAGCCGTCGCCGACCTCGGCCCGCACGGCGCGGACCACGTCGAGCAGGAGGCGCGCGCGGTTCTCGAGCGAGCCGCCGAACTCGTCGGTGCGCTGGTTGCTCAGCGGCGAGAGGAACTGGTGCAGCAGGTAGCCGTGCGCCGCGTGCAGCTCGATCAGCTCGAAGCCGGCCTCGACCGAGCGGCGGGCGGCGGTGCGGAACGCCTCCACGAGGCCGACGACCTCGTCGTGCGTCAGCTCGCGCGGCTCGTCGTAGCCCTCGAAGGCGACGGCCGAGGGCGCGACCGTCGGCCAGCCGCCCTCGCTCGCGGGCACGGTGCCCTGCACGTCGCTCCAGGGGCGGAAGGTCGACGCCTTGCGGCCCGCGTGCGCGAGCTGGACGCCGGGCACCGAGCCCTGGCCCTTGACGAACGCGGTCACGGGCTTCCAGGCCTCGACCTGCTCGTCGTTCCAGAGGCCGGTGTCCTGGGGCGAGATGCGGCCCTCGGGCACGACCGCGGTGGCCTCGCTGATGACGGCACCCGCGCCTCCCCGGGCGAGCGCGCCGAGGTGCACGAGGTGCCAGTCGGTGGGCACGCCGTCCTCACGGTCGACGCTGTACTGGCACATCGGCGCCACCCAGAGCCGGTTGCGGAAGGTCGTGCCGCGCAGGGTGATGGGGTCGAACAGGCCGGGGGCGCCGTCGGCCGGGGCCGTGCGGGGGGAGTCGGTGGTCACGCTGGTGTCGGACGTCACGGGGATGTCATCGCCTTTCAGGTCGGAGGGGGACGACCTCGATCGTCCCGCGGTCGCCAACGCGGCGCCCGCCCGCCGTGTTCCCCGGGCCGCCCGCCCGGGCGTGGCGGGGGAGACCCGGTCTAGCGTCGAGGGGTGACCGACTCCACCGACTCCAAGGACTTCACCGCCTGGACCCCCTCCGACGCCGCGGGCGAGATCGCGGTGCCCCGCCCCGACGACGACAAGTACAGCCGCGGGGTGCTCGGCGTCGTGACCGGGTCGTCGTCGTACCCGGGGGCCGCCGTGCTCGGCGTCGAGGCCGCCCTGCACACCGGGGTGGGGATGCTCCGCTACGTCGGGCCCCGCCGCGCCGCCGACTTCGTGCTGCACCGGCGGCCCGAGGCCGTGACGGGCATCGGCCGCGTGCAGGCGTGGCTGCTCGGGTCGGGGGTGGACGGCGACCACCTCGACGACGAGACGGAGGAGGGCTTCCGCACCGCCGCCTCCTCGGGGCTGCCGCTCGTGCTCGACGCGGGCGCGCTGTCGCTGCGGGAGCGGGCCACGGGGCCCGTCGTCCTCACCCCGCACTTCCGCGAGCTGGCGACGGCGTCGGGGCAGGAGGTCGACGAGGTCGCGGCCGACCCCGCCGGCGCCGCCGCGCGGGCGGCGGAGACCTGGGGCTGCACGGTGCTCGTCAAGGGGCACCGCACCTACGTCGCCTCGCCCGGCGGCACACGCCTGGTCGCCGCCAGCGCTCCGTCGTGGCTGGCGACGGCGGGGGCCGGTGACGCGCTCGGCGGCGTGCTGGGGGCCCTCGTCGCCACCCACGCCGACGCGGTCGCCGACGATGCGGAGGCGCTGGCGCGGCTGGCGGCGACGGCGGCGGTCGTGCACGGCCTCGCGGCGTCGCGGGCGAGCGCGGGCGGGCCGCTCACCGTGCTGGGGCTGGTGCACGCCCTGCCGGCGACCATCGCCGAGCTGGTCGCGGGGCGCTAGCCGGCGGGCGCTTCCCCGGCGGGGGAGCTAGCCGGCGGGGGTGGCCGCGACCAGGAACTCCACCGCGCCGGCGTCCTCGACCTGGACGAAGCCGAAGCTCGGGGCGTCGACCCCGTAGTCGGAGAAGGTCACCGGGATCGACCCGCTCACCTGGACCCCGTCGCCCGAGAGGGCCGCCTGGAGGTCGACGGTGACGCTCTGCGTCACGCCGTGCATGGTGAGGTCGCCGGTGGCCTCGACGCTCGCGACCTCGCCGTCGGCGGGCACGGCGGCGTCGATCGGCTGCGTGAGGGTGAAGGTCGCCGTCGGGTAGGTGCCGGCCTCCATCGCGTCGTCGCGGAAGTACCCGTCGCGGTTCGCGCTGTCGGTGGCGATGCTCGCGACGTCGACCGTGACGGTCGCCGCCGTGATCGTCGTGCCGTCGACCGTCACGGTGCCCGTGACCTCGTCGGTCGAGCCGACCACGGTGACGTCGGTGCCGTTCAGCACCTCGTCGACGCGGTAGCCCGCGCTGCTGCCGTCGCCGATCGACCAGTCGCCGGAGGCCTGGCTCACGTCGACGGTCGTGGCGCCGGGGGTCACGCTGACGGTGGGCGCGGCGTCGGGCTCGCCGACGATCACGTCGCGGTAGAACGCGGGGCCGGCCACGGCCGCGGTGACGCCGAGGCCCACCACGACGACGGCGGTGACGGCGAGGGCGGTCTTCGTGGACTTCTTCATGGTGGTGTCTCCTGGGGTCGGCTCGGCACGGGTCGGCTCACGGGGGCTCCGACGATGATGTCGGGCCGCCCTCGGCGGCACCTGGGAGGTCAGGCCGTGAAGCGGGCGAGGAAGTCGCGGGCGCGCTCGGTGCGCGGCGCCGTGAAGAGCTGGGCAGGCGGCCCCTGCTCGGCGATGCGGCCCGCGTCGAGGAAGACGACGCGGTCGGCGACGTCGCGCGCGAACGCCATCTCGTGCGTCGCCATGAGGATGGTCGTGCCGACCTCCTTGAGCGTGCGGACCAGGTCGAGCACCTCGCCCACCAGCTCGGGGTCGAGGGCGCTCGTGATCTCGTCGAGCAGCAGCACGGCGGGTCTCGGGGCGAGGGCCCGCGCGATCGCGACGCGCTGCTGCTGCCCGCCGGAGAGCCGGTCGGGGTACGAGCGCCCCTTGTCGCCGAGGCCGACGCGCTCGAGCAGCTCGAGGGCGCGCTGCTCCGCCTCGCGGCGGGGCTGGCGCAGCACGTGCCGGCTCGCGAGCGAGACGTTCTCGAGCACGGTCATGTGGGGGAAGAGGTTGAAGTGCTGGAAGACGACGCCGATGCGGGCCCGGACGGCGTCGACGCGCACCCGCGGGTCGCTGATGTCGGTGCCGTCGAGGGTGATGCGGCCGTCGTCGATCGTCTCGAGCAGGTTGACCGTCCGCAGCAGCGTGGACTTGCCCGAGCCGCTGGCGCCGATCAGGGCCACGACCTCGTCGCGGGCCACGTCGAGGTCGATGCCGTCGAGCACGGTCGTGTCGCCGAACGCCTTGCGGACCCCCTCGAGGCGCAGGACGGGGGCGGCCCCGGCGGCCGGCACCGCGCCTCCGGCGGGCGTGACGGGGGCGCTCACACGACGCTCCCGGCCTGCTCGCGGCGGCGGAGGCGCGCCGACAGCCAGTCGGTGAGCCAGAGGGTCGGCAGCGCCAGCGCGACGAACAGCAGGCCGGCCAGGACGTAGGGCGTGAAGTTGGCGGCGGTCGCCGTCTCGATCTGCGCGGCGCGGACGGCGTCGACGGCGCCGAGCACGGAGATGAGCCCGACGTCTTTCTGCATCGAGACGAGGTCGTTCATCAGGGCCGGGGTGACCTTGCGGAGCGCCTGGGGGAAGACGACGAGGCGCAGGGTCTTCGCGTGGCTGAGGCCGAGCGACCGGGCGGCGAGCCGCTGCGACGGGTGGACGGCGTCGATGCCGGCCCGCACGACCTCGGAGACGTAGGCCGAGTAGGTGAGGACCAACGCGATGGTGCCCCAGAACTCGGCGGGGAGGCGGGGTATGCCGAGACCGAGGCCGGGCACGCCGAAGCCGACCAGGTAGAGCACGATGATGAGCGGCAGCCCGCGGAACAGGTCGGTGTAGCCGCGCACGAGCGCCCGGACGGGGAAGAAGACCGGGCCGCGCAGGGTGCGGAGGGCCGACAGCACGGTGCTCAGCACCGCGACGCCGAGGGCGGCCACGACCAGCACGCGGACGTTGAGCCAGAGGCCCTCGAGCACCCGGGGCCAGGCGGCGACGAGCGACTCGCCGTCGAAGAAGCTGAAGCGCACGCGCTCCCAGCCGGGCGTGCTCGTCACCGCCCACCAGGCGAGGGCCGCGAAGACCACGGTGCTGATCGCCGCGACCACGACCGAGCGGGTCGACTGCCGGCGGCGGTACGCGCGCCGCCCGAGCTCGAGGTCGCTGACCGGGGCGGGGGCCGGGCCGCCGGCCGCGGGGCCCGTGCCGGCGGCGACCGGTGCCGGCGCTACGAGAGCTCCGGCACGTCGTAGTCGGCGAGCCACTGCTGCTGCAGCTCGTCGAGGGTGCCGTCGGCCCGCAGCGCGTCGACGGCCGCGGTGACGTCGGAGGTCAGGTCGCTGCCGAGCGGCAGGACGATGCCCAGCTCGTCGCTCGCGCCCTCGGCGGCGGGCAGCTGGCCGAGGACGACGCCGCCCTCGACGAAGTACGTGGCGGTGGGCACGTCGAGCACGATGGCGTCGACCTGGCCCGACTCGAGCGCCGCCTTGGCGTCGTCGTTGGAGTTGTAGGCCTGCACGCCGCCGTCGGGGTCGATGGCGGTCTCGGCGGCCGTGAAGCTCGTGGTCGCGCTCTGGGCACCGATCGCGAGGCCCTTAAGGTCGGCGACGCTCGTCGCGTCGGCGGCGGCCGTGCCGGGCAGCGTGACGACGGCCTGGCGGGTCTCGTAGTAGGGCGACGAGAAGTCGACGGCCTTCTTCCGCTGGTCGGTGATCGAGAACTGCTGCAGGTTCAGGTCGTACGTCTTCGGGCCGGGCGCGATGGCCTCGTCGAAGGTGGTGCGCACCCAGACCACGTCGGAGTCGTCGTAGCCGAGCTGCTCGGCGACGGCGTAGGCCACGGCCGACTCGTAGCCCTCGCCCGTCGTCGGGTCGTCGCCCTCGACCCAGGGGCTGTACGCGGGCTCGCCGGTGGCGACCGTGAGCTTGCCCTCCGTCACGAGGCCGACGCCCCCGCCGGAGGCGTCGCCCGACTCGCCGGAGGCGCCGGAGCAGGCGGTGAGGAGGCCGACGGCCACGAGGGCGGTCGCGACGGCGGAGGCTCGACGGAGTCGGGTGAGGCGCATGGGACGAGAGTACCGGCGGCGACCGACGGACGACGCCTCGGAGACGCCCCGTGACGGGCGGCTAGCCTGTGCGCATGACCCGCGCCGCGCCTCCCTCGTCCGGACGCGCCGACACGGGGAGCGTGCCCCTCCCGACCGGGTCGACGGCGTCCGCTGCCCCCGTGGCCTCGGGCCGGGGCGCCGCGGGGGCCGTGCGCCGGGCCGCCGCCTCGCCCGTGCTGCTCGGCGTCGCCGTCGTGCTCGTGCACCTCTGGCTCGGGCACGCGGCGCTGACCGGCCCGAACCAGCCGATGGGCGACGTGCTCAGCGTCTACTCGACCTGGATGCAGCGCGGCGTCGGCGCGGGGGACTGGGTCGGCATCGACCGGCCGTGGGTGTACCCGATCCTGGCGGCCGTGCCCATGCTGCTGGCCCGCGTGGGCGGCCCCGAGCACTACGGCACGGCGTGGCTCACGATCGTCCTGCTGCTCGACGCCGCCGCGCTCGCCGTCCTGACCCGCGGCGGCCGCCGCGAGCTCGCCGCCGCGTGGTGGTGGCTGGCGTTCCTCGTCGTGCTGGGGCCCATCGCCGTGGGGCGCATCGACGCCGTCACGGTCGCCCTCGCCCTGGTCGGCCTGCTCCTGCTCACCGCGCGCCCCGCGCTGGCCGCCGCCCTGCTCACCGTCGCCGCCTGGGTCAAGGTCTGGCCGGCGGCCCTCGTCGTCGCCGCGCTGATCGCCGTGCGCCGGCGCCGTGACGTCCTCACCGCGGCGGTGACGACGAGCGTCGTCGTCGTCGCGATCTCGCTCGTGCTCGGCAGCGGCGCGACCGTGCTCGGCTTCGTCGGGCAGCAGGCGGGCAGGGGCCTCCAGGTCGAGTCGCTCACCGCGGTGCCGTGGCTGTGGCGGGCGGCCTCCGGGGCCGCCGACACGACCGTCTACTACGACCGCGACATCCTGACCTTCCAGGTCGCCGGGCCGGGCGTCGCGCTCGCCGCCCAGGCGACGACCGTCGTCATGGCGCTGGTCGTGATCGCCGTGGTGCTGCTGGGGCTGCGGGCCGTGCGCTCCGGGGCGTCGGCCCCGCGCCTCCTCGCCCCCCTCTCGCTCGGGCTGGTCACGGCCCTGATCGTCACCAACAAGGTGGGCTCGCCGCAGTTCGTCTCGTGGCTGGCCGTGCCCGTCGTGGTCGGGCTCGTGCTGCAGCGCCGGGGCGGGCCCTCGTTCGTCGTGCCGGCAGCGCTCAGCCTCGTCGTCGCGGGCCTGACCCAGGTGATCTACCCGTGGTGCTACGACTCACTCCTCGCCGCCGAGCCCTGGATCGTGCTCGTGGCGACCCTGCGCGGGGTCGCCGAGGTGGGGCTGCTCGCGCTCGCCGCGGCCCAGCTGTGGCGACTCGGCAGGACGGCGACGGCAGTGCGGGGCAGGATGGGCGCATGATCGTCGCCTTCTCCGTCTCGCCCAGCGGCGGTGCCCCCGCCGGCCACCTCGACCCGGAGGCGCACGGCGACTCCGTCCACGACGCCGTCGCCGCGGCCGTGGCGGTCGTCCGGGCGTCGGGCCTGCCGAACCGCACCTCCTCGATGTTCACCGAGATCGAGGGCGCGTGAGTGGCATAAGACTACATAGAAGGGGCAAACGATGATCGTGGCTTTTAGCTTGGCGCCCAGTGGCGGTGCCTCTGCGTCAGAGGACGGTGCGGTGCATGAGGCTGTTGCGGCTGCCGTCGGTGTTGTACGCGCCTCTGGCCTGCCGAACCAGACGTCCTCGATGTTCACTGAGATTGAAGGCGACTGGGATTCCTGCATGACAGTTATCAGGGCTGCGACCGAAGCTGTCTTACCGTTCGGAACTCGGGTGTCCCTTGTGATCAAGGCAGACATTCGACCAGGACGAACAGGCGAAATGGCCGGAAAGGTTGACCGACTCGAAACGGCATTGCTCAGCGCATCCAACGGACTCGTCGAATAAGTGTGGCGTTACCGCGGGACCTGACCGTCGGCAAGGCTCAGGAAGGCGACGAACGTATTGTCGCCACTCGACCAGCCATTGACATGAGCTAATGTCCCGAACGTGAAGGTTTTCATTAGCTGGTCGAAAAGCGCGAGTCAGTCTGTTGCGGAGGCGTTCGCGGCTTGGCTCCCTAGGGTAATTCAGGAATGCGAACCCTTCATATCTAGCGATACCGAAAAGGGCGATGCGTGGTTTGACACGATTGAGAAGAACTTGGCGGAGGCACGCGTAGGCGTGCTCTTCTTGACGCCTCAGAACCAAAACGAGCCGTGGTTGAACTACGAAGCCGGTGCACTGAGGACGCTGCGAACCGGCAACATGAAGCGCCTATGCGCGGTCTTCGTAGGAATGAAGACTGCTGATTACACCGGTCCTTTAAAGAACTTCCAAATGACCAATTTTGCGGACAAAGCCGACATGCTCAAACTCATTAGGGCAATCAACGGAACCGCGGAGCGGCCCCTGGAGGCGCAACGGCTCGAAGAGGAGTTTGAAGAGAAATGGAGTCGGCTTGTAGCTGACACGCAAGACGCTGTCCTCGACGCCAGTGCGGAAGGAGCCGATGAGGTTCCAGCCGAGCAGCACACGCGAAGTGCTGAGGACAAGCTGGACGAGGTTCTCGATGTACTCCGAGAGATGCGACGCGAGCGGTCGGTGGTGTCGACGGGCCACAAGTACAGAGCTCAACAAGCAGTTCGTGAGGATCAGGATCGCGAATCGGCTCAGGCCCTTGCCGACTCGATACTCGGAGAATACCTGCTGGACGAGTCGGGAAACCATCGAGGAGAAATCGTAGAACTAAGTGTGAAGGGCGGAACGTACAACGTCGTTACCGATGAAGGTTTTGTGTTCTCCGGTAGTGAGAAGTTGCTGCGAGCGCAGATGACGGATATTCCGTTTTAGTGAGTAACGAGGCCTGCCTGCTGCGCCTGACAGTCGGGTGCCAAAGCGAGTGGCACGCCTGCCGGGTGGAGAGCCCGGGCCTTTAAGGGTCGGCTGAAGATCGCGTCGGAACTCGGGGCAATACTCGCTTATGCCGTGTCCGGAGCGCATTTTGCCGAGCTCGTCCACGCTGTCGTGCGGGAGCCTATGACGCCGGCCTTCGTCCGACACGATCCCCAGCCGCCCGCACCACGCGCGAAACGCCCCGCCTAGGCTTGTCGGACCACGGCCGGGCGTTCGTGCGTTAGGCAAAGCGTGTGCTTTGAGCAGGCCTGTGCGGCCCCTGGCTGGGTTCTTGAAGAGAAGAGGGCACTGTCGCTTCACTGGCGCCGTGGCGCCGGTCGAGATCGGCGGCCGTCTTCCGGCCGTCCGCGGCGCCGAAGATGTGGAACTCATCGCCGCGGCCGAGAGGACCCGTGTGTTGTCGAGGCGTCAGAAAGCCTGTCTTGCTTCATCGGTTCCGCTTGCCGCTGGTTACGGCATGCGCCGGAGCCACCGCATCGTTGTCGGTGGCTGAGGGAAATCTCCAGGTGTGCGCCCTGATCTCTTCCGCCCGCCGTGGGGAGGCCCCGTGCCGACACCCCGGAGCGATTCGCCGAGCGCTACCGGGTCGGCCCGTGGACGCTGCGAGCGGCGCCGGAGCGGGTCGCCCCGCGCGACTTCGTGCTGCGCTGCGATCGGCCGGGCTTCCCGAAGGGCCAGGGCGTGACCCTCGACCTGCACGACGGCTGGACGATGACGGACGGCGGCGAGCCGTTCGTCTCGCGCGAGGGTCCGCTCGCGTGCCTGGAGCGGTGGGCGTCCCGCCACAAATGACGGAAGGCCCCGCCCTCCGAAGAGAGCGGGGCCAAAAGATGGAGCAAGACGATGCGGCGTGTATTCAGGCGGCGTAGGCGAAGGCGCGAACGTCGGCAGAGGCTGTCACGCCAGCGGCTCGAACGGTAAAGGGCCCAAGAGTCCCGCGCTCCAATTTCATGAAGAGCATTCCCATGGACATGTCGTGGTTGACGACATCCACTCCTGCAAATTCTTCGCTCTCTCCGGCGTACTCAAGAGAGCCCAGTTGAAAGGATTTTGCTTTCGCGAGAGCGATATTGGCACTACCCCCCAGAGCCTTCATGCGAGCTATGACCTCGCTGAGGTACTCGTTAGGTGTCGTCACAACCAGCGGCTGACTGCCATCCTCAGCTGTGTACTGCAGGGTGATGGGCGACGGATACGTCGCGATTGTGCTCATCACACGCCTGACTGCTTCTCTTCGGTCCACGCCCGGGGCACGAGATTTCATTTCTCCACCTGTTGTTCCGCGAATGAGATGTACGCGTCGTACACCTCGTCATACGAGGGTTGAAAGGATTGTTGCACGTCCGCCTGAGTGCGGATAGGTCGAATCACGACGGCCGTTTCTCTTCGATGCTTGCCGTCGTGGCGATGGACGAAGCCGTGGCCGCAGTCGATGCAGATCTTCTCGCGAAACTTGCCGTCGGCGTCCTTCATGGACCAGGTAACGGCCCAGTCGACTAGCTGACCGTTCCAACGGACCAGACGCATCGTGATCCGGTGTGTTTCGTCCAAAGCAACAGGCACGACCATCTCTTCGCACAGAGAAGCATCGGGAGGATGCCAAAGCTCTTCTTGCGTTTCCGACTGCGAGTCAATACCGATCGGACGGGAAACGCGCTCGTCCAGTGGGTGAGACTCGTTCATGATCTTTTGACACTAGTGCAGGTAGGGCAGTTGCTCTTGTCGCCACAGCCTCAGGCTGAGCTATCGACTGGCCGGTTACCGGCCAAAAAGTGTTCTCTCAGGACGCGCCCCGCGACTAGAACGGGGCGGGGTTGCTCGCCGTCGGGAGCTCGGCGGGCTCGGGCTTCGCCCAGCCGAAGACCTTGGACGGGTACGCCGCGGCGAAATGGTCGACCCCTCCAAGCCGCTCCAGAGTGGCCCTACGACGTAGCTCTCCCTCATCTCTGAGGATGGCCCCGTATGCCGCGGCTGCGTACGCGCGTCGTTCCTTTGCAGCGGCGTGCTTGTCCGCGTAGCTCGTGGCAGCTGTGACGGCGTCAGGGGTGGTCCAACCTGAAGCGGGTGCCATCGGAGAGAATTGGGGGAGCTCGATAGCGCCTCGCCGCGGGGTTAGCGCATGGGAAGAGAGCCCCGTCGGGCGGCGTCGGCGTGCCACTAGGCCCGGCCTCGCTGCTTATCCCAGCGCGCTCGTGCGGCGGCGCGGGCGGCGCGGGAGGCGGGCGCGACGGAGCCTGTGTCCGTGTCGTCATCTAGCCGCAATGCGAGTAGTCCAAGGAGTCGGACGAGCGTCGCGCGCTGCTGGCGCGCCTCCGCGAGAAGGGGGCTCGGGCGGCCCGTCGGCAAGACCGGTCCAGTTTCGCGGATCGCGTCCTCGACAGTTCGAAGCGTGTCGACGGTTTCCGCGGCTTGGAGGAGCGCCGTTGTCTCCGTGATTGAGAGCTCGAAGTCGGTCGTGGCGGCGGCATACAGGGCTGTGCCTGATGGGCCGAGATGCGCTGGGGCGTCAGTCATGGGGCCTTTCGAGGGTTAGATGTTCGATGTCACGGCAGGCACGCACGGGGAGAGGCGCTGTGCCGCTTCGGACGGGGAGGGAGGGGAGGGGGGAGGTCCTGCCCCACCCCCGCGGCTGATCACCGGGTCTCGTTAGGCGGCAGCGGGCGTCGTCGTCTCGACGGGTAGGCCGGACTCTTTGCCCCCATGCGTGCTCATGGCCTCTTCGAGGTCGAGCAAGCGACGTTCGAGGGCGCGCGCTGTGAGTTCCAGACTCTCCTCAGCGGAGACGACCCTCGCTCGGAGCTTCAGTCGGGAGGTGCTCGCGACTGTCTCGCCCGTGGGGTCGGAGTAACCGACGGAGTGGCGGCCGGCGCTGTCGTAGGCGCCGGGCGTGTACTGGAGGCTCATCGCTGCGTCGACCGCCGAGGAGAGACGGAGAGCGAGCTCAGCGTGTCGCCGGACCTGGACGTGCAGGGGGAGGCGTCGAGAGGCAGGGCGATTGATTGCGGCGACGGGGTAGGGGTGCTGGTTGAGGGTGGGGGGCATGGTGGCTCCGAGGTGGGGTTGCCAGCGGTGTTGGACACGCGGGGCATGATTAGGGCATGGGACTGAAGACGACATTGGATCTGGACGAATTGACTTGGGGCGACCTGCTCGCCTTCTCAGACATCGGCCGCGCGGCAGGCGTGGGCGACGACGAGAAGGTCGAACAGACGTGGTCTCAGAACTCGGAGCTTGAAGCCCTCGCAGTCGACCTGCCTGCCGCTGGCCTGCAGCGTCGGCCGGTCATCTCGGCGGAGGAGGGCATCGACTTCGCGGCCGTACTGGCCGAGGTGCTGCTGGGGGAGGGTGACGCCCGGGCCTACCTCGGCAAGCTCACTGAGCTGCGCGACAGACTCCTCGGGGTCTCGTGAGCTAACGGGGAGGGGGCACGGGGTGACCGTGCCCCCTCCCTCCCTTGCGTCGCCGACTACTTCGAGGGCGTGAGGCGGAGCGCGAGCTCCTCGGCTCGAAGCGATGCCGCCCGTCGCTCGCGGGCGTAGCGCCGGGTTGCCTCGACAAGCTTCGGGTCTCGGCGAGTGGCGGCGACGAGTGCCTCCTCGGAGAGACCGTGGCCGGCGGCCTTGGCCGTCACGGCCGGCCAATCGGTCGGGTCTGTGTCGTCGAGGAGCTTCGGGATGAGTTCGTCGGCAATGACGCCGGCGATGATCGACTGAACTGCTTCGGGGGAGAGGGCCATTAGTGGCGGCCTTTCGTAGGGTGGGGGGCTAGGAGGCGGCGAGGACACGGACGGCGCCGCCATGCTCGACGAGGTCGACAGTGCCGTCCTCGCGGTCGACGGCGAGGGGCATGGCGGTGACCTCGGCGAAGACGCTGAGGAGCGAGCGGTCGGCCGCGACGCTGTCGTCGTAGCTCATGATGTGGCGGAGGGCGAAGCCGCCAGCGCTGACGCTGGCGCCGTAGGCGGCGCCGTCCGGCTTGGCAGGTGCGCGCACGACGAGCGCGAAGGCGGGCTTCACGAAGCCAACGATCTCCGTCGGTGCGAGTCGGGTCGACTCGACAACCTGGAAGCCCCGGACGACGCCGGGCGAGTCGAAAGTCGTGCCGCTCGATCCGACGGGCCCGTCGAGGAGGTCGGCATAGACCTGGCTGCCGACGGCGGCGTAGAGCTGCGCGGAGTCGCCGACGCCGTTCTGTCGGAGCTTCGTCCGAATGGCGGTGAAGACGCGCGCCGGGTTGGCCGGGTCGTAGGCGAGCGTGGTGTCGGCGGGGGTTGCCTTCATGACGGCGACGATGTCGCGCTCGATGCGCTTCACGAGGGCGTCGGTCTGTGGCTTCAGGACTTGCCTGGCGAAGTTCGTGATGTCGAGGTCGAGCTCGCCCTCGGAGAGGGTCACCTTCGAGTAGAGGTGGTCGCTCAGCTTGACGTCGATCTCCTGTTCGATTAGCTCGTCGACTTCGAGAACGCTCGTGGTGTCGTGGAGATCGCGGCGGTGCGCGACGACAGAGCCGGGAACGCGAACGCGGACGGTCGTACCGGCGCCCTTGCGGAAGTCCGATTCGAGGTCGCGGGAGATGAGGCCTGCGAGAACCAGGTCGGCGCCCACGAGCGTGGCCGCGACGGTAGCGACTTCTGAGGGGATCAGAAGGGTGTTGGGCATGGTGCCCCTTTCTGGGTAGGGAGGCCGCGGCGGGCTGCCGCGGAGAGGGGGGCGTCAGCCGTGGGCGGTAAAGAGCCGGTCGACGTGCTCGCCGATGCGGGCGAGCTCCTCGTTGACCGCGGCGCGCTGCTCAGAGGTGCAGGCGCTCTGAAGGGCTTCCACGGCCTGTCGCTCGCGGAGGAGCAGAGCCGCGGCGGCGGCGTCGCGGGCGGCAAGGGTGTCAGCGGCCGATCGGGACACTGCGCGGCGGCAGGCGGCGGAACAGGTGCGCGCGGACGGCCGCATTCCCGCGAGCGAGACAGAACAGTGATCGCAAAAGCGCATGACACCTCCAGGGGTTGTCGGGACTCGAAGCGTGCGCACGCATGAGAAGCAGAAAAAGAGGCCCTCGGCCCGAAGACCGAGGGCCTACCTCCCCCGAATGACAGCGAAGGGACTTCGTCTCCGCACAGGAGTAGGGGACCGTGGCTAGGCCAGACAAAGGCGTTTACACACGCGGCGGACGAGAGGCCAGCGATAGCGCCCGAGGCTCTTGCCTGGTCTGTCTACGAGGATCGGTAGCGAACATGGTTCGATGAGGGAGACGAGTCATTCGTTGTTAGCCCGATCATGAGAGGCGCAATGGAGTCGACTGACAAGCCCGATGACTCGTACCCGGGAAACTCGGTAGCGGCAGCGGGCAACGTGGTCATTTGCGGCCTGATTGCTATCGCCATTCCCATTGGCGCGCTGGCCTCTGTGATGCGAGGCACCAACCTCCTTATCGCCGGGGGCGCTCTCCTCATGGCAGTAGCGCTGGAGGCCCAGTTCGTCCGCAAGATGCTGAGGCACCGGTGTCGAGGCAACTAACTACACCGGTCTTCGCCGGCCCGGTCGGGAGCGGCACACGCGGCACCAGGACCGCCGGCCGGACGCGGAGGTCGAGTCGGCGCCGAATGCGGAGAAGGGCTTCTCCTGCCTGCACCTGGCGCAGGTTTTCCCGGCCGAGGCCTGGCGCCGGGCGAGGGCCCGGGCCGCCGAGTCTGCGACGTCGTCCTCCCAGCCCAGCGCCCGGGTCGCTTCGCGGACGCGCTCCTCGGGCGTCATGCGGCGATCCGGTAGACGCGGTGGCCGTTGCGGCGGACGCGAGGGCCGAGGAGTTCGTCCGCGATGGCGTAGAAATTATCCCGGCCGGGCATGACGTAAGGGCGCCCATCGTCGAGGTCAACGTCGGCAGCGACGTAGTCCTCAATCGCCGCGCAGGCTTGCGCGTAGAGGTCGCCGGCGCGAACTGCTCCTGGAACTGCTGACTCCTGCCATGAGGCGAGCCATTCGCGGGCCGATGCTCGCTGGTGTGCTCGGATGCGCCCACGGCGCCGACGAGCTGTCTCGGCGGCGCTGAGCTGCGGGCCGACGGCGGCGTCGCGGCGTGGTGGCGTGTATTTGGGGAGGGAGCGGGCGAGCTCGCGAACTGCCGAGGCGAGGAGCGCATCCGTCACCGGCCGTCGAGTCGCTCCGAAACGACGGAGATCGACGTAGGGCCGGCGCGCGTCGGACACCTCGGGAAGCTGCGTGACGAGGTCGCGGAGCGCCGTGACGAGTTCTGCTGCGGGGATTGTGGCCGCCGGCGAGCTTCGGGGCGCGACCCCCCGGGACGTCGCGACGAGGTCATCACCGAGACTGCCGAGGGCGAAGGACGCAAGGGCAGTCGCGGACGGTAGCTCGATCGAGAGTCCGAGGCCGTCGTCGTCGATCCTGGCGCGGGCGTTGGCGGGATCGCCTTCGCGGTGGCGGGCGAGGCGAGTTGCAGGGGTTGTCATGGCTTCTCCTCGGCGGACGAGCGGCGGGCGGAGAAGCGCGGACAGTCGCCCGCCGTGGTGCGGCCCGCGCTTCAGAGGAGGAGGGGACCGGGAGGGGCGCCGCTGCTCACTGTCTAGGCCCTTGGGGTGACAAGTGGCGATGTGATGGTCTGAAGAGTCGTTCTCCTTACCTGTTTAGAGACGACACATCTAGACCAACAACAGGAGAGAGAGCTGGAATCGTCATTGTCGCCACTCGTTACCCGGCGACCCGGCCTCCCGGACGCCGAAGAGCCCCTCTCCGGCGTGGAGAAGGGCTCTCAGGGTTGTGTTTACAGCGCGCCCGGCGTCTAGCTGGACGTAAGCGTCAGCGTGACGCGGGAGGGGTCCCACTTGCCGCGCTGCCGTGCCGGAGCAATCTCGACTTCGGCACCACTTGCGAGAAGGAGTTCACGGCGACCGAGCATGTCCCGGCGGTGCCATGAGTCGGCGAAGGTCTCACCCGTCTCGATCAGCTCGACCTCAGGCTCGGCCGGCGTCGCGTCGAGGCGATCGCGCTCCGCGTGGAGGCGCTGGAGCCGATTCACGAGGGGCGTCAGGTCCGCTCCGGGACGACTCAGGGCGGACGTCGTGGCCCGGAGAGCCTCCTCGACCGCTGCAAGGCCGGGGACGTCGCGGAGGGTGACACGTTGCTCTACGACGAGGTAGTGCCCGACGATCCTCAGGAACTGCCGCTCGACTTCCTGTTCGACGCGGTGGCACTCGACGGCCACGCCACGGGGACACGCGCGACCCTGCCCGGCTGCCTGGCAAGCGTAGATGTCCGCGCCGGTCGTGCTGCGGCGGGTCTTCCGCACAAGGTTGCCGCCGCACCCCGGGCAGGAGATCAGTCCAGAGAGCAGGCGAGAGGCCTTCGCGCGCCGTCCCCGCTGTGTCGCCTCGGCTCTGCCGGGAGTGGGCGTCCAGTCTGTTAGGGCTCGGAGGCGCTCTACGTCTTCAACGGGCAAGATCGGCTCCCAGAAGACCACGGGGAGGCCGCTTTCGTCGCGGATCAGCTCGGCTGGCTTCAGGATGTGCGGCCTACCCGTCACGGGGTGTGGACCGCGGACGCTACCCGTACGAACGCGGCCGAGCACGGCGTCGGAGCGTAGGACGCGCTGAAGCGCGGTCGAGCCCCACTCGGCTGCACGCCGGGGCTTCACCCCGGCGGCGTTCAGGCGGACGCACGCGGCGTAGACCGAGGACCCCGCAAGCACTTCGTCAGCCACGCGGCGCACGACGGCGGCCTCCGCGGGATCTGGCTCCAGCGCGCGGCCGACGCCGGACGGGTGGCGGACTGCCCGATAGCCGTAGGGCACAACGCCGCCCGGAAAGCGGCCGATTTTCCGGAGGTGCTCCTGCGAGGCGGAGACGCGGAGCCCGATCGTCTTGGCCTCCATGCTCGCAAAGACCTGAAGAATTTCGACCATCTCGCGGCCCATTGGTGAAGTCGTGTCGAGGCTCTCCGTCGCGCTGATGATCTGGAGTCCCTCGTCGAGGAGCACGCCGACGTCGACGACGGAGCGGACGAGCCGGTCGAGGCGCCAGACCATGACGGCGTCCGCGACCCCGTCGCTCACGAGTTGCCGGACACGCCGCAAGCCGGGGCGGTCGAGGCGGGTCTTCGTCGCCGAGGTGTTGTCATCCTCAATGATCTCGACGAGCGTCAGTCCGCGTAGCTCGCAATGCTTCGTGATGACTTCACGTTGGCGGACGATTGAGGTGGATTCCTCGCGCGATGCTCGGGAGAGGCGGACATAGCCGACAACTTTCATGGGGGCCTCCTGTCTAGGGTGTGCGCCCTAGAAGGGGACCGAGAGATGTCTACCTGCTCATGTGCCACTCACGAGGGCGAGTGGGACGAGGTCATGGCCGTCGTCAAGGACGCCACGGAGGCGGTGGGCCGCTTCGGCACCCGCGTCTCGCTCGTGCTCAAGGCCGACATCCGCCCCGGCCGAACCGGTGAGCTGACCGGCAAGGTCGAGCGCCTCGAGGCCGCCCTCGGCGAGCAGGGCTGAGCCCTGACCCTGGTCGTCCTCGGGGCGCTCCTGGTCGTCCCGGGGCTGCTCGCCTACACGGGCGCCTGGCGCCGCTGGTCGGACTCCACGGTGCTGCACTGGCCGTTCGGCGTCGCGTGGGCCGGCACGGGCGTGGCGACGGTGGGCGCCGGCAGCCTCCTCTGGGCGCGCGCGGAGCCCGTCGCCGACGTCCTCCAGCAGGTGGGCCTGTGCATCTGCGTCGTCGGGATCGTGGCCGCCTTCTGGCTGCCCGCCGTCCTCCTGCCCGCCTGGTACCGCGCGGCGAAGTCCGACACGGGCCCCGGCCGGGGCACCGGCGGCCGCTGATCGGGCCGCCCCGGGGGCTGCGCCCGCGCCTCCCCAGGGCGTACCATCGAGGGTCAGGTCGAATCGATTCGAACCGACACGGTCAGGCCGGAGGCGCGACGTCGCCCCCCGCCGACGCCCCCAGTTCGCTCGACGGAGAGCCCTGGGCCCCCTCAGCCCGACACCTCCGACCCAGCGAAGGCAGCCGCCCGTGACCACCCTCTCCACCCGTCGCAAGACGTTCGCCTTGATCGCCCTCGCGCTCGGCGGCTTCGGGATCGGCTCGACCGAGTTCGTCGCCATGGGCCTGCTGCCGAACATCGCGCAGGACCTCCTGCCCGACCTGTACGCGCAGTCGTCCGACGCGGGCATCGCCCGCGCCGGCTGGCTCGTCAGCGCCTACGCCCTCGGCGTCGTCGTCGGTGCCCCGACCATCGCCGCGATGTCGTCGCACCTGCCCAAGAAGAAGCTGTTGATGGGGCTGCTCGCGCTGTTCGTCGTCGGCACCGTGCTGTCGGCCGTGCTGCCGTCGTTCGGCTGGGTGCTCGCCGCGCGCTTCTTCGCCGGGCTGCCCCACGGCGCCTACTTCGGCATCGCCTCCATCGTGGCCGCCACGATCATGGGGCCGGGCAACCGGGGCAAGGGCGTGGCCCTCGTGCTCAGCGGCCTGACGATCGCCAACGTCGTGGGCGTGCCGACGATCACGGCCCTCGGCCAGGCGCAGGGCTGGCGCACGGCCTACCTCGCCGTCGCCGCGATCTTCGCGCTGACCTTCGTCGCGGTGGCCTTCGCCGTGCCGCGCATGGAGGGCGACTCGTCCGCGTCGATGCGCCGTGAGCTCAGCGCGTTCCGCAAGCCGCAGGTCTGGCTCGTGATGGGCGTGGGCGCGATCGGCTTCGGCGGCTTCTTCGCCGTCTACAGCTACATCGCCAACGCGGTCACCGAGGGGGTCGGGGTCGACGAGGGCGTCGTTCCGTGGGTGCTCGTCGGCGTCGGCGTCGGCATGACGATCGGCAACGTGATCGGCGGCTGGGCCGCCGACAAGAACCTCAAGGCGGCCCTCACCGTCGGCTTCGTGGGCCTCATCGCCGCGCTCGTCGCCTATGCGCTGCTCGTCGACAGCCTCGTCGGCATCTTCGCCACGACCTTCCTGCTCGGCCTGGTCAGCTCGATGATCGGCCCGTCGGTCCAGTCGCGCCTGATGGAGGTCGCCGGCGAGAGCCAGGTGATCGGCGCCGCTCTGAACCACTCGTCGATGAACCTCGGCAACAGCGCCGGGGCCTACCTCGGCGGGGCCGTCATCGCGGCCGGGTTCGGGTTCGCCGCACCGGGCTGGGTGGGAGTCGCGCTGGCCCTGGCCGGGGTCGTCCTGACGGTCGTCAGCTTCAGCCTCCAGAAGACGGGCGACGCTCGCCAGGCGGCGCTCTGCGCCGCCGCCCGCGAGGCGGACCACAAGGAGGACACCGACACGGGCTCCGTGTTCATCGGGCAGCGCTAGCGGCGCGGGCCCTCACGACGTCGAACGGCCCGGCGCCCCTCGAGGGGAGCCGGGCCGTTCGCGGTGCTGAGGGCTAGAAGCTCGTCTGCGCCGGGGTGTCGATGAGGATGCCGTCCTGGAGGGCGCGCTTCCGCAGCGCGACCTTCGTGCCGACGTCGTAGCCCGCGACGCGGTACTTCTCGCGGATGCGCTTGAGGTAGCTCTTCGCCGTCTCTTCGCTGATGCCGAGCTGGTACGCGACGGCCTTGACGGGCTCGCCGCCGCCGTAGAGCGCCATGACGCGGCGCTCCTGGGCGCTGAGCTTGGGCACGCCGCCGATCTCGGCCGCGTTGAGGGCGAGGTCGAGCTCGGCCGAGATGTACGACTCGCCCTTCGCCGCGGCGCGGATGGCCTCGACGATCATGTCGGCGTCCTCGCTCTTGACGAGGTAGCCGAGCGCACCGGCCGCGAGGGCCTCGCGCACGACGTTGGGCTCGGAGTACGTGCTCATCAGCACGGTCTTGACGCCCGTGGTCTTGAGCGTGTTGATCTTCAGCGAGATCGGGATGTTGTCCTTCAGGTCGAGATCGAGGAGCACGACGTCGACGGGGAACTCGGGGTGCGTCAGGAGCTCGGGCCAGGAGGCCACGGCCGCCACCATCGAGATGTCGCTGGCGGCACCTCGGATCCACTCGCTCAGGGCTCCGAGCAGCATCTTGTGGTCGTCGACCAGGGCCAGACGGATGCGGTCGTCGGGGTTCGTCACGGGTGCCTTCTTTCTCAGGACGTGGTGTTCAGACTAGACGGAGGGACGGAACGGGCTGTCACGACTCGGCGGGGTTGTCGACGATGCAGTGCAGCTTGATCATGACGCTCTGCTCGTGGGTCGAGGCGGTGTACTCGCCGACCCGCTCGAGGGCGTTCCAGGTCGCGGGGGTCACGCGGTTGCGCCGGATGCCGGTCGTCGTCAGCACGACGGGCACGTCGACGCTGCGCCCGGCGAGCGACGCGATGGACTTGGTCGACGCCGTGACCGGGCCGAGGGTCAGGGTGATGGTCGTGCCGGGGGTGCGGCTCTTCGAGTCGCCGAGCAGGAGCCAGACCGCCTGGAGGAGGCCGTCGCGCTGCGGGGGAGCGAGGAGGCCCGCGAGCGACGACGGGTCGACGAGCGTGACGGACCGGCCCAGGTACTCGGACTCGGTGACCGCGTGGTGGAGCCAGGTCTCGCGCCGCCCCTCGATGAGGTGCAGGCGGAGCTCGGTCGCGAGCGAGGCGGCCTGCGACGCGACCTTCGGCGCGAGGGGGAGGGGCACGTCGCCGCCGGCGACCCCGTCGAGCAGCTTTTCGGCGGCGAGGTCGAGCCGCGCGAGCTCGTCGCTCGCCAGCATGCCGACGGCGAAGCGGGGCTGCGTGACGTTGCTCTGCACGAGCACGCGGTCGAGCTCGACCTGCACCATCCGCCGGAACCGCTGCACGATCGAGGTCGCCACGGCCGAGGGCAGGACGGCCAGGGCGATCACGGAGAGCTGCTGGGGCACGGTGTCGGACGTCAGCGGCGTGGTCACCAGCACCATGACGACGAAGGCCACGAGCAGGACGCCGCTGGCGACGACGATCTCGCGGGCCGGCCGGAGCGTCACGATCGGCAGCAGCCCGAACCCGACGGCCACGGAGGCGGTGGCGAACGCGCCGACGTCGTGGAGCGGGGCGATGGCGATGAAGTCGAGCGCCACGACGACGACGAGCACGCCGCCGATGACGGCGAAGACGGAGCCCGTCAGGCGCTCGCCCCGGATCGTGACCAGGGCCGCCGTGCCGACGAACGTCGCGATGTAGAGGAGCCACGCCACGAGGGCCGGGGCCACGGAGGGGTAGTCGGCGAGGTGGCTGAGGAAGAAGACCAGGCCGTAGACGGCCTGGAGGCCCGCGATGACCGCGGCGCCGAGGCCGAGGTAGCCGGTGCCGAGCGTGGCCCCGGCCGCGCGCGCCTGACGGAGGGAGCGCGCGCCGGTCGAGCTGATCGGCAGGCCGCGCGCCGCACGACGGCCCCGCACGACGCCGAGGGTGTTCTCGTCGATGCTCATCGCGGTGCCTCCAGGACGACGGTGGTGCCCGAGCCGGGCGAGGAGAAGAGCCGGGCGCTGCCGCCGACCTCGTGCAGGCGGCCGACCACCGACTCCTTGAAGCCGAGCCGCTCCTCCGAGATGCCCTCCAGGTCGAAGCCGACGCCGGCGTCGGTGACCATGGCCCGCACCATGTCGTCGTCGTGGATGATCGTGACGTGCGCCTCGGTGACGCCCGCGTGCCGTCGGACGTTCTCCAGGCACTCGGCGAGGGCGAGCAGGAAGGCGTCGAGCACGTGGGTCGGCAGCAGCACCTGGCCGGTGCCGTGCCAGCTGACCTCGAGGCCCATGCGGCCGAAGCGCTGCTTCACCGACTCGAGGGTCTGGCCGAGGGGCGCCTCCTCGACGGTCTCGAGCGAGTACTCGCCGGAGGCCTGCGGCTGGGGCGTGCCGCCGAGCCGGAGGTGGCGGAGCAGCCGAGCGTCCTCCGCGGCCTGCGCCTGGAGGGCCTGGGCCGTGACCCCGACGCCCGAGTGCGCCAGGAGCGTCAGGGTGGCGAGCACGGTGTCGTGCAGGAGGCGTGCCCCCTGCCGGCGCTGGGCCTCCGTCTCGCTGGCCTGGCGCTCCGCGCGGTGGGCGTTGCCGATGCTGTAGATGCGCCGGGCTGCGAGGGGCACGCTGCGCCCGAGCCAGATGCCGGCGACGAAGACCAGCGCCCAGCCGAGCACGACGGCCGCGACGGGGAAGGTGAAGAGCGAGCCCGTGGCCAGCGCGACGAGGGTGACGGCGACGACGAACGCGACCGACGCCGTGACGACCCGCAGCCGGCTCGACGACAGCACGATCGTGAACGAGGCGGTCGCGCCCCCCGCGAGCGGCACGACGGCGGTGGCGATGCCCGGGCTCGGCTCGCCGGTGGCGGGGAGGAGGGCGACGACGGTCGCCGCGATGCCCGCGGCGAGCCCCACCACGACCCACGCCCGCGCGTGGCCGCCCGAGCGACCGACGATCGCGAGGGCCACGATGAGCACGAGCACGAGGGGCACGACCGCCGCGAGGTGCAGGGGCTCGGCCACCCCGGGGTACGCGAGCGCGAGGAGGCTGACGGCCGCGCAGGCGATGCCGAGGGTGCGCGCCGTGCTGCTCAGCAGCCGGTCGCGCTCCTGGGCGAAGATGTCCATGTTGATCCCGAGTCGGACTGCTGGTGTCGTGGAGGCCTGCCGGGTGACAGCGACCTCACCATGTTTTCACACCCGGACCACCCGTGGGGGTGGTAGCGCGCGCGACGCGCCGAGGGACGAGCCCGATTCAGGTCTCGAGCAGGCGCCGCAGGTGCCCCCCGACCGCCGCGTTCTCGATGAGGAAGCCGTCGTGGCCGAACTCGCTCGAGATCACGGCCGCGTCGCCGCCGTCGAGGCCGTGGGGCAGGAGGCGCGCGATGGTCCGCTGGTCCGCCACCGGGAAGAGGCGGTCGCTGTCGATCCCGAGCACGAGCGCCCGCGCCGAGACCCGGGCCAGGGCCGCCTCGACGCCGCCCCGCCCCCGGCCCACGTCGTGCGAGTTCATCGCGCCCAGCAGCGTCACGTAGCTGCCGGCGTCGAAGCGCCGCGTGAACTTGTTGCCGTGGAAGTCGAGGTAGCTCTCGACCTGGAACCGGCCCGGCCCGCCGAGCGGGCTCACCTCGCTCTGCCAGGCACGGCCGAAGCGGGCGTTGAGCTCGTCGGGCGAACGGTAGTTGAGCAGGGCCATGCGCCGCGCGAGCGCGAGGCCGCGGTACGGGCCCTCGCCGTCGGGGGCGTCGTGGTAGTCGCCGTCGCGCCAGCCCGGGTCCATCTTGACGGCCTCGCCCTGCACCGTGTTGAGAGCGATCTGGTCGGCGCTGGCGAGCGGCGGCGCCGCGAGCACGGCGAGGCGCTCGAGGCGGTCGGGGTGGCCGACGCCCCACTCCAGGGCGTGCATGCCGCCCATCGAGCCGCCGACGACCGCGGCCCACTGCTCGACGCCCAGCGCGTCGGAGAACGCGACCTGCGCCTCCACCTGGTCCCGGATCGTCAGGTGGGGGAACCGCGACCCCCACTCGACGGCGTCGGGCGCGAACGACGACGGGCCCGTGCTGCCCTGGCAACCGCCGAGCATGTTCGGGGCGACGACGAACCAGCGGTCGGTGTCGATCGCGAGGCTGGGGCCCACGACGCCGTTCCACCACCCGGCCGTCGGGTGGCCGGTCGAGGCCGGCCCGACCACGTGGCTGTCGCCGGTGAGCGCGTGCAGCAGCAGCACGGCGTTGCCGCGGTCGGCGTCGAGCTCGCCCCAGGTCTCGTACGCGATGCGCGTCCGGGCGAGCGAGCCCCCGCTCTCGAGCGGGAGGTCGCCGAGCGTGACGAAGGAGCGGTGCCCGGGGTCGTCGCCGTCACGCCACGCGCCGGTGGCCGGCGGCTTGCCGAGCATCGCCAGGCGGTGACGCTCGGAGACGATGCTCGACGGGACGGTGTCCTCTGATGTGCTCTGCCAGTCCATGTCGTCTCCATCATGGGGGTGGTCGGCGGGCGCCGCCCGTTCGTGACGTCGGGGGCCCGGGAGGGGCTGCGGTGCGGGGACGCGCGGGAGGCGCGGTGCCCTGGCCCGGGCACCGCGCCTCCCTGCGGGGCTCAGCGGGTCAGGACGACCGCAGGGCCTCCTGCGTCGTCCGCCGCGCGGCCGCGAAGCCGGCCTCGAGGTCGGCCTTGAGGTCGTCGACCGACTCGATGCCGACGGAGAGCCGGACGAGGCCCGGCGTGACGCCGGTGGTCAGCTGCTGCTCGGGGGTCAGCTGCGAGTGCGTCGTCGACGCCGGGTGGATGACGAGGCTCCGCACGTCGCCGATGTTGGCGAGGTGGCTGAACAGCTGCAGAGAGTCGACCAGCGCACGGCCCGCGTCGACCCCGCCCTTGAGCTCGAACGAGAGGACGGCGCCGACGCCCCGGGGCGCGTACTTGTTCGCCGCCGCGTACCAGGGGCTCGTCGGCAGGCCCGCGTACCAGACGGCCGCGACGTCGTCGCGGGAGTCGAGCCACTCGGCGATCTCCTGGGCGTTCTGCACGTGGCGCTCGATGCGGAGGCTGAGCGTCTCGATGCCCTGGATGAGGGCGAAGGCGCTGTCGGCGGCGTTCGACGACCCGAGGTCGCGGAGCAGCTGCACGCGCGCCTTCACCACGTAGGCCAGCTCATCGCCCACCGCCTGCGTGTAGACGGCGCCGTGGTACGAGGGGTCGGGCTCGGTGAGGCCGGGGAAGCGCTCGGCGTGCTCGCTCCAGCGGAAGGTGCCGCCGTCGACGATGAAGCCGCCGATGACGGTGCCGTGCCCGCCGAGGAACTTCGTGGCCGAGTGCACGACGACGTCGGCGCCGTGCTCGAAGGGGCGGATCAGGTAGGGGGTGGCGATCGTGTTGTCGACGATCAGCGGCACGCCCTCGGCGTGGGCCACCTCGGCGACGAGCTCGATGTCGAGGATGTTGATCTTCGGGTTGCCGATCGTCTCGGCGAAGAAGAGCTTCGTGTTCGGGCGGACGGCCCGGCGCCACTCGTCGGCGTCGTCCTGGTCCTCGACGAAGGTGGTCTCGATGCCGAGCTTCGCGAGCGTGTACTTGAAGAGGTTGTAGGTGCCGCCGTAGATCGACGACGACGACACGATGTGGTCGCCCGCCTGGGCGATGTTGAGCACGGCGAACGTCGACGCCGCCTGGCCCGACGCCACGAGGAGGGCGCCGCTGCCGCCCTCGAGGGTCGCGATGCGCTGCTCCACCACGTCGTGGGTCGGGTTCATGATGCGCGAGTAGATGTTGCCGCTCTCGGCGAGGGCGAAGAGGTCCTGGGCGTGCTGCGAGTCGCGGAAGACGTACGAGGTCGTCTTGTAGATGGGCGTCGCCCGGGCGTTCGTGGTCGGGTCGGGTCGCGCCCCGGCGTGGATCTGCTGGGTCTCGAACTTCCAGTCGCTCTGGTCGGTCACGGTGGTCTCCTGCGTCGGTCGGTGCTGCTCGGGTCGCGGTGGGGCCACGGTACGACACGGGCCGCGCCCGCCGGGACCGCCCGGACACGGGGCGTAACGGGTGCCGGCGCGCGCCCCGACGGGCGGCGGTAGCGTCGGAGGGCGCCGTCCCGCGACCGTGGGCGGCGGGCACGGCAGAGAAGGAGACGCACATGGCGGGACGAGTGGTGGTGACCGGGGCGAGCTCGGGCATCGGGGAGGCCACGGTGCGCCTGCTGCGCGGCCGGGGCTGGGACGTGCTGGCGGTCGCCCGTCGGGAGGACCGCCTCCGCGCGCTCGCCGACGAGACGGGCGCGACCTGGTTCCGCGCCGACGTCACCAGCGACGACGACGTCGCGGCGCTCCGCGCCCACGTCGAGGCGACCGGGCCGCTGCACGCCCTCGTGAACAACGCCGGCGGGGCGTTCGGCCTCGACAGCGTCGAGGCGGGCTCGGTCGACGACTGGCAGCGCATGTTCGACGTCAACGTGCTCGGCACCAAGCGCGTCACGGCGGCGTTGCTGCCCGCGCTGCGCGACGGCGCCGAGGAGGCGGGGGTCGCCGACGTCGTGACCGTCACCTCGATCGCGGGCCACGTCGCGTACGAGGGCGGCGGCGGCTACAACGCGTCGAAGTTCGCCGAGCACGCTCTCGTGGCCGTGCTGCGGCTCGAGCTGGCGGGGGAGCCCATCCGCGTCGTGGAGATCGCGCCGGGGATGGTGCAGACGGAGGAGTTCTCGCTCGTGCGCTTCGGCGGCGACCAGGCGCGGGCCGACGCCGTCTACGCCGACGTGCCGGGGCCGCTCACGGCCGACGACGTCGCCGAGTCGATCGTGCACGCCATGGAGCTGCCGAGCCACGTCAACCTCGACCTCGTCACCGTCAAGCCGGTGGCGCAGGCCGCGCCGCACCGCGTCGCCCGAGGCGCCCTGGCCGTCCGTCGCCCCTGACGGCTCGTCCTCGCCGACCGCCTCGCCGACCGGGAGCGGTCGCTCGGACGGTCGCTCGGACGGCCCCTCGATCGGTCCGTCGGGCGCCCGGGAGCCTCGTGCGGGGGGTGAGTCGGGCGAGGAGCGGGTGAGCCGACCCGCCGCCGTCAGTCTCGAGCATCCCCCAGAACGGGGGGCACGGTGGCCCCCGTCCGCGGGACCAGCGGCCCCCTTCGGGGCCGCTGCGACCCCCGTCCGAGGGGCGTCAGGGCCGACCGTGTCCCCCTAGATGCGGACTCACGGGCGTGATGAGATGAGAAGCCCTCGGATCAGAACGGGGGACGGGGGCGACCCTCCGTCAGCGTCGGGCGGGTCGCCAGCGGCGGCAGGCGCCGGCCGGGCAGAGCGAACAGTCCGTCCCGGCGCGGTAGTGCTCGTGGGCCTCCAGGGCGTGCCCGCACACGCAGAGGGCCGCAGGCTCGGGGCGATCAGCGGTCACGGTGGTCTCTCCGGGGGGCTCGGGCGGACGCTCGGGGCGCCCGTCTGGTGTCTCGCGATCCTATTCGTGGACCGCTGAGGAGGCCCCGGGGGCTGCGACGTCGCACCTGGGAGTCGGCTGGTGGGGGGACAGTTCGGGGGACACGCAGTGTCCGCCATCGGGTACCGACCGGTATCGGGGGACGGCCGCGGAGGTGTCGGCCGCGACGCCCCGACGGCGACGGATCACCCCTCGACACGACCGGGTGGGGGTGCTTGCGCGTCGTCGCCAGGCGCGTATGTTGGTGCTCACCCGACAGCGGCGCCGATCGAACCCGAAACTCGATCGGCCCGCCCAGCCCGGCTCGACGGACCCGAAAACCCCGAGTCGCCGGCTCTCCACCGCAGGCCACCCCACCTGCCGGTTCGCTCACCCACGCAAGGACCCCCCTCGTGAACCCGGTCTCACCCCTGCCCTCGATCGCTCAGCCCCGCATCTCCGTCGTCGTCCCCGCCCGGAACGAGGCCCGCAACCTCGAGATCGTGCTCCCGATGCTGCCCAGCGTGCACGAGGTGATCCTCGTCGACGGCCACTCGGTCGACGACACCGTCGCGACGGCCGTGCGCGTCATGCCCGACATCAAGGTCGTCCACCAGACCCGCAAGGGCAAGGGCAACGCCCTGGCCTGTGGCTTCGAGGCCGCCACCGGCGACGTCATCGTGATGTTCGACGCCGACGGCTCGGCCGACCCCGCCGAGATCCCCCGCTTCGTCGAGGCGCTCGTCGCCGGCGCCGACGTGGCCAAGGGCAGCCGCTTCGTGCAGGGGGGCGGCAGCGAGGACATCACGCGCTTCCGCGCGCTCGGCAACTGGGGGCTCAACGCCCTCACGAACCTCCTGCTGGGCACCCGCTACACCGACCTCTGCTACGGCTACAACGCGTTCTGGGCCCGCATCGTCCCGAGCCTCGAGCTGCTGCCCAGCGGTCTCGCGCCCCGCGCCGACGGCCAGATGCACAACGGCGACGGCTTCGAGATCGAGACGATCCTCAACTGCCGCACCGCCGCCCTGGGCTACGACATCGTCGAGGTGCCGAGCATCGAGAAGCTCCGCATCCACGGCTCGAGCAACCTCAACGCCGTCACCGACGGGTTCCGCGTGCTCCGGGTCATCCTGGAGGAGCGTCGTCGTCGCCCGTCCGCGTCGGCCCGTCGTGCCTCGATGCGCGCCGCGGCGGCCCCGGCCCCCGAGCTCGTGTCGACGGGCACCGGCTCCGTCCGGACCGGAGCGCGCCGGGACGTCGCGTGACCGGCGCCCCGGTCACCGTCTCCGTCGTCGTCTGCGCCTACACCGAGGAGCGCTGGGACGACCTGCTCGCCAGCGTCGAGTCGGTGCGCCGTCTGCCGGAGACGACGGAGGTCGTCCTGGTGATCGACCACAGCGACGCCCTGCTCGCGCGCAGCCGTGATCGCTGGAGCGACGTCGTCGTCGTGCCGAACCGCTTCCGCCAGGGGCTGTCCGGCGCCCGCAACACGGGCGTCGCCGCGGCCCGCGGCGAGGTCGTCGCCTTCCTCGACGACGACGCCGCGGCCGACCCCCGCTGGCTCGAGCACCTCCTCGCGCCGTTCTCGGAGCCCGACGTCGTCGGCGTCGGCGGCCACGCGACCCCGCGGTGGCCCGACGACGCCCGCGCCTTCTACCCGCCGGAGGCCCTGTGGGTCGTCGGCTGCAGCCACCGCGGCCTGCCGACGACGACCGCCGACGTGCGCAACGTGATCGGCTGCTCGATGGCCTTCCGCCGCGCCTCCGTCGTCGCCGTCGGCGGATTCAACCTCGACACCGGTCGGGTCGGCACCGTGCCCCTCGGCTGCGAGGAGACGGAGCTCTGCATCCGCATCCGGCAGGCCGACCCCTCGGCCCGCATCGTGCTCGAGCCGCGCGCCGACGTCCGCCACCACGTGACGCTGCCGCGCGTGACCTGGGTCTACGCCCGTCGTCGCGGCTGGAGCGAGGGCCTCTCCAAGGCCGCCCTCAGCCGTCAGGTCGGCGCCGGCGACGCGCTCTCGAGCGAGTCCGACTACCTGCGCCGCGTCGTGCCCGCCGCTCTCGTCCGCGAGCTCGGGCAGACGGGTCGAGGAGGCGCGGGCCGCGCGGGCGTGCTGCTCACGGTGGTCGTCGCCACCGTCCTCGGCTACGCCGCCGGCACGCTCCGCCGCGCCCGTCTCGCGCCCCACGACCCCGCGGTCGGCCGCGCGCTCCTCGAGGAGGCGACCGCCGCCTCCCCGGGCGGACCCGCCGTCGCCGAGGTCGCCTCGTGACCGCCCTCTCGCTCACGCGCCCCATGGCGAGCACCGCGGTGCCGACCTGGTCGGGCGCCCTGTGGGTGGGCGCGGTCGACGTGGCCGACCTCGCGCGGCCCGACGTCGACGACCTGCGGCTCGTCGACGCGGAGGGCCACCCCGCCGCGCGCCTGCTGGTGCGCGACGGGCGCGAGGTGCTCGGCGTCGTCGAGGTGCCGGTCGTCCACGACCACGTCTCGATCGACCTCGTTCGCTCGGAGGCCGCCGACCTCGCGGCGACGCCCCGCCCCGTGGCCCTGCCCGCCGGCGGGCTCCCGACCGTGACGGTGGTCGTCTGCACGCGTGACCGCGCCGAGCAGCTGCGCGGCTGCCTCACGTCGGTGCTCGCCCTCGACCACCCGGCCTTCGACGTCGTCGTGGTCGACAACGCCCCCTCGACCTCCGCGACCCGCGACCTCGTGGCCGACGAGTTCGACGACCCGCGCGTGCGGTACGTGGTCGAGCCGGTGGCCGGCCTCTCCGGCGCCCGCAACGCCGGCCTCCGCGCCGCGACCGGCGAGGTCGTCGCCTTCACCGACGACGACGTCGTGGTCGACGCCGGGTGGCTGCTCGGCCTCTGCGACGGCTTCGCCCGGGCCGACGACGTGGCCTGCGTGACGGGCCTCGTGGCGAGCGGGGAGCTCCGCACCCCCGTGCAGCGCTCCTTCGACGACCGCGTCTCGTGGTCGCGGAACGTCTCGCCGCGCGTCTTCCGCCTCGACGAGCAGCCCGCCGACCTGCCGACCTTCCCCTTCTCGGTCGGTGCGTTCGGCACCGGGGCCGACTTCGCCCTCCGCCGCGACGTCGCGCTCGCGCTCGGCGGCTTCGACACGGCGTTCGGCGTCGGCACCCGCACCGCCGGGGGAGAGGACCTCGACGTCTTCACGCGCGTGCTCTTCGCCGGGCACGCCCTCGCCGTGCAGCCCTCGGCCCTCGTCTGGCACCGGCACCGCGCCGACCTGGCCGCGCTCCGCGTCCAGGCGGCGGGCTACGGCACCGGCCTGGGCGCCTGGCTCGCCGGCGTGGCGCTCGACGGGCGCACGCGGCGTGCCGCGCTCCGCCGCGCGCCGCACGCGGTCGCGGCCCTCCTCGCCAAGGGGAGGGCGGGCACCGCCTCCGCCACGACCTCCCGTGTGAGCACGGCCCCGGCCGACGCCGAGCTGGAGCGTGAGCTCCGTCGCACCGCCCGCGTCGAGCTCGCCGGGGTCGCCCGCGGGCCGCTGCTCTACCTGCGGCAGCGCTGGGACGGCGCGTCGACGATGCGCCCGGTGCGGGCCCCCGTGGCCGCCGCGACGCCGACGCCCGGGGCGGCCGCGACACCGGTCGCGGCCCCGACGCCGGTGCCGACGCACGCGCCGCTGCCGACCGTCGCGGGGGCAGCTTCGTGACCGCCATGACCGTGCCCGCGCTCCGCGCCGCGACCCCCGCCGAGGGCGGTCGCCGCACCCTGCCCATCTCCGCCGTCGACCGCCTCGCCGCGGGCGCGCACGTGCTCGGCGTGATGGGACCGCTCGTGCTGCCCCCGCGGGCGGCCCTCGTCGCCGCCCTGCACCGCGTCGTCTCCCTCGGGCCCGGTGCGCGCCTCGGGCTCGTGGCGGCCGACCGCCGCGACTGGGCCTGGACCCCCGAGACCCAGCGTGAGCTCTGCGAGCGGATGGTGAGCGAGATCCCGCCGCTCGGCGACGACCTCGCGCCCGACGAGGTGCTCGAGCACCTCGTCGGCATGATCGACGACGCCCTGCCTCTGCAGGTGATCGTCTCGGGCGAGCGGCTGCTGATGATCTACGACCACCAGGTCGTCGACGCACGCTTCACCTCGCGGCTGCCCGCCGCCCTCCTCGACCTCGCCGCCGGCGGCGAGATGCCGGCCTGGCTCAGCGCTGAGGGCGTCCGCCACCCGCTGTGGCGCGCCGTCGCCGCCACGTACCTGCGCCACCCGGCCCGGGTGCCGGCGCTGCTGCGCGCCCGGCGCGTGCAGGTGCCCACGGTGCCGACCGGGGTCGTGCAGGAGCGCGAGCAGGTCGCGTGGGCTCCCTCCACCGCCGTGGCCTGGGGCCGGGGCGACCGACGGACCTTCACCGAGCTGCGGCGCTGGCTCCGGGCACAGCCGCACCCCGTGGCCTTCTCCAGCGCGGTGATCGTCGCGCTGCGCGCCGCGTTCGTCCGGGAGGGCGTGCGGCTCGCCGCCGAGAGCGAGCTCGTCTGGGACGTCCGCCAGTACCTGCCGGCCGGCGTCGACACCACCGGCAACTTCGTGACGGGCGTGCCCGTCACCGGGGTGGACGACCTCCTCGCCGTCGACGAGAGCATCCACGAGACCGTCACGTCGGGCCGGCCCCTCGCGGCCCTCGTCGCCGGTGCCGTCAAGGAGGCCGTCCGCCCGGGCGACCGCAGGGTGCCCGCCACGGCGCCGGCCCACGCGCGCGGCCACCTCGTCGTCAGCAACCTCGGCGTCGCCCGGACGATGCAGGGCCTGCCCTGGGTCCGCGACGGCCGCGCGGCGGAGCTCGGCTACACCGTGCACCCCGTGCCGGCCGAGAACCTCTCCGTGCAGATCGCCGTCATCGACGGCGCCCTCCAGGTGGCGGTCGCCTACAACGACAACGTGTTCGACCGCGGGGTCGTCGACCGGGCCCTGGCGCGGTTCGTCGCCGACCCGCTCTCGCTGATCGACGGCGCGCCGGGCTCCTGACGGGGGCGACCAGGCCGGGGAGGCGCGGGTGGCGCTCGACGCGCACCGCGCCTCCCCGGCACCATGGGCGGGTGACCCCCGCACCGACCTCGACCTCCGACCGCGCCGTGGCCCGCTGGGCCGCCTTCTCCGCCGACCCCGCCGGCGGCAACCCCGCCGGGGTCGTGCTCGACGCGCGCGGCCTCACCGATGCGGAGATGCAGGCGACGGCGCTCGCCGTCGGCGACGCCGAGACGGCCTTCGTCGTCGGGCCCGACCTCGACGGCGACGGGCGTCGCCACCGGGTGCGCTACTTCTCGCCCGTGGCGGAGGTGCCCTTCTGCGGCCACGCGACCGTCGCGACGGCGATCGCGCTCGCCGAGCGCGACGGGCCGGGCCGGGTCGTCGTCGAGACCGCCGTGGGCCCGGTGCCCCTCGAGACGACGGTCGAGCCCGACGGGGGAGCGCGGGCGTCGTTCACCTCGCCCGAGCCGCGCGTCGAGCCGCTGGAGCCGGAGGTGCTCGCGCGGCTGCTCGCGGTGCTCGGACTCCGGGGGACGGAGCTCGACGCCTCCCGGCCCGTGCTGGCGGCCTGGGCCGGCAACCTCCACCCCGTGCTGCCCGTCGTCGACCGCGCGGCGTTCGACGGCTTCGTGGTCGACGCGGGTGCGCTCCGGCCGCTGATGGACGAGCAGGGCTGGGCCGGCACGGTCACCGTCGTCCACGAGCTCGGCGTCGACGACGACGGCACCCTCGTGCTGGAGGCCCGCAACCCCTTCCCGGTGGGCACGCTCGTCGAGGACCCGGCCACGGGGTCGGCCGCGGCCGCCCTCGGGGGCTGGCTCCGCGCCTCCGGCAGGGTCGTGCCTCCGGCCAGGGTCCGCGTGCACCAGGGCGCCCACGTGGGGCGGCCCGGGGTGCTCGACGTGCTCGTGCCGGCCACGGGCGGCGTCGTGGTGTCGGGCCGCGGCGTGCGGATCGACGACGGGGCCGCGGGGGCGGGGCCGGCGAGCTAGGCGCCGGTCTCCGTCGGCGCGCCGGTCTCGGTCGCCTCGCCGGTCTCCGTCGGGTCGGCGGGCCCGACTCCCGCGGGGCCGCCGAGCTCGTCGTGGCGCTCGGCCAGGCCGGCGAGGTCGATGTCGAGCAGGTCGCGGAGCCGCTCGTCCCGGCCCTCGTCGTAGCCCGGGGCCGGCGCAGCCGCCCAGCCGATCCGGTCGACGACGGTGCTGCCGACGTCGTCCCACGCACGGGCCCGCGCGGCGTCCACTACGGCCGCGACGAACGCGTCGTCGCGGCCCGCCCGGCCGAGCTCCTTCACCAGTGCCTTGTGGGTCGCCTCGCGGAGGCGGAGGGCGTCGACGTCGTCGACGCGGTAGTCGAACTGGTGCTGTGACTGGCCGTACGAGCGGTGGGTGCGGCGACGGACCCGTCGGAGGCGGCGGGCGCCCTCGAGCTGCTCCTCGGTCAGGCGGTCGATCTCGGCGCGGACGAAGCCGGTGGCGACCTCCTCGTCGAAGGGGAGGCGCTCCTGCAGGGCGCGGCGGATGACCTGGTTGGCGGTCGCGACCACGAGCGAGGCGCGGATGATGAGGAATCCCTCGTCGACGGCCCGCTCGAGCGGGCTCGGGTCGGCTCGGCGCGCGCTCGGTCCGGTCGTCACGGGGCGGGCCTCCTCGGGTGGTCGGCGGACGGGCGGTCGGGCGGCGGTCCGACCGGCGGTCGGGCGGTGGTCGGCGCCCTCCGCGCTCCCGGTCCGTCGACCCTACCCACGGGGCCGCCCAGGCGTCGTCCGTATCGTGGCGCCATGACCGCTCGCGAGCCCGCCCCCGTCAGCACCGTGGCGCCCGACCTGCTGCGGGCGCCGGTGATCAGCCAGCACTGGGGCGGCCTCGCCTTCGCCCACTGGCGTGTCGAGCCCGAGCGCGTGGCGCCGCTGCTGCCGCCGGGCACGCGCCCCGACGTCCACGACGGCTCGACGTGGGTCGGCCTCATCCCGTTCGAGCTCTCGCGCAGCGCCTTCGGCCCGCTGCCGCCGGTGCCGTGGCTCGGCACCTTCCTCGAGACGAACGTGCGGCTCTACTCGGTCGACGACCTCGGTCGCCGCGGGGTGGTCTTCCGCACCCTCGAGGCCGCGAAGCTGCTGCCCGTCGTCACCGCGAACGCGGCGCTCGGCCTGCCCTACCGCTGGGCCTCGATGAGCCGGCGCCGGGTCGGCGGCACGGTCGAGTACGCCTCCCGCCGCCACGGCCCCGGGCCCCGGCCGTCGACGCGGCTCGCCGTCCGCCCCACCGACGAGGAGGTCGTCGGCGACCCGCTGGCGGAGTTCCTCACCGCGCGCTGGGGCATGCACGTCGCCCGCGGCGGCACGACGAGGTACTGGCCGAACACGCACGGGGCCTGGCCGCTCCGACGGGCCGAGCTGATGGACCTCGACGACGAGCTCGTCGCCGACTCCGGGCTGCCCGGGGTCACCGACCGCGCGCCCGACTCCCTGCTCTGGTCGGACGGCGTCGACACCGTCTTCGCGCCTCCCGGAGGCCGGTGGGAGGCGCCCTGACCGTGCCCCGACGCCGAGGGTGCCCGACGGGCGTCGCGCGCGGGTGCGCGGCCCACTACGGTTGCTGGCATGGTTTCCTCACCCGACGACCCGACCGACCTCGCCGCACCCCCCGCGGGAGGGGCGCCGGGAGCCGGGGTCGGCGAGGCCGTGCCGGAGGCGCCCGTCGCGTCGTCGACGGAGGCCCCCGGCCGTGAGGTGCTCGGCTGGCTGGAGTTCGGCGACGCCGCCCGCCACCTGGCCCGCGACGTCGTCGCGGCCGACTTCACGCCCGACGTGATCGTCGCGGTCGCGCGCGGCGGCCTCGTGCTGGCCGGATCGATCGCGTACGCCCTCGACACGAAGATGTGCGGGTCGATCAACGTCGAGTTCTACACGGGCGTCGACGCCCGCCTGCCGGAGCCCGTGCTGCTGCCCCCGACCCTCGACGCCCCGTCGCTCGCCGGCAAGCGCGTGCTCGTCGTCGACGACGTCTCCGACTCCGGCCGCACCCTCGCGCTCGTGCGCGACCTGCTCGCCGAGGTCGCCGACGAGGTCCGCACCGTCTGCCTCTACAGCAAGCCGCAGACCATCCTCGAGCCGGACTTCGTCTGGAAGCGCACGGCGCAGTGGATCACCTTCCCGTGGAGCGCCCTGCCCCCGGTCACCCGCGACGCGACGGTGAGCCGCGAGGCATGAGCATCCACCTGGTCGGCGGCGGCTGGTCGCCCGACGCCCCCGACATCTACGAGCCCTTCGTCGCCGAGGCCGCCGTGCGCGGCGCCGCCCTGGGCCGCGCCGTGCCCCGCGTCGCCGTGCTGGTCGTCGTGGCCGACGGATCGCCCGGCGACGAGTTCGTCACCGGCTGGCCGGCCCTCATCGCGCACGGCGGGCGCTGCGAGGCCGTCGTCACGGTCGTCCAGGCCGGCGCGGCCTTCGACACCCGGGTGCTCAGCGACGTCGACGGCCTCGTCGTCGCGGGCGGCCTCACACCGGCCTACCTCGAGTCGGTCACGCCGCTGATCGACCAGGTGCGGCTGCTCGTCGCCGACGGCCTGCCCTACCTCGGCTTCTCGGCCGGCGCGATGATCGCCGCCGACCGGGCCCTTCTCGGCGGCTGGCTGATCGGCGACGTCGCCGTCTGCCCCGAGGACGCCGCGGAGGGCCTCGGCGAGGTGACCCTGGGCGAGGGGCTCGGGCTCGTCGACCTCGCCATCGACGTGCACGCCGCCCAGTGGGGCACCCTCACGCGCCTCGTCGCGGCGACGGAGGCCGGCCTCGTGCGGGGCGGCGTCGCCATCGACGAGCACACGGCCCTCGTGGTCGGCGAGGGCGCGCTCGCCGTGCTCGGCACGGGCAACGTCTGGCGCGTGGAGCCGCAGACGGACGACGACGGCGAGATCGTCGGCGTCTCGGTCGGCACCCTGGGCGTCGAGTGACGGCTCACCCCCTCCGCGACCTCGTGCACCCGAGCTGGGCGGAGGCGCTCGACCCGGTCGCCGACGAGGTCGCCGACATGGGCGAGTACCTCCGTGCCGAGGTGCGGGCCGGGCGCGGCTACCTGCCCGACGGCGCGCTCGTGCTCCGGGCGTTCACCTACCCGCTCGACGAGGTCCGCGTGCTCGTCGTCGGTCAGGACCCGTACCCGACCCCCGGCCACCCGATCGGCCTGTCGTTCGCGGTCGACCCGCACGTGCGGCCGGTGCCCCGCAGCCTCGCCAACATCTACCGCGAGCTGCACGACGACCTCGGGGTGCCCGTGCCCGCGCACGGCGACCTGACCTCCTGGTCGGAGAACGGCGTCATGCTGCTCAACCGGGTGCTGACCGTCCGGCCCGGCGAGGCGGCGTCGCACCGCGGCAAGGGCTGGGAGCCGGTCACGCAGCGCGCCATCGAGGTGCTCGCGGCCCGCGGCGGCCCGCTCGTCGCGATCCTCTGGGGGCGCGACGCGGCCGGCCTCGTCCCGATGCTCGGCGAGGTGCCCACCGTGCAGTCGCCGCACCCCAGCCCGCTGTCCGCGTCGCGGGGGTTCTTCGGGTCGAGGCCGTTCAGCCGCACGAACGAGCTGCTCGTGCAGCAGGGCGGGCAGCCGGTCGACTGGGCCCTGCCCGCGGAGCCGGCCGCCGCCTCCTGACGGCCTGCCCTGTTGGCGGGCGACCGCGACGTGCCAGAGTGGACGGGTGCTCGAAGAGGAATACCAGACCCGGCGGCGGCTGCCGCGTGAGCTGCGGCCCGCCCCGCTGCCCGAGCCGGCGTTCAGCTTCGAGATCCGCCCCGCCGTCGCGGCCGACCTGCCGTACGTGCGCGAGATCTACAACCACTACGTGCAGAACTCGACGGTCACCTTCGACGAAGAGCCGATGACCCTCGCCGACTGGCGTCGCAAGGCGGGGGTGGCCGCGAAGCTCGGCATGCCGTTCCTCGTCGCGGTGAACCCCGCGGGCGAGGCGCTCGGCTACGCGACCGCGATGCCCTGGGGCGGCAAGGCCGCGTACCGGTACACGGTCGAGAGCTCGATCTACCTCCGCGCCGCGTCGACGGGGAAGGGCCTCGGTCGCGCCCTGCTGGAGGCGCTGGTCGAGGCCTGCCGCGAGGCCGGCATCCGCGAGATGGTCGCCGTGATCGCCGACAAGAACGCCGAGGCGTCGATCCGGCTGCACGAGTCGCTCGGCTTCACCGAGGTCGGCCGCATGGGCCGCGTCGGCTTCAAGTTCGGCCGCTGGCTCGGCACGGTGACGATGCAGAAGTCGCTGAAGAAGCGGCGCCGCGGCAAGTAGGGCTGGGGCTGCCGTTGCTGCCGCTGTAGCTGCCGCCGCTCGGCTCGGGTCGGGCTCTGGTCGGGCTCGGGCTCGTGCTCGTGCTCTCGAATTTGAGAGTGATCGGCGCGGGTCGGCCGCAGACGCGGGGCGTCCTGGTCGCTCGAGGACGGATGTCCCTCGCATTGCGGAGCGGGACGTGCGGCGGGCGCCGGGCCCGGCGCCTCAGGCGACGACGCGGCGCAGCAGCTGCTCGGTGGCGGCGGCGTCGCCCGGCTCGCCGCGCCAGAGCATGCGCACGATGAGGCCGTCGACGGCGAGCGAGACGACCGGCAGCCGCTCGGCGGGGACGCCGACCCGGGCGAGCACGTGCTCGAGCGACGAGTACCAGGCCTCGGCGTCGTCGTGCAGGCCCGGGTCGCGCACGGCCTGCAGCAGCATCTCGTACTGGGCGACCGCGGCGGCCCGCTCGACGACGGCGTAGCGCACCAGCGTCTCGGCGAGGTCGCCCAGCGTGGGCTGCTCGAGCTCGTCGAGGGAGCGGGTCCAGGTCGCGGTCGCGTGCCGGAGGGCGCTCCGCAGCATGTCGTCCCGCGACGAGAAGTAGTAGGTCGCGGCCGCGAGCGGCAGGCCCGCCGCCGTGGCGACCGCCCGGTGGGTGACGGCGGACGGGCCGCCGGCCTCGAGGACGGTCAGGACCCCGGCGAGCAGGGCGCGCCTCCTCGCCTCGCCCTTCGGCGTCAGGGAGGCGTCTCCGCGAGGGCCGACCCCGGGGGAGTCGCGGGTCGGCTCGTCGGCCGTGCCGGCCCGCTGCTCGCCGGTCCGGGTCACGCGGCGGCCTCGTGCCGGCCGCCGAGCTCCAGCATGGTGACGCCGCCGATCACGAGCACGATGCCGCCGAGCTGCAGGAGCGTCAGCGGCTCGTGGAAGACCAGCCAGCTGATCAGCGCGACGAGCACGACGCCGATGCCGGCCCAGACGGCGTAGGCGATGCCGAGCGGCACGCCCCGTCCGAGCGACTGCGAGAGCATCGCGAAGGCGAAGACGTAGCCCACGACGACGACGGCGTACTGCCACCAGCGCGCGTCGGGCCCGCTGGTGACCTTGAGGAAGCTGGTGGCGACGACCTCGCCGACGATGGCTAGGGAGAGGAAGAGGTAGCCCATGGTGGTGACTCCGAGCCGTGCGACGATCCCGCCGAGCCGTGTGCGTCAGGCGAGGGAGCACGAGTGAGACGAATGTACCAGAAAAGGTCGTCGGTGGCTCGGCTGTCGCGGGAGGGGACGCGGTGAATCGCGGCGTGGCGTGGCGTGACGTGGCGTGGCGTGGCGCGGCTCGGTCGGCCGGAGCGCGGGCACGGCGGAGCACCGCCGCCCCGGAGGGCGACGGTGCTCCGCCGTCGGCGGGGGCCGGTCAGCGACGAGCCTCCCGGCGACGCGCGGCGACCAGCAGGGCGAGGCCGGCCAGGAGGGCCAGCAGGGCTCCGGCGAGCGTCGCGGCTCCGTCGACGCCCGTGTAGGCGAGGGCGGACGTCGCGGCGGCGGCCGTGGTGGTGGAGGCGCCGGTCGCGGCGAGGGCCTCACGACCCGCCGCCGAGGTGGTCGCCGCTGCCGTGACACCGCCGGTGGCGGTGGTCACGGCGGCCGGGCCGACGGGCTCGTCGGTCGTGGCCGGGGTGGTGGGCAGGACCGGGGTGCCGGGGTCGACCGGGGTGGTCGGGTCCGTCGGCGTGGTGGGGTCGACCGGGGTGGTGGGGTCGACGGGCGTGGTGGGGTCGACCGGGGTGGTCGGCGTCACCGGGGTGGTGGGGACGACGGGCGTGCCCCCGTCCGTGTCGCTGTCGCCGATGACGGAGACCGCGGCGCCGCCGACGGTGATCGGCACGCCGATCACGGGCACGACCTGGGTGCCGCCGAGGACGCCGTCGTCACCGCTGGTGACCGGGCCGGTGCCGGTGCCCGTGGTGGGCGTGGTGCCGGTGGTGGTGTCGGTGCTGCTGCTGTCGCCGATGACGGAGACCGCGGCGCCGCCGACGGTGATCGGCAGGCCGATCACGGGCACGACCTGGGTGCCGCCGAGGACGCCGTCGTCACCGCTGGTGGCGGCGCCGGTGGTGGTGCCGGCGCCGGTGCCCGTGGTGGGCGTGGTGCCGGTGGTGGTGCCGGTGCTGTTGCTGTCGCCGATGACGGAGACGGCCGTGCCGCCGACGGTGACGGGCAGGCCGATCACGGGCGCGACCTGGGTGCCGCCGAGGACGCCGTCGTCGCCGCTGGTCGCGGCGCCGGTCGCGGGGGTGGTGCCCGTGCCGGTGCCGGTGCCGGTGCCGGTGGTGGGCGTGGTGCCGGTGGTGGTGTCGGTGCTGTTGCTGTCGCCGATGGCGGAGACGGCCGTGCCGCCGACGGTGACGGGCAGACCCACGACCGGGATCACCTGGGTGCCGCCGAGGACGCCGTCGTCGCCGCTGGTCGCGGCGCCGGTCGCGGGGGTGGTGCCCGTGCCGGTGATGGGCGTGGTGCCGGTGGTGGTGTCGGTGCTGCTGCTGTCGCCGATGACGGAGACCGCGGTGCCGCCGACGGTCACCGGCAGGCCGACGACCGGGATCACCTGGGTGCCGCCGAGGACGCTCTCGTCGCCGCTCGTCGTGCTGCCCGAGCCCGTGCCGGCGGTGGGCGCGGAGCCCGTCGCAGGCGTCGTGCCGCTGCCCGTGTCGGCACCGGTGCTCGAGCTGTCGCCCAGCACCGAGACGGCGGTGCCGCCCACGGTCACGGGTACGTCGAGGTCGATCAGCGCCTGGGTGCCGCCGAGGACGCCGTCGTCACCGCTGGTCTCGGGGGCCGACGACGCCGACCCCGTCGGGCCCGCGGCGGGCGCCGTGGTCGTGCCGCCGGTGCTGCTGCTGTCGCCGAGCACCGAGACGGCGGTGCCGCCCACGGTGACCGGCAGGTCGAGGTCGACGAGCGCCTGGCTGCCGCCGCCGATCGAGTCGTCGCCGCTGGTCTGGGCGGGTGCGGGAGCGGGTGCCGGGGCAGGTGCCACCGGCACCGTCGGGGCGGTGGCCGGTGCCGCCGCGCTCGTCGCGTCGCCGACCACGCTGACTGCGGTGTCGGTCACGGTGACCGGCACGTCGACCGACACGATGCCCTGCGTGCCCGACAGCAGCCCGGCGTCGCCGCTGGTCGTCGTGACCGGCGCGGCAGCGGGTGCGGCGGGAGCGGCCGGAGCCGGAGCCGGAGCCGCGGCAGCAGGCGCCGCAGCGGCAGGCGCGGCCGGGGCCGGGGCCGACGACGTCGCGTCGCCGACCACGCTGACGGCGGTGCCGAGGGCCGAGACCGGGGCCTCGACCACCGCGGCGACCTGGGTGCCCGAGAGCAGCCCGTCGTCTCCGCCGGTGAGGGTGTCCGCCTGGGCGGCGGTGGTTCCGAGGGCGCACAGGCCCCCGACGAAGAGCGCTCCGAGGAGCCCTCTCGAGACGTGCTTGTTCATGGTCTTCTCCGTACGGGTGAGGTGTGGGCGCCGCGCGGGGCGGCGAGGGTCGCGTGTGTCGCTCGGCAGGCGGTGCCTGCGGCGGCGGGTCCGCATCCTGCTCAGCAGGAGCGGCCGCGGCGTGGGCGGGAGCCCACGAGCGACGCGACCGACCTCAGTCGGGGGAGCTGTCGGTGTCGTGCACGGGCGACGACGGGAGGTCGTCGTCGCCGTCGGAGGAGCCCGCCGTGATCGTCAGGGCGGGGAGCTGGGAGGCGCGGGTCGCGTCGGCCACGACGGCCCCGCCCGCGGCGCCCGCGCCGGCGCCCTGCGAGCCCTGGCCCGAGCCGGAGGGCAGGGCGGGCTGGCCGTCGTCGGACGGGCCGGGGAGCGGCGCGGGAGCGGGGGCGAGGGGCAGGTCGGAGGCGCGGGTCGGGTCACCGGCGGAAGCGCGGTCGCCCGCCTGCGCCGCCACGATCGCGGCCCGGAGCGCGGTGCCCGCGTCGACCGCGACGACGTCGGCGGCCTCGGGCGACAGCGACGCCGTCGCGGCCGGGTCGCCCGCGGCGAGGCCGGCGACGGGGGAGGCTGCGACGGGGGAGCCGGTGCCGAGCACGTCGCCCACGGTGGCGGTCGCCGTCGGACCCGCGTCGACCCCGACGCCCGCGCCCGGCGTGACGGGCAGGGCGGGGACGGTCGGCAGGGCGGGCACGAGCGGCGCGAGCACGTCGGCGGGAGCCGGGGCGGCCGCGGCGTCGGCGACCGTGTTGACGGCGGCATCGGCGACGGCGGCGACGGGGGCCACGACGGTCGCCACGGGCGCGGGGCCCGTGACGGCCTGCGCGACCGGGACGGCCGCGACGACGCGGTCGACGGTCTGCGCCACGGGGGCGACGACGCTGCTGACGGGGGCGGCGGCCGCGACCTGCTGCACGACCTGGGGCGCCACGGGGGCGACGGCCTGCACGACGCGCTGGACCGGCGGCGCGACCGCGGTGACCTGGGTGGCGACCTGCGTCGCTGTCGACACCGCGCCTCCGGCCGTCTGCGCCACCGCCGCGACGGGGGCGTCGAGCGAGCCCGTCACGCCCCCGAGGGCCTGCGTCGTCCCGCCGAGCAGCGAGGGCGACGGCACGGTCTCGGCCGAGGCCGACCGCGGTGCGAGGGCGAGCGCGAGGACGACGAAGGCCAGCGCGAGGAGGCCGGAGAGGACCAGGAGGCGCACGAGCGAGAGCGCGGCGGGTCGCCGCGTCGTCGTCTCGGCCGTCTGATCCACGGCGCACCGCCTTCGGTCGCTTCGTCGAGTCGCCGGCTGGTGAGGGCCGGCCGCGGGGTGGTTGATCCCGCGTGCCGACATTTCTACGCCGTCGTCCCCCGCTCGTCAACGAAGGATGCTCAGATGTACCCCGCATTCCCGCCGCGGCATGGTCGTAGGCTCGGGACGATGTTCGAACTCCACCACCTCAGCGCCCACGAGCAGTGGGACTGGCTGCGCCGCGGCGAGGTCACGCCCCGAGAGCTCGCCGACCACTACCTGGCCAGGATCGAGCGGCTCGACCCGCAGGTGCGCGCCTTCGTCACGGTGACGCCGGACGCCGCCCGGAGCCGCGCCGACGAACTCGCGGCCGCGGGCCGCAGCGCGGCGCCGCTCTGGGGCCTGCCGCTCGCCGACAAGGACCTCTACGACCGGGCCGGGGTGCCCACCCGCTCCGGCTCGCGGCTCACGGCGTCGACGCCCGCGGCCCGCGACGGCGAGATCGCCGCCGTGCTGTCGGAGGCCGGGGCCGTCAGCCTCGGCAAGACGAGCACGCCCGAGTACGGCCTCACCGGCTACACCGAGCCGCTCGCGGGCCCGGTCACGCGCAACCCGTGGGGGCTCGGCACGGGTGCCGAGCTCGGGGCGGGCGGGTCGAGCGGCGGCGCCGCGGCCGCGGTCGCCGCCGGGCTGCTGCCGTTCGCTCCCGGCAGCGACGGGGGCGGATCGATCCGCATCCCCGCCGCGGCGAACGGGCTCGTCGGCCTCAAGCCGTCACGCGGTCGCGTGCCGGCGCAGTCCGGCCTGTCGAGCCTCGGCGGCCTCTCGGTGGGCGGCCCGATCGCCCGCACCGTGGCCGACGCGGCCCTGCTGCTCGACGCGATGGTCTCGCCCGACGGCCGGCCGCCCCGGGTCGACACCGCGCTGCGCGCGCCCGACTCACCCGACGGGGCCTGGCTGGGGTCGGCGGTGCGCGGCGAGGGCCGCCACCAGCTCGGGGTGCTGACGGCCAGCCCGTGGGACGACGCCTACGACGTCCGGGTCGACCCGCGCCTCCTCGCCGTCCTCAGCGAGACCGTCGACCTCCTGGCCACGATGGGGCACGGGGTCGAGGAGGCCTCGCTGCCGTCCTCTCGGTACCCGCAGCTCTTCCGCACCCTCTGGCAGGCGGGCGCCGCGGGCATCCCGGCCGAGACCGACGACGACTTCGCCCGGCTCGAGCCGATGACGGCCTGGCTCGTGCGGCGCGGCCGCGAGATCGGCGCCCGCGAGCTCGGGGCGACCCTCGCCGGGCTCACCGACTTCGAGCGGAGCGTGGTGCGGGCCTTCGACCGGTTCGACGCGGTCGTCACGCCCTCGCTCGCCCTGCTGCCGCAGCCGCTCGGCTGGTACGACGCCGACGACCCCGAGCGCGCGTTCGAGCAGCAGTGCCTCGTCTCGCCCTTCACCTCCTTCGTCAACGTGGCGGGACTGCCCGCGATCACGCTGCCGGTGGGCGAGGTCGACGGCCTGCCGGCGGGCGTGCAGCTGATCGGGCGCCCCGGCCGGGAGGACGTGCTGCTGAGCATCGGCGCACAGCTCGAGCGGCGGCTGCGCTGGCAGCGGAGGCACCCCTCCGTCTGGTGATCGACGCACGAGGTGACCCGAGCTGGGCCCTCGAGCACGTCGAGGGCCCAGGTCGGGTCACCTCGATCGCGCTGTGCCGTGCCGTGCCCGCCGAGCACGTGCCCGCCGAGCACGTGCCCGCCGAGCACGCGCCGACGCCGCTCAGTCGATCGTCGGCACCGACGCGATCAGCGACCGGGTGTACTCGTGCTGCGGCCGCCGCAGCACGTCGTCGGTCGCGCCCTGCTCGACGACCCGCCCGTCGCGCAGCACGGCCACCCGGTCGGCGAGGTGCTGCACGAGGCCGATGTCGTGCGAGACCAGCAGCAGGCTGAGGCCGAGGTCGGCGCGCAGCTCGCGCAGCAGCTCGATGATCTGCGCGCGGACGGTCACGTCGAGGGCGCTCATCGGCTCGTCGCCGACCAGCAGCCGCGGGCGGTGCACGACGGCCCGCGCGAGCGCGATGCGCTGGCGCTGACCGCCGCTGAACTCGTGCGGCCACCGCTCGGCGTCGGCGGCGTCGAGGCCGACGCGCTCGAGCACCTCGGCCACGAGCGCGCGGTGGTCGCCCGCCACGTGCAGGTGCCGCAGCGGCTCGGCCACCGTGTCTCCGACGCGCATCCGCGGGTCGAGCGAGCTGTACGGGTCCTGCAGCACGACGCCGGTCTGTCGCCGGAACCAGCGCAGCTGCGCCGCGCGGCCGGGCTCGACCGGTCGCCCGTCGAAGGTGACCGTGCCGTCCGTCGGGCGGTCGAGGGCCAGCAGGAGGCGCACGAGCGTCGACTTGCCGGAGCCCGACTCGCCGATCAGGGCCACGCTCTCGCCCGGCCCCACGTCGAGGTCGGCGTCGACGAGCGCGTGCCGTACCGGGCCCGGCTGGAACGGCGACCGACGCGGCAGCCGGAAGGTGCGCGTGAGGCCCCGGCCGCTGAGCAGGGGCGACGCGGTCGGCCCGGACGCTCCGCGAGCGGCGTCCGTGCTCCCGGCGGCGTCCGCCGTGCCCGCGCTGCCCGCCGCGCCCGTCGGCCCCGTCACGACGCCCTCCACGTGGTGGCGCGGGTCGCGGCCACGAGCCCGCGCGTCACGGGGTGCTCGGGGGCGTGCAGGAGGCGCGTGACCGGCCCGCTCTCGACCGCGCGCCCTCGCGACAGGACCACCGCCTCCTCGGCCACCTGCGCCAGCACGGCGAGGTCGTGGGTCACGAAGAGCAGCGACGCCCCCCGCTCGTCGACCAGGCGGCGGAAGAGCCGCAGGACCTCGGCCTGGGTCGTGACGTCGAGCGCGGTCGTCGGCTCGTCGGCGAGCAGCACGGCGGGCCGGGTGATGAGCGCGGTGGCGATGACGACCCGCTGCCGCTGGCCGCCGGAGAGCTGGTGGGGGTACCTGTCGACGATGCGGTCCGGTTCGGGCAGCCCGACCTCGGCGGCCGCCTCGACGGCGCGGCGGCGGGCCTCGCGGCGGGTCACCGTGCCGTGCAGGCGGAGCGGCTCGGCGATCTGCCGCCCCACCGTCATGACGGGGTCGAGGGCCGTGCGCGGGTCCTGGAAGACGGTGCCGACCACGGCGCCGCGCACGCGGGCCAGCTCGCGCTCGGGCAGGCCGAGCAGCTCGCGCCCGTCGAGGCGCACGCTGCCGGCCACGCGCGCGGAGCGGGGCAGCAGGCCCAGCACGGCGAGGGTGGTCAGCGACTTGCCCGACCCCGACTCGCCGATCAGCCCGAGCCGCGCGCCGTCGTCGAGCCGGAGGGAGAGGTCGTCGACGACGGCCCGGTCGCCGATGGTCACGGTCAGGTGGTCGATCTCGAGCGTCACGAGGTCACCTCCGGGGCGGGGGAGCGGGCGGGGTCGGCAGGGTCGGACGGGCGAGGGCGGTCCACGCCGCCTGAGCGGCTCGCACGGCCCGTGCCGGAGGGCCGGTCGCGGAGGCGCGGGTCGGCCGCGTCGCGGACGGCGTCGCCGAGCAGGTTGAGGGCGAGCACGGTGAGCGTGATCGCGAGCCCCGGCCAGACGACCGTCCAGGGGTGCACGCCGAGGAACTTCTGGAGGTCCGCGAGGAGTCGCCCCCACGACGCGGTCTCGGCCGAGGCGCCGTAGCCGAGGAAGGAGAGCCCCGCCTCCGCGAGCACGCTGGTCGCCATGGCGAGCGACAGCTGCACGACGAACACCGGGGCGATGTTCGGCAGCACGTGGCGGCGGAGGACGGCCGCGGTGCCCGCGCCGGAGGCCCGGGCCGCCGCGACGTAGTCCTCGCGGACCACGCGGCGGATCTCCGCGCGCGACACGCGCGCGATCGTGACCCCGTAGCCCACGCCGGTCGCCACGACGACGACCGCGAGCGAGCCGCCGAACGCCGCCGCGAGGGCCATCGCCACGAGGATCGTGGGGAAGGCGACGAGCACGTCGATGAGCACGGCCGTCGCCTCGCGGACGGGCCGGGCGGTGAGCGAGCCGAGCGCCGCCAGGGCCAGGCCGACGAGCACCGCGACCACGCCGGCCGAGACCGCGACGACGACGGTCGTGCCGGTCGCCGCGAGGACGTAGCTCGCGATGTCGCGGCCGACGCCGTCGGTGCCGAAGAGGTGGGCGCCCGACGGGGGCAGCCAGGCGGAGTACGGGTCGGTCGTGAAGGGGTCGAGCGGCGTCCAGACCCGGCTCACCAGCGCGCCGACGAGCAGCAGGGCGAGCCAGCCGGCCGCGGCGGCGCCGGCGGGGCGGCGGAGGAGGGCGCCGAGCGCGCTGCGCCGCCTCACGCCTCCTGCTCCCGGAGGCGCGGGTCGAGCCGGCGGTGCACGACGTCGACGACGAGCCCGACGAGCAGCACGAGGGCCGTCAGGGTCATCAGCTCGCCCTGCACCTTGGTGAGGTCTCGCCGGCCCACGTCGCTCACCAGCATGCGGCCGAGGCCGGGGAGGGAGAAGAGCTGCTCGACGACGACCGCGCCGACGACCAGGCCCGCGACCTGGAGGCCGAGCACGCTGACGACGCTGAGCAGCACGTTCGGCAGTCCGTGGCGGAGCAGGGCCCGCGTGGTGGTCATGCCCTTCGCGGCCGCGGCCCGCACGTAGTCCTCGTCGAGGGCGCCGACGACGGCGGAGCGGGTGAAGCGGAACAGCACAGCGCCCTCGACGAGGCCGATCGTGACGGCCGGCAGCACGAGCGAGCGCAGGGCCCGGCCGGGCTCCTCCCAGCCGTCGACGGGGAACCCCTGGGTCGGCAGCACCCTCAGGGTGACCCCGAAGAGCGCGATGAGCAGCATGCCGGCCCAGACGACCGGCACCGCGGCGAGCAGCTGCGCGACGACGCCGAGCACGGTGCCCGACGGGCGGTGGTGACGGATCGCGGCCACGACCCCGAGGGGCACGCCGACGGCCAGCCCGACGACGAGCGACATCCCCGCGAGGGGCAGGGTCACGCCCAGCTTCTCAGCGACCTCGTCAGCGACCGGGGTGCCCGTCACGAGCGACTCCCCGAGGTCGAGGCGCAGCAGGCCGCCGGCCCAGTCGAGGTACTGGACGACGAAGGGCTGGTCGAGGCCGAGGGAGGCGCGGATCGCGGCCACCTGCGCGGGGCTGCCGGTCGTGCCCGCGATCGACTGCGCCACGTCGCCGGGCAGGAGGCGCAGGGTGACGAAGATCAGCACGCTGGCGACGGCGAGGCCCAGCGCGAAGAGCGCGACCCGGCCGAGCAGGAACCTCGTCACTCGGTCGTGGCCAGCTCGGAGAGGTCGAGGCGGGTGCTGGTCGACGTGGTCGGGAAGCCGGTGACGCCGTCGCGGATCGCCGTCAGCGTCGTGGAGGTGTAGAGCCACTCGGCCGGGGCGTCCTCCGACACGATGGCCGCGGCGTCGCTCAGGGCCTGCGCGGCGACGGCCGGGTCGGTGGCGGCCAGCGACTGCTCCCAGAGCGCCTGCACCGGGGCGCTGTCGTAGCCCCAGTAGTAGTCGGGGTCGGCCCAGTTGCCGAAGTCGTGCGTCTCGGCGTGGTCGACCATGCTCAGCTGGAAGTCGCGCGGGCCGCCGTCGGCGGGGGCCGTGTAGACGTCGTCGAGCCACGTCGTGAAGTCGACCTGCTCGACCGTCAGGGTGATGCCGACGGCGGCCAGCTGGGTGGTCAGCACGTCGCCGATCGCGGCCGGGTAGAAGTTCGCGTACTCGAGGGTGAGGTCGAGGCCGTCGGCGTGCCCGGCCTCGGCGAGGAGCGCCTCCGCCGCCTCGGGGTCGTAGGCGTCGACCGACGTCAGGTCGGCGTAGCCCGGGTCGAGCTCGGGGATCGGCCCGCCCTGGTCGACGGCCGAGCCGCCGACCGCGGTGATGATCGCGTCGTTGTCGATCGCCATCCGGATCGCCTTGCGCACCCGCACGTCGGTGAAGGGCTCGACGGCGTTGTTGAAGGCGAGCGTGTACTTGTCGGTCGTCTTCCCCTGCTCGAGGCTGACGCCGTCGACGCCCTCGAGCTGCGACGAGAGGGTGGCGTCGACGGCGGTCTGCACGTCGAGGTCGCCGGAGAGCGTGGCGTTGATCGCGGCCGACGGGTCGGTCACGTAGCGGAACACGACGGCCTCGACGCTCGCCGGGGTGCCCCAGTAGCCGTCGGCGCGCTCGAGGCGGAGGTTGTCGCCCTGCGTCCAGCTGGCGACCGTGTAGGGGCCCGTGCCGTTCGCGGTGGTCGACGGGTCGTTCGTGGCGGCCTGCTCGAGCACGAGGCCCGCGCGGCCGGTCAGGGCGAAGAGCAGCGCCGAGTCGGGGCGCGACAGCGTGAGCACGACGGTGTCGTCGGCGGGGGCGGAGATCGACGAGACGGCGGCCAGGTCGGCGTGCCCGGCGAGCGTCTCGTCGGTGCGCACCTGCTCGAGCGACCAGACCACGTCGGACGCGGTCATGGCCGCGCCGTCGTGGAAGGCCACGCCGTCGTGCAGGGTGAACGTGTACGTGAGGCCGTCGTCGCTGATCGTGTGCTCCGAGGCGAGCACGTCGACGACGTCGTTCTCCTCGGTGCGGCCGACGAGGCCCTGGTAGACGTTGTCGATCAGGACCTGGTCGAGCGCGACGCCGTCGGTGTGGCGGATGTCGAGGTCGCTCGGCTCGAGCACGAGGCCGACCGTCACGGTGGCGTCGGCGTCGGGCGAGCCGGAGCCGTCGGAGCCTCCCGAGGTGCAGCCGGCCACGAGGGCGACGACGAGGGCGGAGGAGGCGGCGGCGGCGAGGAGGCGGCGGGAGCGCATGGGGGAGGAGTGGCCTTTCGGAGCGGTGCGGATCGGCGCGCCGTCGCTCGTCGCGACCTGCGCACCCCGGGTGCAGGACGTCCTCCGTCGCTGCCGGACGATGGATCTCGGCTGGCGCTCCGTCGCTGCTGGACGGGCGCCGCCCCTCTGCCCCCGGGTCGCTGCTGGACCGAGGGCTCCCGCGAATCTACTACACCCCTGGGAACCCGCCGCGGGTGTCCGCGGAGAGTGGCGGCTTAGGTGAGCCTCACCTATATTGAGGGGGACATGTTCTTCGACGACCCGAACCCGCCGCTGCCGCACGACGCGATCCGCGTCCTCTTCGCCGGCGACGCCTCCTCGCTCCCCGCCCTCCGCGAGATGCTCGCCAGCCTGCCGATCTGCGCCCGTGGCCAGGTGTTCGTCGAGGTCGGCTCCGCCGCCGAGGTGGAAGAGCTGGCATCGCCCGGCCGCGTCACCGTGACCTGGCTGGCCCGTGACCGCCGCTCCGGCGCCCCCGGCTCGGGTCGCTCCTGCGCCCCCGGCGAGGCGCTCGACCGGGCCGTCCGCGCCTGGCTCGCCGAGATGTACGTCGACGCCGCCGACCTCGCGGCCGGCGAGCACCTCATCTGGATCGGGGGCCCCGCCTCCTTCGCCTACGACCTCCGCCACGACCTGCGTGCCGTGCACGCGGCCGACCACGGCGCCGCCGCGACGCTCTGACGTGAGCCTCGCCGTCACGGCCCCGTCGGCCGCCCCCGTCGCGCGCCCCGCGCACCGTCCCTACCGGGTCCGCGTCGCCGCGGTCACGAGCCTCAGCCCGTCGTTCACGCGCCTCACCTTCACGGCGCCCGACCTGGCCGACTTCGGCACGGACGGCCTCGACCAGCGCATCAAGGTCGTGTTGCCCCTGCCGGGCACCGGCTTCGACGACTTCCCGGTCGACGACTGGTGGGGCGCCTGGCGCGCCCTGCCGGCCCACCGGCAGAACCCCTTCCGCACCTACACGGCCCGGGCCGTCCGCCCCGAGGCCCGCGAGGTCGACGTCGACTTCGTCGTGCACGACGACGGCGGCCCGGCGGGCACCTGGCTCAGCACGGTGGCCGTCGGCGACGAGGCGATGCTGGTCGGCCCCGACGCGACGAGCGGCGTGCACGGCAGCGGCGTCGAGTGGTCGCCGGGGGAGGCCCGCACCGTGATGATCGCGGGCGACGAGACCGCGGCCCCCGCCATCTGCTCCATCGTCGAGCAGCTGCCGGCGGACGCCCGCGGCTGCGTCTTCGTCGAGGTGCCGACGGCCGCCGACGCGCTGCCCCTCGTCGCGCCGGCCGGCGTCGACGTGCACTGGCTGCCCCGCGAGGGCCACGCCGGCACGGCCGCCCACCAGGGCCACGGCGGCCGCCTGGTGGAGGCGGTGCGCGGCTGGACGGCCCGGTACGTCACCGCCCGCCACCACGGGGTCCCCGTCGAGGAGGTCGACATCGAGCACGACGTGCTCTGGGACGTCCCTCAGGGCCACGCCCCGCACGGGGCGTCGCTCGACGGCGACCTCTACGCCTGGCTCGCCGGCGAGGCCGGGGCGATCAAGGCCCTCCGCCGCTTCCTCGTCAGCGAGGTCGGCGTGGACCGCCGCCAGGTCGCGTTCATGGGGTACTGGCGGCTGGGCAAGGCCGAGGGCTAGCAGCCCCCGGCCCCGCCGCGACCGGTCAGACCTCGGAGGGCAGTCCGACGATCGCCGACGTGCGGTCCCACAGGGCCTCGGCCAGCAGGTCGTCCTTCGCCTGGCGCGTGCGCAGGCCGTCGGGCTTGAGCTGGTCGAAGTACGTGCCGCTCGGCACGCCGATCGTGCTCGGCCCGGCGAGCTGGATGAGCGGCAGGGCCCCGGCCTTCGCCGAGATGCCGTAGTTGCCGTTGCTCAGCACGTTGGCCATGCGCCACATCGGCGACGTCTGGCCGAAGCCGGTCTTGACGATCCCCGGGTGGAACGAGAACGCCTCGAGGCCGGTGCGGCGGGCGAGCTCCCGCACGAAGAGGATGGTCTCGATCTTGCTCGTGCCGTACTGGCGCCAGCCGCCGAGCCAGGGGCGCTTCGTCCAGTTCAGGTCGTCGAGGCGCACGTGGCCGAACAGGTTCGCGACGCTGGCGGTCGACACGACCCGGCCGCCGCTCTCCTGCAGCCGCGGCAGCAGGAGCCGGGTCAGCAGGAAGGGCGCGAGGTGGTTCGACTGGAGGATGCGTTCGTGGCCGTCGCTCGTCAGCTCGTGGTCGCTCACCAGGCCGCCCGCGTTGTTCGCGAGGACGTCGATCGTCGGGTAGCGGTCGAGGAGGCGGTCGGCCAGCGAGCGGACGTCGTCCAGCCGGTCGAAGTCCGCCAGGAAGGCCGTGCCGCCGACCTGGTCGGCGACGGCCTGGGTGCGCTCAGCGTTGCGACCGACCACGGCCACGTCGGCCCCTCCGCTCGCCAGGGCGATCGCCGCCTCCTTGCCGATCCCGGAGCTGGCTCCGGTGATGATCACGGTGCGGGTCATCGGTAACCGCCTTCCTCGAGGCCGGCCTCGATCTCGAACCTGTTCGTCAGCGGGTCGCTGCCGGCCAGGGCGTACAGGAACGGCATCAGCATGCCGTACTTCTTCCACTGCGCGACGTGCCGCGCCTCGTGCCGCAGCACGGCGGGCCCGTCGTTGTCGCGGGTCAGGTACACGCGGCCGACGCAGGTGCCGCCGCGCTTGAACGCCCAGCGGGGCAGGCCGCGGCAGACGATGAGGTCGCCCACGACTCGGACCTTGCCGACGCTGAGCGGCACGCCGACGGCGAGGCCGACCGCGGTCGCCCAGGCGCAGCCCGCCCGCGAGATCGGCGAGTCGACGAGGGGGTTGATCACGGACGACCGTAGGCGTCGAGCAGGCGCAGCCAGATCTCGCTGACCGTCGGGTACGACGGCACGGCGTGCCAGAGGCGGTCGATCGGCACCTCGCCGACGACGGCGACCGTGGCGGCGTGCAGCAGGTCGCTCACGTCGGGGCCGACGAAGGTCGCCCCGACGATGACCTTCCGGGCCTCGTCGACGACGATGCGGGCCTGGCCCTCGTACGAGTCGGAGTGGATCGCCGAGCCCGCGACGGCGGCGAGGTCGTAGTCGACGACGCGCACGTCGAGGCCGCGCTTCTGCGCCGCGTCGGCGGTGAGGCCGACGCTCGCGACCTCGGGGTCGGTGAACGTGACCTGCGGCACGGCGGCGTCGTCGGCCGTGGCCACGTGCGCGCCCCAGGGCTCGGTCGCCAGCTCGCGGCCGAGGGCGCGGGCGGCGATCACCTCGCCGGCGGCGCGGGCCTGGTACTTGCCCTGGTGGGTGAGCAGCGCCCGGCCGTTGACGTCGCCGACGCCGTAGAGCCAGTCGGTGCCCTTGACGAGCAGGGTGTCGTCGACGTCGAGCCACGTGCCGGCCTCGACCCCGACGGACTCGAGGCCCAGGTCGGAGGTGCGGGGAACGCGCCCGGTCGCGACGAGGATCTCGTCGGCGATGACGACGGAGCCGTCGTCGAGCGTGACCTCGACGGTGTCGTGCTCGGTGCGGCTGACCTGCACGGGCGAGGTGCCCTCGCGCACGTCGACGCCCATCGCCCGGAGGCTCTTCCCGACGAGCTCGCCGGCGAACGGCTCCTGCCCGCCGAGCAGGCCGCTGCGCGCGACGAGGGTGACCGTGGAGCCGAGCTGCTGGTAGGCCGTGGCCATCTCGGCCGCGACGACGCCGCCTCCGACGACGACGAGGCTCTGCGGGACGCTCTTCGCGCTCGTGGCCTCGCGGCTCGTCCAGGGGCGGGCATCGGCCAGCCCCGGCACGTCCGGGAGGAGGGCGGACGAACCGGTGACGGCGGCGACCGCGTGGCGTGCCGTGTACACGGTGTCGCCGACGGTGACCTCCTTGACGCCCGTGATGGTCGCGTGGCCGCGGATCAGGTCGATGCCGGCGCCCTCGACCCACTCGGCCTGGCTCGAGTCGTCCCAGTTCGAGGTGAAGGAGTCGCGGCGGCGCAGCACCGCGGCGACGTCGACCTCTCCCGTGACGGCCTGGGCGGCCCCGTCGACGGCCCGCGCGGCCCGGAGGACGGCGGTGGAGCGCAGCAGCGCCTTCGAGGGCATGCAGGCCCAGTAGGAGCACTCGCCGCCGACGAGCTCCGCCTCGACGAGGGCGACCTTCAAGCCGCTCCGGGTCGCGTAGTCCGCCACGTTCTCGCCGACAGCGCCGGCGCCGATCACGATGAGGTCATAAGTCGTCATGGGGAGAACCTAGTCCCGGGCCCCCGGGTGGTCACCCAGCCGACGCGCGTCGCGGACATGTCCGTTCCGTGAGTGGTTCCTGAGGAGGAGGTGGGAGGCGCGGGTACAGCCGTCCCGGGACGCGTACTTTCTGACCCATCGCGCAGACAGCGCTCATTGAGGAGGTCACCATGGGACTCGACGACAAGATCAAGAACGCCGCTCAGGACATCGCCGGCAAGGCCAAGGAAGCTCTCGGAGACCACAAGGGCGACGAGAGCCTCAAGGCCGAGGGTCAGAAGGACCAGACCAGCGCCTCCGCCAAGAAGGTCGGCGAGGACGTCAAGGACGTCTTCAAGTAGGCCGATCCGCCTCGTTCTCGGGCCCGCTTCCCCCTCGGGGAGGCGGGCCCTCGACGTTCCCGGGGTCCCGGCCGCGTCGGGGCTGACGCGGCCGTCGGCCGTCGTGCCCGCGAGAAGGCTCCCGAGGGGGGAGTCAGCGGCCGGTGAACTCCGCGTCCGTGCGGGCCAGGAACGCCTCGTGACCGATCCGGGCGTCGTCCGTCCGCATCAGGCGCACGAGCTCCGGCTGCAGCTGCGACTCCGCCGCGCGGTCGCCCTCGCGGACGGCGAGCCGGGCGTTCGCGAGCGTCGCCTGCACGGCGAGCGGTGCCTGCGCGGCGATCCGCCGGGCGAGCTCGAGCCCCCGGCCGAGCGCCTCCGCGCGCGGGAGCACCTCCTGCACGAGACCGATGCGGAGCGCCTCGGCGGCGTCGAGGAGGTCGCCGGTGAGCATCCAGCGCATCGCGTCGCCCCAGCCGACGCGGCGGGGCAGCCGGACGGTGGCGCCGCCGAAGGGCAGGATCGCCCGGCTCACCTCGATCTGCCCGAAGCGCGCGTCGTCCGCGGCGACGACGACGTCGCTCGCGAGGGCCAGCTCGACGCCGAGCGTCAGGCAGGTGCCCTGCACGACCGCGACGACCGGCTTCGACAGCTGGCGTCCCTCCACCTGCCAGGGGTGCAGGCCGCCCTCGGGCACGACGTCGAGGCCGTCGGGGCCGACGGCGGGGGCCACGTCGGCGAGGTCGAGCCCCGCCGTGAAGTGGTCGCCGTGGGCGTGCAGCAGTCCGACCCTCAGCTCGGGGTCGCGGTCGAGCAGGCCGTAGGCCAGGCTCAGCTCGCGGAGCAGGCGCAGGTCGGCGGCGTTGCGCTTCTCGGGGCGGTCGAGGCCGATCAGCAGCACGTGGCCGTCGCGGACGACGCTGACCCGCGGCCGCTCGCCCCCGTCGCTCATCGCGACAGCGCTCCGACGACGCGGAGGATGGTGCCCATGTCGTCCGACGCGTGCGTGGCGTCGACCGGCGCGAAGCCGCAGAGGCCCGCGCCGACGAGGGTGAAGCGCTGCTTCAGCGCGGTCAGCGTCTCGATGAGCACGCTCGGCTCGAGGCCGAACGGCTGGGGGTCGAGCAGCCCGGTGAGGGCCGAGGGGTCGAGCACGTCGAGGTCGACGTGGAGGTAGACCTCCGTGGCGCCCGTCTCGGCGACGGCGTCCACGACGTCCTGCGGGGAGAGGTCGAGCGACGACACCGAGCGGATGCGGCGGCTCTCGAGGTGGACGTCCTCGGCGTCGTCGATGGAGCGGACGCCGGCGAGGACGACGCGCCCCGCGTCGACAGCCTCCGGAGCGGGCCCCGAGGAGAAGGTCGGGAAGTCGTCGCCGCCGTCGATCAGCGTGCGGAGCACCATGCCGCTGAAGGCCCCGCTCTCGCTGCTGCGCGGGCTGTGCAGGTCGGGGTGGGCGTCGAACCACACGACGGCCGTCTGCGGGGTGACGGCGTGCCGGACGGCCGCCAGCTCGACGCCGCAGTCGCCGCCGACCACCAGGGCGGGGGAGTCGTCGCTCCGCAGCTCGTCGGCGACGGCCTCGGCGGCGGCGAGCACGGACGACAGCCGGTGCACACCCGTGCCCAGTGAGTCGCCGGCGCCCACGGGCACCTCGACGAGGGCGGTGGCGCTCGGGGGGAGGTCGGCCAGCACGGCGTAGGCGCCGTCGGCGAGCCTCATGGCCCGCGACGACGGCGAGCCCTGCCACTGGGGGACCACGACGAACCTCACGGGCGTCAGTCTGTCACAGCGCGCGGCCCGCGCGACCAGGGCGAGCTGAGCCGGCCGACGGCGCGTTCGAGGGGGCCCCGGCCGACGAAGCGCTGCCAGAGCACGGCGTACGTCAGCGTGGCCACGACCGCCACCGCGAGCTGCCAGAGGGGCAGCCCGTACGACCCGCCCTCGGTGCGGTACGCGAAGAAGAGCGGCGCCGTGAGCAGCAGGTGCGCGGAGTAGACCGTGAGCGGCTGGGCCCCCGTGGCCGACAGGGGTCGGAGCGCCGTGGCCACGCCACGGCCCCAGGCCCGGTCGGGGCTGGTGAGCAGCAGCAGCAGCCCGACGACCGCGATCGCGACGCCGCCGCTGCCGACGATCTCGGCGGGCATGCCCTCGTGGTCGGCGGGGTCGAACGCCGGCACCGCGGCTGCCCCGGGCAGGTACCGCACGGTGTAGCCGACGAACGCCGCGACCGTGCCGGCCCCGAGCATGACGAGCTGCGTGCCGCGGCGCCGGAGGTCGCTCCGGGCGGCGACGAGGCCGACGAGCAGGAAGGGCAGCCAGACGAGGGCGGGGTAGGCCCCGACGAGCAGGGCGTCGGTGGCCACGCCCGCGGCCCCGGGGAGGCTGGAGTCGCCGTAGGCGTCCTGGGGCACGAGCGTCGCGAGGGCGGGCGCGCCGACCGCCACGACCGCGGCGATCACGAGCAGCACCCCGGGCGGGGCGAAGAGCACGACGAGCAGGAGGAGGAACATCACGCCGTAGTAGGGGAGGATCACCAGCACGTAGCCGTTCCAGGCCTGCAGCAGCAGCCCGAGGGCGATGAGGACGCCGGCCCGGATCGCGATCGACCCGACGACGCGGGCCCGTCGGCCCCGGGGCGTGGGCGCGGCGCCGCCCGACATCAGCCCGAGCGACACGCCCGCCAGCGTGGCGAAGAGGATGGCCGAGCGACCGTCGAAGAGCCGTTCGTCGAGGTCGACGCGCGGCCACATGTGGGCCGCGAACATGCCGAGCACGGCGAGCCCGCGGGCGACGTCGACGCCGACCACGCGGGAGCGCCCGGCTCCCCGGGCGGCACGGGGCCCCGTGCCGTCCGAGCGGGGCTCGACGACGGGCGGGGAGGGCCAGGGGGAGCCGGGCGCGGTGGTCACTGGGTCGTGCTCACTTGTCGAGGGCGCCGAGCTTCAGGGCGGCGAGGCGCGCCTCCACCTCGGTCTGCTGGTCGAGGTCGTCGAGGCTCTCGAACTGGGCGTCCAGGCTCGAGGCGGCGAGCTCCTGCTGGCCCAGCACCCGCGCCTCCTCGCGACGGATCTTGTCCTCGAAGCGGCTGATCTCGCTGGTGGGGTCGAGCACGTCGATGCTGCCGATCGCGTCGGCGACCTTCGACTGGGCGGCGGCGGTGCGCGAGCGCGCGACGAGCTCGTTGCGCTTCGAGTTCAGCTGCTCGAGCTTCGCCCGCATCGAGGTCAGGCCGGCCTTGAGCTTGTCGACGACCTCGGTCTGCGAGGCGATCGTGGGCTCGGCGTCGCGCGCCTCCTTCTCGGAGGCGATCTGGCGGCCGAGGGCCACCTTGGCCAGGGCGTCGAACTTGTCGGCGTCCGCCGTCGACCCCGAGCTGCGCAGCTGGTCGGCCTTCGTGCTGGCGGCGACGGCCTTGCGCTCCCAGTCGGCGGCCGCGGCGACGTCCTCGGCGTGGTCCTGCTCGAGCAGGCGCAGGTCGCCGATGGTCTGCGCGACGGCGGCCTCGGCCTCGCGGATGCTCTCGGTGAAGTCGCGCACCATCTGGTCGAGCATCTTCTGCGGGTCCTCGGCCTGGTCGAGGAGGGCGTTGATGTTGGCGCGGGTCAGCTGGGCGATGCGCCCGAAGATCGACTGCTTCGTCATGGGGTGGTCCTTCCGGTGGGGGTCGTGGGGGTGGGTGGGTCTGGTGCCGGCCGGGGCCGGGGGGAGTCGCGGGTCGGCGGGTGCGGGAGGCGCGCGCCGGTCAGAACCGGCCGCCCCCGGAGCTGCGGCCTCCGCCGCCGCCGCCGCCGAAGCCGCCGCCGCCTCCTCCGCTGCCGAAGCCGCCCCCGCCGCCGAAGCCGCCGCCCCCGCCGTTGAGGAGGCCGCCGATGACGAGGCCCGTGACGATGCCGCCGAGGTCGGCGCCGCCCCGGCCCCGACCGCCGTAGCCGCCGCCGAGGCCGACCTGCTGGTACTGCTGCACCTCGGCCGCGGCCTCGCTGGCGGCCGCCGCGGCGAGCTGCGCCGCGTCGTGCGCCTCCACCAGGGCCGCGTCGCGGTCGCGCACCGCGAGGGAGACCGCCGCGGCGAGGTGCCGCTCGGCCTCGGAGAGGCGGGTGCGCGGGCGGGTGCCGATGCCGCCGCGCCGGGTCTGGATGAAGTCGCGGGCGGAGCTGATCTGGTCGCGGGCCGTGCGCAGCGCCTGGTCGAGGGCCGCCTGCGCCCGGCGGTCCTTCTCGCCCTGCTCGCGCACCGCCGCCAAGACGGCGTCGATGCGGGCGTTCGCGGCCCCCAGGTCGGCGAGCACCGCCAGGGGATCGTCGGTGGTCGTGCCGGTGAGGGCGACGGCGGCGCGCGCGGCGGCCACGGAGCCGGCGACGTCCACGCCGTCCGGGGCGCTCCCCGGGGGCAGCGCCTCGGCCGTCGCGACGTCGGCCCGCAGGTCGGCGGCGAGGGCGGCGATCGTCGTGGCGGCGGTGCGCAGCTGTTCGCCGGCGTGGTCGACGGAGGAGAGCAGCTGGTCGACCTGCCCGAACGCCTGGCGGACGGCGCGGACACCGGCGACGGCCTCGCCGGGACGGGAGGCCGCGAGGTCCTCCCGCGCCGCGTCGGTCGTCTCCCGGGCGAACTCGACGAGCCGGTCGGCCTGGTCGGCGTTCTCGGCGACGCCGGCGACCGCGCGGGGCGAGTACGCGGTCGCGAGACGGGCGAGCACCTCGCGGGCCTTGGCGACCCGGGCGACGCGCGACTCCAGCTCGGCGGACAGGGCGGCCACGTCGGCAGGCACCCGCTCCTCGGCGGCACGGCGCTCGTCGAAGGCCCGCGACTGCTCCTCCAGGGCGGCGTCGGCGGCTCGGCAGAGCTCGACGATGCGCTCGGTCCACTCGCGTCGCTGCTCGGCGGAGTCGGGCACGGCGTCGTCGAGCCTCTGCTGCAGCTCGAAGGCCTCGCGGGCCTGGTCACGGGCCCTGTGGAGGGCCTCGACGAAGGGCCGGGCGGCGTCGTCGCCGAACTGGGCCGCGGCGAACCCGACCTCCTGCTGGCCGGCGGTGATCTCGTCGTCGAGGGTCACGAGCATGCCGGCGGCCTCCCGCTCGAGCTCGGCCTGGCGGGCCGCCGCGGCGTCCTCCGCCTTCCGGCGACGACGGGTGCGCAGCACCACCACCGCGACGCCCACGACGATCGCGAGGACGACGACCACGAGCACGACGCCGAGCAGCCACGACATGTCGGGGCCCGCCTGGTCGTCACGGATGCCGTCCGCGAGGGCGACCGCCGCGCCCGCCCAGTCGTCGTCGCGGAGGCGGGGCTCGACGACGTCGGCCTGCAGCCGCTCGCGCTCGGCGTCGGAGACCGGGCCGGTGGAGTCGGTGGAGAGGTCGTAGACCCGGTCGCCCACCGCGACCGAGAGGAGGACGTCGTCGGGGCCGAGCTGGTTCAGCGAGGCCGTGGCGCTGCCCCACGCGGCGCGGTCGGCGGGGGAGGAGAAGGAGTCGACGTAGACGACGAAGAGGTCGACGCCGGAGTCGGCGGAGAGGGCGTCGAGGCTCTCCTCGACCCGCTGCTCGTCGGCGGCCGACAGCACGTCGGCCTGGTCGAGCACGTACGCCCCCGACAGCGAGACGGGCGGCTCGGCGTGGGCCCGGTCGGCACCGACGCCGACCACGGCCGACCCCAGAACCACGGCGGCCGCGGCCAGAACGGCCCCGACACCTGCCCCCCGACGGCTTCGTTCACTGACGCGCACACTGCTCCCCTCGGTCGTTCCGCGGAGTCTATCGACGCCGGGTCGGCGGGGGCCCGGCCGTCCCCGGATCGAGCGGTCGACGGCGACGGACTACTCGACGAAGAGGAGCGCGACGGAGGCGACGGCGCAGGCGGCGCCGACGCCGACCAGCACACGCCCCACCGCGCGCAGGGCCCGGCCGTCGTCGTGCGGCGCGTCGGTGCGCGGCCGGGACGGGCGGTCGGGGTCGTAGTGCACGGTGATCTCGGTCTCGACCGGGGTCTCGAGGGGGTGGTCGCCGAACTGGGTCTCGTGCAGCTCGCCGGAGGAGTCCATCCACCGGGCGACGGCGGCGCGGGCCCAGGCCGGCGGCGGGATGACGACGGCGACCGTCTCCTCGTAGCGGGCGGCGCGGTGCCGGGCGTGTGCGCCCAGGAGGAGGAAGGGCACGCCGACGACGAAGCCGAACCAGCCGAAGAGCTCCACGACGGGGGAGATCACGGTGAGGGCGTCGGACACCCTGCGATGCTACCGGCGGCCGGCCGGGCGGCGGCGCAGCCCGTCGCAGCACGTCCGGGCCAGCGGGGCCACGCCCCTAGACTCGCCGCGTGAGCCGCCCCCTCGACCGCGTCCCGTCACCGCTCCTGGCCGTCGCGGCCATCGTCTCCGTCCAGTTCGGCGCGGCCCTCGCCCGCACGCACTTCGAGGCGCTCGGCCCGACGGGCGCCGCCGCCCTGCGCCTCGCCCTCGGCGCGCTCATCCTCGTGGTCGTCTTCCGCCCCCGCGTGCGTCGCTGGTCGCGGCGCACCTGGCTCGGCGTCGTGCTGCTCGGGCTCGCCCTCGCCGGCATGAACTCGCTCATCTACCTCGCCATCGACGTCGTGCCCCTCGGCGTCGCGGTGACCCTGGAGTTCCTCGGGCCGCTGGCCGTCGCGCTCGCCCAGACCCGGCGCTGGCTCGACGCCGCCTGGGCGCTGCTCGCCCTCGTCGGCGTGGTCGTGCTCGGACTCGACTCGTCGGGCGCGACGCCCCTGGTCGGCGTGCTGCTCGCCCTCGGCGCCGGGGCCTTCTGGGCCGGCTACATCGTGGCGAACGCGAACCTCGGCCGCTCCGACGACGCGATGGGCGGGCTGGCCGTCTCGATGGTCGTCGCGGCCGCCGTGGTGGTGCCCGTGGGCGCGGCCGACGCGACGCGGGCCGTCGTGGCCGACCCGCGACTCCTCGCGGTCTTCCTGCTCGTGGCGCTGCTGACCTCGGCGCTGCCGTACTCGTTGGAGGTGGTCGCGCTGCGACGCCTGCCCACGAGGGTGTTCGGCGTGCTGTCGAGCCTCGGCCCGGCCGTCGCCGCGCTCGCCGGGCTCGTGGTGCTGCGCCAGGCCCTCGGCGCCCGCGAGCTCGTGGCGCTGGCCCTCGTCACCGCCGCCAGCGTCGGGGTGACGGCGACGGCGGGGCGGGGGAGGCCCTCCCGCGACGTGGTGGAGGCGCCGCCCGTCTGAGGTCGTGGCGGTGAGGTCGTGGCGGTGAGGGCATGGCCGCGCCGGGTGCGCTCGTGTCCCCCGCGGAGCGGACCCTGCCTCCGCTCAGCCCTCGCACTCACAGGTAAGCGGCAGGTGGACGGCAGCCGTCTCGCCGGTGTTGTACCCCGAGCGCGGGGTACGCTCGGCAGACGAGCCCCCGTCGGCGGGGTTCCTGAGGCCGGGAGGACATCATGGGAGCTGTTCTGGAACGCACGTCACGGGCCGAGGTGATCGACCTCGGAGACGGTTTCCACCGCGTCTCCACGCCCACCGCGGGCGTCATCGGGTTCGTCCACGAGTCCTCGGGCCGCTTCGAGGTCCTGCGGGGCCGGAGCCGCCAGGCGACCCGTCAGGAGGGTGCGTACCGCACCCTCGACGTCGCCGTCATCGCGCTGACGTACAGCTGATCGACGAAAGGTGAGCTCCGCGGGGGAGGCCCCGACGTGGCCGTGATCGGGTACCGGCGCGACTCCGACGACGAGGTCGGCAGCCACCAGCGCGACGCGCTGGCCGGTGCGGCGTGCGAACGCGTCTACGTCGACCAGGCCACCGGCCCCCGGGCTCGTCGCCCTGAGCTGCAGAAGGCGTTGTCCTCCCTCCGGGAGGGCGACGTCTTCGTCGTCTCACGCCTCGACCGGCTCGGCGGCACCCTGGCCGAGGTGGTCGCGCTGATCGCCTCGCTCGACGACCGAGGCGTGGCCTTCCGCTCGATCGACGACGACATCGACGAGCTCGGCGCCTGGGGCCGGTTCTTCTTCCGCGCCGCGGGGGCGCTCGCGTCGTACGAGTCGACCATCGCCGACGAGCCGGCCAGGGCCGCGGAGCGGAGACGTCAGGAGGCGCACTACAAGCGCCGGGGCGCACCCGCCCTCAGCCGACGGCGGCTCCAGATCGCCCGCGACATGCTCCGCGACGAGGCGAGCCTGGTCGACGTCGCCCGTCACCTCGACGTGCCGCTCCGCACGCTCCGGGAGGGCCTCGCGGAGGCGGACCGGTCTCAGGACGACCCCCGGGCGCCGGCCCGCCGGGACCCGATCCGCTGACCCGAGCCGCTGTCCCGTCGGCCACCGACCTGACCGTCCCTTGACACGGAGGGGCCACCGGGTCCAGCCTCCACGGCATGAGCCTCTTCATCACCTGCCCGGTCGAGGACGTCGAGCGCTCGACGGCGTTCTACACCGCCCTCGGCTGGGCTCCGAGGCCGGAGATGTCCGGCCCCGGTGCAGCGTGCTTCGTGGTCACCGGCGACCAGCACGTCATGCTCGTCAGCCGCGAGCAGTACACGGCAGTCGGTGCGACGGAGGAGCTGGTCGGGGCACCCGGCGCGCCCTCGCCGGTGACGGTCTCGTTCGACCTCGAGAGCCGCGAGGCCGTCGACGACCTCGTCACGCGCGCCGACGCCGCGGGCGGGCGCGTCAGAGACACCGACGAGTACCCGTTCATGTACCAGCGGCAGTTCGACGACCCCGACGGCTACCACTGGTCGCCGTTCTGGATGACGACGGACGCGGACGTCCCCACGGCGTCCTGAGGCGGTGTGGGACGGGGCGACGGCCCGTCGTCGACACCGATCCACAGAAAGCGTGGTGCTCGGCGTCTTCGCGAGGACTTGCTGCCGCCGAGGGATTCGGTGCCCCCAGAAGGATTCGAACCTTCGCCCCTGCCTCCGGAGGGCAGTGCTCTATCCCCTGAGCTATGGGGGCCAGGGTCGACGACAAGGCTAGCAGCCCGCAGGGTCGCCGACGGACACGGGCCGGCCCCGCCTGGGGCGCGGCCCAGCGGGCGGGTGCACTCTGGGGCGGTGACCCACGACGACGACTCCGCCCGCGCCTCCCACGCTCCCTCCTCTCCCGCCTCCGGTGGCGGCGACGGCTCGGGGCAGGGCGGCCGACGCTCGCTCCGCGACCGGGTGCGCGGCGCTCGCCGGCCCGAGATCGACGTGTCGCCCCTCGACCCTGAGCAAGCACCCCCGGAGCCGATCGCGCTCTTCCTCACCTGGCTCGACGACGCGGTGGAGGCCGGGGTCGCGCAGCCGCACGCGATGACCCTGTCGACCGCCTCGACGGCCTCGGGGCCGACGGCTCGCACCCTGCTCCTCAAGGAGGTCGACGACGCCTTCTGGTTCACCACCTCGTCGCTCAGCCCCAAGGGCCGCCAGATCGCCGACGACCCCCGCGTCGCGCTGACCCTCTCCTGGAGCGACCTCGGGCGACAGGTCCGCGTGCTCGGCGACGCCCTCCCGGGGCCGCGCGACGTCAGCGAGGACGACTTCCGGGCGCGCCACCCCGACTCGCGCGCCGTCGCGATCGCGATGCCGCAGAGCACCGAGATCCCCGGCGCCGAGCAGGCCGACGCGGCCCTCGACGAGGCCCGTCGTCGACTCGACGACGAGCCGGACCTCGTGCCCGACGACTGGACGGCGTACCGCGTGGCGCCCGTCTCGGTCGAGTTCTGGCAGGGCACGACGGGCCGTGACCAGGTGCGCCTGCGGTACGACCGCGTCGGCGACGGCTGGCGCCGCGCCTCCCTCTGGCCCTGAGCCCCGGGTCGTAACGCCGCGACACACGGGTGGCGCGAGGCGGCGACGGTGACGACCATGGGTGCATGCCGATCGAGACGCGAGCCCCCGGAGCCCGCCCCGGCGCGCGCCTGGCCGTCGTCGAGGTCACCCGCCGTCGGCCGCACGCGCCGGAGTACCACGCCTACGTGCAGACCCTGAACGAGCGCGTCGTCGCCGAGGCGCGTCGGGCGGGCTGGTCGGCCGAGCGCCTGGCCGCCGACGACCTCGGCGTCGACGCCCTCCTGGCCGCCACGCGCGACGCCGACGCGGTGGTCGTCGTCGGGGGAGAGGACCTCGCCCCGCACCACTACGGCGCCCCGGCCGGCTACCCCGGCGAGGGGCGTCACCTCGAGGTCGCCGACGCCGCACAGCTCGCCGTCGTCCGCCGCGCGGTGCGGCTCGGCACGCCCCTGCTCGGCATCTGCCGCGGCCACCAGGTGATCAACGTCGCGCTCGGCGGCACCCTCGTGCAGCACCTCGACGACGAGGCCGGCCTGCACCGCGGCACGGGCTCCGTCGAGCAGCTCATGACCGACCACGAGGTCGACCTCGTCGCCGACACGCGCCTGCGGGAGGCGCTGGTCCGGTCGAGCGCGCTGGTCAGGAGCGCCCACCACCAGGCCGTCGGCCTCCTCGGCGAGGGCCTGCGAGTCGCCGCGTGGTCGCGCGACGGCGAGGTGGAGGCGGTCGAGCACGTCACCGCGCCGGTCACCGGGGTGCAGTGGCACCCGGAGGACCGCGGCGCCGAGGCCTGGCAGCTGCCGCTCCTGCTGGGGCAGCTCGCCGCCCGCGGGGCGTCGGCGCGCCGCGCCGCCTAGCCCGCGCCGCCCTCGCCCACCGCGGCGAGGAGCTGCGTCATCACCGGCTCGGCCGACCCGGGCTCCGCGAAGGTCGTCGACTCGGCCACGACGAGGCGACCGGTGGGCAGGGCACGGGCGACGCCCGTGCCGCCGTGCAGGCTGAAGTAGCCCTCCACCCCGTAGCTCGGCACGGAGTTGCTCGAGGCGACGAGGTCGTTCGCGATCGCGGTGAGGCTGGCCTCGTCGTACGCGGCGACGCCCACCGTCACGTGGTCGCCGGCGGCGTCGACCCAGTCGCAGACCGTCCCGTCGGCCTCCGCCACCTGGTCGAGGGCGTCGTCGAGGGCGTCGGCGTCGGGGGCGTCGGCCGCGGCGAGGCCGGGCCACAGCGTGGGCAGCACGCCCGCGGCCGGGTCGAGCAGGGCGGCGCAGTCGAGGGCGAGCGGGCTGCTCACGAGCGGCGGCGGCGTGTAGCCGGGGTCGGCGGTGGGCGTGGCGCCGGACGCCGCGGGCGACGGGGCCGCCGACGTGGACGGCGACGCGGGCCCGCCGCCCGGGGCCGACGTCGTGCAGCCGGTCAGGGCTGCGGCGCCGAGGGCCAGGGCGGAGGCGGCGACGACGACGGAGGGGACGCGGGCCGGGGGTCGGGGGCGGCGGGACGACATGCCCCCATCCTCCCCGACGCCGCCCGTGGTCGGCTCGGAGGGGCGCCCCGACGGCCCGTGGCCCGGGCCGGCGGGCGCCCGGCAGCCGGTACGATCGTCTCTCGTGACCCCCGCCGAACTCTCCTCCTCCCTGCTCGCCGTCGTCCAGGGCGTCCTCGAGCGCCGAGGGGTCGGCGACGACGTCACCGTGGCCCCGGCCGACGTCGTCCTCGAGCGCCCGAAGAACCGCGACCACGGCGACTGGACGTCCAACGTCGCCATGAAGTTCGCGAAGCGCGTCGGCGTCCCGCCCCGCGACCTCGCCACCGAGCTGGCGGGCGAGCTCGCCGAGGTCGACGGCGTCGCCGACGTCGACGTCGCGGGCCCGGGCTTCATCAACGTGCGGCTCGACGCGGCCGCGGCCGGTCAGCTGGCCCGCACGATCGTCGAGCAGGGCGAGGCCTTCGGCCGCGGCGACTACTACGCCGGCGTCACCATCGACCTCGAGTTCGTGTCGGCCAACCCCACCGGCCCCATCCACCTGGGCGGCGTCCGCTGGGCGGCCGTGGGCGACAGCCTCGCCCGTGTCTTCCAGGCGCAGGGCGCCCTCGTCACCCGCGAGTACTACTTCAACGACCACGGCGGGCAGATCGACCGCTTCGCCCGCAGCCTCGTCGCCCGCTCGTTCGGCGAGCCCACCCCGGAGGACGGCTACGGCGGCGAGTACATCACCGACATCGCCGACCGGGTCGTCGCGGCGCACGACGGCGACCTCCGGGCCCTGCCGCGCGACGAGGCGCAGGAGGTGTTCCGCGCCGCGGGCGTCGACTTCATGTTCAGCGACATCAAGTCGTCGCTGCACGACTTCGGCGTCGACTTCGACGTCTTCTTCCACGAGAACTCGCTGCACGAGTCGAAGGCCGTCGAGCGCGCCGTCGCGCGCCTCACCGAGCTCGGGCACATCTACGAGGCCGAGGGCGCGACCTGGCTGCGCACGACGGAGTTCGGCGACGACCGCGACCGCGTCGTCATCAAGAGCGACGGCGAGGCGGCCTACATCGCCGGCGACCTCGCCTACTACCTCGACAAGCGCGAGCGGGGCTTCGAGCGCAACCTGATCATGCTGGGCGCCGACCACCACGGCTACGTCGGCCGCATGATGGCGATGTGCGCGGCCTTCGGCGACGAGCCGGGCGTCAACCTCGAGATCCTCATCGGCCAGATGGTCAACCTGCTGAAGGACGGCGAGCCCTTCCGCATGTCGAAGCGGAACGGCACCGTCGTCACGATGGAGGACCTCGTCGACGCCGTCGGCGTCGACGCCGGCCGCTACTCGCTCGTCCGCAGCCCGGTGAACAGCTCGATCGACATCGACCTCGACCTGCTGACGCGGCGCACCAACGACAACCCCGTCTTCTACGTGCAGTACGCGCACGCCCGCACCCGGTCCGTCGCGCGCAACGCCGAGGCCGCGGGGGTCACCCGTGACGCCTTCGACGCGTCGCTGCTGTCCCACCCCACCGAGAGCGCCCTCCTCGGCGTCCTCGCCGAGCTGCCCCGCGTCGTCACGCAGGCGGCCGAGCTGCGCGAGCCGCACCGGGTCGCCCGCTACATCGAGGAGCTGGCCGGCACCTACCACCGCTGGTACGACAGCTGCCGGGTGACGCCCCTGGGCGACGAGGAGGTCACCGACCTGCACCGCACGCGACTGTGGCTGAACGACGCCGCGGGCCAGGTCGTCCGCAACGGGCTGGGCCTCCTGGGCGTCTCCGCGCCCGACCGCATGTGACCTGACCGGCGCGGGGCGCGACTCCGCCCGGCGTCCCTGAGAGGATGTCGGGATGAGCGACGAGAGCGACAGCGACTTCTTCGAGGCCCGTCCGGTCGAGCGTCGCCGGCTCCGCAGCGCGGGGGCTGGCCTCTTCATCCTCGTCGGCGTGCTCGTGGGCCTGGCGGTCCTCGCCGTGATCGCCGACGTCGTCGTCCGCTCGGTCGTCGAGAGCCGCGCCGCGGCGGAGGTCCAGACGTCCACCGGCCTCGACGACGTCGAGGTCGACGTGCACGGCACCTCGGTGCTCTGGCAGATCGCTCACGGCTCGCTCGACGACGTCACGCTGACCTCCGGGGTCGAGGGCGACCCCGTCGTGGTCCGCGTCGACGTCGCCGACGTGCCCACCTCGCTCGAGGGCGACTCCGGGCCCGTCACGGGCACGATCACGGCCGACCAGGCGACGGTCGACGGCCTCGAGGCGCTCCGCCAGCAGGGCGCGTCGTTGGCGCTGGGTGACGACGCGGTCACGTACTCGCGGTCGTTCTCCGTGCCGATCATCGGCGACGTGCCCGTCGCCGTCACCGCGGTGCCCAGCCTGAGCGACGACGGACGCTCCGTCTCCTTCGCCCCGACCACCGCCTCCCTGCCCGACTCGTCGCTGCAGCTCGACCTGACGCCCTTCCTCGGCGACTTCGCGACCTCGGTCTGCCTCGCCGAGCAGCTGCCGGCGTCGGTGACGGCCACCGCCCTCGACGTGCGCGCCGGCGAGGTCACCGTCGACCTCCGCTCGCCCGGGCTGCCCCTGACGAGCTCGGCCCTGTCCGAGAAGGGCACCTGCTCGTAGCCCACGGGCGCGGCCGGCGTCACGTGGCCCGGCTCGTCGCCGCCTGTCGGTAGGCTCTCTGACGTCACGGGCGCGACCACGTCGCGCGCGCGGCGACCCCCGTCCCGCCGACCCTGGAGAGGCCCCGTGTCGAACCCCCTCGCCCCCGCCTGGCTCCGCGAGCCCGACGACCTCGCCGAGCTCGACGCCGGCGTCTGGTCGCGGACGGCCCGGCGCTCCGACGACGGCGAGATCGTGCTCGGCGGCGTGCCCGTGACCGAGCTCGCGCAGACGTACGGCACCCCCCTCTACGTGCTCGACGAGGCCGACGTCCGGGGCCGCGCCGCCCAGACCGTCGAGGCCTTCCGCCGCGAGTTCGCTCGGGTCGGGACGACCGTCAAGGTCTACTACGCCGCGAAGGCCTTCCTCTCCGCCGAGGTGGCCCGGTGGGTCTCCGAGGCCGGCATGGCCGTCGACATCTGCACGGCCGGCGAGTTCGCGGTCGCCCGGGCCGCGGGCGTGGAGCCCGCCCGGATGGGCTTCCACGGCAACAACAAGTCCGACGCCGAGCTCGACCGCACGGTCGCGGCGGGGATCGGCGCGGTCGTCATCGACAGCGCGGAGGAGGTCGACCGGGTCGCCGACGCCGCCGCGCGCCACGGCGTGGTCCAGGCCGTGCGCCTCCGGGTCAACTCCGGCGTGCACGCGAGCACCCACGAGTACCTCGCGACCGCCCGGGAGGACCAGAAGTTCGGGGTGCCGCTGAGCGAGACCGCCGCCGTCGTCGCGGCCGTGCGCGCTCGGCCGTCGCTGCGGTTCCTCGGGCTGCACTCCCACATCGGCTCGCAGATCTTCGGCTCCGACGGCTTCGCCGAGGCCGCACGACGCCTGCTCGCCGTCCACGCGGGCCTCCTCGCCGACGGCGAGGTGCCCGAGCTCAACCTGGGCGGCGGCTTCGGCATCGCCTACACGAGGGCCGACGACGCCCGCTCGATCGACGAGCTCGCGGCGGCCCTCGCCGACATCGTCCACGCCGAGTGCACCCACCGGGGCATCCCGGTGCCGGTCGTGGCCGTGGAGCCGGGCCGGACGATCGTCGGCCCCGGCGGCACCACCCTCTACGCGACGGGCACCATCAAGGACGTCACGGTCGCCGTCGACGAGGTCGACGTCGACGCCGTCGCGACCGAGTCCGACCTCGCGGCGGCCGCCGACGAGGCCGTGGCGCTCGGCCGGCCCGCGGCCAGCGCCGTCCGTCGGTACGTCAGCGTCGACGGCGGCATGAGCGACAACGCGCGGACGGCCCTCTACGCGGCCGACTACTCCGTGGCCCTCGCGGGGCGCGCCTCCTCGGCTCCTCCCGTGCTCGTGCGCGTCGCGGGCAAGCACTGCGAGAGCGGCGACGTCGTCGTCCTGGCCGACTGGCTGCCCGCCGACGTCGAGCGGGGCGACCTGCTGGCGGTGCCCGCCACGGGCGCCTACTGCCACAGCCTGTCGAGCAACTACAACCACGTCGGCCGACCGCCCGTGGTGGCGGTGCTGGACGGCACCTCGCGCGTCATCGTGCGCGGCGAGTCGGAGGCCGACCTCCTCTCGCGCGACGCGGGCCTCGACCAGCCGGCCCGCGCCTCCTCGTGACGCACGCCCCTCCCTCGTCGGCCCCGCCCGCCCCCGGTCGCCGCAGCACCCCCACAGAACGGAACACCATGATCGAATACCGCAACGTGCGGGTCGCCCTGATCGGCGCCGGCTCGGTCGGCTCGCAGGTGGCCCGGCTGCTGCTCGAGCAGGCCGACGAGCTGGCCGGCCGCGCCGGCGCGGGCATCGAGCTCGTCGGCATCGGCGTCCGCGACGTCGACGCGCCCCGCGACGTCGACCTGCCCCGCGAGCTCCTCACCACCGACGTCGAGTCGCTCATCCTCGGGGCCGACATCGTCGTCGAGCTCATGGGCGGCCTCGAGCCTGCCCGTCAGTACGTGCTCGCGGCGCTGAACTCCGGCGCCGACGTGGTGACCGGCAACAAGGCGCTGCTGGCGAGCCACGGCCCCGAGCTGTTCGAGGCGGCCGAGCAGGTGGGCGCCCAGCTCTACTACGAGGCGGCGGTGGCCGGCGCCATCCCGATCATCCGCCCGCTGCGCGACAGCCTCGCCGGTGACCGCATCGTCCGCATCATGGGGATCGTCAACGGCACGACCAACTTCATCCTCGACCGGATGGACACCGACGGCGACACCCTCGAGGCCGCCCTCGCCACGGCGACCGAGCTGGGCTACGCGGAGGCCGACCCGACCGCCGACATCGGCGGCTACGACGCCGCGCAGAAGGCCGCCATCCTCGCCAGCCTCGCGTTCCACACGACCGTGCCGCTGGTCGCGGTGCACCGCGAGGGCATCACCGAGGTGACGCACGAGCAGGTCGTCGCGGCCCGCAAGGCCGGCTACGTCGTCAAGATCCTCGCGATCTGCGAGCGGCTGCTCGACGCCGACGGCGTCGAGGGCGTCAGCGCCCGGGTCTACCCGGCCCTGGTGCCGCTCGAGCACCCCCTCGCCACGGTCCACGGCGCGAAGAACGCCGTGTTCGTCGAGGCCGAGGCGGCGGGCGACCTCATGTTCTACGGCGCGGGCGCCGGGGGAGTGGAGACGGCCTCGGCCGTGCTCGGCGACCTCGTCTCCGCCGCCCGGAGGCACGTGATCGGCGGGCCCGGGCTCGCCGAGTCCACCCACGCCGACCTCCGCGTGCTGCCCATCGGCGACGTGGTCACGCGCTACCAGGTGACGCTCGACGTGGCCGACCAGCCCGGCGTGCTCGCCGAGGTGGCCGGCGTGCTCAGCGACCACGGCGTCAGCGTGCACAGCGTCGAGCAGACGGGCGGCGTCCCGCCCCTCGCGTCACACGGCGACGTCGAGGCCCCGGCGACCGCTACCCTGATCATCGGCACGCACCGTGCCCGCGAGTCCGCCCTCGCCGCCACGGTCGAGGCCCTCCGCACCACCCCGGTCGTGAACTCCGTCACGAGCGTCCTGAGAGTCGAAGGAGCCTGATGGCCCACCAGTGGCAGGGTGTCCTGCGCGAGTACGCCGACCGTCTCGACGTCACCGAGGCGACGCCCGTCGTCACCCTCGGCGAGGGCGGCACGCCCCTCATCCCGGCGCCGGCCCTCTCGGCCCGCACCGGCGCGAAGGTCTACGTCAAGTACGAGGGCATGAACCCCACGGGCTCCTTCAAGGACCGCGGCATGACCATGGCGATCTCGAAGGCCGTCGAGCACGGTGCGAAGGCCGTCATCTGCGCCTCCACCGGCAACACCTCCGCGTCGGCCGCCGCCTACGCGGCGCACGCCGGCATCACCGCCGCCGTGCTCGTGCCCGAGGGCAAGATCGCGATGGGCAAGCTCAGCCAGGCCGTCGCGCACGACGGGCAGCTGCTGCAGATCCAGGGCAACTTCGACGACTGCCTCGACATCGCGCGCGACCTCGCCGCGAACTACCCGGTGCACCTCGTCAACTCGGTCAACAACGACCGCATCGAGGGCCAGAAGACGGCGGCCTTCGAGGTCGTCGACGTGCTGGGCGACGCCCCCGACTTCCACTTCATCCCGGTCGGCAACGCCGGCAACTACACGGCCTACACCCGTGGCTACCGCGAAGACCTCGAGGCCGGCCGTGCCACGCGCCTCCCGCGCATGTTCGGCTTCCAGGCCGCGGGCTCCGCGCCCATCGTCGCCGGCGAGGTCGTGCGGCAGCCCGAGACCATCGCCAGCGCCATCCGCATCGGCAACCCCGCGTCGTGGCAGCTGGCCCTCGAGGCCCGCGACCTCACCGACGGCTGGTTCGGGGCCATCACCGACGAGGCCATCCTCGCCGCCCAGAAGATCCTCTCGGCCGAGGTCGGCGTGTTCGTCGAGCCGGCCTCCGCGATCAGCGTCGCCGGCCTGCTCGAGCGCGCCGACGCGGGCGTCGTGCCCGCCGGGGCGACGGTCGTCCTCACGGTGACGGGCCACGGCCTGAAAGACCCTCAGTGGGCCCTCCGCAAGGCCGACGGCACCGACGTGCAGCCCACGGTGGTCGCGAGCGACACCGCGCGCGTCGCCGAGGTGCTCGGGCTCGTCCCGGCCTCTGCATGACCACCGGCCCGGCCGTGAGGTCGGTCCTCGTCAAGGTCCCGGCCACCTCGGCCAACCTGGGGCCCGGCTTCGACACCCTCGGCCTCGCGCTGTCGCACTACGACAGGCTCGTGGTCTCCGAGACCCGGGGCACCGGAGTCGCGGTGCACGTCGACGGGGTCGGCGCCGGCGAGGTGCCCACCGACGAGAGCAACCTCGTGGTGCGCTCGATCGCGGCCACCTACCGTGCCGCGGGGGTGCCGCTGCCGGGTCTCCGGCTCGAGGCGCGCAACGCGATCCCGCACGGGCGGGGCCTCGGCTCCTCCGCCGCGGCCATCGTCTCGGGCGTCATGGCGGCCAAGGGGCTCCTCGAGGGTCGCGTCGACTTCACGCCCGACCAGCTGCTCGCGGTCGCGACGGAGCTCGAGGGGCACCCCGACAACGTCGCGCCGGCCCTGTTCGGCGGCCTGACGATCGCGTGGACCACCTCGGCCGGGCCCTCGCACAAGAGGCTCCTCGTCCACCGTGGCGTCTCGCCGGTCGTGTTCGTGCCCGAGACGACGCTGTCGACCTCGCTGGCGCGCAGCCTCCAGCCGGCGTCCGTGCCCCACGAGGACGCCACGTTCAACGTGTCGCGGTCGGCCCTGCTCGTCGCGGCGCTCATCCAGAGCCCCGAGCTGCTGCTCGCGGCGACGGAGGACCGCCTGCACCAGAGCTACCGCGCGAGCGCGATGCCCGAGACGGACATGCTCATCAGGGTCCTGCGCCAGGCGGGGCTCGCGGCCGTCGTGTCGGGGGCCGGGCCCTCGTTGCTCGTGCTCGGCAGCGACCCGGCGCAGCGGCTCCTGGCGGCCCAGCTCGTGGCCGAGAACGCCCTGTCGGCGTGGCGTCCGTTGATGCTCGCCGTCGACCTGCGAGGTGCTACAGTGAACGCGCACCCGGTAGAAAACTGAGATCTCCTGGGCATCTGGCATCGTCCTCCCGGTCACCGGGCAGCACACGTGTGGGGTCCCACGTCATCCCGGCATTCCCGGTCGCACATCCCGTAGTGCACATCTAGCAGCGCTCGGTCGCTCTCTGGCGATCGCGTGCCGCACCTCCGAGAGCTTCCTGCGCATCCCGCGCAGTGCGTGCCGCGCCCTGAGCGTGCGGCCGCAGGGCCCGCCCGCACGGCAGGCCAGAGGCTGCGAGGTGTGACCAGCTCATCCTCGCGGCTCTCGCGGGGGAGCGGAAGGAACCCACCAGTGTCAGACGCAGACAACAGCGCCACCACCCAGACCCCCGCCGAACTGAGCGCCATGCGCCTCCCGCAGCTGCAGGCCCTCGCCTCGTCGCTCGGCATCAGCGGCCTCTCCAAGCTCCGCAAGGGCGACCTGGTCGCGGCCATCGCCGCCGTCCAGGCGACCGGCGACGCCTCCGTGGTCGCCCCGACCGACGACGTCGTCGTCGAGGCGCCCGTCGCCGTGCAGCCGACCCTCGACGTCACCGACGCTGCGCCGGCCGAGTCGGCCCCCGTCGCCGAGGCGCCCGCGGCCGAGGCCCCCGTCGCCGAGACCGCCGCCGCGCCCCGCACGCGCCGTCCGTCGCGCCGGGTGACCGCCGCCGCCGGCGCTCCCGAGCAGCGCACCGCCGTCGAGCACGTCAACGCCGGCGAGACCGGCGTCGCGCCGGTCTCGGACGAGGCGCCCGCCGCCGTGGCTGAGGTCGACGCGCCGGTCGCGTCGCCCGTCGCCGAGGCCGCCGCCCCGTCGTCGGTCGTCGAGGCCCCCGCCGAGGAGGCGCCCGTCGCCGCCGAGCGTCCCTCGCGCAGCCGTCGTGGCTCGCGCCGCGCCTCCGACGCCACGGTCGCCGCCGCGGCCGCCGAGGCCCCGGCCGCGGAGGTGCCGTCCGCCCAGGCCGAGGCCGTCGCGCCGCAGTCGGCCCCCGAGGCGGGCGACGCCGAGGCCGGCGCCGCCGACCAGGGCTCGAACGACCAGGGCGCCGGCGACCAGGACGGCCAGGGCCAGCAAGGCGGCGGTCGTCGCAGCCGCAACCGCAACCGCAAGAACGGCCAGAACGGTCAGCAGGGCCAGCAGGGCCAGCAGGGCCAGAACGGCCAGCAGCCGCAGAACGGCCAGCAGTCGCAGAACGGCCAGCAGGGCCAGAACGGCCAGAACGGCCAGAACGGCCAGCAGGGCCAGGCCTCCGCGCAGGAGCAGTCCGCGAAGGAGGCCGAGCAGCAGCGCGCCGCCGGCGAGAAGAACGACGCCGCGCGCGGCGAGCAGCAGTCGGGCTCGCAGGCCGGCCAGCAGTCCGACGAGGCCGGCCGTCAGGGCCGCGGCCGTCAGCGCGACCGCAAGCGCGGCCGCAGCGTCCAGAACGACGAGTTCGAGCCCGAGATCTCCGACGACGACGTCCTCATCCCCGTCGCGGGCATCCTCGACGTGCTCGAGAACTACGCCTTCGTCCGCACCACCGGGTACCTCCCCGGGGCGAGCGACGTCTACGTCTCGCTCGGCCAGGTGAAGAAGTACCATCTGCGCAAGGGCGACGCGGTCGTCGGCGCCATCCGCCAGCCCCGTGACGGCGACCAGGGCCAGGGCCGTCAGAAGTACAACGCGATCGTCAAGATCGACTCGGTCAACGGCCAGCCCGTCGAGGAGGCCGCCAAGCGCGTCGAGTTCAGCGCGCTGACGCCTCTCTACCCGCAGGAGCGCCTGCGCCTCGAGACCGAGCCCCAGAAGCTGTCGACGCGCATCATCGACCTCGTCTCGCCGATCGGCAAGGGCCAGCGCGGCCTCATCGTCTCGCCCCCCAAGGCCGGCAAGACGCTCGTGCTCCAGGCCATCGCGAACGCCATCGCGGTGAACAACCCCGAGGCCCACCTCATGGTCGTGCTCGTGGACGAGCGCCCCGAGGAGGTCACCGACATGCAGCGCACGGTCAAGGGCGAGGTCATCGCCTCGACCTTCGACCGCCCCGCCGAGGACCACACCACGGTCGCCGAGCTCGCCATCGAGCGTGCGAAGCGCCTGGTCGAGCTGGGCCACGACGTGGTCGTGCTGCTCGACTCGATCACCCGTCTGGGCCGCGCCTACAACCTGTCCGCCCCCGCCTCGGGCCGCGTGCTCTCCGGCGGAGTCGACTCGTCGGCGCTGTACCCGCCGAAGCGCTTCTTCGGCGCGGCGCGCAACATCGAGAACGGCGGCTCGCTGACCATCCTCGCGACCGCCCTGGTCGAGACCGGCTCGAAGATGGACGAGGTGATCTTCGAGGAGTTCAAGGGCACCGGCAACATGGAGCTCCGCCTGTCGCGTCACCTCGCCGACAAGCGCATCTTCCCGGCCGTCGACGTCAACGCCTCGGGCACCCGTCGCGAAGAGATGCTGCTCAGCCCGGAGGAGGTCAAGATCACCTGGCGCCTCCGTCGCGCCCTGGCCGGCCTCGACCCGCAGAAGGCCCTCGAGATCGTCCTCGGCAACCTCCGCGAGACCAGCTCGAACGTCGAGTTCCTGGTGCAGGTCCAGAAGTCGGTGCCCGCGAACGGCCACGACTCCTCCCACAAGGAGCACTGACGGTGTTCGAGTCGGTGTCGGTGCTGCTGGCGGAGCACGACGACCTGCAGACGCAGCTCAGCGACCCTGCCGTGCACGCCGACGCGGCTCGGGCGAAGAAGATCAACCGCCGCTACGCCGAGCTCAGCCGCATCGTGGCTGCCCACTCGGCGTGGCAGCAGGTGCAGGACGACCTCGAGGCGGCGCGCGAGCTCGCGAAGGAGGACGACGCCTTCGCGGCGGAGGTCCCCGCCCTCGAGCAGGGCCTCGACGAGGCCCAGGAGAAGCTCCGGCGACTCCTCATCCCGCGCGACCCCGACGACGGCCGCGACGTGATCATGGAGATCAAGGGCGGTGAAGGAGGCGCGGAGAGCGCCCTGTTCGCCGCCGACCTCCTGCGCATGTACCTGCACTACGCGGAGTCGAAGGGCTGGAAGAGCGAGATGATCGCCAGCGACGACTCCGACCTCGGCGGCTACAAGAACGTCCAGGTCGCGATCAAGTCGAACGCCAGCGACCCCGCGCAGGGCGTCTGGGCGCACCTCAAGTACGAGGGCGGCGTGCACCGCGTGCAGCGCGTGCCGGCGACCGAGTCGCAGGGGCGCATCCACACGTCGACGACGGGCGTTCTCGTCTTCCCCGAGGTCGACGAGCCGGAGGAGGTCGACATCAACCAGAACGACCTCAAGATCGACGTCTACCGCTCGAGCGGCCCCGGCGGCCAGTCGGTCAACACGACCGACTCCGCCGTGCGCATCACCCACCTGCCCACGGGCATCGTGGTCGCGATGCAGAACGAGAAGAGCCAGCTGCAGAACCGCGAGGCCGGCATGCGCGTGCTCCGCGCCCGCATCCTGGCTCGCCAGCAGGAGGAGCAGGCGGCCATCGCCTCCGACGCCCGGAAGAGCCAGATCCGCGGCATGGACCGCTCGGAGCGCATCCGGACGTACAACTTCCCGGAGAACCGCATCGCCGACCACCGCACCGGCTACAAGGCGTACAACCTCGACGCCGTGATGGACGGCGCGCTCGAGCCCGTCGTCGAGTCGTGCATCCAGGCCGACGAAGAGGCCCGGCTCGCCGAGATCGGCGACACCGCGTCGTGAGCGCCGTGGCCGACGCCTTCTCCGGCGTCGGCACGGTCGACGCCGCCCTCGCGGCGGCGACGGCCGTGCTGTCGTCGGCCGACGTCCCGACCCCGTCGGTCGACGCCGAGCTCCTCCTCGCGCACGCCACGGGGGTCGAGCGCGGCGTGCTCCTCGCGCGAGCCGTCACCCGGTCGCCCGTGACCCGGGAGCAGGTGGAGTCGCTGGTCGCGCTCGTGTCGCGCCGCGCCTCCCGCGAGCCCCTGCAGCACATCACCGGCACGGCCTGGTTCAGGTCGCTGGCCCTGCAGGTCGGCCCGGGCGTCTTCGTGCCCCGGCCCGAGACGGAGGGTGTCGCCCAGCTCGCCGTCGACGCGCTGCGCGCGGCGCCGTCGGCGGAGCCCCTGGCCGTCGACCTCGGCACCGGCAGCGGTGCACTCGCGCTGGCCCTGGCGACCGAGGTGCCGCACAGCCGAGTCTGGGCCGTCGAGATCTCGCCGGAGGCCGCGGTCTGGACGCGGCGCAACATCGACTCGGTCGGCGCCTCGAACGTCACGCTCGTTCTGGGCGACATGACGGACGCGCTGCCCGAGCTCGACGGTCGGGCATCCGTCGTCGTGAGCAACCCGCCGTACATCCCGCTCGGGATGGTCCCGCGCGACCCCGAGGTCCGGCTGCACGACCCGAGCACGGCGCTCTACGGCGGGGAGGACGGCCTCGTCCTGGTCCGGGCGCTCTCGCTGACGGCCCGTCGCCTCCTGCACCCGGGGGGCGCCCTCGTCATCGAGCACGGGGAGCAGCAGGGCGCGGCGATCCGCGGGATCCTCGACGCCGACGGCTGGCGGAGCCCCGAGACCCAGCCCGACCTCACCGGCCGAGACCGGTCGACGACGGCGGTGCGCTGACCCGGCCACCAGGTTCGGTCGCACTATCATCGTCTCGTCATGACCTCCTCCTACGACCTCTCCGTCGCCACCGAGCTGCTCACCGGCATGCGCGCCGCCCGTGGCGCGATCGGTCGCGGCGAGCTCGTGGTCATGCCCACCGACACCGTGTACGGGCTCGCGGCCGACGCCTTCGACTCCTCCGCCGTGCAGGCGCTGCTCGACGCCAAGGGCCGGGGCCGGCAGTCGCCTCCGCCCGTGCTGGTGAAGGGTCTCGACACCCTCGCCGCGCTGACCGAGTCGGTGCCCGACCTGGTGCGGCCCCTGCTCGACGAGTTCTGGCCCGGGCCGCTGACCGTCATCTTCCGGGCCCAGCCGTCGCTGAGCTGGGACCTCGGCGAGACCCGGGGCACCGTCGCCCTGCGCATGCCGAGCCACCCCATGGCCCTCGAGCTGCTGGAGGAGACCGGCCCCCTGGCGGTCTCGAGCGCGAACCTCACGGGCCAGCCCGCGGCCGCGACCGTCGACGATGCCCGCGCCATGCTGGCCGACCGGGTGGCCGTCTACCTCGACGCCGGGCCGGTGGGGGAGAGCTACGAACGTCGCCCGGGCGCGAACACCGGCTCGACGATCGTCGACGCGACCGGGGCGGCCGACGGCGTGCTCCGCATCGTGCGCCACGGCGTCCTGCCCGACTCCGAGATCAGACGCGTCGTGGGCGACGCCGCCGTCGCGTGAGGTACTACCTGCTGGCCTTCGCGATCGCGGCGGGGGTCAGCTTCGTCCTCTCGTTCGTCGTCTGGCGGCTCGGCCTGCGCTTCAAGCTCTACCCGGCCATCCGTGACCGGGACGTGCACCGCACGCCCACGCCCCGCCTCGGCGGCATCGCCATGTGGGCGGGCGTGGTCCTGGCTCTCCTGGCGGCGTGGTTCGTCTTCCCCCTGATCTCCGGCATCGACTACTTCCGTCTCGTCTTCGCCGACCCGGGGCCCCCGCTCGCCATCATCGGGGCCGCCACGATCATCGTGGTCATCGGCGTGGTCGACGACCTCTACGACCTCGACTGGATGACCAAGCTCGCCGGCCAGATCATCGCCGCAGGCGTCCTCGCATGGCAGGGCGTCCAGCTGCTCTCCCTCCCGATCGGCAGCAGCCTGGCCGTGGGCTCGCCCTTCATGTCGCTGATCCTCACCATCCTCGCGGTCGTGCTCGTGATGAACGCGGTGAACTTCATCGACGGCCTCGACGGTCTGGTCGCGGGCGTGACGATCATCGCGAACGTCGTCTTCTTCGCGTACAGCTTCGCCATCTCGCTGACCATCGGCCAGACGGAGTACTTCAACCTCTCCGCTCTCCTCACGGCCGTCCTGACCGGGGCGTGCCTCGGGTTCCTGCCGTTCAACTGGCACCCCGCCCGCTTGTTCATGGGCGACGCGGGCGCCCTCCTGACCGGGTTGCTCATGGCCACGAGCGCCATCTCCGTGACGGGGCAGATCGACCCGGCGACCATCTCCCGCAGCGCCCTGCTGCCCGCCTTCATCCCGATCCTGCTGCCGTTCGCCGTGCTCATCGTGCCGCTGCTCGACTTCGGCCTCGCGGTGCTCCGTCGGGTCAGCGCCGGCAAGTCGCCCTTCACGGCCGACCGCAAGCACCTGCACCACCGCCTCCTCGACATGGGCCACTCGCACTTCCACGCCGTCCTGATCTTCTACGCCTGGACGCTGGTCGTCTCGGTCGGCTGCCTGATGTTCCTCTTCGTCAAGCCGACCTCTCTGGTCGTCGCCTTCCTGGTCGTCGGGCTGGTGGCCTGCGCCGCCCTCACGCTCGCCCCCCTCAGCCGTCGCAAGAAAGTCGAGGTGGCCGTCCAGTCAGCTCGCCCGGCCGATCTCGCGACGTCCCGGTCGGATCGCTTCGATCCGCTCGACCAGGCCGCCGGGGGCCTCGACCACCTCGACGCGGCCGACCCGGTCGACGTCCCGTCGCCACCACCCCCGAAGGACCACTGATGAACGCCCGATCGATCTTCACCAAGATCCTGACGTACACCGGGCTCCTGGCCCTCGCGATCGCCGTCGTCGGCGGAGGGGTGGGCTGGCTCACGGCCGGCTCGGACGGGCTCTGGAGCGCGCTCGTCGGGGTCGCCCTGGCGATCGTCTTCGCCGGCATCACGGCGGGGAGCATGCTGATCGCCATCCGCTTCCGCCTCGCGGCCTTCTTCGGGATCGTCATGGGAGCCTGGCTCCTCAAGATCGTCGTGTTCGTCGTCCTGCTCGTGCTCGTCCGCGACCAGCCCTTCGTCGACGACGTCGTGCTCTTCCTGGCGCTCGTCGTGTCCATCGTGGGGACCCTCGTCATCGACGCCCTGGTCGTCGTCCGGGGTCGGCTGCCCCACGTGAGCGACGTCACCCTGCCCGAGGCGCCCGTCGATCGTTAGGCCGTCGCACCGCTGACGGTCGTCTCGAGGCCCCTGAGCGTCCGAGCTGCACGCACAAGCATGCACAGCGCGAAAGAACCCCCGTCGATTCGCTGTCCTGAGGGTTACCTTGATAGGGTGATCTCCGTTCCCCGGCCGCGATTCTCTGCGGGTTCGGATGACAACCCCACCAATCGTCGCGACACTTCAGGGTGCTCGCCCCGACACAGGAGATAGCGCTGATAGCGAACGCTGTGAACCTGCTCTCCGCTGCCGACGCCGGCCACGGAGACGGGGGATTCCACGCCCCGACTCTTGACGAGTTCTTCCCTTCCGCCATCTTCTTCGAAGGCACGCCCTTCGAGCTGAACCGCATCATGCTGGTCCGCCTCTTCGCGATCGCCGTCATGCTGCTGCTGTTCTGGCTGGCCCTGCGCAAGGGGCGGCTCATCCCGTCCCGCGGGCAGAGCATCGCCGAGCTGGGCCTCGACTTCGTCCGCATCCAGATCGTCGAGGAGATCCTCGGCGAGAAGCTGGGTCGGAAGTACCTCCCGCTGCTGGCGGCCATGTTCTTCGGCATCTTCGCCATGAACATCACCGGCATCGTCCCCGGCCTCAACATCGCGGGCACCTCCGTGGTCGCGATGCCGCTCATGCTGGCCGTCGTGGCCTACGTGATGTTCATCTACGCCGGCATCCGCGAAGCGGGCACGGGCACGTTCTTCCGGAACGCCCTCTTCCCGCCCGGGGTCCCGTGGCCGATGTACATCCTCCTGACGCCCATCGAGTTCATCAACATCTTCATCGTCCGGCCCATCTCGCTGGCGCTGCGACTGCTGCTGAACATGATGGTCGGCCACCTCCTGCTCGTGCTCTGCTTCGCGGCGACGCACTTCTTCTTCTTCAGCATGAGCGGCGGGTTCATCGCCTTCGGCGCCCTGACCTTGGTCGGCGGCTTCGTGATGACCATCGTCGAGATGGCCGTCGCCGTGCTGCAGGCCTACGTCTTCACACTCCTCGCCTCGGTCTACATCCAACAGGCCGCGGCGAAAGAACACTAAGTACGACGAGTTCCGTCACCCGACGAAGCTCGCCCAACCGGAAGGAAACACACAGTGGACACCACCACGATCCTCGCTGAGATCAACGGCAACATCGCGACCGTCGGCTACGGCCTCGCTGCGATCGGCCCCGGCATCGGTATCGGCATCGTCGCGGGCAAGACCGTCGAGGCCATGGCTCGCCAGCCCGAGCTCGCCGGCCGTCTCCAGGTCACCATGTTCCTGGGCATCGCGTTCACCGAGCTGCTGGGCTTCATCGGCCTCGCCGCCGGCTTCATCTTCTCCTGATCAGTTAGGACGACACACCGATGATCGAGACGATCCTCGCGGCAGAAGGGGCACCCGAAGGGGCAGCCGTCTTCTTCCCCGCTGTTTACGACGTCCTGTGGTCTGCCGTCGTCTTCGTGGTCATCGCGGCGTTCTTCGGGATCTTCGCCATCCCGAGGTTCCGCAAGATCCTCGACGAGCGCGCTGAGCGCATCGAGGGCGGCATCAAGCACGCCGAGGCCGCCCAGGCCGAGGCCGCGCAGGCGCTCGGCGAGTACAAGAAGCAGCTCGCCGACGCTCGCGCCGAGGCTGCGCGCATCCGGGAGGCCGCGCGCGCCGAGGGAGCCGAGATCCTCGCCGACCTCAAGCAGCAGGCCCAGGCCGAGGCCGACCGCGTCACCGCGAACGCCCACGTCCAGATCGAGGCCGAGCGCGCGGCAGCAGTCGCCTCGCTCCGTGCCGAGGTGGGCTCGCTCGCGATCGACCTCGCGTCGGGCGTCATCGGTGAGTCGCTGAACGACGACGCTCGCGCGTCGGCCGTCGTCGACCGCTTCCTGGCTGACCTCGAGGCCGACCAGAACGCGAAGGCGGGCAACTGACGATGGGTTCCATGTCCAGAGAGGCCCTCAGCTCGGCGCGGTCGGTCCTGACCGACCTCGGCGACTCGGCCGACCTGGCCACGGGCGAGCAGCTGCTCGACGCCGGTCGGGTCATCGGCGGGTCCGTGCAGCTGCAGGCCTACTTCGCCGACCCGGCCGTCGACGCCGCCGTCAAGAAGCAGCTCGTCGACCGACTCTTCGGCTCCTTCACGGAGCCTGCCCGTGCCCTGCTCCTCTCGGTGGTCGGCAGCCGCTGGTCGTCGTCCGACGACCTGCTCGCCGGCATCGAGGAGCTCGGGTTCCGGGTCGTCGCCTCGAGCGCGCCGTCCGACAGCAGCATCGAGAACGAGCTCTTCGGGTTCGACGCCGCGGTGTCGTCCGACGCTCGGCTCGAGCTCGCGATCGGCACGAAGCTGAGCGACCCCGAGGCGAAGGCGGGCCTCGTCCGTCGGCTCCTCGAGGGCAAGGCGAGCGCGCAGACCCTGGCGATCGTCACCCACCTCGTCCGCCAGCCGCGAGGCCGCCGCATCGGCGAGCTCGTCCGCACGGCGGCCGACATCGTCGCCGACCAGTCCGGGCAGCTCGTGGCCACGGTGACGACGGCGAAGCCGCTCGACGCCGCCCACGCAGAGCGGCTCGAACGGGGCCTCTCGCAGCAGTTCGGCCGCGACCTCCGCATCAACCAGGTCATCGACCCCGCCGTCATCGGCGGTCTGCGCGTGCAGATCGGTGACGAGGTCATCGACGGGACCGTCGCCACCAAGCTCAGCCTGCTCCGCCTCCAGCTCGCCGGCTAGGCACGCTCCCACACACAGACTCGAGGCCTCCCGAAGCCTCGCTACGAATAGGAATCACAATGGCAGACATCAAGATCAGCCCCGATGAGATTCGCGACGCGCTGAAGGACTTCGTCTCGTCGTACGACCCGTCGAAGGCCTCGACCACGGAGGTCGGCTACGTCACCGACGCCGCTGACGGCATCGCTCACGTGCAGGGCCTGCCCGGCGTGATGGCCAACGAGCTCATCCGCTTCGCGGACGGCACGCAGGGCCTCGCGCAGAACCTCGACGAGGACGAGATCGGCGCCATCGTGCTCGGCGAGTTCTCGGGCATCGTCGAGGGCATGGAGGTCACCCGCACGGGTGAGGTCCTCTCCGTCCCCGTCGGCGACGGCTACCTGGGTCGCGTCGTCGACCCGCTCGGCGCACCGATCGACGGCCTCGGCGAGATCGCGACCGAGGGGCGTCGTGCCCTCGAGCTGCAGGCGCCCGGCGTCATGCAGCGCAAGTCGGTCCACGAGCCCATGCAGACCGGCATCAAGGCCATCGACGCGATGATCCCCGTCGGCCGCGGCCAGCGTCAGCTCATCATCGGTGACCGCCAGACCGGCAAGACGGCCATCGCGATCGACACGATCATCAACCAGAAGGCCAACTGGGAGTCCGGCGACACCACGAAGCAGGTCCGCTGCATCTACGTCGCCATCGGCCAGAAGGGCTCGACGATCGCCTCCGTCAAGGGTGCGCTCGAAGAGGCCGGAGCCATGGAGTACACGACGATCGTCGCCGCTCCCGCCTCGGACCCGGCTGGCTTCAAGTACCTCGCCCCCTACACCGGTTCGGCCATCGGCCAGCACTGGATGTACGGCGGCAAGCACGTCCTCATCATCTTCGACGACCTGTCGAAGCAGGCTGAGGCCTACCGTGCCGTCTCGCTCCTCCTGCGCCGCCCGCCGGGCCGCGAGGCCTACCCCGGCGACGTCTTCTACCTGCACTCGCGTCTGCTCGAGCGCTGCGCGAAGCTGTCCGACGAGCTGGGCGCCGGGTCGATGACGGGTCTCCCCATCATCGAGACGAAGGCCAACGACGTCTCGGCCTACATCCCGACGAACGTGATCTCGATCACCGACGGCCAGATCTTCCTGCAGTCCGACCTGTTCAACGCGAACCAGCGTCCTGCTGTCGACGTCGGCATCTCGGTGTCGCGAGTCGGCGGTGACGCACAGGTCAAGTCGATCAAGAAGGTCTCCGGCACGCTCAAGCTCGAGCTGGCGCAGTACCGGTCGCTCGAGGCCTTCGCGATGTTCGCGTCCGACCTCGACGCCGCGAGCCGTCGTCAGCTCGCTCGTGGAGCCCGCCTGACCGAGCTCCTCAAGCAGCCCCAGTACTCGCCCTACCCGGTCGAGGACCAGGTCGTCGCGATCTGGGCCGGAACCAACGGCAAGCTCGACGAGGTGCCCGTCCCCGACATCCTCCGCTTCGAGCGCGAGCTCCTCGACTACCTGGGTCGCAACACCTCGGTGCTCTCGGACCTGCGCGAGAAGAACGTGCTGTCCGACGACATCGTGTCGACGCTCGACTCGTCGATCGACGCCTTCAAGCAGGAGTTCCAGACGGGCGAGGGCAAGCCGCTGGCCTCCGTCGGCCGCGAGGAGTTCAGCGCCACCGACGCCGACGACGTCAACCAGGAGAAGATCGTCAAGGCCAAGCGCTGACGCGCCCGACCGACGATCACGACTGACGAGACAACAGGAGAGTCATGGGAGCCCAACTACGGGTCTACCGCCAGAGGATCCGCTCCGCGCAGACGACCAAGAAGGTCACCCGCGCCATGGAGCTCATCTCCGCCTCGCGCATCCAGAAGGCGCAGGCGCGGATGAAGGCCTCGGGGCCGTACTCGCGTGCCATCACGCGGGCGGTGTCGGCCGTGGCGACGTTCTCGGACGTCGACCACATCCTCACCACCGAGCCGGCGACGATCGAGCGGGCCGCGGTCGTGGTCTTCACGTCCGACCGCGGGCTCAACGGCGCCTTCAGCTCCAACACGCTGAAGGAGGCGGAGCAGCTGTCGCAGCTGCTCCGCAGCCAGGGGAAGGACGTCGTCTTCTACCTCGTCGGGCGCAAGGCGCAGAACTACTTCGCGTTCCGCAAGCGTGACTCGGAGCAGATCTGGACGGGCAACACCGACCAGCCCGAGTTCGCCACGGCGAAGGAGATCGGCGACGCGGTCGTGTCGAAGTTCCTCACCGAGGCCGCCGAGGGCGGCGTCGACGAGATCCACATCGTCTACAACCGCTTCGTGAACATGGTCAGCCAGGTTCCCGAGGTCGTCCGTCTGCTCCCTCTCGAGGTGGTGGAGGGCATCGAGGAGCCCGCCGAGGGCGAGGTGCTGCCTCTCTACGACTTCGAGCCCGACCCCGTCGAGGTGCTCGACTCGCTCCTCCCGGTGTACATCGAGAGCCGCATCTTCAACGCGATGCTGCAGTCGGCCGCCTCGGAGCACGCCGCACGCCAGAAGGCCATGAAGGCTGCCAGCGACAACGCCGACACCCTCATCCGCGACTTCACCCGCCTCGCGAACAACGCTCGCCAGGCGGAGATCACGCAGCAGATCTCCGAGATCGTGGGCGGCGCCGACGCCCTCAGCTCGGCCAAGTAGATCTGCACCCCAGTTTCACCATCCGAAGAGAGAGAAGCCATGACTGACACCGCAACCGCGCCGGTCGCGACCGAGTCGGCTCCCGGCGTCGGGCGAATCGCCCGGGTCACGGGCCCCGTCGTCGACATCGAGTTCCCGCACGACGCCATCCCTGGCATCTACAACGCCCTGCACACGACGATCACCATCGGCGAGAGCACGAGCGAGCTGACCCTCGAGGTCGCGCAGCACCTCGGTGACGACCTCGTCCGCGCCATCGCCCTCAAGCCCACCGACGGTCTCGTCCGTGGCCAGGAGGTCACCGACACCGGCGGGCCCATCACGGTCCCCGTCGGCGACGTGACCAAGGGCAAGGTGTTCAGCGTCACCGGTGACATCCTGAACCTCGAGGGCGACCAGAAGGTGGAGATCACCGAGCGCTGGCCGATCCACCGCAAGCCCCCGCAGTTCGACCAGCTCGAGTCGAAGACCCAGCTGTTCGAGACCGGCATCAAGTCGATCGACCTCCTCACTCCCTACGTGCAGGGCGGCAAGATCGGCCTGTTCGGCGGTGCGGGCGTCGGCAAGACCGTCCTCATCCAGGAGATGATCCAGCGCGTCGCGCAGGACCACGGTGGAGTGTCCGTGTTCGCCGGTGTCGGCGAGCGCACCCGTGAGGGCAACGACCTCATCGGCGAGATGGACGAGGCCGGGGTGTTCGACAAGACCGCCCTCGTCTTCGGCCAGATGGACGAGCCGCCGGGAACGCGCCTCCGCGTGGCCCTGTCGGCGCTGACGATGGCGGAGTACTTCCGTGATGTGCAGAAGCAGGACGTCCTGCTCTTCATCGACAACATCTTCCGCTTCACGCAGGCCGGCTCCGAGGTGTCGACCCTCCTCGGCCGCATGCCCTCCGCGGTGGGGTACCAGCCGAACCTGGCCGACGAGATGGGCATCCTCCAGGAGCGCATCACGTCGACCCGTGGTCACTCGATCACGTCGCTGCAGGCGATCTACGTGCCTGCCGACGACTACACCGACCCCGCCCCGGCGACGACGTTCGCGCACCTGGACGCGACGACCGAGCTGTCGCGTGAGATCGCGTCGCAGGGCCTCTACCCCGCGATCGACCCGCTGACCTCGACGAGCCGCATCCTCGACCCCCGGTACCTGGGCGAGGCGCACTACAACACGGCCATCCGCGTCAAGGCCATCCTGCAGAAGAACAAGGAACTCCAGGAGATCATCGCCATCCTCGGTGTCGACGAGCTCTCCGAGGAGGACAAGATCACGGTCGCCCGTGCTCGTCGCATCCAGCAGTTCCTCTCGCAGAACACCTACATGGCGAAGAAGTTCACCGGCGTCGAGGGCTCGACCGTCCCCCTGAAGGACACCATCGAGTCGTTCACGGCGATCGCCGACGGCGAGTTCGACCACGTCGCGACGCAGGCCTTCTTCAACGTCGGCTCCATCTCCGACGTCGAAGAGAAGTGGGCTCAGATCCAGAAGGAGAACGGCTGATCGTGGCTGCTCTCACCGTGAGCGTCGTCTCGGCCGACCAGGAAGTCTGGTCGGGCGAGGCGAGCTCCGTCGTCGCCCGCACCTCCGAGGGTGAGATCGGGATCCTGCCGGGTCACGAGCCTCTCCTCGCCATCCTGGCCACGGGCCGGGTCCGCGTCCGCCAGGCCGACGGCACCACCGTCGAGGCGACCGCGGACGACGGGTTCCTCTCCGTCGAGAACGACACGGTCACCGTGGTCGCGCGCAACGCGCAGCTGGCCTGACCCGTCTCCTCCCTCCCGTTCCACCGTGCTGTTCCTGCTGCCCCCGTCCGAGACGAAAGTCGACGGGGGCAGCGGTGCGTCCGGGGTCGATCTCGACGCGCTCGCCTTCCCGTCGCTGCGCGCTCAGCGCGAGGACGTGCTGTCACGGCTCGCCGTCCTCTCGCTCGACGTCGAGGCGTCCCTCGCCGCCCTCAAGATCGGGCCTCGGCTGCGCTCTGAGGTGGACAAGAACCGAGCACTGCCGACCGCGCCCGTGCTGCCGGCCCTGGCGAGGTACACGGGAGTCCTCTTCGATCCCGTCCGCGCCTCCGGCCTGAGCGTCGACGAATGGGCCTGGGCGGGGCGGCACCTCGTCGTGCACTCGGCCCTCCTCGGTCTCGTCTCCGCGACCGACCTCGTCCCGGCGTACCGTCTGTCGCACGACTCGCGCCTGCCGGGGGCGAGCCTCAAGGCCACCTGGCGGGCAGCCGTCTCGCAGAGCCTCGCGGAGGTCGACGACGTCGTGGTCGACCTCCGCTCCGAGGGCTACGTCGGCCTCGGCGCCGCGCCGGCCGATCGGTCGATATACTTGCGCGTCGTCTCCGGCGCCGGCGGCGCGCGCAGGGCGCTGAACCACTTCAACAAGAAGTCCAAGGGGCTCCTCGTGCGGGCGCTCCTGGACGACAGGCCCTCGCTGGAGACCCTCGACGACCTCGTCGAGTGGGCGGGAGGCCGCGGCATCGTGCTGGAGCCGGGGGCGAGGGCGGGGGAGACCGCGCTGGTCTCGGAGTCCGTCCTGACACCGGTGGGCTGACGCCCGCCTGCGTCGTCTGCTCCTCCCGCGGGGGACCTCCGCCCCGGGGCCCGGGCGCCGCAGGGGTCACGGGACGGCGACCGGGCCCTCCCGGTGGACGATGCCCTCGTGCTGGAGGAGCCAGCGCTTCGTCTCGACGCCGGCCCCGACCGTGTAGCCGGTGAGCCCTCCCGTGCGGCCCAGGACCCGGTGGCACGGCACGAGGATCGGGAGCGGATTCGCGCGCACGGCGCCGCCGACGGCTCGGCCGGCCTGAGGGCTGCCGATCGTCTCGCCGAGCCGGCCGTACGTCGTCGTCCGGCCCCACTCCACCGTCGCCAGCGCGGACCAGACCGAACGCTGGAACGACGACCCCGTGAGGCGGAGCGGCAGGTCGAACCACCGGCGCACGCCGAGGAAGTAGTCGCGGACCTGGGTCCGTGCCGCGACGAGGAGGGCGTCGGGCCGCTCGTCGAGCCCGTCGTGGGGGAGGCGCCCCTCCGACTCCACCGCGACGCGCTCGACGGCGAAGCCACGGCTGTGGATCTCGATGCGCCCCACGGGGGAGTCGAGCCGGACGAAGCCGGAGCCCTCCGGGGCGACGTCGGCGCCGCTGCCCGGCGGCGGGGGCGGGACGAGGGCCAGGGTTCTCATGACGAGACCCTAGGAGAACGGGGGCCTCGGGGCGGCGCCGCCGGCGGGCCCTGTGGAGAACTCGCCGTCTCGCTGCTCGGGTCGACTGTCGGCGACCTGCCCCCGTCGCCACCGCCGGAGCAGGTCTGCAGGGCCGATAGCCTGGAGCGACGGCGTCCCGGGGCCCCGGCCCGCGCCTCCCGGCCTGTCGGTCACGACACGGTTGACCTCGACGAGCGGAGCGACATGGACCACGACGATCCGTCCCGCGACGACGACACCGTGGTCACGCCGCTCGTGCGGCCGCCCGGGCGGGCCGTGCCCCGCGACCTCGACGACACCGTCGTGCGGCCCCGCGGCGCTCGACCGGGCGGTGACCGGGCGGGCACAGCGCCCGTCCGACCCGCCCGCCGGCGCCACGGCGTCCGCGTGGGGACCGCGGTGCACTGGCTCGACCGACCGCTCCTCGTGGGTCGGCGGCCGGCCGCTCCCCGGGTGGTCAGGGGAGCCGAGCCACAGCTCGTCACGGTGCCCTCGGCGGGCGGCGAGGTCTCGGCGTCGCACGTGTCGTTCGACCAGCAGGGCGACGTGGTCGTCGTGACCGACCTGCGGTCGACGAACGGCACGGTGGTGGTGATGCCGGGCCGTGTTCCCGTGCGACTCCGGCAGGGCGAGTCGGTCGTGGCCCTCGCAGGGACCATAGTGGACCTCGGCGACGGCGTCCTCCTCGAGGTCCTCCCGCCTCAGCGCATCCCCCTCCAGGAAGATCCCCTCCCGTGACAGAGCTCGGCAGCCCCGTGACAGACCACCACCTCGCCCTCGAGGGGTCCACCCTGACCCTCGACTGGGCGGGCGTGACCGACGTGGGCCGCCGACGCGCCCACAACGAGGACAGCTACGTCGCGGAGGCTCCCCTCTTCGTCGTCGCGGACGGCATGGGCGGGCACAGCGCCGGCGACGTCGCGAGCGACGCCGTGGTGCGACGGCTGCACGAGGCGGCGACGGCGCCCTTCCTCACGACCGACGCGGTGGAGAAGGCCCTCCTGCGCGCCACGGAGGAGATCGCGGTCGCGGCCGCCGACACCGAGCTCGGCGTCGGCACGACCGTGACCGGGGCGTTCTTGTCGCTCGACGACGACGAGCCGTCGTTCACGGTCTTCAACGTCGGCGACTCCCGCGTCTACCTCCTCGACGCCGGCGTGCTGCGCCAGGTCACCGTCGACCACTCGGTCGTCCAGGAGATGGTCGACGCTGGCATGCTGCACCCCGACGACGCCGAGTCGCACCCCGACAGCAACGTCATCACGCGTGCGGTGGGCTTCGACGTGGAGCCCCGACCCGACTACTGGCGCGTGCCCCTGAGGCCCGGCCAGCGCCTCCTCGTCTGCTCCGACGGGCTCACGAAGGAGCTCGACGCCCGGGCGATCGCGACGACCCTCGGGGCGGCCGACGGCGCCTCCGGGGCGGCGGCGGACCTCGTCGAGCAGGCGGTGGCCGCGGGCGGCCGCGACAACGTGACGGCCGTCGTCGTCGTCGTGCGGGGCACGTCGCCGGCAGGCGACGCCGAGCCGGACGAGACCACCGTCCCTCGCTGACGCCCCACGGGCGCCGAGCCCTCCCCCGAAATGGGGGGACCGACGTTGTCCCCCGAACGCTCTCGTCGACCCGGCGCCTCGGGGCGCCGACCTAGAATCGATCCGGTCGACGGGGCGTCGACGTGATCGAGGCAGATCGCGCCGACGGCGCGGGGCGGGAGGCGACGTGGCACGACGACTGCCGTCCACACCGCCCGTCCTGCCGGGCTTCTCGTCGGTGCACGTGCTCGGCTCCGGAGGCTTCGCCGACGTCTTCCTCTACGAGCAGAACATGCCCCGGCGCCAGGTGGCCGTCAAGGTGATGCTGAGCGAGGTCGTCAACGACCAGGTGCGGCAGATGTTCCAGGCCGAGGCCAACCTCATGGCGCAGCTGAGCTCGCACCCGTCCATCCTCACCGTCTACCAGGCGAGCGTCTCGGCCGACGGACGCCCGTACCTCGTGATGGAGCTGTGCTCGTCGTCGCTGAGCGAGCGCTACCGGCGTGACAGGATCCCCGTCGCGGACGTGCTGCGCATCGGCGTCGCGATCGGCTCCGCCGTGGAGACCGCGCACCGGGCCGGGGTGCTCCACCGCGACATCAAGCCGTCGAACATCCTCATGACCGCCTACGGCCACCCGGTGCTGTCCGACTTCGGCATCGCCGCCTCCCTCAGCGAGAGCGAGCCGCAGGAGGTCGTCGGCATGTCGATCCCGTGGTCGGCGCCCGAGGTCCTCCTCGACGAGACGGCCGGCACCGTCGAATCGGAGGTCTGGTCGCTGGGCGCCACCGTCTACTCGCTGCTGGCGGGTCGCAGTCCCTTCGAGATCCTCGGGAGCGACAAGAACGGGGCGTCCGAGCTCATCGGCCGGATCGACAAGGCCAAGCTCGTCCCGACGGGCCGCACCGACGTGCCCCCGAGCCTCGAGCGCATCCTGGCCCGCTCCATGTCGCGCCGCCCCGAGCAGCGCCAGTCGAGCGTGCTCGAGCTCCTCCGTGAGCTGCAGCAGGTCGAGTCGGAGGTCGGGGTGGGCCAGACGCCGATCGAGGTCGCCGTCGACGACTGGGCCCTCGCCACGGTGACCGACCTGGAGGAGAAGACGCGCCTCCGCGGCGCGTCGCCGGTCGTCGCGACGCGGCGTCGGCGTCGGCGGCGACGTCAGGTCACGGAGGCGCAGGCGGCGGCCGTCCACGGGCCCCGGGCCGGCGTCGGCGGGCGGAGCCCTGCGGGGCCGGGTCAGAGCCGCGCCCTGCTCCGCAGCACGGGCACGCGGCCGGCGCGCCGAGACCGGCGCGTCCTCGCCCTCGTCTGGCTGCTCGTCGCCGCCGGGGTGGTCGTCATCGCGCTGGGGGCCACGGCGACCCTCGTGCTCGTACGGGCCACCTCCACCGAGATACCGCGCGTCACGGGCATCTCGACCTCCGGCGACGGCACGTCCGTCGTCTTCTCGTGGAGCGACCCGGGCCTCCGGCCCGGGGACTCCTACGTCATCACGACCGGTGACGACTCCAGCCAGCAGACCGTCGGCCGCTTCGTCGCGAGCCCCTCCGACCCCGACGCTGAGGTCTGCGTCACCGTGAGCGTCAACCGAGGCGGCCGGAGCGGCGAGCCGAGCGCCGAGACGTGCGCGACGGTGGGGCGCACGCCGTGAGCCGGCTCCTCTCCTGGGCGTCACGGCGGCGCTCCGCCGTGGCCACCGGGCTGAGCTCGGTGCTGATCGCAGCCGTCGTAGCGGGCGTGGCGGTCGTCAGCACCGGGTACGAGGCGCAGCGCCTCGACCTCGACGACGGGACCGTGTGGGTGGCGAACGGCGCCCGGTCGGCCGTCGGCCGCGCGAACGCCGACGTCCGCGAGCTGAACGCGGCGGTCCGGACCACGGGGACGGACCTCGCGATCGCCCAGTCGGGCCAGGACGTCCTGCTCGTCGACCGGACGGCCGCGACGGTGGGGGTCGTCGACCCCGCCACGGCGACCCTGGGCGACACCGTGCCGCTGCCTCCCGAGTCGCCCGAGGTCGCCATCGCGGGCGACCGGGCGCTGATCGTCTCGCAGGGCACGGGCGAGCTCTGGAGCCAGCCCCTCGACTCCCTGGCGTCGTTCAGCAGCGACGTCGACGCCGACCTCAGCCTGGGCGCCGACGTCGTCACGAGCGTCAGCCCCGGCGGGGTCACCACGGTCTTCTCCGCGGAGACCGCGGTGGTGACGCGCATCGACTCGCCCGACGACCTCGTCGTCTCGTCGACGGCTACCACCACGCTGACGGGCGACGGCCCCTTCCAGGTGACCAGCGTCGGCGGCCGCTCCGCCGTCCTCGACCTCGCGACGGGCGAGCTCGTCGTCGACGGCGCCCTGGTCGACCTCGGCGCCGACGCGGAAGGCGGGCTCGCGCTGCAGCAGGCGGCCGACGACGGCGACGGCGTGCTGGTCGCCACGTCGTCGTCGCTCCTCAGGGTCCCCTTCTCCGGCGGCGAGCCGGAGGAGGTCGTGACCGGGCAGGCGGGAGCGCCCGCCCGGCCCGTCGTCGTCGCGGGCTGCACGTACGCGGCCTGGGCGGGAGGGTCTGCCTGGAGCGACTGCTCCGGCGCCCGTGGCGGTCTCCTCGAGCTCGACGGCGTGCCGGCCACGTCCGGTCTCGTCCTGGCGGTCCACGGCGAGCACGTGGTGCTGAACGACCCGGTCGGCGGACGGAGCTGGGCGGTGCAGGGCGACGGTTCCGTCATCGACAACTGGGACGAGCTGCTCGACCAGGAGCAGCAGGAGGAACAGCAGGAGAACGACTCGACCGACGAGCCTCCGGAGCTCGACCCCGACCAGAAGGCCCCCGTGGCCGTCGACGACGCCCTCGGCGCCAGGCCCGGGCGGGCGAGCACGCTGCCCGTGCTGCTCAACGACTACGACCCCAACGGCGACCCGCTCGTCGTCGAGAGCGTCGGCGAGATCGACCCCGCCGTGGGGCGCCTCGACCTCGTCAACGACCGCCAGCAGGTGCTGCTGACCCTCGCCGACGACGCGGTCGGGACGGTGCTCGTCGACTACACGGTGAGCGACGGCCGCGGCGGCACGGACTCCGCGGTGGCGACGGTCACGATCCGGCAGGGGGGCGAGAACGGCCCGCCGACCCAGGTCCGCCGCTCCACGGCGTCGGTGTCGTCGGCCGGGCGGGTCTCGACCGCCGTCCTCGGCGACTGGGTCGACCCGGACGGCGACGCGTTCTACCTCACCTCCGCGTCGGGTGCCGACGGGGTCTCGTACAAGCCGTCCGGCGACGTGGTCTACCAGGACCCGGGGGCGGGCGCGGACACCGTCGACCTCTCCCTCGCGGTGAGCGACGGCCAGGCCGAGGGCCGCGGGCAGCTCGTCATCACGGTCGGCGGGGCGGCGACCCTCCGGGCCGACTCGTTCACGGTGCAGGCCTACGCGGGTCGCCAGATCACCGTCCGCCCCCTGGACTACGCCCGCGGGGGCTCCGGCGAGATCAGGCTGAACAGCGTGCCGGCCAAGGCGGGGTCGACCGTGACCCCGAGCTACGACGCCGGCACGTTCCGGTTCGTCAGCGACGAGGTCCGCACGCACAACCTCGAGTACACCGTCACGGACGGTGACCAGACCGCGACGGGCGTCGTCCGGATCGACGTCCAGTCGCCTCCCGACCCCTCCAACCCTCCGGTCACGACGCCCAAGACGGTCTTCGTCGAGACGCTCAGCGCGCAGACCCTCGACGTCGTCGCGACCGATCTCGACCCCGCGGGCAACGTCCTCATGGTGACCGGCACCTCCGAGGTGCCCCTCAGCACCGGCGTCCGGGTCGAGACCCTCGAGCAGCGCTACCTGCGCATCACGCTGGCCGCTCCGCTCGAGGGTCCCGTCGGCCTGACGTACACGGTGTCGAACGGCCTGGCGACGGCCGAGGGCACGGTCACGGTCGTCGAGATACCCCGACGCCAGCAGACGCAGCCCCCCGTGGCGACCGACGACCAGGTCACCGTCCGCGTGGGCGACGCCATCGACATCGACGTCCTGGCGAACGACGAGCAGCCCGACGGCGACGACCTGACCCTGGTCGCGGACCTGGTCAGGGGCGTCCCGGCCGACGGCGGGCTCCTGTTCACGTCGGCCACGAAGCTGCGGTACCTCGCGCCGGCCACGCCGGGCAACGTCACCGCGGTGTACGCCGTGCGGGGGAGCGACGGGCAGATCGACTCCGCCGAGGTCTCGATCTCGGTGCGCGAGGCGGACGCCTCCACCAACAACGCCCCCGTCCCGCAGACCGTGACGGCCCGGGTGGTCGCGGGGCAGACCGTGCGGGTCAGCGTGCCCCTCGCCGACGTCGACCCCGACGGCGACAGCGTCAGCCTGCTGGGCATCGGCACCAGCCCCGAGAAGGGCAACGTGACGGAGGTCGGGGCCGACTACGTCCAGTACCAGGCCAACGCTTCGGCGGCGGGCACGGACGAGTTCACGTACACCGTCGTCGACGGCCTGGGCGCCCGGGCGACGGGCAAGCTGCGGATCGGCATCGCGGCCCGCGCCGACGGCTCGCGGAACCCGGTCGCGGTCGCGGACGTGGTGACGATGCGGCCCGGCGGCACCGTGACGGTCCGGGTGCTCGAGAACGACTCCGACCCCGACGGGGGAGCCCTCACCGTGACCCAGGTGCAGGCCTCCGACGAGGCCACGACCGCCGAGGTCGTGGACGGCTCCCTCGTCGAGGTGACGCCGCCCCGGGCCGAGGGGTCGTACGGCCTCGTCTACACGGTCGAGAACGCGCAGGGCGGGTCCAGCTCGAGCTTCGTCACGGTCACCGTCGACGCCGACGCGCCGCTCAACCGCCCCACGGCGTCCGACACGGTGCTCGACCTCGCCGACATCAGCGGCCGGGAGTCCGTCGACGTGGCCGTCCTCGCCAACGTCTTCTTCGCCGACGGTCCCGTCTCCGAGCTGGGCCTCGGCATCGAGCCCGGCTACGACGGCACGTCCGTGGTCACCTCCGACCGGCGCGTCCGCGTCACCCTGACCGACCGCGCGCAGATCATCCCCTTCTTCGTCACCCACCCCGACGACGCGGGCGTCCGGGCGACGGCGTTCATCCGCGTCCCCGGCTTCGACGACGCCCTGCCGCAGCTCGACAAGCGAGCACGGCCCGTGACTGTCGTCAGCGGCGAGCGCGTCGTCGTCGACCTCAGCCGGTACGTCATCGCGGCCGGCGGCAAGGCCGTCCGCCTGACGAACCCGGGCGCCGTGCGGGCCACCCACGCGAACGGGGACGACCTCGTCGTCGACCCGACCACGCTGGCGTACACGTCGGCCGACCTCTACTTCGGGGCTGCCTCCCTCTCGTTCGAGGTCACCGACGGCGCGTCCGCGGACGACCCCGAGGGGCGGACCGCGACGCTCGTGCTCCCGGTCACGGTCACGCCGCGTGAGAACCAGCCGCCCACCTTCACCGGCACCTCGATCGCCCTCGAGCCCGGCGAGTCGCGGACGCTCGACCTGACGCGCCTCACGACGTACCCCTACCCCGACGCCCTCGCCGAGCTGCGCTTCGAGGCCCGCCCCGAGGCCGCCGCCGGGTTCACCGTCGACGTGTCGGGGCAGCGCATGACCGTCACGGCCGACGCCGGCACCCCCAAGGGCACCTCCCGGACGCTGCCCGTCTCCGTCCGCGACTCCGTCTCGACCGGCCAGTCGGGCGCGGTCCAGCTCGCCGTCGTGGGGTCGAGCCGCCCCTTGGCGCAGCCCGTCGCCGACACCCAGGCGGTCCGACGGGGCAGCACGGCGAGCATCGACGTGCTCGCGAACGACCAGGCGACCAACCCCTTCCCCGGGCAGCCGCTCCGCGTCGTCGACATCAGGGGCCTGGGGGGAGGCGGCCTGCCGGCGGGCGTGTCGGTCACGCCGAGCGCCGACAACAGGACCCTCGCGGTCGCCGTCGGCGCCGGAGCCGCCCCCGGCGACGCGAACCTGCAGTACCGGGTGGCGGACGTCACCGGCGACCCCGAGCGGCAGGTGTGGGGCAACGTCACGATCTCCGTCCAGGACGTCCCGGCGCAGCCGGCGGCGCCGACCCGCAGCGGGTCCTTCCGCGGCGGGGAGCTGACGCTGAGCTACGCGGCTCCGCAGGCGAACAACTCCCCGATCACCCGCTTCCGCCTCGTCGGCACCGGCAGCGGGGGCTCGCCGTACTCGAAGGACTGCGGCCTCTCCACGGTCTGCACGCTGACCGACCTCGCCCCGGAGCAGACGTACCAGTTCGCGGTCGTCGCGACCAACGCGGTCGGGGACTCTCCCGCCAGCGCGCTCAGCGACTCCTACAGCGCCGACTTCGTCCCGGCGGCGCCGACCGGCGTCTCCGTCACCCCGTCGCGGTCGACCCCGGGGGCGCTCGACGTGTCGTGGAACGCCGTGCCGAAGCCGGCGCGGGGCACCGCGGTCACGGGGTACGTCGTCGAGCGCGCCGGCGCGGCGGCCCAGTCGACGTCGGCCACCTCGGTGACCCTGACCGGCCTCGCTGCCGACCAGGTCTACGGCGTCACGATCTCGGCCCGCAACCGTGCCCAGGTGAGCAGCGACGCCGACTGGGCCCGGAGCAGCACGGTGTCGGCGCGCGCGGTCGGCACGCCGAGCGCTCCGACGTCCGTCCGCGCCGAGGCGAGCCGGAACAGCGTGACGGTGTCGTGGCAGGCACCCGCCGACCTCGCCGGCGGCACCTCGGCGACCTACAGCGTGTGGCGGCAGCCCCCGGGCGCCGGGGCGAGCGGCTGCTCGGCCACGGGCACGCCCCTCCTGACCGACGAGGCACGCACCAGCGTGACGGACACCCCTCCCGACGGCACCTGGTCGTACGTCGTCGTGGTCCGCAACGGCTACTTCTGCGCGAGCGGGAGCGCGAGCGCCGAGGCCGTGACGCCGCCCGGGCAGGCCTCGGGCTCCGTGACGGTGGAGAGCTCCGACCAGTTCGGGAACTTCGACCTGCGGGCCGAGGGCCTCGCGCCGACGGGACTCGTCGACGGGTTCCAGTACCGGGTCGGCTCGGGACCCTGGACCGACGTGCCCGCCGACCGGTTCCTCGCGACCGACTCGCCCAGCGGGAACACGCTGTCGGTCGCCTTCCGCGCCTGTCGCGTGGGGGCCTCGCGGGCGGAGTGCGGCGCCGAGTCGTCGCCGATCTCCGCCACCCCGGTCGCGACGCGCGCGGCGGGCGCGGTCTGCGCGGTGGGGCAGCCGTTGTCCGTGAGCGGCCCCGTCAACGGGCCCGACGCCTCCGTGAGCGCCACGACGGTGGAGTTCCGCCTGGTCACCCTCGACGTGCTCGGCGTGCCGATCGCGTCGTCGTGGACCACCGAGGGGCCGGACGGCGTCCGCTACACCCGCACGAGCACGGTCCCGTCGGACGCCGACGCGGTCCGCGTGACGACGACGGTGGACGCCGACGGCACGTCCTACACGGATCCCGGCTCGTTCACGACATCGTGCTCGTGACGCACCACCACCCCGCGCAGACCAGAGAGACGACAGCAGAATGAGC
>NZ_CP043651.1:0-79430 GCF_014217665.1 Frigoribacterium sp. NBH87
ATGGACACTCACGTCCACAACGCGACGACCTGGTCGATGGCCGCCCAAGCCACCCTGCACTGCCTCACCGGCTGCGCGATCGGTGAAGTGCTCGGCATGGTCATCGGCACAGCAACCGGCCTGCACAACACCGGCACAATCATCTTGTCGATCGTGCTCGCGTTCATCTTCGGCTACGCCCTCACCATGCGCGGCGTCCTCCGCTCGGGGCTGAACTTTTCCGCCGCCTTCAAAGTCGCCCTGGCCGCCGACACCGTCTCCATCGCCGTCATGGAGATCATCGATAACACGGTCATCGTCGCGATTCCCGGCGCCATGGACGCGCAGTTGAACAGCTGGCTCTTCTGGGGCGCACTCGCGTTCTCTCTCGCCGTCGCCTTCATCGTCACCACCCCCATCAACCGGTGGATGATCAGCCGTGGCCGAGGCCACGCCGTCATGCACGCCCACCACTGAAGGTGAGTACTACGTTCGGGCCCGTTTGAGGGATAACCGCCTCATTCGGTGAGGCGGTCCTGGCGCCCCGGGAGCGTGACGCCGTTTTCACCGACCGGCAGAGGCCGTCCCGTATGACGGTGGTTCACCGGACACTGGCGGGGGTCATTTTTTGGGGTGGGCTGAGGCCCAAAGCGGAAGTGCCATTTCGAGTTCGCGGAGTCGGTACGGCGGCGTTTGCCCGGTGCGGTGGAGTTGGCGCTGGCGTTGAAGCCAGCGGCCTATGGCTACATCGTCATTGTCGCGGTCTCGGGAGCGGGGGAGCGTTCCGAGGTGAGTGGTCCAGGTACGGGTGCGGTGAAGCATGGATCTGAAGTGGTTGTCGAGGTGGTGAAGCCTGGAGGTGGGGTCGGGGGAATCTCGGAGGATCCAGACCATGCCAAGTGTGTCGAGTGCAGCGATGCGGTCTGTGGGGAGCTTTCCAGCGCGGTAGTCCGCTCGTCGGGACTCGACCCACCGCCCAAGTGGGAAACCGTGGGGGTCGATGTACCAGTTGGCGATGAGGCAATCTTCATGGCTTCGGCGGTAGAGGCGCAAAGCGTTCAGCCCATCCGACCATTGCTGCTCTCGGTTTCGGACTTCCCAGACGAAGTCACCGGTTTGCAGCTCGGGCCAGAGCCGTTGCACTGCGGAAGGGTCCTTGAGGTTTTGCCGTCGACGCGATTGCACCCACACCCCAGTGGGAAGTTGTGGGAGTCCCGGTAGGCGTGCGGTACGAGACCGTGGCCGTGTTCGTCGACGAAGCGCGCGAAAGCGGCCAGCGCGGCTGTTCGGTCCGACATGGTCCACTGCACGCCTGCGGCGGTGAGGTGTTCGTGGCGTTTCGGCGGAAGGCGTTGTTGGCGAGCGAGGGTTCGCTGGCGGTGTAGCCAGGCGCCGAGGCCGTCGCCCTGGTGGGTGACGTATGACCGGGGGACATTGGCGTGACCATTCGTGTCGACGTACACGATCAGCGCATCGTGCATCAGTGCCCACCGCTGTTCCCGACCTGTCACGAGGACAGTCTTCCAGGACCCCTTGCCTTGATCTGGGAATACCTCGTTGCGGTTCGCGGCGGGGTTACTCTCATGTGTGCCGAGGGTGGTTCCCCCGACATGGGCGCCGGTCTGGGTAGGAACCTGATCCCCTGCACGTGACCAAGCCCGGCGTGCCCTTCCTAACGGAAGGGCACGCCCCCACCTCTTAGTCCCGCGGACAAAAACGTGCGTGTGGCTGCCAAAGCGTTTGCCGTGTTGAGTGTGTTCTCCGCTGGGCTTGCCTGAAATTTGTCGTAGATCTTCACGAGGAGATCTACGACGATGTGTGCTGTGTGAGCCCGTGTTCGGTTTTTTCCCAGTAGTGCGGGCGGGTGAGCAGTTGCCAGAGGCCCTTGTAGGCGGCGAGGGAGTGCAGGACCCAGTAGACGGGGTTCAGCAGCGTCCAGACCATCAGGTGGAAGGTGCCGCGCTTGAACGGGCCCATCATCGTCAGGTAGACCATGATGCTGTTTCCCACGAGGAAGTTCAGCAGGCAGATCACCAGCAGCCAGGGCGGGAACACCGCCGAGAGCACGCTCGCTGGCACGAACAGGGTGACGGCCGAGAGTAGGTAAAAGGGCAGCACGCCGAGGAAGATCGCAGGTGTCCCGCCGATCAGCAGGGTGAAGGCGGCGAAGCGGACGAGCCCGATCTCGCGGATGAGCGCCAGAGGCCGGCGCGCGTGCACGAGCGTCGTCTGCATGTAGCCCTTGATCCAGCGGCTGCGCTGGCGGACGAAGTTCGGCATCGAGGTGTTCGCCTCCTCCATCGTGGTCGAGTTGATCACTCCGACCCGGTAGCCGATGGCGCTGGCACGGATGCCGAGGTCGGCGTCCTCGGTGACGTTGTAGGGGTCCCAGCCGCCGAGTTCGCGGAGGGCCTCGACCCGGAAGTGGTTGGAGGTGCCGCCGAGCGGGATGGGCAGGTCGGCGTGGTCGAGGCCGGCGAGCATGTAGTCGAACCAGTAGCTGTACTCGAGCGTGAACATGCGGGTGAGAGCGTTCTCGTCGGCGTTGAAGTAGTTCAGAGCGGCCTGCACGCAGACCGTCTCCGCGCCTCCTCGCTTGAACGCGATCAGGGCTTTTTTCAGCTGGTCGGGGTCGGGGGTGTCTTCGGCGTCGTAGATGACGAGGAAATCGCCCGAGGCGAGGGCGAGCCCCACGTTGCAGGCTCGCGGCTTCGTCTGCGGGTGCCCCCGCGGCACCGTCACGACGTGGAAGTGGGCCGGCGGCGAGGCCGACTCGATCGCGTGCCGGGTCTCGAGGTCTTCCTCCTCGATCAGGATCAGCACCTCGAGCTTCTCGACCGGGTAGTCGAGGTCGCCGAGGTTGTCGATTAGCTGCGCCACGATGTTGGCCTCGCGGAACACCGGCACCAGCACCGTGTAGATGGGCAGGTCGTCATCATCCAGGCGTGCGACCTCGCTGTCGGTCACGCGCTCGACGACGTCGTACCGGGCGCCCTGCATCGCGACGACGAACTTGAACGCCGTGCCGGCAAGGAAGACGACGCTGATGGCCGCGACGAGGCCCGTCACGACCTGCCAGGGCCATAGGACGGCGAGCCCGGCGAGCACAACCAGCATCGCGATGCCGCCAATTGCCTGCCCGCGCGAGAACACGACTTTTGCCGAGAGCTCGGGGCTGCGGTCAAAAAGCGCGTTCGCGGCACGGTCGGCCACGTGGGCGCTGTAAAGCTCCACGAGAACGCCCTTGAGTTCCCACTCGGGGACGGCCAGCAGATCGACAGGAGCGGCTAGTTCCTCCTCGAGGCCATCGCGTAGCGAGGCGTCGTCGGCACGGTGGGCGGTGGCGACGAGCAGAGCGCCGTCGGGGAGCCTGCGGACCGGCATCCAATCTTCTGCGACGTACCGGGCGGGGTCGTGCACTGTTAGGGCACGGTCGACGTCGGCCGGACGGAGGACGTCGCGGTTGGTGCTGCGGTGACGAGACGCAGGTGTGGAGTGTGCGGTGACGGTCACCGGAGCCCTCCCCACAGGGTGCTGAGCGCCTGCATCCAGTCGAGGACAACGGGCCGATTAAACGCGGCGGCCCAAGCGATGATCACCTGGACAACAGCGATGGTGGTGATGAAAACGCTGGACCTCGTGGTGGAGGCGGCGGGCAAGATGGCGACGCCCATCACGATCATCGTCAGGTAAATGTTGCCGCCCGCGTTGGCGGGGATGAGCCCGAGGACGAAGCCGACGATGAGCGCGGCGAACAACGTGGTTGAGATGAGGATCGCGCCGGGGCGGCGGACGAGAAGTGCCAGCAGCCAGCCGCTGACCATCGACGCGAGCAGCAGGAAACCATCGAGCGTCGTGACGAGGTGGGGCAGGATGGCCCACTTTGCCGGGTCGTAGGAGATGCGGCTGACAAGTAGCGGAGACGCGCTGTGCAGGAACACCAGCTCCAAGAACGCCAAGGAGGCGAGGACGGAGAATGTGGGGAATAGCACGACGAGGATGGTCGAGGAGCGGGCGCCGCGCTCACCGTGGCGGGCGAGTTTGATCAGGGGCGCGGCGAGGGCGGCGACGGTGACGTAGAGGAGCCCGCTCGCCTGGACCAGGGACGTGGCCATAAAGAGCAGACCCGCACGAAAACCGGCCTGGGTGTCGCGGCCGGCGAGGAACTGGAGCATATCGGCGGCACCGAGCCCGAAAAGGGCGATGCCGAGAAACCCTTGCAGGTTCTGGGTGACGGTGTAGACGAACAGCGGATTAGCACCGATCGCGAGGCCGAACGCGAGGGTCTTTACGGGATGGAACCGGCGCTGCTGCATCACCTCAAGCATCTTCTGCAGGAACACCCCCGCGGCAAGGGCACCGACGACGGCGAGGCCAGCCTCACCGCCGGGCACGACGGCGACAATCAGAGCGCCGAGGGGTGGCCACACCTCGCCTAAGCGGACCAGGTCGAGGTTCGACCAGCTCAGGCCTTCAAGCCCGGCGAGGTGATCAATATTCGGGGTCGTGGTGGCCATGAGGGTGCCTGCGGGGGCAGCGACGATACCAATCAGCAGGTAGGGGAATGCCAGTACGAGCCGTAGCAGCCAACGCCGCCAGGCCAGCAGCGGGAACGGGTCGATGCGGGCCCGCGCGATTCGTCCCGTCCCGGTGGCCCTCACTTTCTCGGCTCTACGGTGTCGCAGCGAAGCGGCACGCACGTCGGTGAGGGTCACCATGTCGTCACCTCGGTTTCGAGCGCGTTGTCCAGGGCGACCAGGGTCTCAACAACCCGACTGAGGTCGTCGCCGGAGGCTCGGGCAAAGACAGCAGCGAAACAGTCGCGGAGGTGGGCGGCGATGTCGAGGCCGGCAGGCAGTGCGGTCACGACGACGCTGCGCCGGTCAGCCGGCATGGGTTTTCGCTCTGCGTGCCCGTACTGCTCAAGTCGGTCCACGAGCGGCGTGACGGCCCCGCTCGATAATCCCACCGCGACGCCAAGGTGACTGACCGAAAGTGGCCCGCGGGACGCGAGCACGATCAGAGCACGAAGGTGGATCGGCGTCACGCCATGACGCGCTTCTAGGACTGTGGTCGCGTCGGCATTGCGTCCGAGGAGGCGCTGGTACGCGTCGAACGCGTCATCCCACGTTGGGGCGGCCCGGTCAAACGACGCGGCTGATGCGGTAATCATGCATGTCTTTTCGATCAAGTATCTCGAATCTCGCTCATCTCAGCATCAATTAATCTCGACGATCGAGATAGTCCCGACTTTGGGGGGCAAGCGCGCCCAGGCTCGGAAGTCGTGGTGGGGTATACCCAAACGCAACGGACAGCTAGAGGCGCGGCGCGCGTGGCGTTAAAGCGTGTTTCGCTCCTTCTGCCACAGGTGTGTGTCAGGGTCTAGTAATGGTGCAGCACAAAACGCAGGTCGTCGCGTACGTCCGGGTGAGCTCGGTGGATCAGAACCTTGGTCGGCAGCTGGAGGCCGTCGGCGACGTCGATCGGGTCTTTGAGGAGAAGGTCTCGGGGGGCTCGCGTGCGGACCGGGTCGCGCTCCTCGATTGCATCCGGTACGTCCGAGAAGGCGACGTCGTCAAGGTCGCCTCGATGGACCGGCTGGCCCGGTCGTTGGGGGATCTTCGAGAGATCGTGGACGAGATCACGGGCAAGGGTGCCTCCGTGGTCTTCGTCAAGGAGCAGCAGACCTACAGCCGGGACACCGACGACGCGATCGGTCGGCTGATGCTGAACCTGTTGGGGGCGTTCGCGGAGTTTGAGCGGACTCTGATCCGTGAGCGGCAGCGGGAGGGGATTCGGCTCGCGCAGGCGGCGGGGAAGTACAAGGGCCGGGCGCAGAAGCTGTCGGATGAGCAGCTCGCTGACGCGCGTCGATTGATCGAATCGGGGGTGCCAAAGGCGAAGATCGCGCGTGATCTGAAGGTGGATCGGACGACGTTGTACCGGGCTATCGCGCGGGGGCTGTCGGAGTAGCCCCTCCCGGGGGAGGGGAAGGTGCCCCGTGCTGGCCTAAAGCACGGGGCACCTTGTCCCCGCCACCCTGGAAAATAAGCGGAGACGCGAGAACACCCCCGCAAACCGACCCTAACCCTGACGGAGAGTGTCCGGCCTGGCCCGCGTCCGCGGTTTAGGTTCCGGATGTCGCGGGGAAGAGCTCCGGTTCGGTGCCATCGGAGTTGAGGGAGTAGTGCCGAATGAGGTTCGCTTCGAGTTCGGCGCTCATCTGGCCGTCTTTGCTGTCGCTTCGGGGGGCTTCGGTGACCATGGCTTTGATGTAGGGGACGTGCACATCGGTGCCTTTGAGTGTGGCTTTGTCGATGGGCACGAACGTTTCCGCGTGATCTAGGGTTCCCACCTTGAGTGAGAGCCACTTCGCCTTGTCCCCAGTGGATGACAAGGCTGTGGCCCGGATCGGTCCGATCTTCTTTCCGTCTTGGTCGTAAACGTCTCCGCCGGTTTCGAAAACCTTCTCGAGTTGTGCAGTCGTGATCACGGTCAGTCCTTTTGTGGGGCGCACTCTCGTGCGAGAAGGGAGGCACCCCACGGTCACCACGAGGGTGGGGTGCCTCATTCCCCGGGATGTTTAGGAAGGACGTCGGGGAAACGAGGAAGAACTCGCAATGCTCACCGTAGCTGCGTCAAGGCTCTGGGGGCCGAACAGAATAACGCGGCGAGATCGCTCCTGCGGCGATCGCATCATGAGGCCGCAAAGCATGAGCAGGATGAGCAGCAAGTCAGGCTGTCGGGGTCGCTAGAACCTCGAGAAGGGCAATGTCGGCTTCTTCTGGTGAGGTGTCAAGTGCCAGCGCAAGTTCCGAGACAAGAATCTGTCGGGCACGGCCCAGCATGCTCTTTTCGCCGGCGGAAATGCCTTTGTCCTGTTCTCTACGCCAGACGTCCCGGACGACGGCTGCGACTTTGTAGACGTCGCCGCTGATCATCTTGGATTGATTGTCCTTGAACCGGCGCGACCAGTTCCCTTGTTCTTCGACTTCACCGGCTCGGAGAATGTCGTAGACCTTCTCCACACCGGCCTTGTCGATGACATCACGTACTCCGAGGTCTTCGGCTTTGTCGAGGGCAGCTTGAATGACGAGGTCACTGCCGTGGACCCGGAGAGTCATGTACTGGGTGGGGGTGCCCTTGATCGTGCGGGTGGTGAGGTCAGTGATGGTTACAGCCCCGTGGTGCGGATACACTAAGGTCCGGCCAACCTCGTACGTGGCAGGCACGGTCACTGAGCGGCGTTGTACGCGGCCCGGACTGAGGCAGCAATGCGTCCTCGGTCTGAAACGGTGTGACCGTTCTTCTTGGCCCAGTCCCGGATCTTCTGTAGCTCTTCCGGGTCAGACTTGCCGGAGGAAGCCCGGCCAGTCTTCCTTCGGCCACCGGTTTTCCGTCCGGCGGCAACGTAGGGGGCGAGAGCTTCGGTGAGGGCGTTGACGTGGGCCTGGCTGAGGTCGATTTCGTACGAAACCCCCTCGAGGGCGAACGTCACAGTCTTGCCGTCACCGTCGGTAAGCGCGGCGCCGTCAAGGTCGTCGACGAACTGAACAAAAGTCTTTTTGGCCATCTGTTTCTCCACGAGCGAATTGAAAGCACCAGTTTAGGTGTACCTCGTGATTACTTTCTATTTTCGTGTGCCGGCTTGGTTGGAAGGTAAGCGCGGGTTTTGGTGATCATTCAGGCGGATTTTCCACGTCCTAAGTTTTGGGCACAGAGTGGGGACGCGCACGCTTCATAAGTGCCGTCGGGGCTGCTTGGGTAGGTGCCTTTCGTGTAGGAGATTTCTTGCTCACCTTCGTTGGCGTAGGTGGTGGGTAAGGCCGGCCATCCAAGAAGGACCGATGGGGTGTGTTCCTGCGCCGGTTGTGATGAGAAACGAGCCTCCTCGAAACTTCAAGGTTCCGTGACTGACCTCCTGGGTACCGACAAGCTCGGTGATCATCCACGTGTTCGTCCCAATGAAGCTAACCGTCACGACAAACTTTGATGAGGAGACTCGAAACTGAGCCGGTGGATCCTCCGCAGTCCCAGGTAGATGGACCGGCATCATTTTTCCCGATTTAGAAACTGCGGAATCGCTCATGTGTGATACTCACCTTCGGGCAGACAGCTCTATTGAGCGGAGCTTATGTGACATCCTCCGTGAGGTGGCACTTGTCGAATACGTCGACATCGATTCTCTTTGAACTCAATCGAGAGCTTCAGATGGCGAGGTCGTGGACGGTGCCGATCTCCCAGTAGTCCGGTTGTTCGTATTGCTCAGCCCACCCTCGTCGCATGCGGGTGGCGGCACGGTCGAAGGCGTCGACGATGTCGAGACCATCGGTGAGGAGGCTTTGGATGCGCAGGCCGTCGTAGAGAGCGAGGAGCTGTTGGGCTCCGCGTTCTGGGTCCATGGTTTTGGGTTCGCGGCCGGCGGTGATGTCGTTTGCCAACGCGTTCCGGATGGTTTGTCGGAACGTTTCGTAGAGGGCACGGAAGGTGGCTGACCCTTCGGCGTTGCGGTCGCCGGAGAGGGCCAGTACTGACGCGAGCACTCGCATGAGCGCGGGCTCTTCGGCGTAAGCGACGGTCAGCGCATGGAGATACGCCACGGCGCCGCGCTCAGCGGCGAGCGGGAATAGCGGTGCGGATACTGCCCGTGACCAGCGTTCGACTGCAGCGGTGATCAGTGCCTGACGTGTCGGGAACAGGGCGTAAATCTGGTCTGGGGTGAGGCCTCCGCGGCTCGCCGCGACTTCGACGGTGAACCGGTCTGGTCCAACGTCGTGAAGGACGGCAATCGCCCCGTTTATTGCGCGTCGGCGCGTGGCGTCGCCAGAAGTTTCGTCATGACTTGTCAGGGGAGAAAGGGGGTGGGTTCGAAACCATTCCAAGAGGGCCCGAGCCCGAGATGCGCCGAAATTGTGATCGGTGGGGCGGTCTGGACGGAAGAGATCTTGGAAACCGGGAACTTCGCGAATAAGTGGATCGAGGGATTGGAATGCCATGGACCAATCCGGGAATGCCCGGGCCGCAATCGGGTCATCGCATAGGAGCTGGACGTTCGTGTGGCTGGGATGCCGTCTGACCTGCTCAAATCGGGCGCGGACGGCGTCATCTTCGCCTTCGAGAACACCAAGGCAATTGGCGTCTCGATGCGCGAGGATTCCGGTGACGCCCACCGCAGTGTTCCTTTCTCGTCCGATGGCAAGAATTTGTGCGAGCTCACCGTCCGTAAGGGGATGAGTTTGAGTGCTGGTGTAAACGAGCGATCGCATGGAAAGACCCCTAATGGTCCTGAAAAGTAGCTGACGCATAATTCAACGGTGCCGAAGCGTGGCCGACAACCCCGTCTTCGGAGGGTGCGGCCCCAATGACGGAGCACCGAAGTGGGCACGCGTTTATGCGGTCGCTCATCGGATGCTATGTGGCCCTAGGGGCCACAGAGGAAAGGCCTCGCCAGTCGTCGCGGAGGTGCTGGGTCGCGAAGTCCCATGCGTAGAGGGCAAGGACCGAGGTGTCGGCCCCGACGACGGGACCGACACCTCCACGCTGCCAACCGGACCCGAACCGGTCGGCATTGACACTCTTGCAAGAGGTGACGTAGCGCCGTAAGTCGGCATTCCCGGGGACTCTTATGGGCAGGGCTGGTGGGGCCGGCGTCACATACCCCTATGTGGTGGCCCCACCTCGAGGTGCGGACCCGAATCTTGTACCCCGGAAACAGGCACCTTATTGCTGCCTGCTTCGCGCAGAAGATACGCCTCCTGCGACGCCGCGGTGTCGTTGTGTCTTCAAGTCGAAGGTGGCGCCCTTCCGGTTCGGGTCCGGGAGGGCGCCGGTCTCCAACCGGAACGTGGGGTTGGCGTTCCGGGTGACCGTTTAGCCAACGAAGTAGGGGCTTCGGGAGACCACAACAACGTTACCCGGCACCTGTCGGGACCGACCGGGCCGCAGGCGGGTGCATTGCCCGTTCTACGCGGGAACCCGAAAGGGGGAGAGACGAACGCCAGCTGCTTGCGTTTTTATGTCCTCTGGGTGAGCGTGCACATGGGCACGCCTCGGGGTGGTCCGATTCGGGTCGGCCACCCCGAACAACCCCGACACTCAAGTAATTGGGCAACGCAGGCCTGGCTGACGATCTAGGACAAGGAGCTAGCCCTCGGTCTCGTCCAAGGTGACACGTTTTGTAGCGAAAGAACTCCCTAGCCAGACTGCAGCGCTACCCGGTCGCTGGTCCCCGGTGGGGAATCCGAGCGAACCCGGGACCCCCACCATCGGCAGCTTGGTCCGGGCTGCCCTCGCAACGTAGTCCAACGCTGGCCTGGCGCCTAGAGAACCGGACAGTCATACAAAGGAACCGAACCACGTGCTCAGCGGTCGGCACCGGAAGCGCCGAGGTGCGGGTTGAGCCTTTTCCAGGCAAGCTCGAGGGGGCCCATAACCTCACGCGGGATTACAACGGTCACTTTCTGCCCCATCGACAGGGCGGTGACGACGGTTTCGCGGCCTACAACAGTACGGGAAACAACCTCGAAACTCCGAGAGTCGACGGGTCTGAGTTTCGCGGGGTCAAACGCCGCCGCGGGTGCTGCCCCCCAGAGAAGTTGATCGTCGGATACCTCGGCCCTGTAGGTGGTGCCCCGGGTTGTCCATTGAGCGGTGAAAGCCACACTGAAGCCTAAGACAGCCCGGGGGATAGTTTCAGCGGAGGAGGTGGGCAGGCGGTTGTCGCTGTCTAGGTGTGTGCTCGGCCGATAGCGGCAAAGCGCTATCGCAAATCAATTCCCAAGTGGGCTAGAGAGAGCGGTGATTTTATGTCCCCCATGTTGGCGGGGCAACTTAGGTAATTGTCGCCAGCTGCCCGACGTAGAAGAAACGGCTTCCCAGGCGAGCGAGGCGGCCGCGCCTCAAAGGCTCCCGATCAGGTGTGCTTTTTGCTCATTGGTTGTCCTGGGACCGGAGGCACCGATTCCCTTAACCAGACGTGACCACTAAAGCCACTTCCAGTGAAGACAGGGAGCCTTGTCAACCCCTTGATCCTCCACATCGAAACGTGGTGGGGCAGGAAGGGGCAAAGTGATGAGACGAGCACCGTGCGACTACTGGTCGCAATCACTGCCAATCCGAAAGGTAAGACATGAGCGACGAAAATCGCCACGACGCTACCCCGCTGTATAACCAGGCCACGGGCGCCCTTGACGCCGATGTTGCCAGCACTCAAGCTTCGTCGGTTGGTGAGCCGATTGACCCTGCCGCCTCCGACAAGGCTGGCGTCGCAAAACGCGAGGCAGCCTCGGTCGCGAGCGATGCGAAGGAGTCGGCCCAGCAGGTCACGGGCACGACCAAGGAGCAGGCCGGCAAGGTCGCTTCAGAGGCCGCCGGCCAGGCTAAGCAGCTCTTGGGCCAGGCCACCGCCGAGCTCAAGGACCAGGCCGGCGCCCAGCAGGAGAAAGCCGCCGCCGGCCTCCGCTCCATCGGCGAGCAGCTCGACTCTATGGCTCAAGGCTCCGACAATGGCATCGCGCAGGAGCTCGTTACCAACCTCTCCGGTCGCGCGCACGGCGTCGCCGAGTGGCTCGAGGGCCGCGACGCCGGCTCGCTGCTCGCCGACGTGAAGCAGTTCGCCGCGCGCAAGCCGGGCACGTTCATCGCGATCGCCGCGGTCTCAGGCCTGCTCGCCGGTCGCGTCGTCAAGTCATTGACCGCCGACGCCGCCAGCTCGACCCCGTCGACCGGCACCGCCGCCCCGGTCGGCTTCGCCGACGTCACCCGGACCACGGCCAGCACCTCGTCCCTGGGTGAGGTCGACGACTCTGTCGCCGCTGAGTACGACGCGATGACCGAGGGCGACGTCCCCAGCTACGACGTCGACGCCACGTCCTCGTTCTCGTCGAATACGCCAACCACGTGGCCGACGCAGGGCGAGGCGCGCCCGTGACCGATCCCACCTTCGCCGGCCACGTGCCGGCTGGCGGCCCCACTCCTGGCGTACCGGACACGGAGGAGCGCGCGGCGACAACGTCGCTGGGTGATCTCCTCGGCAGCGTCACGAGCGACATCTCCACCCTCTTCCGCCAGGAAGTCGAACTGGCCAAGGCCGAGCTGACCCTCTCGGCGAAGAAGGCGGGCAAAGGCGCCGGCATGTTCGGTGGTGCCGGCCTCACCGGCCTGTTCGCCCTGCTGTTCTTGTCAATCGCCGCGATGTGGGGCCTCGGCTCCCTCATCGGGGTCGGCTGGGCGTCGCTTGTCATCGCCGTCGTGTACGCCGTTGTCGCCCTCGTGCTCTTCTTGCGCGGGCGCAAGGAACTGAAGGACATCAAGGGTGCGCCGAAGACGGTCGATTCCCTGAAGAAGATCCCCGAGACCGTGAAGCCTGGAGGGCACGCATGAGCACCGCAGATGGACAGAAGACCCCCGACGAGATCCGTGCTGAGATCGAGCGCACCCGCGCTGGGCTCGGCTACGACGTCGACGCCCTCGCTGACAAGGTGAACCCGACGAGCATCGCGCACCGCCAGACCGACAAGGTGAAGAACCGGTTCGCGAGTGTCAAAGAGTCGGTCATGGGCAGTGCCCACGACGGCTCCGGGTCCGTGTCGGGCACCGCCTCGAACACGGCCGCTGCCGCGCAGGACGCCGGCCACCAGGCCGTCGAGAAGGCCAAGGGCAACGCTCTCGCCGTGGGTCTGATCGCTTTCGGCGCCGGCGCCCTACTCGCGTCGCTGCTCCCCGCCTCCGACAAGGAGCAGGAGCTTGCCTCGCGGGCCAAGGACAAGGCCGCCCCCGCGGTTGACGCTGCCAAGGGCGCCGCGCAGGACGTGGCACAGAACCTCAAAGAGCCCGCGCAGGACGCGGTCTCGTCGGTGAAGAACACAGCCCAGGAGGCCGTCGGCACCGTCAAGGGCGACGCACAGTCGGCCGCGGGCGACGTTGCCGACAGTGCTCAGCAGTCGAAGGACACCGTCCAAGGCTCCTGAGGCGCCCCAGACAGGTAGCGATGGCCCACCTCAGCTCTGCTGGGGTGGGCCATCACCATCTCGAAGGAGGATCACCTCGAATTGATGGGCACGATTCTGGTCCCGATTACCCCGACAAGATTGCCACGTACAACGCTGGAATATCGGGGGGCACTATGAGCCGCTTCTAGTGGCCCCACCGATAAGGCGAGTGCTGTGACAGGCTGCGACGCTTTCATTCGAAGGCCCAGACCGCCGGGCCTCCGACTGCCGACGTGACCGCGGTGGCTGGATGTCCAAAAGGGCGCAGAGTTTGCCGGGAATGTGGTCCAGGCGCTAGTGGCGAAGCACACAAAGCCTTGGGCGCGGCACCCGGATAATGTTCTTGCGCCAATGTTCGGGCCCTGGATCCCTGAAAGGTGTCCACTGGTCGTGGCTTGTACATCGCGAGCCGAAATCGAAGGAGACGACCATGGGTCTGTTGGATAGCGCCAAAGATGCCCTAAACGGCGAGCAGGGTGAGAAGATCACCGACTCCGCCATTTCAAAGGGCGAAGAGACGGCCTCGTCCAAGACGGGTGGGAAGTTCGACGACAGGATCGACGCCACTGGCAACGCGGCCGACAAGAAGATCGGCAACGACTAGTCAAATTCCCAGGAGCGCGGCGCCAATCACTTGATGGGTGCCGCGCTCTTTGTCGTTGGGCTCGAGCCGGTCTCTACCGGTTGCGTTGGTGCAGTGCCATCAGCTCAATCTGAGTAACTGAGGTGCGTCGCTCTCGATGGTCATTAGGGCTTACCTTCGGACACATTTGGGTGATGTCGGCGGAAGACTCAGTCAACTCGGCCATCATGCTGACGCGTAGCGTCGAGATGGACACTTTGGCCGATCGCACACATTCAAGGCTGTGCCACCCGCCTCGCACACGTCGATAGACGGTGGTTGACCGGACACTTCCTGGACGTTGATGGCTGCCGAAGGGGGAGGAACTTCACCGGACAGACAAGTGGCCCGGGCTTCGCCCGGGCCACTTATTCCGTGCCCGTCTATCGGCGCTTGAGAAGGCCGGCGATGGGGCGCTGCTGTTCGCCCTGCTGGGCGCCGAGGATGATGAGGACACCGGTCAAGACCGGGGTAGCCCACTGGAGGATCTTCTGCTGACGCTGAGCCCTGGCGAGGTCGTCAGAAGAAGACGCTCCCGGCTCCGTGGTGCCGTCGGCACCCTCCGAGGCATGCTTAGCCATCTTCGCTCCGACCAGACCTGACCACAGAGTGGTTCCTGCAGCGGCGATCGTCAGTGTCAGTTTGAGGCCCGTGTTGGTTCGGCTTTCTTTCTGCGCCACAAGACGGCTCTTATTAGACAGAATCAGCCCGGCCCCGCCGACGCCGTGAATGACGATCGCGGCGACCTGGACAGGTGCCCACTTGGCCCAGCCGAGGCTGGACAAGGTCAGGCGCTCGGTCGGCTCCCTGGTGCCTGCTGCGGCACCGTTAAGGCCGATGGCGCCCATGAGGCCGCCTCCGAACCAGGCGGCCATGCCGAGGTCGTGCATGCTGCGGATGACGGTGTTGCGCTGTGCCATGAGGGGCTCTTTCAGGAATCGGTGGCGGGGCTTGTCGGGCTGATGTCGACGGTTTCGTGCCGGAGGGTTTCGGTGATGTCTCGTGTGCCGGCCACCTGGGTGCGGGTGAGCCGTACGCGTTCGATCGGGACGATCGTGCGGGTGATCGTGATCTGCTCTTCGTGGAGGATCAGTTCGAGGTCGGAGGGCCCGACCGTCGTCGGTGTTGCCGTGGCTGGGTCCAATGTTTCGTGCTCGAGGCGGAGTTCTTCTCGGCGAACCTGGACCGTGATGGTGCGTTCCTCGGTGACGATGACTTTCTTCAGTCGGACGCGTTCGACGGGAACGGAACGAGTTGTGGCGTGGAGCTGTTCTGCGTTGCGGATGACATCAACGGGCTCACCTGCCGGGTCGTAGTTGAGAGCCGGGGGAGCGTGTCCGAGGTCGTCTGGGATCTCCGGCACGGCGGGGTTCATGATCTCGTGCGGGTCGGTCATGGCGCTCCTAACGGAAATGAGTGATGGGGCGGGCAGCTGTCTTGGGAACAGCTGTCCGCCCCGGACCCGGCACGGCCACGTTCGGGCGCGGTCGCGAGCGGGAGTAGTGGGCGTTAGCGGCCGAGGCCGACGCGGTCGACTTTCCGGTGGAAGCGTATGCCGGCAAGCCCGCCGAGGATCGCCCCGCCGAGAGTGACGATGACCACGGCCACGAGGCTGAGGACACCGGTGAGGGTGATCTGGCCTGTGTCGAAGGTGCCAGTGGGGATGGTGCCGATCTGGGACAGGACGTCGAGCTGGCTGCCGGCGATGACACCGATGATCGCGAGGATCACGGTGATGATGATCGCCCACAGCCACACGGCGATGCCCTGCTTGGCGCCGGAAAAGCGCGCCATGCGGCCGGCGACGTAGCCGCCGCAGTAGTAAGCCAGGAGCAGGATCGCCAGGAGCACGATGATCCCGACGATGCCAGTGGTGGTGGGGTTCTGGGCGGCGTCATCGGCTGCACCGCCGTCGGTGCTGCCGGCGATGCCGGCGCCGATGGCGGTGACGAGGGCCAGGAGCAGCACGGTGAGCCCGGTGGCGGTGAGCCAGCCGAAGAATGCCGACCCGAACTTCATACCCCCGAATTCGGCTTTCTCGCGGTCAACGACACTGCGCCTGTCGCGGTCGAAGTCGGTGTCCGAGACGTTGTCGGTGTCACGGTGGGGGGTGTTGTCTTCGGGGGTTGGGAGGGCTGTGCTCATGTGCTGCTCCTGGCTAGTGATCGAGAAGGGGTATTAGCGGTCGTCGCTGGTGCGCTGGCCGGCGGGGAGGTCGTCGCCGTCCATCTCGATCTCCTCGTGGCGGACGTCCTCGGTGACCTGCTGCTGCTCGGTGACAGTCTCAGTACCGAGCTGGATGCGCTCGACGGGGACGGTCTCCTTCTCGGTGACGACCTGGTCGGCCATCAGGGTCACTTCGTGCTCTTCCTCGGTGAGGTCGCCACCGGAGAGGGCGTCGCCGCGGTTGGCGTCGGTGATGGGCTCACGGGTGATGCGGACCTCGTCGTGACTGACGGGGACGGTCTCGGTGACCTGCTCAGAGACGATGTACTTCCGAAGGCGTGCCTTGCCAGCGGCCTGCTGACGGGTACCGACGTGCAGGCGCTCCTCGGAACGGGTCATCGCGTCGTCGGTGTTGGCGCCGGAGGTGTCGTGGCCAACGTCGCCGGACTCGTCGCGGTCGTAGCCGGCGCTCTGCCCGGGGGTTTCGACGTCGCTGCCGGTGATTGTCTGGTCGTCCTGGTCGAAGAGGGGCTGTCCGGCGCGGGCGCTGTCCAGGCTGTAGTACCGGTACAGGTCCGCTTCCTGGTTCTCGCTGAGGTGGCCGTCCGAGTCGTCGCTGTGGGGGGCGTCCTTGACCATGTCCTTGCTGTAGGCGACGTGGACGTCGTCGCCCTGGACGGTGGCGTCGACGAGAGGGGCGAAGGATTCGCCGCTGCCGAAGAAGCCGGTGTTCACGGTGATCCACGCGGGCTGCCCGCCGTCGTCGTCAAGGTAGACCTGGCCGATGCTGCCGATCTTCTTACCGTCCTGGTCAATGACGTTGCCGCCGGAGCGGAGGATGGTGTCGATGTCGTTTGTGCTGATCATGATGATTCCTTTGCCGGGTGGAGTCAGACGAGATGTCTGAGCTCAGGTGGAGCAGCCCAACTGCCATCGGTGGCAGACGGGAGTACAGGGATCTCTGGGCACTCAGAGAAAGGCCCAGAGGATGACCCCACCAATAGCCGCAGGGAGCATGAGGAGGGTCACGCCTGCCACTAGCCCTCGAAGGATGCTCGAGGGAACGTGGAGACGTTGGTGCTGAGAACCGACACGGGGTCTGGGTGTCGTGGGGTCATTGGTTGGCATGACTTGCGCCTTTCGGGTGCAGGCATGCCGAAGGAAATGACGAGGGAGGAACGCCACGGATGGTGGCGTTCACGGGCGAGCCAGATCGATCTCGAGTGGCAGCGAGATGGCGCCACCGGGTAGCTCGGCGAAAGCGCACGGCTACCTCTTGCGGAAGGTACTCCGGCGGCGGGGTGTCCGCTCTGCCGGGGTCGTCCGGCGAAGTGCACGCCACAGGACACCGAAGATGGCAATGGCGGCGGGGCCGTATCGCTTCAGGGCAGACATGATCAGGACACGCGGGTGGTCTTGGCGACGCGGGCGCGGAAGCCACCACTGATCTGGATCAGGGCCGGAACCTCGAACCCGAGAAGATCATCGAGAGCATGCAGGGTGTTCTCGATGCTGGTCTGGACGTCTTTCGGGGACACGCCGCGGCGGGCAGTCGCGCTGATCTTCAACACTGTGTCGCCCTTGACGTCGTAGGTCGACACGCTCGAGGAGACGAGGTCGTCCCGGTCTTTGAGGGCGTCCTTGAGCGCGTCAGCGGCGACCGAGGACCGGACGATGGTGGAGCCGTGTTCGGTCGTCTGGTCGTGGAACACCTCACGGGTATGACCGTTGCCCTGGCGGATGATGAACGCGATGAGCAGGACCGCGATGATGACCAGGACGGCGATCAGACCGATCCACAGCCAGCTGGTTCCTGTTGACAGCAACGGTGTCGCCACCAGGGCAGCTGAGACATTCTGCTGAACCGTGGGGGCGGTGTCACCCCATCCGGTCATGATCTGCGGGATGACGCCAAGGGCAAGGGATGCTGCTCCCAGGATAAGGAGGAGGAGTCCGACGAGGAAGATGAGAGTGCGGTTCAGGCCCCGGTTAGTGGAGTTCAAGCGCCGACCTTCGCTCGCGTGATGTCGACCTTGCCCTTGAGGACGGGCGTGAAGCCATAAAGGCCGAGCTGCTCGTTGACGACGTCGAGAATCGCCTGGGAGGGCGCCTTGGTGCCAGATGCTGCGGTGACTTCGACGACGGCACGGCGGTGAGAGACACTGACGCGGGTGTTGTCGGGGCTGGTGCCACCGGCGTAGGAAGCATGCCGGGCAAGGGCCGAGGCGATCACCTCGTTGTCGACAACAGTGACTGCCCGGTCGGTGGTGATCACGTGCCGGGCGCGACGCCCCGCCGTGAGGGCCACCACGATCAGGATGAGCCCCACGACGAGGAGCACGATGCCGGCCGCGATCAGGGCCCCGACGGGGAGGGCGGATGCGTCGACGAGGGACTGACTCGCATCCTTGGGGGCTACGAGAAGGGCCGGCTGGCTGAGCATGGCGAGGATGATCTCGGTGATCGCGTAGGCGGCCGCGAGAATCAGGATGATCGCCAGGATGATGGCGAGCACGGACCGGGGCGAGTGGGTTTCGCGTCGGGCGATGCGGGTGTAGGTGGAGCGGCGATTGCTCACTTCACTCGTCTTTCTTGCTTGATGTCAATACCGGTGATGGTCACGATGACGCGGGTGATGGTGGACCCGGTGAGGGCCTGGACCCGGGTGCGGATGGTCTCTTGCGCGGCCTTCGCCCGGTCCAGGACACTTCCACCGGTCCGGGCGACAACGTCATCACCGTTCTGGACGCGGTCAAGGGAAGGCACCCGGATCGGGGTGGAGACCGTGAGAGAAAGGGAGCCGCCGTCGTCGGCGAGGTCGACCGAGACGTTCTTCGCGGTGACGCCGAGGGTGTCGGCGGTGACGGCCGAAACGACCCGGTCAAGGGCCCGGGGTGCGATCTTGGTGCGTCCGGGGTGGGCGGTGTCGCGGGTCGTTTCGGTGGTCGTCATGACGAAGAGCGCTTTCCGCGGAGGGCGTCGAGGATGCTGGTCGGGTCGAGCTTGCCTTCAATGATTCGGCCGATGAGGGCGCCGACCACCATGGCGAGGGCTACGAGGACGAAGAACCCAAACCCGAACGCGATCCACGTCAGCACGAGGGTTGCTGCGATGGCGATGCCGGTGGTGGTGGGGGTCACTTGACTCGGCTCTCGTCCTCGTTGTCGTTGTCCTCGGAGGGGATGAAGACGTCGGCGATGGTGACGTTGATCTCGGCGACCTGCATGCCGACGAGGTCCTCGATGGCCTGACCGACCGCAGCGCGTACGTCGTCGGCGACCTGCTGGAGGGCGACGGGGTACTCGGCGATGATCTTCACGTCGGCTGCGACCTGGGTCTCGCCGACCTCGACGCTGATGCCCTGGCTGTGGTCGGTCTGACCGACACGGTCGCGGAGCGCGCCGATGGCGCGGGCGGCGCCGCCGCCGAGGGCGTGGACGCCGGGGACCTCACGGGCGGCGATCCCGGCGATCTTCGACACGACGCCGTCGGCGATCTCGGTCTTGCCGAGCTCGGTGCTGTGGCCAGGGGTGGTCTTGGCGACGGTGGCGGGGGTGACAGGGGTGGTGTTCGACATGATGAGCTCCTTCGAGATGTTCAGCCGCGAATGCGGCCGAGTTGAGGGTCTGTAAGTCAGCTACGTCTAGGACGCTGCGGAACGAGCAATCGTCACGGTCCACCTCGCAGCTGAGAGCAATCAACTGTGCGCCTTACGGTGTAAGTACGAGGAAAACGTACACTGTAAGTCCGGGTAACGTGAACCACTGGCGTGCAAGTGACCGTTTTGCGCACTCTGGTTGGTCATGCGCCACTGATCGAGGAGGAGTCATCGACCGTGGTAGCTGGCAAGAAGGCAACTCAGATCACCTCGGCGGCGCCGAGGCTTAGTCGAGACCTGATCATTGCGACAGCGCTGGAGCAGATTGACCGCTCTGGCCCGCAAGGTCTTTCAATGCGATCTCTTGCTCAGGAGCTGGGCGTGGAGGCCATGTCTCTGTACCGGTACGTGCACGGAAAGGAGGACCTGCTCGAGGGTGTCATTGCGTTGCTCATGAGCAACCTCACGTCGCACCTCGCGGAGGCTGAAGGGGCGCACTGGCAAGAGTTCCTCCAAACGGTGGCTCATGCGGTGCGGCGGATTGCGACGGACCACCCCAAAGCATTTCCCCTCGTAGCGACTCGTCACCCCGCGGCCCCCTGGCTCCGTCCACCGCTTCGAAGCGTTGAAGTCGTCGATACGTTCCTGAGTGCTTTGACCGCTAACGGATTCACGGATCCCCTGGCTGTGAACGCATACCGAGCCTTCAGCAGCTTCCTACTCGGGCAGCTCCTACTGCAGTCCGTGGTCCGGGGGGCCGAAGCAGGGCCTGCAGAGGAACCGCTTGATGAAGGGAGTGCTGTCGTCCCAGAAGGCGACGGGAGCATGTCCTTGGACAACGTGCCGGAGGTTCGGCGTCTGCGCAGCCTGCTGAGCGAGGACCGCAGTGACGAAGAGTTCGAGATCTCCTTGGAGGCGCTCCTCGACCGCATCGCCCGCGATGTGTCGCAGTGAAGCGAATTAGAACACCGGATTAGGGGAGCGGTAGCCGGTCGTTCATCGGGACACTCTTCGCGACCGTGTTTGGCCGGCTGAGGTCAAGCGGCGCCTGGCCTGCGAATTCGCGTATGCCTGTCCCGCAAAAATGCCCGGTGAAGGGGGCTTGAACGCTACAGTTGTCCGATGCTCATCGGTTACGCCCGCGTCTCGACCTCGGGGCAAGATCTTGCAGCACAACGTGACGGTCTTGCAGCACTTGGTGTTGACGATCAACACGTGCATGTTGACCACGGCCTGTCGGGCGCGACTCGAGCCCGGCCAGGCCTCCGTGAGGTCCTTGCTGCGTGCAGGGCCGGCGACGTCCTGGTGGTCACGAAGCTTGACCGTCTTGCTCGGTCGCTGCGTGATGCGACCGACATCGCGGACGAGCTGACGAAGAAGGGTGTCGCCCTCAACCTCGGGGGAGCGGTCTACGACCCTACCGACCCCGTCGGCCGGCTCCTGTTCAACGTCCTCGGGATGGTGGCTGAGTTCGAGGCTGACCTGATCCGTGCGCGCACGCGGGAGGGTATGGCGATCGCGAAGGCCGCAGGCAAGCTCCGAGGCCGCAAGCCCAAGCTCACCCCCTCGCAGGAGAAGCACCTCGTGCAGCTGCACCGCACAGGCGCCCACACCACGAGCGACATCGCCGAGCTGTTCGGCGTCGCCCGGTCGACCGTCTATCGCGCGATTCAGCGAGCAGGCCAGGCCTAATTCATGCCGAGCAGGCCGCGCCAAAGAGTAAAGGTCTGAGCGCTGAGCAGACACGGGTCAGGCTGTCGTTCAACCGGTCCAGCATCGCTTCTCGACCCTCGTCCTCGTTGCGCCGATTGCGCAGCTCGGCAAGAAAGACACCATGGCATGCTCCTGCGATCGCCATCGGAACCGCATTGTTCTGATCAACACCTTCTACGAGTGCGACGTGTCTTGCGAGTGCTCGCTTCCACTTCTCCCAGTGCTCGTAAGCACCGGAGGTGAGGGAGGGATGGGTGTCGAGGAGTTGGAACCGCTCGAGCCAGACGTCGCTCGAGAGGACCGCCGAACGTGTGGACGAGACCACGGCCACCTGGACGGCCCCCAGGGGGTCGACGCCGGGCTGCTGCGCCCGGAGGCTCTCCTTGAGCGACTCAATGGTCGCGTCGAAAGGCGCCCAGATCACCCCGGGCTTCGAGCCGAAGTAGCGGAAGAAGGTCGTGCGGCCAATGCCGGCGGCCGCCGCGATCGCGTCGACGGTGACGGCGTCGTAGCCGTCGCGGAGCATCAACGACAATGCGACCTGCTCGACGGTCTCACGTGACGCCGCCGGGGGGCGACCCGGCCCGCGCGCGTCCGTCTCTGTTGCCATGTCCCTCAGCCTAGGTGCGGCCGACGAGCAGCTACCCGTTGCCCCCGCCGTGATGCTCTCAGCCATTGTGGTACTGCGGCCCACTATGTTGAGAGGTGCCGACAGGGTCCCCACGAGGGGCCGCTGCCGACTCGGTAAGGCACACCGTCGTGCCGAGAGACGTCAGAAGGAGAATCCCGACATGGGAAAGCTAGAGGGCAGAGTTGCCATCATCACCGGCGCGGCACAGGGCATGGGCGAAGCCCACGTCCGACGCTTCGTCACCGAGGGCGCCAAGGTAGCGCTCACCGATTTGAACGCCGAGCGTGGGCAGCAGATCGCCGACGAGCTCGGTGACTCCGTGCTCTTCGTCAAGCACGACGTCACCTCGCTCGCGGACTGGAAGCGAGTCGTCGCCGAGGTCGAGGAGCACTTCGGGGCCCCGGTCACCGTCCTGGTGAACAACGCGGGCATCATCGGCCCGGTCGTGAACACCGTGGACATCGAGGAGGACGACTACCTCAAGGTCGTCGCCGTGAACCAGCACTCGCAGTTCTACGGCATGAAAACCGTCATCCCCTCGATGCAGAAGGCAGGCGGCGGCACGATCGTGAACATCTCATCGACGGCAGGGATGGTTTCGATCGTCGGCGCCCCGAACCTCGCCTACGTCGGAAGCAAGTTCGCCTCTCGCGGCATGACGAAGCACGTCGCCGTTCAGTACGGGCCCGACAACATCCGCGTCAACTCGGTCCACCCCGGCTACATCAAGACCCCGATGATGGCTGCCGCGACCGACTCGGACGGCGGCGGCATCGCCGACGTCGTGCCCATCCGTCGGATGGCAGACCCCGACGAGGTGTCCAAGCTGGTGCTGTTCCTGGCCTCGGAGGACTCGTCCTACGTGAGCGGCATGGAGCACGTCATCGACGGCGGACTCACCGCCTCCTGACTCAGGCAAGCACTTCAGCGATGAGGGGGCGGGTGCGCGAAAGCGCCCCGCCCCCTCGTCGTGTCTTCGACCGGCGAAGCAACGGCTGCTCGATGATGGTCAAGCAGGCACTATGTGTCCGAACGCCCGATGGGGGATCGGTTGTCGACACGTAGGGCCGGGTGCTTGCAGGTTGTAGTGCCACGCTAGGCCGGAATTTTGGCCTGCAGGTCGGTTGGTACGTACGCGTGCGCGTACACCGGTCGTGGGCGAACCGGTACCCCTGATCCTTGCGGGCTATCCGATCTAGTCTGTGGGTGGTCGTGCTCACCGAGGGGCCATGCGTGCCGGCAACCGCCGAGTCGTGCTCTCGGGCCCTCTCGGCGCCCACCGGTGAACCATGCAAGTAGTCCATCTACAGATCGATGGCCAGTCCTTCTTCCTCGAGCCTGACGAAGACGTCGACGCACTCGAATCGCTCATCCTCGAAGCGGTGAGAGAGGGGCCCTCGTTCGTCAGGTTCCGCGCAGCCGGCTACGGGATCGTCTCTGTCCTCGTGACGCCGCGCATCGGCGTCAGGTTCGACACCCGGGAGGTCGGGGAAGACGAGGTGGCCGACTGGTCATCGCACCCTCCGGACATCGATATCCAGTTCGAATAGGGAGCGGCTCAGGCCACATGTCTTGAAGCCTGGGAAGTGCTGGGCCATCTCGATAGCTGATCTCTCACTGGGGCGGGGCGCGGAGGTCGGTCGGACCGGCGTGCCTCGTCATGCGGTGCTGAGGAGGGGTATGTGGCTGTGAGTGGTCTGTTCAGAGGTGTTTCAACGTCAGAGCTGCGTCGATGAAGGCGTTGATGACGAGCTCCTCGTAGGTGGGGTCAGCTGGAATTTGTCGAGGCGGGACGATGTCATTGGCTCTGTCGGGCTGGGGACGGTGGCGGGGATAGGGCACGATCTTGATCGGCTTGGTCTCCGGGGCGCTCTCGTACAAGCTCATGCATTCCTCCCTCCCGTGAGGATGGCAGACGCTGCCTCTGCCCGGGAAGCGAAATCGCCTCTCATCCGTTTCCTCGTCCGTGGTCCGTGCCTGTTAGGGGCCAGGACGATCACGAGTTACCGTGCCTGTGCAGCCCAGACCCCGCTGTGATCGGCAGGGCGTCTGGTTCCCACTGGGCGTCCTGTCTCGATCCGACCAGACTGCTCTCGGCGTGTGCACGGTCGCTCCCTGCAGGCCAGGATCGACGCGTGACCACCTCAAGCCTTGACGCTGCTGACTATGACGTTCCCGACAGGGTCAGCAGGGAAGTCATGTCGAAGCAGGGGGCTCGGCCGCGGGTGTCGCGGGCGGCCCTGGCGTCTTTTCCCGAGGGGGAACCTCGGTTCGGCTACGTCCTTGATGACGATGGCCAGCTCTACGTCCGTCCCAACCAACAACGGCCTGTCCGGTAGGGGATCGTTCATCGCTCGTGACCATCAGGTGGAGCGCTAGGCGTTCAAAGCGCCGGACCCGTCGTTAGCCGTAACCGTTCGACGGGTGTCGCTGGGTCGCCGTGGTTCGGGCCACGGCGACCCAGCAGGGCGGGGCGGCGTTGCTCCGCCGGGCCTCCACCTCGGCCGCAGCTAGGGATCTGCGGGTGCGTGGTGCACGGGTGGAGACGATCAGGTGAGTGAGCACTCAGGTGCCAGGGGACGTCGAAGGTGGCTTCCCGTCTGAGAGACCAGACCATATTCGTGCGTCTTGTTCACCGAGCCGTGGCACTGCGAAACGCTGCAGGAGGTAGGCGACGAGTTCGTGGTGGGGAAGTTGCCGCAGTGAGTTCGGGTAGACAGCGCTCTTGACGAGGGTTGTTCGGAGTCAGTCACGGTCGGCGAGCAGGGGGCCCATGTCCAGGGGTTCCGTCTCCGGCAGGGCAAGTCCGGCTGAGGGGGTGACGGGGGCGTTGAGCGCAAGGTTCGGGTCAGGCAGTGGCATGGCGTGTGGTGTCCTCGAAGAAGAAGTCGGCGTAGGCAGGCCCCATCTCGACGGGGCTGAGGCGGCGTCGGCGTTCCCGCCGGGGATAGATGACGATCCGGGCCCGAGGGACGTCCGGCATCGAGAGGTACGTGCTCGGCCGGCACTCAGGCGCGCGCTGCGGGTCGGGAGCTGGAGCGGCCACCTCGGGCGCCTTCGTCACCGGCCGTGCGACCACGGCAGGAGGCGTCTGCTGAGCGAGCGAGGCCGACCTGGATGGGCGGACGGTGCGGTCAGGGCTGCCTGGGCCTGGGGGAGGGTGTCGAAGGTGCCGACGACGTCGCCGCGGGCGTTGGTGGTGATGAAGGTCCCGACGAGTTGGACGGCACCGGCGATGTCCTTGCCGGTGCGGCTCGTCCACATGCCGGGGCCCGTCTCGTGCCAGGTCACCGCGGAGGCGCCGGTGGCCGTCGTCCTGCGGGGCAGTGTGGTCGTCATGCGGCGTCTCGGGCGGTGGCGTCTGCGCGGAGGCGGGCGGTTGCTGCGGTGAGGTCGCTGTAGTCGCCGAGGTACTGGCTGAAGCAGTCGCGGACGTAGAAGTGGTCGCCGTGGTGGTCAACGGTGCCGGCAAAGGCGCCGTCGGCGTTGGCGACCCAGAAGCCGGGCTCGGCCTCGGTGAGGGTGATCGCGGCGAGGCGGGTGGTGGGTGCGGGCGCGAGCAGGGTCACGGGTGTTGTTCCTCGATCGGGTCAGGCGGGAGAACGCACCGTCCTCGTCGGGTCGAGGAACTCCAGGTGTGCGTCATTGGTAGGTCGGAACGACTCCACGTTTCGTCACACCGGTCTCCAAAAATCTTTCCGGTCTATGGCTGGGGACGCGGTGTCAGGCGCGGAGCTGAGGGGACAGCGCCCGTCCCAGGAGCAATCCGAGAGCACGGACGATGCCTCTCACGTGCTCTGGCGCTCCCGTCCTGACGGGTGTGCGCCCTGGTGCGTCCAGGCTCGTGCGGATCTGGCCGTGGGCGGTCTGCCGCGCATCTTCAAGACTCTGGAAGGGAACAGCTATCGGAGGGGTACCGCTGATGGTGACGCACTGAAGAGCGGCCACGACGGCACCGTCACGATTGGCCACCCAGACGCCGGGCAGCTCTTGACACCAGGTCGTCGTCCGCGTCTCGGAACGGACGACGTCAGACAAAAGGGACGTTGTTCCCGAGCGGGATCCGCGGGCGGTGTCCATGGGCGGTGGCGTCTCCGAGAGAAGGGGCGGTCGCGTCCGGTGGCGTGACCTCTGCTACCAAGTCGTGACGGGGAAGCGATTCGTCACAGACGCCCGCGCTTTTCTCGTCGGCACGTGCAGCCGTGGACCGGGTAGAACTGACGGATGTCCGATCAGCCGCGCCGTGTCGACCTCGCGGACGCTGACGACCACACCCTCGTCGAGCGTGCCGGTCACGGCGACGTCCGGGCGTTCGAAGTCTTGGTCCGCCGCTACGGGCCGTTGATGCGCTCCTACGCGCGGCGGGTCCTGGGTCGTTCCGACGACGTCGACGACGTCGTCCAGGAGACCTTCGTCGCAGCGTGGAAGCAGCTGCCGTCGATCGAGGACCCGGCGAAGGTCAAGAGCTGGTTGATGCGCATCGTCAGCAGACGGTGCGTGGACAGGATCCGGGCCCGGCGTGACCACGACGACATCGCCGACCACGACTCCGAGGGGTCGGAGCATGAGACGCCCCACCGGATCGTGGAGGCCAGATCGCGGGAGCACGCGCTGACCCTGGCGTTGGAGGCGATGCCGGCAGCCCAGCGTCGGGCCTGGATCCTCAAGGAGATGGGTGGGCACTCCTACGACGAGATCGCGGACGACCTGGGGCTCCCTGTGTCGACCGTCCGGGGGCTCCTCTCCCGGGCGCGGAAGAACATGATCACCGAGATGGAGGCATGGCGATGAGCGCGGACCTTCCCGACGACCTCGAGGCCGCCGGCGTCAGCGGCGACGACGTGAAGACACTGTCGCTCGAGCACGACCGGCTCGACGGGCACACCATCGACGAGCTCGCCGACTACCTCGACGCCGGGATGACCCCGGCAGACCCGACGATCGACGACTCACCCGCCTGCCAGAACGCCCTCGACGCCCTCACAAGAGTCCGCATGCTCTCCCACGGAGCCCTCGAGGCCGATGCGCTCGACGAGGACGCCCGCGAGGACGACTGGATCACCGAGATCATCACCAACATCAGCCTCGAGGCCCACGCCGGCCGGGACATCCCCCTCCCGCCGCTGAAGAAGACCGAGAACTCCGTCATCACCGAGGGAGCCGTCCGCAGCATCGTCCGCCGAGCCGGCGACACCGTCGACGGTGTCCTCATCGGCAGGTGCACCCTCGAGGGCGACGTCACCACACCCGGCGCCCCGGTCGTCGTCCGCGTGTGGGCACGCATCGTCCGTGACCACGGCGCGACGAAGGACGCCGTGACTGACGCGGTGTGCTCAGCCGTCGAGGAGGCGCTGCGGACGCACACGGAGATGAACGTCGAGAGCATCGACGTCACGATTCGCGCCGACGGCGCAGCGCCCGTCCGGGAGGAGGAACGATGACCAGCCACGAACTCGGCGACGACGCCCGTGACGCACTGGCCCTCGAACTCGAGACGCTCGTCGACGACATCCCCGGTGTGGCGCACATCTACCAACCACGGGCGACCCTGCCCGCTCTCCTCGCAGCCCGGCAGGCGCCCGATCCCACGACGCCACCACCGCCTCCCCGGATCGAGATCTGCGACGACGGCGTCATCGCCCTCACCATCGCCACCGACGCCGACAGCATCTCGCCCGACGTCGCCCACCGCGTCCATGACGCCCTCATGGCTTACCTGGACAAAGCGGGCATCACAGCCACGAGGATCGACGTCCGCATCGCGCGCGTCGACTAAGCCCCCCCGAGGTTCGGCTTAGTGCGCAGCGCCGTAAGCCTGCTGGGGCGTCTTCGCAGCCGGTTGACCGGCGGGTCTGCGGTGCGCATGCGATTTCGTGCGTCTTGTTCACCTGGCGGGGGTATCAAGATCGCATGACGAAGAAGATCGACACGGCCGCGAAGGAACTCATCCAGGCAGTCGAGAAGCACGCCCAGTTGTCGGGTCTGAAGCCGGTGCCGCCGAAGAAGGTGGCACGAGCTGCCGTAGACCTTCGAAAGGCCGCCGCGGCGTACACCGCTGTGGTGGAGGAACGCACGGGACAGGTCAACCCGTTCATCGACGTCCTCGACGCCGGCACGGTCGACTCGCTCATCCGAGAACGAGACCGGCTAGCCAAAAAAGCCCGCAAGGCCGACAAGTCCTAGGGGCGGTACCGGGTCAAGAATTCATCCGCTCGTAACACTCTGCTGCTGTCTCGAGGCGCACGATGGGCCGATGACCTTGCTGGCATGCATCGACACCGAGTGCGGCGGAGTGGGACTCAGCAGTGACCACAGCGTTACGCCTGACCAGCGAGAAAGGCGTGAGTCCGAACAGGCTTTCTGTTCGCTCTGCGGCCGCTCGTGGCAAGTCACCGCGTGGCCTGCCATGGACGAGGTCAGCGCCTGGCCTTAGCCCGCGTCCCTCCAGACTGAGGTCGCGTCTAAGGAATCAGGTCGACGTCGACGACCTCACGGGCGACCGTCGCGTCGACGGGCTCCTGGGTGACGACCCGGTCGACGATCACCCGGACCCGCTCGACCGGCACGACCTGTCGGCCGAGCGTGAGCTGCTCCTCGTGCAGCACCATCTCGATGACCCGCGGCCCGTCCTCGGAGGGCGTCGCGGCTCCCGACGCCACCTCGTCCCTGTCGACGGGCTCGCGGGTGATGCGGAGTTCCTCGCGCCGGACCGTCACGGTGATCGTGCGCTCCTCCTCGACGACGACCTTCTCGTAGCGGATCCGCTCCACGGGCTCGGCGACGGTGCGCACACGGAGCTGCTCCTCGTGGCGGACCACGGTGATGGGGTCGTCGGGGTCCATGGTCGTTCTCCTGCTCGGCTGGGCCGTGTGGTGTCGTCATCGGGGAAGAAGCGGAGGAGCGGGGTGCCGGGGACGCCGGCACCCCGCTCCTCGTCGTGGGCCTACGGGCGGGTCGTGGTGTCCCGGGCCGTGCCGTCCTCGTCGAGCTCGATCTCCTCGTGGGAGACGTCCTCGGTGACCTGCTGCTGCTCGGTGACGGTCTCGGTGCCGAGCTTCACGCGCTCGACCGGGACGGCCTCCTTGTCGACGACGACGCGCTCCTGGTTGAGCACGACCTCGTGCTCCTCCTCGCTGAGCGCGGGGCCGTCGAGGGCGTCGCCGACGTTGGCGTCGGTGATGGGCTCGCGCTCGAGGCGGACCTCGTCGTGCGAGACGGGCACGGTGACGGTCTCCTGCTCGGTGACGACGTACTTGCGGAGGCGGGCACGGCCGGCCTGGGTGGTCTCGGTGCCGACGTGGAGCTGCTCCTCCGAGCGGGTCATCGCGTCGTCCGTGTCAGGGCCCGAGGTGTCGTGCCCGGCCGACGCGGTGGTTGAGACGTCGTCGGTGCGGTCGGTGTCGACGTAGCCCGCACCGGCCGTGGTGTCGACGTCGCGGTCGCCCGTGGTCGACGAGGTACCGCCGCCGAGACCGTAGTGGCTGTAGAGGCGCGCCTCCTCGTCCTCGCTCAGGGCACCGTCAGCGTCGATGCGCGGGGCGTCCTTGACGGTGGCCTTGTCGTAGGAGACCGTAAGGTCCTCCCCGACGAACGTGGCGTCCTCGACGGGCACGAACGACTCGGACGTGCCGAAGAAGCCCGTGTTGACGGTGACGAACTGGGCGTGGCCGCCGGCCTGGTCGACGTAGACCTGCTGCACGGTGCCGACCTTGTCGCCGTTGCGGTCGGTGACACGGGCTCCGAAGAGTCCAGAGATGCTGTTGCTGTCGATCATTCGTTCCTCCTGTGGTGCGGTGGTGGGGAATGGAAAGGGGCTGCAGCAGTCCACAGGCCAGAACGAGTACCAGCTGCGGCTGCTGATTACAGGCGTACCCGCCTTCACTCCGCGTCCCACGAACGGGGGACAAGACCGATCACGCTTGGCCAAGGCGGATATTGATTCACGGACCTGGCACGAGGTCGTGGATAGTCCGAGGGGGGCCACAATGTTGCTGTGACTTCCTCCCCTTCGAGCTTGGATGCTGCTGACTACGACGAGGGCACGACACCTGCTCGTCGTCCCGCTCAGGGAATCCAGGACGTCATCCCGAAAAGCGTGCTTGCGTCCTTGCCGGAAGGTTCCCGCACCTTCGGTTACATCGTGACCGACGAGGGACAGTTCCTTGTCCGAGCATCTGAACCGCGCTCGCACTAATGAGCCCGCGACCATTGCTGTCGGTCTCACTTAGTACGCCCAACAATCCGGTGCTCCACTTATCCATGCCCGATAGGGGATCCCTCACCGAGAGGGATTCCGGGCCGACCTACCGAGACGATCCGCGTTCTGCAACTACGGGAGAGTGGCCGGCGCCGTCGAGCGTCCCGCGACCGATCGACTTCTTCGCGGCCAGGCGGAGGTCACCGTCCGAACAGGCGCGAGAAGAAACTGCCCTCGCTCTTTTCCTTCACGTGGCCAGGGCATCGGTCCGCCCGTCGCACGCCGGCCATCACCTGGTCGACATGCTGGCCACAGCCAGCCCAACTTGCCTTGCCGCACACCTTGCAGGTCACCTGTCGGCACATGGGGAGTCCTCTCGTTCAACGGTCGCCGTCGACTGACGGCACTAGACAAACGTATACCCCCCGGGGTATCGTGGCAAACATGAGAACGATCATCATCGGAGGTGTCGCCGGCGGTATGTCCGCGGCGACTCGACTGCGTCGCCTGGACGAGAGTCGCGACATCCTGGTCTTCGAGCGGGGCGCGTACGTGTCCTTCGCCAACTGTGGCCTGCCCTACCACGTGGGCGGCATCATCCCGGATCGCTCGTCGCTGCTGCTGCAGACGCCCGAGTCCTTGTCCGCGCGCTTCGCGCTCGACGTCCGCGTCCGCCACGAGGTCACCGCGATCGATCCCGCCGCCAAGACCGTGGAAGTCGTGGACCTCGCGACCGGGCGACGCTCAGTCGAACCGTACGACGACCTCGTGCTCGCTGCGGGCGCTGGAGCCTCGGCCGGCGTGACGGCAGGCGTCATCCCGACGCACACCCTGCGCAGCGTCGATGACGTCGACCACGTCAACGCCGTTCTCGACGGAGCCCCCGGGCAGGCCGACGTCCTCGTGATCGGGGCAGGATTCATCGGCCTCGAAGCCGTCGAGAATCTCCTTGCCCGCCATGCACGGGTCACCCTCGTGCAGCGTGGAGCGCACGTCCTCTCTCCTCTCGACCCCGAGATGGCCGCTCCGGTGCACGACGCGCTCGTCGCCGCCGGCGTCGACGTCCGCACGGGCACGACGGTGACGGGGACATCCGGTGGCCTGGTGGAACTCAGCGACGGAACGACCGTCGCCGCTGATCTCGTGATCGAGGCAAGCGGTGTCCAGCCCGAGAGCCGCCTTGCCCGGGAGGCGGGACTCGTCATCGGGCCCACCGGAGGAATTGCCGTCGACGCTCACCAGCGGACCAGCGACCCGTCGATCTGGGCGGTCGGAGACGGCGTCGAGAAGATCGACCACCTCGACGCTGAACCGACCCTCGTGACCATGGCAGGGCTCGCCAACAGGCACGGCCGGGCTGCGGCGGACGACATCGCCGGCGCCTCCTCGACCGCAGCCCGGCCCGCCCTCGGGACGTCGATCCTCGGCGTCCTCGGACTGACCGTCGCGTTGGTCGGGTGGAACGAGAAGCGTCTCCGCGCGGCAGGACGTGACGTCCGGGTCGTGCACACCCACCCGTCCTCGCACGCCGGCTACTACCCAGGAGCACAGCAGATGGCGATCAAGTTGATGGTCGACCCGGTGACCGACCAAATTCTCGGCGCCCAGATCGTGGGGCGTGACGGCGTCGACAAACGCATCGACGTAATCGCCGTTGCGATGACCGCCGGCCTCACCGGCAGTGCCCTCTCCGAGCTCGAGCTCGCCTACGCACCCCAGTACGGCTCGGCGAAGGACGCGATCAACATGCTCGGCTACGTCGCCGAGAACACTGCAAGAGGTGCGACGCGCACAGCGCAGTGGCACGAACTCGACGCGCTGATGGCGTCCGGGGCGACCCTGATCGACGTCCGTTCAGCGGCTGAGCACGAGGCAGGTTCCATCCCCGGTGCCATCTCGCTTCCCCTGGACGATCTCCGGGCTCGGCACACCGAACTGCCGGCCGGGCCGCTCGTGGTCCACTGCCAGGTGGGTCAGCGTGGCCACACGGCCGCCAGACTCCTCACCCAGCTCGGCCACGACGCCCGTAACCTCGACGGCGGCTGGCTCACCTGGCGCGCCGGCATCGCAGCCCACCGCTCTGCCACAGCAACAGCCTGACCCCACGACACTCGCAGAATCGCCGATCCGAAAAACTCCACGAAAGAGAACCCATGAACCAGATCACCGTCGACCAGCTCGCCGCCCTTGAGGACCCCGTCGTCATCGATGTCCGCGAGGCAGACGAATACGCCAGCGGCCACGTCCCCGGCGCCCGCAACCTCCACCTGTCCCAGCTCGAGGATCGCCTGGGCGACGTGCCCACGGGCACCCCGGTGCACATCATCTGCCAGTCCGGAGGCCGAAGCGCCCGCGCGACCGCCACACTCACCGCCCACGGCTACGACGCCGTCAACGTGGAAGGCGGCACCTCCGCATGGATCGCCGCCGGCAACCCGGTCGACCGCGCATGACCGACACCGCCCCCACTGACGGCGCCCTGCACGACCCCGCCGCGATCCGCAAGGTCGCCAACCGTCTCAAGCGCGCCCAAGGACAGCTCGCCGCCGTTATCACGGCGATCGAGAACGGGGGCGACTGCCGCGACGTCGTCACCCAACTCGCCGCCGTAAGCAGCGCCCTCGACCGCGCTGGCTTCGCTATCGTCTCGACCGCGATGCGCGAATGTCTCATCGCCGACGAGGACACGAAGCCCGTCGACGGCATCGCGGCGGGGCGCAAGCTCACGGTCGACGAGATCGAGAAGCTCTTCCTCACCCTCGCCTGAGCGCACCATGGAAGTGTCCGTCAGGCAATCGGCTGTCGCGACAGTGTTGGGGCACTGGTGTTGGTGGTCAGTTTCCCGGGGTGGTGAGTTCTCCTGTCGTGTACTGGGCGCGGCCGAAGCCGAACGACCAGTCGGCGGGGCCGTTCTCGACGAAGCCGATCACCAGGTCCTCGCCGGCGACCCCCGCCGCGGCCAGGTTCTCGGCCAGGGTGCGGAAAAACTCCTGCTTCTCGTCGGTGCTGCGCCCGGCCTGCGTGAAGATCTGGATGATGACGACCTGCTCGGAGCGCTCGATGCCGAGCCCCACGTCGAGGGCGGTGAGACGGCCGGGGGCGTGCTCGGTGACGATCTGGAAGCGGTCGCGCTCGGGCAGGCCGTACACGTCGACGAGGGTCCGCATGAGGGTGTCGCCGATCGCGGCGATCTACTCGTCCGAGCGGCCCTCCACGAGGTCGATCCTGATGAGGGGCATCCGTGTCTCCTGTCGTCGTGGCGGGGCGGGAGCGGCGGCTCCGGCACCAGCTGTACTCGGGCCGCCTGGGTCACGGCCCCGAGCTGGACGCGGGCTCACCCGTGCGGTCGACCGTGACGATTTTGACGGGCCAGCCCCGTTCGGCGAGCGACCTGGTCGGGGGGCCGCCGGCGAGGATCGCGGTGGCGAGGACGTCGGCGGTCATGAGGTCGTCGGCGACGACGGTCACCTGCCGGTAGGTGCTCTCCGGGTCGGTCCGCCAGACGTGCTCGCCGCGCTGGCTCGTGCCCGAGGTCGCGACGGCTCGTCGCGCGCCGTGGAGCGACACCACCCGCAGCACGTGCTGCGGGTGGTCGGGGTCTGCCAGCGCGACGTTCCACGGGTGCGCGGGTGTGCCTCCTCGGGTCAGGATGTCGCCCCCGGCGTTGAGGCACCAGCGCTCGTGGCCGGTGGCGTCGAGGACGTCGCCGGCGGCCTCGGTCGCGGCTGCCTTGATCGTGCCCGCGAGGTCGACCGTGCCGTCGGGGCGGTGTGGCGTGAACGCCCCTGCGGTGTCGGCACGCCAGCGGAGGGCTTCGGCGTAGCACTCCCTGTGAGCGTCCGACGAGCGCAGGAGCGACAGCCGGCCGTCGGCGATCCGCGACGCGGGGGAGTCGGGGCGCCAGCGGCTGAACTCGCGGTCGAGGTCGTCGAACACCGCCTCGACCGCGTCGAGGGTCGCCGTGTCGGGAGCGCCGCCGTCGACGAGGACCGACACGACGGTGCCCATGGCGCGGAAGACGTGGGTCACCGTGTCACCGGGCCTGGTCGAGGGCGGACTGCAGCGACTGGAGGTACCCGTCCGAGGTGTAGGTCGCACCCGAGACGGTGTCGATCGACGCGGACTGGGCCGCGACGGCCTCCTGGGCCAGGACGGGTGCGGCGCGGGCGCTGATCTGGACGCTGCGCCCGTCGTCGTCGGTGAGGTGCAGCGCGGTGACGTCGCCGAAGGTCCCGCCGCTGATCGTCACCTGCACCTGGACGGTGCCGTAGCGGGTGGAGACGGCCGTGCCGGTGTACGTGCCGTCTGTGAGGCCGGTCGTGGCGGCGGGACTGCTGCCCGAGGTGTCCGACGACGACGGGCTCGACGACGGGGCCGCACCGGCGGTGCCCGAGGTGCCTTCGGTGCCGGTGCCGCCCGACGACGGAGCCGCTCCGGCCAGTGGCTGCACGAGCGAGGTGGTGGCGGACAGCTGGGTCACGGTCGACTCGACGCCGACGGCGAGGATGCCGGCGGAGACGAGGAGGCCGCCGATCACGATGCGTGCTCTCACCAGTCGAACCTCTCCCTGTGCAGCTGGTCGGCCGGCAGCCCGGCTGCGGCGGCGTCCTGCTCGACGAGGTCGCTCCAACGTCCGGGGCCGCAGACGTACAGGTCGGAGTGGGCGAGGTCGGGGAACACGCTCGCGGCCGTGACGCCACGCGAGGTGTCGCCCTCGGCCAGCCAGGACGCGGGCCCCCTGCCCCGGGGGCCGACGCTGACGGCGACCTGGTGACTGCGGGCGTGCGCCCAGGTGACGATCTCGTGCCAGAGGAACGTCTCGCGCTCGGACCGGGCGCGGAGCAAGATCGTCACGGCCCCGGGGGGTGCGTCGAGGCGCTCGAGGAACGCCCGGACCGGGGTGACGCCGATGCCGGAGGCGGCGACCGCGACCCTCGTTGAGGTGCGGACGGCCTCGGTGAAGATCCCGTAGGGGCCGGCGAACGAGACACGGGTGCCGGGGCGGAGGGACGCCAGGGAGGCGCTGCCCCGGCCCAGGGCGCGGACCGTGAGGCGCATGCCCGTCGCGGTCGGCGCGGCGGAGAGCGAGATCGGGTGGGCGTGCCACCAGAGCCCGGGCGCCCAGAACCGCCACACGAAGAACTGGCCGCCGACCGCGCCGAGGCGGTCGAGGTCACGGCCGTGCAGGTGGACGGAGACGACGTCGTCGGCGATGCGCTCGACGCCCGTGACGACCACGCCGTGCCGCAGGGACCTGAAGGCGGGGAGCGCGAACCGGAACACGGCCACCGAACCGAGTGCCACCACGTACAGGGCGATCCAGTACGCGCGCTCCCAGCTGCCCTGCGCGAGCATCTGCCCCTGTGAGAGCTGGTGGGGGATCGCGACGGCGACGGCTGCGTACGAGAGCAGGTGGATGGCGTGCCACCCCTCGTAGGGGAGCACTCTGCGGACCGCGACGATCGAGGTCCACACCACGGCGACGAGGCCTCCCAGGCCGAAGAACGCCAGCAGCACGTCGGGGGTGTTCCACAGGCCGACTGTCTCGGCCACGACGCTGTCGCCTGCCTCGACCGCGTAGCCGCCGATGAGCAGGCCCGCGTGCGTCAGCAGCAGGTACAGGGCCGGCTTGCCGAGCTTGCCGTGATGGGCCATCGCGGCGTCGTGACCGACCAGCCGGTCGATGACGGGCAGGCGCGCGGCGAGGACGAGCATGACCAGGATCAGGTCGGTGCCCACTAGGCCGGTGACGATGCCGGCGGAGATCAGGACTTGCCCGGGGCCGGAGACGTCGACGCTGCCCGAGGTCAGCCAGAGGGTGACCGCCATCGCCGCAGAGGCCCACACGGCGATCCCCAGCAGGTCGACTGCTGCCCGGCGACGGCGTGCCTTGGCGGCAAGGGGACGGACGGCCGTGAGGTCGCGTCGTGAGGTCGACCGAGTGGGTGGGGAGGGCGGAGCCGGTGGGGTGTGGTGCAACGTCGCGGTCATGGTGTGTCCGTTCGGGAGCGGCCTGCCGAGCCTGCGGGTCTCACCGGAGAGGTGGACAACACCGATCAGAACGCGTGAACCTATGGGCCACCTATGACAAAACCCGGGTCAGGCCATGGGTTCTTGATGCTCTCGGCAAGTTCCCGAGATGGGGGTTTTCTGAGTCGGTATGTGCTGTCGGGGAGGCCGGCTCAGGCGATCCCGGCGGTGCCGAGCAGGGTGCCGACGAGGTAGGTCGCCGCCAGGGCGAGCGCGCCGCCGACGACGACGCGGAGGGTCGCGCGTCCGACGGCACCCTGGCCCAGGCGTGCGCCGAGTGCGCCGGTCGCGGCGAGGGCGAGGAGCACGACCAGGACGGTGACCGGCACGCGCAGCCTGGCAGGCGTCAGCAGGATGGCCAGCAGCGGCAAGATTGCACCGGCGAGGAACGCGATGGCGGACGAGAGGGCGGCGTGCCAGGGGTTGGCGACGTCGGCCTCGTCGATGTGCAGCTCGGCCGACAGGTGCGCTGCGAGGGCGTCGTGCTCGGTGAGCTCGGCGGCGACGCGGGCGGCGGTGTCGTCGCTGAGTCCCTGGGCGCGCCAGAGTGCGGTCAGCTCCTCGAGTTCTGCCTCGGGGTCGGCGGCCAGCTCAGCGCGCTCTTTCTCGATGAGTGCTCGTTGGCTGTCGGTCTGGTTGCTGACCGAGACGTACTCACCGAGGGCCATCGAGATCGCGCCGCCGACCAGGGCGGCGATGCCGGCGGTGGCGATGGCCGGGGTCGATGTTGTCGCCCCGGCAACACCGACGACGACTGCGGCGACGGAGACGATTCCGTCGTTTGCGCCGAGGACGCCGGCACGGAGCCAGTTGAGGCGCCCGGCCAGGCTCCCGGCGTGGGGCTCGTCGGGATGGGTGGGGAGAGGTGACGCGTCAGTCATGACGCCATCACAGCACCCGAGGGGTTCGGCTGCCACGCAGCGGAGCCTGCCCTCACCATCTCGGGTGTCATCCCTCGCTCGAGTCCGACCAGACGGCCTCCGCGCCGGAGTGACCGATCCGGACCGTCGTGACGATCCCGCCGATGCTCGTCCCCACGGCCAGCACGATCAGCAGGGCGCCGACGATCAGTCGTGCGCTGCCACGGACCGCAGGACGAGGCCGCTGCGCCTCAGGCGTCAGCACCCAGTGCTGCCACGCCCACTGCGCCACGGCCACGACGAACACCGCGATCGCCCAAGGAAGCAGGGTGTCGCCCAGCTCCGTGTGGGTCTCGAGTAGTGCGCTGCCACCGACCCGCTCTTCCAGCGATTCACCCGACGACGTCGCGAGGGGCACGGCGATCAGCGAGACCAGGGCGATCAGTGGGGTGATGATGCCGAGTCGTCGTCGAAGCGCGGGCCAGAATGCCCCGACCAGGATCAGCAGGGACGCTGTCGGGAACGCGACGGTGACGAGGTGGACGATGAGCGGGTGCAGGGGGAGGCCGTTGAGCTGCCAGTCCATGGATGGTCTTCTCTTTCTCGCAGTTCACGGCGATCAAGTCGCGATTAATGCCCGGGGTGAGGGCGAGGAAAAACCCCGTAGTGACTTTCGCGCGTCAGCTCCCAGAATTCCCCCAGAAACTCGCTGGGCAGCGACGGCCCGGATGCTGACGAGCCCGCGAGTACGTCTGGGCGGTTTCTGGGACGGCCGGGCGGAGCCTGCGTGCATGACCGTCTTGCACCGTGCGCCCTCATCGGCGCCTCCTCGCGGCCGCACCGCGCCTCCTGTGTTCCCCGCCGTCCGAGCGGTCGTCCACGACCGGGCGTGGGCGGCGTGGGGCGCGACCGGCATCGTCGGCGTGGTCGTCGCGGGGCTGCTGATCACCGCGGGCGCGGGCGGCGTGAGCGAGGTCGACCTCGACCTCGTGCAGCGCGCGAGCCGTGCGCACGTTCCGGTGCTCGACGAGGCCTCCTTGCTCGTGGATCGCCTGCTCGCGCCGCAGCTGGGCGCGGCCCTCGTGCTGCTGCTGGTCGTGGCGGTGTGGGTCGTGAGCCGTCGCGCGGCTGCCGCCCTCACGGTGCTCGGCGTCGCGGTCGGGCCATGGGCCGCGGCCGAGCTGGTCAAGCTCGTCGTGCAACGCGACCGACCCGACCCAGGGCTCCTCGTCGACCCCCTCATCATCGAGCCGCACTCCTTCTCGTTCCCGAGTGGCCACACCGCCCTCGCGACAGGGCTCGCACTCGCACTGGTCCTGATCGCCTGGGGGCATCGCCGCACAGGGGTCGTCGTCGCCATGTGCGGGGCGGCGGTGGCGGTCGTCGGGCTGTCGCGCGTCTGGGTGGGCGTGCACTACCCGAGCGACACGCTCGCCTCGGTCGTGCTCGGCTGCTCGGTGGTGGCGCTGGCCCTGCCGCCGTGGCTGCGCCTCCTCGACCGGATCGAGCAGCGCTCGGTGTCGGCCCACCCCCTCGGGCCGTCGGCGCCGAACCCCTCCGCGACCACCGACCCAGGACGGACCCGCTCATGAGCATCCTCGACCCCCAGACCCTCCTCGCCGGCATGGGCCCGTGGGCCCTCGGCGGCCTGTCGCTGATGATCTTCGTCGAGTCGGGCCTGCTCTTCCCCTTCTTGCCCGGCGACTCTCTGTTGGTGACCGCGGGCCTGCTGCACCAGAGCCTCGGGCTGAGCGTCACCGTGATCGCCCTCTGTGCGTTCCTCGCGGCGGCGGCCGGCGACCAGGTGGGGTTCTTCCTCGGCCACCGGTTCGGGCGTCGCTGGTTCCGCCCCGACGCTCGCGTGCTCAAGACGGCACACCTCGAGCAGGCCCAGGCGTTCTTCGAGCGGCACGGCGGCAAAGCGCTCGTGCTCGGCCGGTTCGTCCCCGTCGTCCGCACCTTCGTGCCCCTCGCCGCCGGCACCAGCGGCTACCCGTACCGCCGGTTCATCGTGTGGAACCTCACCGGTGCGTTCCTCTGGGCCGTCGGCATGACGGTGCTCGGATCACTGCTCGGTGGCCTACCGTTCGTGGCAGACCACATCGACCTGCTCGCCGTCGGGCTCGTCGTCGTGTCGGTGCTGCCGATCGTGGTCACCGCCCTGCGGCGTTCGCACGCCGCCCGGGCCTCGAACGACACCGAGCCGACGACGACGACCAGAGACGAGGAGGCGGTGGGTGACCGGTCCTGACACGCGCCCGCGCCTCCTGCTGGTCGAGGACGACCCTGGACTCGGGCCCATCGTGGCCGACGTGCTCGGCGAGGCCTGGCAGGTCGACCTCGTGGCCGACGGCCGGCGGGGGCTCGAGGCCGCACGAGCTGGTGGGTACGCCGTGCTGGTCGTCGACCGGCGCCTCCCGGGGCTCGAGGGCACCGAGCTCGTCGCGACCCTGCGTCGGGAGCACGTGACGACGCCGGTGCTGATGTTGACCGCGCTCGGCACGACCGCCGACCGCGTCGCGGGGCTCGACGGCGGGGCTGACGACTACCTCGTCAAGCCGTTCGAGTTCGACGAGCTGTTCGCCCGGCTGCGCGCCCTGACGCGGTCGTTCGCCGCCGAGGAGCGCTGGCTCGACGTGGGGGAGGCCCGCCTGTATCCCGAGAGCCGCATCGTCGTCACTCCGTGGTCGAGCCGCGTCGTGCTGAGTGAGCGGGAGACCGCCCTGCTCGCCGAGCTGGCCCGCCACCCCGGCCACACCTTCGACCGGGCGGACCTGCTCTCCCGGGTGTTCCCGCACGGCGAGCAGCTCGGCACCGTCGACACCTACGTCAGCTACCTGCGCCGCAAGATCGACCGCGACGTCGTGCTGACCGTGCGCGGGCGCGGGTACCGGGTGGGTGCCCTGTGAGAAGGCAACGAGAAACCAGAGTGGGCTCGGCCGCCGACGACGCAGCACTACGGACCGCCACGCGATCAATCGGCCTGCAGATCATGCTTGTCTCGGCCCTCGTCGTAGTGGGCGCACTCGCCCTGACGATCGCGTGGGTGCTGCACCAGACCGTCCCTAAGGAGCGACTTGAACAGGTCGCCGCCGCTGGCCAGGGCGAGGTCTTCGTCTCAGCAATCGACGTCGTGGCCGGCCTCATTGTGCTCGGTATCGGAGGCGTCGTCTTCGCCGGCCTCGTGACCGTAGTCATTGCTCGACGCGCCGTCCGGCCACTCGGTGACGCGCTCCGCGTGCAACGACAGTTTGTCGCCGACGCCAGCCACGAGCTCCGGACACCTCTTGCTGTCCTGGACGCCCGCCTCCAGGCGCTGCAGCGCAAGATCACCGGAGGCGCAGCGACAGCCGACGACAGGGTCACCGCTGACCTAGCGAGACTCCGTGACGACTCGCGGGCCTTGATCGACATCGTCGGCGACCTGCTCGAAGCAGCGGGAGGAGACTCTTCCGCTGCGGCGACCATGTCCGACCCCGTGCATCTCAACGAGGTCGTCGAGGACGTCCTTCGGTCAATGTCAGTCCTCGCTGACGAGCACGATGTAGCCCTGCGGTACGACGCTGCTGGCTTCGCACTTGTTGATGCGTCGGCTGCGAGCCTCCGCCGGGCGGTTCTTGCTGTGGTCGACAACGCCATCGGCCACGCGCCCCCGGGATCAACCGTGACCGTGTCGACCCGTCTCGAGCGTGACTCAGCCGTCATCACGGTAACTGACGAGGGGCCAGGCATAACGGGTATCAAACCAACCCGGGTCTTCGACCGGTTCGCCCGCTCAGACCCGGCACCCGAGACCACTGGGACGAACGCACACGCCAGCCGTCCCAGCTTCGGCATCGGCCTCGCACTCGTCAGGGAGGTTGCTCTTCGTCACGGCGGCAGTGTGCGGGTGGCCGCAACGTCTGACACTGGGACGACGCTTGAGCTGGTCTTACCGGCCTCAAGTCAGGGGACCTGACATCAGTGACCCAGGCGCCCGGTAGGAGAGCCTTCACCGAGATGCGTTTCGGACTGACCTATTGAGACGGCAAGGTCAGCGCACTTCCGGGGGAGTGGTCGAAGTGCGGCAGCGTTCGGTGAACGATCGCCTATCGAGACACCTATTTCTGCCAATATCTAGGCATGCCAGTCCCCGATACAGCAACACTCCGTGATCTCGTTGGGGCCCTTGTAGGCGCCGTCAATGAGTCCACTCACCAAAAGCTTTATGAGCGGCTGTGGGCTCTCTATCTGGGCCTTTCCGAGCGCAATGGGGCGGTCTCAGAGCGCGATCGGCTCGACGCGATTGAGGAAGTGCGGCCTCTCCTTCCTCAGGTCTCAAAGTTTGGCTCTGCGGGATACAACGCCGTCAATGCCTTCCGGAATCGCATCGCCTGAGCATCTGTCATGTGTCTGATGACGGATCGTCTATCGAGACGCCTCAATAGCCCACGATGGCGTGCTTGATGCGAGCGACCCACCAGCCGATCGTGGCCCAGTAGAGCCCGCGGCCGATGACTGTGACGACGAACCAGAGGCCGGCAGCCGCCTTGTTCGCCACGAGTGCGATGAAAGCCAGACCGATTGCTGCGATGAGGGCTTCGGCGCCCGTGGGAAGCATTTCCATGGCCGGACCGTAGCGGCACCCACCGACATTGCTCGGTTTAGCGAGACGGGCACGTGGACGTACGCCCGGTGCCCGTCTTGCTGCCCTGTCGGATCAGTACCTGAGGGCCGACGTGGGGCTCACTGACACCGAACTGTGTTCCGGTCCACCGCTACCGTTTGCTCATGAGCGAGCATCTGTCAGTCCCCGAACTTGCCGCGCAGATTGGCGCCGATCCTAAGCGGGTGCGCGAGTGGATGCGTACGCAGGGATGGCGGCACCCGACTGAGGCGGGGCAGCCCTGGGCCCTGACCGGCGAGCAGGTCGCGGTTCTTGCGGCCCGGTTTTCGAGGAACCCCGCAGGGGCGATCGCGATGGAACCAAGTGTGACTCCGGAGACGAACGACCTCGACGACGTCGCTGAGGAAGACGAAACGCCGCTCGCGCACCTGACCGTCGGGGAACTGCTCGACACCTACACCGACGTTCTTGCCGAGCTTCGGACCCGACATCTTGTTCGCACTAATAACGCACCCATCGGAGACCTTGCGGAGTTCTGCGCCGCGATGGTCTACGACGGGCTGCTCGCCCCGAATTCGGAAAAGTCGTACGACCTTGCCGCTGCCGATGGTCGCAAGGTGCAGGTGAAGGTACGACTGGTGCGGCCTGGCATGGCTAGCGGTGCCGTGTTCTCACCGATCCGGTCGTTTGACTTCGACCTGTGCGCATTCCTGGTCATCGACAACGAGGTCGGGCAGGTCATCGCGGCGAGAGAGTGGACCCCGGAAGAGGTCCGCGAGCACGGGTCGTTCAAGCAGCACACGAACGGCACTGTTGTCACGGTCTCGCAGCTGCGATCGTCGAAGGCGCGCGGCGTCGACCGGACAGCGGACTTCAATACGGCTTGGCAAGAACTGCTTAGCCAGACTCGCTGAGCTGCAAGGAGTCGACCTATCCGTATGGCGAGCGGCTATTGGACACCTCCGCCTCGCTGCCACGAGCCTTCCTTTCTAGGCCTGCGGGATGGCGCAACGCTCTACGGGGTCTCCAGCACGGCGCGGATTCCGGCTTGAACTCGATCGGCAACCGTACGGGGGACGCCAGCGCCGGCGTACATGGACACGATCGTCGCGTGAGCAGTATCAGGATCAAATTCGACTCGTGCCTCCCAGGCGGTCCGCCGCGCCTGGACTTCAAATATCACCACCCAGCCTTGAACTGTGACGTTCTGGAGCCTGTAAATATCGGTCGTTTCTTCGCGCACAATTTGTTCGAATATTGCCTGCGTGAGCTCCGCCATTGCTGTCCCCGTTTCGTCGTGGTGCCACCTGCGCAGAGCGTATTCGGTGCACTCCTCAGACATCCCGGCTGACTAGAATTGGCTCGCCCTTTCTGGGGGCCATGCGTGTCCCAGGCACGCCCACAACTGAGGTACGCGGCTTCAGAAGCTGCTGAGAGTAGGAACTCCGTGGCGCCAGGACTTGACTCCGACCTTCGTCAATATGGGCTGAGGCACCCCGATTTCGCAGCCGTTCTTCGTGACGCAGCTCGGGCAATCAACGCCATTGCTCAGACTTCCGCGAACGAGGCGACGATCTCTGCCGCGTTCGACACGCAGCTCGCGATGGCGCTCCAGCGGATTGGTGTCGAGTACGCACCGGTCAAAGAGCAAGGGCTCTCGCTCGGAGCCAAGCGCCTTCGTGGGCGGATCGATAGTCGAGTTGGCGACGTCATCATCGAGTTCAAACAACCCTCGACGTTTAACACCCCTCGGTTGCAGGAAGCCGCCACGCGGCAGGTAACGGCCTACGCCCACAGCTTGTTCGCCGACGACGGCCGCACCGTCGCGGCCTACGTCACCGACGGCGTCAAGGCCAAGCGGCTAATAGTCAATGCCTCAGGAACGTTCGAGGGGCCTCTGCGTCCGCTCGACGGCGACTTCTTGCTTGAGTACGCGCAGGCCGTTGTAAGCACCACGCTTAGAGCACTCTCGGGCGAAAACTTGGTCAAGCATTTCACCGGTTCCACTGCATCAACTAAAGAGTTGGCGACCGTGCTTTACAACGAACTCGCCTCAGAATCGGCCGTAGGACGTACTCAGATGCTGTTCCAAGAATGGCAACTGTTGTTCAAGCTGGCCCACGACGATACGTCGAAGCAGCAGGCGATTCTTGATCGACGGTCTGCCCTGGAAGATGCCGTCGGGGTATCCCTCGACGAATCGAGCTTCCTGCCGGATTATCGGGCGCTCTTCGCTTTGCAGACCGCCTACTCCATTGTCCTCAAGTGCATTGGCATGGGCGTTCTTCAGGGGGTTACGCAGTTCCGGCCATCAAGTGATCTTGCGAGCGTCGCCATGGCCGACCGCGCCACCACGCAACGGTTCCTCGAAGCGATGGAAGACGGCAGCGAAGTAAGAGACCGCGGAGTCGAGAATCTCCTCGAAGGCGACTTCTTCTCCTGGTACGCACAAAGCGATCAGTTCACGCCGGTAATTCATCGAGCCGTCCAGCCAGTGCTTCAGGATATCGCCGAATTCGAGGCACTCCCCGCATTCCACGGCGATCGCGTCGCGGCACGAGATTTGTTCAAAGACTTCTACATGCACATGATCCCCGAGAAGGTCCGGCATTCTCTGGGGGAGTACTACACGCCGTCATGGCTTGCCGACGACACCATCAACCAAGCCATCGAGCAACTCAGCACTTCCGACGCAGAGGCCTGGCGACTGCTTGATCCCACCTGCGGCAGCGGAACGTTCCTGACAATGGGAATGCAGAAAATCCTGGATGAAACCCACGATCTGCCGCTCGCAGATCGCCTGGACTCTGTGCTCCAACGAATCGTGGGCATCGACCTAAACCCTCTTGCAGTTCTCACCGCGCGGATGAACTACTTCATCAACATCTCACCGTTGCTCGGAGACCGGCCCGCGTTCCATATCCCTGTGTATCTCGGCGACGCATCAGTCACTCCTGAACCTACGGTGATAGACGGTGTCGATTGCCTCAGTTACTCCATTCGGACGCTTCAGCAGCCACTGCAAGTCACAATGCCGAGGTCAGCCTTGCGCGACGTGGCCAAATTCACCACGGAAATGGCCCGGGTCGAGTTTTTCACCAAGGCAAGAGACCGAAGCCGTATTCAGGCTGCCCTTCTGGCGCTGGTTGCCGAAGACGAACGCACTGAGGCAATTACAAGCGAAATTGGTCAACTGGCCGATCAACTCGTGGAGCTCGAAGAACGAGAATGGAATGGCATCTGGCCGCGCATCATTGCCGACTTCCTGACAACCGGCGCCATCGGTAAATTTGAGATCGTTGTCGGTAACCCCCCGTGGATCGACTGGAAGAACCTTCCCGAGAACTACCGACGATCTCTAGTCGAGCTGTGCATTGAGCGGGACATCTTTTCCGGTGATGGCGTAACCGGCGGCATCAACCTCAACGTCTGCGCACTCATAGCTCTCACGGCGGCTGAGAACTGGCTCGCACCTGGTGGGGCTCTGGCCATGCTGATGCCCGACACCCTCCTCTTCCAGCAGTCCTACGAAGGTTTCCGACGTCTCAAAACAGGTCCCTCCGGTGACCGCATCTATCTGTCAAAGCTCACCGACTGGCAGAAAGCGGGCCACCCATTCAAGCCCGTACAGCAGAAGTTCTTCACCTACGTGTTCCTCAGCGAAAAACCCGCCGACTGGCCAGGTGTCGCCGTTCGCGAGTTGCACAAGGCCCGAACAGTTCCCCTTCCTGACCCTTCGACGTCCTACCGATTCAGTGAACTACCGGAGGACCTCTTCGTCGAAAAAGCCACGTGGGCGGAACCCATCCACGCGGGCAAGTCCTACTTCTCCCGGGGCGCAAGCGCACCAGAAGTACACGCCTTCGCCGCCGTAGCGGGGGAGTCTCCTTACCGAGGACGAGAAGGTATCGAGTTCTACCCGCAGGAGCTACTGCTCTTCGAATACGTCGGTCCAGGCAGCACCCCCACGACCGCCAAATTCCGCAATTACCAAAGCCCCAATTCAAAACATCGTATTCCCGCAATGACCCGCGAACTCGAAACGAGCGTCATGCGGCCCCTAATCAAGGGGCCCATGATTTCTCGATTCGGTATCAAAGCACCCCAGTTCTATGTGCCCTTCTACTATTCCCCGGACTTCGCTACTGGACGAAGCCCTCTTCCGCTCGACCGGCTGATGGATGAATACCCGCAGCTGGCGCGGCTGCTGGTTGCCTACCGAAACGTCTTCGAGAGCCAGACTCAGTACAACCAGCGCATCATTGGCGAAACTCATTCGACTGAGTTTTACGCGGTGGCGCGAGTTGGTGCTTATTCCCATGCAAGCAACTACGTCTGCTTCAGGGACAACACGAAATGGGGCGCATCAGTCCTGAGTGACGTTGCGACGCCTTGGGGCACTACGACCAAGCCGGTGTTCCAGAACCACGCCGTCTCGATTTCCGAACGCCCGGACGGGGCTTTCATCTCGCTAGATGAGGCGCATTACATATGTGCGGTACTGAATTCAACGCTTGTGTCTAACTTTGTCATTCGTTCCAGTGAGGCAGCGGTCGTTCAAAATTCGCGTGCCCGTGAGCATCCCAATTTTCGACTCCGGCAACGGCAACCACGCAGCGCTGGCAGAACAATCTCGTCTCGCCCACGGCTCAAATGAGCAAGGGATGATCAGCGTGCAGCAAAATATCGATGACCTGGTCGATGAACTCTTCCGGGTAAACGGCGGATCGTAGCGGTCAGGGAGACACCGCTGTGAGCTCCTCACGACTGACAGTGGCGGACCATAGGGTCACCGCGTGGGAGTCCAGGGATCGGGTGAAGTAGCTGCCCGCGTTTTGCGCCGTCCGATTCCGACGCACCCGTTCGCAGTCCCGCCGATCCCGGGGACGTTCGGTGTCTGGAAGGTCCGCCGAGACCGTGCCGCGCCCCTCGGCTATGTCCTGTCGCGCCCCGAGCTGGGCGGCTTCGTCTACCACTGCTACGCCCACGGCCGAGACGATGCCGGCGGCCGGCCCTGGCTGCACCGGGAGGATAGCTTGAACAGCGCCGTCGCGTGGATGATCCAGCACGAGGCCGAGCTGTCGGCCCTCACGGGCCGGCTGCACCCTGAGCCGGACGAGTGGCCGTCATGACCGCGGGTAGCGCCCAGGCATGAGCTGGTTCGTCAGGCACCGCCCCAAGGGCGACACGAGCGCCGAGGCCGTGGCCGTCGAGACAGGCGCCCCGACGCCGGCCGACGCGATCGACCAAGTGCGCGCCACGCTCCCCGAGGATCGCATCGTGACCTCGGTCGCTCCCTACTGAGCCCGAGAGAGCCGTCAGGGGCCGCGCGTAGCTTGGCTCCGGTCAGCTTCCCCCCGAGCTGGCCGAGAGCTGCCGGGCGGCCCCTAACCCGCTAGGCAGCAGCAGCCCCCGCATTCCGGCTCCCCCCAGCCGGGCGGGGGCTTCTTCGTGCGCACAGACCGTTCTCGAGTCCGGTGCCGGCCGACGAGTGCTCGTGTCAGATGACGGCGTAGGCGATGGTCGCGGCCGCGACGATGCCGGCTGCGCAGAGCGTCATGATTGCGCGCCTAGACGCGGGGCGATTGGCGCGAATGTCTTTCACCATGAGCACCATTGCGACCACGGCGATGACCACCATGAGGCCGACGCCTAGGAGGATCACGACTCGCATCATCACGGGTCGACAGTAGCGAACGGCCCGCTTTGCGGTCCGGGGGAGTCGCTGCGCTCCCGGGGAGCCGCTGCGCGGCGCTCAATGCCCTTCGGGCACGTCTTTTTGCCGTGAAGCCTTCGGCGGCTCGGTCGCTGCGCTCCCTCGTAGCCACCTCCGGGTCTCCGTTCAAGTGGCTGCGCCACCGGCTCCTCCGAGATTTTCGGCACGCGGTCGCAAGCTCCCTTATTTCGCGCCGAAATTCTCTCCCCTGCCGCCCTTCGGGTTGCACTGCGCCCTCCGGTCGCTAAGGCGGGAAACCGCCTTCACGGCAAAAAAACGAGAGGGAGAGGAAGCAAATGCAGAAGCAGCAGATCACCACCATCACGACGTTGGTCCCCGTGGTCAGCGAGGAGGCGTTGAACCGTCAGCTTCGGAAGATCGGGGAGCGCGACAGCGACCTCGCCCAGTACGCGAGCAACGGGTGGGCCCTCGTCCACACCCACGCGATCGCGGGCGTCGACTACACGACCTTCGTCGACACCCTGACCCGCAGCGAGTAACGACAAAGCGGGAGGGGACGAACCGTATTCGCCCCCTCCCGCTTCCCATCCTCACCGATCAGCCCCAGGAGCAGAAGCCATGACCACCACCACCACCCCCACAACGCCCTACGTCACCAACGCCTGCCAGTTCTGCGGTGCCTCCAGCACAGTCGAGCTCACCGCGGCCGAGGTCGCCGCGTGGGTCACCGGCGCCCCGATTCAGGACGCCATGCCCGACCGCCCCGCCCCGAGTCGCGAGCTCGTGCGCAACGGCACCCACCCCGAATGCTGGACGGCGATGTTCGGCAGTCCTGAGTGACAATAACCCGAGGGGGAATCGACATGATCACCGTCTACAGCAAGCCCAGCTGCGTGCAGTGCACCGCGACGTACAAGAGCCTCGACGCCAAGGGCCTCGAATACCGGGTCGTCGACGTCACCACCAACGACAACGCCCTCGAGTACGTGAAGGGCGAGCTCGGCTACCTCGGAGCCCCGGTCGTAGTCGTCTCCGAGCACGACCACTGGACCGGCTTCCGGCCCGACCACATCGACCGCGTCGCCGCCGGTGGCGCCACTGAGAGCGAAGGGACAGGCGCATGAGCACTAACACCACCCCCGAGGACACCAACCCGTGGGCCGCCGCGATCAACGCCGGGCCCGTCCGCGACGCTGAGGGCCGCTTCGTCTACGACCCCACCTACAACCCCGAGGACGGCGACAAGTTCGACGACGACACCCACCTCGCCGGGCTCGACGACGAGGCCTCCTAAGCGCACCGGGGGAGCGCCAAACCGGCGCCCCCCGGCTAGTGCCGCCCCGCTTGCTCGGTCGCCAGTACGGTGAGCGGATGACTCGTCCCGACCCGACCGCGAGCGAGATCCTCGCGGATCTCACCGCCACCGGGCAGGCACGCCCCCGCACGTCCCTCCCGGGGCCCGTCCAGGCCGCAGAGTGGCGACGTCTGGCTCGTGCAGCAGGGCGCAGCATTGGCCGCCCCGTGCGCACCTACGCCGGCCCCGACGGTCCGGTCGCAGCGCTGCACGACTGGCCCGTCGACGACGTCGAACGAACCATCCACGAGCGGGCACTACGAGACGCCGTCGACGGCGCAACCCTCGAAGCGATACCTCATCAGCGAGGCCCTGGCCGCCCCCGGAAAGGCAGCGGCCCCGGCGCCCGAGAGCGCATCATGACCGCCGCGGAGCACCTGTTCAAGACCGACGGATTCCGCGCCTCGGGCGTGGACACCATCACCGAAGAGGCGGACGTGGCCAAAGCCTCGTTCTACAAGTACTTCGGCTCCCGCAGCGAGCTCGAAGTCGCCTACCTCAACCTGGAGCACCAGCGCAGCGTCGACGACCTCGCGGAGCGCGAGCAGGCCCACCCCGTGGCCGCCGATGCCCTGGTCGACGTCGTCGACGCAGCCGCGTCACTCCTCGCTGTGGCGCCGGCCGCGAACGTGTTTATCCTCGCCACCGTCGAGTACCCCGAGACGGACCACCCCGCCTGCCTCGCCGCACAGACGCACTTGCAATGGCGCCACCGCCAATTCACGAGACTCCTCACCAGCGCCGGCCACCCGTCGCCCGTGACGGCCGCGACCGACCTCGCCGCGGCCCTCGATGGCGCCGAGCTCCTGGCTCACGTGAGTGACCACGACACCGCGGCCGGCAGCGCCCGCCGCGCACTGGCCCGCCTGCTCGTGGAAGCGTCGCAGTAGCCCTAGGCGCTGGGGCTTGTCACGACCGACCCCTCCGACCAGTTGTAGTCACCGCTCCCGCCCACGCGCGGGAGCGAGTCGCAGAACGCAACGGCCGCCGCGATCGACTCGTGCGTCGCCAACCACGGCCGCTCCGACACCTGCTCGTGATGGCCGTACACGTGCACCGCCGATGCCTCATTGGAGGCGTCCACGTATGTGACCCGGAACCACGCCAGGGGCGCAGGCTGCTCGACGTCCTCCGGCCGAATGCGGGCGGTGTCGAGGCCCTCAAATACGAGTCGGTAGGCAGTCACCTGCCAAGCCTCGCACGCGGTGTCTGAGGGCTTTAGCTGGCGACTCGCAGAGGTTCTTTCGAGAAGCCGAAGTCCATGTGAGCGTGGTCGCAGCTGTCTCGGAACTGCGTGAGGTTCGGCCAGGTCTGCCCGCTGCGGCACTGGACCTGCCCGATGCGGCTGCCCTCGGGAGCGACCGAGGAGAACAGGTCGATGACTGCCAAATCCTGCGAGGTGTTCCCCGTGAGGGCGACCCCGTCGATTTGGTAGAAGTCGAGTGCACGCCCGCCGCCGTCGCGGTAGTGCGCCGAGGCCGTGCCGGCGCCAATGAGGGAGCCGGTGCACTTGCGGTTGAGTGAGCCCACCCCGACGGACTCGAACTTGTTGAGGGCCAGGGTGATGACTTGCAGCACCCGGAGGTCGAGTTGGCAGTCGGCAGACGCCGACCCGTTGGCGACGTTCTTCACCTGCTCCTGGTAGCGGGGTTCGAGGAACTTCAACGAGCCGTTGTCCATCGCCGTGACTAGCCCCTGAGCGACCTCCTGCGCGTCACCCGAGACGCTGCATCCCGAGGTGCCGCCGCCCGGAGTACCGCCGAGCTTGGCGAGGTAGTCGGTGATCGCGACGGCGTCGGCGCGGTAACGCGAGTAGTGAAACGGGTCAGCGTTGATCTGAACTTTGTTGATCGCGATTGACGAGTCGAGCCCTTCCCAGTCGGGCACGCCGGTGAGGCGCTGGAAGAACAGCGAGGCTGACGTCGTCGGGTCCATCCGCTGCTCCGTGGTTCCCCACGACGACTGCTGCTGGAACAGTCCGATGGAATCAGCCACGGAACCGTCAGGGTTGATCGCGTTATCGCCATAACCGATGTTGTTCAGGCTCGATTCTCCGATCGCTGCTTGAACGCCGAGGGCCTGCGCCGCCTCGGGCATCGTCAGGGTTGCGGCGGCGTTGATGATCGCCGCGGCGTTCCCCAGCTGCTCACGCCCGAACGCTCCAACCTTTGCGTCCGCGGGGATCGCTGCCGCGTCCACGGGCCCGGCGGACGCCGGCGTGCATCCGCTCGCGGACGAGCTCTCCGAGGACGACGCGGCCAGCACGATACCGAGGACGATCGCCACCGGGACCGCGAGGGCCAGCGCCGCGATGGCGCCACCACCTGCCTTGTTCATGCCGGCGGCGCCATTCGCTCGACGAGCCACGGGGAGTCCGTGTCGGGGCGCGTGGTGTACGTCTCATAGACGCCCGCGTCGGTCGGCACGCTGACGATGAACGTGTACACACCGTCACCGTCGAGCACGCCGGCGTCGCCCGTCACCGACGTGCACGGCACCGTCGCCGGGTCGACCGTCTCGTATGCGGTGATCCCCCGATCAGTGAGCAGGGGCGACAGCGACACGATCCACTCGGGGTTAGCCGTGCCGGGCCGGCAGTAGGACGCGACGGCCCTCGCCGCGGCGGCGACTGCGTCGCTCTCCGCTGATGCATCCGGCTCGGGTTCGGCGTCCTCGATCGGTGCCTCCGTCGCGGCATCGGTCGGGGCCGTGGTGCTGCTCGGAGGGGCGGTGTTGTCGTCGGTGGAAGAGTCGTCGCCGGCGTCCGGGGAAGTGCACCCCGTGAGGGTGCCGAGGGTGAGAAGGGCGGCAGCAACCAGGAGCCCGCCCGACCGAGCTCCGCGTGTCACTGGTCGCCTTCGCCTGTGCCCGAGGTGGTGTCCTCGGAGGCAGCGTCGGCGGTGCCCGCGGGGGTCGCGGCCGGGCGCCGGCGGGTACGTGTCTTGGACGCCAGTCCGAGACTCTTTAGTTCGCTCTCGGTCCATCCGGCTTTCAGTGCTGCACGGCGCGAGCGTGCTGCTTCCGCTTCGGCCTCTGCGAGGGCGGCGGCCTGCTCTTCGGCGGTGGCGACGGCGGCTTGCAGCGCCTCACCCGCCTCGATCTTCGCGGCGACTTGTTCGTGGACGAGCTCTTGGACTGTCTTGGTCATGGTCTGAGCCTACGTCGATATGGGGATATCGACTAGACGTGTCTGTTCTGTTGTTCTGCTTCGCGCAATCTTCGATTGCTGAAGCAGAACCTTGATCCGTTTCTAGCTTCTGCTCTTCGCCATCTTCGATGTCTTGGATCAGAATCTAAAAACGGATGCACGTATGCTACCGGCTCTGCCCGTAGTACTGTGGGGCCATGCGTGGCGGACTGGTCTTCTTTCGAGGTGCGGGCGCCGCTGCGCGTGCCTACCTCGAATCCGACCACTCGCACGCCGACGAGTACTACCTCGCGGACGCTGGCGCTGTGGCCCAGTGGTCCGCCCTCGACAACGAGGGAACCGTTTATGAGAACGGCTCTCTCGACGGTGTGGAGTACCAGTCATGGGTCGACTGGATCGACCCCGAGTTCCACGAGCAGCGCGGTACGCCGCGCGCTGAGACGCGCATCGACCGCAACGGCGAGGTTGTCGTGCTGCCCGCGTCTCCTCGCTTCGTGGAGATGACGGTCAACTGCGACAAGAGCCTGTCCGTCGCGGCGGCTCTCGACCCCGCCGTCTCGGCTGCGCTCGACGAGGCACAGGCGACTGCCGCGTCAGCTATGACCGCGTACATGGCGCAGAACTCCGTCACGCGGGTTGGCCCGCGTGGCGCGCAGTACTTTGTGCCGGTCGACCGGCTGGAATCCGTGTCGGTCGTGCACCGCTCGTCACGGGCCGGCGACCCGCACCGGCACGTGCACGTGCAGTGGAACACCCGCGTCCTGGCACAGGGCCAGTGGCGCGCGCTGCACACCGCTGCGACGTTGAAGCAGCAGGGCGCGCTGCGTGGTGTGGGTGAGGCCGCGATCAACTCCCACGACGGCCTCCAAGAAGCACTCGCCGCCGCCGGCTACGAGTTTGACGCGAGCTCGGGCCGCGTCACGAACCTGGAACAGCACGCCCGGACCATGTCCAAGCGGGCGAACCAGATTCAGGGCAACGCCGCCCGGTTCGAGGCGGAGTGGCGGTTGAGAAACCCCGGCGTTGAGCCTGACGCGGCGCAGCGCCGGGAGTGGGATCAGAAGGCGTGGGCGTTCGAGCGCCCTCGGAAGAAGCAGGCCACCGAGCACGCCGAAACCAAGTGGGTGAGCGAGCTCCGCGCCGAGGGCCTGCAAGTCGACGGGTTCGCCGCTGTCGAGCGCGAGACGCCCCTCACGCTCGACGAGCTCGACCGCGACGAGCTCGCGGCTCAGGTCGTCGCGGCAGCCGGCGCGCGAGCGTCGTCGTGGTCGGTGGCCGACCTCGAAGGACACATCGGCGTGGCCGTCGGCGCCGCCGGCGTCCGTGCGACGAAAGAAGAGCTCGGGGTCTTCGTGCGCGCCGTCGCCGCCGACATTACGACGACGCTCCCGCGCCTTGACATGGCCGTCCCCGGCCAGGTGCCGTCGTGGGTCCGCCACCTCACCAGCGAGCACGTGCAGCGCGTCGAAGACGAGCTCCGGAAGACCTTCCAGCGTCGCGGCCTCGACTCGGGCCTCGTCGTCGATCTCGACGCCGAGCTCCTGGCCGGACTCAACGCCGAGCAGTCCGTCGCGGCGCGCGCCATGGCGACGCGGGCCCCGCTGCTCGTGGTCGAGGGCGCGGCCGGCTCGGGGAAGACGACGATGCTCGCCGCTGCCCGCGACCTCGCCGCAGAAGACGGCGTCCGGTTCGTCGTCCTGGCCCCTACGCTGCGAGCCGCGAACGAGGCCGGCAAGGCGACCGGGTCTGACGCGGTGAGCGCGCACAAGCTCGCGCACGAGTACGGGTTCCGGTGGGACGACGACGGCCGCTGGCAGCGCCTGGACGTCGGCGACGTCGACACCGCTACGGGCGCGATCTACGAGGGCCCGTCCGAGCGGTTCCAGATCGACGCCGACACCCGCCTCGTCATCGACGAGGCGGGGATGCTCGACCAGGACCTCGCGCACGCCGCCATGACCATTGCCGACGAGCAGGGCGCGCCCGTAGCCCTCGTGGGCGACCGCGCGCAGCTGCCCGCCATCGGTCGAGGCGGCGTCCTCGACATGGCCGTCGCCGCCCACCCGCGGCCCCTCGACCTCTCGGAGCTTTACCGATTCCGCGAGGAGGGTTACGGCGCCCTCACGCTCGACATGCGCGACCGGAAGGGCCCCAAAGCGCTGTTCGAGGAGTTGCAGAGCCGAGGCAACATCGTCGTGCACGCCACCGAGGAGGAGGCGTGGGCGGCTGTCACCGCCGACGTCGCAGTGCAGGCCAAGGCCGGCGCGTCCGTCGCCGTGGCCGTCTCCACGAACGAGCAGGCCGCGACCATCAGCGCGCTCGTGCAGCAGGCACACGCGGACGCCGGCCGCACGCGGAAAGCTCACGTGGAAGTGGCCGGCATGGACGGCCTCACCCTCCGCGTCGGGGACCGGATCATGACCCGTGAGAACGCGAAGGCCCTCGACGTCGCCAACCGCGACACATGGACCGTCAAGCGTGTCGATCGCGACGGGTCGGTGGTCGTCCGCGACGGGCGCCGCGAGGCCACCTTGCCCCGCGAGTACGTCGAGACGAACACCCACCTCGCCTACGCGTCGACGGTCTACGGCGTCCAGGGCGCCACGGTCGACTACGGCCACGGCGTCGTCACCGAGGCGACGTCCGCGCAGGCGCTCTACGTCGCAGCTACTCGTGGCCGCGACCACAACGCGCTGCACGTCGTCGCCGGCGACGTCGACGAGGCCCGCGACGTCTTCGTGGGCGCCCTCGGCCGCGAGTCCGGCGACCGCGGTATCGACGCCGCACGCGAGAGCGCGCAGCGTGACTTGGAAGGCATGGTGTTGCCGAGGATGGATTACGACGAGCAGATCCGGGCCGCGCGCCTCGACGCTGAGGAGCGCGCGTACCAGGTGCGCCTCCGCAGTTGGGAAGGCGCCCAGGAGCAGTGGCAGCTTCGGCACCCCGACATCGCGCCGGCCGACTACGCCGACGCCCTCGCCGCAGCGGAGAGCGACGTCGTCACGGCCACCGCCGAGCGGGAGCGACTCGAGTCCGTGGTGCCGGCCGAGGCCGTAGCCACGCACGAGCAGCAGTGGGCCACCGACTACGCCACCGTGCAGACCGCCGAGACGACGGCTGCCTCGTCGTCGGTGTTCCGTCGTGCCGCCGCTCAGCGGGCCGTGGAAGACGCACGACGGCAGTTCCAGGACCGACACCGGGCGGCGCCCGCTGCGCGTCCCACAGAGGCGCAGAGAGCGGCGTGGGCGAAGGCAGCCACGACGCCCGGTGCAACGCCTGCCCTCGACAGCGCTCGCGCGGCCGAGGTGAAGGCGAAGACCGCCCACAAGCACCTCCGGGTGGACCCGGCGCCGAGCTCGACACCGCCGGCACCGCCATCGAGAGGGCGCCCTGACCAGGAGGTCGAGCGCGACGAGGCGTTCCAGGCCAAGACCGATGCCGCGGCCCAGACAAAGACAACTCCCGAGCAGGACCGATCCGCGCAGCTAGCTCGCGAGCGTCACCAGCCCCCAAAGGACCAGGCGGCCGTCAACGAGAGATAGCTATCGAGGCGCATCCATTCCCGCCGGCCGGGAACGGAATGCACCTCTTTCGCTGCCGAACGCATCATCACCTGTTCACGGCGTCTCCACCTGTCGACGGATGATCAGGACTCGTTTATTCGTCATCCTGGCTAGGCGGAGCCACAGGGGCTCTACTCAAGGAGGCATCAGATGCAGAAATCACGGATGTTTGGCGGGGTGTTGGCGTGTGCGCTGGCACTGTCGGTCCTGTCAGTGGCTGGGCCAGCAGTCGCCGCCGAGACGGGAGGGGACCAGAAGTTCCCTGCCATGCAGATGATCATGGATGAGTCGGGTCAGCCCACGACTTCAACGTTCACGGTGGACCCGGGTACGTACTCGGTGGACGGAACCGAGACCGTTCTTCGCGCGGCGGCCACGTACACGTGCTCAGGCAAAACGGACAGCCCCCACTATTCAAAGAATGGTGGGAGCGTGATCGCAAAGACACGAGTGAACTGCTCGGGGCCCAGTGGGGTCATCCCTATCCGCGTGTACTCGCTCCTGGGCAAGACCAGCACGAACAACATCTCGACGCTAAAGATCGTTGCTGAGTCCAACTACGTACAAAACGTGACCGTCAACTCGCCGACTCCTCAAACGTGTACGTCCCCGCTCAGGGGTCCCGACGAAGATCGCCGCGGGTGCGTACTTCCGAGGTTCGCACTCCGGTGCGGGAGCACCGCCCCTGCAAGCGTTCAACATCGGAGCAGCTCCATCGAGCTTTCGTCTACGTTCCTAAGCCGTAGTCAGTGGCTGGCTGCAGCATCCCTGGGATGTTGCAGCCAGCCGTCACTCGACGTTTCCCGTAAGACGGATGAGACGCACTCCTCGCGCGTCGATGACCTGGACGAAAGCGGAGAAATCCCGGCCGGCTGCATGGGCCCGAGCCCAATCCAGGACATCGCTAACGTTGTCCGCGCCGGCAAGAGACCACTCGTCGGTAGCTCGATCTGCATCGACAAAGTAGACACGGTAGGTCGGATTCGTCTCGATAGATCCCACGTCGCGAGGATCAATCGGCTGTGCTGCTAGGGGCATACGTACTCCTTCTTACGGCTCACTAACCACCAGCCGTCAAATTGCTTTCGCCCGAACGCCGGCGCTGGCTTTCTAAAGTAAGAGTGCCGGGTGAGAGGGCTGGTCTGCCCTCTCATCTGAAGCGTCAAGGTCATGACAGCCCGATCAGCGTTTCCAGTTCCCTCAGGTGCATAGCCCGGAAAAAAACGACATTCCAGCGCGAGGCAATCCATCGCGCTCCTGCCGTGGCCGACCGGGCAGTCGTCATGGTTGTTCTCGGTTCAGACCTTGCGGCTTTTCTTAACGAAGCGGCCCGTCCTTGCACTGCGCGACGTCGTCGATGACTCACTCCCGCCGACGGTCTCCGTCGTCGAGGCGGCCGGGTACGACCGCGCGAAGCGGCCCGTGACGAACCTCCCGGTGATGGCGGAACGGTGGCTCTCGGTTGAGCGGCCCAGGTTCTTCAACGCCGTCGTGCGCAACTGCTCGGCCAGGCGGAGGGAGTTGTCCGATCGATCAGTCATTGTCCTCATCCTTCTTCCTTCGCGGGATGGCGTCTGTTATCCGGCGCCAGAGCGTGCGTTCTCGTAACTCACGCTCCGTGAGCAGGTCGGCCACCACTACCGCGATCTCATTATCCGCCGGCGTGGCTTCGTTCCGCTTGACAAGTTGCTCCATGATCGCTGATCCGACGTCAGACTCGTCCTGATCGTGGCTGAGGGCCTGCTCGATAGCCCACTGGAACTGCTGCACCACTGGTCCCGACGGGCCTGTGCGAGGTTCCGGGAGGCGTTGAGTAGGCCGACGGCGGCGGCGAGCAGGGCGCCAAAACCGGCGACGATCGCAGCGACGAGTGTCGCGGTCGCCTGGGCGCTCGTTGCCCCGGGCACAGGCGACGGCGGCGTCGTAGCTACCGCCGTCGCTGCCGCCGTGAGAACTGCTGAGCTGATGATCATCAGAACTGATCATTGCGGATACTGCGCGCCACCGCTTCGTCCTGGGTCTGATTGTGGTCGCGGACTCTCTGGGCGATGACTGCGTTCTGCGCCCGCCGCATGTCGCGGCCTTTCTGCGTGGACAGGACCCAGATAAGACCGATAAGGGCAACCACGGCGAGCGGGGCAACGATGAACATCGCTATCGTCAGCACGTCTTGGAACGACTCAACCATTCCGGTCAGTCGAATGAATTCTTGAGCCACTCGCTACCGCGGTCGGAAAAGCCCGTCCAAGCCCGGGGGTCGTTCGAGACATTTATGACGAGGCAGCTCGTCATTGTTGTCCAAGTGCGTTTTGAGGCGGTCGCGCAGCTCCTTGGTCGAGAGGTCTGTGTTCACAAGCCACAGCGAGTCCAAATGGTGCCACCACGTACCAAGGCTCTTGATGTCCTCGATTAGATCGGCATAATTCGCGACAGGTCCGCTGAGGTCGTACGCGATCAGTTTGGTCGTCATCGACGCTCCTCCAGCCGTAAATGCGTTGGCTCACGCATCATGATTATTTGTCGCATTTTAGAGCACTGCTAGCGCGATGGTGCGTTGCCGCAGTGAGGCGAGGCGGGCAACTCAGATGACCGCCCGCTCTGAGGGCCCCTTTACTTCCCGTTGGGCTTGACGTAGTCGAGCCGGCGCCGCTCGGCGTGGTCGAACTTGCAGCCGCGGAAGGCCCCTTTCTCAGCGTCGACGAGGAAGGGGAGGTGGTAGTCGAGGACGTCGCGGAAAAAAGCTGTGCAGGCCGACGGTGCCGCCTAGTGCGCTCTCCTCCCACTGGTCCGCCATGGCGGCCAGGCGGTGCACGGCGTCCGGATGGTCGCGCCACTCGGCGCACCAGATCGTCTTCTCCCCGGCGCTCGTGAGGAACGCCAGGAGAGTCCCGTCGACGAAGTCGACGAGACCGTCGGGGATCTCGTCCAGGGGCACTTGCTCAGAAAGCGGCATTGTCGAGCTCCTTCTTCGGGCCGGCCGCGACAGCGGCGGCGTTCAGCTTCGCGATCGCTTTGTCGTTCCACCACGGAATGGAACGCACGAGCGCCGGCCGGCAGCCGGACGCGAGGACGACCATCCGGCCAAGGGACAAGGCGCCGAGGTCGGCAACCTCCATGATTCGCTCGGACCGGCGGGACCGGCTCACGGTGCGCTTGCCGTCGTGAGTGCTGGTCGAGCGCTCCTGGTACTCGTAGTCACCGATCCGCTCGGAGAGGTCGCGGAGGAACTTGTTCGAGGCGTTGCCGCCGCCGAACACCTGGACCGTCGACGAGGCCCACAGTTGCCCGAAGCCGCTCTCGCCCCAGACGTCGACGCCCTGCTCCTCCGTCTGGAGGATCGTCACCGGGATGATGCCCCGGCCGCCGTAGGTGGTGTATTTCTTCGGCAGGTCCGGGATTCGGCAGATGTTGCCGGCCTCGTCGAGGATCACCATGAGGGGGCGCTTCAACCGGCCCGAGGGCTCCTGCTTGGCGGTGTTCTCCGCGGCGTTCAGGACGGCTTTCGTCAGGGCGGCGATCAGGGGGCCGGCGGAGCCCGGGCCTTCCTCGCTGAACAGGTACAGCGTGTCGGCAGGCGCCGTCGCGAATGCCTCAGGGTCGAAGGCCTCCTCGCCGGGGACCGGCTGCACCCACGTGCGGATCGAGTCCGACACGAGGAAGTTCATCGCGGTCCGGGCGTAGCCGTAGACCCCGGAGCGGGTGCGCTCGGTGAGGGCCTGCAACGCCTCGATGCCGTCGGCCAGGTGCGGGTGGCTCTTCCGAAGGACGTTGGCCGGCGCCGGGTTGTCGTCGTGGTTCAGCCACTCCAACACCGTCGGCAGGTACTTGCCACCCATGGCGGCGGCGAACAGGTAGTGAGTCATCAGGCTCTTACCGGTCGTCGGGAAGTACGGGTCCTTGTTGCCCTCGTGGCCGTAGGTCGCCGCGGCAAACACCTCCGCCAGCTGGGCGGCGTCGTCGATCGTACGAATGCCGGCGAGAGGGTTCCACCAGCAGTCGTGCCCGCGATACGCGGACGCGAGGCGCTGCGGGTCGAACATCGACACCTTCCCGACGGAGCTCCGCACCGTCAGGGTGTCGGCCGCGATATCGGGCCGCACGGAGGTGATGAGCAGCGACCCCGGCGCCGCGACAGCGTTCGGGATCACGATGGACGCCGACTTGTTCCGCCGCGGGCCGGCGATCACGGTCAAGGTGTCTTCGTACGACGCCCGCAGCGGGACGGTGCCGGCGACGGTGTGCCCGACCGTCACCCCGACGAACTCCGGCGGCAGGCCCATCCGCTGGTGGCGCTTGCGCAGCGAGGCCGGCGTCAGAGGCGCAATCTCGCGCCCCGTGCCCATGTGGCGGGCGGCCTTGTCCGCCGGCGACCGGTCACGGCCGCGGCGGACGGTCACGACGGCGATCGCGACGACCAGGCCGACGACGACGATCCCGACGAGCACCGCGGCCGCGGTGTGGGCCGACGTCCACGGGGCGCCGTCCCGCAGCTGCTCGACAGGGTTCACAAACCCCGTCGACGTGCCCGAGAACAGCCCTGCCAGCGTCCAGATCGACGCTGTGCCGGCGGCGGCGAGCAGGAACACCATGAACGCCACGAAGGGCGCCATGGAGTCCGTGCGGCGGGTGACGGCGGACATGTCACACCACCTGCCGGTCGGTGACGGTTCGGCGCTGCGCGCGGAACCGCTCGTCAGTGATGTGGAAGTTCTTCTGAGTCGGGGTCTGGATCATCTTCACGGCGACCCCGGGGCGGCCCTCGACCTTGAACAGCACTTTGCCAGCGCCGGGGGGCGCCGAGCTTGCGTCGCCGGCGCCGGGGCCGCTGCCCCAGCTGGACGCGGCGTTGAAGCCCACGACCATCTTGATTTCCTTGTCCGTCAGCGGCTTGATCTTCGCGAGCTCCTCGACGTCCTCCTGCGTCAGCGCCATGAGCCCGAGCAGGCCGGAGCGCTCAGCCAGGCCGCGCGCTTTCTCGCGGTCCTCGGGGTCTTTGAGCGAGAGCATGTCCTTCGGGGAGTGCGTGACCTTCATCTCCGCGGTGCCCTTGGAGCGGTTCGACCGGGAGAGCGCGTCGACGTGGTCGACGATCCCGGGCGTGGAGCGGATCGGGTACCAGAACTCGTCCATCAGAGTCGTGTACCCGCTCCACGTGACTGCCGGCACGTAGACGTCCCCCACCTCGGCCGCCTCGGCTGCCTTCTGCGCCTCGGCCTTCGCAATCTCCCAGTGAGCGTCGATCGAGTCCATGCCGAGCGACCACGACATGAGCATGGCCGTGGACATCAGCTCCGTCGCCTGCGACGGGATCGAGGACGTGTCAAAGCAGAAACCACCCCGGTTGCCCGGGTCAATCTCGATCGACTCTGTGCCACCGAGAAGGCGCCCAATGTCACCCGAGAGCAGCGCGGTGATGGAGCGGCCGAGGTCCCGGAACTCGGTCCGGAACTCGTCGGCCGAGTCGACCCGCGCGAGGGCGAGCATGTCGGGGGACGGCTCGGAGAACGCGAGGTCGAGGTCGCGGGTGACGGGCGTCGCGTTGGCCCGAAGAATCCCCTTCACCAGGCCCTCGACGAGCGCGTCTTCGATGTCCGAGAGCGGCTTCTTCCGGTTCACCCGAAGCGCGAGCTGGGCTTGTTTGGTGACCTTCCACATGGCGAGGTCGCGGAGCTCTTCTCCGACCGGGCCACCGATCCGGCTCGCTGCCTGCCCGAGGGGCCCCTGAGAGAGCAGGTTCAGTTGGTGCCGGGCGTTGGGCCCGAACTCGAAGACGGAGCCGCCGGCCTCCTCGACGAGGGGCGTGTGCTCCCCGCTTTTCAGCGGGTTGAACACCGCGGGAATCATCCCGCGCCCCATCATGCCGAGAGTCATCGTCTGCGCCGTCGACGACTTCCCCACGCCGTTGATCCCGAAAAGGAACATGGACGGCGAGGAGATGACGCCCTCCTGGTAGAAAGCGTGGTGGTCGAGAGCTACGGCGGTCCCGGTGTGCAGGTCGATTCCGCAGGGGGCGCCCGACACGGGCCGGGCGGTGCCGGCAGTGAACGGATAGAGCCCGTTCGCCTGCACCGACGAGGCGTACCAGAGCGACCCTGCGGGCACTCGGGACCACTGGCCGCCGCCGGGCCCGACGTAGCCGGTGGGAACGAGGGTGCGGGGCTTGGTGCGCAGCCAGGCAGGTCGAAGCATTAGGAAACCAGTCCCATCACGTGCTCGGTAGGGGTCTCGTACATCCACGGAAGGATGCCGAGCGGGAGGGTGCTGTGGAACGCCGCGGCGGTGTCGTAGTCGCAGAAGCGGTACGACAGCGCGCTCTGGCCGAGCAGCTGCTTCAACGCGAGCTCCGCTTCCCGGTAGGGGCGCTCGTCGGCCTCGAAGGTGACCGTGACGGCCATCGAGAACCGGGTGACGCTGGCGCCGTCTGTCACCTCCTGTTCGAGCTTCTTGGCCTTCGTCACGAGGCTGCGATCTTCGGCCGTCTCGCGCGCCTTGGAGGAGGCCACGGTCGACACCTTGCCGCCGAGGCGCTGCACCATCTGCACCGCCTTGTCGGGCGCCACGGGCCGGTAGAACAGGGCAACGCGCTTGCGGAGGAACCGGGGCGCCGGGCCGAAGAGCGGAGCGAGGGTCGATTCGTTGATGTGCAGTTTCGGCGGTTCCAGGATGAGCGCCGTCATCGAGGCGACCCCGTCGTGGAAGCACACGCGCCGGCGCTCGTCGTTGAAGAAGTCGGGACCTGCCTCGGTGACCCGAAGGCCGGAGGTCTGCCCGCGGAGGGCGTCGCTGGCGAACTCCGCCGACCGCTCGGGGTTGTAGGCGACCCGCACGGCCTCCGCGAGGACGCGGCTCGTGGCCACGGACACAGAGCCGCCGCCGGCGCTGTGCAGCGCGTCGACCTGGAAGGAGAGTTTGGCCGCGACCTCGGCCACGGCGTCCTCGGTCGAGATGGCCAGGGACTCGATCAGCCACGTCATGGTCACCCACGTGCTGACCTCGGAGTACTGACGGGGCAGCTGGTCGCCGGCCTCGAAGACGTGCCGGCGGGCAATGTCGGGGGCGTCGGGGTCGAGGTCTGACACGATGCGCTCGACTAGAGGCCCCTTGTCGCGGAGCGAGGAGTCGACAACGACCGTGGACCCCGCGAGGGCGGGGTCGGAGGACAGCGACCTGATCCAGCCGCCGTAGTGCGCCACCGCGGCGTCGACGGTGTTCTGGGTCTGCATGTCCGTGCCATCGGGGTTGCACGCGAGGACCGCCGTGAGGGTCTTCTTCACGGGGTCGTGCAGCAGCGTGAAGGGGCGGCCGAAGCCGTCTTCCCCATCGATTTCCCGCAGGTTCCCCAGGTGCCCCGGGAGAGACGTCAGCCCGTTGGAGGGGAGCATGGAGAACAACCCCGAGTTGAACTGCGTCGCTCCGCGCTCGGCCCGCGCGGCGCCCGAGGCGATCGCGGAGACGCGCTGGGCGATTGTGCGCCCGGTGGACTCTCCGCCGAAGCGCACGACGAACAGGAGCTCGAAGAGCAGAGCTCCGAGCACGAACAACAGGCCGACGCCGAGGGCGCCTCGCGTGAGCGAGACGACCATGGCGAGCATGGCGACCACGAGGACGCCCCACCCGGGGAGGGTCAGCGGCCCCAGCCGCATCCGGCTCGTCGGCAGCCAGGTGCCGAACATCACCCTCTGAGGTCCCTGGTTACTCATCGATCATCTCTCCCACTCCACGGCTCCCGCTGGGGGCCGCATTCGCTAGATCACGCATCGAGTCCCAGCCCGATTTGGACGAGCCCGAAGACCCCGAGCTCCCGGAGGCAGCCCCGGAGCCTGAGCCGCCGTCGACGCCGGACCCACCGGCGGCGCCGCTGCTGCCGGCCTCACCCGTGGCGCCGGCCGAGCCGGTTGCGCCAGAGGTGCCAGCGCCGGCGGCCCCGGCAGCACCCGAGGCGCCACTACCCGAGGCAGCAGCTGCACCACTGCCGGAGGCCGCCGCAGCGCCGCTCCCGGAGGCGGCAGCAGCAGATGCCGGCGCAGACGCGCCCGCGGTCACGATCGCGGAGCCGGTCGCTGCGCCCACGAGAACGGCGGACTTGACGCCGCCCATCATCATGGCGCCGGCGCTGGCGTTACCGATCGCGGACGTCAGGGGCACCACCAGGCGCATGAGCGCCGGCAGCGCGAAGATCGCGAGGGCGAAAATCGCCATCCCGACCATGGCCCCCTGGAGGCCGTCTCGGCCGTCACGGAACCGGATTGCGAGCCCGTAGAGGGCCGCGGCCACGGGCGAGTACAGCAGGAAGGCCAAGAGCCACCCCGTGGTCTTCTCGAACATGCCCTCCTGCTTCTGGAACATCGCGCCGGCGGCGGTGATGGGCCAGAAGGGCAGCAGGACCGAGATGGCCACGGCGCGGAAAATCATGATGATCCACTGAATGCCGGTGGCGATCGCACCGAAGAGCCCGAACAGGAGCGCCATGGCGGCGTTGCCACTGAACGTCGCCGCGTCGAGCAGCAGGTTCGGGGGCTGGCCGCCGGTCGCGGCATCGAGGATCGACGCTGCGAGAGCGCTCGATCCGGTCTGCATGATGCCGAAGAACGCGACCCCAGCGACGGCCACGAGGATGGCGCGGAAGAAGCGCCGGGCGGCGTCCGCGGCTGCCTCGCCGCGACCCGAGATGGCCATGCGGACGCCGGCGACCATGAGTCCGAGTCCGAGCAGAAACGCTTGGATCGGGAGAGCGATCGTGCCGAACCAGTCAGCCGTGGAGCCGCCGACAATCCCGTCGAGGTCCGACGTGATCCACGACGTAAAGAAGCCGTTGAACATGTCGTTGGCGCCCTCTAGAAGCTTCTGCGCGAACCGCTCGATCTGCCCGTCCGCCACGTTGCTGATCTGGCATCCGACTGCCCCGGCCAGCCCGGAGCAGTCGTCGCCCTCACCCATTGTCGGCTGCCGTCCAGTAAGTGAAACTGCCGCTCGTGACGTCGCTCGCCTGGCCGGTTGAGCCCGTGTCCAGCAGCTTCACCTTCCAGTCGCCATCGACCCACTGCATGGGCGCCGGAAGGCCTCGGAAGCCGGTCGCGCTGCCCGGGACGCGCAGCACGAGGCGGATGCTGGCACGGTCGCCGTCGTACTCCTCGATCTTGTAGCCGACGATCGTCATTCCGTTGTCCTGCAACTGGTCTCGCAGCAGCGAGGGGGTGTTGGCATCTACTTCGCTGAGCGCCGCGTCGCGACCCGGCGACTCTGCGAGATAGAACTCTCCGACCTCCTGCGGGGAGTGCTCCAGCTGCGAGTACACATACGTAACGCCCGCGAGTGCGGCGCCGACCGGCGAGTGCTCGAAGCAGGCGGAGAACCCGTCTTCGGTCGTGGTGGGGCCGACCGTGTCGGAGACGGGCCAGGCGATGCCGTCGACGGTCTCCCAACGAAGGTCCTCGGGGACGTCGCGGTCGTCGCTGGGCTCGGCCTCGCAGCCGATCCCATCGGCGTCAGGCGCCGGCTCAGGACTCGAGGACGGTCGCGGAGCGGTCGTCCCGTCACTGTCAGGGGTGGAGTCCCCGGCCGGCACCAGGAAGATGACGAGGGCGGCGACGACGGCCAGGAGCAGGACGCCGGCTGACGCCCAAAGCGTGATTCGTGACTTACGGGTGGTGTCCTTCACGGCGTCCTCCTGACGCTTAGATGCAGTTGGTCGGGGGCGTGATGAACACGGCCACCATCTGCGCGGCGCCGGCGATGAGGACGACTCCGCCGATCCACCAGCCGAGGCCCTTCAACATCTCGCCGCCGTCACCGCGGCGGGACGAGAAGAACATGCCGATGCCGATCATGATCACGGCGACGACCGCGAGGGCGATCGCGACCAGCTGCGTCCAGAACTTCGCCGTGGCGAGAGCGTTGGAAGCCTGGTCCGGGAGGCAGTAGGGGGTGCCCGCGGCGGTGATCGTCGTGGTGGCGACGTCAAGGAGGTCGATCATGGTGTGTCCTTCCAGTTGTCGCGGATGGCCGCGGCGATCTTGGCGGTGGCTTTTGCCAGGGCCGGGGATTCGGGGACCGTGAGGGCCCCGCGCAGCGGCGGGAGCCACGGCACGGTCACGATGGGGGCGGCGCCGGAGAGCACCTTGATGCCGCGACGGACGTCGGCGGGAAACTTGCCCGGGGCGTCCGCGACCATGAGGACGACGCCGGCACGGCGGGTCAGGGTCTTGGCCTCCTGCACCCCGCGGAGCGTGGTGCGCGCCACGACCAACAGGCGTCCCGGGTACTGCTCGGGGTCCGTGAGCTCGACAGCGTTGAGGAGCCCCGCCCACGTCGTGGCGCCGGCGCCGGGGTGGACGCCATAGACGTTCCACTCTCCCGCCGGCACGTCGGCCAGCACCTCGGCCAGGACCTCGGTGGGTTCGGCGTCCTCGTCGAGCTCCGACGCCGGCACCTCACGTGCCGGGCGCAGCCAGCCGAGAGCTTCGGGGTCAGAGAGCGTGTCTGTCGTCACGGAGCCGTCGGGGTTGACGATCAGCCCGAACATCTCGCGGCCGACGCCCTGCACCGTCACCACGACGGGCTCTTCACCCTCAGCCGGCGCCTGAGCCGCCAGGTACTCGGAGAGGAACTGGCCGGCGGTGACGCCTGCCGGCACTTCGAGAATGTGCCCGTCGACGGCCCACATGGGGCCGTTCAGCTGGACGACGGTCGCCATGTCAGAGCCCGTCGACGATCGAGGCCGTCGCCGCCAGATACGCGCGCTGCGTCGCCGGCTGGAGCTCCTCGAAGACGACCTCCAGGCCGTCGGAGAGGCCGCCGTCGTAGGGGATCTGCACGATTTCGCGCACGTAGTGCCCGAAGTGCTCCAGGGCCTCGGCGCGGTTCGCTTCCGCCTTGCGGAACTGCTCGGGGTCCTTGCTCTTGTTCAACGCAGCAGCTTCCGAGAGCAGCAGGACGCCGCGGGAGAGCTTGTCGCCCAACCCCTGCGCCACGAGAATGTCGACGGTCGCCGCGAGTTTCTTCGTGGAGTCCCGCTTGTTCAGCGCCACGAGCACGATTTCGTCGGCAATCTCCACCGCCGCCTGCCACGTGCTCGCCGTCGAGGCGTTGCCCGTGTCGACGAGAATCACGTGATACGCCTGGCGCAGCATCGCGTGCAGCTGCACGAAGTCGTTACCGTCGATGACTTCCTGGTTGGACGCCTTGTTCTGCGACGCCAACACGTGGAAGCGGTTCTCCCCCTGGGGGCGCACGTAGTTGGTCAACTCGGGCATGTTCGACGGGATCGCGAACCGCTCGATGTTCTGCAACAGGTCACGGGCGGTGTGGTCGTGCGAGGCCGCCATGGACAGGTCGCCTAGCGTGCCCTGGTTCTCGTTGTTGTCCCACGCCAGCACGTTCCCGCCGCGAACACGGCCGAAGGTCGCACCGACGATGTACGTGCACGTGGTCTTAGCGGCGCCGCCTTTCAGGTTCACGAACACGATCGTTTTGTGACCGGAGATGCCCCGCTGAACCCGGGCGCGGTCGCGGCGACTCCCGAGCTCGGCGTCGCCGGGCTTCACCCGGAACGCGCCACCGGTGAGGGTGTTCACGACGCCCTGCCAACCCTCACGGGCGGGGCTCGGCGTCGGCTCCGCCACCGTGGAGGCATAGTCGGCCGCGGTGGGGCGGCGCCGGGTCGGTAGCGGCTCAGATGCGTCCTCAGGGGCCGCCTGAGGCGCCGGCGCGCTCGTCGGTGCGCTCTTACGCCGCGCGGGCTCCGCAGTGGGCGACGGTGCGGCAGGAGCCTGCTCAGTGGCCGGCGGCGCCTGGTTGCCGGCGTCCGTGTCCTTCGGGGCCTGCACGGCCGCCACGACGCCGGCCTCGGTGACCGTGAACCAGGTCACTCCCCCGCTGCTCGTGCTCTTCACCAGCGCCGGGGACTCCTCCTCACGGGCGCTCTCCGCGAGGGCAGCCATCGCAGCGCCGTAGGCGCTTACGCCCTCTGCCGGGACGATGTGCCGGCCGTCGAGCGTCACAGAATCGTCTACTTCGCTGCTCTTAAAGTCGTGCCACATGGTGGCTCCCCTCGTTGTGTCGTGCTCTAGTTCGACAGCGCGTGGCGCTGGACAGCTGATGGCGACGGCCAGGCGCGGAGCCCCGATCCCCCGGGCCTAACGCGCACCTCAGCGTAAGACCGGCCACCGACGAGGGATGGCGATTCGTAGCCGGCGCCCGTGCCTGTGATCGGCAGCGCGTCGCGGCGGGAGACGGGCGGCAGTGTCGACGCACCGGCCGTTGGGTCCCCGTTTTTCTCTAGACTGGACAAGCCCAGTCACCTCCAGAAGGTCTAGCTCTTCTGCGCGATTCGGGAAGTCAACCCTCACGATTACCGTCGTGGGGGTTGGCGTCTTTTTAAAACCGAACGCACCTGTACGTTGCACACTACTCCACCGGTACGACACCGTCGACGGACCTGTGGGTCTTGATTTGCTGCCGCTGCATCATCGACGTTCGAGTCCAGCGTGTCGCACGTGACTTAAGACTGTCAACAACCATATGGTGAGGCCATGGCAGATGTGCGGCGACCGCGATTCTCGATCGTTGACCCTGTCGTGACCGGGTGGAAGATCGCCAAGAAGTCTCGCGACAGCATCGCGACGATGGCGGCTAACCACGGGGTGTCGGCGTCAGAGTTCGTCGAGCTCATGGCCGCGCACGTCGAGTCCACCGTGCCCCCCGGTGGCACTCTCCCGTGGATGCCGGAGAAGAAGCGCGACGGGGAGTTGCCTATCGACTCGGCCTAACAGCAAAGGCCCCCGCTTTCGCGAGGGCCTTAGAGCTATTTAGCTCGAACCTGCTTCAGTTTGGCGACTTACAGGTTTCGAGCTCCAGGTAAAAGAACCGGCTTCTCAGGGCCGGACCTTTCGCGTACCTCCCATCGGGGGATGAGCGGAACGGAGCCATCATAACTCGCACGTCTGCGCTTGCGCATCCCCCTGTTTCCGGCGTGTCCGGGCACCCCGTGTCCCCAGAACGACCGACACGTCCCGAGCGGTCCCACCACGCCGGCCGACGGCGCCCGCCGCGGCCCTCACAGGTGTTCTCCCGTCCCGGCGGCTCGTACCCACTGTCAGTGCCCGACGATGCCTACAAGGGCCTCTGCCTGCCGACCTCGCGCCGCGCATGGCTCAACCGGCTCTTGGCCGTCGTGATGACACCGGCCGGCGACGCCCACCGCCGGCGCGTCTCCATCCGCCTATCAACGTTCATGAAGTTCGCGGAGGGCCGAGGCCTCCATGGCCGGCGCCCGAGACGGCCGAGGCATCACCACCAGCCACGACACCCTCGCCCGCATGGTCGGCATGAGCAAGATCACCGCCCGCCGGGCCCGCGCCCTCATGGAGGCCCTGGGTTGCCTGGCCACCGTCGAGCCCGGCCGCTACCTCACCCGCGTGGAGCGCCTGGCAGCCACCGCCAGGCACGGCGGCCAGCAGCTACGCGCCGCATCCGTCCGCGCCCTGACCATGCCGGAAATCCACGATTCAGCTCTTAATGAGCACCTAGCTACCGCTACACGGTTTAACCCGACCACCCACCCTCTTAACTCCAATCCAAGGCGCGGCAAGCCGCACTCGGAGCCCGCTCCGCGGGCACGGCAACGACAGAAGCGGGCGAAATTCGTCCCAGGGGCCGACCAACCTCGATCACTCCCCCTGCAACGCCTCGCCGCCCGGCTGGTGAGCAGCCTTCCGTGGCTACCGAACGAGCTCTCCACGCTCCGCGTGCAGCGAATCGTGCACCGATCCGGCTTCGACGCCGACCGGTACAGCTACGCCGACCTCCTGCACATCTGGCAGACAGTAGACGCGGGCCTCGACCAGACGCCCAAGAACGCCGGCGACGTCACCGACCCAGAGGCATACCTGGTCGTCCGAATGAAGATCGCCGCGGCTTACGCGCTCTGGCACCCGCTCACGCCGTGACCCGGTCGAGCGGCCGGGCGCCGGCGTCGGGAGGCGGCGTTCGGGGCGCGGCTAGAGGTCGCTGCGCGACCCCTACCCGGAGAGCACGTGATGGGTCGGCTGAAGTGATCCATGCCCCATGGGTAGCGCCGAGCGCATCGCTGGCAGTTCTCGAGTCCAAGCGGGGACGGCTGGGACGTCGACGAGTAGCAGGGGCGGCCGGGATAGGAAGTTGGCGAGCAGAAATACCAAAACCTGTATTGCTGTAGATACAGGTTGCTGGTAACCTGTAGCTACAGGAGAAAGGAACTCACATGCGCCTCGCGCTCTCGAACCTCAAAGGCGGCGTGGGTAAAACCACATCGGCTACCTACATCACTGCTGGCCTGGCCGATGAGGGGGTGACCCTCATCGATGGCGACCCGCAGGGCTCCGCGCTCCGCTGGGCGGAACGTGCCGACTCCCCCTGGCTGACGGTTGCCATGCCGAACAAGACCATCCACCGCCAGATCGATCGGTTTACCGATACCCGGCACATCGTCATCGACACTCCCCCGGGCGACCTCGGCATCGTCACGTCAGCCCTCCGCGCTGCCGACACGCTCGTGATCCCCGTTCAGCCGACAACGGCCGACATGGACCAGCTGGCTGAAACCCTGGCCCTGGTCGAGGACGTGCAGACCATGAATGACGACCTCCAGGTGTTCATCCTGCTGAGCCGCGTCATCAAGAACACCCGCTCGCGGACCTTCTCTCGCGACGCTCTCACCGAGAGCGGCCACACCGTCCTTGCCAGCGAAGTGCCCCAGTCGCAGTCCCTTGCTCTCGCGCACGGACAACCCATCTCCGACCTCGGCGCGTACTCCGACGTCGTGGCCGAATTGAAGGACCTCACGAAATGAGCGACAGGAAGAACCCCATGGCCGGCGCCCTCAATAGCGGTGTTGATCGCCGGCGCAGCAGCGGCGAGCGTGCCGGCGGCGCGGCGCCCGAGGACGAGAAGCTGTTGACCGTCTCCCTGCCGCTTTCGCTTCACTCCGAGCTCAAATCGACCGGGGGTCGAGTCGGCCAGACGATGAAGGAAATCGTCACTCGTGCCATCCGGGCTGAGCTCGCCAAACTCGATAAGCAGTAAAGCTGTACTCCTGTATACCTGGCTTTCCAGGAATACAGGCTTAAATGTATAGACCCCCCTTGTCGTTGACGACAAGGGGGGTCCATACTAGAGTTATGAAGCCGCAGAAGACACGGGACGTTGTCAAGTTCCTCCGCTCCATCGGGTGGGTGTACCTCAGGGACGCACCGGGCAGCCACGAGATTTGGGGCCTGCCGGATGAATCGGTGAAGTTGTCGATTCCGACGGGCCACAAGGAAGTGTCCCCGGCGATTCTGTCGAAGCTAGAGAAGCGCGGAGTGACCGTGCCGAAGGGATGGAAGTAATGAGCGCCAAGGCTCGCACGTACGCCGTGGAGGTCAAGAGGGAGGGGCGCTGGTGGGTGTTCGAGGTCCCTGAGCTCGACACCGCAGGCCAGGCCCACAAGCTCTCCGAGGTCGAGTTCGAGGCGCGCGGAATCATCAGCGCGTGGGAGCAGGTGCCCATGGAGAGTGTCGCCGTGGACGTCACCATTCAGACCGACCCCGAGCTCCTGCGCGAGTGGCAGGCGGCCGAGCTCGACGAGGCCAACGCGCGTGAGGCTCAGGCGCGGGCCGCAGCGAAACGCCGCGGTGTCGTCCGACGGCTCCGCGGCCAGCAGATGTCCGCCGAAGAGGTCGGCTTGGTGCTCAGGATCAGCCGGCAGCGCGTCTATCAGATGGAGAAGGCCGACAAGTTGGCATCTAAGAAGGTCGACGTTTAAACAAGAAAGCCAGGAATACAGGTAGCTGTATTCCTGGCTTTCTTTATGCGTCGACTCGGGGGAGCGTGACAGCGGCGCCGTCGCCGGCAGGGTGCCGGCCGAGGGCCCTGTAGACCGTCGCGCGGCCGACGCCGAAGAGCTCGACGAGCTCAGCCACCGTGTGATCGCCAGCGCGGTGCAGCGCCACCATGTGGCGCTCCTGCACGGGGGAGAGCTTGGGCTTCCGCCCGGTCAGCTTCCCCCGGACTTTCGCCGTGGCCATGCCCTCGCGAGTGCGGGCCAGGATCAAGTCGGACTCGAACTCGGCCACCATCCCCAGCACATTGAACAGCAGCCGGCCGACAGGGTCGGTCGGGTCGTAGACCGACCCGCCGAGGTTCAGCCGCACACCGCGGCGCGTGAGCTCCGCCGCAATGTCCGTCGCGTCTCGCAACGACCGGGCAAGCCGGTCGAGCTTCGTCACGACGAGGGTGTCGCCCTCGCGGCACGCCGCCAGCGCCTCCCTGAGGCCCGGGCGCTCCCTCGTGGTCCCGGTGTGACCCCTGTCGCTGTAGACGCGCTCCGCCGGCACTCCAAGCGCCGTCAGGGCGTCCCGCTGTGCGGCGAGGTCTTGGGCGTTGGTCGAGACGCGGGCGTAACCAATCAGGGTCGCGGAGGTCATGCGCGCAGTCTCACATGAGCCACCGTCACCGGACTCCATTTCGGACGGGTCAAACGAGACACCGTTCGTCCCGGGACTTCGGGGGAGTGGTGCCGCCGGCTGACCGTCTCGGTAGCCGATCGCTAAGCCGCGTCTTTACTTGCTCTACTTGAGCGTCAAAGGCACGGGGGTCCAGGTGCGGCCGTTGTCGTGACTGACGACAATGGCTCGATCATCGACGGCGAAATGGACGGTCTTGTCGCCTATGTCGATGATGTCGAAGGCTTGGGGTTGGCCTTCGAGCTGCCCGATCTGTGACCAGGTTGCGCTCCCTGGATCGAGAGACCATACGGTGCCGTCGACGGTCGCGCCAGCGATCGAATATGCGGATGAGGCGACGTACACAAGTGGTGGTGCCTCGGAGCTTGGGGTCAGGGTGGCGCCGCGGTCGATGCTGCGTTCTAGACCGTCGGGACCTGCGGCCCAAATAATCTCGGGGTTGGCCGGGTCGACGGCCAGCGACAGGGCCGTTGTTGTCGCTTCCGTCGTCCAGGTCGCACCGTCGTCGTCGCTCCGCAGGATGGCCCGGCTGGTCGAGTTCAGCCCAAGGACGCTATCGGCGGCCGTCGTCAGGTCGTGAAAGTCGGCTTTGCCTTCCAGGCTGATGGTCTGCCACGTTGTCCCCGAGTCATCACTGCGTAGCAGACCCCGGTTCGATGGCGCTGTCGCCGGAGCGGTGACTGCGGGGTGGCCCGACGCAATGAGTACGTCTTGCGGCGTGGTCGTGAGCCCCATGACGTCGAACCGGTCGTCACCGACCGGGATCAACGGTGACTCTTGTGGGCGATCAGGGTCGATCGCGGTCAGGGCGAATTTCCACAGGCCTGTGTGTGTGCCCACGAGGACAGCGGGGGAGTTATTCAAGTGAGCAAACGCGTGGACGTGCTCCAGGGATGCGTCCGCTGTCGGAGGGGCGGCGGTGGTGTTCGTGCACGCGGCCATACCGAGGATCAGTGCAGTCGTTGCGGCGAGGGCGGCAAGGGCTTTCGTGGGTCGCATGTGTGATGTGGTGATGGTGGTTTCCTGTCGGGCGGGCGGTCAGCCGAGTTGGATGCCGCGGGCGGACATGAAGGGTGCGGGGTCCGTGGAGGTACCTCCTGGTCGCACTTCGTAGTGCAGATGGCAGCCGGTGGAGCCCCCTGTCGAACCGGCACGGGCGATCAGTTGTCCGGCTTCGACCTGCTGTCCACGGCTGACGAGGAGTCCACCGTTTTCGATGTGGGCATAACCGGTCTGAACACCATTGGCGTGTTCGAGGAGGATCCAGTTGCCGTAGCTGCCGTACACCCCGGAGTAGGCCACGGTGCCAGCCGAGGCAGCGTAGATCGGTACCCCGCATCCGCCGGCGATGTCGATTCCGGAATGCAGCTTCCATACCCGTTGAATGGGGTGGATGCGGTACCCGTAGGCGCTGACCATGCGACCAGTGGTGGGGTTGGCCCATCCGCTCCCGGCTACTTGACCGGCAGACGTTGCCGCCGCGGCTACTGCGGCAGCCCGGGCAGCGGCTTCCGCCTGGATGCGTGCACGTTCTGCGGCGCGGGCTGCCTCGCCGGCGGCGAAGTCTTGCTCGGTCGCGGCACGCTGATCCGTGAGCACGCCAAGCTGCGCTTGCAGCTCAGCTTGCTTGTCGACTTGCACTGCCAGTGCCTCATCGGCTGCCGCGGAGGCAGCCTCGGCGTCCCGGCGGGCGTCATCGGCTTCCTGGCGGAGTGCGTCGCGGGCGTCCCGGGCGAGGGCCGCCTGATCGCCGAGGCCTTGGGCGATGTTCTGATCCTGGCTTGCGTCGACGTAGATGCCCTGGCTGGTTTCGGCGATCTTGTCGGCAAACCCCAGCTGAGAGAGAAAGTCATCCGGGTCTTGGGCGCCGGTGAGCAGGGTGCTGGTCAAGTCCTGGCCGCCGCTGCGTGCTTGCGACGCGATGATCTGAGCTGCCCGGTCTCGAGACTGGGTGGCGGTGGTCTCGGCTGTGCGGGCTTGCTCCTGGAGTGTGTCTGCTTGGTACGCCGCGTCGAGGAACTGAGCGTCTGCTTCCTCGTACTCGGCGCCACGGGTCAGAGCAAGCTCGGCGGCGGCGGTGGCTGCGGAGTCGAGTTCTGCGATCTGCGTCGTGATCTGCGCCACGAGGGCCTGGCCTTCCGTTTCGGAGGCACGAGCTGCTTCGACCTCGGCCCACGTGGGGTACTCAGCTGCGGACGCCTGCCCCACCGGGGTGAGGACGGCAACAACGAGCGCCACCACCGTGATGCTCCCCAGAGCGAGCCTTACCCGGAGGGGGCGGATGATGTGGCCACGACCGGGAAGCTGTTGTGCGGGCGTCATGTCAGAGCACCCGGCCGGCGTTGGTTTCGAGCCACAGTTGCGGGTCGATCTGAAGTGTGCCGCCAAGCAGGATGCTCAGGTGCAGGTGCGCACCGGTGCTGACCCCGCTATTACCCACCAGGCCCACCAGGTCCCCGACATTGACACGGTCTCCGACCCGCAGGGGGCTGGAACCGACGACCATGTGGGCGTAGAGGCTGCTGACGGTCTGGCCATCGATCTGGTGGTCGATGATGGCGTACTCGCCGTACGCCCCGCCCATCCCGGACACCCGAACGGTGCCGCCAGCGATCGCCCCGATGGGGGTGTTCTTGCCCGGGACCATGTCGATTCCCTCGTGCATGGCCGAACATGCCCCGCACGGCCGCGCCCGGGGCCCGAAGTCCGAGCTGAGGGGCGTTACCCCAGGGAAGGGCCACCGAATGTCCCCGGTCCCGGTATTGACCTGGGCTGCTGCTCCGGCACGTCCCGAGTTAGCGCTCTGTGTGGTGGCGAGTACTTGCTCGGTCACGGCGTAGCCGTCTCGACCCTCGACGGACACCGCCACCACCGAGGCGGCGAGGTGCTGTCCACTGATCGGGGCAACAACAGTCGTAGGGGTCGCCCCACCCGCCAGGTCAGACGCCGTAGCCGGGATCGTGTTCGCGGTGAAGAACATCGTCACCGCCAATGCCCCAAGAACAGGACCCAGGGTGCGGAACTTGCGGGGACGAACCGGTACCGACCAGGCGCTCCCGGGGAGCTGTTCCACGGCGCACGGCCGAGCTCGAGGTGCTGCTGCGAGAGGCGCTGCTCGAAGCTTGCTTCGGGCGGCAGAGGGGAGGGGTTGTGCTGCTTGGTAAGTGCGTCGGCGCGGGGCCGACGGTGAGGAGGAGCGGCCGGCGGTGCGTTCGCGAGCGAGTGCTTCGCGGCGAGTGAGGGCGGTAGGAAGCACGGGGGCAGAAAGAATTTGGGGCACCAGGAAGCTTTCGGTGGTGTGAGAAGTACGACGAGTGCGCGGGCGCAAGGCACCGCCCAGGGGCGAGGCACCTAGTAGGCGCCTCGCCCCGTGGAAGGGTCAGAGGGAGCTGAGAAGGCTTTCCATCTGATCGATCTGTGCCGTCTGGGACTCGACGATGTTCTTCGCCATCTCGACTGCGTCGGGGTTCTCCCCGCCGTCGACTTCCTGCTGCGCCATGTCCACGGCGCCCTTGTGGTGCTCGGTCATCTGCTCCAGGAACAGCCGTGAGGCCTCAGCGCCCTCCGCGTCCTCCAGGGCCGTCATGTCAGATTCGCTCATCATGCCGTCCATGGAGTGATCCATCGACGCGGACGTGTCCTGACCCCAGTCGTCCAGCCACGTGGTGAGCTGCTCGATCTCGGGGCCTTGCTCGTCCTTGATGGTTTCCGCCAGAGCAAGAACATCCGAATCGACGCTGTCGCCCTTGGCGATGAAGGTGTCGCTCATCTCCACGGCCTGCTCGTGGTGAGGGAGCATCATCTGGGCGAACATGACGTCCTGGTCGTTGAAGACCGCTGACTCTGACGACGCAGAGCTGTCGGAGGACGAGGAGGTGTTGCCGGCAGTGTCGGCGCAGCCGACCAGAGTGAGGGCAGCGACGATGGCCGTGGCGCTGACGAGCAGAGTCTTGGTGCGGTTCATGGGTGTCCCTTGGGGTGAGAAAGAAAGCGGCAAATGGGCCGCGGGTCTCGTGTGGGGAGAAATCCCCAAGGGCTGATCTAGACGCGGAGGACGCTGAGCTGATTCAAGTTCATCGACCGGCGGGGAACCACGATCGTCGGTAGGGCAGGCAACGCGCCGAGGGTCTTCGACAGGATGAACAGGGCGCGAGTGCCGCGGCGACGCAGCAGTACGGCTGCCGTGACGAGCAGCACCATCAGGCACGCCATGCCCATCACGGCGCAGAGCATCGCGCACAGTCCGCCACAGTCATCCGACGCACCAGCCGGCACCAGCAACGGCGCCTCGGCGGCGTGAACGGTGCCCGCCGAACGCTCCGCATGAGGGGCGCTGTGGGTGTGCTCGGCGACTGTCGGAGCGGCAGCATGGCCGGTGGTGTGCCCGGCGAGGGTGTGCATCAACACGGTGCTGCCGATGAGCAACAAGATGAGTACGACTGCGGTCCCCAGACGTCCCAGCCCCGAGGGGATGCGCGTCGAGTGGGGGGTCATGACTCTCCTTGGGCAGTATTGCGTCGAAGTGTACAAGCCCGTGATCGCCAATCACAGGCCTCAGCTACCGGGTCCAGCGTAAGAGGTGTCCGTGCTCACCCGCAGGAGGCAGGCACGTGGACAGCATTTTTACAGGTACCCCCTGGGGGTAGTCCGAGCTGTTCGAGGAACGGCCAGCGCGCCCCAGCGTCCTGACTCGTGCTGCCGGTCCATCGTCTGCTCTTAGAGCGTGGCCAGGAGTGCGGTGCACGCTTCCTCGCAGCGGCGGCATGCGTCGGCGCAGATCTTGCAGTGCTCGTGCATCTGGGCGTGCTGGGCGCACTCGGTAGCGCATGCCGTGCACGCAGCCACGCACGCTTCGAGGGCCGCGCGAACAACGGCGGAGTCGCCGCCGCTGTACCGGGTAAGGACCCGGCCGGTGGCCGCGCAGATGTCGGCGCAGTCGAGGTTGGTGCGGATGCACGTGGTGAGGTCAGCGACCATGCCTTCGGCCAGGCAGGCGTCAGCGCATGCCGTGCAGATCGTCGTGCACTCAAAGCAGGCGTCGATACAGGCAGCTAGGGCCGCCTGATCAATGCCCGAGAGGTCCTTGGGGGAGGTGCGGTGCATGTCCGTAATGGCGCTCATGAGTCGTCCTTTCCATTGGCGATGCCGGGATACCCGTCGCCGTCCAGCGTCGGGCTGGTCATGCCCGCCATGCTCCTCCCGGCCCTCCGTTTTTGCCCACCGTGGCCAGACCCAGCTTCCCTGTCTCCGCTCAGGAGTGGACTGGCCGCCCCTTGCCGCCGGTGTCAATCAGGTTGAATCGGGAACACCTCCGAACCATCCTGGTTACACTCACCGACATACCCCCCAGGGGTATCCAGCTTTGATCGACACGGAAGGACTACCTGCAATGGGCCAGCTGACGAGCACGTACGAGATCACCGGAATGACGTGTGGGCACTGTGTGAGCAGCGTCGACGAGGAGCTTTCCGCTGTGCCCGGTGTGACGGATGTCGCCATCGAACTGAACGTTGGCGGAGTCTCCACCGCTCAGGTAACCAGTAGCCGTGCCCTTCCTCGGGGGGAAATTGCTGCCGCTGTGGAGGAGGCCGGCTACACGTTGGTGGCATCATGACGACCCCTTCTCCGGTAGCGCTGACGATCGAGGGCATGACTTGTGCGTCGTGTGCGAACCGGATCGAACGGAAGCTGAACAAGCTGCCTGGTGTGACGGCGAGTGTGAACTACGCCACGGAAAGCGCCACCGTGACGCTGCCCGCGGATCTGGCTGTTGATGATGCGATCCGGACTGTCGAGGCGGCCGGCTACGGTGCCCACCTGCCCGAACCGGCCGCCGACGACCTTGACGACCTTGGGCCTTTGCGCCGGCGGCTGATCGTGTCCACGGTGCTCGCCGCACCAGTGGTGGCACTGTCGATGATCCCGGCGTTGCAGTTCCCCGGATGGCAGTGGGTAGCGCTTGTCCTGGCGGTTCCCGTGGCGGTGTGGGGGGCGTGGCCGTTCCACCGCGCCGCGGCGGTTAACGCCCGGCACGGGGCAGCCACGATGGACACCCTGGTCAGCGTCGGCGTCGCCGCAGCCACCCTGTGGTCTGTCTGGGCACTGGCATTCGGCGGTGCGGGGCGTCTGGGGATGCAGATGGCCTTTTCTTGGTTCCCGCACCCGGGAGCCGCGCCGGAGCCGTACTTCGAAGTCGCCGCCGCGGTGACAGTGTTCCTCCTCGCCGGCCGGTACTTCGAAGCCCGCGCCAAGGACCGATCCGGCGCCGCACTCCAAGCGCTCCTCGCCCTCGGAGCCCCGACCGCCCGCGTCCTCCGCGACGGCGCCGAGACCGAGGTGCCGACCTCGGCCCTTCAGGTCGGAGACCTGTTCGTGGTTCGTCCCGGGGAACGCATCGCCACCGACGGGACCATCACCGACGGCACGAGCGCCATCGACACCAGTGTCATGACCGGTGAAGCGGTCCCCATCGAGGTGGGCCCAGGCGACACCGTCACCGGAGCGACCGTCAACGTCGGCGGCCGACTCATCGTCAAAGCCACCCGCGTCGGCCACGACACGGAGCTTGCCCGCATCGGCCGGCTCGTCGTGTCCGCTCAAACCGGCAAGGCTGAGGTGCAGCGCCTCGCCGACCGGGTCTCCGCCGTATTCGTCCCCATCGTCATCGTGCTCGCGGTACTGACTCTCATCGGGTGGCTGCTTCTCACCGGGGACGTACAAGCCGCGTTCACCGCTGCCGTTGCGACACTGGTGATTGCCTGCCCCTGCGCCCTGGGGCTGGCAACACCCACCGCGCTGCTCGTCGGCACCGGCCGCGGGCTCCCAGCTCGGCATCCTCATCCGCGGACCCCAAGTCCTCGAGGCGACCCGCCGGATCGACACCGTCGTGCTTGACAAGACCGGCACCGTCACCACGGGCAGAATGAGCGTCCACCAGGTCACCGCCGTCGATGGCGAGTCTGACACTCGAGTGCTCGTTCTCGCTGCCGCCGCAGAAGCGGGATCGGAACATCCGATCGCCCGAGCCATCACCGGAGCAGCCACCGACCACCCCACCGCCGACATGTTCCAGTCCACCGCAGGTCTCGGTGTCCAAGCTGTCGTCGAGGGCACCCTCGTGCTCGTTGGTCGACCCGCATGGTTGACCGACCACTGGGCCGTCACTATCCCCTCATCTGTCACGGATGCAGTCCGGACCGCAGAGCAGGGCGGCGCGACCGCGGTCGTTGTCGCGTGGGACGGCGCCGCCCGCGGCGTCATCAGCGTCGCCGACACCATCGCGTCGACCAGCCCGGCCGCGATCCGTCGCCTGCACCAGATGGGGCTGCGGACGATCATGCTCACCGGCGACGCTCGTGACGTCGCACAGAGCGTCGCCGCCGAGGTCGGCATCGATGACGTCGTCGCCGAGGTGCGACCCGAAGACAAGTACCAGACCATCATCCGGTTACAGCAGCAGGGCCGGTCCGTGGCCATGATCGGCGACGGAGTCAACGATGCCGCCGCTCTTGCCGCAGCAGACCTAGGAATCGCGATGGGGAGCGGCACCGACGCGGCCATGGAGGCCGCTGACATCACCCTCATCCGGGCCGACCTGGGAGCCGCCGCCGACGCGATCGCGCTCGCCCGCCGCACTCTCGGCACCATTAAGGTCAACCTCTTTTGGGCCTTCGCCTACAACGTCGCCGCGATCCCACTCGCGATGGCAGGACTGTTGAACCCGATGATTGCCGGTGCCGCGATGGCGCTGTCGTCTGTCTTCGTCGTCAGCAACAGCCTCCGACTCCGCACTTTCCGCTCCCGATAGGACCCCATC